>CAWEEH010000004.1:0-351400 GCA_963808105.1 uncultured Thermoleophilaceae bacterium | reverse complement strand
GAGATCACCTAGTGGAGGCCGCCTCGGTACCGCGCCGCCTGGGCCGCCTTGAGCGTGCCGCGCTCCAGGGCGTGATGGTGCGCGAGATCGTGAACTTCTCGTCGTACTGGCGCTCGTCGACCTTCTCGTCGACGATCGATCCGACGATCTACCTGCTGGCCTTCGGCTTCGGCTTCGGGTCGCTAGTGAGCGAGGTAGGCGGCTACGACTACATCGACTTCGTGGGCACCGGGATCGTGGCCACCACGGTGCTGTTCTCGGGGCGTTCCCCGCCATGTACTCGACCTTCATCAAGTTCGAGTTCCAGCACACCTACGACGCGATCCTGGCCGCGCCGGTCGACACCGAGGAGCTGGTCACGGCCGAGGCCCTGTGGATCGGCATGCGCACCGGCGTCTACGGGTGCGTCCCGATGCTCGTGGCCGTGGTCTTCGGCCTGGACCCCAGCTGGGGAATGCTGCTGGTGCCGGCGATCGCGGGCCTGTCCGGCTTCGGGTGGGCGGTCTTCGGCATATTCATCGCGGCCAGGTCGAAGGCGATCGAGAGCTTCTCCTACTGGCAGAGCGGGTTGCTCACGCCGATGTTCCTGGTGGCCGGCACGTTCTTCCCGCTCGACGAGCTACCAAAGTGGGCGCAGGTGCTCGGCCACATCAATCCGCTGTTCCACACCGTCGAGCTCGTGCGAAACGCCGTCTTCGGCTTCGAGGGCTGGGCGGACGTCTGGCACGTCACGTTCCTGGTCGGCTTCGCGTTCGTGTCGTGGCGCCTGGCGATCCAGTACATGGAGCGCAGGCTCGTGCTCTGATCAGTGGGCGGTGCTCGGACGCGAACAGCGCGTGGATCAGCTGGATAGTCACCGCACCCTCGCCCACCGCCGAGCCGACCCGTTTCACCGATCCGTGCCGGGCATCGCCGGCGGCGAAAACCCGGGGAGGCTCGTCTCGTGCGTGAACGGCGCGCGCTCGAGTGGCCATACGCCCGTTTCGGTGAGGTCAGGACCGGTCAGCAGGAAGCCGTCCCGATCGCGGGCGATCGACGCCGGGAGCCAGTCGGTGTTCGGCCGGGCTCCGATCAGGACGAACAGTCCGCCGGCGGGCACGCGCTCCTCGTGACCTTCGGACGACCGGAGCACAAGGTGGTCGAGGTGTCCCTCACCTCCGCCGCCGACGACTGTGGTCTCCAGACGGACATGGACGTTGGGGGTGGCCTCGAGCTCCTGGACGAGGTAGTGCGACATCCCGGCGGCGAGTGACGGCGCGCGCACCACGAGCGTGACGCGGCGCGCGTAGGGCGCCAGGTGCAGAGCCGCCTGGCCAGCCGAGTTTGCGCCCCCGACTATGTAGACGTCCTCTCCGGCCACTGCCTGGACCTCGGATGCGGGCCCGCCGTAGAAGACGCCGGCGCCCGTCAGGGCGTCGAGCGCCGGGACGCCGAGCCTGCGCCACTCGGCCCCGGTGGCGAGGATCACGGTCCGGGTGCTGACGGCCTGTTGGCCCGGAAGGGTCAGGACGAGCCGGTCGCCGTTCTGCTCCAGTCCCGCGCTCGCTGCATGAATGCGAAGCTCGCGCCGAAGACCCAGGCCTGGTCGTAGGCACGGTAGGCGAGCTGGCCGCCGGTGACGCCCTGGGGGAAGCCCAGGTAGTTGCGGATCAGGGAGCTGGAGGTCGCCTGGCCTCCGATGCCGCCCGCGTCGACCACGAGCGTTTGCAAGCCCTCGGAGGCGCCGGTGACCGCGGCCGATAGTCCGGCGGGTCCCGCGCCCACGACGATCATGTCGAACTCCGCGTGGTCGGGGTCGACCGCCCCGCCGACGGCCTGTGCGATCTCGAGATTGCTCGGGTCGACCAGAACCTGCCCGTCGGGCAGGATCATCAGAGGCAGCCGGACATCCTCATCGACCAGGGCAAGCAGCTCGCGTCCCGCCTCCGACCCCGACAGGTGAAAGGCGTGGGGGGCGGCGCAGCGCTGGAGGGTGTTCCTGAGCTCGTAGGCCCGCCCGGACCACGTCTCGCCGATCACGTGGACCGTGTGAGGGGAGCTGTGCCGGCCCTTGCTCCACTCGAGCAGGAAGCTCGAGACGGCGGCGTGGAACACCTCGTCCGAGGGGGTGGGTGGCTTCAGTGCGTAGTAGTCCATGCGCCCGAGCGCCATCGCGTCGTAGATCGCGCGGGCGGTGAGCGGGTCGCCGCTGGCGGGCCAGGGCACCAGGAGCGCGCGCTTGGCGTGGGGGTGGAGCTGCCCCGCACGCTCGAGCAGGTCTCCGCAGGCCGTCGCGCCAAGGTCATGCGCGACCAGCACAAGCGCAGCCGGCGAGCTTTCTCTCATTCAGCCGCTCGAGCGCCGCCAGTGCCTCCTCCGCGGATCCGGCGCAGGCGATCGTGTAGTCGCTCGCGTAGCGATTCCCAAGGGCGCGCTCTAGGGTGCCCCGGGCGACGGGATCGGGGTCGACCACGACTATCGCGGGCGAGTTCATGGGCCGCCTCCAACTGTAACCCCGGGACGCGGGGCGTGGCTAGAAGCCGGCGCGGCGCACGTAGGTCCGCAATGACTTGCTGTTGCGCTTCAGCAGCACTCTCTTGCCGGCGACCGCCACGAACCGAATCTTGCCCTTGCGGATCTCCCACCAGGCGGCGGTCGCGCTTGCCCAGGCGGTAGAGGCCGCGGCCGATTCTCCTGTGGTTCGGGAAGGCGCGGCGCAGCCGGCGCGCTTGCGGCCCGGGCGGACCCGGCGGTTGCCGTATGACCGGTCGCGTTCGTGGTGATCAGCTCCGCCTTCCCGCGGCGGCCGCTTACTCTGCGCTTCGAACCTTGCTCGCGTAGCGGTAGCGCTTGCGGTTGGTGGTGACCGGGCGCACCGCGCCAGGCGCGGTGAAGCAGCAGGCGCCGGCGGCTGAGGCCGAGCCGAACTCGGCCAATGTTGCGCGGGCCGACCGGCGAACGGCGGGCCAGGCAGGCGCTGGCGGGTCGCCGAGCCCGGCCGCGTCGTAGGCGATCGCGTTCTCCAGCAGGAACAGCCCCGAGTACGTCAGCCCGTAGTTGCGCAGGCCGAAGCGATGGTCGTTGCTCCTCCGTCGGGCGTCGGCAGCGCGCCGCCGACGATGCGGACCCTGCCCTCGCCCAGCGCCACCTCGCCCACCGACGTCAGCGAGCCGTCGTCGAGCTGCCGGTCGATCTCCGGGTCCTCGCCCGTGCCGTCCGGTGCCCGTCGTCCCGAGCACCTTCGCCGCCCGCGGCCTCGAACGCGCTCCGTCGCGACGACGGTCATCGGCGCTTGTCGGCACTCTGTCGACGCCCGATGCCGTAGCCGAGGATCGCCGCCTCGACGAGCTGGCGCGCGTTCGGGCGCAGGCCCCTGGTCAGCGGGTGGTCGAACGTCCGGAAGTTCGCGAACGGCATGTACACCTCGGATGTCGCTGCAGCGCGTCCTTGCCGACGACGCCGAGCTCGGCCAGCGCGTGCACCGCGCTCGTCGGTGAGCACGAGGTTGCCGCCGCGCTCGACCCACGCGCTGCAGGTTCGCGTAGTAGGCGCTCGGCTCGTAGCCGCGGCTCATGGGTCGGCCGGCACCGGCACGTCGGCGAGCACGAGCGTGTCGACCTGCGTCGAGCGCGCCCGCGTCCGAGGCGATCGTCGGCCGCACGTCGAGCCCGACAGAACGGCTCGCGGCATCAGCCGGTCCGTGTCGATGAACCACCGCTGGTTGCGACACCTCGTACGGCGCCTGCGTCGACCGGCTTGCCGTCGTCGCCGATGCCGTCGTCGTCCGGCCCGGGCAGCGTGCCCGGCGCCGTTCTCGTCGCGTGTCGGTCACCGTGTCGGGGTTGACGACGTAGCCCGCGCGGCCGTCCGGGTCGACGACGACGTTGGCGCGTTGAACTCCTCGCGCTGCGTAGAGCGCGTAGGCCATCGCCGTCTTGATGATCCCGCGGCGTGGCGTTGATGTGGTTCTCCTGCAGCGACGACGTTCCAGACCTTGTCGGGCACGGTGTGGTTGAGGAAGATCTCGTAGTCCATGCCGGTGACGCCGAGGTCGGTGGCCATGTAGTCGCCGATGAACCCGGTGTCGGTGTAGCCGAGCGTGTCCCAGACCGTCGCCCAGTGCGCGGGCTTGAGCGGGATCGGCGCGCGGGTACTCGGCGTCGTTGCCGCCGGTCGCGTTCTCGATCTCGTCGATGATGCCGTCGTAGAGCGTGGCGTCGATGACCGACTTCGTGCGCTCGGCGATCGCCATCAGGCGGCGGTGGTCGACCGAGTCGAACTCGCCGGCCGGGTACATGATGTCCATGTAGGCCTGGGAGTTGAGCTCGCCGTGGATGTCGGCGCCGTAGGCCATCCGCCCGTCGCGGCCCGCGCTCGGCGACGTCGTGCATGAGCTTCGATGCCGTAGTTCGCCTCGGGCTCCTGCAGCGGGTTGCGGCTCGGGTCGATGCGGCCCGATCGTCGGCATCTGCCGGTTGAGGTCGGTGCCCAGCGAGTTGCCGCGCGCGTAGGTCGCGGCGGCGGCGGTTCCAGAAGTCGCCGACCGCCCAGCCGTCGGGGTTGAAGTCGACGAGGTAGACGGCCTCCTTGCTCGAGCACCGTCGCGCACCTCGTAGCTCGTGGAACGCGCGGCTCGCGGCCGGTCGAGGACTCGTAGTTGGCGACGCCGTCGGCGCAGCGTGCCGCCGTCGGTCGGCGGCGATCGCGAGGTCCTCGGCCGTGCGCAGGCCGCCCTCGAGGCCGCCGCGCTCGTTGCCGTGGACCGACAGCGAGAAGAACAGCGTCTCCTTGCCCTCGTCGGGGACCTGCGTGGTCGGTGATCTTGATCACCTGGATGTCGCGGCCGTCGCCGGTGTCGCCCTCCTCGCCGGGCCGCTTCCTGTCGGGGCCGGCGCTCACCGCCTCGTCGCCGTAGCGGTCGCTGCAGCGTGAAGACGCTGACCCAGCGCGGGTACTTCTGCGCGAGGTACTCGATGCCGTGCTGGTACTCGATGAAGCCGAACGGGTCGGCCGCGTACTGGACGTAGGCCGCGGCAGTTCGCGGCCTCGGGGAAGATCCGGCCGCCGCACAGCGAGGCCGGCGGGCCGCCCTTGTAGCCGTCGGTGCAGACCGGGCGTGGCGGCGGCCGGCGCGGCGCAGGCGAGCAGCGGCGAGGACGGTGAGCGCGAGCCAGTGACAACGGCGCATATGGCCGAAGACGCGGGCACGGCCCGAAACTTGCGCGCCGCGAGACTTATCCAGGACTTCGGTTCGCCATTCACTCTGCGGCACGACGACGAAAGGGACGCCCGTGATCGCCATCCGCTGCACCCGCTGCCACCGCAAGCTCTTCAGCGCCGCGAAGCCACGGCCGGGGGTGCGCTGCCCGGTCTGCGACGGGCCCTTGGAGGCAACCGACGAACCCGTCGAGCGTGGCGACCTGGCCGCGACGATGCCGCCGATCCAGCGCGCCGCGGAGGACAGCTACTCGAACGGTTATGCGTCGCTGCTGGACTTCGCGCTGGACGACGACCGCCGGCTGTCTTCACGGAGGAGGACGTGGGCCTGCGTTGGCTCGACCGTGCGGGCGAATTCACCGCGCGGCGTGGGTCGCAGAAACTGGCGAGCTCACCCTGATCCAGGGCGGATCGCCCGAGGACGGCGGGGGCCACGCGGAGGTGCTGGGCGTGTTCGCCGACGCGGGCGAGCTGGAGGAAGCGCTCGGCGGCTGGAGTGAGCGGTGCGGGCGCCCGCTTCGGTCGATGGCTGCGCGATCGGCGGCGCCTCGAGCGCTCGGACCTGGGCTCGACCTCGCGCTCGGTCAGCACGCGTCGCGGGTGCCGGCGTTGATCCACGTGGGTGCAGACCCGGTGCTGACAACTCCCAGCCGCCGTCACGTTTGTCGAGCCTCAGGTCATCGACGATCACAGCTCGCGCTCGTAGTAGAGCATCGCCGTTTGAGGGTCGCCTGGCTTCTCGAGGTTCGTGAAGCCGAGCCCCTCGTAGAGCCGGCGCGCGTCCCGGTCGTCCGTCGCCGTGCCGAGCTCCATCGTGGTCGCACCGCGCTCGCGGGCGAGGCTCATCGCCGCCTGCATCAGTCCGAGGCCGTGGCCCTCGCCCCGGCGGTCGGGCACCACGTACAGCTCCTCGAGATAGACCATCGGCTTGCCGGTGAGCAGGTACTCCCGGAAGCGCAGCTGAGCCATGCCCACGTCCGCCGGCCCGGCGAGCAGGAACACGCTCAGGTCGCGCTCGATGTGCTCGACCACTCGCGGCTCGAGCACGTCGGCGCCCGGTGTGTATTCGTCGTACTCCGCCTGGAAGCGGTCGAGCAGACGGGCGGTCTCCGCCGCGTCCTCGACCTGCGCGATCCGGCTCTTAGCCGATCGAGCCAACCATTTCGAGCTGGATCAGGCGGTTCAGCTCGACGGCGTACTCCATCGGCAGCTCCTTCGTGACCGGCTCGATGAAGCCGTTCACGATCATCCCGGCCGCCTCCTCCTCGGAGAGGCCGCGCGACTGGAGGTAGAAGAGCTGCTCGTCGGAGATCTTGCCGACCACGGCCTCGTGGGCCACGGTCACGTGCGGGTTCTGGATCTGGATGTCGGGCCAGGTGTCCGAGCGGCTGTACGGGTCCATCATCAGCCCGTCGCACTGGACGTGTGACTTGCTGCCCTGCGAGTTGTGGCCCATGCGGACCAGCCCGCGGTAGCCCATGATCCCGCCGTCCTTGGAGATCGACTTGGCGAGGATGTTGGACGTGGTGTTGGGCGCGAGGTGCACGACCTTGGCGCCGGTGTCCTTCCAAACGTCCCCGGAGGCGACGCCCACGTTGAGGTGGTCGGCGCGCGCGTGCTCGCCCATCAGGAACGAGCCGGGGTAGAGCATCACCTTCTTGGCGCCCATCGAGCCGCCGACCCACTCCACGGTGCCCTCGGCCTCGACGATCGCGCGCTTGGTGTTGAGGTTGAACACGTCCTTGGACCAGTTCTGCACGGTGGTGTAGCGGGCCTTGGCGCCCTCCTTCACGAAGATCTCGACCACGGCGGAGTGCATCGAGTTGACCGAGTAGGTCTGCGCGGTGCAGCCCTCGATGTAGTTCACCTCGGAGCCCTCGTCGGCGATGATCAGCGTGTGCTCGAAGGTGCCCTCGTTGGCGCCCTCCATGCGGAAGTAGGCCTGTAGCGGCAGGTCCACCTTCACGCCCTTGGGCACGTAGAGGAACGAGCCGCCGGACCAGACCGCGCCGTGCAGCGCCGAGAACTTGTTGTCCTGCGGCGGCACGCACTTCTTCATGAAGTACTCCTGCACCAGCTCGGGGTACTCCGTGATCGCGGTGTCCATGGAGGTGAAGAGGATCCCCAGGTCCGCGTACTCCTTCTTGAGGTTCTCGTAGACCGGCTCCTGGCGCCAGGTGCCCACCACGCCGGCGAGGTGCTCCCGCTCGGCCTCGGGGATGCCGAGGTCCTCGTAGGTCTTCTTCATGTTCTCCGGGACGTCGTCCCAGCTGTCGTAGCGACCGGCCTCGGGCGGGCTGTAGAGCACCAGCTCGTCGAGGTCGAGGTCTGACAGGTCCACGCCCCAGGTGGGGATGGGCTTGCGCATGAAGATCTCGTAGGACTTGACGCGCAGGTCGCGCATCCACTGCGGCTCGCCCTTGACCTTGGACAGCTCCTCGATCACCTCGCGGGAGATGCCCTTCTGGGCGATCAGCTGGCCCTGCTCGTCCTCGACGATCGGGCTGGGCTTGGCGATTCGTGTCTTGTCTTTGGCGGCCATTGGTCTCCGAGTCTAGCGATGTGGGCAGACCCGCCAACCACCCCACGGCGACGCATTAGGCTAGCCTAATTCCGGTGTCGCGCCGGAAGCTGATCGCCCTCGGATCCATCGCCCTGATCGTGGTTGCGGGCGCCTTCGTGGGCGTTGTGGTGGCCACCTCGGGCGGAGGCGACAAGCTGGTGGTCTACACGGCGCGGTCGCACTACGGCGAGGAGAAGCCGTTCGAGACCTTCGCGGCGGACGAGGACGTGGACATGACCCTGTTCGGCGGCGACGCGTCCTCGCTCTACGAGCGGCTCCAGAGCGAAGGTGAGAACACCAAGGCCGACGTGCTGATCACCGTCGACGCGGCCAACCTGTGGCGCGCGGAGCAGGCGGGGCTGTTGGCGCCCGACCTCGACCCCGAGGTGCAGAAGCACGTGCCCGAGGGCCTGCGCGACCCCAAGGGCCGCTGGTACGGGCTCACCGTGCGGGCGCGCACGATCATGCGCTCCACCGAGCGCGTGAAGGCCACCGACGCGACCACCTACCAGGACCTGGGCGATCCGCGCTGGAAGGGCCGTCTGTGCCTGCGCTCGGGCACCAGCGAGTACAACGTCTCCTTCGTGGCCGACCGGATCGCGAAGGACGGCGAGGCGGCCACCAAGAGGATGCTGGAGCGCTGGATGGCCAACGACCCGGAGATCGTCGGCTCGGACGTCGACGTCCTGAAGGCCATCCGCGATGAGACCTGCGACGTCGGGCTGACCAACTCCTACTACCTGGGCCGCGAGCTGGAGGACGACCCGGACTTCCCCGTGGCGCCGGTCTGGGCGGACCAGGACGGGCGCGGCACGCACGTGAACCTGTCGGGCATCGGGGTGGTCAAGGGCGCCGACCAGGCGGAGACCGCCAGGAAGCTCGTGCGCTACCTCACCGATCCCCGCCAGCAGCGCGTATTCGCGCAGAACAACCACGAGTTCGGCGTGGACTCCCAGGCCGACACCACGCCGGAGATCAAGCAGTTCGGCACCTTCAAGCGGGATCCCATCGATGTGGCCGGCGCCGGCGACCACCTGGACGACGCTGTGAGCATGATGACCGACGTGGGGTGGAACTGAGCGCGGTCGCGCGGCCCGCCGCAATGGGGCGGCGGCGGTGGTCGCGGCCCGACGGCTGGACCGCCCTCACGGTCGTGGCCGCGGCGCTGGTGGCCGGCCCACTGCTGGTTCTGCCGGCCAGCTTCGTGGCATCACCGGGCGCTCTCGGTGACTTCAAGGGGCTGCTGCCGGACGCCGCCGAGGCCACCGCCGCACTGGTGGTCGGGGTGGGGCTGGGCACGTTCCTGCTCGGCACCGGCCTTGCCGCACTGGTGTGCTTCTGCGAGTTTCCCGGCCGGCGCTGGCTGGAGTGGGCGCTGGTACTGCCCCTCGCCATGCCGAGCTACGTGTTCACGCTGTTCGCGCTGGGGGCGCGGGACGACCTGGGGCTCACCTGGCTGCCGCTGAGGTCAACGGCGGGCGCCGTGGCGGTATTCACCCTCACGCTCTACCCGTACGTCTACCTGCTGGCCCGCACGGCGTTCGTCGCGCAGGGCGCGGAGCTGGTGGAGGCCGCGCGGGGGCTGGGGCTGACCCCGCTGCGGGCCATCCTGAGGGTGGCCATCCCGATGGCCAGGCCCGCGATCATCGGCGGCGTGGCCCTGGCTCTGATGGAGTCGCTGGCCGACTTCGGGTCGGTGAACCTGCTCGGCGTGCAGAGCTTCACCAACGCGATCTACAAGGTCTACACGGGCGCGTTCGAGCGCGACGCCGCCCTCCAGCTGGCCACGATGCTGGTGGCGGTGACGCTCACGCTGCTGGTGCTCGAGCGCGCGTCGCGGGGGCGCGCGCGGTACGCGCACACGGGAGACGGTGGCGCGATCACGCGTTTCCGGCTCCGCGGCCCGGCCGCCGTCGCGGCCCTGGCGGGCCCGCTCGCGCTGCTGGTGCTGGTGGTGGGGGCTCCTGTCGCGCAGCTCTCGGTGTGGGCGGTCCAGTCGGTGTCCCGCGGATTGCTCGCGCCGGAGTTCGGGACCGCCGCACGCAACAGCGTGCTGCTGGCCACGATGTCGATCGCGCTGGTGGTGGGGGCCGCGCTTCTGCTGGCCTACGGCCGGCGGGCGTCCCGCTCGCGCGCCGGCGGGCGGGCGGTCCGGGTGGCGACGATCGGCTACGGGCTGCCCGGGTCGGTGGTGGCGGTGGCCGTTATCGTCCCCCTGGGCTGGCTGGACCATCGGCTGGATGACGCCGCGGGCGTCGGCCTCCTGCTCACCGGCACCGTGATCGGACTGTTCGTGGCCTACACCGTTCGCTTCCTCGCACTCGCCTTCCAGACCGTCGACGCCGGCCTCGAGCGGGTGCCTCCCTCGCTCGACGAAGCCGCCCGCGGCCTTGGCGCCGACCGCCTCGACGTGCTCGCGCGGGTGCACGTGCCGATGATCTCGGGCGCCCTGCTCACCGCGAGTCTGCTGGTGTTCACCGAGGTGCTCAGGGAGCTTCCCGCCACGCTGCTGCTGCGCCCGCTCGGCGGAGACACCCTGGCGGTGGCCGTCTGGCAGGCCACCACCGAGTCGCTCTACCGGACCGCGGCCCTGCCGGCTCTGATGATCGTGCTGGTCGGCCTGCTGCCCGTGGCGCTGCTGATCCGCCTGTCGCGGAGGGCCGCCGCGTGAGCATTCAAGTGGAGGGTGTGGCCAAGAGCTACGGCGCCACCGAGGCCGTCGCAGGGGTCGATCTCGCGATCGCCGAGGGCGAGCTGGTCACGGTGCTCGGCCCGTCGGGCTGCGGCAAGACGACGCTGCTGCGCCTGATCGCGGGCTTCGAGGTGCCGGACGACGGTGCGGTGGTGGTGGCCGGCGAGACGGTGGCCGGGCCGGGCTGCTGGGTGCCGCCCGAGCGCAGGCGGATCGGGATGGTGTTCCAGGACTACGCGCTCTTCCCGCACCTGCGCGTGCGCGGGAACGTGGCGTTCGGACTGGTGCGCCACGCGACCGAGGACCGCGATCGCCTGACCCAGCGCACACTCGAGCTCGTGGGCCTCCAGCACAAGGCCGATCGCTACCCCCACGAGCTGTCCGGAGGCGAGCGCCAGCGGGTGGCGCTGGCACGAGCGCTGGCGCCCGAGCCGGCGATCGTTCTGCTCGACGAGCCCTTCTCGAGCCTGGACGCCACGCTCAGGGCTGACCTTCGGCGGGAGGTGGAGCTGATCCTGCGGGAGGCGGGCGCCGCCGCGCTGCTGGTTACCCACGACCAGGAGGAGGCCCTGGCCCTGGGGGACCGGCTGGCCGTGATGCGGGCGGGCAAGATCGTGCAGGTGGGGCGCCCGGAGGAGGTCTACGCCCGGCCCGCGGGACGCTGGGCCGCGCAGTTTGTGGGGGAGGTGAACGTGCTGTCCGGCGCGGCGGACGGCCGGCGGGTCGAGACCGAGCTCGGTGTGCTCGATCTCGTGAGCGCAGCGACGGGTTCCGTGAACGTGGCGCTCCGTCCCGAGCAGCTGCAGCTGAGCGCGGATCACACCCCCAACGCCGAGGTGGTCGGCCGTGAGTTCCGGGGGCATGACGTGCTCTACCGGCTGCGCCACGAGGGTGGCCGGCGGCTGGTCGTACAGCTGCCCTCGCTGGAGCTTTTCGAGGTGGGCGCGCAGGTGTTCGTGAGGCCCGTCCCATCCGCTCTGGCGCCTGTCGTGGACTGAGGGGTAAAGGCCGGGGCACCCGCTGCCGATAGCGACCAATAGTTCGGGATCTCTCCCCCGCCCCCAAGGGCAGTGATCGCCATCCGGCGACTGCGGGATCTCCTTGGCTGCCGCAACCGCCTCCTGGCGTGCCGGCGGACCCCGCAATCAGAGGACGTTCAGTCCCATGCCAACCGAATCACCCGCCTCGCCCCAGGCAAGCAACGGAGCATCTGAAGACACTGCAACACTGGATTCCGAGCTGCTGCTCGGCGTCCTGAGTCAGGTCAAGGCCGGTGACTTCACGGCCCGGATGCCAATCCACCTGACCGGCGTCGCCGGCAAGGTCGCGGACTCCCTCAACGACATCATCGGCGCGAATCAGGCGCTGGGAACCGAGCTCGAGCGCGTGAGCCGGGTGGTGGGCAAGGAGGGCAAGCTCTCGCAGCGCGTCTCATTCAAGGGCAGCAATGAGGTCTGGGGCGACTGCATCGAATCGGTCAACTCTCTTATCGAGGACCTCGTCCGTCCCAGCACCGAGATGCAGCGCGTCATCGGCGCCGTGGCCGGCGGGGACCTGAGCAAGAAGGTCTCGGTCGAGGTCCACGGCGAGATGCTCGAGCTCAAGAACACCATCAACGACATGGTGGATCAGCTGAACGGCTTCATCTCGGAGGTCACCCGCGTGGCGCGCGAGGTGGGTACCGAGGGCAAGCTCGGGCAGGCCGCGGCGTACACGATCGAGGTCGGTGGCGTCTGGAAGGAGCTCACCGACAACGTGAACCTGATGGCCGGCAACCTCACCGGCCAGGTCCGTGACATCGCCGAGGTGACCACCGCGGTGGCCAACGGCGACCTGAGCAAGAAGATCACCGCCGACGTGCGCGGCGAGTTCCTCGAGCTCAAGAACACCGTGAACGCGATGGTCGACCAGCTCAACCGCTTCGCAGGCGAGGTCACCCGAGTCGCCCGAGAGGTCGGCGTCGAGGGCAAGTTGGGCGGCCAGGCCCAGTCCGAGGAGGTCGCCGGAGTCTGGAAGGACCTCACCGACGACGTGAACCAGCTCGCGGCGAACCTCACCGACCAGGTGCGCGCGATCGCCGAGGTGGCCACCGCCGTGACCGAGGGCGACCTCACGCGGCAGGTGAGCGTCGAGGCCAGCGGCGAGGTCGCCGTGCTCAAGGACAAGCTCAACGAGATGATCCGCAACCTGCGCGAGACGATGCGCCAGAACACCGAGCAGGACTGGCTCAAGACCCACCTCGAGCGGTTCACCCGCATGCTTCAGGGCCAGCGCGACCTGTTCACGGTGTCCAACATGATCCTGTCCGAGCTGGCACCGCTGGTTTCCGCCCAGCACGCCGTGTTCTACGCCCTGGTCGACCCGGGCGATGGCGGCACGCCATCGCTGGAGTTCCAGGCCGGCTACGGGTTCAAGGAGCGCAAGCACCTGGGCAGCAGCTTCCAATTGGGGGAGGGCCTGGTGGGCCAGTGCGCCCTGGAGAAGGAGCGCATTCTGCTCACCGACGTCCCCGACGACTACATCCGGATCAACTCCGGCCTGGGCGAGTCGCGGCCGCTGAACATCATCGTCCTCCCGATCCTGTTCGAGGGATCGGTGCGGGCCGTGATCGAGCTTGCCTCCTTCTCACCGTTCAGCGACGCGCACCAGTCGCTCCTGGACCAGCTCACCGAGAGCATCGGGCTCGTGCTCAACACCGTGGACGCCACATCGGTCACCGACGAGCTGCTCCAGCAGTCCCAGTCGCAGGCCCTCGAGCTGCAGTCCGGCCAGGAGGAGCTCGAGAGCAAGTACCAGGAGGTGGAGGCGGCCAAGCGGCTGGTCGAGGAGAAGGCCGCCGAGCTCTCGGTCGCATCGAAGTACAAGTCGGAGTTCATCGCCAACATGTCGCACGAGCTGCGGACCCCGCTCAACAGCCTGCTCGTGCTCGCGGAGCAGTTGGAGGACAACCCCGACGGCAACCTCTCGGAGCGCCAGGTCCAGTACGCGAACGTGATCCGCTCGTCCGGGCTCGACCTGCTCAAGCTCCTCAACGAGATTCTCGACCTGGCGAAGATCGAGTCCAAGACGGTGGAGATGCAGCTCAGCGAGGTGTCGCTGAGCGAGCTCGCCAAGAGCATGGCCCAGACCTTCCAGCCGCTGGCAGAGGGCCAGGGCTTGGAGTTCTCGGTCGACCTGGCCGAGGACCTTCCGCCCACCTTCGTGACCGACCCGTCCCGCCTGCGGCAGGTACTGAAGAACCTGCTCTCCAATGCGCTGAAGTTCACCGAGCAGGGCTCGGTGAGCCTGAGGATGGAGCGCGCCGAGGACAGGGCCGCCCTGGCGATCAGCGTGACCGATACGGGCATCGGCATCGAGAAGGAGCTGCAGAGCGCGATGTTCGAGGCCTTCGCGCAGGCCGATGGCACCACCTCGCGCGAGCACGGCGGGACCGGCCTCGGGCTTTCGATCAGCCGCGACCTCGTGGCCCTGCTCGGCGGCGAGATCGTCCTGAACAGCGAGCCCGGGAAGGGGAGCACCTTCACGATCTACTTCCCCCTCAGCGCGCAGGCGCCCGCACCCGTGGCTGCCCTGGTGGCGGCTCCGGTTGTGGCGCTTCCTCCGACCGTGACCGTCTCCACCAATGGCGCGACCGCCACGGACGACGAGTCGCCCGGGTCACCGGTGCTGGGGGAGCTCGATCACCCGCTCAGGATCACGCCGCTACGACCTGTGCCCTCGTCGACCCCCGGGGCCACGGCCAAGGTCCTGATAGTCGACGACGAGTACCGGAACATCTTCGCGCTCACAGCGCTGCTGGAGCGCGGAGGCATGGTTGCGGTGCCGGCTCAGAGCGGCAGCGCGGCGCTCGAGCTCCTCGACGAGCACGCCGACATCGATCTGGTGCTCATGGACATCATGATGCCGGTGATGACGGGCTACGAGACGATCGCCGCCATCCGCGACCGGCCGGCGTGCGAGACGCTCCCGATCATCGCCGTCACCGGGAAGGTCGTCGAGGGAGAGCGCACCCGCTGTCTCGAGGCCGGCGCCTCGGACTACATCCCCAAGCCCGTCGACTCCTCGGAGCTCCTCTCGGCCCTCACCCATTGGCTCCCGGTCTCCAGCCCGGCCGAGGCGCCGGGCGACTAGGGCGCGATCGCGATGCAACCCAACGGCAGGGAGTCGCCCGTCCTCCCGGAGGAGACCGCCACGATCCTCGTGGTGGACGACACCGTGGGCAAGCGGCTTGCCATCACCTCGATCCTGGAGCCGCTCGGGCACACGATCGTGGAGGCCGACTCGGGTGAAGCCGCCCTGCATGCCGTGACGGAGCAGCAGTTCGCCGTGATTCTTCTCGACGTGCAGATGCCCACGATGGACGGGTACGAGACCGCCCGCCTCATCCGCCTACGGCTTGACTGCGAGCACATCCCCATCATCTTCGTGACCGCGCACATCGAGGAGGAGGCCCAGCTGGCGGTGGCCTACGCCAGCGGTGCCGTGGACTTCATCTTCGCCCCGATCCTCCCCGACATCCTTCGCGCGAAGGTCACGATCTTTTCCGATCTCTTCGTCAAGTCGCGGGCTCTGCGGGAAGCGGAGGCGCGCACCGTCTCCGTGCTCGCGAACGTGGCCGACGGGATCATCACGCTCGACGACTCCGGCGTGATCGAGTCCTTCAACCGCGCGGCGGAGGACCTGTTCGGATACTCGGAGCAGGAGGCCATCGGACGCCCACTGTCGATGATGTTGGGCCCCAGCCATCCCGAGGACTTCGCCGACGGCGTCGAGCCCACCGAGCTGTATCTGCCGCCCTCCGCGCCGAAGGCTCCACGGAACACACCGTTCACCGGAAAGCGCAAGAGCGGGTCGAGCTTTCCCGTCGAGGTGGAGCTCAGCGATATCCAGCCGGGCAACATCCACATCGCGTGCGTTCGCGACATCTCGGAGCGCCACTCCTATGTCGAGGCGCTGAAGCACCAGGCGCTGCACGACAACCTCACCGAGCTGCCCAACCGTGTGCTGTTCGAGGACCGTGTGAACCAGGCGGTTCGAGCCACGTCCAGGTCCGGGGAGTCGCTTGCCCTTCTCCTGCTGGACCTCGACGGGTTCAAGCAGGTCAACGACACCTTCGGCCACCAGCAGGGCGACGAGGTCCTGAAGCTCGTGGCGGAGCGGCTGGTGGAGTGCCTGCGAGAGGGGGATACGGTCGCCCGGCTGGGAGGCGACGAGTTCGGCATCCTCCCGCTGGCCGGCACGGACCTGCCCGGCGCGGCGTCGGTGGCGGCGAAGATCCTCGCGGCGCTCGACGAGCCGTTCCTGGTCGACGGCCGGAAGATCGGCGTCGACGCGAGCATCGGCATGGCGCTGGTGCCCGACCACGGCGACAACATCGACGACCTTCTGCGCCGCGCCGACCTGGCCATGTACAACGCAAAGCGGGCGGGTCGCGGCGGCTTCGCGGTGTTCGCGGCCGAGCAGGAGGAGGAGCCCGCGCGGCGGCTCGCGCTTCTGAACGACCTTCGCACGTGCGTCGAGAACGATGAGCTGGTGCTGCACTACCAGCCGAAGATCGATCTCACCACAGGGCAGGCGACCGGCGTCGAGGCCCTCCTGCGGTGGCAGCACCCTTCGGGAGAGCTGCTGATGCCGGGCGCGTTCATCCAGGAGCTGGAGCATCACGAGCTGTTGATCCCGATCACGGAGTGGGTGATCGAGGAGGCGCTGCGCCAGCTGCGCGCCTGGCGCGACGCCGGTTACGACCTCACCATGGCGGTGAACCTCGGCGCCCGCTGCCTGGCCGAGGGCACGGGGCTGTTCGAACGCGTCGACGAGCTCACGGAGAAATGGGGCATCCCGCCCGACAAGCTCACCTTCGAGCTCACCGAGAGCGACCTGATCGACACCAGCGCGCCCGACCTGCTGCCTCGGCTCCAGGCGATGGACGAGCGCCTGTCCATCGACGACTTCGGCACCGGGTACTCCTCGCTGGTCTATCTCCAGCGGCTTCCCGTGGTGGAGATCAAGGCCGACAAGTCGTTCGTCACGACGCTGGCATCGGTGAAGGAGGACGCCGTCATCGTGCGGGCGATCATCGACCTGGCCCACAACCTCGGCGTGACCGTGGTGGCGGAGGGCGTGGAGGACGAGGAGACAATGAAGCACCTCGCGGACCACGGTTGCGACTCGGCCCAGGGCTACTACTTCAGCCGTCCGCTGGCCGGGGCGGACATCGTCGCCTGGCTGGAGACGTCGCCGTACGGCGCGCCACCGGTCCTCGGCGTGGCTCCCGGCGCAGCAGTCGCCTAGCTCCC
Organism: uncultured Thermoleophilaceae bacterium; assembly: GCA_963808105.1. Classification (GTDB taxonomy): domain Bacteria; phylum Actinomycetota; class Thermoleophilia; order Solirubrobacterales; family Thermoleophilaceae; genus JAAYBF01. The sequence continues at coordinate 334,653 of CAWEEH010000004.1, read as the reverse complement.
GCGCCCGGATAGGGTGCGCGTATGAAGCTCTACGTCTGTTACGGGTTCCTCAAGGACGTGCAGACCACCGGCCGCCCCGGCGGCCATCCGTGCGGCAACGCCCACGTGGCTCTGAAGGAAGCGGGGCACAGCCCCGAGGTGGTTCCGGTGCACGGCCTTGGCATCCCGCCACTGAACAAGCTCGGGAAGCGCGACGAGGTCGAGAAGGTGAGCGGTCAGCGGTGGGTGCCGGTGCTGGTCACCGACGACGGCAACGTGATCAACGAGTCGAAGGACATCATCGCCTGGGCGAAGGCCAACCCGGCGCCCTGACCGCCGGCATTGGCCGATTGTGGGACATTGCAGCGCCTCGGCCGGCGTGACACCGTCGCGGGATGCTCTGGGCGGCCCTAGCCACGATCTACATCGTCTGGGGCTCCACCTACCTCGCGATCCGGGTGATGGTCGAGACCGTGCCGCCGCTGCTGGGGGCCGGCGCGCGCTTCGCCGTGGCCGGCGCGATCTTCCTGGCGATCCTGCGGCTGCGTGGCGGCCCGGGGCGGGTGCGCATCACGCGCGCCCAGGCCCTAGGCGCGGCCCTCGCCGGCAACCTGCTCTGCTTTGGCGGCAACGGCCTGGTGACGGTGGCCGAGCAGGAGGTGCCCTCCGGCCTCACGGCGCTCATCATCGGCTCGGTCCCCCTCTGGGTCGTGCTGATGCGCCTGGGCGAGGGCGACCGGCCGGGCCGGGGGACTCTGGCCGGCGTGATCGTTGGCTTCGTCGGCCTGGCGGTGCTGGTGCTGCCCGGCGACCGTCCCGACGGGGCGCCCCTGTGGGGCGTGCTGCTGATCGTGCTCGCCGCCGTGCTCTGGGCCGCGGGCTCGTTCTACTCCAAGCGGATGACCCTGCCACCCGACCCGCTGGTATCGACCGCGTGGCAGATGCTGATCGCGGGCGGCACGATGATCCTCACCGGGCTCGTCGTGGGCGAGGCGTCCGACGTCCACACCTCTGAGTTCTCCACCGACTCGCTGCTGGCCCTGGCCTACCTGATCACGTTCGGGTCGATGCTGGCCTACACGGCCTACACGTGGCTGCTGGGCAACGCTCCGATCTCGACGGTCACGACCTACGCGTACGTGAACCCGGTGATAGCGCTGGTGCTGGGCGCGGCGATCCTCTCCGAGGAGATCACGGCGATTGTGCTCGTGGGCGCGACGGCGATCGTGGCGGCCGTGGCGACGGTGGTTCGCGAGGAGGGCGCAGCTACTCCGGCCACGACGCGTCGCCGGTGGTGGCGCCGCGCATCACCTTCAGGCTGAGCAGCGCGCACTTGCGCCGGGTGGGGGAGATGGGGATCCCCAGCAGGTCGAAGATCCACTCCGCGTCGAGATCGCCGATGTCGGCGACCTCCATGCCGATCAGCTCCTCGGAGGCGATGGAGGCCGACGCCTGGGAGATCGCGCAGCCCTGGCCATGGAAGCGCAGGTCGGCGATCTTGCCGTCCTGGACCACGATGTGCACGCCCATCTCGTCCCCGCAGAGCGGGTTGTGGTCGTGGGCCTCCAGGTCGTGCGGGTCGAGCGTCCCGAAGTTCCGCGGGTTCTTGTAGTGGTCGAGGATGTAGTCGCGGTACAGAGCGTCCATGGGTTCAGTCGACTGTCGACTGTCGACTCATGAGAGGTCGAAGACCTCTCGCGCCTTCACCAACGCACCAATCAGCCGATCCACGTCCGCACGGTCGTTGTACACGTGGAAGCTGGCGCGGGCGGTTGCCGGCACTCCCATGGCCCGCATCAACGGCTGGGCGCAGTGGTGCCCGGCCCGGATGCAGACCTCCTCGCGGTTGCAGAGCTCCGCGACGTCGTGGGGGTGAATGCCCTCGAGCTCGAAGCTCACCACGCCGCCGCGCCTGTCCGGGTCCGCGGGCCCGAAGACGCGCAGGCCTTCGACCTCGGGCAGGCGCTCCAGCGCGTAGGCGATCAGCTCGCGCTCGTGGGCGCGGACGTTGTCCATGCCGATTCCGGCGAGGTAGTCGATCGCGGCGCCCAGGCCGACCGCCTCGGCGATCGGTGACGTGCCGGCCTCGAACTTCCACGGCAGCTCGTTCCAGGTCGATGACTCGAAGCCGACGTTGGCGATCATGTCGCCGCCGCCGAGGAAGGGGCGCATCGACTCGAGCAGCTCGCGACGCCCGTGGAGCACGCCGATGCCGGTGGGGCCGAGCGCCTTGTGGCCCGTCCAGGCGTAGAAGTCCGCGCCGATCGCGCCGACGTCGACCGGCATCTGTGGCACCGCCTGGGACGCATCGATCACCGACACCGCGCCGGCCGCGCGTGCGCGGGCGACGATCTCGGCCACCGGGTTGATCGTGCCGAGCACGTTGGAGACGTGCGCGACCGAGACCAGCTTCACGCGGCCGGAGGCGAGCACGGAGTCCAGCTCGTCGAGCGAGAGCTGTCCGTCCTCGGAGACCTCCAGGTAGCGCAGCTTCGCGCCCCGCTCCTGGCACAGCAGCTGCCACGGGACGATGTTCGAGTGGTGCTCCATGTGGGTGATGAGCACCTCGTCGCCCTCGCCCACGTGCTCGCGGCCCCACGCGTAGGCCACGAGGTTGAGCGCCTCGGTGGCGTTGCGGGTGAAGATCGTGGTGGCGGTCTCGCCGCCGACGAATGCCGCGATGCGCTCGCGCGCGCCCTCGAACAGGTCGGTGGCCTCCTGGGCGAGCGCGTACACGCCGCGGTGAACGTTGGCGTTTGAGTTCTCGTAGTAGGACGAGATCGCGTCGATCACCGGGCGCGGCTTCTGCGACGTGGCCGCCGAGTCCAGGTATGCGATGCCGCGGTCGAGGACCGGGAAGTCCGCGCGGACGTTGATGGCGGAGGCGGTGCCTGTCATGCGCTCTCCGCCCGCTCCCCGATGAACTCGGCCACCTGGTCCTCCGCCGCCGCCAGCTTCTCCGCGATCCGCCGGCGGACCAGCGTCTCCAGCGCGTCGTCGTCGAGGCGCTGCACGACCTCCTCGAAGTAGCCCTCCACCAGCACTCGCACCGCCTCGGAGCGGGGGATGCCGCGGGCCATCATGTAGAAGATCTGCTCCTCGTCGAGTTCGCCGACAGTGCCGCCGTGCGAGGCGGACACGTTGTCGGTCTCGACGATCAGCGACGGGATGGCATCGCCCTTCGCCTTCTGCGACAGCAGCATCTGATGGGTTTGGAGGTAGGTGTGCGTCTCCTGTGCGTTCGGCACGATGTGGATCAGGCCCTCGTACGAGGCGCGTGAGTCGCCGGTGAGGGCGCCCTTCCACACGGTGTCGCCCGTGGTGTGACCCGCCTCGTGCTTGTCCGAGGTGAACAGGTCGAGGTGTTCCTCGCCCTCGGTGAAGTAGAGCCCGGTGTGGCGCATGTCCGAGCCCTCCTCGGCGGTGATGATGTCGAGCTGCTGCTTCGTGAGCCGCCCGCCGAGGTGGATCGGGATCCAGCTCACGTGGGCGTCGCGCGCGATCTCGATTCGCTTGGTGGAGATGTCGTAGACCTCGCCGGGGCCCCAGTCCTGGAAGTGGGCCACCTTCACCTTCGACCCCGGCCGCGCGTAGAGCTCGAACGCGCCGGCGTGCAGGGCCTGGCCCTCGATCGGGGTGCCCAGGCAGTACTCGCGGACCTGGCACTCGGCATGCTCGCCCACCACGGCGAGCGTGTGGGCGTACTGGGCGGTGCCGGGCTCGTCGATCAGGTAGACGATCTGGATCGGGTGCTCGACCCGCACGTCCTTGGGCACGTGCACGAATGCGCCCCCGGTCCAGAAGGCGGCGCTCGCGGCGGAGAACTTGCCCTCCTCGTGTGAGAGGCGGCGCATGTACCACTCCTGCACCAGGTCGGCGTGCTCCTCGGCGGCCTGCTCCAGCGGCATCACGATCACGCCCTGCTCGGCGACCGCGGGGTCGATCGAGGCGTGGATGGTGCTCGCGCCGCGCTGCACGATGAGGCCGGCCAGCGGCGCGTCGCCGATGTCCTCACGCACGAGCTCGGGCAGCTCGTCGGCGGCGTCGTAGCGGCGCGGCTCGAGCGCGTCGAGCTCGAGCTTGCGCAGCGTTGTGGTCCAGAAGCCCGAGCGGCGCCACGTGGGCACCTCCTCGGCCTCGTAGGCCTCCAGAGCCGTCTTCCGCTGTTCCTCCAGCCAGCTAGGAGGCATCGGCCGCAGCGACCTCCTCGCGCACGAACTCGTAGCCCTTGTCCTCCAGCTCGTCGGCCAGCTCGGGGCCGCCCTCACGCACGATCCGGCCGTCGAGCATGATGTGCACGAAGTCCGGCCTCACGTAGTTCAGGATGCGCGTGTAGTGGGTGATGATCAGTGAGCCCATCTCGGGACCGCGGAGCTTGTTCACGCCCTCGGCCACGATCCGCAGGGCGTCGATGTCGAGGCCCGAGTCCGTCTCGTCCAGCACGGCGATCTCCGGCTTGAGCATCGCCAGCTGAAGGATCTCGGCGCGCTTCTTCTCGCCGCCCGAGAAGCCCTCGTTGAGGTAGCGGCTCACGAACGAGGGGTCGATCTTGAGCATCTCGACGTGCTCGCGCATCATCTTGCCGAAGTCCTTCACCTTCATCGGCTCATCCAGGCGGGAGTTCACCGCGAGGCGCAGGAAGTTGGCCACCGAGACGCCCGGAACGGTGGCCGGGTACTGGAAGGCCATGAACAGCCCGGCGCGGGCGCGTTCGTCGGGGGCGGCCTCGGTGATGTCCTCGCCGTTGAAGAGGATCTGCCCCTCGGTGACCTCGTAGTTGGGGTTGCCCATGATCGTGTTGGCGAGCGTGGACTTGCCCGATCCGTTCGGGCCCATCAGGGCGTGCGTCTGGTCCTTTTCCACGGACAGGTTCACGCCGTGGAGAATCTCCCGCTCTTCGATCCGAACGTGGAGGTCTTTGATTTCGAGGCTCATGTCTTGACGGCTTCCTTACGGGTCGAAGTCAGGTCGGCGAGGGTCATCTCGCTCAGGGTGCGGACGATCGAGCCCTGCACTCGGGTCCACAGCAGCTTGGTGGGGCACGGGTCGTGCCCGGGTTCGCCGTCACGTGCGCAGTGCAGCGAGCCATCCGCCTCGGCGGTGATGCACTCGATCGGGGCGATCTCACCCTCGAGCGCCCTCACCACCTCGGCCATGGTGATGGTATCGGCCGGCCGGGCGAGCGAGTAGCCGCCACGCGCTCCGCGCGTGCTCTCCACGAGCTCGGCGCGCCGCAGGCGCGCGGCGAGGTGCTCGAGGTAGGCGAGCGGCAGGCCCTCGGCCTCCGCGATCGAGGCCAGCGACGTGGGGCCGTTGCCGTTGCGCCCGGCCAGGTGCGCCATCAAGCGCACGCCGTACTCGGCCTTGGTGGAGAACATCATCCGGTCTTATCCTACTCAGGAGGTCGGATTAGCGGGAGAACTAGTCTCCGGCGTCATGAGCGACCTGCTGGACCAGCTCGATGAGTGGCTGCGGATCCCTTCGATCTCGACCGGCGGCGGCGACCCGGGCGACCTGCGCCGCGCGGCGGAGTGGGCGGCGCGGCACGTCGAGGGCGCGGGCGGCAGCGTTGAGCTCGTGCAGATCGGCGACGGCAACCCGCTCGTCGTGGGCGACCTGCGCGCCTCGGAGGCCGACGCGCCGACCGTCCTCATCTACGGCCACTACGACGTCCAGGGCCCGGGCGACCTGAGCGCGTGGACATCGCCGCCGTTCGAGCCCGAGATCCGCGACGGTCGCCTCTACGCCCGCGGCGCCGGCGACGACAAGGGCAACTTCTGGCCGCTGCTGCACGCCGCCTGCGCGCTCGCCCGCGGCGGCGAGCTGCCGGTCAACGTGCGCGTGGTCGTCGAGGGCGAGGAGGAGGCCGGCTCCGAGACCATCGCGCAGTGGATTCGCGCGGACGAGCGCGGCGCCGACGCGGCGATCGTCTTCGACTCCGGCATGGTCGACGAGCGCACGCCGGCGATCACGGTAGGGCTGCGCGGCATGGCGACGGCGCAGGTCGAGGTGCGCACCGGGGCGCGCGACCTGCACTCGGGCATCTACGGCGGCAGCGCCCTCAACGCGCTGCACGTGCTCCACCACATGCTCGCCGAGGTCATCCCGGGCTCCGACGGGGCCCTGCGCGAGGAGCTGCTCGCCGGAGTCCTCGCGCCGGCCGAGGCCGAGCGCAGCTCCTGGGAGCGCCTGCCGCCCGGCGAGCAGGTGCTGTCCGAGGTCGGTGGCCGCCCGGCCTATCCCGGGGCGGCGGCCGAGTACTACGAGCGCAACGGCGCGTACCCCTCGATCGAGGTCAACGAGATCGTGGCCGGTGAGCCGCGCACGGTCGTGCCCGCGGTTGCTCGCGCCACGGTGTCGATGCGCCTCGCCCCGGGCCAGCGCGCGGATGAGATGGGGCCCGTGCTCGAAGGCCTCCTGCGCGGCGGCGCGCCGGCGGATGCCGACGTCACGATCGGATGGCAGCTCGCCGACCCGTCGCTGTTCGAGCCCGACCTGCCCGCGCTGGTGCTCGGGGCGCAGGCGCTGCAGCGCGCGACCGGGACGGCGCCGGCCCTGATTCGCAGCGGTGGCTCGATCCCCGTGGTGGCGGAGTTCGCGGCCCGCGGGATCCCCACCATCGTGACCGGCTTCACGCTCCCCGACGACGCGTTCCACGCGCCCGACGAGTCGTTCCTCGTGGCCAACCTCGAGCTCGGCGAGCGCGCCGGGCGCGAGCTTCTGATCGCGCTCGCGGGCCTGTAGCTAGCGCGGGGTGGGAACCGGGGCCGGCGCCAGCAGCGCGCAGAAGGCCTCGACCACGTCAGGGTCGAACTGCTCGCCGGCGCAGCGACGCAGCTCCTGCAGAGCGGCGTCGGGCTCGATCGCAGATCGGTAGGGCCGCCCGCCCGTCATGGCGTGGAAGGCATCGCAGACGGCGACGATCCGGGCGCCGAGGGGGATGCTCGCGCCGGCCAGTCCGTCCGGGTAGCCCGCGCCGTCGAACCGCTCGTGGGAGGCGCGCACCATTTCCGCCACCGACGACATCGCCGGTGCGGCGCTGAGGATGCGGTCGCCGACGAGGGTGTGCTGGCGCACGAACTCCCACTCCGCCTCGTCGAGGGGCCCGTGCTTGTCGAGGATGTCGTTGGGCACGGCCACCTTGCCGATGTCGTGCAGCTGTGCGGCGCGGGTCACCTCATCGAGCTCGGTGGGCCGCATGCCCATGTGCGCGGCCACGCTGCGGGCCAGCGTCGCGACCTCGTTCAGGTGCCCGTTGAGGCCGGGCTGGGCCTCCTTCAGGACCGCGACGAGCGCGTCGCTGGTCTCCTTGGTCACCGTGGCGCGGCGGCTCGAACCCTTGTGCTCGTACAGGCGCTCGTCGGCGAGGCTGAGCGCGTGCTCGGTGTCGGGTGCCTCGTCGGGCACCAGCACCATGCCGTAGGAGCTGGTGATGTCGAAGCCCCGGCCCGTGTCGTGGAGCGCGGCATGGGACCTCGTCGCGAGAGCCGACAGCTCGGCGCGGCCGCCGCAGGCAACCACGCAGAACTCGTCGCCGCCCAGCCGGTAGCCCCGTCCGGATCCGGCCACGGCCTCGGCCAGGTTGCGGCCGAGTCGCGCCAGCAGCGCGTCGCCGACCGGATGGCCGAAGCGGTCGTTGTACGCCTTGAACCCATCCAGGTCGAACATGATCAGCGCGCACGGGTGCGCGGTGTCCGCACGCGCGATCATCTCGTCGAGGTCAGCGAGCAGGCGGCGGCGGTTCGAGAGGCCGGTGAGGGCGTCGGTGAGGGCCTCGCGCCGGGTGCCCTCGAGCAGTCGCACGTTCTCGCGGAAGGTGAGCGCCATCCGCACGATCACCGTGCCGAGCGTGGCGACGGCGAACGCCAGGGCCGGTCCGTTCACAGGGGCGATCGCGTGGTAGGCCAGAACCCCCAGCGCGGCGAGTGCGAAGAGCGCCGGCAGCGCCACCACACGAACTCCCTCGATGCGCAGCGGGCGTGCGGACGGAGCGGATGCCCAGGCCGCGGCCCCGATCATCAGCGCCGAGGCGGGCCACAGGGTTGCGATGAGCGTGCTGTTCACGCTGGCGCCGGTGGCGTCCATGTACATGAAGAAGCCGTCCACGACGGCAGCGGTCGCCAGTCCGGCCCCCAGCAGCGCCCAGGTGGAGCCGGGGCGCCAGCCGGTGATCGCGAAGACGGAGATCACGCAGCCGATCAGGAGAAGGTCGGCCAGCAGGTAGGCGAGATCCAGGGTGACGAGCGCGCCGCCACCGGCCGAGAGCGGTCCGTAGACCAGCGCGGTGCCGACAGCGGCGATGGCGAGGGCGCCGACGACTCCGTCGAGCCAGAGGCTGGCGCGGAACTCGCGCACGCGTGCCCGCACGAGCAGGACCATCGCCAGGTAGCAGCAGGGGAAGAAGGCGAACCACAGCAGGTCGGAGACGTTGGGGATCGGCGGCTCCGCGAGGTCGTTGGCGTAGGCCACGTTCCAGTACACCTCGCCGGCCGCCCATGAGGCGATGCCGGCGCCGAGGATCAGCCACGGCGCGCGCTCGGTGGACACCAGAAGGCCGCGCGAGATGCAGAGGGCGGCGGCGACCAGCAGCAGCCCGGTGTAGACCCAGGTCTCGAAGAAGCCGTCGGCGGCCGCGCCGCAGATCGCGACGGCGGCCTGGGCGGCGTAGGCGCCGAGGCAGGCCACCGCGGTCAGCTGGGCGGCGCGAACAAGCGCGGCGGGGCTGTGTACCCCCGCGGTCACTTCGGCGCCTTCAGCTTGGGCTTCGTGACCTTGGGCGCCTTCAGCGACACGGTCTGCTTGGTGGTCACGAGCTTGCCGTTCTGGCCCTTGTTGGTCACGCTCACGCGGCACCGGATCCGGCGCTTGCGAAGCACCTTGCGGCGGCCGCGGCGCGACAGGCGCACGCGGATCTTCTTCTTCTTGCCCGCGGCGACCCGGAACTTGGTCTTGCCCAGCACCTTGCGCCGGCGCGAGCGGCGCGACGACTTGGCCTTGCCCTTGCTCTTGGCCGTCGGCTCGGCTGCGATGTCGATCGTGACCGTGCCGGCGCAACCGCCCGTCTGGGCCTTGGGGCAGGCGATCGTGACCGGCACGTTGCCGTCGCGGCCGAGGGTGAGCGGACCCGTGGAGAGCTTGAGCTTCGTGCCCTGCGCCTTCGTGACCGTGGCCGCGGGCTTTGCCTTCGGCGTCACGGCAGGCACGACCGGCGCCACCGGCTTGGGGCCGGTGTCGACCGACTCGCAGTCGGCGTCGGCGGCGTCGCCGGGGTCGGCGGTCACCGTGTCGGACGCGCTGCCGCAGCTGATGTTGTCGTTCACGCCGTCGCGCGCCAGGAAGGTGTCCGCTCCGGGGCCGCCGGTGAGTGTGTTCACGGCGTTGCTGCCGGTGAGGGTGTCCGCGCCTGAGCCGCCGCTGAGGTTCTCCACGTCGGCGGCGACGTCGTCGCCCTCGCCGGTCTCGCCGTCGTCGGCCGCACCGTTGATGCTGGCCTCGACGTTCGCCGAGCGCGACGCGTAGGTGACCGTGTCGGTGCCCGCCCCGCCGGCCAGGGCGTCGGCACCGAGCCCGCCGTCGAGCAGGTTGGCGTCGGCGTCGCCGGTGAGCGTGTCCGCTCCGGCGCCGCCGGTCAGGTTCTCCACGTCGGCGGCGACGTTGTCGCCCTCGCCGGTCTCGCCGTCGTCGGCCGCGCCGTCGATGTCGGCCGTGACGGGCGCGCTGCGCGCCGTGTAGGTCGCGGTGTCCGCGCCGCCGCCGCCGTTCAGCACGTCGCCCGCCGGGCCGCCGTCGAGCAGGTTGGCGTCGGCGTCGCCGGTGAGCGTGTCCGCTCCGGCGCCGCCGGTCAGGTCCTCCACGTCGGTGGCGATGTTGTCGCCCTCGGCGCCCTCACCGTCATCGGCCACGCCGTCGATGTCGGCGGCCACGGGGTTGGTGCGGCTCGCGTAGCTCACGCGATCGATATCGGCGCCGCCGGCCAGCGCGTCGTTCCCCGTCCCGCCGTCGAGCACGTCGGCGCCCGGGCCCCCGTTGATGGAGTTGGGGCCGGCGGCTCCGGTGAGCGTGTCGGCCCCGGATCCGCCCACCACGTTCTCGGTGACGGCGTTGTCGTTCTCCCCAGCGGCGCCGTCGCCGGCGGTGCCGTCGAGGGTCACGGAAACCGCTGCCGTGTGCGCGGCGTAGGACACCGTGTCGATGCCGTCAACGCCGTACATCACGTCGGCCCCGCCGCGTCCGTCGAGGGTGTCATCGCCGTCCCAGCCAACGAGCATGTTGTCCGCCGCGTTGCCGGTCAGGGTGTCGTTGCCGTTGCTGCCGATCACGCTCTCGACGTCGGGGCCCAGCACGTCGTTCTCGCCGGGTTCGCCGTCGTTGACGATCCCGTCGAGGCTCACGTTCACCGGGTTGGTGCGGGTCCAGTAGAGGGCGTAGTCGTTGCCGACGCCGCCGTTGAGGGTGTCGGCGCCGGGGCCGCCGTCGAGGCCGTTGTCGCCCGTGTTGCCCGTGAGGGTGTCGTTGCCACTGCCGCCGACCAGCGTCTCGACGTCCGCAGCGATCGTGTCGTTCTCACCCGGCGCGCCGTCGTCCGCGAGGCCGTCGAGATCCGCCGTGACCGCGGTCGCGCGGGGGAAGTAGCTGGCGTAGTCGTTGCCGGTGTCGCCCGTGACGGTGTCGGGGCCGGTGCCGCCGGTGAGCATGTCGTCGTTCGCCCCGCCGTTCAGGTTGCCGGCGATCGAGGTCGAGTTGGTGAGCCAGTCGTCGCCGTCGCTGCCCGTCATCGAGATCAGCGTGGTGCCGGCGAGGGTGCACAGCACCTGGTTGGTGCCACCGCTGACGCAGCCCGTTCCCGCGGTCAGGGTCGCGCCGGAGCCGGTCTCCGCGATGCGCAGGTTCGACCCGTCGACGGTCACGTTCAGCCGGTTGGTCTGGCCGGCCGACGAGGCGACCGCGACGGTGCTCCCGCTCTTCGAGGCCGTTCCGGCCATCGCCTGAGCGGGCAGTACGAGCGCGAGGACGGCAAAGGCCGCGATGGCGATCCGGGCCTTCATGAGACCTCCATCGCCTCGGGCACGGGGGGCGCGGCGGGCGCGGCGAAGCTCGCGACCACCGAGCAGAAGACACGGACCATGTCGGGGTCGAACTGGCCGCCCGCGCACCGGCGCAGCTCGTGGATCGCGTCCTCGTGGGGGCGGGCCTCGCCGTAGGGGCGCTCCGATGTGATCGCGTGGTAGGCGTCGCAGATGGCAACGATGCGCGCGCCGCGGGGGATGTCCTCGCCGGCGAGGCCGTCGGGGTAGCCGGCGCCGTCCCAGCGCTCGTGGCTGGCGCGGACGATGCGGGCCACCGGCACCAGGGCCGGCGCGGCGCTCAGGATGCGCTCGCCCACCACGGTGTGCTGGCGCACGAAGCCCCACTCGGTGTCGTCGAGCGGCCCAGGCTTGAGCAGGATCGAGTCGGGCACGGCCACCTTGCCGATGTCGTGCAGCTCCGCGGAGCGCACCAGGATGTCGATGTCGTCCGCGGAGAGATCCAGCGCGCGGCCCACGGCGCGGGAGAGCGCTGCCACCTCGTCGATGTGCTCCTTGAGGCCGGGCTCGCGCTCCTGCAGGGCCTGCATCAGGGCGTCGCGCGTCTGCTTGCCGGCCACCGAGCGGGACCGCCCGGCCTTCTGGTCGTACAGGCGCTGGTCGGCGAGCTGCATCGCCCGCTCGGCGGTCTCGGCCTCGATCGGCAGGACCACCGCGCCCCGTGAGGCGGTGATCGAGAAGGCCTCGCCGGCGTCCGCCAGGGCGAGCGACGTCGCGGCCACGAGCGCCTCGGCCTCGTCGCCGGAACCTGGGATCAGCGCGCAGAACTCGTCGCCGCCGAGCCGGTACGCCGTGCCTCCCGGCTCGATGGTCTCCTTGAGGCTGTGGCCGAGGCGCGCGAGCAGGGAGTCGCCCGCGGGGTGCCCGAAGGTGTCGTTGTAGCGCTTGAACCCATCCAGGTCGAGCACGACCAGGGTGATGGGGGAGCGGGGGTCCGCCACGGCCAGCTCGTCCTGCAGGTCCTCCATCAGGCTGCGGCGATTGCCGAGGCCGGTGAGCGCGTCGGTCATGGCCTGGCTGCGGCTGCGGGCGAGGACCTTCATGTTCTCGCCGAAGGTGAGCCCCATGCGGACGATCGCGGCCACCAGGGTGGCGCCGGCGAACACCACCGAAACGCGGTTCAGCTGGCTGAACTCGCTCATCAGCAGCAGGCCCAGCGCACCGAGGGCGAATGCGGACGGGATGAAGAGGGTGCGCCAGCCTTCGAGCCGCTGGCTCACCACGGGCTCGGGCTTCACCCAGGCGGCGAAGCCCAGCAGCAGCGTGGCGGCGGGCCATGCCGCGTCGAGCAGTTTGCCGTCGACGTAGGTGCCGGAGGCGGCCTGGTAGAGGAAGACGCCGTCGGCCAGTGCGACGCCCACCAGGGCGGCGCCGATCATCAACCAGGAGCGCCCGGGGCGCCAGCCGCTCAGGGCGAACGTCCCGATCACCAGTGCCAGCAGCAGCACGTCGGCCAGGGGGTAGGCGAGGTCGGTGAGCACGGGGAGGAGGTCGCCGCCCGTGCTCTCCATCACCGGGCCAATCAGAATCGCCGACCCGAAGGCCGCGACGGCCAGGGCGGCCACCGCGCCGTCGACCCAGTGGCTGACCGGGAAGTCCTTCACCCGGCGGCGCATCAGCAGCATCAGCGCCATGTAGCTGGCGGGATAGCAGGCGAGATAGAGCGCATCGCTGAGCGATGGGTAGGGCGGCTCGGCCATCTCGGCGAGGTGGACCGTGTAGTAGAGCTCGCCGCCGAACCACGAGAGCAGTCCGACCCCGAGCAGCAGCCACGGCGCGCGCTCGGCGGGCACCGCGACGCCGCGCCAGATGCAGAGGGCGGCCGACGTGAAGATCAGCGCGTTGTAGAGGACGTCCTGCGCGAAACGGTCGAAGCCCGTGCCGAGAGCACCGGTGCCGGTGTGCAGGGCGTACACGGCCAGCCCGCAGAGGGAGACCACCTGAACCGTCCTAAGGGCAAGTCTCCCGCGGGGGGCCACGGGTTCGCTATCGGCGGTGGCCGTCACCGCCGGATGGGATCTTCGTCTACCTAATTCTGGTCAGGCGCCGCCCTTAAGCAGGCGGATGTCGTGCGCGATCCGCTCTGGAGTCGCCTGTTCGAGTGGAAAACCGACCCGCTGACGACCTTTAGCGTCGACGAGGACGATGCGGCCGGTGTGCTCGAGATCGTCGCGCTGGGGCTGAACGGCGAAGCCTTTCCACACCGGCGCCAGCTGCGACCTGGTGCCCAGCGCGAAGCTCATCCGGCCGGTCATCCGCTGCTCGGAGAGGAATGCGCGCGCCCGCTCGGGGTTGTCGCGGGGCGGGTCGACCGCCACCGCCACGGCGGGTACGTCCTCGCCGAGCTCCGCGAACGCACCCTTGACCTGCTGGGCCTGGGTGGGGCAGGTGTCCTCGCAGGTGGTGTAGAGGAAGGTGACGATCACGGGCTCCCCCCGCAGCGATCGCATGGAGATCGGCTTGCCGTCCTGGTCGGTGAGCGTGAAGTCGGGTGCACGCAGGCCGGCGGGCAGGACGGCGCCCTCGAACCGGCGCGGGCCGGCGGGCTCGGCGGGATCGTCCTCGGGCGCCGCGAGCACGATGGCGCCGAGCGCGGAGACGGCCACGACCGCGAGGGCTATGACGAGGCGGGGGTTCAGGAGGCCGCAGGTTACGGCTCGACGAGGCCGCGCCGGATGGCGTAGCGCACGAGCTCCACGCGGTCGCTCATGCCCAGCTTGGCCAGCACGTTGCCCCGGTGCGATTCGACCGTCTTCTCCGAGAGCTTCAGCGCCTCGGCGATCTGGCGGTTGGTGTTGGCCTCGGCGATCAGCTTGACCACCTCCAGCTCGCGCGGCGTGAGCTCGTCGGCCGGCTCGGTGCGGCCGTCCTCGAGCCACTGCTTGAGCAGCGTCTGCTGGGTGGCCGAGCTGAGGAAGGTGTCGCCGCCGGCCACGGTGCGGATCGCGTCGATGAGGCTGCCGTCGGCGGCGCGCTTGGACACATAGCCCGACGCCCCCGCCTCGAGGGCCTCGAAGAAGTAGGCGTCGTCCTCGTGCATGGAGAGCATGAGCACCTGGATGTCCTCGGTCTGGTCGCGGATCTGACGCGCGGCGTGCAGGCCGGTGAGGCGCGGCATCGAGACGTCGAGCACCGCCACGTCCGGGCGGTCGGCCAGGGCGCGTTCAACGGCCTCGATCCCGTCCTGTGCCTCCGCCGCGACCTGCATGTCTGCCTGGCGGTCGATCAGCATCGACAGCCCCGAGCGCACGATGCCGTGGTCGTCGGCGATCAGGACGCGGATCACGGGAGCCTCAGGGTCAGCTCGGTGCCCGAGCCGGGGGACGAGCGCAGGTCGAGCTCGCCGCCCACCAGCCGCGCGCGCTCGGCCATGCCCTCCAGGCCAAGGCCGCCATTGCGGTCGGCGGCAGGATCGAAGCCCGCACCGTCGTCACGCACGTGCAGCTCGGCGCCGCCGTCCGCGGCCATCAGCTCAACCTCCACGTTGTCGGCCCCGGCGTGGCGCCCGGCGTTGGTGAGCGCCTCCTGGGCCACGCGGTAGACCACCGTCTGGCGCTCCTCGTCCAGCGCGCCGGGATCGCCGCTCGTGCGCAGCGTCGCGTCGATGCCGGTCCGCTCGCCGAACCCCTTCAGCTGGGCCTCGAGCGCCGGGACCAGGCCGTGGTCGTCGAGCGCGGTGGGGCGCAGCTGGCGGGCAAGGTTGAGCAGCTCGTCCATGGCCTGAAGGGCGAGCCGCTTGAGCTCGCCGACCTCGGCGGCGAGCTCGGGGGTGTCCTGGGCGAGCGCCTCGAGGCGCAGCAGGATGGCGGTGAGGGCCTGGTTCACCTCGTCGTGCAGATCGCGGGCCACGCGCCGCCGCTCCTCCTCCTGCGCGCGCAGGACGAGCTTGCCGGAGCGCCGGCGCTCCTCGTCGATGCGCTGGAGCAGGCGGTGGAATGAGCCCGCCAGGCGGTTGATCTCCTCGACCGGGTCGCCGGCCAGCTCGAAGGTCGAGGGCTCGGCGGGGTCGATCCGCTCGATCTTGTCGATCAGGTGCTCGAGCGGCCCGAAGCGGCGCTGGAGCATCCAGATGTTCACGCAGAAGGTGAGCAGGATCACGAGCCCGAGCACGATGAACTGCCAGCGCTGGTCGCTCACGGACAGGTCGAGGCCGGCCACCACGCTGGCTGTGAACAGCGTGAGGGTGACCAGCACCACGTTCGCCACGACCACCTGACCGATCAGGGAGTCGCCGCGGTGTCTCTTCGGGAGGGGCGTCATCACAAATGGGGTCTGCACCCCATATCGGCACGGAGCCCCATAGACGAGAATGTGCGTAGAAGCTTTCAACGCGATGGCTTCCACAGCAGGGTCTGGGATTTGTGGCGGGGCGCCCCTTTGAGGCGCCCCGTCTGCTTTCCGCTTGCGAACGACGGCCGCTATTCTTTCTGAAGCAATGGCTTCCGGCGCAGAGATCATCCGCAAGGCGAAGGAGCAGATCCGCGAGGTGGACCCGAAGGACGTCCACGATCTGCTCGGCAGATCGCAACGGCGAGGTGATCGTCGACGTCCGCGAGCAGACCGAGTTCGAGGAGTCGCACATCCCGGGCGCCGTGCACGTGCCGCGCGGGCATCTCGAGTCGCGGATCGAGGGCGCCGCGAAGGACAGGGACCAGCGCGTGGTCCTGTACTGCCAGTCCGGCAACCGCTCCGCGCTCGCGGCCAAGACCCTTCAGGAGGAGCTCGGCTACGAGAACGTCGAGTCGATGACGGGCGGCATCACGCTGTGGAAGGACCGCGGCTACGACGTCGACGTTCCCCGCCGCCTCACAGCCGAGCAGCGCGAGCGCTACTCGCGCCACGTCCTCATTCCCGAGATCGGCATCGAGGGCCAGCTCAAGCTGCTCGACGCCAAGGTGCTCCTGCTGGGCGCCGGCGGCCTCGGATCGCCCACCGCTCTCTACCTCGCGGCGGCCGGCGTCGGCACGCTGGGCATCGTCGACGACGACGTGGTCGACCTCTCCAACCTCCAGCGCCAGATCATTCACACCAACGACCGCATCGGCGTACCGAAGGTCGACTCCGCCGAGCAGGCGATCCACGAGATCAACCCCGACGTCGAGGTCGTGAAGTACCAGACCCGCCTCGACTCCTCGAACATCATGGAGATCATCGAGGGCTACGACGTGATCGTCGACGGGGTCGACAACTTCCCCACCCGCTACCTCCTCAACGACGCTTCGGTGCGGCTCCGCATCCCGGTCGTATCGGCCTCGATCCTCGGGTTCGACGGCCAGCTGTCGGTGTTCGCCCCCTACGACGGCCCGTGCTACCGCTGCCTCTACCCGACGCCGCCGCCAGCCGAGCTGGCGCCCTCCTGCGGCGCCAACGGCGTGCTGGGTGCGCTGCCGGGGATCATGGGCGTGCTGCAGGCGATCGAGGTCGTGAAGCTCGTGACCGGCGCCGGCGAGCCGCTGATCGGCCGCCTCCTCCTCTACGAGGCGCTGGGCACCACGTTCACCAACCTCAAGCTCAAGCGCGACCCCGACTGCCCGATCTGCTCGCGCGAGCCCGACGAGATCTCCGACGAGGAGATGGGTCAGTTCCCGGACTACGAGGCCTTCTGCGCGGCTGCTGGCTAGGGTTCCGGCTCTTCGGATGCCGCTGATCAAGATCCCACCCGTGCTGCGCGCCTCCACCGGGGGCGAGAAGGAGGTCACCGCCGAGGGCGCCGACGTCGGCGCCGTCTTGCGCGCGCTCGCCGAGGCTCACCCCGAGACCCGGTCGCAGCTGTTCGGCGAGGACGGCTCGCTCAACCGGTACGTGAACGTCTACCTCAACGACGAGGACGTGCGGGTGCTGGGCGGGCTGGACACCGCGGTGTCGGGCTCCGACACGCTCGTGATCCTGCCGGCGATGGCCGGCGGCGTCTAGCGGCGTCCAGAGCGCCTTCAGAGGCGCCCGATTCCGGCCGATAACTGTGGGGATGAGCCGGGCCTCGGACAGCGACAGCCTGCGGGAAACCGCGCCCGTTGCGCGCTACGCCGCGCTGCTCTTCGCTGCCGCAACCGTGGTCTCGGCGCTGGGTCTGATCTTCCCTCACCAGGCGGAGGCCAACGACGGAGGTCTCGCCCTGGTCGTGATTGCCGCCGGCGCGGTTGGGGCCGTGCTGGCGATCGGCGGCGAGCGCCTTCCGTCCTGGGCGATCGAGCTCGCTCTGGGCGCGGCCACGATCCTCATCGCGCTCTCGCTCGTGTTCAACGGTGAGCGTGATGGCGGCGCGGCGGGTGGCGACGAGGTCTACTTCCTGTGGATCGCGCTCTTCTCCGCTCACTTCTTCGGGCGGCGGGTCATCGCCATCCAGACGACCTTCATCGCGGTGGTCTACGCGGGGGCCCTCTATCTGATCGACCCGGGCGCGGTCGCCATCAGCCGCTGGCTGACCATGGTCGGCCTCGTGTTCGGCTCCGCGGTGATCGTCTACATCCTGTCGGAGCGCAACCGGGACCTCGTCAGCGATCTCGACCTGATGGCGCGGACCGACCGGCTCACGGGCCTGGCGAACCGCCTCGCCTTCGAGGAGCGGTTCGAGGAGGAGATCGCGCGGTCCGAGCGCGACGGCCGGCCGCTGTCGCTGCTGCTCGGCGACGTGAACCAGCTGAAGGAGATCAACGACCGCTGGGGCCACCCCGCCGGGGACAGGGCCCTCGCGCAGGTCGGCCGGGCACTGCGGGACGAGCTTCGCCCCAGCGACACCCCGGCCCGCATCGGTGGCGACGAGTTTGCCGTGCTGCTCCCGGGCGCGGACGCCGCCGCGGCCCAGATCGTCGCGGCCCGGCTCGGCAGGGCGGTTCGGGAGGCGGCGTGCGAGCCAACGTGCACGCTCGGGATGACGTTCGGCGTCGCGAGCCTCCCCGTCCAGGGGCGCGCGCAGGAGGATCTCCTTCGCGTGGCCGACATCGCGCTCTACGCGGCCAAGCCGAACCGCGTGCCCGCGGGCGCGTAGCCCGGTCAAACCCCACTACACTTTCTGAAGTGATGCTCGAGCCCCGCCTCGACAACAAGCCCTGCGGCGGAAGGTATGAGGACATCGTGGCCGCCATCGGCAACACGCCGCTGGTCGAGCTGCAGCGCCTCTCGCCCAAGCCGGGCGTGCGCATCTACGCGAAGCTCGAGTCCTACAACCCGACGGGGTCGGTGAAGGATCGCGTCGCGCGGGCGCTGATCGAGGACGCCGAGGAGAAGGGCGCGATCAGCCCGGGCCAGACGATCCTCGAGCCCACGTCCGGCAACACCGGGATCTCGCTGGCGATGATCTGCTCGCGCAAGGGCTACCCGCTCAAGGTCGTGATGCCCGACAACGTGACCGAGGAGCGCACCCAGCTGCTGAAGATGTACGGCGCGGAGATCGTCTACTCACCGGGCGCGCAGGGCTCCAACGGCGCCGTGGCCCTGGCGCTGGAGATGGCCGAGGCCGACGCGTCGTACTACATGCCCTACCAGTACGGCAACGAGGCGAACCCGCTGGCGCACTACAACGGCACGGCCGTCGAGATCCTCGAGGAGCTCGACGAGGTCACCGCGTTCGTGGCCGGGCTGGGCACCGGCGGCACGCTCATGGGCAACGCTCGCCGGCTCAAGGAGCACGATCCCGACACGCTGATCGTGGCGGCCGAGCCGCTCCAGGGCGAGCTGGTGCAGGGCCTGCGCTCGCTCGACGACGGCTTCATCCCGCCGATCATCGACCTCGACCTGCTCGACCGGAAGATCTTCGTCTCCAACCGCGACTCGGTGGTGTGGACCCAGAAGCTGCTGGCCGAGGAGGGCCTGTTCGCGGGCGTCTCCAGCGGGGCGATCGCCTCGATCGCCGTGCGTGTCGCCGAGAAGATCGACGAGGGCAACGTGGTCTTCGTGGTCTGCGACGACGGCTGGAAGTACCTGAGCTCGGGCGTCTATACCAAGACGATCGAGGAGCTCGAGGCCGGCGGAGCGCTCGAGAGCGCTTCGTTCTGGTAGCTGCGCCGGGTTAGCTGCGGCCGGGCGACGCCGCCGGCGCCGCCTGAGGGGCGTCCGGCTCGTCATCCGGATCGTCGTCGAGGTCCGCGTCGTCGTCCTCGAAGTCGTGCTCCTCGATACCCGTGTGCACGTGCGCCTCTTCCTCGTCGTCATCGTCGGTGAACCCCTGGAAGGAGTCGCGCATCTCGCGCATGCCCTTGCCCACCGAGCGGGCCGCGTCGGGGAGGCGGCTCGGACCGAGCACGATCAGCGCGATCACCAGGATCACCATCAGCTCCATGGGAGAGGGGGAGAGGAATGCGAGCTCCACGAGGCTCAGGCTAGCGCGACCGGCAAGTGCCTAGGCTTGGTCGGATGAGGCTTACGCGGGACCAACGGGACGAGCTCGTCGCGCACGCGCGCGAGGAGGCGCCCAACGAGTGCTGCGGGGTGATCCGGCTCCGCGACGGATCGGGGCTCGAGGTCCACAGGGGGCAGAACAAGCGCAAGTCGCCCTACGGGTACGACCTCGATGACAAGAGCCTCTTCCTCGCGGCCGAGTCCTTCGACAACGGCGACCAGGTGGCGATCTACCACTCCCACCCGAAGAGTGCCGCCGAGCCGTCGCAGATGGACATCAATCTGGCGAAGTACAACCCGCACTACGTGCAGGTGATCGTCTCCCTGGCGGACGAGCCCGATGTGCGCGCCTGGCGGATCGAGGACGGCGCGGTGTCGGAGGATCCGGTCGAGGTCGCATGACCGAGCCGCTCGCGTGCCCCACCTGCGCCCTGCGCTACGACCTCGACGAGCGCTTCTGCGCGAAGTGCGGGATGCCGCTCGTGTACGTGGGCAGCGACCCGGTGGAGGCGCCCGTCGACGCCGCTCACGGGCGGGCGCGCAAGATCGACCCGCGCTACACCGAGGGCGAGCTCGTGCGCGTGGCCGGCGGGCGCAACCAGGCCGAGGCGGAGTTCATCCAGGGGATGCTGCTGGAGGAGGGCGTGCCGAGCATCCTGCGCCGCAGCGCCGGCTTCGACGTGCCGGACTTCCTGGCCGCCGGGCCGCGGGATGTGCTGGTGCCCCAGGCCGGGGCGGAGATCGCCAAGGATGTGTTGCTCGAAGCGGAGTTGGCGCCACAAGAGGAGGCCTCAGGCGTCAGGCCTCAGGCCTCAGGGGCCAGGCTCGCTGCCGTGGTGTTCGGCGGCGGGGCGCTCACGGCTCTCGTTACGTGGGGCCTGATTCAAGTTGCCGGCTGAGCTGCGGGTCGCGAGCTTTCTCGCGCCCCGACTGGAGGGGCTCTATCGCTCTGTGGCCGAGGCGATCGGCGGGGAGCTCGTCGAGGCGGGGTCGTTCGGCGATGTGGAGGCTCTGGCGGCACCGGTCCCCGCCGGCGAGCGGTACGGCGGGCGGGCCGTCTACTTCTCCGACGTCATCGTCCGCGAGGACGATTCGGCACGTTCGCTGGGCGATCTGCGGGGGCGGCGGTTCGCGTTCAACGAGGAGCGGTCGCACTCCGGCTACAACGCGGTGACGGCCGAGATGGACTTCGCCGACTTCGGTTCGACGCTGGAGGTGGGGTCGCATGTGGCGGCATCGCGGCGGTGGGGGCGGGGGAGGCCGACGGCGCGGCGATCGACAGTCACCTGCTCGATGTGCTCGGCCATCCTGGGCTGCGCGTGATCCAGTCGCTGGGGCCGTGGCCCGAGAAGCCGGTGACCGACGCCGACTACGACCCGATCAGGCGGCTCGCAACTCGGTCTCGTGCGAGATCGAGTGACGGGTGAGGGTGCCGTCCTCCTCGACCATGTAGGCGCCCATCCGGTCCAGCGGCGGGGAGATTAGGCACACGGTACGCTCTGCGCCGCGTGGATTTCACTCCTTCAGACCGCGTCCAGGGCCTCCGCGAGCGCGTTCGCGAGTTCATGGACGAGCACGTGATGCCGGTCGAGGCCGAGGCGATGGAGGCGCTCGACAAGGAGGTCGGACCGGGCGTCGCCTACCCGGGGATCGTGGTGGAGATGCGCGAGCGCGCCAAGGCGGAGGGCCTGTGGAACCTGTTCCTGCCCGACGAGGAGCACGGCCCGGGTCTCACCAACTGGGAGTACGGGATGCTCTGCGAGGACATGGGCGGCGGCGGCATCGTGGCCGCGATGGCGTTCAACTGCTCCGCGCCGGACACCGGCAACATGGAGATCCTGGCCGAGTACGGCACGCCGGAGCAGAAGGAGCGATGGCTCCAGCCGCTGCTCAACGACCACGTGCGCTCGTGCTTCTCGATGACCGAGCCCGAGACCGCAGGCTCGGATCCGACCGGCCTCGCGACGCGGGCGGAGCTCGAGGGCGACGAGTGGGTGATCAACGGCCACAAGTGGTTCACCTCGGGCTACAACGGGGCGAGCATGGCGATCGCGATGGTGGTCACCGACCCCGACGCCGCGCCGCACAAGCGCGCGAGCATGATCGTGGTGCCGATCGACACCCCCGGCTTCACGGGGGTGCGCCCCGTGCCTGTGATGGGCCACGACGAGGGCCCCGGCCATTGGGAGGTGCTCTACGAGGACGTGCGCGTGCCGGAGGCCAGCCTGCTGGGCCCGCGCGGCGAGGGCTTCGCCATCGCCCAGGCTCGCCTGGGGCCCGGCCGCATCCACCACTGCATGCGCGCGATCGGCTCGGCCGAGCGGGCGTTCGAGATGATGTGCCGACGCGCCCACGATCGCGAGGCCTTCGGCGGCAAGCTGGCCGACAAGCAGTTCATCCAGGACTTCATCGCCAAGTCGCGGATGGAGATCGACTCCGCCCGGCTGATGGTGCTCCACGCGGCCTGGAAGATGGACACCGAGGGCAAGCGCGCCGCGCGCCAGGAGATCTCGATGATCAAGGTGATCGCCGCACAGATGCACCAGGAGGTGCTCGACCGCGCGATGCAGGTGCACGGCGCGCTGGGGATGTCCGACGACACACCACTCGCGGCGATGTGGCGCCAGGGCCGCTGGCTGCGGATCGCGGACGGCCCCGACGAGGTGCACAAGATGGTGATCGCGCTGCGTGAGCTGAACCGCTTCAAGCCGCGCGAGCCGGTCGAGGCCTGATGGAAGCCGCCACCGCGCCGTCGGCATCCGGTCTCACCGACGAGCAGAAGGATTTCGTCGCGGCCATCCGCGACTTCGCGGAGAGGGAGAAGGTCGAGGGCTCCGGCGACGATCACCACTCCGACGAGCTCGCCAGCAAGATGGCGGAGCTGGGCTGGTGGGGTCTGCAGATCCCCGACGAGTACGGGGGATCGGACGGCAGCTTCCTCGACGCCTGCCTGTTCCTCGAGGAGACCGCGCACGGGCAGATCCCGATCGGCGCCTACGGCGTGACGCTGATCGTGGTCGGCGCGCTGAACCGCTTCGGCACCGAGGAGCAGAAGCGCAACCTGCTCGGCGCGGTGAGCAAGGGTGGGGTGCTGGCGATCGCCATGTCCGAGCCAGACTCCGGCTCCGACGTGGCCTCACTGAAGACCAAGGCCCGCCTGGAGGATGGGGAATGGGTCGTGTCCGGCTCCAAGATGTGGTGCAGCTACGCCCACCGAGCCAGCCACACGCTGATCGTGTGCCGCACGGGCGAGGGCTCGGAGCGTCACGAGGGCCTGTCGATGATCTTCGTGCCCCACGATGCCGAGGGCTTCACGATCACCCCGATCAAGACGATGGGTGGCGAGGAGACCAACGAGCTCCATCTGGACGATGTGCGGGTTCCCGAGAGCGCGCTGCTCGGCACCGAGGGCAACGGCTGGATCCAGCTCATGGCCGGCCTCAACTACGAGCGCACGATCCTGGCGGCAACCTCGCTCGGCCTCGCCCAGCGAGCCTTCGACGACACGCTCGCCTACGTGAAGGAGCGCAAGCAGTTCGGCCGCCCCGTGGGCAGCTTCCAGGCGCTCCAGCATCGCCTTGCCGATCTGGCCACCGAGCTGGCGCAGGTGCGCCTGCTGGTGCGCTGGGTGGCGCGCCTGACCGACGAGGACCCGTCTCGAATGCTTCCTCAGGAAGCGTCGATGGCAAAGCTGGCGGCCACCGAGCTGGCGAAGAAGGCGGCGCTCGAGGCGGTGCAGATGGCGGGTGGCTACGGCTACGCGACCGAGTACCCGATGGAGCGCCACCTCCGGGCCGCGGTAGTGACCACGATCTACGGCGGCACGTCCGAGATCCAGCGCAACATCATCGCGAAGACGCTCGGGCTCTAGCGCCCGGGATTCGCCGCTCGCATCTAGGGGGTAAAAAGAACAGTCATGGCCGCCGATACATCCCACGTGGGGAAAACTGACCCTGCCTTGATCACAGGTAGAACAGGCGGCGCCCGCGAGGCCATGCAGGCCGTAGCGCGGCTGCTTTCCGCGGCCGCCGACCAGCAGGCGCCGGGCGCGGTGCACCATCACCTGGTCGAGGAGGCGCGCGCCTTCTTCGGCGTCGCGCACGTGGCGCTCCTGGCGGTCGGTGCCGGCGAGGCTCGGGTGGAGTCGATCGCGGCGAGCCCCGCCTCGAACCCGCGCCGTGGCTCGCTGGCGATCGCCTCCCTGCCGGCGCTGACACGGATGCTCGAGCGCCAGGGCGCCGCGGAGGCGTTGGAGGCCGGCGAGGCCGAGGCGCTCGGCGCCGTGCTCGGCGAAGCCCCTGCGGGCATGTGCCTGCTGCTGCCCATGCGGGCCGCCGACGCGCTTGGCCACGTGCTGGTGCTCGTGGCGGACGGCCCCCGTGACTTCGGGTCGGAGGAGGTGGAGATCGCGGAGGCATTTGCGGCGGCCTCCGCAACGAGCCTCGCGCAGCTCGCGCTGGTCGAGGGCAATGCCGAGCAGATGGCCCACCAGGCGGCGCTCGCGCGCGCCGCGAAGTCGCTGAACGCGAGCCTCGACCTCAACCGTGTGCTCGTGCGGATCTGCCTCGAGGCCGCGGGGATCCTCAACAGCGACAACGCCGTGGTCTACCGGGGCAACGGGGAGGACGGCGTGGTGATCGAGGCGACGTTCGGGATGCCGCCCGAGTCGATCGGCTATCGCATGGATCCGGGGACCGGTCTGGCCGGCAAGGTGGCGGAGCTGGACCGGCCGCTCATCACCAACGACTACCAGGGCATGGCGCGCCAGGCGGACAGCACCCTGTTCGGCGACGTGCGCGGCTGCGCTGCGGTGCCGATGCACTGGGACGGCGAGCTCCGAGGCGTGTTGGCCGTGGGCTACACGCGGCCGCACCTCGTGACAGACGAGCATCTGAGCCTGCTCGAGGCCTTCGGTGAGCTCGCTGCCGCTGCCTGCCGCAACGCCAGCGCGCACGCCGGTCTCGCGCAGGAGGCGCGCACGGACGGGCTCACCGGCTGCCTGAACCACGCCGCGCTTCACGACGCCCTGCGGCGGGAGATCGACCGCTGCGAGCGCACCGGCCACCGCCTGTCGCTCGTGCTGGTGGACATGGACGACTTCAAGCAGGTCAACGAGGAGCACGGCCACCTGGTGGGCGACGAGGTGCTGCGACGGGTCGGCGGGGCCCTGCGGCAGGCGGTTCGCCCCTACGACCTGGTGGCGCGCTATGGCGGCGACGAGTTCGCGATCGTGACGATCGAGGCCGATGAGCGCGAGGCGCTAGAGGCCGCCTCGCGAGCGATCGAGGGAGTGCGGCGCGCGCTTGCCGACATGGCCGAGGTGGGCCACGGGGGTGCCAGCGCCGGCGTTGCGGAGTGGAGCCCCGAGGAGTCCCCCACCGCGCTGATCGAGCGCGCCGACCGCGCGCTGCTCTACGGCAAGCAGGAGGTGGGCCACGGCGCGGTCTCGACCGACTCCGACGCGCCGGGCGACTTCCGGCCCAGCGGCCTGCGCCCTCGCCCGGCTCCGGACGAGCCCGAGCCCGTGGTGGAGACGATCATCGAAGCCGCGGCCACGACGTCGGCGTGGCTCGGGCCCAGCCGCGACCAGACCGAGCGGCTGCGCAAGCGCACCCGCCAGCTCTCCCTTGCGAATGCGCTTGGCACGCGGCTGGCTGGGATGACCGAGGCCCAGGCGATCGTGGACGCCTCGGCCGACGAGCTGCACCGCGCGTTCGGGTACTACCTCTGCGCGATCGTGCGGATCCGCGAGGACGGGTACGTGGAGTGCGCCGCCGGCCGCGGCGACGCGTTCGTGCGGCTCAAGCAGCAGGGTTGGTCACAGCCGAGCAGCGCGGGCGTCGTCGGGCGCTGCCTGCGCGAGCGAAGGCCCGTGATCGTGGACGACACGGCCGAGGCGCCCGACTTCACGGAGACCTCTGAGACGGCCGACGTTCGCTCCGAGCTGGTGGTGCCGATATGGGTCGGGGACGCCCTGTGGGGGGTGATCAACCTCGAGGAGACTCGCCCCAAGGCGTTCGACGAGGATGACGCCCGGCTGGTGCAGACGGTGGCCGACCAGGCGGGGTCGGCGTTGCGCTCGGCCACGCTGTACGAGCGCCTGGAGGCCGCGTATGTGGGCACCGCGGAGGCGCTGGCGGCCGCGCTGGAGGCCAAGGACTCCTACACCGCCAGCCACTCGCGCGCGGTGGTGAGCCGGGCGCTGGCGGTGGGCCGGACGCTCGGAATGCCGGAGGAGGGGATGCGCACGCTTCGCTTCGGCGCGATCTTCCATGACATCGGCAAGATCGCCCTGCCCGAGGCGATCCTGAACAAGCGCGGTCCGCTTACGGCGGAGGAGCGGGCGGAGATCGAGCGCCACACGATCGTCGGCGAGCGGATCCTCTCCTCGGTGCCCTTCCTCGAGCCCGTGCTGCCGCTGGTGCGTCATGCGCACGAGCGCTGGGACGGCCGTGGCTATCCCGACGGCCTGGAGGGCGAGCGCATCCCGCTCGGCTCGCGCATCATCCTCGCCTGTGACGCCCTCGACGCCATGATCAGCGACCGCCCCTATCGCGCCGCGATGTCGGAGGCCGATGCGCGTGCCGAGCTGATCGCCGGCGCCGGCTCGCAGTTCGACGAGCGTGTGGTGGCCGCGCTGCTCCAGGTGCTCGAGGCAAGCCCCGTTCAGGCAGCGGTGAGCGAGGCCAGGTAGCCGGACCAGTCGCGCTCGACGGTCGCTCCCGGGCGCCCGAACACCTCCTCGATCGAACGTCGCGGGCTGCGGGTATCCGGCGCCCGCGCCAGCTCGGCGCATGCCTCCGGGCCCAGCTCGCGCGCGAGCATCTCGAACACTGTGCCGCCGAGGACCAGCGCGTCACGGGAGGCGGGCGGGAACTGTGGCTTGCGCCCCTCGCGCAGGCGGCGGGTGATCGCCGCGCGCATCAGGGGCACCTGGCCGGCCAGGTAGGAGGCCGCCCCCTCGCACAGCCAGGCCGAACGGGCGTAGCGGCGGAAGGTGGGCAGCGAGAACGGGGGAGGAAGCGTGTCGTTGTTCGCGCCCACCACCACGTGCGCGTACTCGTGCCGCGGGGTGCGCATCAGCGCCTCGCGCGAGCCCGGCACGCTCGATGCCCGCTTCTCGAGCGCGGCGGGCGCCAGCACGTGAATCTCATTCGCGCCGAAGAACCCTGCGAAGTAGCGCCGGCCCGCGGGGGCGGAGACCATCCGCGCAAGCGGTAGCCACGGGGCGGCCAGGCTCATCATCAGCGGCCGCGGATGGATCACCACGGCCACGTCGCCGGGGACGACCTCGAACAGGCCCTCCAGCTCGGTGCGGAACTCCTCGAGGTCCTCGAGCATCGCGGCGGCCTCCTCGGCGATGTCCGAGTCGTGGCGCGCGACGAAGGAGAGGCTGGCTGTCTCGACCCACGCGATGGGCACGACGCTATACCGCGACGACGCTCCTCGTCGGCAGCGCGCTGGTAGCGTCCCGACGATGCGTTTGGAGCTTGATCCGCGCCGCGTGGTTCACGAGACGATCGACGGCGAAGCGATCCTCATCCACATGGAGACCGGCTTCTACTACAGCCTCGACGGGTCGGGCTCGGAGATCTGGGAGGCGCTGGTGGCCGGCGATGACACCGACGACGTTGTGCGGCGGTTGCGCATGCGCTACACCGCGCCGCCCGGCACGATCGACGGTGCGGTTTCAGCTCTGGCCGAGGAGCTTCTCCGGGAGCGGCTCCTCGACAAGTCGCCCGATCTCTCTACGAACGGCGGCACGCCCGGGCCGGCGGCACCGGCCGATACGACGAAGCCGGTCGAGGGGTTCCAGCCACCGGTTCTCCATCGCTACGTCGACATGGCGGACTTCATGCTCGTCGACCCGATCCACGAGGTGGAGGACTCGGGCTGGCCCACCCGCAAAGTCGCCCCCTAGAGCGGTCCGCCGCATCACGGTACGTGGCCATGCTCACGGCCGGGTTCCACGGCGCGTGCCGAGCGGTTGGGTGCGTCCAGCGCGACCTGGTCGTCGGTGGGCGAGGGGTACGGCTCCGGTTTGCCGGCCCGGCTCTGGTCGAGCCGCTGTCGGGCGCGTTGGAACATCTGGAGAGCGACTCGCCTGCGCCGCCGGCTGCGACGGTCCTGCTGTGGGACGCCGCTTCCACGGGTGTGCCGCTACCTCCAGTTCAGTGGAGCCGGTCCGAGCTGGACGACCGCGGTCAGTCTCGCGGTTATCGCGTGCGCGACTGGGACCGCGAGCTCGTCTACACCCTGCACGACCAGGACTACGGCGCGATAACGGTCTTCGACGCCGCTTCCCGCACAGCGATCTACGCCACTCGGGATGCCGCCGCGGTGCCCGAGTACGAGCGTGCCACACCGCTTCGCGCCGCTTTGCATTGGTGCCTGAGCGCGCCGGGACGACACCTCGTCCACGCGGGGGCGGTCGGCGGGGCCGAAGGCGCCGCGCTCGTGGCGGGTCGCAGTGGATCGGGGAAGTCGACGCTGACCCTGTCCTGCGTGGAGGCGGGCCTCGGGTATGTGGGTGACGATTACGTGCTGGTCGAGACGGACGGCGCTCCAACGGCACACGCGGTCCATTCCACGGCGAAGCTCGACCCAGCGGGTGTGAGCGGGCTGCCGACCTTCGCGGGCGCGATCCTCGGCCAGGACGTGATGGATGGGGGCAAGGCCGTGGTGGACCTCCACCGCCATCGCCCCGCCGCCCTCCTGCCCCGCGCTCCGCTGCGCGCGGTGGTCCTTCCCACCGTGAAGTCAGGAGCCCGGACGCGCGTCCGGGCAGTGTCGGCTGCCGACGCCGTTCGCGCGGTCGCGCCGAGCACCGTGCTCCAGCACTTCGGGTACGGCATGGGTGGGCTGGCGACCGTCGCCGAGTTGATGCGCGCTCTCCCGGTGTATGCGCTCGAGCTGGGCCCGGACATGGCTCCGGCGGTTGACGCCGTGGCACGGTTGGCGCGGGGTGAGGAGCCTTGAACGAGCCCTTGGTCAGCGTCGTGATGCCCGTTCACAACGGCGGGCGCTTCCTGGCTGAGGCGATCGACAGCGTGCTCGAGCAGGCGTACGCCCACCGGGAACTGATCGTGGTGGATGACGGCTCGACGGATGACAGCGGGGCGATCGCCCGAGCGCGACGCGTGCGCTACCTGAGGCAACAGAACCAGGGGGTGGCAGCGGCACGAAACGCGGGCCTGGCGGCTGCCCGTGGGGAGCTGATCGCGTTCCTCGACCAGGACGACGCGTGGCTGCCCCACAAGCTTGACGCTCAGGTCGCCTTCCTCGCGCAGCACCCGTCGGTGGACATGGTGATCTCGCCGCTCGAGGTCAAGGTCGAGGCCGGTGCCGCGCCGCTGAGCTGGTACAAAGCCGACTCCGGCATGGACGTCCAGCTCGTCCCGCTGCTGGGCACGCTCCTGGCCCGGGGTGTCTGCTTCGAGCGCGTGGGAGGCTTCGACACCCAGTACGAGATCGCGAGCGACACCGACTGGATCATGCGGGCGCGCGATGCGGGGCTGGTGCTGGAGTCCGCGCCCGGGGTGTGCATGCGCTACCGGATCCACGAGCACAACAGCTCCCGCCGCGAGCAGATCCTGAGTGCCGAGGTCCGGGCCGTCTACCGGGCGTCCGTGGCACGCAAGCGCGAGGCGCGCCTGCGGAGCGGACGGTGAGATCGAGCGAGCCGGACAACCTCCTCCTCAGAGCTGCGCTGTCGCCTCCTTCGGAAGCAGCCGCGAGGTGGTCGGAGGTCAGCGGCAGGGTCGATCTCACCGCGCTGGACTCTTCCTCGCACGACCTCTTGCCGCTGCTCTACCGCTCGCTCGCGGCTGCCGGGGTGGACGACCCGTGGCTCGGCCGGCTCAAGGGCACGTACCGCCGCACCTGGTACAGCAACCAGCTGCTGCTGCGTGGCCTCGGTGACGCGTTCGCGGCGCTGGATGGCCGGCGCGTCGATGCGATGGTCGTGGGAGGCGCAGCAGTCGGCCTGCTGCACTATCGAGAGCCGGGTGTCCGGCCGATGTCGGACACGAACATCGCCGTCTGGCCCGCCTCTGCCCGGCGTGCACGGGAGGTGCTGAAGTCCGTCGGGTGGGACCCCCGGCCACTGGCCATCGGCGATGAGGGGCTGTGGGCGGCGAGCGTGCCGCTCGAGGTCGGCGGCGTGGCCACGCGGGCGCCGTGCCCCGGTGACCAGCTCCTGCGCACCTGCGCAAACGGCGCGAGGCTGTCCTCGCGACGGGCGTCCTCCCGCTGGGTGGCCGACGCGCTCGTGATCGCTGAGTCCGCATCCATCGATTGGCCGCGGCTGGTGGGACGGGCGATCGATCTGCGGGTGGTCGCGCACCTGCACGTCACGCTCTCGTACCTGCGGGATGGGTTCTCGGCGCCCATCCCCGCCGAGGTCGTGGACTCCCTGCGCGCCGCGAAGACGCCCATGGACGTCACCCGGCTTCAGCTCTCGCGGGCCCGCAACCGGTGCATGTGATCCCGGAGGACGCGGAACGTGCCAAGCCGAAGCGCCGCCACGTCGTTGCTCAGGTTGCTCGCGTGGATCCGCCGACGCAGCACTACCGAGTCCAGTGTGTCGACATCGGCGAACTGGCGCATGCGCAGCAGGCAGTCGGCGTCCTCTCCGTACACGTAGGTGGGGTCGAAGCCGCCAACGTCATCGAAGAGCGATGCCCGCACGACCATGCTCATGAGCGGCGCCTCCCCGTGCTCTGCCCACGCTGGTTGCTCGATGCCCTCGTCGAGGAGTAACTCCTGGCGGCCGAGGACGCACCCGGCTTCGGGATGCTTGCGCAGGTGCTCGACCTGGCGCGTGAGCTTGTCGGCGGGCATGAGGTCGTCTGCGTCGAGGAATGCCAGGAACGCCCCGCGCGCCGCGGCGACTCCGGTGTTGCGCGCCGTCGCCGGCCCGGAGTGAGGCTGCTCGATCAAGCGCACGTCGGGGAACGAGCGTGCGATGGGTGCGCTCCGGTCGGTGGATCCGTCGTCGACCACGATCAACTCCAGCGGCCGGTAGGTCTGGTCGAGGACGCTCTGGATGGCCTCGGCGAGGAACCGCTCCCCGTTGAAGACCGGGATCACGACGCTGACCAGGGAGGCCCGCGAGCGCTCGGCGTGCCCCTTCAGGGCCTTGAACATCGCTAGCCGCGACGCCTCGGTGTCGTGTGTGAGGTTCGCGTCGTGGATGCGGCGGCGCACCACCACGGCGTCGATTGTGTCGACCCGGAAACCGGCGCCCCAGACCCGGCACAGCCAGTCGACGTCCTCCCCGAAGTCGGTGCCGAAGCCTCCGACCTCATCGAAGACCGATCGCCGGATGACGGCCGACAAGGGTTGGATGACTCCACGTTCGGAGAGCTCGGGGAGTTGCTCCTGCCACCGCTCGGGCGCCACCGCCCACGCCGGGAGGCTGCGGCCGTCCTCCGCGAACAGCTCCTGGCGGCCGAGTACGCCGCCGGCTTCGGGATGCTTGCGCAGGTGCTCGACCTGGCGCGTGAGCTTGTCGGCGGGCATGAGGTCGTCGGCATCGAGAAATGCGAGCAGCTCGCCGCTCGCCGCGGCGACCGCCCGGTTGCGCGCGGCCCCGGGACCGGCATGCCCCGCTTCGATCACGCGGACGTTTGCGAAGGAGCGTGCGATGGGTGCGCTCCGGTCGGTGGATCCGTCGTCGACCACGATCAACTCCAGCGGCCGGTAGGTCTGGTCGAGGACGCTTTGGATGGCCTCGGCTAGGAACCGCTCCCCTTCGAAGACGGGCATCACGACGCTGACCAGCGGAGTGGTCACGCGGCCCAGTATCGCCGTTAGGCTGCGGCCATGCCGCGGAAGCTGGTGGGCAGTGCGTGGTGGCGGCGGGAGCCACTGAGCCTCCCCTACGCAGACCAGGTTCCCGACCTCGTGCCGTTGCTGGACGAGGCTGACGGCCGGGCGGTCGCCCCGGTCGCCCCGGGGCGGCTGGTCGATGCGGCCGAGCACCACGGTGTTGGGCCCTACCTGGTCGGTGCGCTGAGCAGCGGCCGTCTCGAGCTTCCCGAGGTTGAGCGATCTCAGCTCAAGTGGGTGACCGCGCAGTCCGCTCTTCACTCGGCGGTGCTCCGGCACGAGCTGGGCAACGTGGCCGAGCCCCTGACGGAGGCGTGCGGGTGCCGGCCGCTGCTGCTGAAGGGCCCCGCCCTGGCCGAGTCCTTCTACCCGGATCGACGGCTCCGGCCCTACAACGACCTCGACCTGCTGGTGCCGCGTGAGCTCCTTGCAGTGGCAGCGGAGGCGCTGGAGGCGCGCGGGTTCGGGTTGCTGGAGGAGTTTCGGCCCGGCTACGCCGCGCGCCACGGTCATGACATGCGGCTGCGACGGCGGGTTGCTGACCGCTGGGTGCACATCGAGCTCCACTGGCGGGTTGGCGACGATCCGTGCACGGCCGTCCTGTCCCATGAGCGCCTCGCCCGGGACTCGGTGTTCCTCGACATCGATGGCGCGCAACTCACCGTTCCGGCTCCGGCGACGCACCTGCTGGTTCTGGCTGTCCACCTCCTGAGCGATCGGGAGAAGCGGCTCTGCTGGCTGAACGACATCGCACTGGTGTCTCGGTCACTCGATGATGTCGCGTGGTCGGAGGCGTTCGCGCTGGCGGACCATCTCGGGCTCGGCTGGCCACTGCACCGGGCGCTCGACTACGCCGAGCAGCACCTGGGGCTCGACCGCCCCAGACCGCGCGCGGCAGGGCCAGCGCTCCCGTGGGGGCCACTGCGGGCGGTCGAGGAGCTGGACCTCCGCGCGTCGCCCCATATCGGGCGCCTCGCCGTGCTGGGCTGGCGCGACCGTGCGACCTTCTTGCGGGCCGTGCTGATGCCCACGCGCGCCGGCCTTGCCGGCACTGTGGGGCAGGGCGACCGTGCCGGGACCTGGCGCCTCGCGGGACGGCACGCCCGTCAGGCGGCGGCCGGGCTGGCACCGAAGCGCGAGCGAGCCCGGCGGCGCAGGGAGCTGAGGTGACCTCTGAGCCGCTGGTGGGCGTGGTGATCCCGGCGCGTGACGGGGAGCGCTACCTGGGTGAGGCGATCGAGAGCGCGCTCGGCCAGACACACCGGGCGCTCGACGTCGTCGTGGTCGACGACGGGTCGAGTGACGCCACACGTGACGTCGCCAGGAGCTACGCGCCCGACGTTCGCTGCATCGCGCTCCCGCACCACGGGCTCGGCGCCGCCCGAAACGCCGGCGTCGAGGCCGTGCGGGGCGAGTACATCGCCTTTCTCGATCAGGACGACGTCTGGCCGGCACAGAAGCTGGAGCGCCAGCTCGACCCGTTCACCAAGCCCTCGTCGCCCGACCTGGTCTTCGGGTACGTCCGGGAGTTCATCAGCCCCGACCTCGACCACGCTCTTGCGAGCCGAATCCGGTGTCTGAGCGAGTCACGTCCGGCGGCGCTCCCGGGGACGCTGCTGGCCGCCCGAGCGTCCATGGCCCGGGCGGGGGCGTTCGCCACCCGCTGGATCAGCAACGACTTCATGGCGTGGCTCCTCGCGGCGCGCCAGCTCGGATTGCGGGAGGTGATGCTCGAGGAGCACGTGCTCTCCCGCCGTCTGCACGCGTCGAACTTCAGCCACCGCTCAGACGTCACGCGTAGGGAGTATCTGCACGTCGTCAAGGAAGCGCTGGACCGCCGGCGGGCGCAAGCCAGTTGATCAGCGTCGTCGTCCCAGTCCACAACGCCGAGGCGACGTTGCCGGCTCTGCTGGCATCGCTCGTGCGGCAGGAGTGCGACGAGCGTTTCGAGGTGGTCGTGGTCGACGATGGGTCGACCGACACCAGCGCTTCGGTGGTCGCGGAGTTTGCCGCGCAGTTGCCCTTGGTGATCTGCACCGGGACCGGGCGCCGGGGCCCCGCCGCGGCCCGCAACACGGGCGCCGCCAGGGCGAGCGCGCCGCTGTTGGCCTTCTGCGACGCCGATGACGTGGCTCACGAAGCATGGCTGCGGTCCCTGTGCACCGCGATGCGCCGTCACGCGCTGGTGGCCGGCGCCGTGCATCACATGGGCACCGGCGAGGTGATGGAACCGGACGCGCTGAACGCGTACTACGACCACCTGCCGTGGACGATGACGGCGAATCTCGCGGTGCGGCGGGAGGTGTTCGCGGACGTCGGCGGCTTCGCCGAGGAACTGAGGACCGGCCACGACGCGGATCTGTGCTGGCGGCTCGCCGCGCGCGGTGTCGTGTTGGCCCGTGCGCCCGCCGCGATCGTGTTCAAGCGGTATCGGACCGGCGCGGTGGCGACCTTTCGCCAGTACCTGCGCTACGGCCTGACGCATCCGCTGTTGTTCCGGCGCCACCGCGACTCCGGGATGCCACGCCGCTCCGTCCGGGGAGTGGCCAGACGGTACGCGGGGACGGCGGCGAGCGTTGCCCGGGGGATACGGCGCCCCCGGTCGGGCGCCCCTACCGGCGCGGCCGCGCGACTTGGTCAGGACTTGGGCCGGCTTCTGGGCAGCATTCGCTGGCGGTCCGGCTACCTGTGAGCGCCTACGGCCCCAGCCCCACCGACTGCTCCCAGGTGCCGCGATCGAAGAACGGCAGGTCCGGGGTGGCCGCCGCGCCCTGGGCGCTCACGTCGTACATGCGCCGCGGCTCGCGCCAGTTGTCGGGGTTCGGGCTCCGGAAGCGCCCGGCGAGCGTCTCGTGAGTGCGCTCGGCCGCCAGCCGCAGCGCCCGGACCTTCAGGGTCCGCAGCGCGAACGCCTCTCCGTTGGAGATGTCGAACATGTGCGACGTGCCCGGGTTGCCGGCCAGGCTGAGGGTGCCCGGACCGGGCGCGCGCTTGGTGAGCCCGAAGAGGGCGATCCGCTCGGCCTGGTCCTTGAACTCCTCCCAGAGCGCCACCCCCGGGCCGACGGTCCCGTCGGAGGCACGGGTGCGGTTGTAGTTGCCGTCCCACTCGAGCAGTGAGGCGAATACCTGGCGCGTGGGCCCCCTGGTGCCCTTCGCGGCGCGGCGCAGGTGGCGGCGGAAGAACACGTACTGCTGGGCGGAGGTGCCGCTCACGCGGTCGATCGCCTTCGAGGCCTCGTAGGACGGCTTCTTCACCGCGCGCCCGACCAGCAGCTTGAGCAGGCGCGAGCGGTGGTAGGGGCCGGCGAGGCGCTCGGTGGCCTCCGAGTCGGCGTTCGTCCAGCCCAGCGAGGGCATGTTGTTCCACTGGAACAGGTAGCCCTGGCGGGGGTTGATCGCGTACGGCGTGCGGCGCCGGGGCAGCAGGCCGCGCCACTCGGCGTCCCCGGTGCCGGGATAGGGCAGGCGCTCGTCGAATCCCCGCGGGCGCAGCGGGTGCAGGCCCGGGTGCCAGTAGCCGA
Organism: uncultured Thermoleophilaceae bacterium; assembly: GCA_963808105.1. GTDB lineage: Bacteria > Actinomycetota > Thermoleophilia > Solirubrobacterales > Thermoleophilaceae > JAAYBF01. The sequence goes on along the minus strand of CAWEEH010000004.1, from coordinate 299,901 downwards.
TGTTGCCGCGGTCGTCCACGGCGATCACGTTCTCGTTCCAGGTCACGCCGAGCATGGCGCGGTCGGCCTCGCGCACGGTCTTGGCGTCATTCAGGCCGCTGAGGCCGTTGAGCGTCTCCAGCTCACGGCCCCAGATCGCGTACCGGCGGGCGTACGCGACGCCGTTCGCGCGCACCTGAACCGGGCCGTGGACCGTCCTGCAGATGCGCTCGGTCTTCGATCCGCTCAGGCGGCTGGGCGAGGTGATCAGGTCAGGGAGGTCGGTGGCCGGCGCGCGGAAGTCGAAGCGCTCGTCGCGGCACTCCATCCGCCTGGTCTGGCCCTTGAAGCGATAGGTCTCCTGGCCGGTGAGCGACTCGGCGTAGAGGTCGTCCTCGTCCGAGAGCCCCGAGGTGAAGCCCCAGGCGAGCCGCCCGTTGTGGCCGATCCCCATCACCGGGATCCCGGCCGCGCTCACGCCGCGCATGTTCTGCGCCGGCGAGTGCAGCTCGAACTCCACGAACAGCTCCGGGATGGAGTAGCCGAGCTGCGGGCCGTTGAACAGGAACGCGTTGCCCGCGCCCTTGGGGCGGCGGTAGCGCGGCTTGCGGCCCCTGCGCTTGATCTTCTTGGCCGGCCGTCCGATGCCCCACATGTACGAGCCGCCTCGGGGCAGGATGCGGCGCGACTCGCGCTGACGGGACGCGAGCGATGCGGCCGGCCCGGGCAGCGTGAGGCCCGCCACGAACCGCTGGGAGCGCCGGTAGGCGGCGCGCTCCTGCTTCGCGGTGCGGCCGGGCTGGGACGGGAACAGGCCCTTCTCCCTCGGCACGGTCGACACCCGGCCCTTGGTGCGCAGCGGCAGCAGCTTCGAGAACCCTCCCGGGCCGAGCTCCTTGAGCGCGCGGGCGTTCTCGATCTCGCGCCCGTCGCCGGAGGGGACGGTGCGTGCGAGGAAGACGCCCACGCGGGCGGTGTCGCGCAGCGTCCAGGTGGGAACGGCCACGGCCAGTGCGGCGAACTCGCCCGGCAGCTTGCTCGGATCGCTGCGCGCCTCGGCGGCCCAGGCGTTGATGCCGTCGCGGTAGGCCTCGGCCCGGCGCTTCAGCGTCGGCGGGATCGCGGCCACCATCCGGTCCAGCTCAGCGTCGGTGTAGTAGTCGCGGCGGGCGATCAGGTCGTCGTCGAGATACGAGTCGCCCAGGATCTCCGCCAGCCGGCCGCTGGTGGCGCGCCGGAACAGCTCGAGCTGGAACAGGCGGTCCTGCGCCACCGCGTAGCCCACGCCCCACCAGGCGTCGTAGTCGCTGGCCCCGGTGACGGCGGGCACGCCGTAGGGCCCGCGCACGATTCTCACTCCGGCCTTGGGCGTGGTGGTCGCGCCGGGCTGGTTGAACAGCGCGGACTTGTAGCGGAAGGACGTGAACAGGCCGGTCTGGTCGTTGAGGTGGGGCGAACCCGTGCCTGCCGTCACTCCGCCGATCGAAACGTGGCCGCTCTGGCCGGGCGGAAGGACGGTCTCGGCGTTGATCACGCGCGCGTGGGCGGGCGCCGCGGCGAGCGCGGCGACGACAAGTGTGAGTCCGAAGAGCCGGCTGTGCAAAGCCGGATGAAGCTACCAGCGGGTGCGGGGCTAGCGCGCCGGTCGCGGGCCTAGGGAATCTGTTGGCGACTAGACGGGGTCAGGACCCCGCTGAGTCACCAATCGTTCCGGCTCAGTCGAGCGTCGGCCAGGTCGCGGCGGGGCGGGGAAGAGGATCAGCGCGGTCCGGAGAACGCGAGGCGTGGCTGACGCGTGATTGACAGGCGTCCTACCGCGGCGCACGGCCCTGGATCTCCACAGCCTGCTGGAAGGTCGGCCTGTTGATCCAGTGGATCACCGGCTGCTGGGCGGCGCCGAGCGCGCGCATCCAGATCGAGTCGAAGCAGAGCTGGTTCCCCGCCTTTCGCCGCGGGTCCGACGGGCCGAGGCCCGGCTGGGACTTGCAGATGTCGTCGCCGCCGTAGAGCTGCGCCGGCGTCTTGGTGGTGGCCGCGATCAGCGTCGACACCAGCACCCGCCGGCAGCGCCGCAGCGTGCCGCGGCGGCGCTTGGTGCCGCCGCAGTAGGTGCGCGAGTAGCGCGACTTCCTGACCCGGCGGCCCCTTAAGCCTCTTGAGCCGCTTGCGGCCCAGCAGCGTGCGCAGGTCCTTCTGGAGCAGGCCGTAGGTGCCGCCCTGGTAGGCGGACCCGAGGTGGGCGCCGTGGTTGTTCGGCTCGTTGTCGAGGATCTTGAAGCCGATGAAGCGGTCGTAGGCGTCCTTGCCCAGCGCCGGCTCGAAGGCGCCGCGCACGAGCGCGGGCCACCACGCGTCCATGATCCGCACGGCCTCGGAATGGTCGTACACGCCGTCGCGGTTGGCGTCGCGGCGCGGAGCGCCCGCCCTCAGCCAGGCCCGCAGCGTGCCGAGCGCCTTCACCGCGCGCGGGTCGCGCTGGTTGCCGATCGCGCGCAGCAGGTAGGGCAGCACGGCGTCGCCGCGCAGGTCGGTGTAGCCGGCCGTCTCCATCGCATCGGCCAGCTGGGGCAGCGTCATCTTGCGCGCCCCCTTGGTGCCCCGCTTGACCCGGTCCTCGAGCAGCTTGGAGCGGTAGATCGAGGTGTACTCCCAGTTGGAGTCGGCGGCCCGGAAGTCGCGCGCGGACTTGTTGTTCCAGTTCACGATGTAGCGCTGGTTGATCGTTTGCGGCAGCTTCGCGAACGGCACGTAACGGGCGCGGTAGGCGTCGGGGTTGAAGCCCTGCCACTCGAACTTCGCGCGAACGGGGAAGTTCTGATTCACGCCCTTCGCCCGCACCGGGTTGTCGCCGGTATTGATGTAGGCGATGTCGCGGCTGTCGGCGTAGAACCAGTGGAAGGCGTAGTGCAGTCCGGTCGCCGCGCGCTGAAAGTCCCGCGCGCTCTTGATCACGTTCGGGTTGTTGAAGCGCGACACGCCGATGCCCGCGTCGAGCTCGTGCATGTAGGTCGAGCGCAGCTTGGTGTAGGCCACGGGCTTGCCCTTGATCGTCCCGCGGGCGATCACCAGGCCCAACTTGGTGCGGAACGCGCGCAGGGTCTGGGTGCCGGCCGGGGTGCTGTCGCCCAGGCTGGGGGACCAGCTGTTGCGTCGCTCCAGTGTTTCCATGGGAAGGCAGCGACCGCGGAAGCGGTAGTGGTTCGAGGTCTTGCGGGGCCGTGAGCCGTTCGCCTCGCACAGGTCGACGGCGAAGGTGTCGATGATGTCCTGGCTCGACGAGGTCGCGCTCCAGGCGTAGTCGCGCCCGCGGCCGAGCGTCACGTACAGGTTCACCCCGTTGAAGGCCGCTCCGCGCGCGTCGATGCCCGGGCCGTGCAGGTCGATCTCCATCAGGATCTGCGGGTTGAAGTAGCCGGTCTGAGGTCCGAACACGGCAAGCGGCCTCCCGGAGGCCGACTCGCGAGCGGACACCAGCAGCGCGTTGGACTGCTTCGCCGGGATCGAGTTGAGGTTGCCGAGCAGCCCATCCCGCTTCGCGTTCGCGCGCGACGCGCTTGCGGAGACCTCGAACCTCGTCTTGTCCACCGAGCCGCGATCCGGTATCGCCAGGCTTCCCTTGCGCACCCGCTTCGGGGGCTTCTGGTAGGGGAACTTCTTCTTCAGGACCGTGACCGGGGCCTCGGGATCCTCGGCGCTGCGGAAGTCGCGCCACGCGGCGTTGCCCTTCTTGGTGCCGAACCGCCGCCGCGCGGCCTGGAGGGCGATCGCGGAGTCGAGCTCCGAGCCGCCGCCCTTGCCGAACGTGGCGCCGATCAGGACGGCGGTGGAGATCACGTCGCGCACGTTCCAGTCGGCCGGCCCCTGCGGCCGGCCGATCGCGGCGTACTCGCCCGGCATCTTCAGAGGGTTGATGCGCGCCTCGGCGATGTAGGCCTGCACGCCCGCGACGTAGTCGGCGATGTCGCGCTGCACCTGCCGGCCCTCGGCTCCGTAGAGCTCGTCGAAGTCGTCGTACTGGCGCTGGAGGTCCGACTCGTTGTAGGGCGCCTGCGACCAGATGTCCTCGTCCTGAGCCCGGTTGCCCGCGGCGCCGCCGGCGAAGCTCGAGAGCGTGCCGCGCCCGACGTTGCGCAGCGCGTCCATGAAGAACAGCCGGTCCTCGGCGCCCGCGTACCCGGCCCCGAACATCGTTCCGGAGCGGGTGCGTCCGTAGACGTGCGGGATGCCGAAGCCGCGGTCGCGCTGGATGGTCACGTCGCTTCTGGGCGAGTACGTCCGCTCGACATCGCCCTGTTTCACTCCGAAGCTCGCGTCCTTGAAGAACTGCGGCAACGTGGAGGAGGTCAGCCCGGGGCTGGCGTAGACGAGGTTCTCGTACATGCGCAGCTGGTCGTCGGAGTGCGGCGGGCGCGCGCCGGTGGCCACGAACTGGCCGAGCTGGAGGGCGTTGAAGGTGCCGTTCTGACCGGAGGGCAGCACGTTGCGGAACCCCCTGGCGTCATTCGACTGATACGGCTGGACCTGGGCGTACGCGGGCGCGGCCGCGAGCGCGGCTAGGGCAACGGCGAGTCCGGCGATCCCTCGGCGCAAAGCGGAATGAAGCTACCAGCGGGGCGAGGGTCGGCGCGCCGGTCGGTCAGCCCTGGCCGCGGCCCACGTTCCTGTCGAAAGCGCTGCGGGGATCGTCGGCCTGTGGCGGCTTCGGCACGGCCTCGGTGGTCGTCTTGAGCGGATCGATCCGCGCCCCCGGCGGCATCGCGACCTTCACGACCTCCCAGGTGTGGTCCTCCTTCTGGCGCGGGATCCAGCGGTGCGTGGTCCGGTCGGCGTGATGGGCGCCGAGCTCCTTGGCAGCCTCGACAGCCTCGTCGCGGGTCATGGGCGGGATGCTAGTGCGAGAGGCGCCCCGCATCGCATCGATGGAGGTCGGGGCGGGTTGGAGATGTCGTGAAAGGACTCCGCTCTGTTGGCGCTGTGGTCGTGGTCTCGCTACTGATCGCCCCAACGGCCGCCGCCGCGCCCTTCCCGCCGATCGAGCTCACCCAAGCGGGGACCGATGCCCAGCGCCGCCCGTTTGCGCGCTGGACGCCCGACTACCCGTTCGTGAACATTCGCGTGGCCACGAGGCCGGTCAGGGGCCCAGGCACGCAGCCCTCGAGCGGCTACTGGGTCCAGGCGGACACCTTCGACCGAGCCGAAGACGGCTCGGCCCCGTTCTGGCGAGGGGCCCCGCTGGTTCCCGGCGTGTACTACACGTCGATTCAGGGGGACGCCGCGTCCCAGGGTGGCATGGAGTGGACCCCGTTTCGCCGCTTCCGAGTGGCGGCGCGCAGCGGAGAATGGACCGGGCCGACCTCTCAGCGGCGCTATCTCCGCTTCACGCGGCCCCGCCGGGGTGTGATCCAGGGCCTCGCGTTTTCGGTCTTCGCCCGCCGCTGCGGAGGCTATGCCGCACTCTCGCTGCCGGGTCAGGTGAAGGTGCGCCGGGACGGGCGCTTCTCCGCGCGCGGCACCGGGAGATCGACTCGCTGGGTTGGCGCCGCGACGGTCCGGATCGAAGGACGCATCCGTCGCAGCTTCGCCCGCGGCGTGGTCCGCGTCGACGGCCTGTTCGAGGGCTGCAGCTCAGGCTCGGTGCGCTGGTCGGCGCGCCGCCGCTAGGGCGGGCTCAGCCCCGCGGCCTCCCGGGCGTCATCGAGCTTGTAGTCCTTGCGATCGACGACGATTCCCTGTTCGAGCGTGTAGACGATCCCGAAGTCCAGCTCGACGGCCGCTCCACTGGTCTTGCCCGTGGCCGACTGATGGACGACCGCCAGAACCCGGTCGTCGCCGATGTCGACGGCCTCCACCAGCGTCATCGTGAGGCCCTCCCAGTCCTGAATCCAGGACCGGGTGAATTCGGCGAACCCGTCCATCCCTACGTACACCTCCTTCATGCCGGGGATGTCCGCGACCGGACTGACCGTGGAGTCGACGGCGACCAGCCCCTCGTCGTATGGAGCGGCGAGGGCGCCGTTGTCACCCTGCTCGAGGCCGGCCGTGTAGATGTCCCAGATCCGCTGGACGACCTTCACGTTCTCCTTGGACATGGCCCAAGTATCGCCGCTCGCCCGGAGAATCTGTGGAGCGCTGACCGGGCCTATGGCCCCCGTGAGTGCTCCGCCGATCGAGTGGGGACTTATCGGGGTTGGGACCCCCTTGAGTCCCCACCGGATTGATCGATGGCCGGCACCATGAGCTCCGCGCCCCAGCGCCATAGCCACCATGCCAGGAACGCGAGGATCGGCCCCATCGGTGGGATCAGCCAGAGCAGCGTGAAGAACCCAATGGCGGCCAAGCCGAATCCGATCGCGGTCAGCCTGAGTCCGGCGGCAGTGAGACGTAGTAGTCGTCGCTGCCACGGTTGTGTCCAGGACGACGGAGATCGGCCGCGCAGCCAGAAGCCCCACAAGGCCAGCGGGATGCTGCCGGCTACCACCGCTACGTACCAGTAACCGTCCCGAGGGAAGGTCTCGGTTCTGGTCGAACCATTGGGAAGCTCCGTCACGCATTTCACTGCCCCCGGCGGCCACCAGGTGTAGTCGGTACTGATGCCGGATCCCTCCGGATCCGAGAAGCGGAAGTCGCACGGCCCGTCGAGCCCGTTGGTGGCACCGGCGTAGCCGACGAACAACACGAATCCGGCCAACATCGCCGCCACCGCCAGGGCGCGATACATCGATCCAACCTAGGGCAACGGCCTCAGGCCAGCGCGGGCACGGCGTCCGAGGCGATCGACTCGATCTCAGCCTCGACGCGGTCGAACTCCTCGTCGGAGAGCACGGGCGTGCCCTCGAACGGGAGTTCGCGGTGCAGCTCGATCCACGAGCGGCAGCCCTGGTACTCGGGGCGCACCTTCACGGTCACCGGGCGCGGGATCCGGTAGGTGCGCAGGAGGATCACGTGCATCGGATGGCGGCGCTTCCACTCCAGCCGCTTCTCCGCGTAGTCGGTGGTCCAGATGTAATAGGGCGAAAGGGCGTCGACCGCTCGCGGGTCGGTGATCAGGTAGCTGGCGGCCACCTCGGCCCAGGCGCGGATGCGCACGCGGTCGGGCTGGGTGATGCCGCCGTCCTGCAGAAGTGCTCTCGCAGGCGGCTCGCCGTCGGGCCAGACGCCCTCCTCGAGGGCTCGGCCGAGCTCGGGCATGTGGGACTCGCGCACGAGGTCGTTGCGCTGGTGATCGAAGGTGGGGTAGAGGAAGAAGCGGTCGTGCTCGATCTCGAAGTGCTTGTTCTCCTCGCGGATCCCGCCCTTGCGCAGGGTGAGCAGCTGCTCGCCCTCGGCGAGAGCGCGCACGGTCACAGCCCATTCCTTGAAAGCGATTGGCATAAGAGGGGAAACCTTCCTAGCCGCGCCCGGAGACGTTCGTCGTTACACCGGCGCGGGGCGGGCATTGTTACAAGCCCGCGCCCTCTTTTCAAGCCGAATTTCGTGCTGTTTGTAACAGTCTGCGTAGCGCGAGCCCCACGGCGCGGCCTGCCTCCATCCCCGCGCTGAGAACTCCCGCATAGAGCATGAAGCTGTGGATCGTGCCCTCGTAGGGGAGGTGCTCGACGGGTACGCCGGCCTCCTCCAGACGGGTGGCATAGCGCACCCCGTCGTCGCGCAGCGGGTCGTTTCCGGCGCTCACGATCACGGCAGGGGCCACGCCCTCGAGCGACTCCTCGAGCACCACCGACACCCGCGGATCGGATCGATCGACCCCGGCGGGGAGGTACTGGTCGTACATCCACGACAGGGCGGCCTTCGTGAGCATTCGGCCCTCGGCCAACTCGTCCATCGACGGCGAGCCCATGGTGGCGTCGGTTACCGGATAGAGAAGGACCTGCGCCGCCAGCTCGGGCCCGCCGGCGTCACGCGCGTGGATCGCGGCGGCGGCGGCGATGTTCCCGCCGGAGCTGTCGCCCCCGACGGCGAGCGGGCCGTCCCACTCCGCGCCCGCCCACTCGGTCACCGCCACGGCGTCGTCGGCCGCGGCCGGGAAAGGGTGCTCGGGCGCCAGCCGGTAGTCGACCGCAAGCAGTTCGCAGCGAGTCGCGTTCGCCAGGCGCCGGCACAGGGGGTCGTGCGTGTCGAGGTCGCCGCGCACGAAGCCGCCGCCGTGGAAGTAGACGAGGAGGCCTTCAGCGTCCGCCGGCGCGTACCGGCGTGCGGGCAGCGGTCCCGCCGCGCCGGGCACCTCCTCGGCCACCACCTCCGCCACCGCCTCGGGCTCGCCGGCGATCCTCAGCGCGTCGTGCGCGAGCCGGCGGAACTCCTCGATCGAGATGTCGGTGGCGGGCGGCGGGGGGTTGGCGTCGAGGAAGTTGAGGAGGTCGCGGGCCTCGTCGTCGATCGGATGGGTCATTGGCGGACGGCCTGGATGACCGCTGAGAAGTCGTCGCCGCCGCGGCCGGCGTCGTCGGCTTCCGAGTAGTACTTCTCGGCCGCCCGCGCCATCGATGTCTCCAGGCCCAGCTTGCGCGCCTCCGCGATGCAGTAGCGCACGTCCTTGAGCATGTGCTCGAGCTTGAACAGCGCGTCGAAGTTGCCCTCCACCATCGACTCCGACTTGAGCGCGCGCATGGCGGACTCGCCCGAGCCGGAGCCCACCACCTGGAGCATCTTCTCCACGTCCAGCTTCGCCTTCTCGGCGAGCACGATCCCCTCCGCCAGACCGGCGGCGTTGATCGCGGCGAGGGTGTTGTTGATCAGCTTGATCATCGATCCGTGACCCTGGGGGCCGACGTGAAGGACCAGCTCGCCCATCGCCTCGAAGGCGGGCTGCGCGCGCACGAATGCCGCCTTGGGACCGCCGGCCATGATCGTGAGCGTGCCGTCCTCGGCCTTGGGCCGGGAGCCAGTGACCGGGGCGTCCAGGAACGAGAAGCCACGCTCCTCGAGCTGCTTTCCGATCGAGCGGCTGGCGGTGGGGGCGATCGTGGACATGTCGATCGCCAGGCCGCCGTCCGGCAGGCCCTCCGCGGCGCCGTCCGGCCCGAGCAGCACGGCCTCGACCTCGGGCACGTCGGGCACCATCGAGATCGTGATGCCCGCGCCCGCGGCCTCGGCGGCGGTGTCGGCCACCGTGACGTTGTCGAACTCGCCGGCCAGCCCCTCGGCGCGCTCACGGGTGCGGTTCCACGCCACCACCTCGAACCCAGCCCGCGCGAGGTTCGCCGCCATCGGGTGGCCCATGATCCCCAGTCCGAGGAAGCCGATTCGTTTAGGCATGTCCGCCACCTCCAGGGGTCTCGATTCGCAGCCGGTCTCCGGGTGCGAGCGTGCCCGATGCCTTGGAGGGCAGCTCCTCGCCGTTGAGCAGGTTCCTACCACGCGCGCCCGGCTCACCGCCACCCGCTCCCGGCGGAGCGTGCCGGCGGCGCTCGGTAATGAGCGAGTAGCGCATCTCCTCCAGCGCCTCCACCTCGCGCACCACGCCGTCGCCGCCCTGGTGGGTGCCGGCGCCTCCCGACCCGCGCCGGACGGCGTACTCGACGGCTCGCAGCGGGAACTCCAGCTCGAGCGCCTCCAGCGGCGTGTTGAGCGTGTTGCTCATGGCCACGTGCACGGCGCTCGGGCCGTCGGCGTCCGGGCATGCGCCCTGGCCTCCTCCGAGAGTCTCGTAGTAGGTGAAGTCGTCGTTGCCGAGCGTGAGGTTGTTCATCGTGCCCTGGCCGAGGGCGCGGCCGAACGCGGCCAGCACCAGGTCCGCAACGCGCGATGACGTCTCCACGTTGCCCGCCGCGACGGCGGCGGGCGGCCGCGCGTTGAGCAGGCAGCCCTCGGGAGCCCTCACCTTCAACGGGCGGTAGGCGCCCTCGCAGGCCGGTACGTCCGGGTCGGTGAGCACGCGCATCGCGAAGTAGCAGGCGGAGAGCGTCACGGCGAGCGGGCAGTTGAGGTTGCCGTCGTGCTGGGCGTCCGTGCCGGCGAAGTCGAGCGCGACCCCGTCGCCGCGAACGGTTGCGCGCAGGCGCAGGCGCACATCGCCGTCCACGCCCTCGAGCACGTCCTCCGCGGTGCGCTCGCCGTCCTCGATCTCCTCGATCCGAGCCCGCGTGCGCCGCTCGGCGTAGTCGAGCGTCTCGGCGAAGCCCTCGCGCAGCTCGGCGAGCCCCATCTGCTCCGCGAGCTCCGACAGCCGCTCCGCTCCGGCCCGGTTGGCGGCGAGCTGCGCGCGCAGGTCGGCCTCGCGCTGGCGCGGGTTGCGCATGCGGGTTGTCAGGGAGCCGAGAAACTCGCGATCGAGCTCGCCGGCCGCCACCAGACGGGTCGGGGGGATCACGACCCCTTCGTCCTCCAGCGTGCGGGAGTCGGCCGGCATGCTGCCGGGCTCCTTGGCGCCCACGTCCGCATGGTGGGCGCGGCTGGCCGCGAACCCCAGCAGCTCGTGATCCGCGAACACGGGCGAGATCACCGTGATGTCGGGCAGGTGGGTGCCGCCCGCGAACGGGTCGTTGAGGATCCACGCGTCTCCGGGCTCGTGCGCCTCGGCCAGCACCGACGCGACCGCGCTCGGCATCGCGCCGAGGTGCACGGGGATGTGCTCGGCCTGCATCACCATGCGGCCGTCCGGGTCGAACAGCGCGGTGGAGGCGTCGCGGCGCTCCTTCACGTTCGCCGAGTGGGCCGAGCGCACCAGCACGGCGCCCATCTCGTCGCAGGCGGCGCGCAGCGCGCCGAGCATCACCTGGAGGGCTATCGGGTCGATCGCGTCATCACCACCTTCTCGGAGTCCGCGATGGCGGACCACCCGGCGGGCACCACCAGTGTCGATTCGGGGAGCGGAAACCGGGCCGGGCCATCTAGGCGCTGCTCGTCGCCGCCCGCGGGCGCGGTCTCACCGCCCGGAAGCGCGACCGCGACACGCACGGTCACGAGCTCGAGCTCGGCGTCCGGATCCGAGTAGCCGTAGCGATCGGCATGGGCGCGGTCGAATGCGGCACGCAGGTCCGCGGGCTCCGGCTCGGGCGCCCCGTCGATGCCCAGCTCGAAGGCCTGGCCGGCGTAACGCAGGTCGTAGGTGGCGCGCACCTCCCCGCCGGGCAGCTCGTCGCGCCCTCGCGCCGCCAGCCGCTCGACCGCCTCGGCCACCGCCTCGCTGGTGAGGGCGTCGCCGGTGAGCAGCACGCTCTCCACCAGGTCGCGCCGGCGCTCCGACACCGCGAGCCCCAGCGCGGACAGCACCCCCGAGGCCACCGGCGCGATCACCTTGCTCATCCCCAGCTCCTCCGCTATCGCGGCGGCGTGCAGGGGGCCGGCGCCGCCGAAGGCCACCAGCGCCAGCTCCCGCGGATCGATCCCCCGCTCCACGGTCACCACCCGCACCGCCTGTGCCATCTCGGCGTTCGCCACCCGCACGATGCCCTCGGCCGTCTCCTCGAGCGATAGGCCGAGTTCCTCGGCGAGGCCGGCCACAGCGCGCTCCGCGGTCCCGCGGTCGAGCTCCACGCCCCCCGCCAGCGGCGCTTCCGGGTCGAGGTGGCCGAGCAGCAAATTGGCGTCGGTCACGGTCGGCCGGTCGCCGCCACGGCCGTAGCACGCCGGTCCCGGCACCGCGCCCGCGGATTGCGGCCCGGCGCGCAGCGCACCGCCCTCGTCGCGCCACGCGATGCTGCCGCCGCCAGCGCCCACGGTGTGCACGTCGACCATCGGCAGGGCCAGCGAGCGGCCGCCCACCGCGCGCCCGCCGGTCACGGCGACGCGGCCGTCGAGCACCAGCGACACGTCGCACGACGTGCCGCCCATGTCGAGCCCCACGGCGCCGCCCCCGCCGGCCGCCCGGCCGGCGGCCACCGCGCCCCCGGCGGGTCCCGACAGCACCGTCCACGATCCGTGCCGCGCTGCGGTCGAGGCGGCCGCCACCCCGCCGCTGGAGAGCATCACCTCGGGGTCGGGCAGGCCGGCGTCGCCGGTGCGCTCCGAGAGCCGGTCCAGGTAGCGCGAGAGCAGGGGGGAGAGGGCGGCGTCGACCACGGTGGTGGCCAGGCGCTCGTACTCGCGGAACACGCCGGCGACCTCGTGGGAGAGCGAGACGTGCACGTCGGGGAGTTCCTCGGCGACGGCGCGTTCGTGCTCGGGGTGGCGAAACCCCCACAGCAGGCAGACGCCCACCGACTCCACGTCGCCGGGCAGCCCCTCCAGGCGCCGTGCCAGCTCATCTCGGTCCAGGTCGCGCAGGACCCCGTCCGGCCCGCACCGCTCCGGCGCCTCGATGCGCAGCTCCGGTGAAACCACGGGTGGCGGGTGCCCCACGCACAGCCGGTACAGCTCAGGCCGTGCCTGGCGCCCGAGCTCCTCGAGGTCGGCGAAGCCCTCGGTGGCGACCAGCGCGGTGCGCGCGGTCTTGCCCTCCAGCAGCGCGTTGGTGCCCACGGTCATGCCGTGCACGAACCGCTCCACGTCCGCGGCGGTGGCGCCCGTGCGCTCCAGCGCCTGCTCGACGGCGGCCATCACCCCCTCCGACTGGTCGTCGGGGGTGGTGGGCGCCTTGCCGGTCACGACCCCGTCCGGCGTCAGCAGGACGGCGTCGGTGAAGGTGCCGCCCACATCCACGCCGAGGACCATGGCCGCAAGCTACCCGGCCCCAAAGGCGGAGCGAATTCAGGTTAGGCGTCGCCGAAGGCGAGCCGTTCGGGGGGGATGAAAAGGGGGGGCCAGTTGGCCCCCCCTTTTTGGCTCTCTTGTCTCCTGCGCCCGGGCTCATGCCCGGGCTCGCGGAGTGAGATCCCCTGGAGTTCTCTATGCAGCGGTTGCGGCCAGCTCCCGGACGTCCTCGTCCAGATGCTTGTGCGACGGGCAGTACTTGCTGCCCGGAAGCGGCACCCGCTGGCACGACGTGCCCTTGCGCGTGGTCGCGTGGCAGCACAGCGGGCTGCCGTCGAAGGTCACACCGACGCGTGCCTGCGACTCCACGTACTCCGACGCGAGCGTCACGTGGCGGTCGATCACGTTGTAGACGCGCAGCTGCTCGCTCATCGGGAACAGCGTGCGGATGTCGTTGAACAACGTGCGCACGGGGCGCGCGAAGTAATGACGGTCCATGGCGAGCCGCTCCATCGCGGACTCGCAGTCTGCAAGCAGGCGCTGGCGGCGCTCGCATGCGGGCTCGTAGTGCCCGGGAACGACGCTTGGCGACAACTCCCGGTAGATCGCTCGACTGAACTGGTACATGTAATGGGCCTCCCTGTCCCTGCGGCCCTCAATGGCCGCGCCTTCCCCTTGGTGCAGATTGAACTGACTCTCCGTTCAGTAGCAACGAATGCAACGTTAAGTTCACGTTAAACGCCGCAAAGCGGAGCCTCTGCAGTTGACTCGGTGTCAGGAAGGGCTACGGTCGCTTGCATGGCAACGCTCCTCGATCACGCACAGCAAGGCGACGTCGCGACGATCACTGACGACTCGCAAATCACGAGCACGCTGAAGCTCATGGAGCCCCAGGCGCTGTACGAATTGTGGGAGCGCCAGCCGTGGGCGTCGCAGGCGATCGACCTCGAGCAGGACAAGCGCGACTGGGCCGCGATGTCGGACAGCCAGCGCGAGGAGATCCAGTGGCTCCTGTCCGCGTTCTTCATCGGCGAGGAGCGCGTGACCACCGAGTTCTCGGGACTCGTCATGTCCTACGACGACGAGCAGGAGGAGGCTTTCCTCACCACGCAGCAGGTCGATGAGGCGCGCCACATGCAGTTCTTCGACCGCTACTACCGCGAGGTGTTCGGCTACGAGGAGGCGGGCATCACCGAGCGGCTAACGCTCGTTCGCGAGCAGCTCACGGAGCCGTTCGTGAAGCTCTTCGACGAGTCGCTGGTGCAGGCGGGGCAGCGGCTGATCGAGAACCCGCGCGATCGCGCCGCGAAGGTCGACTTCATCACGATGTACCACATGATCATCGAGGGCACGCTCGCTCTCACCGGCCAGTTCTTCCTCCTGCGCTACTTCGAGGAGGACCAGAAGGTGATGCCCGGATTCGTGGAGGGCTTCTCGAACATCGCCCGCGACGAGCACCGCCACGTGGCCTACGGCACCTGGTACCTCCAGCAGCAGTCCAAGGACCCGGAGATGAAGGAGCGGATCCAGACGACGCTCTCCGAGTTGCTGCCCGTTGCGGCCGGCGTGCTGGTGCCGCCCGGTTACTCGCTCGGCGAGGAGTACACGTTCCTGGGCTACACCAGCCAGGAGCAGACCGAGTACGCGTTCACCGCGCTGAGCCGCCGCCTGAAGGTGATCGGCGTCGGGCTGCCGGTAGCGGCCTGATCACGCCGGCCTGAGCAGCCAGTCCATTCGGCGCCGGGAGTAGAGAAGGGGCTCGCCGCCCGCGTACTCGCCCCCGGCCACGTCGCCGATCAGGATCGTGTGGTCGTAGCGCTCGAAGTTCTCGGCCCGGCGGCAGCGCACGTAGGCGAGCACGTCGGTCAGGCGGGGCACGTCCTCGTCCCATTCCCATCCGATGCCCGCGAACTTGTCGTCGCCCCTGCCGGCGAACACGCGCGCGATCGGCTCCTGCTCCGCGCGCAGCAGGTGCACGCCGAACTGCTCGCTGTCGCGCAGCGCGGCGTGGCAGCGCGAGCTGTGGTCCACCGACACCAGCAGCGACGGCGGGTTCGCGCTGTAGGAGGCGACGGAGGTTGCGGCCAGGCCGCAGGGGTGGCCCGCGCCGTGGCGGGCCGTGATCACCACCACGCCGGAGGCCAGCGACGCCATCGCCTCGTGAAACAGCTCTTCCGGGCTCACGTCCATTCCTCCATGCGTACCTTGCCGTCTCCGCCCACCACGGCGTGGTGCGCGTCGAGGGCGGGATCGACCTCGGGGAAGTCCGTGCGCTGGTGCGCGCCGCGGCTCTCCTCGCGCGCGAGGCAGGATGCCGCCACCAGCCGCGCGACGGGAAACGGGTCGGCCTCGAGCGCCAGCAGGCCCTCGGCGGACCGGCGCAGCCCCGCATGGCGCCACAGGGCGGCGCGGGTGGCGTCCGAGGGCGGAGAGGGAAGCGGGGCGTCGCCGTCGTCGCCGGCCTCGTCCGGGCGGGGCTCGTGCGGTGCGACCGCCGCCGCGCGGCCGCCGAGCACGAAGCACTCCGCCAGCGAGTTGGAGGCGAGCCGGTTCGCGCCGTGCAGCCCCGTGCACGCGCATTCGCCCACCGCGTAGAGCCCCGGCCGGGAGGCTCTGCCGTCGAGGTCGGTGGCCACGCCGCCCATCGTGTAGTGCGCGGCCGGCGCCACGGGGATCGTCTGCGTCGCCGGGTCGATCCCCTCCTCTGCCAGCGTGGCTCCGATGTTGGGGAAACGGCCGATGTCCACCGAACGCATGTCGAGCTGAACCGATGCGGCGCCGCTCGCCTTCAGCTTGCTCTCGATGGCCAGCGCCACCTCGTCGCGCGGCGCCAGCTCGTCCACGAACCGCTCGCCCTCGGAGTCGAGCAGCGTGGCTCCCTCGCCGCGCACGGCCTCGGTGATGAGAAAGCCGTCGCGGGGCCCGTCGCTCACGAGCGCGGTGGGATGAAACTGCATGAACTCGAGGTCCGCGAGGTCGGCGCCCGCCGCATGGGCGAGCGCGAGCCCCACGCCGACCGCACCCGGCGGGTTGGTCGTGCGCCCCCACAGCGCCGCCGTGCCGCCCGTCGCGAGCACGGTCGCGCGCGAGGAGATCGTGAGCGGCTCGCCGTCCTGCGTCGCGCTCACGCCCGTGCAGCGGTCACCGCTCATCCGCAGCGCCGACGCCGTGGTGTGCTCGAACACGTCGACCCGCTCGTGGGTGGCCGCGAGGGCGGCGAGCTGCCGGGTGATCCGCCGGCCCGTGGCGGAGCCGCCGGCGTGCACGATGCGCCGCTGCGAATGGCCGCCCTCCAGGCCGAGCGCGAGGCCGCCGCGGCGGTCGCCATCGAAGCGCACGCCGAGGGCTTGGAGCTCGCGAACCCTGTGGGGAGAGTCCTCGCAGAGCACCTGCACCGCGCTCGGCCGCGCCACGCCGCGGCCCGCGGTGAGCGTGTCCTGGGCGTGGCGCTCGGGCGAGTCGTCTACGGCGAGCGCAGCGGCGATACCCCCCTGAGCCCAATAGCTCGCGGACCCGTCGAGTGGGGAGCGCGACACCAGGGCCACGCGCGCGCCCTCGCGCGCGACGGCGAGAGAGCAGAACAGCCCCGCGGCGCCCGCACCGACCACGGTCACATCGGCGCGCAGCTGGGTGGAGGCGGCTTCAGGCACCGATGCGTGGGTACGGTAACGCGATCGCTGCGCCGCTCTATTTCCGCCACCCCTCTTCCCTCGAGCACGACACGGGCGCACACCCCGAGCGACCCGAGCGGATCCGAGACGTCGAGGCGCTGTTGACCCCGCGCGATTGGCTCGGGTACGAGGTGCGCGAGGCGCCCGCCGCCACCGAGGAGCAGCTCACGGCCGTTCATCCCGCGAGCCACGTCGCGGCCGTGCGAGAGCACTGCGAGGCCGGCGCACCGTTCGACCTCGACACGCCCACGAGCCCGGGCTCCTGGGACGCCGCGCTGCACGCGGCCGGAGCCGGGTGCGCGCTGGTTGAGGCGCTCCTGGCCGGGGATGCCCCGACCGGCTTCTGCGGGCTGCGACCCCCGGGCCATCACGCCGAGGCCGATCGGGCGATGGGCTTCTGCCTGTTCTGCAACGTCGCGGTGGCGGCGCGGCACGCGATCGACTCGCTCGGGGCGGAGCGGGTGCTCGTGCTCGACTGGGACGTGCATCACGGCAACGGCACCCACGCGATCTTCCACAGCTCGCCCGAGGTGCTGTTCGCCAGCATCCATCAGTGGCCGTTCTATCCGGGGACCGGCGCCGCGTCGGACGTCGGCTCGGGCGCCGGGGAGGGCTTCACGCTCAACCTGCCCGTGCCGGCGGGGTCGGGCGAGGACGAGTTCCTCGGACTGGTGCAGCACGTGGTGTGTCCCGCGGCGCGGGAGTTCAAGCCCGATCTGATCCTCATCTCGGCAGGCTTCGACGCCCACCGCGACGACCCCCTCGCGGAATGCCTCCTGGAGACCTCGAGCTTCGCTCAGCTCTCCGCGCAGGTCGGCACGCTGGCGGACGGCCTCGGCGTGCCGGTCGGAGCGGTGCTGGAGGGCGGCTACGACACCGACGCGCTGGCCGCCTCGGTGGCGGCGACGATGGAGGTGCTCGCCACCGGTGGCGACCCGCGGCGGGTCGAGCCCGGCCCGCTCGTGCTCGCGGCGATGGAGAACGCGTCTCGCTGGTGGCCGGGCGTCAGCGCTTGACGAGCTGGGTGAACGCGCCCTGGTACTTGGCGCCCAGGCGAGCGGTGGCGCGATCGGCCCGTGCGCGTGTCTTGTAGCTGCCGGCGAACACCACGTAGAAGCCCTTGGGCAGGGTCTGGAAGTCATCGGCGCGAATCACGCCCGTCTTGGCGTCCTTCGCCTCGGCGACCGACCGGGCGAACGCCGTGGCGCTGGCCCGATCCTCGGCCGACAGAAGCACGACGGTGAACCCACCGAGATCCCGGGGCCAGGTGTAGAGATCGCCCTTTGCAACGAGGCCCTCGGAGGTAGCGGCAGGCTTGGGCTTGGGCTTGGCCTTTTCCTTGGGCTTGGCCTTTGGCTCGGCCTCGGTCTTGGCGGGCGGCTTGTCCTTCGCTCCTGAGGCCTGAGGCCTGACGCCTGACGCCTGCTTGGGCCTGAGCGGCGTCTGCGCAACCTCATCCTTCGCCTCATCATCAATCGCCTCATAGGCCAGCACCGCGCCCGCCATCGCCAGCACGCCGACGATCACAACGATCGCGATCGGCAGCTTCCAGCTCGGGGGCCGCTTGTACGCGAGCGCGATGCGCGAGCCGCACTCCAGGCACACGAGCTGGCCGCGCTCGGCCGGCGCTCCGCAGGTCGGGCAGTTGCTGTCGAGCGTGCGCTCGGGCTGTTCCGCCGGATCGGCCACTACTCGGCGACTTCGGGGTGCTCGCCGGTCTCGAGCTCCGGCCCGGACGACTCCTGGAGAGCCGGCAGCGCCGCCTTCCCGCACGCGCCGCAGTAACGGGCGTCGGTGGACAGCAGCGACCCGCAGTTCTCGCAGCTGCCGGCGATCCCGGCGGCGGCCAGCTGCATCATGCCCTCGTCGGCGTCGAGCGCCTCGGCGAGCGCTCGCACCTCGTGGTCGATGGCCTTCAGCTCAGCGGCCTTCGCCTGGAGCAGCTCGGGCTCGCGGCGGCCCTGGCGGTGCAGCTCGTAGACGATCGCGCCGAGATCGAGCAGCAGCGCCTCGCGCATCTGGCGCTGGCGGCGCAGCCGCCGTCGCAGCCTGCCGCGCTCGCGGGCCTTCGGGCGCTCGGGGACCTGGGTCTCCTCCACCCGCGCCACCTTAGCTCGGGGTCCCTGCCGCGGGGGTCCGGGGGCGCGAGCCCCCGGGTGGCATCAATTCGCGCACGACGGCAAGGATGCCGTCTCGCCGGATGCTCATGGGGAACTCGTCGAGGATGCGCTGCCGCGCGGCGGAATGCGCCTCGGGACCGCGCGCCAGCGCCTCGCTGACGCCGGCGGCCACGGCCTCCGGCTCCTGCGACGAGATCAGCACCCCCGCGCCGTCCACCACCTCGGGCATGGCGGTCACGTCCATCACAACCGGCACGCAGCCGGCCAGCATCGCCTCGGCCACCGCCAGGCCGAACCCCTCGTGCCGCGACGCCTGCACGTACACCGAGGCGCGCGCGTAGAGCGATTCGAGGTCCTCGTCGGAGAGCCAGCCGGTGAACTCGACGTTGTCACCCGCCAGCGAGCGCAGGTGCTCGATCGCGTCGTCGTGCCACTTGCCGACGAACACGAACCGCACGTCGGGCAGGTGGCGCGCGGCCTCGACGAAGGGCTGGTGGCCCTTCTGCATCAGGGTGGTCGTCACGATGTGGCCGACGGTGAGGGCGAGCGGCTCGCGCCCGCGCGACTCGTCGAGCGGCCCGAACGGGTCCGGCACCCCGTGGTGCACCACGGTCACCCGCTCCGGTGGGATCGGCGTGTTGGCGGCGATCTCCGAGCGCGAGTAGTTCGAGTTGGTGATCAGCCGCGTGGCGCGTTTCATGATCCAGCGGCTGGCCCAGCGCCGCAGGCCGCCCTGCTGGTAGCCGTAGCCGATGTCGGGCATGTTGGCCGTGTCGAACCCGCCGATGATCTGCACGCTCGGCTTGCGCAGCAGCCAGGCGAGCGTGACCGGGAAGAAGGTGTGCCAGGAGGCGAACCAGCCGAACACGAGGTCCGCGCGCATCACGGCCGGCACGAGCTTGAGGAGGTTGGGCACCCGGCCGGGCTGGTACCAGTCCTCGATCTCGTATTCCTCCGCGAGGATCTCGCGGTCGATGGCGACGAAGCTCGCCTTCCGGCTGTGCACATAGAGGATCTTCTTCATCCGGCCACGACCGCCGGCTCCGCCTGCTCCACGAACGCGCGGTGCCACTCCGACAGCTCGAGCAGGCAGAACAGGATCCGCGTGTGGTCGACCCGCCCGGTGCGGTGCTCGGTCACCAGCCGTGAGACGGTGCCTGGGTCGATCAGCTCGCTGACCGGCGTGCCGCCCGAGTAGCGCGCCTCGACCTCGGCGCCCAGCGACTCGCGCAGCCACTCCTCGATCGGGCTGGAGAAGCCGTACTTCGGCCGCGCGATGATCTCCGGCGGCAGCAGCCGCGCCATGGCCCGGCGGTGCAGGCGCTTCCCGTGGCGCACGCGCACGCGCTCGCGTGCGGGAACCCGCTCGACCCATCGCATCAGCTCGACGTCGAGAAAAGGCACCCGCTGCTCGAGGCTGGCCGACATCGACATCTTGTCGGCGCAGAGGAGGAGGTGGTCGGGCAGGAACAGGTGGCTGTCGAGGTACAGGGCCTGGTCGACCGCGCCCCGGTCGCCTACGTCCGCGATCACCTCATCCGCAAGCGCCGCGCGCTCGGCGGCCGCCGCCTCGCCCGCCTCACCGGCGAGGGCGCTGCGCAGCGGGGCGTCGGTGATCTCGATCAGCCGCCAGAAGCGCTCGCCCTGCGTCATGTCGCCCAGGATCCGGCGCACTCGCGCGGCTGCCGCGCCCCCCTTGAGCCCCGCGGCGGCGCCCAGCGGGCGGGCGAGCGGTCCGAGGTGAGCGGCCAGCCCGAGCGCGTGCGCGACCTGGTGGCGGGCGTAGCCGCCGTGGGGCTCGTCGGCGCCCTGCCCCGAGAGCACCACCTTCACATCGCGGGCGGCGAATCGCGAGAGCTGCATCAACGCGGGCGCCGACGGGATGCCCAGCGGCTCCTCGAGGCTGCGCACGCAGCGCTCGAGCTCGCCCAGGAAGTCGATCTCGGCGGTGGCCGTCTCGTGGTGATCGGTGCCGATCACGCGCGCGGTCTCCGCCGCCGCCTCGCGCTCGTCGATCTCCTCGCCGTGGCCGGGAAAACCGATCGTGAACGTGGTCGGCTTCGCGCCGGAGCGCCGGCTCATCGCCGAGGCGATGGCGGCCGAGTCCACGCCGCCGCTCAGAAACGCGCCGTAGGGGACGTCGGACATCATCTGCCGCTCGACCGCGTCGGTGAAGCGCTCCGCCAGCTCGCCCGCGAGCTCCTCGGTGCTCAGGCCCTCCAGCGGCGCGCCCGGCGCCTCGCGGTAGCTGCTGACCACGGGCTCGGAGCCCGGCTCGGCCGTGAGCGTGGTGGCCGCGGGCAGCTTGGAAATCCCCTCGAAGATCGTGCGCGGCGCCGGCACGAAGCGGCAGGCGAGGTAGTGGTCGAGCGCCACCCGGTCGACGCGGGGCTCGGCCAGGCCCGCCGCCAGCAGCGCGCGGACCTCCGACGCCACCGCCAGCCGGCGGCCGTCGGAGCGCCAGTAGAGCGGCTTCACGCCGAGCGGGTCTCGCGCGCAGACGAGGCGGCCGCGCCGGTCGTCCCAGAGCGCGAAGGCAAAGATGCCGTTCATCCGCCGCACGAAGTCCTCGCCGTGCTCCTCGTAGCCGTGCACCACCACCTCGGAGTCGGAGTTGGTGGCGAAGCTGTGGCCCGCCGCCTCCAGCTCAGCCCGCAGGTCGAGCTGGTTGTAGATCTCCCCGTTCACGATCGCCGTGATCGAGCCGTCCTCGGAGGTCAGGGGCTGGTCGCCGCCGGCCACGTCGATGATCGCGAGCCGCGTGTGGGCGAGCGTCGCGGGGCCGATCTGGCGGACGCCGTCGCCATCGGGCCCTCGGTGGCGCATCGCGGCGGCCATCCGCCGCCCGGCGTCAGCCGGTGCCGATCCGGCCGGGTCGAGTAGCGCGCCGATGCCGCACATGCGCCTCCATCTTGGCGCACGCGCCTGTCACACAGGCTGAGCGGAATCGTCACGCGCGCGTCTGGAAGCGTGCGCCGCCACCTCGGACGATCGCCCGGCAATCGATCGGGAGGTGGCAGATGTACCGCAGCATGGGACTCGCGCACGCAACGCTCGACCGCTTCGTGCGGCGGCTACGAGAGCAGGTCGGTCAGGGCACGGTGGAGTACGTGGCGCTGATCCTGCTGGTCGCCCTCGTGATGGCAGGTGTGGTCGCCGCGATGAAGGGCTTTCGCTCCGACGACGGCAAGGAGCTGGGCGACGTGATCCTGGGCAAGCTCAAGGAGGCGGTGCGGAAGGTGCAGTTCTGAGGGCTCGGGCCTAGACCGCCCCGCGTGGCGGACCCGGCCCGGCCGTGTGGTCAAGACAACTATCCGGGCAGCGGCCATCGGCGTGGCGCTGCTCACGGGGTGTCAGTCCGACCGCGAGAAGGCCCGAGACGTGGCCGAGGAGTTCGCCACGGACCTGCGTGAGAAGCGAGGCGACCCCTGCGAACTTCTTGAGTCTTACCTGGAGGACGAACTGGCCAGGAAGCCACCGAGATCGTGGACTTGGCGCTCGCGACGACGGCGGTGCGATGCCCGTGCGCGGAAGGAGTACGCCGCGAAGATCGGCCAGGGGAAGGTCACCGTCCGGGTCTGCGAGGACTCGGTCAAGAGGGCACAGGCCAGGGTCGGCGACGTGAGGCTCTCGCTCAATGAGGGCTACGGGGAGGGGTGGACGATCGACACGATTTCCGTAACGAGTCACGGATTCACATGCGTGAGCGTGCGTTAGAAGGACCTGTTCGGGCTCCAGGGCCCACGAGCCAGAGGGCGGAGGCTGCGTTCGCCGTTGGGGGAACCAACCTCAATAGAGAAAGAGCCTCCGCCTCTCCTACCCGTGAAGCGGGGGTGTTCCCAGGTGCGCCCGCCCCAAACTGATCATGGTCCTGGAGTTTGCAAACCCCCGTGTTCGTGCCGATACGGGCTAGACGTGAGAACGACCAGCGTGCTTAGACGGGATCGCCTGCTTGTCGCGCTGGTCGGAGGTCCGCTGGCCACTCTCGCCTGTGCGGTTGCCCTCTTCTGCTTCCCGGACGCCACCGGGGAAGACGGCTTCTGGTGGGGCGTGGCTGCCGCGCCCCTGCTGGTCCTCGGGTACGGGTTCGTTCGTCGTGATCCGCCCGGCCCTACGACGGCGCTCGCGCTTGCCTCCCTCGCCCTGGCCGTGTTGACGGTGGTTGTCGCACTCACTCTCTTCGTGATCTGGCTCCTTTACTTCTCTGGCCTAGGCGGCCCTGACTAGGGCGGAACCGCCCGTGTAGAGCCCCAGTCGGCCCCGCGTGCCACCATGCCGACCCGTGACGACCGCGGTCTCAGAGCCCCCGGTTGCCGTCTTCGATTCCGGGGTCGGCGGCCTCACAGTGCTGCACGAGTGCCTCGTGTCGCTTCCGCACGAGGATTTCCTCTACCTCGGGGACACCGCCCGGTTCCCGTACGGCGAGCGCTCGCCGGCCGAGCTGCGCGCGTTCTCGTTCGAGCTCGCCGAGATCCTGCTCGAGCGCGGCGCAAAGCTGCTCGTGGTCGCTTGCAACTCGGCGACGGCGGCCGCTCTGCCGGCGCTCAAGGAGCAGCTGGCGGGCCGCGTGCCGGTGATCGGCGTCGTGAGCCCCGAGTCCCGCCGTGCCGCGGCCGCGACCCGCAACGGCCACGTCGGCCTGATCGCCACGCCCGCCACGGTTGAGAGCGGCGCCTACGCGCGGGCGCTCGAGAGCGCCTCGGAAGGACAGGCCACGCTTCATGCGGCCGCCTCGCGGGACCTGGCGTCACTGATCCAGGCGGGCGGCGAGGTGGACGAGCGCACCGTCCACACCGTCACCGAGGCCTGCGCGCCCCTGCGCGAGGCCGAGGTGGACACGGTGATCCTCGGCTGCACCCACTACCCGCTCGTGCGGCCGCTGATCCAGCGCACGATGGGGAGGGGCGTGGAGATCATCTGCTCGGGGTCGGCGATCGCCGACGAGATCGCCGAGGAGCTGGAGCGCGACGGCATGGCCGCCCCCGCGAAGCGCCAGGGCGCCTACCACTTCCTCGCCTCCGGCGACCCCGAGGAGTTCCGCCGGCTCGGCACGCGCTTCCTGCAGCTCCCGATTGCCCGCGTGGGCCATGTGCAGGTCGATCTCGCGGGGCTGGCGGCGTGAGCCGCCACGACGGCCGGGCGCCCGACGCTCTGCGTGAGGTGAAGATCGAGCCCGGGTTCGTGTCCACGGCGTCGGGATCGGCGCTGATGTCGATGGGCGGCACGCGCGTGATCTGCACCGCCTCGGTCGACGAGAAGGTTCCGAAGTGGATGCAGGGCAAGGGCCGCGGCTGGGTCACCGCCGAGTACGGAATGCTCCCGGCCTCCACGGGCGACCGCAAGCAGCGCGACGTGTCGAAGGGCCGCGCCGACGGGCGCACGGTGGAGATCCAGCGCCTGATCGGGCGCGCGCTGCGGGGTGTCGTCGACTTCGAGGCGCTCGGCGAGCGAACTGTGTGGATCGACTGCGACGTGCTGGAGGCCGACGGCGGCACCCGCTGCGCGGCGATCACCGGCGGCTACGTGGCGCTCGAGATCGCGCTCAACGGGCTGATCGGCGAGGGGCTGCTCGAGACGCTCCCGCTAAACGAGTCCGTCGCCGCGGTGTCGTGCGGAGTTGTGGAGGGCGAGGCCGTGCTCGACCTCGACTACCCAGAGGACTCCAACGCCGAGGTGGACATGAACGTGGTGATGACCGGCGGTGGCGGCCTCGTGGAGGTCCAGGCGACCGGCGAGCGCACGCCGCTCTCGCGTGCCTCGCTCGACGACCTCCTCGGGCTCGCCGCGAGCGGCATCGCCGAACTGCGCGACGCCCAGCGCGCCGCGATCGCCCCGAGCGACTGACCGCCATGCGGCTCGTGCTCGCTTCACGAAACGCGCACAAGCTGCGCGAGCTGGGACCACTGCTCGCGCCGAACGAGGTGGTGGCGCTGCCCGACGAGGTCGAGCTGCCGCCCGAGGACGGCGACACGTTCGCGGCCAACGCCCTGGGCAAGGCCCGCGCGGCCGCCGCGGCCACAAACGAGACCGCCGTGGCCGACGACTCCGGAATCGAGGCGTACGCGCTCGACGGCCGCCCCGGCGTGCGCTCCGCGCGCTACGCGGGCGAGGAGGCCACCGACGACGAGAACCTGGCCAAGCTGCTGCGCGAGGTGCCCGCCGACGGCGACACGCGCGTGGCCTACGTGTGCGCGCTGGCGATGGTGCATCCGGGAGGGGAGGAGGCGCTGGTCGAGGGGCGCTGCGAGGGGCGGCTCACCCACGCGCCCCGCGGCGACGGCGGCTTTGGCTACGACCCCGCGTTCGTGCCCGAGGACTACGACGACGGCCGCACGATGGCGGAGCTGAGCCCGGAGGAGAAGGACGCGATCAGCCACCGCGGGCGCGCCGCCCGGGCCCTGATGGAGCTGGCGCCATGATCGGGCCCAGCCGGGCAATCGGCCCCGCGGCTCAGGCGCCCCAGAAGATCCGGGCGGTCCGCGTCTCGATCGCCTCGACGTCGATCCTGATCGCGCTCAAGATCGCCGCCGGCGCGATCACGGGCTCGATCGCCCTGATCACCGAGGCCGCGCATTCCGCGATCGACCTGGTCGCGGCGATCGTGGCCTACTTCGGCGTCCGCAAGGCCGACGAGCCGGCCGACGAGTCGCATCCCTACGGGCACGAGAAGATCGAGAACCTCGCCGCGGCGATCGAGGGCATGCTGATCCTGGTCGGCGCCGGCGTGATCATCTTCGAGTCCACGCGCCGGCTCGTGGACCCGCCCGAGGTCCACTCGCTCGGAGTCGGCATCGCGGTGATCGCGTTCTCGGTGGTGGCCAACCTGGTGGTGTCGAGATACCTCTACCGACAGGCCGCGGAGACCGACTCACCCGCGCTCGAGGCCGACGGCGCGCACCTGCGCACCGACGCCGCGACGTCGGCGGGGGTGCTGGTGGCGTTGATCCTGGTCCAGATCACCGGCGTCGACTGGCTCGACCCGGCCGTGGCCCTCGTGGTGGCCGTGGCGATCGTGGCGGCGGGCATCCGGATCCTGTCGAGGACGTCGCGCGTGCTGGTCGACGAGGCGCTGCCGCCCGACGAGCTCGAGGCGATCGGCGCCGCCATCGAGGGGCACGGCGCGGCCGAGGTCGCCGGCTTCCACAAGCTCCGTGCCCGGCGCGCCGGGAGTCGCCGCTACGTCGACCTCCACGTGCAGTTCGCGGACGGCACATCGCTGCGGCGCGCGCACGAGATCACGCACGAGCTGCAGGGCGAGATCGCGAAGAAGGTTCGCGGCGCGGACGTGCTGATTCACCTCGAGCCCGAGAGCCAGGATCGCGGCTAGGCCCAGCCGCGCTAGCGCAGGTTCACGGCCGCGGCCGCTCCCACCGCGAGGAGCACCCCGAAGTAGCCGGAGTAGCCGTTGATCAGCAGCAGGAGGGCTGCGACCAGGCAGATTCCGACGGTCACGATCCACGAGATTCGCTGGAGTGGCACCCGACTATTGTGAGCACCCTGATGCCGGAACAGCGCCAAGCCCTCGCCGACAGCGCTCCGTCGCGGCTCGTGGAGATGTCGACGGACGTGCGCGCGGCCGTGCTGCTGGACCCCGCCGGGGGCCTGATCGCCGCCAGCGACCCCGACGCGGACAGCGCCCGGCGGCTTGCTGCGCTGGCCCACGATCTCGTGCTCGCCGCGGACAGCGCCGCGACCTCTCCCACGGAGCAGATCGAAGCCCAGGTGGACGGGGGCGCGGTGTTCGCGGTGCGCAGCGCCCGGCACACCTTCGCCTGCGTGGTGCGCCGGCTGGCTCTGCCGGCGCTGATCCTCTACGACCTGCGCCAGACGCTGCTCGAGGTGGAGGCGGCGGCGTGAAGGAGACCCCGAAGGGCGCCGTTGCCCGAGCGACCGCCGTCGCCGAGGGCGTGGCCGCGGCGGTGCGGCGCCGACAGCGCGAGCGTGAGCCGCGCGTGGTGCTCTACGCGGCGCCGGGCGACCCCCATTTGCTCGCACCCGGTTCGAAGGGCCACGACCGGATCCTCGACATAGCCGAGGAGATGGTGGAGCTCACGGTCTCATGAGCCTTGTCGGCCACGAGCTCGCGCAGGCCGTGATCGAGCGGGCGCTTTCGCGCGGGGGCGATCTCGGCGAGCTCTACGCGGAGGACCGGCGGGTCTTCTCGCTCTCACTCGACGACGGCCGCATCGAGCGGCCCCAGGGCGGCACCGAGCGCGGGGCGTCCGTTCGAGTGGTGAAGGGCGACGCGAGCTACTTCGGCCACGTGGACGGGCTCGGCGAGGCGGAGCTGCTCGACGTGGCCGACTCCGTCGCACAGGCGGTGCGCGGCGATTCCCGCGAGGTGGCCGCCCTCGTGGCGCCCACCGACCCCGGGGCGCACCCCATCGGCAGGCGTCCCGAGGACGTTCCGGCCTCGGACAAGGCCGCGCTGCTGCGCGCCTGCGACGAGCGCGCCCGCGCCGCCGGTGACGAGGTCGCCCAGGTGACGATGGGGTACGGGGAGGAGCGGCGGATAGTCGAGGTGTTCAACTCGGACGGCGTCTCGGCCGCCGACGACCGCACTCGCACCCGCCTCTCCGCACAGGTCGTGGCGCGCCGCGGGGATCGCGTGGAGACCGGCACGGACACACGCGGGGGCCACGCGGGCTACGAGATCCTCGCCGAGGACCCCGAGGGCGTGGCCGAGTCGGCGGCGCGCAAGGGGCTCACGGCGCTGGACGCCGTCGACGCGCCCACCGGGCGGATGCCGGTGGTGGTGGGCAACGGCTTCGGCGGCGTCCTGCTGCACGAGGCGGTGGGGCACGGCCTGGAAGCGGACGCCGTGCAGAAGCGGGCGAGTGTCTACGCGGGCCGAATGGGCGACCAGCTCGCGCTGCCCGGCGTGGTGGCCTACGACGACGGCGCGATGGAGAACGAGTGGGGCAGCGACGGGATCGACGACGAGGGCACGCCCACGCAACGGACGACGGTGATCGAGGACGGCAAGCTCGTCTCCTATCTCTACGACTCGATCCGGGCGCGCAACGACGGCGTGGCGTCCACCGGCAACGGCCGCCGCGAATCCTTCCGGCACCTGCCCTGGCCGCGCATGACCAACACCTACTTCGCTCCCGGCGAGGCGACGCCCGAGGAGCTGATCGCGGGCGTGAAGCGCGGGCTCTACGCGGTTTCGTTCGGCGGTGGGCAGGTCGAGCCCGCCACGGGCGACTTCGTGTTCGGCGTGTCCGAGGGCTACCTGATCGAGGACGGCAAGGTCACCAGCCCCGTCCGCGGGGCGACGCTGGTGGGCAACGGGATCGAGGCGCTCGGGGCGATCGACGGCATCGCGGCGGACCTCGGAATCGCCACCGGGTACTGCGGCAAGGCCGGTCAGCGGGTGGCGGCGGGCGTCGGCCAGCCCCATGTGCACATCCGTGAGCTCACGGTGGGCGGCACGGCGTGAGCGACCTCGAGGCGCTGGCGCGATCGGGGGTCGAGGCGGCGCTGGCCGCGGGGGCCGGCGATGCCGAGGCATGGTGTGAGGAGTCCACGAGCCGCCAGATCCGGGTCTACGACGGCGCGGTCGAGAGCCTCAGCGACGCGGGCAGCCGCGGGATCGGCATCAGGGCCTTCATCGACGGGCGCTTCGGATACGCGTACGGCACCGACCTGAGCGACGACGGGCTGCGCGCGCTCGCCGCCGCGGCCCATGCCTCGGCGGAGGTGGCGGACGAGGACGAGTTCGCGGGGCTGCCGGAGGAGACCGGAACGACCGACGTCGAAAGCCTCGAGTCACCGGCCATGGCGGAGTGGACCACCGAGCGCAAGGTGGAGCTGGCGCTGGCGGTGGAGCGGGCGGCGCGGGCGCCGGAGGGCATCTCACAGGTCGAGAACGCGGTCTACTCGGACGCCGACGGGGCCGCGGCGATCGCCAACTCGCGCGGGCTTGCCGCCTCATACCGGGCCACCCAGGCGTGGGCGTACGCCTCCGCCTTCGCGGGCGAGGGCGAGGATCTGATGACCGGCATGGGCATCGGGCTCGGCCGCGATCCCGGCGACCTGGACCCGGAGGCGATCGGGGCGGAGGCCGCCGACCGCGCGCTCGACCTGGTGGGCGCCCGCCAGCCGGAGAGCCGGCACTGCCCCGTCGTCCTGGACGCGTTCGTCGCCGCCTCCTTCGCTGGCTTCATCGGCTCGATGCTGTCCGCGGACGCCGTGCAGCGCGGCCGCTCATTGTTCGCGGGACGTGAGGGCGACGAGGTGGCGGAGGCCGCGTTCGTGCTGGTCGATGACGGCCGCCATCCCGATGGGCCCGCCACGGCGCCGTTCGACGGCGAGGGCTCGCCCACCCGGCGGACCCCGCTGATCGAGCAGGGCAGGCTCGCGGGCTATCTGTACGACGCCCGCACCGCGCGCAAGGACGGGCGCGAGACCACGGCAAACGCCGGCCGCGGCTCCTACCGCAGCCCGCCGTCGGTGGGAACGACCAACCTGCTGGTCGAGCCGGGCGGTTCCACGCTGGAGGAGCTCGTCTCACAGGCGGGCGACGGGCTGTACGTGACCGACGTCGCGGGTCTGCACTCCGGGGTCAATCCGGTGTCCGGAACCTTCTCCGTCGGCGCCTCCGGGCGGCTGATCGAGGGCGGGCAGATGGGGGCTCCAGTGAGGGAGATAACCATCGCCAGCGACCTCGTTTCGATGCTGCGTTCGGTGGCGGCGGTGGGGTCAGAAAGCCGCTGGGTACCCCTCGGAGGGAGCGTAAAGGCGGCTCCAATGCTGGTTTCGGAGATGGCTGTTTCTGGCAAATAGCGGGGTACTGAGCGCCAAAACCGCGTTCTAGAGCGGTTTCGTCCGCAGGCGTTGTTACGTTCGCACCACTGTCCGGTCCCCGTTGAAGGAGGAACAAGTGACGAAGTCCGAGTTCGTCGATCAGGTGGCCGCTGAATCCGGCCTCTCGAAGGGCGACGCCGGATCCGCGGTAGACGCCGTGCTCGATGTGATCCAGAGCACGCTGCAGCGTGGTGGGGAGATTGCCTTCACCGGCTTCGGCAAGTTCACGGTCGCCGATCGCGGCGCCCGTCAGGGCGTCAACCCCCAGACTGGGGAGCGGATCCAGATCGCAGCCAGCCGCGTGCCGCGCTTTAGCGCCGGTTCGCGCACTGAAGAAGGCTGTCAAGGGCGGCTGATCAACACGGTCGACGGCGATCGATCGTGTGACGCATTTTGCGGATCGGCTGGCGGCGCTCACTGAGGAGCGTCGCAGCCGAGTCGTACTGGGTCTGGACCCGGACCCGGCTGCGCTGTGGAAAGGCAGCGCGGCCGAAGATGAGGGCACCCCGGCGGAGCAGACCGCCAGCGCCGTATCGCGCCACTGCCACGCCGCCATAGAGGCTGCGGGGCAGGCGTGCGTGGCGGTAAAGCTCCAGCTCGCCTGCTTCGAGCGGCTGGGCGCACCGGGGTGGACCGCGCTCGCCGAGGCGCGTGACGCCGCTCGTGAGCACGGCCTGCTCGTGCTGGCCGACGGCAAGCGCGGGGACGTCCCCGTGACGGCCGCCGCCTACGCGCAGGCGCTCGTGGGCTCCACGCCGGGCCCGTACGGGGACGTGCCCGGCTTCGGCGCCGACGCCTTCACGGCCAACCCCCTGCTGGGACGCGACTCGCTCGAGCCGCTCGTTGACGCCGCGGCAACGGCCGGCGCCGGCTGCTTCCTGCTGGTGAACACCTCCAACCCGGGCGCGAGCGATCTCCAGGACCTCGACGCCGAGGGCGCCCCGCTGCGCGAGCGGCTGGCGGAGATCGTCGACAGCGTCGGGGCTGAGCACGTCGGGGAGAGCGGGCTGTCGCTGGTGGGCGCCGTGGTCGGTGCCACCCGGCCCGAGCGCCTGGCCCGCATGCGCGAGCTGATGCCGCGGGCGATCTTCCTCCTTCCGGGGGTGGGCGCCCAGGGCGGGAGCGCGACCGACCTCGGCCCGGCGTTCGAGCCCCACCCGGCGGCCGGCCTGGTGGCGGCATCACGCTCGATCGTGAACGCGCACGCCGATCGGGGCGGTGACCCGGCCGTTGCAGCGCAGACGGCGGCAGAGGAACTGCGCGCGCTGACGTGGAACTAGGCGTTCGGTAACCGCGCCCTACCATGCGGCGGGATTCCGGCCGATGCCTCCTCAACAACACAGTCCCGCTCGCCTGCTCGCGCCCGTCGCGCTGGTCGTGGTCGCGATCGCGTTCCTGTTCGTGCTGGTCAGCTCCGGCACGGACTCCGGCGACGACGGCAACCGCGCCTCGGAGACCACCGAGCGCACCAACACAGAGACGACCGCGAAGCGCCAGCCCGCACAGCGCAAGGCGGCCACCTACACGGTCAAGACCGGCGACACGCTCGGCGCGATAGCCGAGAAGACCGGGCTGGACGTGGAGGAGCTGCAGCTCCTCAATCCGGAGCTCGATCCGCAGGCGCTCGTGTCCGGTCAGAAGATCAAGCTGCGCGAGTGATCCGAAGGCTCGCCGGGGTGGTGGTCGCCCTGATCGGGGCGCTCGCCCTTGCCGCGCCGGCGGCAGCGCAATCGCCGCCGAAGCTCGACGATGCCGCGGCGGCCATCCTCATCGACGCCCGCGACGGCTCGGTGATCCTCTCCAAGGATCCGAGCGAGCGCCGCTCGATCGCCAGCACCACCAAGCTGATGACCGCGTTGCTGGCGGTGGAGCGCGCGAAGCCGAGCGACGTCTTCACCGCCCCGGCGTACAACGCGCTTCCGGTCGAGTCGAAGATCAACCTGCGCAAGGGCGAGCGGATGCGGGTCGACGACCTGCTCGAGGCGCTGATGCTCGAGAGCGCCAACGACGCCGCGGCCACGATCGCCGAGGGAGTGTCGGGCACTCGCAAGCGCTTCGTGACGGCCATGAACGAGCACGCCCGGTCGCTCGGGCTCGACGACACCAGCTACGCGAACCCGATCGGCCTGGACGACCCGCTGAACTACTCGACGGCCGCCGACCTGGCGGCCCTGGCCCGGCAGCTTCTGCGCGACCGGCGCCTGGCGAAGATCGTGAACCAGCCCTCCGCGGTGCTGGAGTCGGGCGCCCGCCGCCGTGTGGTGAACAACCGCAATGACCTGGTCCGCAGCGCCGCCTTCGTCGACGGCGTGAAGACCGGGCACACCAGGCAGGCCGGCTACGTGCTCATCGGCTCCGCCACCGGCCCGCTCGGCGCCAAAGTGATCAGCGTGGTGCTCGGCGCGCCCTCCGAGGCCGCGCGCGACGTCGACTCGCTCGCGCTCCTGCGCTACGGGCTGGCCCAGTTCAGGCGAGCCAAGCCGCTCAACGCCGAGAAGCCCGTGGCCAGCGCCGCGATCCGGTACCGCGACGAGCGCGCGAAGCTGGTGCCGGCGGAGGACTTCCTGCTGGTGCTGCGCCGGGGCGAGCGGGTGACCACGCGCGTGGACGCACCTGAGCAGGTGGAGGGCGAGTTGGCGGCCGGCACCCGCGTGGGCCGCGTGGCGGTGCTGCGTGACGGGAAGGTCGTGAAGCGGGTGCCGCTGGTCACCGCGGGCGAGGTGCCCGGCGCCGGCCCGCTGCGTGTGATCACCGAGGAGCTCGGCGGTGCCCTGATCACCCTGTTCCTGCTTCTGTTGCTCACCGTCGGCGCCTGGGGCGTGGTCCGGGTCCAGTCAAGGAGGCGCGCCAGGCGGCTCGCCGAGCGCCGCCGGGAGCGTCAACGCGCCCGTGCTCGGGCAGAGAGCTAGCCTCTGTCGCGATGATCATCACGGTCACCCTCAACGCGGCGATCGACAAGACGCTTGCGGTGCCGAACTTCCGCCTGGGTCGCCGCCACCGGGCCGTGGAGCAGACGTCCATGGCCGGAGGCAAGGGCGTGAACGTGGCCCGCGCGCTGAAGGCGCTCGGCCAGCCCGTGATCGCCACCGGCGTGGCCGGCGGGCCGACGGGCACCCGGATCATCGAGCAGCTCACCGAGGAGGCGATCCTCAACGACTTCGTGCGCATCCGTGAGGAGTCACGGATGTCGACGGCCGTCGTGGACCCGACCTCCGGCGAGCAGACGGAGATCAACGAGCGGGGTCCCTCGGTATCGGACTCTGAGCTGGAGCTGTTCGTGGACAAGCTCCTCTACCTCGCCCAGGGGGCCGCGATGTGCGTGTTCTCCGGGAGCCTTCCGCTGGGGGTGGACCAGAGCCTCTACGGCCGGCTCGTGGAGGAGCTGCGCCGCCTGAACGTGACCACCGTGCTCGACTCCGAGGGCGAGCCGCTGCGGATGGCCACCCGGGCGGCGCCCGACGTGGTGACCCCGAACGAGCTCGAGGCCGAGGAGCTCGTGGGCCACGAGTTCTCCGACCATGACGATCGTGTGGCCGCCGTCCGCGAGATGGTGGAGATGGGCGCCCGCGAGGCCGTGATGACCATGGACGACGGTTGCCTTGCCCTGCTGGGCGACGACGGCGACCAGACCCGCTCGCGACGTCTGTGCCGCGCGACCCTCGATCCGCTGGAGCCCGTCTCCTCGGTGGGATCCGGCGACGCGTTCCTGGCCGGGTACGTGGCCGCCCGCTACGACGGCAAGGACGACACCGAGTGCGTGCGATTCGGCGTGGCGTGCGGCGCGGAATCCACCCAGCACTTCGGCGCCGGCGTGCTCGATCCGCGCGAGGTCGCACGTCTCGTGGGCGAGGTCGAGCTGAACATCACACCTGCTGGGTCTCCCGCAGTTTCGGGTTAGCTTCCTCCCGGGTATACGGCCCCGTAGGAGGGCTTGTATACGGGCATGGAGGCGTTGACACAAAGGGGGGCAGGACAAGGGACTATCGGGACCTCGTCCTTGTGTCGCTCGATCCGCGCAGGCTCTGGGCAGTCGATCTCGATCCTGCCGACCGATCCGTGCTCGACGCAGCCTTCCGGGAGGATCCCGAGCTGGGAGTCGATGTCGGCTACGCCCTCGCCGGGCTCGTGGAGCTGGGTGTGGAGGAGATCTTCGTGCGCGCGCTGGTGAGGCGTCTGCGCGAGACGCCGGCCATGGTGCCGGCGCTCGCCGTGCTGCCCGCCGCCGATGAGGCGCTGACGGAGGCCGGATGGCCGCTCTGACCGCCAGGCGTGCGAACGACGACGAGCGCGCGTACCGCGCGCACGAGCGCGCTGTGACCGGGATGCTGGCCGCGCGCTACCGCGATCTCGACTCCGACAGCCGTTACGAGCTCTACCACGAGGCGTGGGCGAGCGTGCTGAAGCGCCGCGGCGACGGCGTGGAGATCGAGAACCTCGAGGGCTACCTGATCGGGGCGGCCGACAAGCTGGCGAGCAAGCGCGTCTACGGAGCCGATGCCCGCCGCCGGGTGACGTTCGATCCCGTGGACGGGCCCTACGCGTCCACCCCCGATTCCGGCGAGTCGCCGGAGGACGCCGTGCTCGCCGCCGACGAGGCGCGCCGGGTACGGATGCTCATCGACGAGCTCGACGGGCCCGAGCGCGCCCTGCTGAAGCTGCGCCTCGACCTGGGCCTCGGGCCCGCGGAGATCCGCGAGCGGCTGCAGCTCACGGATCGCCAGTACCGGCGCGTCGCCGAGCGGGCGGGCAAGGCGCTGCTGGCCCAGTTCCGCGCGTTCGACTCGGGCGCGTGGGCCAAGAGCAAGCGCAGCCTGCTGTGCGCCTGTGTGTTCGGCGTGGCATCCCCGCGCCAGCGCGCGAAGGCGCAGGAGCTGCTGGAGCACGACCCGTGTTGCCGGGCGATGATGAGCGAGCTGCGCGAGCTGGGCGGCCGCGCCGCTGCCGTGCTGCCGGTGCCCGCGGGCCCGATCGGATTGGACGCGGCCCACGTCGACGCCGGCGGGCGGGTGGCCGAGCTCCTGGCCGGCGCGAAGGACCACGCCGGCGACCTGGTGGCCGGCGCCAAGCAGCAGGCGGCGGGCGCCTACGTGCGGATGGCCGACCCCACGCCGCTGGCCGGCGTCCGCCCCGGCGCCGTCGGCGCGGTGGTGGCCGGTTGCATCGCCGCCGGTGGCAGCGCGTACTGCGCGGTGGAGGGCGTGCCGGGGCCGATCAGGCCGGCGCTCGGGATCGAGCGGCCCGCCGAGCAGGCCGAGACCAAGCCGCCGAAGCCCAAGCCTGAGGCGTCCCAGCCGCCCGCCCCGGCCCCGGTTGCGCCGGCGCCCGCGCCCGCGCCGGCACCGGCGCAGCCCGCGGCTCAGCCCGAGCCGCCACCGCCACCACCGCAGCGGGAGTTCGAGCCCGAGGTGCCGGCGGCGCCGGCGCCCGCTCGGGCCCCGGCTCCCGCCAGCGGCGGAGAGAGCGAGTTCGGTGGCCCGTAGAGCGCTCCCAGCCCTTGCGGCGCTCGTGGCGCTGGCCGTGGCGGCCCCGGGCGCGCAGGCGAACACCTTCAGGGTCTTCTCCTGCCAGGCCGACACGTTCGTCTCCGGCGGCGGGAAGTTCTCGTCCATGGCGTTCACCGGCCAGCACGTGACCCGCGGGATGATCCTGAGGCGTGCATGCAGGCCGACTGGGCCTGGTCAGCGCGGTCTGCTCACAGGGAACAGGCTGAGGACCGGTCGCGTGGCCCAGCGCTCGCGCTCGATCATCCAGATGATCGCTCCGCCGGGCACCCGCTTCAAGACGTTCAAGTGGCTCGGACGGCTGCGCCGGGCGGACTGCCGCTGGTCGATGGCCCTCTACGCCGTGATGCCCGGCGGCGCCACGCGGACGCTCGAGAGTCTGCCCGCCAACCAGGCGTGTCCGGGCAAGCGGCCGCAGCGAAACGCCGACACCGTGAGCAAGAAGCACTCGATCGACGGTGCCGAAAGGATCGTGCAGCGAATCGACTGCGTCGGGCGCGGCAAGCGCGGCTGCGCGGCCAACCGCCGCAACTACATCAAGACTCTGCGGGCCGTGGCCGAGGTGGAGGACACGGCGCCTCCGAGCGTCGCCATCGCCGGCGGCGACCTGGTGGGCGGGCAGTGGGTGAACGGCTCGCGATCGCTTTCGCTCACCGCGAGCGACGGCAGCGGCATCCGCAGGCTCAAGGTGATGGTGGGCGGCTCACAGGTCAGGAAGCAGGTGCTGAGCTGCAACAACGCGCTGGTGCAGGCCTGCCCGGGCGGGCCCGCGTTCGACGTGCGCGTGAGCACCGCCAAGGTCGGCGACGGGGTCGTCGAGGTGCGCGCGGGCGCCGACGATCGCGCGGACAACTCGGCCTGGTCGGCGCCGGTCGTGGCGTACGTCGACAACACCGCTCCGCAAAAGGTGAGGCTCGGGGTCGAGGGGGGCGAGGGCTGGCGGCGCTCGAACGGGTTCGCGGTGGTCTGGGAGAACCTCGCCGAGGGCCGGCAGGGGGCGCCGATCACGGGCGCGACCTACAGCCTCTGCCGCGGCGACGGTGGCTGTCAGGGCAACGGCGATGTGCCCGGCGACGGCGTCTCACGGGCGGGCGTTTCCGTCCCTGGCGGGGGCGAGTGGCTGCTCAAGCTCTGGCGCCGCGACGCCGCCGGCAACACCGACCCCAACCTCGCCTCCGAGCCGGTGCGCCTGCGCTTCGACCCCGAGGCGCCCGCGCTCGCGATTCAGCCCCAGGCGCTCTCGGACCCGACCGCGGTCACGGCCACCGTGTCGGATCCCCTCTCCGGGGTCACGGGCGGAAGCATCGAGATCGCGCGTGCGGGCACCGGCACGTGGCAGGCGCTGGCCACTCGCCTCAGCGGCGGGCGCCTGCGGGCACGGCTCGACGACACGGGGCTCCCTGCGGGCAGGTACGTGCTGCGGGCCGTGGCGAGCGATCGAGCGAGCAACACCGGCCTGAGCGACCGGCGCGCCGACGGATCGCAGGCCACCATCGACCTGCCGGTGCGGATCGAGTCGCGCCTGCGTGCCGGGTTCGCGCGCAAGCGCGGCCGGGTCGTCGCGAAGCGACGGGTCCGGCGCGGGCGGCGAACCAGGATCGCCGGGCGCCTGCGCACCCCGGACCGCCGGGCGATCCCGTCCGGCACCGTGAGGGTGTTCGGCGCGGGCGCCCTGCTGGGATCCACCAAGACCGACCGCCGCGGCCGCTTCTCGCTGCGCGTACGAGCACGCGTGAGCACGCCGCTCCTGGTCGTCTACTCCGGGAGCTCGGTGATCCGCCCGGTGGTGAAGGTGCTCGACCTGCAGGTGCCCGCGGCCAGCAGCCTGCGGGTGAACCGCCGGCGGATACTGAACGGCCAGCGGGTGATCTTCGGCGGGCGCCTCGCCAAGCGCGCGGCACTGCCTGCCGGAAAGCTCGTGGAGCTCCAGACTCGCGTCAGCGGCACCTGGCAGACATTCCGCACCACCCGCACGAACGCCGGCGGGAGCTGGAAGGTGCCCTACCGCTTCCGCCGCACCTCGGGACTGCAGCGCTACCGCTTCCGGGCCCGCCTCCCGCGCGAGACCGGCTACCCGTTCGCCACCGGGACCACCAAGACCATCACCGTGACCGTGAGGGGCCGATGACTCAGGGCACGCTCCACAGACAGGGAGGACGCAGATGAACCAGCTCGCCCGGCATCTAATGGAGGAGGGCGGCCACGATGCGCTGCCGTTCCACCCCGGTTGTCCCGTGTGCCGGTCCGAGCGCCTGGCGGGGCGCGTCCCATCTCCTCACGTGGTGTCGGCGAGGACCCGGGCGGGTCTGGCCGCGGCCGTGCTCGCCGCCTCTGCGGGGGCGCCCGCCGCGGCGATCGCGACCGAGCCGCCGGCCGAGACCGACCAGCAGACCGAGGGCGATGCGGATCCCGCCGCCCCCGACCCCGCGGGCGTCCCCGTGCCCGTGCCTGGCCCCGTCACCGTGACGGTGACCGATCCCGCTGGGCCCGATGCCGACGACACCGGCGATGCGGCGCCCGAGAGCGATACCACCACGGAGGCCGACCCCGTCGAGGCGCCGGAGACGGACGATCTGACCGAGCCCCCGCCGCCGGTCCCGCCGGCGCCCGCACCGCCCGTGGCCGCCCCGGCGCCGGTGCCCGCGGCCGCGCCGGCACCGCCGGCGGTCAAGCAGAAGGTCGGCAAGCGCGCCTCGAAGCGCTCGGCGGCGAAGGCGCCCAAGGCCGCGCCAGTGCGGGTGGAAGCTCTCGTGCCACCGGCCCCAGCACCGGCCCAGGTCGCGGTTGCGCAGGCCACGCCTGTAGCGGCACCCGCCCCGGCTGCCGATCCGGCCCCCGCGCCGGCGAAGGGGGCGAAGGTGCATGTGGTGCGGGCCGGCGAGTCGCTCTGGACCATCGCCCGCGACCGGCTGGGCGAGGGCACGAGCACGGCCCGGATAGACGCCGAGGTGAAGCGGATCTGGCGCCTCAACGCGCACGTCATCGGCAGCGACCCCGACCTCCTGGCCACCGGCCAAAGGCTGCGCCTGAGGTGAGCGGGCCGCAGACTCAGCGCGACATGAAGCGGGGGGATCTGTACCCGCACGCGATTGTCGACGGCCGCGAGCTCTCGATGGGCATGCCGTCCCGGATCCGAGCCAGGGTCGAGTCGCTGCTGGTGTCCAAGGGTGAGCGCGAGGAGGCCGAGATCGAGCGCCTGGTCCGGTCGCAGCCGGGCGTGACGCGCGCGAACACCGTGTCGATGATCAGCCCGAAGGGCGGGGTCGGCAAGACCACGAGCACGTTCCTGGTCGGCAACCTGCTCGCCTCCCACCTGAAGCTGCGCACGGTCGCGGTCGACGCCAACCCCGACTTCGGCACGCTCGCGGCGCTGGCGCCCGACCGGCTGCGCCCGGAGCGGACGCTGGCCGACCTGATCGCGGACCTCGACGGCGCGCACACCGCCGCCGACCTCAACCCCTACGTGGCGCGGCTGCCCACCGGCCTGCACGTGCTCGGCGCGCCCACCGACGCGGAGCTGATGAGCAAGATCGGCCCCGAGTCCTACGGCCAGCTGCTCGCGTTCCTGTCGATCTTCTACGAGGTGGTCCTGCTCGACCTGGGCACCGGCATCACCGACCCGCTGGCCCAGTTCGCGATCGAGCGCTCCGACCAGGTCGTGCTGGTCACCACGCCCGAGTTCATCACCTCGCAGAGCGTGGCCGGGGCGCTGCGCTACCTCGCTCACGATCGCGCGACGCTCGTGCTCAACCAGGCCGCCAAGCGCGACTCCGCCGACATCCGCAGGATCGAGGCCCACTTCCGCGAGCAGCGGCTGCGGCGCTCGGTCACGATCCCTCGCGACGAGCGCCTGCGCACGATGCTCGACACCGGCACCTACTCGCTCGGCGCGCTCGACCGCGACACCCGCCGCCCGGTGAAGCTGCTCGGGCTGGCCGTGGCGGAGCAGCTGGTGTGATGCGCGGGCTGCGGGAGCACCCGCGCGTGACGGTGGCCAAGGGTCTGGCGGTGCTGGTCGTGTTCGCGCTCGGGATCGCCTTCGCGGGCGTGATCTCCGAGGACGAGCCGGACGTGCCGCCGGCCACGGCGACAGCGCTGGAGCGGGCCCGCAGCGCCGCCGGCACCAGGGCCGACGAGCTTGCCGAGACGCGTGCTGAGGTCGAGCGGCTCGAGAAGCGGGTGGCGGCGCTCGAGCGGCGGCTCAGGGCGAGCGGATCGCGCAACCGGCGGCTGAGCCGAGCGCTGCGCAGCGCTCGGCGGCGGCTGGCCGAGGAATAACCGGGAGGGTCCGACTCAGCCCGTCGGGCGCTGAAACAGCACGACGACCGCGCGCGCGAACTGCCTGGCGTAGCGCTTCGAGCGGGGGCGCCTGAGCACCTGGGACTCGGCTCGGTAGAGCGCGGCCGTCGCCAGTGGCGGCGCCTTGAAGCGCGCGACGTAGACGCCGCGCCTGTTGGCGCGAGTGGTCGCCGTCTTGGTGAGCTTGCCGCAGACCAGCCGCCTGATGGTGATCGGCCTGCGCTTGCCGAGCAGGGAGCGCTGGACCTGTCCGCGCAGGGTCACCTGACCGCCCGAGACCCTCACCGAGGTCGAGGCGAGCGACTGAGGCAGCTTGAGCGCGACCGAGCGCTTCCCGCCGGCGGTCGCGCGGTAGCGGGCCTTGGACAGCTGCCTGCGCGGCGGGCCCTTGACCGTCGCCTTGAACTGGCCGTCCGAACCCGGCTTGACGGTGGCGAGCTTGCGGGTCTTTCCACCGTAGGTCACGGTCAGCGCGACCCTGCTCGCGGTCAGGCGGCTCGAGACGACCCCGCTCAGTGCGACCCGGCGCCCCTTTCTGTCGGCTCGGATGAGGCTGATGTCGCGCCGTCCACACAGCACGAGGTCGGCCACGCCCTCGTTCGACTCGTCGCCGTCGCTCGCCCTGTAGGTCCCTCCGCTCAGGCACCCCGGGTCGTTGCGGTCGGCCACGCCGTCGCCATCGTTGTCGAGGCCATCGGAGCATTGCGGCGGCTTGGGGGGGACGGGCGCGGCCGAAATGCAGCCGCCGGTGTCGCTGCCGCCCGGGCGGGCGGCGAACAGGTCCATCAGGTTTCCGTCGCTATCCGACCCGGCGTACCTCGCGTTCGACGCGAAGAACACCCGCGATCCGTCGGCCGACATCGTCGCGAACACGTTGCCCTGCGCGCCGGCCCCGACCTGGGGGCTCATGATCGCGACGGCGCCGTTGTTCCACTCGTAGACGTCGCTCCCGCCGTTGTCGCCGTCGCGGCAGGCCAGCTTTTCGGACGAGTCGAACAGCGCCCGGCTTCCGTCGGTGGAGACACCGCCGAGGAAATGCGTTCCATCGTCCGGGTCGCGGGCGAGGTCGCTGACCAGCTCGGTGGGCCCGTTGGGCGCGGTGAAGCGGTAGATGTCGAACGCCGAGTCGGTGTCCTTCGCCGCCAGCCGCTCATCGGTGGAGAGGAAGAACCTGGTTGCGTCGGTCGAGGCGCAGCTGCGCACCACCGACAGCTCGTTGCAGGCCGCTACGACCTGCCCCGAACCGCCGGCCACCTGGCTCGAGACGTTCCTCAGCCCGGAGGCGGTGCGTAGGAAGACGTCGGTGGTGGTTCCCGAGTCGTCGCCGGTGAGCGGCGCGATCGTGGAGAAGTAGACCCGCTCCGCGCTGGGGGACACCGCGAGCACGTCCGGCAGCCCGGTGGCCGTGCCCGTCCCGCCGTCAGGCTCGGAGATCCACGTGGTCGTCATCGCGGTCGGGTTGCGCATGTAGATGTCGAGCTCGCCGTTGGTATCGGCGTTGGCGTTGGCGGCGTTGGTGGTGGTGCGGAAGAAGACCCTCGACCCGTCGGGCGTGGAGTTGAGGTACTGGCTGTAGTAGGGGGGGGTGCCGCCGGCGGCGGCGGCACCGTCGAACGAAATGAGGTCCAGGTCGCCGCCCGCGTCCACGTAGACGTCGTCCGCGGAGTTTGGGTCCGCGCCCGAGAACTGCTGGCGGGCGTTCATGTAGATCCGGGTTCCGTCGCCGGAGATGGCGGCGAGGGAATTGCTGTCGTCGGCGTCTCCGTTCCCGGTTGAGACGAGGGTCGTCGTCCCGCCGGACCATCTGTAGACGTCGAAGCCCGTGTCGTCGTCCACGTCGGTGCCGTCGAGGGGCCCGAGGGTGTCGAAGGCGGCGACCGTCCCGTCCGAGGAGAACGCCACTTTCGCCCCGCCAATGAATCCCCCGCTGGTGTTGAGGAAGACCGTCTGAGTGGAGGAGCCGTTGATTCGCACGAAGACGCCGTAGTAGGTACCTGAGCTGTACAGCGCGAAGAACGCCCGCGCGCCGTCGGCGGAGCAGCCGACGAGATAGGCGTCGGGGCCATCCCCGTAGACCGAGCCCGTCGAGACGAGCCGGGTCTGCCCGTTCACGTGCTCGTAGACGTCCGGGCGCCCGTCGGTGTCGGAACTGACGAGCCGGTCGCTCGTCTTGAAGAAGACGTGCGACCCGTCGGCCGAGGACGCGGTGCTGATGGGATTCTGGTCGGGTCGCGCCGCTTCACGACGCGCGCCGCACACGTCGCCGCCGGCGTTGCTGCTCACCAGCTCGACCCCGGTCGTCCCCGCGAACGGCCCGCCCGGGCCGGGCGGGGAGGCCCACCCGATCGTTCGCGGTATGGCGCTAGCCGGTGCCGCGACCAGAAGGAGGACTGCAACGGTCGTCAGAGCAACAACGCTGCCTGAACCCTTCGCCATCGGCCCACCCTAATGGCCCCCGAACCACACTGCTAGCGTCCAGGTCCAATCGTCCGCCGCCGAACCTAGGATGCCGCCATGGAAGTTGAGATCGGTCGGGGTAAGAAAGGCCGTAGGGCCTACGGCTTCGATGACATCGCCATAGTCCCGTCGCGCCGCACGCGGGACCCAGATGACATCGACATCAGCTGGGAGCTCGGGCTCTACCAGTTCAAGCTGCCCCTCCTGGGCTCGGCCATGGACGGCGTGGTGTCACCGAAGACCGCCGGCATCATCGGCAAGCTCGGCGGGCTCGCCGTGCTGAACCTGGAGGGCGTCTTCTGCCGCTACGACGACGCCGAGGAGCAGCTCGAGCGCATCAGCGGCTTCGAGAAGGAAGAGGCCACCGCGGAGATGCAGCGCATCTACCAGGAGCCGATCAAGCCCGAGCTGATCGCCAAGCGGATCAAGGAGATCAAGGACCAGGGCGTGGTCTGCGCGGCATCGCTCACGCCGCAGCGGGTGCGCAAGCACTACGAGGTC
Organism: uncultured Thermoleophilaceae bacterium; assembly: GCA_963808105.1. Taxonomy (GTDB): domain Bacteria; phylum Actinomycetota; class Thermoleophilia; order Solirubrobacterales; family Thermoleophilaceae; genus JAAYBF01. The sequence continues at coordinate 257,994 of CAWEEH010000004.1, read as the reverse complement.
GCGCTCGAAGCGGGCCTCGACATCCTCGTCATCCAGGGCACGGTCATCTCGGCCGAGCACGTGTCGGCCGACGAGGAGCGCCCGCCGCTCAACCTCAAGGAATTTGTGGATGAGGTGCCGGTTCCCGTCGTGCTCGGCGGCTGCGCCTCCTACGCCACCGGGCTGCACCTCATGCGCACCGGCGCCGAAGCGGTGCTCGTGGGCGTCGGCCCCGGAGCCGCCTGCACCACCCGCGGCGTGCTGGGGATCGGCGTCCCGCAGGCCACCGCCATCGCGGACGTTGCGGCGGCGCGCTCCCAGCACATGCTCGAGACCGGCGAGTACGTGAAGGTCATCGCCGACGGCGGCATGCGCAACGGCGGCGACATCTCCAAGGCCTTCGCCTGCGGCGCCGACGCCGTGATGATCGGCTCACCCCTGGCCCGCGCCTACGAGGCGCCCGGCCACGGCTACCACTGGGGCATGGCCACGTTCCACCCCGAGCTCCCGCGCGGAGCGCGGGTGCAGACAGCGCAGAACGGGTCGCTCGAGCAGATTCTGCTCGGCCCCGCCCACGAGAACGACGGCACGTTCAACCTGATGGGCAGCCTGCGCACCTCGATGGCCACCTGCGGGTACGAGGACATCCCGTCCTTCCACCGTGCGGAGGTCATGGTCGCTCCCTCGCTTCAGACCGAGGGCAAGCAGCTGCAGCGCGACCAGGCGATCGGCATGGGCGCCCAGTCGGCCGCCAAGGCGGCCCCGGCGTCCGACGGCGTCGTGAACGGCAACGGCCACGCGGCCTCGGACCCGGCTCTAGTCGAGTAGTTGGAGGCCCGAGCAGCCACCGCGCCCGAGCCTCCGGCGGGGACGGCTGCAACGACTGACGAAGTGCTCGTCCTCGACTTCGGAGGGCAGTACTCGCAGCTGATCGCCCGCCGTGTGCGTGAGTGCGGCGTGTTCAGCGAGCTGCTGCCGCACGACGTCTCGGTCGAGGAGGTCAAGGCGCGCAACCCCAGGGGCCTGATCCTCTCCGGCGGCCCCGCGTCGGTCTACGCCGATGGCGCCCCCCGGCTCAACGACGAGCTGCTCGAGCTCGGCATTCCGGTGCTGGGGATCTGTTACGGCATGCAGGCGATGGTGCTCAACCTCGGCGGCCGCGTGGAGAGCGCCGAGGTGGGGGAGTTCGGGCGCTCCACGCTCACCGTGCACGAGCACGGCCGGCTGCTGGCCGAGCTGCCGGCCGAGCAGAGCTGCTGGATGAGCCACCGCGACACCGTGTTCGAGGCGCCGGAGGGGTTCACGGCGCTGGCGTCCTCCACCGAGTCGCCGGTCGCCGCGCTCGAGAGCCCGGAGCGGGGGATCTACGGGATCCAGTTCCACCCCGAGGTCGTCCACACCCCGTACGGCACCCAGATCCTCACCCGCTTCCTCGAGGACATCTGCGGCTGCGACATGGGCTGGAACGCCGCGTCGGTGGCCGAGGAGCAGATTCGCCGCATCCGCGAGCAGGTGGGCGACGGCAAGGTGATCTGCGGCCTCTCCGGCGGGGTCGACTCGTCGGTGGCCGCGCTGCTGGTCCATCGAGCCGTGGGCGACCAGCTCACCTGCGTGTTCGTCGACCACGGGCTCATGCGCAAGGGCGAGGGCGAGCAGGTGGTGAAGGCCTTCAGCGACACGTTCAAGGTGCCCCTGGTGGCGGTCGACGCGGAGGAGCGGTTCCTGGAGCGCCTCCAGGGCGTCACCGAGCCCGAGGCCAAGCGCAAGATCATCGGCACCGAGTTCATCCGCGTGTTCGAGGAGGAGGCGGCCAAGCTGGAGAACCCGCGCTACCTCGTGCAGGGCACGCTCTATTCCGACGTGATCGAGTCCGGCGGCTCCAGCGGCGCGGCCACGATCAAGTCGCACCACAACGTGGGCGGGCTCCCTGAGGATCTCGAGTTCGAGCTGGTCGAGCCGCTGCGGACACTGTTCAAGGACGAGGTGCGCCAGGTGGGCATCGAGCTCGGCCTTCCCGAGAAGCTCGTCTGGCGCCAGCCCTTCCCCGGGCCCGGGCTCGGCATCCGGATCGTCGGCGGCGAGGTGAGCAAGGAGCGCCTGGAGATCCTGCGCGACGCCGACTACGTCCTCCAGGACGAGATTCGCACCGCCGGCCTCTATCGCGAGCTGTGGCAGTCCTTCTGCGTGCTGCCGGGCGACCTGCGCACCGTGGGGGTGCAGGGCGACGAGCGCACCTACGGCTACGTGGTGGTGATCCGCGCGGTGACCAGCGACGACGCCATGACCGCCGATTGGGCGCGCCTGCCCTACGACCTGCTGGAGAAGATCGCCTCGCGGATGATCAACGAGATCCGCCAGGTGAACCGCGTGGTGCTTGACATCACTTCCAAGCCACCGGGGACGATCGAATGGGAGTAGAGCGCCAGGAGCTGCTGGACGGCCTGGCCGCGGCGATCGCCGAGCTGGACTTCGCGATCTCGTCCCTCGGCGAGGCCTACGAGCAGCTCGACAGCGTGTCGGCCGACAAGATGGAGGAGCAGCTGTTCCGCCCGCTGCAGATGGCCAGCGGCCGGGCGAAGCGCACCGCCGCCGGTTACGCCGAGCGCAGCGGCCTCACGGTGCCCACCGTCACCGCCGATCCGCCCGCCCACCCGTCGATCGGCGCACGCGCCTTCATCGACGCCGCGGTGCAGGCCGCCGGCGCGGCCGACCTGGCCCTGGTGGGGCTGCAGGACTCGCCATGGCTCGTGGAGGTCGGCGATCCGGAGCTGCGCTCGGGCGTCGCGGACACCCGGCTGCAGATCGGCGGCGTGGCCGGCGCGGCGCGTGAGTTCGCGCGCGTGCTGGGCCGCTAGGAGCCGCTCACTCGCCCACGGGCCAGAAGTCCTCGACCGTGCCGACCTCCTCGTCGCCGGCGGAGTCCTTCACCGAGGTCATGATCAGGATCACGTCGGAGTCGGTGTCGTTGTGCACCGAGCGGGGCGTCTTGGGGGCGATCCGCACCACGGTCCCCGCGCCGGCCTTGAACTCGTCGTCGCCGCACTTGAACGTGAGCTCGCCCTCGGAGACGAAGTAGACCTCCTCCTGGGTGTTGTGAAAGTGGCCGTATGACCCGCGCCCGCCGGTGTCCGGCGGCATCCGGCGCCAGGTGAAGGCGACCTGCTCGCTGCCGATCGTCTGGGTGAGCATTCGCATCTCACCGGGGTAGTCGCCGAGCACGTCCGGCGCGTCCTCGAGCTGCTTGACCGTGTATCCGCTCATGGAAGGCGAGCAGGCGGCGCCTGCGAGCAAGGGGATTTCATGACCGGCAATCTGCCACACTGTTCAGCCGGCCGCGTTCCGCGCGGCCGCCTTGCGTATGAAGACCTTTGTCGCCACCCCTGAGAACCGCGAGCGCAACTGGCTCGTGGTCGATGCCGCCGGGCAGACGCTCGGCCGCCTGGCCACCCAGATCGCCGACACCCTGCGTGGCAAGCGCAAGCCCGAGTACACGCCCCATTGCGACGTCGGCGACTTCGTGATCGTGGTGAACGCGGAGCAGATCGAGGTGACCGGCAAGAAGCGCGAGGCGAAGCTCTACCACCGCCATTCCGGCTATCCCGGCGGCCTGCGCACCCGCACCCTGAACGACATGCTCGAGCGTCAGCCCGAGGAGGTCATCCGCAAGGCCGTGAAGGGCATGCTGCCCCGCAACCGCCTCGCCCGCCAGCAGCTGCGCAAGCTCAAGGTGTACGCGGGCCCCGACCACCCCCACGCTGCCCAGCAGCCCAAGCCGATGGAGATCTCGAAGTGATTGACGAGGAAGAGACGCCGCAGGACGAGGAGCCGAAGGACGAGACGCCGAAGGACGAGGCGCCGCAGGAGGAAGAGGCCTCAGGCGTCAGTCCTCAGGCCTCAGGTGAGGAGGCCCCGGCCGAAGAGGCGCCCGCTCCCGCGGAGGAGGAGGCTGCCCCGGCTGAGGAGGAGCCCGCTCCCGCGGAAGAGGAGCCCGCTCCCGCGGACGAGGAGGCCCCCGCCGAGGAGGAGGCTGCGCCCGCCGCCGAGGAGAAGCCCGCGGCCGAGGACAAGCCTGACCGGCCCAAGCCTGCGAAGAAGAAGGACGAGCCCGAGGTCATCCCCGGCGCCGACCTCGAGCCAGACCTCGTGCTGGAGGACGCCGGACCGGATCCGGCGCTCCTCAGGGGCGACGCCGCGGCCGAGGTCGAAGCGGCCGAGCAGTCCTTCGAGGAGGCCGATGAGGCCGTGGGCGGCGATGAGGAGCCCGATCGCGCCGTCACCACGGTGCTCGAGCTGGCCGCCGACGCCCGCTATCAGGCCACCGGCAAGCGCAAGCACGCCATTGCCAGGGTCATTCTCAAGCCCGGCAAGGGCGAGTACGAGGTGAACGGCCGTGAGTTGGCCGAGTTCTTCCCCCGGCCGACCCTCCAGAAGGTTGCCCGCGGCCCGCTCGATGCGACGGGGCAGCAGGAGCGCCTCGACGTGGTCGCGAAGATCAAGGGCGGCGGTGTCTCCGCGCAGGCCGGCGCTCTGCGCCACGGGATCGCCAAAGCGCTCATCGAGGCCGACCCCGCGCTGCGCGGCGAGCTCAAGCGTCGCGGCTATCTCACGCGTGACCCGCGCGTGAAGGAGCGCAAGAAGGCCGGTCTCAAGAAGGCCCGCAAGCGCCCGCAGTTCTCGAAGCGCTAGTCCGATGCCAAGCTCTTCGGCACCGACGGGATCCGCGGCGTTGCCGGCGAATTCCTGAGCGCCGACCTCGCGCTCGACGTCGGCCGCGCCGCCGCCGCGCTCAGCGAGGCGGAATCGCCGCAGGTGCTGATCGTGCGCGACACGCGGGAGTCGGGCGAGATGCTCGAGGCGTCACTGGCGGCCGGTGTGGCCGCCGGCGGCGGGCACGCGCTGCTCGGGGGCGTGTTGCCGACTCCGGGCGCCGCCCTGCTCACGCGCCGCCACGGGTTCGATCTGGCCGCGGTGGTGTCGGCCTCTCACAACCCGTACACGGACAACGGGATCAAGATCTTCGGCCCCGATGGGATGAAGGTCTCCGACAGCTTCGAGGAGGGCATCGAGGCCGCGGTCGCGGGCGAGCCTCCCTCGGCGAGGCAGGGTCGTGTGCGCGAGCTGCACGGCGCGCCGGGCGACTACCTGCGCGAGCTCGAGCTGCGCTTCCGCGATCTCGACCTGAGCGGCAAGAAGGTGCTGCTGGACTGCGCGCACGGGGCCACCTACCGCGCCGGACCGGAGATCTTCCGCAGGCTCGGAGCCGAGGTCGAGGCAACGGCGGCCGAGCCGGACGGCCGCAACATCAACGACGGCGTGGGGTCCACGCACGTGGATTCGCTGGCCGCAGCCACGGCCGCCGGCGGCTACGACGCCGGTTTCGCCTTCGACGGTGACGGCGACCGCGTGCTGGCGGCCGACCGCAACGGCGCCGTGGTGGACGGTGACGAGCTGATCGCGCTCGCGGCGCTCCACCTGCGCGCGGCGCGACCGCCTGCCCGGCGGCGGCGTGGCGGTGACCGTGATGACCAACTACGGCTTCCACACGGCCATGCGCGAGGCCGGGGTGGAGGTGGCCGTGACCCCGGTGGGCGACCGCAACGTGCTCGCCGAGCTGCTGAAGCGCGACTGGGCGCTGGGAGGAGAGCAGTCCGGCCACATCATCGACACCGGGTTCGTGCCCTCCGGAGACGGCATCGCGGCGGCGCTGCTCACCATGGAGGCGCTCGGCGATGGCGACCTTGCCGACCGGGGCGCCATGGAGAAGCTGCCCCAGCAGCTGGTGAACGTGACCGTGGCGGACCGCGGGGCGCTGGAGGCCTCCAAGGTGGTGCGCCAGGCGATCGACGTCGAACAGGCGAAGCTCGAGGGCCGCGGCCGCGTCCTGGTCCGCCCTTCCGGCACCGAGCCGCTCGTCCGCGTGATGGTCGAGGCGCCCGACGAGGCCGAATGTGCAGAGGTGACTGCACGGCTCGTGGAGGCCGTGGAGCGGGAGCTAACCTAGCTCCCCTCCAATGTGCGGAATCGTCGGATACACCGGCTCGCGCCCCTGCCTCGACATCCTCATGGCCGGGCTCGGGAAGCTCGAGTACCGCGGGTATGACTCCGCCGGCTTCTCGCTGGTCGAGGACGGCCAGGTGCAGACCGTCCGGGCCGTCGGCCCGCTGAAGAACCTCCAGGAGCGGATCAACGGCGCCGGCAGCGACGCGGTGAGCGGCATCGCCCACACGCGCTGGGCCACGCACGGCCGCGTAACCGAGGCGAACTGCCACCCCCACGACGACACCTCGGGCCGGGTGCACGTCGTGATGAACGGCATCATCGAGAACTGGACCGACCTGAAGAAGAAGCTTGTTGAGGCCGGCGCCGAGTTCACGTCGGAGACCGACACGGAGGTCGTCGCCCACCTGGTGGCATCGCACTACGACGGCGACGTGGTCGAGGCCGTCCGCCTCGCCTACAACGAGCTGCGCGGCCACTACTCGCTGGTGATCATGCACGCCGATGAGCCCGACGTGATCGTCGGCGCGCGCAAGGAGTGCCCGCTGGTGGTCGGAGTGGGCGACGGCGAGAGCTTCATCGCCTCGGCCATCCCCGCCTTCATGGCCGAGACCCGCCGCGTGCAGATGATCGAGAACGGCGAGATCGTGGCCATCACGCCCGAGGGCACACGCTTCCTCGACGCCGACGGCGGCGCCATCGAGCGCGAGGTCGAGGAGGTCGACTGGGACGAGGAGGCGGCTGAGAAGGCCGGCTACGAGACGTTCATGCTCAAGGAGATCTACGAGCAGCCCGACGCGGTCGCCGAGACGGTCGGGGACCGCCTCGCCCACGGCAAGGTCGAGCTGGGCGACATCGGCATCTCCGACGACGAGCTGCGAGAGCTGCGCCGGATCGTGATCGTGGCCTGCGGCACCTCCTACCACGCCGGCCTCATCGGCCGCTACGCGATCGAGGCCTGGTCCCGCGTGCCCGTGGAGATGGACGTGGCGTCGGAGTTCCGCTACCGCGACCCGGTGATCGACGAGCGCGACCTCGTGATCGGCATCTCCCAGTCCGGGGAGACCGCGGACACCCTGGCCGCGATGCGCCTCGCACGCGAGAAGGGCGCCCGCGTGCTCGCGATCACGAACATCATGGGCAGCCAGGCCACGCGCGACGCCGACGGCGTGCTGTTCACCCGCGCCGGGCTGGAGATCGGCGTGGCGGCCACGAAGACCTTCGTCGCCCAGGTGGCCGCGATGTACCTCTTCGCCCTCAAGGTCGCCGAGACGCGTGGCACCCTCGAGCCGGAGGTGTCCTCGGTGCTGATCTCCGAGCTGAAGGACATGCCGAACAAGATCGAGCGCCTGCTCGAGACGATCGACGAGCCGACCCGCGCGATGGCCGACCACTGGCGCGACGCGGGCTTCTTCCTCTACCTCGGCCGCAGCGCCGGCCTGGGCGTGGCCCTGGAGGGGGCTCTCAAGCTGAAGGAGATCTCCTACGTGCCCACCGACGCGTACGCCGCGGGGGAGATGAAGCACGGCCCGATCGCGCTGCTCGACGAGCGCACGCCCGTGGTCTGCGTGGCCACCGACTCGCCCGTGCTCGACAAGGTGCTCTCCAACGTCTCCGAGGTGCGCGCGCGAGGCGCGCACGTGCTGGCGGTGGCAACCGAGGGAAATCCCGAGGTGGCCGAGCACGCCGAGGAGGTCGTCTACGTGCCTCGCACCGACTGGCTGCTGCAGTCGCTGCTGGCGGTGATCCCGCTGCAGCTGCTGGCCTACCACATCGCCCGCGCCCGCGGCCTGAACGTGGACCAGCCGCGCAATCTCGCGAAAACCGTGACCGTCGAGTGACGGTCGGCCTGGATCTGCTGGAGATAGACCGCCTCGAGCGGGCCCTGGCCCGCCGCCCCCGCCTCGCCGAACGCCTGTTCACCGATGCCGAGCGCGACTACGCCGCGGCGCGCGCGCGGCCGGCGGAGCACCTGGCGGCGCGCTTCTGCGCGAAGGAGGCGGTCGCGAAGGCGCTCGACCTTCCCGGCTGGAGCTTCCGGGACGTGGAGGTGATTTCCACCGGCACCGCACCACAGGTGCTGCTGAGCGGCGCGGCGGCCGCGGCCGCGGCGAGCAAGGGCCTCGAGGTGTCGATCTCGCTCACCCACACCGAGTCGACGGCCGGCGCCTTAGCGCTGGCGAGCCCGCGGTGAGCCTGCCGTCCTGGCTCGACCCCGTCTACGAGGCGCAGGAGATGCGCGACGTGGACACGTGGGCGATCGAGGAGCAGGGAATCCCGGGGGAGGACCTGATGGAGCGGGCGGGCACCGGCCTTGCGCGAGCGGTCGGGCGGGTCTCCGCCGAGTCGCCGGGGCCGATCCGGATCGTGGCCGGCAAGGGCAACAACGGCGGCGACGGGCATGTGGCCGCGCGGGTGCTGCGCGAGGAGGGCCGCGAGGTGGAGCTGTTCGAGCCCGGCGAGGAGGAGCTCGACGGCTCAGGCGTGGTGGTGGACTGCCTGCTGGGCACCGGCTTCTCGGGCGAGCCTCGCGAGCCGGTCGCGGGCGCGATCGCCGCTATCAACGAGCAGGGCGCGCCCGTCGTTGCCTGCGACGTGCCCTCCGGCGTGGACGCCACCACCGGCGAGGTGGCGGCGGAGGCGGTGCGCGCCCAGCGCACGGTCACGTTCCACGGATCGAAGGTCGGCCTCCACGTCGCGCCCGGGGCGCACCACGCGGGCGAGGTGGAGGTGGTGGAGATCGGCGTTCCCCGCGGGGCGCCCGCGCCCACCGTCGCTGGCCTGATCTCCGAGCGGGTCCTAGGGCTCTACCCGCGGCGCGCGCGCGAGGGATCGAAGTTCGAGTCCGGCGTGGTCGTCGTGGCCGGCGGCGCGAGCGGCATGACCGGCGCCCCCGTGATGGCCGCCAGGGCGGCCCAGCGCGCGGGCGCGGGCTACGTACAGGTGGCGGTGCCCGAGCCGGCGCAGCAGTCTGTGGACGCCCGCGTGCTCGAGGCCATGACGCGCGCTCTGCCGCACAGGGACGGCGCGCACACGCCAGGCGGCGTGGATGTTCTGGCCGAGATGGCGCAGCGCGCCGGTGCCGTTGTGCTGGGCCCCGGCCTGGGCCGCAGCGAGAGCGCGCAGCGCTTCGCCCGCGACGCCGCAACGACGCTCGAGAGCCCGATCGTGATCGATGCCGACGGCCTGAACGCGTTCATTGGCGCTTTAGGGGTCCTATGCACCCATAAAGCACCAATGGTCCTCACGCCGCACGAGGGCGAGCTGGGCCGGCTGCTGGAAAGGCCGAAGGAGGAGATCGCGGCCCACCGGCTGGCATCCGCGCGCGAGGCGGCGCGGCTCAGCGGCGCCGTGGTGGTGCTCAAGGGCGACGACACGCTCGTGGCCATGCCCGATGGCCCGGTGGCCATCAGCCCCGGCGGCACTCCGGCGCTGGCGACGGCCGGCACGGGTGACGTGCTCTCCGGCCTGATCGGCGCCCTGCTGGCCAAGGGCCTCGGCGCATTCGACGCGGCGGCGCTCGGCGTGCTCGCCCACGTGCGAGCCGGATTCGCGGCCGCGGATCGCCACGGCGCGGACCACGTGATCGCCGGCGACGTGATCGACGCTCTGTCCACGGGCCTGACGGGATAGATTCCTGAGCGTGGCCAAGACGGTGAGCGACATCATGGACTCGAACCCCGAGACGGTGGGGCCCGACACCCCAGTCGAGGAGGTCATCGCCGTGCTGCGCGAGAACGAGCTGCCGGGCGTGCCGGTGATCAACGACGGCGGGCGCCTGGTGGGCATCGTCACCGAGACCGACCTCGTGCTTCCCGACGACGACGGAGACCTGCACCTGCCCCACTACGTGAACATCTTCGGCGGCACCGTGTTCATCGAGCCGCTGAAGCGCTACGAGGACAAGCTGCGCAAGGCCTTCGCCTCCACGGCGAACGACATGATGACCAAGGACCCGACCACCGTGGCCCCGGACACGACTGTGGACGAGGCCGCGGGGATCATTCACGAGACCGGGCACAACCGGCTTCCGGTCGTCGAGCACGGCCGGCTCGTGGGTGTGGTCACCCGCGTCGACGTGCTCGGCGGGCTCGTCTCCTAAGCCCGATGCCCGAGCGTGCGCTGGCGCGCATCTCGACCGGTGCGATCGAGGCGAACTGCCGTCGCCTCGGCCGCGAGGTCAAGCTCTGCGCGGTGGTGAAGGCGGATGGCTACGGACACGGGGCGGTGAGGGCGGCCCAGGCGGCCGGCACCGATTGGCTGGCCGTCGCGACCGCGGACGAGGCCGCCACGCTCCGCGAGGCCGGCATCGGCGGGCGGATCCTCGTGATGGGGGCGATCGACCGGGCCGAGGTGGATGCCGACGTGACGGTCTGGGACCTGGAGTTCCTGCGCGCGATCGCACCCGCTCAGCCGAAGGTGCACGTGAAGCTCGACACCGGAATGGGCCGGCTCGGCGCCAGGGATCCCTCCCAGGCGATGGCCATCGTCGACGAGGCGGCGGCGGACGAGCGGATCGAGCTGGCAGGGGTGATGACCCACTTCGCAACCGCGGACGAGCGCGGTGACGACTTCTTCGGGGTGCAGCTCGCGCGCTTCGAGGAGTTCGTCGCGGCCGTTCGCGAGCGCCACGGCAACGTGATGGCACATGCGGCCAACAGCGCCGCGACCCTGCGCGACCCGCGCTCGCATTTCGACATGGTGCGCTGCGGCGTGGCGATCTACGGGCTGGACCCGTTCCAGGACGATCCGGGCGACCACGGCCTCGAGCCGGCCCTGCAGCTGTCGAGCTACGTGGCGCGGGTGGAGCGCTACGAGCCGGGCGACAGCGCGGGCTACGGGCGGCGCTGGCAGGCCGAGGAGCCGACGATGGTGGCCACGCTGCCGATCGGCTACGGGGACGGCTGGCGGCGGGCGCTGACCAACAACTGCGATGTGCTCATACGCGGGCAGCGGCGGCCGCTGGTGGGCACGGTGAGCATGGACAACGTGACCGTGGCGGTCGGCGCCGAGGTGGAGATCGGCGACGAGGCGGTGTTGATCGGAAGCCAGGGAGGCGAGCGCATCCTCTGCGAGGAGGTGGCGGAGCGGCTCGACACGATCAACTACGAGGTGACCTGCGGGCTGTCTGCCCGGGTGCGGCGTGAGTACGCCTGAGGGCTGGCTGGTCGGCGGGGCGGTGAGGGACCGCCTGCTGGGCAGGCCCACGGCCGATCGCGACATCGTCGTGCCCGGCGATCCGGAGCGGGCGGCGCGGGAGTTCGCGGCCTCCGAGGGCGGCCCCGTATTCCAGCTCTCGGAGGCCTTCGGCGCGTGGCGGGCGCTGAGCCGGGACCGCTCGACCACCTACGACTTCTCGGCCCTTCAGGGCGCGACCATCGAGGAGGACCTCTCCAAGCGCGACTTCACCGTGAACGCGATCGCCGAGCCGCTTGCCGGCGGTGACCTGATCGATCCCCACGGCGGCGAGGCCGACCTGCGCGCGGGCGTGCTGCGGATGGTGAGCCCGGGCGCCTTCGAGGCGGACCCGCTGCGGGCCCTGCGCCTGGTGCGCCTGGCCGCCGAGCTCGGCTTCGAGCCCGACCCGGAGACCGAGGAGCTCACGCGGGCGGCCGCGCCGAGCCTCACCGAGCCATCCGCGGAGCGAGTGTTCGCCGAGCTGCGCCGCATCGTGGCGGCCGACCGCTGCGTGGAGGGGCTGGAGCTGGCTGACCGGCTCGGGGTGCTGGCGGTGGTGGTTCCCGAGCTGACCGCCCTGAAGGAGATCGAGCAGAGCCGCTTCCACCACCTCGACGTGTTCGACCACACGATCGAGGTGCTGCGCCAGCTGGTGGCACTGGATGTCGAGGACGACGTGGCGGCGGTGCTCGCCCAGCCGCTCGCGGATGAGATGACCCGCGGCGAGGCGCTGCGGTTCGGGGCGCTGTTCCACGACATCGGCAAGGCGGCCACGCGCGGTACACGGCCCGACGGCCGCGTGACGTTCATCGGGCACGATGCGGCCGGCGAGGAGATGGTGGGGGAGATCTTCCGCAGGCTGCGCGCCAGCGAGAAGCTGCGCGCGTACGTGGCCAAGCTCACGCGGGAGCATCTGGTGCTGGGCTTCCTGCTCCACGACCGCCCTCTCGATCGCCGCGCCATCCACGCCTACCTACGCCGCTGCGAGCCCGTGGAGGTGGAGGTCACCGTGCTCTCGTGCGCTGACCGGCTCGCCACGCGCGGCGAGGGCCAGGAGCCTTGGATAGAGGCGCACCTCGAGCTGGCCCGGGAGGTGATGGCCGCCGCGCTGCGCTGGCGCGAGGAGGGGCCGCCCAAGCTTCCGCTGCGCGGCGACGAGCTGGGCGTGGAGGCCGGGCCGCAGATCGGTGAGCTGGTGCGCGAGCTGGAGGCCGCCGTCTACGCCGGCGAGGTGAAGGACCGCGACCAGGCTCTGGCGCTGGTGGCACGGCTGCGCCAAGATGCCCCGCGGTGATCGTCGACTGCGCGATATACGAGCACGGGGTGCGCCGGGAAGGCTCGGTGGACCTGGGCGAGGCGTTCAAGAACTGCCATGACGACGACCGCTTCGTCTGGATCGGCCTGCACGAGCCCACCGAGGAGGAGTTCGACTCGGTGCGGCGCGAGTTCGCGCTGCACGAGCTCGCCGTCGAGGACGCCATCCACGCCCACCAGCGGCCCAAGCTCGAGGTCTACGGCGACACGATCTTCGTGGTCCTGAAGACCGCGCGGTACGTAGACGCGGAGGAGGTCGTGGAGTTCGGCGAGATCCTGATCTTCACCGGCGAGGGCTTCATCGTGACCGTGCGCCACGGCGAGGCCACCTCCCTGCACGACGTTCGCGGGGCCGTGGAGGGGGACACGGACCGGCTCAAGCGCGGTCCCGGCGCCGTGCTGCACGCGATCGTCGACCGAGTGGTGGACGACTACGAGCCGGCCATGGAGGGCCTGAGGGAGGACATCGAGCAGGTGGAGACCGACGTCTTCTCGCCCGACCGCGACAGCTCCGCCGAGCGCATCTACAAGCTCAAGCGCGAGGTGCTGGAGTTCACCCGCGCCGCCGCGCCGCTGGTGGCCCCGATCGACAAGCTGGCCCAGGGACGCCACGACCTGATCCACCCCGAGGTGCGCGAGTACTTCCGCGACGTGAACGACCATCTGATGCGGGTGCACGAGCAGCTGGAGGGCTTCCGCGAGCTGCTCACCAGCGTGCTCGCCGCGAACCTCACGCAGGTGAGCGTGCGCCAGAACGAGGACATGCGCAAGATCTCGGCGTGGATCGCGATCGCCGCGGTGCCGACCATGATCGCCGGCATCTACGGAATGAACTTCGAGCACATGCCCGAGCTGCGCTGGTCGATCGGCTACCCGCTGATCCTGGCCCTGATGGCCACGATCTGCGCCACGCTGTTCCGCGGCTTCAAGCGCGCGGGTTGGCTCTGACGATCAGCTCCCGGGTCAGGCGCGCCATGTCGGCCACCGTGCCGTAGTCCACGCGGTCGGCCGTGTCGGTCGGCCAGTGGTAGTTCGTGGGGATCTTGAACTCGTCCACCGATCCGAACGTGATCGTGGGATAGCCCGCACGCAGCGCGATCAGGCCGTCGGTGGCGTTCCGCAGCCGCAGATCGCCGAGGAGCTCGATGCCGAGCTCGTCGGCGGCATCGTTCGCCCGGGCGATCAGGTCCTTGGGGTACTCGTTCATCCACACCATTCCCTCGCCCTCCAGCGACGAGCAGGTGGGGCGAGCCGACCGTGTCCACGCAGATCACCTGCGTGCGTTCTCTCCTCAAGCTCTCGAAGTGACGCCTGCCGAAGGCCTGCATGCCTTCCATGAAGGACTCCTCGGAGCCGGTGGAGACGAGGATGACCCGCACGCCCGGGATGGGCAGCTCCTTGGCCAGCGACAGCAGCACGGCGACGCCGGTGAGGTTGTCGTTCGCCCCCGGGACGACCTTGCGCACGCCGATGTCCGCCATTGCCGCGGCGTAGCCGGCGCACAGAAAGACGCCCAGGCGCCTCAATCCCAGCGCTATGAGCAGGGGCCCTGCCACCGCGCCCCACATCGTGCCGGGTGTGGTCTTGGCGTTCTCCGCCAGCTTTGGGAACCGCCGCAGCACGGCGCGGGGCAGGTCGGGATGGAACACCAGGCCGGGGTGCGCGGCGTCGTGGTGCGCAACCACGACCACCGTCTCCTCACCCTCGCCGAACTCGGCGATGACGTTCGTGGTGTCGCGCTGGGGCAGGAACCTCCGTCGAAACCACTGCTTGCCGCCCGTGATGTCGTCGACGATCGCGACCGCCGCCAGCAGCCCGACGAGCCGCCGGCGGGTGATCGCGGCAAGCGCGGTGAGGATCCCCACGGGCCACCAGTAGGTCCCGTGGACGCGCTCGGTCTCCACTCGCCCGCCAAGCTCGGCGGCGATCAGCTCTGCCGCCTCGCGCTCGCCGTCCGACGCCGATTCTCGCTCGATCGCCGCGAGGCGCTCGACCCGCTCGCGCAGTTCTGTCTCGGTCAGGAGCCCCATCGGAGAGCGCGATAGGGTACCCGGCCGTGCCGGACGAGGACTGCATCTTCTGCAAGATCGTCGCGGGGGATCTGCCCTCCGAGCGCGTCGACGAGGACGAGCACACGATCGCGTTCATGGACATCAACCCGTGGACGCGCGGGCACGCCCTGGTGATCCCGCGCAATCACTCCAAGAACCTCTACGAGGTTTCCGAGGAGGATCTCGCGCACACGGCCGCCGCCGCGAAGCGCCTGGCCGCCCGCATGCGCGACGGCCTGGGTGCGGAGGGCGTGAACCTCCTCAACTGCTGCGAGCCCGCCGCATGGCAGACGGTCTTCCACCTCCACATCCACGTGATCCCGCGCTGGCAGGACGATCCGCTCAAGCTGCCCGGCATGCCGCGCCAGCCGGAGGAGGGCGAGCTCGCGGCCGTCGCCGCGGAGCTCCGTGCATGACCGAGCGGGCGAGTTACGAGCGCGACGGGGACCTCGGCGCCATCGTCATCGACGATCCGCCGCTGAACCTCTTCGGGCGCGAGCTGACCGAGGCGATCATCGCGGCGATCGACGCCGCGGCCGCGGACTCGCCGCGGGCGCTGATCGTGCGCGCCGAGGGCTCGGTGTTCACCGGCGGCGCGGACGTGAACGTCTTCCACGGCCTCACGGAGGAGCAGTCGCGGGAGTTCACGGGGGAGCTGCTCAAGATCACCCACAAGGTCGAGGATCTGCCGTTCCCGACGCTGGCGGTGGTACATGGCCTGTGCCTCACGGCCGGATTCGAGCTGTCGCTGGCCTGCGACATGATCTGGGCCGCCGAATCGGCGCAGTTCGGCCTCGTGGAGGTGGTGGTCGGCCTCACCCCGCTGATGGGCGGCACACAGCGCGTGGCCGAGCGCGCGGGGCCCGCGCGGGCCCGCGAGCTGGTGATGAGCGGCGGCCTCTACCCGGCGGAGACGCTCGAGCGCTGGAACGTGGTGAACCGGGTGCTTCCGGACGCCGACCTGGCCGAGAAGGCCACGAAGTTCGGGCACCGGCTGGCGGCCGGCCCGACCCTCGCAAACGCCGCCACAAAGCGGATTGTGCGTGCCCAGACCGACGAGGGCACGCGCGGCGCAGACGCCCGTACGGCCGACATCGGGGCCCCCCTGTTTGAGACCGAGGACCTGAAGGGGGCTGTCGAAAAGTTCCTAGAGGAGGGACCCGGCAAGGCCTCGTTCCGGGGACGCTGACTGCTAGCGTCAGCAGGAGAGATGGCCAAAGAAGAGAAGATCGAGATGGAGGGGGAGATCCTCGAGGCGCTCCCCAACACCATGTTCAAGGTAAAGCTCGACAACGATCACGAGGTGCTCGGGCACATCTCAGGCAAGATGCGGCGCCACTACATCCGCATCCTGCCTGGCGATCGTGTGAAGATCGAGTTGTCCCCCTACGACTTGGACCGCGGGCGCATCACCTATCGCTACAAGTAGAGAGGCGCAACTTCGCGCCAGAAGAGTGTTCGTACCGCAGACCATGAAGAAACTTCTCCTCGCAGGCACAGTTCTAATCGCCCTCGCGCTGCCCCCAGCGGCGTCCGCCAAGGTCGTTGAGCTCGGCGGCAAGATCCCGCGCGCGGCTGTGAGCTGTCCCACCAACTGCCAGGCCGTGGGCCGTGTGACCGGCTACCAGGGCCGCGGCGGCGCCTCGCGCACGCCGTTCGTGATCCCACGCGCCGGCAAGGTCGTCGCCTTCACCATCCGGCTCGGCAATCCCGACGCCACCCAGGAGCGCTTCTTCGAAGACCTCTACGGCGGGCCGCCGCAGGTGCGCCTCTCGATTCTGCGCCGGGGCGAGAAGCGCGGGACCCGCAACAACCACCGGCTGATCGCCCAGAGCCCGGCGTTCCGGCTCGACCCGTACTTCGGCACCGCGCCCACGTTCACGCTCGACAAGCCGCTGAAGGTGGCGCGCAAGAACATCGTCGCGATCACCGTGCCCACCTGGGCGCCGGCGTTCGCGGTCGGCCTCCCGCGCGACCACTGGTGGCGCTCGTCGCGCACGGCAAAGCGGTGCGAGAACGTCAGGCAGAGCGCCCAGCAGACCAGGATGAATTCCGTGAAGGTCTTCGGCTGCACCTACTTCACGGCGCGCCTCTACTACACCGCCACCTACGTGCCGGACAACCGTGCGACCCGCAAGGTCGACACGGATGACGGCTGAGAACCTCAAAGGGGGGAGAACACTCCCCCCTTTGCAACCCCCCGAACGGCCGGCTTCGCCGCGCCTAATTCACCTTCGGGGGCCTTTTCCTTCGGGGGCCTTTTCGTGAGGTCCTCGCCGGGGTAGCATCGGCGTGTGAGCACCGAGAGCTGGATCTTCATGGTCGGCTTCCGCGTGTTTGACGTGGGCCTTCTCGTGGTGTGGCTGATCTGGTTCTTCCGGCTGCGCGACGACGGCGAGGAGGAGCCGCCCGACGAGGGCGGAGGCGGCGGTGGAGGGAGCCGGGGCCCCGAGCGCCCGGCCGGCGGCCCCGGCGGCGGTGGCCTGCTCAAGCCGGGCCGGATCCCCTCGGGCGACCGCCACCGCGACGGCCATCGCAGTCCACATTCCCCGCAGCGCAGACCTTCTCCGATACGAAGTCCCCTGCCGGCGCGCGTGCGTTCACCGGGCGCGCCGGCGCGGGTCCCGCGCCGGGCTTAGACCTCACGCATCAATTTCGCGGCGGTGGGTAGGCCTGCTCCATGGAGCGGGATCGCTCGCAGCGCGCCTGGTACTGGCTCTTGCTGGTCCCGCTCGTCGGACTGCTGATCCCGACGATCTACAACAGCGCTGACCCGGAGTTCATAGGGCTCCCGTTCTTCTACTGGTACCAGCTCGCATGGGTGCCGATCAGCGTCGCGGTCACCGCGCTGGTGTACCGCAAGACGCGCGAGCCGGAGCGATGAACGGCGACGTCAACGAGCTTCAGCTCGCGATAGTCATTGCGCTGTTCCTGCTCGTCAGCGGGCTCGGGTTCGCGGCCGCTCGGTGGCGCAAGGCCGAGTCGCTGGAGCATCTCGACGAGTGGGGCCTCGGGGGCCGGAAGTTCGGCGGCTGGATCACCTGGTTCCTGCTCGGCGGCGACATCTACACCGCCTACACGTTCGTGGCGGTCCCCGCGCTCGTGTTCGGGCTCGGCGCGATCGGCTTCTTCGCGGTGCCGTACACGATCATCGTCTACCCGATGGTGCTGCTGGCGGCCGTCCGCATGTGGTCGGTCGCCCACCGGCATGGGTTCGTGACCCCGGCGGACTTCGTGCGCGGTCGCTTCGGGTCGTCCTCCCTGGCGCTGGCGATCGCACTCACCGGAATCATCGCCACGATGCCGTACATCGCCCTCCAGCTCGTGGGCATCGAGGCCGTGGTCAAGACGATGGGGGTGTCGGGCGACCTGCCGATCATCGTTGCCTTCGCGGTGCTCGCGGCGTACACCTACTCGTCGGGTCTGAGGGCGCCGGCCCTGATCGCCTTCGTCAAGGACTCGCTGATCTACATCGTGGTGATCGTCGCGGTGATCGTGATCCCCATCCAGCTGGGCGGTTTTGACGACATCTTCTCGGCGGCGAACGAGAAGTTCACGTCCTCGGACCTCCCGAACGACGGGATCCTGCTGGGTGACGCGGCGACGCTCGGCTACTCCACCCTCGCGTTCGGGTCGGCCCTGGCGCTGTTCCTCTACCCGCACACGATGACCGGCGTGCTCGCCGCGAAGAGCCGGAACACGATCAAGCGGAACATGGTGGCGCTGCCGGCGTACACGCTCATGCTGGGCCTGCTCGCGCTGCTCGGCTACATGGCGATCGAAGCGGGGGTGGAGCCGATCGGCGAGGACCCCAACACGATCGTCCCCGTGCTCTTCGACGACCAGTTCCCGGACTGGTTCGCCGGCGTCGCGTTCGGCGCGATCGCCATCGGGGCGCTCGTGCCCGCGGCGATCATGGCCATCGCCGCCGCCAACCTCTTCTCCCGCAACATCTACAAGGAGTACCTGAACCGCGACGCGACGCCGCAACAGGAGGCTCGTGTGGCGCGCATCGCCTCGCTCACCGTGAAGGCCGGCGCCCTGCTGGTCGTGCTCTCGCTCGATCCCGAGTTCTCGATCGACCTTCAGCTGATCGGGGGGGTGATCATTCTCCAGACGCTGCCTGCGCTCGTCCTGGGTCTCTGGAACACGTTCGCGCACCGGTGGGCGCTGCTGGCGGGATGGGCGGCGGGCCTCCTGGCGGGCCTGATCATGGTCTACGACACGCCCAACCCGGCGCAGGACAAGGAGCACTTCGGCGGCGCCCAGTACGCGCTGTCCAACTTCGGCTTCGACACCGACGTGACGCTGTACACCGGAATCATCGCCCTGGCGCTCAACCTGCTCATCGTGGTGGTCGGCTCCCTGTTGCTCCGGGCGACGGGTGCCCCGGTGGGAGAGGACGTCACCCGCACCGAGGATTACGAGGTCGAGGCCGACGACCCGAACGTCAAGCCCTTGCCGGGAACGCCGGGGCAGGAGGCCGCGACGTAGTCGTCAGCCGCAGGCTCCGGGGTTGTCTTCGCAGAACTCCTCGAACTTGCTCTCGGGCGTTCCCGGCGCCGGCTTCTGATCGTTCTCCGGGCTGTCGGGCGTTGTGGGCGCGGTCGAGCCCCCCGAGCCTTCGGGCGCGGTCTGTGGTGGGGGCGTTGTCTGGGCAGGCGGGGTCGTCTCGGTCGTCACGGGCGGAGCCGTGTTCTCGCGCGGCACCGTGGTTCGCGGCGTGGTCTCGGTCTCGCTCGCGTTCTCGTCATCGCCGCCGCAACCGGCGGTGATGAGCAGCGCCCCGCAGCAGAGGGCCGCGGTCAGCCTTCGAGCGCGGGCAGCCTGCGGCCGCAATGGGGGCAGTCGTTGAGGTCCTTCTGCGCGAGCTGCTCCAGTGAGCAGCCGCACAGGCGCAGGTTCTCCACCGCGTACGGCAGGTCGCTCGGCGACGGGGCGAGGGGGATCACCTTGCCGACGATCTCGAACGGCTCGCCCGTTTCCTTGTCGACGTAGGTCTTGCCCGGCTCGACCTCGCGGATCACCTCGCGGTCAGAGCGCGCGCGCAGCCGGTATTTCTGGCCAGAGCTCACGATGCGGCAATCTACCAACCGCATTGCGCGTATTGATCTTCCATGGCTATCTGCTGCGCGGCACCGGCAGCAACATCTACAACGTGAGCCTCGTTCGGGCGCTCGCGTCGCTGGGGCACGAGGTCGATCTGGTCTGCCAGGAGCGCCAGGCGGACGCGCTCGACCTTCCCGACGCGGTCACGGTCCACAACCCGGATATCGGGCGAACGCTGCCCGTCTACGTTGCCGACGAGTACGCCCGCTTCGACGCCGTCACGTTCTCTGAGCTCGACGACGCCGCGCTCGACCACTATCTCGCCGCGAATGTGGCGGCCGTCCGGGATGTCGTGTCCGCCAACCGGCCCGACGTCGCGCTGGCCAACCACCTGGTGATGGGCCCGGCCATTCTCGCCCGCGCGCTGGGTGGCGACGTGCCCTACGCGGTGAAGGTGCACGGCAGCGCGCTCGAGTACACGGTGCGCCCGGAGCCCGAGCGGTTCCTGCCCTATGCCCGCGAGGGCCTGGAGGGTGCGTCCGCGGTGCTGGTCGGCTCGCGCCACACCGCGGAGAGCCTGTGGGAGGTGATGGGTGACCCGGATCTGCCGGCGCGCACCCGGCTCGGCCCGCCGGGGGTGGACGTGCACGAATTTCGCCCCGGCGTGGCCGACCTCCCCGGGCTGGCGGACGCGATCGAGGCGGGCGAGGCGGCGTCCTGGGGTGGCGAGGAGGGCGCCCCCGAGGCCTTGCGCAGGCTGGATCCCAGCCGCGACCGGATCGTGAGCTTCGTGGGGAAGCTGATCGTCTCCAAGGGCGTGGACCTGCTGCTGGCGGCGTGGCCGCTCGTGGTGGCCCAGGTGCCCGACGCGCGCCTGGTGGTGGTCGGCTTCGGCACCTACCGCGACGCGCTGGGCGGGATGGTCGAGGCGCTGGCGGCGCAGGACCTCGCCGCGATCCGCGAGATCGCCGCTCGCGGGCGGGCGCTCGAGGGCGGCCCGGACGGTGAGCTCGCATTCCTCGCCGGCTTTCTCGACTCGCTCGAGGGCGAGTCACGCGAGGCCTACGTCGCCGCTGCGCCGGCCGCCGCGGAGCGCGTGAGCTTCACGGGGCGCCTTGAGCACGAGGACCTGCCGCGCCTGCTGGCCGCCTGCGAGGCGCAGGTGGTGCCCAGCACCTTTCCGGAGGCGTTTGGCATGGTCGCCGCCGAGGCGGCCGCATGCGGGGCGCTGCCGCTGTCCGCGGCCCACTCCGGGCTGGCCGAGGTGACCACAACGCTCGCGGGCGCGCTGGACCCCTCACAGGCTGAGCTGCTGTCGTTCGAGCGCGGGCCGGGCGCGGTCGAGGAGATCGCCGCGAAGCTGGTGGCATGGCTGTCCCTGCCGGCCGAGGAGCGGGAGCGGGTGTCCGCGGCGCTGTCGGAGCTGGCGCGCGCGACGTACGGCTGGGAGGCCGTCGCGGAGGGCGTGATCGCAGCGGCGGAGGGGAGGCTCGCCGACCTCCCGAGTGGATAGTCTTCCGGCTCGTGACCGGAGGATCAAAGGCGCTTCTCGCCGCGGGCGCGGCCCTCGCCCTGGCGGCGGCCGGCTGCGGCAGCACCGACGAGCCCGACCAGGTGAACGGCAAGGACCTGTTCGCCCAGAAGTGCGGCTCCTGCCACGCGCTCGCGCGTGCCAACACCAAGGGCGTGCAGGGACCGGACCTCGACCAGGCCTTCGGCGCGGCCCGCCGCGACGGGCTCGGCGAGGGAACAGTTGAGGGCGTGGTGCTGCGCCAGATCGGCAACGTGCGCCGCACCAGCAAGATGCCTCCCGACCTCGTCGAGGGCCAGGACGCGCGCGACGTGGCCGCCTACGTGGCTGCCGTCGCGGGCCAGCCGGGCAAGGACGCGGGAGCGCTCGCGTCTGCCGGGCAGCCGGAGGTGTCGAACAAGCCGATCGCGGCAAAGAACGGCGTGCTCACCATGGACGCAGATCCCAACGGCGGGCTGGCGTTCGCCTCCACCAAGGCCACCGCGCCCGCGGGCGCGCTCGAGTTCGTGATGGGCAACGAGTCCTCGGTGGACCACAACATCGCGCTGGAGGGCGGCCCAGAGGGCCCGGTGGTGGGCCAGGGCGGAACGTCGAAGTTCAGCAGCGACGTGAAGGCGGGCAAGTACGTCTATCTCTGCACGGTGCCCGGCCACGCCGAGGGTGGCATGAAGGGCGAACTGACCGTCAAGTGACTCGCGGCCCGCGGACGCGCCTGACGGCGTCCTCGGTCAGCGGTGTGCAGAGCACTATCGCCTCCCTGCGTCCTTGTCAGGCACGCCCGCGGGCTCGCGAGTCCCTCGACGGCCGTCAAATAGGGCGGGCTATGCCTCGTCCAGGATGCGCTGCCGCTGCTGTTCGTACTCGGCCTCGCTGAGATCCCCGCGTTCACGCAGCGCCCTGGGCCGCGGCAGCGCCCGGGTTGAAGGCGTCGATCCATGCCTGGGCCTCCTGCATCATCTCCTGCTGGGCCGGTTGGTCGAGACGCCGCCCGCTGCCCAGCCCCGTGCCCGCGATGCCGGCGCCGAGAGCCGCCTCGGGGATCACCAGCTCCTCCAGCATCACCTCGTCGTGATTGGCGGGGTCATAGATCACATTGACGCTTCCGCCCTTCTCGGGCACGGCCTGCTTGGGAAAGCGAAAGCTCCCGCTGACCTCGAACGGCGCCTCGCCCGCCGGCTCCACCCGGAGCGTGGCCTTCAGCACCAGCTCGCGCTCCGTGCTGGGCCCCTCGCCGCTGGTCAGGGTCGGGCCCCAACCGGCGATGTCGAGGACTGCCGGCCGAGCCTAACGCGCTCAGGTGAGCCAGGCGGTGAACGCGCCGGCGCCCGCCACCGCGGCCACCGTGCGGACCGTGTTCCACGCCGTCCACTCACGCAGGTATCGCTCCCACAGCTCAGCCGTCTCGGGCGCATCCGCGTCGGCGGCCGCCAGGGCGTTGTTGCGCGGCACGTTGAAGGCCATCGTCACGCCGAAGCAGCCGATCAGGTAGAGCAGCGCCCCGGCCACCAGCCAGCCGGCCTCCCGCGCCCCCGTGGCGGCCACGACCAGGGCCGCGATGCACAGCAGGGCAGTTCCCATGAACCCCGCCATGAAGGGCGGCCGCACCGCGGTCACGTTGATCGACTGCATCGCGGCTGCGCCCGCGGGCGCCGGAAGGCGTCCCAGGCCCTGCATCACGAAGCTCGAGAAGCCATAGAACACCCCGGCGACGAGGCCGCAGCCGAGGGCGCAGGCGAATACGAGCGTGGTTGTCATGCGGCCAGCGCCGCCAACTCGATCGCGATCGCGGGCGACGCCGCCACGAGCCCGTGTGGCTCGCCGTCCAGCTCGATCAGCGTGCCGCCGGCCTCGCGCACGATCACCGACCCCGCTGCCCAGTCCCACGGCTGCAGGCCGCGCTCGTAGTAGCCGTCGAGGCGGCCGGCGGCAACCATGCAGAGATCCAGGGCGGCCGCACCGGCGCGGCGGATGTCGCGCACGGCCGGCAGCAGCCGGGCCAGCACCGACGCCTGGGTGGCTCGGCGATCCGCGTCGTAGCCGAAGCCGGTGGCCACCAGGGCGCGTTCGAGCTCCTCGCGGCCGCTCACCTCGATCTGCTCGCCGTTGAGCTGCGCGCCCTGGCCGCGCACGGCGGTGAACATCTCGTCGCGGAGAGGGTCGAGCACCACCCCGACCGCGCCGCCCTCCTCATCCTGCAGCGCGATGCTCACCGCCCACGCGGGAAAGCCGTAGAGGTAGTTGGTGGTGCCATCGAGTGGATCCACCACCCAGCGGCGTCCGCTCGCCGCGTCGCTGGCCGCGCCCTCCTCGGCCAGAAGCCCGTCCTCGGGGCGCTCGCCGAGCAGGATTCGCTCGATCACCTCCTCCGCATCGCGGTCGGCGTCGGAGACCATGTCTGTGCGGCTCGACTTGCGCTCCAGGCCCTGTGCGGGCCCGCCGAAGCGCTGGAGCAGCAGCGCCCCCGCCGCGCGCGCCGCGCGCTCAGCCAGGGCGAGGTCGTCGGCGAGCGCGCTCAGAGCGCCCGGACCACCAGCACGACGATCACGATCACCGCGGACACGCCCGCCACCCACAGAAGGAACCGGAAGGCCTCCTGCTCGGAGCGAAGTGGGTTGATCACGCCTATATGACGTAGATCGTCGTGTACACGACGATCCACATCACGTCCACGAAGTGCCAGTAGATCCCCGGCACCTCGACGCCGCGGTGCTCCTTGGCGGTGAAGTGGCCGCGGAACGCGCGGATCGTGGCGAACAGCAGCAGTGTGAGCCCGACGAACACGTGGGCGCCATGGAGGCCCGTGAGGCCGTAGAAGATGGTGCCCTGGGCGTGATCCGCGGGCGCGAAGCCGATGTGCACGTACTCGTTGATCTGAATCACGAGGAAGGTGAAGCCCAGCAGCAGCGTGGTGAGCATCCCGACCCGCAGCGCCGCCCGGTTCTCGTTGCGGGCGCCCTCGAGCGCCCAGTGCATCGTGAAGCTCGACGAGATCAGGATCGCCGTGTTCACGCCGGCGATCGCGACCGGCAGGTGCGTGTTCTCCGCGGGCCAGTCCGCGTTGCCCACGACCCGGATGAAGAAGTAGGCCGTGAAGAACGCTCCGAAGAGCATGATCTCCGAGATGATGAAAAGCAGCATCCCGAGGAACTGGGCCTCGACCCGGGAGCTCTGGTTCGCGGGCGGGGGGCCGTGATGCTCGTGGTCGGCGTGGCCGACGGCGACGGAGGCGGATTCCATCAGTCGCTCACCACGTGGTGGACCGGCTTGCCCGTGGATGTCTGGACGCGCCCCACGAGATCCGCGCGCAGCCAGCCCGAGCGGGTCTCGGGGAAGGTCGAGATCACGATCTCGTCGATGCCGTAGAAGTCGTTCGCGTTCTGGATCGCGGTGTAGGGATCCGGGTGGGTGACCTGCCCGATCGCCTTCAGGCCCTCCTGCTCCAGCCGCTCGAGGGTGTGGGCCAGGCGCTGGGGTGCGTCGTCCTCGTCCTCGCCCGACTGCGGCGAGATCACGATGAAGCGCCGCTCGCCCTCCTCGGCGAGCTCCTTGAGCTGATCGATCAACGGCTCCCCGCCCACGGTCTGATTGGCCACCACGAGCGTGCGGGTGGCGTCGGCCCTGTCGTCGTCGAGGTCCACCACCACGTGCTCCACCGGACGGCGGCTGGCCTGCTGCACGCGCGTCACGAGGTCCTGGCGCAGCCAGCCCGAGCGGGTCTCGGGGTGGGTGGAGATGATGATCTCGTCGTAGTCCTCCTCGCCGAGCGCGTCCATGATCGCCGAGTAGGGGTCGGGGTCCATCACCTCTCCGCTGGCCTTGACGCCGGCCTCGTTGAGCTGGGCGAGGGTCATGGCGAGCCGGTTCTCCGTGGCGTCGCGAACATCGCCCTCGTGGATCACGTACCCGTGCTTGGGTTCCGACAGCGGGCAGATCACGTGGACCTTGGTGTCCCCGTCCGCGTCGACGTGCTTCTTCACGGCGTCGATCAGCGCCCGTCCTGTGACCGTCTCGTTCGCTACGACCAGGATCCTCATGGGTCGGTCGGCGGCGGAGCGCCACCGCCTCCGGCGGGTGTCGTCACGGGCAGCTTCTGGTCACCGAACACCGCGTGCACCGCGCCGGGCGTGCCGTACTCGTAGGGGCCGCCGACCACGGTCGGGATCTCGTCGAAGTTGAAGATCGGCGGCGGCGAGGACACCTGCCACTCGATCGAGTGCGCGCGCCAGGGGTTGGCGGCGGCCTTCGGGCCGTTGCGCCAGCTCGTGATCATGTTGTAGAGGAAGATCAGGAACGAGAGGCCGAATATGAAGCTGGACACCGAGATGAACGCGTTCAGCGTCGCGTAGGAGTCCGCGTAGTCGGCGACCCGGCGGGGCATGCCGTCCACGCCCACGAAGTGCATCGGCCCGAAGGTGAGGTTGAAGAACACGAACGAGAGCCAGAAGTGGATCCGGCCGAGCGTCTCGTCGTACATCCGCCCGGTGATCTTCGGGAACCAGTGGTAGATGCCGGCGAAGATCGTGAACACGCTGCCGCCGAACAGCACGTAGTGGATGTGCGCCACCACGAAGTAGGTGTCCGACACGTGGATCACCACCGGGATGACCGCGAGCATGATCCCGCTGATCCCGCCCAGGGTGAACATCGTGATGAAGCCCAGGGCGAACAGCATCGGCGTGGTCATGTGGATCACGCCCTTCCACAGCGTCGCGATCCAGCTGAAGATCTTCACCCCCGTCGGAACGGCGATGAGCATCGTGGTGATCATCATCGGGACGCGCAGCCAGTTGTGCATGCCGGAGACGAACATGTGGTGCGCCCAGACCGTGAACCCGAGGATCACGATCGCCACCAGCGAGAAGGCCATCATCCGGTACCCGAAGACCGGTTTTCGGGCGTGCGTCGATACGACCTCGCTGATGATCCCGAACCCGGGCAGCATCATGATGTAGACCGCCGGGTGCGAGTAGAACCAGAAGACGTGCTGGTACATCAGCACGTCGCCTCCCCCCGCGGGGTCGAAGAAGTGGGTCCCTAACGAGCGGTCCAGCAGGACGAAGAACTGCGACCCGGCGATGAACGGGGTGGCGATCACCACCAGCAGCGAGGTGGTGAAGTTGGCCCACACCAGCAGCGGCATGCGCCAGAAGGTCATCCCCGGCGCGCGCATCGTGATGATCGTGACCAGGAAGTTGAGCGCCGTGGCGATCGACGACGCGCCGGCGAACTGCACGCCGATCGTGAAGAACTGCTGCCCGAGCGGCGTCTCGGTTGAGATCGGCGCGTAGGCGGTCCAGCCGGTGGCGAAGGCGCCGCCCTCCACGAAGAAGGAGGCCAGCATCATGATCCCGGCCGTCGGCAGCATCCAGAACGACAGCGCGTTCAGGCGCGGGAACGCCATGTCCGGCGCGCCGATCATGAGCGGGATCACGTAGTTCGCGATGCCGGCGAACACCGGGATGATGAACAGGAAGATCATCAGCGAGGCGTGCACGCTGAAGAGCCCGTTGTAGGTGTTCGGGTCCACGAACTGCGTGCCCGGCTGCGCCAGCTCGGCGCGGATGAGCATCGCCATCAGCCCGCCGAGGATGAAGAAGAAGAAGGTGGTGACGATGTACTGGATGCCGATCACCTTGTGATCGGTGTTCACCCGGAAGTAGTCCTTCCACGAGGTGGCGCCGTGGCCCGAGTGGTCCTCGGGGATGGTGGGGGCGCCGGAGGCCCAGCGGAACCAGTAGTCGAAGCACCCGATGCCCACGATGAAGGCGAGAGGCATGGCGATCAGGGCCACGGTGGTGATCGCCGTCCAGTCCACCAGCGGGTCCCAGCCGTACAGGGCCCGGACGCCCACCACGAGCGCGACCGCGAAACCGAACGCGATCGGCTGGCTGATCAGCACTCGGTACCAGCCGGGCGCCCACAGCTTTGCCGCCAGCGTCATTTGCCACCTCCGCCCACGTCGAGAAGGTACTTCACGAGTGTGTCGATCTCCTCCGGCGAAAGCTGGTCCTTATAGGTCGTGGGCATCACGCCCTTGTCGAACTTGGGGACGGTGAAGGAGTCCGGATCGTCGATCGCGGCCTTGACGTACTCCTCGGGGCTCTGACCCTCCTGCTTGCCGTACTTGGCGGCGTCCGCGGCCAAGTTGTCCAGGGAGGGCCCGATGGTTGCGTTGGAGCCGGCATCGCCCAGCGTGTGGCAGGCGTTGCACCCCGTGTCGTTGAACAGCGCCTTGCCGTCGGCGGCGGTGTCGCCGGTCGCGCCGCCGCCCGCCGCGCTCTTGGTCTCCTTTGCGACCCAGGCGTCGTAGCCGGAGCGGGTCACGACCTCCACTTCCTGGCGCATCGTCGAGTGGCCGATGCCGCACAGCTCTGCGCAGACCACGTCGTACTCGCCGATGCGCGAGGGCGTGAGGCGGATCTTGGTTGTGATGCCTGGCACGGCGTCGGACTTCAAGCGGAACTCGGGTACCCAGAAGTCGTGGAGCACATCCTTGGTCTTGATCCGGAACTCCACCGGGCGATCCTTCGGCAGCACGAGACGGTTGGTCTTCACCTTCTCGGCGGGGTAGTCGAAGCTCCATGCGAACTGCTCGCCGGTCACGTTCACGATCAGCGTGTTGGGCTTCTTGGCCTCGATGTCATCGAGCACCACCCAGCCGTAGATGGCCAGGGCGGTGACCATGATGAACGGGATCGTGACCCACACGACCTCGAGCCTGGTGTTGCCGTGGATGGGCGCGCCGTCGCTGAGGTCGCCGGGCTTGGCGCGGAAGGCGAACACGGAGTAGAGCGCGACTCGCCATTACCAGCACGAACACGAGAACCGAGGGACAGCAGGACGTCGTAGAGCAGGTCGATGTCGTCCGAAGCGGTGGACGCCTGCTCGGGGAACCAGTCGATCACGAGCACGACGACGATCCCGATCGCGGAGATCACGCCGCAGAGCAGACTCATCCCGAGCAGGGGCCGTTTTCGCAGCAGGCGTCGCACGGCCGCGCACTCTATTTCACGTCGCCGACGGGCGCGACGTCAGATGCGTCAGGCTGCGAGCGCCTCGTCGGATGCGCCGCGGAACGTGGACGGCGGCGCACCGTGATGCCTGCGAAATGCCTTGGCGAACTGTGCGGGCTGGCGGTAGCCCACCGCGCTGGCCACCTGGTTCACCGGTGACTCGCCGCCGCGCAGCAGCTCGGCGGCCTGTTCCATCCGCACCTTCTGGAGATAGCTGCGAAAGCTGGTCTCCCCGGCCTCCGCAAATGCCCGCTGGAGCTGGCGGCGTGAGGTGGCCACGCGGCGCGCGAGGTCATCGAGCGCGAGCTTCTCGGAGTACTCCGCATCGATGATCGACACGGCTTCGATGAAGAGCGCACGCCGGCGCTCGACCGTGGCTGGACGCTTAGCCGCAGACCGCATCACCCTCTATACGGTAGGGACCCCGAATGGGTTCACTGGCCTTCTTTGCCGTTTGCGCCGAAATTGACGCATTGGCGGTAGTGAGGGGGCGAGAGTAGGATCGGCTCAGATGCTGATTCGTGACGGCATGACAGCCGTGGTTGTGACGGTTGGGCCTGATCACTCGCTCTGCGCTGCGGCCAAGCTGATGTCCGAGCGCGGCGTCGGCGCCGCCGTGGTGGTCGACCCGGAGCAGCCCGGACCAGGCATCCTCACCGAGCGCGACATCCTCGACTCGCTGGCGGCCGGCCAGGTCCCCGGTGAGGAGAAGGTGGGCGACCACCTATCCATGGACCTCACGTTCGCGGACCCCACCTGGTCGCTCGAGCGGGCGGCGGAGGCGATGGTCAAGGGCGGCTTCCGCCACCTGATCGTGGTGGACGGCGGCGAGCTGACGGGCATGCTGAGCATGCGCGACATCGTCAGCTGCTGGGTCGCCGACGGCGCTACGTCGGAGATGCCCTAAAGCGCTCCCACGGAGCACAGCGGTTCCGACGTGCAAGTCGCGGAGGTCGCCGTCGGTGGCGCCACCGGCTGATCCTCGGCTCCCAGTACGCCGTCATGCTCGAGCCCTCAGCCGTAAGTGGCGCCGACACGGATGTCCGCGACTTGCACGTCCGCGCCCTCCGGGCTCCGTGGGAGCGCGTTTAGGGCATCAATCGTGGCTGAGCGGCAGCGAAGCCATGTCGGCGCGTGTCTCTGCCGCCCAGCGCCAGATGGAGACGACGGCGATCGCCACGCCGATTCCGCAGACGATCCAGTTCAGCACCACGCCGACCACAGCGATGGTGATGCCCGCGGCCACGATGACCGGCAGGAACGACGGGCCCGGCAGGTGGATCGACTCGCCGGCGGGCGGGACCTCGCCGTTCTGGGCGATCTCCTCCGCCATCAGTAGATGAACCCGATCGCGAACGACGCCGCGAACACGATCAGCGAGATCGCCCCGGCAATGAAGCCGGTGCGCAGGTTGCGGTTGGCCAGGCGGCGGTCCACGGGGCGTTTCTAGCATAGGCTGCGCCCGTGGCGGATCCCTCACGCCCGCATGACGTGGTGCTCTTCGGCGCCACCGGCTTCACCGGAGGCCTCACTGCGGACTATCTCGCCCGCAGCGCGCCACCCGAATGCCGGTGGGCGCTGGCCGGCCGCAATCAGGCAAAGCTCGAGGCCCTGCGGTCGCGGCTCGCCGCCGTGAACCCCGAGTGCTCCGAGCTGCCGCTGCTGGTCTGCGACGTCGACCAGCCAGACACGCTGCGCGAGGTCGCGGAATCCACGCGGGTCGTGATCACCACCGTGGGCCCGTACATCAAGTACGGCGAGCCGCTCGTTGCCGCGTGCGCCGAGGCCGGCACCGACTACACCGACATCACGGGCGAGCCCGAGTTCGTGGACCTGATGTACGTGCGTCACAACGCGCGCGCGGTCGAGACCGGTGCGCGGATCGTGCACGCGTGCGGGTTCGACTCGATCCCGCACGACCTCGGGGCGCTGTTCGCCGTGGAGCAGCTGCCGGAGGGCGTGCCGATCGAGCTGAAGGGCTTCGTGACCGCGGGGGGCAAGCCGTCGGCCGGCACGTTCCACTCCGCGATCACCGGCTTCTCGCGCGTGCGCGGGATGAACAAGGTGGCGGCGCGGCGCAAGGAGATGGAGCCGCGGCCCAGCGACAGGAAGGTGCGCGGAGACAAGTCGAAGCCCTACCGCGACTCCGACGTCGGGGCCTGGGCGCTGCCGTTGCCGACGGTCGACCCCCAGGTGGTGCTCCGCTCCGCCCGCGCGCTCGAGCGCTACGGCCCGGATTTCACCTATGGCCATTTCGCGGCGGTCAAGCATCTGCCGATCGCCGTGGCGGGTGTGGCCGGGGTGGCGTCGCTGTTCACGCTCGCTCAGATCCCGCCGGCGCGCGACTTCCTGCTCGGCCGGATGGAGTCCGGCGACGGCCCTTCGCCCGCGGAGCGCGAGAAGGGCTGGTTCAAGGTGACGTTCGTCGGCAAGGGCGGCGGCCAGAAGGTGATGACGGAGGTGTCGGGCGGCGACCCCGGCTACGGGGAGACGTCGAAGATGCTCGCCGAGGCCGCTCTGTGCCTGGCGCACGACGAGCTGCCGGAGACGGCGGGGCAGGTGACCACCGCTCACGCGATGGGGCGGCCGCTGATCGAGCGCCTCGAGGCGCAGGGAATCAGCTTCCGCAGGCTCTAGGGGCGGCGCCTGCCGTTCGGCCCGAGCACCCACCACAGCCCGCCGTTGAGGCGGATGTTGTGGCACAGCACCTGGCCGGGCCCCTCGTGCGCGTAGTAGTAGAGCGGCTTGCCGGCGTAGGTCACCTGGCGCCGCCCGTCGCGGCGGCGGGCGGTTCCGAGCAGCGACTTCCTCACGCCCTTTCCGGCGCGGGGCTTGCCCTTGGTGAAGACCGGCGGCCAGGCCGCGGCGCACTTCCCGTAGCACCGCGGGCGCTTGCGGCCGTCCCGCTGGAACGCGTAGACGGCCTGGCGCTTGGGCCCCCAGACCATCGGTCCGAATTCCGAGCCCCGGATCGTGACCTTGGTGCCGGCCGCCGAGGCCGGTGGCGCCGTGGCCGCGACGGCGGCCGTCGCGAGGAGCGCCAGGCAGGCGCGCGTTCGCATCAGGTGGGCCACTCCCCGGCCATGGCGGCCACGTGCCGGTGGTCGGTTCCGCAGCAGCCGCCCAGCACGTTCACCCGCGGCAACGCGGCCTGAAGCTCGGCGTACCTGCGGCCCAGGTCCGCGGGATCGCCATCGTCCAGCTCCTCGGCCTCGTCCAGCTCCGCGTGGCTCATGGTCGAGGCGTTGGCTCGCAGTCCCTGGATGCGTTTCGTCCACGCCCCGCCCTCCGCCACCACGTCGTCGAAGTGCGTCGGGTGGGCGCAATTCACCATGAAGTACGCGGCGTAGGCGCCCGTCTCCGCATCGGTCTGCTCGATGGCCTCGCCCAGCGGTTGCCCGCTCGGCAGCCTGCCGTCGGTCTCGACGGTGAACGAGATCGCCACCGGCAGTCCTGCCGCCTCCGCGGCGCGGACGATGCCGAGCGCTTCCTCGACGTAGGTCATCGTGATCGCCGTGACCATGTCGGCGGCGGTACCGGCGAAGGCCTCGACCTGGCTGGAGTGGTACTCCTGCGCCTCCTGGGCCGAGAGCAGCACGTCGGGGTCGTAGCCGTCGCCGTGAGGGCCGATGCATCCGCTGATCACGATCGGCGACACGTCGGACGCCGCGCGGATCTCCTCCATCAGGGCGATCGACCGGCGGTTCATCTCGATGATCTGCTCCGGGGAGTGCCCGGTCTCCTCGGCCCATCCCGGGCCGGCTCGCCACGTGGGGCTCTCCAGCACGAAGCCGGCTCCGCGGTCCGCGGCGATCTCGAGGTAGGGGTCGTAGTAACGGCGAAGCTCCTCGGTGCCGTCCTCGTCCTTGAGCAGGTCGAAGGCCGCGAAGGCCGGCAGGTCGCGGCCGCGGTGGAAGATCAGGGTGGTCTCGAGGCCGCCGTCGGTCACGAAGAGGCCGCCGTCGAGCTGGGGGAGGGAATCGCGGTAGCTCATGGGTCGACCCTAACCGCGCCGTAGTCGCCCGCGCCCATGAAATGGATGGAGATGTAGGGCTCGCCGCCGACGACCCAGCTGTCGTGGCCCGGCGGCACGTGGAAGAGGTCCCCAGGCCCCATCACCACCTCGGTGCCGTCGTCCATCAGCACGGCCGCACGGCCAGAGACCACCATGCCGACGTGCTCCACCTGGCAGCGCTCGTCCGGCCCGCCACCCACATGCTCCGACCACCTCCAGCCGGGCTCGTAGGTCGCGCGGCCCACGGTCATCCCGCCGAGGTTCACCACTTCGAAGCTGCCGTGTTCGAACCTGCGGGTCTCGTCGGGCGAGTTGAAGCGGCGGATGTCGAGCTCGTTCATGCCGACCATCTTCCTACTCGAGCGGGTTGGCGATGCGAACGTGCAGGTGATTGTCGTGACGGGGCCAGCGCTTCACCACCCCGCGCGGGCCGTGCAGGCCCACGTTCGGACCCACCAGCACCGTTTGCGCCCCCGCTGCCACGAACAGGTCCACCAGCCGCTGGGCCAGGCGCCGGTCGACCTGTTCGATCGTCCGGGGCGGGGCGTTGCGCCGGTCGCGGCGGGGGTAGTACACATCCGCGTCGAGCCCGTTCTGATGGCTCGAGTGCCCGAGCGCCCCGAAGCGCCTGCCGAAGACTCCGCCGCGCGGGCGGCTGAGGTCGCCCACGAGCATCGGCGGAGGCGGCTCTGGATCGGCCGTGAAGTGACGCCGCGCCACCCTCAGCACCATCCGGATCAGGTAGTCGTTGCCGTAGCGCCGCCACCAGCGGCTGGGGGAGCGCCGCAGCGCGGGGTCCCAGGTGGCGAAGTGCGGCCCTCGGGCCGGCAGGCGCACGCCGCGAACGAGGCGGCCGCGCGTGGGCCGTCCCAGCGAGCGCGAGTCGAGCATCGTGAGCGCCGGGCTGGGCGGTTCGAGGGGGGCGAGGCGGCCGGGCGGAGTGCCCGGCCGGGCGTCCTCGGTCTCCCCGGGAGGAAGCGCTGTGGCGGCCGTGACGGAGGACGCCGCCAGCGTGGCGAGAAGCGCAATCCGGGCACCGCGTTGCATCGGGCCATGCTGGCAGGGAAGAATGGCTCGCGTGGCGGGCGTGCTCGGCATCGACGTTGGCGGCACGAAGGTGGCTGTCGCACGGATCGAGGGCGCGGAGGCCCACGACGCCGTTGAGCACCCCACGGACCTCTCCAGTCCCGAGGCGCTGCTCGATGGCATCGAGGCGGCGGTGGCGGAGGTCGGAGGCTCACCCGACGCCGCGGGCATCGGCGTGCCGTCGCAGGTGGAGTTCGCAACGGGCACGGTGCTCTCCAGCGTGAACATCCCGCTCGCGGGCGTCTCGCTGCGCGAGCAGCTCGGCGCGCGCTTCGGAATCCCCGTGTTCGTGGACAACGACGCGAACTGCGCGGCGCTGGCCGAGGCGCAGCTCGTGCCCGACCCGCCCGCGCAGCACCTCGTGATGCTCACCCTCGGCACCGGCGTGGGCGGCGGCATCGTGATCGACGGCCGCATCGAGCGCGGCCACACCGGGCTCGGCGCGGAGATGGGACATGTGCTCCTCGACGGCGAGACGGCGCTGGCCAACGAGCGAGCCCGGCTTTCCCCGCCCCGGCTCGCTCGAGTGGATCTGCAGCGGCACCGGGCTCGAGCGCGCCGCCACCGAGGTGGCCGGAACCCGGGTGTCGGGGCGCGAGGCGGTGAAGGCGGCGCAGGACGGCGACCAGACGATGCTCGCGGTGTTCGAGCGCTACGGCCGCTGGCTCGGCCTGGGCATCGCGAGCGTGGTGAACACCTTCGAGCCGGAGTACGTGGTGATCGGCGGCGGGGTGTCGCGAGCGGCGGACCTCTTCCTCGAGACGGCCCGCGAGGAGGCGGCCCGCAACACGCTGCCGGCCCTGTGGGAGCGCTCCACGCTGAGCCTCGCGCGCGGGGGCGCCGAGGCGGGCGTGATCGGCGCCGGCGTTCTTGCCGCGCAGGAACTGGAGAAGGGCGATACTGCGAACACGTGAGCTACGAGGGAGTTAGATGAGCACGGAAGACCTGGCGATCAACACCATCCGCACCCTCTCGATGGACGGGGTGCAGAAGGCGAACTCCGGCCACCCCGGCGCTCCGATGGCGCTGGCGCCCGTGGCCTACCGCCTCTACGCGCACGAGATGAAGCACAACCCGGCGAACCCGGAGTGGTTCGACCGCGACCGCTTCGTGCTGTCGGCGGGCCACGCGTCGATGCTCCTCTACTCGATCCTCCACCTCTCGGGCTACGGGATCACGCTCGAGAACCTCCAGAACTTCCGCCAGCTCGGCAGCCCGACCCCCGGCCATCCCGAGTTCGAGGCGGAGGGCGCCCCGGGCGTGGAGGTCACGACCGGGCCTCTCGGCCAGGGCATCTCCAACGCGGTCGGCTTCGCGCTGGCGGAGCGCATGCTCGCCGCGCGCTTCAACCGCGACGGCCACGAGCTGATCGACCATCACACCTACACGATCGCCAGCGACGGCGACATGCAGGAGGGCGTGGCCTCCGAGGCGTGCTCGCTGGCCGGTCACCTCGGGCTCGGCCGGCTGATCGGCTTCTACGACGACAACAAGATCCAGCTCGCGGGCAAGACCGAGATGGCGTTCAGCGAGGACGTGGGCGAGCGCTTCGAGGCCTACGGCTGGCACGTGCAGAACCTGGGCGAGGACCTCGCGCAGGAGAGCCTCTCCAAGGCGATCGCGAACGCCAAGCGCTCCGGCAAGCCGTCGCTGATCATCGTTCGCACCCACATCGGCGAGGGCTCGCCCAACAAGCAGGACACCCACGCGGCCCACGGCTCGCCGCTGGGCGAGGACGAGGTGAGGCTCACCAAGGAGGCCTACGGCTGGGACCCCGACGCCCACTTCCTCGTGCCCGACGAGGTGGCCGAGCATTTCCGCGAGGCCGCCGTGGCCCCGGGCGCGGAGGCCGAGGCCGAGTGGAACACGCGCGCCGACGCGTACAAGGCGGAGCATCCCGAGCTGTGGGCCGAGCTGTCGCTGGTGATGAACGGCGGGCTGCCGGAGGGCTGGGACTCCGATCCGCCGCGGTTCGACCCGGCGGACGACCCCATCGCCACCCGCAAGGCCTCCCAGCAGGTGATCCAGTGGGCGGCGGCGCAGATCCCGCACCTGGTGAGCGGCTCGGCCGACCTCGAGCCGTCCACGCTCACGCTGATCGACGACGGCGGCTCGGTCACGCGCGACGACTACTCCGGGCGCAACGTGCACTACGGCGTGCGCGAGCACGGCATGGGGGCGATCGTGAACGGCCTCAACCGCCACGGCCTGCGCGCGTTCGGGTCCACGTTCTTCAACTTCCTCGACTACATGAAGGGCGCGGTGCGGCTGGCGGCGCTGATGGACCTGCCGGTGATCCAGGTCTACACCCACGACTCGATCGGCCTCGGCGAGGACGGGCCGACCCACCAGCCGATCGAGCAGCTCGCGCACCTGCGCGCCACGCCGAACGTGAACGTGGTGCGCCCGGCGGACGCGAACGAGACCGCGCTGGCGTGGCAGTTCGCGCTGGAGCAGGACGACGGGCCGTGCGCGCTGGTGTTCAGCCGCCAGGGCCTGCCGATCATCGACCCCGACGCTGATCCCCGGCGACGCGATCTCGCGCGGGGCCTACGTTCTGCGGGAGGAGTCAAACGGCGGCGAGCCCGAGGTGATCCTGATCGGCACCGGCTCGGAGGTCTCGCTCTGCATCGAGGCCGCGGAGCTGCTGGAGGGCGACGGCGTCTCGACCCGGGTGGTGAGCATGCCCTGCTACGACCGTTTCCTCGAGCAGGACGCGGCATACCGGGACACGATCCTGCCGCCGGCTTGCCGCGCGCGTGTGTCGGTGGAGGCCGCGTCCACGTTCGGGTGGGAGCGCTGGGTGGGGCCCGACGGCGACTCGGTCGGCATGCACGGGTTCGGCGCGTCGGCGCCGCAGAAGGACCTGTACGAGCACTTCGGGTTCACGCCCGAGAAGATCGCCGAGCAAGGCCAAGGCGGTCGTGGAGCGCGCAGGCGCGGCGGCCCGGAGCTAAGGAGCTAAGGAGAAGGCATGGCTACAGCGGCACAGGTGAACGAGCGGCTGGCGAAGCTCACCGAGGCGGGCGTGGCGGTCTGGCTGGACCAGATCCGGCGCAGCCTGATCGAGTCGGGCGAGTTGCAGCGGCTGGTGGACGAGGACTCGCTGCGCGGCGTGACCTCGAACCCCGCGATCTTCG
Organism: uncultured Thermoleophilaceae bacterium; assembly: GCA_963808105.1. GTDB lineage: Bacteria > Actinomycetota > Thermoleophilia > Solirubrobacterales > Thermoleophilaceae > JAAYBF01. Next base: position 221,641 of record CAWEEH010000004.1, on the reverse strand, counting down.
AGAAGGCCATCCTCGGCTCCGACGATTACGACGATGCGATCGCGCAGGCCGCGGGCGAGGGCAAGGACGCCGTGGCGATCTACCTCGAGATCGCGATCGCCGACGTGCAGGCCGCTTGCGACGTGATGCGCCCGGTGCACGACGAGACCGGCGACGGCTTCGTCTCCCTGGAGGTCGAGCCGTCGCTGGCGCACGACACCGACGGCACCCTGACCCAGGCCAAGGAGCTGTGGGCCGCGGTCGACCGCCCCAACGTGATGATCAAGATCCCCGGCACGCCCGAGGGGCTGCCCGCGATCGAGGAGGCCATCGCCGCCGGGATCAACGTGAACGTGACGCTGCTGTTCTCGGTCGACGCGTACGAGCAGGTGACCGAGGCCTACATCAAGGGCCTGGAGCGCCGCCACGAGGCGGGTGAGTCCCTGGACGTGCACTCCGTGGCCAGCTTCTTCGTCTCGCGCGTGGACTCCGAGGTCGACAAGCGCCTCGCGGACCTCGGCCGCGACGACCTCCAGGGCCAGGCGGCGATCGCCAACGCCCAGGCCGCCTACCAGAGCTTCAAGCGCATCTTCCGCGGCGACCGCTTCGCCTCGCTGGCCGAGGCCGGCGCGCCCGTGCAGCGGCCGCTGTGGGCATCCACCGGCGTGAAGAACCCGTCCTATCCCGAGACGAAGTACGTGGACGGCCTCGTGGCGCCGGACACCGTGAACACCATGCCGATGCCCACGCTGCTTGGCCGCGGCCGAGAAGGCCGAGATCACCGGCGCCACCGCCGACCAGGACCCGACGGCGACGCTCGAGGCGCTCGCCGAGGCCGGCATCGACATGGACGACGTGACCGACAAGCTGCTGCGCGACGGCATCGCCGCGTTCGTCACGCCGTTCGACAAGCTGATCGCCGGGGTGGAGTCGAGCAAGGAGGCCGCGGTCACGGGCCGGCCCGCCACGATCGACTCCTCGATCCCCGACGAGCTCGAGCCCGCGCTGGCCAGGCGGGTCGAGAAGGCGGTGGCCGACCAGGTCGCCGCACGCGTGTGGCGCAAGGACGAGGCGCTCTGGGGCGGCCCGGGCCCGGAGATCGGCGACCGTCTGGGCTGGCTCACGATCTCCGAGGCGATGCTCGAGCACGCCGGCGACCTCAAGGAGTTCGTCGAGCAGGTGAAGGCCGACGGCCTCACCGACGCCGCGCTGCTCGGCATGGGCGGATCGTCGCTCGGGCCCGGAGGTCATCCGGCGCTCGTTCGGCGACGCCGGCGGGCTCACGCTGCACGTGCTCGACTCGACCGACCCCGGCGCCGTGCTGGAGCTGGAGCAGAAGGTCGACCTCGTCGAAGACCCTCTTCATCGTGTCCTCGAAGTCGGGCGGCACCGTCGAGACGCTCTCGCAGATGAAGCACTTCTACGAGCGCACGGGCGGCAACGGCTCGCAGTTCGTGGCGGTCACCGACCCGGGCTCCGGGCTGCTGGACATCGCCAAGGAGCGCGGATTCCGGCGCGTGTTCGAGAACGACCCCAACATCGGCGGGCGCTACTCGGTGCTGTCGTACTTCGGCCTGGTGCCCGCTGCGCTGATGGGCGTCGACGTCGAGGCGCTGCTGCACTCCTCACAGGAGGCCGAGCAGAACTGCAACCACTTCGACAGCTCGTCGTCGAACTCGGGCCTGTGGATGGGCCTCGCCATGGGCGCGCTGGCGCTCGAGGGCCGCGACAAGCTCACGTTCATCGTCTCCGAGCCGGTGTCGAGCTTCGGGATCTGGGTGGAGCAGTTGATCGCGGAGTCCACGGGCAAGGAGGGCAAGGGCATCCTGCCGGTGGCCGACGAGCCGCTGGGGGAGCCCGGGCCGTACGGCGATGACCGCGTGTTCGCCTACCTGCGCAACGCGGACGAGCCCGACGAGGAGCTCGAGGCCGCCGTGGAGGAGCTCAGGAAGTCCGGCCAGGCGGTGATCACCGCGTCCACCTCAGGCGACGCCATCGACCTCGGGCGGCTGTTCTTCTTCGCCGAGTTCGCCACGGCGGTGTCCGGCTGGGTGCTCGGCATCAACGCGTTCGACCAGCCCAACGTCCAGGAGGCGAAGGACAACACCGCGAAGGTGCTCGAGGCCGACGAGCCGCCGTCGGTGAACGAGGCCGGCGACGACGAGCTGACCGACCTCCTGGCGGGCGCGGCGCCGCCGAACTACGTGGCGATCATGGCCTACGTGCAGCCATCGGAAGGGTTCGACTCAGCCGTGTCCGAGCTGCGCGCGGCGATCCGCGACGCCACCAAGGCCACCACCACGTTCGGCTACGGACCGCGCTTCCTGCACTCCACCGGCCAGCTCCACAAGGGCGGCCCGGCCACCGGGCGCTTCCTGCAGATCGTGCACGACGGCGACGAGGACGTGGCCATCCCCGACGCCCCCTATTCGTTCAAGGAGCTGAAGAACGCGCAGGCCACCGGCGACATCCTCACGCTGCGCGAGCACAACCTCCCGGCCGAGCGAGTGCGGCTGGAGGGGGATCCCGTCGAGGCGCTGACGCGAGCTGACCGAGCGCGTGCGCGCCCTGCTCTGAGATCCTCAAAGGGGGGCAAACATGCCCCCCTTTGCAACCCCCCGAACGGCCCTCGCTTCGCTCGGCGCCTAAGTCTCCTTCGGCTGCTCTGAGCGCCTAGCCCTTCGGCTGCGGCACGATCCTGATGTACGGCTTGGGGCTCTCCCACCCGTCCGGGTAGGTCTCCTTCGCCTGCTCGTCGGACACCGAGCCGGCGATGATCACGTCGTCGCCCTGCTTCCAGTTCGCCGGCGTGGCCACCTTGTGGTTCGCCGTGAGCTGGAGCGAGTCGATCACCCGCAGCACCTCGTCGAAGTTGCGGCCGGTGGTCATGGGGTAGACCAGGATCAGCTTGATCTTCTTGTCGGGGCCGATCACGAACACGTTGCGCACCGTCTGGTTCTCGGCGGGGGTGCGCTCGGTCGGGTCGCCGGAGACATCGGCGGGCAGCATCCCGTAGGCCTTCGAGATCGAGAAGTCGGGATCGCCGATCAGCGGGTAGTTGGGAGCGGTGCCCTGGGTCTCCTCGATGTCCTTCGCCCACTCCTCGTGGTTGCCGACCGGGTCGACCGAGAGGCCGAGGATCTTCACGCCGCGCTTGTCGAACTCGGGCTTGGCGTTGGCCATCGTGCCCAGCTCGGTGGTGCAGACGGGGGTGAAGTCGCGGGGGTGGGAGAAGAGCACGGCCCAGGAGTCGCCGAGCCATTCGTGGAAGTTGATCTCGCCCTCTGTGGTCTGGGCGGTGAAGTCGGGGGCGGTGTCGCCGATCGTGAGTGCCATCTGGGGAATCCTCCTATTTGGCGGTCGGCTTTCGAGTGTATACGGGCGACACCGCCCCTGACTGTTGCTGGGACTAGCTGGTGGAGCCCGTCACGTACACGTAGAACCGGAACCGGTTCCCCGCGGTGACGGTGGCGCCGGCGCTGTCACGCGGAGCCACCACCAGGACGTTGTTCGTCTCCGTGCCGGGGGGTGCGCATGTGACGAATGCGGCGCCACACGGGGCCGTGCCGGTTTCGCCGCCGAGGCGGGTCGGGTCGGCGACAGCGTCGTTGTTCTGGATTGCGACCTGCGCGTGGATGGCGTTGTCACGGACGTCCTCGCCGGCGTCGATGTAGCAGTTGGCGTTGGTCACGAAGCAGTTGACGGTCTTGAATCCGCCGGTCTGCTGCTCGATCACACCCTGCTCGTTCACGAGGGCCCAGCGCGTCTCGAGCTGTGACGCGTCCTTGCCGTCGAGCTTGCTGGCCTCGAGATCACCGTTGCGAATGTCGTTGTTGGTGAGCGAGTTCTTGCGTACCTCCGAAGCCGTCACCGCGCCGGTGCGGATGTCCTGTGCGCGGATGGTGTCGTTCTTGATCTCGCGCCCGTCGATCGAGCCGGTGGCGACGGCGTATGAGACGCCGCCCATCGACGCAAAGAGGGCGATGCATGCGATCACGAACGCGGGCGACGGCCTGCGCCGGATGAGGTGTTTCATAGAGCTGCCTTTCCTTCGGGTACACGTATCGGCTACGGGGGTATTCGCGCCGAACGGGCCCGTGGTCTTGTGGCAGTGCGCCTAGTCGGAAAGAATGCGCCCGACCACACTCCAGGGAGGAACTGAATGCAGCTCGGCTTCGTAGGCCTCGGAAAGATGGGCGGCAACATGGTCCATCGCATCCACCGCGACTCGGACCATGAATGCGTGGCCTTCGACTTCTCCGCGGACGCGGTGAAGGAGGCCGAGGGGCACGGCGCCGCCGGTGTCGGTTCGCTCGAGGAGCTGGTCGAGAAGCTCGACAAGCCGCGAGCGGTCTGGGTGATGGTCCCCGCGGGGGAGCCGACCACCGAGACGGTTCACAAGCTCGCCGAGCTGATGGACGAGGGCGACATCGTCATCGACGGCGGCAACAGCCGCTGGTCGGACGACAAGCAGCGCGCCGAGGACCTCAAGCCGAAGGGGATCCACTACATGGACGTGGGCACCTCCGGCGGCGTCTGGGGCCTGGAGGTGGGCTATTGCATGATGGTCGGGGGCCCCGACGAGGCCGTGGAGCACATGACGCCGATCCTCGACGTGCTGGCGCCGCCGTCCACCGAGGAGCACGGACCGGGCTGGGGCCACATGGGCGACACCGGCGCCGGGCACTACGTGAAGATGGTCCACAACGGGGTGGAGTACGGGATCATGCAGGCCTACGCCGAGGGCTTCTCGCTCTTCGACGCCTGCGAGTACGAGCTCGACAACGCGAAGATCGCGCACCTGTGGATGCAGGGCTCGGTGGTCCGCTCCTGGCTGTGTGAGCTGGCCGCGCTGGCGTTCGAGCAGGAGGGCAACGACCTGGCCCGGCTCGAGCCCTACGTCGAGGACTCCGGCGAGGGCCGGTGGACCGTGGAGGACTCGATCGACAAGCGCATCGCCACGCCGGTGATCACCACGTCGCTGTTCGAGCGCTTCTCGTCGCGCGGGCAGAACGCGTTCGCCGCGAAGGTCAACGCCGCGCTCCGCAACCAGTTCGGCGGTCACGCCGTGAAGTCGGCCGACAAGGCGGAGTGATGGCCACCGTCGAGCAGCCAAACCCGCTGGCGGAGGGCCTCGAGCGGCTGCCGGTCCGCCCGACCACGCTCACGATCTTCGGCGCGGTGGGCGACCTGGCGAAGCGAAAGCTGCTGCCGGCGCTCTACAACCTCGCCCACGAGGGTGCGCTGCCCGAGCGGTTCAACCTGATCGGCACCTCGCGCGGCGAGATGACCGACGACGAGTTCCGGGCGGTGGCGAAGGAGTCGATGCAGAAGTTCTCGCGCCGGGAGTGCGACGCGAAGGTGCTCGACGCGCTGCTGGAGCACGTGCGCTACGTGACCGGCTCGTTCGACGACGACAAGGTCTACGAGCAGCTGGACAAGGTGAACGCGGAGTTCGACGAGGAGGCCGGGATCACATTCAACCGCGCCTACTACCTCTCCACGTCACCGTCGTTCTTCTCGGTGATCGTGGGCAAGCTCGGCGAGCACGGCCTCGATCGCCACGACGACGCCGAGGTGCGGGTGATCATCGAGAAGCCAATCGGGCGCAACCTGGCCGAGGCGCGCGAGCTCAACACGGCCGTGCTCGACGTGCTCAAGGAGGACCAGGTCTTCCGGATCGACCACTACCTGGGCAAGGAGACGGTCCAGAACATGCTGGCGTTCCGGTTCGCCAACGGCCTGTTCGAGCCGATCTGGAACCGCAACTTCATCGACTACGTCCAGATCACGGCGGCGGAGGACCTCGGGATCGGCAGCCGCGCCGGCTACTACGACACCTCGGGCGCGCTGCGCGACCTCGTGCAGAACCACATGCTCCAGCTGCTCTGCCTGCTGTGCATGGAGCCACCCGTGAACTTCTCGGCCGACGAGGTGCGCGACGAGAAGGTGAAGGTGCTGCACGCCATCCACCCGCCGAAGCCCGAGGAGGTGCCGGAGATGGCGGTGCGCGCCCAGTACGCCACGGGCATGTCCGGCGGCGAGCAGGTGCCCGGCTACCTGGACGAGGATGACGTGCCGGACGACTCGTCCACGGAGACCTACGCGGGGCTGCGCCTGGAGGTGGACAACTGGCGCTGGGCCGGGGTACCGATCTACCTGCGCACCGGCAAGCGCCTGGCGCGCAAGGTCACCGAGATCGCCGTGACGCTCAAGCCCGTGCCTCATCTCGCGTTCAAGCAGGACGGCTCGGTGGGCGTGCAGCCGAACCAGATCATCCTCACCATGCAGCCGAACGAGGGAGCGTCGATCTCGCTCGGCGCGAAGATCCCCGGCAGCCGGATGCGCATCCGGCCGGTGAACATGGAGTTCCTCTACGGGACGGCGTTCATGTCCCAGTCGCCCGAGGCCTACGAGCGCCTGATCATGGACGCCATGCGCGGCGACGCCACCCTCTTCACCCGCGACGACGAGGTGGAGGCCCAGTGGACGATCGTGGACCCGATCCTCGAGCACTGGGAGGCCACTGCGGGCCCGATCCCGCAGTACCCGGCGGGCTCCGGCGGGCCCGAGGAGGCCGACGAGCTGCTGGCTTCGGGCCATCACTGGAGGGCCATCTGAGCCTCAGCGGCCACGTCTGGATGGAGCAGGACACAACGCCGGCCGCGGTGGAGTCCGCCCTGCGCGAGCTCATGACGGATCGCTACCACGAGAACGAGGCCTACGCGCCCGCCCGAGTGCTCAACCTCGTGGTGATCGCCGACAGGGAGTGGCGGGGGGAGATCCAGAACCGCCTCGACAACGTGGGCCGCTACCACGCCTCGCGCACGATCCTCTGCGCCGTGGAGGATGGGCGCACCACCATCGACGCGTCGGCCACCATGACCGGCGAGGAGGAGGTGAAGCCGGGCGAGCTCATGGTGTGCCACGAGCAGGTGGTGCTCGACGTCGGCCCGCACCACCTCGAGCACCTCCAGACGATCGTCGACCCCCTGGTCGTCACCGACCTCGCGACCCTCGTCTGGTCGCCTCACGGCCACCCCGAAGCGGTGGACGCCCTGCTCGACCTCGCGCAGATCGTGCTGCTGGACTCGGTGAACGAGCCGGACCCCGACTCGGCCGTCGGCCGTGCCGGCCAGCTCGCCGAGCGCGCCTACATCGTCGACCTGGCGTGGCTGCGCTCCACGCCGTGGCGCGAGCGCGTGGCCTCCACCTTCGACCCGCCGCAGTGGCGCGAGGAGCTTCCGCGGATCAGCGAGGTGACGGTGCGCCACCGGCCCGACTCGGCCATCGCCGGGCTGTTGTTCTTCGGCTGGCTGTGCAAGTGCCTGGACTGGAAGCCGGGCACGATGGTGGCCCAGAACGGCACGATGCACGGCACCGCGGAGTGCCGGCGCGGGAACGTGAAGATGCACCTGGAGCCCGACGAGACCATGAACGCGCCGGGCCTGGCAGGCATCACCATCGAGACCCAGTCCGGCCACTCGATCTCCCTGGACCGCGGCGCGGGAGGGCTCTCCGCCCGCCGCACCGACCGCAAGGGCCGCGAGTGGCAGTGGACCGTGATGGGCGCGTCGCGCGGAGAGGCCGGAATCCTGGGGGAGGGGATCCGCCAGGCGCTGCTGCGCGACAAGAGCTACGGACCGGCTCTCAAGGCCGCGCCGGATGATGCTGTCTTGAGCGACGACCGGGAGGTTGTGGTCACAGAGGACGTGGCCGGCGCCGCGGCGGAGCGGGTGGCGGCGGTGGTGCGGTCCGGCGGGCACATTGCGCTGTCGGGCGGGTCGACGCCTCGCAAGGCTCACGAGAAGCTGGCCGGGATGGGGCTCGACTGGTCGGGGGTGGAGCTGTGGTTCGGCGATGACCGAGCGGTCCCGCCCGACCACGAGCACTCGAACTTCAAGATGGCCAAGGACAGCCTGCTGGACCACATCCAGCCGCGCGCCGTGCACCGGATTCAGGGTGAGTTGGGCTACGAGGCGGCGGCGGACGCCTACGACGAGGAGCTGAGTGCGGGTCCCGCGGCCCTGGACCTGATCCTGCTCGGCCTCGGCCCCGACGCCCACACGGCCTCGCTGTTCCCGGGCGACGACGCGCTCGGGGAGCGCGAGCGCCTGGCCGTGGGCGTCGAGACGCCCGGCATGGCCCCGCTGGTGTCCCGTGTGACCCTTACCCTCCCGGTCTTGAATGCGGGCAAGGAAGTCGTGTTCCTGATCTCGGGCGAGGACAAGGCGGAGGCCGTGGCGCGCGCCTTCGGGGACGCCCCCGGGCCCGACGCCCCCGCCAGCCTGGTGCGACCCGAGTCCGGCCTCACGCTGTTGCTCGATCCGCCGGCGGCCGCCCGCCTGGGGGCAGCCGGGTGAAGCACATCGATGCCGACGGTGCGGTCGGCGCCAGCCCGTTCCCCCCGATCGCCGACTACGGCTTCCTCTCCGACTGCGAGACCACCGCGCTGGTGGCGCCCAGCGGCAACGTCGAGTGGATGTGCCTGCCGCGGATGGACTCGGCCAGCGTGTTCGGCTCGATCCTGGACCGCGATGCCGGCGGCTTTCGCGTGGGCCCTGCCGACGTGGAGGTGCCGGCGGCCCGCCGCTATCTGCCCGGGACGATGGTCCTGGAGACCAGCTGGGGCACCCGCGGCGGCTGGATCATCGTGCGCGACGTGCTGCTGATCGGTCCGTGGCATCACGAGGACGAGCGCTCCACCACCCACCGCCGCTCGCCCACCGACTACGACGCCGACCACGTGCTGCTGCGGCTCGTGCGCTGCGTGAACGGCGAGGTGCAGCTGAACCTCGATTGCGAGCCGGCGTTCGACTACGGGCGCGAGCCGGCGTCGTGGGACTACACCGGCTCCGGTTACCACGAGGCGGTGGCCACCGCGAAGAGCAGCGACATCGAGTTGCGACTCAGCAGCGACATGAACATCGGCCTCGAGGGCCCGCGCGCCACAGCGCGGACGATGATGAAGGAGGGCGACACGCTGTTCGCGGCGCTGTCGTGGTCCGAGCACCGCCCGCCCCAGAGCTACGACGAGGCCTACGAGCGCCTGGTGTGGACGGCTCACCACTGGCAGCACTGGCTGGACCACGGCGAGTTCCCCGACCACCCATGGCGCAGCTTCCTGCAGCGCAGCGCGCTCACGCTGAAGGGCCTCTCCTACGCGCCGACCGGGGCGATGGTGGCGGCTGCCACGACGTCGCTGCCCGAGACGCCGCAGGGCGAGCGCAACTGGGATTACCGCTACAGCTGGATCCGCGACTCCACGTTCACGCTCTGGGGCCTCTACACGCTCGGCTTCGACTGGGAGGCCAACGACTTCTTCTACTTCATCGCCGACGTGGCGGAGGCCGAGGAGGGCCAGCTCCAGATCATGTACGGCATCGACGGCGAGTCGGAGCTGGTCGAGGAGACGCTCGACCATCTCAGCGGCTACGAGGGCGCCCGGCCCGTCCGGATTGGGAACGGCGCCTACAACCAGGAGCAGCACGACGTGTGGGGCGCGGTGCTCGACTCCTTCTACCTGCACACCAAGTCGCGCGACCACCTCCCCGAGCGGATCTGGCCGATCCTGGTGAAGCAGGTCGAGGACGCGCTCGCGCACTGGGCCGAGCCCGACCGCGGTATCTGGGAGGTGCGTGGCGAGCCCAAGCACTTCACCTCCTCGAAGCTCATGTGCTGGGTGGCGCTGGACCGCGGCGCCCGCCTGGCGGAGATCCGCGAGGACGCCGAGAAGGCGGAGGCCTGGCAGAAGGCCGCCGACGAGATCAAGGACGACATCTGCGAGAACGCCCTGAAGGACGGGGTCTTCCGCCAGCACTACGACACCGAGGAGCTCGATGCATCGGTGCTGTTGATGCCCCTCCTGCGGTTCCTCCCGCACGACGACGAGCGGATCGTGAAGACCGTGCGCACGATCGCCGACGACCTGACCGAGGACGGGCTCGTGCTGCGCTACCGGGTACAGGAGACCGACGACGGGCTCTCCGGCGAGGAGGGCACCTTCACCATCTGCTCGTTCTGGCTGGTGTCCGCCCTGGTCGAGATCGGCGAGCTCACCCGTGCCCGGGCGCTGTGCGAGAAGCTGCTCTCGTACGCCTCGCCCCTGCAGCTCTACGCCGAGGAGATCGACCCACGCTCCGGCCGCCACCTGGGCAACTTCCCGCAGGCTTTCACCCACCTCGCGCTGATCAACGCGGTGATGCACGTGATCCGCGCGGACGAGAGCCTCGAGCCGAGCGACTTCGATCGTGAGCTGGCGCGCCAGCGCCACGCCCAGTAGCTCCGCTGCACAGTGGGGTCCCTGTGACGGATCTTGGGGCTATGTGCCCGAGGATCCGTCACAGCTCAGGAGTTTTCTCAGCTCGCCGAGCATGTAGCCGGGGTTCTCGAACACATCCGTCCATGTGAAGCGCCGGAACTCGTCGCCTCGTGCGCGAGCCTCGCGCTCACGCTGGTAGTCGCCCTCCCACGACACGCGTGAGTTGTGGAAGGTGAAGCTGTTCAGCTCGACCGTCAGGTGGTGCCCGGGCCAGCGGCAGTCGATCCGTTTGGTGCCCGCGCGGACATTGGTGTCGGGAAGCGACAGCCTCGCCTCTCGGACGTGCCGGAGGAACCGGCGCTCGAGCTTTGAGAGCGTGACCTTCTGCTCACCGCTGATGATCGCCCGCAGCTTCGCGGCGCCGGGCGCGTTCGGCTGTCGCTTGAGCACCGCCTCGACGTGCCTCGGGCCGGTGCCGTATTTCACCCCTGCCTCGTGGCAGGCTCGCGCGAGTGCCTCGGCGCTCATCACGGCGGCCAGGTCGACCAGCGTTCGCGGCGGGCTGGTGATGGGGATGCCCTTCCAGCGCGTGGTGTCCTCACTGAGCAGGCTGCGACAGCACGTGCTCGGCAAGCCGGCGATGTCCAGCCGCCGGCGGGAAATGACTTCCGGCCGAGGCACCCTTCCCTTCACCAGACCCAACGCATGGGCCGCCGGCCGACCGCTGATGAACACGCCCTCGCCGCCTGCCTTCGTGGCCGCCATGTAGGAGGCTTCCTGGCTCGGGGCCCGGTGGCCGATGCGGTAGGTGCCGAGGTATTCGGGGATCAGAGAGCCCCGCTCGATCCGGCCGCGGATCTGATCGGCGCTGATCCCGGCGGCGAGCAGCTCCTCGCGGGTGGCGTTCCCGTGCGCGTGGGTGCCGAGCCGTGCGATCTTGCGGTCCGCCGTGTCGGGTCTTGGGGGCATATCCCCTAAGAGCCTCCACGGCCGCGAGTTCGCCCCCCCAGCGCGGGCCTTGGCGCGGGGGCGCTAGGCGGCCGCGCGCAGCTCGTGCGGCGCGATGCGCGCCCGCACGTCGACCGACTCCCACACCGCGGTGACCTGAAGGGTGCACTCGCACCCCTCGCAGACGAGGGCATCGGCCTGGTCGAGGGTCCACACGGTGGTCTCGAGCACGTAGGTGCAGTCGCCGTCGGTGCAGATGAGCTCGATTCCGAACATGGGGCAATGGTCGGAGCGGGGCCGGACGGACTGACAGATCCCGCCCACAGCCGCTCTGTAGAGCCAAAGTGGGGTTCGCGCGCGCCTACTCCGGCAGCCCCACGGCTTCGAGGGCCTTGGCACGGGCGACGAAGAACTCGGCACGGGCGATCTTCCCTTCGCGCACCGTCCACACGGCGCTCGCCTTCAGTTCCACCTCGTTCGTCGTGCCGGTGCGGCGACCGAAGTCTCGGCTGAACACGAGCACCCGGTCGCCCACGTCGGTCACGCGCTCGATCTCCACCCGATAGCTGTCCCACGGCTCGAGCCAATCGAGCCACGCCGACCGCAGGCCCGCGAGGCCGGGGCGCGGCTCGCTTGCGATCAAGTGAAAGACGCAGACAAAGTCATCCGTGAACATCGGCGATGCATTCTCGATCGCAGTCGCCGCCTCGTCCCCGCGCTGGAAGAACTCGGTGAGGTCGACGCCGGGGGCTGGCTGGAGCTGGCGAACCAGTTCGACGTTCTCCCGCGACATCGTCCGCCCAGTCTCTCACTGCCGGGGACGTGCGTCCTCCGGCGTTAGCAGAGTGCCTTGCGGTCGCTCCTGGCCGTCCTGAGGCTCCGCTTGGCCTTCTTGACCTTGGAGGACAAGGGAACGGCGACCAGGTCGAATGCGACTCAGTCTCATGGGGCCTCCCAATCTGAGCGCCGTTGCGAGTCTGGGCGGGTCGACTGGCGCGTGGCCGACCGATCATCCCAACGTAAACTCGTCATGGCGGATTCGCCAACGGACGGACTTCGTTCAGGAGGCCGCTTGCAGAGCGGTGCGGAGGCCGTCGGGAAGCGTCATTGCGGCCTGTTCGGCGTAGTCGAAGCCCACCAGCCAGCCGTAGCCCTCGGCGGCCAGGCGGTCGCCCACCTTCATCTCGAACTGCACCTGGAACGCGGATCGGCGGATCTCCCCGACGCTGCATTCCACGTCCACGACCTCGTCGAAGTGCACCGGCGAGCGGTAGGCGATGTGGCACTCGGCGAAGATCACGCCGTACTCGCCCGCCTCGGGATGGGCCGGGTCGTGGTTGGTGAGCGATCGCAGGAACGCGATCCGCGCCGATTCGAAGTAGCGCAGGAAGACCACGTTGTTGAGGTGGCGCATGGCGTCGAGGTCGCCGAAGCGCACGCGCTCGGAGTGGACGAAGGGCATCGGGCGGGCACCCTACTGACGCAGGGAAACGTGATCGGCATTAGCTTGGGCAGATGCGACTCGTACTAGGCCTCGTTCTGGCCGCGGCCCTGCTTGCGGCCCCCAGCGCCGAGGCGGCGTCCGCGAAGGACCGCTACACGCTCGCCAACGGCTGCTTCGCGCTCAAGCAGGGTGCGTCCTACGTGGCCAAGTCGGGCGACGGCTACCGCGTCTCCGCGCCCAACACGGCGACGGCGGAGCGGTTCTACTTCAAGGCCACGGCGCTTGGGAAGTACATGCTCTACGGCCGCCAGCGCGACTACCTCGCCGGCACGACGCAGAACCGCGTCGAGTCGGCCCAGGCGGTCAGCCAGCTGGCCAACTGGAGGGTCGAGCAGGCCGGGGCGGGCACGTTTCGCCTGAGGCTGCCGGCCGCGGGCAACGGCGGGCTGTCCTCGAACACGACCGGAGCGGCGCTCACCCTCGGCACGGCCGCCCCCTTCATCCCGGTGGCCACATCCGGCTGCGCGGAGTTCCCCGAGGTGGAGCTGAGCGCCTCCGGCCTGCCGCGCAAGGGCACCACGTCCTTCACCGAGACGCGCGGCCTGGTGGACGCCCACATCCACATGATGGCCTTCGAGTTTCTCGGCGGCCGCGCGCACTGCGGCCGGCCCTGGCACGAGTTCGGCGTGGAGAAGGCGATGGTTGACTGCCCGGACCACTACCCGGCCAACGGCGGTGCCGCCGTGCTCGAGAACGTGCTGTTCGGCGGGGCGCCGGTGCGCCAGCACGACCCCGTCGGGTGGCCCACCTTCAAGGACTGGCCTCACCACCAGTCGCTCACCCACGAGCAGACCTACTACCGCTGGCTGGAGCGGGCCTGGCTGGGCGGCCTGCGCGTCTACGTGAACCTGCTGGTGGAAAACGCTCAGCTGTGCGAGATCTACCCCTACAAGCAGAACAGCTGCGACGAGATGGACAGCGTCCGCCTGCAGGCGCGGCGGATCCGCGAGCTCGAGGACTACATCGACGCTCAGGCGGGCGGGCCGGGGAAGGGCTTCTTCCGGATCGTGACCAACCCGTTCCAGGCGCGCGCGGTGGTGAATGACGGCAAGCTGGCCGTTGTTCTGGGGATCGAGAACTCCAAGCTGTTCAACTGCGGCGTCTACAACGACCGCCCCGACGCCGGCTGCAACCGCGCTTCGATCGATCGCCAGCTCGACGAGGTCTACAAGCTCGGCGTGCGTGACATGGAGCTGGTGAACAAGTTCGACAACGCGCTGGCCGGGGTGGCCGGCGACTCGGGCTCGACCGGCGTCGTGGTCAATGCGGCCAACCGCAACGAGACCGGCAAGTTCTGGCACATGGAGACCTGCAGCGACGGGCACCCGCACGTGCACGACAGGAACCAGCTCACCGCCGATGGTGAGAACCGCGACGCGCTCATCGGCAACGGCTTCAACGCCTTCGCCCCGCCGGGCACGCTGCCGGTCTACCCGGCCGCACCGCACTGCAACAGCAAGGGCCTGACCGACCTGGGCGAGTACACCGTGCGCCGCATGATCGACAAGAAGATGATCATCGACCCCGATCACATGAGCGTGATCGCGCGCAAGCAGACGATGGCGCTGATCGAGGCGCAGCGGTACTCAGGGGTGGTCTCCAGCCACTCGTGGAGCACCCCGGACGTGATTCCGCGCATCTACAAGCTCGGCGGGTTCGTGACCCCCTACGCGGGCGGCTCCACCGGCTTCGTCGACGAGTGGCGCGAGAACCGCAAGCAGCGGTCCAAGAACCACTTCTTCGGGTTCGGCTACGGGGCCGACATGAACGGGTTCGGGTCACAGGGCGGGCCGCGCAACGGCAAGAACCCGGTGACCTACCCGTTCAAGTCATTCGACGGCAAGGTCACGCTCTACCGCCAGCGCAGCGGGCTGCGCGAGTACGACATCAACAAGGACGGCGTGGCCCACTACGGCCTCTACCCAGACTGGATCGAGGACCTGCGCAAGATCGCAGGCAAGCAGATCGTGGACGACATGGCCCGCGGCTCGGAGGCCTACCTGATGATGTGGGAGCGCGCGCTCGGCGTGCGCAACCAGACCTGCCGCTCGCGCCGCGGGCGCTTCTCGCGGCGGGGGCTGGGCCTCGCGCGCCTCGGACTCGGCCCGGAGGCGTTCCTGCGCTCAGCCGGCCAGCCCACCCTGCGCAAGGGCCGGCTGTACCGCTACTGCGTGAAGGGCCGCAAGACGCGCGTGAACGCGGTCTTCACCCCGTCCGGCAAGGTCGGCCTGATCGCCTCGAACGCCATCGGTCACACCACCGCCGGCAAGATCGGCCCGGGCGACTCCGTCAAGCGCATCCGCTCCAAGACCAAGCGCTTCGGCAAGGCGTTCCGCATCCGCCGCGCGGGCTCGCGGCGGATCCTCTACCGCGTGCGCAAGGGCAAGATCCGGTACGTGGCCGTGGCCACCAAGTCGGTCACCAAGAGCGGCAAGCGGCTCCGCTCGTACCTGCGCCGCGCCGGCTTGCGTTAACGGCTTTCAGCGGATTAGGGTCGGGCCGACCCCCACAGTAGGAGGAGCTCGCATGAGCATCGTTGTCCGCTTCGCACCCGACTCCGCCACCACCACCGAGCAGTACGACGAGGTCATTCGTCTGCTCGAGGCGAAAGGTCCGCTGCCCCCGGACGGGCAGGACTACCACGTCGCCTTCATGGTCGACGGCAACCTCGCGGTGAGCGAGATCTGGGACTCCCAGGAGGCGTTCGAGGCCTTCGGCGGGACGCTGATGCCCATCCTCGAGCAGGTGGGGATCGATCCCGGCGAGCCGACGATCCACGAGGTCCACAACACGATCAAGCGCTAGAAGCGCGCGTCCGCCACCATCGCCGCGAACAGCAGGGCGAGGTAGGCGAGCGAGTACAGGTACAGCCACAGCGCCGCGCGGCGGTCCGCGCGGCGGTAGAGGCGCACCGCGCCGCCGATGAAGACGGCGCCGAGCACGATCGAGGACACGGCGTAGATGCCGTCGAAGCCCCCTGCGCAGAACGGCAGCTGGGTGACCGCGTAGAGCAGGCCCGAGTAGAGCAGGATCTGCTTGCGCGTCTCGCGCTCGCCGCGGACCACCGGCATCATCGGCACGCCGGCCTTGGCGTAGTCGTCCTTCATCAGCAGCGACAGCGCCCAGAAGTGCGGCGGGGTCCAGTAGAAGACGATCGCGAACAGGTACACGGCGGTCCAGCTGAGGCTGCCGGTCACGGCGGCCCAGCCCACCAGCGGCGGCACGGCGCCCGCGGCGCCCCCGATCACGATGTTCTGCGGCGTGCTGCGCTTCAGCCAGACGGTGTAGACGAGCGTGTAGCCGAGGAAGCCCGAGAAGGAGAGCGCGGCCGCAAGCGGGTTCACACCCACCGCCAGGACCAGCACCGACAGCGCGGCGAGCACCAGGCCGTAGATCAGCGCGGCCTGGGGCGCCACACGCCCGGAGGCGACCGGCCTGTCGGCAGTGCGGGTCATGGCGCGGTCCAGGTCGCGGTCGTACCAGTGGTTCACGGCGCCGGCGCCGCCCGCCGAGAGGTAGCCGCCGAGGCAGGTGAGGAACACGAGCTCGAGCGAGGGGTCGCCGGCCACGAGCATGGTCGCGACCGTGGTGAACAGCAGCAGCGACTGAACCTTCGGCTTGGTCATCTCGAAGTAGTCCGAGACCACCTGTCGCAGCGCGCCGGGGCGCGCGACGGCAACGGTGCGGGCGGAGGCCATTAGGCCGCCACCGCCTGCGGCGAACCGGTGCGCTCAGGCGCACCGGATCGAGCCGGATAGAGCTGGAGCGTGAGGCCAACGACGCTCATCCAGAGCAGGGTGCCAAGCCCGAGGTGAAGAACGATCAGCGCCTCGTATTCGTCGAGCCAGACGTTGAGCGCGCCCACGAGCACCTGGGCGCCGAGGATCCCGACGGCGAGCCAGGCGAACCGGCGCGCGACCCCGCGCCGCAGCGACAGCACCACGAGGGTGATCACCAGCAGGCTCGCGATGTACATGAACGCGCGATGGGTCAGATGGATGTCGACGAGGCGGGCATCACCGAACGGCATGAACTCACCATTGCACGAAGGGAACTCCTTGCCACACGCATGATGAGCGCCATCACCAACCTGATAGTTGGCCCGCCCATAGTTCTGAGTCCCGGCCATGTACCCGCCGGCGATGATCGTGCAGAGCACGAAGCCGGAGGTCAGCAGGGCAAGGGGGCGAAGGCCTGAGGCCTGAGGCCTGACGCCTGAGACCTGTGGTGAGCGCGAAGCGCGAACCACGTAGATCAGCAGCGCCAAGAGCACCATCGCCAACGCGAGATGCGCCGCCACCAGGCCCTCGTCCAGGTCCTTCTCCACGGTCGCTGCTCCGAGTAGACCCTGCGCGATCACCAGCACGACCGATGCGACTGTCGCTCGAACAAGGCCTGTGTTCGAGCGGTAGTTGCGCCACGCCAGCACGGCCAGCGAGATCATCATGATCCCTACGATCCCGGCCAGCGTGCGGTGGCTGAACTCGATGATCGAGTTGAGGTTCACGCCGGGCACCACGTCGCCGTTGCAGAACGGCCACCCGTCCAGGCCGGAGCCGGCGGGACCGCAGCCCAGGCCCGACTCCGACACGCGCACGATCCCGCCGACGATCACGAGCAGGAAGGTGGACACGAGCGTGGCGAGCGCCAGCCGGCGGAAGCCCGGGGAGGTCATTACGCGACGGGCTGCGCGACGGTCCCGGCGGGCTCGCCGGCCTTCTTGACCTCGCGCCGGATGTCCTTCATCGGCTCAACCGAGCGCACGCGCGGAACCACGTCGAAGTTGTTGGGCGGCGGGGGCGAGGTGGTGAACCACTCGAGCGTGTTGCCCTTCCACGGGTCGTTGCCCGCCTTCTGGCCGTGCTTGATCGAGCGCAGCACGTTGATCACCGTGATCAGAACGCCGATGCCCAGCAGGAAGGAGCCGATCGTGGAGGCCAGGTTGTAGCCCTCCCAGCCCGCGCCCTCCGGGTAGTCGTAGATGCGCCTCGGCATGCCCGACAGCCCCGCCGAGTGCTGCACGAGGAAGGTGAGGTTGAAGCCGATGAACATCACCCAGAAGCTGAGCTTGCCCAGCCCCTCCGAGAGCATCCGGCCGGACATCTTCGGGAACCAGTAGTAGAGGCCGGCGAAGATCCCGAACACCGAGCCGCCGAACAGCACGTAGTGCAGGTGGGCCACCACGAAGTAGCTGTCGTGCAGCTGCCAGTCGACGGGGAAGACCGCGAGCATCACGCCGGAGATGCCGCCGATCACGAACAGCGCGGGCAGCGCGGCCGCGAAGTAGAGCGGGGTCTTCATCATGATCGACCCCTTCCACAGCGTGGCGATCCAGTTGAAGATCTTGATGCCCGTCGGCACGGCGATCAGGAACGAGCTGAGCATGAAGAACACGAGCACGACGGTCGATGTCGGCGTGGTGAACATGTGGTGCGCCCACACCAGCAAGCCGAGGAACGCGATCGCCACCGTGGCGGCCGCGATCGCCTTGTAGCCGAAGATCGGCTTGCGCGCGAACACCGGCAGGATCTCCGAGATCATCCCGAAAGCGGGCAGGATCATGATGTAGACCTCGGGGTGGCCGAAGAACCAGAACAGGTGTTGCCACAGCATCGGGTCGCCGCCGCCGGTCGCGTCGAAGAAGTCGGTGCCGAAGTGGCGGTCGGTGAGCAGCATCGTGACCGCCGCCGCGACCGCCGGCAGCGCGGCGATCAGCAGGTAGCTGTAGACGAGGATCGACCAGACGAACAGCGGCATCCGGCCCCAGCCCATGCCGTTGGCGCGCATGTTGTGGATCGTCGCGACGAAGTTGATCGCGCCGACAAGCGACGAGAGGCCCGTGAGGTGGATCAGGAAGATCCATGCGTCCACGCCGCCGCTCGGGAGATAGGCGTCGTCCGACAGCGGCGCGTAGGAGGTCCACCCGGCCTGTGGGGGCTCGAAGAACACGCTGGCGTAGAAGGCGACGCCGCCGAACGCGAGCAGCCAGAACGAGAGCGCGTTCAGCCGCGGGAAGGCCATGTCGCGCGCGCCGATCATGAGCGGCACGAAGTAGTTGCCGAACCCGGCCAGCACCGGCACGATGAACAGGAAGATCATCGTGGTGCCGTGCATCGAGACCAGGCCGTTGTAGGTCTCGGGTGTGACGAGCGTGCCGTCCGGCGACGCCAGCTGCAGGCGCATGATCAGCGCCTCGACCCCACCGATGATGAAGAAGATGAAGGTGAGGAAGAGGTACATGATCCCGATCTTCTTGTGATCGGTGGTGGTCACCCACTCGAGCCAGCCGCGCTTGGGCTCGGGCAGGCCGCGCATCACGACTTCCGGGTTTCTGATGGCTCCGGCCTCCATCTACTCCGCGTCCTCCTCGCCCTCGCGGGCGCGCCGTTGCGTCGCGAGGCCCTCCTGTGCGGCCTTGATGTCGGCCTCGGTCCGCTCGATGAACGCCTCGTACTCCTGCGGCGACACGGCCTCGACCTCGCCCCGCATGTCGGCGTGGCCCGAGCCGCACAGCTCCGCGCACTGCCCCCTGTAGGTACCGGGCTCGGAGATCTTGAACCAGGTCTCGTTGGTGTGGCCGGGCGTGGCGTCGGCCTTGCCGCCGAGCTTGGGGATCCACCATGAGTGGATCACGTCGGAGGACCTGATCTTCAGCACGACGGTGGTGTTCGTGGGCACCACCATCCGGTGATAGGTGAAGGCGTCCCCGCCGGGATAGTCGTAGCGCCAGAGGTACTGCTGGCCGTTCACGTCGATCGTGAGCGCCTTCCCGCTGCCCTTCGGCGGCGCCTGCTGGTCGATCGAGGCCACCTGGACTCCCTGGGCCAGCCCGTTCGGCCCGCTCGCCGGCGGGTTCTTGATGTCGGGGAGGTAGAGGAACGTGACGGCGGCCAGGACAACCAGGATCAGAGCGGCGCCCACGGTCCAGCCCAGCTCCAGCGGAGTGTTGCCGCGCACCTGGGCGGGCTCGGGGCCGCCGCGGCGCTCGCGGTACTTGACCAGCGTCCAGATCAGCGTGCCCTCGACCAGCAGGAAGATCGGGATCGCCACGTAGAGCACGATCCGGTAGAGCGAGTCGATGTCGTCGGCGTTGGGAGAGCCGCCGGACTCGGGGGTGAAGACCCCCGCGAAGGCCCCCGGCGCCATGGCCAGAGTCGCCACCAGCCCCGCCGAGAGGGCGAGCAGGGTCAGGCGGGTGCGGGTGCCGGCGCGTCGAGGGGACAAGGCCGCGGCATCATATCCGCGGCTCCCGCGACTACGCGCCCCTGAACGCAGGCGGGCGCTTCTCCACGAACGCCACGCCGCCCTCGATGAAGTCCTCGGTGCGGCCAAGTGCGTGCTGGAGCTCGGCCTCCAGCTCCAGCTGCCCGTCGATATCCGGGTAGATCATCGCGTTGAGGGCCTTCTTGGAGGAGGCGTAGGAGCGCGTCGGGCCCGCAGCCATCCGCTCCACCAGCGAGTTCGCGGCGCCCATCAGCTCGGCGTCCTCGTACACGCGGTTGATCAGGCCCCACTCGAGCGCCTTCTCGGGCGAGATCCGCTCGCCCAGCATCGCCATCTCGAACGCGCGCGCCTTGCCCACCCGCACCGGCACGAACAGCGTTGAGCCGCCGTCGGGCATCAGGCCGATGTTCACGAACGCCAGCTGGAAGAAGGCCGATTGGGCGGCCAGCACCAGGTCACACGACAGCGCCAGCGACAGGCCGATTCCGGCCGCGGGACCGTTCACGGCCGCGACCACCGGCTTCTCCATCGTCCGCAGCCCCACGATGATCGGGTGGTAGAGGTCGTGGAGGCGGGCCCGGATGTCGGGCCGGCCGTCGTCGGCGAGGTCGGTGAAGCCCTCCTTGAGGTCGGCCCCCGAGGAGAACCCCCGTCCGGCGCCGGTCACGAGCACGGCGCGCACGGACTCGTCCTGCGCCGCCTGCTGGACCACGGCCTTCATGTCGTGGCCGAACTGCGTGTTCCAGGCGTTGAGGGTTTCCGGTCGATCGAGCGTGATTCGCCCGACGCCGCCGTCCTGCTCCCACTTCACGGTCTCGTAGCTCACAGCGGAAACCTATCCTGCGGGGCATGCTTCTCGACTCGATCGAGTGGCTTGGGCACTCAGGGTTCAGGATCGATGCGAGGGGGGCGACGATCTACATCGACCCCTATCGCATCCCGGACGGGCCAACCGCCGACCTGATCCTCGTGACCCACGGCCACTACGACCACTACTCGCCCCAGGACGTGGAGCGGGTGAGCGGCAGCGATACCTGGCTGGTCGCGCCGCCTGCCGTGGCCGAGCGCGCGGGCGGGCGCGTTGCCTCGATCGTGCCGGGCCAGCAGCTCGAGCTCGAGCCGATACCGGGCGTCGAGGTGCTTGCCGTGGCGGCCTACAACACGTCGAAGCGCAACGAGGACGGCAGGCCCTTCCACGCCCGCGACGCCGGTGGGGTGGGGTTCGACCTCAACGTGCGTGGCGAGCGCCTCTACCACGCCGGCGACACCGACGTGATCCCCGAGATGGACCTGGTGGTGGGGGTGGACGTTGCGCTTTTGCCCGTGAGCGGGACCTACGTGATGACGGCCGGCGAGGCGGCGGAGGCCGCGCGCCGGATCCAGCCCGCGGTGGCCGTGCCGATGCACTGGGGCGACCACCTCGGCACGCGCGAGGACGCCGAGGAGTTCGCCGAGCGGGCGACGGTGCCCGTGACGATCATGGAGCCAGTGTGATTCGAGCTGTCGCGGCGCTGACGGCGCTCGGAGCCGTCGTACGGCTTGCGACCCTTGACGCGAAGGGCTTCTGGCAGGACGAGGCCACCACGGCCATCCTGATGCGCGAGGACCTGGGCGACCTCGTCGGCTCCCGGATCTCCGAGTCGGAGGCCACGCCGCCGCTGTTCTACGTGCTGGAGTGGTTCGCGGCCCAGGTTCTTGGCTCGGGTGAGGTCGCGCTACGCCTCCTGCCCGCGCTGTTCGGCGCGGCGGCGATCCCGTTCGCCTACCTGGCCGGGAGGGAGCTGGTCTCCGAGCGGGCCGGTGTGGCCGCTGCCGCCCTGGTGGCCGTCAACCCGCTGCTGGTCTGGTACTCGCAGGAGGCGCGCGCGTATTCGCTGCTGGTGCTGCTGTCGGCGATCGCCCTGTGGCTGTTCGCGCGGGCGCTGAGCGAGCCGAGCCCGCGGCGGCTGGCCGCATGGGCCGGCGTAACCGCCCTCGCGCTGCTCACCCACTACTTCGCGGCATTCGCCTTCGCGGGCCAGGCCGTGATCCTGCTCGCGAAGTCCGGCCGCAGCCGCGCGGCCTGGGCCGCCGCGGGCGCCGCGGGCGCGGTGGGGCTGGCGCTCATCCCGCTGGCCGCGGCGCAGGCCGCCGAGCAGCGTGCGGGGTGGATCTCCGAGGCGCCCGTGCTCGATCGAGCGATCCAGCTGCCGGCGCTGCTGCTCGTGGGGTTCGACTCACCGGCTCCCGTGATAGTGGCCGGCGTGGCGGGGCTGCTGGCCCTCGGGTTGTTGGTCGCGGTTCTTCGCGACGCCGAGCCCGCGCAGCAGCGCGGAGCCGCGATTGCGGCGGGCGTGGCGGCTGCGGCCGCCGGAATTCCGTTGCTGCTTGCGGTCGGGGGGCTGGACTACTTCATCTACAAGAACGTGATCGCCGCGACCGTGGCGGCGTCGGTCTTGCTCGGCGCGGGGATGGGCGCCTCGCGCCTGGGGCTCGGGTTGGGGGTGGCGCTGTGCGCCCTGTCGCTCGGTGTGGTGGTGGCCACCGCGTGGGAGCCGAAATACCGTCGCGAGGACTGGCGCCAGGTTTCGGAGGTGATCGGAGAGCCGCGTGGACCCGTGGCCATCGTGGCCACGCCGGGCGAGCCGAGCCGCGAGACGCTGGACGTCTATAACGGCGCGAAGAGGATCGACGCGTCGGCCGTGAGGGCGCGCGAGGTGATCGTGGTCGGGGCCGCAAAGCGTCCCCTGGGCGCCACGGAAGAGCCGCGCACACCCCGGCCGGCTCGAGCGCCGCGCCCACCCAGCTCCGAGTTCAGGCTCGTGCAGCGCTACGACGACGACCTGTTCGTGCTGTTTCGCTACCGCGCGCCGCGACCGGTCCCGGTGTCCGCCGACGCGCTCGCCGCTATGCGCGTGGACGACGGCGAGCCGCTGCTTCTGCGTATACCGCGGTGAAGCGCGGCGCCAGCCCGGTCCACGAGTAATTCGCCCTGATCTGCTCATACGCGTTGTCCGATCGCTCGCGCCGGGCGCCCGAGTCGTTGACCGCCTCCACGATCGCGTCGGCCAGCTGGGCCTCGTCGTCCACGCCCACCATCCAGCCGTTCGGCGCGCCCTCCTCGGTGTTCACGAACGACAGCGGCCCGCCGCTGCGGGTGGCGATCACCGGCACGCCGGCCGACATCGCCTCGAGGAACACCTGCCCGAACGGCTCGTTCTCCGACGGCGCGACCATCACGTCGCAGCATGGGAGCCCACGGGCGAGGTCGGCGTGGCCGCGCCAGCCCGCGAAGAACACGTCGGGCACGCGCAGCCAGGACGCGACCGTGTGCGGGTGCTCGCCCTCCCACTCACCCGGGAAGCCGCCCCAGATGACGAGCGGCGCCCGGCGTTCGAAGCGCTCGCGCGCCGCGGCGTACGCCCGCACCAGCAGGGGCACGCGCTTGAAGTCGAGGAAGCGGCCCACGAACACCAGGACCGGCGCGCCGGGGTCCGCCAGCGCCTCGATGTCCTCCTCGGAATAGCGGATGCTCCCGGGCTCCCCGGACTCGTCCCATCCGCGCGGGTCTTCCACCAGCCACTCGCGCCAGCGCGCGAGGCGCTGGTCGTGGTCGAGCGGCTCGCGGTCGAACAGGTTCGTGTCCACGCCGTTGGGGATCCACTCGGCTTCCGCGCCGAGCAGGCGCTTGGCCTCGTCGCGGTCGTGCGGGGAGATCACGATGAAGCGGTCGCTCAGCGTCGCCGCGGCCCGCAGGCGCTCGGCCCAGTGCGCCGCGTGCGGCCCCGAGTCCTCGCCGGTGTCGATGCGGTCGATCATCTTCAGGTCGGTGCCGTGCAGATGGGTGACCAGCGGTGTTCCCGGCGCCGCGCGCTCGAACGCCTCCTGAAGTGGAGTGAGGTGGTGCAGGTGGAGCACCTCGGGCTGCATGCCGGCCACATGCCGCGACCAGGCATCGACCAGGTGGTCGCCCAGCTCCGGTGAGACCTGGCTGAACACACGGTCGGGCACGCCGGCGCGATCCTCGAACGACGGGTGCATGGGCGGGTCGAACGCGATCGGGTCCTCACCCCGGTCATAGGCCTCCACGGCGCCCGTGTAGTCCACCGCGCGCACGTCGATGCCCTCGAAGAACGTCTGCGCGTGCGAGCGGTCGCCGGGCGGGCCGAGCGAGCCGCACACCAGCTCTGTGGACCAGCCCGTCGTGCCGAGCGCCGCGGCCAGGTACTTGATCACCTGGGCGGAGCCGCCGCGCGGATAGAACAGCAGGCCCATCGTCACGCGGTGGTCGGTCACCGGGGCCAGCCTAACCCGGCGTTAGTATCGCCTGCGTCTTGCGGAGCAATCGCGCCCTACGCACGCTTGCATGGGGCGCGGTGGCAGTCGGAGTCGCCGCGCCGCTGCTGCGTCACCGGCTGCGGCTACGGGCGCCGGTGGTCACCGCGCTCAGCTATCAGGCACCCGTTGCCCTCGCTCTGGCCACCCCGCGCACCCGCCTGCGCGACGCCGGGATCTACGCGCTGCAGATGTGGGCCTACTACGCCCACTACGACATGCCGGACGACGATCCGGACCGGCTCCTGCGCCGTACCCGGGTCGACTACCCGATTCGCGTCGACCGCAGGGTGGGCATGGGGGAGACGCCCACCACGCGCCTGCAGCGACGGCTCGGGCGTCCCGGCGAAATCCGCCGGCACGACCTTGCGCTCTCGTGGGTGCACTGGAGCTGGTTCTTCGTGCCCCACGGCACGCTCGTCTACATCCTCGCCCGCCATCCCGAGCGGTACCCGCGCTCGGCCACGTTCATGGCGGCCACGTTCGACCTCGGCCTCGTCGTCTACTGGTGCCTGCCGACGGCGCCCCCGTGGTACGCCGCCGAGAGCGGGAGGATGGAGCCGGTGCGGAGGATCATGGTCGAGACCGGCGAGCAGTTCTGGGGACGTCTCTGGCGCCCGCTTTACGATTCACTCGAAGGTAACCCGTTTGCTGCGATGCCATCCCTCCACTTTGGTACATCCGTGATGGCAGCCCGGGTCCTCTCCGATGTCGGCAGGGGGCCGGGCGCGCTCGGGTGGGCCTACGCGCTCACGCTGGGGTTCGGGCTCGTCTACCTGGGTGAGCACTACGTGGTGGACCTGGCGGCCGGCTTGGCGTTGGCCGAGTCGGTCCGCCGCCTCGAGCCGAGCGCGGGCCCGGCGCTGGCCGCGATCGGGCGCGGCATCCAACGCCTCGAGCCGAGGTCGGCATGACGACGCGCGCCGACGACGCCCTGCTGGAGCAGGAGGCGCGTGAGGACGCGGAGGAGGATCTACGTGTAGCCGGGATGCTCTCGGATCGGCGCCGGCTGGTGAGCCTGGGGCTGGTCTTCGTGCTCGGGGTCGTGGCGATCTACTTGATCTTTCCCGAAGGTCGCCGGGCTCGACGAGGAGCTCGCACGGCTCGACGATGCGACCTGGTACTGGGTCCTGGTCGCCGTCGGCTTCAACATCGCGGCCTTCGCCGCGTACGTGGCTCTGTTCCGCGGCATCCTTGGCGGCACGGGCGAGAGCGAGATCAAGCGCCGCCTGGGCCCCGCCGCTTCCTACCAGATCACCATGGCGGGACTGGCGGCCACCCGGCTGTTCTCGGCGGCCGGGGCCGGCGGCCTGATCCTGACCTACTGGGCTCTGCGCAAGGCCGGCATGGAACGCCGCCGCTCGGCCTGCCGGATGGTCGCGTTCCTGGTGCTCACCTACTCGATCTACCTGGTGGCGCTGGTGCTGTTCGGCGTGCTCCTCCGCACCGGGGTGCTCCCCGGTGACAACCCGGTCGGCGGAACGATCGTGCCCGCCGCAATCGCGGGGGTGACGATCCTCATTCTCGGTCTGGTCGCCCTCATCCCCGACGACATCGAGCGGCGGCTGGAGGCCGTGACCGGCGATGGCCGCGCGGCGCGCCTTGCCGAACGGCTCGCGACCGTCCCCGCGACTCTGGCGAGCGGGGTCCGCACTGCGCTCGACTACCTCGCCCACCCCAGCCGCGGTGCGCTTGCGGTCGGCGGCGCCGTCGGCTTCTGGGCGGCCAACATCGGCGTGCTGTGGGCCAGCTTCGAGGCGTTCGGCGGCGACGTGCCGTTCGCGGTGCTGGTGCAGGGCTTCTTCGTCGGAATGGCCGCCAACCTGATTCCCTCGCCCGCCGGCGGCGTCGGGTCGGTGGACGCCGGGATGATCGGGGCGTTCGTGCTGTTCGGCATCCCGAGCGGGATCGTGTTCCCCGCGGTGCTCACCTACCGGGTGATCGCCTTCTGGCTGCCGATCCCGCCGGGCATCGTGGCCTACTTCCAGCTGCGCCGCACCGTAACGCGCTGGGAAGATGAGCGACGGGGCTATACTTCAGAAAGTAAAGTGACTGCGGAGGCTACGTGAACGAGGAGCGCAAGATCGAAGAAGTGATCATCATCGGCAGCGGCCCTGCCGGTTATACGGCTGCGCTGTACACCTCCCGCGCCGATCTCGAGCCGCTCGTCTTCGAGGGCTTCGCCTGGGGCGGCCTGCTCCAGCAGACCACCGACGTCGAGAACTACCCCGGCTACCCCGAGGGCGTGATGGGGCCGGAGATGATGCAGCAGTTCCGTGACCAGGCCGAGCGCTTCGGTACCCGCTTCGTGACCGACGACGTGACCCGCGTCGAGCTGTCCCAGGACGGCGGCATCCACAAGGTCTACGTGGGCGACACCGAGCACCTCGCGAAGTCGGTCATCCTGGCGATGGGCGCCGAGCCCAAGAAGCTGGGCGTGCCGGGCGAGGACGAGCTGGCCTCACGCGGGGTCTCCTACTGCGCCACCTGCGACGCGGCGTTCTTCCGCGACAAGCCGACCATCGTGGTCGGCGGCGGCGACACCGCGATGGAGGACGCCACGTTCCTGGCCAAGTTCGCCAAGGACGTGAAGATCATCCACCGCCGGCCCGAGTTCCGCGCGTCAGCCGTGATGCTCAACCGCGCTCATGACGCCGACAACATCGAGCTGGTCACCCCCTACACCGTGGGCAGCTTCGAGGCGGGCGAGAACGGATCGCTCGACAAGGTGGTGCTCTCCGGGCATCGACGGCGCCGAGGACCGCACGCTCGACATCGACGGCGCCTTCATCGCCATCGGCCACGAGCCCAACTCGGGCATCGTCCTGGGGCAGGTCGACACGGATGAGAACGGCTACGTTGAGGTCGAGGGGCGCTCCACCCGCACCAACCTCCAGGGCGTGTTCGCCGCCGGAGACCTGGTGGACCACACGTACCGCCAGGCGGTCACGGCCGCCGGCTCGGGCTGTGCCGCGGCGCTTGACGCCGAGGCCTACCTACGCGACACGCCTCCGGATCCCGAGGCCCACTGGGCGTCGGACCCCGCGAAGATCGAGGCAGCGGGCGAGAGGATCGCCCAGAGTCGCTAGCGCGGCTCAGCGGGGACAGGTTGTCAGCTTGCGGTCCACGGTCACGACGCGTCCGTCGATCGTCGTGATCCGCGCCCGTACTGTGAGCTTGCGACCCGCGCGCAGCTTGGTGCGCTTCACCTGGATCCGGAACGGGCGCCTGCGGGAAGCGCCCAGGCGCTTGCCGGAGGCCGTGTAGCGCACCGACTCCACGCGGCGGCCCTCGCGGCCGAATAGCGAGAGGCGGATGTCGCGGGACACGCAGGTCTGGTTCTTGCGGGCGCGCTTCTTCTTCTTGCGCTTCGGCTTGACCTGGCGCAGGGCGACCTTCACCGAGGGCTTGCTCTTGAAGCAGGCGCGCCCGCGGCAGCGCTGGAGCGAGCGCAGGCGCTTGGAGAGCAGCCTCCTGATCGGCGCGTAGCGGTCGCTGTCCTCGAGGTTCTTGAGCTCGAACGGGTCCTTGCGCAGGTCGTAGAGCTCGTGCTCGCCGGTCGTGTCATGGCGGACGAAGAGAAAGCGGTTGTTGCGCAGCGCGCGGTACTGGGGAACGCTGTTCACGCCGCGGCCGTTCTCGAGCACGAACTCGCGCCCGAACTCCCGGGTGGGGTCGTTCATGAGGCCGAACAGCGAGCGGCCGTCCTGCACCCGCCCCGGCGTGGCGTTCGCGATGTCGAGAATCGTGGGCGCCAGGTCGACGTTTCCGACGAGCTGGTTCTGGCGCTTGGCCACCGGTACGCCGGGCCCGCGCATGTAGAGCGGCGTGCGGATGCCCGGCTCATACGGCAGCACCTTCTCGGACCGCACCCCGTGCTCGCCGTGGAAGAAGCCGTTGTCGGAGGTGTAGATGATCACCGTGTTGTCCAGCTCGCCGGTATCGCGAAGGGTGTTGAGCAGGGCGCCCACGGCGTCGTCCACCGACAGCAGCGACTCCAGCTCCTGCTGGTAGTTCTCCTGGATCGCCGCCACGTCCTCGGCGGAGAAGCGGCGGCGGTCGGCCACGATCTGGGGCTTGGTGGTGCGGTCCGCGCGGCCGAAGTTCGGCGGCCTGGGCAGCGGCGAGTTCGCGAACACGTTGCGGTGACGCGGGGCGGGGGAGGGGGAGCGCAGCGACGGGTGGTCGTCGGGGTCGGTCGGCGCTCCACTGTGCGGGGCGGGGAACGTGAGCGAGAGGAAGAACGGGCGCGGATCGGCGGCTGCCTGGACGATCTCCTCGGAGGCTCGGCGCCCGAGGTAGTCGGTCTGGAAGTCGCCGTCCTCCTTCATGAACAGGTGGCCGTTCTCGTTCATCATCCACTTGGTGAAGTTGAAGGTGGTGGGGTCGACCGTGGAGTTCCAGTCCTCCCAGCCGGGCGGGATCTCCGTCCGATCGGGGTTCTGGGTGCCGTAGCCGTTGAGGTAGCGCCCGACGTGGATCGTGCGGTAGCCGGAGCGCTGGAGCCACACGGGCAGCGTGTTGAAGTTGTTCAGCCGCACGTAGCCCCCGAACGGGCCGGCGTTGTGGATCACGCCGTGGTTGTGGGAGTACTGGCCGGTGAGGTAGGTCGCCCGCGAGGGGCAGCACAGCGGATAGGTCGAGATCGCCTTGGTGAAGTTGGTGCCCTGAGCCGCGATCCCCTCCTTCACCCTGGTCATCACCTTCACCGAGTCCGGCGTCTGGTCGTCGGTCATCACGAATAGCACGTTGGGGCGCTGATCCTGGGCCTGGGCAGGGGCGGCCGCCGCCAAAAAGGCGAGCGAGAGCAGGGGAATCGCTGCGAGTCGCATCGAACGGGTCAGGCTAGAGGAACGTCTTGCCTTCGCCACGGTATGTGGGCACTTCATCCACGATCTCGTCCCCTAACACGAGGAACAGCGAATCGAAGCGCTCGCACAGCTCGCCCGCCTTGGCATGGCGCAAATACACGTTGTCGCCGATCCGCAGCGCTGCCGCCTCCGAGCCGCTTACAGGGGTCTGCACCTCGCCCGCGCCCTCGAGCGAGTCGAGTTTGAGGCCCGGCGGCAGGTGGGGCTCGGGCAGGCGGTCGGCGCCCGCCGCGCCCGAGGCGAGGTAGCCGCCGCCGAGCAGGGTCACGGTGTCCGGGCCCGGGCGGCGGACGACCGGCAGGGCGAACATCGCCGCGGGCTTCAGGGTGAAGGCGGAGTAGCGATCGAACAGCGTGGGCGCGAAGAAGCCCGAACCGGCGGTGACCTCCGTCACGGCGTCCTCGGCCCCCGTCGTGTGCAGGCTGCCCGTGCCCCCTCCGTTCACCAGCTCCACGGGTGCCACCGCCTGGACCGCCGTCACGATCGCGGCCCGGCGCTCGGCGATCTCGCCCGCCGAGGACCGTTGCATGAGCCGGATGGCGGGACCCTGCAGCGGCTTGCCCAGCGGCCGGTCGCCCACGCCGGCGATGTGCCCCTCGTAGCCCATCAGCGCCGCCAGCTCGAAGCCGTCGCGGGCGGTGATCTCGGTGGCCAGGGCGGCGGCCTGCTCGGGGGTGCGGATGGGCGAGCGCTTCGGGCCGATCTTCACCAGCCCCCGCGCCATGTGGAAGCCGGTGTCGAACTCGATGCAGAGCCGGATGGGCGCGGCGGGCGAGCCCATGGCGCTCGCGAACAGGTCGAGCTGGGCGGCCGAGTCGACCATCACGATCGGGCGCCCCTCGCCCTCGAGCCGGCCCAGCTCGGCGAGCGCCGCTCGATCGGCGGTGGGATAGGCCAGCAGGAGGTCGCGGAAGCCGTGGTCGTGCAGCCACATCGTCTCGTCCAGCGTGAAGGTCATGAGGCCGCGAAAGCGCTCGTCGCGGGCGAAGATCCGCTCGAGCACCGCGCGCGAGCGCACCGATTTGCTGGCCACGCGGATCGGCTTGCCGGTGGACCGGGCGAGCATCTCCTCCGCGTTGGACCACATGGCGTCGAGGTCGACCAGCGCGAAGGGCGCGTCGTGGCCCTCGAAGATGTGCTCGAGACTCGCGTGGTCCATCACGGGGTAGCTTGACGGCGTGACCGACCGAGTGCCGCCCGTCGCGCTGGTGATCGCGGCGGTGGCGTCGGTGCAGATCGGCGGCGCGGTCGCCAAGACGCTCTTCGACGAGGTGGGGCCCGGCGGCACGGTGCTGCTGCGCACGCTGTTCGCCGCGGTGATCCTGGCGCTGCTGTGGCGGCCGGAGGTGCGAGGCCGGTCGCGTCAGGACTGGCTGCTGATCGGGCTCTTCGGCTTCTGCCTGGCGGGCATGAACTACGCGTTCTACGCGTCGCTCGACCGGATCCCGCTGGGCGTGGCGGTCACGTTCGAGTTCGTGGGCCCGCTGGGAGTGGCGGTCTTCGGCTCGCGGCGACCGCTCGACCTGGTCTGGGTGGTGCTGGCGGGGGCGGGCATCCTGCTGCTTGCCGACCCCGGCGGCGACCTGGACGGCCTCGGCGTGGCGCTGGCGGTGCTGGCCGGCGCGTTCTGGGCGGCCTACATCCTGGTGGGCGGCCGGATGGGGCAGGCGATACCGGGTGGCGCCGGGCTGGCCCTGGCGATGGTGGTGGCCAGCGCGCTGGTGCTGCCGTTCGGCGTGGCCGACGGCGGCGGCGAGCTGCTCGACCCGGCGGTGCTCGGCATCGGGCTCGGCGTGGCGATCCTCTCCTCGGCCATTCCGTACTCGCTGGAGTTCGAGGCGCTGCGGCGCCTGCCCGCCGGCGTGTTCGGGGTGCTGATGAGCATGGAGCCCGCGATGGCGGCGCTTGCCGGCTTCGTGATCCTGGGCGAGGTGCTGGGCGCCCGCGAGCTGACGGCGATCGGCCTGGTGGTGGTGGCGAGCGCCGGGGCGGCCCGCAACGCCTCGGGCGTGCCGCCCGTGCGCGACTAGGGCCAGTTTTTGCCGCCGGGCAACGGGTACCCGGCCACCATGAGCGAGCAGGATGACCGCCGAGAGGCGCTGGAGACCTATCTCAACGATCACCTCGCGGGCGCGACGGGCGGGCTTGAGCTGGCCCGGCGGCTGGCGGATCGTTACCGCGACGGCGAGGCCGGGGCTTTCCTCGACCAGCTGGCACGCGAGGTCGAGCAGGATCGCGACGCCCTCAAGGAGGCGATGGAGCGGCTCGACATGCCCGAGAACACGATCAAGCAGGCGATGGCATGGGCGGGCGAGAAGGTGAGCCGGCTCAAGCCCAACGACGCGTTTCTGTCCCCCTCTCGCCTGAGCCGGCTGATCGAGCTCGAGGCTATGGCGCTGGGGGTGGAGGGCAAGCTCTCGCTCTGGCGCTCGCTCGAGAGCGCAGGCGTCTCGGCGGGACTCGACCTTCCGCGGTTGATCGAACGCGCCATCGCCCAGCGCGAGGGGCTCGAGCGCCACAGGCGCGATGCCGCATCCGCGGTGCTCGGACAGCCCTGATGCGGATAGTGGTCGTCGGCGCGACGGGGAACGTCGGCACGAGCGTGCTGCGCTCGCTGGCGGGCGAGCCGCGCGTGAAGTCCGTGCTGGGCCTCGCGCGGCGCGTTCCGCGGATGCGCTTCCCCAAGACGGAGTGGGGGGCCGTGGACATCGCGAGCGCCCGCGATCTGGCCGGCTTCTTCGACGGCGCCGATGCCGTGGTGCACCTGGCGTGGCTGATTCAGCCTGGGCGCGACCACGACGTGCTGAGGGCCACGAACGTGGAGGGCAGCCGGCGCGTGTTCCGAGCCGCGGCGGACGCAGGCGTGCCGGCCCTGGTCTATGCGTCTTCGGTCGGCGCCTACGCCGCCGGCCCGAAGAACCGTGCGGTGGACGAGAGCTGGCCCACGACCGGCATCGCATCCTCGTTCTACTCGCGCCACAAGGCCGAGGTGGAGCGGATCCTCGATGCGATGGAGCTCGAGGCGCCCGACATGCGCGTGGTGCGCCTGCGCCCCGGGCTGATCTTCAAGCGCGACGCCGCCTCCGAGATCAGGCGCCTCTTCGCCGGGCCTCTCCTGCCCAGTCCGCTCATCCGGCGCGGCCTGATTCCGATCGTGCCTCAGGACCCCCGGCTCGTGTTCCAGGCGGTGCACTCGCTCGACGTGGGCGACGCTTACCGGCTGGCGATCGTGGGGGATGCCAAGGGCGCGTTCAACGTCGCCGCCGACCCCGTTATCGGCCCCGGCGAGCTGTCTCGGGCGGTCGAGGCGCGCGGCGTGCGCGTCCCCGGCCGGGTGCTGCGGGCTGGAGCGGCCGCGACCTTCCGCCTGCGCCTTCAGCCCAGCGAGCCCGGCTGGGTCGACATGGCGCTGAACGCGCCGGTGATGGACTGCACCCGCGCCCGCGAGGAGCTCGGCTGGCGGCCGAGGCACAGTTCGGTCGAGGCCCTCCGTGAGCTGATCGACGGTCTCCGCGACAGCGCGGGGATGAGCACGCCGCCGCTCGCGCGGCGCTCCGGTGGACCGCTCCGGATCCGCGAGTTCCTCACGGGCGTCGGCGCGCGTTAGCGGTCGAACACGTCGAGCGGCAGCGCCGCCGACACGAGCGGGTTCGGCAGGTCGACCACCTGGGACATCCGCAGCTCCACGGCCACCGACATCAGGGCGATCGCCTGCACGCGCGAGAGGCCGTGCTCGGCTTCCAGCCAGCCCAGCATCTCGACGAGCGCCCGGCGAGCCGCGGCGCCCAGGTCCATGTAGCCGTCGTCCTCGACCGGCATCCCGGTGGTGGCGAAGCACGCTCGCGGTGCTCGCGGCGGCGCGGAGTAGGCCGGGAAGCGCGACGCCCAGGCCGGCTCCGAACGCAGGCCGACGCGGAAGGTGACCGAGCCGCTGGTCTCGATCGCGTACACGGACACTTCGCCGTCGCCCTGCGCGAAGTGGAGGTCCCCCGCGGACAGCATCGCGCCGGGCACGTGCACCGGGAGCAGCAGAGTGGCGCCCGGGCCGAGGTCGCGGATGTCCATGTTGCCGCCGTTCTCGCGTGGAGGCATGGTCCGCAGGCCGTCGGCGGCCGCGGGCGGGAAGGCGGTCGACGCGTCGGGGAGACGCAGGGGGTGTCCCTCCTCGGCGAGCCGTGCCTCGCGCTCCAGCGACGCATCGACGAGGGCCACGGACGGGGCGACGCCAATCACGCCGGCATGGTTCGAGGCTGCCACGGTCACCCCGGGTAGATCGCCGGAACGCGCAGCACCTCCCTCGATCGACCAGCGCACGAGGAACGGCCGCTCGATCAGGTCGCCGAGCGGCCCGTACCCCGGCAGGACCGCCGTCCAGCCGAACGCCGCGGTCTCGTAGGAGAGGATCTCCAGCTCGAGCACGTCGCCGGGGTTCGCGCCCTCGATCTCGACGGGGCCCGTCAACACGTGCGAGATCGCCGGTAGCGAGAGCATGTCCTCGTCGGTGGAGTCCCGAGTGACCACGCCGTCCATGGAGTCGCGCAGGTCGAGCGCGAGCTCGTCGCCAGGGGTCACCGAGGCGACCGGGGGCAGCGACGGGTGCCATCGGTTGTGCCCCAGCGCGGGCTGCTCTCGCAGCGGGAGCGAGGGATCGAGCCGGACCTCTGTCATCGCAGGTAGATGGGGTTGGAGAGCAGCCACGTGCGGCGCTGGCCGAAGGTCGTGAGGTAGGCCTCGAGCCGATACACGCCCGGCCCCTCGGCGCGGTGCGCGAGCGAATCGCCTTCCGCGCGCTCCACTTCTACGCCGTCCCGCAGCAGCCGCAGCTCCGCCGGCCGCGGGACCGACACCCGCAGCTCCTGCCCGGAGAACTCGGCCTCACCACCCATCTGGACATCATCTCCGTTGAAGCGAAAACCACGCCCCGGCGCCACCGCGTGCGCGCAGATGTAACACCGCCCCTCGCGCAGGGCGCCGAACACCAGGTCGCGGTCGTGCTCCAGCCCGCCGTCCAGCGGCTCCGCGACCAGCACGTTGGTTCGCAGCTGGCGAAAGGAGCGGTGGTAGCTCATCAGCCGCAGAGGCTGACCGAGGATGCGCACCCCGAACTGGTGGGCGTCGAGGCCGCCGATGCCCACCACCCGCCGCTTCGCCGCCATGCGGTCCCACTCATCGAGGTTGTGCCGCGGCGGGTGGGTCACGTAGCGCTCGGGACGCGTGATCATCCGGAGCGCATCGCGCAATCCCTCGGCGTTCTGCCCGCCGTCGGACACGAAGCTCCACACCTCGATCGCGTCCACGCAGTCGAGGTCCTCCCAGAGCATCGACTTGCCGAGCGAGCTGAACCAGCGAAAGGGCTGGGACGCCTCGGAGAAGGGGTGGGCGGCGATCCCGAACCCGCCCGCCTCGCGCACGGCGTCGGCGATTCCGGCCGGCGAGAGGCCCCGCCAGTCGATCAGCTCCTTCACCCCGAACGCCAGCATGTGGTTGCGCACCGGTGGGGAGATCTCGTGACCGGCCAGCAGCAGCGTGCGCCCGTACCAGCCCTCCTCGCCGAATCGCGCGGCGTCGAGGTTGTCGTGGTCGGTGAGCAGCACGACGTCCACCCCCGCGCGCTCGCCGTCGCGCGCGATCTCCTCGACCGTGCCGGTGCCGTCGGAGTGGGTCGAGTGCAGGTGGACTACACAGGAGAGGTCGTGCAACGCCACGAGCGTATCCTGCGCCGATCCGCCCCTTCAACGAGTTCGACGACGCAAACGCGACCTGGCCCCGCGGCGAGCGACTCGACGCGATCCGGTCGGCCGCCGACAGCTTCCGTGAGCGCTTCAAGGCACAGGGCCGGATCCGTGGTGTGCGAACCGTCGATCTCGTGAGCGCCGGCTACCCGACGCGCTACGCGTTCGGGGGTGCCGCGCGCGGCTCGGTGAATCCCTTCATCAACATCCTCAACCGCCTCGTGGTGGTGCAGTTCGAGGACTTCGAGGGTCACCTCAAGATCCTCTGCTGGGAGCCCACGGTGCCGGAGGGGTCGAGCGAGGCGCCGTTCTACGCACAGCTCATCGAGCGCTACGGCGAGCGGCTGTCGAAGGGGCTGCTCTCCAACGAGTACAACACCGTCACGTCCGCGCTGGCCACCTGCGGGCTCACGCCGGAGGACGTGGACTTCGTGTCGTTCGACCACCTGCACGTGCAGGACATGCGCATCCTGATGGGCACCACGCAGCCCGTCGAGGGCGACCTCGAGCCGCGAGCGCCGTTCTTTCCCAACGCCAAGTTCGTGTGTCAGCGCAAGGAGGTCGACACCTTCCGCTCGCCCCATCCGATGCAGTGGGCCTGGTACGTGCCGGGCGGGATGGACCACGTGATCGAGGACGACCTCGTGCTCGTGGACGGCGACGTGGAGCTGGGCGTGGGCGTCGCGCTCGCGTGGACACCGGGCCACACCGACGGCAACCAGTCGCTCGTGCTGAACACCGAGGACGGGGTGTGGGTCTCCTCGGAGAACGGTGTCGCCGCCGACAACTGGCACCCGCATCTGTCGAAGATCCCGGGCGTGCGCAAGGAGGCGGAGTTCATGGGGCGCGAGGTGATCCTCAACTCGAACACGCTCGAGGACTCGATCGACCAGTACGACTCGATGGTCAAGGAGAAGGCCCTCGCCGATCCCAACCGCGCCGACCCGCGCTGGATGAATGTGTTCCCCTCGAGCGAGCTTCCCGCCTGGAAGCGCCAGTGGCCGGTCGTGCCGAGCTTCAGCTACGGCGGCATCAACTACGGCACGATCGTCAAGAGCCGTTAGTGCTAGCGGTCGTCTCGCTCGACGCCACGAATCCCGCGCGGCTGGACCGGCTCGTGGACGAGGGCCGGATGCCCAACCTCGGCGCGCTTCGCGGGCGGGGGCTGGCGCGGGAGGTAGAGGTCTCACGGCTCCTGGAGCTGATGGAGCCGGCCACCTTCTACACGCTGGCGATGGGGGTGCCCGTCGAGACGCACGGGCGCTGCCTGCCCTTCGTGTGGGACCCGGTCGCGATGCGGATGCGCCGGGCCGAGCCGTCGCCGCTGCCCGCGCTGTGGGACCGAATCGGCGCGGCCGGCAAGCGCAGCCTCGTGATCGACGCCTACGAGATTCCCCCGCCCAAGCGGATCGACGGCGCGTTCATCCGCGGGCTCCAGCACAGAAACCGCGTGTCGGTGCCGCGCGTGGACCTCCCGGCCGGCCTCGGGCGCGCGGTCCGGCGGTCGGTCGGCCGCCCGCCCGTGCTCAACGAGATCTACGCGCGCCCCAGTGCCGGCAAGCTGCGGCGCGAGCGAAAGGGCTTCCTGCGCGGAGCGGTCAAGCCGGCGGAGGCGGTGGAATTCCTATTGCCGCGGGTCGAGCCGGACCTGCTGTGGGTCACGATGATCTCTCCGCACGTCGCAGGGCACCGGTTCTGGAACCTCTCCCAGGCAAGCGGGGACACCGCCGGACTGGAGGGCACGCTCGACGACGTCTACGCGCGCGCCGACGAGGGCCTTGGCCGCATCGCCGCGGCGCTGCCGGCCGGGGCGGATCTGATCGTCGTGTCGCCGGTGGGCATGTCCGAGAACAACTCGAGGATCGACCTGCTCGAGGGGATGGTCGAGGCCGTGGCGCACGGCCGCTCCGCCCAGGCCAGCCGGATGTGGCGGCTGCGCGGGCGCGTGCCGGGTGGGGTGCGCGAGCGCGCCGCCGACCTGCTCCCCGAGCAGATCGCTCTCGACCTGATGCTGAGGATGGGCACGCCCCGGCGTGACTGGTCGAAGGCGAGGGCGATCTGCATGCCCAGCGACCCCAACGGCTATGTGCGGTTGAACCTGAAGGGGCGCGAGGCGGCGGGCACGCTCCGGCGAGAGGACGTGGCGCCGTTCGTGGAGACGTTGCGCGAGGGCCTGATGTCGTTCGAGGACTGCGAGGGGGGCGCGGCGGTCGCCGGGGTGCACGACCTATTCACCGAGGTCAAGCACGGCGAGTTCGAGTCCGGGACCGAGGCCCTGCCGGACGTGCTGATCGAGTGGGTGAAGCGGCCGGCGACCCACGTGAGCGGCGTGACATCGCCGCGTCACGGCACGATCGCGCGAGTGGGCGGGCCGGGCGGGCCGACGGGGCGTGCGGGCGGCCACGTGGCCGACGCATGGGTGGTCGCGGTGCCAGGCGACGGCGGCCGCGTGGCCGACGGTCCCGCGCCCCGGCTCGAGGACGTGGCCGCCACGGCGTGCGCACGGCTGGGAGCTGATGCCGATGGGCTGCCGGGTCGCACGCTGATCCATCGGTAGCGTTAGCGACGTGAGCGACACCCTCAAAGTCGGCGGCGAGACCTACGAGATCTTCCGCCTCGACGCACTCCAGGAGAAGTACGACGTTGCACGGCTGCCCTACTCGCTGAAGGTGCTGCTGGAGAACCTGCTGCGCAACGGATCCGATGAGGGTGCCGAGGCGGTCGCCACCTGGGACGCCAAGGCCGAGCCCTCGAAGGAGATCGCCTACTCGCCCAGCCGCGTGCTGATGCAGGACTTCACCGGCGTGCCGGCGATCGTGGACCTCGCCGCGATGCGCGACGCGATGGAGGACCTGGGCGGCGACCCGACCGCCATCAACCCGCTGGTCCCTGTGGAGCTGGTGATCGACCACTCCATCCAGGTGGACTCGTTCGCCGAGAAGCTGGCCTTCCAGAAGAACGCCAAGCGCGAGTACGAGCGCAACCGCGAGCGCTACGCGTTCCTGCGCTGGGGCAAGACGGCGTTCGAGAACTTCTCGGTGGTGCCGCCCAACACGGGCATCTGCCACCAGGTGAACCTGGAGTACCTCTCGACGGTCGTGACGGCGCGAGACGGCCAGGCGTTCCCGGACACGCTCGTGGGCACCGACTCCCACACCACGATGGTGAACGGGCTCGGCGTGCTGGGCTGGGGCGTGGGGGGCATCGAGGCCGAGGCGGCCATGCTGGGCCAGCCGGTGTCGATGCTGCTGCCCCAGGTGGTGGGCTTCAAGCTCGACGGCGCGCTGCCCGAGGGCGCCACCGCCACCGACCTGGTGCTCACGGTCACCGAGATGCTGCGCGAGCGCGGCGTGGTGGGCAAGTTCGTGGAGTTCCACGGCCCCGGCCTGCCCAACCTGCCGCTTGCCGACCGCG
Source organism: uncultured Thermoleophilaceae bacterium (assembly GCA_963808105.1). Taxonomy (GTDB): domain Bacteria; phylum Actinomycetota; class Thermoleophilia; order Solirubrobacterales; family Thermoleophilaceae; genus JAAYBF01. The sequence continues at coordinate 183,394 of CAWEEH010000004.1, read as the reverse complement.
CGACCATCGGCAACATGTCGCCCGAGTTCGGCTCCACCTGCGCGATCTTCCCGGTGGACGACGAGACCCTCCGCTACCTCGAGTTCACGGGCCGGCCGCCCGAGCAGATCGAGCTGGTCGAGGCCTACGCGAAGGAGCAGGGCCTCTTCCACGACGAGGACTACGACGACGTCACCTACTCCGACGATCTCGAGCTGGACCTGTCCACCGTCGAGCCCTCGCTGGCGGGCCCCAAGCGCCCGCAGGACCGTGTCGCCCTTTCCAATGCGGCGAAGGACTTCAAGGCCGAGCTCGCGGGAGACAACGGCGACCATGGGGGAAACGGCTCTCGCCAGTCGTTCCCGGCGAGTGACCCGCCGTCCTCCGTCACTGATGAGGGAGACGGCGAGCCCTCTCACACCAACGTGGCCGTCGAGGAGGTGGCGAAGGCCTCGGCGGCAGTCAGCCTCGACGGCGACGAGTTCGATCTCGAGGACGGCGCGGTGGTGATCGCGGCGATCACCAGCTGCACGAACACCTCCAACCCCTCGGTCATGCTCGGCGCCGGGCTGCTGGCGCGCAACGCGGTGAAGCGCGGGCTGCAGCGCAAGCCGTGGGTGAAGACGTCGCTCGCGCCCGGGTCGAAGGTCGTGACCGAGTATCTGGACCGCTCCGGCCTCACGGAGCCGCTCGAGCAGCTGGGCTTCAATCTCGTCGGCTACGGCTGCACCACCTGCATCGGGAACTCCGGGCCGCTCCAGGACGAGATCTCGGCGGCCATCGAGGCGGAGGACCTCACGGTGTGCTCGGTGCTGTCGGGCAACCGCAACTTCGAGGGCCGCATCCACCCCGAGGTGAAGATGAACTACCTCGCCTCGCCGCCGCTGTGCGTGGCCTACGCGCTGGCCGGGCGGATGGACCTCGACATCGTGGAGGACCCGCTGGGCGAGGACGCCGATGGCGAGCCCGTCTACCTACGCGACCTCTGGCCCACGCAGGCCGAGGTAAACGCGGAGATCGAGTCGGCGATCGAGTCCGACATGTACCGCAAGAGCTACGGCGAGGTGTTCGAGGGCGACGAGAACTGGGAGTCGCTGGAGATCCCGGAGGGCGACCGCTACGAGTGGGGCGAGGAGTCCACCTACGTGAAGCGCCCGCCCTACTTCGAAGGCATGCCCGCCGACGCCCCCGACGGCTTCGAGGACATCAAGGGCGCCAGGGTGATCGCCCTGCTGGGCGACAGCGTGACCACCGACCACATCTCACCCGCGGGCGCGATCAAGAAGGACACGCCCGGCGGGCAGTACCTGATCGAGAACGGCGTGGAGCAGCGCGAGTTCAACTCATACGGCTCGCGCCGCGGCAACCACGAGGTGATGATGCGCGGCACGTTCGCCAACGTGCGGCTGCGCAACCAGCTCGCGCCCGGCACCGAGGGCGGCTACACGAAGAAGGCGCCGCCAGGCGGCACAGGCGGCGAGGAGCGCTTCATCTTCGACGCCGCGATGGAGTACGCCGACGAGGACGTGCCGCTGTGCGTGCTCGCCGGCAAGGAGTACGGCTCGGGCTCATCGCGTGACTGGGCCGCCAAGGGACCGCGCCTGCTCGGCATCCGGTTCGTGATCGCCGAGAGCTACGAGCGCATCCACCGGTCGAACCTCGTGGGCATGGGCGTGCTACCCCTCCAGTTCCCCGATGGCGAGTCGGTCAAGTCGCTGGGGCTGGACGTCACGGAGACCTTCGACCTGGAGCCACTGGTGGACGGCGCCAGGACGCTGGGCGTGAAGGCCGGGGACGTGGAGTTCGATGCGCGCGTGCGGATCGACACGCCCAACGAGTGGCTGTACTACCGCCACGGCGGCATCCTGCACTTCGTGCTGCGGCAGTTGCGCGATCGCTGACGGCCGGGGAAGATCAGGGGGCTCGCGCCCGTCCTTATGTGCATAGCCCGGCCATGGATCATCCCTGCCGTCGTCGTCGCCCTGCTGGGCGTGGCTGCGCCTGCGCACGCCGCCACGTTCGTGGTGAACGACCTCGCCGACACCGACGACACCGTGTGCGACCTCGCAAACTGCACCCTGCGCGAGGCGATCGACGATGCGAACGCCAACGGGAGCGCTGTGACCGACGACATCACGTTCGGTGGAGTACCGGGCGGCACGATCCCAGTCGGCGCCCTGCCGCTCTCGGCGATCACCACGCCGACCAACGTCGACGGAACCACGGCCACCGGTTACAACACCCTTGACCCGAAGCCCGTGATCGAGATCGATGGAAACGATGACGGCGCCGCCTACGGCATCCAGATGCAGGGAGGAAGCACCGTCACGGCGCTCGCGGTGAAGGGATTCAACGTGAACCAGATCCTGCTGGCAGTGAGCGGCAATAACACCGTTAGCGCCAACTGGGTCGGGATCGGCTTGGACGGTTCAACCCCTGGGCTGGGGCAGTCGAGCGCCATCGGCATCCACGCCAGTTCCGGGGGCAATTTCATCGGCACCGCCACCGCCGGCGGAGGGAACGTGGTGAGCGGGAATGACGCCGGCATCGTCCTGCAGAGCGCGAACAACACCATCTACAACAACTTCGTCGGCACCGATCGGGATGGTCAGCTAGCGGTCCCCAATGGGGACGGAATCCGGCTCTCCAGCGCGAATCTCAACACGATTGGAGGCTCCACCTTCAACCAGGGCAACCTGTTCTCCGGGAATACCGACGCGGGTGTTGAGATCGACGGCGGGAGCGCCGGCAACCAGTTCTTCGCCAACAACATCGGCCTGAGGGCGGGGCAGGGCGGCACTCTGCCCAATGGACGCGGAGTGGTGATCCCGCAGGGCGACAACAACGACATCGGCGGCCCGGGCGCCGGCAACGTGATCGCCGCGAGCAGCTCCACCAACGGGGTTCAGATCACGGGCGGCCTGAGCAGCGGGAACAGGGTCCAGGGCAACTTCATTGGGACCAGTGGAACTGGGACCGCGTTCGGGAACGTGGGCAGCGGCGTGTTCGTGGGCCTGGGCGCCTCCGACAACCTCATCGGCGGCACGGTCGCCGGCGAGGGCAACGTGATCGCCAACTCGGGCGACAGAGGTGTGGGAATCGCGCGCGGCGGCACCGACACGCGAGGCAATCGCGTCCTGCAGAACCGCATCTTCTCCAGCGGAGATCTGGGCATCGACCTGGGTGGCAACGGCGGGGCCGACGATGTGACGCCCAACGATCCCGACGACGCGGACACTTCGGCCACCCTCGCCAACAGGGGCCAGAACTTCCCCGTGATCACGTCGGCCGTGAAGACGGGCGCCACCACGGTCGCCACCGGCACGCTCGATGCGGCGACGGCCGGCGTCCCGCACCGGATCGAGATCTTCCGCAGCGCCACGTGCAACGCCTTCGGCTTCGGCGAGGGTGCGAACTTCGCCACGGCCGTCACTCCCACCACCAGACGGAACCGGTGACGCCACCTTCTCGGTGAACGTCCCGGGCGCCGTGCTCGGTGAGGTGCTCACCGCCACCGCCACCGACTTCCCCGTGGACCCGAGCACATCGTCGGGCACCTCGGAGTTCTCGGCATGCAGGACGGTGACGGCGCCCTCGGCGCCCTCCACGCCGTCCACGCCCGCCGGGCCAGCCGCGAGCGGCCCGCCCGCGGCGGACCCGCTGCCCCCGCCGGTGGTCCGCAAGTCGTTCAACACCTCGGTCGAGCGCGGCAAGGTCACCGCGAAATGCCCAGGCCAGAAGACCTTCAGGCGGCTGCACGAAGACGCCAACCTGAGCCTCCGCTGCCAGATCGACACGCGCGCCGGCAGGGTCGAGATCACGAGCGCCGCCGGCGGCGGCAAGACCCAGACCGCCGTGTTCTACGACGGCATCTTCAAGGCGTCTCAGACGCGCGGCAGCCGGCCGATCACCGAGCTGCGTCTGGTGGGCAAGCTCGAGAACTGCGGCAAGAGGTCAAAGCGCGCATTGGCCGCGGCGCGCAAGCGCAAGGGCCGGCGCCTGTGGGGCAAGGGCAAGGGCCGCTTCCGGACAGGTGGCAAGCGCTCCTCGGCGTTGGTGCGCGGCACCACGTGGCTGGTGGAGGACCGCTGCGACGGCTCGACGCTCACCCGCGTGACGGCGGGCACCGTGACCGTGCGCGACTTCGGACGGCGCAAGAACGTGACGGTGAGGAGGGGCAAGAGCTACGTGGCGAAGCCCCGGGGGACTGGCGCCAAGAGGCGATAACACTGATGCTTGCGGTCCATGGACCGCGAGGATCTCCTTTCCCAGCCGCTTGACGCGCTGCTCGACAGGCTCGCGACACCGGGCGGAGGCCTGGCCGGCGGCTCCGCCGCGGCCTGGGTGGTTGCGATGTCCGCGGGGCTGACCGCGATGTCCGCCCGTGCCTCTCACGGTCAGTGGCCGGAGGCCGGCGGCACCGCTGCCCAGGCCGAGGCGCTCCGTGCCCGGGCGATCGAGCTCGCGCGCGAGGACGCCGAGGCGTTCGAGCAGGCGGCGCTGGAGCTGCGCGCACGGGGAGACGGCGCGAAGGGGCGCGACGCGGCGCTGGCCGTGAAGCTCGACCGGGCCGCGGACGTACCGTTGGAGATCGTTCGGACCGCGGTCGACGCGACCTCGCTGGCCGCCGACGCCGCCCTGAAGGGCGATCCGGATCGCCGCGCCGACGCCGTGGCCGCGTGCGTGATGGCCGAGGGTGCGGCGGGCGCCGCCGCGCACCTGGTCGAGGTGAACCTGAAGGTGACCGGCGAGGACCCGCGGCTCGCGGAGGCACGCGATCTGGTGCGCGCCGCCGCGGCGGACAGCGAGCGCGCACGCAGCTAGAGGTCGGTGAGCCGCGCCCGCAGCGCGGCGGCGGAACGGCGATCGGGCTCCACGCCCTCCTCGCGCAGCGCCGTCTGGATGTCGGCGAGAACGGCGCGGCGGAGCTCGGCATCGGCCAGCGCGCGTTCCACCAAACCGTCAAGCGCGGTCCGGGCGGCCGGCAGCTCCTGCGCAGCGCGGATCCATGCCTCCGGTGGCCGGGGCAGCTCCCGCAGCATCCGTGCGATGCGTTCCTCGTCGTACATCTCGTTCACCTGACGGGCTCCTCGCGCATTTCCTTCCCCAGCAATTCGCGCATCCGTGCGAGACAGCGGGAGATGCGGCTTGCGATGGTGCCGGGCGGTATCTCCAGGGCCGTGCCGATGGTGCGGTAGCTCTCGTCGCGGCAGAAGAAGCGGTCGAGCACCTCCTGGCAGTTCTCGGGCAGCTCGTCCATCGCCTGGTGCACCGACAGCGCCTCGTCGAGCTGGGCGATCCAGGCGTCCTCCACCGGCTCGGGGAGCGTCTCGGCCGTCTGCTCGCGCCCGCTGCGGCGCAGGGAGTCGATGCTGAGCCGCCGGGTGGTCTGCGCCAGCCATGGCCGCAGCGCCCCGTCGTCGCGCAGGTCAGCGAGGCGTTCGTAGGCGCGGGCGAAGACCTCCTGGAAGACGTCCTCGGCGTCTGGCCCGGAGAGGCGGAACCCGCGCTGGACGATCGCGTAGACGTAACGCGAGTAGCGCTCCACCAGCTCGTTCCACGCGCCCGGGTCGCCGTCGTTGCAGCGAGCAACCAGCTGGTCGTCCGGGAGGGAGCTGAGCGCCGCCATCGTGGCTATCAAACCGCATCCGCGTGTAGGGTCACCCGCCCTCGTGCTTTACCGCCTCGCCATCTCACTCACCCTTCTAACGATGGCCCTGCCGGTGGCTGGTTGCGGCGAGTCGGAGACCGACAAGTACATCGATGACTACAGCCCGCTCAATGACGAGCTGCTGGATGTCGGCCGCGACCTCAGCACGGCCCTCGAGGGAGTCGAATCGAAGAGCGACGCCGCGCTGGCGAAGCAGTTCGGCGGCCTCGCCACCCGGCTCGAGGACGTGAGCAAGCAGATCGCGGCGCTCGACACACCGGCCGACCTCAAGGACGAGTCGAAGGCGCTCACCGAGCAGCTCGACACGACCACGGGCGACGTTGAGGACATCGCCAAGGCCGCGCAGGAGAACGACGCCGAGGCGGCGGCAGCGGCCACCGTGCAGCTGTCGAGCGACGCGCAAGAGGTGAACAAGGCCCAGAACAAGCTGGCCAGGGCCACCGGCGCCGACGTCGGCCAGCAGTAGGCCTCAGCCCAGCCGGTCCTCCACCGAGCGCACCTTGTCGTCCAGCGTCTGATCCGGCCGGTCGCGGCGCTCGTCCAGCTTGAGCACCGTGTACACGCGTGGGATGCCGGCCTCGAACGGCACGGCGTGCAGCTCGCCGACCACGGCGAGGATGTCCTGCACCGATCCCTCGAGCGACGTGCCCATCGCGTGCATTCGGTAGCCCACCCGGTCCTGGGCCGCGAGCCGGCGCTGGATCTCCGCGATGTACTCGCCCGCGCTGGGGTCCGGCCGCCCCAGCGCCAGCACGGTGAGGTCGGCCGTGGCCATCAGGCCTCGCCCAGCGCCACGCCGCGTTTCACCGCTCGCCGCAGGAGCGGAGCCGCGCGGTAGCGCTCCTCGTGGCGGTCCTCCCACAGCGCGTCGATCGTCGCGAGCACTCGCTCCAGCCCGATCGACTCGCCCCAGGCCACGGTTCCGCGCGGGTAATTCAGGCCGAGTTGCAGGCCGGCGTCGACGTCCTCGGCGGAGCCGATCCCCTCGCCGATGGCGAACGCCGCCTCGTTCACCAGGCAGCAGACGATCCGCCCCAGCACCATTCCGGGCGCCTCCTGGACGAACTCGCAGTGCAGGCCCGCGGCGGCGGCACGGCGTTCCGCCTCCTCGCGGTCCTCGTGGTCCGCCACCTCGACGAGGCTCGAGCCCGGCAGCAGATGATGGGCGAGGCCGTCGCCGTCGAAATCACCGTCGCCCTCGGGGGCGGGTGGGTCCTCCGGCCTGTGCGGGCCGTCCTCGTAGTCGTACCAGCCGCGGCCGGTCTTCCGGCCCAGCCGGCCCGCCGCCACCATCCGGGCCTGGAGCATGCTGGGCTTCCAGCGCGGCTCGCCGAACGAGAGCTCGTCGAACGACTGCGCCACCGCGTACCCGACGTCGATCCCCACGAGGTCCATCAACTCGAACGGCCCCATCTTGAAGCCGCCGCCGAGGCGGCAGATGCGGTCGACCTGCGCGGGTGTGGCCACGCGCTCCTGCACCAGGCGCAGCGCCTCCGCGCCGAAGGGGCGCATGCAGCGGTTAACGAGGAAGCCCGGGCCGTCGGACACGACGATCACGTGCTTGCCCATCGCCTCACCCACCTCGCGCGCCAGCGCCAGCGCTCGCTCGCCGCTCTGGTCCGCCGCGATCACCTCCAGCAGCCGCATCAGCGGGGGCGGGTTGAAGAAGTGCATGCCCACCACGTTCTCGGGCTTCGCCGCCGCGCCCGCGAGCGAGGTGACGGGGATCGACGAGGTGTTGGTGGCGAGCACCATGTCGGGAGCGGCCGACGACAGCTCGGCGAACAGCTCGCGCTTGAGGTCCGGCAGCTCGGGCGCCGCCTCGATCACCAGATCGCAGCCGGCGAGCCCCTCCAGCGAGGCCACGGCCTCCAGCCGCGCCGCGGCCGCATCCGGATCCTCGAGGCGGCCCTTCTCCGCCAGCTTCGCGAGCCCCTTGTGCACGTAGGCCTCCCCGCGCTCCAGCGCCTCGGGCACCGGGTCGTGCAGCTGTGTTTCGTAACCCGCGGCGCAGCCCAGCTGGGCGATCCCGGCGCCCATCGTCCCGGCTCCGACGACGCCGAGCTTCATCGGCCCCTGAACTCCGGCTGGCGGTGTTCGGACAGCGCGCGCATGCCCTCCACGCGATCCTCGGTGGCCATGGCCGCCACGTGCAGCCGCCGCTCCTCTGCGAGGCCGGCGTCGAGGCCGGTGTCCTCGGCCGCCAGCACGGCCCGCTTCGCCAACCGTGTGGCGATCGGCGCGCGGCTGGCCACGAGGCGGGCGAGCTCGAGCCCTCGGTCCATCCAGTCCTTCTTCCCCGTCACCTGATTCACCAAGCCCAGGCGATGCGCCTCCGCCGCGTCGATCCGACGCCCGGTGAGCACCAGCTCCATCGCGCGGTGCTTGCCGATCTCGCGCGCCAACCGCTGGGTGGCGCCGCCGCCGGGGATCAGCCCAACCATGATCTCCGGCTGGCCGAACTCGGCCGTCTCGGAGGCCACGACGAGGTCGCACACGAGCGCGAGCTCGAACCCGCCGCCGATGGCGTAGCCGGAGACCGCCGCCACCATCGGCGTGGAGACCTGCGCGAGCCGCCGCCAGACCGCCGCCATGTTCTCGAGGTCGATCAGGTCGCCGCCGACGGCGAACACCTCCGGCGAGCCCGCCACCAGGATGCAGCGCACGTCGTCGTCGGAGTCGAAGTTCTCGAGCGCCAGCGCCAGGTCCTCCATCACCGCGGGTGCGAGCGTGTTGTTCGACTCGGGGTGGTCGAGTCGGGCGATGCCCACAGCGCCGTCGCGGTCGGAGGTGACTCCCGCCACGCCTAGGTCATCGCGTTCACACCGGTCACGGAGCGACCGATGATCAGCTTCTGGATCTGGGACGTGCCCTCGTAGAGGGTGGTCACGCGCGCGTCGCGCAGGTACCGCTCCACCGGGTGGTCGTCCACGTAGCCCGAGCCGCCGTGCACCTGGATCGCGGTATTGGCGGACCGGATCGCCGCCTCGGTGGAGAACAGCTTGGCCACGGAGGTCTCCAGCGTGTTCGGCTGGCCGGTGTCCTTCAGCCAGCCCGCCTTCCACACCAGCGAGCGGGCGGCCTGGGTGTCCACCACCATGTCGGCGATCATCGCCTGCACCAGCTGGAACGCGGCTATCGGGCGGCCGAACTGCTCGCGCTCCTTGGCGTAGGAGACCGAGGCGTCCACGCAGCCCTGGCAGATGCCCACGCAGCCCGAGGCCACGCTGAAGCGGCCGGAGTCGAGCGCGGTCATGGCCACCTTGAAGCCCTGGCCCACCTCGCCGAGCAGCGAGTCGTCGCCCACCTCCACGCCGTCGAGCGCGAGCTCGGCGGTGTCGGATGCGTGCAGGCCGAGCTTGCCGTGGATCTCCTGTGAGGAGAAGCCCTCGGAGTCCGTGGGCACGATGAAGGCGGCCAGCCCGCGGTGTCCCTGCTCGGGGTCGGTCTGGGCGAAGATGAGCGCGAACTTCGCGACGTTGCCGAGTGAGATCCATTGCTTCTGGCCGGTGATCTTCCAGCCGCCGTCGATCTTCTCCGCGCGCGTCTTGAGGTTGGCGGCGTCGGAGCCGGTGTCGGGCTCGGTGAGCCCGAAGCAGCCGAGCGCCTCGCCCGAGCAGATGCCGGCGATCAGCTCCTTCTTCTGCTCCTCGGTGCCGAACTTGGCGATCACCGAGCCCACCAGCGACGTGTTCACCGACACCACGGTGCGCGCGGAGGAGTCCGCGCGGCCGATCTCCTCGACGATCAGGCCGTAGGTCCGGTAGTCGATCCCACGGCCCCCGTACTCCTCGGGAAGGATCGGGCCGATGAAGCCCATCTCGGCCATCTTGGCCACGATCTCGGTGTCGAACCGGCTGGTGCGGTCGTTCTCCTTCGCCCTCGGAGCGATCTCGTTGTCCGCGAAGTCGCGCGCGGTCTCCTGGATCAGGCGCTGCTCGTCCGTGAGTTCGAAGTCGATCATGGTGTTGAGTGGAGAATATGGACGAAGGCGCAGCGATAGCTCCTGGCCGGACCCTGCTGAAGCCGCTGGGGGGCGGTACCCGCTACGAGGTCTTCCTCGTATGGGACGACACGCTCTTCTCCCTCGCCGTCGCCAAGCTGCTGCGGGAGGAGTACATCGAAGACGAGCGGGCGCTGCGTGAGCTGGCCGAGGAGGCCGAGGCGCTGGATGCTCTCGCGCACCCCGTGGTTGTCCGCGGCTTCGACGCCGTGCTCGACGGCGAGCACCCCCATCTGCTCATCGAGCACCTGGAGGGCCCGACGCTCCGCCGCCTCATCCGCCGCGACGGGGGCCTGCCGCTGGAGCAGGTGCTGCCGCTGGCCGCGCACATCGCCGCCGCGCTTCATTACCTGTCCGAGGAGGGGTGGGTGCACCTCGACGTGAAGCCGGACAACATCGTGATGGGCGTGCCGCCGCGGCTGATCGATCTGAGCATCGTCCGCAGGCTCGAGCGCGCCGAGATCAGCGGCCCCATCGGCACGGACGCCTACATGGCGCCGGAGCAGTGCGTCCCGGGCACGGTGAGCTCCGCGACCGACGTGTGGGGGCTCGGGGCCACGCTGCACCACGCGGTCTCGGGCTCGAAGCCGTTCCCGGGGGAGGAGCGCTTCCCGCAGCTCACCCAGCGCCCGGTCGACCTGGGGGATTCCGTTCCCGATCCCCTGCGGGAGCTGATCACGGGGATGATGGCCGCCTCGCCCGAGGACCGGCCAACGGCCGCTGAGGCCGCGCAGGCGCTTGAGCCGCTGGTTGAGGACCTGCCGCGCACGATGGCCTTCGCCAAGCGCGGCACCCGCTCGCGGGCGTGACTTTGCGCTGAATCTCCGTGTTGCAGTCGTGAACCCGTAATGAGGAGGAACGACGTGCGACACCCCAGCAAGATGTTCATGGACCTCGCCGCCGACACCGCGGCCGAGGAGGAGAGCCAACTCTCCGTCCCGCGGCGGCTCGGTCTCGTGGCGGCGGTCCTCGCCCTGCTCGCGTTCATGCCGATGCTGTGGGCCAACGCCGCCCAGGCCGGCGACGACGCGCCGCAGGCCGTTCTGTCGAAGTCCGGCAAGGGCAGCGACGGCGGCGACGACGACAGCTCCGGGCCCGGCAGCGGTGGCGACGATGACGACACCGGCACCCGGAGCAACAGCAACACGCGCACCGGCCGCGACGACACCAACACGAACACCAAGACCAACACGGGCACCGGCAAGGAGACCCGTGGCAAGACCGACGGCGGCAACAAGGACACCGGCAAGTCGACCCGCGGCGAGACCGACCCCGGCGACAAGACCGGCAAGACCGAACGCCGCTAGGACCGCGTCTCCGCTGTGTCGGATCTTGGGGGTCTATCCCCCAAGATCCTGCACGGCGCTAGGCCGCGGGGTTCTCGATCACGGTCGCGAGGCCCTGACCGACCCCGATGCACATCGTGGCTACGCCGTAGCGCTTGCCGCTGCGGCGTAGCTCGTGTGCGAGCGTGCCGATCAGGCGCGCGCCGGAGGCGCCCAGCGGATGGCCGATGGCGATCGCCCCGCCGTTCACGTTCAGCTTCTCGTGCGGGACGCCGAGGTCGCGCATGCTCGCCAGCACCTGGGCGGCAAACGCCTCGTTCAGCTCCCAGAGGTCGATGTCCTCGACCTTCAGCCCCGCCCGCTCCAGCGCGAGCCGTGAGGCGGGCACGGGCCCCACGCCCATGTAGGACGGCTTCACGCCCGCGGCGCCGGTGGCGATTACCCGTGCCAGTGGATCGGCTCCGAGCTGCTCGGCCTTCTCGTCGGAGGCGAGTGTGAGGCAGGCCGCGCCGTCGTTGATCTGCGAGGAGTTGCCGGCGGTCACGGTGCCGCCCTCGCGGAACACCGGCCGGAGCGCCGCCAGGCGCTCGGCGTTCGTGTCGGGCCGCGGGCCCTCGTCGGCATGCACGGTGACCGGCTCGCCCTTGGGCTGCGGCGCGTCCACCGTGACAAGCTCGTCGTCGAAGCGGCCCGCCTCCTGAGCCGCGATCGCCCGCCGGTGTGACTCCAGCGCGAACGCGTCCTGATCCTCGCGCGACACGTCGTGGCCCTCGGCCACGTTCTCGGCCGTCTCGCCCATCGCGTCGGTGCCGTGCAGCTCGCGCATGAGGGGGTTCACCAGCCGCCAGCCGATCGTGGTGTCCTCCAGCTGCATCCCGCCGCGGGGAAAGGCGCGCTCGGCCTTGAGCCCCACCATCGGCGCGCGGCTCATCGACTCGACGCCGCCCGCCAGCAGCAGGTCGCCCTCACCGGCGCGGATCGCCCGGGCGGCCTGGCTCACGGCCTCGAGCCCGGAGGCGCAGAGCCGGTTCACCGTCACGCCCGGCACGCTCACCGGGAGGCCGGCGAGCAGGAGGCCCATGCGCGCCACGTTGCGGTTGTCCTCGCCCGCCTGGTTGGTGGCTCCGAAGAACACGTCGCCGATCTCAACCGGGTCGATTCCGGTGCGCTGAACGGCGGCGTCGATGGTGCGCGCGGCCAGGTCGTCGGGCCGCACGGACGACAGCGCGCCCGCATAGCGGCCGATCGGCGTTCGCACCGCATCGATGATCATGGGCTCGGGCACGGGCGGATCGTACAATCGGTCGATGGACGAGTTCTCCATCTTCGTGTTCGGCATGCTCGTCGTGCTGGTTCTGATCTTCCTGGCGATCGGGAAGTGGTACCCCGGATCAGGCGCCGAGCAGGTGGATTGGAAGCCCACGCGCTCACCCGAGCTGGAGGTCGAGCTGGAGATCGACGACGTCGACCAGATGCTCGAGGCGCAGAACGAGCGCCGCCGTGCGCGCGGGGCGCCGGAGATCACCGAGGAGGACGTGCAGGAGCAGGTTCGTGAGGACGAGCGCTGGCGCCGCGAGCAAGCGGAGCGGTGGCACGAGTCCTAGTAGTCGGGTGCGGGTGCCGGGGGAGGGAGCTCGGGGCGGCGCTGGCTCCTCATTCGGTTCGCGGCACGTCGCGTACGGCTGAGGGCGCCGGTCTGATTGAGGGTTCGGGCTTCGAAGGGGTGGTCGCGGACCCGCTGCTGCTCGGCACCGTGCTGCCGCACCTGGCGGGGGTGACTGTCGTCGTATGGCTGCTCGCCCACGTGGACGACGCCGACCTCCACGGGCCCCGGCTGGCTTCCCTACTTGAGAAGCTCGTGGACTCAGGCGTGCGCGGCTTCGTCTACGAGGATGGCCCGGGCGCGGACCTGGTCCGCGAGGCCGGCGAACGCTGGCGGATGCCGGTGGCGGTCGCGCCCCATGACGGGCTCGCGGCGGCGGTCGAGTCGGTGCTGGCCCGCTAGAGCGAGGCGCCGAGCGCGCCGGCGATTACCACAGCGATGGCCGCCAGCGTGAGCAGCAACGCGAGCACGGCCAGTACGCCCCAGGCGAGGCCGGAGGCCGACCGCGGCACGCGTGGCGCGGCGGGGGCCGGGGGCTCCACCGCCGGTGGCGCTGCCACCGGCTCCTCGATCACCTTCAATGCCGGGGGCGGCTCGGGCGAAGCGGGCTCGCTCGGAGGAAGGACGGGTTGCGGCGAAGCCGAGCTGAACGACGCCACCAGCGCGTCCTGGGTCTGCACCACCCGCCGCTCGTGCTCCACGCAGCGCTCGCAGTTCGAGAGATGCGCGTCGAGCAGCCGGGAATCCTCCAGCGCGTCGTCGAGCCGGTCGGACACCAGCCGCTCCGCGCGCTCGCACCAGCCAGACCCGGGAAGCGGGTAGGCGGCGCGGCGCAGCTCCTTGCGCGCCCGGGCAAGGGCAACCGAGATCTCGTCGGCAGAAAGCTCCGGCACGGAGGACCGCGGCTGCCCACCGAGGACGACCAGGGAGAACGCCGAATGGGCGGTCGGGTCGAGCGCCGGCAGTGACGCGGTTACGAAGGCGAGGGCCTCAGCCGGATCGACCGGCCCAGGCGGGCGCGAAGGTACTGGACGGAGCATCGGGTTCAGCATAGCCCTCGATGCAGAAGCGTTCGGCGAGCTCCTCGACGAGCCCGCGCATCCCGTTTCCCTGACGCGTGAAGTCGAGCTGCCGGCGCGCGCCGGTGTTCTGCGCCATCACCTTGACCGGCTCCAGCTCTGCTTCACATCCGAGCTCGGCGGCATGGGGCGCCACCGCCTCCAGCAGCTGGCCGAGCTGTTCCCGCGCGTCCACCCGGCACTCGCGGTCGGGATCGATCAGCGCCCCGTCCATGCCGTCGCGCGCCGCGATGAAGCGGTTCTCGTCGAGCGCCTCCTGCGTGCGCACGAGCCGGTCGGACACGTAGCCCTCGCGCACCTCGAGCCGCGCGATCGACTGGACGAGCGCAACCAGCGCCGCGGTCTCGGCCACGGTGGTCTGGGCATCGAGGATGCGCACCTCCACCGTGCCGAAGCGCGGCTGCGGCCGCACGTCCCACCACAGGAACGTGGGCTCGGGGAACGCGTCGCAGCGGATGAGCAGGTCCACGGCCTCCACCCAGTCGGCGTAGTCCTCGAAGACCCGCGGGATGCCGACGCGGGGGAACGCCTGGAACAGCGGGGTGCGGGCCGAGCCCAGGCCGGTGTCGCGCCCCTGCCAGAAGGGCGAGTTCACCGACAGCGCCAGCAGGAGGGGCAGGTGCGCGCGCATCCTGTTCGTGAGCCGGATCGCGTCCTCGGGGTCGTCGATCCCGACGTGCACGTGCAGGGCGAAGGTGGGCTCCCGGCGTGCCAGCTCGCGCATCGAGCCGTACACCAGCTCGTAGCGAGGGCCGGTGGACACGACGGTCTCCTGCCACACGGTGAAGGGGTGCGTGGCGGCGCTGGCGCAGGAGAGGCCGAGCGGGCGCAGCTCGCGCTGCAGCATCGTGCGCAGATGCAGCAGCTCGGCGGCCATCTCGGCGACGTTGGGGTGGACGCCCGTGCTCAGCTCGAGCGCTGAGCGGTGGGTCTCGGGCGTCACGTGGGCCGAGAGCTCCTCGGAGAGCGCGGGAAGCACCCGGTCGATCTGCTGCGCGAGCGACCAGTCGTGCGGGCTGAGGAGCATCGACTCCTCCTCCACGCCGAGGGTGAACTCGTTCCCGCGAGACCAGTCGGACCACTTCTCGCTCACGCCACCGCCTCCAATCCCGCGCTGCGCGTGGACGCGTCCACGAGCGCGCTGAACAGCGCGGCGTTCTCGGGCCGCGCGGTGAGCACCTCGGCGTGCCACTGCACGCCCAGTACGAACGGCCGGGCGGGAGCCTCGACCCCCTCGATCACCCCATCGGGCGACCAGGCGACGGCCCGCAGCCCGGCGCCAAGCCGGTTGATGGCCTGGTGGTGAAACGAGTTCACGCGCGCGCGGCGGCGGCGCATCACGCGGTGCAGAAGGCTGCCGGGCGTGATCTCCACAGAGTGCGTGACCTTGTCGCCGGCCGCCGACTGGCGGTGGTCGATGGTGGTGCCGGGCCGGTCGGGGAGGTGCTGGTGGAGCGTGCCGCCCCGCGCGACATTGAGCGCCTGCATGCCGCGGCAGATCGCGAGGATGGGGATGCCGCGGGCGTCGGCCCGGCGGGCGATCTCGAGCTCGAAGAAGTCGAGCTCGGGCTCCACCGGCCCGAGCTTGGGGTGGCGGCGCTCGTCGTATGAGGCGGGATCGAGGTCGGGCCCGCCGGAGAGGCAGATGCCCGAGAGCCGGTCCAGCAGCGGCTCCACGGCCTCGATCTGCAGGGGCGGCATCACCACCGGGATGCCTCCCGCCGCCTCGATCGCCTTGAGATAGGTCAGACCCAGCGCCATCTCGCGGCGCGGCGGGTCGCTCTGCGGCGTCTGCTCGACCTTGTCGCCCAGCCGCACCTCCGAGGTGGTGACGCCGATCAGGGGCCTCATGCCGCCAACCATGTGTCCTTCGCCCCGCCACCGCGCGAGCTGTTCACCATCATCTCCCCGGCCGCGAACGCCACGCGCGTGAGCGCCGACGGCGCCACCTCGCCGCCTCCGAACACGAACGGCCGCAGGTCAACGTGCCGCGGCTCGAGCCGGCCGTCGCACACCGTGGGGTGGGTGCAGAGGTTCACGGTCTCCTGGGCTATGAAGTCCCCAGGCGTCTCCGCGATGTCGCGCGCGAGCGACCGCAGCCTGTCCCCGGAGCACTGGCGGCAGACCACCACGCCGGCGCCGCCGTATCCGCCCCGGCGCTTCACCACGAAGTCCCCAAGCGATTCGAGCACCTTCGCCCGGGCCCCGTCGTCGGCCAGGTCGAGCGTGCGCACCGAACGCAGAAGCGGTTCCTCGCCCAGGTAGAACCTGACCATCTCCTCGACGTACGCGTGAACGAGCTTGTCATCGGCTAGTCCGGCTCCGAATGGGTTGACCACAGCCAGTGTGCCACGCCTCACGGGCGCCAGCAGGAGGTCCGCGACCCAGGTGGCGCGCCCGGCGCGGTCCCGCAGCCGGTCCTCGTCGGTCCGGCGGTAGACGACGTCGACCTGGCGGGTGCGGCTCTCGTCCAGCCAGGCGTGCAGCTGCCCGCTGCGCACCACCATGTCGCCGGGCTGCACGATCGGGATTTCGAGCCGCCTGGCGATCTCTTGGTGCTCGAACCAGGCGGCGTTCGCGGGCCCATCGGAGAGCAGCACGATGCTGGGGTCGCCACCGGGCGCGGCCGCGCGGATCGTGGCGGCGAGCAGTTCGAAGGCTCCCTCCGGATCCAGCACTCCGTCGCCGGTGGGCACATGCTCCGCCACGGCGGCCCGCGCGACCGCCGCGTAGACCATCCCCGATGGCGTGCGCGTGTTGTCCTCGAGCACGAGCAGCTCGCCGTCCTCGCGCACGAGGTCGAGGCCGGTCACGAACGCCTCGGGCGTGATCTCCACCCCCAGGATCCACGGCTCGAAGTTCTCGGCGGTCTCGATCACGCGCTCGGGCATCACCCCGGCGGCCACGATCTCCCGCTCGCCGTAGGCGTCAGCGACGAACGCGCCGAGCGCGCGGGCACGCTGGCCGAGCCCGGCGGCCAGCGGCTCCCATTCGCCGGCGGGGATCAGGCGCGGTATCGGGTCGAGCGGGAACATCTCGCGGCCGAAGCGCACCTCGTCGCGCTCCAGGCGCTGGGACACCGCGTCGCGTAGGTCGCCGACGTCGCCGAGGGACTCGATCAGCGCCGCGTATGCGGGGCGGGGCTGCCCGTCGGGGCCGAAGGCCTCGTCGAACGCCGCGGTGAGGGGATATCCGCCGGCTTCCGTGCGCTCTGCGGTCACGTTCATCGAGGCGAGGCTAGGTCCGCTCGCCGGGCGGGTCTTTGGCCGCGTGTCCAATCACGGGCGCCACCATGTCGAGGAGCGATTCAACCATTCGCCCGGTCGCCCCCCAAACCAGGTGCCCGTCAACGGTGTAGGTCGGTGTCTTGATCGGCACTCCCTTGCGGATCAGCCGCTTCGATTCGTAGCCGCGCACGAGGTCGGGAAGCGACAGTTCCAGCACCTGCTCGACTTCGGTCTCCTGGGGCATCCATTCATTTCCGTCCTGGATCCATCCGACGAACGGGAATACGCGGTACCCGGTCACGAATGTTCCAACCGGCGGCAGCGCCCCGAGCAGCTCAACCCGGCCACGGCCCAGGCCGATCTCCTCCTCCGCTTCGCGCAGCGCAGTCTCGCGCAGGTCCTCGTCCGGGAGGTCCTGGCGCCCACCCGGAAACGAGATCTCGCCCGCGTGGCGGCGCAGATCGTGGCGGCGCTCGGTGAACACGGCGGTGATCTCGCCGGCGCGCTCGAACAGTGGCACGAGCACCGCGGCGTCGGTCTTGCCGGGGGCGTCCATGGCCGCGGCCTCCTCGGGCTCGAGGAGCACTTTTCGCAGCCTGTCGGGGGTGCTCACCGAAGGTATGATCGCCTGCGTGGCGATGGTGGACGATCGGGAGGGCTGGCGGCGCAACGTGGTGGGCCTCACGGAGTGGACCAGGGGGCTGAGCGGGGCGTCCGAGGGCGCGTACGTGATCGACCACGACGGCGTGGTGGCGTCGGTGATGCCCGCCGTTCCCGGCCGCTCGGTGGTGAACAGCGTGACCTACGCGGATCTGGCGGGGTTGAGGGCGGCCTACGACGAGCTCGATGCCGCCTACGAGAACGCGTGGACGGTGTGGGTGCCCGACCACGACACCGAGACCGCGGACTTCCTCTCGCAGCGCGGGCATGTGCTCGACGCCGATCCCGAGGCGATGGTGCTCGATCTCGACGTGGTCGAGCGCCCTGCGCCCCCGCCGGGCCTCGACACCTCGGGCGAGCCGAATCAGCTGGGACCGCTCAACGACGAGGCGTACGGCACCTCCGGGGAGTTCACGCGGGCGCTGGCGAACCTGTCCGCCCGGCCCGGCCTCTTCAGCTACTCGGCCGGGCCCGGCTGCGGGCTCTGCACGCTCGACCACGAGGACGACTGCAGCGTGTGGTTCGTTGCCACCGTGCCCGCGGCGCGCGGGCAGGGGCTCGCCACGGCGCTGCTGGCGCATGCGATGGCGGACGCCCGCGACCGCGGCCGCACTACCTCGACGCTCCAGGCGACCGATCTGGGCCGGCCGGTCTACGAGCGGCTGGGCTACCGGTCGGTTGGTGAGATTCAGATGTGGGAGAAGCGCCGAGTGCGTACGTGATCGGCCACAGCGACCAGATCGCCAGCACGAACGAAAGCTGGACCACCCAGCGCGCCAGTGCCTCGGTGCGCTCCGCATCGCCGACGATCGCGATCGCCGTCAGCAGAAGCGCGGAGCTGATCGCCCACGCGAGCAGCGCGCGCGAGAACAGACGCCATTCGTGGCGCGCACGGGCGCGCCCGCGGCGCGGGGCGCGCGGGGGTTCAGGGCCGCCTGCGAAGCGGTGGGCGAACCGCGCGTCGGCCCAGCGGATCACCTGGGGCCCGAAGGCCACCGAGAAGCCGATATAGGCCGCGGCAAGTCCGTGACTGAAGTCGGCGGTGGCGCCGCCGCTGAGGTCGATCACGGCCGCCACGAGCAGCACGACGTCGAGGATCGGCGCGCCTGCGAGCAGGACCGCGCCGAGCCCTCGGCGGCCCATGACGTAGCGCGCCACGAGTCCGGCCGCCAGGAGCACCCAGAAGCCGACCTCGCTGATGACGATGAGTGTGACCAGCATCTGCCGACCCTGGCACGCGCGGGCGGGCGCGCACGTGGGGCTAGCCCGCGGCCGGCTGGGCGGTTAACCCGACTAGGTGAGCGAGACCGTCTCGTCGAACATGACCTCGCCCTCGAGCGTCCGGTGCACCGGGCACTTGGCGGCGATGGTCATCAGCTTCTCGCGCTGCTCCTCGGGTAGCTCCTTCGGCAGCCGCACTTCCATGTGGAACTTCGTGGGCGAGCCGCGCTGGGCGGGCTCGTAGGTCACGTCGACCGCCACGTCGCCGACCTCCCAGCCCTTGCGGTGGGCGTACATCTCCATCGTGATCGCGGTGCACGAGGCGAGGCTGGCTGCGAGCAGCTCCTGCGGGCTGGGGCCGGCGTCGGTGCCGCCGTGGTCCGCGGGCTCGTCGGCGGTGAGTTCGTGGTCGCCCATCTCCACGTGATGGGTGAGCCTGCCGCCGGAGCGGCGCGCGATCGCTCGCATCGGCATGTCAGCCGCGGCCCTCGAACAGCTCGGGAGAGTCCTCGTCGGCGAAGCGCGCCATCGCGTACACGGCGTCGGAGGCGCGGTTGAGATAGGTGAGCACGGTGGGATCGTCCAGCTCGAGGGAGCTGACCTTGCGCTCCGCGCGCCGCACCGCGGCTCGGGCCACGTCCAGGCGCGCCGACAGCTCGGTGCCGCCGGGGATCACGAACTTCGGCGGCAGCTCCACTCGTTCCATGTAGCGGTCGATGTCGGACTCGAGCCGCTCGACCATGTCCGCGGTCACCTTGGAGACGCCCTCCTCGAGCCGCTCGGCAGCCTCCGGCGCGGTCGCCAGCTCGGCGCCCGCGACGAACAGCTCGTTCTGGATCCGCAGGATGTCGTCGTAGAGCTCGCCCTCGGCGACGACCCGGGCGAGGCCGAGCGCTGAGGCTGCCTCGTCCACGCTGCCGTAGGCATCGGGCCGGGGCGACGACTTGTCAACGCGGCCGCCGTACCAGAGGCCCGTCGTGCCGTCGTCGCCCTTGCGCGTGTAGATCTTCATCGGGGTTAGCTCTTGCGGGCATCCTGCCCGCGCCTTGATGAACAAGGCTCCTTCCAGTCGCCGAGACCGTGACGGGCTGCGCCCGTCACTCCAAGAGGTTGAAGACTAGGCCCGTCGGGACCTTGGGATAGAAGTACGTCGACTTGGGGGGCATCGACTCGCCCGCGCCCGCCACCTCCTGTACCTGCTCGACCGGCGTCGCGCGCATGAAGAAGCCGGCGTCGGCACGGCCGGTCTCCACGGCGTCGTAGGCGTCGTCGAAGCTCTTCGAGTAGGCCAGGCCGTTGAGGTGTGAGATGTCGTCCTCCGTCATTCCCAGCGCGCCCTTGAGGATGATCGCCTCCAGCACGGCGGTGTCCAGGCGGCGGTAGGGCTCCGGCTTGCCCTCCAGCGCGGCGTCGGCGATCGCCTGGTCCTTCAGTGTCAGCCGGTAGGGCTGCTTGTGGAAGCTGTCCATGTAGCCCAGCTGCACGCCGTTGCCGCCCGCCGTGGGCTCCAGCTCGTCGCGTGAGACCTCCTCGATCTCGAAGTCGCGCTTCACGGCGTCGCGGATGGCCTCCTGTTTGGCGGAGTCGTCCTTCAGCCCGGTGAGCAGGCGGTGGGTGGGGAAGATGAGCAGCCCGGGGTCCTCCAGCGCGACGAGGTACATCAGCACGTGGCGGTGCGGTCCCTCGCCTCCGACCTCCTCGGCGTACACGCGAGCGGTCTCGTAGCGGTGGTGGCCGTCGGCGATCAGCAGTTCCGCCTCCGCCAGGGCGGAAGTTAGGGCGTCCGTCCCCTCGATCCGCCACAGCGTGTTCCGGGTGCCCTCGTGGTCATTCGCCACCGCGAACGGCTCGTCGGGCTCCGCGAGCGCCTCGCGCGCGGCGCCGGTGGGGTCGCCGAAGAGGCTGAAGATGGGGGAGAGGTTGGCGCGCGTGGCGCGCGTGAGGGCCAGGCGGTCCTCCTTCGGCCCCGGATGGGTGCGCTCGTGGGGGCGGATCCGGCCAGGGCCGTAGTCCTCGACGCGCACGCGCGCGAAGAAGCCCGTCCGCGTGCGGGAGCTGCCGTCGGGCGCGGTGTAGTCCTGGCGCAGGCCCCAGAAGGCGGGCTCGGACTCCTGCACGATCACCGACTGGCGGCGCCACTCCTCGAAGGTCTCCTCCGCGTGCTGGTAGGGATCGCCGCCGCCGGGCGCCTTCGGGAGGTCGATCTCCACAACGTTGAACGGGCTCTGGCCGAGCAGCTGGGCGCGCAGCTCGTCGTCGATCACGTCGTAGGGCGGCGCGATCACCGCTTCCAGCGACCCGACCGCGGACGGGTCGTAGCGCAGCGTTTGGAGGGGGCTGATGGCGGCCACGGCGGCCGGGGACTCTAGACAGGTTTGCGCGCGAGGAAGAGGTAGCGGTTGATGCTGAAGAAATAGTCCTCGCCGAGTGAGGTGAGATCCGCGGCCCAGGCGGCCACGTCCTCCTCGGAGATGCCCTGGCGGCCGGCCACGAAGCCCGAGACGAAGCCGATCAGCCCGCGGCTGTAGGTGCGCGGGTCAAAGCCCGCGTTGAGGATCGGGAGGACGGAGGGCGTGTCCACGTCGAACCCAGCTCCCTTGAGCAGCCCGGTGAGCCGCCGTGGCAGGCCGGGGTCGGCGAGGTGCTCGTCCCACACCTCCAGGATCCGGCGCATGCGGCCGGCGTCGCCGGAGTGCCAGACCACCGAGTCCCAGTCGGTGTCGAGCACGAGCAGCCGCCCGCCCGGCCGGAGCACGCGGTGGGCCTCCGCGAGCGCAGCCTCGATCTCCTCGATGTACTCGTACACCTGCGTCGAGACCGCGATGTCGAAGCTCGCGTCCTCGAACGGGAGCTCCAGCGCCCCGGCCTCGACGAAGCTCACGGGGGCCGAGCCCTCGGCAGGCTCCCTGCGAGCCGAGAGCGCGAGCATGCTCTCGCTCGGGTCCACTCCGGTCACGCTGCCCGCGTCGCCCACCTCCGCCGCGAGGTGATACGCGAGCAACCCGGGCCCGGAGCCGATGTCGAGCACGTCCTCGCCCGGCTGTGGCGCGAGCATCTCCACGACGACGCGGCGCTGCTCGAGCACGTCGGGGGTCAGATAGGACTCCTCGACCTGGCCGGAGGTCTCTTCGTCGAACTGAAGCATGGGACGAGGGTAGTCTCGCCCCATGCCCGTTGTGCGTGCCGCGTGTCCCCACGACTGCCCGGACACGTGCGCGATGCTGGTCACCGTCGACGACGACGGCCGCGCGACGGCGGTGGAGGGCAATCCGGACCAGCCCGTCACCGCGGGATTCCTCTGCGGCAAGGTGTCGAACTACCTCGACCGGGTCTACTCGCCCGAGCGCGTGCTGCACCCGCTGGTGCGCACGGACGGCGAGCTGCGCCAGGCGTCGTGGGACGAGGCGCTCGACCGCGTCGCGGAGGGCCTGCAGGCCGTGATCGACGAGCACGGCGGCGAGTCGATCCTGCCCTACAGCTACGCGGGCACGCAGGGGCTGATCCAGGGCAACCTGATGAGCGCGCGGGTGATGAACGCGCTGGGCGCGACGGACCTCGTTCGCACGATCTGCGCCACCGCGGGCATGACCGGCGTCGTTGCCACGCAGGGCATCTCGCCCGAGGTCGACCCCGAGCTGTGGCCGCTGGCGCGCTACGTGGTGTTGTGGGGATGGAACCCGATGTCCACGGCGCCGCACCTATGGAAGCTGATCCTGGAGGCGCGGAAGGCCGGGGCCCGGCTCGTGGTGGTCGACCCCTATGCCAGCCGCACGGCACGGGTGGCGGATGAGCACCTGGCCCCCATGCCCGGCACCGACGCGGCCCTCGCGCTGGGGATGATGCGCGCGGTGGTGGACGCCGGCCTGCAGGACGAGGACTGGTGCCGCTCGTTCGCTTCCGGATACGACGCGCTGCTCGAGCGGCTTGACGACTTCACGGTGGAGAACTGCGCCGAGATCTGCGGCGTGGACGCCGAGGTGATCGGGCGAATCGGGCGGGAGTTCGCCACGGCCGAGCCCGCGCTGCTGCGCCTGGGCGTGGGCGCTCAGCGCCACTCCGGCGCGCCCGCGGCGTACCAGACGGTGGCCTGCCTGCCGGCGCTCACCGGCGCGTGGCGGCATGCCGGCGGCGGCTGCTCATACATACCCACGGCCACCGCCGGCGCGATCTCCGAGGCGCCGCATCAGCGCAGCGACCTGCGGCCGGGCGAGGTGCGCTCGATCAACATGTCGCAGGTCGGCGACGCGCTCACCGACGAGCGGCTCGACCCGCCGGTGAAGGCGCTGGTGTGCTGGAACTCCAACCCCGCGCAGGTGGCGCCCGAGCAGGGCAAGGTGCTCGAGGGCCTGCGCCGCGACGACCTCTTCACCGTGGTGCTCGAGCAGTTCATGACCGACACCGCGCTGCACGCCGACGTCGTGCTCCCGGCCACCACCCAGCTGGAGCACCTCGACCTGATCTTCTCCTGGGGCCACCACTGGTTCACGCTGTCGGAGCCCGCGATCGCACCGGAGGGCGAGGCGAAGCCAAACACGGAGGCGTTTCGGCTGATCGCCGCGCGGATGGGGCTCGACGACCCGTGCTTCTCGGACACCGACGAGGAGATGCTCGAGGCGCTGGTGGGCGACGGGGTGGCCGGAGTCACGATGGACGAGCTGCGCACGCAGGGGTTCGCGAAGGTCGACCTGGGGCAGGGAGACACGCCGCACGCCGAGGGCGGGTTCACCTTCCCCGACGGCAAGCTGTCGCTCGACCCGCGCTACGAGCCGCCGGCCGAGCTGGCCGACGAGGAGCTGGCGGCGCGCTACCCCCTGGCGATGATCACGCCGAAGACCCACCTCTTCCTGAACTCGACCTTCGCCAACCAGGAGCGCCAGCACGGCGCGCAGCCCGAGCCCTACGTGGTGGTGAACCCCCACGACGCGCAGCCGCGCTCGCTGGCCGACGGCGCCCGCGCTCGGATCTTCAACGACCGCGGCTCGTTCGTGTGCGTGGCGCGAGTGTCCGAGGACGCCCGCCGCGGCGTGATCGTCGCCCCGATGGGCTGGTGGAGCGGCGACTACGAGGGCGGCATCGGCGCGCAGGCCACCACCTCCCAGCGGCTCACCGAGGCCGGTTCGGCCCCGACGTTCAACGACAACCGGGTGGAGCTGGAGGCCGCGTAGACTGGCCCTGACGGGGCGTAGCGAAGCCTGGTATCGCGCTCGCTTTGGGGGCGAGAGATCCCCGGTTCAAATCCGGGCGCCCCGACTAAGAGATGCCCTTGACCTCCGCCATGTAGCGCCCGGCGGCCTCGGAGGCCTCCTGAGGTTCGCTCCCGCCCTGACGGGCGTCCATGTACGCGGCGTACCAATCCCACCAGTCGTGCGGCGCGGCGGCCTTCTCGAACGCGTCGTGATGCTCGCCGGTCTCGTGCAGCAGGTCTGCGAGGGCTGCCACTTCCATCTCAGTCCTCCCATTCCCGGCCGGGAAGCCGGTTCGTGACCTCTTGGAGCACCCAGCCGTTGCCCTCGGGATCGCTGAACGAAGCCTGCGCGAAATATGAGCGCCCTGGCACGTCCTCCAGACCGGGCGGCCGCTGCTCCTCCACCTCGCTCACGTCGACGCCGCGTGCGATGAGGTCTTCCCGGGCCGCCTCGACGTCTGCGACCGTGAGGATCAGCCGCTCGAGCGACCCCGGTTCCATCGGGGTGACGCCCTTGCCCACGTGGATCGAGCAGGGCGAGTGGGGTGGGGTGAACTGGATGTTCCGGATGTCGTCGCTGATGACCAGGTCGAGGTCCATCCGCCATCCGAGACTCTCGTAGAAGCTCTTTGCCCGATCCACATCGGAAACCGGGACCGTGACGACTTCGAGTGACATGTCAACGCCTAAGCCGTTCGTGCTCATGCTGACCTCCAACTCGCGGGTTGAGGCGCCCCAGGGAGACGCTACCGCCTCAGCGGTGGCGGAGCGAGCACCGCCCTACAATCGGCGCCGTCTTGGGAGGCCCTGAGCAGCGGAGCGCCACATCTGTCACCCAGGCCGGCGAGCTCCGGTCGGCGCGGCTGGAGTCGGTGCGCGCGGTGGCCGCACTCAGCGTGCTGGTGGGCCACCTCGTGGGCCGGACGATCACAGACCAGGCCGAGGATCCGGATCTCATCGAGCGCCTGGGCTTTGGCGGCACGTTCGGCGTCTACCTGTTCTTCACGCTCTCGGGCTACCTGCTCTTTTGGCCGTTCGTCAAGCAGGCGTTCGGCGACGGGAAGCGGATCGATCTGGGCCGCTACGCGGCGAATCGCGCACTGCGGATCCTGCCCCTCTACTACGTGGTCCTGGTCGCCTACCTCGTGGTGCTGCACGACGGAGGGAGCACCGATGACTGGCTCACATTCGCGACGTTCAGCGAGAACTTCTCCGCGGACACCGCTCTCACCGTGAACCCGGTCCTGTGGTCGGTGGTGATCGAGGTCCACTTCTACCTCGTCCTGCCCCTGCTCGCCCTGCTGCTGATGCGCGTCGCCGCCGGCTCGCCCGAGCGGGCGCTCGCGGCGATCGTCGCGCTCGGACTGGCCAGCTTCGCCCTGCGCTGGTTCACCCTCTACGACGTCCCCGCGCCCAACGCGCTCCTGCGCTACTCGCTGGTGAGCTGCTTCATGTTCTTCGCGGCGGGAATGGCGCTTGCCGTGATGCGGCTGCTCTGGGAGAGGCGCCTGCCCCGGTGGCTTGCCGGGCCCCTGCGGGCTCCCGAGCTGTGGCTGCTCGTCTCGGTGGTGCTGTGGTGGATCGTGGCCACCGGCGCGCAACGCGGCTACCTCATGGCGCCCGCGTCGTTTCTGTTCCTGGGCGCCTGCGTCCTGCCGCTGCGCCCGAGCCCGCTGGTGCGGGCGCTCGACTGGAGGCCGCTGGCGCTGGTGGGCGTGGTCTCCTACAGCATCTACCTGTGGCACGTGCTCGTGGTGTTCAAGCTCATCGACTGGCTGAACCTCTCCGGGGTATGGGCGTTGCTCGCGGTCACGGTGCCCGCGGTACTCGCCGTATCCGCCGCGAGCTACGTGGTGATCGAGCGCCCGTTCCTGCGCCTGCGCCGGCGGTGGGGATCACCGCCCACGCCGGAGCCGCCGGGCTCGGACCGTAGGCTTGATGCGGGCCCCCGTAGCTCAGCTGGATCAGAGCGAGCGGTTTCTACCCGCTAGGTCGCAGGTTCGAGTCCTGCCGGGGGCGCTCCCAAGAGCTACCCTGAAACTCCCTCGGAAGAAGGACGTTCGAATTGAACCGCCTGCGCGCCACCTGGCGCCGTCGGCGTACCGCGATCACGATCGCGGGCTCGCTCGCCACAGCCGCGGTTCTGATCCTCCTCCTGGCCGGGCGGCGGGACGAGTTCGCCGACGCCCTGACGTCGGCGGCGTGGTGGGTGCTGGCGGTCGCGTCGCTGCTCCAGATCGTCGCACTGGTCTCCCGCAGCGAGGCGTGGCACCTCACCATCGAGGCCGCCGGCGGCACCGTCGCCCGCCGGCCGCTGTATCGCGCGTCGAGCGTTCAGGTCCTGGGCGGGATGATCAACGGGCAGCTGGGCGTCGCCGCCCGGATAGCCGCCCTGCGCCGCTCGTCGCCAGAGGTCTGTCCGCAGGTGCCGACCCTGATCGCCGCCGAGGTGCCGATCCTGGCGATCGAGGGGATGCTGGCGGCAGCGGCGTCGTTCACCCTGGTCGTGCCGCTCGGCCTTCCCTGGTGGCTGCCGATCGTCGGCATCGCCGTGGTCGGCACGGCGAGCGCCGGGCTGCGCCACCTCGCAATGCGCAAGGGCCGAGAGATCTGGAACGGCCTCGCGGTGCTGCGCACCCTCGGTCGCGGGAGCCGGGTCGCCGGATTCGTGCTCGTGGCGGTGTTCGCCCAGATCGCCCGCAACTGGCTGCTGCTGAACGCGGTGGGGGTGAGCGCGTCGGTGTTCGACGCCGTTGCCGTGCTGATCGCGGTCTCAACGCTCATGCAGTTGCCCGTCGGCCCCAGCGTCGGCGCGGCCGCCGCGGTGCTGATCCTGGGCAGCAACGGGGTCGCCGCGGCAGCCGCGGCCGGCCTCCTGCTCACCGTGACCGGAACGATCGGCGGCCTGTGCTTCCTGGCGTGGGCGGGCGCCGACCGGCTGTGGGTCCGGCTGCTGCCGGCCCGGCCCGCGATGGCTCGCCACGGGCCGCCCTGACCAACCGCGCCCCGCGGCGAAACGGCGCGGTACCCTGCTTCGATGCCCACCTCCCTGGTCACGGGCGGGGCCGGCTTCCTCGGCTCCCACCTGTGCGACTACCTGATGAGCCGCGACCACCGCGTGGTGTGCGTGGACAACCTCGAGACGGGCTCGCTGAGCAACATCGAGCACATCGGCGAGGACGCGAACTTCCGCTTCCTGCTGCTCGACATCACCGACCACTACGAGATCGACGAGCCGGTCGACTTCGTCTTCCACATGGCCTCCCCGGCCAGCCCGATCGACTACGCCCGGCTCCCCCTCCACACCCTGAAGGTGGGCGCCTATGGAACCCACAACTCGCTCGGCCTGGCGAAGGCGAAGCGCGCGCGCTTCCTGCTCGCGTCCACCTCCGAGGTCTACGGCGACCCGCTGGTGCACCCCCAGCCCGAGAGCTACTGGGGCAACGTCAACCCGATCGGGCCGCGCGGCGTGTACGACGAGGCCAAGCGCTACGCCGAGGCGCTCACGATGGCCTACAACCGCCAGCAGGGCGTGGACACGGCGATCGTCCGCATCTTCAACACCTTCGGCCCGCGCATGCGAGCCAACGATGGCCGCGCCATCCCTGCCTTCCTCGGCCAGGCGATGTCGAACCGCCCGCTCACGGTCTTCGGCGACGGCTCTCAGACCCGCAGCTTCTGTTACGTCGACGACCTGATCCGCGGCCTGGTGCTGCTGGCCGAGTCGGACGTGCACGACCCGGTGAACATCGGCAACCCGAACGAGATGTCGCTGCTCGAGATGGCGGAGACGGTGATCGAGCTGACCGGTACCAAGTCCGAGATCGTCTACGAGGCCCTTCCCGAGGACGACCCGAAGATCCGCCAGCCAGACATCGGGCGGGCCCAGCAGCTCCTCGGCTGGGAGCCGGAGGTCGAGGTGCGCGACGGGCTGCGCCGCACCATCGAGGCGTACTCGGAGCAGCTCGCCGCGCCGTCGTGAGCTCCTCGGAGGCCAAGAACCTCGAGGTGATCGTGAAGGCGATCGAGCACCACGACCGCACCTGCGACTTCCCGGCGATCGCCGTCGCCATGAACCCCTTCGAGCTCGACCGCCTGGGCTGGGACACGATCAAGGGCCTGCCGATCCACGCCGACCCGAACCTCGAGACGGGGCGCTTCAGCGTGATCTGCGAGGGCGACGAGCAGGGGCTCGTCGAGGAGGAGACGGTCGAGGCCGTCTCCGACGTGACAGTGCCGGTGCAGTAAACGGTTGGGGCTAGAACTGCGGCGTAGCCGCAGGTAGCTTCCTTCCCGGAGGTAGGCGCAGGACCAAGCGCTTACATGGGAACAACCGAAACGGACGCAGGGAGTGGCCCAGGGGGCGGTCTTGGCATCGCACGTATAGCCGCGCTTGCAGCGCTGATCGGCGCCGTGGTGCTGGTGGGCCTCCTGTTGTTCGGCGGGAGCGACGCGTACACCGTCAAGGCGCGCTTCCTCAACGGCTCCCAGCTGGTGAAGGGCAACGTCGTGGACATCGGCGGCACCAACGCCGGCCTGGTGACCGACATGGACATCACCTCCGATGGCCAGGCGGAGATCACCCTGGAGATCGACGAGAAGTACGCCCCCCTGCGGCGGGGGGTGCGAGCCCAGGTGCGCTCCGCCGGTCAGACCTCGGTGTCGGGCCGTTACGTGCAGCTGATGCTGCCGAGCGAACAGGAGGCGGGGGAGGACATCGATGACGGCGGGCTGATCGATGTGGACAGCACCACCACCAACGTCGACATCGATCAGTTCTTCAGCATCTTCGATCCGCGCACGCGCCGCGCGATCAAGGACTTCTACGAGGGCGGCTCGCGCCAGTACGCCGGCCGCGGCGAGCAGGCCAACCGCGGCCTGATGTACCTGAACCCGCAGCTCGCGGCGTCCAGCAGGCTGTTCGAGGAGCTCAGCCACGACCCGCCCGTGCTGGAGCGCTTCCTCGTCGACTCGTCGCGCTTCGTGACGGCGCTCGCGGACCGCCGCGACGACCTGGCCGCGCTGATCGGCAACCTCAACTCCACCACGCGCGCGCTGGGCAGCGAGAAGACCGCGCTCGCCGAGGCGATCGAGCGCCTGCCCCCGTTCATGCGGCAGGCCAACACCACGTACCTCAACCTGCGCGCCACCCTCGACGACCTCGACCCGTTCGTCGAGGCGTCGAAGCCGGTGGCACGCAAGCTGCGGCCCTACCTGGCCGAGCTGCGCCCCTTCGCCCGGGAGGCCGTGCCGACCGTGCGCCGGCTGCGCAAGCTCGCCCGCACGCCCGGCGCCAACAACGACCTGTTCGAGCTTCAGCGCACCTACCCGGCGCTGGCGGACATCGCCACGGTGAAGAAGAACCGCAGCATCGACTTCGGCACCGGCGCCAAGGGGGTGGGGGAGACGCGCGGCGCCTTCCCGGAGCTGGCGGAGGCGTTCGAGAAGTCCACCGAGACGATCGCGCACGGGCGCCCCTACACCACCGACTTCGTCGGGTGGATGGACGACTTCTCACACACCGGCGCGTACGACGCGCTCGGCAGCTTCTCGCGCGCGCAGATCTACGTGAACGCGTTCAGCCTGGACGACGGCCTGCCCACGGGCGGACTGATCCCGCCGGAGCTGCGCGGCGAGACGTTCAAGCAGCTGGCGCGGCTGCGCCAGGTGAAGCGCTGTCCGGGCGCCTCGGAGGAGCCCGCGGCCGACGGCTCCAACGTGTTCTCCGAGGAGCAGCGCTCCGAGCTTGACTGCAACGAGGACCACCGGGCGACGGGGCCGATCGAGTAATGCGCCGCCTCGTGCTCATCCCGGTGTTGGTGGTGGCCGCCGCCGCCGCGCTGATCGCCGCGGGCGGCGGCGGGTCCGGCGCGCTGAAGACCTACGAGATCGAGCTGGACAACGCCTTCGGCCTGGTGGAGGGGGGCGACCTGAAGATCGGCGGCGTGAAGGCGGGTCAGACGACCGGCTTCGAGATCACCCGCAGGCAGCCCTACCGGACGATCGTGACCGCCGAGATCACCGAGCCAGGCTTCGACTCGCTGCGCACCGACGGCCGCTGCGACGTGCGCCAGCAGTCCCTGATCGGCGAGTACTTCATCGACTGCGACCTGGGCACCGACAGGGAGGAGGTGCCGGACGGCGGGCGGGTCCCCGTGAGCCGCACGTCCTCCACGATCCCGCCCGACCTGATCAACACCGTGATGCGCCGGCCCCAGCGCGAGCGCTTCCGCCTCATCCTCAACGAGCTCGGAACAGGCCTCGCGGGCCGTCCCGAGGAGCTCAACCGCGTGATCCGCCGCGCGCACCCGGCGCTGCGCGAGACATCGCAGACGCTCACGATCCTGCGCCGCCAGAACAAGATCATCCGTGACTTCATCCGCGACGCGGACACCGTGTCCAGGGCCGTGGAGCCCGAGAAGGAGGCGCTGGCGAAGTGGGCGAACGAGGCCGCCGACACCGCCGGCATCCAGGCGAGCCGTTCCGAGGAGCTGGGGCGCTACTGGAACCGGCTGCCGGAGTTCCTCGCCGAGCTCGAGCCCACCATGGCCGAGCTGGAGGCCACCGCCGACGAGCAGATCCCCACGCTTCGCAGCCTCCAGCGGGCCGCCCCCAAGCTCGACCGATTCCTCACCGTCGTGGAGCCCTTCGCCCGCGAGAGCCGGGGCTCGATCGCGTCGCTCGGCAAGGCCGCCAACGCGGGTAACAGCGCGCTGAAGGAGAGTCGCCAGGAGGTGGCCGAGCTACGCCGCCTCGCCGCGTTCGCTCCCAGGCTGGGCAAGCCGCTGCGCCAGCTCCTCCAGACGATCGACGATCGCAAGCGCTCGTACGAGAACGAGCCGCAGGCCGCCGGGCGGGCGCCGCCCGCCCCGGACAAGACCGCCTACAAGGCCGGACAGGGCTACACCGGGATGGAGGCGTTCTGGAACTACATCTACTTCCAGACCCTCGGCATCAACGCGTTCGACGAGATCGGGCACGTGCTGCGGATCGTCCTGTTCAACCAGGGTCCGTGCCCGCCCTACGTGCCGAAGCCGACCGCTGACGAGATCCGGGACTGCAACTCCTGGCTCGGTCCGAACCAGCCCGGCGTGACGACGCCTGAGCCCAAGGCGGCCGCGGCGCAGAAGTCCGAGCCGCGCAAGCCGAAGGCCGCGCCTCGCGCCGGCGACCAGACGCCGCTGCGCGAGACGCCCGCGTCGCCCGAGAAGCCGAAGTCGGGCGCCGGCGCGCCGCAGATCGAGATCCCCGACCAGGTGAAGGAGCTGCTCGACAAGCTCGGCAAGGGCCTGCCGAAGGAGACGCCGCTGCCGCTCGAGGGCGGCCCGCAGGGGGACAACCAGACCGACCAGCTCCTCGACTACCTCCTGTCGCCATGACGCGTCGCAGCCCCACATCCGCGCTGGTAGCAAGTCCCGTCCTGGTGGGAGCGGTGACCGTGCTCGTGGCGATCATCTCCGTCTTCCTGGCCTACAACGCGAACAACGGTCTGCCGTTCGTGCCCACCTACGACCTCAAGGCCGAGATCCCCGGCGGATCGAACCTGGTGGTGGGCAACGAGGTGCGCCTCGGCGGCTTCCGGGTGGGCGTGGTGGACCGGATCCTGCCCGGCACGGCCTCGGCGGACGAGCGCTCGGCGAACGTCGCCGAGGGCGACGAGCAGAAGGCGATCGCCGTTGTGGCGCTGAAGCTCGACAAGCAGATCGAGCCGCTCGCGGCCGACACGCGGCTGCAGATCCGGCCGCGCTCGGCGCTGGGCCTGAAGTACATCTCGCTCACGCCGGGCCGCAGTTCGAAGACCTTCGCCGCCGGCGACACGGTCCCGCTCAAGCAGTCGCTCAAGCCCACCGAGCTCGACGACTTCTTCAACATCCAGAACGACGAGTTCAGGACCAACCTGCGCACGGTGTTCGACGGGTACGGCACCGCGCTGTCCGGCCGCGGTCAGGACATCAACGAGGTGATCCGCACGCTGAACCCGTTCCTGGACCACCTCCAGCCGGTGATGACCGCACTGTCGGACCCCGACACCGAGCTGCGCAACCTGTTCAAGGAGGCCGGCCGCACGTCCGCCCAGATCGCGCCGGTGGCGAACACCTACGCGGCGCTATTCGTGAACATGGGCACCACCTTCGAGGCGCTGTCGCGCCACCCGGATCGCCTCCAGGGCACGATCGAGCGGCTGCGCCCCACGATCGACGAGGGCATCGACAGCTTCCGCGTGCAGCGCCCGTTCCTGCGCGACACGGCGAGCTTGTCGCGCGCGCTGCGTCCCGCCGCCGTTCAGCTGGAGCGTTCGCTTCCGCTGGTCACCGACGCCCTCGAGGTCGGCACGCCGGTCCAGGCGAAGGCGCCCACCCTCTACCGCAACACCGAGAACGTCTTCAACGCGCTCGACGACCTCGCGTCCAACCCCAGCACGCTGCTCGGCCTCAGCGCCCTGCGCCGGACGCTGGAGGTGGCGACGCCGCTCGTGGAGTACGTGTCGCCCTACCAGTCGGTCTGCAACTACTGGAACTACTACTGGAACGCGATCAGCGAGCACGTGAGCGAGAACGTGGCCGGCGGCACCGGCCAGCGCAGCATCTCGAAGTCGGGCAACAACACCCAGGACAACCGCCTGAGCTCCACCGAGGGCGACCGCCCGACCGACGTGCCCGCCGGCGTGGATCCCAAGACGGCGAAGGATCCGCAGGGGGCGGCGCTGCAGGCGCTCCACAACGGCGCGTATGTGAACGCGATCGACGCGAACGGCAACGCCGACTGCGAGGTCGGCCAGCGCGGCTACGTGACGGGGCCGTTCGTCCCGGATGGCCGCTATGCGCCCTCGACCGATCCCGCGCAGGGCGGCGGCAGCCACGTGGTGCTCGGCCTGCCGCCCGGGAACTCCGGCCCGACCTACAAGGCCCGGGAGCTGGGCATCGACAACCTGGAGGACGTGCCGTGAGGTTCTCCGACATCCCGCGCGGGAGCCTCCAGAGCAAGGGCATGTCGCCGTTCAAGGCGGGCGTGATCGCGGTGGTGCTGATCACGCTGGCCACCTACTTCGCGTTCAGCAAGCAGAACCCGTTCGCCAGCCCGTACGAGCTGACGGCCGTGTTCGACAGCTCCAACCGCCTCGCGAAGCGCTCGCCCGTGCGGATCGCGGGCGTGGACGTGGGCAAGGTGGTGAAGGTCGAGCCGCTGGAGAACGGGTCGGGCAAGGCGAAGGTGACGATGCACATCGAGGACGAGGGCCTGCCGATCAAGAAGGACGCCGAGCTGAAGGTCCGCCACCGGCTGTTCCTGGAGGGCAACTACTTCGTGGACCTGCAGCCGGGCCGCCCGAGCTCGCCCGAGCTGCCGGACGGCTCCACGGTGCCGGCGAACCAGACCGCGTCGCCGGTGCAGTTCGGCCAGGTCCTCACCACGCTGCAGAGCGAGACGCGCGAGGAGCTGCGCACCTTCCTGCGCGAGTACTCGCTGTCGCTCAAGCGCGAGGGCGCCGCCGGTTTCAACCAGGCGATCAAGCACTGGGAGGACGCATACAGGAACACCTCGCAGGTGCAGGACGCGACTCTCGGCCAGAAGCGCGGCGACCTCAAGCGGGTGCTCGACGGCCAGGCGAAGGTGTTCGGCGCGCTGTCGAAGGACGAGCAGGCGCTGATGGATCTGGTCACCGGCCTCAACCGGACCGTCGCCGCGTTCGCCGCCCAGGAGGACAACCTCAAGCTCGCGATCCCGCGCCTGCGCGACGTGTTCCGCGAGGGGCGCCCGGCGCTGGCCTCGCTGAACCGGGCGCTCCCCGAGATCCGTGGGTTCGCGCGCGACGCGCTGCCGGGGGCGAGGTCGTCCTCGGCCACGCTCGACGCCCAGATCCCGTTCATGAAGCAGGCGCGGCGCCTGGTCGCGCCCGCGGAGCTGGGCGGCCTGTCGCGCCAGCTGCGCGTGGCGGTGCCCGACCTCACGCGCCTGAACGTTCGCTCGCCGCGCACGCTCGCCCAGAGCCGCGCGCTCGGGCGCTGCCAGAACCAGGTGCTGCGCCCGTTCGCCGAGACGCCCATCCCCGATCCGGACTTCCCGTACCACACCAACCAAACGTTCTCGCGCGAGTCCCCGCGCGCGTTCGTCGGCCTGGCGGGCGAGAGCCGGCTGCAGGACGCCAACTCGCCCTACTTCCGCACCCAGGCCGGCGCCGGCGCCACCACGCTGCTCTCCACCGGCGAGGCCGGCGAGCCGCTGCGCAGCCAGCTCGACTTCCCGCTGGAGGGCGTGCGCCCCGCGCGGCCCAACGACCTGCCGAAGTTCCGGCCGGACATCCCGTGCGAGACCCAGGAGCCGCCGAATCTCAACGCGCCCGGCGGCCCCGCCGGCCAGATGACCACCGCGAAGGCCTCGAACCCGCTGCCGCGCAAGAGCGCGAGGCGCCAGAAGGCGCGCCCCGAGCAGTACCGCCGCCTGCGCGAGTACGCCGACCGCACGCGCAAGGGCCTGCCCGCGATCGACCCGTTCACGTGGTGGGGCGTCGGTGAGCGGATGCAGCTCAAACGGCTGGGCCTGAAGCGAAACGGCCAGGGCAAGCTCGTGAAGCGAGGCGGCAAGTGAGGCGGGCCATCACCTCCCACCTGCGCGATTTCGCCGCGATCATCGGCATGGTCGCCCTGGCGATCGGGATCGGCGGCTACATCCTTTCCAACCAGCGGCTGCGCTTCCCGCTGATCGAGGAGAAGCCCTTCCAGGTGTGGGTGGAAGCCGAGAACGCGCGCGGCGTGACTCCGGGCCAGGGCCAGACCGTGCGCGTGGCCGGGACGCGGGTCGGCGACGTGGGCGAGGTGAAGCTCGTGGAGGGCAAGGCGCTGATCCGGATGGATCTCGAGCAGAAGTACGACGACCTCGTGCGCCAGGACGCCACGATCCTGCTGCGCCCGCGCACCGGCCTGAAGGACATGTTCCTCGCGCTCGACCCGGGCACCCCCACAGCGCCCGCGGTGAAGGAGGGCGAGACCGTGAGCTCGGCCAACACCCAGCCCGACGTGAACGCGGACGAGATCCTCGCGGGGCTCGACACCGACACCCGCTCGTATCTGAAGCTGCTCATCAACGGAGCGGGCAAGGGGCTCGACGGGCGCTCGGACGACCTGCGCCAGGTGTTCGCCAGGCTTGGCCCGATCCACCGCGACCTCGACGAGCTGAACAGCGAGGTGGTGAAGCGCCGCCGCAACCTGGCCCGCCTGATCACGAACTACGGCTCCACGGTCAGCCGCCTGGGCAAGGAGGACGACGCCCTCTCCTCGCTCGTGCGTGACTCCGACCGGGTGTTCGGCCGGCTGGCGCAGGAGGACGCCCAGATCTCGGCGGCCGTCGCGCGGCTGCCCGGCGCCCTCGACCAGACCCAGCGCACCCTGCGCAAGGTCAACACCCTCGGCCAGGTGGCGGGGCCCGCGTTCCGCGCCCTGCGGCCCGCGGTGAGCCGGATCGACGATGCCAATCGGGAGCTGCGGCCGCTCGCCGAGAAGGCGGAGCCGATCCTGCGCAAGAGCGTGCGCCCGCTCGTGCGCCGCGCCCGGCCCTACATCCGCAACCTCCAGCCCGCCGCCCGCAACCTCGGCACCGCCAGCCCCGACCTGCGCGAGTCCTTCTTCGAGCTCAACCGCTTCTTCAACATCGCCGCCTACAACCCGAACGGGGCGGAGGGCCTGTCCGGCAACTTCCAGCAGGACCTCAACCGCCAGGAGGGCCTGCTGTTCTGGCTCGGCTGGGTGGCCCACAACACCAACTCGATGTTCTCCACCAGCGACGCCTCGGGCCCCTACCGCCGCTTCATCATCCTCGCCACCTGCACCACCTACCAGCAGCTCCTGCTCGACAACGGCGCCGCGGCGCCGCTCGTGGAGGACGCGCTCGGGCTGAAGGACCTGCTGGCCGACACGGGGCTCTGCCCGACATGATCAAGGACACCCCAAGCGTCGGCCGCATGGCCGCGATGGTGGGCTTCACGCTCTCGTGCGTGGCGCTGTTGCTGTTCCTGTGGATCTCCTTCGGCGGCACCATCCCGTTGCGCCCCGAGGGCTACCGCTTCGAGGTGGGCTTCAGGGAGGCATCGCTGCTCGTGAAGGAGGCCGACGTGCGGATGGCCGGCCTCACCGTGGGCAAGGTGAAGGCCAAGCGCCTCGACGTGGAGAACGGGATCACGATCGCCGAGCTGGAGATCGAGGAGAAGTACGCGCCGATCCCGCGCGACACGAAGGCGCTCCTGCGGATCAAGGCGCTCCTGGGCGAGACCTACGTGGAGCTCACGCCCGGGCAGCGCGTCCGGACCGATCCTCGACGACGGCGAGCGGCTGCCCGACCACCGCGGTGGCCGAGGCGGTGGAGATCGACGAGATCATCTCGCTGTTCGACAAGGAGACGCGGGCGAACTTCCAGAGCTGGATCCGCGAGCTGGCCAGCGCGATCGACAAGGGCAGGGGAGAGGACCTCAACGACGCGATCGGCAACCTGCCCCGGTTCGTGGCCAGCGGCGACGACGTGCTCAGCGTGCTCGACGCCCAGGAGCCCGCGGTGCGCCGGCTGGTGCGCAACTCCGGCCGCGCGCTGAACGCGGTGAACGAGCGCCGCGGCCAGCTGCGCGAGCTGATCGGCAACGCGAACGACTTCTTCGGAGCGCTCGCGTCGCGCAACGAGTCGCTGGCCGAGGCCGTGTTCATCTTCCCGACGTTCCTGGACGAGTCGAAGGTCACCCTGCGCAGGCTCAAGACCTTCGCGCGCGACACCCGGCCGCTCGTGCGCGACCTCGAGCCGGTGGCGCGCGATCTCGAGCCCACGCTGCGCGACGTCGGCAG
Source organism: uncultured Thermoleophilaceae bacterium (assembly GCA_963808105.1). Classification (GTDB taxonomy): domain Bacteria; phylum Actinomycetota; class Thermoleophilia; order Solirubrobacterales; family Thermoleophilaceae; genus JAAYBF01. The sequence goes on along the minus strand of CAWEEH010000004.1, from coordinate 146,659 downwards.
GCTGGCGCCCGATCTCAAGGCGCTGTTCCGTAACCTCGACCCGCTCATCGACCAGTCACCCAAGACCCTGCCGGCCGCCGCGAAGTTCCTTCGCGGCGCCGAGCCGTTGTTCGAGGGCCTGCACCCCTATCTGCAGGAGCTCAATCCGATCCTCTCCTACCTCAACTTCAACCGCCAGCAGGTGGCCGACTTCATCACCAACGGCAGCGGCTCCCTGAACGCCACGCTCAAGCCGCTCAACGAGACCGACGGCCCGCGCCACTACCTGCGCGCCTACAGCGCGATCAACTCGCGCGGCGTCGGCATCGCCCGCACGCGCGTGAGCCACGACCGCGGCAACGCCTATCCCGCGCCCAACTACCTGCGCCGCGCGCGGCCGCTGGGCATCGCCGAGGCCTTCGATTGCAAGCCGACCGGTGGCGAGAAGAAGGACGCGACCAACGGCGAGCCGCCCTGCTTCGTCGCGCCCAGGTCGCTCTTCGACGGCGGGCAGTTCCCGACCCAGGGCCACAACGAGGCGCCCGTGCGCCCCAACCCGCCCGGCAACCTGGGCTCCGAGCCGGCCACCCCGTGAGGGCCGCGGTGGTCGGCGCCGGGCCCGCGGGCCTCACGGCGCTGGTGGCCCTCGACCGGGCCGGGATCGACACGACCTGCTTCGAGAAGGGCGACCGGCCCGGCGGGCTGTGGGCGTACGGCGCGCCGCTGTCTGGCGCGTATCGCTCGCTGCACCTCAACACCAGCCGCGAACGCACCCAGCTGGCGTCGTTCCCGATGCCGTCCGAGTGGCCGGACTACCCGTCGCACGAGCACATCGGCGAGTACTTCGCAGCGGTACGTCGATGAGTCGGGCGTGAGCGATCGGATCCGGTACGGGGCCGCGGTGGAAGCAGGCCACGCGGCTGGACTCCGGCGGCTGGCGCGTCCGGGCGGAGGACGGCTTCGAGGGGGAGTTCGACGTGCTCGTGGTGGCCAGCGGCCACAACTGGGAGCCGCGCCTGCCCGAGCCGTCGTATCCCGGCTCGTTCGACGGGCGCCAGGTCCACGCGCACGACTACCGCGAGGCTGAGGAGCTGGCCGGGAAGCGGGTGCTGGTCGTGGGGATGGGCAACTCGTCGATGGACATCGCCGTCGAGTCGTCGACGGTGGCCGACGCGACCTTCCTCTCCACGCGGCGCGGCACGCGGATCGTGCCCAAGTACGTGTTCGGCAAGCCGGCAGACCAGGTCACTTCGCCCACCATGGCTCGGCTGCCCTGGCAGGTGCGCCAGCCGCTCACCCACGTGCTCCTGCGCCTGGCGGTGGGGAAGCCGGAGACCTACGGCCTGCCGGCGCCCGACTCCGGGTTCCTGCGCGACCACCCCACGATCTCCGACGCCGTGCTGTCGCGCCTCACGCACGGGGAGATCGGCGTGAAGACGGGCATCGAGCGCCTCGACGGCGACGGCGTGGTGTTCTCCGATGGGTCCCGCGAGGAGGTGGACATCATCGTGTGGTGCACCGGCTACCGGGTCACGGTGCCCTACATCGATCCCGCGGTGCTCGGCGCCTCGCCCGGACGAGCTGCCGCTCTTCAAGCGGATGTTCCACCACGAGCTCGACGATCTGTTCTTCATCGGCCTGGTTCAGACCACCGGCTCGGCCATCCCGGTGGTGGAGCGCCAGTCGGAGATGCTCGCCGACCACCTGACCGGCCGCTACGAGCTGCCGCCGGCGGCCAAGCGCCGCCGCGACGCCCAGCGCCGCCGCGACGCGGCCGCCAAGCGCTACGGCGAGCACAAGCGCCCGCACCTGCGCGTGGAGTTCGACGGGTTCATGCGCGAGCTGGCCGTGGAGCACCGCCGCGGCCGGAGGCGCGCGGCGTGACGCGCGTGCTCGTCACCGGCGCGAGCGGCGCCTTCGGCAGCGCGGTGGCGGAGGAGCTGCGCCGCCGTGGCGCGACCGTGGTCGGCCTCGATCTGGAGGCCGGTGACGACGTGATCGCCTGCGACATCACCTCACCGGCAGAAGTAGAAGCCGGTGTTACCGAGGCGGTGGAGCGGCTCGGCGGCCTGGACGTGCTGGTGAACAACGCCGGTATCGGCGGCCCGGCGTCCGCGGGCTCGCCTCCCGACGAGCGGGTGCGGGCGATGGTCGACGTCAATCTCTTCGGCGCCTGGAACGTGACCGCCGCGGCGATCGACCACCTGGTCGCCTCGCGCGGGCGCGTGGTGTTCGTGGCCTCGCGGATGGCGTTCCTCGGGTTGCCTCTGGGCGCCGCCTACGCGGTGTCCAAGCGCGGGCTCACGGCCTACGCGGACTGCGTCCGGGCCGAGTACGGAACGCACGTCAAGGTGGCCTCGATCCACCCGGCGATGGTGCGGACCCGGATCCACGACAGCACCGTCGCGGCGGGTCTCTCACTCGAGGGCGTGTCGACCGCGGAGTCCCTGGAGGGCGTCCGTGACCGCATCGTCGCCGCGTGTCTGGACCCGCGGCCGCGCCGCGACGCCGCCGTGTCCCGGGCGGGCCGCGCGCAGCTGTTCGCCGCGCGCCACTTCCCCAAGCTGGTGGACCGGGTTGTGGCCCGCCAGGTCGCGAAGCGGATCGGCTCGGGCGCCTTCGACGAGGCTGAGCTGGCCGCCGGGCTGCGCGAGCGCCACGGGCGCTAGATCAGAGCAGGGCGATCGCGTCGCGCGCCTCGTCGGCGCTGGCGTTGGTCAGCTCCCGGTAGCGCTTCATGGCGCCCATGCGGTCGCCGGCCTGGGCGAGCTCCACGACCTCGTCCGGCACGGCCGCCGATGGAAGCTCGAAGGGCACGCCGGCCTTCTCCGAGAGGACCGCGAGCTGCGCCTCGATGCGGCGGAAGCGCTCGAAGAAGTCGTCGACCTGGGATGTGAGCTGCTCGTTGCTGTACACGCGCTGCACGGGATCCATCCTCCGTTCGGTTGAGTCCAGGAGCGAGATCAGCCTATGCTCGCGCCGCGTGTGCCGGCTCGTCGCCTACCTCGGAGAGAGCGTCATCCTCGACGAGGTCCTGTTCCAGCCCGACAGCTCGATCGTCGAGCAGGCCGTTCATCCCCAGCTGCTGGCGGCGATGAACCTGGCCGGCTTCGGGGCCGTCGCCTGGGACGACGACAGCCGCTCGCCCGACCTGCCCTGGACCTACCGCACCGCCGGCCTGCCCTTCTTCGACCGCAACCTGCGCGCGCTGTCGCGCAAGGCGCGTGCGACGGCGCTCCTGGGCCACGTGCGCGGCGTGATTCTCAGCGACCGCGAGGTGGTGAACGAGCAGAATGTGCACCCCTTCCGCTACGAAGGGACGCCGATCGCGCTGGCGATGAACGGAGACCTGGATCGCTTCCCCGAGATGAGGGTGGACGTGGCCAACCTCGTCGACCCGGAGATCGCGAGACGCGTCGAGGGCACCACCGACAGCGAGTGGCTCTACGCGCTGATCCTCAGCCAGCTCGAGGACCCGTTCGCGCCTGCGGCGGACCCCGAGGAGCTCGCCGCCGCGACCGAGGAGGCGCTGCGGATGGTGCGGGACGTGCGCGTGCGGCGCGGCTTCGAGCGCCAGTCCGCGGTGAACCTCGTGATCTCCGACGGCCACTGCCTGGTGGCCACGCGCTTCGCCTTCGACTACGGCTGGTACCACGAGGGCTGGACCTTCGCCGGCGGCGAGAGGCGCCACGACTACACCACGCTCTGGTACGCCGCGGGAACCGGCTACGGGTGTCACGACGGTGAGTGGGGCGTCGGCGCCGGAAGCCCTCAGACCTCGCTGATAGTGGCCTCGGAGCCCATCACCCACGACCGGTCCGCGTGGCTGGAGGCGCCCGAGTACAGCCTGCTCGTCGCCACCCCGGGGGAGCAGGCCCTGGACGTCGAGATCAGGGAGCTCGATGCCTGAGAACGGGCCCCGCGCCGCGCTCGCCGGGCTGGAGCTGTTCGACGGTGTGGGCGACGCGGTGCTCGACCGCATGGCGATGGTCTCCAGGCCGTTCACCCTCGCGGCGGGCGAGTACCTCTTCCGCGAGGGCGACCCGGGGGATTACGTCAGCCTGCTCGAGAGCGGGAGGGTCGACGCCATCCACCGGCTGCCCGGGGGCCGCGAGCTGGAGGTCCAGCCGGTCGAAGCGGGCGAGCTGATCGGTGAGATGGCGGTCCTGTCCCAGCGTCCGCGGCGCATCTCGGTGCGGGCGGCCGAGGACAGCGCGGGTTGGAGCTTCTCGATCACCGACATCGGCCGGCTCGGGGCCACCGAGCAGCCGGAGGTGGTGCGGCGCCTGGGGCGGCTGGCGCTGCAGCGGCTGCGCGCCCAGTACGTGCGTCTCGGAAGCCTCTGCGGCGACGATCCACGGGCGGCCGCGCCGGCGCGTGAGGCGAGCTTCCATGACCTCTCGCCGGTGCTCCCGGTGGAGCGTGAGCAAGGGGAGACCGCGTACCTGGAGACGGTTCTGTTCTTCAGCCGCTTCAGCGCAGCGGAGATAGAGGAGCTGTTCGGCGACCTGCGCCGCCTCGAGGCGGCGCGCGGCGCGGAGGTGGTCGCCGAAGGCGCGTTGCTGATCGTCCTCAGGGGAGCGATCGAGACATCGATCCGCCGGGGCGGGCTGGCCGCGCGGGCGCGACTGGCCGGGCCGGGCAGGATGGTGGGCCACCTGAACCTGCTCGGGGAGGAGGCGGTTCCCACCACGTCGCGCGCTCGCGAGCACGCGATTCTGCTCGAGCTCCCGCTCGAGCGCGGCGCGGAGATCGTCGACCGGGGCGACGACGCCGGGCGGCGCTTCGGCTGGGCCGTCTACGCGGACGTGGTGGACGCCCTGTTCGAGTCCCAGCGCCCGATCGCGCGGATGGCGGCCGCGGGGGCCTTGTAGGGATACCCGTACCTCGGCGCTCCGAGGCGGCTGATAGAACGCCGGATATATGACTCGATTCCTGGCTCGCCTCGCTGATCTCGCCTACCGTCGCCGCGGCCGCATGGTCCTGGCCTGGATCGCCGCAGCGGTGGTGATCATCGGCGTCGGATCCGGGCTCGCCGGCGAGTACGAGGCCGACTACGACACCCCGGGCTCGGAGTCAAAGGCGGCAAGCGACCTCACGGAGGCCCGCTTCGACGGCTACTCGGGCCAGGAGATCTACGTCGTCTGGAAGGACGAGCGCGGGGCTCAGGATCCCGCCGTCAAGCGCCAGCTCGCCAAGTTCTACGCCGCAGCCAAGAAGGTCGACCACGTGGGCGACCCGACCCCGGTTCGCGAGTCGGAGGACGGCAAGATCGGCGCGACCACCCTGCCGCTCACGGTCCCCGGCTGGGAGATCAAGAAGGAGGACGGCGAGAAGCTGATCGCCGCCGCCGAGGCGAACGACGGCAATGGCCTCGAGCTCAAGCTCGGCGGCGACCCGATCTACGCCGCCCAAGAGGCGGCCAGCCCCGAGGGGCTCGGCTTCCTCGGCGCCGCGATCGTGCTGCTGATCGCCTTCGGCTCGGTGGTGGCCGCGGGGCTCCCGCTCCTGATCGCACTGGTGGGCCTCGGCATCACCTCCGGCGGCCTCATCGCCCTGCTCGCGAACGTCGTGGACGTTCCCGACTGGACCACGGCGGTGTCGGGCCTGATCGGGATCGGCGTCGGCATCGACTACTCGCTGCTGGTCATCACCCGCTTCCGCTCGGCTCTGAAACAGGGCAAGGACCGCCACGACGCGGTGGTCGAGGCCGTCACCACCGCCGGGCGCAGCGTGATCATCGCCGGCGCGACCGTGGTGATCGCCGTGCTCGGTCTCGGCCTCACCGGGCTCACGTACATGTACGGCGTCGCCCTCTCGGCGTCGCTGGCGGTGCTCGTGGTGATGATCGCCTCCGTCTCCCTGCTCCCGGCGCTGCTCGGGATGCTCGGGCCGAGGGTCGACCGCCTGCGGCTCCCGATTCTCGGTCGCCGGCTGGACAAGCCCGAGGGCGATTCACACTCCCCGGCGGCACGCTGGAGCCACACCGTCCAGCGGCGCCCGTGGGTGTTCGCGATCGCGGGGACCGCGCTGCTGCTCGCGCTGGCCGCCCCCGCGCTCGGGATGCGCCTCGGCTTCCCCGACGCCGGCAACGACCCGCCCAGCACCATGACCCGCCAGGCCTACGACCTGAACACCGAGGGGTTCGGGCCGGGCACCAACGGGCCGCTGGTGATCGCCGCCGAGCTGCCGGACCGGTCCGCCTCGGGCGAGGTCGACTCGCTTGCGCAAACGCTTCGCGACGACCGAGCGGTCGCGTTCGTCCCGGATCCGGTCATCAACGATGCCGGCGACGCGGCGATAGTCACCGTGATCCCGAGGAATTCGCCCCAGGACGAGGAGACCGAGGAACTGGTCCAGCGATTGCGCGACAACGTTCTGCCGAACGAGCTCAAGGGCACGGGCATCACCGCCCACGTGGGCGGCGTGAGCGCGGCGCTGGAGGACCAGAGCGACTACATGGTCGACCGCATGCCTGTGTTCATCATCGGCGTGGTCGGGCTCTCGTTCCTGCTCCTGCTCGTCGCCTTCCACTCGCCGCTGATCTCCCTCAAGGCGGGCATCATGAACCTGCTCTCGGTGGGCGCCGCCTACGGCGTGATGACGCTCGTGGCGCAGGGCGGGCCCGTCGGTGAGCTGATCGGCATCGACCAGGAGGTGCCGATAGCGCCGTTCATGCCGGTGATGATGTTCGCGATCCTGTTCGGGCTCTCGATGGACTACGAGGTCTTCCTGATCTCGCGGATCCGCGAGGAGTACCTCAAACACGGGAATACCAGCAAGGCGGTGGCCGACGGGCTGGCGAAGACCGCGCGCGTGATCACCGCGGCGGCGGCGATCATGGTGGTCGTCTTCCTCGCCTTCACGGCGGCGCCGGACACGTTCCTGAAGCTGTTCGGGATCGGGCTCGCCACGGCGGTGTTCCTGGATGCCACCGTGGTTCGGCTGGTGCTCGTCCCCGCGGTGATGGAGCTGCTCGGCGACCGCAACTGGTGGATCCCTGCCTGGCTGGAGAAGATCCTCCCGACGCTCGACGTGGAGAAGGTGCCGGCCGGCGCGGAGGGGCGGGCCTAGCCCACGCTTGGCGAAGTCGATCCGGGATCCGACGGCGCGCGACCGAATCGTGGAGGCGGCGGCCCGCTCCGTGGCCGCGCACGGCATCAACGGTGCGAGCATCCGCGTGATCGCCACGGAGGCCGGAGTCTCCACGGGGTTCATCACCCACTACTTCGCGGGCAAGCACGAGGTGATGGAGGCCGTGCTGGAGGCCGTCAACGCGAGGGCGGCCCGGCGTGTCCTGGCGGCCATTCGCACCGACCTGCCGGCGCTCGACCGGCTGCGGAGTGCGGCTGAGACGCTGCTGCCGGTCGATCCGCAGCGGCGTCAGGAGTGGCAGGTCTGGGTGGCGGTCTGGGGGGAGGCATCCAAGGGCGACAGCCTCTCCATCGGCTATCGCCGCGGCTGGGTTGGCCTGCGCGACATGCTGGCCGGGCTGCTGGTCGAGGCGCAGGAGGAGAAGCAACTCCACGCGGACACGGACGTAGAGCACCGAGCCGATCGCCTGGTCACGCTGTTGGCCGGCATCGGGCTGCTCGCGGGCGTCGAGCGCCCCGCGCGGGTGCGCGAGCTGGCCGCGCGGATGCTGGCCGAGGAGCTCGCTCGGCTGGGTGACCCACTCCCGCTGGCGTAACTGCTACGTTTCCAAAACGATCGTTTTGGAACGGGAGGGGATCGGGAGATGACGAGCACCAGCGGGAGGATGAGCCGGCGCGGCTTCATCGGCATGGGCGCCGCGCTCGGCGCGAGCGTGGTCGTGCCGGGCTGGTCGTGGGCCGGAGCCCCGTCGATGGCGGGCCTGGGAGGCACTACGCCGCCATGGCTGGTCTGGGACGAGGAGGCCGACCTGATCATCGCCGGCGTGATCGACCGCGGCGAGGTGTCGGCGGTCAACGCACTGCTGCGCGGATGGACGAAGAACGGCCAGGCCCTACCGGCCGGGCTGCCGAGCGACCTCCGTGCGTTCATCGAGGACGCCCGCCGCCTGCCCGCGTGGGCGGACACCGCCAAGCTCAAGGCGGCCGTGACGTTCAACAAGCGGCGCGGTACCTATCTCGGTGGCGCGTACGCGTTCACCAGCGGCATGATGAGCACGGTCATCCCGCACGAGGCGCGCGCCGTCTACTACTCGAAGGGCGGCGCCGACATGAAGCGGCGCATCTCCCGCACCGCCAAGTTCGGCTACGACATCGGCTCGCTCGGCGGCTTCCACGACCCGAACGGCGAGATGATCGTGACCGCGGTCAAGACGCGTATGGCACACGCCGGCGTGCGGCACCTGCTGCCCAAGTCGCCGCACTGGAAGGGACAGGCGGACGAGGACATCCCCATCAGCCAGCGCGACATCCTCGTCACCTGGCACAGCCTGCCGACCTCGGTGATGAGATCGATGGACAAGTGGGGCGTCAAGAGCGGGGCCGCCGAGAAGGAGGCCTTTCTGCACTCCTGGCAGGTCGCCGCCCACATGCTCGGCGTAAAGGACGAATACATCCCGGCGACCTGGGGCGCGGCCTTCGCCCAGGCTCCGGAGATCCTCGACCCGGTCCTGGCTCCCACCCCGGAGGGCATCAAGCTCGCCGACATCCTGCTCGACCTCGCAGCGGACGCGGACGGCGGCCTCGTCACCCGGCCGCTGCTCGAGTCGCTGACTCGCTACAACCTCGGCGATCGGATCGCCGAGTGGCTGCAGATCCCGCGCCACCCCGGCCAGGACGAGGCGTTCGCGGCCGCTTGGCCCCAGTTCGTTCGGCTGAAGGAGGCTGGCCTCTACATCCCCGGTTCCAACGACCTGTACTGGGCGTTCGACGAGATCCTTCGCCAGGGCGCGCTCTGGTTCCTGGGCGAGGGTGAGCCGCTCTTCATCGAGATCCCCGACACCAACAACCCGAACTACTCGTGAGCCACAGGGTGGGCGTTCGCGTCTTGCGAGCGCACGGCTCGCAGGATCTGCAGCGCGGCAAGGAACTCGGCCGGCCGCTCTGACGGGTCCTCGCCCAGCAGCTCGAACACGGCCCGCAGGCGTTTGGCGACGGTGTTCTCGTGTATCCCGAGGCGACGGGCGGCCCGGCGAGGGCTCCCCTGCTCCTCGAGCACCACGAGCACCGTGTCGGCCAGCCTCCGCACCGGCTCGTCGTCGTCGACGAGCGGTCCCAGCGTGTGCTCGGCGAAGCTCCGCGCCTGGTCGAGGTCCTTCGTGAGCACCGCGAGCAGGGCGACGTCGCGGTAACGCACCGGCTTGCCGCCCGTGCCCGTCAGGCGCGCCACCCGCCGGGCCTCCATGGCCTCGAGGTGACTCGTCCGAAAGCCTTCGATCCCTTGGCCGGCCGAGCCGAGGGCGACGTGGGCGTTGCCGGCCGCCGCGCTGGGGTCGACCGACTCGGCGGGGCTCCAGCCGGCGACGACCCCGACGCCCATGGGGACCAGGAGCGCCCGCGGACCACCCACTCCGGCCGCCGCGCTCTCGGGAACCGCCTCGGTTCCCTCCACCCAGACCACGAACGCCTGGTGGTTCTGGCGCAGCTCGTAGCGGAGGCGACTGCTCGCGGCTGCGGGATCGACCGGCTCGCCGGCCACGAGGTCGCGCACGGTCACGGCCCGGACGGCGTCGGCGCTGCGCATCCAGCGCTCGCGCTCGAGCGCGTAGCGCTCGGTGACCAGGATCCCGAACGCTTCCCCGGTCGTGTAGGTGGCGTGGGAGACCGACTCGATGGCATCCGCGAGCCGATCCTGGGGAACACGCCGGCGTACCTCGCCCACGGCCCACTGCCACATCGCGATCTCGGCGACCCGGTAGGCCCGCACGAGGGAGGCGACCGGCACGTTGCGACGCGCGAGCTCGCGCGTGAAGGCGGAGGCCTGAGGCGGGGACTGGAGCTCGCTCAGGGTCACGCTCTGCCTGGTGAGCTCGACGATGAGCGCGAGGTTCGCCGCCGTGCTGCTGCGGGCGACGGAACGCAGATCGGGGTCCTCGACGAGCACCGGGAGCTCCTGGGCGAGCGCGTCGAGGACGAGCTCCACGAGCGTGTCGATCCCGGTTTCGCGCCCAGCTTCGAGCAGGGCTTCCCTCCAGTCCACCTCCTTCCCCATCCGCCGGAGAGTAGGGGGGTGGCGACGCCACGGTGTGGGCGGACCACACCCCGGCCAGTCGGCGAGCCCGTTGGCCCACCCCCGCGCGAGGGCGTCGCCGTGCAGCATGCCGCGCAAAGAGAGGGGTACTCATGAGCATCGATCTGAGCGACGAGCAGCGTGACTTCACGGCGGCGGTCCGTGACTTCTGCGAGCGGGAGTGCGGCACGCGCGAGCAGCGCGACGCGCTCACCGGCAACGGGCAGCATCCGCACAACCAGGAGCTCTACGAGCAGGTGGCCGAGCTGGGCTGGCTCGGCATCGCCATCCCGGAGCAGTACGGCGGCGCGGGTGGCGGGATGGTCGATCTGTGCCTGTTCCTCGAGGAGACCGCGCGCGGGCTGTGCCCGATCGGCGGCTTCGGCGTGAGCATGATCAGCGGCGGAGCCGTGGAGCGCTTCGGGACCGAGGAGCAGAAGCAGGAGATCCTCGGCGGCATCGTGAAGGGCAGTGTCGAGGCCATCGCCATGAGCGAGCCGGGCGCCGGCTCCGATGTCGGAGCGCTCCAGTGCCGCGCCGAGCGCCGCAACGGCGGGTACGTGGTCGAGGGACAGAAGACCTGGATCTCCGAGGCCCACCTGGCCGACCACGTCCTGCTCGTGTGCCGCACCGATCGCAGCGGGGGCAAGCACGAGGGGCTCACCATGCTCTCCATCCCCAAGGAGACTGAGGGCATGGAGATCCGGCCGATTCAGACGATGGGAGGCGAGGTGGTCAACGACCTCTTCTTCACGGACTGCGAGGTTCCCGCCGAGCGCCTGCTGGGCGAGGAGGGCGGTGCGTGGATGCAGCTCATGTCCGGCCTGAACCTCGAGCGGCTCATCCTGGCGGCACTCATGCTCGGCACCGCGCAGCGCGCCTTCGACGACGCGCTGGGCTACGTCAAGGAGCGAGAGCAGTTCGGCCGCCCGATCGGCTCCTTCCAGACGATCAAGCACCGGCTGGCCGACCTGGCGACCGAGCTCGAGTGCTGTCGTCTGCTCACCTACGACGTGGCGCAGAAGGTGGATGCAAACCCGGGAGCGATGTTCCCGCGGGAGGCCTCGATGGCCAAGCTCAAGGTCACCGAGACGGCCAAGCGCATCGCGCTCGAGGGCATGCAGATGATGGGCGGGTACGGGTACGCGACCGAGTACGACATGGAGGGCCACGTGCGCAGCACCCTGGTCTCGACGATCTACGGCGGCACGAGCGAGATCCAGCGCGACATCATCGGCCGCACGTACGGTCTGTGACGTGAACGCGAAGGCGCCCAACGACGTGCCGCCCGAGTTGTGGCAGGTGCTCGGCCACTTCGGGCTCAACGCCGGCAACGCCAACGTGATCATGCAGCTCTCCCGGCTCCCGGTCGGGCACGGCGTGGCGCGCAGCACGGTCGACAGCGGGCGCGTCGACAAGCACCCGTTCAAGCGACTGCGGACGACGGTCTCCTACCTGGCCGTGGCGCTACTCGGCACCGAAGAGGAGAGGGACGCGATGCGGAGCGAGGTGAACCGGGCGCACAAGTCCGTTCACTCCCAGCCCTCGGATCCCGTCGAGTACAACGCCTTCGACCCCGAGCTCCAGCTGTGGGTGGCGGCCTGTCTGTACTGGGGGACCGAGGATCTCTTCCGGCTCATGGGTATCGAGCTCTCGCCCGAGCGGACCGAGGCCTTCTACCAGTACTCCAGACGCCTGGGCACGACGCTCCAGGTCTCCGACGAAATGTGGCCGGCCGACCGGGCGGCGTTCGAGGAGTACTGGCAGGAGGGCCTGCGCAAGGTCGAGATGGACGACCTGACCCGCGGCTACCTCCAGAGCATCGCTCAGCTGGAGTTCCTCACCAAGCCGCTGGGGCCGCTCGGCGCGCCGTTGCGGCCGCTGCTGCGACCGCTCGGGCGCTTCCTGACGCTCGGCTATCTGCCCGAGCAGTTCCGCCAGGAGCTCGGGTTGCCGTGGAGCCCGCGCAAACAGCGGCTGTTCGACCGGAACCTCCGGGTGTACGCGGCCGTGACTCGGCGCCTGCCGCAGCCGCTGCGCGAGTTCCCCTTCAACGTCTACCTGCGGGACGTTCGGAAACGGATCCGGCGGGGTCAGCCGATCGTCTGAGACGGCGGGGGAGGGCTGAGCGCTTCCTCGGCCATCCGCTTCCACGCCCCCACCACGCGCTCGCGCCGGCCCGCGTCGCCGCCGATCATCTCGTCGAGGATGAGCCCGCGCACGATGTAGATCGTGAGCCAGAACAGGGTCTCCACGTCGGCCGGATCCACCCCCGGCTCGCGGCCCTCGATCGACACCTCGAGCATCTCCTTGGTCAGCTCGCGCTGGACGCGCAACACGTGCTCGCGCAGCTCGGGGTCTGAGGCGGAGGCAACCCACAACTCCATCGAGGCTCGCGCGGGTCGCCCCGAGAAGGTCGTGAATACGACGTCGACGATGACCCGTTCGCGTTCGGGGCCGGGCGGGAGCGCGTCGACGGCCTCGCGGAGCTGGTCGATGTGCTGGCGCAGCAGGTGCTCCAGCGCATGCGCCAGCAGCTCCGCCTTTGTCCGGAACTGGTGCAGCTGGGCTCCGCGCGAGAGCCCCGCGCGGGCGCAGACCTCGCCCGTCGAGGTGCCGGCGTAGCCGCGCTCGATCAGGCAGTCGATGGTCGCGTCGAGCAGGGCCTCGCGGGTGCGCAGGCTGCGCTCCTGATGCTTGTTGGGGGGGAGGCCCGCCGGAGGGTTGATTTTGTTAGCGTTCATACCTGAACGTAATTCAATACAGGATGGACTCTAACCATGCCCGCGACAGAAGCGCTTATCTTCGACGCCGTCCGCACTCCCCGCGGTAAGGGGAAGGTCAACGGGTCGCTGCACACCGTCAAGCCCGTCGATCTGGTGGTCGGCCTCGTCCACGAGGTGCTGGGCAGGAACACCAAGCTCGACCCGAACCGCGTCGACGACGTCGTCCTCGGCTGCGTCTCCCCGGTGGGGGACCAGGGCGCCGACATCGCCAAGACCGCGGCGCTGAAGGCCGGCCTGCCCGACACGGTGGCGGGCAGCCAGGTGAACCGCTTCTGTGCCTCGGGCCTCGAGGCGGTCAACATCGCGGCGCAGAAGGTCGCCTCGGGCTGGGAGGACCTCGTCTTCGCCGGCGGCGTGGAATCCATGTCGCGCGTGCCGATGGGCTCGGACGGCGGCGCCTGGCCGATGGATCCAGAGACCAACTACGACACGTCGTTCGTGCCGCAGGGCATCGGCGCTGACCTGATCGCGACCGTCGAGGGCTTCTCGCGCGAGGACGTCGACGCCTTCGCCGCCCGCTCGCAGGAGAAGGCCGCGAACGCCTGGGCGGAGGATCGCTTCAACGGCTCGGTCGTCCCTGTCGCCGACATCAACGACAACGTCCTCCTCGAGCGCGACGAGCACATCCGCGAGGGCAGCACGGTCGAGTCCCTCGGCAAGCTCAACCCGTCGTTCGAGATGATGGGCGAGGCCGGCGGCTTCGACGCCGTGGCGCTGCAGAAGTACCACTGGGTCGAGAAGATCGACCACGTCCACACCCCCGGCAACTCCTCGGGCATCGTCGACGGCGCGGCCATCGTCGCCGTCGGCAACGAGAAGACGGGCGAGGAGCTCGGGCTAACGGCGCGCGGGCGCATTGTGTCGACCGCGCTCTCCGGCGCCGACCCCACGATCATGCTCACCGGCCCCGCGCCCGCGAGCCGCAAGGCGCTCGACAAGGCCGGCCTCACGATCGACGACATGGACCTCGTGGAGATCAACGAGGCCTTCGCCGCGGTGGTCCTGCGCTTCGTGCGCGACATGGGCCTCGACATGGAGAAGGTGAACGTGAACGGCGGCGCGATCGCCATGGGCCACCCGCTCGGCGCCACCGGGGCCATGATCGTGGGCACCATCCTCGACGAGCTGCACCGCACCGGCGGGCGCTACGGCCTCGTCACGCTCTGCGTGGGCGGCGGCATGGGCATCGCCTCGGTCGTGGAGGCACTCTGATGACCGGCGACCGCAACACCATCCGCTGGGACAAGGACGACGACGGCGTCGTCATCCTCACCCTCGACGACCCGGACCAGTCGGCCAACACGATGAACGCCGCCTTCATGGCGTCGCTGGCGTCCACGGTCGAGCGGCTCGAGGCGGAGCGCGACGACATCAAGGGCGTGGTGATCACATCGGCGAAGAAGACCTTCTTCGCCGGCGGCGACCTCAACGACCTGCTCAAGGTGCGCAAGGAGGACACGGCGCTGTTCGCCGAGGGCCTGCAGGAGGGGAGCAAGTACCTGCGCCGGCTCGAGACGCTCGGCAAGCCCGTGGTGGCCGCCATCAACGGCGCGGCTCTGGGCGGAGGCCTCGAGATCTGCCTCGCGTGCCACCAGCGGGTGATCGTGGACGATCCGAAGGCCGTGATCGGCTTCCCGGAGGTTCAGCTCGGGCTCCTGCCGGGCGCCAACGGCGTCGTTCGCAGCGTGCGCCTGCTCGGGATCGTGCCCGCGCTGACGCAGCTTCTGATGGAGGGCAAGCGCCACCGCCCACAGAAGGCGCTCGAGCTCGGAGTGGTTGGGGAGATCGTCGCCACGCCCGACGAGCTCGTGCCCGCGGCCAAGCGGTGGATCGAGGCCAACCCGGAGGCGGTGCAGCCGTGGGACGCGGAGGGCTACAAGATCCCGGGCGGCACGCCGTCCAACCCCAAGTTCGCGATGAGCCTGCCGGCCTTCCCGGCCAATCTGCGCAAGCAGCTCAAGGGCGCGAACTACCCGGCGCCGCACCACATCCTCGCGGCGGCCGTCGAGGGTTCGCAGGTGGACTTCGACAGCGCAGCGAAGATCGAGGGCCGCTATTTCGTCGATCTGGTCACGAGCCAGGTGGCCAAGAACATGATCCAGGCGTTCTTCTTCGACCTCCAGCGGGTGAACGGAGCCCGCGGGCGCCCGGAGGAGATCGAGCCGTTCCAGCCGGCCAAGATGGTGGTGCTCGGCGCCGGCATGATGGGCGCGGCCATCGCCTACGTCTGCGCCAGAGCCGGCATCGAGGTGGTGCTCAAGGACGTCGACCAGGAGGCGGCCGACAGGGGCAAGGAGTACTCGGTCAAGCTCGTGGAGAAGGCGATCGAGCGAGGCCGCTCAACCGCCGATCAGGGCGACGAGCTGCTCGCGCGCATCCACCCGACCGGCGATCCCGCGGACGCCGAGGGCGCGGAGCTCGTGATCGAGGCCGTGTTCGAGGACGTCGAGCTCAAGCGCAAGGTCTTCGCCGAGGTCGAGCCGCACCTGGCCGAGGGGGCGCTGCTCGCGTCGAACACCTCGACGCTCCCCATCACGGGACTCGCCGAGGGCGTGGAGCGGCCCGCCGACTTCATCGGCATGCACTTCTTCAGCCCGGTGGACAAGATGCCGCTGGTCGAGATCATCAAGGGCGCCGAGACGAGCGAGGAGGCGGTTCACCGGACCCTCGACGTGACCAAGCTGATCAAGAAGACGCCGATCGTGGTGAACGACAGCCGCGGCTTCTTCACCAGCCGCGTGATCGGCACCTTCGTGCTCGAGGGCATCGCCTTGCTTCTCGAGGGCGTGCCCGCCGCGTCGATCGAGCAGGCAGCCTCGCAGGCGGGCTATCCGGCCCCGGTGCTGCAGCTCGCGGACGAGCTCAACTTCAACACCATGCGCCGCATCCGCGAGGCCACTCGCACGGCCATCGCGGCCGAGGGCGGCGAGTTCGCCGACCACCCCGCGAACCAGGTGGTGGACCGGTTGCTCGACGAGTTCGACCGCGGCGGAAGGCTCGCCGGCGCCGGCTTCTACGACTACGAGGACGGCAAGCGCGCAGGGCTGTGGCCCGGCCTGCGCGAGGCCTTCCCTCCGGTCGAGGACCCCGCGGCGATCTCCCTGCTCGAGCTCGAGGAGCGGATGCTGTTCATAGAGGCGATCGAGGCGGTGAAGTGCCTCGACGAGGGCGTGATCGAGTCCGTGGCCGACGCCAACATCGGCTCGATCATGGGCATCGGCTTCCCGGGCTGGACCGGCGGCGTGCTCCAGTACGTCAACGGCTACGAGCACGCCGAGCACGGAACCGGCCCGAGCGCTTTCGTCGCGCGCGCGCGGGAGCTCGCCGAGGCGCACGGGGAGCGCTTCGAGCCGCCGGAGTCGCTGGTCGCGCTCGCTGAGCGCGGCGAGACGTACAGCGACGAGCGCCCGGCCGTCGTGTCAGCCTGACCGAGTGTCCACACGCCCGCCGCGCGACCCGCGCAACCCGTTCGACGAGCGGGACATCGCCCGCGCCGTGCTGCTCACGATCCTGGTGTGCGCCGCCACCGGTGCCGGCATCGGAGTGTTCTTCGAGCAGCCCGCCATAGGCGGCATCGCCGGCGGCGCGGCGGGCATCCTGCTCGGTGTGCTCATCACCCCGCGGCTGATGCGCGACTGGCACTGAGCGCTACTTGCAGGGGTCCCGCGGGCGGCTGCGCGACGGCACCTTGCACTCGGTGATCCGCGGGTAGCGGCCGGTGAACGGCTGCGGGTTGAGCGCGTCCCCCGACGATGGGTAGGCGTTGTTGCAGAAGCCCGTCGTCGGGCAGCTGTCGGCCGGCTGGTCCAGCAGGTCGGGCAGCGAGAGGGAGAAGCCGGCGCGCGAATAGGCGCCCCGGGCGCCGTGCTTGCCCTTGTTGGCGGCTCCGATCGACGCGTAGAGCCCCGCGATCGCCTCGGCACGCGAGGTGCCGGGATCGCCAACGGAGAGGTACTCGAGCGCCGGCACCAGGCTGCGCGCCGGAGCCTCGATCGCCCTCACCAGCGGCCCGATCAGCCTCATCAGGGGACGGACGTCCCTGGCCAGGATGGGTACCGCCGCGCGCCGTAGCGGCGGGATGGCGCGCAGGGTCGCGTTGAGGTCCGTGGCGATGCTGCGTAGCGAGTGGGGCTGGGATGGATCCAGTGCGCGCGCGAGATCGGGGCTGAGCGCGCGGAGGTCGCGGACCGGCCCGCGCAGCTCGGCGACGAGCGGCCGTGCGAGCTCGAGCGACCGCCGCCCGGACGCGAGCAGGCGGGGCAGCTCGGCCACTCCCTGCTCGAGTGACCGCGTGTCCGATGCGAGCGCGTCGAGGGTGGCCCGGCCCGAGCCGACGATCGTCCGGATCGCCTGCTCGCGCCCGCCGACCTCGTCGAGCACCACTCCCGCGCTCGTGACCAGCTTGCCGATCTCCCGCTCCTGGCCGCGGACGGCGCCTGTGAGCTTCTCGGCCTCCACGACCGTTCGCGACAGGCCGCCCACGGTGTCGTTCAAGCGCTCGTCGTTGGCCGCCGGGATGCCTCGGGCGACCGTCCGCAGCAGCGCGCGGACATCGGCGCGCCCTTCCTTGTCGAGGAAGTCGAGCGCCTCGTCGAAGTTCACGCTGGGGCGGGTGTTGGCCACCCGGTCGCCGTCGCCGAGCGTCGGCAGGCTGCTCGAGCCGCGGGTCACGACGTCGAGATAGGGGTCGCCCACCAGGCTGCGCTCGCCTATCCGCAGGACCGCGTCCTCGTGCAGCTCGAAGTCGTCCTTCAGCGTGAACGCGATCGTGGCCGAGTTCTTGGCGGCGTTCCAGTCGATCCGGTTCACCCTGCCGATCTCGAGGCCCTTGAAGAGGACCGGCTGCTTGGTCGGCAGCCGCTTCGTGTTGGTGAACGTCGCCTTGAGCTGTGTCTGGCCCCCGATGGCCTTGAGTGGGTCGGCCGGCCCCTCGAAGCGGCTGTTCAGGAAGACGAAGGTGGCGAAAGCTGCGACGGCGAGGAAGAGGCCGACCCGGACGCCGATGCGTGGAACGCGATGGTCCATCAGCGCGACCCTTTCCCTGAGTCGCTGATCGGCTTGGCGGGAAGCCCGGGTACCTGGAACCGGATCAGGCAGGCGGCCGCATTGCCGTCGCGGCACGTGTGCTCGAGCATCTCGCCGAGCGCGAGGGCCAGCCGCGACGGAGCGCCGTTGCGGGTCTTCGCGGCGGAAAGGGGCAGGCCGAAGGCCGCCGGCGAGCTCTCGAAGTTCATGATGTCGAACTGCCCGTAGGTGCCGGCGCGGCGGTTGACCGACGTCACCCCGCTGATGTTGCGGGCGAACTGGATCACGCCGTTGCGGTTGCGCTCGAGGAGGTTCACGAGGCCGATCAGCTCCCGGAGCGCCGGGGTCTGATCGTTGCGGATCAACTCGGCCTGATTGGCCAGGCCTCGGGCCAGCAGGCGTGCCGGCCGGCGGCCGTCGCGCACCACACCTCCCGCCACCCGCACGAAGCGGTCGAGGGGGCCCAGGCTGCCGCGCAACCTGGAGGCCGCCAGCCTGGCCTCGTCGGTGAGGGGAATCAGCCGGTCGAGGGCCGGCGTCAGCGGCTCCGCGAGCCGGCGGCCCTCCGCGAGGCCAAGGCGCGCCTCCTCGAGCAGGGGCGCAAGCTCGCGCAGCGCGGCTTCGATCTGCGGCGAGCGCCGCTCGGTCACCTCGAGCGTCCGGTTCCCGAGGTCCACGGCGGCGGCCAGCGCCTCGCCCCGGTCGCCGACGGTGGTGAGCATCCCGTCGAGGTTGTCGGTGAGGCGGCGCAGGAGAACGCGTCGGTCGCTCAGGGCTTTGGCGAGCGGTCTGGCGTTGTCGGTCAGCCGGCCGAGCTCGGCCACGATCCTTCGCAGCTCCGGCTCGCGTCCGTCGAGCGCACCGGCCAGCTCGCGGATCAGCACCTGGACCTGCGCCTGGGTGTCGACGTCGAGCACGGAGGTCAGGTCGTCGATGTGCTCGAATGAGCTCGTCCGCGTTTGCGGGATCGTGTCGCCCTCCTTCATCTCGCCGCGCGCGGGAGTGCCGGGATCGATGTTCACGATCAGGGTCTGGAGCGCGCTGGTGGGGCGGACCTTCGCGGAGGCGTCCTTGAAGATCTTGCCCCTGACCTCTCCGTCGAGCCGCATCGTCACCCGCGCACGCCCGTTCTCGGTCCGCACCTTCGTGACCCGCCCCGCCGGCGCACCCGCCACGCCGACCGCCGGCTCCTTGACCGGCTGGAGGCCCTTGGCGTCGGGAAGCACCACGTCGAGCTCGAACGGCGCCTCGCTCACCAGCGGTAGCCGTACGTCCTTCTTGGCAGCCGTGTAGCCGAGGAAGGTGAGGGCGGCGATCAGCTGGAGCGCCAGGATCGTCTTGCCGTAGGGCACCTGGCCGGCCTTCCTCGTCTTCAGGCCCAGCCGGCCCATCACCGGCACTCCCCGGCCAGGCGCGCCGCGCGCTCCGCGCGCCTCGACACCCGGCCGACGTTCTCACAGCTCGGCTGGGTGATGCCCCGCGACGCCGCGCCGGCCGCCGCGCTTCCGAGCCCCAGCTGCTCGATCAGGCCCAGCAGGCCCTGCGGGTTGACGTATGTGCCAATCCGCCCCGTGTGGCCCGGCGCGCTGGGGTTCTGGGCCGCGGTCTGGAACGGCCGGAAGACCCCGTTGAGGCCCGAGAAGGCCCCGCCGACGAGCTGGGCCACGCCCGAGGGCGCGCCGAGCGAGGTCGGGGCGTTGAACTGCGCGAACAGGGAGTCGAACTTCGCGAGCGAGGGCTCGGTCAGCCTGAACATCTCCACGAGCTCGCCGCGCGCCCGCGCGAGCCGCGTGGCGATCAGACGCGCGTCGCGCACGAGCGGCGCCCCGCCGCGGGCCACCGGGATCGTGCGGCGCAGGATCGGCGTGCCCTCGCTCAGCGCGGCGGTGAGGTCGGGCAGGGCCGGCGTGAGCCCGCGCGCGAAGCGCCCGCTGCGCTGCACCAGGCTCGTGAGCGCCGGGGCGGAGGCGCGCAGCTCCCCAACCGCACCGGGGAGCGCGGCGAGGGAGGCGTCCAGTGGCAGGCCACCGTCGACGGTGAGGGCGGCCGCGGTCCGGTCGGTCCGAGTGACGAGCGGCCCCAGGCTCTCCTCCTGGCTCTGGAGCGCGTCCACGGTCTGCGACAGCCCGCGGACGGCACCCGCGAGCTCGTTGCCGCGCGTGCCCTGCAGCGCGCGCGCCGCGGGCGCCAGGTCCCGCATCAGAGCCGGCGTGTTCCGCAGCGTCTGCTGCAGGCCGGGGATGGCCTCGTCGTGCAGGGTCTGCGACCCGACCCGGGCCAGGGTGCGGAGGTTGCGCCGGATGTCCGGCCGCAACACGCGCAGGGCCTTGTCGAGCGTCACGTAGTTGCGCGTCTGCGCGCGGGGGAGGGTGGCGCCCTCGTCGATCACCCGCGCGCTCGGGCTGCCTGGCGAGAGATCGATGTAGTTCGACCCCTCGAACAGCGTGTGCGGCCGCATGTGGGCTGTGGCGTCGCGGTGCAGCGCCACGTCCTCGTCGAGCTCCAGAGCGACGCGCGCGTCGTCGCCCTCGCGCTCGATCTTGCCGACCTTGCCGACCTTCACGCCGGCAACCCGAACGTCGCGATCGATCGGTCCGAGCCCCTGGACCGAGTCGAACTCCGCGTAGTAGGTGTGGGGGCTCGAGAACGGGTTGGAGGGCCGCACGACTCCCATGAAGACGGCCACCACGAGCACGGCCAGCGCGGCGGATCCCACCAGGCGACGCCGGTACAGGCTCATCGGCCACCCCCTGGACGGCAGGCCCCGCCCTCCATCGTGTCCTTGTCGGCCTGCCCGGGCTTGGGGAACGGGTTCTGGCACGGGCGCGCGCTCAGTACCGGCAGCACGCGCCAGGTGGGAGCGCCGGGGGCGAGCCCGCCGATGATCGGGTCGTCGGTCGCGTCGATGAAGCGGCGACCCGCCTCGGAGATCTCGCCGCTTCCGTGACGAACGCCGGGGCGTCCCGGTATCCGGTACTCCCCTCGGTAGGGGCCGATCCTCTCCAGCAGCGTCCGCAGGTCCCGGTTGAGTGGCCCGAGCGTCGTCATCACCGGGAACAGGTCGCGGACGGCGGGCCGCGCCAGGCGCAGGACCGGGTCCGCCGCGTCGGCGATTCGGTCCACGTCCACGCGCAGCACCCGGCCGTTCGCGAGCACACCGTTCAGCGCGGGGAGCGTCGCGTTGAGCCCGTGCACGGCTGGACGCAGTTCCTTCGACAGGACGGCGAGGTCGGCGAACAGCGGCTCGGCCTGAGGCGCGACGGCCAGGAAGCTGTCCTCGAAGCCCGGCAGGCGCTGGATGGCCTCGTTGAGCTCCACGCGTCGCCGGGCCACGGCGCTCAATGTGAGGTCGGACGAGGTGATCAACGATGCGACGTCGTCCGCTCGCGTGCCGCGCGCGCCGCGCGCCGTCCGGGAGGCGCCCGCCACGATGCGGCCGAGGGCGCCCTCCTCACGCGTCGCGGCGCCGAGCTGTGCGGAGAGGTCGCGTGCCAGGGGCGGGACGTCGGCGAGCGCGCGGTTCAGGCCCTGGCCGCGCCCGGCGACGCCCGTGCCCACGCCCACCGTGGCCCGGCGCAGATCTCCCTGGACCTTGCGGTCGAAGAGCTGAACGGCCTCGAGCAGGTCCACGCCGGACTGGGCGGCGGCCCGGAGGCGGTCGCCGTCCCCCAGCTCCGCGCGGGCGCGGCCCGGCCGCAGCTCGAGGTAGGTCTCGTAGACGATCGAGTGCACACGCACATACGCCTTGGTGTCCTTCGGCAGGGGGCGGAAGTCCCCCTTCGTGATGTTGGCGGTGACCGTCGCGCCGCCGTCGGGGTCCGGCTTGACGTCGCTGATGAGCCCCGCCAGACGCCCACCCACGCGCACCGCCTGACCCGAGCGCAGCACCGGGTCCTCCCCGGAGATGGCCACCTTGAGGCGGTACTTCTCCTGGAACGGCGGCCCGGTGGTGGCCAGGAACCCGACGACCAGCAGGAAGGCACCCACCACGAGGACGAGCACTCCGAGCAGCGTGGGGCGCCGTGCGACTGCGTCGGCACCGCGGACGATTCGAGTACCCAGGGGCTGTCTCCGCGGTCGGCGCGTCATCACTTGAGCAGGAAGTCGAGGAGGTCGCGGACGTCCTGCCCCAGGGGGTCGGGCAGCGGTTGGCTCGGCGACGGCAGCCGCGGCCTCGACGGAGCCGGGGTGGCCCCCTTGCGGTCGGGCCGAGGCTGAGCGCCGCCCCCCGCCGGCGGGGGTGCCTTTGGTGCGGGCGCGGATCGATCACCGCCGCCGGACGCGCGCCGCCGGGGTGACCGGCGAGCGCGGCGGCGGGCTCCCTTGTCTCGCGCCCGCGCGAGGGTCACCAGATCGGTCAGACAGCCCGGCTTCACCGGAACCCCGAACGCCTCGCAGTTGAGGACCGCCGTCACACGCATGAAGCGCCGATCGGCGTGGTCGGCCGGGTAGCCGGGCTGATTCCCCGGTTCGCCCGCGGCCGCGCCGAGGCCGAACTTCTCGTTGAACAGCGCCTCGATGGTCTCGTCCTCGCCGAGCACGCCGCGGAGCAGGTTCGAGATCGCCGGGGCCAGGTCGAACGGCCCCGTCACGACCCGCGACGGCTCGGCTTCGACGGCAGGCGCGCCGGCGCGCAGGAGGCGGTGCGTGAGCTGGAGGGTCGGGCGGCCGCGCTTCAGGAACGACCGCAGATCGGCCAGGAACGGGGGCGCCCGGTCCAGGGCCGTGGCCAGCTGAGGGGCGCCGGCGTTCAGATCCTCGGCCAGCGGCCGGGCCTCGCTGGCGAGGCGACGTACCGCGGCGAGCGTCGAGCGGCCCTGGGTCACGGTCGCGGGCAGTCGCTCGAGACCGGCGTCGAGAGACTGGGTGGCGGCGGCCGTGGCATCCAGCGTGTCCGCCAGGCCGTCGATCGAGCGGGCCAGGCTGGCTCGGCGCCGGGCCGCCTGGCCGGTCACGGCCTCGGCGTCGCCGATGAAGGCCCGCAGCGCGCGGTTCTGACGGTTCACGTCGGTCAGCGCGCGATTGCCCGCCGCGAGCCCTGGGCGCAGGTCGATCGCGGCGCGGTTGAGGTCCTTGCCGCGACCGTCGACCGCACGCGAGAGCTCGCTGAGCATGAGCTGGATCCCGGTGCGCTCCGACCGCCCGAAGGCGTTCAGGAGATCGTCGAGGCGCGGTGCGGCGAGGGTGCGCTGGCAGCGGCCCTCGTTCCCGCTGGCCGAGCACGCGATGGTCGGGTGCCCGTCGAGCTCCGGCAGGGGATTGCTCGCGCGGCCGGGCTCGAAGGCCACGTAGCTGTCGCCGGTCGTGTCCTGCTGGCGGATCGCCGCCGTCGCGTCGAGGCGCGGCCGCTTGATGTCATCGTCGAGAAGCAGCGTGACATCGGCAAGCCCCTCGTCGTTCACGGAGATCTTGCCGACGGAGCCCGCGATGGCGCCGTTCACCCGCACGTTCATTCCCTCCACGAGAGGGAACGCGTCCTCGAACTGGGCCACGACCTGGTCCTGGTTGGGACTGGGCCTCGAGGAGAAGTAGAGGAACGCCAGGGCCGGCAGCAACAGCGCCAGCGTGACCCCGAGCATCACCCGAGCGGCGGAGTCGGTCATTCGGGGTCCTTTTCCGCGCTCGTGAGGATCCCGGGCGGCAGGTCGGTCCAGGGTTGGCACTCGTTCACGCCCGGAGCGCGGGTGAAGGGCCTGCGCAGGAGCCCCGGCTTCACCAGCGAGGACAGGCTTCGGTCGCACTCGGCCGGGCCGAGGGCCGGGTTTTCCAGAGAGCTCGCGTGCGGGGTCGGCGCGAGGCTGGAGGCCACGTTCAGCACGTGGCCGTTGGCGTCAAAGGCGCCCGCCGTCGCACCGAAGTTCTGGAACGCGCCCACGGTCTCCGGCACGTAGACCTGGAGCACGCGCGCGAGCGGCACGGCGTCGCGCGCGACCTTCGTGAGCTTTCCGGCCACCGGGCGCGCCGCGCGGGCGATCGGGCGGGCGCCGCGGATCAGCGCGGGGCCCCGTTGCACCAGCCTCCGCGTCTGGGTCAGGAGCGGGCCCGCCGCCCGGGTGGTCTCCGGGAGCAGGCGTGCGAACGGCCCGAGGGCGTCGATCGGCGGGCCCGAGGCCCGGGCGAGCGCGCGCAGGGGAGGGGTCGCTTCGGTGAGCGCGTCGAGGGTCTGCCGGCCGGCCGTGAGCGCGGGCCCGAGTTGGCGCACGCTCTCGCTGAGCTCGTTCCGCCGCGCCGCCGTCGTGGCGAGCAGCCCCGCCACTCGCTCGGCCGCGCTTCCCAGGTCCTGCGGCCGCTCTGCCAGGGTCGAGACGACGCGCTCGCCGTCGCCGACGATCGTCCGCAGGGCCTCTCCGTCCTGGTTCACCTCGGCCAGCAGCGCCGCGGTGTTCCCCAGCGCCGAGCCGCTGTTGCGCAGCGTGTGGTCGATGTCGCGCCCGCGCGCGTGGGTGGCGTCCTCGAGCCCGCCGAGCAGCTCCGCGATGTCCCGCCGCGCCCGCGGCGTGAGAGCGTCGACCGCCTCGTCGAAGTTCACCGGCTGATCGGTCTGGCTGCCCTTGAGCCTCGCGCCGTCGGGCAACCGCGGCGCGGACCGGTCGCCCTGCACGAGCTCCACCGTCCGGTTGACCGCGCCCACGTTCGACGCAAGCCGGATGTCGGCGCTCGCCCCCCGGTGCACGCGGAAGTCCTCGTCGACGGCCATGGTCACCTCGGGCCGCTCGCCGGGGCCGATCTGCACCTTCTTCACGGTCCCGACCGTGACCGCGCCGGCCCGCACGTCGCCGCCCTCGATCAGCCCGCGGACGTCGTCGAAGGTGGCCCGCAGCTCGTAGGTCCCGCGGTCCGAACGGGCAACGATGAGGGCCGTCACGGTGATCGTCAGCACGAGCGCGGCAACGCCGATCACACGTGTCGCCTGGCGACCGAGGCGAGCCGGGGAGCGAGCCGCGCTCACGCGATTGGCAGCCTGGGGTTGAAGCCCCAGAACAGGAAGGTCATGGCCATGTTGAGGACCGTGACCAGGATCAGGTTGACCGCCATCGACCGCGCCGTCGCCGTGCCCACCTCCACCGGCCCTCCGCCTACGTGGTAGCCGAAGTGCAGCGCCACGAGGACGACCCCGATCGTCATCACCAGGCCCTTGACGAACGACAGCAGGATGTCGGTCAGGCCCGTGACCGTGTAGAAGGCGAACTCCCAGGTTCCCTGCGACACGCTCCCGGATCTCACGTACGACCCGAGCCAGGCCGCGGCCTCAGCCGCGCCCAGGGCGACGATGTAGGCGATCGGCAGGACGATGAACACGGCGGCGAGACGGCTGGCGACCGCGAACGCGAGCGACGGGATGCCCATTACGTCGATCGCGTCGATCTCCTCGTTGACCCGCATCGCGCCGAGCTCGGCCACGATGCCACCGCCCACCTTGGCGGCGACGATGAAGCCGAAGACGAACGGGACGATCTCGCGGTTCACGCAGAACGAGCTGAAGAGGGGGCCGACGATGCCCGCCCCGATCTGCTGCCCGAAGGCCTCAGCGGCGATGCCGCAGCTCGTGCCGGCGACGAACGCCATCCCCACGATCACCAGCACGCTGCCCGCAGCCAGGATCCCGACCTGGCGCAGCACCTCGCCGAAGTACCTGGGCAGGAAGCGGAACGCGGCGAGTACCTGGAGCACGAACGACACGAACGATCCGGTCGGATCGATCACCGGCATGTAGTCGGGTGCCTCGACCGCCTGTCGGACCGGGCTGGTCATCCGCCGAAGTTCACCTCGGGGAAGAACGCCTGGAAGAGCTGGGTGTACGCGACGGTCACGATCCCGATCGCGACGAAGCACGTCACGACCGACTCGTTCACGGCGCGTCCCACTCCCTCCGCGCCGCCCTTCACCTGCAGGCCCTTCTCCGCCGCGATGATCCCGACCAGCGCCCCGAAGAGGGCCAGCTTCACCACGCTGCCCCACAGGTCGACGAAGTTCGTGAGCCCGAGCAGCTGCCCGGCGAACGCCTGGGGCGTCGCGTCGTACAGCACCACGGTCGCGGTGAAGGTGCCGGCGATCCCCGCCCAGAAGGTGAGCAGCGCCAGCACCGGCAGCCACAGGGTCAGCGCGACGACACGGGGGAGGACGAGGTTGCGGACGGGATTGATCCCCAGCACCTCGAGCGCGGTCAGCTCGTCGCGGATCTTCCGCGCTCCGATCTCGGCTGTGATCGTCGCGCCGAGTGTGCCGGCGACGATCGAGGTCGTCAGGAGGGGGCCGAGCTCACGCAGGAAGACGAGGGGCGCGACGGGCGCGACGCGGTCCACCGCGCCGAAGGCCGACGCAAGCGACCCGCCCATGATCCCGATCGTCCCGAAGCCGACCACGAACGCGACGATCGACGCCGGCGCGAGCGTCACCCGGAAGGCGAAGACGAACTGGCGCAGCAGCTCGTCTCGCCATGACAGCCCGGGCACGACGAGCTGGGCGGCGGTCCGGATTCCGAGCGCCGCGGTACCGCCCGCGTTGGCCACCCACAGGCCGGGCGGCACGTCCATGCGCATACGCATGGGGCGCCTCGCGCGGGCTCCCCTCCAAGATCCCACCATGTGGCAGGTGATACTGGCTCCCGACCCGGGGGCGGGCTGG
The DNA here is from genome assembly GCA_963808105.1 of uncultured Thermoleophilaceae bacterium. Taxonomy (GTDB): domain Bacteria; phylum Actinomycetota; class Thermoleophilia; order Solirubrobacterales; family Thermoleophilaceae; genus JAAYBF01. Next base: position 120,083 of record CAWEEH010000004.1, on the reverse strand, counting down.
TTTCCCAACACCGCTGAGGCAGCCGGTGTGGTCCCGCGACACCTAGGCGGCTAGCCGCAACGCCGCACGGTCCGGATGCGGCGCGTGGGCGTGACCACGCGCACGCGGCGGACTCGGCGGACCATCCTCACGACACGCACGCGGCGAACGTGCGGATGCCGGACTGTCCTGCGCCGCCACACCCACCGGTACTCGGTCCTCTGATGGCGGCGGAGCTTGCCCTTGCGGGTGCGGGTGGTCCAGCGGACCACCACGGGCACCCGCACGCGGACGCGGCGGACGTGAAGGTGGATGCGCGTGCGCCTCACGAAGGACACGCGCGGGACGCGCACGACCTTGCGCCGGTAGCTCACCCGTTGCCCGTTGATCACCTGGCGGGTGGTGGTGCACACCGGCTGCGCGGGTGCGGCCGCCGGCTGGACGGGCGCGGGCGGCGCCGCGGGCGCGCGCCCGGCGACCTTCTTCACGCGCTTCTTGACCCTGCGTGCCGGGCGCCGGTCCCGCGCGGGCTCGTCGCCGCCCTGCGGCAGCTCCTCCTCGAAGGCCACCGGCACGGTGCCGAGGTCCTCCACGATCGGGCCGCCCCCGCCGTCCTGCTCGAACCCGGAGATCACGTCGCCGTCGGCGAACTCGAGCTTCTCGCGGGCGCGAGCGCGAGCGCGGTCGCGATCCGTCTGCGTCGGGGCGCCCCGGGCGGGTCCGCTCTCCAGGGGCGGGGCGGCGAACTGACGCGGCGCCTCTTCCTTGCCAACCCCGGAGGCCCAGCCAAGGCCCACGAGCAGCAGCACGGACCCCATCACCAGCAGGCTCGATCCGGCCAGGCTCGGTGCACGTCCGAGTACCGGGATCGCAGCCGGGGGGCGCGGCTGGGGCGGGTCGATCTGGCCGCTCAGCGCGATCTCGGCGAGCCGGGCGCGCTTGGCGTTCTGGGGCAGGTCGGCAAGGTAGAACTTGGCGTAGAGGGCTCGCAGGTGGCCCTTCACCGCGTCGATGCTGAGGAACACCTCGTCCGCGATCTCGCGGTTGGTGGCGGGAGTGTCGTACGCGCTGCCCTCGCGCATGGGGCGCACGAGCGCGCCCAGGATCCGCTGCTGGGTCTCGGTCAGCTGGTCTCCCACCTGACCCTGCAACACGGCCTCGGCGGGAAGGGTGCGGTGCGGCCGGGTTCAGTCCTCGAAGACCGTCACGTCGCCCTGAGGGTCGGGCGCGCCACCCAGGGGTGATGCCTCGAGGTCCCACAGGTCGTCGAGCAGGCGGTTCGGGTCGCCCCAGCTCGTTCCGTAGAGGTGGTCGAGCACCTCCGAGGGCGTGGTCGACGCCGCGAGGAAGCGCAGGTAGGTGCTGTTGGAGGGGGAGGTCACCATCCCCGGCACGACGTTGTAGCCATCGTCGCCGATCAGCTCCTCCACCTCGGCGGGGGAGAGCGCCTCGTCCTCACTGTGCTGTGTGAGCTCGGAGATCTGGTTGATCGCGTCCTGGCGGAGCGTCATCAGCTCGGACTCCGTGAAGTCGAGCCGCAGGCTTCTCTCGTCGTCCCCGACCTCGGTCCTGTCCCCGTGGAGCTCGAGGAACATCCCGACGATGTCCGGGTCGGCGTCCTGGAGCAGCAGCGAGTACCCGGAGTCCCGAACCCGCCCGTCGCGGTCCTCGGTGGCCTGCTCCATGTAGGTCACGCGCCCGGTGCGGTCGGTGAAGGCGTATCGCACTCGTCCGCTCGAGTAGCGGGTCTCGGTGACCCGGCCCTCGTTGTGGGTGTTCGAGCCGCCGACGTGAAGCGGGCCCGCGTCCAGCTCGAGGCTGGTGGAGGCCGACCAGCTGGCCGAGTCGACGTCGGCGTTGCGGCGCACGCCGCGCTGCGAGGGGTCGGGGAGGGTCCCGGTGGTCACGAACCGCTGGTAGGCGTTCCAGCCACCGCGCCGGTTGAGGTTCAGCTCCACCGTGCGCAGGTCGCCCGAGCTGAACTCCCTCGAGATCCCGGCCGCCACGCCCAGGTCCTCGGTCCCGAGCCGCAGCGCCAGCGCGTGGCGCACGAAGTCCTCGTCGCCCACGTAGATCCGCACCCTGTCCTCGCCGATCCGCTCCACGCCGCTGCTCAGCCGGCGTCCCTCCTCGAAGCCCAGGCTGGCCTGGAGCACGCGATACGACACCTCCTGCCCGTTGCCGTTGTAGTGCTCGGAGCCCATCACGATCGTCTCGCCCTCCTCCAGCGAGCGCGGGTCGAGCGGGTTCGGCGCGTCGGCATCGCCGTCGGCGAGCTCTCCGGCGCGGTCGCTGGTGAGCATCAGCTCGTAGGTCAGCGTGCGGCCCGTGAAGGTGTCGAGGGTGATACCGATGCCCCGCGGCCGGCGCGCCGTCGCTCCGGCCTTTGTGCGCAGGTCGACGGACAGCCCGAGCGTCTCGTACTCCTCGCCGTCGAAGGCCAGCCGCGGGTCACCGCGGGAGATCTCACCGGTCATCTCGCCCGTGACGTGCACCGACAGCCGCGGCTTGCGTTTCTTCAGGCACCTGACCACCGCGCCGGGCGAGAGGCGGCGCATGCACGTGGCCTCGACCGTGAGCCCTATCTCCTCGCCCCGGCCCGGCCATGGGAGCGCCAGGCCCAGCGTCGGGTCGAGCAGGGCCGGTCCGTCGAGCGGGCCGAAGTGGTCCTCGAGGTGCCGGCGCTCGCGCAGCGTCCTGATGCGAGTCGCGATCCGGCGCACGCGCGGGTCGTCGCCCAGCTCCTGCAGGGCTCGGGCCGTGCCCATGCTCAACGCGCCGCCGCGGCTGTCGATCTCGTCCAGCACCGACGCGTAGCGACGGCCCTCGTCCTGGAGCCGGCGGCGCTCACGGATCCTCTGGATCGCGCGGCGCACCCGCGGGTTGTCGCGCAGGCGAGGGGTCGCACCGGACAGCACCCGGAGCGCGACGTCGCGGATCCGCTCGCGGCGCTCGGCCTGCTCGTCGCGGCCCTGGATGCGCGCGGCCACCCGCTTCACCTCGGGGTCGCGGCCCAGCTCGAGGGCTCGCGCCAGACCCATGTTCAGCGCGTCGTCTTCCTCGAGGCGGTCGAGCGCGTTCACGTAGGCCTGGGCACGGCCGCGAACCTCCGCCCGCTCCCGCGCCCGGCGGCGCGCGATCCGGCGGGTGCGGGCGATGGCCTGGACACGATCCGCGAACCGCTTCACCCGCGTGTCGTTGCCGTGGGCCAGGGCGCGCGCCAGCCCGCCGTTCAGAACGCCGCCGTTCTCCTCGAGCGTTTCGAGGGCAGACAGGTACTCGCGCCCGTGCGTGACCGTCAGCCGCGCGGCCTCCCGCCGGCGCGTTCGCCTGGCCTCGCGCCGCTCGCTGCGCTCGCGTCGCTGGAGGATCCGGTGTGCCCGGCGCCTGACGCGCGGGTCGTGGGCGAGCTGGATCGAACGCGCGGTGCCTCCGCGCAGCGCGCCGCCGTCGCTCTCGATCTGGTCGAGCGCGTTCACGTAGGAGCGGGCGTCGCGGCGGACGCGTGCGCGCCGGGGCTGAGGGTCCGGGGTGGGGGCGGGGGAGCTGGTCGGCGGGGCGGGCGGCGTGGGCCTGCGGGTCCTGGTCCGCGGCGGGCTGGCCCGCCGGACTCGCTGTGGCCTGACCCGCTTCACACGCACCGGCTTCTGGCGCTTCACCTTCTGGCGCTTGACCTTCTGGCGCTTGACCTTCTTCGCCGGTGTCGCGCCACCGCCGGCGTCCGCGGGCAGCATCGCGCCCGCGCTGGTGGGCGCGGCGAGGGCCACCACCAGGGCGAGGCAGGGCGCGGCTTTTCGGATCGCTTCCATCGACCGCACCATTGCCCGCCGAAACCCCATTGCAAAGGCGATCCAAGGTGTTCAACACCTAGGTGTATGACCGGGATCGACCGCGGTTGTCCCCGGTCTGGGGGTGCTGTGGGGCGGCGGGCGCATCGAGTGGGGACTTATCGGGGTTGGGACCCCGCTAATTCCCCAACGGATGCCTAGTACCCTGCGATTCGTCCTGGTGGGCGTAGCTCAGCTGGTAGAGCTCCTGGTTGTGGTCCAGGCGGTCGCGGGTTCGAGTCCCGTCGCTCACCTTCCCGGCTGCGAACCGGCGCACTCCGGCGTCATCGGCCACGGGATGTGCGGAGCACTATCCCGAGGCCTCTTCCTTGGATTGCTTGGTTCTCGCTCGGCAAGGTGAGCGACGAGGTCACTCACCTTGCGGGTTGGTCGCTTAGTCCCGCGTGGTGCTATTGCTCGGGGTATGGCGGACAAGGCATCGGAGCGGTTCGTCTGGGCGGTCGGCACTCTCGAGGTCCGCCCGGCCGACCGCCTGCTCGAGGTCGGCTGCGGCCACGGCGTCGCGGTCTCTCTGGTCTGCGAGAGGCTGACGACGGGAACGATCACCGCGATCGACCGCTCGCCCAAGATGATCGAGATGGCCACGCGGAGGAACCGCGAGCACGTCGACGCGGGCAGGGCTGTGCTCGAGGCCGTCGCGCTGGAGGACGCGGACCTCGGCGACCGGCGCTTCGACAAGGTCTTCGCCTTCAACGTCGCCCCCTTCTGGCTGCAGCCGGAGGCGGCGTTCGGTGCCGTCCGCGAGCACCTCGCCCGCGATGCGGCCTTCTACCTCTTCTGGGACGCGCGCCACTCCGCGCCGGGGCGAGCCCGGGACCTCGGGAACGAGCTGGCCGACCGGCTGCGCGAGGGCGGGTTCTCCGTCGACAGGGTGCTGGTCCAGGACCTGCGCCCGGTCCCCGCGGTCTGCGCGATCGGGCGGCCCTAGGGCGAGCGGACTAACGCCGGCGCCTGGCCGGGCGCCAGGGCCATGTGCGTCATCGGCCGTTCCGCCTGCAGCACTGCGCGCACCACGTCCTTGTTGAGGGCCGCTGCGAATCCGCGCGAGGCGGCGTCGTGGCCCTCGAGCAGGGAGCTCACGCGTTCCCACCTGAGCTCCAGGACCACCGCGCGCTCGCGCGCTCGGCACTCGACGACGCTTGGAGCCGGCCCGAGCACGCCGAGATGGCCCACAACCCTGCCGGGGCCCGCCAGGCGGACGCGGTGGACGTGCGTCGCGCCGCGAATCGTGCTCTCGACCGCTCCCCTGGCGACCACGTACAGGGCCGGCGGCGCCTCGCCGGCGGCGAGCAGCAGGGCCCCGCGCGACACCGAGATCCGCCGGACGCCGTCGAGCACCTCGGCGGTCTCCTCGTGGCTGAGGCCGGAGAAGAAGAGGGTGCCGCGGAGGTAGCCGAGCTCGCCAGGCTCGGGCGCGATCGGTATCGGTGGCTCGGAACGCTGGAAGGGGGCCGGTGAGGCCTGGAGCTCCTCCGCGATCGCGGCGTAGCGATCGCGCAGGCGGATGATCGCCACGTCGCCGATGCGGCGCATCAGGGTGAGCGACTCCCGGCGCCGGGCGCCCGCCAGGACCTCGAAGGCGGCCCGCCTGAGCGCGAGCCCGTGGGTGTCCTCCAGTGCGGTCACGGTCGCGGTTCGCGCGCCGTTGCCCATCAGGGCCATCTCACCGATCACCACCCCGGGCCCGAGGAGGGCGAGGCTGGTGTCCGTGCCGCCGGGGCTCCGGCGCGCGGCCTCGAGCCGCCCCGACTGGATGACGTACAACTCGTCGCCGCGGTCGCCCTCCCGGAAGAGCGTGGAGCCGGCCGAGGCAAAGAACGGGGTCATGAGCTGCGCCACGTGCGCGCGCTCCGCGGCCGAGATGTCCGCGAACAGAGGAATCGAATCGAGCGGCGTCGGCACGGGCCTCATGCGCTCAGCTCCCGTATCTCGACGCCGACCCCCGCGTCATCGCTGCGGGCGATCAGCATCGAGTACTCGGGGATCTCCATCCACTCGCCGCGCTCGCTCGTGAGCGGCTCGGAGGCGATGTGGGCGCAGCGGCCGCCGTCGGTCGTGCACCAGAGCGTGGTGAAGTCGAACTCGCGCTCGCCGGCGAAGAAGCCGCGGTCGGGGTACCAGCCGTAGTCGAACACGAAGCGGGTGGCCACGAGGGAGGCGCCGTCGGTGACGACCAGGTTCACCGGGGACTGCGTGGCCAGACCGCGCCTGATCCGGACGTCCCGCAGCAGGCCGAGCGCCCTGGTGATCGCATCGGCGATCTCGTCGGGCTGCGCGGGCCCGAGCGGGTCCTCGAGCTGGGAGAGCATCAACGCATAGACCCACTCGGTATCCGTGGTTCCCTCGATCAGCTCCGCCAGCTCGGGCCGGATGTGCTCGAGCAGGTCGAAGCGCATCTCGCCGAAGCCGTCGAGGTCACCGTTCTGGGCCAGCGCCACCCGTGCGCCCGGAAATCGAAACGGGTGCAGGTTCTGCGGACCCACGCGCTCAGAGGGGTCGTAGAGGACGCCGCGTACGTGGGCCACGGTCGCGGTCACGCGCACCTTGGCGGCGAGCGCCTTCAGGTTGCGGTCGAACACCGGGAGGCCGGGCGTTCGATAGGTGTACGGCACCTCGGGGACCGCCGATCCGCGGTCCCATGCCGCGATGCCGAACCCGCCGATGTTCAGCAACGACATCAGCGCAGGCGCGACGCTCTGGTTCACCAGTGAGTTGTCGGGGGCGTACAGCAGGTCGTCGAGAAGGACCGGTTCGCCCAGGTAGGCCAGGACCCGGCACATGGGTCGATGCTAGGAGCGCCGCGAGGCCTGCGCATTGGCCCGCAGGTCGAGTTCGCGTGCCAGTGGGGCCAGGTCGGCCTCTGGTCGAACTGAACTAGATGCCATCCGTCACCGATGAAAACATCGACTGGCTATTCCTCCCGTCAGTGACCAGGATGCACCCGAGGGAGCGGAACCACGCCCCGCGGGGGTCACGTTCGTGACCACCGAGCACTTCGTGCTGCAGGGCGCCCGCGCCGCGACGATCGCCGAATCCAACGGCCGGGCGAACATGTTCCTCGCGGCCGTCTCAGGCGGCCTCGTCGCGTTGGGCCTGGTGGCGACCGCGAGCAGCTTGGGGTCGGCGTTCTACGCGTTCGCCCTGGTCCTCCTCCCGACCCTGGCCTTCGTCGGGCTCGTGACCTACGAGCGTGCGCTGCAGTCGTCGATCGAGGACACCGAGTACGCCCGCCGGATCGCCCTGCTGCGCGGCTACTACTTCGGCCACGCGCCGGAGATCGCCGAGTACCTGCCGAGCGTCCCGGCGGCCGAGCGGCTCCTGATGGAGCGGGTGCCCGGCGATCGCTGGCAGGGCTACCTCACGGTGGCCGGCATGGTCGCCGTGATCACGGCGGTGCTCATCGGCTCGACCGCCGCGGTGGGGGCGATCCTGATCTTCGATCACTCGCTCGCCGCGGCCGTGATCGCAGGCGCGATGGTCGCGCTCCCCACGACCATCGTGATGATCCGGCACCAGGATTCGACCTGGGCACGCGCCGCCGCGAGGCCGCTGGCGCGCGACTGATCGCCCACGGCGATCGGTCTCTTCTCCAACGCTGATCGCTGAGATCGAAGAACTCGGCGGCGGCTGCGTCTCCCCGGGCAGATGTTCAACTGCCTACAAGGAGGCGCATAGATGTTCTCTCGTACGTTGGCGCTCACCGGCGCCCTGCTCCTAGTCTGCTTCGCCGGCACGGCCTCGGCCGACCGGCTCATCGACTACAGCCACAACCACGTCGACGGGGCCACGGTGGCCGCCAAGCTCTACCAACAGAGCGCCGCCGGCGGGGGCCTCTACGTCGAGGTGAGAATGCGAAACACCCGCCGCTTCCCCGGCTGCATCAACGGGGCCGTCGCCTGGCGCAGGGCCGGGCCCGATCCCGTCGACTTCAGGACCTCGACCAGGCCGATCCGCGCCTGCGTCAAGAAGACGTGGATCAACGTCGGACGGACGCCGGTGCGCTCGGTGCGCGACATCTCCGGCGTCTCCACCCACGTCGCCGTCGAGGGCGGCAAGGGCAAGTGGCTCGGGATGATCGGATGGACCCGCAAGGGCATCAAGGACCAGGCCGACCGGATCGTGAACCTGAGCTACCGGAGCTTCGACAGGTTCAAGCGTCAGGCCGAGCGCAACCGGGCCCGGGGCGGCGCGAGGGCGGATGCGACCTGGCCACTGGCTTGGGCGGACGACGGGTGCAGCATCCCGGGCCAGAAGTTGGTCCTCCTGGCGAAGCGGTGGTCCAGGTTCTTCGACCGCCAGTGCCAGCAGCACGACTTCGGCTACCGCAACTACGGCATGCGCTACCTCGCGCTGAACCGGACCGAGGGGACGCGCCTCCGGATCGACAAGAAGCTGCTTCGGGAGGCGAAGAGGGCCTGCCGGAACAGCTTCGGCGGGGGGCTTCGGGAGAACGTGAAGCGGGGCCAGTGCCTCGCCGCGGCCAACATCATCTACAAGGGCGTGCGTTCCGGAGGATGGAAGCCGTTCTTCGGCGCGAAGTGAGCTAGCGGCCACGCGGCCGGCGAGGCTGCTCAGGCCTCGCCGAGCCGCTCGGCCATCCGGTCGAAGAACCCGCCCCAGCCTTCCTTCGCGCGCTCGTAGCCCGCGGGCGGCAGGCCGCCGCCGGTCTGGGTCATCTGCATCTCGGTGCGTCCGTCGCCCAGGTCGGTGAGCTCGACCGTCACGAGGTCGCGCTCGGGGTTGCCGGGCTCGTCGGTGACCGTGAACGCGAGCCGCTCCGGCTCGACCACCTCCACGTACTCGCCCTCCCACTGGATCTCGCGGCCGGCACCGGCGAGCATGACCGCGCTCCACGCCCCGCCGGGCCGTACGTCCATCGAGACCGTTTCCACCGGCACGGGGAAGCCCGGGCCGCCGTACCAGTCCGCGAAGGCCTCGGGCGTGGTCCACTCCCGCCAGACCCGCTCGCGGGGTGCGTCGAAGACACGGGTGATCAGGAGCCCGTCCCCGGGCTTCGGCGTCTCAGCCATCGTCGTCTGCTCGCAGCCGCTCATCCATCCGGTCGAAGCTATCGCCCCAGAAGCGGTGGTACCCGTGCAGCCACTCGGTCGCCTCCCTCAGCGCGTCGCCGCGAATGCGCGACGGCCGGAGCCGCGCGTCCCGGCCGCGCGTGATCAGACCCGACCGCTCGAGCACCTTGAGGTGCTTCGAGACGGCCTGAACGCTGATCGGGAATGGCTCGGCGAGCTCGTTCACGGTCGCCTCGCCCTCGGCGAGCCGCGTGAGGATCTCCCGCCGGGTCGGGTCGGCGAGGGCCGCGAAGGTGAGGCTCAGATCATTCAACCCTGCGGTTGAATATAGTCGAGCTGCCGGAGGAAATCGACAGGGAGGAACCATGGGAACCATCACCGTCACCGAATTCGTCTCGATGGACGGCGTAATGCAGGCGCCGGGCGGCGAGAAGTTCAAGTACGAGGGCTGGACGTTCGACTTCGACCGCGGCGAGGACGGCGGCAAGTTCAAGTTCGAAGAGGTCGCCGACGCCGAGGCGCAGCTGATCGGCCGTGTCACCTACGAGAGCTTCGCCGGCTCCTGGCCCGAGCGAGAGAACATGGAGGGCGAGATCGGCGAGTTCGCGAAGCGGTTCAACGAGATGCCCAAGTACCTCGTCTCCTCGACGATCAAGGACCCGGAATGGAACAACACCACTGTGATCGACGGGTCCGGAGACGTGCCGCAGGAGATCGCGAAGCTGAAGGAGCAGATCGACGGCGACATCCTCGTCTCGGGCAGCCGGCGCCTGGTCCAGACCCTGCTCGAACACGATCTCGTGGACGTGATCCGGCTGATGGTCTTCCCGGTTGTGCTGGGAACCGGCGACCGCGTCTTCGGGGAGTTCTCCGACAAGTCGACCTGGAAGCTCGCCGAGGCGAACCAGGTCGGGTCCGACGGCGTGCTCACGCTCGTGTACGAGAAGGCCTGACCGTTGTAGCGTTGTGGCATGACCGAGGGTCAGCCGTGCAGCCACCTGGACCACGTCGAGGTCACCGAGCTGCCCGCCTACGTCGCCGGGTGTGAGGACTGCCTCTCCACGGGATCGAAATGGCTGCACCTGCGGATCTGCCTCGAGTGCGGCCGGGTCGGCTGCTGCGACGACTCTCCCGGGCGGCACGCGAGCGCGCATGCCGAGCGCTCCGGGCATCCGCTCATCCGGTCGCTGGAGCCGGGTGAGGATTGGTCGTGGTGCTTCGTCGACCAGGTGGCGATCCGGATCCCGGACGTTCACGGCTCCACGAGCATTCCGCCGTCGCCGCTCGGCTGACATGAGGCGGCAGACGGGGGGCCTGGTGGTGGCGGTGGTGCTGCTCGCCGTCGCGCCGAACGCGGTCGCCGCGCCCACCCCCGACCCGACCTGCGACTTCCCGGCGCAGAGAACCGCCGCCGGCGCCACCGTCTGCGAGCACACCACCGGCTCGCAGGGCATGGAGCCGATGCTCGCGGTGAACAAGCGCGGGACGCTGTTCATGGGGATCGCGACCGACAAGGGCCTCTACGAGGATCCGGGAAGGCTCACCGGGACCTCCGAGATCTACCTGCTGCGCAGCCGCGACGACGGCCGCACCTGGCGCCGCATCCGCCTACCGGGCGGCATCGAGGCCTCCGAGGGCTTCCCCTACATCGATCCCGTGACGGACCGGCTGTTCGTCACGTCGCTCTCGGTCGACGTGGCGGGTTGCGGCACGCCGGTCATCCACAGCGATGACGAGGGCGCGAGCTGGACCGCCGCGAAGACGCGTCCGGGCTGCTCACCGGTCACCCACGGCGACTGGCCGAAGATCTTCAGCGGCCCGTTCAAGGGGAAAGCGCCGGGTCGCTACCCCACCGCCGTCTATCACTGCAACTTCATCCCCAACATCCTGGTGGCCGCGTCGATCGGATGCTGGCGATCGGATGACGGGGGCAATCACTTCAAGTTCACCGGATACCTGCCGACCATCAACGGCCTCTGCAGGGCCGGCGAGGTGGAGGGCGGCACCGGGGCGACGATCGTCCACGGGAGCGGGCGGGTGCTCGCGAACGGCGACGTCGTGGTTCCGCTCACCGTGTGCGGCTACCCCGCGGTGGTTCGCAGCGGCGATATGGGGAAGACGTGGAAGGGGGTTGCCACCGGCGGGCGCAGCGTGGGGTTGGAGGACGTGCTCACCGCGCAGGAGGGCATCGTGCTCGCTATCACCGACCACGTCTGGTCGGAGAACCTCGCCATCGACGACCACGGCAACCTGTACTTCGCCTACATCCGCGACGGCGTCCATCTGATGGTCTCCCGCGACGGCGGCCGCAGGTGGCGCCAGCTCGGTCGCGTGACGCCGCCGGGCCTCGTGCACGCCATCGTCGTGTCCGTCACGGCTCGCGGCCACGGCGAGCTCGCGCTCACCTACTACGCCACGCCCGACAGGGGCGACGTGTTCGGGGCGCGCGAGATGAACTGGCGCGCCTGGATGACCCACAGCCCCGACGCGCTCGCCGCCAAGCCGTCGTTCCACAGCGCGGCGAGCTCGCCCGAGTCCAAGCCGACGATGGGGAGGGAGATGTACGGCTGCTGCACGACCGACAAGACCTTCCTCGAGTACACGGGCGTGAAGTTCACGTCGCGAAACGAGATCCGCGGCGCATTCACACGCTGGACCGGCAGGCACCTGCCCGAGCTGGTGCTCACGAAGATGCGTCTGCCCGACCGCTGCCTGTCGCGCCGCTCCCCGATCGGGCCCCGCAACGTCGGCCGGATCCGGCTCGGCCGCACACGCGGGCGGCTGCTCCGGCTGCCGGTCACGCCGCCGGACCGCACGAGCCGCTCCTATCGCTACTGCGTGAAGGGCGGCTCGGGCCGCGTGACCGCGGTCTTCTCCTCACGTTCTGCCCGCGCGCGTGCGCGCGTGGTGTCCACCACCGCGACCGGGCATGGCAACCGGCGGGTGCGCGTGGGCTCGAGCTCACGCCGGTTCCTCGCCGCCTACCCACGCGCACGCCGGATCGGGCGCGGCCTGTACCGCGCCAACCCGCGCTCGCCGCGCCTGTTCGGGATCCGGCGCGGGCGGGTGCGCTTCATCGCGGTGGCCGACCGGGGCCTGCTCGCACCCGGGAAGCGACGGGCGCTGCGGCGCCACCTCGCGTACGCCGGGCTGCGCCGCTAGCTCAGGCGGCCCGCAGGCGGCGATCGACGGCCGCCGGCGACAGCACGTGCTCGATCGCCGTTATCGCGGCGCCGGTGACCCCCGCGCGATCGCCCAGGCGGCACGGCACGATCCGCAGGTCGCGTGTGGCGAGGGGCAGTGAGCGGCTGAAGATCCCCTCCCGCACCCCCGCGAGGAGCTCCGCGTGAGCCTCGGCGATGTCGCCGCCGACGACGATCACAGCAGGGTTGAAGAAGTTCACGGTGCCCGCGAGCACCTCACCGAGGGTGCGCCCGGCATCGCGCACCATTCGCAGGGCGTCGGCGTTGCCCTCGCGGACCAGGCGCACGACGTCGCGGCTGTTGGATGCATCGGCGCCGGTCTCCGCGAGGCGCGTCGCAAGGGCCTGGCCGCCGGCGACGGCCTCGAGGCAGCCGATGTTGCCGCAGCGGCAGACCACATCATCGCTGGCCGTCGCGCGGATATGCCCGATGTCGCCGGCCGCGCCGCGCGCGCCGCGATGGATGTGCCCCTCGGCGACGATTCCGCACCCGATGCCGGTTCCGACCTTGACCAGCAGAAGATGCGAGGTGTCGCGCCAGTGCACCCAGTGCTCGCCCCGGGCCATGATGTTCACGTCGTTGTCGACGAGCACCGGGGCGCTGTAGTCGTCCGCGAACCACCCGGGGATGTCGAACCCATCCCAGCCGGGCATGATCGGGGGGTTGACCGGATGCCCGGTGTCGAACTCGACAGGGCCCGGGATGCCGATGCCGATGCCCCGCACGTCGGCCGCCGACTTCGCGCTCTCCTGGAGCAGCTCGTCGAAGCGCGCCGACAACCACGTGAGCACGTGATCGGGGCCCAGCCCGATGTCCATGTCGCCCGCGCGCTCGGCCAGCGGGGTCCCGGCCAGGTCGCTGATGGCGACGCGCGCGTGCGTCGCGCCGAGATCCGCGACCAGCACGACTCCGCCCTGATGGTTGAACGCGAGCACGGTGGGGGGCCGGCCCCCGGTGGACTCGCTGCCGCCGGCCTCGAGGATGAGGTCGTTGGCCAGGAGGGCCTCGACACGCTGGGCCACGGTCGAGCGGGCGAGCCCGGTGTGCCTCGCCAGGTCGGCCCGGGTCACCGCGGCGCCGTCGCGGATCAGGCTCAGAAGCTCGCCGGCGGTGCTCACGCGCAGAAGTAAATCACGCACATGGACGAAGTTGGGCATCTTGCAACGATCTTCTGCTTGACAATCGCACTAAGTTCTGGATACGGTCGCCGTAATGCCCCCCGAGCTTCGAGTCGGTGTCGCAGGGACCGGATTCATCGGGGGCGTCCATGCCAGGTCCGCACGCCTCGCGGGAGCACGGGTGGTGGCGGTGGCGGCGTCCTCGATCGAGAGCGCGACCGCGGCTGCGGAGGCGCTCCGCGCCGACAGGGCGGTCGCCTCGGCGGAGGAGCTGGTGCACGACTCGGAGGTCGACGTCGTGCACATCTGCACGCCCAACCATCTCCACCTGCCGCTCGCCGAAGCCGCACTCGCCGCCGGCAAGCACGTCGTCTGCGAGAAGCCGCTTGCCCTCGACGCGGCGGGGGCCGAGCGATTGGTCGCCGCAGCCGCGGCCACGGGCACTCAGGCCGCCGTGCCGTTCGTCTATCGCTTCTACCCGACCGTGCGAGAGGCGCGCGAGCGCGTGCGGACGGGCGAGGCAGGCGCCCTGCATCTGCTCCACGGCACCTACCTCCAGGACTGGCTGCTTCGCCCCGAGGACGACAACTGGCGCGTGGACGAGAGCCTCGGCGGCGCATCGCGGGCCTTCGCCGACATCGGCTCGCACTGGTGCGACCTCGCCGAGTTCATCTCGGGCCAGCGACTCACGCGGCTGTCGGCGCGCACGCTGACCGCCGTCCCCGAGCGCGTCAGCGCCGCTGGACGGAAGGCGTTCGCCGCGGCGGACGGCTCCGGAGAGTTGCGGGAGGTGACCACCGAGGATGCCGCGATCGTGCAGTTCGAGACGGACGGGGGAGCGCTCGGCTCGGTCGTGATCAGCCAGGTGTCCGCGGGGCGCAAGAACCGGCTCTGGATCGAGATCGACGGTGCCGACCAAGCGCTCGCCTTCGACCAGGAGCAGCCCGAGCAGCTGTGGTCCGGTCGTCGCGAGGCGGAGACGATCGTGCGGCGAGACCCCGAATCCCTCGCTCCCGCGGCGGCGCGCTACGCCACCCTTCCCGGCGGCCACCCACAGGGCTACGCCGACTGCTTCGACGCCTTCGTCGCCGACTTCTACGAGGCCGTGCAGACCGGCCGGGCGCCCGACGGCCTACCCGTGTTCGCCGACGGTCTCCGGGCCACCCGCATCACCGAGGCGGTGCTGGCGTCGGCGGCGACCGGAGACTGGGTGGACATCGCCGCCACCCTCGAGGCGGTGCCGACGTGAAGCTCGGGTTCCTCAGCGCCTGCATGCCGGAGCGCAGCCTCGAGGACGTCGCCGCCTGGGCCGGGGCGAACGAGTACGAGGCTCTCGAGCTGGCGGCGTGGCCCGCGCTGGGCGATCGCCCCTTCACCGCCAGCCATGTGGCGGCCGACAAGTTCGACGACGCCGAGGCCGACCGCGTCCGAGCTGCGCTCGAGGGCAACGGCCTCGTCCTGTCCGCGCTCGCCTACTACGACAACAACCTCCACCCGGACCCATCGGAGCGCGAGGCGGCGCACACCCATGTCCGCGCGTGCATCGACGCCGCCGCGGCGCTCGGGGGCGTGCCGGTGGGCACGTTCATCGGCCGCGACCCGGGGCGCTCAGTGGCCGAGAACCTGCGCGAGGCCGAGCGCGTCTTCCCGCCGCTGGTCGACTACGCCGGCGAGCGCGGGGTGCGGCTGATGATCGAGAACTGCGTGATGGAGGGCTGGCACCCCGACGGCTACCCGGGCAACCTCGCCTACTCACCGGAGCTGTGGGAGTGGATGTTCGAGCTGGGGCTCTACCTCAACTTCGACCCCTCGCACCTGCTCTGGCTCGGTATCGACCCGGTTGCCGCGCTGCGGCCCTATGTGGACCGGGTCGCGCACGCGCACGCCAAGGATGCCGAGACCTTCCCCGCGGATCGCAACCGCTACGGCTTCTTCGGGCGCGTCTCCACCCGGGAGGAGGACCCGTGGGGCATGGGCTGGTGGCGTTACCGGATCCCGGGTCTCGGCCAGGTGGACTTCCCCCACTACGTGGACGCGCTCTATGAGGGCGGCTTCGACGGCGTCCTGTCCGTCGAGCACGAGGATCCCGTGTGGGGCGGCAGCCCGGAGCGCGTCGACGCCGGACTGCGGATCGCGCACGGCAACCTCCGCGGGCTGGTGGTCACGTGACCAAGATCCTCGAGGTCCGCGACCTGGTGAAGGAGTTCCCCGGCGTCAAGGCGCTCCAGGGGGTGAACCTCGACGTGCTCGAGGGCGAGGTGCACTGCCTGCTCGGCCCCAACGGAGCCGGTAAGTCGACGTTGATCAAGTGCATCTCCGGCGTGCACGAGCCCACCAGCGGCGAGATCCGGTTCAAGGGCGAGCCGCTCCCGGTGGGGGACCCGGCGGCATCGCTCGCACACGGCGTCGCCACGATCTACCAGGAGCTCGACCTGGTCGACGACCTCACGGTGGCCGAGAGCATCTTCCTCGCGCACGAGCCGCACCGTGGGCCGCTGCTCGACTTCGACCAGATGCACTCCGACACGACCGCGCTGCTCGCGCGGCTGGGACACGAGTCGATCTCCCCGCGCACGAAGGTCAGAGCGCTGCGACCGGCGGCCAAGCAGATCGTCTCGATCGCGCGGGCCCTCTCGGGCGATGTCCGCGTGCTGGTCATGGATGAGCCGTCGGCGATCCTCGACGACGGCGAGATAGAGACGCTGTTCGAGGTCGTGCGCCGCCTCACCTCCGACGGCGTGGGCGTTGTCTACATCTCGCACCGGCTCGACGAGATACGCCGCATCGGCGATCGCGTCACGGTGCTGGCCGACGGCCGCACGACGGCCACCGGCATCCCGTCGACCACGCCGACCGAGGAGCTCGTCGAGCTCATGGTCGGCCACAAGGTGGACCAGCTGTATCCCGAGCGCCCGGTCGGCACGGACGAGGTTCTGCTCGACGTTCGCGCGGTCAGGCGGCTGCCGGCCGTGAGGGGCGTCAGCCTCCAGGTGCACGCCGGAGAGGTGCTTGGCATCGGCGGGCTCGTGGGCTCGGGGCGCACGGAGCTGCTGTCGTTGATCTACGGGATCGACATTCCCGAGGAGGGGGAGACCTGGCTCGAGGGCAAGCGGCTCCCGTCAAGCCCTCGCGCGACGATCGCGGCCGGGCTGGGCCTCGCGCCCGAGGACCGCAAGTCACAGGCGCTCCTGCTGGATTGGAGCCTGGCGAAGAACGTGAGCCTGGCCACGTTGCGCCGGTTCTCCCACCCGCTGCTCAACGTCCGCGCCGAGCGAGAGGAGACCGGGCGGCAGCTACGCACGCTGAACACCGTGCCGGATGATCCCGACCGAGTCGTGCGCCTGCTTTCGGGCGGCAACCAGCAGAAGGTGGTCCTGGCCCGCTGGCTCCTGAGGGAGTGCCGCGTGCTGATCCTCGACGAGCCGACCCGGGGCGTCGATGTGGCGACCAAGGCCGAGCTCTACCGGATCATCTGCGACCTCGCCAAGTCGGGCATCGGCGTTCTCGTCGTCTCGTCCGAGCTGGAAGAGCTGATCGGCATCTGCTCCCGCATCCTCGTGATGCGAGAGGGGGAGATCGTCGCCGAGGTGGACGGAGAGACCGCAACCGAGCGCGAGCTTCTTCGCCACGCCGTCGCGCCCACCGATTCCCCTGACCTCGAGGAGGACGTCGCATGACATCGTCGGAACGCTTCGATCGGCTGAAGCAGCTCGAGTTCCAGGAGTACGCACTGGCGATCGTCGTGGTGCTGATCTTCGTGGCCGGCGCGGTCCTCGAGCCGGAGACGTTCCCGACCTGGGACAACATCCGCAACATGCTGACGCAGGCCAGCGTCATCGGCGTGCTGGCGATCGGCATGACGTTCGTGATCGCGACCGCGGGGATCGACCTCTCGGTCGGCTCGATGGTGGCGGCCGCCGGCGTCTTCGGAGGCGTCATGCTCGGCGACGAGGGCACCAGCACGCTCGTCTTCATCGTGATGGCGGTTGGGTTCGCGACGGTCCTGGGCTCGATCAACGCGGTGGCCGTGGCCTACGGGCGCGTCGTGCCGTTCATCGCGACCCTGGCGATGTTCTCGATCGGCAAGGGCATCGCCCTGTTGCTCAACGACAAGTTGCCGGTCAGCCTGCTCGACCTCAACGGCGGCAACTTCGGCGAGCCCGCGACCTTCTCGCTGCTGTGGTTCGGCAACGGCCGGATCCTCGGGATCCCCGTATCGGTGTACGTCTTCCTCGCGATCACCGTCGCCGGCTGGGTGCTCCTCAATCGCACTCGCTGGGGGCGCTACGTGGTGGCGGTGGGCGGCAACCGCGAGGCGGCGAGGATCGCCGGGGTGCCGGTCCGGCGAACGATCCTGAGCGTCTACGTGCTCATGGGCCTGCTGGCGGGAATCGCCACGGTCCTGCTCTGCGCCCGTCTTGGCAGCGCGTCGCCGGTGAGCGGCAACCTCTACGAGCTCGACGCCATCGGCGCCGTGGTGATCGGCGGGACGAGCCTCGCGGGAGGCCGCGCGAGCATCGTCGGCACGTTCCTCGGAGTGCTCACGTTCGCACTCATCTTCAGCTTGATGACCCAGATGAACCTCTCGACCGAGGTTCAACAGGTGACCAAGGGAGTGATCGTCCTCGGTGCCGTCCTGCTCCAGAGGCCGGAGGCCCGTTACTGATGACCGTAACCCCCAACAGGAGGTATCCCATGTCGCTCAAGCGACTTTGTATCTCAACCGCCGCGGCAGCTCTGCTGGCGGTCTGTGTCGCTGCCTGTGGCGGCGACACGGAGACAGTGACCGTGGAAGCCCCAAGTGGCAGTGACGGAAGTCCGGCCAGCGGCGGCGGCGACGGCAAGAAGGTGAAGATGATCGCCAGCGTGCCCCCGACGGATCACGGCTGGCTTGGAGCCGTCTCCAAGAACGCGAAGAAGGCGGCCGAGGCGCACGATGACCTCGACTTCGAGCTGCTCCAGGCGGCAGACGCCGACTCGCAGGCCCAGCAGGTGGAGCAGGCGATCGCGAAGAAGCCGGATGTGCTCGTCGTGCTGCCCCAGGACGGTGACGCTCTCACGCCTGTCGCACGGAAGGCCGAGGCCGCGGGCATTCCCGTGGTGAACATCGACCGGCTCTTCAGCACCCCGGATGCAGCCACATCCACGGTGCTTGGCGACAACCACCAGATCGGCGTGCTGGCGGCCGACTACATCGCGGACCAGCTCAAGTGCAAGGGCAATGTGGTGGAGATCCAGGGCCTGGCCGGCATCTCGGTGACCACCGACCGGACCAAGGGCTTCAAGGAAGAGCTCAAGAAGCAGTGCAAGGACGGCGTGAAGATCGTTGCCTCCCAGCCGGGCGACTTCAACCCCGATCAGGGGCTGAAGGTGATGGAGAACATCCTCCAGGCCGAGAAGAGCATCGACGCCGTGTACACGCACGACGACGACATGGCCCAGGGAGTCGTCCAGGCGATCCGCAACGCCGGCCGTGAGAAGGACATGTTCCTGACCGGCGTCGGCGGCTCACAGGACGCCATGGAGCAGATCAAGCAGGGTGGCCTCTACCGGGCGACCTTCCTCTACAACCCGAACATGGCGGCGACCGCGGTGAACATGGGCCGCCTCATCGCCCTGGGTGAGGGCTTCCCGGAGCTCGTTCCGCCGGAAGTGCCTCGCCAGCTCATCGTGCCGGCTGCCGTTGTCACCAAGGACAACGTCTCCGACTACGAGAAGTACGCGTTCAACTAGTCCCTCCGGTTGAACGTGCCGAGGTTCGCTGGGCGCCCCTCGGGGCGCCCAGCGACCTAGGCGCCCGCCAGCGCGGCCGCCCAGTCGATCGTGACTCGATCTGGCCGCTGCGGGTCGACGGCCACCGGTAGCACCGACCCCGGCTCGAGCAGACCCCGTGCGTGCTCGGGCACCTCGAGCTTGCTGAGCGTCACATCGCGGCTCTCACCCGAAGCGAGCTGAACGCTCAGCTCCACATCCACGTTGGCGAGCGGCCCGAAGGCCGACTGCGATTGCTGCGCGCTGAGCACGCGCGCGGTCGTGCGCTCGCCCGCCGCCAGCGCCTTCCGCTCATCCTTGAACCGGAAGTCCTCGACCCCGTCGGCCGGCGGGTCCTTGAGCGACCTGTAGTCGCCCGTCGGCTCGGTCCCGTCGCCCTTCAGGCCCCAGCCCTCGAGCGTGGCGGGCCAGTCGATGATCACCCGGCGCTGGTCGTCGTAGCGGGCCTTGACCGTCTCGCCGAGCCGGATTCGGTCGGTGTGAGGCAGCAGCTGCTGGCGGCAGCCCGCGCGGAACGATCCATCGCCGGTCTCCACCTCGAGGGCGAACTCCCAGCGCAGCGAGGACCCGCTGTCCTCCGAGCTGCCCAGGCGGCTCACCTTGATCCCCACGATCCGGGCCTCCGCCTGCGTGCCGTTCCTCCACAGCCGCGAGCCCAGGCGCTTGTTGCGCTTGAACCACATCGTCGGGTCGAGGAAGCGGAACCCGATCGAGTCCAGCCAGTTGAGGAAGCGCACGCGGGCATCCTCTCAGTCGGCCTAAGATCGCTCGCTTGCGCGAGCCGATCACCATCGCCGTGGCCCAGCCGCCCTGCGTGTCATACGACGTGGCTGCGAACGCGGCCGCCCATGCCGCGGTGGTTCGCGCCGCCGGCGCCCGGGTGGTGGTCTTTCCGGAGCTGTCGCTGACGGGCTACGAGTTGGACGCCCCGGCGCTCGCCCCGGACGATCCGCTCCTGGCTCCGATCGTCGCGGCCTGCGCGGAGACGGGGTCGCTTGCCCTGGCCGGGGCGCCGGTGCCGGGCGAGTACATCGCGATGCTGGCCATCCACGAAACCGGGGCCGAGGTGGCCTATCGGAAGATGTGGCTGGGCGAGGTCGAGGCCGAGCGATTCGAGCCCGGCGGCGAGCCGGCCGTGATCGGGGTCGACGGCTGGCGGTTGGGTCTGGCCATCTGCAAGGACACCGGGATCCCGCAGCACGCGTCAGACACCGCCGCTCTTGGCATCGACGTCTACGTGGCCGGCGTGCTGGAGTCAGCGGACCGCGCGGCGGTTCAGCCTGAGCGCGCCCGTCGCGTGGCCGCCGACCACCACGTGTGGGTCGCGGTGGCGAGCTTCGCGGGCTCGACCGGCGGAGGCTACGACCATGCCGCCGGCGGCTCGGCGATCTGGTCGCCCGATGGCGCCAAGGTCGCCGAGGCGGGGACCGAGCCCGGCGCCGTCGCGCGGGCGACGCTGAGCTGAAGCCGTGCCCGAGTTCCCCCTCACCTACCGGCCCGATGCAGCACGACGTGTTCCTAGACGCCGTCGCCGACTGGCTGCGCTCCGATGCCATCGGCTGGCTGCTCGACCGGGTCGCCGTTCCGGTGGTGCTCGGCCGGCCGGAGGCGCTTCGTGACCCCTCGGCGACGTTCGAGGACCTCGTCGTGGCCCTGGGCGAGCTCGACGACTGGCGCGCGCACGGCACGGCCTGGGACACGCGCGATCGGGGAGAGCGGCCGATCGTCGAGCCGCTTGTCGGCAACGGGAACGGCGTTGGCCACATCGGTGATGACGAGATCCGCGAGCGCGCCACCGAGCTCGGGATGCGCTCGTCCCGCGAGGCCACCCCGGGCGCCCATCGGGTGGTGGTGGCGATGGGGGGAGCCCGGATGGCACCCTTGCGCCGCACTCAGTGGCTTGCCGACCAGCTCGCGACAGGCCGCATCGAGGCTGAGCACCTCGTTGCTCTGGGCTGCAATCGCCCGCTGCACGACGAGGACGACGCGGTCGCATACGCGGGAGCGGCCGCGGCGACCGAAATCGATCTGCTGGAGGGCGCGCTGCGCGCGGCTCTGGGAGCCCCGATCGAGTGGACCGGTCACGAAAGCTCGGCCTGGCGCCGGGCGCCGGGTGTGCCGCTCGGCCCCTCGTCGATCGACGTCCATCTCGTGGAGGCGCCGACCCGCCACATGGATCGCAACCGGGCGGATACGGCCGACTCGCTGAAGTTCCTGGATCGCGGCCTCCACCTCGGGCCCGGCGACTCCGTGGTGCTGAGCACCTCTCCGCTCTACGGCGCGTACACGCAGCTGGTGGGCGTGCGTGTGCTCGGCCTGCGCGGGTGCTCGGTGGAGACCGTGGCCCATCCGCTCACCGGGTCAGCGTCCGTGACTGGCGTCGGTCCTCTCTACCTACAGGAGGTGCGCAGCGCGGTACAGGCAGCCCTGGACCTGGCGGACGCGCTCGTCAGGTGAGCCGGGCGTCGAGCGGGTCGACGCGACGGAGTGCCGGTCCCAGCGCGGCCTGAAGGCGCTCGGCGAACGGCTGGGAGTCGAGCAGCCCGCCCGCCGCCACGATCGGCGCGTTCGCCGGCGCGCCCGACCCCGCGAGCGCCGCCCTCACGCTCTCGGCCAGGTGCCCGATGGCGCGGTCGATCAAGGTGTCGGCCGCCGGCTCGCCGGCACGGGCGAGCAGCGCCGGCGCGAGGGCCGCCATTCCCGCCGCGTCCCGCGGGTCCACTCCGGCTGCTGAGACCAGGCCGGCGCGCACCGCTTCGCACCCGAGCCAGGCTCCGCCTCCGCGATCGCCGCCGGGGAAACCCGCACCGTCCACCACCACCTCGCCGGCGGGCCCGCGTCCCACCGCGATGGCGCCAGTGCCCGCCAGCAGCGCGGCGCCGTGGCCCTCGAGCTGGGACAGGATGAGGTCCACGTCGCGCGTGACCACCACGTGGTCGGAGCGCAGCCGGACGCGCAGCCACTCCGCGATCGTCGCCGAGCGGCGCCGGTGAACGCCGGCAAGCCCGACGCTCGCGCGGGTGCCCGCGGGAAGGTCCCCGAGCGGCCCGATCAGGTGCTCCACACGCGGCAGCAGCTCGGCGGGGTCGGTGCCGGTCAGGCTGAGCGGATCCCCGCGCACGGTGGTCGCCGAGCCCGTCGCGTCGACGAGCCGGGCGCGCGACCCCGAGCCGCCGCCGTCGATCGTGAGCCAGGCGGTCATCGGGCCCGGAGGGCAGCGATGGCGGCGCTCGTGCGGTCCCCACTGGCCTCCAGCGCCGCGCGCGCGGCGTCGAGATCCACCTCCGCCAGGCCCATCACGATGGCCGCGCGCAGATCGTCGCCCGCCGCCTCCAGGAGCGCCGCCGCGGCCGCGGGGTCGCGCCCGGTCGCCTCGGCGGCGATCGTCACGCGCCGCTCACGCAGCTTCACCAGCGCCGGCGCCACGTTCACCATCAGGTCGTCGTGGGTGAGCCCCAGGCGCACCATCACGGCGGTGGAGAACACGGTCAGCCACAGGCGCTGCGAGAGGCCGGCGCGCATCCGCGTGGAGCCCATGATCGGCTCGGCGCCGGTGTCGAGCACCACGGTCACGTCCGCCATCGCGGCGAGGGCGGAGCCGGTCGTGTTCACCACGGCCACGAGCGCGGCACCACGGTCGCGGGCCTCCTCCGCGGCGCCGAGGGTGAACGGGGTGCTTCCGCTCGACGCCACCGCCACCGCCACGTCGGCGGGGCCTACGCCGATGGCCTCTACGGCGGCGGCACCGTGCTCCGGCACGTCTTCGTTCCATTTTTCGTTGGTACGCGCCACGGCGATTCGCTCGTCCGGGATGCCGAAGGTCGGTGGGATCTCCGCGGCGTCGGACGCAGCCAGCAGGCCGGAGGTCCCGCCGCCGGCGTAGGCCAGCCGCCCGCCGGCCGACAGCCGGTCCACGGTGAGATCGACCGCCGCCGCGGTCTCGGGCGCCGCGGCGGCGACCACGTCCGGCACGTCGGCCTGCGCGCCGGTCAGGTGGGCGACCAGCTCGGCCGTGCCCAGCTCGCCGAGGCCGGCGCCTCCCGGCCGGCGTCGCTCGGTGGTCCTCAAGGCAGCTTCCACTCGAACTTGATGTGCTCGCCGTCGTCCCCGCCGGGGCCGCCCTGGCCGGTGTCCTCATACTCGAACTTGAGCGCGCTCGGTTTCGATCCCTTTGGCACGTCGTAGACGAGCCAGCCGCCCTCGCATCCGTCTCGCACCCGTCCGAAGCCGTCGTCGTAGACGCGCTGCGGGTACACGCGCTCGGCCTCGCCGCCGCCCTCGAGCGCGAGCGAGAACGCGAAGGCGTTGACCGACTGCTCGGAGTCCTTGCACAGTTCGGCGTTCGCGCCGAAGTGCCCGGCGCGCGCGGAGACCTCCTTCAGCTCGGCGCGCACCGACCCGGCCTCCAGCTCGTCGCCCACCTCGCCCTTCTTCTCCTCGGTGCCGCAGCCCGCGAGCGCGACGCACGCGAGGACGAGCCAGACGCGCGCATTGGGCCGAGAGCGCATTTGTGCATACCCTACGAGCCCATGGACGCTGCGGAGACTCCGCTCGACGAGCTGCTGGTCACCGAGGAGGAGCACTGGGCCGACGGGCCTCCTCACGAGTTGTTCGCGCGGTTGCGGTCGGAGTGCCCGGTGCACTACACGAAGAAGATCAACGAGTACCCCGAGGAGCGCGGGTACTGGTCGGCCACCAAGCCCGAGCACCTGCGCGAGGTGAGCCTGGACTGGGAGACCTACTCGTCGGAGCGGGGCGGGATCACCGCGCTCACGCACTCGATCCTGCCGCTCGAGCTGATCCAGGCGATGTTCATCGGCATGGACCCGCCCAAGCACGACCGGCTGAAGATGCTCTTCCAGCGCGGCTTCACGCCGAAACGGATCTCGGAGCACGAGGAGGCGATCCGCGGGTACGCGCGGGATGTGCTCGACCGAGTGGACGGGAACGAGACCTGCGATCTCGTCGAGGAGGTGGCCCAGCCCTTCGTGGCGCGGGTGATCGGCAGCTTCATGGGCATCCCGCCGGAGGACGACCTGATCTGGGCGCGGCTGATGAACTCGATGCTCGGCGCGGGCGACCCCGATATGAACCCCGAGGGCCCCGAGATCGTGATGAAGCGCGACGTGCCGGAGCTGTTCGAGCGCTGCGGGAAGCTGATCGCCGAGAGGCGCGAGAACCCCACTGACGACCTCACGAGCGTGCTGGTCCATGCCGAGGTGGACGGCCAGACGCTGGAGGAGCACGAGATCGTGATGGGCTTCTTCCTGCTGGTCGCCGCCGGCAACGACAGCACCAAGGCCACCTACTGCAGCGCGATGCGGGCGCTGATGGAGGATCCCGCCGAGCGCCAGAAGCTGATCGACGACCCGTCGCTGATCCCCAGCGCCGTCGAGGAGGCGCTGCGCCTGTTCCCGGCATTCGCCCACTTCGCGCGGACCGCGACGCGCGACACCGAGCTCAACGGGCAGCCGATTCAGGAGGGCGAGAAGGTGGTGATGTGGTACGTGTCGTCGAACCGCGACGAGGAGCGCTACGACGACCCGGACCACTTCGACGTGGAGCGCAATCCCGAGCACCAGGCGTTCGGCGCCGGCGGTCGCCACTTCTGCCTCGGCGCCGCGCTCGCGCGGCTGGAGCTGAAGGTCATCCTGGAGGAGACGCTCGCCCGTTACCCGCGGCTCGAGGCGGCCGGCGCGCCGGAGTACGCGCTCTCGCCGTTCATCAACCAGCTGAAGACGCTGCCGGTCCGCCTCAACGGTTAGTTGGGAGCGCCATCCGGACCGTACGGAGATCGCTGCTTGCTAGCGCCGGCGCCCGCGCCGGCTTGGCACTGGCGACAGCGACATGGCTGGCGTCACTGAGGCGGTGAACGGCGAGGAGGGGCTGGCGCGAGGCAGGTTGGGGTGCGGGAGGGTGCGCGGACTTCCGACTCAGCTCACTAGGCGTCGAGCTTCGCGAGCGCGCGCCTGGCGGCGCCGAGCCTGCGCTCGGCGCGTTCGGCCTCGACGGTCGCCTCGTCGAGGGCGCGCTGTGCGTCGTCGTGCTCCACCTCGGCCCGCGTCACGGCGGCTTCGGCCTCCTTGCGCTTGTGCCGGTCGGGCTGCTTGCGCGCAGGGCGCGGCGGCGGGGTGCCGGTGGCCATGGCGAGCCCGCCGAGCGCCGCCGCCTCGTGGTCGGTCACGAGCCGGTGGGCGTCGAATTGCTCGCGCACGTCCTCGTCGAGCGCCACCGCGTGGAGGGTCTGGCGGGCGCGCTCGACCGCCGGCGCGCTGAGCGGGGCTCCGTCGTCCTTCGCGATCGCGAGGGCGCCCTCCAGCACCTTCTCGACGGCCGCCTGCTCGGCCTGCGCCGCCTTGCGCAGCGCGGCCGCGTCGGCCTTGCCGGCCAGCAGGCGCTCCTGCGCCTTTGCCAGGCCCTCGGCCGCCTTCAGGAGCTTGGTGGCGGCCGCCTTCTCCCGCTTTCGCGCCTGGTTGAGCGCCCACGCGATCCGGTTGGGCTTCTTGAGCGCCTTGACCTCGTCGGAGCCGAGCTTCTTGGCGAGCGCGTCGCGGCGCGGGACGAAGTCGTCGAAGTCACCGAGGTAGAGCTGTCCGACGTCGTCGGCCACGTCACGAACGTACCGGCACGAACTCCACGGTCGCGTCCTGACCCGGGGCGATCAGGTCGAGCAGGCCGCGCGCCTCCGCCTCGACGGCGGCGCGCGCGCCCGGCGGGTCGCCGTCGAGCGGCTCGAGACCGTGCACGGTCAGGGTCGCCGTCCCGTCCTCCTCCGAGGCGCCCCACTTCGCGCGGTAGAAGCCATCCACCAGCACGGTGCCCTTCCACCTCCCGCTCGGCAGACCCCCACCGGGCCCGAGGCCGGCCAGCACGCGTGAGCGATCGGCGTGCGCCAGGCCGACGTTGTCGTACTCCGGCAGGAACCGAGGCGGGGCCGGGGTGCCGGGATCGGGAAGCTCGCCATCGGGGACGTCGAGCAGCTCCCTGCCGCTCTCGTCTCGGAAGGCCCGGAGCCGTGGCCTCAGCCGGTCGACCACTTCGCGCAGCCCGGTGATCCCGCACCAGGAGCGCAGGTCGGAGGCGGTCGCGGGGCCAAACGCGGCGAGGTAGCGCAGCACGAGGTCGTCGATGGTCACGTAGGGATCGAGCTTCTGCTCGAGCCACTGCTCCAGCGGCGCCCACGTGGCCTGGCCTCGCTGACCCCACAGGCCGCGAGGCGGGACCTGGACGATGGGATTGAAGAAGCCGGCGGCGGCGCTGAGCGCAGCCGGTTCCGCATCGGGCCAGCGGGGGGCGAGGAGCTTCGCCATCTCCGCCCGCGTGCGCGGGCGCTCGCGCATGAGCTCCATGGCGGCCGCCGCAACCTCCTCCGGGTCGGCGTCGCCCATCTGCTTCCCGAAGGGGCTGTTGAACACGCGCTTGAGCAACGGCCGTGTGAGCGGCTCGATGTACAACGCGTCGCGAGCCGAGACGAGGTGGATCGTCCCGCGCATGAGCCCGGCCCTCACCGCGCCCCGCCCCTCGATCAGGTCGCTCAGCTCCATCGGGTCGAAGCCCTCGATACGCGACCACAGGGCGATGTAAGGGTCGGTCGGCTCCTGCGCCTGCATCCCCACGAGGCGCTCCATCACCTCGACCGCGGAGGCCCTCGACCGCTCGAGCAAGCCTTGGCGCGCCAGCAGCGCGCGGTTCAGCGCGCGCTGGGACAGCACCTCCTCAGGCACGGGGGGCGAGCTCCTCGGTGAGCTCGGCCATCTGGGCGACGTAGGGCTCGGCCCAGGGCGTGCGGGACAGGTCCATGCGCCGGTAGCGGCGCCGGTAGCGCGCAAGCTTGCGCAGCATCTCCGCGCTCGTGCTCGATCGCTTCCGATCGCCGGCGCCAAGTTGGGTCTTGGACGCGATCGTGCGGTTCACCATGCTCAGCCGGTCGGGCAGCCTCTCCACGTCGCTCGCGGCAGCGGCGTCGACCACCTCGCTCGCGATCATGTGGTTGCCGAGAGGGGCGAGGCCGTCCTCGCTCTTGGGCATGGCATAGGTGTTCGTCGAGCAGGTCCAGCGCGGGGCCCACCAGGGGACCAGCACGCGGCGCGCGAGGTACACGCGGTGCCCGAACCACATCGGTGTCTCGGCGAAGGTCGGGTCCCAGACGTAGGCCGTCACACCTGGCCGGTGGACCCGCGCCAGCGTCTCCGCCGCGTGCGGCGCGAACCAGTCGTCGTCGTCGGTGGGCAGCACGAGGGCCCCGTCGGGGATGTCGTCCCACTTGGCGACCGTCGCGCCGCGCACCTCGGCGAAGTTGGCCTGCGCGATCTCGAACAGGCGCGCGCGGTATCGGTGGTAGGGCATGTCGAACGTCTCGTTCCACAGCTCCAGAAGGTCCTCGAAGTCGGGCTCGACCTGGGCGAGAAACGCCTGCTCGTCGTTCCAGTCGCAGGTCCTGCGGATCCAGATGTAGATCATGCGGCGCGCAGTTTCGCGGGTGGCACGCCGGGTAGCGATTCCGCATGCCCCCACGCGGAGTGAAAAAGGGCACGAAGCGTGCTCGCCAATACGAGAAGGTCAAGAAGAGCCAGAAGGAGCAGGGCCGGTCCGAGGACCGCGCCGAGGAGATCGCAGCGCGCACCGTGAACAAGGCGAAGGCGCGCTCCGGCGAGTCGCGCACCTCGTCGCGCACATCCACCCAGGACAAGTCGTCGGGTGAGCGCGGCGGGCAGCGGTCCGGCACGAACCGCACGAAGGGCCGCACGCGCGACCAGCTCTACAACGAGGCGAAGAAGATGAACATCGACGGGCGCTCCTCGATGAACAAGAAGCAGCTGCAACGGGCAGTGGACGCCAAGAAGTAGCTAGCTAACCCTCTCCGTCCCAGCCGAGCCTCAGGCGCTTGGCCTTCGGCAGCGCCGCCACCACGAGGTCGTAGGAGTCCTCGATCATCTGGCGCACGGTCTCGTCGGGAATCGTCCCGTCGAGGTCGACCGTGTTCCAGTGGCGCTTGTTCATGTGCCAGCCCGGGCGCACCGCCGGGTAGGCGTCGCGCAGCCCCTCGGCCAGCGCGGGCTCGCACTTCAGGTTCACCGAGAGCGGCTCACGGCCCAGGCCGCTGAGGGCGAACATCTTGCGCTCCACCCGGAAGACCGAGGTCTCTGGGCCGAACGGGAAATCCTCCTCCGCGCCGGGGAAGTCCAGACACCAGCTCCGGAGCGCTTCTGGCGTGGGCGCCATGCGCCGAGGGTAAGCTGATCGGCTGATGGACGAGCGCTTCTGCGACCTCGGCGAGGTAACCCTCTGCTACGAGACCTTCGGCGACGCCGACGCCCCCGCCGTGCTCCTGATCATGGGCCTGGGCACGCAGATGGTCGCCTGGCACGAGGACTTCTGCACGCAGCTCGCCGAGCGCGGCTTCCACGTCATCCGCTTCGACAACCGCGACGTGGGGCACTCCACGTCGCTCGATCACGTGAAGCCTCCCACTCGGGGGCAGCTCATCCGCCGCCGCCCGGGCGCCGCGACGTACGACCTGTCCGACATGGCGGGCGACGCCGTCGGCCTGCTCGATCACCTCGGCATAGAGACCGCGCACGTGGTGGGCGCCTCGATGGGAGGCATGATCGCCCAGCTCGTGGCGGCCGAGCATCCCGACCGCGTGCTGTCGCTGGTGTCGATCATGTCCAACACCGGCAGCCTCTGGAACGGCCAGCCGGCCCTCCGGCTCTACCCCTTCCTGCTGCGCCCGCCGCCGCGCGAGAAGGAGGCCTACATGGATGCGATGGTGCTGCTGTTCGGCGCGATCGGCTCGTCGGGGTTCGAGCGCGACGAGCAGGAGCTGCGCGACCTGGCGGCGCTGAGCTACGAGCGCGGCATCAACCACCACGGCACCGAGCGCCAGCTCGCCGCGGTCATCTCCTCCGGAGACCGCACCCCCGCGCTGAGGCGGATCAAGGCGCCGACCCTGGTGATCCACGGCAAGAGCGACCGCCTCGTGCGCCACTCGGGCGGGAAGGCGACCGCGAAGGCAATCCCCGGCGCGCGCCTCGACCTGATCGACGGCATGGGCCACGACCTGCCGCGGCAGGTGTGGGACAGGGTCATCGACGGGATCGCGGAGAACGCCGCGCGGGCGGCGAGCCACACGCCCGCGGCCGCTGGGTGACGCACCCGCTCGAGCGCCTTCCGCGGACCCATCGTCGCCTGGCGCTGATCTGTGTCGCCGTGCTGGCGTTCGCGCCCGTTCTTGCCGGCACGGTGGTGAAGCCGCTCCACGAGGACGAGCCCGGCGGCAAGAGCATCATCGACTTTGAGCTCGCGGGCTCGGTGGATGAGGCGGACGAGATCCTGGCCACCTGGCAGGCGGAAGGGGTGATCGATCAGGCGGAGGCGATCCAGACCTTCGACCTGATCTATCCATTGATCTACGCGGCGGCCATTGCCGGTCTGTGCATCGCCGCCGCGGGAGCATGGGATCGGGCCGGGCGCCCGTCGCTCGCTCGTGCCGGCGTCGCCATGGCCTGGGTTGCCTTCGCCGCCGCCGGGTTCGACTACGTGGAGAACCTGGGCCTGGGCATCTCGCTCTGGGACGAGCCGGCATCGCCGTGGCCTCAGGTCGCCCTGGTCGCCGCGGTGCTCAAGTTCGCCTGCATCTACCTGTCGCTTGCGTACGCCGTGTCGGGGACGGCGGCCAGGTTCATGCGGCGTCAGGTCGGCTCAGCCGGGCACGTCTAGCACGACCTTGCCCAGCGCCCCGCGCGAGTCGATCAGGTTCATCGCCTGCGCGGCGTCGGCGAGCGGGAAGCGCGCGCCCACGATCGGCTTCACCGTGCCCGACTCGATCATGCCGTCGAGCTCTGACTGGAATTCGGCGCTCAGCTCGGGCTTCGCCATCACGTAGGCGCCCCAACCCGCGCCGACCACCGATGTGTTGTTGAGCAGCAGGCGATTTACCTTCACCTCGGGGATGGAGCCGCCCGTGAAGCCGACCACGATCAGGCGGCCGTCCTCGCGCAGGGAGCGCAGGCTGTCGGTGAAGCGGTCGCCGCCCACCGGGTCGAGCACCACGTCCACGCCGCCGCCGGAGATCTCCTTCACCTGGTCCTTCCACTCGGCGTCGGAACGCACCACGTCGTCGGCGCCGGCCCGGCGCGCGACCTCCTCCTTCTCGTCGCTCGACACCACGGCGATCGCGCGCGAGGCGCCCAGCGCCTTCGCCACCTGGAGGGCGGCGGTGCCCACGCCGCCGGCGGCGCCGTGCACCAGCACCTGCTCGCCCTCCTTCAACCGGCCGCGCAGCTTCAGCGAGAACAGCACGGTGTGGTAGTTGAGGATGAGCGCCGCGCCCTCGGCGAAGTCGAGCGCGTCGTGCAGCTTGTAGGTCATCGAGGTGGGCGCCGCGACCTTCTCGGCCATGCCTCCGAGCATCGTCATCGCCGCCACCCGGTCGCCCGGTGAGAGCGAGCTGCCCTCCGACGCCTCGGCCACCACACCGGCCACCTCGGCGCCGGGCACGAACGGCGTCTCGGGCTTGAACTGGTACAGCCCGCGCGTCTGGAGCACGTCGGGGAACGAGACCGCCGCGGCCTTCACGTCGATCACCACGCCCTCGCCGGGCGACATGAAGTGCGACGGCTCGGGATCTGGCTTGTCGACGACGGCTAGGCCCTCGGGCCCGGTGGTCTCAGCGAGTTCGAGTGCTTTCACGCGCGAGACCCTAACCGCCTGGCGAGCTGCGGCTCCATGCAGGGCCATAGGATCGCGCCATGACCACCGTCCGCGACGCCTCCTTCGACCTCTTCCGCTCTCACGGGCTCACCACGATCTTCGGCAACCCGGGCTCCACCGAGCTGCCGATGCTGCATGAGCTGCCGTCGGACTTCACCTACGTGCTCGGGCTGCAGGAGGCCGTGGTGGTGGCGATGGCGGACGGCTATGCGCAGGCCTCCCGCAAGCCGGTACACGTGAACCTCCACACGGCGCCCGGCCTCGGAAACGCCGTGGGCGCGATCTTCAATGCGAAGGCCAACAAGACGCCGATGCTGGTCACGGCCGGCCAGCAGGTGCGCGCACAGATGACGATGCAGGCCAACCTCACCAACGCCGACGCCATCCGGGTGGCCGACCCGTTCGTGAAGTGGGCCTACGAGCCGCCGCGGGCCGAGGACGTGCCGGCGGCACTGGCGCGAGGGATCCACATGGCGACGCTGCCGCCCCACGGACCGGTGCTGCTGTCGCTGCCGATGGACGACTGGACGGTGGAGGTGGACGACGCGCACGTGGCGCCGTCGATCGGCCGTCAGGTGACCGGCCGCGCGGGCGCCGACCCCGAGGCGGTGCGGGCGCTGGCGGAGCGGCTGACGGGGGCGAAGAACCCGGTGATGGTGGCGGGCCCGGACGTGGACTCCAGCGGCGGGTGGGACGCCGCGGTGGCGCTGGCCGAGAAGCAGCGGCTGGGCGTGTGGGCCACGCCCGCGACGGGCGGAGGGCGGCTGGGGTTCCCGGAGAACCACCCCCTCTTCCGCGGCGTGCTTCCGCCCGCGATCGGCCCGGTGGGGCAGACGCTGGAGGGCCACGACCTGGTGATCGTCGTGGGCTCGTCGGTGTTCCCCTACTACCCCTACATCCCCGGCCCGCCGCTGCCCGAGGGCGCGGAGCTGGTGGCGATCACCAACGATCCCGACGAGGCCGCCCGCGCGGCGGCCGGCGACGCGATCGTGGCCGACGTGAAGCTCACGCTGGAGGCGCTGGTCGAGGCGGTGGGGGAGAGCGATCGCCCGACGCCCGAGCCGCTCGGCGACCCGCCCCCGGTCGAGGACTCCGACCCGCTGAGCGCCTCCGCGGTGCACGGCACGCTGCGCGAGGCGCTGCCCGACGAGGGCATCGTGATCCTCGAGTCGCCCACGAGCACGCTGGCGCTGCGCAACCGGATGCGGATATCGAATCCGGGGAGCTACTTCTTCGGCGCCGGCGGCGGCCTGGGCTTCGGCCTCGGCGCGGGGATCGGGGTGCAGATGGCCCAGCCGGACCGCCCGGTGGTGTGTGTGCTCGGCGAGGGCTCCGCGCAGTACGCGATCAGCGGGTTCTGGACCGCCGTGGCCTACAACGTGCCGGTCACGTTCCTGATCGTGCGCAACGACGAGTACGGGATCCTGAAGTGGTTCGCCCAGGCCGAGCAGGTCACGGGCGCGCCGGGGCTCGACCTGCCCAAGCTGGAGACGGCGAAGATCGCCGAGGGCTACGGCGTGTCGTCGGTCGCCGTGCGCGGGCGCGATGAGCTTCGGGGAGCGCTCGACGAGGCGATCGGCGCGAACGAGCCACGGCTGGTCGAGGTGGCGGTCGAGCCGGGCATGTCGCTGTTCTGATGGAAGCAGTGGCGGATCGCGTCCCTGACGCGCTTGCAGCGGGGACACCCGAGCCGTTGCGATCCCAGCTCATCGAGGGGCTCGGCCAGGAGCAGATCCTCACCCGCGCCCTTGACCTCGTTCGCTACGCGTCGGACGCCAGCCCGTACCGGCTGATTCCCCAGGCCGTGGTGATGGCGCGCCACGCCGGCGACGTCGCGAAGGCGTTCGCGCTGGGGCGGCAACTCGACGTGCCTGTGACGCTGCGCTCGGGCGGCACCAGCCTCAACGGCCAGGGCCAGGGTTCGGGGATCCTCGTGGACGTTCGCCGCAACTTCGCGGGCATCCGCGTGGAGGAGGGCGGCGAGCGGGTGCGCGTCGGCCCCGGCACGGTGCTCGGCCGCGTGAACCGCGCCATCGCGAAGCATGAGCGCCGCGTGGGCCCCGACCCCGCGTCCACCGACCTGGCGACGGTGGGCGGGGTGATCGCCAACAACGCCGGCGGCATGCGCTGCGGCGTGCGCCACGACTCCTACTCCACCCTCGCCTCGCTCGAGTTCGTGACGGCCGGCGGAACGCGAATCGATACCGCAGCGCCGGACGCCGCCGAGCGCTTCGCGCGTGAGGAACCTGAGCTGGCCGAGGGGCTGGCGGCGATCCGCGACGAGATCCGCGCCGACCCCGAGCTGACCGACCGGATCCGGTCCAAGTTCGAGATCAAGAACACCACCGGCTACCGCCTCTGCGCGTTCCTCGACGCCGAGGAGCCGGTCGAGATCTTCCGCCGCCTGCTGGTGGGGTCTGAGGGCACGCTGGGGTTCATCTCGGAGGCGGTGTTCGAGACCGTTCCCCACGGCCGCCACGTGCGCACCGGCCTGCTCTTCTTCCCCAGCATCGATGCCGCCTCGGCGCCCGTGCCCGCGCTCGTGGAGGCGGGCGCGACCGCCGTCGAGCTGATGGTGAACCCCACCCTGATCGCCGCGTCCTACTCGCTGCCCGGCATCCCGGAGGAGTGGCGCGAGGTGCCGCCGGACGGGGCCGTGCTGCTGGTGGAGCTGCGCACCGACGATCCCTCGCAGCTCGACGGGATGGAGGAGCGCGCGCTGAAGGCGGTGGAGGGCCACGAGCTGCTCGAGACGGCGGCGTTCACCAGCGTGCCCGAGGAGATCGAGGTGTTCTGGCTCGTGCGCGAGGGGATGCAGGGAGTCGTCGGAGCTATGCGCCCCCAGGGCACGTCGCTGATGATCGAGGACGTGTGCGTGCGCCCCGACCGCATCGCCGAGTGCGCTCGTGACCTGCAGGCGCTGCTGGGCAAGTACGAGTTCCTCACCGGCGTGGCGGGCCACGCCTCCGCGGGCAACCTCCACTTCCTGCTCACGCCCGCGCTCGGAGAGCCGAAGGACCGAGACCGCTACGAGAACTTCATGGGCGAGCTGGTGGAGATGATCGTCGGAAAGTACGACGGCTCGCTCAAGGCCGAGCACGGCACGGGGCGCAACATGGCGCCCTACGTCGAGCGGGAGTGGGGCGAGAAGGCCACCGAGCTGATGTGGCGCGTGAAGCGCCTGGCCGACCCCGATGGCGTGCTCAACCCGGGCGCGGTGCTCAGCGACGACCCCGAGATCCATCTCGCGAACCTCAAGTCCACGCCCGCCATCGAGGACGTGTCGAACGCCAATGCGTGCATCGAGTGCGGCTTCTGCGAGCCGGTGTGCCCGTCGCGCGACGTGACCACCACGCCGCGCCAGCGGATCGTGCTGCGGCGCGAGATGGCGCGCCAGCCGGAGGGGTCGCCCGTGCGGGTGGCCCTGGAGCGCGACTACGCCTACGACGGGCTCGACACCTGCGCCGCCGACGGCTCGTGCAAGCAGGTGTGCCCGGTGGGGATCGACACCGGCGAGCTGGTGAAGTCGCTGCGCGCGGACTCACACTCGCCGCGCGAGGAGGCACGGGCTCTGAAGGCGGCGGAGCGGTGGGGGACGGTCGAGCGCCTGGGCAGGGCCGGCCTTCGGGCCGGCGGCCTCGGCGCGCGGGCGGGGCTCGGCAGCGTGATCCCGCGCTGGCTCGACTCGATGCCGCGCACGGCGCCCGGGCCGCCTGCCCGAGACGCGGCGCGAGGGTGCCGCTGCCGTCTACCTGCCGGCGTGCATCAACCGGATGTTCGGCACCTCGCGCGAGGATGCTCAGCAGCGCTGGCTCGTCGACGCGCTCGTTCAGGTCTCAGCGCGTGCCGGCAAGCCGGTGTGGATTCCGCCGGATGTGGCGGGCAACTGCTGCGGCACGCCGTGGACGTCGAAGGGCTATGTGAGCGGTGCCGAGCACATGAAGAGCAAGCTCGCCGAGAGCGTCGAGCGCTGGACGAACGGCGGCGAGCTCCCTCTGGTCGTGGATGCCACCTCGTGCACGCACGGAATCGGTGAGGGGGGAGTTGAGGTGATCGACTCGGTGGCCTGGGCCCACCACCACCTGTTGCCGTCGCTCGAGGTGCGCCGGCGCACGCCGTCGTTGGCGGTGCATCCCACCTGCTCGGCGCGCCACCTCGGCCTCGTCGCGCCGATGGAGGCCCTGGCGCGCGCGCTCGCGGACGAGGTGACAGTGCCCCTGGTCGCCACCTGCTGCGGCATGGCGGGTGACCGCGGCCTGATGCACCCGGAGCTGATCGAGGCGGCCACCGCGTCCGAGGCGAAGGAGGTCTCGGAGGGCTCGTTCGACGCCTGCGTCTCGGCCAACCGCACCTGCGAGATCGCGCTGGAGCACACGACCGGCCGGCCCTACACGTCGCTGATTCAGCTGCTGGAGGAGTGCACTCGGCCCTGAGGCGCCTCCACCGCCGCGCGCAGTCCGGCGAAGAACGTGGCGAGCATGTTCGGGTAGAGGTCGTCGGGCACCGACTCGGGGTCGAGCAGCTTCTGCAGAGCGATCCCGTCGGCCATCGCGAACGTCATCCGGGCGATCTCCTCCATCGGGAAGGGAGGCTCGACATCCAGCTCCGCGGCCCGCTCGCGATAGAGCTCGGCCATCCGCTCCTGCAGCTCGCGCCGCCGGGCCACCAGCTCGCGGCGGAAGTTCTCGTTGCGGCTGGCGTAGGCGGAGAACTCGAAGAACAGGCGCTCCCACTCGGGGTCGGAGCTGATGAAGTCGACGAAGTTCGCGGCCCCGGCCCGCGCCTGGTCCTCGGGGTCCTCGTCGCTGTCGAGCACGCGGTCGATCTCCTCGAGGTGCTTCGCGAAGCGATCGTCGAGCATGGCGAGGAACAGCTCCTCCTTGCTCTTGAAGTTGGCGTAGAACGCGCCCTTGGTGAAGCCGGCGTGGGCGGCGACCTGGTCGATCGACGCCTGCTGCATTCCCGCGCGCGCAAACACCGTCGCCGCGGAGTCGAGCAGGCGCGACCGGGTCTCCTCCTTCTGCTCGGCCCGGGTGAGGCGGACGGCCATCAGGCCGCCACCGGGACCCGTTGCGTCGCCACCACCTCCGCGCCCCGCGACGGGCTCAGGGTGATCGCGCGCCGCGCGATCCGCTCGCCGCCGGCCGCCGCCGGGCGCAGCTCCACGTGCGAAACGATGCTCGCCAGCACCTGCTTCATCTCGAACAGGGCGAAGGTCGCGCCAAGGCAGCGCCGGACACCGCCCCCGAAGGGGATCCAGGTGTAGGTGCCGGCGGGCTTCTCGAGGAAGCGCTCGGGGCGGAAGCGCCGCGGCTCCGGGTAGATGTCCGGCCGGCGGTGGATCAGGTGGATGCACGGAGCCGCGGTTGCGCCCGCCGGCAGGTTGTACCCGCCGATCTCCACGTCCTCCTTGAGCACGCGCGCCACGATCGGCAGCACGGGGCGGAGGCGCAGCGTCTCCTTGCACACGGCGTCGAGGTACTCGTCGTCGCCGGCGGCCACCTCGTCGCGCAGCCGCTCCAGCATCTCGGGATGGCGCACCAGGCGCTCGATCGACCAGGCGAGCGAGGTGGCCGTCGTCTCGTGCCCAGCCACCAGCAGCGTCACCAGCTCGTCGCGCAGCTCCTCGTCGCTCATCGGCTCGCCGTTCTCGTGGCGGGCCTGGATCAGCAGCGACAGGATGTCCTCGCGGTCGGCGACGCCGGGGTCCTCGCGGCGCTCGCGGATCTCCGTGTAGATGAGCTCGTCGATCGGGTCGAGCTCGCTGCGGAACTGCGGCAGGCGCGTCACGCGGTCGGGCCCGAGAAGGCCGAGCAGCACCATCGTCGTGGTGTTGGTGCTGGCCTCGAGCACCTGACGGAGGCGAGTGCGCAGTGCGTCGAGCCGCTCTCCCTCCTCCAGCCCGAACACGGCGCGCAGGATCACCTCGAGCGTGATCGCCTGCATCCGCGGCCAGAGGCGGAAGGGAGTGTCGGTGTCCCAGCTCTCCACCTCGCGGTCGGCGATCTCGGTGAGCAGGTCGCCGTAGCTCTGCATCCGCTCGCCGTGGAACGGCGGCAGCAGCAGCTTGCGCTGGGCCATGTGGGCGCCGTCGTCGAGGGTGAGCACGGAGTTGCTGCCCACCAGCGGACGCAGGATCACGTTGCCCTCGCCCGCGTGGAACACCTTCGGGTCGCCGGTGAAGACCTGCTTCACCATGTCCGGGTGCGCCATCAGCACCCAGGTGCCCTCGTGGGCGATCTTGAGCGTGAAGATGTCGCCGTAGCGCTCGTGGCAGCGCTCCATGAAGGGCATCGGGCGAACTCCCCAGCCGAGGCTCTGGATCGGGCGCGGGTAGGAAGGGCCGGGAGGAAGGGTGGTGGTCATATACCGAACGGTATGTGAATACCGCGCGGTACGCAACCACCTGGCGCCTGGCACGGCCGGCGGCGGTAGATTCCCGCCGATGCGGGGGAGGCACATCGTGCCGGCGTGCATCGTCGTGCTGCTGCTCATGGTCCCGGCGGCCGGCCAGGCGGCCGGGCGCTGTGGCAATCACTCGTGGTGTGACACGTCGCTCTCGCCCGAGCGCCGAGCCGCGCTTCTGCTCGCCGAGCTGACGCCCGACGAGAAGTACTCGCTCATGAACGGGGACGACCTTGCGGGCGTCGCCACCGGCAACCCCGCCACCGGCACCAGCAACGGCGTGCCGCGCCTCGACGTGCCGACGATCTACTACTCCGACGGCCCGGTGGGCACCCGCGAGGGCAAGTCCACCGCGATGCCGGCGCCGATCAGCCTGGCCTCCGCCTTCGACTCCGCGCTCGCCCGCCGCGTGGGCGTCGCGATCGCCGACGAGGTGCGCAAGAAGGGCAACGACGTGGTGCATGCCCCCACCGTCGACATCATGCGCACGCCGCTGGCGGGCCGCACGTTCGAGGGCTACGGCGAGGACCCGTGGCTCAGCTCGCGCCTGGCCGTGCGCTGGATCCAGGGCGCGCAGTCGCAGGGCGTGATCGGCAACGTGAAGCACTTCGCGCCCAACAGCCAGGAGGGCGCGCCGCCGGGCGCGCCGCCGCTGGCGTCGGCCGTCGGCGGTCGCTTCATCGTGGATGCCCGCGTGGATCCGCGCACGCTGCGCGAGATCTACCTGCCGCCATTCGAGGCAGCGGTGAAGGAGGCGGACGTCGGCACGATCATGTGCGCCTACAACCGCCTCAACGGTTCACCGGCGTGCGAGAACCGCGAGCTGCTCGATCGGATCCTGCGCCGCGACTGGGGCTTCGACGGCTTCGTCGTGGCCGACTACGGGTTTGCCACCAAGAGCACCGCGGCATCGGCGAACAACGGGCTCGAGCTCGACATGCCCCAGGGCTTCTTCTACTCGCAGCCGAACCTGGCCACGGCGGTCGCGACCGGACAGGTGAGCTCGGCGACGATCGACCTGCGCGTCGGCAACATCCTGCGCACGCTGTTCCGCTTCGGTGCCTTCGACCGGGCCTCGTACCCGGCGAACGAGGCGCTGATCGACAAGGCGGGCCACAACGCGGTGGCCCGCGAGGTTGAGGAGCAGGGGATGGTGCTGCTGCGAAACCAGGGGATGCTCCCCCTGAGCGCCTCGCGGCTGAAGTCGATCGCCGTGATCGGCGCCGACGCGGCCGCCTACAAGGGCGGCGGCGGCTCCTCGGCGATCAACCCGTACTCGTTCAGCAGCCCGCGCGCGGAGATCGCGCGCCGCGCCGGACCGGGAGTGCAGGTGCGCTACGACCCCGGCGACGACCGCGACCGCGCCGCCGGCGTCGCGCGCGGAGCCGACGTGGCGGTGGTGTTCGCATCGGACACCGCCACGGAGGGCGTGGACAAGACGAGCCTGGCCACCGACGACGACGCGCTGGTGGAGGCCGTCGCCGCGGCGAACCCCAAGACCACCGTGGTGCTCGAGACGGCCGGACCGGTGCTCACCCCGTGGCGCGGGCGTGTGAACGCGATCATCGAGGCGTGGTACCCGGGTCAGGCGGCCGGCAGCGCGATCGCCCGCGTGCTCTTCGGCGACACCGATCCAGGTGGCCGCCTACCCGCGACATTCCCGCGGCGCATGCAAGACGTGCCGACCACCGGTGACAGCGAGGCATATCCCGGCCTGCTCGAGGTGAAGCACAAGGAGGGCGTCTTCGTCGGCTACCGCCATTACGACCAGCGGGGGCTCGAGCCGGCGTACCCGTTCGGGCACGGGCTCTCCTACACGTCGTTCGCCTACCGCGGACTGCGGATCCGCAAGGGCAAGGGCGACACCGCGGCGGTGAGCGTGGAGGTGCGCAACACCGGGCGCAGGACGGGCAGCGAGGTCGCGCAGCTGTACCTCGGACTGCCGAATGTTGGGGCGAGCATCAAGCAGCCGCCGCGGGCGCTGAAGGGCGCGCGCAAGCTCACGCTGCGGCCGGGCCAGCGGCGGCGGGTGGGCTTCCGGCTCGACTCGCGGGCGCTGAGCTACTGGCACGAGGGTTCGCGCAGCTGGCGGGTTGCCGCGGGGTGCTACGGCGTGCAGGTCGGGCGCTCCTCACGCGACATCCGGCTGCGGGGCGTCCTCGGGATCCGTGCCGCCGCATGCCCGGCGCCGCGGGCCTGTCTGTCGCGCCGGTCCCCGATCGGCCCGCGCAACATCGGCCGCGTGCGCCTGGGCCGCACCCGCGCGCGGCTGTACGCGCGCATCGGCCCGTCCCGCCGCGGCCGGCTCGTCACGCGCTGGTGTGTCAAGCGCTCGCGCGGGCGGGTAAGCGCTGTCTTCGGGAGCCGCTCCCGCCGCGCCCGCGCGCGGCTGGTGGTGACCACGGCACGCGGCCATGGCAACCGGAAGGTGAGGCCGGGCTCGAGCACCCGCGCGCTGCGCCGGGCCTATCCGCGCCTGCGCCGGGTGACCCGAGGCGTCTTCCGGGCGAACCCGTCGAGCCCGAGGGTGTTCGGAGTGCGGCGAGGCAGGGTGCGGTTCATCGGCGTGGCGGACAAGCGGCTGCTGCGATCGCCGCGAGCTCTGCGCCGCGCCCTGGCGCGCCGCTAGGCCCGAAAGGACGCGTGGGCAATCGAGTGGGGCTTTATCGGGGTTATGACCCCGTTGAGTCCCCAACCGATTGTCGACGGCGACCTACAGGGGAAGCGGGGGCCAGTGGGACTTCTGGAAGCTCGCCTGCTTGGCCTCCCAGACCGCCTTCTTGACCCAGAAGACGTTGCCGGCGGGGCCGTTCTCCCTGCCGCACTGGAGGTTGCCGCGCTTGCCGTTGGAGGACAGGCCGGGGCGGCTGATCCAGAGGTAGGCGTCTGCGAGGGGAGAGGCTGTCTTGGTGGTGGGCTGCTGGCCGAGGCCGGCGTTGCGAGGGTTGCAGGCGGTTGCCCTCGACCCGTACTTGCCCCACCTGTGCTTGGGCAGGGCGCCATTGGCGTTCTCGGCGGTGTTCACCACGAAGTGCTTGCCGCCCAGAGCCCTGCCGACGCGGTTGCCGTAGGCGACCTCGCGACTGGTGCGGTTGTAGTGGGTGGCGCCGAGGGCGAAGCCGCGCGTGTAGGCCACGTTGGCCTGGCGCAGGTAGCTGATCACCCTGCTGGCCTTGACCCATGAGGACGACCCGGCATCGATGTAGACGTTGAAGCCAGGGGTCTCGCTCAGTCGTTTGGCGGCCCATCCGAGCAGCGCCAGGCGGCCCGGCACCTCGGAGCGCTTCAGGCAGCTGCGGCGCGCGCCCATCAGGCCGATCGCGTCGGGCTCGAGGATGATCGTCACGTTGCGCTGGGTCCGGACCCACTTGCCGTGGGGGTAGGGACTGCCCATCCAGAACTTGTAGCGCGCACCCGGGTTGGGCACGAAGCGCAGCCGCGACATACGGATGAACTCCTCGATCCAAGCCTTGTAGCCGCCGGCCGACTGCCTCCGCATGCCGGCGCAATTGCCGTTCACGAGGCGGCGGATGGCCACCACGGGGTAGTCGCCGACGTAGGCGTCGCGCGCTCCGTAGGGGAGCCGCGTCCTGCATGACTTGCCGCCCCACTGGGGGTCGTCGACGTTGGCGAAGTAGCGCTCCACGTGACGGGTGGGTCGCTCGCTGATGCCGGCGAACCACTTTGCGCCCGGCACCTGAGCCACCTTGCGCAGATGGTTGGCGTGCGCGGGGTTGCGCCACAGCGCGTTCCAGGGGTTGTAGAGCTTGCCGGTGGACTGGTGTGCGGCGTCGCAGTCCATGTAGACGCGCTTGCCCACCAGCGGGTTGGTGGGATCGGACGAACCGGCGAAGGCGGTCGGGGCGCAGGTGAGTGCCAGCGCAGCGACTATCACGAGGGATCTGCAGAGGGGGCGGGTGATTGTCATTCAGATTCCCCTCGACCGGGTCGAGCGATGCCTTAGTGGTTCACTCCGCAAGTGGACTTAGTGCCGACCGTGATCAGCGCCGGCTGGGCCTCGGGGGTGAACGCCTATCTCACGGTGGCGCTGCTCGGCCTGCTCGGGCGGGCCGGGGTGGGAGAGGTTCCCGACGAGCTGCAGCGCGACGGCGTGATCGCCCTCTCGCTGGTGATGTTCGCGATCGAGTTCGTGACCGACAAGATCCCGTGGGTCGACAGTGCGTGGGACACGGTGCACACGCTCATCCGGCCGGCGATCGGGAGCGCGGTGGGGGTGGACTTCGCCGGCGCGGCTGACGTGTCGGGCTTCGAGGAGGTGCTGGCCGGCGCCGGATCCGGCGGGCTTGCGCTCGCCAGCCACTCGGTGAAGGCATTGCTGCGTGTGGGAATCAACGCCTCGCCGGAGCCGTTCACGAACATCGCCGTGAGCCTGCTCGAGGACCTCGCGGTGGCCGGCGTGGTTGTGCTGGTGCTCGAGTACCCGGTGCCCGCCGCCATCATCGCGCTGATCCTGCTGGGCACGGGAATCGCGCTGGCGCTGGCGCTGGCCACTCAGATCAAGCGGGGTGTCAGGAGGCTCCGAGACCGTAGGATCGCCCGCGGGGGATCT
Source organism: uncultured Thermoleophilaceae bacterium (assembly GCA_963808105.1). Lineage (GTDB taxonomy): Bacteria > Actinomycetota > Thermoleophilia > Solirubrobacterales > Thermoleophilaceae > JAAYBF01. The sequence continues at coordinate 78,446 of CAWEEH010000004.1, read as the reverse complement.
CGACCAGGTGGATAGCCATACGATCAGCCTGATCACGATTCCGATCTTTTCGGGCGCGATCGGATACGTGACCAACTGGAGCGGGGTGTGGATGCTCTTCTACCCCGTGCGCTTTGCGGGCTTCCGGCTGGCCGGGCTCGCGGCGCTCGCGCGGCTGCTCCCACGCAAGCTCCAGCAGATCCCCGGCGTGATGCAGGGCGGCGTGGGCTGGCAGGGCATCATCCCCTCGCGCGCGGCGAAGATGGGGTCGATCGCGGTGGACAAGGGGATCGCCAAGCTCGGCAGCCCCGCGGACTTCTACGCCCAGCTCGAGCCCGACAAGATCGCCGAGCACATCCTGGCGACGTCCGAGCGCGACATCCACGACCTCGTGGAGCGGACGATGGAGCGCGAGCACCCGCAGCTCTGGCACGACGTGCCCCCGCAGGTGCGCGGGCTGGTCCACGAGCGTGTGCGCGGCCAGCTGCCGGCGATCGTGCACGAGGTGACCGACCAGATCGGCGCGAACGTGGATCAGCTGCTCGACATCAAGCTGATGGTGATCCGCCACCTCGAGGCCCACCCCGAGCTGGCCAACAAGATCTTTCTGGAGACGGGGCGGCAGGAGCTGCGCTTCATCATCAACTTCGGCTTCTTCTTCGGCTTCGTGCTCGGCATCCCCACGATCGTGCTCGTGGAGGCGTTCCCCTACTGGTGGGTGCTGCCGATCGCCGGCACCCTGGTCGGCTACGCCACCAACTGGCTCGCCATCTGGATGATCTTCGAGCCGGTGGAGCCGCGCCAGGTGGGCCGGTTCAAGGTCCACGGCCTGTTCCTGCGACGCCAAGAGCAGGCGGCCGACGCCTACGCGAACGTGATCTCCAACGACATCGTGACGCTGTCGAACATCGGCGAGGAGCTGCTGCACGGGCCGAGCTCGGACCGCACACGACAGATGATCGAGACCGCGATGCGGCCGGCGCTGGATCGCGCCGTCGGCACCGCGCGCTCGGCCGTGCGCGTGGCGGTGGGCACCAAGGAGTACGACTCGATCCGCGAGACGGTGGCGGTCGAGGCCGTGGACTACACGATGACCCCGCTGGGCGACGAGGAGTTCAACAAGCGCCAGAGTGAGGCCGTGCGGAAACTGATCGCGAGCCGCATGCGCGAGATGTCCTCGTCAGACTTCTCGGAGATGCTGAGGTCTGCGATGCGCGAGGACGAGTGGCTGCTGGTGCTTCACGGCGCCGTGCTCGGCTTCGGCGCGGGCCTCGTCCACCTGGCGATATTCGGTGTCTGAGCGAAGACGAGATCCGGGCGTCACCGAGCTGGCGCCGTCGGTGGCGCGGCTGGCGTTCGGCGCCTGGTGGCGCACGGCCACCTGGACCGTGGACACGTCCTACGAGCGTCGCCCGCCGCGCGCTCGGGTTGGGCGACCACGAGCAGCCGGTCACCCGTCCAGCGTCGCCGAATCGCCAGAGCCCGAAGCCGAGCCCGAGCAGCCACGAGCACCAATCGCTGCGCAGTCGCGGCGCCGAGCTGCTGCGCCAGTCCGCCGACGTCGACTACGAGGAGGACGCGCACCCCGCGTACGAGCGCATTCTCGACGACCTCGCCCCCGACGAGGCCCGCGTCCTTCGCTTCCTCGCGGCCGAGGGCCCGCAGCCCGCGGTGGACGTACGCGCGCACAAGGCGCTCAACGTGGGCTCGGACCTCGTAGCCCCGGGGCTGTCCATGATCGGATCCCAGGCCGGCGCCCGCTACCTCGATCGCCTGCCCGCCTACCTCAACAACCTCTACCGCCTCGGGCTGATCTGGTTCTCGCGCGAGCCGCTGGAGGATCCGCTCGAGTACCAGGTGCTGGAGGCGCAGCCGGACGTGATCGAGGCGATGCGCGAGGCCGGACGTGGCAAGACCGTGCGCCGCAGCATCCACCTCACCCCGTTCGGTGAGGACTTCTGCCGGGTGTGCCTGCCCGAGTGATTACCAACGCCCTGCTGCGCATCGAACGCGGCCCGGCGCGGCCTCTGATGCGCCTCGCGTATGAGCTCGCCGCCCGCCTGCTCGGCCTGGTGGTCGCACCGCGCGGGACCGCGTACGTGGCGCGCACCGTGGCGGCGCGTGACGCCGCGTACGGGCTGTCCGACATCGACCTCGTGATCGTGACCGGCGATCCCGAAGCGGCGCGGCGCAGGCGCGAGCGGCTGCCGCGGCTCGTTCGCCGCCTCGCCCCGGAGATCGCGGTCTACAGCCCGGACGAGCTGGCGGCGGCACGCTCTGCGAACGCGCTCACCGCGGCCGAGCCGCGATACCTCGCGGAGCGCTGGACGCACGACGAGCTGGGCCTGCGCGAGCGGCCGGGCCTGGCCACGCCGGCGGCCGAGTGGCGTCGCCTGTGGGGCCGCGAGCGGCGCGGCCCCGCCACCCCGGGGGACCGCCGCGCCGCTGCCTGGCTGGAACTCCAGTTCTGGTGGCAGCAGACGCTGCGGCTCGCGCGCGAGCCGGACGGGCGCCACGCCACCTACCTCTGCTTCAAGCTCGTCGCCGAGCCGGTGCGGATCCTGCTGGCGCTGGAACACGACGAGCTCGAGCGGGACCGCGAGCGAGCTCTGCGCCGCGCGATCGAGCTGATGCCGGAGGAGGAGCCCGCGATGTCCCGGGCGCTGGCGCTGCGCGACCACCTCACGGCGCCGCCCCCGTGGGACGGCGCCCTCACCGACTTCGTGCGGCTGTCCGAGCGGATCGCACGGCTGGTGTGCGCGGGAGAGCGAGGTACCGAGGTGCGCCTGACCGGGGCCGAGCCCGTGCTGCTCGACTGGCGCGGGCTTGTGCTGCCCGGGCCGCGGGACGAGCGCTACAGCCTGGGGGACGGCGACCCGCGCAGACGAGCCGACCTCGCCGCACTGAGCGAGTCGCCGACCTACACGGTGCTGCGCCACGGCGAGCTTGCCGTGCTGGGCGCGGCCGGGCCATGGACGCGCTCGCTGCTGCGCGGCGTGCACTGCCGCGCAAGCGCCCCCGTGCTCTTCGCCCAGCTCGACGGTAACGCGGTGGCTGAGTTCCCCTCGCTGCCCGGGATGAGCGCACGGGATGTGGCCGAGCACGCCGTCACCGAGGGCGCGGTGGCCGGGGTCCGAGGGCGCCCGTGGCTCGATGGGCGCGATGACGGCCTGGACCTCCCCGAGCGGGAGGCGGGGCGACGGGCGGCGACCGCGCGAGCCGAGCTGTTCAGGCGCAGCCTCGACGACGGTGACCCGGTGATCGTGACCGACGCGGCGGCGGCTCTCGAGGAGGCGCGCGCGTGAGGGTGGTGGTCACCCACCCGACCCATCAGCACGCCTACGAGACCGCGCTCGCCGCCCAGCGCTCCCACATGCTCGAGCGGTTCGTGACAGGCATATACCGGCGCGGGACCAGGCGCTGGCATCCGGGCATCGATCGCGCGCGGGTCACCTCGTTGCCCGCGCACGACGTGGTGTCGGCGATTGCCGCGCGCACGGTCGGCGCGCGGGTGGACCACCTCGGGTGGATGCTGCGCGGCTTCGATGCCGCCGCGGCGCGCCGGGTGTCGCGCTGGCCTTCCGAGGTCGTGCACGCGTTCGAGGGCGCCGCGCTGGCCACGCTCACCGCGGCTCGGCATCAGGGCCGGATCGCGGTGCTCGACGTGCCGAGCGCGCACGAGCGCTTTGCCGAGGCGGCGGCGCTCGAGGGCGACTCGGTCACCCGCTTCCAGACCGCGCGCATCCGCGCCGAGCGGGCGCAGGCGGACCTGCTGCTCGCGCCGTCGGAGTTCGTGAAGAGCTGCCTGGTCGAGAACGGCGCCCCCGAGGAGAGCGTGGCGATCGTGCCCTACGGCGCGGACCCGGTGGCGTACGAGCCCTCGCGGCCCGACGGCGAGGGCTTTGACGTCGCCTTCGTGGGCGAGATCGGCCGCCGCAAGGGAGTGACCCACCTGCTCGACGCGTGGAGGCGCCTGCGCCTTCCGGGCGCGCGCCTAACGCTCGCGGGCCGGGCCACAGACCCGTCGCTCGTACGGGACCTGCCGGCGGGCGCCCGCTGGACCGGAGCGCTCACCAGGGACCGGGTGCGGCAACTGATGTCTGGATCCCAGGCCTTCGTGTTCCCCTCGCTTGCCGAGGGCTCCGCGCTGGTCACCTACGAGGCGATGGCCGCCGGCCTTCCGTCGGTGGTCACACACGAGTCCGGTTCGCAGGTGCGCGACGGCACCGACGGGTTCGTGGTCCCGCGCCGTGACCCGGCCGCGCTGGCCGAGCGCCTCGAGGCGCTTGCGGAGGACCCTGGCCTGCGCGCGCGCATGGGCGCCAGCGCCCGCGAGCGGATCGAGCGTGGGTACACCTGGGATCACTACCGCCGGCGGCTGGTGGAGGCCTGGGAGCGGGCGCTCGCGTGAGCAACCCCCTGGACGTGCTGCTGGTACGCGAGGTCGGAGCGGGGGAGCCCGGGTCGATGACGCGGTTCGGCGCGACACTCGAGCACGGCCTGAGGACGTCGGGGCGGGTGGCCCTGCGGCCGCCGCCGATCCAGCTGGAGCCGCTGGCGCTGCCGCGGCTGGAGCCCTACCTCAGCCGCTACGGACGGCTTCCGGCCGCCGTGCTGGCGAATCGCAGGCGGCGGGGCGTGGTGCACGTGACCGACCACGGGCATGCCCACCTGTGCGCGCTCTCCGGGGCCCGGCGGACCGTGGTCACCTGCCACGACCTGATGTTGCTGTGGTCACGCGACGGGCGCACCGGTGACTTCCACGGGCCGAGGCGGGCCACACTGCGGTTCGACTTCACCACCGCCTTTCTGCGTCGTGCGGCGCGGGTGGTGTGCACCACGGAGTTCGTGCGCTCGGAGGTCGTAGCGATGAAGGGAGTCGATCCGGCGCGCACCGAGGTGGTGCCCCTGGGGGTGGACGACCACTTCAGGCCCCTGCCCGCGGGCGACCGCGAGCGGCTGAGGGCCGAGCTCGGGCTGAGCGGGCCGGTGGTGCTGCAGGTGTCGAGCGGCCAGCCCTACAAGAACGACACCGGGGTGCTGCGCACGGCTGCTGCACTGGGCGATGGAGTTACGCTGCTGCGGGCCGGGCCTCCGCTCTCACAAGAGCACATGGCGCTCGCGCGTTCGCTCGCTCTCGACGGGCGGCTGATCCAGGCGGGGCTGCACACCGACCGGCGTCTGGCCGAGCTGTACGGTGTCGCCGACGTGCTCCTCTTCCCCTCGCACGCGGAGGGCTTCGGCTGGCCCCCGGTCGAGGCGATGGCGTGCGGAATCCCGGTGGTCACGTCCGACCTGCCGGTGCTCCGCGAGGTGGCCGGCGGGGCGGCTCTGCATGCCGGCGCGGACGACATTGCGGGGCTCGCGGAGGCCGTGGCCGCGGTGCTCGGCGATCCGGCGCGCGCCGCGGAGCTGCGCGATCGTGGGCTGCGCCGGGCCGAGGAGTTCACCTGGGAGCGCACCGTGGCGGGTTACGAGCGGATCTACGAGTCGGTGGAGGCGGCGGCGTGAGGCTGCTCGTCGTCGGCGCGTCCGCCTCGGCCACCTGCGGCATTCGCGACTACGCGGTCGCGCTCGACCCATGGCTCGGCTCCCCCGAGACGGTCTGGTGGGAGCGCGACCCGGGCTGGAGCGCCGCGGACACCCGGCGCGCCGCGCGGCGCTTCCGCCGTGAGCTGGGCGCCGCCCTGGCGGAGCGGCCGGACGCGGTGCTGTGGAGCTACTCGGCCTTCGACTATGGGCCGCGCACCGCGTGGGACCTGCACGGCACACCGCTTCACGCGCCCGCGATCGCCCGGCGGCTGCGTGCGTCCTCTGGGCCGCTCGTGACGGTCGTGCACGAGGCGGCGTACGGGTTCCGCGAGCGCGGGTTTCAGCACAACGGCCTGGCCGCCACCCAGCGAGCGGCGCTCGTGGCGGTGGTCGCGGCTTCGGACGGGCTCGTGGCCGCGACCGGCGACCGCGAGCGCTGGCTGCGCTCCCGCCGCTGGCTCCCGCGCCGCCCGCTGGAGGCGATACCCATCTGCGGCAACCTGCCGCGGGTCGAGCATCCCCTCGGCACGCGCGACGAGATCGCGGTGATGAGCTTCGGCGCCGACGACGCCTGCGTGGCCACCGTGGCGGGCGCGCTCGGGACGCTCCGGGCGCGCGGCGTCGACGCGCGCCTGCGCCTGGTCGGGCAGCCGGGCGCCGCCGGCAGCCGGGCGCAGCGCTGGCGGGAGGCCGCGGAGCAGGGGGGATGGGCGGGCGCGCTGTCCTTCAGCGGTGTGGTTGAGCGGCCCGAGCTCTCGCGCGAGTTGTCCGCCGCGCCACTGGTGCTGTTCCCGAACGCCCAGGGACCGATCACCGCGAAGTCCACAATCGCGTCCGCGCTGGCGCATGGGCGGCCCGTGGTCGCCATCGACGGGCCGAAGCGATGGGACGGGTTCGCGCCGGCGATGGCGCTCGCGCCGCCCGACGCTCCGGCTCTCGCGGACTGCCTCGAGCGGCTGCTCGCCGACGACGCGGAGCGGCGGCGCCTCGGAGAAGCGGGCGCAGAGCTGTACGAGCGCGAGCTCGCACCCGAGGTCACCGCCAGGCGCCTGCTGGCGTTCGCCGAGGAGGTCGCCGCGTGAGCCGGGTGATGCTGGTCACCTCCACCTTCACTCCGGATCGCACGGGGATCGCCGTCTACTCGAGCGGGCTCGCGCGCCGCCTCGCCGATGAGGGCCACGACGTGACCGTGGTGACCGGCATGCCGCACTACCCGAGCTGGCGGCTCGGCGTGGCCGCCCGGGACGACGATCCCGGCATCGAAGTTCGCCGGCACCGCCACTACGTCCCCCGGCGGCAGACGGCGTTGCGCAGGGCGGCGTACGAGGCGTGCTTCCTGGCGGGAGGGCTGCGGCTCGCCCGGCGGGGCCCCCGGCCGGACGTGGTGATCGGGGTCAGCCCCTGCCTGGCGTGCGCCCACGTCGCGCTCGCGGCGGGACGCGCGCACGACGCTCCGGTGGGAATCGTCTTCCAGGACCTGCTCGGGCGTGCCGCAGCCGAGGCCGGGGTCCGCGGTGCCGAGCGCCTGGTGCGTCCCACGGCGAGGATTGAGCGCGCCGCTGCCGGCGCGGCGTCGGCGGTGGCGGTCACGTCGCCCGGGTTCGGGTCGTTCTTCGATCGCGACGTGGTGAACCTCCGCAACTGGGCCGATCGGACCGCGCCGGACCTCGATCCCGCGGCCGCCCGAGCGCGGCTCGGCTGGCGCGAGGACGAGCTCGTCTGCCTCCACGCGGGCAACATGGGCCAGAAGCAGAGCCTCGACAGCGTGATCGACGCGGCGCGCGGCCTCGGCGGACGGGACATCCGGGTGGTGCTGGCGGGGGACGGCAACGACCGCGGCCGGCTGGAGCGGCTGGGACGGGGGGTCGTGAGCTTCGAGGGCGTCCAGCCGGCCGGCGAGTTCGAGGCGATGCTGGGCGCGGCGGACGTGCTCCTGCTGAGCCAGCGCGCGTCGGTGCAGGGAATGTCGCTGGCCAGCCGGCTGACGGCCTACTTTGCGGCCGGCCGCCCGGTGGTCGCGGCGGCATCGCCCGGCAGCGAGGTGGCCGCCGAGGTCCGGCGCTCGGGCGCGGGGGTCCTGGTGCGCCCCGAGGACCCGGAGGCCTTGGCGCACACGCTGGTCGCGCTCTCCGAGGCGCCCGCCCGGCGCGACGCCCTCGGGGAGGCCGGCTCGGACTATGCCGCGCGCGAGCTCACACCCGCCGTCGTGCTGCCGCACTGGTCCGCCTTCGTCTCGAGCCTCGATCCTGGGCGTGCGCCGCGGGAGCCGGCCGAGCCCGTGGCGGCTTGAGGCTCGCCCTCCTAACGCCTCTGGGGGAGGGTCAGCTGGGCACATCGCTGGCCCCCGGCCTCGAGCAGGAGGGACACGAGGTGGCCATGGTCCGAGCACGCCGCCTGACCTCGCACAACCGCCTGTTCGAGCGCACGCCGCTTCATCGTCCGCTCGCGACCCCGCTCGCGCGGACCGCGGCGCGCGCCGCCGCCGCCGCGAGGCCGGACGTCGTGGTGGTGGTGCGCGGGCGCTACCTGCGCCGCCGCGACGTCGAGCGCCTGCGGGACGCGACGCGTGCGCCGGTGGTCAACCTCCAGACCGACAACCCTCTGTCCGGGCGGGTGCGCGAGCCATGCCTGCTCGAGGCTCTCCCCGCGTATGACCTCGTCACGGCGTGGAGCGAGCAGCTGGCCGCCGGGCTGGAGGAGGCCGGCGCCCGCCGCACGGTGGTCCTGCCCTTCGCGTACGACCCGGAGCTGTACGCGCCCGAGCCCCGTGGTGAGCCGCAGCACGACGTGGCGTTCGTGGGCTGCGCGAGCGCGGAACGGGTCGAGCACGCGCGGGCGCTGGTGGGGTTGAGGCTTGCCCTCAGCGGGCCGCGCTGGGCACGCCTGACGCGTGGCACGCCGCTGGCAGGGTCGGTGCTGCCCGGCTCGCACTGGGGCAGGGCCGCCGGGGCGCTCTACCGCTCGGCCCGGGTGGGCATCAACGTGCTCGACGCGCAGAACCTGATCGGGCACAACATGCGCACCTGGGAGCTGCCCGCCACCGGCACGCCGATGGTGGCCACGCGCACCACCGACCACGAGCGCATCTTCGGCGCCGGCGCGGCGCGGCTCTTCGACACCCCGGTGGAGATGCGCGCGGCCGTCGACCGGTTGCTCGCGGACGATGCGGAGCGCGACGAGGTGGCGGCGGCAGGGCTCGCCGCGGTGCGCGACGGGACCTACCGCACGCGTGCGCGGGAGCTGGTCTCGGCCATCGAGGACTTGCGCCCCGCCACATAGATGTCGCTGCACAGCGAGGGGGCCAGCCGCAGCGACCGGTCGGCCAGGCGCGACACCACGCGCACCAGGGGAATGTCGCGGGTGAGACCGATCCAGTTGCGCCCCCAGACGGTCACGTCCTCGAGCCCAAGGCTCGAGGCGATGTGGCGAAGCTCGCCCGCCGTCGGCTCGCGCACGTGCCCGCGGAAGCGCTCGGTCTCGTACCACTCCGTGAGCGAGCTCCACTCGTTGCGGCCGAACGGCGTGGTGAGCCGCTTGCGCGCGTTCACGCGGTTCGGCGCGCTCACGATCAGCCAGCCGCCGGGCCTCAGGGCCGCCACCAGGCCCTCCAGCAGGCGCTTGGGAGAATGGTGCCAGTGCTCGATCGAGTCGAACGAGGTCACGCAGTCGAGCGACTCGGGCTCGAGCTCCACTCCCTCCTCGATCACGTCGCGCCGCACCACCTCCACGCCCCGCGCGCGGTGGGGGCTCAGCACGGCGTCGCCGAACCGGTCGTTCACGGGATCGGCGAAGTCGTCCACCAGGGTCACCGACATCCCGGCGTCCGCACACGCGGGGGCGAACATGCCGACCCCACCGCCGACGTCGCACACCCGCGCGGCCGGACCACACCGCGCGGTCACCGCCTCGACGTGATGTGCGATTCGCGGCACGTCGGCCAGCTGCTCCTCAACGAGCTCGGGCGGGTACGAGCGGGCGAGGGCTTCGAGATCCAAGCAGGGGATCGTAGATGCGCGTTCTGATCGCGAACAAGTTGGCCTGGCCGGCCGGCGGCGCGGACCGCTACTCGCTCGACCTCGCGCGCGCCCTGCGCGACCGCGGGCACGACGTGCGCCTCCTGTCCACCGCGGACGCCCGCAACGAGGAGGCCGGCGGAGCGTTCGTGCGCTCGTCCGTCACCGCTGAGACGCGGGACGACCTCCCACCGGGCGCCGCCGCCGGCGTCGCGCTGCGCGCGCTGTGGAACCGCTCGGCCGCTGCCGCCACCGAGCGCCTGCTCGACCACTTCGAGCCCGACGTGATGCACGCACACAAGCTCTATCCGCAGCTCTCGCCGGCGCCCGTGCGGGTGGCGGCCCGCCGCGGCGTCCCGGTCGTGCAGACCCTTCACGACTACGAGCTGATGTCGGCCAGCGCCCTCGACGATTCCGGCGGGCGGATCGACCGCCTCGAGGCGCGCCCGCGCTACCGGGCGCTCAATACGGCGCTTCATCCGGTGCGGGCGCGGCTGCACGTTCCCGCCATCGCGGCATTCGTCGCCCCATCGCGACACGTCGCGCAGGCGTATCGGGTGGACGCTGAGGTGATCCCGCCCTTCGCCCCGCCGGCCGGCTCGTCCGCGCCCGGCTTCGAGGCGCGCCACGGGGTGGCGTTCGCCGGGCGCCTGACCTCGGAGAAGGGCGTCGCCGAGCTGCTGAGGCTTGGTCGTGACATGGAGGTGACGGTCGCCGGCGCGGGCCCGCTCGAAGCGGACGTGCGGGCGGGGCCGGTGCACTACGCGGGGCTGCTCACCCGAGCGGGCGTGCGCGACCTGTTCGCCTCAGCGCGGGTGGCGGTGATCCCGTCGCGCTGGGCCGAGCCCGCCGGGCTCGTGGCGCTGGAGGCGATGGCGGTGGGGACGCCCGTTGTGGCTCGTCGCGTCGGCGGGCTGGCGGAACTGGTGGAGGCCGGTGGCGGGGTGCTCGCCCGCCCCGAGGACCTGGCCGCCACCTGCGCGAAACTCGCCGCGGAGCGCAAGGAGTGGGAGCGGGTTTCCCGCGCCGGCATGGACGCCGCGGCCACGACCTTCTCCGAGGAAGCGCACGTCCGGCGGATCGAAGCGGTCTACGCCCGCGTCGCGGGCTGAGTGTCCAGGCGCACGAGCGTGACCACGGGGTCTGGATCGACGCCGGCGAGGTCGATCGACACCCGGTCGTCGTTCGCGCGGAAGCGCAGCTCGCGGCCGGCCGGGATCAGGACGGCGCGCACGATCGTCCTGTCCGGCTGGAGCCCCTCGAGGCTCAGCGCGCCGGGGCGCCGCAGGTGAAGCCAGATCGCGTCGCCGCGCTGCACGCTCGCCCCCCAGCGCCCGGCCCGCAGCGGTCCCGGCCGCACGCCCTCGAAGGCCTCGGCCCGGCCGTCGTCGAGCCACCGGCCGATTCCCTCGAGCACCTCACGCGCACCGTCGTGCAGCTCTCCCGGCGCGGGCGCGCCGTCGGGCGCGCCTGGATAGCCAGGGCCGAGGCCGAGCTGAAGGGTGCCGCCCGCGCACACCACCTCGGAGAGGGTCCTCAGCCACTCCCGCGGATCGCGGTTACGGGTGCAGCCCGCCTGGCCGGGCCCCGGCCCCGGCGCCCACCAGTCGCAGGTGAACGCGACCTTCTCCGCCGGGAGCGGCCTGGGATTCGGGCCGCCGTTGCGCAGCCCCGGGTTGTGATCGCTCGGCGAATTGCCCTCGAAGGTGCGCACGTCCACGTCGCCGCGGGTGAACTCGCTCACGTCCAGGGTCCGGCGCCCGGGGTTGTTGGCCACCACGCACTCGGGCGCGCGCCCGTGGATGAGCGAGAACAGCGAGTCGTACTCCCACTCGGCGCCCGGGTGCTCCCAGTGGCCGTCGAGCCACACGATCGACGGCTCGTAGCGGTCGATCAGCTCCTCCATCTGGAGGTACTGGAAGCGCAGGTAGTCCGGCATGTTCGCCGGGTAGGCGGGATGCCAGTTGTCGACCAGCGAGTAGTAGATCCCGAACCTCAGGCCGTGCTGCTCGCAGGCTGCGCGCGTGGCGGCGAGCGTGTCGGTGCCGGTCCGCTGCGCCGGGGTGCCGTCGCTGCGGCTCACCTCGGTGGGCCAGCTCGCCCACGAGTCGTGGTGCTTGGCGGTGAGCACCAGCACCGAGGCCCGCGCCGCGGCGGCCAGCTCGGCCCAGCGGCGGGCGTGGCCGTCGAAGTCGCGCAACTCCTTGTCCCAGCGCTCGCACGGCACGGCGTCGGGCTTGTCGAAGTGGACGAAGGCGCCCAGCGCGGCGTCCTCGTACCAGCGCGTGGGGGGCTCGGCCACCACGAGGTCGAGGGCGCGCTCCGCGGTCTCACCCGCGGCGTCGGTGACTTGCGCCGCCACGCGGTGCCTCCCGGCGGCGGCCGGCACGCCGGTGAGGTCGCCGCGGGCCGACAGCTGCAGCCCTTCGGGCAGGTCGCTCGCCGACCACCGGTAGGGCGGGCGCCCGCCGCCCGCCAGCAGCCGGAGCGGCGCCGCGCGTGGCTCGGGCCGGCGGTTGGCCAGCTCGACGTACGGCCAGGACGCGAACCCCGCCGGCAGCGCCGCTGTGTCGACGGCGAGCGCGCCGGGCCCGCTCAGGCTCGCCGTGACCCCGGCCGGCTCCTCACCGCGGCGGTCGGTCACCCGCGCGTAGAAGCCCCAGGGCGGGCCATCGCTCTCGAGTGCGAGCTCCAGGCGGCTCCAGCCCGCGGGCAACGAGAGCGCCAGCTCGTGGCCGTCGCGGCGCGGCACCCGCTCGGTGAGGCGTGAGATCACGCGATCGTCGTGGCGGACCTCCACCGGACCGGTGTTGCCGAGGCGCAGCTGCGCGCCGGTCGCGGCCTCCGCGTGCAGCCAGAGCGCGGCCGTGGCCGAGCGCGCGCCCAGGCCGCGCAGGCCCAGCCAGAGGTGCAGATCGCAGAAGTCGTCGTACGCCCGGTTCACCGTGCGCTCGTCGAAGTACTCGCCGTCCAGCATCCACGTGGACAGGAACGGCGCGCCGGCTCTGACGGCCGGCCGCGGGAGCGCCTCCAGGGCGCGCTGGAGCCCGCGGCCGGCTCGCATTCGCTACTTGAGCGTGAGCGTCACCACTGCGCCGCCGTGGTCCGAGGGCCACAGCGTGCCGCTGCGGATCTTCGGATCGCGGCCGACGATCCTGGCCTTGCTGGCCTTCGTCTTCGGCTTCACCAGGATGTGGTCGATGCGGTGATCGAACGGCGCCGGCGGCGCCTCGCGGATCAGCGGGGACTTGAAGCAGCAGGAGAAGCCCTTGCCGCCGCCCGCGACCCAGGCGTCCTTGAACCCGTACTTGATCAGGTCCCCGTAGGGGATCGGATCGCCGTCGTCGAGCCCGTCCTTGTCGGAGTTCAGGTCCCCGACGAGGATCACTCGGCCGCGCTTCGTGGCCGGGCCGCCCTTGGCGATCAGCTCCTTGGCCTGCGCCTGGCGAGCCGAGGCGAGGAACGCCTCGAGGTGGGTGTTGAGGAACCGGAACTTGCGTCCGTCGAGCGAGGCGTCGACCGCGGTCCAGCCGCGCTGGCTGGTGAACGGCCCGCCGTTGGTCGGAACGGTGATCTTGGCCTTGAAGTTCTTGGAGCTGCGCTTGCGCACCTTCAGCCCCTTGCGCTTCTTGATCAGGATCACGTCGCTCATGGTGAGCCGCACGTCGTAGCCCTCGTCGATCGAAGCCTCGATGTCCGTCTCACGCTGGGTGTCGGCCACTCGGTACTTGAGCCCGGCCTTCTTCAGCTCGGAGAGCAGGGACTTCTTGAAGTCGTAGACCACCTGCGTCGCCGGAGTGGCCGCGCCGTCCTTCACGCCGGTCGGGCCGCGTCGCCAGACCGCCACCTCCTGCAGGCCGATCAGGTCGGGCTTGCGCTGCTTGATCTCGCGTGCGAGCAGCTTGGCGCGCGCCGGGAAGTTGGTGGCCCTGACCTGGTCCCAGAGCTCTCCTGACTTCTGCTCGAACTCCGCGCGGTCCTTGGTGACCACGGGCAGGAAGATGTTCCCGCCGAGGTAGATGTTGCGAGTCATCACCGTGAGCTTCGGCGACTTCGGCTTGGCCTTTGCTTCGGCGGCCGGTGCCACCAGAAGGCAGAGGAGAGCCGTGAGCGCCACGGCGAGGCGGGGGAGCGTCAAGGGAGATCCTTTCGTTACGACGGGGGAAGCGGGCAGGGTAGCTGGCGGATTCGGTCGATTCGGTTATCCGCAGTTGACGTACCAACTCCTACGGTCCGGGATCGATGCGCTCTCACACCAACCTGTGGTCGGGCGACTCGCGCCGGGGTGACCCGGCCACCGCGCCGCGCCGCCCACGCCGGCCGCCGCGGCCGCCCGCCCCCACGCCGCCGCCGCGGAGCCGGTTTCCGCGCCGGCTGGTGGCGATCGGATCGGCCATCGCGGCCGTGGGTTGCGCGCTGCTGATAGGCCTGTCGCTGGGCGAGGCCGACAACGCCACCGAGCGCGACGATGAGCCGCCCGTGCTCAGCGGCCGCGGCGGCAACGACGTGGGCCGCGTCTACGCGGAGGCGGGACCCGCGGTGGTGGCGGTGCAGGTGCGCCAGAGCCGTGGCACCGCATCCGGCACCGGGTTCGTCGTGGATCGCGAGGGCACGGTGGTGACGAACGCCCACGTGGTGGGCGACGCGGATCGGGCACGCGTGCAGTTCGACGACAATCGGCGTCGCCTCGGCGCGGAGGTGCTGGGCACAGACCCCTCGTCGGACCTGGCAGTGCTGAAGGTCAACCCCGACGCGGTGAGCGCGATCCAGCCGCTGCGCCTGGCCAACTCCGATCAGGTCGACGTGGGGGACGGCGTCGTCGCCATCGGCCACCCGTTCGGCCTCGACCGGACCGCCACGGCGGGCATCGTCTCGGGCCTGGAGCGCGAAATCCAGTCGCCCAACGGCTTCCAGATCGACGAGGTGATCCAGACCGACGCCCCGATCAATCCCGGCAACTCCGGTGGCCCGCTGCTCGACGCGCGCGGGCGCGTGATCGGTGTGAACTCACAGATAGCGACCGCCGGGGCGCAGGGAAGCGTGGGAATCGGCTTCGCGGTGCCGTCGAACACGGTGCGCGACGTGGTTCCCAAGCTGCGTAACGGCGAGACGATCAAGCGCCCCTATCTCGGGGTCACCACCTCGCCGGCGCCGGGCTCCGGCGCGGCGGTCGAGTCGGTTGCGCCGGGCGGCCCGGGGGCGCGGGCGGGCCTGCGCGACGGCGCCCGCGGCGACGTGATCGTGGGCATCGAGGGCCGACCGGTGCGCGGGCCGGAGGACGTGTCGAAGGCGATCGAGGACCGCGAGCCCGGTGACAGCGTCGAGGTGACCGTGGAGCGCGACGGGCGCCGCGTCTCGCTCGACGTGGAGCTCGGCGAGCGGCCGCGCAGCTCCCCGCAGGGCCCATGAGCTTCGCGGCGCCCTGGTACCTGCTGGTGCTGGCGGTGGTGCCGGTCACGGTGGGCCTCTACTTCGCCCACGAGCGCCGCCGGCGGCGCGCGGCGGCGGCATTCGCGGCGCCCGCGGTGATGCCATCGGTGGTGCGCAGCCGGCCCGGCTGGCGCCGCCACGCGCCGATGGCCGTCTACGGGCTCGCCCTGTGCGTGCTCGCGGTCGCCCTGGCGCGGCCCGAGGCCACCGTTGCCGTGCCGGACGGGCGCGCGTCGGTGATGCTCGCCACCGACATCTCGGCGTCGATGCGTGCCAACGACGTGCAGCCCACCCGCCTCGGCGCGGCCCGTAGGGCGGCGCAGCGGTTCCTCGACTCGGTGCCCGACGAGGTGCGCGTGGGCAGCGTGATCTTCAACGACCGCATTCGCGGGGTGCGCCCGCCGGCGCTGGAGCGGGACGAGGTGCGTGACGCCTTCGGCTCCCTGCGGGCTACGGGCGGCACCGCGGCCGGCGACGCCCTGGCCACCGCGGTGCGCTCCCTGGACCGGGTGCGCAAGCGCACAGGGCGCCGCCGCGCTCCGGGCGCGATCGTGCTCCTCTCCGACGGCCTCACCACCTCGGGGCAGGACCCGGTCGTGGCCGCGCGCGCGGCGCGGCGCAAGGGCTACCGCGTGTACACCGTCGCCCTGGGCACACCCGACGGTGAGATCGAGGTGGAGCGGGGCGGCACAACGGAGACGCGCCGCGTGCCACCCGACCCGAGCACCCTGCGCGAGATGGCGGAGATCGGCGACGGCCGCTTCTTCGCCACCGGCGACCGCGCGGAACTGGCATCCGTGTACGAGGAGCTGGGCGACGACCTCGGCACCCGCGACGAGAAGCGCGAGATCACCGCGGGCTTCGCCGCGGGCGCGCTGTTCCTGCTGGGCGCCGGCGGACTGATGTCGCTGCGCTGGTTCGGCCGTCTGCCCTAGCTACCGTAAGAGCCGTGAGCCTCCGCGCGCTCATTCCCGCCTCGCTCGTGGCAACAGGAACCGCGATGTTCGCGTTTGCGGCCGGGGGAGTGGCCGGCGTGGACCAGAAGCTCGCCACCGAGGCGCAGGACCGCCAGCCCGTGGGCCTCGAGGTGATGGACGATCGCCCGCCGTGCCCGCGCGACGTCCGCCTCTAGTCACCTCCGGCAAATCTCGCGACAGCGATCGGTTGGAGGGTTACCGTTGCCGTAGCGACGTCAATCCTCCAAGCGATCCAGGTGTCGAACGAAACCTCCTCCCGACGTGCGCCGCTAGTCGCCTCGCGGCAGCGACACCTCCGCCGCCAGCCCGCCGCCCTCGAGCGGCTCCAGCGTGAGGCCGCCCCCGTGAGCCTCCGCCACCGCGCTCACGATCGATAGGCCCAGGCCGGCCCCGGGCGCGTCGCCCGTTCGCTGGCCGCGCTCGAACGGCTCGGTCAGCCTGACCACGGCCGCGGGCGTGAGCGCGGCGCCGGTGTTCTCCACCCGCACCACCGCGCCGCCGTTGCGGGCCTCGGTCGAAACGTCCACGGTGCCGCCGGCACGGTTGTGGCGCACCGCGTTCTCCACCAGATTGGCGATCAGTCGCTCGATCAACCGCCTGTCCCCGGTGGTCTCGGCCGGCTCGGCGTCCACGCGCACGCGCACGTCGGCGGCGCGCGCCTCCTCGGCCGCCATCGCGACCGCTGACCGGGCCGCCGGGGCGAGGTCGAGCGGCTCACGCCGCAGCAGCCCGCGCTGGCTGCGCGCCAGGGCCATCAGGCCCTCCAGCAGCGCCTCGGTGCGGCGGCTGGCGTCGATCACGGCCTCGCCCATCGCACGCAGTTCCTCGTTACTGGCGCCGGGATCGGCCAGGGCGACCTCCGCCTCGGAGCGGATCACCGTGAGCGGGCGCCGCAGCTCGTGGCTGGCGTTGGCCACGAACCGGCGCTGGGCGTCGAAGGACTCGGCCAGGTCGTCGAGCATCGAGTCGAAGGTGTCGGCCAGCTCGCGCAGCTCGTCGTGCGGGCCGTCGAGCGCGATTCGCTCGTCCAGGCGATCCTCGGACACCCGCTGTGCCGTGCGGGTGATCCGCTCGAGAGGTGCCAGCACCCGATCGGCGAGCGCCCAGCCGGCGCCCACCGCGAGGATCAGCGCGCCCGTGAATGCCACCAGGTAGAGGCCGCCGAGGTCTGACGCGGTCTCGCTCGCCAGCGGCTGGGGCAGCGTCCGCTCCAGGTGGCGGTCGAGCAGCACCCAGCTGAGCAGCAGCACGATTCCCGTCGAGACGGCGAACACCACGGCATAGAGGGCGGTCAGCCGCCCGCGCACGGTGACCTTCATATCCGGTATCCGGCGCCCGCCACGGTCTCGATCAGCGCCGGGTCGCCGAGCTTGCGGCGCAGCTTCATCACGGTCATGCGCACGGTGTTGGTGAACGGGTCGGCGTTCTCGTCCCAGGCGCGGCGCAGCAGCTCCTCACCACTCACGGTCCCCCCGTCGGCGTCGAGCAGGGCCTCCAGCACGGCGAACTCCTTCGGGCTCAGCTCGATCGGCTCGCCCGCGCGAGTGACCACGTGGCGGGCGGGATCGAGCACGAGGTCGCCTGCCGCCATCACCGCCGGCCGCGCGGGGCCCGCGCGGCGGCCCAGCGCCCGCACCCGCGCCACCAGCTCGGCGAACGCGAACGGCTTGGTCATGTAGTCGTCGGCTCCCAGGGAGAGGCCGTCGACCTTGTCGTCGAGGCGGTCGGCGCCGGTGAGCATGAGCACCTTCGTCCCTGGCAGCTCCGCGCCCACAGCGCGGCACACGTCGTCGCCGTGCATGCCGGGCAGGTCCCGGTCGAGGATCACCACGTCGTGGCGATGCAGGCGCGCCTTGTAGAGCGCGTCCGCGCCGTCGCCGGTCACGTCCACGGCCATCCCCTCGCGCCGCAGCCCCCTGGCCACCGCCTCGGCGACCCGGGTTTCGTCCTCGGCCACCAGCACACGCACCCCTCCGAGGGTAGGGAACCGGGGGACTCGCGTCCCCCGGAGCCCCCGCGCGGTTCTGGTTTCCGACGGCTCCGGTGGCGGGTCCTTCTCCGTCGGCTCCGGTGGCGGCGCGGGGCCCTGTTTATCTGCAGTTGACGGCCGCAGCCCTACGTTGCTCTCACCCAGACCGGAAGGAGCGGAGATGGAAGCTTCGGACCAGGCGACCCGCGAGGCGCTCGAGGAGACGCTGTACGAGGTCAAGCGCGTGATCGTCGGCCAGGACGCGATGCTCGAGCGCCTGATGGTGGCGCTGCTCGCGGGCGGCCACGTGCTGCTGGAAGGCGTGCCCGGGCTGGCGAAGACGCTCACGATCAAGACTCTGGCCCAGGTGGTGGCCGGCTCGTTCAAGCGCGTCCAGTTCACCCCGGACCTCGTGCCGTCGGATCTGGTGGGCACGCGCATCTACCGTCCCGACAGCGGCACCTTCGACGTCGAGCTCGGGCCGGTGTTCGCCAACTTCCTGCTCGCCGACGAGATCAACCGCGCGCCCGCGAAGGTGCAGTCGGCGCTGCTGGAGGTGATGCAGGAGCACCAGGTCACGATCGGCGGCCAGACGTTCGAGACGCCGGAGCCCTTCCTGGTGCTGGCCACCCAGAACCCGATCGAGTCCGAGGGCACCTACCCGCTGCCTGAGGCCCAGGTCGACCGGTTCCTGATGAAGGTCGTGGTGGGCTACCCGACTCCGGGCGAGGAGGCGACCGTGGTGCAGCGCGTGATCGGCGCCGCCGCCCAGATCCAGGAGCGGCTCTCCGTTGAGGAGCTCCTGCGCCACCGCATCGCGGCCCAGAGCGTCTACGTGGATCGCGACGTGGTCGACTACGCGGTCGAGCTGGCGGACGCCACGCGCCGCCCCGAGCGCTACGAGCTGCCCGAGCTGGAGACGCTGATCGACTACGGCTCGAGCCCGCGCGGCCCGATCGGGCTGATCCAGTCCGCCCAGGCGCTGGCGATGCTGCGCGGTCGCCGCTACGTGCTGCCCGGCGACGTGACCGATCTCGCGCTCGACGTGCTGCGCCACCGGATCGTGCTCAGCTACGAGGCCCTCAGCGACGGCGTCGAGGTCGATCAGCTGCTCGAGCAGGTGCTGGAGGCCGTTCCTGAGCCAGGAGTGGAGGGCAGCCCGCCCGAGGAGGCGCTGGCCGCGTGATCACCGGCACCGCGCCGGCACCCGGTCGCCAGGGCCCGGGGGAGATGCCCTCGGGGTTGGTGAAGGCGCTCGACCTGGCGGTCGCGCGCCGGGCCGGCTCCGTGCTGCCCGGCGAGCGCCCGGCGCCCGGCGTGGGCGACGGCACCGAGCTGGCACAGCTGCGCCCCTATCAGCCCGGCGACGACGTGCGGCGCCTCGACCCGGCCGCGACCGCCCGCACCGGCATCCCGCACGTGCGGCTCCAGGTCCCCGAGCGACAGCTCACCACGTGGCTGGTGCTCGACGTATCCGCTTCGATGGCGTTCGGCACCGCCGACCGGCTCAAGTGCGACGTGGCCGAGGGGGTCGCCCTGCTCACCGCCCGCCTGGCCACCCGCCGCGGCGGACGCGTGGCCCTGGCCACGTGCGGCGCCGCGCACGAGCGCCGGCTGCGACCGCGCGGCGGGCGCTCGGCGCTCGCGGCCGTCCGGCGCGTGCTGGCCGAGGGCGTCGCCACCGACGGCCGGCCGGACGACCATGCGCTTGGCCGGGCGCTGGGGCGCACCGGCCGCGCGGCCTCCCAGACC
This sequence comes from uncultured Thermoleophilaceae bacterium, assembly GCA_963808105.1. Taxonomy (GTDB): domain Bacteria; phylum Actinomycetota; class Thermoleophilia; order Solirubrobacterales; family Thermoleophilaceae; genus JAAYBF01. The sequence goes on along the minus strand of CAWEEH010000004.1, from coordinate 58,794 downwards.
GGGCTGATCGTGGTGGTCTCGGACTTTCGCGGCCCGCTCTCCTGGCGCCGTGAGATGGCGGCCCTGGGTGCGCGCCACTCCGTGCTCGCGGTGGAGGTGCGTGACCCGCGCGAGGCCGCGCTGCCCGCTGCCGGCAACCTCGTGCTGGTCGACCCGGAGTCCGGCCGACACCTCAACGTCGACAGCTCGGACACGCGGCTGCGCGAGCACTACGCGCTCGCCGAGCGCGCGCGGAGCGAGGCCGTGGCGGCGGATCTGCGCCGCGCCGGGGCGGAACACGTGGTGCTGGAGACCGCGGGCGACTGGCTGCGCGAGCTGGGACGGACGCTGCGGTGACCTTCGCCAGCCCGGGACTGCTCGCCGCGTTGGCGGCCGTGCCGCTGGCGGGCCTGGCCTACTACCTGATCGGGCGGCGCGCGCATCGCAACGCGGTCCGCTTCCCGGGGGTGCCGACGCTGGCCGCGATCGTTCCCGCCGTCCCCGCCTGGCGCCGCCACCTGCCGCCGGCGCTGTTCCTGCTCGCGCTCGCCGCGCTGATCGTGGCGCTCTCGCGGCCGCAGACCACCGTCGCGGTCCCGGTCGAGCGGGCGTCGGTCGTGCTCGTGACCGACGTGTCGCGTTCGATGCTGGCCGACGACGTGGAGCCCAGCCGCCTGGACGCGGCGCGCGCGGCGGGCGAGCGCTTCCTCGACCAGGTGCCCGAAGAGCTGCGGATCGGGTCCGTCACCTACGCCGACCGGCCTCAGATCGTGGAGAGCCCCAGCGCCGACCACGACGAGGCGCGCGCGGTGCTCGACGGCCTGGTGGCCGACGGCGGGACCGCGACCGGCGATGCGCTCCAGGCCGCGCTGGACACGCTCGACGAGCAGGGCGCGCGCCGCCCGCCGGCCGCGATCGTCCTCCTCTCCGACGGCCAGTCCACGCTCGGCAGCGACCCCGTAGCGGTCGCGCGCACGGCCGGCCGTCAGCGGGTGCCGATCTACACGATCGCGCTCGGCACCGAGAGCGCGGTGGTACAGGGCCCCGGCGGGGAGCTCATCCCGGTGCCGCCCGACCCCGAGGCCCTGCGGCGGATCGCTCAGGTCTCCGGCGGGGAGGCATTTCGCGCGCAGGACGACGCAGAGCTCGACTCGGTCTACGACCGGCTGGGCTCCCAGCTCGGTACCGAGGAGGAGAAGCGTGAGGTCACGGCAGGGTTCGCCGCCGGCGGCGCGGTGCTGCTCCTGCTCGCCGCGGGCTTCTCGCTGCGGTGGACGGGACGCCTGCCCTAGTCGACGGGCGTCACGTGCAGGGCGCCGTCGTCGCCGACCGACAGCTGGCGCCGTCCCTCGATCAGCTCGCGCAGCTCGTCACCGACCAGCTCTCGCCGCCATCCGCGCAGCGCCCGCACGCGTGAGTCGTCCTCGCCCCGCCGGACCGCCGCCACCAGGGCGGTGAGCTCGGCCTGGGTCGCGATCAGCTCGGTGGCCACCCCGGTCTCACGCGAGCGGTGGCGCACCACCGCCTGGGCGAGCGACACCAGCGGCGCCTCGGAGGGATCGCGCTTCGGCGACTTCCGGGGCGGGGGCGGGGGGTCCTCGCCGATGCCCTGCTCGATGGCCGCCACAAGCTCGCGCCCGCGCTTGTGCAGCGTCTGCTGGGGCAGTCCGCGGATGTTCTCGAGCGCGCTGTGATCCGTCGGCGTCCGGCGCGCGAGCTCCATCAGCGCCTGGTCGGGGATCACGAATGACGGCGGGCGGTCCATCTCTTTCGCCACCTCTTCGCGCCAGGCACACAGCCGGCGCGCTACGGCCCGGCCTTTGTCGTCGAGACGGCCGAGCTTCGGCAGCTTCTCGTAGGCGCGCTCGGGCGTGCGCACGTCGTCGGACTCCTCCACCACCTTGCACTCCTCGCGCGCCCACTCCAGGCGCCCGCGCTCGGACAGCTGGCTCTCGATGGCCGACCCAAGGGCCAGCAGGCTGCGCGCGTCGTCGGCCGCGTAGGAGAGCTGGCGGTCGGTGAGCGGGCGCTTGTCCCAGCGGGTGAACCCCTCGCCGCCGCGCAGCTTCACGCCGAGCACGCGGTTCACGAGCGCCTCGTAGCCCTCCTGGTTGCCGAAGCCGAGGAAGCCGGCGCCGACCTGGGTGTCGAACACGTTGGTCACGTCGGTCTGCCAGGTCCGGCGCATGATCGCGACGTCCTGGCGGCCGGCATGCACGATCACCTCGACCTGGGGGTCGGCGAGCGCCCGCGCGAGCGGTGCGGGGTCGGGCGGGTTCTCGCCGAGCGGGTCGAGCACATCGGTTCGCACCTCGTCCTCGGCCGCCGGATCGGGCACCGCGACCTGCACGAGGCACAGCTGCGCCTGGTAGCGGCGCTCGGAGACGAACTCGGTGTCGATTGCCAGGCGGCCGTGCTCGGTGGCGAGGCGGGCGACGTCGGCGCTCATGACTTGGTCGCCGGACGGGCCTTGAAGTAGTCCTCACCCTCGATGCTGATCTTCGGCAGCCCGCGCCCCAGCCAGCCGGGGAGCCACCAGGCCGCCTTGCCCATGAGCACCATGATCGCTGGCACGAGCAGGCATCTGACAAGGGTGGCGTCGATGGCGATCGCGACGGCCAACCCGACCCCGAACTGCTTCACGGTCGGGTCGCCGTTGAGGATGAAGCTGGTGAACACGCACACCATGATGAGGGCTGCCGAGGTGATCACCCGCCCGGTGGACGCGAGGCCGTCGATCACCGCCTTGGTCGGCTTGCCCTCGTCCTTCCAGTGCTCCTGGATCTGGGTGAGCAGGAACACCTCGTAGTCCATCGAGAGGCCGAACAGGATCGCGAACATCAGCAACGGGGCGAAGCTCACGATCGGCACCGGCCCGTCCAGCCCGATCAGGCCGGCGCCGTGGCCCTCCTGGAAGATGAACGTGACCACGCCGTAGGCCGCTCCCACCGAGAGCAGGTTCGCGACGGCCGCCTTCAAAGGCACGAGCACCGAGCGGAAGGCCAGCAGCAGCACCACGAAGCTCAGCGCCACGACGATCGCGATCATCGACGGCAGCTTGTCCCCGATCCGCTCCGCCAGGTCGATGTAACCGGCGGTCTGGCCGCCCACGGTCACGTCGAGGTCGGTGCCCTTCACGGCCTTCGGGATCACGTCGTCGCGCAGCCGGTTCACGAGATCCTCGGTCGCGTTCGACGAGGGCTCGGTGGTGGGGATCGCGGTGAGGATGGCGGCGGTGCCCTGTTTGGCGACCACCGGCGGGGAGACCGACTTCACGCCCTTGGTCTTGGAGATGTCCTTCTGCAGGGTCTGCAGGCGCGGGTCGCTGGCCGGCGACTCGAGCGCCTTCTTCTGATCGGCCTGTTTCTGCTGGTCGGATTTGCTCGGGGGCTTGACCGGCTGACCCAGTGCCTTCGCTTGCGCCTGCTTCTGCTGTTCCTCCTGCTGCTTCTTGTTGAGGTCGTCGAGGCTCTTCTGGTCGTTCTTGGCCGGGGTGCCGAGCTTCGTCGCGATCAGCAGCGGCCCGTTCTGCCCCGGCCCGAAGCCCTCGGAGATCAGGTCGTAGGCCTTGCGCGCGGTGGTGGACTCCGACAGCGCGCCCACGTCGTTCTGCCCCAGCTCCAGGTTGAGCGCGGGCACCGCGAGCAGCACCAGCACCAGTGTGGCCGCGACCATCGAGCTCCAGGGTCGCTTGGCCACCGCGGTTGCGAATCGCGCCCATCCATGCGGCTCGTGGTCGTCGGGGTGGGTGCGGCCCAGCTTCACGCGGAGCGAGTCGATCCGGGGGCCGAGGGCGCCGAGCATCGCCGGCAGCAGAGTCACGGCGGCGATCACGGCCACGACCACCGCCACGGCGGCGGTGAAGCCCATGGTGCTCACCAGGGGGATGCCCGCGATCGCCAGCGAGCAGAGGGCGATCACCACCGTGATGCCCGCGAACGCCACCGCGCCTCCCGCGGTGGCTGCCGCGCGCGCCACCGACTCCTCCATCTCCATGCCCTCCTTGAGCTGGAGCTTGTGGCGCGTGACGATGAACAGGGCGTAGTCGATGCCCACGCCAAGCCCGATCATCGTGGCGAGTGTGGGCGCGACGCTCGGCACCTCCGCCACGTGACCGAGCAGGCGGATGATCGCCAGGGCGCTGATCAGCCCGAGCACCGCGGAGATGATCGGCAGGAGCATGGCCGTCGCGGTGCCGAACGCGAACAGCAGGATGATCACCGCGGCGGTGAGGCCGATCACCTCGCTCGAGTGGGTCTCGGGCTTCGAGACGGCCTTGCCGAGGTAGCTGCCGGCCTCGACCTGCAGGCCCGCGTCTTTCGCGGGAGAGGCCGCGTCGATGATCTCCTGCGCCTCGTCCTTGTCGAGGTCCGCGGGGCCGATCGACAGCGTCACCGGTATGTAGGCGATCGTCTGGTCCTTGCTGATCAGCGCGCCGCCGCCGCCGGTGAGCGGGTTCACCGCCTTGATCACGCCGGGCGCCTTGTCGAGCGACTTCACCGCGTCGCCGATCGCCGTCTTGTTCTTGGACTCGGTGAGCTTGCCGGTCTTCGCCCTCAGCACCACGGGGTTGCTGCCGTAGGCCTGGTCGGGCAGGCGCTTCTCGAGCAGGTCGGTGGCGTCGGTGGACCCCGTCCCCGGCAGCGAGAGGTTGTCGTTGGTCTGGTCGCCCGCGGCGCGACCGGCCGCCGCCAGGGCGATCACGGCGATCAGCCAGATCGCGATCACCGAGCGGTGATGACGCGAGCAGAAGCGGCCAAGGTGGTACAGCGGGCCGGTCAATTTCCAACTTCCGGACGGGGGCCGGGCGACCCTACCGCCCCTTCCCGGCGCGGCGCTAGCGTTCGGCAGGTGAAGGCGGCGCTCATCGCAGCAGGGGTCGCGCTATCGCTGGCCCCCGGCGCTGCCGCGCAGGCCGAGACGATTGGCCGGTCCGCCGGCGGGCGCGCGATCACGGCCGAGCGCGTCGGATCGCCGGCGGCGAAGCGGGTGATCCTCGTCGTCGGCGTGATTCACGGGAACGAGCGCGCGGGGCTTCCCGTGTTGCGAGCGCTGCGCAGGGCCCGCCCTCCGCGTGGGACCGCGCTGCTGCTGGTGGACGACCTCAATCCCGACGGGTCGGCCGCCCGCAGGCGCCAGAACGGCCGCGGGGTGGACCTCAACCGCAACTTCCCGTTCGCCTGGCGGGGGATGGGCAAGCCGTTTGACACCTACCACTCCGGCTCCGGGCCGCTCTCCGAGCCCGAATCGCAGGCGATGGCCGCCCTCATCCGCCGCGTGCGCCCGCGCGTGACCCTCTACTACCACCAGATGCTGCGGCTCGTGGATCGCGGCGGTGGCGACCGCTTCCTCGAGCGCCTCTACGCCCGCCGGTCGGGCCTGCCCTACAGGGCGTACCCACCCCTGCCCGGGTCGGCGACCAGATGGCAGAACCGCACGTTCCCGCGCGACACGGCCACGGTCGTCGAGCTTCCAGGCGGCTCGTTGTCGCGCCGTTCGGTCGCGCGCCATGCCGGCGCGGTGCTCGCTCTGGCCCGGGCGATCGCGCCGCCGCGGGAGGTCAGCCGCCCGATCCCGTTCGGCGACGACCGCAAGGCACAGATGCGGGCCTACGCCCGCCGTCACTACGGGGTCGACTCGTTCAGCCTCCGCCCGCGGGTGATCGTGCAGCACTTCACCGCCTCGAACAGCTTCGCCTCGGCGTTCAACACGTTCGCCTCGAACTCGCCGGACGTCGAGTTCGGGGAGCGGCCCGGGGTGTGCGCCCACTACCTGATCGATCGCGACGGCACGATCGCCCGGCTGGTGCCCACGTCGATCATGTGCCGTCACACGGTGGGGCTCAACCACGTGGCGATCGGCATCGAGCACGTCGGCACCAGCGACGGCCAGGTGCTCGGCAACCGGCGCCAGATCGCGGCGTCGCTGAGGCTCACGCGCGCGCTCCAAGGCCGCCACCGGATCGCCACGCGCGACGTGATCGGCCACAACGAGAACCGCTCGCACCGCCTGCACCGCGAGCGCGTCGGGCGGTTCAAGAACCAGACCCACGGCGACTTCACGCCGCGATCGATGAGGCGCTACCGCCGCGCGCTGGGGCGCCTGGCGGCGCCGGACAGCCTGCGCTGAACTCGCGTAGCCGCCGACTTCACGAAGAACACACCCAGGTCCACCACCACGCTGTAGAGGTGGCCGAGGGGTCCGATGTAGAGCCAGGTCTGGAACCGCGAGATCAAGGGCGGCCACGCTATCGTCACCGCCCCGATGGCCGTGCAAACCCAGACCGAGGAGCTCGCCGATTCGCGCGTGCGCGTGAAGGTCGAGGTCCCCAACGAGGAGATCGAGCGGGAGGTGGCCACCGCCGCCGGCGAGATCGGGCGAGACATGAAGGTGCCCGGCTTCCGCAAGGGGAAGGTGCCGGCCCAGGTCGTTCTCCAGCAGGTGGGGCGCGAGGCGGTTCTGGACGAGGCCGTGCGCCGGGCACTTCCCGGCTGGTACGAGGACGCCGTGCAGGACGCCGGCATCGCCACCGTCGGCAGCCCGAACCTCGACATGGACGACTTGCCGGAGAAGGGCGCGCCGCTTGCGTTCACCTTCGAGGTCGGCGTGCGCCCGGACGCCGAGCTGACCGACTACGAGGGAGTCGAGGTCGGCCGCCGCGAGCCCCAGGTGCCCGAGGAGGACGTGGAGGCCGAGCTGGAGCGCATGCGCGAGTCCCTGGCCTCGCTCGAGACCGTCGAGCGCGAAGCTGCCGACAAGGACTACGTGGTGATCGACTTCGAGGGCTTCGTCGATGACGAGCCGTTCGAGGGCGGCGACGCCCGCGGCTTTCTGCTCGAGCTCGGCTCCGACCGGCTCATCCCCGGCTTCGAGGAGCAGCTCGTGGGGGCGAAGGCCGCCGACGAGCGCGAGGTGAAGGTCACCTTCCCCGACGACTACCAGGCCGAGCATCTCGCGGGCAAGGAGGCCGTCTTCAAGGTCAGCGTCAAGGAGGTCAAGGAGAAGCGGCTGCCGGAGCTCGACGACGACCTGGCGATCGAGGCCGGAGGCTTCGACTCGCTCGACGAGCTCAAGGAGGACCTGCGCACGCGTCTGCGCCAGTCCCACGAGGACGCGATCGAGCGCGAGTACCGCGAGGCGGCCGTCGACGCCGTGGCCGCCAAGGCCAAGATCGACGTGCCCCACGAGCTGGTGCACGCGAAGGCGCACGAGATGTGGCACGTCACCGCTCGCCGCCTCCAGGCGCAGGGGCTCAACCCCGAGCAGTACCTCCAGATCACCAACAAGACCGAGGAGGAGCTGGTCACCGAGTCAGAGCCCGACGCCGAGCGCGCCCTGCGCCGCGAGGCCGCCCTGGCCGCGGTGGTCAAGTCCGAGGCCATCGAGGTGTCCGACGACGAGATGCTCGAGGCCCTGAAGCAGGCGTCCGCCCAGCCCGGCGAGAAGGAGCCGAGCGAGAAGGCGCTGCGCCGGTCGCTGGAGAAGGCCAAGAAGCGCGGCACCGACGACGCCCTGCGCGAGGACATCGCGATGCGCAAGGCGGTCGACCTGATCGTGGAGCGGGCGAAGCCGATCCCGATCGAGCAGGCGCAGGCGCGCGAGGATCTGTGGACGCCCGACAAGGAGGAGAAGGAACAGGGGTCCGGCGAGCTCTGGACGCCCGGCTCCTAGCCCGTCGAGGCCCATCACTAGACTCACCGCGCAATGAGCCCACTGGTACCCATGGTCGTCGAGCAGACCTCTCGCGGAGAGCGCGCGTTCGACATCTACTCCCGTCTTCTGAACGAGCGCATCGTCTTCCTCGGCACCCCCGTGACGGACGAGATCGCCAATCTGATCGTCGCCCAGCTGCTGCATCTGGAGTCCGAGGATCCCGACAAGGACATCTCGATCTACGTCAACTCACCCGGCGGATCGGTCTACGCGGGCCTCGCGATCTACGACACGATGCAGTTCATCAAGCCCGACGTGCAGACCATCTGCGTCGGCATCGCAATGTCCATGGGCGCGCTGCTCCTCGCGGGCGGCGCCGAGGGCAAGCGGATGGCGCTCCCCAACGCCAAGATCCTGATCCACCAGGTCTCATCGAGCTTCCAGGGCCAGGCGACGGACATCGAGATCCACGCCAAGGAGATCATCGACGTGCGCCAGCGTCTCGACGAGATCCTCGCCAAGCACACGGGCCAGGAGCTGGAGAAGGTCGCCAAGGACACCGAGCGCGACTACTTCATGAGCGCGGAAGAGGCGAAGGACTACAACTTGATCGACAGGGTCATCAGCGAGCACTAGCCGCATGCGCCGCCCGGCGAGCATGATCGCGGCGCTGCCGGTGATTTGCCTGCTGGGCCTCGCGGGCTGCGGCAGCGAGGACGAGCCGAGCTCCTCGAACCCGCCGCCACCACCACCCGAGACGGAGGCCGCCAAGCCCGCGCCGGAGCCGGCGGCCGAGGAGGCGCCGGACCGCGCGAATGGGACCGAGATCATTCTCCGCGGCTCCGATTACGGGACGATGCTGTTCGGCGCCGATCGCCAGGCGATCTACATCTTCGAGAACGACCCCAAGGGCAAGACGGTTTGCTACGGAGAGTGCGCCACGGCGTGGCCGCCGGTCTACACCAAGGGTGAGCCGCGCGCCGGGAAGGGCGTTCGGCAGTCGCTGCTCGGCACGGTGAAACGCCGCGACGGCAGGCTCCAGGTCACGTACGCCGGCAAGCCGCTCTATTTCTACGTCAACGAGGATCCCGGCCAGGTTCTGTGCCACAACGTCCACCTCAACGGCGGGCTGTGGTGGGTCGTCGGGCCCGACGGGCGCAGGCGCGCCTAGCGCGTCAGGCCACGCGGGAGGGCGAGAGCCCCGTGAGCCGCCGGCACTCGCGCGTGAGGTGGGACTGGTCCGCGTAGCCGGCGTCGAGGGCGGCGCGCCCGAGGTCGTCTCGGTCGCCGTGGAGGAAGCGGCGCAGGCGCAGCACCCGCTGCAGCGTCTTGGGGCCATAGCCGACGGCCGCGCGACAGCGCCGGCGCAGCTGACGCTCGCTCAGGCCGAGGTCCGCCGCCAGCCGGTCGACACGCTGGCTGGGATCGAGAAGCCGCATGGCGGCGGCCTGCACGGAGCGGTCGGGCGGGCCGATGGCCGCCAGTCGGGCCGCGATCGACCCGACGGCGGCGAAGGCGTCCCGCGGCTCGAGATCTCCGGACAGCCGCTCGTGAGGATCCAGCCCGAGATCCGCCATGGGCACGCGCCGGTCGCGCAGCTCGTCGAGCGGCAGCCCGAGCGCCGCGCCTCCGGCGCCTGGCAGGAAGCGCGCGCCGACGATCAGCCGATCCGCAGGCGTGTGCGCGAACGAGGGACCGGTGTCGGGCCCGGCCACCAGGGTGCCGAGACCCTCGCGCCAGACGATGTCGCTGCACGCGTCGGGAAGGATCCGCGCAGTTGCGCCGGTGGCACGCCGCGTCCAGAAGCAGGCGATCGTGTCGCGCAGGTGGGGCGGCGGCGCGAACTCGCGGTACTTGTCCGTTTCGTTCAAGACAGCGGACGCGCCGGCCTGGATGCTCGGATCGAACAACAAGGGAGGCTGAATTGAACATCCTGTTTGTCGCGAGCGTCGCTGCGGTGACGGCGGATCCGCCTGAGAGCCGCAAGCTCTACCTCGATGCGCTGGGCCTGCCGCTCGAGCCCGCCGCCGAGGGAAGCGAGTACTACTCGAGCGAGAAGGTGGGCGGTTGCAAGCACTTCGGCGTCTGGCCGCTCTCGGAGGCCGCGCAGGCGTGCTTCGGCATTCCGGACTGGCCGGCCGACCGAACGGTGCCGCAGTCCAGCCTGGAATTCGAGGTCGAGGACCCCGCGGCAGTGGAGGCCGGCGCCGCGGAGCTCGGGGAGAAGGGCTTCGAGCTACTGCACCCGACTCGCGTGGAGCCCTGGGGCCAGACGATCGCGAGGGTGCTCTCGGCGGAGGGGCTGATCGTGGGGATCTCGTTTGCCCCGTGGCTGCACGACTGACCGGGGCCCGGGGTCAGGCGCTCTCCATCGACCGGTGGATAATATATAACCAAGTGGTAATATATAGCCATGACGGCCTACGCCGCTCTCGCCGAACCGCACCGCAGGCAGATCCTGGATCTGCTGCGCGAGGGCGAGCGCTCGGTGAACGACCTGGTCTCCCGGCTGAAGATCAGCCAGCCCGGCGTGTCCAAGCACCTGCGCGTGCTGCGCGACGCCGGGCTTGTGGATGTCCGCCCGGAGGGGCGCCGGCGCTGGTACGGACTGCGCGCCCAGCCGCTGGCGGAGGTCGACGAGTGGCTCGAGCCCTACCGGGAGTACTGGGCCGGCCGTCTCAACGCACTCGAACGACACCTGGAGGAGAAACCCCAATGAACGACGGCACCCTGGTAACCGTGGACGATCGCCACGTCCTCCGCTTCGAACGACGGCTCGACCACGCCGTCGAGCGGGTGTGGCGGGCGATCACCGAGCCCGGCGAGCTGAACAACTGGTTCCCGCCGGACGAGCCCCTCACCGTGACCGAGAGCGACCCGCCGCGGCTACTCGAGGGAACCTGGTTCGGCGACAAGCTGCGCTTCGAGCTGGCGCCCGACGGCGACGGATGCACGCTCGTCTTCACCCACACGTTCGCGGACCGCGACACCGCCGCTCGCACCGCGGCCGGCTGGGACCGCTGCCTCGCTCGGCTGGACGCGCTCCTCGCCGGAGAGCCGCTGGGCGAGAAGGAGTCGCTCGACGCGTGGCCCGACGTGCACGAGCGCTACGCCGAGGAGCTCGGGGTGGATCCCGAGCTGGGGCGCAGGGCGCTGGAGGAACATCCCTCGCAGCGGGGCTAGGAGCCGCGCTTCTGTCGAGCAACGCGGCTCCCACTTGAAGGGACGGGCCAAGCTGTCGAGTAACTAGGGGTGCAAGCAGGTGACCGCTGGTACCCTCGCCCCTAGGAGAGATCGCGCAAGTGGCACGACCTACTGACTCGAACGAACAGCTCCTCTGCAGTTTCTGCGGCAAGTCTCAGCGGCAGGTCAAGAAGCTGATCGCCGGGCCGGGCGTCTACATCTGCGACGAGTGCATCGATCTCTGCAACGAGATCATCGACGAGGAGCTCACCGGCACCAGCACGTTCGACCTCGAGAATCTCCCGAAGCCGAAGGAGATCTACTCGGTGCTGCAGGAGTACGTCGTTGGTCAGGAGCCCGCCAAGCGGGCTCTTTCCGTTGCGGTGTACAACCACTACAAGCGCGTCCAGATGATGCAGGCCGAGGGCGAGCAGGATCTGGAGCTGCAGAAGTCCAACATCCTCCTGCTCGGGCCCACCGGCTGTGGCAAGACGCTCCTCGCCCAGACGCTCGCCAAGATCCTCAACGTCCCGTTCGCGATCGCGGACGCCACGGCGCTCACCGAAGCCGGCTACGTCGGCGAGGACGTGGAGAACATCCTTCTCAAGCTGATCCAGGCCGCCGACTTCGATGTGAAGAAGGCCGAGACCGGGATCATCTACATCGACGAGGTCGACAAGATCGCGCGCAAGGCGGACAACCCGTCGATCACGCGCGACGTGTCCGGCGAGGGCGTCCAGCAGGCGCTGCTGAAGATCCTCGAGGGCACGGTTGCCTCGGTGCCGCCCCAGGGCGGGCGCAAGCACCCCCACCAGGAGTTCCTCACCATCGACACCACGAACATCCTGTTCGTGTGCGGCGGCGCGTTCGCCGACCTCGACAAGGTGATCGAGCGGCGCATCGGCCACAAGGGCGTGGGCTTCGGGTCCCACGTCTCCTCCAAGCACGACAAGGACGCGGGCGAGCTGTTCGAGAAGGTGCTGCCCGAGGATCTCGTCGAGTACGGACTGATCCCCGAGTTCATCGGCCGCCTGCCGGTGCTGTCGGTCATCCACCAGCTCGCGCAGGAGGACCTGGTCACGATTCTCACCGAGCCCCGCAACGCGCTCGTCAAGCAGTTCGAGCGCTTCTTCGAGTTCGACGGCATCGAGCTGGTGTTCGCAGAGGAGTCGCTCGGCGCGGTCGCCGACAAGGCGCTCGAGCGCGAGACCGGCGCCCGCGGCCTGCGCTCGATCCTCGAGGAGACGCTGCTCGACGTGCAGTTCGAGCTGCCGTCGCGCCGCGACGTGAAGAAGTGCGTGGTCACCAGGGAGACGATCACAAAGGGCCTGAGCCCAACCCTGGTCACCGAGGCGGCGAAGGAAGAGCCGGACGAGAAGACCGCCGAGTCGGCGTAGGTCTTCGGCCGAGCCCCGGCGCTTGCGGCCGCGGGGCCTGTCTCCGGTGGGAGTTTCGTTCCGTCCGTGCTCGGTCGACTCGGACCCCCTTCGGCTACCGCCTCCGGGGGTGCCTCGCTCCCTGCGCGCGGGCGGACCGAAACGTCCCACCGTCGCCACCCGCGGAGAGGCGTTGGCAGCATTCGGTCCTCGATTTGGTGCCTTGAGGGTCCTATGCACCCATAAGGCACCAATGAAGCCCGGCGTTGAGGGAGGCGCTCGCGTACGAGAGGTATGGCATCACCTGGGTCGACCAGGAGTGATCGGCGGATGACCGTCCGCCTGGTCCGCGCCGATGGGCGCCTGATGGACGCCGCGATCGAGGGTGACGACGCGCTCGCCCAGGCCCTTGGTCACGCCGTCGTCCCCGGCTGGGCCACGTTCACCGACAGCCTCCCGCGAGTGCGCGACGCCCTCGCCGCCAACCCGGGCGGCGCGGAGTGGGGCGCCCGTTTCTTCGTCGAGGGCGATCCGCCGGCGCTCGTCGGCTGGGGTGGCTTCAAGGGGCCACCGGCCGATGGCGTGGCGGAGCTCGGGTACGAGATCGCCGAGAGCCGGCGCGGTCAGGGCCTCGCCACGGCCGCCACGGAGGCGATGGTGGCGGAGGCGTTTCGCGACGAGCGCGTCACCGCTGTGATCGCCCACACCCTCCCCGAACGCGATGCGTCGGTCCGGGTACTCGAGAAGGCCGGCTTCGCGCACGACGGCGAGGCCGAGGAGGGCGGCACGCCCGTCTGGCGCCACCGTCGCGATCGCTCAACCGGCGCTTAGGCCGCGGCAAATCTGGGAAACTGACTCCCGTGAAGGCAGGGGGCCTCCTTTCGATACTCGTCGTCGCTGCGCTGGTCGCGGCGTTCGCCACGCCCGCGGCGGCCGATCACCCCTACGAGGAGTCGGCGTCATCGTCCTCGCTCGCGCTGTTCGGCGGCACCACACGCTCGGCGATGGCCAAGTCGGTCTCGGCGGCCCCGCCGCTCACGGGCTCCGCGCAGAACATGCGGATCGTGGCGAACGTGCCGCTCGGCGTCGGCGAGGTGCCCAAGGGCGCCAACGACGACGACTTCGCCAATAACGCGGCCGACATCGAGCTTGCCGGCGACTATGCGTTCGTCGGCTCCTACGTGCAGGGCCTGGTGATCGTGAACATCTCGTCGTGCAAGGACCCGAGCAAGCCGGCGCTGTGCAAGCCGTTCGTGCAGAGCGTGCTCAAGTGCTCGGGCGGGCAGTTCGACGTGCAGATCTCGCCCGACTCGCGCTACGTGGTGATGGCGCACGAGAGCTCCTCGGCCAACAAGGCGTGCCATCCCGGCGAGGAGGGCGCGCAGGTCATCGACGTGTCGAACAAGAACGCCCCGCGGGAGGTCGCGTTCATCAGCGACAAGACCGCCGGGCAGGTCGTCGACGGCGCTCACAACGTCACGCTCGACTGGCCGACCCTCTACATCGACCAGTACACCCAGACCTATCCGCGCACCGACGTCTACAACCTCTCCACCCCGAGCAAGCCGCGTCGAGTGGGCCAGATCGACTTCATCGGCAATCCTGGCAATGGAGGCTCGGGACCGCACGACTCGATCCCGGACCACCGTCCCGACGGCAGGCACCTGCTGTACGCGGCGTCGATCCAGAAGAGCGACATCATCGACATCGCGAACCCGGCCAAGCCGAAGGTCCTGCAGACGATCCTCGACCCGGAGGTTGGGCATCTCCCACGGCGCCGAGCCGAACTTCAACCGCAAGACCCTGATCGTGACCGACGAGTACGGCGGCGGCGCGGGCGTGAACGCCTGCGGGGGCAGCCCCGACGACCCGTCGCTGCCCCTACCCGGCCCGCTCGCCGGCTCGAAGGGAGTGGGCGCGGTGCACTTCTACGCGCTGGCCGGCAACGGCCTCGTGCCCGGTGGAGCGGCGGACAAGCAGGGCACGTTCAACATCTTCGTCCAGCCGAACAACCCCGACCAGATCCTGGCCGAGGCCGGCTGCACCAGCCACGTGTTCTGGCAGGCGCTCGACGAGAGCCGCTTCGTGATCGCCTGGTACGGGCGCGGCACGCGGATCGTCGACTTCTCCGATCCCGCGAACCCGAGGCAGGTCGGCTCGTTCGTTCCCACCAGCGGCGACACCTGGTCCGCCAAGCCCCACCGCGGATTCATCTTCACCGGCGACATCATTCGCGGCATGGACGTGCTCGTCTACACGGGCGAGGGCGGCAAGCGCTGGCCCACCACCTCGGGCCCGGCGGATGTCCAGCGCGCGCTCGTCCAGGGCTGCCCCACCAAGGGCGCCGCCGGCCGCTGCCCGGCGAGCCTGGCGCGCACCGCGAGCGGGCGGCTCGTGATCTCGCGCCGCGCCCGCCGCTCGAGCCGCAAGGGCACCTTCACCGTGCGGATGGCGTGCAAGCAGGCGACGCCATGCCGCGGCACGCTGCGGCTGAGCGTGAAGGCGAGCAAGCGCCGCAAGGCCAAGCGCGTGACGATCGCCCGCAAGCGCTTCGCGATCCCCGCACGGCGGACCGTGAACTTCCGGGTGAAGCTCAACCGCCGCGGCCGGGCCCTGCTGCGCCGCAAGCGCAACCTGCGCGTGGAGGCCTTCGCCAAGCTGCGCCCCGCGGCCGCCGGCGCCAACACTCGCGGGCTCACCGCGAAGACGTTCTTCCGCCTCCGGGCGCCTCGTCGCAAGTAGTCTCCGGCACGTGCTGGAGTTCCGCGCCGCAGTCGAGAGCCGCGACGTCGCCCGGATGGAGGCCGCGCTCGCGCCCGACGTCGTGTTCCGCTCGCCGGCCGTCTTCAAGCCCTACGAGGGCCGCGAGGCCGTGATGCACCTGCTCTCGACGGTCATCCAGGTGTTCGAGGACTTCGAGTACATCGACGAGCTGGAGGGCGAGGGCACGCACGCGCTGATCTTCAAGGCGCGCGTGGGCGACCGCGAGGTCGAGGGCCTGGATCACATCACGGTCGATGACGACGGCCTGATCACCCAGCTCGTGGTGATGGTGCGACCGCTGTCGGGTCTCACGGCGCTGGCGCAGGAGATGGCCGAGCGATTGGGCGTCGCGTCGTGAAGGAGCTCGCCCCCGGCCTCTTCCAGCTCAAGGGCGCGATGCCGCTGCCCAACTCGATCAACACCTACCTGATCGGGGACGTCCTCGTCGACGCCGGCGCCCGCGCCGACGGCAAGAAGATCCTTCAGCAGCTCGAGGGCCATGACCTCGCCGCCCACGCGCTCACACACGCCCACCCCGACCACCAGGGCGCCAGCAAGCTCGTGTGCGAGGCCCGCGGCGTTCCGTTCTGGGTCTCGGACGGCGACGTGGAGAAGGCGGAGCGCCCGGAGGCGATCAAGCAGGAGCAGCCCCAGGCGCTGATCAACCGGATCTTCTTCAAGATGATGGCCGGCCCCGGGCATCCCGTCGATCGCAGGCTGAAGGAGGGAGACGAGGTCGCCGGGTTCTCGGTGCTCGAGGTGCCAGGCCACTCCAGCGGCCACATCGCCTTCTGGCGCGAGTCCGATCGCGTGCTGATCCTCGGCGACGTGCTCAACAACATGCACGTCTTCACGGGCATCCCCGGCCTGCGCGAGCCGCCGAAGGTCTTCACCCCGGATGTCTCGCGCAATCACGAGTCGATCAAGCGGCTGGGTGCGCTCGAGCCGTCGCTGGTGTGCTTCGGCCACGGAGCGCCGCTGCGCGACACCGCGAAGTTCACGGCCTTCTGCAAGGGCGTCTGATGGCGCGGCTCGAGGCGACCGCGAGCGGGCCGGTCGCGGCTCCCGCAGCGGACGTGTGGGAGCTGCTCTGCGACACCTCGCGCTACGCGGAGTGGGTCGTCGCGACGGACGAGGTCACCCGCACCGACGGCCCCGCGCGCGAGGGCTCGACCTACGACGAGATCAACCCGATCGCCGGGCCGTGGAGGGGCCGCTCGCATTGGACGGTCACCACCTTCGATGCGCCCCACCGCCAGGTCCACCGCGGGGAGGGGATAGCGCCCACCGTGAAGTGGATGGACGTCGAGATGGCCGTCACGCCGGCCGGTGACGCGGCCTGCGAGGTCACGCTCAAGCTGACCGGCGAGTCCGCCCTCGGCCCGCTGGGCGCCCTGATGCTCAGGGCTCTGAAGGGCCAGGTCGAGCGGGACAATCAGAAGTCGGTCGAGAACCTGGCGACGCTGGTGCGGTCCGGCGTTCCCGCAGTCTGACGCCCGCCTAGACTCCACGCCCCGTGGCACCCGACCGCCTGAAGGCCCTCCAGGACCGCACCCGCTACGAGGCCGCCGAGGTCGAATCGCGCGTGTTCTCCCGCTGGGAGGAGGCCGGCGTGTTCAGCCCCCCGCCCGAGGGCACGGCCGCCGAGAACTTCTCCATCGCGGTGCCGCCGCCCAACGTCACCGGGGCGCTGCACATGGGCCACGCCCTGAACGCGTCGATCCAAGACCTGTGCATCCGTCACGCGCGGATGCAGGGCAGGCGTGCCAAATGGATCTTCGGCACCGACCACGCGGGCATCGGCACCCAGGTGAAGGTGGAGCAGGCGCTTAAGGAGGAGGGCACGTCGCGCGAGGAGCTGGGCCGCGAGGCGTTCGTGGAGCGGGTCTGGGAGTGGCGCCGCGAGCACGGCTCCACGATTCTCGAGCAGTTCCGCCGCATCGGCGCCTCGCTCGACTACGCCGACGAGCGCTTCACCATGGACGACGCCTACGTGAAGGCGGTGCAGCTCGTGTTCGTGCGGCTGTTCGAAAAGGGGCTCGTCTACCGCGACAACTACATGGTGAACTGGGACCCGGGCACGCGCTCGGCGATCTCGGACCTCGAGGTCGAGCAGCGCCACGTGGAGGACACGCTCTACATGGTCGACTACCCCCTCGAGTCGGGCTCGGGGTCGATCACGGTGGCCACGGTGCGCCCCGAGACCATGCTCGCCGACACGGCGATCGCCGTTCACCCCGACGACGAGCGCTACACGCGCCTGATCGGCGAGGCGGCGATCCTGCCGCTGGTGGGCCGCCGGCTGCCGATCATCGCCGACGAGTACGTGAAGACCGATTTCGGCACGGGCGCGCTGAAGATCACGCCCGGCCACGACCCCAACGACTTCGAGATCGGCCGCAAGCACGGGCTGGAGGAGATCTCGGTGATCGGGGAGGACGGCCTGATGACGGCCGAGGGCTACGAGGGTCTCTCGGCCGAGGAGGGGCGCGAGAAGGTCGTCGCCGCGCTTCGCGCCGAGGGCTCGATCTCGGGCACCCAGCCCTACGGCCACGACGTGCCGCATTCCCACCGCTCGGGCGCGCGGATCGAGCCGCTCATCTCGCTGCAGTGGTTCTGCGACATGGAGAGGCTGGCCGCGCCGGCGATCGCCGCGGCGAAGGACGGCTCGCTGCGCTTTCACCCGGAGAAGCCGTGGACCGGCGTCTACCTCGACTGGCTCGAGAACATCAGGCCCTGGTGCGTGTCGCGCCAGCTCTGGTGGGGACACCAGATCCCGGTCTGGTACCGCGGGGATGAGATGCACTGCGGCATGGAGCCGCCCGACGGGGATGGGTGGGAGCGCGACCCCGACGTGCTCGACACCTGGTTCTCGTCGGCGCTGTGGCCGTTCGCCACGCTCGGCTGGCCGGATGAGACGCCGCAGCTGAGCGCGTTCTACCCGACCGACGTGCTCTCCACCGCACGGGACATCATCTTCCTCTGGGTCGCCCGAATGGTGATGTTCGGGGTGGAGTTCACCGGCGAGCTGCCGTTCACCGACGTCCCGATCCACTCGGTCATCCAGGCGCCCGACGGCCGGCGAATGTCCAAGTCGCTGGGGACCGGCATCGATCCGCTAGACGAGATCGACCAGAACGGCGCCGACGCCACGCGCTTCGGCCTGCTGGCGATGTCGTCCACCCAGGACGTGCGCTTCTCCGCCGAGAGGGTGCGTCAGGGCCGCGACCTCGCCAACAAGCTCTGGAACGCCTCGCGCCTGATCCTGCTCGGCGTGCAGGAGGGCAGCGAGCCATCGCCTGACAGGGCGGAGACGGTGGAGGACCGCTGGATCCTGTCGCGGGTCGAGCGCATCACCGCGCGCACCGAGGAGCTGATCGGGCGGTTCGAGTTCTCAGCGGCGACGCTCGAGCTGTACGAGTTCTTCTGGTCGGAGCTGTGCGACTGGTACCTCGAGCTGGCGAAGCCGCGGCTCTACGACGGATCCGAGGCCGCCTCCGCGACCCTGCTCTTCTGCCTCGACAGGACGCTGCGCCTGCTGCACCCCGTCATGCCGCACGTGACCGAGGAGGTGTGGTCGTTCCTGCCCGGCGAGCGCGGCCTGCTGGCCCAGGCGGAGTGGCCGGCCGCCGGGAACCTCGCCACCGACGCGGACGCCGAGGCCGAGCTGGGCCGGGCGATAGAGGCGATCACGGAGTTGCGCCGCTACCGGGAGCAGGCCGGGGTGAAGCCGTCGGCGATCCTCCCGGCGCGCCTGAGCGCCGAGGGCTACGAGGCCACCGCCGAGCAGGTGGCCCGTCTCGCGCGGCTGGAGCTGTCGGAGAACGGCGACGCGGCGGCCGCCGAGGTGCCCGTGCCCGGCGGCATGGTGGCGCTGCTGCCCACCGACGCCTTCGATCCGGCCGAGGTCGAGCGCCGCATCGCGGCTCGTCGTGAGGAGCTCGGCACCGAGATCGAGCGGCTCGAGAAGAAGCTGGCCAACGAACGGTTCGTGCAGAAGGCGCCGGCGGAGGTGGTCGAGGGCGAGCGGGAGAAGCTGGACTCCTACCGCCGCGCTCTTGAGAACTTGAAATGACGTTCCGCGAGGCCGAGGACCACCTGCTCGGCCTGGAGCTGTTCGGCATGAAGTTCGGCCTGGAGCGGATGCACAGGCTGATGACCGCGCTGGGCCTGCCGCAGCGGCGGTTCGCGTCCATCCACGTGGTCGGCTCGAACGGCAAGTCGTCCACGGTGCGCTTCATCGCCGCGATCCTCGAGCGAGAAGGGCTGCGCACCGGCACCTACACGTCGCCTCACCTGGCCTCGTTCCGGGAGCGAATCGAGGTGGGGGAGGACGCGGTGTCCGAGGAGCGGTTCGCCGCGGCGGTGGAGCGGACCGTCGGCCAGGTCGACGACGTGACCCAGTTCGAGGCGATGACCGCGGCCGCCTACCACGAGCTGGCCGCGCGGGAGGTCGAGGTGGCCGTCGTGGAGGCCGGGCTCGGGGGCCGCTACGACGCAACCAATGTGATCCCCTCCAAGCTCACGGTGCTCACCGGGGTGGGGCTGGAGCACACGCGCTGGCTGGGGCCCACGATCCCCGACATCGCCGCCGAGAAGCTCGACGTGCTGCGCGACCACTCCGCGCTGGTGGTGCCCTCCGACCTGGACCCGGAGGCGCTCGAGGTGGCCGAGCGGGTGTCCGCGGAGCGTCACGCGCGGCTGGTCACCGCGCCGGTGCCCGAGGGTTCGTTCCAGCGGCGCAACTTCAGCCTTGCGTACGTGGCCGCGGCGGAGTTCCTCGACCGCGCGCCGGGCGCCGGGGCGGTGGAGGCCGCCATCAAGGAGACCCGGATTCCCGGGCGGTTGGAGGTGGTGGCCGATCGCCCGCTCACCGTCCACGACGGCGCCCACAACCCCGCCGGCGCGGAGGCGCTCGCGCAGGCGCTGCCGGAGCTGCTGGGCGAGCGGCGCCCGGCCGTGATCGTGATGAGCGTGCTCGACGACAAGGACGCCGCCGGCATGCTCGCCGCGCTGCTCCCGGCCTTCGACCGGGTCGTCTTCACGCGCTGCGCCAACCCGCGGGCGCTGTCGCCGGCCACGCTGGAGTCGCTGGCGGCGAAGCTCGGCGGCCCCTCGTCGGAGACTGTTGCCGGACCCCACGCGGCCATGGCCAGAGCCCGCGAGATCGCGGGCCCCGACGGGGCCGTGGTGGCGACCGGGTCGATCTATCTGATCGCCGACCTGGTCCGCGGCGAGGGCGTGCCGGCCTCGCGCTTGTAGGCGTCCGCGGGCGCCGCGTGGCAGGATCATCGGTCCATGGACCGCGGTGATGGACCCAGCTTTGGCGCGATGATCGGCCTTGTCGCCTTCGTGGTCGCGGCCGTGATCCTGATCTTCTTCGGGATCGGCTACGGGCTGGGCAGGGTCTTTCTCTGACGTGTAAACCCGGTTCGCTGGGCTAACATCACCGCGCGCATGGGCCTCCTCGCCGTCTTCGGCATCACGAACGACGGGTTGAACCTCGCGGTCAACCTGTTGCTGCTCTTCCTGGTGGTCTTCTGGATCGCGCTCGTGTACTGGACCTACGCCGACGCGCGCCGCCGGATCGAGGACCCGATGCTCGTCGGTTGTGCCGCGGCCGCGTCGATGTTCCCGTTCCTTGGCACGATCGTCTACCTGATCGTGCGCCCGCCGGAGTTCCTGGAGGACGTGCGCGAGCGCGAGCTGGAGATCGCCGCCGCGGAGGCGCGCCTGGCGAGCCTCGAGCACCTGGCCTGCCCGCACTGCAACTACGAGGTCGAGCGCTCATACCTGCGCTGCCCGAGCTGCCTGCACCGGCTCAAGGAGCCGTGCGCCACCTGTGGCAAGCCGCTCGACCCGCGCTGGCAGATCTGCCCGTTCTGCGAGGCGGAGGTCGGCGCCCAGCAGGCCCAGCCCGCCCGGCGCGAGCGAAGCTCGCGACCGCGGCGCGAGCGAAAGCCGGCGGCGGCCCAGGCAGCGCCGACGCAGGCAGACGGCAACTCCCGCAGTGAGCGGCCCGCACCGGCCGCCGCGCCCGCCGAGGCTCCTCGCGAGCGCCCCCAGTAACTCTGACGAAAGGACCAACATGGACAGGACCCTGATCCTGGTGAAGCCCGACGCCTTCGAACGCAACCTCACCGGCGAGGTGATCGCCCGCTTCGAGCGCAAGGGCCTGAAGATCGCAGCGCTGAAGCACATGACGGTGGAGCGCGCGACCGCCGAGGAGCACTACGCCGAGCATTCCGAGAAGCCGTTCTTCGGCGAGCTCGTGGACTTCATCACCGGCGGCCCGCTGGTCGCGATGGTGCTCGAGGGCCACGAGGCGGTGGCCGCCGCCCGCCAGGTGATCGGCGCCACAAATCCGGTCGAGGCCGCACCCGGATCGATCCGCGGGGACTTCGGCCTCGAGGTCCAGACCAACCTGGTCCACGGCTCAGACTCCGCCGAGTCCGCCGCTCGCGAGACGGGGATCTTCTTCCCCGAGTTGTGATCACCCTTGCCTCGGCGTCCCCGAGGCGCGCCGCGATCCTGGAGCAGCTGGGGATCGCGTTCGAGGTCGTCGTGCCGGACGTGGAGGAGCTCACTGAGGGCGACCCCCGCGAGCTCGTGATCGAGAACGCGCGCCGCAAGGCCGCGGCTGTGGAGGGCGAGCTCGTGCTCGGGGCGGACACGGTTGTCGTGCTGGACGAGCTGGTTCTCGGAAAAGCGGGCAACGAGGGGGAGGCCCGGCGGTATCTGTCGCTCCTTTCGGGCCGCACGCACGAGGTCTGGAGCGGGATCGCGCTGAATGACGAGACAAGGGCGGTGAAGACGGAGGTCACCTTCCGCGACATCGACCCGCTCCTCGACTGGTACCTGGCCTCCGGCGAGTGGGAGGGCAAGGCGGGCGCCTACGCGATCCAGGGCAGAGGGGCGGCCCTGGTGGAGCGGATCGAGGGCGACTACTTCAACGTCGTTGGCCTCCCGATTTCCGCCCTGCTGGACTTCCTCCCCGGCGCTGTGGAGGATCTTGGGTCCATATGACCCAGGATCCGTCACAGCGTGGGTCCAGGGACCGGAATTGCAGCCTATTCGCACCCTTTGCGCCTGAGCTAAACTGACCTCGCCGGCGCTGCCGGCACCTCACTATGGGCTTTTTCTCCTACCTGACCGGCATGGGCGGCCGCGACATGGCCGTCGACCTCGGCACTGCCAACACGCTCGTGTACGTGCGCGGGCGCGGCATCGTGCTCTCCGAGCCCTCCGTGGTCGCGATCGACTCGCGCAGCGGCGAGGTGCACGCCGTCGGGATCGAGGCCAAGCGGATGCTGGGCCGCACGCCGGGCACGATCCAGGCCATCCGGCCGCTCAAGGACGGCGTGATCGCCGACTTCGACGTGACCGAGCAGATGCTGCGCCACTTCATCCAGAAGGTGCACCAGAACCGCTGGGCCCATCCACGCGTGGTGGTGTGTGTGCCGTCCGGCGTCACCGGCGTCGAGAAGCGCGCGGTGGAGGAGGCCTGCCTGTCGGCCGGCGCGCGCCAGGCCTACCTGATCGAGGAGCCGATGGCGGCCGCGATCGGCGCCGGGCTGCCTGTCGGCGAGCCCACCGGAAACATGGTCGTGGACATCGGCGGCGGCACCAGCGAGGTTGCGGTGATCTCGCTCGGCGGCATCGTCGTGTCCCAGTCGATCCGCATCGGCGGGGACGAGCTGGACGAGGCGATCATCAACTACGTCAAGCGCGAGTACAAGCTGATGATCGGCCAGCAGACCTCGGAGGAGGTCAAGCTGGAGATCGGCTCGGCCTTCCCTCTCCCCGAGGAGATGCAGGCCGAGATCCGCGGGCGCGACCTGGTGTCGGGACTGCCCAAGACGATCGTCCTCACCAGCGAGGAGGTCCGCCTCGCGCTCGAGGAGCCGCTCCAGGCGATCATCGATGCGGTCAAGGAGACCCTCGACCGCACCCCGCCGGAACTGGCTTCCGACATCATGGACCGTGGCATCATGCTCGCGGGGGGTGGAGCCCTGCTCCAGGGCCTCGACGAGCGTCTGCGTGACGAGACGCAGATGCCGGCGCATCTGGCGGAGTCCCCGCTCACGTGCGTCGCGGTCGGCTCCGGCCGCAGCCTCGAGGAGTTCGAGGCCATCCACCGCAGCAACAAGAATTCCCGAACGGGCCGCCGCCGCTAAGCGGCTGCGGCTCCTCTAGGAGTCCGTAAGTGTTCGACAGCAAGGTGATCCGCCGAAGACGGGCGGCGCTGGCGGTATTCGTCGCGCTGTCCATCGTCATGCTCACCGCCTATTTCGGCGAGTCTGGCGGCGGCTTCTTCCACACGCTCCAGAAGGGCGCCCAGGAGGCGTTCGCCCCGATCGAGACCGGCGCAAGCCGCGCGCTCAAGCCCGCGCGCGACCTGGCGGGCTGGTTCGGCGACACGCTGGACGCCAAGGGCGAGAACGAGGACCTGAAGAAGGAGAACGAGGACCTGCGCAAGCGCCTCGGCGAGAACGAGACCGCCCGGCGCGACAACGAGCAGCTGCGTGGGCTGGTCAAGCTCGGCCGCTCCGACAGCTTCCCGCAGGGCACCGCGCCGGTGGCGGCGCGCGTGATCGCCCGCTCACCCACCGTCTGGTACTCCAGCGTGAAGATCGACAAGGGGTCGGGCGACGGCGTGCGGGTGAACCAGCCGGTGATCGCCGCGGGCGGCCTGGCGGGGCGCGTCACCAGGGTCACGGGCGGCACCTCCGAGGTATCGCTGATCACGGACGGCTCGAGCGCGGTCTCGGCTCAGGTGATGCCCCGCGGGGCCGCGGGAATCGTGAAGCCGCAGGTGGGCGAGCCCGACGACCTGCTGCTGGACTTCATCGAGAAGGGCCGGCGCGTGACCGAGGGCACCACGGTGGTCACCTCGGGCTTCACCTCCTCGCGCGAGGGCGTGGAGTCGTTGTTCCCCCGCGGGATCCCGATCGGGCGGGTGACCGAGGTCGACCTGGACGAGGTGGACCTCTACCAGCGGGTGCACATCAAGCCCTTCGCGGACCTGCGGCGGATCGATTACGTGCAGGTGCTCACCAAGCGCGGCAGGGCCGCGGTCGACGCGGGGGTGAGCGAATGAGGGCCACGCCCGGAGCGTTCGTGCGCACCGGCCTGATCGTGCTGCTGGCCGTGATCCTCCAGATCTCGGGCTTCGGGCCCATGCGCTTCTTCGGGGGGCACCCCGACCTGGTGCCGCTGGCGGTCGCCGGCATCGCGATCTACGCCGGCAGCGTGCCCGGCGCCGCCGTGGGCTTCGCCACGGGCTTCCTGCTCGACCTGCTCGTGGGCGGGACGATGGGCGTCTCGTCGCTGGTTCTCACCGCGGTGGGCTACGGCGTCGGCCGCTACCGCGAGGTGCGCGACCCCGCCCACGGGCTGATGGCGATCCCGGTGGGTGCGGCCGCCACGTTCGGCTGGGTGCTCGCGTTCGCCGCGGTGTCGTTCATGCTCGACGTGGGCGCGTCCGTGAGCGCGCTCGTGTTCCGGGACATGCTCGTCACCGTCTTCCTCAACACGCTGCTCGCCATCCCCGTCTTCGCGTTCTGCCGGTGGGTGCTGCGCCCCGTGCTCGTGGTGGACCCGCTCGAGTTGCGCCGCCGCCGGCGCGCGCCGCGTGAGACCGGCCCGCTCGGCCTGCGAGGGCTGGAGGTCTAGGTTGGCACCCACCGCCTCAATTCCCGTCGCGCTCGGACGGCCAGGGGCGCGCCTGACGGCGCACGCGATGCTCGCCGATGCTCACGCATCGACTGCGCTCGCGCGCTTGTCAGCCACGCCCCTGGCTGGCCCGACCATCGACGGCACTTTCGGCGGTGGGTGCTGATGTACCTCGACAACGACCCCCGCCGCCCCTCGCTCACGCCCCAGTTGGCCGTGCGGGTGGCGATCATCGGCGGCATCGCCCTGGTGGCGTTCGCGATCGTGTTCTTCCGGCTCTGGTACCTGCAGGTGCTCTCCGGCGACAAGTACGAGGTCGAGGCCCAGGGCAACGTGGTGCGCGAGATCAAGGTCCAGGCCCCTCGCGGCGAGATCGTGGACCGGGAGGGCCGCCTGCTGGTGGCCAATCGCACGGGCCTCGCCGTGCGCGTCACGCCCGACAAGCTGCCCGACGATCGTGGCGAGCGGCGCGAGATCTACGCGCGCCTCGGCAAGGTGCTCGGCATGAAGGCGACCCGCATCGAGCGTTCGGTGGACGAGCAGCTCAAGACGCTGCCCTTCTCGCCGGCGACCGTGAAGCAGGACGTCTCCCAGAAGCTCGTGTTCTTCCTGTTCGAGAACCAGGAGCGCTTCCCCGGGGTGACCGTGGAGCAGGTGTTCCTGCGCGAGTACCCGCAGAAGCAGATCGGCGCGCACCTCTTCGGCACCGTCGGGGAGATCACCAAGGAGCAGCGGGACGATCCGCGCTACCGCGGCGTGGACCTCGGCGACCGCATCGGCCAGTCGGGCATCGAGGCGCAGTACGACCGCTATCTGCGCGGCAAGAACGGCTCCAGCCGCGTTCAGGTCGACGCGATGGGCAACCTGCGCCAGCAGCTGCGGTCCCGGGTCCCGCAGCAGGGGCGCCAGCTGCGGCTGTCCGTGGACCTCGACGTCCAGCGGGTGGGCCAGCGGGCGCTCGGCGGCGCGAAGGGCGCCTTCGCGGTGATGAACGTGAACAACGGCGAGGTGCTCGGGCTGGGCAGCTCACCCTCGTTCGACCCGAACGCCTTCGCGAGGCGGATCCGCCCGAGTGACCTCAAGCGGCTCTACTCCAAGGACAACGGCGAGCCGATCCTCAACCGCGCGATCCAGGCGGGATATCCCACCGGCTCGACGTTCAAGCTCATCACGGCGGCGGCGGCGCTGGAGGGCGGGCTGATCACGCCGGACACCGTGATCAACGACGGCGGCTCGATCCGGGTCGGCGGCGTGACGTTCAAGAACGCCGGCGACGCGGTGAACGGCCCGGTTGCGCTCCGGCGCGCGCTGTCGGTGTCGAGCGACGTGTTCTTCTACCGCCTCGGCCAGGAGGCCAACGGCTCGGGCGACGGCCTGCTGATCCAGAACTGGGCGCGCAAGCTCGGGCTGGGCCGGCGCACCGGCATCGACCTCCCTCAGGAGGCCCCCGGGCTCGTGCCCACGCCCAAGTTCCGCAACGACGGCTTCTCCCGCTACAGGCGCTGCGTGGCGAAGAAGAAGCCGACGCCCGCGCAGATCTCGCTCGGCGTATGCGGCTACCTCGACCGGCCATGGTCGGTGGGCGACAACATCAACCTCTCCGTGGGACAGGGCGACCTTCAGGCCGACCCGCTCCAGATGGCCGTGGCCTACGCGACGGTCGCGAACGGCGGCAGGGCGGTTCGCCCCCGGCTCGGTCAGCGGATCGAGATGTCGAATGGGCGGCCGCTCGACGTGTTCCGCCCCCCTGCCCCGCGCCGGGTGAAGATGAAGGCCGCCAACCGCGAGGCGATCCTCGAGGGGCTGCGCTCCGCGGCCGGCGATCCGGGCGGTACCTCGACGACGGTGTTCGCCGGCTTCAAGGTGCCGATCGCGGGCAAGACCGGAACGGCGGAGAAGGGCGCGGGCCGTGCCGACCAGTCGTGGTACGTGGCCCTGGCGCCCTACCCCAGCCCCAAGTACGTGGTGGCCGTGACCTTCGAGGCCGGCGGCTTTGGCGCCGAGACCGCGGCGCCCGCCGCGCGTCAGATCCTGTCCGAGGTGCTGGGCGTGGAGGCCGGCGAGGTCCAGGCCGGGAGCGCACCGGACTGATGGGTAGGTTGCGCTAATGCAGGCGACTCCCTACGGGACCACCGTCAAGGGCTTCGGCGACTCCTACGCCGGGCGCTACGTGCGCATCGACCCGCTGCTGCTCGTCGCGGCCATCGGGCTGATCGCGTGCAGCCTCTACACGATCGCCTCCGCCACGAAGGACGACATCCCGGGCGACCCGAACTTCTACGTCACGCGCCAGGCCGGCTACGCGGTGGTGGGGCTGGTCTTCATGCTGATCCTGTCGCGCATCGACTACTCGCGGCTGCGCGAGTGGCGGATGGGCCTGTACGGATTCATGATCGCGGGCATCCTCGTGGTGTACGGGGCGGGGTCGGTCACGCGTGGATCCAAGCGCGCGATCGACATCGGCTTCTTCCAGCTTCAGACCTCCGAGCTGGGCAAGATCCTGCTCATCGTCACGCTCTCGGCCTTCGTGGTCGACCGCATGCGGCGGCTCGGCGACCGGGAGACGACCAGTCGCATCATGCTGCTGGCGCTGATCCCGGCGATGCTCGTGATCGCGCAGCCCGACCTCGGCTCCGGCCTGGTCTACATCAGCATCGCCCTGGTCATTCTTTTCGTGGCGGGCACGCCGTGGACGCATTTCGCGGCACTCGGCGCGCTGGCCGCCACGGCGGTGGTCGTCGTGCTCGTCGCAGCCCCGGCCCTTGGCGTGGAGGTGCTCAAGCCCTACCAGGTGGATCGCCTCACCGCCTTCGTCAACCCGGAGGAGAATCCGGCCGCCGAGGGCTACCAGCAAACGCAGTCTCAGATAGCCGTGGGCTCCGGCGGTAAGACCGGGCGCGGCGAGGAGTCAACCCAGACCCAACTCGACTTTCTGCCAGAGCACCACACGGATTTCGTGTTCTCCGTGGTGGGCGAGGAGTTCGGATTTATGGGGGCGGCGATCGTGCTTTCGCTGCTCGCACTGCTGATCTGGCGGTGCCTGAGAATCCTCACGATGTCGAAGAACCTGTACGGAACTTTGATAGCGGGGGGCGTTACTGCCATGCTTATGCATCAGATCTTCGTAAATGTGGGCATGACCATAGGAATCATGCCCATCACCGGAGTGACGCTGCCGTTGATGAGTTACGGCGGGTCTTCGGTGATCGCAACCTTCATGGCCATCGGCCTCTTGCAGTCGATCCACGCGCAAGCGCGCGAGACGGCTTTCGCCAAGGGGCGGGACCTGGCCATCTAGCCAACAAGTTTTTATGAGAGGAATTTTTGAGAAAGCAAGTACTCGTCACGGCCGACCGTGGCGAAACCCGTGTCGCCATCCTGGAAGCGGAGGGCACGCCCGCCGCTGAGGGGGGCACACAGAAGAACGACAACCCGAACTGGAAGGTCGGCGAGCTCTACATAGAGCGCCGCGGATCCCGCTCCATCGTCGGGAACATCTACAAGGGGAAGGTCGACAACGTCCTTCCCGGCCTCGAGGCCGCCTTCGTGGACATCGGCTTCGAGAAGAACGGCTTCCTGCACGCCGACGACGTGGTCATCCCCGGCGTCGAGGTGGCGCGGCGAGGCCGCACCAACAGCAAGGGCAAGCGCATCACCGAGCTGCTCAAGCCCGGGCAGGAGATCCTGGTGCAGGCGGTCAAGGACCCGCTCAAGACCAAGGGCCCCCGCCTGTCCATGCAGCTGTCGATCGCCGGGCGCTACCTCGTGTACGTGCCCCAGGGCGAGGGCGTCGGCGTCTCACGCCGGCTCGACGACAAGGAGCGCGAGCGGCTGCGCAAGCAGGCCAAGGGCCTGGACATCGGCGAGGGCGGCGCGATCATCCGCACCGCGGCGCAGGGCGCCAAGAAGGCCGACTTCGGGCGCGAGATCAGCTACCTGCACAAGCTCCACGATGTGCTGCAGAAGCGGGCGGAGGAGTCGAGCGCGCCATCGATGGTCTTCCAGGAGGCCGACCTGGCGGTGCGCGTGGTGCGCGACATCTTCTCCAAGCAGTTCGAGCGCGCGATCGTGGACGACCCCAAGCAGCACCACCGCCTGGAGTCCTTCTTCACCCGCACGGCGCCCGAGCTGCTGGAGCGGCTCGACCTGTACACGGACGAGAAGCGACCGCTGTTCGAGCGCTTCGGCATCGAGGAGGCGATTCAGTCGACGCTGCGGCGACGGGTGGACCTGCCCTCCGGCGGCTACCTGCTGATCGAGTACACCGAGGCGATGACCGTGATCGACATCAACTCGGGGTCGTTCACAGGCCGCGGCAAGGGCGCCCGCCTGGAGGACACGATCACCAAGACCAACCTCGAGGCGGCAGACGAGGTCGTGCGACAGCTGAGGCTGCGCGACATCGGCGGCATCATCGTCATCGACTTCATCGACATGTCGCGGGCCAAGAATCGCGACGCGGTGCTGAAGGTTCTGCGCAAGGCGCTAGACGAGGACCGCACCAAGACCTACGTGGTCGAGATCTCGCCGCTCGGGCTGGTGGAGATGACCCGCCAGAACGTGACCGACGGCGTGCGCGAGATCCTCACCAAGACGTGCCCCACCTGTGACGGCGAGGGCGTGGTCCTGTCCGAGGAGACGGTGGCGATCGAGGCGGAGCGCAAGCTGCGCGAGCTGGCCGCCGAACGCCCCGCAGACCGAGGCGTTCCTGATCCAGCTCCACCCGCGCGTGGCATCGCTGCTGGCGGGCGGGCCCGGCCGGCCGCTGCTGGAGATCGAGGAGGAGACCAAGAAGCACTTCCACTTCGAGGGCTCCGAGGCGCTTCCCATCGACCACTTCGCGGTGGCCATGGAGGGCTCCCAGGAGGAGGTCGAGCAGCGCGCCCTGCCGTTCCAGGAGGGCGAGGAGGTGCTGGTGACGATCGAGGAGCCGCACATGTACACCGAGGACGACGCCGTCGCCAAGCTCGACGGCTACGTGATCTCGGTGACGGGCGCCGGCCGGCTGCTCGGCAAGAAGACCCTGGTGCGCATCGAGCAGGTGGGCCGCTCGGCGGCCTCGGCGAGCCTCGTTGAGGGCGCCGACGTGGTGGACGCCGCCCCCGCCCCCGCCCGCAACGAAAGCGATCCCGATCGCAAGCCGCGGCGCCGCGGCCGGCGCGGGGGCCGTGGACGGCGCAAGAACCCCGAGAGCGCGCCCTCGGATTGAGCTAAGATCGTCGGACGGCGCTCCCGCTGAGGGGCGCCGTCTCTCTGTCATCTGTCATGTACGCAATTGTCAAAGTCGGCGGTAAGCAGTACCGCGTGGAGAAGGGCGACACCCTTCTCGTCGACCGCATGCCCGAGGACGAGGGCGCGAAGGTCTCGCTCGAGCCCCTGATGTACCGCGGGGACAAGGACGAGGCCGTCTTCTCCGGCGACGACCTCGGCAAGGTCAAGGTGGAGGCCACCATCGCCGGCCACCTGCGGGGAAAGAAGATCCACGTCCTGAAGTTCAAGCCCAAGCGCGGCTACAAGCGCCGCTCGGGCCATCGCTCCGAGCTCACCAAGCTCGAGATCGGCGACATCAAGCTGGCGGCCCGCAAGCCCGCGGCCGCGAAGCCCAAGGCGGAGACCGAGGCCAAGCCCAAGCCGGCCGCGAAGCCCAAGCCTGCCGCGAAGAAGCCCGCCGCGAAAAAGCCCGCCGCCAAGAAGCCCGCGGCCAAGAAGCCGGCAGCGAAGAAGCCTGCCGCCAAGAAGGAGGACGCTGATGGCTCATAAGAAGGGACTCGGCTCGTCACGCAACGGCCGCGACTCCAACGCCCAGCGCCTCGGCGTGAAGATCTTCGCCGGCCAGGAGGTGACCGGCGGCGAGATCATCGTCCGCCAGTGCGGCACCCGCTTCAAGCCCGGCGAGGGTGTGGGGCTCGGCAAGGACGACACGATCTTCGCCAAGCAGGCGGGCATCGTGCAGTTCCGGACCGGTCATCGCGGCCGGTTCGTCTCGGTCGACCCGAGCGAGTAACTCAGCCGGCCAGCTGGCGGCCAACTATGGCGCGATCTCCCTAACGCGGGTAGGTTGGAGCGGCCCTCCGGACCTTCGACGATGGGACTCGATGTCGACCTGTGGTACCCGCCTCCTGTCCGCTGCGATTCTCGGAGCCTCCTTGGTCTGCGCGCCCTCCGCTTTTGGAGCCCAGACCGTCATCGGATCGGCCGGGCCGCTCACCGGCATCTACGTGAACGACGATCTCGGGTGCAGCGTCGATCGGGCCTCTCAGACGCAGGTGTTCGGTGGTACCGATCCGGGCTCATGCGGCACCTTCCTGGCGGTGGGCGGTTCCGTCTACGGCCCGGAGACCGTGTCCCCCACCACGATCCCGTTGACCCCCTTTAGCCAGACGCTGACCGGGAGCGGCACGTCCGGCTCCCCCTACGAGATAGAGACGATCGCCGATGCCGGTGCGACGGGGCTTCGACTCACGCAGACCGACTCTTACGTGGTGGGCGACGACTTTTATACGACGGACGTGGAGGTTTCCAACACCGGTGCCAGCCAGGCCGTCGCTCTCTACCACGCCGTGGACTGCCTGCTCCGGGGCGACGATGGCGGCGTCGGGTACAGCGCGCCCCCCGCCATCTACTGCTCGAGGGGGCCCTCCGGCGCGGGGGTCGCGGCGGGCGTGCTGGGCTTCGAGCCGATCACCGCGGGAGCCAACTTCATCGAGGCGGACTTCGGGAGCGTCTTCGACGCGGTCAACGGCAGCCCCCTGCCGGACACCTGCGACTGCCCCGTGTTCCAGGACCACGGCGCGGGAATCAGCTGGAGCTTCACGGCGGCACCGGGCCCCGCCACCCTCCGCTCGTTCAGGACCCGCGTCTCCGCCGACACGCGTGCGCCCCAGACGACCATCACCGATGATCCGGGCTCGCCGACGAGCGAGCGGACGCCCACGTTTTCCTTCGGGACAGATGAGGCCAGCGCGACGTTCGAGTGCAGCGTGGACGGACCCGCTATTCCCACGGCACCGTGCAACGACGATCAGTCGCACACGACCTCCCCTCTCAGTCCAGGCCCGCACGTGTTCCGGGTGGTGGCGACCGATCCGGACGGAAACCAGGACGCGAGCCCGGCTACGGCAAGCTTCACCGTCGGCGGCTCTCCCGCGGTGCCGCAGCCCCCCGCGGCGGCCGTACCCGTTGCCACCACCCTGTCCAAGCCCGTGCTGGGTAAGACCGCGAACGTCGGACTGGTGAGCGGCAAGGTGCGTGTCCGCAAGAAGGGGTCCAAGGGCTATGTGAACCTGAAGGGCCCCCTCCAGATGGCGGTCGGCTCGACCGTCGACACGAAGCAGGGCCGCGTGACCTTGACGATGGCCGCGACGGGCGGAACGACCAGCACGGCCCAGTTCCAGGACGGCGTCTTCACGGTGCTCCAGGCAAAGACCAAGGACTTGGTCCCGCAGATGAAACTCGTGGGAGGCCTTCAGGGCTGCGGCAAGGGCAAGGGCGGCGCGTCGGAGGTGCGGGGGAGCGCGAAGAAACGGTCGAAGCGCGGCGGCAGACGTCTCCGGGGCACGGCGAAGGGGCCGTTCCGAATGCGGGGCACGTACAGCTCGGCCACGTCGAAGGCCGGTACCTGGCTCGTGCACGACCGGTGTGACAGGTCGACGCTCACCTCCGTTGGATCCGGGCGTGTGGTCGTCCGCGACTTCGCGAAGCGCAAGATGATCACCCTCAAGAAGGGCAGGAAGTACATCGCCAAGGCGCGCAAGCGCAAGGCACGCCGCTGAGTTCAGCGCAGCAGGTTCGGTGGCGCGTCGGCCAGCGCTTCGCGCGCAGCCCGCCTGCCGGACTCGACCATCGTGTCGATCAGGTGAAACTCGAGCAGGCCCACACCCTCCGGTGACGGCCTGATCACCATGTCTGCGCGCTCGCGCGCGGCGCGGGCGGCCGTAATGCTGCTGATCATCGACGACCGGACCATCAGCTCCGGCAGGCCAGGGGTCTCGGCCGGCCCGCTAGTGGCGCTTTCGTCGGCGGCCCCAGTCACGTCGACGGCTATCACCGGTCCCTCCTCGGCGTCGGCCATCACGTCGACCGGCAGGTTGTCCAGCAGCCCGCCGTCCACCAGCAGCATGTCCTCGTAGGGCCACGGCGGGGCGAGGCCGGGCAGGTTCATGCTCGAGCCGATCAGCTCCCAGGCCGGGCCGCGGCGATGCACGACGCGCTGTCCGGTGAGCAGGTCAACGGCCACGCAGTAGAAGTCGAGCGGCATCTCCTCGATCGTTCCCGGGAGGTTGCGCTGCAGCAGCGCGACCATCCGCTCGCCGCGAATGAGGCCCTGGCGCGGGAGGGTGTAGTCGCCCAGAGGGCGGCCGCGCACCCATTCCTCGTAGATACGGGCGTCGACCTCCTCCGTCGCCATCCCCGAGGCGTACAGGGCGCCGATCAGGCCGCCCATGCTGGCGCCGCCGATGCGGTCGATCTGGATCCCGGCTTGAAGCAGCTCGTCGACCGCGCCGATGTGGGCGAACCCGCGCGCGCCGCCGCCCGACAGCACCACGCCGATGGCGTTGCCGGTAAGCCGCCGGGCGGCGCGCTCAACACTCCGCGCCAGGCGCTCGCCGGTTTCGAGCAGATGCTTGGAGCGCGGCTCCAGCGCGTCCAGCCACGGCTCCATCGAGCCGGGCTCGCCGGCCATGAAGAGCAGGTCGCAGCCCTTCAGCCGATCATCGGCCGGCACCGGGACGCCCGGGCCGGCCAGCACCAGCACGCGGTCGGCCTCACGCACGCAGAACTCGCTCCACTCGTCGCTCCCGCCGGCCACCAGCAGGGCGGTGTCGTACTCGGCCTCCAGCCGTTCCAGCAGCCTCGGGTCGGGCTCGCCGTGGTCCACCAGCTTGGTGCGCCCGTGCTTGCCCAGCGCGGCGTCGAGCGCCCTCGCCACGTCCTCGAGCGGAGCCTCCGGGACGAGCGGGACCAGGGCGAAGATCGTGCTGGGCGGCAGCGGCGGCGCCGCCAGCGCGCGGCTGGCCTGAAGCTGGCGGCCAAGCTCGCGCAGCAGGGCCGTCTGAAAGGCCGGCACGTCGGCGACCAGCCGCTCGAACCGCTCGCGGGTCACCTCCAGCAGCTCGCTGCCGCGGCGAGCGCGCACGGACGCCGATCGGGTCGACTGGGCGAGCAGCGCGAGCTCGCCGAGCACGGCGCCGGGACCGAGCACATTCACCACGTCGCCGCCGATGATCACCTCCAGCCTGCCGCCCGCGAGCACGTAGAGGGTGTCGGCGTCATCGCCCTCCCGGAGAAGCCATTCGCCCGCCTTCAGCGAGACGGTGCGGCCCTCGCGGGCGAGCGCCTCGCGCTCCGCCTCCGGGAGCTGGGCGAACAGCGGTACGGCGCCCAGCATCTCCGCCGGGCTGGTCGGCCGCGGGCGCATCTCCGCGACGGGCCCCCGCGCGGAGTCTCGCACCCGCGTTGTGCGCGGCGGCAGCGTTCTGCGCTCGGGCAGCTCGGATTCCTCCGCGGGCACCTCGATGCGCCCGAGCGCGAGCCCCAGGGCGGCCAAGATCGCGAAGCAGGCGGTGGCGAAGTACCAGCCGTTGTCGAATGCAGCAGGCGCATCCGCGGGCGACGGCGTGCCGACGATCGCCACCAGCAGCGCCACACCGAGCACGGCGCCGAGCTGGCGCGCGACCGACTGCAGGCCGGTGGCGGTGGCGAAGCGCCCACCGGGCACGGCCTTCACGGCGGCCCCGCCCGACACCGGGAAGGTGATCCCGGCGCCGATGCCGAGGATCACCATCCCGGGGAGCCACTCAGAGACGAACGCGGGCTCGGTGCCCACGACCTCCGCCATGTAGAACACGCCCGCGGCCCAGATCGCGCCGCCGGCGGCGACCACACCGCGCTCGCCGACCCGTTCCGCCAGCGCGGCGGCGGGCCGCGCCACGGCCGCCGCGACGAACGGGCCGGGGGTGAGCGCGAGCCCGGCCTCGAGCACTGAGTAGCCCCAGATCGAGGTCAGGAAGAGGACGTTGCAGAGGGTGTAGGAGTAGAAGCCCGCGGCGCCCACCAGGCCCAGCGTGTTCGCCACGGCCACGGAGCGGATCCGCAGCAGCGCCAGGTCGATCATCGGGGACCGATGCCAGGTGCAGCGGCGCACGAACAGGCCCCCGAGGACCGCGGCGACCGCGAATGCCGCCAGGACCCGTGCGCTGGTCCAGCCCCAGTCCTCGCCCTGGACGATCGCGAGCGTGAGAGAGGCGATCGAGAGCGCGAGCAGCGCCGCCCCGGCCAGGTCCGGTACCTGGCGCCGGCCCGGTGCGCGGCTCTCCACCAGCGTGCTGGAGGCGAGCGCGAACGTGACGATCCCCACGGGCAGGTTCACCAGGAAAGCCAGCCGCCAGCTGTCCAGCTCCACCAGCACGCCGCCCAGCGAAGGGCCCAGGCCCGCGGCGATGGCGGCGCTGGCGGTCCAGATCGCCACTCCGTGTGAGCGGCGCTCGGCCGAGAAGGCCTCCAGGACCAGCGCCAGCGAGGTTGGCACCACGATGGCGGCGCCGGCCGCCTGCACGATCCGGAAGGCGATGAGCGACTCGACAGACCACGCGGCCGCGCAGAGAACCGACGCGGCGGTGAACACGATCACGCCGAACTGGAACAGGCGCTTGCGCCCGAGCACGTCGGCCACCCGCCCGGCGGCCACCAGGAACGCGGCGAACACGATGTTGTAGGCGTTGAGCACCCACGACAGCCCGGCGAGTGACGTATCCGGGAACGAAGCCCGGATGTCGGGGAACGCGACGTTCACAATCGTCGCGTCGATGAATGCCAGGGCGGCGCCGAGCGACGCCACGGCGAGCACTCGGCCCGATGGCGCGACCCGCCGGCCCGTTTGGTCGAGTCCCGTCTCCAAGCCGAGCCGACCATAAGGGCTAGTCGTCGCCGGGTGCAAGGCGGCCGCGACTACGATCGCAGCGTGTTTCACGACCGGGCAAAGATCTTCGTGCGCGGCGGTGCCGGCGGCGACGGCTCCGTTTCGTTTCGGCGCGAGGCCCACGTGCCCAAGGGCGGACCCGATGGGGGGGACGGCGGCCGCGGGGGCGACGTGGTCCTGGTGTGCGACGACTCTCGGCGCGACCTGTCCGAGTTCCACCGCGGCGCCCATTTCAAGGCCAAGCGCGGCGGCCACGGCGAGGGATCGCAGCGCCACGGCGCGTCGGCGCCTCCGGTCGAGGTCCGCGTTCCGCCCGGAACGGTTGCCGAGGACGAGGAGGGCTCGCGCTGGGACCTCGTGCGCCCGGGCCAGCACGCGGTGGTGGCTCACGGCGGCGGCGGCGGGCGCGGCAACAAGGCCTTCGCGCACTCCACTCGACAGACACCGCGGATGGCCGAGCGCGGCCTTCCTGGCACCGAGACCTGGGTCGAGCTGCACCTCAAGCTGCTCGTGGACGCCGGTCTCGTGGGTCTCCCCAACGCCGGGAAGAGCTCGCTGCTCGCCAGGCTCACCGCCGCCCGCCCCAAGGTCGCGGGCTATCCGTTCACCACCCTCGACCCGGTGCTCGGCACGATCGAGGTCGGCGATCGCCAGCTGGTGCTCGCGGACATCCCGGGGCTGATCGAGGGAGCCAGCGAAGGCGCGGGCCTCGGCCACGAGTTCCTGGCCCACGTCGAGCGCTGCCGCCTGCTCGTCCACGTGCTCGACCTCGCGCCGCTCGACGGCAGCGACCCGGTGGCCAACCACGCGACGGTGGAGGCAGAGCTTCGCGACCACGAGGCCGGTCTCGCCGAGTTGCCCCGGATCCTGTGCCTGTCGAAGTCAGACCTGGTCGAGCCGGCGCGCGCCGAGAGGGCGGCGGCGGAATGGCGCGAGCGTGGCCTGGAGGTGGTCGTGACCTCGTCGGCGACCGGTGAGGGGGTCGAGAAGCTGCGCTCGGCGATCGCGGCGGTGGTGCCCCCGGCCGCCGTCCCCGAGGCGCCGCCGGGTGAGGTGGAGGCGACCCACCGCGTCTACCGCCCCGGGGTCGACGAGGCGTTCACCGTGGAGCGCACGGGATCGGGCGGTTACCGCGTGGAGGGTGTGCGGGTCGAGCGGCTCTTCGCCCGCCATGACCTCGGCAACGACGAGTCCCTGCGCTACCTCGAGGACCGGCTGCGCTCGATGGGCGTGATCCGGGAGCTGGAGCGCGCGGGCTTCGAGCCCGGGGACGACGTGGAGATAGCCGGCACGGTGTTCGAGCTGGACCCCGGCTAGATTGCTGGCGGTGCGCTCGTCGGCCCTCATATTGCTCGCCGTTCTCGTCGCGGCCGGTTGCGGCGGCGATGGCGGCGACGACCGCTCCGACGTCGAGGGCGTGCTGAAGGACTTCGCCAAGGCCGTCACGGAGGCCGACGGCAAGACCTTCTGCAACGAGCTCGTCACGCGCGACTACCTCGAGAAGACGGTGGGCGCGACCGGCGACAACGCGGTCAAGCAGTGCGAGCAGCAGATCAACCAGCTTCAGCAGGGCAGCTTCACGATCGCCAAGTTCGACAAGGTCACGATCAAGGACGACAAGGCCACCGTGAACGCGCAGGTGAAGACCGGCGGGCGGACCACGCCGCAGGTCTTCCGGCTCGAGAAGCAGGACGGCGACTTCCGCCTCACGAGCAACCAGCCGTAGGCTGCACCCATGGCCGGAGTAGTGGTCAAGCTCGGTTCGAGCATCGTCGCCGACCCCCAGGGGGAGGTGCGCCTGGAGCTGCTCGGTCCGATCTGCGATGCGGTGAGCGCCCGGCATGCCGCCGGCGACTCGGTCGTGCTCGTCACTTCGGGTGCGATCGCGCGCGGGATCAGGCTGATGGAGCTCGGCGGGCGACCGGCCGCGATGGAGGAGCTGCAGGCCGCCTCGGCCGTTGGCCAGGGCAAGCTCTACCGGGCCTATGACGAGCTGCTGGCCGAGCGCGGCGTGCCGAGCGCGCAGGTGCTGCTCACGTTCTTCGACATGTCCGCGCGCAGCCACTACGTGAACGCGCGCCACACGCTGGAGAAGCTGCTCGACTGGCGAGTGGTGCCGGTGATCAACGAGAACGACACCACCACCACCGACGACATCTCCTTCGGCGACAACGACTTCCTCGCCGCCCAGGTGGCGATCCTGCTCGGAGCCGACCGGCTGGTGCTGCTCACCGACACCGACGGCCTCTACACGGCCGACCCGTCGCGGGAGAGCTCGGCCGAGCTGATCTCAGAGGTCGCCTCCTTCGAGCAGCTCGAGGGCCTCGACATCGGGTTCTCGGCCTCGCCGCTGGGGTCCGGGGGGATGCGGTCGAAGGTCGTGGCGGCTGAGATGGCCACGGCGGCGGGCATCCCGGCCGTGATCGCCTCGGGAGTCCGGCCGGAGTCGGTGCGGGCGGCGCTCGACGGCGAGCCCGCCGGCACCCTGTTCCACCCCCAGGAGGGCCGTGTGTCCTCGTTCAAGCTGTGGCTGAAGTACGCGAAGCCCACCCAGGGCACGCTCACGGTCGACGACGGCGCCGAGCGGGCGCTGCGCGAGCGCGGCACCAGCCTGCTGCCCGTGGGGATCGTCGAGATCGCGGGGAGCTTCGACGCGGGCGACGCGGTGGAGGTGCGCGCCGCGGGCGGCAACTCGCGTCCGATCGGCAAGGGGATCGTGAACTACTCGGCCGAGGAGCTGGCGCGAATCCGCGGGCTGAAGTCGGATGCGGTGCTCGAGGTGTTCCCGCGGGCGGCCGAGGAGGCCGTGCACAGGGACTACTTCGTCTTGGAGTGAAGCTTCGGTCTGTATACGACCGCGAAATCGTCGGCCTGGCGGTGCCCGCCCTGGGTGCCCTCGCCGCCGAGCCGCTCTACCTCCTCGCCGACACGGCGATGGTCGGCCACCTCGGCACCTCGGAGCTGGCCGCGCTCGCGATCGCGGGCACGCTGATCACGGGCGCGTTCACGCTCTTCAACTTCCTGACCTACGGCACGACGGCGCAGGTGGCTCGGATGATCGGGGCGGGCGAGCCCGCGCGGGCCGGGCTGATCGCTGCGCAGGCGCTGTGGCTCTCGACGGCGATCGGGGTGGCGCTCGCCGTGCTGATGGCCGCGTTCGCCGCCCCGCTCGTGGCGTTGGTCGGCGCATCCGGGCGCACCGAGGAGCTGGCGGTCGACTACCTGCGCATAGCCGCGGCCGG
This sequence comes from uncultured Thermoleophilaceae bacterium, assembly GCA_963808105.1. Classification (GTDB taxonomy): domain Bacteria; phylum Actinomycetota; class Thermoleophilia; order Solirubrobacterales; family Thermoleophilaceae; genus JAAYBF01. The sequence goes on along the minus strand of CAWEEH010000004.1, from coordinate 20,005 downwards.
GCTGCCGTTCGCGCTGATCGCGCTCGCGGGCCAGGGCTACCTGCGCGGGGTCTCGGATCTGCGCACGCCGCTCGTGATCCTCGTGACGGCCAACCTCTTCAACGTCGTGCTCGGGCTGGCCCTGATCTACGGCCTGGACATCGGCTTCCTCGGATCGGCCATCTCGACGGTGGTCGCGCAGGCGGGCATGGGGGCGGCGTTCGTGGTGTACCTGCTGCGCCCGGAGGCCCCGACTCGCAGGCCGTCGCTCACGGCGATGCGGCCGCTCATGCGCATCGGCGGCGAGATCTTCGTGCGCACCGCGTCGCTGTACGCGTCGTTCCTCGTGGCCAGCGCCGTGCTGGCCCGCGTCGGCGACGATTCGCTGGCCGCGCACCAGATCGCCTTCCAGCTATTCGTCTTTCTCGCGCTGGTGCTCGATTCGGTGGCCATCGCGGGGCAGGTGATGGTCGGCCGGATGCTCGGCGCGGGCGACGTCTCGGGGGCGCGCGGGGCGTCGCGCCGGATGATCGAGATGGCGGTGCTCGCCGGCACGGCGTTCGGGCTCGTCCTGTTCGCCCTGGGCGGCGTGCTTCCCCACGCGTTCACCGGCGACTCGGACGTGATCGACCGCGCCGAGGAGATCTGGCCCCTGTTCTGCCTGATGCAGCCGTTCAACGGCGCGGTGTTCGCGCTCGACGGGATCCTCATCGGCGCAGGCGACACGCGCTTCCTGATGTGGGGGATGCTGGCGGCCTCGCTGGGGGCGTTCGTGCCGATCGCGCTCCTGTCGCTCGAGCTCGAATGGGGCATCGTGGGCGTGTGGTGGGGCCTGCTGGCGCTGATCGCGGCTCGCCTCGTGACCTGCGGCGCGCGTTTCGCGGGCACGCGCTGGGCCGTGGTGGGAACCACTGAAGGTACCCTCTGAGCATGGCCGCAACCGCCACCTCGGTAGCCGACATCTGCGTCGCCGCGAAGGCCGCCTCGCGCGAGCTGGCACGGCTGGACGGCGCCACCCGCGACGCCGCGCTCATAGCGATGGCGGACGCCCTCGACGCCCGCTCCGCGGAGATCCTCGAGGCCAACGCGCGCGACATCGAGCAGGGGGAGACCGACGGGCTGAGCGCCGCCCTGATGGACCGTCTGCGCCTGGACGAGGCGCGCCTGAGCGGGATCGCGAGCGACGTGCGCACCATCGCCTCGCTTCCGGACCCGGTCGGCGAGGTGACCGACGGGCACCGGCTGCCCAACGGCCTGGACATCCGGCGCGTGCGCGTCCCGCTCGGAGTGGTGGCCGTGGTCTACGAGGCCCGCCCGAACGTGACCATCGACTGCTCGGCGCTCTGCATCAAGTCCGGAAACGCGATCGTGCTGCGCGGATCGTCCATGGCCGCGCACTCCAACGCGGCACTTGCGGCCGTGGCGCGGGAGGCGATCGCCCTCGCGGGGCTGCCGGGCGACGCGATCTCCATCGTGGGCGGCGGCGAGCGCTCCGAGCTGGAGCAGCTCGCCACACAGGAGGGCGTGGTCGACCTGATCATCCCGCGCGGGGGAGAGGGGCTGAAGGCGGCGCTCAAGGAGCACGCCACGGTTCCCGTGATGTACGCGGCGTCGGGCAACTGCCATGTGTTCGTGGACGCAACCGCCGATCTCGACGACGCGGTCGCGATCACGGTGAACGCCAAGGTCCAGCGCCCCGGCGTCTGCAACGCCGCCGAGACCCTCCTCGTCCACGCCGAGGCCGCGCCGGAGTTCGTGCCGCGCGTGCTCTCGGAGCTGGCGTCACACGGGGTGGAGCTCAGGGTCGACGGGCGCACACGGGCGCTCGCCACGGAGCTGGAGCTCGCCGACGCGACCGACGCCGACTGGGCCACCGAGTTCCACGACCTGATCCTCGCGGTGAAGATCGTCGACTCCGCCGAGGAGGCGATCGATCACGTGAACGAGTGGGGCTCGGGGCACTCGGAGGCGATCGTGACCGGCTCCGCGGATTCCGCACGGGCCTTCACCACAGGTGTCGACGCGGCTTGCGTGTACGTGAACGCGTCGACGCGATTCACCGACGGCGGCGTGTTCGGCATGGGCGCCGAGATCGGCAACTCCACGCAGAAGCTGCACGCGCGCGGGCCGATTGGCGTGCGCGAGCTCACCAGCTACAAGTTCGTGGCCGAGGGATCCGGCCACGTGAGGGAGTAGCGCTGCGCGTCGGCATCTTCGGCGGGGCGTTCAACCCCCCGCATCTCGGTCATCTCGCCTGCGCGCAGGAGGCGCACACCCAGCTCGATCTCGACACGGTGGTGTTCGTGCCCGTCGGTGAACCGCCCCATCGGATGCTCGACCAGGACCCGGGCGCGGAGGTGCGGGTCCAGCTGTGCGACTACGCGGTGGCGTCCGATGCGCGCTTCGACCTGTCCCGGGTCGAGGTCGACCGCGAGGGGCCGTCCTACATGGCGGACACGCTGCGGCTGCTCGGCGAGGGCTCGCCTGAGGACGAGCTGGTGCTGATCGTCGGCGCGGACCAGGCGGGGGCGCTGCCCACGTGGCACGAGCCGGAGACGGTGCTCGAGCTCGCCACGCTCGCCGTCGCGTCGCGTGAGGGCATGGAGCGCGAAGCGGTCACACGCCGGCTGGAGCCGCTCGCGGGGCACGAGCGCGCGCGGTTCTTCGAGATGCCACGGCTCGACATCTCCTCGTCGATGGTGCGCGAGCGCGTGGCGTTCGGCAGCCCGATCCGCTATCTCGTACCGGACAAGGTGGCCGACCACATCGCAGAAGAGAGCCTGTACCGATGACTCCGCAGGAGCTTGCCGACCGCATCGCCTCCATCGCGGCCGATCGCAAGGCGATCGACATCCGCGTGCTCGACCTCCGCGGCGTGGTGGGCTACACCGACTACTTCGTCGTCTGTTCAGGCAACACCGAGCGCCAGACGAAGGCGATCCACGACGCCGTCTACCAGGAGCTCAAGGACGAGGAGGGCATGCTGCCCCGCCGGGCCGAGGGGGCCTCGGAGGCGCGCTGGATCCTGCTCGACTACCTCGACTGCGTGCTGCACGTCTTCACGCCCGAGGCGCGCGAGTTCTACCGCCTGGAGCACCTGTGGGGAGACGCTCCGCAGCGGTCCGTGGTCTGACTAAACTCACCCGCTACGGGGCTATAGCTCAGCTGGAAGAGCGCCGCCATGGCATGGCGGAGGTCGTCGGTTCGAGCCCGACTAGCTCCATTCTCGCGGCGTGGGGGCGCGCCTGGCGGCGTCCTCGGTCGCTCGCCTGCTCTCGCAGGCGTCGCTCCCTGCGTCCTTGCCGGCCACGCCCCCACGCCGCGAGTCTGCGGGTTAACCTCAACTCGCCATGACCGACTCGCCCATGCAGGGTGCCGCCAAGGCCGGGCTCATTGCCCTCATGGCCTTCTTCAGCATCATGCTCTGGCTCGGCATCCCGGTCGGCTGGCTGTGGATCGGGTCGCAGGCCCAGTCGGGCACCCAGAGCACCGGCTTTGGCCCGTACTTCCTGGTGATCGCCGGCATCTGCGTCTCGGTGTTCCTGGTCACAAAGCTCCTCGCCTACCTGAACCGCAGCTACGCCCGGGTGTCGGGGGCCGACGAGGTGGTGCGCATCCGTCCGCCATGGCACCGCTCGATGCGCGGCGAGGACGACTCGCGCCCGCCGCGCTCGGTGCTCGACGTGGTGATGGTGATCAGCGTCTCGATCGCGGTCACGATCTTCGGGATCTGGTTCTTCTTCTTCGCGGGCTCCTCGCTGCCCACGTAGATGGGTCAGTTCCGGCGCTCCGGCACCTTCGGCATCGTCGGCGTGATCGTGACGATGGTGCTCGTCGCCGTCGTCGCGCTGCAGGCCGACCCGCGGGACGCGTCGCCGAAGGAGACCTACGCGCTGGTGTTCGGGATCGTCGGCGTGTACATCGTCCTGCTGTTCCTGTTCCAGACCCTCGACCTGCGGCGGGCGGAGCGGGCCGACGTGGCCATCGAGGCCGACGCCGCCGAGATCGAGAACCCCGCGACCCTCGACGAGCCGCACCTGTTCGCCGCGATGGCTGTGAAGCCGATCGACGCCGACGCGGTCAGGGCCCGGCGCGAGATATGGGGCACCACCCGGTCGAGCATCCGGCTGGGGATGCTCATCACCGGCCTGATCTTCCTCAGCGTGCCGCCGCTGTACCTGCTCGATACGTTCATCCCGCTGCTGGTGGGTGGCTCGCTGATCGGGCTGATCGCCCTGTTCAAGTCGGCGAGCCTGCTGAGCTCCGGCGGGGACTTCGACAAGGCCTTCGACAGCGCCGGCAGAGCGATGCGGCCACTCGGCCTGGAAATGGTCGAGCGCCCGACGCTCCATATCGAGGTCAAGGGCGCCGCGCCCTTTCGCCTGGGGCCTGCCGTGCGCGGCGCCATGATCCTCGAGGGCGAGCGTCATGGCCGCCCGGTCAGCGTCCGGATGCCATATGGCGGCGCGCGCGCCGCGAGCGAGGTCGAGCTCTTCTTGCCGTCGCCGGAGTTCGAGTTCAAGGCCCGCGACGGCCGGCTGAAGGCGGGCAAGGGCGCCCCGGAGACGGTGGCGGCGGTTCTGAAGGCCGTCCCCAACTCGCAGCGGTGGAACGGCGTGAAGGGCGGCGGTGACGGCGACGGGATCGCCGTGAACCGCAAGGGCTCGGCGAGCGGGGACATGCTGCTCGACCTCTGGCTGGCCGAGCGCCTGGCCGAGGCGCTCGGCCGTCGCCGTCAGTCGAACACCGTGCCTATGTAATGCTTAGGCAATGGCGAAGGATCTATCGCTCGGGGAGGCGGCCAAGGCCATCGGCGTCAGTCCCGACACCCTCCGTCGCTGGGATCGCGCCGGCAAGCTGCGCACCACCCGTGACTCCGCCAACCGCCGCCGCGTTCCGCGCACGGAGGTCGAGCGCCTGAGCGCCAGGCCGGGGCGCCATGCGACCGGCGCTCCGCTGTCCGCGCGTAACCGCTTCGCCGGAGTGGTCCGCTCCGTGGAGGTCGATGGCGTGATGGCGCTGGTGGAGATCGAGGCGGGGCCGCACCTGATCACCGCCGCGGTCACGCGGGACTCCGTCGAGGAGCTCGGCCTCGCCCCCGGCGTGCGAGCCACGGCAGCGGTGAAGGCGACCTCGGTGATGGTGGAGCGCACATGAGGCTGTCGGGCGTCGTCATCGTCGCCGCGATCCTGGCCTTCGCGGGCTGCGGAGGCGACGACGACGATGAAGCGACGCCACAGCCCCGCCTCACGGTGTCCGCGGCGGCCTCACTGAAGACCGCGTTCGAGGACTACGGCAAGTCCTTCGACGCCGCCACCGCCCGGTTCAGCTTCGCCGGCTCCGACGAGCTGGCCGCCCAGATCCGCCAGGGCGTGAAGCCGGACGTCTACGCGGCCGCGAATACCAAGCTCCCGAACGAGCTGTACAGGGACGGGTTGGTGGAGGAGCCCACGGTCTTCGCCGGCAACGAGCTCGTGATCGGGGTGCCCGCGGAGAGCGGCATCGATTCGATCGAAGACCTAACCGCGGACGATGTCGACCTCGTCGTGGGCGCCGACTCGGTGCCCGTGGGGTCCTACACCCGCGAGGTGCTGTCGCGCCTCCCAGAAGCCTCCAGGGAGGCGATAGTCGCCAACATCCGCTCGAAGGAGCCCGATGTTTCGGGCATCGTCGGCAAGCTCACACAGGGAGCCGCGGACGCGGGCCTGGTGTACCGCACCGACGTGGTGGCGGCGGGCGCCAGGTTGAAGGCCATCGAGCTGCCCGAGGACCTCGAGCCCAGGGTGGAATATGGCGCGGCGGTGGTGAGCGGAGCGCCCGAACCGGACGCCGCCCAGGAGTTCATCGACGGGCTGCTGGAGGGCGACGGGCTCGAGGCGCTGGAGCGGGCGGGTTTCCTGCCACAGGGATGAGGTCTCCGTTCACGTTTGTGCTGGTGGTCGCGCTCGCGCTCGTGCTGGTCTTCCTCACGCTGCCGCTCGTGGCGATCTTCGTGGACGTGGGGCCGGAGGAGCTGTTGTCGAGCCTCGACGACCAGGCCGCGGTCGACGCGCTCGTCCTGAGCCTGCAGGCCACGGGGATCGCGCTCGTGGTGATCGTGGTCGTCGGCACGCCGGCGGCGTGGCTGCTGGCCACGCGCAGCTTTCCCGGCCGGGCGGTGGCCATCACGCTGGTGGAGCTGCCGCTCGTGGTGCCACCGGCGGTCGCCGGCATCGGGTTGCTCGCGGCCGTCGGGCCCAACGGCCTGCTCGGGAGCACGCTCAGCGACGCGGGCGTGGAGCTGGTGTTCCAGACCGCGGGGGTGGTGGTGGCGCTGATCTTCGTGGCCAGCCCGTTCTACATCCGGCAGGCACTGGCGACCTTCACGGCGCTGGACCCCTCGCTGATGGAGGCGTCGCGCACCCTCGGAGCAAGTGAGGCGCGCACGTTCGCCCGCGTGGCGGTGCCGAACGCGATGCCCGGCCTGGTGGCCGGCGGCGCGCTGGCGTGGGGGAGGGCGCTCGGCGAGTTCGGCGCCACGCTGGTCTTCGCGGGCAGTCTCAGCGGCGTGACCCAGACGGCGCCGCTGGCGATCTACGAGCGCTTCGCGGACGACTTCACCGGCGCGCTGGCGCTGTCCGCCGTGATGATCGCGCTCAGCGCAGCGATCCTCCTGGGCGTGAAGCTCGGGGCCGGGCGGCCGGGCGCTCGGCGATGCTCGCGCTTGACGCCACCGCCCGGCTGGGGACATTCCAGCTCGACCTCCAGATCGAGGTCGAGAGCGGCACCTGCATGGCCCTGGCGGGGCCGTCGGGGGCGGGGAAGACCAGCGCGCTGCGCGTGGCCTCGGGGCTGCTCCGTCCGGACCGCGGCAGCGTCCGCTGCGGTGAGGAGCCGTGGCTCGACACCGCCGCCGGGATCGATCTTCCACCCGAGCGGCGCGGGGTGGGCTACGTGTTCCAGGACTACGCACTGTTCCCCAACCTCACGGCGTGGCGCAACGTCGCGTATGGGATCGAGGGGCCACGCGCCGACCGCGAGCGCCGGGCTCGCGAGCTGCTCGACCGGTTTGGCATGGCGGGCCTCGCCGATGCTCGCCCCGCCACCCTGTCGGGGGGTGAGCTCCAGCGGGTGGCGCTGGCACGGGCGCTCGGGCGGGAGCCGAAGGCGCTGCTGTTGGACGAGCCGCTGTCGGCGCTCGACGCCCGCACCCGGACCAGCGCCCGGCGGGAGCTCGGCGCCGTCCTCGCCGCGGCCGAGGTGCCGGTGCTGCTGGTCACCCACGACTTCGAGGAGGCGGCGCTGCTCGCGGATCGCGTGACGATCATGGACGGCGGTCGAGGGCTTCAGTCCGGCACGGCCGCCGAGCTCTCGGCTTCACCGAGCTCGGCGTTCGTCGCGGAGCTCACCGGGGCGGTGGTGTTGAGCGGTACGGCCAGGCGGACGGGCGCTCTCACCGAGGTCGCGCTCGATGGGGGTGGTGTGGTGACCAGCACCGACAGCGCCGAGGGGCCGGTCGCGGTGACGGTGCATCCGTGGGAGGTGAGCCTGGAGCCTCGGTCCGCCGTATCGGATGCATCCGCTCGGAACCGGCTGCCGGTCACGGTGGCTTCCCTCACCCTGCTCGGAAATCGCGTGCGGGTGGGGCTCGACGGGCCGCAGCCGCTCACCGCCGACCTCACCGAGGCCGCCGTGAGCGGCCTTGCCCTCGAACCGGGCAAGGAGCTCACGGCGGCCTGGAAGGCCACGGCGACCCGGATTGTCGCCCGCTAACGCTTCTTCTTGCCCTTCTTCTTCTTCTGGCGATCACGCGGAAGGTGACCGTCCTGGTCCTCGACACGTTGCCCGCCAGGTCGGTGATCACCAGCTTGGCGCGGTAGGTGCCCTTGCTGAGCTTGCGCCCTCGGATGCGGCCGGTGAAGACGATCGTGTTCAGGCCGGGTTGCACGGCCTTCTTGATCGTGCCGATCTTCCTGTAGGCCCTGCACCCGCGCTTGCGCAGCACGCGGGCGAGCCGCCTGCCGCTGTACTTCTTCGCGAACGCCTTGCGCAGCTTGCGATAGCGCTTCTTGGTGCGCACGAAGCAGCGCAGCTTCTTCCTGCCCTTCTGCTTGAGCTTCAGCCCCTTGACCCGCTTCTCGAGCGTCAGCGACGCGGTGCCCGCCTCCGAGCTCGTGAACTTGAACGTGGTGCGTTGCCCCTGGGTGAGCGTCTTATCGCCGATCTTCACGCCGCCGGCCACCGGCTTGGCGGTGTCCGGCGGGAAGTCCCACCGCTCGAGCGGCACCGCCCGCAGCTGGCTGAGCGCCCCGTTTGGGCCGACGCCCGAGTCCCACGTGGCGAAACCCTTCCCGTCGGGCGCCGCGGCCACGTTCGTCCGCGGGAAGATGTTGCCGCTCACGTTGATCGTGACCGGCGCGCTCCAGTTGACTCCGTTGGTGGACGTCCGCCACTGGAGGAAGTCCCCGTTGTTGTTCACGTAGACGGTGTGCAGCCGGCCCGCGGCGTCCTGGCTCAGGGCGGGGAAGAGCAGGCTGCCGACCTCGCTCACCGCCGCGCCCGCGGTCCAGCCGCTGCCCGTGAACTTCCTCGCCACGAGCTGCTCCTTGCCCGGCGATCCATGTTCGTAGAGGAGGAACAGGCCGCTGGGCCCGCTGGCAAGGGAGACCTCGAACGCAACGTTCGGCTCGATCACCTGGGTCGGCGTCCAGTTGCTCACCAGGTTCACGTCGCCGGTGCCGTCGTAGGCCCGCCAGCGCAGCGCCGATTCGTTGGCACGGGTCCAGACCACCACCGGCCTGTTGCCGTAGAGGCCGACGGTGGCGTCGGCGCCGCCCGCTCCGCTCTCCAGGTTGGCGAAGCCCGTCTCGGCGGCCCCCGTCAACGGGGCATTGGTGAACATGACGTCGGGGTTGCCGTCGTTGACCCAGGAGATCGTGCCCGCGGCCGGGCCGGCGACGGCCTGGCCGGACGGCCCGGCATACAGGGCATCCGGGTCGCCCACCGTCTTCACCGCCTGGAAGGTCGCCCCACCGTTGTTCGACACCCTTACCCGTGTGCAGAACCAGGGAATGTCGGCGCAGGGCTCATCGCCCAGGACCACGACCACCTGACCCGGGGCCGGCAGGAGCACATGCGGCACCGAGCCGATGCCCCCCGTGTAGAGCGTCTGGGTGCCGGTGCAGGCCCGGGCTCCCCGCGGGATCCTGCAGTACAGGACCACGTCCTGGTTGATCGGGCGCGAAGCGTCCTGCCAGGTCACATGCGCCGTGCCCGCGGAGTCCACCGCGATGTCGGGCTCCTCGCCCGCCCCGAAGGTGAACTCCGTCGAAGCCCCCGCCGCCGGCGCAAATATCAGACACCCAGCCGCCGCCAGGAGCAGCGACAGCGAGCGCGCCGTTCGGCCTACCCAACCGATACCCATCATGACTTCCTCCGTTCGGATCATCACTTCAGTCCGAACGCCGCCGGCACCGCGCGATTACGCGGCCCGGGGCCAGATGCGACGTCCCTACCGCAAACGCAACCGTGTCACCCCTGGGCGGGATTGTCAGTATCGCTTTGGTCTCAGCCGAGTCTCAGCGGCGGATCAGTTGTCGCGGCCGACCCAGTTCGGCACCTCGAGCTCCTCGAACGGATTGCGGCGCTTGGGAGGCGAGGGCACGGACGTGGCGGGTGGCCGCGCTGCGGGCGGCGGGGAGGATTTCTCTTCGGCCCGGGCGGGCTTCGGGCGCGTGGGCACGGCGGGCTTGCGTGGCTCGGCCGGAGACGGCGACGCCGTTCCCGGGCCGATCCGCAGATCGGCCTGCATGCGCTTGTGAGAGGCGGTCACGTCGCGCAGGATGCGGTCGGCGTGCTCCTCGAGTGAACGCCCGAGCTGACGCAGACCACCGGACAGCGCCCGGGCCTCCTCGAGCACCTCGGCGGCGGCCTTCTCGGCGGCGGCGACGCGACCCTCGACCGCGCGCTCGGTCTGCTCACGCAGCTGATCCGACTCCTTCTTGGCCTCACCCACGAGCGCCTCGGCCTCGCGGCGGGCGTCCTGGCCGTAGACGATGGCCGCCTTGCGAGCCTCGTTGAGCTGGTCCTCGCCCTCGCGCTTGGCCTCCTCTCGGAGCCGTTCGCCCTGCTTCTCGGCGTCGGCGCGCATCTGGCGCACCTCGGCCTCCGCGCTCTCGCGGATTGCTGCGGCGGCCTCGCCCGCGGCCGCGACGATCTCTTCGACCTTCGATGCCGCAAGCTCGGACGCGCGCATGGGCGTCCCTTCCTCGCTCATTGCAGGGACGATTGTGGCAGCAGGTCCCGGCAGAACGCCACCACTGCACGGTTCAGCACAGTTGGGCGCTCCCACATCAGGAAGTGCCCGGCGCCCTGCACGACGAAGGGGCCGACGATCTCCGGGAACGCGCGCTCCATCCGCTGGGGGAAGTCACGCGGGATCACGTGGTCCTCGGGTCCGTAGAGCACGAGCGTGTACAGGGGGTTGGGCTCGAGCATCCGCGGGGTCTCCGGGGCGGTGCGCGCGCCTCCCACGTACTCGTAGTTCGCGATCGAGGCGCGGAAGTGGTCGGCATCGCCGAAAGGCTCGGTGTGGAACGCGATGTCCTCGCGTGAGAAGGCTCCCGGCGCCGCCCAGAAGCGCGGCCCGTACATCTGGCCGACGTACCCGCGCCGCTTCTCGGGAGTGTCGAGCTCAGCCGCGAGCCCGTCCGCGTCGCGGGACTGGCGGATGAAGTAGTCGGCGGCCATGCGCGTCTCGCGCGGGATCTCGGGCGGAGCCCCCTCCACGATCGGCGGGATCGTGTTGAACAGGATCAGCCGGTCGACCAGCCCCTCGAACCGCAGCGACATGTCCTGCGCGACGACTCCGCCCAGGTCGCCCGCGCACACCACGCAGCGCTCGTGGCCCAGCTCGCGCAGCAGGCCCTCCATGTCGCGGGCGTGCGCCGCCGCGTCGTAGCGGTCGTCGGGCGCCAGGCCGGAGTCGCCGAAGCCGCGCAGGTCGGGGGCGATCACCTCGAAGCCGGCTTCGGCCAGCGGCTCTACGTTGCGCTGCCAGATCCGACGCGTCTCCGGCCATCCGTGGATGAGGAGCAGGGGGTAGCCGCCCTTGCCCTCGTGCTCGAGGGCGATCTGTACCCCGTTGACCTTCGCTCGGGATCCGGCCACAGCCCGAAGGTAACCTGCCTGGCCGCACATGGACCGCTACGACCCCAAGCAGATCGAGCCCAAATGGCAGTCCGTATGGGCTGACGAGCACACCTGGGAGGTCTCCAACGAGGAGGACGAGGGAGATCCTCGCTCCGCCGGCGCCGCCGGCTCCGCAACGGCCGAGAAGGCCTACGTGCTCACGATGCTGCCCTATCCCTCGGGGGAGCCGCACATCGGGCACCTGAAGGTCTACTCGGTGGGCGACGCGATCGCGCACTACCGCCGCCGCAACGGCGCGCGCGTGCTGCAGCCGCTCGGCTACGACGCGTTCGGGCTCCCGGCCGAGAACCACGCGATCAAGACCGGCCAGCCCCCGCGCGTGTCCACGGATGCCTCGATCGAGGAGTTCCGCCGCCAGCTGCGGGAGTGGGGGGTGTCGATCGACTGGACGCGCGAGTTCGGAACCCATGAGCCGCGCTACTACCGCTGGACCCAGTGGCTGTTCCTGCGGCTGTTCGAGAAGGGGCTCGCCTACCGCGACGAGGCCGCGGTGAACTGGTGCCCCAAGGATCAGACCGTGCTCGCAAACGAGCAGGTGATCGATGGCCGCTGCGAGCGGTGCGGGACGGTCGTGGAGAAGCGCGACCTCGAGCAGTGGTTCTTCAAGATCACCGACTACGCCGACCGGCTCCTCGACGACCTCGAGACGATCGACTGGCCGCCGCACGTGGTGACCATGCAGCGCAACTGGATCGGGCGTTCCGAGGGCGCCACCGTCAAGTTCCATTGCGAGGCCGCCGGGACCGACTACGAGGTCTTCACGACCCGCCCGGACACGCTGTTCGGCGCGACCTTCTTCGTGATGGCGCCCGAGCACCCGGACGTCCTGAAGCTGAGTGACTCGCCCGAGGTCGCGGAGTACGTGAAGCGCACGCTCACCGAGTCCGCGGAGGACCGCGGCGCCGAGGATCGCGAGAAGACCGGGGTGGCGCTGGGCGCCACGGTGACGAACCCGGTGAACGGCGAGCAGATCCCGATGTTCGTGGCCGACTACGTGCTGATGGAGTACGGCACTGGCGCGATCATGGCCGTGCCCGCCCACGACGAGCGCGACTTCGAGTTCGCGCAGAAGCACGACCTGGAGATCCGGCGCGTGGTGGAGGGCGGCGACGAGCTGCCGTACGCGGGCGACGGGCCGATGGTCAACTCAGGCCGCTTCGACGGCAAGCACAACCGCGAGGCGTTCGGCGAGATCGTCGAGGAGGCCAAGGGGGAGCCCGCGATCAACTACCGCCTGCGCGACTGGCTGCTCTCACGCCAGCGCTACTGGGGTTGCCCGATCCCGATCGTGCACTGCCCCGCCTGCGGCCTGGTGCCGGTGCCCGACGACCAGCTGCCGGTAGAGCTGCCGGAGGTGGAGGACTACGCGCCCAAGGGCCGCTCGCCGCTGGCCGCGGCGGAGGACTGGGTGAACACCACCTGCCCGAGCTGCGGGGCCGATGCCAAGCGCGAGACCGACACCATGGACACCTTCGTCGACTCCTCCTGGTACTTCCTCCGCTACTGCGACGCCCACAACGACGAGGCGCCCTGGGACCGCGAGGTGCTGAAGCGCTGGATGCCCGTCGATCAGTACATCGGCGGCGTGGAGCACGCGATCCTGCACCTGATGTACGCCCGCTTCTTCGTCAAGGCGCTGGCGGACCTGGAGCTGCTCGACGTGCAGGAGCCCTTCGCCCGCCTGTTCACCCAGGGGATGGTCACCCGCGGCGGCGCGAAGATGTCCAAGTCGAAGGGCAACGCCGTCTCGCCCGAGGAGATCGTCGAGCGCTACGGGGCGGACACCGCGCGCTGCACGATCCTCTCCGTCGGCCATCCCGCCGACGGCGGCGATTGGTCGGACAAGGGCCTCGAGGGGCTCTCCCGCTTCCTGTCGCGCCTCTGGCGCGCCGCCGACGAGGCCCCGGACGGGCCCGCCGAGCCCGAGGGCGAGCCGGGGGGGCTGGTGCGCAAGGCGCACTGGGCGATCGACAAGGTCACGCGCGACCTGGGCGACCGGTTCGCCACCCACACAGCGATCTCCGCGGTGATCGAGCTGGTCAACGAGATCTACAAGGAGCGCGACTCCGCCGACGCGTCGCACCAGCGCTTCGCGATCGCCACCGCCGCTTCTCTCCTGTTTCCCTTCGCGCCGCACCTGAGCTCCGAGGTGTACGAGCAGATGACCGGTCGCCGGGTGTGGGAGGAGCCGTGGCCGGCGGCGGATCCCGTGCTGCTCACCTCGGACGTCGTCGAGCTGGTGGTCCAGCTCAACGGGAAGCTCGTCGACCGGCTGGAGATGCCGGCCGATGCCTCGGAGGAGGATCAGGAGCAGATCGCGCGTGGCTCGGAGAAGCTCGCCGGGCGCCTGAACGGCAGGGAGATCGTGAAGGCGGTGGTGGTGCCGAAGAAGCTCGTGAACTTCGTGGCGCGCTGATGGCCGACCAGGCCGGCGCCCCGTACCTGGAGGCCCTGCGCGCCTACGCCGCGCGGGACCACGAGCGGCTGCACGTACCCGGCCACAAGGGCGGCGACGCCGTCGACCCCGAGCTACGGGAGGTGCTCGGCGAGAGGGCGCTGGCGCTCGACATCCCGGCGCTCACCTGGGGGATCGACACGGGCCCGGAGCCGATCCCCTACCAGGCCGCCCAGGAGCTGGCCGCCGAGGCATGGGGCGCGCGGCGGACCTGGTTCCTGGTGAACGGCGCGTCCCAGGCGAACCACGTCGCGCTGCTCGCGCTCGCGCACGCCGGCGAGCGGATCGTCACGCAGCGCAATGCCCACTCGAGCACGATCGACGGCTGCATCCTCGCCGGACTCACGCCCGTGTTCGTCGATCCGGAGGTCGATCCCGAGCTGGGCATCGCCCACACGCTCGCGCCCGAGACGCTCGACCGGGCGATCTCGGAGACCGAGGGGGTCATCGGCGCGACGGTCGTGTCCCCGACGTATTTCGGCGCCGTCGCCGATGTGGCCCGGCTGGTCGAGGTGGCCCATTCGCACGGTGTCCCGCTGGTGGTCGATGAGGCGTGGGGCGCGCACCTGCCCTTCCACGACGACCTTCCCGACGATGCCCTTTCACTCGGCGCCGACCTGGTCGTTTCGAGCACGCACAAGATCGTCGGATCGCTCACGCAGTCGGCCATGATCCACCTCGGCCGCAGCGAGCTGATCGACGAGCATGTCGTGGACCGCTCGGTCACGCTGCTGGAGTCCACCAGCCCCAATTCGCTCCTGGCCGCATCGCTCGACGCGGCGCGGCGGCTGGCCGCCACCCGCGGTCGCGAGCTGATGGGGGAGACGATGGAGGCGCTGGTGCGGGTGCGCGCGGCGGTGCGCGAGATCGAGGGCCTCGACGTACTCGACGAGCGGATCGTGGGCGCTCCCGGCGTGCACGCCTATGACCCGCTGCGGCTCGCGATCGACGTTCGCGGCACGGGCGCCGGCGGTTATGAGCTGGCGGCCCTGCTGCGCGACCGCAGCGGGGTGATGATGGAGCTGGCCGGAGAGAACGTGATCGTCGGGGTGTTCGGCATGGCCGAGCACGCGGTGCCGCAGGGGGAGCGACTGGTGGCGGCGCTGCGCGACGCGGTGGGTGCCCTCGGCGAGCGCGGGGACCGGATGCGCGAGGGCTTCGCGCCGCCTCCGCCATGGGGTGAGATGGCGATGTCGCCCCGCGACGCGTTCCTCGGCCCGCAGGAGGTGGTTCCGGTGGGGGACGCGGTGGGGCGGATAGCCGCCGAGTCCCTGGCCGCCTACCCGCCCGGCATCCCCAACGTGCTTCCGGGCGAGCGGCTCACCGCGGAGACGCTCGACTACATCCACACCACGCTCGAGCACGGCGGCAGCCTCCGCGGGGCCAGCGACCGCAAGCTGGAGACGATCAGGGTGGTGGTCGAGTGATCGCTGACGAAACTTCTCCGCTACGCGAGGTCCTCGTGGGCCCGCCGGAGCACTTCGAATGGCTGCCGACGAGCGCGATCTCGAAGGCGGCGCTCGCCAGCGGGCGCAGGCTCACACGCGAGGACTGCCTCACTGCGCACGGCGAGATGACATCCGCGTACGAGGACGCCGGCGTGACGGTCCGCCGCCTGCCCGCCGACCCGTCGCTGCACTATCAGGTGTTCTCGCGTGACTCCAGCATCTGGGGCCCGGAAGGTCCGATCGTCACCCAGATGCATCAGTGGTGGCGCCGCGGCGAGTACGCGCCGGTGCTGCGCTTCTACGAGGAAGCCGGCATCGAGGTGGCGGAGATGGTCACCGCAGGCGCGTTCGAGGGCGGGGATGTGGTGATGCCGGTAACGAAGACGGCGCTGATCGGCCATTGCGAGGAGCGCACCCAGACGCCGGCCGCCCAGCAGGTGAAGGGTTGGCTCGAGGACGGGGGCTGGGAGGTGCGCCTACAGCCCTTCGACCCGCACTTCGTGCACATCGACGTGATCGTGAACGTGGTGGCGCCCGGCCTGTGCGTGGTGGGCACCGAGTGTGCGCCGCCCGGCCTGATGGACTGGCTGCGGTCGCTCGACCTCGAGTTGGTGGAGGTCGGCTACCGCGACGTGATGGAGCTCGGCGCGAACGTGATGGCGCTCGGCGACGGCAAGGTGCTCTCCACCGCGGCCGCGACGGGCCTCAACGAACGGCTGCGTGCGCACGGTCTCACGGTCTACGCCCCCGACCTCTGGCCGTTCACGATGGGCGGCGGCGGGCCGCACTGCCTGGCGCAGCCGCTGCGGCGGGAATAGTCGTGGACGCGGCGCGGGTGATCGCCGACCTCCGTGAGCTGGACCGGCGGACCGGCGGGCCCGGCGGGGCACGCCGCGTGTGCTGGACCGACGAATGGGCCGCGGCTCGGGACTTCCTGCGCGAGCTGCTCCCGGTCGAGGCCTCTCTCGACGCCGCGGGGAACCTGTGGGCCGTGGTGCCCGGGGACTCCGAGGAGGTCGTGGCCATCGGCTCGCATATCGATTCGGTCCCTTCGGGCGGGTGGCTCGACGGCGCGCTCGGGGTGATGGCCGCCGTGGAGGTGCTGCGCTCCCTCGATGCGCCCGCCCGGACAGTCGCGTTTGTGGATTGGGCAGACGAGGAGGGGTCCAGGTTCGGACGCAGCCTGCTTGGTAGCTCCGCGTTCTCCGGCACGCTCGATCCCGACACGGTGCGGGGGCTGGCCGATGCCGACGGCGTGACCCTCGCGGATGCCGTCGCCGCCCACGGGGTCTCCGTCGACGAGATGCCGTCCGCCGCCGCAGGCCGTTCCCTGGCGGCTTACCTCGAGCTGCACATCGAGCAGGGCCCGGTGCTCGAGGCGGAGGGGGTGGCCTGCGGGGCCGTGCTGGGCACGTTTGGCATGTGAGCATGCTCATGTCCACGGCGGAGGCGCCCTGCTCGACCACGCCGTCCGTGGCGAGCTTCTCGCCGGGACGGACGACGAAGCGGTCGCCGACGGCGAGCTCCCCGATGGGGACGCGGCGCTCCTCGCCGGCGTCGTCGAGCACGGCGACGTCCTTGGCGCCGAGCTCCAGCAGCGCGGTCAGCGCGGCGCCGGCGCGGCGCTTGGCACGCGCCTCGAAGTAGCGGCCGGCGAGCAGGAACGTGGTCACGATCCCGGCGGTCTCGAGGTAGATCTCGTCGGCGCCCTGTCCCTGCTCGGGCAGGAGGTCGAAGGCCATCCGCATGTCGTTCATGCCGGCGTCGCCGATGAACAGCGCGTAGAGCGACCACAGCCAGGCGGCGAGCGTGCCGACCGAGATCAGCGTGTCCATCGTCGCCGTGCCGTGCTTGAGGTTCACCCAGGCCGCCTTGTGGAACGGCCAGGCGGCCCACAGCACGACGGGCGTGACGAGCTGCAGCGACAGCCACTGGAAGTTGTCGAACTGCAGCGCCGGGATCATGGCCATCAGCAGGACGGGGACCGACAGGACGGCGGCGACGATCAGGCGGCGGCGCAGCGCCGCCGTCTCGTCGGGCACGGCGGCGGCGTCCGGCTCGTCGGTGGGGAGCGCGGCGCTGTACCCGGCGGCCTCGACGGCGGCGAGCAGCTCCGCGGGCTCGACGGCGGTCGCGTCGAAGTCGACGTGCGCCTTCTCCGTCGCGTAGTTGACCGTCGCCGTGACGCCGTCGAGCTTGTTCAGCCGCCGCTCGATGCGGTTGGCGCACGAGGCGCACGTCATGCCGGTGATCGGCAGCTCCAGGGAGTCGCTCATCGCGACACCTCGTGCGTGAACGCGGCGGTGTGGAGCTCGCCGTCGACCTGGAACTGGAGGAACAGGCGGTAGCGGCCGGCCGTCGGGAACTCGGCCATGAAGCTGCAGCCGGTCCTCGTCCGGGTGGACGTGCAGGAAGGCGAGGTCGCCCTCGCGCAGCGCGACGAGGTGGCCCTTGGCGCCGAGGTAGTCGTCCAGCTCGACGGGCGCGCCGTCGCGGGTGACCTCGAACGCGAGCTCCTCACCGGGCGTGAGACGCACGTCGAGCCCGTCCGTCTCGGCCGTGGTGGACGGCGCGGGGAGCGGCTGCGTGCGAGCGGTGCCGTCGACGGTCAGGTCCGCCGCGAGGGTGCGCGGCTCGCCGGCGGCCGAGAAGTCGGCGTACACGCGGTAGGTGCCGGGGTCGGCGAGGGTGACGGGCACGGACCAGCTGCCGTCGGCGCGCTGGACCGGGTGGACGTGCTGGAAGCCGGTCAGGTCGCGGCGCACGACGATCACGTGCATGCGCTTGGTGTGCTCGACGTCGAAGTCCTCGACGGTGTGCCCGTCGCGGTCGGCGATGCGGAAGGCGAGCTCGAAGGGCTCGTCTGCGTTCGCCGTGGTGCGGGCGAGCTCGAGCGTATAGCCGTGCTCGGAGACGGCCAGGCCGCGGACGGCCTGCGGCGCCATCGCCTCCATGCCGTGGGCGGCGTCCTTGTCGTCCGCGGTCTCGCCGGGACGGACGTCCACGCGGCTGCCGGCGAACGCCGCGCCGCCGAAGGCGAGCACGAGGATCGCGGCGAAGCCGGCCAGGCGGGCGGGGACGCTCATGCGAGCTCCGCGTCGTAGCCGGCCTCGTCGATGGCGGCGACCACGGCCGCCTGCTCGAGGCCCGCGCCGTGCACGCGCACGAGCTTGGCGTCGAGGTCGACATCGACGGCGTCGACGCCGTCGATCTGGGTGACCTCCGCGGTCACTGCGGTCCGGCAGTGCTCGCAGGACAGGCCGTCGACGCGGTAGGTGAGCTCGAGCTGGGGCATGGTGGGGTCCTGGTACGGGGAGGGGGTATCCGGGGAGGACTGCACCGTACCATAACCCCAGGGGGGTATGTCAAGAGAACGGAGAACCTCGCAAATTCCGCATGGTTCGTGTCCGGCGGGCGGGGCGAGACGCGGTGTCGCCTTGCCTCTTCGGTCCCTGAACGCTCAGATTCACACGCACGCAAGGAGGACAGCAGGCGGTGGCGACGGCGAGGGCGGCGATCGAGAGCGGCACGGGCGCCGCGGCCCATGCCCGCGTGGAGGCGATGCTGCGCGCGCACCACGCCACGCTGCTCCGGATCGCGCGCCGCTGGAGCGGGTCGCCGGACGCTGCGGAGGACGCGCTGCAGCGGGCGATGGAGATCTACGTGCGGCGGCTCGACTCGCTCGACCCGGCCACGGAGGCGGCCTGGCTGAAGGTGGTCGTGCGGCACGAGGCGATGGCCGTCCAGCGCGCCGCGGCGGCGGCGATCCCGGTGGAGGCCGCCGATCTGGAGCTGCGGCTTCCGGTCTCCGACATCGCCGTCGAGGAGCGGATCGAGCGCGAGGAGCGCACGGCGCACTCGATCGAGGCGCTCGGGCGGCTCAAGCCGGACGAGCGGACGGCGCTGCTGCTCAAGGCCAAGGGCCTCTCCTATCGCGAGATCGGCGAGCGGCAGGGGTGGACGTACACGAAGGTCAATCGAGCCATGACCGAGGGCCGCCGCCGGTTCCTCGACACCGTCGCGCGGATCGAGTCGGGCGAGGAGTGCGAGCGGTACGCGCCGACGCTCCTCGCGCTCACCCAGGGTGCCGCGGACTCCGCCGACGTCGTCGCGCTGCGACCGCACCTGCGCCACTGCGGGGCCTGCCGGGCCACCGTGCGCGAGCTGGTCGACTCGCGCCGCCGCCGCCTCGCGCTCCACCTGCCGTTCGTGGCGGGCGTGGCGCCCTTGCGCTGGCTCGGTGCGGGAGAGCCGGCGGAGGTCGTCGACCGCGGCGCGGGCGTACGGCAGGCGCTCCACGGCGCGGTGGCGCGGTTCACGAGCCCGGACGTCGCGACCGGCGTCCAGCTCGGGTCGAGCGGCGGCGGACGCGGCGCGGCCGTTGCGGCGCTCCTCAGCCTCTGCCTCGGCGGCGGAGCCGGGACCTACTGCGTGGCCACGGGCGGCCTCCCCGACCCCGTCGTCCGGTTCGTGCACCGCGCCGGTGAGGGCGCGGGCGAGAAGGACAAGCCCAAGCGCCGCGCGAGCACGTCGCGCTCCGAGCCCACCCGCGAGCCGACCTCGACGCCGATCCCGGCGCACCCGGTCGCCTCGCCGCCGCAGGTCACGTCCCACCAAGCCGAGCCGTCGCGTCCCGACAAGCCGAGGCACAAGCCGAAGCGCCGCTCGGCGCCGGACGAGGAGTTCGGCTTCGAGGGCGCGACGGGCACGCCCGGCCTCAGCGGCGGCGGCGGATCCGGCACGGCCGCAGCGTCGACAGCGAGCACATCCGCCCCGTCCACTTCGGGCGGGGGACCGACTGGTGGATCAACACAGAGCTCGTCGCCGCCGACGAGCGGAGGGGAGTTCCTGCCGTGAGAAGACTGTTCCTGCCGGCCCTTGCCGCGCTCGCGCTCGGCGCGCTCGCTCCGTCGGCGGATGCCGGAACTTACGA
>CAWEEH010000003.1:0-1805537 GCA_963808105.1 uncultured Thermoleophilaceae bacterium | reverse complement strand
TGGCCGACACGGGCTTTCCCGGCACGGATGCGCAGTTCGACTTCGGCCGTGCGCGCCGCCGCCGCGCGCTCTCACGCGTGGCCAACCGCCTCCGCGGCGAGCCCAGCGACGTGAACCTGATCCTGCCGTTCGAGGAGGTGGTGGAGGCCCTCGGCCGCAAGTCCGAGCGCAGCCTAGGGCTGCAGACGATCGACCTTGACTCGATCGTCGGCACGGTGGACCGCGGGCGGGAGTTCGACCGCAGCTTCCGTCCGACCTCCGGCAGGGTGCGCACCCGCTGGGAGCGGATCGCCGCCGCCCAGCGCCGCGGCGAGTCGATGCCGCCCATCGACGTCTACCGGATCGGCGACCTGCACTTCGTCAAGGACGGGCACCACCGCGTTTCGGTGGCGCGCGCGCTGGGCCACGACAAGATCGACGCGTACGTGACCGAGGTGATCACGCGTGTCGGCGCCGACCGCAAGATCACGCTCGCCGACCTACCGATGAAGAGCCACGAGCGCCTGTTCTACGAACGGGTCCCGCTGCCCGACGAAGCGCGCCGTCGCATCCACCTCAAGGATCCGCGCGGCTACGCGGTGTTGGCCGAGTGCGTCGAGGCGTGGGGATTCCGCGTGATGCAGGCCCGCGGGGAGTTCATGGACCGCGCCGAGGTCGCGGAGGCCTGGTTCTCACAGGAGTACGAGCCGGTGGTGGAGATGCTGCGCGAGGCCGACGTGGCCACCAAGACTGAGGAGACCGACGCCTACGTGGCGGCGGTCACGCTGCGTTACATGCTGCTGGCAACCCACGAGTGGGACGACGAGACGTTGGAGCGGGTGCGCGAGCAGATCGAGCATCCGTCGTGGGAGGACACGCAGATCCGCAAGCTGCGCAAGGACCTGCGCTAGGCGCTCCAGAGGGGGGCGAACTCGGGAGCTCCGTGACCTCTTCCACCACATGGGTGGAAACGTCACCACGGCGGAACAGAAGATGGCCTGGTTCGCGACCCGGGCGCACGGGAACGTGACCCGGGCGGAGCTGCTGGGCGCGGGAGTGAGCTCCCGCATGATCGACCGGCGGATCGAGAAGGGCTCGTTGATCCCGGAGTACGAAGGCGTGTACCGGGTCGGCCACTGCGCCCCGTCGCGGGAGGCGGCCTACATGGCGGCTACGAAGGCGGGTGGCGACGGCTCGTTCATCAGCGGCCGCCCGGCGGGCCATGCGCTGGGGCTGGTGAAGGGAAGCGTCCCCGAGCCGGAGTTGGTCTCAGAGCGCCGGCTGAAGATCCGTGGACTCCGCTGCACGCGCGCGGGCAAGCTGGCTCGGGAGGACACGATGCGCTGGAACAGCATCCCCATCACCAGCCCCCCGCGAACGCTGGTCGACCTGGCGGCAGTCATGAGCGCGGAGGCGCTCGCGCGCGCCTGCCACGAGGCCGGTGTGCGCTACGGCACCAAGCCCCGGCACGTCGAGGCGGTGCTCAAACGCAAGCCCAACGCCAAAGGCGCCGCGAAGCTGCGCGCGATCCTCTCCGGCGAGCAGAAGGTCACCCTCTCCAAGCTCGAGCGAAGGTTCCTCCAGCGACTCAAGGAGGCCGGGCTGCCCCTGCCCCAGACAAACGTCGTCGCGGGCACCAAGCGCGTCGATTGCCGCTGGCCCGAGCACCGGCTCACGGTCGAACTGAACAGCTTCACCTTCCACAACTCCCGCGTCTCCTGGGAGGGCGACTATCAGCGCGAACGCGAAGCCAGGGACAGGGGCGACGAGTTCCGCCGCTTCACCTGGACCGATGTGTACGAGGACCCCGCCTACATGCTGCGCGAGCTGGCGGACCTCCTGAGCAGTGGGAGAAGTTCCACCACATAGGTGGAACTTCTAACGCAGCTAGCCGGACGTGCCGTCGCCGGCGCTCAGGTTGCGCCCGTCCTTCGGGTCGAAGAGCTTCACCTTCGTGGCGTCGACCCACAGCTCGACCTCGCTGCCCTCCTGGGCCTTCGACGCCGCCTCGAGCCGCGCCACGATCGCTCCTTCCTCGCCGGCGCCCGGGACCTCGCCCGCGCCGGAGTCCTCGGCCAGTTCGCGCAGCTCGTCGGACTCGATCGTCTTGTCGGTCCCGGCCGAGAAGTGGGCGTACAGCTCCGAGCCCATCGACTCGAGCACGTCGATCTTGGCCTTGAACGTGGCGCCTCGGTTCTTCGCCTCTCCCACGAGCGCCGCGTCCTCGAAGTCCTCCGGCCGGATGCCCGCGATCACGTCGCCCTTCGCGCCCCCCGCGTCGCCGAACACCGCCACCTCGGCCATCGGCAGCTTGAGCCGGTCGCCGTCGACCGTCGCCGGCATGAAGTTCATCGCCGGCGAGCCGATGAAGCCGGCCACGAACAGGTTCTTGGGCTCGTTGTAGAGCTCCATCGGCGACCCCACCTGCTGCAGCACGCCGGCGCGCATCACGGCGACCCGGTCGCCGAGGGTCATCGCCTCGGTCTGGTCGTGGGTCACGTAGACGGTGGTGGTGCCGAGGCGCTGCTGGATCCGCGAGACCTCGGTGCGCATCTGCACGCGCAGCTTGGCGTCGAGGTTCGACAGCGGCTCGTCCATCAGGAAGGCCGAGGGTTCGCGCACGATCGCGCGGCCCATGGCCACGCGCTGGCGCTGACCGCCCGAGAGGTTGGCGGGCTTGCGGTCGAGGTGCTGCTGCAGGTCGAGCGTCTCCGCCGCCTCCTCGACCTTCGAGTCGATCTCCTTCTTGTCCACGCCCGCCAGCTTCAGGGCGAAGCCCATGTTCTCGCGCACGGTCATGTGTGGGTAGAGGGCGTAGTTCTGGAACACCATCGCGATGTCGCGGTCCTTCGGCGCCTTCTGGTTCACCACCTCGCCGCCGATCTTCAGCTCGCCCTCGCTGATGTCCTCGAGCCCGGCGATCATGCGCAGCGCCGTGGACTTACCGCAGCCCGACGGACCGACGAGGATCACGAACTCGCCGTCCTCGATGGTCAGGTCCATGTCCCGCACGGCCTCGTAGCCGTCGGGATAGCGCTTGGTGACTTTGTCCAGAACGATGTCGGCCATTGCGATTGCCTCCTTGGCTTATCCCTTGACGGCGCCCGCCGTGAGCCCGGCCACGATGCGGCGCTGGAAGATCAATACGAGAATGATGATCGGGACCGTCACGACCATCGCGGCCGCGGCGATCACCCCGGTGGGATCCTCGAACTGCGAGGCGCCCGTGAAGAACGCGAGCGCGGCGGGAACCGTGCGCGCGGCGTCGGTCGACGTGAGCGTGGTGGCGAAGAGGAAGTCGTTCCACGCGAAGATGAACACGAGGATGGCGGCGGTGAACACACCCGGCGCGGCCAGCGGGACGATGATCATCCGGAAGGCCTGGAACGGGGTCGCGCCGTCCACCTGCGCCGCCTGCTCCAGCTCCCACGGGATCTCCCTGAAGAAGGCCGACAGCGTGTAGATCGCCAGCGGGAGCGTGAAAGTCATGTAGGGGATGATCAGGCCAAGCCAGGTGTCGAACAGGCCCACCGCGCGCCACATGTCGAACAGCGAGCCGACGATGGAGATCGGCGGGAACATCGCGACGGCGAGCGCGCCGGAGAGGATCACCGTCTTGCCCGCGAACTCCAGCCGCGACAGCGCGTAGGCGGCCATGGCCGCCAGCACGATCGAGATCAGCGTCGCGAGGGCGGCGATCCCCAGCGAGTTCACCAGGGCCGCGTTGAAGATGTCCTCCTTGAAGATCGTCTCGTAGTTGTCGAGGGTCACGCCGCCGGTGGGCGCAAACTTCCGGTCCGCGATGTCCGTCGGCTCCTTGAGCGAGAGCGACGCGATCCAGACGACGGGTAGGAGCGCGTAGAGCAGGACCACGAGGATCCCGATCGACCAGAGCACCTTCTCCTTCGCCGTGTGTGCCATCGCCTAGACCTCTCCCCTCTGCTGTGCGGTGCTGGTGCCGAGCGCCTTCACGAAGAAGACCGCGATCAGGATCACGAACAGGAAGATCAGCACCGAGATCGCCGACCCCAGGCCCAGGTTGAGCCGGTTTATGAGCACGTTGTAGCCCAGGATCGACACCACCTCGGTGTCGTTTGCCCCCAGGGTTTGGATGAAGACCGAGTCGAACACCCGGAAGGCGTCCAGGGTGCGGAACAGCAGCGCCACCAGGATCGCCGGCTTCATCAGCGGCAGCGTGATCCGGACGAAGCGCTGGACCGTGGATGCCCCGTCCACCTTCGCGGCCTCGTGCAGCTCGTCGGGGACGAGCGCGAGGCCCGCGAGCAGCAGCAGCGCCATGAACGGCGTGGTCTTCCAGACCTCGGTGAGGATGATCACGATGAACGAGCCCTGGCGGTCGCCGAGCGGGTCGGCGGTGTCGGAGATCAGCGGTAGGCCCTGCACGAAGCCGGTGGTCGGGTCGAACGCGAACTTCCAGGCGAACGCCGCGACCACGGTCACGATGCCGTAGGGGATCAGGATGCCCGCGCGCACGGCGCCGCGGCCGAAGATCGCGCGGTGCATGACCAGCGCGATGGCCATACCGAGCACCAGCTCGATCGACACCGAGAAGACGGTGATGATCATCGTGTTGAACACGTCCGTCCACCAGGTGCTCGACGTGAGCACGTCGGTGTAGTTCGAGAGGCCGACGAACTCCTTGTCGTCGGGAAAGCGCAGGTCGAACTTCTGCAGCGAGAGATAGACGGCGTACCCGATCGGATAGCCCGTCACGACGAGCATCGCGATCACGGCGGGCGCGCACAGCTTCCAGGCCAGGTTGCGCTCGGCCCTGTGGCGGTCGGTCACGCCAGCGGGCGGTGCCTTTGCGGTGGCCGCCTCCATCAGAAGATCTTCCCCTCGGCCGCCTTGTCGAGCCGGTCCTTGAGCTCCTCCAGCACGGTCTTGGGCTCGATCGACTCGGGCGGGTGGAACGTCTTCTGGATCGCCAGCGAGATGTCGCTGTACGCCGGGCTCACCGGTCGCGGCGCCCCGTCGTCGAGCGTCTCGCGCATGAGCGAGGCGAACGGGAACGCCTTCTTCACCTTCGGGTCGTCATAGAGGGCCTCGGTGGTGGGCGCGAGGCCGCCGAGCGAGGTGATGGTGGTCTGGGCCTCGGGCGAGGCGAGGCACTCGGCCGCCTCGAACGCCAGGTCCGGGTTCTTGGAGTGCTTGCTCACGCCGAGGTTGAAGCCGCCGAGGGTCACGTGGCTTGGCTCGTCGGCCTTGACCCGCGGCCAGCGAGCCCACCCGATCTTGTCCTGGAACCCCTTGACCTCCTCCGCGGCCGGGAAGACGAAGCTGTAGTTCACCTGGTAGCTGGAGCGGCCCGACTCGAATCCCTGCCGGGCCTGGTCCTCCTGGTTGTTGGACATGCCCGGGGGGGCGGCGGATGACTTGGCGAGCCGCGAAACGATTTCCGCGGCCTTGAGCGTGGTCTCGTCCAGCTGGGGCTCGCCGTCCTTGTCGATGAGGCTGCCGCCGCCGGATGCCACCAGCGAGTTGACCCACACCACGAGGCCCTCGTAACGGGCGGCCTGCACCTCGATGCCGGTCTTCTCCCGCTCCGCGGCATCGATCATGTCGTCCCAGGTGAAGTTCTCGGGCGGCTTCGGGACCCTGTCCTTGCGGTAGAAGAGCAGCTGGCCGTTGGTGGTGAACGGCGTGGCCCAGACCTTGCCCTGGTACTGGACGGTCTCCTGGGGCCCCTGGAGCCGGCCCTCGAGCGCCTTCTGCCCGCGCGCGCCCGGCCACTCCCTGATCCAGCCCGCCTCGGCGAACTCGGCCGTCCACGGGATGTCCATGCTCAGCAGGTCGATGTCGGTGTCCTCGGCCGCGAGCCGGCGGGCCATCAGCTCGCGCTGGGCGTCCGCGGTGCGGGGGAGGGGCACGTAGCTGATGCTGTACCGCCCGCCCGCCTTCTTGTTGCAGCCCTCGATCGCCTCCGGGAAGCCGACCTCGTTGGCCGCGTAGAGGGTCACGCGCTTGCCGCTGCCCCCGGTCTCCTCGGACGAGAAACCGCAGCCCGGGGCGACCGCCAGCGCGAAGAACGCAACGATCGCCAGGGCTTTCCTCACTGTCCCTCCTCCACTCGGGAAAAGGACTACCCGCCGGTCCTATTCCCTAATCACGCGGCTATGCGGACGCCGCCTGCTCCTCGTGCACGCCCTCGCAGATCTCCTCCACGACCTTCTCGCAGAAGGCGGGCAGATCGTCGGGGTTGCGGCTGCTCACCAGTCCCGCGTCCACCACGACCTCCTCGTCGACCCAATCCGCGCCGGCGTTGCGGAGGTCGGTCTTCACGCTGGGGTAAGAGGTGATCGTCCGCCCGCGCAGCACGTCGGCCTCCACGAGCACCCAGGGGCCGTGGCAGATCACGCCAACCGGCTTGCCCGCCTCGAAGAAGGCCCGCACGAACGCGACCGCGTCCTCGTCCGCGCGCACGAAGTCGCCGTTCGCAACCCCTCCGGGCAGCACGAGCCCGTCGTACGAGGACGCCTCGGCGTCGGCGACGGTGGTGTCCACGTCGAAGGTGTCGGCCTTGTCGAGATGGTCGAAGCCCTGGATCTGGCCCTCTTTGAGGGACACCAGCTCCGGCTTGCCACCGGCCTCCTCGACGGCGCTCCACGGCTCGGTCAGCTCGACCTGCTCCACGCCGTCGGTCGCCAGGAACGCGACCCTCTTTCCTGACAGCTTGTCAGTCATATGTCCTCCTCTGATTGGATTCGGCTTCCGGCTACCCGGTTGTGCAATCGCCGAACGCCCAGTTACATCGCGTTTCGGCCCCCATGCCACGGGTAGCGCGCCAACAGAGCGACTGGTGAAAAAGACCTGATGATCGACATCGAGATCGGCCTCGTACGAACCGACCTCTCCCTCCGTGTCCCCGCCACGGAAGACAGCCTGCCGCTCGTGCGGCAGGCCCTGCGCTCGGTCGGCCAGACCGTGGATGCCGATCTCGACGCTCTCGAGGACGCCGAGCTGGCCGTCACCGAGGCGCTCGCGAACGCCGTGGAGCACGCCTACGGCGAGAGCGAGGGAGAGATCCGGGTGCTGGTTCGGCCGGACGAGTCGAGCCTGATCGTCACGGTGAGCGACGACGGCGTCGGCATGCCCGCCGAGGTGCGCCGCCGCAGCGAGGGGCGGGGCTACGGCCTGTCGATGATCGAGGGGATCGCCACCAGCCTCGAGATCGAGGAGGGCGACGGGACCGATGTGCACATGACCTTCCCGATGGGCCGGCCGGTGGCCGAGACCGTTGATGGCGCGGTGCCGGGCGTCGATCCCACCGAGCGGATGGTGCGACGGCTGGTCGCGGTCGTCGCCGCCCAGCGCGACATGCCGAGCGATCGCTTGGTGGAGACGCTGCTGGTGGCGGAGCTGGTGGCCCGCAACGCGCTGCGCTACCTCACCGGCGACCACGCGCAGGTGAGCATCGGCGAGGCCGACGGCGGCTTCGAGCTGCGCGTGGGGCCGCTCGAGAAGGGCGGCGCCGAGGCCGCGGTTTTCGACTCCGACGTGCCGGTCGTGGGGTCCGTCATCGCCGAGCTGTCAGACGGCACCGACACCGAGCCCACCAACGGCGACGAGCGCCTGGTGGTTCGGTTCAGCTGATCTCGGCCGGCTCGGCCACGACGTCCAGCTCGGACTCAGCGCCGGTCAGTTCGAACACCCGCGCGACCCGGCGCGGGCCCTGGACGACCACCAGCCGCCGTCCGGCTTCGCTGAGCTCCTTATTGAGCTGCAGCAGCAGCCGCAGGCCGCTCGAGTCTAGAAAGCTCACGTCGCGCAGGTCGACCGCCACGGTGCCCTCGCTGGCGCCGATCGCCTCGCGCAACCGCTTCCCCGCATCGTCGACGGTGGAAAGGTCGATCTCGCCCGATAGCGAGGCCAGCCTTCCAAAAGACTCGTCCGTCGTGGTCAGGTCTATGAGGCCCAAGGGGGCCGCAAGCCTACTCAGCGGCTTCGCGCGGCGCGAGTTGGATCGTGTCCGCGGCGCCGGTGATCCCGGCGTCCAGTTCCCGGCCGCGCTCGAGTTCGGAGTTGAGCTGCGCTCCCAGCAGCAGCGCGATGTTCGTGATCCACAGCCAGACGAGGAAACTGACGACGCCGCCGAGCGTGCCGTAGGTCTTGTCGTAGGAGCCGAAGTTGCCCACGTAGAGGGCGAACAGCGCGGACGCCACCCCCCACACCGCCAGCGCCAGGAGGCTGCCGGGCGTGACCCAGCGGATGCCGCGCAGCCGGACGTTCGGGGCGACGTAGTAGAGCAGTGACGTGAGTGTCAGGAGCACGAGCGCGAGCGCCGGCCACTTGGCTACCTGGTAGATGTCGACGGCGGCGTCGCTGAGCCCGACAGCGTCGCCCACCGAGGTGGCCAGCGGCCCGCTGAGCACGAGCGCGACGGACGCGAGCGCCGCCAGCAGCACCATGGCCAGCGTGACCGCGATCTGGAGCGGCCGCAGCTTCCAGAACGGACGGCCCTCCTCGACCTCGTAGATCACGTTCGACGCGCGCATGAACGCGCCCACGAACCCCGACGCGCCCCAGATCGCGCCCGCCAGGCCGGCGAAGAACAGCACCCCGGCCGTGCTGCGATTGGCGGTGATGCTCTCGATCGGGCCGCGGAAGGTGTCGGCTGCGCTCGACGGGCCGAGGTCGCTCACGATGTCGCTCAACGCGTCGGTGGTGCCCTCGGGGTCGCCGAACAGGCCGATGATCGAGACGAGGGCGATCAGCGCCGGGAACAGGGACAGCACGCCGTAGTAGGTGAGCGCCGCCGCCCAGTCCGTGAGGTTGTCCTCGCGGAACTCGCTGATCGTGCGCTTGAAGGTCTCTTTCACGTAACTCGTGGGTTATCCCGCCACACCGTTTGCGAACCGCTCACCGGGGAACGCCAGCTATATGGACGCGTCCGCGGGAGCCCTCGACCTCTTCCTGGAGGAGATCCGGGACTACCCCCTGCTCAGCAAGCACGAGGAGGTTGAGCTGGCGCAGCGCATCGAGCAGGGCGACCTCCAGGCCAAGGAGCGGATGATCAACTCCAACCTGCGCTTGGTGGTGTCGATCGCGAAGAAGTACCAGGGCCACGACATGAGCCTGATGGATTTGATCCAGGAGGGGATGTTCGGCCTGATCCGTGCGGCGGAGAAGTTCGACCACCGCAGGGGCTTCAAGTTCTCCACCTACGCCACGTTCTGGATCCGCCAGGCGATCCAGCGCGGGCTGGCGAACAAGGCGCGCACGATCCGGATCCCCGTGCACATAGGCCAGCTCGAGCGCCGGCTCGGCAAGGCCGAGCGCGAGTTGTCCGGCCGGCTCGGCCGAGACGCTTCGGTCGCGGAGTTGGCCGAGGCCACCGAGCTGAGCGAGGACGAGATCACCGAGGTGCTCGACGCGCCTCGAGCCGTCACGAGCCTGGCGCGCCCCGTCGGCTCGGAGGACGACGGCTCGGAGCTGGGCGACGTGATCCCCGCGAACGACCCCGCGCCCTTCGACGAGGTGGAGTCCACGCTGCGCCGCGAGGCGCTCACGACGGCTCTCGAGCGGCTGCCCGAGCGCGAGCGCGAGGTGCTCCAGATGCGCTTCGGCATCGGCGGACGCCGCCACACGCCCCTGCGTGAGGCCGGCGCGGCACTCGGCCTGTCCTCGGAGGGGGTGCGTAAGCTCGAATCCCGCGCGCTTGCCCACCTTGCGCAGGAAGAGGAACTGCGGCAGCTCGACCCGGCTGCCTGATCACCCAACGGACGAGGAGGATCAAATGGAAGCGAGCACCAACAGCGGCGGCATCCTGAGCGAAGGGGCGCGCGACGAGCGCGACCAGGTCGTGGAGATGCTCAAGAAGGCGTACTGGATGGAGATCGAGACGGTGATGAGCTACATCGCGAACTCGATCAACCCCGACGGCATCCGCGCGCGCGAGATCATGGAGAGCCTGGATCAGGACATCCAGGAGGAGCTCGGGCACGCGCAGCAGTTCGGCAAGCGCATCAAGGAGCTCTACGGCGTGGTGCCGGGCTCTGAGGAGTTCAGCGCCGAGCAGAGCTACCTGCAGCCGCCCGAGGACCAGACCGACCTGATCCACATCGTGCGCGGCGTGATCGAGGCCGAGTCCGGCGCGATCGAGTTCTACAACCAGATCATCGAGTTCTGCGCCGACGTCGACCCGGTCACCGAGGACATGGTGATCACGATCCTCGCCGACGAGGAGGGCCACCGCCGGCTCTTTGAAGGGTTCTTGCGTGAGCTGGATAAGGACGTCGCCTAGAGAACCTCAAAGGGGGGCAAACATGCCCCCCTTTGCAACCCCCCTAACGGCTCCCGCTTCGCGGGACGCCTAGTTCTCCTCCCGTCCGCCCGCCTACTCGGCGGCCTCGCTCAGCTGCCCCAGGGCTCGCCGGATCAGGCGCGAGACGTGCATCTGTGACACCCCGACCTTTTCGGCGATCTCCGCCTGGGTGAGGTCGTCCTTGAACCGCAGCTTCAGGATCATCTGCTCGCGCTGGGGCAGCGCGCGGAACGCCGGCGCGACGGAGTTGCCCAGCTCCACCAGCTCGTAGCGGTCGTCCTCGGATCCGACCGTATCGCCAACCGTGCGGTCGCCGTCCTCGTCGTGGCCCATCGGCGCGTCGAGCGGCGTGGGTGAGTAGGCGCTCGACAGGTCCATCGCCTCGAGCACCTGCTCGAGGGTGAGGTCGGTGGCGTCCGCGACGTCCCGTGGCGTCGGCGCCCGGCCGAGCTTGGTGTAGAGCTTGTCGGTGGTCTTGGTGACCAGCAGCGTGTTCTCCTGAAGCGAGCGCGGCACCCGCATCGTCCAGCCCTTGTCGCGGAAGTGGCGCTTCAGCTCACCGAGGATGTTCGGCACCGCGTAGCGCACGAATGGGCCGGCGTCGGGGTCGTAGCGGTCGACGGAGTTGATCAGGCCGACCGTGGCCACCTGACGCAGGTCGTCCATCGGCTCGCCGGAGTTGCGATAGCGCCCGGCCAACCTGTGGGCGAGCGGCAGGTGACGCGCGATCAACTCGTCGCGAACGGGGATCTCCCCGGCCTGGTATCTCCGAAACAGCTCTGCGTCGTCGGGTTCCCGCATCCTTGCGCCGCGCAAGTCTAGTGCCGCGTCCGCGGTTCCATCCCCCATAGATGGGGTATTCCCGATCCATGGAAAAACAAGACCCACATGAGGGCGACGGCAGCGAGTCCGATCAGCTCCCCGAGGAAGCTCCGGACGAGGTGGTCGAGGACGACGCCGGCGGCGAGGGCCGCGACGACGCCGAGGACAGCCCCGGCGCCGCGGACGAGTCCGACCCCGATCAGGCGACCGGCAACCCCTCTTAGCCCAGCGGCGTCTGGTCGAGGCGTTCGAGCAACTCCGCGGGCGACTCGAACACCGACGCCGCGCCGGCGTCGAGCAGCTCCTGCTCGGAGAAGCCGCCGGTGAGCACGCCGATGGTTGGCACGCCGGTCCTGCCCGCCGCCTCGCAGTCGAAGGTCGAGTCGCCCACCATCACCGCGCCGTCTCCGTTACCCCGCTCCAGTGCCGACTTCACCAGGTCCGGGGCGGGCTTGGTCTTCTCCACGTCGGCCGAGGTCGTCCACGAGTCGGCCAGCTCGCGAGCCTCCAGCAGGTCCACGTAGTGCTCGACCTCGTCAGCCTTCGCCGAGCTGGCGAGGATCACCGAATGACCCCGCTTGGTGAGCGCGATCAGCAGCTCGCGCGCGCCGGGTAGCGGCTGCACCTCGCCGATCAGGTCCTGGTAGCGCTCGGCCTCCGCCTCGCGGACGGCGTCACCGTGCTCCTCCTCGAACTCCTCGCTGGTCAGGGCGGTCACGATCTGGTCGCCTCCCATGCCGATGTGGCGGTGGATTCGCCACAGGGGCAGGGTTGCGCCGCGCGAGCGCAACGCCCGGTACCAGGCGATCGCGTGGTGGTAGTTGGTGTCCACCAGCGTGCCGTCGATGTCCAGGATCGCCGTTAGCCCCACCACGCGGGATTACCCCCAGGTGCAGGTGTGAAACGGCGTCCCGGGGGTAGCGCTCGGACATGCCCACACTTGAGATCACCGACCCGATTCCGCCCGTCGGCCCCGACACGGACCCCGTCGGCCCGGAGATTCCCGACACGCCGATCGATCCCCCGGCGCCCGCTCCGCCCGGACCGGAAACACCGGATCCGTCGCCGCCCGAGCAGCCGGACGTCGATCCCCCGGTCGTGCCGGAAACGGATCCCAAGGGCCCGGAAACCCCCTAGTGGCAGCGGGCTCCGGCCGCGACGAGTCCGAGACCGAGCGCCTCGATCGCAACCTGACCGAGCTCCTCGGTGAGCTGCGCGTGGCCCTGCCGGGTGTGCAGGTCCTGTTTGCGTTCCTGCTGGTGGTGCCGTTCAACCAGCGCTTCGCCGGCCTGAGCGCCGGGCAGGAGCGCCTCTACCTGTTCACGCTGCTCACCGCGGGGTTCGCCTCGGCGCTGCTGATCGCGCCCACCGCTCACCACCGGATCACCTTCCGCGAGCAGGAGAAGGAGTACATCGTGAGGATGGGCAACCGGCTCACGGTCGCCGGGCTGGCCTTCCTCGCGATGTCGATGACGGGGGCGATCGGGCTGGTGGTGGACGTGGTGTTCAGCGTGGCTACGGCCATCGTGTGCAGCGCGCTCGTGGGCCTGCTGTTCGTGGTGCTCTGGTACGCGCTGCCCCTCGCACGACTGGCGCAACGCCGGTGAGCTCGCTCTGGACCGACGGCGCGCCCGAGCTGCACGCGCCGGCCCTGGCGCGCGACGCCACCTTCGACGTGGCGGTGCTCGGCGCGGGGATCACCGGTGTGACGTGCGCCTATCTGCTGGCGAAGGAGGGCCGTTCGGTGGCTCTCCTCGATGCCGGGCGCGTTGGCCACGGCGTGTCGGGCCACTCCACGGCGAAGGTCGCGGCGCAGCACCGGCTCGCGGTCTCGGAGATCGCCTCCGGCCATGGCTCCGACGCCGCGCGCGCCTACGCGCAGGCCAACGTGCTCGGCGTGGAGCAGATCGCGGGCACGGCCGCCGAGCTGGGCATCGAGTGCGATCTGCGACGCAAGTCCGCATTCGTGTGGGCGGCCACGGCCGACCAGGTCGCCGCCGTTGAGCAAGAGGTGGCAGCCGAGGTCGAAGCCGGCCTGCCGGCGGAGCTCACCTCGGACACCGGTCTGCCCTGGGTGGTGCCGGCGGCGCTGCGGCTGCCCGACCAGGCGGAGTTCCATCCGGTGAAGTACCTGGTCGGGCTGGCCCAGGCCGCGCGAGATGCGGGGGCCGAGATTTTTCAGGACTCGCGCGCGATGGGCGTCAAGGACGGCGATGTCTGCAGCGTGAGCCTGGAGAACGGGCGGACGCTGCGCGCGCCGCGCGTGATCGTGGCCACCCACTTCCCGTTCCTGGATCGTGGCGTGTACTTCGCGCGCATGCACGCCGAGCGCTCGTACGCGATCGCGCTGAGCGTCGACGGTGCCGTTCCCCAGGGCATGTACATCTCGGCCTCTGGCACTCACTCGCTGCGGTCGCAGCCGGATGGCGACGAGGAGCTGCTCCTGGTGGGCGGTGAGGGCCACAAGGTGGGCCAGGCTGACGAGGCGGAGCGGATGGCGCGCCTGGAAGAGTGGGCGCGGCGGCGCTTCGACGTCCGCGAGGTGCGTTCACGCTGGTCGAGCCAGGACAACGTGTCGATCGACGGCCTGCCCTACGTGGGCAAGCTCACGCCGTTCTCCGATCGCATCCTCACGGCCACCGGCTTCCGCAAGTGGGGGTTCAGCAACGGTGCGGCGGCGGCGGTGGCGCTGAGCGATCTCACGATGGAGCGCGACCCGCCGGAGTGGGCAAGCGTCTTCGACTCGTCCCGGCTCGGCAACGCGCGCAGCCTCGTGACCTTCGCGAAGGAGAACGCCAACGTGGGCGCTCACTTCGCCGGCGACCGGCTCAAGCGCGGCGAGCTCACCGAGCTCGCGCCGGGGGAGGGGCGGATCGTCCGCGACGGGCTCGGGCAGACGGCGGTGAGCCGCGACGAGAAGGGCTCGGTGCACGCGGTCTCAGCGCGATGCACCCACCTGGGCTGCATCGTCGCGTGGAACGGAGCCGAGCGGAGCTGGGACTGCCCCTGCCACGCGTCGCGCTTCGCTCCCGATGGCTCGGTGCTGCAGGGGCCGGCGGTGGACCCGCTGGAGCCCAAGCCCGTGCCTGGTTAGCAGCGCCCTCAGCGCTCGAGCTTCGTGGTGTCTCGCGGCTCGAGGAAGGGCTCGTCCAGCGGGGCGTCGTGCCCGGCCTCGATCTGCTGGCTGCGCTGCAGCTCGGCGTTGAACTCGAGGCCGAGGAGGATCGCGATGTTCGTGAGCCACATCCACACGAGAAAGGCGACGATGCCTCCCAGCGACCCGTAGGTCTTGTTGTACGAGGCGAAGGTGGCCACGTAGAGGGCGAATGCCACCGACGCCAGGATCCACACCACCAGGGCGAGCACGCCTCCGGGGCTTATCCACCTGAAGCCGGGCTGCTTCACGTTCGGCGCCGCCCAGTAGAGGAACGCGAACATGAACGAGACGATCCCCAGGATCACGGGGATCTTGGCGAAGTCCCAGATCGTGGCGGCGCTGTCGCCGACCCCGATCAGCTTGCCGGCCTCCTTCGCGAGCGGGCCGCTCACGGCCACGCCGACGACCACCAGCACCAGCAGGACCAGCAGCACCAGGGTGATGCCGATCTGCGCGGGCTTGAGCTTCCAGATCGGGCGCCCCTCCTCGACCTCGTAGATCTCGTTGGACGCGCGGGTGAAGGCGCCGATGTAGCCGGAGGCCGAGTTGATCGCCAGCACCAGGCCGATCACGAACGCGACGCCCGCGGCGCCCTGGTTGCCCTTCAGGTTCTCGAGCGCGCTGGTCACGATGTCCCGCGCCGGGCCCGGCGCGACCTCCTCCACGTTCTTGATCAGCTCATCGATTGCGCCCTGGCCGAACAGGCCGAGCAGCGACACGAGCGCGATCAGCGCCGGGAACAGCGCCAGCACTCCGTAATAGGTGAGGGCGGCCGCGTAGTCGGTGCCGTTGTCGGCCGAGAACTCCTTGAAGGTCCGCTTGATGGTGTCCTTCTTCGAGCTTCCCTCGAGACTCCCGGGCGCGTCGGGCGCGCTCCCGTTGTCTTCCGGAAGGCGCTCCTTCGCCTCGAGGGTCTCGCGCTCGCTGCGGTGCTCCGTCGATGCCTCGGCCATATCCGTTCTGCCTCCGTGCTAGTCGCCCGGCCAGAAGCCGGTCAGTCGCTGGACTCCCTGGGCGCCGCCGCGCTGGACCATGGCCTTCACGAGGGCGAAGATCGCTCCCTGGAGGGCCGCGGCGGGCAGGATCTCCTTCCAGCCGTACTCGCTCTCGAGCGCCTTCGGCGATTCCTCCTCGCCCGAAATGCGCCTCCAGACCTGCTTGAAGACGGCGCCGGCCAGGAGGCCGCCGAGCACACTGAAGACGATGCTGACCGGGGTGTAGAGAGCCTTGGCCATCAGCGCCTCCTCAACAGCCAGAGCAGAAGGACGAGGCCTCCGATCGCGGCCGCAATGCCGGCGATCGGCGCCTTGTTCTCCTCTATCTGCGCTTGGGTCTGATCGACCTTCGCGTGGGCCTGGCCCTTCACGTCCGCTTTCCGCGCGAGCTGCTCGACCGTGTCGCCGAGGTCCGCGCGGGTCTCAGCGATCTCCTCGCGCAGCTCGTCCGCCTCTGTGTCGGGATCGGTCATCGGGAAGCCCTCGCTTTCACCTCGTCGACGTCGCGTTGCACGCTCGCCGTCGCCTCCTCGGGCTGCGGCGGCGTGGCCTGATCGATCTGCTTCTTGCCGGTGAGCGCCAGGATCCCGGCGCCGGCGAACAGCGCCGCCGCAACGATGAGCGCGGCGATCCAACTGTCTACGGCGGTGGCGAGCAGAAGGATCACTCCCGCGATGAGCGCGCCCGCGCCATAGAAGGCGAGACCGCCCGCGCCCCCGAACAATCCGGCGCCGATGCCAGCGCGCTTGCCCTTCTCCTGCAGCTCGAGCTGCGCAAGGCGGATCTCGTCCCGGACCAGGGTCTGGGTTTGCTGCGTCGCCGTCTGTATCAGCTCCGCGACGGATTGGTCAGACCCCAGTGAGGGGCCGTTTCGTGAACTACCGGCTTCCATCTTGCCTCCTGTTGTGGGCCATCCTTGGAGGGGGCGGGTACCCAGGCCCCCCGGCGAGTAACAGGGGTCAGCTCGACTCCTTGCCGCCGCCCCCTCCCTTTCGTTCAGCCGGCGGCCCGGATGGCCACCAGTTCCTCCTCCAAGGTGTCCGGGTCCACCAGGCCCCGCTCGGCGAGCATCGGCGCGCGGGCCCGCAGCAGCGGTCCGAGAGGTCCGCGGGCCGCCCGCTGCACGGTGCCCGGCAGGCCTGCTACGGCCAGCCGGTCGAGCGTGAGCCCCGTGTCGCAGACCGATGAGTGCACCAGCCACAGGGCTCCGCCGGGGCTGAGATGGTCCGCGGCCTCGCGGGCAATGCGGTCGATCAGCGCCCGGCCGCCAGAGCCGGCCTCCCAGGCGCGGCGCGGTCCCGATCGCGGCAGCTCGTCGCAGGCCGAGGGCAGGTAGGGCGGGTTGGAGACGATCAGGTCGAAGCGCTCTTCTGCGACTGCCTCGAACAGATCGCCGCGGCGGGCGGTCACCTTCACGCCGTTGAGCCGGGCATTGGCACGGGTGGTGAGCACGGATCGCCGTGACACGTCGACCGCCGTCACGCTGTCGGCCCCTCCCAGGGCCGCGGCTATGCCCAATGCGCCGCTGCCCGCGCACAGGTCGAGCACTCGGGCGCCGGGCAGTCGCGGGTCGGCCGCCAACAGCTCGGCGAGCATCCATGTGTCGCTGTGGGGACGAAAGACGCCCGGAAGCGTGAAGATCCGCACGCCCGCCTCTTTCCCGGCTCCCGCTCGCGAAAACCGATGACCACACCTGATCTCTCCAGCCTCCGCTCCGCCTTCGAGGGCGGCAGGCTCACCGTGGGCCTCGAGGAGGAGCTGATGCTGCTCGACGCGGCGACGCTCGACCTCGCGCCCGTCGCGCACGAGGCGCTCGGGCTGCTCACGGGCGACCCGCGCTTCAAGAGTGAGTTGCCCGCGGCCCAGATCGAGCTGATCACCGAACCGGCGGACACGGTGGCCGAAGCGGCGACGCAGGTCCGGGCGGCGCGCGAGCGCCTCGCCGAGGTGGCTTCACGGGTGGGCGCCGTGCCGGCTGGGAGCGGGGTGCACCCGTTCGCGCCGGCCAGGGGTGAGCTGAGCAAGGACCCGCGGTACGAGTTCACGCGCACCGAATACGGGCCGGTTGCCGAGCGGCAGCTGGTCTTTGGACTGCACGTTCATGTGCGCGTGCCGGGTGTGGAGCGCGCCCTTGCCGTCTACAACTCGCTGCGTTCCTACCTTCCCGCGCTGGCGGCGCTGGGAGCCAACGCGCCCTTCTACGAGGGCGCCGACTCGGGCCTCGCATCCGTGCGGCCGCTCCTTGGGCAGCTGCTGCCGCGCCAGGGCATCCCGCCCGCGCTCGGCACGATCGACGAGCTGGCGGCGGCCCACTCCTTCGGCCGGGCGACGGGTACCTTCGAGCCCGGCGCTTGGTGGTGGGAGTTGCGGCTGCACCCGGTGCACGGCACCGTCGAGGTGCGCGTGCCCGACCAGCAGGCGGCGACCTGGGAGACGGCGGCGCTCGCGGCCGTGGTGCACAGCCTGGTGGTCGACCTCGCCGAACGCCTCGACGCCGGCGAGCTGCCAACCCACAGCTCCTGGGCGATCTCCGAGAGCCGCTGGCTGGCGGCGCGGTACGGCCTGGCGGGAGATCTGCTCGACCTCGACGCGGCCGTTCGCGTGCCCGCGCGTGCCACCGTTGAGGCGCTGATCGAGGCGCTCGAGCCCGTCGCACGCCGGCTCGGCTGCGACGACGAGCTCCGCGACGCCGCACGGCTCGCCCGGCAGAACGGCTCGGAGCGCCAGCGTGCGGCCGGGAGCGCACGGGCGGCGACCGAGGAGCTTGCAGGTCGCTTCCTCTCCCAGGATTGAGGCACCCGCTATCTGGGAAACCGCAGTTCGTGTCGAGGCTGCCCGAGCCACGGGGAGAGATCAGCGCGGGGCTCTTCGAAGCTCTGGCCGGACCGTCCGGCGGCGCGCCGCTGCCCACCGGGTTCACCGGGGATCCGCTGGCGGACGAAGACCTGCAGCTGGCTCTCTATTGCGCCTACGAGCTGCACTACCGCGGCTTTGAAGGGGTGGACCAGCGGTGGGAGTGGGACCCCGCTCTGCTCGCGTTCCGGGCGCGCCTCGAGGAGCCATTCGAGGAGAGTGTTCGCGCCGCGGCCGGCCCGTGCGTGGCGCCGGCGCCCGAGCTGGCCGACGTTGCGCTTCGTGAGATAGCGGACTCCGACGACGGGCCGTCGCTGTCCAAGTACCTCGCACGCGAGGGCACGCTGCATCAGGCGCTGGAGTTCCTGGTGCACCGCTCGGCCTATCAGCTCAAGGAGGCCGACCCGCACTCCTGGGCCATCCCACGGCTCACGGGCCCGCCGAAGGCCGCGCTGGTGGAGATCCAGGCCGACGAGTACGGCGGCGGCCGCTCAGAGCGCGTGCACGCCACGCTCTTCGCCAAGTCGATGCGGGCGATGGGCCTCGACCCGTCCTACGGCGCGTACCTCGACCACATCCCCGCGCCCACGCTCGCCACCGTGAATCTGATGTCGCTGTTCGGCCTCCATCGCCGCCTGCGCGGGGCGATAGCCGGCCATCTGGCGCTGTTCGAGATGACGTCGTCGATCCCCAACGGGCGCTACGGGGACGCGCTGCGGCGCCTCGGCGCCCCCGCCGAGGCGCTGGATTTCTTCGACGAGCACGTGGAGGCGGACGCCGTGCACGAGAACATCGCGGCGGTCGACCTCGCGGGGGGCCTCATGCGCCACGAGCCCGGGGTGGCGGCCGATGTGATGCTCGGCGCCCAGGCGCTCGCCGCACTGGACGCGCTGTGGGCCGAGCACGTGCTCGGCGCGTGGCGGGCCGGCGAGAGCTCGCTAACGGCCCCGCTCGCGGGCGCTGGGGGCGCGAAAGTCCACGAGTTTGTGTGACCCGTCGCAGAACGGCCGGATGCGGGACTTGCCGCAGCGGCAGAGCGCAACCACGTCACGCCCCGGATCGAGCTCGTTGCCCTCCTGATCCTCGATGCGGAAGTCGCCACGCACCAGCAGCGGGCCGTCGCGGTAGGGAGTGATGCGCGTCGGTGTCATGACTTGCCGTCTACCCGCTCCAGGGCGTCGGACTCCTCGTCGCCGGCGATGAGGTCGAGCACGGCCTTCTCGACCTGACCCTGCACGCCCGGCCAGTCGCTCTCGTCCAGCAGCTCGGGCAGTGCGCCGCCGATGGTGAGCCCGCCGTCGAAGCGGTCGAACACGCGCGGGTCGATGTACGACGCCCGGCATACAGCGGGCGTGTTGCCGAGAAAGCGCGCCACCTCCTCGATGGCGCGCTTGGTGGCCCGCCTGTGCGCGGCCTTGGACGTGAGCGCCGCCTCGCCCGACACACCCAGCGCCACGGCGGCCAGCACCGTTGCGTTCCAGGTGCGGAAGTCCTTCGCGCTGAAGTCGCCCTTGGCGGCCTGCTTCACGTACTCGTTGATGTCGGCCGACTTCACGTCGACCCAGCGGCGGCCCTCCTTGAACGCCAGCAGCTCCGGGCCGCCGCCGCGGCGCGTCTTCATCGCCTTCACGACCTCCAGCACGTCCTCGTCCCCGATGCGCTGCACGCGCTTCTGCCCGCCCTTGGCCTCGTAGTCGAACACCACCACTCCGTCTCGCAGGGTCACGTGGTCCTTGCGCATGGTGGCCAGCCCGTAGGTCTGGTTCTCCTCCGCGTAGCCCTCCGAGCCGATGCGGAAGAAACCGCGGTCGAGCAGCCGCACCGCGCAGCCCAGGAGGCGCTCGCGGGGGAAGCCGTCGCGGTGCAGGTCCCGGGCCGCGCGTCGGCGCAGGCGCGGCAGCGCGCGCGCGAAATGGATCATCTCGTCGAACTTCTCGCGGTCGCGGCGCTCGCGCCAGCGGTCGTGGTAGCGGTACTGCTTGCGTCCGGCGGCGTCGGTTCCCGTGGCCTGGATGTGCCCCATCGGGTAGGGGCAGATCCACACGTCCTTCCACGCCGGCGGGATGGCGAGCGTGCGGATGCGATCGACGATCTCGGGGTCGGTGAGCTTACGCCCGTCCTCGTCGAAGTACTCGAAGCCGCGGCCGCGGGCCCTGCGCTGTATTCCAGGCGTCGAGCAGTCGACGCGGCGGAGCCTGGCCACCTAGCCGGCCAGGGTCTCCTCGTCGGGGGCCGCGTCACCGGCGCGGCTTCGG
This sequence comes from uncultured Thermoleophilaceae bacterium, assembly GCA_963808105.1. Classification (GTDB taxonomy): domain Bacteria; phylum Actinomycetota; class Thermoleophilia; order Solirubrobacterales; family Thermoleophilaceae; genus JAAYBF01. Next base: position 1,785,191 of record CAWEEH010000003.1, on the reverse strand, counting down.
AACTCCCGGAGCTCCCCGGACTCGCTGACCCGGCTTGAGAGCCGCAGGGTGAGCGCGATGCCTATCGCCATCAGGCTCAGAGGGATCGCGACGAACCACACGCCGGAGGCGAACAGCGCGAGCACGGATGCCGCGAGGATGATCACTATGGCCCACATCGCCCACATCGACCCTGCGCTACCCGCCTCGCGCTGCCCGAAACGGGAGTAGGTTACGTCTGGACTTGACTAACGCGCGAGACCAGCTCGCGATCGATACGGGGGCAGTGCTTGACAGCCTGTTCGATCAGGCCGACTTCGGCCTGGCGCTGCTGGACGCCGACCTGCGCTTCATTCGCGTGAATCTTGCCCTCGCGGCGATCAACGGCAGGCCGGTGAGCGAACACCTCGGCCGGCCGATGACGGAGGTGCTCCCCGAGCTCGAGGGGCAGGTTGCGGACATCTGCCGCAGGGTGCTCGAGGAAGGGGAGTCGACCGTCGGCGTTGAGGTGGAGACGGCCGTCGGCGGGGACGGCCCGATGCGTACCTTCGACTGCGCGTACCACCCCGTGATCAGCGCGGGAGAGGTCGCCGGACTCTGGCTCACGGTGACCGAGGTCACCGGCGAGCGCCGCGCGCGTGAGCGGGCCGACCTTGCCACCTCCGATCTGGCCAGCGAGCGCGGGATCCTCCGCCAGGTGATCGCGAGTGCGCCCGCGCCGATGGCGGTCATGCTGGGGCCGGAGCTGGTGCTCAGCTATGTGAATCCCCAGGCGCAGGCGATGCTCGGGCACGAGGAGGAGATGATCGGCCGACGGGCCGCGGACGTCTTCCCGGCCGGGGCGGAGCTGGCCGCCGACCTGCGCGAGTCGGTGCTCGTCCGCGGCGAGACGCTGCACGTGAAGGAGGTGCCGGTGGGAGACCGATTCTGGACGTTCTCCTGCGCCCCGATCCAGGCGCCCGACGGCAGCCCCGCCGGTGTCCTGGCTGTGGGGCAGGACACCACGCAGGAGACCACGCGCAGCAGGCAGCTCGAGGCCGAGCTGGCCGACGAGCACCGCATCTCCACCCAGCTGCAGGTGAGCCTGATGCCCGAGCGGCTGCCGGCGATCCCCGGGATCGACCTCGCATCCGGCTTCCGGCCCGCCGGCGACGGAAGCGAGATCGGCGGGGACTTCTACGACGTCTTCGAGATCTCCGATGGCTGTTGGATGGCTGTGCTCGGCGACGTATGCGGCAAGGGCGCCGAGGCCGCGGCGCTCACGGCGCTGGCCCGCTACACCCTTCGCGCAGCCGCCATTCGCGAGGGCGCCGAGCCCGCCAGGCTGCTGGGCCAGCTCAACACGGCGATCCTCAGCCAGCGCTCCGACATGCGCTTCCTCTCCGCCATATGCCTCTTTTTGGACCTGGACGACGATGGGGCGGCGACGGCGCGTGTCTGCGTGGCCGGTCATCTGCCTCCGCTGCTGGTCCGGGCGTCGGGGGCGGTCGAGCGGGTCGAAGGCGGCGGCGGGCCGGTGCTCGGGGTGTGGGACGAGCCCGAGCTGACCGAGCAGAAGGTGCTCCTGGAGCCCGGCAGCCGGATGGTGCTCTACACCGACGGCGTGCTCGACGCCGACCCCTCGAAGGAGCTCACCGAGGATGGCCTGGCGGTGATCCTCTCGCGGCTCGGGGAGTCGGATGCCGCGGCCACGGTCGCGGGCATCGAGCGCGAGGTGATCGGCTCCGAGGAGGGCCGCGACGACATGGCCGTTCTGGTGATCCGCGTCCCCTAATCTCAAGGCATGCTTTTCTCGCGCGCAAAGACCACCGTGCCCAGTCCCGAGGACGCCCTGCCCGGCCGCGACACGCCGATACTCACGCCCGGCGACCACGCCGTGCTCGGCACCCCGATGGCGCCGCCGTTCCCGGACGACACGGAGTCGATCGTGCTCGGCCTCGGTTGCTTCTGGGGCGCGGAGAAGATCTTCTGGCAGCTGCCCGGCGTCTTCACCACCGCGGTCGGCTACGGGGCGGGCATCACGCCCAACCCGACCTACGAGGAGGTCTGCTCGGGGGGCACCGGCCACAACGAGGTGGTGCTCGTGGTGTTCCGTCCCGCGGAGATCTCGCTCGACGAGATTCTGCGCAACTTCTGGGAGGGCCACGACCCGACGCAGGGCATGCGCCAGGGCAACGACGTCGGCACCCAGTACCGCTCCGGCATCTACGTGTCGGGCGATGCCCAGCGCGAGGCCGCCGAGGCGTCACGCGACCGCTACGCCGAGGCGCTGCAGTCCGCGGGCCGCGGTGGCGAGATCACCACCGAGATCACCGACGGCGGCCCCTTCTACTACGCCGAGGACTACCACCAGCAGTACCTGGCGAAGAACCCCAACGGCTACTGCGGGCTGGGTGGGACGGGCGTCTCGTGCCCGATCGGGCTTACCGCTAGTTGAGGCTGGGGTCGTCCGGCATCGTCGCCATCAGCGCGTAGCCGCCGCCCTTTCGCTGAAGCAACTCGGGCCAGATGTCGCCGTCGGCGAAGGCGTCGTCGGGTGCGGCGTCGAGCGTGATCCAGGCCTCCTGCTCAAGCTCTGAGTCGAGCTGGCCGGGCGCCCAGCCGGCGTAGCCGGCGAAAACACGCACGCGACCGGTCTCATCGCTCAGCTCGTCGGCATCGATCAGCGCCGGCACCCCTCCGGTATCGGCGAGGGCGAGCACGGCCGTGGGCTGGACGGGCCCGCCCGCGTGGATCAGGGCGTCCTCGCCCGCGGCATCCGCCAGGTCGGGCACCGCCTCTCCGACGGTGGTTTCAGTGGGCCGGTTCAGCACCAGGCCCATGGCGCCCTCGTCGGAATGGTCGAGCACCAGGACCACCGACCGCCGGAAGTAGTCCGACAGCTGCGGCGCGGCGATCAGCAGTTGTCCGCTCAGCGACCCTTCCACACCGGGTCTCGCTTCTCCGAAAAAGCAGTGGCGCCCTCGCGGGCGTCCTCCGAGCCGAACACCGGCCCCGAGATCTCGCCCTGCTTCTGCCACTTCTCGTCCTCGCTCCATCCGGGCTCCTCCACCAGGATCCGCTTGGAGGCGATCAGGGCGAGCGGCCCGTTCTTGGCGATGGCCTCGGCCAGCTCGACCGCGGCGTCGAGCGCGCCACCGGGCTCGGCGAGACGGTTCACCAAGCCGAGTGCGGCACCGCGCTCCGCCGTGATCGGGTCGCCTGTGAGCGCCAGCTCCATCGCCACGTGGTAGGGGATGCGCTTGGGAAGCCGCAGCAGCGCCCCGCCGGCGGCCACCAGGCTGCGCTTGGCCTCCGGGATGCCGAGCTTGGCGTCCTTGGCGGCCACGATCAGGTCGCACGCCAGCGCCACCTCCAGGCCGCCGGCCACGGCGAATCCCTCGATGGCGGCGATGACCGGCTTGTCCGACGCCCGCTGTGCGATGCCGGCGAAGCCGCGCCCCTCGACGTAGGGGCTCTCGCCGGACACGAAGGCCTTCAGGTCCATGCCGGCGCAGAAGCCCTTGCCGGCGCCGGTGAGGATGCCCACGCTCAGGTCGTCGTCGCCGTCCAGCTCGTCGAGCCCGGCGGCAACGCCCGCGGCCAGAGCGGCGTTCACCGCGTTCCGCGCGTCGGGCCGGTTGAGCGTGACGATGAGGGTGCGCCCGCGGCGCTCGGTCAGCACTGCCTGGTCGTCGGTCATGTGTGGAACCTACCGTCCGCCTTCCGGCCTAGCCTCGCTCGTCATGCGCCTGATAGTTGCCCGCTGCGAGGTCCGGTACACGGGCCGTCTCACCGCCGTCCTCCCCGAGGCCCTGCGGCTGCTGATGATCAAGTCAGACGGCTCGGTGATGGTTCACGCCGACACGGGCGGCTTCAAGCCCCAGAACTGGATGACCCCGCCGACCGTGATCGAGGAGTCCGACGACCTGATCGTGGTGCGAAAGCGCGCCGGGGCGACCGAGGACCGGCTCGAGATCCGAGTAGCCGAGGTGCTCTCCGACGTCTCCCACGACATGGGCGAGGCGGCGGCGCTCGAGAAGGAGGGGGTGGAGCGCGAGCTCCAGGAGCTGCTGGCCGACGCCCCCGAGCACTGCGGCGAGGGCTTTCGCCTGGTGCGTCGCGAATGGCCCACCGACATCGGCCCGGTCGACCTGATGTGCCGCGACTCCGACGACGGCTGGGTGGCGGTCGAGATCAAGCGCGTGGCCACGATCGACGCGGTGGAGCAGCTCACGCGCTACCTCGAGCGCCTGGCCGAGGAGCCCGGCTTCGCCTCCTGCCGCGGCGTGCTGGCCGCCGCGGTGATCAAGCCGCAGGCGCGGGTACTCGCGGAGTCCCGCGGAATCGGCTGCGTGGAGGTCGACCCCGAGGTCCTGCGCGGCGAGCGCGAGCCGGACCTCACGCTCTTCGCCGCCTGAGCTGTGCCGAGTCTTGGGGCTATATGCCCCAAGAGTCGTCACAGCCTCAGAAAAACCGCCCCCGTCGGCGCTTCGGCCCCCTCTTCACCAGCTTCTGTAACGGCCCGGACGGCCGCCGCTGCCGGCGCCGAACGGCGACGCCCGCGCCCAGCCCGGCCGCGGCCAGACCGGCCGCGATCGCGCCCTTGCGCGTGAGCAGCGTCCGAAACTGCCCCTCCACCTCCGGCCACAACTGCTCATCGAGCAACGAAGCCGCCGCCTCCGGCGTGGGCTCGAGCTCATGAACGGGAATGGGCGCGCTGAACGCGATCCGCACCCGCTTGGGCTTGGGCAGCGGCCCGAAGAACAGCCGATCCGTGCCGGTGATTGCGGCGGGCACGAGCGGAGCGCCGGTCTCGAGCGCCAGCCGCGCCGCACCCCGTCGCGGCTCCCCGAGCTCCTCGGCCGAGCGCACCCGCGTGCCCTCGGGGAACAGCGACAGCAGCCCGCCCTGGCGCAGGATCACCCGTGCGGTCTCCAGCGCGTCCTCATCCGCGCTCCCGCGCCGCACGGGAAATGCGCCGAGGGCCACGAGCAGCGGCCCGCGGCCGCCCTCGAACAGTTCCGACTTGCCCATGAACCGCAGCGGCCGGCGCGTGGCGGCGCCGATGAAGAACGAGTCCCAGAAGCTCTTGTGGTTGGGCGTGACGATGGCGGCGCCCTCCTTCGGGATGTGCTCGGCGCCCGTGATCGACAGGCGAAACCACACGCGCATGAACGCAACCACGATTCCCCTCACCACCGCGTACAGGACCTTGGAAGGGCCACGATCGCGGGCGCGCGAATGCGCTTCCTCCGACGTCACGGGTACGACCCTACGCGTCCGGGCAACACACGAACATCACTCACGAAATGGAACCTGAGCCCAGCACCTCCACTATCGCCTACCGCGCGGTGTTCCTGGCGGCCGGCCTGCTGGTGCTGGGACTGCTCTTCGAGCAGCTGATCACCCTGCTTCTGGCGGTGCTCATCACCGTGATCGTCGCGGTGGCGCTCGCATCGATCACCGACCGCCTGGAGCGGAGGTTCCAGATTCCCCGCCCGGTGGGCGCGCTGCTCGCGCTGCTCGTGGGCGTCGGCGTCGTCGCCGCCGTGATCGTCGCGGTGGTCGGCCCCTTCATCGATCAGACGAACGAGTTCGTGGATGACGTGCCGGGCATCGTCGATGACCTGCGCGAGCAGATCCGCGACGCCACGGGCGCGCAGCCAGGCGAGATCGCCGACCGCGTCCAGGAGTTCGCCGAGAACTACACCGACGATCCGGCGAAGCTGATCGGCCCCATCACCTCGATCGGCCTCAGCGTGGCCGGCGTGCTGGGTGCGCTGATCCTGGTCCTCATCACGGCGTACTACATCGCCGTGAACCCGCAGCCGCTGCTCGACGGCCTCCGCAGCCTGGTGCCGCCCCGGCATCGCGACAAGGCCGACCTGATCCTGAGCCGCCTGCGCACCTCGTGGATCGGGTGGATGCAGGGCGTGGTGGTGGACATGGTCGTGTCCGGGGTGCTGCTCTACATCGGGCTCACGATCATCGGCCTGGACTTCGCGATCTTCTTCGCGGTCCTCACCGCGCTGTTCTCCGTGGTTCCCTACTTCGGCGCGATCGCCAGCGGCATCCCGCCGGTCCTGTTCGCCCTCACCGACTCGCCCGGCAAGGCCCTGCTGGTGATCGCCGTCTACGTGGGGGTCCAGCAGTTCGAGGGCAACGTGACGATCCCGTTGGTGATGTCCCGCACCGTGAAGCTCCACCCCGCGGTGATCGCCGTGGGCGTGGTGGTCGTCGGCCAGCTGTTCGGCTTCGTCGGGCTGATCGTGGCCGTGCCGATCCTGTCCGGCATCGTGATCCTCGTTGAGGAGCTCTGGGTGAAGCCGATGGAGCAGAACAAGGCCCGGGCGGGCCCGTCCAGCACTACAGCTTGATGATGGCGATCACCATCGAGGCGACGACGCAGATCAAGATCACGACCTGCATGTAGATCCAGAACTTCGGCACGGCTGGGAGTATCGCTACTCGATGAGTGCTTGCCGCAGCGCTATCGCCACGGCATGCACACGGCCGTCCGCCTCGAGCTTGGTGATCGCGCGCTTGGTGTCGGACTTCACCGTCTCCGCCGACAGGCCGATGCGCCGCGCCACCTCCTCGGTGTGCAGCCCCTCGGCCAGCAGCTGGAGGATCTCGCGCTCGCGCTCGGAGAGCGGGGCATCGGCCACGCCCTGGGTCATGAGCAGGGAGGGGGAGAGCGAGGGATCGACGAAGGCGTCGCCGCGGTCCACGGTGCGGATGGCGCGCAGGAGGTCGTCGGGTGGAGAGCCCTTCATCACGTAGCCGCGCGCGCCGGCCGAGATCGCATCGGACAGGAGGCGCTTGTCGCCGTAGGCCGAGAAGACAACGGTGCCCGTGGCGGGCGCGTCCTCGGCCAGCCGCTTCACCGTCGAGATCCCGTCCATGCCCGGCAGACGGACATCGACGATGACCACTCCCGGCTTGTGGCGCTTGACCGCGTCCAGCGCCTCTTCCCCCGAGTGGACGGTGTCCACCAGGTCGATGTCAGGCGCGCCCGACAGGAGCAGCGCGAGTCCCTCCCGCACCGACGGATGGTCATCGACGGCGAGGCACTTGATGGAGTCGGCCATGAGTCCGGAGCCGATCCTACTCCCCCTTGGGGCGAAGTCTATGATGCGGCCTCCGGAGGGGGTCCCCGAGAAGGAGCGCTGATGTTCGGATCGATCGTGGTTGGCACTGACGGTTCCACCACCGCCGGCGAGGCTGTTCGCCAGGCCTCCGAACTCGCCCGCAGCCTGGGCGCGAAGGTCTATCTGGTGAGCGCCTACGAGCCCATTCCAGAGGGTCGGCTGCGCGACGAGCGCCAGCAGGTGCCGGAGGACCTTCAGTGGATGGTCAACCCGCGCGAGGACGTCGAGGAGACCCTCAAGGAGGGAGCCACCTCACTCGAGGGTCAGGGCATCGACGTCGAGACGCTGGCGCGCGAAGGGGATCCGGCCGACGCGATCCTCGACGTGGCCGAGGAGAAGAAGGCCGACCTCATCGTGGTGGGGAACAAGGGCATGACCGGCGCGAAGCGGTTCCTGCTCGGCTCGGTCCCGAACAAGGTGTCACACCACGCGCCCTGTTCGGTGATGATCATCCGGACTACCTGACACGGCCGCCAGGCCGCCCAGCGCCACCAGCGTTCCGCCCGCTGCCCGGTCCACCCAGCGGTTCGCCACCGCGCTGCGGCGCACCCGCTCGCCCAGAGTCCCGGCGATCAGGGCGTAGGCGCCGTCGCTCAACACGGCGATCGCGATGAACTCCGCGCCGAGGACCAGCACCTGAGGCGCCACCGCCATCGACGGATCCACGAACTGAGGCAGGAACGCGAGGAAGAAGATCGCGGTCTTCGGGTTCAGCACGTTCACCACCATTCCCTGGCGAAACAGGTCGCCGCGCGCCTGAGGCTCTCCCTGCTCCGAGGCCGGCTCGCCGCCGCGCCAGCGCTGTACGCCCAGGTAGATGAGATAGGCGGCGCCCGCGTACTTCACGATCGAGAAGACGGTGGCTGACGAGGCGACGATCGCCGATATGCCCAGTGCGGCCGCCGCCACGTGCACAAGCCCGCCGGCCTCCACGCCGAGCATCGAAACCAGTCCCGCCCGCCGGCCCTGCTCCACGCTGCGCGTGACGATGTAGATCACCGACGGACCAGGGAACACGAGCATCGCGATGCTCGCGCCCGCAAAGACCAGCAACGTGGAGGGCTCGGGCATGCCCGCTGTCTATCGCAGCGCGGCGGCGGCGTCCAGCAGGCCGTTGCCGTACCTGGGATCGAACCCGGGCCGGCCGGCATCGCGCGAGGTGGCCTCGAGGTGACGCTCGAGCGCCAGCGGGCTGGGCTTGGGGCCGAGGCGCTTGGTCGCGAGCACCAGGGCCGCAGTGCCCGACACGTGGGGGGCCGCCATCGAGGTGCCCTCGTACCCGCGCGGGAGCCCGAAGCGGCGGACGCTGCTGGTGAAGGTCTGCTGGAAGATGAAGTTGCCGGACGCGTTGGGGTCGCACTGCTGGGCGGAGTAGGCGTCCTGCGGGTCGGCGATCACGGCGTCGATGCCGCCGCCGGGCGCGGTGATGTCCACGTCCACGCCGCTGTTCGAGTAGTCGGCCTGGCAGCCCCGGATCGTGCTCGCCGCGACCGCCATCACGCCCTTCGCGCGGGCGGGGTAGGCGACCAGCGTGTCCGCCTGGTTGCCGGCGGCCGCCACCACGAGCACTCCCTTGCGCTTGGCGTAGCGCAGGGCGGAGACGATGTCGGGAATCTGGGACGCCCGCACCGAGGAGTCGAACTCGAGGCTCAGGTTGATCACCTTCGCGCCCCTGCGGGCGGCGTAGCGGATGCCGCGGGAGATCGACAGGGTGTCGCCGGCCCCGTCGGCGTCGAGCACACGGATCGGCATGATCTTCGCCCGGTAGGCCACGCCCGCGGTCGCGACGCCGTTGTTGGTGCTCCCCGCGATCGTGCCGGCAACGTGGGTGCCATGGCCGTTGAGGTCGTTGGGGTGGCTGTCGCCGTCCACGAAGTCATACCCGCGCACGAACCGGCGCAGGTCGGGCACGCGCCGGAAGCGCCTGAAGCGCTGGTATGCCACTCCGGTGTCGAGCACCGCCACGGTCACGTTCTTGCCGCCGGGTGCGCCGCGGGCGCGGGCGAGATCCCACGCGGCGGGCGCGTTGATGCCGAACGGCGAGCTCAGGTTCCACTGCATCCTGAAGTTGGGGTCGTTCGGCACGAAGCTCGCGCGCGCGATGTAGTTGGGGACCGCGTAGTCCACGTCGGGGTCGTCACGCAGGTCGCTCACGGTCTCTCGCACGGTCTCTCCGGCGGGCACCGGAACGGCCTTTGTCCTCCCGTCCTCGCGCACCAGGACCTCGCCCGGCGCGTAGGCGGACGCCGCCAGCGCGGGGGCCGCAGCGAAGAGAGCCAGTACGGCGGCGACCGCCGTTGAGATCAGAGCGCGATGCATGGGCTACGGTGCACTTCCCAGTGTACGAGGGCTCGAACACCGGCCGGGCAGAGAAGTTCCTACCTGCAGATCGGCATTCTGGCGGGATTGCATGAAGGTTTGCGTCACCGGGGGGACGGGTTTCGTAGGCGGTCACGTCGTGAGGGAACTCGTCGAGCGCGGAGACGACGTGCGGGTGACCTTCCGCGACGAGGCCCGGCTCGAGCGCCTCGCGGCCCTGCAGCCCGAATCCGTCCGGGCCGATGTGCTCGACCGGGCGGCCATGCGGCGCGCGGTGAAGGGCTGCGATCTGCTCTTCCACACCGCCGGTGTGGTGGGCTCCAGCCCGCCCGACCGGGTCTGGCAGGTGAACGCGCTGGGCCCGCGCATCGCCGTGGAGGCGGCGGCCGCGGAGGGCGTCGGCAGGGTGGTGGTCACCTCCAGCGTGGCGGGCATCGGGCCCGCCGATCCGGGGGAGATCGGGACCGAGGAGGACGCCTTTCGCGCGGGCAGGCTCGGCCTGACCTACGTCGACTCCAAGCACGAGGGGGAGCTCGAGGCCATGGCGGCGGGCGCGCGAGAGGGGATCGAGGTGGTGATCGTGAACCCGGCGTACGTGCTCGGTGTGCCGGTCGACCGCTCGCAACCCGGCGAGACCTCCACGCGCACGATCGGCAACTACCTGCGCGGGCGGCTGCCGGCGGTCGTGGACGGCCACACGAACATCGTCGACGTCCGCGACGTCGCCACCGGCCACCTGCGCGCCGCGGACAAGGGTCAACCGGGGGAGCGCTACATCCTCGGCGGCCACGACATCGCTTGGGTCGAGCTGATCGAACGGGTCGCCGAGCTGTCCGGCGTCCGGCACGCGGTCGGAGTGATCCCGGCGGGATTGGGCCAGACGGCGCGGAGGGGCGAGTCGCTCGGGCTCCCGCTGCCCGTGTCTGCCGAGGGGCTCGTGCTGATGGAGCAGAACTGGCGCTACTCCTCGCGCAAGGCGCGCGGGGAGCTCGGCTACCGCCCGCGCAAGCTCGACACGACGCTGCAGGACACCATCGACTGGTATCGCGACCTGATCGACTCCGGCGTCTTCGGCATGGCGCGACCCAGCGCGATGTCGCTCGCGGCGACCGGGATGGAGCTGGCCCGCAGGTCCGGGGTGCTCGGCGGCGTGCGCTTCGTGGAGCGCTACGCGGGCCGCCGCCTGGTGGCCGGCGCTTGACCTTGGGAACTTTTCGGGACGATGCCGAATAGTTCGCACCCCTTCTTCGGCCGGGACGAGTACTTCATGCGCCTCGCCCTCCGCGAGGCCGAGCGCGCGCTGGAGCACGACGACGTGCCGGTGGGCTGCGTGGTGGCCGCGGAGGGAGAGGTCGTGGCGGCGGCGGCAAACGAGCGCGAGCTGCGCGGCGACCCGACGGCGCACTGCGAGGTGCTCGCCCTGCGCGAGGCGGCTGCACGCCTGGGCAGCTGGCGCCTCGACGCGGCGGTTCTCTACGTGACGCTCGAGCCGTGCGCGATGTGCGCGGGCGCGATCGTGCTCGCGCGCGTTCCGCGGGTGGTCTACGGCGCCACCGACCCGAAGGCGGGAGCGGCGGGCAGCGTGCTCGATGTCCTCGGCGAACCGAAGCTCAACCACCGCCCGGAGGTGGCCGGCGGGCTGCTGGCCGAGGAGTCGGGGGACCTGCTGAGGGCCTTCTTCGCTTCGCGGCGCTAGGCCGCGGCCGGCGCCAGGTCGTACGTGACCCCCGTCAGCTCCTCGGAGACCTGCCACAGCCGCCGCGCCGCGTCGGTGTCCCTGGCGGCGGACGTGGTGCCCACCAGGCGCGGATGTCCACGCTGCTCCTGGAAGCCGTCGGGCCCGAGGTAGCTGCCCCCGGGAAGGTCGGGGAAGGTGGCCGCGTAGAGGGTGGGCAGGGTTCCCATCTCGTCGCTCTGCGCCACCACGCGGTTGGCCACGCCCATCGCCACGTCCTCCATGCGGGTCAGCAATCCGCCCGCTTCCGGCGCGCGGGTCTGGAGGTTGGTCGCCGCGTAGCCGGGGTGCGCGGCAACGCTCGTCAGCGCGAGGCCTGCCTCGTCGGCACGGCGCTGGAGCTCGAACGCGAACAACAGGTTGGAGAGCTTGGACTGCCCGTAGGCCGCCCAGCGGAAGTAGCGGCGCTCGCCCTGGAGGTCGCCGAAGCTCATCCGGCCGAACTTGTGGGCGGTGCTGCTCAGGGTGACCACGCGCGGATCGGCGGCCTCCAGCAGCTGCGACATGAGGAGGCCGGTGAGGGCGAAGTGGCCGAGGTGGTTCACGCCGAACTGCATCTCGAACCCGTCCTTGGTCTCGCGTCGCGGGATTGCCATCACCCCGGCGTTGTTCACGAGCAGGTCGATCGGCCCGTCCTGCGCCTCGGCGAACGCGTGCACCGAGGCGAGCTCGGCCAGGTCGAGCGCCTGAACGTCGACCTTGCCGGACGGCGCGTCCTGCAGGATCGCGGCGGCCGCCTCATCGCCCTTGGCCGTGTTGCGGCAGGCGAGGATCACGTTCGCGCCGTGGCGCGCGAGCTCCCGGGCGGTGATCAATCCGAGGCCGCTATTGGCCCCAGTCACCACGGCGGTTCGCCCGCTCTGGTCCGGGATGTCGGCTTCAGTCCACTTGTCGCTCATGACGCAGAGCCTAGTCCGATAGGCGCTAGCCTCTCTCGCCGCGGCGCGGCGCCCTGGAGGGGTGCGAGAGTGGCTGAATCGGGCGGTCTCGAAAACCGTTGTGCGTCGTAAGGCGTACCGTGGGTTCGAATCCCACCCCCTCCGCTACAGGTCAGGGCTGGACGGTCAGCGTCCCGCGTAGCTCCGCCTCGGCTGCCCCCATCGAGTTGAACTGCGCCCGCCCGCTCGCATTGAGCCGTGCTGAAAGAACTTTTCGTGTCGGTAGTCGGTGACGTTCGGCGTGTCGCCCTCGGCCGCGCAGCTGCCACCGGTCTGGCTCGTGACCCGTATGGTCGGAACCTCGAGCCCGGGGTTCAGGTTGGAAGGTTTGAGTGCCGCGCCGTAGTTGCCCACCTTCACTCTCAGCCCGGTGCCCGAGGCTTGTCGAAGACGCGCGTGTCGAGGACCGTTGGGGGCAGCGGCCCGGCACGGTCGATTGTCGTGGCAGCCGTCCAGCGCTCCGGGCCGGCCCACCAGACACCGCGCCCGTCGCTCGCGAGCTCCTGCGCCGCCAGCCCGATCGACGTCCTCTGGCCGTAGTAGGAGCTCGTGGCGCTCACTCCAGCTCGCAGCGAGAGCAGCGAGCCCTTCACGCGGACCCGCCCGATCGCACGGCACTGGCCGGGCTTGGCCGTGAATTTCCCCTGGGCACAGACCACGAGCTTGCCGCGGAAGCCGCGGTGCACCTTTGGCACCTTCCATACCAGCTTCGCCTTCCCGGACTGGCCCGGCTTCAGCGCGCTGCGCGGGCCGTGGCCGGAGGGGACATCGCGGCTCCCGTAGGCCACGCTCTCCTTGGACGAGAGCGGCAGCGGGGACGCCGGCCGGAGCCAGAGTCCCGCGAAGACGTAGTCGCCGCGGCGGCTCTGGTTGCGGATCTTGACCCGGATCGTCACCCGGTCGCCGACCTTGACCTGCGCCGGCGGCTTCGTCGCGCGAACGACCTTGAGCGGCGTCCGGGCCGCAGCCGGCGCGGGGGCGAGGGCCATGGCGGTGGCGACCAGGGCGCGAGGGAGGCGACATGGCACGAAACGGCGGCGAGGAGCAGTACATGCTCGGCTCCTAACACTGCGTTCGAGCCGACCGTTGTTGATCGACCCACTGCGCCGACCCGGGGTCTAGGAGCCGAAACTTCGCCCGCCGTTTGCTGGGGCAGGCAGGTCCACCGTACACCCGGTCGGGTCGAACGGCGAACCCCCCTCCGCTTATCCTCTCACCCGATGAGCCGCGGGCCCGATCACGAGGTCGCCATCGTCGGCGCCGGGTTCTCCGGTATCGGAGCCGGCATCAAGCTCGACGAGGCGGGGATCCACGACTCCGTGCTCCTGGAGGCGGGTGACGGTGTCGGTGGCGCGTGGCACTGGAACACCTATCCGGGTGTCTGCGTGGACATCCCGTCACCCAGCTACCAGTTCTCCTTCGAGCAGCGAGACGACTGGTCGAAGACCTACGCCCCCGGCGATGAGCTGAAGGACTACGCCGAGGACATCGTCGACCGCTACGCGTTGCGATCGCGGATCCGGCTGAACACCGAGATCAACGGCGCCGCCTTCGACGAGGAATCCGACCTGTGGGAGCTGTCGACCAAGGACGGAGGCAGCATCACCGCCCGCTACGTGGTCGGCGCCACCGGGGTCTTCTCGCAGCCCAAGCCGCCTGACGTCGAGGGGCTCGACAGCTTCGAGGGCACCGTCATGCACACCGCCCGCTGGGACCACGACCACGATTTGCGCGGCGAGCGGGTGGCGATCATCGGCACCGGAGCGTCCGCGGTACAGGTGATCCCCTCGATCGCCCCCGAGGTGGAGAAGCTCGTGGTGTTCCAGCGCACGCCGATCTGGTGTCTGCCCAAGCCCGACAAGTCGCGCGACGAATGGCTCATCGACGGCTTTCCGGGCGCCGGGCTCCTCCGCCGGCTGGCCAGCCAGGCCTTCGTGGAGCTGACCTTCCCCCTGCCCGCTCACTTCGACGGCGTGGTCCCGCTGGCGAAGCTCGGGGAGCGAGCCGGCCGCACTCACCTGCGCAAGCAGGTGCACGACCCCGTCCTGCGCGACAAGCTCACCCCGCGCTACAGCCTGGGCTGCAAGCGGCCCGGCTTCTCCAACGACTACCTGCCCACGTTCAACCGCTCCAACGTCGAGCTCGAGACCGACGCGATCGAGGCGATCACGCCCACCGGTCTGCGCACCGCCGGCGGCGCCGAGCACGAGGTGGACACGTTGATTCTGGCCACCGGCTTCAAGGTGTTCGAGCGCGGCAACATGCCGCCGTACCCGGTGGTCGGCCGCGACGGGCTGGACCTCGAGCGCTGGTGGGACGAGAACCGCTTTCAGGCCTACCAGGGCGTGAGCATGCCGGGCTTCCCCAACCTGTTCACGATCCTCGGCCCCTACGCCTACAACGGGGCCAGCTACTTCACGCTGATCGAGAACCAGTCCAAGCACATCGTGCGCTGCCTGCGCCAGGCTCGGCGGACGGGGGCCACATCGGTCGAGGTCACACCCGACGCCAACCGGCGCTACTTCGAGTCGCAACTGAGCAGGCGCAAGAACCAGGTGTTCTTCAGGGGCAGCTGCGGCACGGCCAACAGCTACTACTTCGACCACCACGGCGACGCGCCGTTTCGAGCCTCACCGACGTTCGAGGCGGCTTGGCGCAGCGCGCACTTCGACCTGGGCGACTACCGCTTCGCCTAGGCCGCTAGACCGCCGCGGGCTCCGGCATGGTGAAGAGGCCGACGAAGTGCTCGACGGCGTCGGCGTCGCCCGAGATCTCGATCTCCCCGGCCGCGAGGGCGTCGGACAGCTCCAGGCGGCGGTGCGCCAGCGCGAGCAGCGTGCCGTGATCGGTGGTCACCACGGCGTCGGGCTCGGAGGCCTCGCCGCGCTCAACCTCCAGCGCTCCATCGGCAACCTGCGCGCGGAAGCGCTCGTCGCCGAGGCGCAGGTCGAGGAGGGCCGAGAAGTCGCCGGCCAGCGCCGGGTCGAAGAGGGTCCGCAGCGACAGGATGTGAGCGTCCTCGCTCATACCGTGGTCCTCGGGCGCGTTCGGGGCCCTGGCGCCCCAGCGGCCCAGCTCGCTGAGCACCACCTCGAGCTCGGCTCCCCACTCGGTTAGCTCATACACGCGCGCGGGGGCCGGGGGAGGCAGCTTGCGGCGGCGGACCACCCCGGCCTTCTCGAGCTCACGCAGCCGGGTGGACAGGACGTTCGGGCTGGCGGCGGGCAGACCGGCGCGCAGATCGGTGAAGCGCTTGGGGCCCAGCACGAGCTCTCGCACGATCATCAGGGCCCACCGCTCGCCTACGCGATCAAGTGCGCGGGGTATTCCGCAGGCATCCCGATAAGTTCGGGTGGTGGCCATATGGGCAGGGTAGCTCAGTCCTAAATAAATATCAAGGGGTTGTTTTTTAGGACTAAATGGGTATGGTGGTCTCAACAAGCGATTCCGACGGAGGTAGGCAGCCGACATGACAGACGCAGCGACACCAATTACCGAGGACCGATCACGCTGGCTGGCGCTGTACGTGCTGTGCGCCGGCGTGCTGATGATCGTGCTCGACGCGACGATCGTGAACGTGGCGCTGCCGTCCATCCAGGACGACATGGACTTCACCAACAGCAACCTTGCCTGGGTTGTGAACGCCTACCTGATCGCGTTCGGTGGCCTGCTGCTGCTCGCCGGCCGTTTGGGCGACCTGATCGGCCAGCGGAGGATGTTCCTGATCGGGCTGGCGATCTTCACGGCCGCATCGGTGCTGTGCGCCCTGTCCCAGACGCAGGGGATGCTGATCGGCGCGCGCTTCGTGCAGGGTGTCGGCGGCGCGCTGTCCTCCGCCGTGGTGCTGGGGATGATCGTGAAGATGTTCCCCAAGCCGGCCGACCAGGCCAAGGCGATCGGGGTCTACGGCTTCGTCGCGTCCGCCGGCGGCTCGATCGGGCTGCTCGCCGGTGGCCTGCTCACCGAGGCCATCAACTGGCACTGGATCTTCTTCATCAACGTGCCCGTGGGAATCGCCACGGCCGTGCTCGCCCTCAGGCTGGTCGAGGACGACAAGGGCATAGGCCTCGAGAAGGGCGCCGACGTGCCCGGGGCAGTGATCCTCACCGCCGGCCTGATGCTGGGCGTCTACAACATCCTCGAGATCGAGAAGCAGGGCTGGGGCTCCACGCAGACGTTGCTGCTGGGCGCCGTCTCGCTTGCGCTGATCGCCGTCTTCGTGGTGCGCCAGGCGCGCATCCCGAACCCGCTCATGCCGCTGCGCCTGTTCAAGTCGCGCAACGTGGCCGGGGCGAACGTGGTGATGGCGCTGCTCGTGGCGGGGATGTTCGCCATGTTCTTCCTGGGCGCGCTCTACATGCAGCGGGTGCTCGGCTACGACCCGCTCCAGGTCGGCCTTGCCTTCCTGCCCTCCACGATCGTGATGGGCGCGATGTCCGTGCGTTACTCGGACCGTCTGATCATGCACTTCGGCGCGAAGCACGTCCTGCTCGGCGGCATGGTCGCGATCTTCGCCGGGCTGATCCTGTTCTCGCTCACTCCGGTGGACGCGAACTACGTGGCGCACGTGGTGCCCCCGGTGATGCTGATCGGCCTGGGCGCCGGCACCGCCTTCCCGGCCATCGTGACGCTGGCGATGTCGGGCGCGACGATGGAGGACTCCGGCCTGGCGTCGGGCCTCGTGAACGCCACCACGCAGGTCGGTGGCGCGATCGGGCTGGCGGTGCTCGCCACGCTCGCGAGCGATCGCACCTCGGCGCTGCGCGCCGACGGCGAGTCGGTCGCGTCGGCTCTCAACTCGGGCTACCACCTGGCCTACCTGGTGGGCGCGGGGCTCGTGGCCGTCGGGTTCGTGCTCGGCGTGACGATCCTCCGCTCGGAGCCCGCTGCGGAGCACGGCGAGGCAGGGGTGGGGAACGAGCCGGCCTACGCGGAGGCGGCGTGACCGCAGCCGCCATCGGCACGCGCGAGGAGTGGCTGGCGGCCCGGGTCGAGCTGCTCGAGCAGGAGAAGGAGCTCACCCGGCGCAGCGACGAGCTGGCACTCAAACGCAAGGAGCTGCCGTGGGTGAAGGTGAATGAGGAGTACGTCTTCCAGACCGAGGACGGGGAGAAGACGCTGGCCGAGCTGTTCGACGGGCGCTCCCAGCTCATCGTCTACCACTTCATGCACGGGCCCAACACGCCGAAGGGCTGTCTGGGCTGCACCTTCGCCACGGACACGTTCGATGGCGTCCAGACCCACCTCGCGGCTCACGACGTGACGTTCGTGCTGGCCTCGCGGTCCCCACTGCCGACCTTGCTCGACTACCGCGAGCGGATGGGCTGGCAGCTGCCGTGGGTGTCGTCGGAGGGGAGCGGCTTCAACGAGGCCTATAGCGACCTCGGCGGCATGGGCTTCAACTTCGGCTCGCCGGGCGGCGCGGAGGTGGACGTGTTCGACGACGAGGAGCTGATGGCCCTCAGCTGCTTCGTGCTGCAGGACGGCGTCGTCTACCACACCTATTCGGCCTACGACCGCGGGACGGACGCGCTGAACGCGGCCTGGCAGCTGCTCGACAGGGCGCCCAAGGGTCGCGACGACGGTGCCCAGCGGGACTGGCCCAAGCGCCACGACGAGTACTGACCTCGAGCGAAGGGACCCAGCAGTGTTCAAGGACGCAAGCACCTTCAGCGGCTTCTCGGTGGACGATGTAGCCGCGGCCAAGGAGTTCTACGGCGAGACCCTCGGGATCGAGGTGACCGAGGAGGGACCGGGCATCGCGCTCCATCTGGCGGGCCGGACGAACGTGCTCGCCTACGGCAAGGACGATCACCAGCCGGCCACGTTCACGATCCTCAACTTCGAGGTCGACGACGTGGACAAGGCGGTGGACGACCTCACCGCGGCCGGCGTGACGATGGAGCACTACGAGGGCGTGACCGACGAGAAGGGCGTCATGCGCGACCAGGGCCCGGTGATCGCCTGGTTCAAGGATCCGGCGGGCAACGTCCTGTCGGTGATCGAATCCGACTGACCCGTGGCGACGTTCGCCATCGCTCACGGCGCCGGCGACGTCGCCTGGAGCTGGCACCTCGTGGTCGCGGAACTGGAGAAGCGCGGCCACGAGGTGGTGGCGGTCGACCTGCCCTCCGAGGATGAGGACGCCACGCTCTCCGACTACACGGACACCGTCGTCCAGGCGGTCGGCGAGCGCGACGACGTGGCGGTGGTGGGCCATTCGCTGGGGGCCTACACGGCCACCCTGGTAGCCGACCGCCTCGATGCGAAGCTGCTCGTGCTGGTGTCCGGCATGATCCCGCGGCCTGGTGAGACGGCGTCGGAGTGGTGGTCGAACTCCGGCTACGCGGAGCTTCCGGAGCCCCCGAGAGACGAGATCGCCCTGTTCCTGCACGACGTCGAGCCGGGGCTGGCGGCTGAGGCACTGCGGCGGAGCCGCGACCAGGCGGGCCGGCCGATGGACGAACCCTGGCCGCTCGACTCGTGGCCTGAGGTCGAGACGCGCTACCTGGCCTTGAGGGACGACCGCTGCTTCCCCGCCGCCTTCATGCGCGAGATGGCGCGCGAGCGGCTTGGAATCGAGGCAGACGAGATGCCGGGAAGCCACTGCGTCTACCTGAGCCGGCCCGAGGAGTTGGCTGAGCGCCTAAACGGCTACTGGTTGGAGCGCATTCGGTCGATGGAGTAACTATGCGCCGCGACGAGGAGCCCCGCTTCTCGTGGATCTGTCGTACCGAGTTCGAGCGGGACCGCTTCATGGACCTTCACGGTCGGCTGCTGCATGCCAATACGGCGATCATGATCGCACTGGTCGTGGTGATCGCGCTGGCGCTCCCGTTCATCGACGGTCGCCTGGGCCTGCTTCCCGCCGGCATCGGCCTGCTGGTCTTCGCTGGGATACAGCGAAACACCGACCGGTTCGCGCGCCCTGAGCTGTGGGTGTTCGGCGCGCTGCTCGGCGCCGAGGCGATGATCGTGCTGGCGATCGCGTCCAACCACGGCGCCCTTTCTCCTGCGATGGCGCTCCTGTTGTGGCCGGTTGCCGGCTTGGCCGGCAGGTTCCCCGATCGAGCATCCCGTCTCGGCACGCTCTACGCGGCGACGCTCACGACCACGGTCGTGCTGCTCGCCGAGCCCGCGGTCTTCAGCCGCGATCCGCTGGGCCTGGCTCTCATCGTGGTTGGGATCGTTGCCGTTCACTCGGTGGCGACCGTCCTGCGCGAGTCCGACGTCGAGCACCGTGGTAGCTCCATTCTCGATCCGCTGACCGGGATGCTCAACCGCGCGGCGCTGATGAACCGCGTCGACGAGATCGAGCATCAGTCGCACCTGACCGGCGAGCCGGTGGCCGTGCTCGTGGCGGACGTGGACCACTTCAAGCTGGTCAACGACAACCATGGTCACGCGACCGGGGACATGGTTCTGAAGGAGGTGGCGTACCGGCTGCGGACCGAGCTGCGGGCCTACGACCTCGTCTACCGGCTCGGCGGCGAGGAGTTCGTGATCCTGCTGCTCGGAGCCTCGCCCGCGGTCACGGCAGCGACGGCGGAGCAGCTCCGTGCGGCCGTGGCCGATGCACCAATCTGCGATCTCGACCTGACCATGTCCATCGGAGTGGCGGCGTCGACCCCCGGCGAAGCGTTCGTGTGGGACGACGTGTTCGCGCGCGCCGACATCGCCCTGTACCGAGCGAAGAACGATGGGCGCGACCAGGTGGCCGAGCACAGCGTGGAGTACGCCTCCGCCGTCTAGAGCCCCGCTACTTTGTGGTGGTGAGCGCTGCGTCCACACGCCGGCCCAGGGTGGAGGCGGTGCTGCGCGGCGACGGTGAGGAGACGGTCAAGCCGCTGGAGCTGTTCTTCGACCTCGTCTTCGTGCTCGCACTCACCCAGTGCACGGCGCTGATGGCCGACCAGCCCACGTGGGAGGGGCTGGCCAAGGGGCTGCTGGTGCTGGGCGTGCTGTGGTGGGCGTGGGTCGGCTACGCCTGGCTGACCAGCGTGATCGACCCCGAGGAGGGCGCGGTCCGGCTGGTGATGTTCGCCGTGATGGCGGCGTTCCTGGTCTGCGCGCTGTGCGTGCCGGGCGCGTTCGACGACGACGCGCTCGTCTTCGCCGTGGCCTTCGGGTTCGTGCGGTTCGGGCAGATCGCCCTGTTCGAGATCGCCAGTCGCGAGCACGAGGAGCTGCGCAGGTCCGTGAACGGGCTCGCGGTGAGCACCGCGATCGGCGTCGGCCTGATCCTGCTCGCGTCGGGTCTCGACTCGACGGCCCAGGGCGCGGTCTGGGCTCTGGCGATCGCGCTCGACGTCGGAGGGCCCCTGCTCTTCGGGCAGGAGGGATGGAAGCTGGTGCCGAGCCATTTCGCGGAGCGCCACGGCCTGATCGTGATCATCGCCCTCGGTGAGTCAATCGTGGCGATCGGCGCCGGTGTCGAGGGTGATGTGACGCTGGCCATCGTCGCCGCGGCGACGCTTGGCATCACCGTCGCCGCCGCACAGTGGTGGCTGTACTTCGACGCCGTGGCGATCGTGGCGGAGCACCGGCTCTCTCATGCCGAGCCGGGCCACGAGCAGAACGGGATCGCCCGCGACTCCTACTCGATCCTGCACTTCCCGATGGTGGCCGGGATCGTGCTGGTCGCGCTCGGAATGAAGAAGACCCTCGGCGACACGGGCGATCCGCTCAAGCTCGTGCCGGCCGTGGCGATGCTCGGTGGCGCGTCCCTGTATCTGCTCGCGCACGTGGCGTTCAGGCTGCGGAACATCCGCACGCTCAACCGGCCTCGCCTCGTCACGGCGGGGCTCCTGCTGGCGTTCATCCCCGTGGCCACGGAGATCCCGGCCCTCACGAACCTGGCGATAGTGAGCGCCGGCTTTGTCGCGCTCGTGACGTACGAGACGGTGCGCTACGCGGAGATGCGAGAGCGGATCCGCCACCAGCTGGCGCGCGGCGAGACGCCCTAGCCGTGCACCGCCACGCGAGGGGCTTCGAGGGCTCGGCAGCGGCCGTCTACGACCGCGGCCGGGCGCCGTACTCCCCGGAGGTGATCGAAGCGCTGGAGCTGCCACGCGCGGCCCGCGTCCTCGACCTCGCCGCGGGCACGGGCCTGCTCACCTCGGCGTTGAGGGACGCGGGTTTCGAGGTGGTCTCGGTGGAGCCTGCCGCCGCCATGCGCCGGGAGCTCCCCGGGGCGTTCGAGGGCAGCGCCGAGGCGATCCCGCTGGACGACGGCGCGGTGGATGCCGTGGTGGTCGGCGACGCGTGGCACTGGTTCGACTCCGAACGGGCCGCCGCCGAGGTGCACCGCGTGCTCGCGCCCGGTGGGCCGCTCGTGCTGGTCTGGCGCGTGCTGCGGTTCCGGAGCTACGAGGGCCCGCTTGCAGAGCGCCTACTCGAGTTGCGCGACGATCACCCGGGATTCGTGGGCGAGCGCGGGCGGGACGGCGTGGACCGCCACGGCGGCTTCTCGGAGTGGACCAACGTCACCGTTCCGTTCACCCACCGCACCGACCGCGACGGCCAGCTGGCGCTCCTGGCTTCGGCCTCGTTCGTGGCCACGCGGCCGGAGGACGAGCGGGCGGAGCTGCTGGCTCAGGCGGCAGATCAGCTTCCCGATGGGCCGATCGACGCCCGGTACGAGGCGGAGGTGTGGCGCACGCTGCGCCGCTGACCCATGGAGCACGCGCCGCTCAACGCGATGGTGGACGCCGGCGAGATCGAACGGTTCCGGGACCGCTGCAGCGATCTGATGGGCGCGCTGCTGGACGAGCTGTCCCAGACGCCCGGTGAGACGCGCACCTTCCCCGAGGTGGAGGAGGCGCTGAGCTGGCCGCGGCGGCGCATCGCCTCGGTTCTGGGCGGCGTCTCGCACATGCGCCACACCGAGTACGGCGGGCGGCGCCCCTACCGCTTCCTCGGCGATCGGGTGTCGGAGTCGGGACGGTGGGAGATCTGGATGGACGCCAGGCAGGCGCGCGCGATCCGGCGCGCTACCCGAACTGCGCGAGCACCCAGCGGGCGTGCTTCACAAGTCGTTCGATCGGGAACCGCTCGGGGTCGTTCAGCAGGAGCCGCGCGGCCTCCTCGGAGAACGCCTGCAGCAGGCGGGCGGTGAGCTCGGGGTCCGGCGATGCCTCACCGGCGCCCGAGGCGATTTGCGGCGTTGCGAGCCGCTGGAGGTGAAGCGCCGCCTCGGCGCGCGACTCCGAGATTCCCTCGTGCAGCTCGGGGGGCGCCCCCTCGGGGGGCATCAGCACCAGCCGCCACGTGGCCGGGGCCTCGCGCACGGCCTCCAGCCACTCCTCCAGCGCACCCACCAGCAGCTCCACCGGATCGCCTCCGTTCGCCGGCTGGGGAAGCACCTCCTCGAGCTGGGCGGTGGCGCGGGCGCCCTCGCGCTCGATCAGCGCGTGCAGCAGCCCCGGCAGGTCGTCGAAGTGCCCGTACACCACCGGCCGGGTGATGCCCGCCTCACGCGCGACGCCGTCGATGGTCACCGCGTGGAAGCCGCGCTCGTCGACGATTCGGGCAGTCACGTCGAGGATCTGCTCGCGCCGCTGGGCGGCGGTCATGCGGGGCTGTTTGCGTGTGGTCGTGGGCACGGTGGTTGCAAGCTTACTTACACTTGTGTAAGTTTCGCAACCGAATGAGCTGGCCGGTGAACGGAAAGACCGTCTTCGTGACGGGCGCCGCGCGCGGCATCGGGGCGGAGTCCGCGCGCCGGTTGCACGCGAAGGGCGCGAACGTTGCGCTGGTGGGCCTCGAGCCCGAGGAGATGGAGCGCCTGGCCGCGGACCTGGGAGACCGGGCGGCCGCCTTCGAGGCCGATGTGACCGACGCCGACGCCCTCGACCGCGCCGTGGAGGACACCGTCGATCGCTTCGGCGGCATCGACGTCGCGATCGCCAACGCCGGGATCAACATGAGCGGCACGATCGCCAAGGGCAGGGTCGAGGCGATCGAGCGGGTGCTCGATGTGAACCTGATGGGCGTCTGGCGCACCGACCGCGCCGTGCTGCCGCAGATCATCGAACGCAAGGGCTACCTGCTGAACATCGCCTCTCTCGCCGCCGTGTCCCATGCCCCGATGATGGGGCCCTATGCGACCGCGAAGGCGGGGGTCGAGGCCCTCTCCAACTGCCTGCGCCAGGAACTGGCGCTCACCGGCGCGCGTGTGGGCTGCGCCTACTTCGGCTTCATCGACACCGACCTGGTGCGCGCCGGCTTCGAGGAGCCCTCCGCGCAGGTCATGCGCAAGGAGATGCCGAGCTTCCTCACCAAGACGGCGCCGCTGTCGAAGGCCGTCGACGCGATCGAGGACGGCGTCGACCGGCGCGCGGCACGGGTATGGGCCCCCCGCTTCGTGGGCCCGATGCTGGCGCTGCGCGGCATCCTTCAGCCGTTCACCGAGCGCCGCGCAATGAAGAGCAGCCACCTTCCGGAGGCGCTTCGCCTGGCCGACCCCGAGCAGGGTGGCGGCGAGCGCGACGACCCGGTGCTTGGCACTTCTGCGGCCGGCAGGTAGCGCTCAGCCGTCGTCCTGTCCGAACGCCGACCGCACGTCGTCGATCGATAGCCCCGCGGCCAGGCACGCCAGCAGCTTCATGCGCGCGCCCTGCGGGGAGAGGAAGCCGGCCGGGATCACGCCCGTCTCGCGCAGGTCGCGCTCGGAGCCCGGGTAGCCGTAGGTCGCGTTGAGGATCACGCCCCGCTCGGGGCGGCAGTAGGCCACGATCGGGATCCGCTCGGCGGCCTGCGCCCACAGCTCGAGCACGTCGGGCCCCAGGTGGCCGGCGCCCAGCGTGCCGATCACCGCGCCGTCGGGCTCGGTCTCCAGGGCGGCGCGGGCGAGCGAGCCGTCGTCCCCGCTGGTGGTGGGCACCACCACCACGCGGCGGTCCAGGTCGGGCGGATCGAGCGGCGCGTTGCGGGGCACGCGGGACCAGATCGTGGGGTGGCCCTCGGTCACGCGCCCGAGCGGGCCGGTCTGGGGCGATGAGAACGCCACGAGCGAGGTGGTGTCGGTCTTGCGCACGCAGCGCGCGTGGTGGATCTCGCCCCCGAAGCAGACGAGCACACCCAGGCCCGCGGCGTCGTCGCTGGCGGCCACGCTCACCGCGTCCCCGAGGTTGGCCGGGCCGTCGGCGCCCGGCGCGGAGGCGGGGCGGATGGCGCCGGTGAACACGATCGGCGCCTCGGCGTCGTGCACCACGTCGGCGAGCATGGCGGTCTCCTCCAGCGTGTCGGTGCCGTGGGTGACCACCACGCCCAGGCCGCTGCGAGCCGCGTCCCGCGCGGTGCGGCAGATTCGCAGCTGGTCGGCCAGGGTCAGGTGCGCGCTGGGCACGTTCACGATCTCCTCGGACTCGACGTCCCCGCGATCCGCCAGCCCGGGCACCGCTCGGATCAGGTCATCGCCGTCCTGGGTCGGCGTGGCCCCCGTTTCGCCGGTCATGCTGATCGTGCCTCCCGCCACCAGCACCCGCACGCGCCGCGCGGCCTTCTCGCCCGCCGCGCGCTGAAGCCTCACCTGCGTCGTACCAGCGTGAGGCCGTCGGCCAGTGCAAGCAGCACCGACTCCACGCGCTCGTCGCCGGCCACGCGATCGTTCAGGCGCACCACGGCCCGGTCGGAGTCGCTCTCGGGCGCGATCACCCTGCCGCCCTTCAGCACGTTGTCGATGCCGAGCAGCCCCCCCGGGGTGAGCCGCGGCACGATCTCCTCGTAGTACTCGGGGTACTGCTCCTTGTCCGCGTCGAGGTAGGCGAAGTCGAAGGTGGGCTCCGCCGGCATCGCCTGGAGCGCCGCGAGCGCGGGGCCGATCCGGATCTCGACCCTGTCCGACAGATCGGCCGAGTCGATGTTCTCCTGCGCGATGGCGGCCCACTTCTCGTCGAGCTCGAGGCAGACCAGGGTGCCGTCCTCGGGCAGGCCGCGGGCCATCCGGATGGCGCCGTAGCCGGTGAAGGTTCCGACCTCGAGCACCCGCTTCGCGCCGATCGCCTTGACGAGCAGCTCGAGCAACGCCGCCTGCGCGCCGCCCGTCTGCATGATCGCGATGCCACCCAGCGCGGAGGTCGCCTCCTCCACGCGCCGGAGCACGTCGTCGCGGCCGAATGCCCGCTCCTCGACGTAGGCGTGCAGCCGCTCGCTCTGCTCGACGTCCTTCGACTCCATGAGCCGGACTCTAGTCTCGTGGGGGTGAGAGAAACCTTCCGCGCACCGCTCAGGGCAGCCGCGATCGCCTTCCTGGTGGTCGGGACGATCCTGTTCTTCATCAACCCGCCGTCACTGTCCGGCGCGGAGGACCTCATCACCATGCTGATGGGAGCCGCAGCGCTGGTGCTCTTCACCTCATGGGCGACGATCGCGCTGATGGGCGAGGGCATGTCGGAGCGGGAATTCGACCGGGTGGTCGAGCGCAGCGAGCGCATGGCCAAGGAACCGCCCCCGCCCCAGCCGCCCGACTACTTCGACGAGATCGTGACCTCGGCGATCGACGCCCTGCCCGCCCAGTTCCGCGAGCTGCTCGAGGATGCGCCCGTGGTCGTTTCGCACCGCGGGTACGAACACCGCGCGTATGGCCACTACTTCGGAGACACGGTGGCGCGTGACAACTACCCCGACCGGATCGTGATCTACCGCGACACCCTGGAACGAGACTTCGGACACGACCCGGAGCTGCTCCGCGCACAGGTCGAGAGGACGCTGCGCCATGAGGTGGCCCACCACCTCGGCTGGGGCGAGCGGGGCGTGCGCGAGCTGGGCCTGTAGCTAGCCTTGCCGGACCCTGGAGAGGTGTCCGAGTGGCTTAAGGAGCGCGACTGGAAATCGCGTGGGCGGTTAACGCTGCCTCGTGGGTTCGAATCCCACCCTCTCCGCTTGTGCTCAGGGCTTGACCGCTCGCGTGAGCTGCTCACCCCAGAGCTTGGCCCGCCGGTAGCCGGTGAACTGGATCGCCAGCTGGCCACCGGCGCGCTGCGCCGCATCAATCGGCACGCTGACCCTCCAGCGACCGGTACGCGAGATGGTGGCGTTGAAGAACTTGCGGCTCAACTCGCCGGCCGCACTCACGTACTCGAGGCGGACACGGACCTTGCCGCGCGCCCGCTTGCTGATCCGCCCCGAAACCTGCAGACGCCCGGCGGCGATCCTCGACGCGGTGCGCCTCAGCGATCCCTTCCTCGTACCCGCACGCAGCTTCAGCGAGTCCTTGCGAACCCTGCTGTTACCGCCGTAGGAGAGCGTCACGATCCCGGTCGTCGCCCGCCGCATCCGGCGCGGCAACCGCCGGTTCACCCGCACCCGGCCCTTCACGATCGCCTGCCTGAAACGGACGGTCTTCCCGGCCGCCGCATAGGACACCTGGACCCGGCCCGTCGCCTGCGTGCTGATCGAGCCGATCAAATTGAGCCTGCCGCCACGCACACGCGTTCGGGTCACCGCCATCTTTGCCGTCAGCTTGCGAGCCTCTGCACTCAGCGCGATCGGGGTACTCGGATTCGCGTTGTTCGGATTCGGGTTGTTCGGATTAGGGCCGCCCGGCGCCGCGCTGACCACCAGCGTCGCCGTGTCCTGATCGTCCTCCACGGCGCGGGCGTTGCCAGGGGTCGAATCCGGGTCGATCGTGCTCGCGGCGCTGACCTCGCCACCCAGCCCATAGCTCGCCGCAGTCGCCGCAGCCACCGTGAACTCCAGCGTCGCCGTCGTGTTCGCGGCCAGTGTGCCGACCGTCCAGACCCCGGTACCGGCATTGAAGCTCCCCGCCGAGGCCACAGCGTTTGTGGCCGAAACAACCGGGAGGTACATCTTCGCCGCGGTGCCGGCGCTGGCCGCCGGCCCGTCGTTTCTCAGCGAGTAGGTCAGCGTGGTGGTCTCGCCGGTCGTGACGCTCGTATCCGAGAGCGCCGCGGAGAGCGACAGGTCCGCCACCGTCGTCGGCAGCGACGCACCCAGGCTGATGGGATCGAAGACCGACGGGTTCTCGCCCGGCTGGTCGCCGATCCAGCCGCCCGGCTGGTCCCCGGCAGTATCCGGGTCGGTGTCGCCTCCGAGCCCGAGCTGGCCGAATTGATTGATGCTGCCGCCCCAGCAGCGAACGCCACCCGTGGTCAGCAGCGCACAGGCATGGTTGCCACCTGCGGAATTCTGACCTCCGACGGTCACGACCGTGGCCAGGCCGCCGAGATTGATCGTCGGGGCGGTGGACGGGTGCTCACCGTCCCCGACGTCCTGCGGCGGGCCTCCACCCCCCGGCTGCACGTTGATGAAGTCGGCTCCGTCGCCCCAGCACCGCACCAGGCCGTCATCCATCACGATGCAGGTGTTGTCGTAGCCGACGTTGAGGTCAACGACCTTACGATCCACCCCGATGCTGATGGGCCCGAACGCCTCCGGGGTCTCATCGTCACCGATCTTGTCCTCACCGGGGTAGCCGAGCTCGCCGTAGAAGCCCCAGCCCCAGCAGCGCAGCGTGCCGTCTGTGAGTACCGCGCAGGTGTGGTCCCCACTGGCGGAGATCGCAACGGCGGTGTCGTTTGGCGTGTCGAAGTCCACATGCCCCGCGGTCAACGGGGGGTTGTTGAGGCCGTAGGAAACGTTCCCGGCGCCGGTTCCGATGGCGCCGGTGAAGGAGTTGTCGCCCCAGCAGTAGACCTTGTGGTCGTCCAGCAGGGCGCAGGTGTGGAACCCACCGGCGGTGATCGCGAGCGCCTTCTTCCCTCCGAGGTCGAGCAGTGGAACGCTGCCGGGGGTCTCGTTGTCGCCGACACCGCCGCTGTAGGACGTCCCGAGACCCAGCTGCCCGACGTTCGACTGCCCCCAGCAGCGCAGATCACCGGTGTCGAGGATGGCGCACACGTGGCTCTCACCCACGCTGATCGCCTTGGCCGTCCGGCCCGGACCGAGGTCCACCGGGCCCAGCAGGGCCGGCAGCTCGTCGGGCGTGTCGCCGAGTATCCCCTTGCCCGCAACCATGCTGTTGCCGTAGCCGGCCTGTCCGCTCTGGTTGTCTCCCCAGCAGCGGACGCTGCCGTCGTCGAGGATCACGCAGGCGGTCTTCGCGCCGATCGAGATCTCGCGTGCACTGCGCCCAGCGCCGAGGTCGACCGGCGCGATGTCGGTCGGCAGCTCATCGTCACCGATACCGAGCTCCCCGTCGTCCTCCCCGAGGCCGATGCCGAGCTTGCCGAAACTGATGGAGCCCCAGCAGCGCAGTTGCTGCGTGACGAGGGCCGCGCACGCGTGCGAGTCCCCCGCATCGATCAGCCCCGACTGCAGGCTGCGACTCTGGGAACCCGCTGACTCGGCCGCCGCGGTCGCCGGTACCAGGATGGACAGCATCAACAGGACGGCCGTCCATCTGAGCGAGCCCACGCAGCCAGCATGCCAGACAACTGGCCTGTCGGCGACCTTTCGCCTTCAGCGGGGTGCTAGGACCGGCCGCACTGCGGGCCTGAGCCGGGTTGCCGGCTCGATACTGGTTGCCTCGCGCTCCAGCACTCGCTCCAGCGCCCCCACGCAGCGGGCATCCAGTTTGGTCCCGGCCTCCCGGCGCAGCAACGCGAGCGCATCCGCCTCGGTCCACGCCTCGCGGTAGACGCGGCGTGAGATCAGTGCGTCGAAGACGTCGCAGACGGCAAGCACCCGTGTCTCCAGGGCGAGCTTCTCTGCGGTCAGGCCGCGCGGGTATCCCGATCCGTCCAGGCGCTCGTGATGGTCGAGCACCAGGCTTGAGACGAGTGAGGAGAAGCCCCCGAGCTCCTCCAGCAGGGCTCGGCCGGCCTCAGGATGGCTTTGGATGACCTCGTACTCCTCGTCGTCGAGCGCCGCGGGCTTCTGCAGGATCGCGTCGGGTACCGACAGCTTGCCGACGTCGTGCACGAGCCCGCCGATGGCCAGCTCGCGGAGGCGGCCGGGAGCGAGACCGAGCTCCTCGCCCGTCTGGACGGCGCGCAATGCGACGCCGCGGGTGTGCTTCTCGGTGTAGGCGTCCTTCTCGGCCAGCCGCACGAGCAGTGCGCGGACCGACGGACCGAGGAAGGAGTCGGCGGCTCGGACGAGCTCGGAGCCGCGCAGGTCGCCCGCGAGCGGCCGCGACTGGACGCCACGATGCAGGTCGAGGGCCACCGGGGCCCCGGCGAGGGCGATGCCGATCAGCTCGAAGCCGTGTCCCAGCCACCAGGCCAGGTCGTGATAGGTCGTGGTCAGGGCCGGCACGAGCGCGACGCCCAGCAAGACGGTGCCGAGGGCGACGAGCAGGTCCGCCGCGCGGTGGGTGAGCAGCACGGTGCGGGCGGCCCGGCGAGCGAGGATGCCGAAGAACAGAAGTCCGAATGCGAGAAGGATCCACGCGCCGGTGCTGCGCGCCTCGGGGACCCCGGGCACGATCTCGGGAGCGAGGATGCCGGCAAGTCCGAGCCCGGCGATCAGCAGGAGCAGCACCCCCTGGAGCCAGAGCAGCGGGGTCACGTTGCGCGGCCGTCTCATCTCCGGCATCGCGGAGAGGGCCAGAACCGCACCGCCGACCGGCAGCGTCGCGGCGCCGGAGAACGCCACAACGCCGTTGTCTCCCGCCAGGAAGCCCGGCGTCGTCAGTCCGTGAACGGCCAGCAGCGCCGCCATCGTCGAGAAGGCTGTTCCGACGAGCACCGCGCGGCCATCGCCGCGGCGCTTGCCGACGAGGCTGAGCGCCACGGCGGCTCCGGCGGCGAGCCCGGCGCTGATGGCGATCGGCAGGAAGTGCACCGTCGAGCTGACCTCCACCTGACGCGGGCCGAGGAAATGCAGCACCGCGGCGGGGAAGATCGCGCACCCGCCTATGACCAGGGGCACGGAGACGGCTCGATTCAGGAGCACGCTGCGCATGAGGGGTGTATCGACCGGTTGCGCCGGAACCTGAGCCCGGCCTAGGCGGCGCGGTGCATCGTCGCCTCACGGCGACTGGTGGGCTCGGACTCCCTGGAGTCCGCGTAGCCCACGGCGTGCAGCGGCCCGCCGCAGTCCTCGCAGCGCAGCGTCTCGATCGAGTCCCGTGAGCCCTCTGCCTCGAAGGTGGCCCGGCACTCGCGGTCCATGCAAACCAGGAGGGCGACCATTTCCGAGCCCATGGTGTGACGCCCGCCGGACGGAAGAGCGTCGGCCGCGTCAGGCGGGGACGATCAAACGGATGTGGCGGGCGGCCAGCATCAGCACCGGCGCTTCCCATGAGTCGCCGCCGTCGAGCGGCGTCAGCGTCGCGTCCTGAAGCGTGAAGAACTGCTGATCGCGACGGTTCACGTGGTCGGACAGCCGGGAGCGGTAGCCCTCGCTGGGAAGGGTCATCGTGCCCTCCACGCGGTAGCGCTCGGTCTCGACGACGACGGCCTCCTGGCGCTGGTCCATGGCGCGAGGTTACCGTCGCGTCCAATGGACCAGGGGGAGTACCTTTGGCCGGGATGGAGCGCAGGGCCGCCACCGCCGCGATCTTCGAGCCGGTTCGCGCGGCCACCACCTTCGAGGAGACCGTCGAGCGGCTGGGCACGGCCATCCGGGTCGGCCTGCTCGTGCCGGGGAGCAAGCTGCCCGCCGAGCGTGACCTGGCCGAACAGCTGCACATCTCGCGGTCGACCCTGCGCCAGGCGCTGACCACCCTGGTCCAGAGCGGCCATCTCACCTCCCGGCGGGGCCGCGGTGGCGGCACCTTCGTATCCGAGGCCCCGCCGCTGGCCGAGAGCGGCCGCGAGGAGGAACCGCTGGGCGCCGACGCCTGGGCTGTGCTCGAGGAACGTGTGGCGGTGGAGTCGGGCGCCGTGATCCTCGCGTGCGAGCGCGCGCGTGAAGAGGACATGGCGAGGCTGGGAGAGTTGGTCGAGACAATGGCCTTCGTCGATGACTTCGAGCTCTACAGGCGCGCCGACATGCAGTTCCACATCGGCGTGGCCGAGGCCGCACGTTCGCCCCGGCTCGTGACGGTGATGACCGAGGTTCAGGGCCAGATGAGCGCGCTGATTTCCCGGATCCCTCATCCTGAACAGGTGCTCACCCGCTCCAACGAGCAGCACGGTCGCCTGGTGGGGCTGATGCGCGGCGGAAACGCCGGTCGCGCCGTGAAGCTGATGCGCCAGCACATCGAGGGCACCGAGCACATCCTCGCCGGGCTGCTGCCGGGCCGTTGAGCGCCGGCGCGCCGGATCTCTCGGTCGTCGTGGTCACCCCCGCGGGGTTCGACGTCGTGCGCAAGGCGGTCGAGCACTTGCACGCCCAGAGCGTGCGCGATCGGATCGAGCTGGTGGTGGTCGCACCGGACGCCGGTGCGCTGGGGCCGGTCGGCGAAGCCCTGGACGGCTTCTGGGGGTACGAGATCGTGGAGGCCGGCCCGCTCACCACCACCGGCCGGGCGACGGAGGCGGGCTTCCGGGCGGCCACCGCGCCGCTGGTCTCGTACGTGGAGGAGCACTCCTATCCGAAACCCGGCTGGGCGGAGGCCGTGATGGCCGCGCACGAGGGGCCCTGGGCGGCTGTGGGCTCCACGCTCGAGAACGCCAACCCGGGGTCGATCGTGAGCTGGGCGATGCTGTTCATGGACTTCGGCCCGATGGTCGAGCTGGCCGAGCCTGGGGAGGCGAGCGCGCTTCCGTCGCATCAGACGACCTACAAGCGCGCGGCGCTGGGGGACCACGACCAGGAGCTACACCAGCTGCTCGAGGTGGAGGCGGTGCTGCAGGCCGCCCTGATTGCCCGCGGCGATCGCCTCTACATGGAGAGCGCCGCCCGCCAGGCGCATCTGAACCCGACCCGCGCGCGCTCGATGTTGAGCGGCCAGTACTTCGCGGGCCTGCAGTACGCGCCGTTGCGGATCCGCCAGGAGGGCTTTTCGTTCGCGCGCAGGCTGGGCTATGCGGCCGCCGCTCCGCTGATCGTGGCGGTGCAGGTGCGCCGGTGCCTGCGCGAGATCGCGCGGACGGGCCGCACTCGCGAACTGCTCCCGCGGATACTGCCTGCCCTGCTGGCCGGGCTGACCGCGCAGCAGGTGGGCGAGACGCTCGGCTACGTGACCGGTCGCCAGGCGGGCGCTCCGGAGGGCCGGCTGTCGCTCGAGCTCGACCGGGCCAGCCACATGTAGGGCGTCTAGGCCCTGATCCGCTCCCCCTTGGGATCGAACAGCGGCTCCCGCGCGACCTCGCCGCCGATCCACTCGCCGAAGATCTCCACCTCCACCGCCGTGCCCTCCTCGGCGGCGTCGGGCGGCAGGTACGCGTAGGCGATCGAGCGCTCGACCGTGTAGCCGTAGCCACCGGTCGTGACCCTGCCCCGGATCTCTCCGTCGAGGCGCACCGGCTCGTTGCCGAGCGCCACCGAGCGCGGATCCTCCAGCACGAGGCAGCAGAGCTTGGTCCGCGGCGCGGCGCCGGCGAGCGCGTCGCTGCCGATGAACTCCTTGTCGTCCTTCACGCAGAACCCGAGCCCGGCCTCGTGTGGGGTCTCGTCCGGCGTGATGTCGGCGCCCCACACCCGGTAGCCCTTCTCCAGCCGCATCGAGTCGATCGCGCGGTAGCCCGCCGCCACCACGCCGTGCGGCTCGCCCGCTTCCCACAGCGCTCGCCACAGCCCGAGGCCGTACTCGGCGGGGCAGTAGAGCTCCCACCCGAGCTCGCCCACGTAGGTCACCCGCAGCGCGCGGACGGGCACGTCGCCCACCGTGATCTCGCGCAGGGACATGTAGGGGAACTCCTCGTTCGAGAGATCGGAGTGGGTGAGCGCGCCGAGCACGTCGCGCGCCCGCGGTCCCCAGATCCCGAAGCACGACCACTGTGAGGTCACGTCGTGCACCTGCACGCCGCCCTCGGGCGGGAGGTGGCGGCGGAGCCACTCGCGGTCGTGGTTGCCGAACGCCGTGCCCGTGACGATCGAGAACCGGTCGTCGGCCAGCCGCGCCACCGTGAAGTCGCACTCGATGCCGCCGCGGCGGTTGAGCATCTGCGTGTAGGTGATCTTCCCCACGCCGCGCGCCACGCGGTTGTCGCACAGCCCCTCGAGGAAGTCGGCGGCGCCGGGGCCGGCGATCTCCATCTTCGAGAACGACGACTCGTCGAAGAGCGCGACGCCCTCGCGGCAGGCGCGGTGCTCGGCGCCGATGGCGGGCGACCAGTGCCGTCCGGCCCATCCCCTCGGGCGCAGCGACTCGTCACCGGCCGCCTCGTTGGAGGCGTACCAGTTCACCCGCTCCCAGCCCGACTTCTCCCCGAACGCCGCCTCGTGCTCGCGGTGCCAGGCGTTGGCGGCGGAGACCCGCAGCGGCCGCCCCGCCTCGCGCTCGTGGCCGGGGTAGCGGATGTCGTAGTAGGTCTCGTAGGTCTCGCGGATGCGCTTCACCGTGTAGCCCGGCGAGCGAAAATGCGCGCCAAAGCGCCGCACGTCCATCTCCCACACGTCCATCGAGGGCTCGCCCTCCGCGATCCACTCGGCCATCACCTTCCCGATCCCGCCCGCGCCGGCGAGCCCGTGGGCGCAGAAGCCGGCCGCCACGAAGAAGCCGTCGACCGACGTCTCGCCGAGGCAGAACTCGTTGTCGGGCGTGAACCCCTCGGGGCCGTTGATCAGCTTGGTCACGGTGATCTCGTCCATCACCGGGACGCGGCGCTTGGAGTTCTCCACGATCTCCTCGAGGCGGTCCCAGTCCTCCTCGAGCAGGCGGCCGTTGAAGTCCGGCGGGATCGAGTCCAGGCCGGTGTCGCCGTCGGGCAGGAACGCCGGGGCGCTCGGGCGCTCGTAGCCGCCCATCACCAGCCCCCCGCCCTCCTCGCGGTAGTAGATGAGCAGGTCGGGGTCGCGCAGGGTGGGGAGGGGGTTGGCCGGGTCGCGGTCCCGGAAGGGCTGGGTCACCAGGTACTCGTGGGACATCGGCACCACCGGCACGCGCACGCCGGCCATGCGGCCGATCTCCGCGGCGTACATCCCGCCCGCGTTCACCACCACCTCGCAATCGATGTCGCCCTTCTCGGTCGAGACGCCCGTCACTCGCCCGTCCTCGACCGAGATGCCGGTCACCCGGCAGGAGGTGAAGATCCGAACGCCGCCGCCGCGCGCGCCGTCCGCCAGCGCGTAGGTGAGCTGGGAGGGGTCGAGGTACCCGTCCGTGGGGATGAAGGCGCCGCCGAGCACCCCGTCGGTGGACATCAGAGGGAACATCTCCTTCGCCTCGTCCGCGGAGACCAGCTCCATCGGCAGGCCGAAGGTCTTCGCCCAGCCGGCCTGGCGGCGCAGCTCCTCCATCCGCTCATCGCTGGAGGCGAGGCGGATGCCGCCGCACTCGGTCCAGCCCGGGTCGAACTCCGACTCGTCGCCCAGGCGGCGGTAGAGCTCCACCGAGTACATCATCATCTTCGTCAGCGACACGGATCCCCGCAGCTGTCCGACCAGCCCCGCGGAATGGAACGTCGAGCCCGACGTGAGCTGGTTGCGATCCACCAGCACCACGTCCTCGTAGCCGAGCTGAGCGAGGTGGTAGGCGATCGACGTGCCGCCCACACCGCCGCCGATGATCACGCAACGCGCGGAGGAAGGCGGCTCACGATCGAGCGCCACGCGCCCCCTTGATCCAGCGCGAGAAGTCCGGGTGGTCTTCGGTCTCGCGCAGCCGGGCGAAGTGATCGCGCGCGTAGCCGTCGAAGTCGAAGTCGATGTCCGACACCGCGCTCTGGACGACGCCCCACATCGACTCGCGGAAGTCGGACATGTAGCGCATCAGGTGCAGGCTCGCGAACCGGCGCGAGTCGGGGGCCTCGCCGAAATACGCCTCCAGCAGGACCGCCTCGGCGTCCTCATCCAGCCGGTTGTTCACGGCGAGGTTGCCGAGGTCGAAGTAGCGGTTGCCCATTCCCGCGTACTCCCAGTCCACGATGCAGACCGTGGATTCATTCAGGAGCAGGTTGCCGGCGAGGAGGTCGTTGTGGCAGGGGACGGGATCGTGCTCGGGCCCGCGCAGGGCCTTCTCGATCTTCTTCGCGCACTTGCGCGCGCCGTCATAGCCATCGGGGATCTCGGCGCCGTGCTCGGAGGCGATCCGCGCGTAGTCCTCGACGATCCGGAAGGGAGAGAAGGTGGAGGGCAGCTCCTCACCGCTCTCGTGCATCTGGTGCAGCGACGAGGCGACGTTGCGCAGCAGCTCGGGGCGCTGCAGCTCCTCCTCGGTCACGGGCTCGCCCTCCACGAAGGCGGTCACGAGGATCGGGGGGTCCTCGAGCATCGCCCGGACGGGCGGTCCGACCCCTGCCCGGGCGGCGGCGCAGGATGCAGCCCACTCCGCGTTGCGGTCGATCCCGAGCAGGTCGGTGTCCTTGCCCGGCTCCCTGATCACGTACGGCGATCCCGCGAAGTCGACCTTCCAATTGCGGTTGGTGATGCCCCCGTCCAGCGGCACCGCGTCCCCGTCGGGCGGCCCGAGCAGGGCGGACAGGCGGGCGAGTGTTGGACCGAGCTCAGGCACTGGGCTCTGCAGTTTGGGACATTCGGGCAGTTGACTTGCGTCCGGGGACCAGCATAGGGTCGCGCTTGTCCATAGGTCGGATGATCACACCTTTACCGGGCTCGGCCGACCGTAGAGGAAAGAGGAGCGCCTGTGAACGACGTCCAGCATCTCGATCACATCACCGATCCGGACGAGCGCCGGCTCGCCGAGATGGGCTACAAGCAGGAGCTGCACCGGGCCTGGAGCGGCTTCTCGAACTTCGCGATCTCGTTCACGATCATCTCGGTCCTCGCCGGCTGCTTCACGACCTACGGCCAGGCGTGGAACAACGGTGGCCCCGTGGCCATCTCATGGGGCTGGCCGCTGATCTCGATTCCCATCCTGATCATCGGCTTCTGCATGTCCGAGCTGGTGTCCAAGTACCCGACCGCGGGCGGCATCTACTGGTGGGCATCGCGCATGGGAGGACCGGTCTGGGGTTGGTTCACCGGCTGGTTCAACCTGGTCGGGCTGGTCGGCGTGGTGGCCTCCGTGGACTACGCGTGCGCAACATTCATGAACGCGCTGTTCGGCTACTTCGAGCTGGACCTGGGCTTCATCAACTTCGCGGACGACGCCAGCATCCTCACCGAGACCTTCGTGATCTTCGCGGTGATCCTGTTCGTGGGCGCGCTGGTGAACATCTTCAACACGCACCTGCTGTCGATCGTCAACTCCGTGTCCGTGTGGGTGCACGTGCTGGGCGTGGCGGTGATCATCGGGATCCTCGCCTTTGTGCCCGACAATCACCAGAGCTTCGACTTCGTCTTCACCGAGAGGATCAACAACTCCGGCTTCAGCGCGGACATGTACTGGTTCTACGTGCTCCCGCTCGGCTTCCTGCTCACGCAGTACACGATCACCGGGTTCGACGCCTCCGCGCACATCTCCGAGGAGACGCATGGGGCGGCGGAGTCGGCGGCCAAGGGCGTGTGGCGGTCGATCTTCTACTCGGCCCTGATCGGGTGGTTCGTCCTCCTGGCCATAACGTTTGCGGCCACGGACGTGAATGCGGTGAACGAGGGCGGCGGCGGCTCGCTTGCCATCTTCGACAGCGCTCTCACGCTCACCGCCACCAAGATCGTGGTTGCGATCTCCACGTTCGGCCAGCTGTTCTGCGGCGGGGCCTGCCTGACGAGTGCGTCGCGCATGTGCTTCGCGTTCTCGCGCGACGGCGGCCTCCCGGGGTCCAAGCGGCTGTCCAAGGTCAACTCCAAGGGCGTGCCGCGAAACGCCGTGATCACGATGGCCCTCGCGGCACTGGTGATCACCCTGCCGGCGCTCGAGGGCGACGGGGCGTTCCCGTACGCGTTCTTCGCCGTGGTGTCGATCACCGTGATCGGGCTCTACATCGCGTACGTGATCCCGATCTTCCTGCGCTGGCGGATGGGCGACGAGTTCGAGCCGGGGCCCTGGACGAACGGCCGCAAGTACAAGTGGATGAATCCGTTCGCGACCGTCTGGGTCGCGCTGATCACGGTGATCTTCTGCCTGCCGTTCACGCCCGCAGCCGTGCCCTGGGACGACGCGTTCGACTGGAAGGCGTTCAACTACGCGCCGCTCACGGTCGGGTTCGTGCTCCTGGTGGTGGGCATCTGGTGGCAGGTGAGCGCCAAGAACTGGTTCCGTGGCACCGTTCGTCAGGTGGACCTGAAGGACGCCGGGCTGAGCCCGGAGCCCGGTCCCTAGTGTTGCGGGAGTGACGCTCGATCAGCTGAAGAAGGCGGTGAGCGAGGGCACGGTGGACACCGTGCTCCTCGCCATTGCCGACATGGAGGGGCGGCTCCAGGGCAAGCGCCTGACCGCGAGCTATTTCCTCGACCAGGTGGTGGAGCACGGCGCCGAGGCGTGCAACTACCTGCTCGCCGTGGACGTGGACATGGAGACGGTGGACGGGTACGAGATGTCGTCGTGGGAGCGCGGCTACGGCGACTTCGAGATGGATCCGGACTTCGACACGCTGCGCCCGATCCCCTGGCACCCGGCGACGGTGATGGTGCTGGCCGACCTCCAGTGGGCGGACGGCCGCGAGGTGGTGGCCTCCCCCCGCCAGATCCTCAGGCGCCAGCTCGCGCGGCTGGCCGAACGCGGGCTCACCGCCAACGCCGGCACCGAGCTCGAGTTCATGGTGTTCAAGGACTCATACGAGGATGCCTGGCGCAAGGGCTACCGCGACCTCGAGCCCACCAACCTCTACAACGTGGATTACTCCCTGCTCGGGACCGCGCGCGTGGAGCCGCTCATCCGCCGGATCCGCAACGAGATGGCCGGCGCCGAGATGACGGTCGAGAACTCGAAGGGGGAGTGCAACCTCGGCCAGCACGAGATCAACTTCCGCTACGGCGGCGCGCTGCGGGCGGCGGACGATCACGCCATCTACAAGAACGGCGTAAAGGAGATCGCCGCTCAGGAGGGCATGGCGCTCACGTTCATCGCGAAGTTCAACGAGCTGGAGGGCAACTCGTGCCACATCCACTGCTCGCTCGCCGGGAAGGACGGCGAGAACGCGTTCGGAACCGACCAGACCCTGTTCGAGCACTTCGTGGCGGGCCAGATCGCGTGCATGCGCGACCTCACCCTCTTCTTCGCGCCCCAGATCAACTCCTACAAGCGCTTCGCCGAGGGGTCGTTCGCCCCCACCACGGTCGCCTGGGGCAAGGACAACCGGACCTGTGCGCTGCGAGCCGTCGGGCACGGGCCGTCGCTTCGGATCGAGAACCGCCTGCCGGGAGCGGACGTGAATCCGTACCTGGCCCTCAGCGCGATGATCGCCGCGGGGCTGCACGGCATCGAGAACGAGCTGCCGCTCGAGCCTCCGCTGGAGGGCAACGCGTACACGGTCGACAGGCCTCGCGTGCCGAGCACGCTCGCGGCGGCGCGCGACCTGTTCGCCGAGAGCACGGTGGCCCGCGAGGCCTTCGGCCAGGAGGTGGTGGACCACTACCTCAACCACGCGCGCGTGGAGTTGGCCGCGTTCGAGTCGGCCGTCACCGACTGGGAGAAGTTCCGAGGCTTCGAAAGGCTGTGATCGCGGTTGGTGTGTCTGCCGCGATCGAGCAGGTGCGCTGGGGCCCGTGGGATTCGGTCGTCGCCATGTCCCCGCGCGGGTACGCGCACGCGATCCAGAATGCGGGAGCGCTGGCGCTGATCCTCCCGCCCGACGACGGCGCGCTGGAGGACCCCGATCCGGTGCTGGACCGGGTCGACGCTCTCCTGCTGACCGGCGGGGCGGACGTCGACCCCGCGTCGTACGGCGCGAAGCCCCATCCCGAGACGAGCGGCACCTGGCCCGAGCGCGACCGCTTCGAGCTCGCCCTGGCGCACCGCGCGCTCGAGCGCGACATGCCCGTGCTCGGGATCTGCCGCGGCATGCAGATGCTCAACGTGGCGTGCGGGGGGACTCTCGATCAGCATCTGGACAACACCGATCGGCACCGCCACACGCCCGGCACCTTCGGAGATCACGAGGTGCGCCTCGAGCCCGGGTCGCTCGCCCACCGCGCCGCGGGGGCCGAGACCGTGCCGGTGAAGTCGCACCACCACCAGGGCGTGGCTGAGCTGGGCGAGGACCTCAAGGTCACGGGCTGGGCGGTGGAGGACGACACCGTCGAGGCGATCGAGCTGCCCGACCGCCGCTTCGCGCTGGGGGTGCTGTGGCATCCCGAGGAGGACATGAAGAGCCGGGTGGTCGCGTCGCTCGTGAAGGAGGCGGCGTGATCTCGGTCATCGAGCCGGCCACGGAGCAGGTGATGGCGGAGATCCCGCGCGCGGGCGTGGAGGAGACCGACGCCGCCGTCGCGGCCGCCGTCGCCGCATTCCCGGCATGGCGCGCGGTGGAGCCCGCCGACCGGTCCGCGCTGCTGCGCGGCCTGGCCGACGCCCTCGAGAGGCGCGCCGAGGACCTCGCGGTGCTCGAGGCCCGCAACGCCGGCAAGCCGATCGGCGACGCCCGCGGCGAGATGGGGATGGTGGTGGAGACCTTCCGCTACTACGCCGGGGCCCCCGAGCGGCTGCTCGGCGACACGATCCCCGTGGCCGGCGGTGTGGACATGACCTTCCGCGAGCCGCTCGGCGTGGTCGGCCTGATCGTGCCGTGGAACTTCCCGCTGGTGATCGCGTCGTGGAAGGTCGCGCCGGCGCTGGCGGCGGGCAACACGATCGTGCTCAAGCCCGCGGAGCTCACCCCGCTCACGGCGGTGGAGCTGGAGAAGATCGCGCTGGAGGCGGGGCTGCCCGAGGGAGTGCTGAACGTGGTGGCGGGGCCCGGCAGTGTGTGCGGGCAGCGGCTGGTGGAGCACCCCGACGTCGCCAAGGTCGCGTTCACCGGCTCGACCGAGGTCGGCCGCGGAATCGCCGAGGGCGCCGCCGGGACGATCAAGCGCGTGACGCTGGAGCTCGGCGGCAAGTCGGCCAACGTGGTGTTCGCGGACGCCGACCTGGAGAAGGCGGCCGCCGCCGCGCCGATGGCCGTGTTCGGCAACGCCGGCCAGGACTGCTGCGCGCGCTCGCGGATCCTGGTGGAGCGGTCGGCGCTTGATGGGTTCGTGGAGGCGATCACCGGCCAGGTGGAGGCGCTGAAGGTGGGGGACCCGCTCGACGAGTCGACCCAGATGGGCCCGCTGATCTCCGCCGGCCACCGTGAGGGTGTGGCGTCCTATGTGCCCGACGACGCGCCGGTGGCCGCTCGAGGCTCGGCGCCGGACGGGCCCGGCTACTGGTTCCCGCCCACGGTGCTGGCGCCGGTCTCGAACTCCGACCGCGCAGCGGTTGAGGAGATCTTCGGCCCGGTGGTGTGCGTGATCCCCTTCGACGACGAGGCCGACGCCGTGGCCCAGGCCAACGACACGATCTACGGGCTGAGCGGCTCGGTGTGGACCGTCGACGGCGCGAAGGCGCTGCGGGTCGCGCGCGCGCTCGACACGGGCGTGATCTCGATCAACTCGAACACCTCCGTGCGGGTGAGCACGCCGTTCGGGGGCTTCAAGCAGTCCGGCGTGGGCCGCGAGCTGGGCCCGCACGCGCTGGACCACTACACGGACGTGAAGAACGTCTACTACGCGACGGAGGAGGGCTGATGCCCGGACGCCTTGACGGGAAGGTCTGCGTGATCACCGGAGCGGCGAGCGGCATCGGAGCCGAGTCGGCGCGGCTGTTCGGCGAGGAGGGCGCCACCGTGGTCGGCGTCGACCTGGCGGAGGACTCGGCGGGTGACCTGGCGATCACCGCGGACGTGACCGACGAGGGGCAGGTCAAGGCGATGTACGAGACCACGCACGAGCAGTTCGGCCGCGTCGACGTGCTGTTCAACAACGCCGGCATCAACCCGCCCGAGGACGAGAGCGTGCTGGACACCTCGCTCGAGGCGTGGCAGCGCGTGCAGGACGTGAACGTGCGCTCGGTGTTCCTCTGCTGCAAGCACGGCATCCCCCACCTGCTGGCCGGCGGCGGCGGCTCGGTGATCAACACCGCCTCGTTCGTGGCGGTGCTGGGCGCCGCCGTCTCCCAGATCTCCTACACGGCGTCCAAGGGCGCGGTGCTCTCGATGTCGCGCGAGCTGGGCGTGGAGTTCGCCCGCCGGGGCGTGCGCGTGAACGCGCTCTGCCCTGGCCCGGTGAACACCCCGCTGCTGGAGGAGCTGTTCGCCAGCGACCCGGAGAAGGCGCAGCGGCGCCTGGTGCACATCCCGATGGGCCGCTTCGGCGAGGCGCGTGAGATCGCGAACGCCGCGCTGTTCCTCGCCAGCAACGACTCCACGTTCATCACCGCCACCACGTTCATGGTGGACGGCGGGCTGTCGGGGGCATACCTCACTCCCGAGTGATCGAGCGCCCTCAGCCGAATGTACCCGGCGTCCGGCATTCCTTCGTCGATGCCGGTGGGCTGCGCATGCACGTGGCCGAGGCTGGGGAGGGGGAGCCGCTCGTCCTCGTTCACGGCTGGCCGCAGAACTGGTACGTCTGGCGCCACGTGATCCCACGCCTGGCGGAGAGCTACCGCGTGATCGTGCCCGACCTTCGCGGGCTCGGCTGGACCGACGCTCCGGCGCGCGGCTACGAGAAGGAGACGCTCGCCGGCGACCTGCTCAGCCTGCTCGACGCGATGGGCCTCGAGCGCGTCCGCCTCGCCGGCCACGACTGGGGCGGCGTGGTCGGCTTCCTGCTCGCGCTGAAGGCGCCGGAACGGGTGCACCGCTTCGTGGCTCTCAACACCGGCCACCCGTGGATGAAGGCCGGCTGGAAGGACGTCCTCCAGGTGCACAGGGTCTGGTACCAGTACCTGCTCGCCTCACCCCTGCTGGGGCGGCGGGTGGTGCGCCCGCTGGTTGCCGCGATCTACCGCGCCGGCCTGGACGGGGACAGGGTGACCCGCGAGGAGTGGCGGCACTTCGTCGACCAG
This sequence comes from uncultured Thermoleophilaceae bacterium, assembly GCA_963808105.1. Classification (GTDB taxonomy): domain Bacteria; phylum Actinomycetota; class Thermoleophilia; order Solirubrobacterales; family Thermoleophilaceae; genus JAAYBF01. The sequence continues at coordinate 1,743,203 of CAWEEH010000003.1, read as the reverse complement.
TTCGGGGAGCGCGAGCGCGCGGCCGCCACTCAGCAGATCTACCGCACCTTCCTGATGCGCGAGATCTGGGCGATCAGCCGGGGCCGCTACGCCGGCCAGCGCCTCACCGTGCCGACGCTGTACCTGCACGGCGAGGGCGACCCGGTGGTCAAGCCGGAGCGGTTCGACGCGGTGCCCGCGCACGCCGATGACTTCCGGCTCGAGATCGTGCACGGCGTCGGCCACTTCGTGGTCGACGAGGCGCCCGCGGAGGTGCTCATGCGGATGCAGGCCTTCTTCGGCGAGGACCTCAATCCCGAGTGAGCTCGGCGCGCGCCGACTGCATCGTCGGGTGCGCCACCACGCGGGTCAGCTTCTCGTCGCGCACCTCGAAGGTCATCAGCACGACCTGCTCGACCGGGATCCGCGTCGCGGCGCCCACGCCGCTCAGCTTCACGTTGCCGATGATCGCGCCGGGGCGCTCCTCGGGGATCTCGAGTAGCTCGAAGCGCACCTCCTCGAGCGCCCCCTCGAAGCCCTCGAAGTAGCGCCGCCCGCCGGCGACGCCCTGATAGGTGTCCGGTTCGGCCGATGTCTCCGGGCCAACCACCAGCGTGGCGTCCGGCGCGAAGTGATCGAGCGCGCCGTCGACGCCGTCGGCCTCGAAGGACGCGAACATCTCGCGCACCACCTCGGCCGTGCTCATGCGACCTCGTCGAGGAAGCGCCCGCACAGCTCACGCCCGAGATGGTTCCAGCCCTCCAGCCGCGGCTCGCTCTCCGCCAGCAGCGCCTCGGGGTCGATCTGGGCGGCGTCGGGGTCGGCCTGGGTGTTGTCGATCCAGTGGCGCATGTCCGCGGGGGAGACCTCCGCATGGAACTGGAGCCCCCACTGGGGTGTGCCGTCCAGGCGGAAGGCCTGCAGGCAGGTCGGGCTGTGGGCGAGCGGCACGCCCTCGGCGGGAGGCACAGCCTCGTAGGAGTGCCACCCGAAGGCCTTGAAGTGCTGCGGCAACCCGGCCATGAGCGGGTCGTCGCCCGCGTCGACGGTCACGTCACGCCATCCGATCTCGGGAGGGTCCGCGGGGCGCACGGCTCCGCCGGCCGCCTCGGCCAGCAGCTGGGCGCCGAGGCAGACGCCCAGGGCCGGGGTCCCGGCGGCGACCACATCGCGTAGGAGTGCCTTCTCCGTGGCGAACCACGGCAGTGGGTCCCCGACGTTCATCGCTCCTCCGAACACCATCACCACGTCAAACGCGGCGGGTGGCGCATCCGTGAGGTCGGGCCGCCACACCTCGAGCTCGTCGCCCCGCGCAGCGACCGCGTCGGCGAACACGCCCGGCCCGGCGTCCTTCTGGTGCACGATCGCGAGTACGCGCATGGGGAAGAGTGTGCCTGCAAGGATGGTCGGCATGAAGTTCGGCCTGGCCATCTTCGCCACCGACCTCACGCCCGACCCCGCCGAGATCGCGCGGATGGCCGAGGAGCGCGGGTTCGAGTCGCTGCTCTTTCCCGAGCACACGCACATACCCGCGAGTCGCGAGACTCCCTACCCGGCCGGCACTCCGCTGCCCGAGGAGTACTGGCGCCTGTACGACCCGTTCGCGGCCTGCATGGCGGCGGCGGCGGCCACGGAGCGGCTGCTGGTGGGCACCGGGCTCTGCATCGTCCCCGAGCACGACCCGATCGTCACCGCCAAGCAGGTGGCGAGCGTCGACCGGATGAGCGGCGGGCGCTTCCTGTTCGGCGTGGGCGCGGGCTGGAACCTGGAGGAGATGCGCGACCACGGCACGGACCCCTCGACGCGGTTCGGGCTCATGCGCGAGCGGGTCGAGGCGATGAAGGCGATCTGGACCCAGGACGAGCCCGAGTACCACGGCAAGTACGTGGACTTCGACCCGATGTGGTCGTGGCCCAAGCCCGTCCAGGAGCCCCACCCGCCGATCCTCGTGGGAGGCAACGGCCGCACGGTGGCCGAGCGCGTGCTCGCCTACGGCGACGAGTGGTACCCCAACCGCCTGGGCGACCACGACAAGTTCATCGCCCGGATCGTGAAGATGCGCCGCCGCGCGCGTGAGGAGGCCGGGCGCGAGATCGGCGTGACCCTGCAGCTCGCTCCCCTCGAGCCCGAGGGCATTGAGGAGTTCGAGCAGGCCGGCGTGCACCGCTCGCTCTGGTACCTGCCGTCGGCCGGATCGCGACGCGGTCGAGAAGGCGTTCGACCGCTACACGGCGGCGAAGGACTCCTACGGGGCCTAGGCGGCCTTCCGGGCGAACGCGAGCGCGCCGCGCTTGGTCACCGTGAGCGGCACCGTGACCTCGTCCGCGGCCACGGCCGCAGCGGCTCGTTCCACACCCTTGCCGATCAGGTAGTCGCGCACGGCGGACCGGTCGGGCAGCTCGAGCAGCGGCGCGTCCCAGCGCTCCACCTCGACGTCCGCGAAGAGTGACTCCGAGCAGCTCCGGCGCCAGCTCGGCGTCGAAGGTGAGCGGCTCTCGCCGGAGGGCGCCCGCCAGCTCGGGTGAGTCGTGGCGGCTCGGCGCGGCGACGGCGACCAGGCCGCCGGGCTTCAGGACCCGGCGCGCCTCCGCCAGCGCCGGGAGAGGGTCGGACAGGTGGTAGAGCACGTACAGCAGCGCGACCGAGCCAAACGAGCCATCGGCGAAGGGAAGTGCCGTCGCCCCCGCGAGCAGGTGAGGATGCGGCGCGCCCGCGAGCATCTCGCGTGAGTTGTCGACTCCCACCCAGGCGCGATCCGGCAGATGGCCCGCCAGCTCACCCTCGCCGCAGCCCACGTCGAGCACCGGCGTCACGTTCTCGGCCAGCACGCGGTGCGCGACCGCGGCGTGCACGTCCTCCCCGCGCGCGTGCGCGCGAAGGACCCCGCGCGCGGTGCGAAAACGCGCGGGGTCCTCGTCGTAATCGGTCGGTACTGGCTTTCGCAACGGTCTACGCCGGCAGGGCGGTTGGACGGTAGCCCAGCATCCGCCCCAGAGGCGCGCCCAGCGCCAGCGCCGCGCGCTGCAGCCAGGCGGGCGGGAACGGCAGGCGCACGGTGTCGAAATGCGCCCTCGCGATCACGGCCAGCCGCAGCGGGTTCGGAAGGCCCTTGCGGTTGGTCTTGCCCTCGCTCGCGAGCGTGAACATCGTCTCGATCAGCGACTCGAATTCGAGCGCGGGACTCACCTCGCACATGAACCGCACGTCCTCGTCGCCGGCGTTGAAGAACCGGTGCCGCGTGCCCGGCTCGACCACCGTCACGTCGCCCGGCCCCGCGGTCAGCTCGTCTCGGCCAACCCGCAGCCCGAGCTCGCCCTCGAGCACCTCGAACCGCTCGGTCTGGTGGGGATGGACGTGCGCCTCGGCGACGAAGCCGCCGGGGCGGACGATCGTCTCGATCAGCACCGACTCTCCACCGCTGTCGCGCGACGTGCGGTGGAAGATCAATACCTCGCCGGTCACCGGGTTCTCGAGCCTGTCTCCCTTGCGAATCATTGCTGCTCCTCTCGTTTGCTTGACGAGAGAAAGCCTGCTGGCGCGGCGCCGCCGTGTCGTCGGCCCGCGGTCGGATCTGAGGTGGTCCCGAGGACGGATCTGCGGGTCCTCCCCGGGGGGTACTGAGCTAGGCGGCCTCACGCGAAAGTGATCAGCGCCACGCCGGCGAGGAGCAAGCCCACGCCGGCCAGACGGCGGGCCGAGATCCTGCGCTGGGGGAGGCGCAACAATCCGTGGCGGTCGACCGCGATCGAGGTGAGCTGCTGGCCGGCGACCGTGAGCGCGACCACCGGCGCGGCCCCGATCTCGGGGATGAGCGTGAACACCGACGTTACGTAGGTGGCGCCGCAGAAGCCACCCAGCCAGCCCCACCAGGGCACCCCCCGCAATGGAGCAACCCGGGGACGGGAGGCACCGGCGGAGAGAAGCGTGCCGAGCGCCAGCGCCATCGCCGCGGTGGCCACGACGAACGAGAACGCGGCGACCGCGATCGCAGCGTCGAGCTCGGTGTTCAGCTCGGCGTTGATGGCGCCCTGCACGGGCAGCACCGCGCCGGCGAGCAGTGCCAGGGCGATCCAGCCCGAGCGCTCGCGGGCGACCTCCTCGAGCGCCCCGGCGCCGGTCTGGGCACGGACGATCAGGAACACGCCAAGGACGACGGCCGCCGCGCCTGCGATGCCCGCCGCGCCCGGCGGGTCCTGAGCTACGCCGAGCCAGCCGAACCCGTCGATAACGAGCGAGGCGAGCATCTGCCCGGCGATGAAGAGGCCCACCGCCACGAGTGCTCCGAGCCGGGGGAACAGGAGGATCCCAGCGGTGATGTACACCGCGCTGCCGATGCCGCCGACGAGCGCCCATGGCTCGGCCTCGTCCAGGAGGCCGAACGCCCCCAACGAGCCGGCAAGCGCCGCGAGCGCCAGGAGCAGGGCGGCCCCGATGCCCAGCTGCAGTGTCGACGCCCCGTACGGGCTCCCCATCGCGCCGGACAACTGCACGTTCGCGCCCGCCTGGATGGCGAGCAGGCCGCCGACGAGCAGCAGGAACGGGATCGCGAACGCCTCCATGAACCAGCCTCGGACGATGACGCCGGTCCCCTGGGCAGGCAATCCCAGAATCCTGGGTTCTCAGGGTGCCGGGGGGTAGGTCTCAGGACGAGCGCGGTTGCACGAGTCCCACGTCGTAGGCCAGGACGACCGCCTGGACGCGGTCGCGCAACCCCAGCTTTCGCAGGATCGAGGAAACATGCGTCTTGACGGTCGGCTCGCTCACGGTGAGCCGGGCCGCGATCTCGGCGTTCGACAGGGCGAGGGCGACGAGGCGCATCACCTCGAGCTCCCGCTTGGTCAGCTCGTCGCCCAGTTCCTCGAGGCGGGGTGGCGCGGCCGAGGATCCAGGAAGCGTTCCGGCCAGGCGGTCGAGCAGGCGCCGGGTCACGGTGGGCGCGAGCAGGGCGTCGCCCCTGGCGACGACGCGCACGGCATCCGCCAGCTCCTGCGGGCGGACGTCCTTGAGCAGGAAGCCGCTGGCTCCGGCGCGCAGGGCGGTGAAGACGTACTCGTCGAGGTCGTAGGTGGTGAGGACGATGACCTTCGCCGCGCTTCCGGAGGCGACGATCCGCTCGGTCGCCTCGAGACCGTCCACGCCTGGCATGCGCACGTCCATGAGCACGACGTCCGGTTGGACTCGCGCGATCAGTTCGACCGCCTCGCCGCCGTCGCCCGCCTCACCGACGACCTCGATGTCCTCGCGGGCGTCGAGGATCATCCGAAAGCCCTCGCGAACCAGCGCCTGGTCGTCGGCGATCGCGACGCTCACGCTCACGGCGCCACCCCGGTCGGCAGCCGTGCGTGGACCCGGTATCCGCCACCCGGGAGCGGACCGGCCTCGAGCTCGCCGCCCAGCAGCGACGCGCGCTCACGCATCCCCACCAGGCCCTGACCGCCGCCCGGGGCCCGCACGGGGGCCGCCCGCCCGTCGTCGCGTACCTCCACCTCGAGCTCGTCGCGCCCGTAGCGAAGGAGCACCTCGGCGCGGGTTGCCTGGGCGTGGCGAAGTGTGTTCGTCAGTGCTTCCTGGACTATGCGGTAGGCGGAAAGATCGACGCCCGCGGGGAGCAATGCCGGCTCTCCCTCTCGGCGGACCACCACCTCCAGACCGCCGGCGCGCACGGGCTCGGCCAGCTCGTCGACCCGCTCGAGCCCCGGCTGTGGCGCGGGCCGCTGGGATTCCTCGTCCGGCCGTACCGCGCCCAGCAGGCGCCGCAGCTCGCCCAGGGCCTCGCGCCCGGTGTGCTCGATCGAGCGGATCGCCGCCCTGGCCTGATCCGGGCGGGTTTCGAAGACGTCGTCGGCTGCGCTCGCCTGGACCACGATCACCGAGACGCTGTGGGCGATCACGTCGTGGAGCTCGCGCGCGATCCGCGCCTGCTCATCGCTCACCGCGCGTCGCGCCTCCTCGCTGAGCGCGACGCGACGGTTGCGGGCCGCCTCGCCGAGCGCCCAGGCGGGGATGGTCAGAGCGATCGCGAAGACGGCGTCCTCGCTTGGCGCCGTGATGAAGTTCGTCGCCGCGAGGCTCACGAGGCCGCACAGCCAGATCAACGAGTTGCGGGGAGGCCGTGCCGCGGCGAGCGGGCCGATGGCGAACAGGCCCGCGACCGGGAGCACGATCTCCGGGATCACGGCCTGGTAGGCGAAGCCGCCGACCAGCGCCACGGCCATGGCCCGCTCGGGATGCTCGCGCCTCCACGCGAGCGCGCCTCCCTGGATCGCGCCGAGCCCGATCGCCAGCCAGACGACGGCGGCCTCGTCGGATCCCGACGATTCGTCGATCCCGACCAGGATCAGGAACGCGCCCACGAGCCATGGGACGGAGAGGTCAGCGAAACGCTCGAACTGGCTGCGGGTCGGCCGGCGCATCGCCCGATCGTTGCCGATCGGCGTGAGCAGCGCATCCGTCTCGAGTAGGAGGCGAAGTCCATACTCGCGGCCGATGTGCGCCGCGCTCCCTCGCCGTAGCTTCGATTGCGATGACTGCAATCGAGATTCATGGCTTGACCAAGCGGTTCGGGGCCGTTCACGCGGTCGACGAGCTGTCGTTCAGCGTGGCCGAGGGGCGCGTTATGGGATTCCTCGGCCCCAACGGCGCGGGCAAGAGCACCACCGTGCGCATGCTGCTCGGCCTGGTCCGGCCGGACGCCGGTGGGGCGACGTTCTCGGGCCGGAGCTACGCCGAGCTCGCGCACCCCAGCGCCCACGTCGGCGTGGTGCTCGAGGACGCGAGCTTTCACCCGGGGCGCACGGGGCGCAACCACCTGCGCGTGCTCGCCGCCGCGGGCCGCCATCCGGACGGACGGGTGGACGCGGTGCTCGAACAGGTCGAGCTCGTGACGGCCGCGGACCGGCACGTGAAGGGCTACTCGATGGGCATGCGCCAGCGCCTCGCCCTGGCAGCCGCGCTGCTCGGCGATCCCGAGGTGCTGATCCTCGACGAGCCCGCCAACGGCCTCGATCCGCCCGGCATCCGCTGGCTTCGGGACCTGCTGCGCGCGCAGGTCGCGCGCGGGCGGACGGTCCTGATCTCCAGCCACGTGCTGTCGGAGGTCGCTCAGGTGGCAGACGACATCGTGGTGATCTCGGGGGGCGTGCTGCGCGCCGCCGGCCCGCTCGAACAGGTGCTGGGCGGCGGCGGCGAACCGGTCACACGGGTGCGCTCGCTCGAGCCGACCCGCCTGGCCGAGCTGCTCATCGGGCGCGGGCTGAGCGTGGTGTCCGAGGGCGGCAGAACGCTCCGGGTCACCGGTTCCACGCCTGAGGCCGTCGGCGTGATCGCCGCCGAGCACGGCGTGGCGCTGGCGCAACTCGTCGCCGAGTCGCGTTCGCTCGAGGACGCCTTTCTCGATCTCACCGGGATGGCGGCATGAACGCGCTGCTGCGAGCCGAGCTGATCAAGCTCAGCACCACGCGCACCTTCGCGGCGCTGGCCGGTGCAACGATCGTCACCTCGCTGCTGCTGACGGCCCTGACCAGCCTGCTCACCGAGCCGACGCAGGAGTCCGTGCTGGTCGACGTCTTCGTCTCGGACACCAGCAGCCTGTTCATCATGGTGCTGGCCGTGGTGGGGATGGCCGGTGAGTGGCGGCACCGCACGATCACGGGCGCATTCCTGGCGGCACCGGACCGCCCCCGCTTCCTGGCGGCCAAGACGCTGGCGTTCGCCGCCGCGGGCGTGGCGCTCTCCCTGCTCGCCACGACGGCCATCACCATCCTGGGGCTCGGGATCCTGAGCGCCCGGGACCTTCCGACGCCCGAGCTCAACGACCTCCTGGTCCTGACGCTGAGCAGCGCAGTCGTCTCCGCGCTGCACGGGGCGCTCGGGGTGGCACTCGGGGCTCTCCTCCGCAACCAGGTCGTGGCGCTGGTGGGGATCCTTCTGGCCGCTCTGCTCGTGGAGCCCGCGCTGATCAGCACGGTGCCCGAGGTGGCCCGCTATGGACCGCTGGTGGCGCTGCCGATCGCGGCTGACTTCTCCGCGGCGGAGACCGGGTTCGAGGAGCTGGACCTGCTGAGTCCCGGCCTCGCCATCCTGGCTCTGACCGCCTGGATAGCCGCGCTTTCCTCCCTGGCCGCCGCCCTGCTGGTGCGGCGGGACGTGGAGTGAGTGCTCAGGGCGCTGCGAGCCCGCTCTCGTAGGCGAAGATCACGGCCTGCACCCTGTCCCGCGCGCCGAGCTTTGCGAGCAGGCGCTTCATGTGGGTCTTCACGGTGGACTCCTCGATCACCAGCTCGGCCGCGATCTCCCCGTTGGACAGTCCCCGGGCCACCAGCTCGAGCACCTCGCGCTCGCGGGGGGTGAGGTCGTCCAGGCGGGCGTCGCGCCCGGCGTCCGGCGCCGGCTGCTGCGCCATCCGCTCGATCACGCGGCTGGTGACCGACGGCGACAGCAGCGAGTCGCCGGCGGCGATCGTGTGGATGGCGGCCACGAGCTCCTCCGGCGCGGTGCGCTTCAACAGGAACCCGGAGGCGCCGGCGGCGAGCGCGCCGAAGATGTAGTCGTCCTGCTCGAACGTGGTCAGGATCACCACCCGCACCTCGGGGAAGGCCTCCAGCAGCTCGCGGGTCGCGGAGATCCCGTCGAGGTCCGGCATCCGCACGTCCATCAGCACCACGTCGGGGCTCAGGAGGCGGGTGCGGTAGACGGCGTCGCGCCCGTCGGAGGCGTCGCCGACGACCTCGATCGCGTCGTCGCTGGAGAGCACCCCGCGCAGGCCGGCGCGCATCAGGTCGTCGTCGTCGACGATCAGCACCTTCACGGGCGGCTCGCTCATGGCGCCCTGCCCGCGAGCGGCAGCCGCGCGTGCACCTCGAAGCTCCCGTTGCGCGCCCCGGCCTCCAGGCTGCCGCCGAGCAGGGTCGCCCGCTCGCGCATGCCCACCACGCCGTGGCCCTCGGAGTCGCGGCCGCTGCACGCCGGGGCCGACCGGATTGGCCACCGTCAGCTCGAGCGCGTCCGCGCCCACGGCCAGGTCGACCCGGGCGCTGCCGTCCCCGTGGCGGGCGGCGTTGGTGAGCGCCTCCTGCAGGATCCGGTAGGCGCTGCGGTCGATCGCCGGAGGCAGCTGGGCGCGGTCTCCCTCGACCGTCGCCGTCACGTCGAGCCCCGCGGCGCGGTGGCGCTCCACCAGCCCGTCCAGCGCCGCGACGCCGGGCGGCGCCTCCACCTCCGGCGACGAGGACCCGCGCTCGCGCAGCGCGCCCACCATCTGGTCGATCTCGCCGACGGTCTCGCGCGCCACGTCCTCGATCGTCTGGAATGCCTCGCGCGCGGCGGCGGGATCGCGCTCGACCTGCAGCCGCCCGGCGCCGGCGTGCACGAGGATCACGTTGATCGCGTGGCCGGCCGAGTCGTGCAGGTCGCGGGCGATGCTCATCCGCTCCTCGGCCGCCGCGAGACGGCGCTCGCGCTCGGCCTCGCGCTCGGCGCGCAGGGCGCGCTCCTCCAGCTCGGCCATCCGCTCGGCGCGCAGGCGCGCCCGGTCGCCCGCCAGCCACGTGCCGCTCCAGAGCAGCACGCCGAACAGCAGCTCGGCGCCGGGAAAGCGGTCGTTCGCCAGGCCCGCGGCCGCCGCGTGCGCGGCAAGCAATGCGGCCACGAGCGCCAGCGTCAGGCGGGTGCGCTCGCGCGACCCGTCGCTGGAGGCGGCGAGGCCGAAGAGGGCGATGGTCGCCCCGATCGGCGGTCCGGCCGGCTCCGCCAGCGCGTTCAGCGCCGTGCTCGCCAGTGCGGTGAACACGAACACGGCCAGCGGCGATCGGCGGCGCCAGATCAGCGGGAACGTGGCCAGCGCGGTGACCGCGACGGTGATCGGCTCGAGGCCGCCGCGGTCGGCCTCGCCCGCGGCCAGGAGGCCGACCGACGCGGCGAACGCGGCGACCGCGATGGCGATGTCGATCTGAAGGTCTCTACGTGCCATTCGCAGCGAGGGTATAGCGCGATCCGACCCCCGGAATCGCCCGCTGGGCGGACGGCGCGTCCACCCCAGGGGGGACCTCCAGATCATCCTCCGGCGCGTTTTCGATCGGCCCGAGCGGGCGTACCTTCGGCGCCATGACAGCGATCCAGACACGACTGCGGCCGGCGCGAAAGCCATTGCTCGCGCTCCACATCGTCAGCTCCGTCGGGCTGCTGGGCGCGACCTCCTCGAGCCTGCTTCTGGCGCTGGTCGCCGCCACCACCGAGGACCCGGACCTCGCGCACTCGGCCTACGACCTGATCAGCACCCAGTCGCTCGCCTTCGGCATCCCGCTCAGCTTTCTCTCGCTGTTCACGGGATCGCCCTCGGCGCCGCCACCAAGTGGGGCGTGGTCCGCTACCGCTGGACCGCGGGGAAGCTGGCGCTGCTCGTCCTGGTGATCCTCAACGGCGCCCTCGCGATCGGCCCCACCACCGAGGCGCGCCTGCGCGGCGACGGGTCCGAGTGGGCGCTCGCCGTCGTGATCAGCGCAACCGTCGTGATGCTCGTCGCGTCCGTGGCCCTGTCGGTCTTCAAGCCCGGCGGCCGGCTGCGAAACAACCCAACCCCCGGGAGGTAGTCCCATGTCCACTCTCACCCGATTCGTCCTCGCCCACAAGCGCATCGTCGTCGTCTTCTGGCTCGTGGCTCACCATCGCGGGCATGGCCGCGGCCGGCCCCGCGTCGCGCGCGCTCGAGCCGGAGTTCTCGGTGCCGGGCAAGGAGGGCTGGGAGACCAACGTCGCGATCGCCGAGCGCTACCGCGGCACCGGCGGCGACGGCGCGCCGCTGCTGCCCGTCGTCACCCTTCCCAAGGGCGAGACCGTCGCCTCGCCGGGCGTGCGGGCGGACCTCTCGCGCGTCGACGCGCGGCTGGACAGGCGCTGCCCGGCGCTCGCATCGCCTCCTACGCGTCGACCGGCGACGACGCCTTCGTCTCCAAGGACCGGCGCACCACCTTCGCGCTGATCTACCCGACGCCCGACCCGGATTCGGCGTTCGGCGAGAACCCGGCGGCCGAGAAGGCCGCCGCGCGGCGCCCTGCGCGACGCGACGTCGGCGGCGAGCCGGTGCGGCTGACCGGCTTCGACGCGCTGGCGGAGGACGAGCGGCGGCGCCAGCGGAGGGCCCGGGCGTGCTGCTCGAGGCGGTGCTCGGCGGCGTCGGCGCGCTGCTGGTGCTCGCGTTCGTGTTCGCCTCGTTCCTGGCGGTGGTTCCGCTCGTGATGGCGATCGTCTCGATCATGACCACGTTCCTGCTGCTGCTCGGGCTGACCCAGCTCACCGCCGTCTCGCCGATCGTGCAGTTCCTGATCGCGCTGATCGGCCTCGGCGTGGCGATCGACTACTCGCTGATCGTGGTCTCGCGCTGGCGCGAGGAGCGCTCGCACGGACGCAGCGGCGACGAGGCGGTGCAGCGGGCGATGGAGACCGCCGGCCGCGCGGTCGTCTTCAGCGGCATGACCGTCGCGATCGGCCTGCTCGCGCTGATCGCGCTGCCGCTGCCGTTCCTGCGCTCGATGGGCTACGGCGGCATGCTGATCCCGCTGGTCTCGACGCGCGTCGCCGTCACGCTGCTGCCGGTGGTGCTGGCCAAGCTCGGCCCGCGGCTCGACTGGCCCCACCGCCGCACCGACGACAAGGCCAGCCGCGCCTGGACGCGCTGGGCAGAGGCCGTGTCGAGGCGGCGCTGGCTCGCCGCCGGCGCCGGGATGGCCGTGATCGTGGCGCTCGCGCTGGCGGCCACCGACCTCCAGCTCGGCACCTCTGACGCCGACACGATCGCCCGGTCCGGCGACGCGAAGGACGGGCTCGTCGCGCTGGAGGAGGCCGGGATCGGCGAGGGCGCGCTGCTGCCGCACGAGATCCTGGTGGAGGGTTCCACCGACCCCGGCCGGGTGGCAGCCGAGGTCGCGCGGCCGACGGCGTCCACGGGGCGGTCGCGCCCGAGGGCCGCGCCTGGCGCAGCGGCGACACCGCGCTGGTGACCGCGATCCCCGTGCCCGACAGCGGCTCGGAGGAGGGCGAGTCGACCCTCTCCGGCGTGCGCGAAGCCGCGCACGCGGCCGGGCCGGACGTGCGCGTCGGCGGCCAGCCCGCTTCGAACGCCGACTTCATCGACGCCGTCTACGGCAGCTTCCCGCTGATGATCGCGCTGATCACGATCACCACGTTCATCCTGCTGGCGCGGGCGTTCCGGTCGCTGCTGCTGCCGCTGAAGGCGATCGTGCTCAACGTCCTCAGCGTCGCGGCGGCCTGGGGCGTGCTGGTGCTGGTCTGGCAGCACGGCTTCGGCTCGGAGGCGATCTGGGGCATCCAGGCGACGGGCTCGATCCCGTCCTGGATGCCGCTGATGATCTTCGCCTTCCTGTTCGGCCTGTCGATGGACTACGAGGTCTTCATCCTCGCCCGGATGCGCGAGGAGTACGACCGCACGGGCTCCACGGACATGGCGGTGATCCGGGGGATCGGCCGGACCGGGCGGCTGGTCACCAGCGCCGCGCTGATCCTGTTCCTGTCGTTCACGGCGATGGCCTCGGGGCCGGAGACCGACGTGAAGATGATGGCCACCGGGCTGGCCGCCGGGCATCCTGCTCGACGCGACCGTGATCCGGGCGCTGATCGTGCCCGCCGTGATCACGCTGATGGGCCGCTGGAACTGGTGGCTGCCGAGCTGGCCGGCGCGGATCCTGCGCGTTCAGCCCTCGGGCGGCCCCGAAGCTTGACTCAGAACGTGACCCGCCCGTCGCCCTTCCAGGCGGCGAGCTTGAGCAGGGTGCTGCGGTGCTTCACGTGGCCAGAGATCACACACGTCCGCCCCGCGCGCTCGAACACCACCACGTCGTGCCCGCCGTGCCGGAAGCGCAGCAGGTCGACGCCGCCGCGGCGCAGGCGCTCGGCGTGCTCGGGCGGGTCGAGCAGCTTCCCGCTGACGATCGTGTAGGCGATGGTGTGGCCCTCGTGCTCGTAGAAGACCGTGCCGGTCTCACGACCCTCGATCTTGTCGCTGCGCTGGCCATAGGCGTTCCACTCGAACTCCCGCTCCCAGCTCGGGAACGCCACGCCGTCGACCTCGCGATCGAGCAGCTCGGGCCGGCCCGGCTTGCCGCCTGGCGAGGGGTCCGCCACGGGGCGCCCGCCGAGCTCGTGGGCCTGGACCACCGTCGGCTCACCGCCGAGGCTGAATGGGATCGCGAGCGCGAGCGCGGCCAGCGCCACCGCCACCACGCCCGCGAGCGCCACCCTGCGCGACGCGTGAGGGGCCGCCCGGACGTTCGCCCGGGCGACCTGCGCCTCGACCGAGGCGCGTAGGTGCGGGGGGCACATCGGGCCGCTCTCGGCGAGAGCCAGAGCGACGTTGCGGTGACGATCATCGTGGGTCATGCGAGCGCCTCCTCCTCGAGCATCTGGGCCACGGCCTCGCGCGCGCGGGAAACCCGGCTCATCACCGTTCCCTGGCGGATGCGCAGCGCGCGGGCGGCCTCCTTGTAGGAGAGGCCGACCACATCGACCGCCACGATCGCCTGGCGCAGCCGCGGCGACAGCTCAGCCACGGCCGCGTAGGCGGCCTTCGCGTTGAGCTCTATGCCGGGATCGGCGCGCGGGTCCTCCACGAAGTCGAGCTGCTCCGGATCGGCCGTCGTCGCAGGACGCGCGCTCGTGGATCGCAGGTGGCTGACCCACGTATTTCGCAGGGCGCGCAGGAGGTAGGCGAGGTCGTCCTCGCGGCGCACGAACCGCGGCCGGCGCAGGACGCGCGCGAAGGTCTCCTGGACCAGGTCTTCGGCCTCGTGCCGGGAGCCACACAGACCGTAGGCGGCGCGGAACAGCCGATCGAGGTGGTCGGGCAGGTCGGACGGTTCCAGCCTCCGCACCGGCGCCACGATCGCATCGCTCGTGGCCGCGTTCGATCGCAATCCGCGATTGGTGGAACGAGGAAAAGGAATCACCGCTGCGCGGCCGCCGATCGTAGCGAGCATCGCCTATCCGCCTCGGCCGGCTGCCACCTGGAGGCGGGGTGGTTCCCCGTCCTCCGCCAGCTCGTGCTCCATCGCCCTGCCCGTTCGCTCAGCGAGCTGAATGAACTGCCGCTGGACGGGTGACAGCCGCCGGCCGCGCCGCCAGGCGAGGCTCAGGGCGCCGGGCGTCACCAGCCCGTCGAGGCGCAGGCAGGCCACGCGGGGATCCGCCTCGTTCACCGCGAGCGCAGGCAGGATCGCGGCGCCGGCGCCGGCCGCCGCGAGCGCTTGGACGGCGGCGTTGCTACGCCCGCCCACGGTCACGCGCGGGGTGACGCCCGCACGTCGCAGTTGGGATTCGACATCTGACATCAGGTCGTGCCCGACAAGGCCGACCCCGGAGAGGTCGCTTGGCTCGAGCTCGCGCGTTTGGGTCGCCAGCTCCGAGGTCACCGGCACGACGAGCAGGTAGGGGTCCGACAGCAGCCGCACCGAGCGCAGCCTGCCCTCGGGCGGTGGGCCCGCGTGGAACGCGAGGTCGAGCTGTCCGTGCTCGACCTGGTCGAACAGCTCACGAGATCCGCGCGCAGTGGTCGTTTCCACCTGCAGGTCTGGCAGCCGCTCGATCAACGGCACCAGAATCCGTGGCATCAGATGGGTCTCCACCGATTCGAGGACGCCGACCCGCAGTGGGTCCGCTGAGGGTTCCCCGAGCGCCGACAGCTCCGCGTGAGCCGCGTCGAAGCGCGCCATGATCTCCTCTGCGTGTGCGAGCAGGACTTCGCCGGCGTTGGTCAGCGCCACCGGCGCGCTGCCGGGCCGGCGCACCACCAGCTGCTCGCCGACCAGCGCCTCGAGCTGCGCCAGCTGCTGTGACACCGCCGACTGCACGTAGCCGAGCGCCTCGGCGGCGCTCCGGAACGAGCCCTCGCGGGCGATCGCGCTTAGCGCCGCGAGGTGCCGCACCTCGACGCCCTGCCACCAGGGCTTCGTCTCGAATGCCATCTCACCTCAGGTGACGCAGCGCGAGCAGAAATATTCCAAAGGGAGCGAATCAGCCGTCGGAGCCGGCTCGCGTCCCGTTTGTGAGCCGCGGCGCGTAATGATCGAAGAACACGCGCGCGGTCAGCTCGCCGCGGGTACTCACGCCGACCTTCTCAAAGATCGACTTGAGGTGGTCCTGCACCGTCCACGGCGAGAGGTAAAGGCTCTCCGCGATCGCGTTCGTCGGTAGACCCCGCGCCACGAGCTGCGTGACCGCCCGCTCCCGGTCGCTGAGTCCGTAGGCATCCGCGATCAGCGGCGCCAGCTCGTGAGGCCGGGCCGGCTCGATCATCACGGCCGTAGGAGCGTCGGCGTCGTCACCCAGGGTCGAGCCGCGGATGAACACCCAGCGGCCGGACGAGGTGCGCATTCGCGCGCTGGCGCCGGCCCCGTCTTCCACCTGGCGGCCCACGATGCGGCGGGCCCGGCCCGCCACGGCGGCCACCACCGGCGGGAGCGACTGGCCCCCGGCGCCCTCGCGCAGCTCGTCGAGCCACATCTCTGCGGCCACATCTGCCTGGGTGACGGAGTTGTCCGGCGCGACCAGCACGAGCCCGGCGGATCCCGGATCGTCCACCTCTTGCCCCGGTAGGGCGGTGAGCAGCATCGCGCGGCGCAACCCGTCGGCGAGGGAGGGACTCACCGACGCGACGACAGCCGCGTCGTCGGGCGTGAAGTGGTCGCGGTCTGAGCCGCGCAGCAGGGTAAAGCCTCCCCACGTCGCCCCATCACCGGCGATCACGGCTCTGAGCTCGTCCCCGAACCCGGCGGGGCGCCTGAGCTCGCGATGGCGCAGGCTCCGGTCGAGGTCTCCGTTCGTCGTCTCGCTGAGGGTCGCCACCTGTCGCTCCGAGCGATCGATCGCGCTGAACGCGTTGACGTCCCCGCCCTGGATCTCGATCTCCGCCATGCGCGGGGTCACCGCGTCCGGAAGGCCGTTCTCCACCACCTCGCCCGTGGGCAGCAACGTCGCGGGGTCCATCGTGAGCATGCAGAAGCCGTCGAAGCCGACCTCGCGAGCGAGGAGCCTTGCCGCGCCGCGGGAGAAGTCGGCCACGTCGGCGCCGCTGTGCGCCAGCCGGGACAGGTCACCGCGGAGGCGTTCCGATGCCACAACCGCCATGCAAACCATTGTGGCAGCCGCCAAAAACCCAGAATCCTGGGATTGCCGGCACGGGTTTGCGTGGTCAACGTCCTGGCAATGAATGCACATGCCCCTGAGGAGATCCACGCACTGATCGAAGCGGCGTTCAACGCCCGTGACAGCGACGCGTTCATCGAGCTCCACGAGGAGAACGCGACGGTGGTCGTTCCCCCGGAGGGTGAACGCGTGACCGGCAGGGACGCGATTCGCGCCGCGGTCGAGCCGGTGTTCGCGCTCGAGCCCACGGCCCGGATCCACGTGCTCGACAAGGTCGAGCACGACGGCATGGCTCTGACCCACGCCGACTGGGAGGTCGGCGGCATGACCGGGCGCGGCACGATCGTTTCGCGCAGGCAGCCGGACGGCAGTTGGCGGATCGTGCTGGAGAACTCGCTGAGCCCGGAATGAAGCGGCTCCTCGTTGTAGCCCTGGCGCTGGTCGCGTGCGCCCCCGCCGCCGCGGAGGCGCGGCAGTACTCGAGCGTGGAGTACTTCGGCTACTTCGCCGCCCGGCTGACGCCCTCCGGCGGCAACCACCTGGCCGAGGTGGCCGATCGGTCGAACCTGAACTGGGTGCAGATCAGCGACGTCGACCGCTACCGCCCGGAGGTGCTCGACGGCTGCCGGCTGCGTGGATGCATCGTCTCCACCGGGCACGAGTTCTTCACCGGCTGTGACTCCGCCAACAGCCCCAACTGCAACCTCTACCCCAACCACCGCGACCGGTGGCTGCGCCTGGCCCAGGCGATCGGACCGCGGATCGGCAGGGTCGGCGCGTTCTACCTGCTCGACGAGCCTCAGTTCCGCGGTGCCTCGCCCGCCGAGGTGGCGCAGGCCGCGCGGACCATCAAGCAGACCTTCCCGTCGATCCCCGTGATGATGGTCGAGGCGGGCCCGAAGGTCACCGAGTCGCTCCAGGTGCCGGCGGAGGTGGACTGGGCGGGCTTTGACTGGTACTGCCAGCCCTTCTCCACGATCGTCTCCAAGCTGGGCACGCTGGAGCGCCGCACCGCCGCCCACCAGCGACTGGTCCTGCTGCCCGAGTCGGCCCCCCTGTCGCAGTGCGGCGGCAAGCCCGGGCACAGGACGGACGCCGAGATCGCCGCGTTGCAGTGGGACTACTTCCGCCTGGCCGAGGCCCACCCACGCGTGATCGGGCTGCTCGCGTTCGGGTTCTGGACCAGCGGCCACGACTCGGCGGACCTGCCCCGTACCGTCGCCGCCCACCGCCAGATCGCGGCCCGTGTGATCCGGCCGCCGGCCCTACCCGCGGCGGCCAACCGCGCTCCGGCCATCACGCGCCTGAAGGTCCGGAAACGGATCCGCCGGTCTCGCGCCAGGACCCGGGTCACCACGCGGCGCAAGCGGCAGTCGATCTCGTTCTCCCTGTCCGAGGCCGCCACGGTCACGCTGGTGTTCCAGCGGCTGCGGCGCGGCGCGCGGGGGAGGAAGGTCCGTCTGGCGGGCCGCCGCGGGACCAACCGGGTCGTCTTCCAGGGCCGCCTCTCACGGCGTCGGTTCCTGGTGCCCGGCAGGTACCGGGTCACGGTGACCGCCCGCGACGCGGGCGGGGCCAGGGCCAAGCCGAGACGCGCCCGGTTCCGGCTGGTCCGGCGCTGACGGCGAGCTCGGCCTAGAGCTGCTCGGTGTCGGCCGGCACGCCCAGCATCAGGCGCCCCGCGAGCTCCCACACAGGCGGTCCCACCAGCATGTGCTGCGTTGCCACGTGCACGTCGCGGAAGCGGCGCTGGAGGGGGTTCGTGGAGTAGATCGCGCTTCCCCCCGCCAGCGAGTACATCTCGTCCACCACCGCGGCGGAGTCCGTCATCGCGTGGGATGCGGCCATTCGCAGCCCTGCCCGCTGGTCCAGCGTGATGGCGCCGTCGCCCTGCGCCGCCGTCCACGCCCGGCCCACCGCGTCGTCCACCAGCGCGCGTGCGGCGCGCAGGCGCGCCTCGGCACGCGCCACCCGGCCCTGGGTGTCGGATCGTGCGGCAAGCGTGCGTGTGCCCATGGCCGGTGTCTTCCCACCGGCCAGCGACAGGAGGTCGTCGATCGCGCCGCGTGCGATGCCGAGCCCCACCGACGCGATCGCCAGGCTCAGCAGCCCGAAGATCGGAAAGACGTAGAGCGGCCCTCCCTCGCGGGGCGAGTCCACGAACAGCGAGGCCGATCGGCCCGCGGGCACGGAGAGGTCGTCGACCGCCATGTCGTGGCTGCCGGTGCCCCGCAGGCCGGCGACGTCCCAGGTGTCGATCCGCTCGACGTCCTCCGCGGCGAACAGCACGAGCCTCACGTCCGGTCGGCCGCTGGGCAGCTTGCGCTCCTCGCCGCCCTCCTCCACCATGCAGCCGCCCATCAGCCAATCGCAGTGGTCGATGCCGCTCGCGAACGGCCAGCGGCCGGTCACTCGCAGCGAGTCGCCGTCCACCGTCGCCCGCCCTTTAGGGGCGAACACGCCGCCCCAGCAGCGTGCCTCCTCGCCGTACACCTCGCGCGCGTGTTCCTCGGGCAGGTAGGCCGCCAGAGCGCCGCTCGTGCAGGCCACCGCCACGCACCAGCCCGCCGCGCCGTCGCCGCGGGCGACCGCGGCGATCGAGTCGACCATCTCGGCGGGGGTGACCTCACCGCCGGCGAAGGCGCGGGGCACCAGCATCCGGAACAGCCCTGCCTCGGACAGGGCGCTCACCACCTCCGGTGCCAGCCGCCGCTCGCGCTCGGACTGCTCCGCGTGCGCGGCCGCCGTGTCTACCGCTCTGCCAAGCGCATCTTGGAGAGTTTCACCGCTTCTTGCGACACCCATCGTGCCGATCGTACTCCCCGCGCTCAACATCCAGCCCGGGGTGCCGATGGGTCAGTAGGAGACAAGAATGAAGGTGCACGACAGCGGGTCACTCGACACGCCCGACGAGCGGAGGCTCGCCGGGAGGCTCGCGGGCGTGCTCTTTTTCGCGGCCGCGGCCGGGATGCCCGTCCTACCGCTGCTCCCGGGCGGTGGGACCAATCACTGGGTCGTGCTCCTCGCGGTCGCCCTCGCCTGCGCGATCTGGGCCTCCCTGTGCATGTGGGTGATCCGCTTCGAGAACGTTCCCCGCATGGTCTATGTGGTGCCCGGGCTGCTCGGCCTTCTCCTCATCGGCATCGTGATCGCATGCACCGGCGGCGCCAGCTCGCCCGCCCGCTTCTACTGCTTCTTCGTGCTCGTCTACGGCACGTACTTCCTGGCGCCGCGCGAGGCGTATGCCTTCATGGCGGGCTGCATCGTCGTCCACGCCTCGCCCCTCCTGTACGACTACGGAGGCCAGTTCGTGGGGGAGGTGGTCGTGATGTCGTCGGTCTACGTGCTGCTCGGGCTGCTGCTCCTGCGCGCCAAGGCGCTGCTCGTGGAGCTGCGCAGGCAGGCCGACGAGCTTGCCCGGCACGACCCGCTCACCGCCCTGCCCAACCGGCGGGCGATGCTTGCCTGGCTCGACCGTGCGCTGGATCCCGAGGAGGAGCTCGGGCCCGTCGGCCTGGTGCTCGTGGACCTGGACGGATTCAAGGACGTGAACACCGTGCACGGCTACCCCGAGGGCGACCGCGTGCTCTGCGAGACCGCGCGCGTGCTCGAGGGCTGCGTCCGCGGCGACGACATGGTTGCGCGCCTCGGGGGCGACGAGTTTGCACTGCTGGCGATACGCGCCAGCGAGGCCGGCATGAGCATGCTGTCGGAGCGCATCCTCGAGGCCACTCGCAACCTCCACGAGAACCTCGACCTCGGAGACGTGCGCCTCACCGCCAGTGTCGGCTGGGTGATGTACCCCAACGACGCGGAGTCGATCGAGGAGCTGATCGCCACCGCCGACGTCTGCATGCGCGCCGCCAAGGCCAACGGCAAGGACCGCGCGCTGAGCGCCATCGAGTGGCTGCCCGTGGCGGTCCCTCAGCCGGCCGTCTGAATCTGCAGCAGGCTGGTGGTGTCCGGCCGGCCGCTCGGAAGCCCGGCCGTGATCGCGATCCGGTCACCCGCCTTCACCCAGCCCAGCTCCACCACGCGCCGGGAGGCGTCGGCGATCAGCTCCTCGGTCACCTCGTGGCGCTCGATCGAGGCGGCCTCGACGCCCCAGATGAGCGCGCACCGGCGCACCGTCTCCTCCAGCGGCGAGAGCACGTAGACGGGGACCTGGGGGCGGTGGGCCGCCACCAACCGGGCCGAGCGGCCCGAGATGGTGGGGATGACCAGCGCGCTCAGCTCGAGTTGGCGGGCGGCGGCGGTGGCGTTGTAGGCGATCGTGTAGGCCGGGTCCTGATCGGCCCGTGAGAGCCGCCGCACGCGCGTCTCGTTCCACTGTTCGTAGGGCACTGCCCGCTCGGTGCGGCGCGCGATCGCCTCCATCATCTCCACGGTCTCCACGGGATGCGCGCCGATGGCCGTCTCCTGCGACAGCATCACGGCGTCGGTGCCGTCGAGGATTGCGTTGGCCACATCGGTCACCTCGGCGCGCGTCGGGCGGGTGGAGGTGACCATCGACTCGAGCATCTGGGTGGCCGTGATCACCGGCCGTGCCAGCTCGCCGGCCAGGGCGATGATCCGCTTCTGCACAAGCGGCACCTCCTCGATGTTCAACTCGATCCCCAGGTCCCCGCGCGCGACCATCACGCAGTCGGCGGCGTGGATGATCGACTCCGCCTCGACCACGGCCTGCGGCTTCTCGATCTTGGCGATGAGGGGAAGCGAGGTGTGCTTGCGAACGTCCTCCACATCCGATGCGCGGCGCACGAACGAGAGCGCCACCATGTCCACGCCCATCTCCTCGCCGAACCGCAGCAGCGCGAGGTCCTCCTGCGGCACCGCCGGCAGCGCGGCGAGTGAGCCCGGCACGTTCAGGCCCTGGCGGGAGGTGACCGCGGCGCCCAGCTCCACGTCGGTGTCCACCTCGCATCCGTCTCTCACGGCCGTCACCCGCAGGCGCACCGAGCCGTCGGCCAGGTAGATCACCTCGCCGGGCTCCACCGCCTCGCCCAGGCCTGCCCACGAGACGGACATCCGGCGCGCGTCGCCCTCCTCGTCGGAGCCGCATATGAGCGTCAGCGCATCGCCGGGCTTCAGCTCAGCGACGCCGTCCTTCAGCGCGCCGATGCGCAGCTTCGGCCCGGGGAGGTCCTGAAGCACCGCCACCTGGCGCCCCGCTCGGCCTGCCGCATCGTGCACGCGCTCTGCGGTCGCCGCCTTCTCCTCGGGGGTCCCGTGCGAGAAGTTCAGCCGTGCGACGTCCATCCCCGCCTCGGCCATGCGTGCGAGCGTCTCGACGTTGTCGCTCGCCGGGCCGATCGTCGCCACGATCTTCGTGCGCGTGTGCCCGCCGTCGATGCGATTCATCCGAAGAACACCTCCGCCGTCTCGTAGAGCGCGGGATCGAGCAGCTTGGGCGCGCGCAGGGCGTCGTCCAGCGGCACGCGCGTGACGTCGGTGCCGTGAAGGGCCACCATCTGCCCGAACGCCCCGGCCGTCACCGCATCCATGGCGGCAACGCCGAAGCGCGTGGCCAGCACGCGGTCGAACGCGGTCGGCGTGCCGCCACGCTGCACGTGACCGAGGATCGTCATTCGCGATTCATACCCGGTGCGCTCCTCGATGCCGCGCTCCAGGTCCACCGCAATGCCGCCCAGGCGAGCGTGGCCGAAGGCGTCGGTGCCGGCGCCGGCGTGAGACTCGGCGCCGTCCTTGGGCATAGCGCCCTCGGAGACCACGACGATCGAGAACGACCGCCCGGCGTCGTGGCGGCGGCGGATGCGCTCGCACACCTCGTCCACGTCGAAGGGCCGCTCGGGCACCAGGATCACGTCGGCGCCGCCCGCCATGCCGCTGTACACCGCGATCCAGCCAGCGTGGCGGCCCATCACCTCCACGACCATCACGCGGTTGTGCGACTCGGCCGTGGTGTGCAGCCGGTCGATGGCATCGGTGGCGATCTGCACCGCCGTCTGAAAGCCGAAGGTGAAGTCGGTGCCCGCGAGGTCGTTGTCGATCGTCTTCGGTACGCCGACCACGTCGATGCCGTGGTCGCCCAGCTTGCGCGCCACGCCGAGGGTGTCCTCGCCGCCGATCGCGATCAGGCCGTCCACGCCGCTGGACTCGAGCGTGGCCGCGATGCGCTCGGGCCCGCCATCCTCCTTGAAGGGGTTTGTGCGCGAGGTGCCGAGGATGGTGCCGCCGCGGTGAAGCAGGCCGCGCGTGTTGTCGAGGTCGAGCGGCACGCTGTCGCCGCCGAGCACCCCGGCCCAGCCGTAGCGGAATCCGAGCACGTCGAGGCTGCCCTCCGCGCGCCGCACCACCGCCCGGATCACGGCGTTGAGCCCTGGGCAGTCTCCGCCTCCGGTGAGGATGCCCACGCGTTTCACTGACGCCGAGTCTACGAGCGGAAGTGGTTAGCTTCTCGCGTGTCCGCACCCGTGCTTGTCGCAGGTCTCGACGCCGGCGTCCCCGAGCTCGTCGCACGGTGGGTCGAGGACGGGTCGCTCCCGTTCATCGCCGGGCTCTCGAACCGCTCCGGGTCGGCCCCCCTGGAGGGCGACGAGCTGATGATGGAGGACGGTTTCTGGCTGTCGCTGTTCAGCGGCCGCCCGCGCGGTGAGCTGCACCGCCACAGCTACCGCCAGCAGCGCGACGGCGGCTATGAGCTGGCGCTCGCCGATCCCGCGGAGCCCCCGCCCGTGCCGATGTTCTGGGAGGGCCCGAGCCGCGAGGGGCGCAGCGTCGCGCTGCTGGACGTGCCGGCGCTTCCGGTACTCCCCGGGTCGCAGGCGCAGCAGGTGGCGTTCTGGGGCCCGCACGGGATCACTCGCCCGATCGCGTCGCGCCCGTCCGGCCTGGCGGCGGAGATGACGGCGCTCGCGCCGCAGATGGACATCCTGCGCGACCACGTCGAGGCGACCAGCGAGCGCGCCGACGCCGAGTTCTTCGCGGACATCCTGGAGTCGGTGTCCCGGCGGGGGCAGATGGCCCGGGCCATGGTGGAGACCGCTCCGGATCTCGCGATGGTGGTGTTCAGCGAGACGCACACCGCCGGGCACCGGCTGTGGGAGAACACGGAGCGGCTGCGCGCGGTCTACTCGGCCGCCGACCGGGAGATAGCGGCGGTCGCGGAGGCGATGGGGGAGGACACCCGTGTCGTGGTGGTGGCCGCCAACGGGCTCGACCGGCGGGGGCCGGTGGACGCCCTGATGGCCGACTTCTGCCGCCGGCTGGGCTACTCGCCCGCGCCGGCGGGGCTGCGCCGTCCGGCGGATGTTCTGGCGCGCCGCGCGCCGCGGGCCCTACGTGCGCTCGCCGCGCGCGCCATCGCGCGCTCGGGCGTGAACCGGGTGGCGATCGAGCGCTTCGGCAGCGCCAGCGATTGGAGCCAGACGCGTGCCTTCGCCATCCCCGACTCGTTCGTCGGGATGATCCGGGTGAACCTCGCGGGCCGCGAGCCCGCCGGCATCGTGGAGCCCGGGGCGGACTACGAGGAGACGGTCACCGCGCTCGAGCAGGATCTGCTGGCGCTACGGGACCCGCGCACCGGCGCCCGGGCGATCGAGCGGGTCGCGCGGATGCGGGCGGAGGACGGCGGCCCGCCGGAGCGATGTCCCGATCTGGTGGCGACCTTCATCGGCCACGAGCCGCCACTGCTGGCGCTCGACCACCCGCGGGCGACCATCCGCCAGCCCAAGCCCTGGTGGAACGCCCGCAACGGGCACTCGGCCCGGGGCGTGATCGTCGGCGCGGGCCCAGACCCCATGCGGTGCCTGGACGTCGCGCCGACGATCCTGTCGCTGATGGGTGCGCCGGCCCTTACGCCGCCTCCCTGATCCCGTCGTCGAGCTCCACGTCGGGCAGCTCCTCGATCGTCGCGAGGTCCTCCTCGGCGACCGTGGCCGGCTCGAGCACCGTGAGCGCGAACGCGATGGCCACAGAGACGAAGCCCGCTCCGATGAAGAAGGCCAGCTGGTAGCCGTCGATCAGGGCCGCGGCGTTGGACGCGCCGTCGGCCAGGCGCGCGTCGGTCCGCGTGGTGGACAGCGTGGCCAGAACCGCGAGGCCCAGCGCGCCGCCAACCTGCTGTGTGGTGTTCACGAGGCCCGATGCCAGGCCGGCATCGGACGCGGTGGCGCCCGACATGGCCAGCGTCATCAGCGACGGGAACGCCATTCCGGCCCCGAGGCCGAACAGCACCATCGTGGGCAGGACGTCGGTCAAGTACGTGGCCTCCGCCGGCGCACGGGTGAACAGGAGCAGCCCGCCCAACACGAGGAAGAGGCCGGCCACCAGCACATCGCGCGCTCCGAAGCGCAGGATCAGACGGTCCGCGAGCCGGAGTGACACGGCGCCGATCAGCAGGGCCACGGGCAGGAATGCCAGACCCACTCCGATCGGGTCGTAGCCCTGGGTCCTCTGCAGGTAGAGCGCTCCCAGGAAGAACATGCCGAACAGCCCGGCCACCATCAGGATCTGCGCAATGTTCGCTCCGGTCACGTTCCGCGAACGGAAGATCCGCAGGGGCACCAGCGGCGTGCGGGCAGTCTGCTGGCGCACGATGAAGCCCGCGAGCAGCGCGAGCGAGATCGCACCCAGGATCAGCGTCTGCGCCGACCCCCAGCCGTCCTCGGCCGCGCCGACGATCGTGTACACGCCGAGCATCAGCGAGCTGGTGATCAGCACCGCGCCGGGCAGGTCCGCGCCCTTCTCGAGCCCGATGCCCTCATCGGCGTCCACCAGGCGGGCGGCCAGGATCCCGGTCGCCACGCCGATCGGCAGGTTCACGAAGAAGATCCAGTGCCAGCTGATCGCCTCGGTGAGAACGCCGCCCAGCAGCAGTCCGATCGACGCGCCGGCCGAAGCCACGAAGCTGTAGACGCCGATCGCCTTCGCCTGCTCCCGCTGCTCGGGGAACATCGTCACGATCATCCCGAGGATCACCGCCGAGGTGAGTGCCCCGCCGACTCCCTGCACGAACCGTGCGCCGATCAGCATCTCCTGGCTCTGGGCGAGCCCGCACAGGGCGGATGCGCCCGACGAACAGCGCCAGCCCCCAGGTGAACATGCGTTTGCGCCCGATCAGGTCGCCCAGCCGGCCCGCCAGCAGCAGCAGCCCGCCGAACGGGATCAGGTAGGCGTTCACGACCCACGCCAGGCTCGACTGCGAGAACCCGAGGTCGTCCTGGATCGAGGGGAGGGCCACGTTCACGATCGTGGCGTCGAGGATGATCATGAGCATCCCCGTGCACAGCACGTAAAGGGCGAGTTGACGGCGGCGGTCTTGGCTGATGTCGGTCACGGCGGTTCCTTACGTCGGGTAAGTAAGGAAACGACCGTAGCAGATAGATTTGTTTGGGACTATCTGGACCGGATGTAAAAGCGCTCAGGCGCGGCGGCGCGGCGCCCGCTTGCACACGGCGGGTGTGGAGAGACGGCCGCACACGAGCTCGGAGAGGCTGTGCATGAAGGCCTCGCGCTCGCGCGGCGGGAGCGCAGCGAGGATGTCCTCCTGAATTTCGGCGACGACCTTCTCGCCCTTCGTGATCGCCTTCCTGCCGGCTTTCGTCACGCCGATGATGCGTGCGCGGCGGTCGGTGGGCGAGGGCAGCCGCTCAGCCATGCCGGCCCGCTCGAGCTCGTCGATGGTCACCACCATCGTCGTCTTGTCGAGCCCGACCATGTCGGCCAGCTCCTTCTGCGTGAACTCGCCGGTGCTCGCGGTGGACAGCACACAGTGCCCCCGCGGTGAGATGCCCATCTCGGCAAACGCGGCCGTCATCTCGGTTACGAGCACGTGGCTGGCCTGTCCGAGCAACCAGCCGAGGTTTGCCGTGAGCGGCGGGGACTCCGGACGGCTCTCTGTTGCCACGGCCATGGCTGTCAAGGCTAGCAGCAGTTGATCTGCTGGCAAACAGTCTGTTACGGGACTACTTGGGTGAGCAGTGGGGCCAGGGCATCGTCGTTCGCGGCCCGCTCGCGCATGTCCGGGTTGATCTCGATCGCCCGCCGGAGCTCCTCGAGTGCGAGCTCGTCCTCCCCCAAGCGGGCGTGGCAGTACGCCAGGCGGAACTGCAGGATGGCGGTGTCGCGGTGCTCTCCCGCCTCGCGCTCCAGCGTCTCGGCGGCCCCGGCCCAGTCGCCCTTGCGCATCAACTCCTCTACGAGGTAGATCGGCTCCCATGGCAGCGAGTGGTAGGGCTTGTCGGGCCAACCGCCCACGGCGAGCACCACGGTTTCGTCCTCGGTGGCGACTCCGCCGCGGCGGACGTGCGGGAGCGGTAGGAACACCACCGTCCCGGCGGTGGCCGCGACCCGCTCACCGTCGATGTCGAAGTCCACCGCGCCGGACACCACCACGTACATCTCCTCCTGCCCAGGCGATTCCACGTGCTCCTCGATCACCCGGTCGCCGGCGCGCGGGGCGCGGTAGGCGTTGGTGCCGAACCCGTGGATGCCAAGCCGGCGCCGCAGCGGGATCCACTGCATCGTCCCGTCCTCGATCGGAACGATCTCGTCCTCGAAGATCGATGCCAGGCGGAAGCTGCGCTCGGACTCATTCATGTGTCCGCCCATCGTTGCACTCACGCGGGTCCTGATTTATCGTCGGTCACCTAATGACTCGCTTACGGCCGCTACTGGCGGGGGCCGTACTCCTTCTAGCCATGCCCGCCTCCGCCTCCCCGGCGGAGATAGGTAGCGACCACAACTCCCACGGCCACGCGACGAACACGTGGGAGTGCGCCGACAACGATCTCGGGTGCGTTGTCCTCCAGGAGCAGGAGCACGGCAACTTCAACGTCAACGTCGTTCCATCGGCCGGCAGGCTCACGGCGTTCAGCGTGCGCGGTGCCTCCGGCCTCTACTCACTGCGCGTCTATTCGGGGAGCAACGGCGACCTCGTCGACGAATCGGGTGTGGCTTCGGGGGATGGGACGGACACCGTGGTCACTCACCCGCTCACCCCGTCGATTCCAGTCCAGGCAGGTGACTTCATCGGCCTCGCGCTCAGCGACTCCTCCCGAGTCGGCATACGTGCCCCCGTCGCCGAGGCTGGGACGACGCTCCTCGAGTTTCCGCTGGCCGGGGGACTCGCCCAGGACAACGGACCCTACGAGCTCTTCCTCTCGGCCACGTTCCAGCCCAACGTGGTCTCCACCCCCGTGGTACCGCCGGTCCTCCCGAAGCCGATCCCTGTCCCGGACCCGCTCGCTGCCCTGCGTGCGGGCAAGCGGCCGACCGCGACGCTCGCGGGCGGCACACTCAAGATCTCGAAGCGCGGCGGGGGCGCCATCACCCTCACTAACCCCAACGGCTACACCCTGAAGGGCACGCTCAGCCTCGCCTCCGGCAAGCTCAAGCTCGGGAAGGCGAGGGTCTCGCTGGCCCCCAGGGCCACGAAGGCGTTCAAGTTCAAGCTGTCGAGGAAGGCGCTGCGCCGGCTGCGCAAGAAGCGCAAGCTGCGCGCGATCGCCACGGCCAAGCTCAAGGGGCCGATCGGAAAGACGGGGACGATCAAGAAGCGGGTCACGCTGAAGGCGCCGCCCAAGCCCAAGCCCAAGCGAAAGAAGCGCAGGTCCGGCGGTGGTGGTGGCGGCCAGGGGCCGGCGAGCAACCTGTGGGTCGCCCGCAATGGGAACAGCGGCGCCTTCGACGACTTCAAGTTCAGGCTCAACGGCGGCACCATCAACCTCACCGGCACGTCGCTGCTGTTCGTGTCGTGCTTCGAGATCGGCGGCAGTTACCGCAGCAGCTTCTCCTACGAGATCTTCAACCTGCTCGGCCCGTGGGCGCTGGGCAACCAGAACACCACCCAGAAGCAACAGAGCAGAGCCGTGAACGTGCTCGTCGGGTCGGGCGAGCGCACGATCACCTACACGCTCACCTCTCGCCGGTCCGGCAACAAGATCACCGGCCAGCGGAAGATGTCGTTCAGCAGCTCGAGCTACAACCCGTTCGACAACACGATCTCGTCCACGTTCTGCTCGGGCACCCAGAACTACGAAGCGATCCCGGGCTGAGCGAGCCCTACTTGCGCTTGCCGCAGTAGATGCTCTCGAACCCGCTGCCGGGGTTCTTCAGAGCGATCTCGTAGGTGCCCGCGGGCGTGCCGTCCTTCGCCTTGTACCAGCGGCCCTTGATCTTGTTCAGGCCGCCGCCCTTGAAGCTGAGCTTGTAGCCCTTGATCCCGTCCGCGAACGTGGAGCGCTTGCGCCCGTGCTTGAACCTGCCCTTCGTACCCCGGTGGCTGTACTTGCCGCCCTTCTTGATCGTGAGCGTGCCGAACAGCTGGCTGCCGCCGATCGTGCAGTCGTACTTGCCCTTCGGCGGAGCCTTGGCCGGGGCGGTCGCCGGCACGAGCAGCGCCACGGCGCAGAGAGCGAGGGTGATGCGGACCAGCGTGCGCATCGCGCCAAGGTAGGTGCAAAGGTGCGACTTCGCCAGTGAGCCGGGAAAGCGAGGAGAGCAACCGCCGCATGCTGCGCGCGCGCGACGCGATGGACCGCGACTACGCGCAGCCGCTCGACATCGCCGCTCTGGCGAGCATCGCGTTCGTCTCCGAGGCGCACTTCATCCGGGTGTTCAAGGCGACCTTCGGAGAGACCCCGCACCGCTACCTGCAGCGCCGTCGCGTGGAGCGCGCGATGTTCCTGCTGCGAGAGACAGAGCGCAGCGTCACCGAGATCAGCCTCGATGTGGGGTTCAACAGCCTCGGCACGTTCACGCGCACGTTCAGCGAGATCGTCGGCGATCCGCCGACCACCTATCGCTGGCGCGCGAGCGACCTCAGAGCGGTCCCGGCGTGCTTTGCGAAGGCGTGGACGAGACCGAGCAGTTTTGGAGAAGCCAAGCGCGCGAGCGGGGAATAGGTTCGTCGCATGATCACTTCAATGACCCATTCACAGGTGTACGTGCTGGACCAGGACGAGGCGCTGGAGTTCTACGTCGGCAAGCTGGGGCTGGAGGTGAGCACAGACGCCGACCTCGGGTTCATGCGCTGGCTCACGGTGAACGTCCCCGGCGACCCCGACCGCCAGCTGCTTCTGGAGAAGCCCGGGCCGCCGGCGCATGACGACGCGACGGCGGAGCAGATCCGAGAGCTCGTGACCAAGGGCGCGCTCGGCATGGCGGCCATCTTCGTGGTGGAGGACGTCCACAAGAGCTACGAGGAGCTGAAGGCCAAGGGCGTGGAGTTCACCGAGGAGCCGACCGAGCGCTTCTACGGCACCGATTGCGGGCTGCGCGACCCGTTCGGCAACTCGATCCGGATCGGCACGGTGAAGGAGTCCTTCGAGGTTCCGAGCCCGGACGAGATCGGCTGACGCTGGCGCACCGGGGCGATCGCACCTACGGTGGGTGCATGGTCTTCGGCTCGCGCCTGGTTCTGGTCTCCGTCGTGCTGGCGGCGGCGCTCATCGCGGCACCGCCGGCTTCGGCAGCCAAGTCCGGGAGCTACAAGGGCACCGACATCTCGTTCAAGGTCAAGAAGAACCGGATCAGCAAGGTGAAGGTGTTCCTCACCTACAGCTGCCAGGTGGTCGGCACCGGCGACCTGCCCGACGGCGAGCCCCGCTCCCTCAACGTGCCCGGCAAGACCAGGGTGGGCTCCAAGGGCAAGTTCAAGCGCAACGTCTACATCGGCAGCAACAACGGCGTGACCGACATCTTCTTCAACTGGACGGGCCGCTTCCGCGGGGGCAGGGCGAGCATGACCGTGCAGAGCGGCTACAAGTACACGAAGTACGACCCGGCCACCGGGTTTCACCCGGTCGTTTGCTTCAACACCACGAAGCTCAAGGCCAAGCGCCGCTAGCACCCACGTTCCGCCGCGGGCCAAATCGGGAATAGGGAGGTCGTGAGCAAGAGGCACGGATCGCCGACGCTGGTGCTGCTCCTCCTGCTCTGCCTCTGCCTCGTCGCCGGTCCTGCCGCGGCCGCGACCTTCAAGCCCGGTTCGCGCAGCCTCGGCGACCCGCTTCTGCCCCAGCTCGGCAACGGCGGCTACGAGGCCTACCACTACGACATCGACCTCGGCTACGACCCGGCGGCGAACCGCTTCAACTCGGCCGTCACCACGATGAAGGCGCGCGCCACCCAGAACCTGTCGGAGTTCAGCCTCGATTTCCAGGACCTGGCGATCCGGAAGGTGCTGGTCAACGGCCGCCGCGCCCGCTTCCAGCAGGTGGACGCCACGCCCGACCTCAGCGACAACCCCGAGCACAGCCAGCCGATGAAGCTCGTCATCAGGCCGCGTCAGGGCATCCGCAAGGGCAAGAAGTTCCGCGTGACCGTGGACTACGGCGGCGCCGAGCCGCAGGTGTTCACCGACCCGGACGACGCGATCGAGGGCTGGATCCCCGGCTGCTGGACACCCGCCGGCGGCACCCGCACCTGCAACAGCTTCTTCGTGGTGGGCGAGCCGATCGGCTCACAGGCCTGGTTCCCGTCGAACAACTACCCCACGGAGAAGGCCAGCTTCGACACCGACATCACGGTGCCCACCGGCAAGGTCGCCTTCGGCGTCGGCGAGCTGAAGGGCGGGGCGGCGAGGAACAACGGCGACGGCACCTCCACCTGGCGCTGGCGCGAGGACGACCCGACGGCCACCTACCTGGTGACCGCTTCGAACGGCGACTTCGACTACGAGCAGTCGACGGCGGGCGGGGTGCCGTTCTACTCGGCGATCGACTCCACCGGCACGCCCGCGCAGAAGGCGACCATCAAGGCGACCCTGGCGCGCACGGACGAGATGATGGACTTCCTCGCCGCCCGCTATGGGCCCTACCCGTTCGACTCCAACGGCGCGCTGGTGGACCGCACCACCGGCATCGGCTACGCGCTCGAGGTCAATGGCAAGTCCCACTACCCGGGCAACAACTCCGGCCCGGGGCTCTCGGCCGGCACGCAGCTCCACGAGATCTCCCACCAGTGGTTCGGCAACAGCGCGACGCTGGAGGCCTGGAACGACCTCTGGTTCAACGAGGGCTGGGCGCAGTGGTCGGAATGGATATTCGACTTCGAGTCCGGCGCGGACCCGACCAGCCCCGCCGAGCAGTTCCAGGACAACTACGACGCCGCCACCGCCGAGGACTGGTCGCTGGCGCCCACGAAGCTGGGCGGCGACCCGGCGAACCTCTTCCTCTCCTTCCCGACGTACGTGCGCGGCGCGATGACGCTCGAGGGCTACCGCCAGATCGTCGGCGACCAGCGCTTCTACCGGCTGGCCAGGCGGATCCAGTCGCGCTACCGGTTCGACAACGTGAGCACCGCGGAGTTCATCGATGAGGCGGTGCGGGGGTCCGGGCTGGGCGGCGCGAAACGCCGGCTTCTGCGCGACTACTTCCAGCAGTGGCTCTCCGGCACCGAGAAGCCGACGATCCTGCCCGCCGACTTCGGCTGAGGCTTAGGGCCCGCCGTCTCGGGTACGGCGTTCGCATGACTGAACTTACGACTCGCGATACGAAGCTGATCCAGTACCTCAACGAGGCCTATGGCAAGGAGAAGGAGCTCGAGACCGCCCTTCAGGCGCACATCGCGCTCACCACCCGCAAGGCCTACAAGAAGCGTCTCCAAGAGCACCTGACGGAGACCAAGGCGCAGGCGAGGGGTCTTCAGAGCCGCATCAAGAGCCTTGGCGGCAAGGCCGAGATCGTGCCCGCGCCCGGGCCCGCCGTCGTTGCGGAGGCCGCGAGCGCGGTGCAGAGCGTGGCCTCGAAGGCGCTCGCCGCCAGCAAAGGCCCGTTGCACGCGATCCGCGGGACCAGCGAGCCGGAGACGATGCTCAAGAACGCCAAGACGGAGTTCTTCAACGAGCACGAGGAGATCGCCAACTACAACGCGATCGAGACGCTTGCCGAGGCGGTGGGAGACAAGGAGACCGCGAAGCTCGCGCGCGAGTACCGCCGTCAGGAGGAGCGGATGGCGAAGTTCCTCGACCGCACCATCGTCTCTCTCACCAAGGAGGTCGTCCGGACGGAGATCCCCGCGGCCGAGCGCAACGGCGGCCGCAAGCGCAAGCGGAGCGCCGCCTAGCCCTGGGGGATCACAATCTCCTGGACGGCCCAGCCGTTGCCGTCGGGGTCCGAGAAGAACACGAACCGCCCCCAGGGGAAATCCTGGACCTCGGACACCTCGACGCCGCGGTCGGCCAGTGCAGCGCGCGCCGTCTCGATGTCCTCGACCACTACCTGCAGGCCCTCGATCGAACCGGGCTCCATCTCGGTGATGCCCCTGCCGATCGAAATCGACGCCGCCGAGCCCGGGGGAGTGAGCTGCACGAAGCGAAGGTCGTCGCTCACCGTGTGGTCGTGGTCGGCGTTGAAGCCCGCCTTGTTCACGTAGAAGTCCTTGGCCCGGTCGACGTCGGTGACCGGCACCGAGAAAAGCTCGAGTCGCATGTCCATCTGAGGCTCCTTGCTAGAGTTAGCTTGACCAATAAGTATCTTAGCAACTAAGAGAATGTCACGCAAGGGAAAAGGCGCGAAAGTCGAGCAGCTGATCGAGCTCTGGCGCCTCGCCGCCAACAGGGACGCGGCGTTCGATCGCGTCGCCGCCGAGCGGCTGAGCGTGAGCGACACCGACCTCCACTGCCTGAACATCATCGAGAGCCAGAGCGGGCTCACGGCGGGGGAGCTGGCCAAGGAGTCCGGGCTCACGACGGGTGCGGTGACGGCGGTGATTGATCGCCTGGACCGCGCCGGCCTCGCCCGGCGGGTCCCCGACGAGCGCGACCGCCGCAAGGTCCTGGTCGAGGTAACGCCGGAGTTCTACGCGCGCGCGAGGGAGATCTGGGGGCCGGTCGCCGCCGACTGGAAGCGCACCATCTCGCGCCGGTTCTCAGCGGACGAGCTGGCGGTGATCGCGGCGTTCCTCGAGCAGGCGGGCGAGCTGGCGGCTCGTCACGCCGAGCGCATCACTCAGCCTGATCGACCGTCCTGAGCGCCCGCTCGGCGTCCATGATCACCTCGAGCCGCACCACCCGGTCCCCCTCGAACGTCCACAGGTGGAAGTAGTCAAGCTCGACCGGCACGCCGCTGGCCTTCCCGATTCCCGTCTGGTGGACCTTCACGAGCACGCTGTCCCCCGCGTCCCGGTAGGACTCGCCGGCCATCGTGAGCGAGTCCCAGGGCTCGAGGAAGCGCGCCATGTAGTCGCGCACGCCCTCTGTGCCCTGGTAGCTGCCCCCGTCCGGGACGTCCGGGTCGACGAGAAGCGTGACATTCTCATCCAACAGCCCGACGCTTGCCGCGAGGTCACCCTGCTCCCACCTCGCGTACATGGTGCGCAGGGTGTCTACGTTCACGCTCATCGCTCCATTCTCGTCGCAGATGCGCCATCAGCCAAGCCCGCGCCAGCAACAGGCCGGTGAGCGACGGGAGGATCTCCTCCAGTGGCACCACTCCGACGTGGGCGATCATGACCGGTACTCGTCGTGGCGCTTCCACCAGGAGTGGTCGGGCGGGTCCTGGGGGTAGCCCTCGGGAACGTCCTGCCAGGCCTCCTGGCGTCCCAGCGCGGTGATGTCGAGGTAGCTCCAGGTGCTGCCCAGCTGCTCGTCCCCGCGCTCGTCGACGAAATACGTGCGGTAGATGCGGTCGTCGTCGTCGCGGTAGAAGGCGTTGGTGCCGTGCATCTCGTCGACGTCGAAGTCGGCGTCGAAGTCGTCCGTGAGCGTGTACCAGGGGATCAGCGACCAGCCCATCCGCGCCTTCAAGCGCTCGATGTCCGCCTGCGGCGCGCGTGAAACGCGCACGAACGTGGTGTCGCGCTCGTGCAGATGCGCGGGATGGGCGTCCTGGTCGGCCATCATCGAGCAGCCGTAGCAGGGCTCAGGCCAGTCAGACGTGCCCGGCTCGAAGAAGAAGCGGTAGACGACCAGCTGACGGCGCCCCTCGAACAGGTCGAGCAGGCTCGCCTTGCCGTTCGGGCCCTCGAGGACGTACTCCTTCTCCACGGCCATCCGCGGCATCCGGCGCCGCTTGGCGGCCAGCGCGTCGCGGGCGCGCGTCATCGCCTTCTCCTCCACCAGCAATTCCTCGCGGGCGGCCTTCCATTCCTGCGGTGAGACGATCGGTGGCATCTTCATTTCGATTTCTCCTTTGGGTTGACGGTTCAGTCGAGTGCGGTTGCTTCCAGGATCACGAGGAGCCCCGGCGCGGCGAGGCGCGTGACGCCGAGCAGGGTGCTCGCAAAGCCACCATCGGTGTCCGCGAACCGGCCGGCCAGACTTCCCCAGTGCTCGATTAGCGCGTCGAAGTCGGTCGTGTAGACGTTCAGCCGCACCACGTTGGCGAGCGTCATGTCCGCGGCGGCCAGGATGGCCTCCAGGTTGTCCACGGACATCTCGAGCTGCGCGGCCATGTCGCCCGGGTGCTGGGGGTTGCCGTCGGCATCGACCGCGTCCTGCCCGCTGCAGACGAGTTGGCGCTGGTGTCCCTCGATGAGCTCTGCCTGGTCGAATCCCAGCTTCAGGGACCAGGACACCGGGTTGATCGGCTTGCGGGTGATCACGTTGCCTCCTCGATTGGTGCTCTTACTCGTTGAGACACCGCCGGTGGTGAGAACGGAACGATCGATCCGTTCCGGGAGGACGTGGTGTCCTTACTGGTGATGACGGTCACCGAGGAGGAGTTCGCAAGGCTCACCGATCCCCACCGGCGCGAGCTGCATGTGCACTGCTACCGGATCCTCGGCTCCGTTCAGGACGCCGAGGACCTCCTCCAGGAGACGCTGCTGGCGGCCTGGCGGGCGTTCGAGGACTTCGAGGGCCGATCCTCGGTGCGCTCGTGGCTCTACCGGATCGCCACGAACCGTTGTCTGAACGCGCTGCGGGACCAATCGCGGCGCCCAAAGGAGGTACCGGACATGGTTGATCCGCCCGAGCCGACCCGCCGGACGGAGCCGCTCTGGCTCGAGCCGTATCCCGACTCCCTCTTGGGGGAGCTCGCGGATCGCTCCCCGGGGCCGGAGGGCCGCTACGAGGCCAGGGAGACCGTCGAGCTGGCGTTCATCAGCGCCCTGCAGAAGCTGCCGCCTCGCCAGCGCGCCGCGCTCGTGCTGCGCGACGTGCTCGGCTACCGCACCGCCGAGGTCGCGGACATGCTCGATACGGGGGAGGCCTCGGTCAAGGGCGCCCTGCAGCGGGCCAGGGCGACGCTCGGGGACCGGCTTCCCGACAGAGAGCGCGCGCCGGTGCCGAACTCCGCGCGCGAGCGCGAGCTGGTCGGGCGCTTTGCCGACGCCGTCGAGAGCGGCGACATCGACGAGGTCGTCTTGCTGCTCACCGACGACGCGTTGCTCACCATGCCGCCTCAGCCGCTGGAGTACCAGGGCCAGGAGCGGATTGCCGCCTTCCTCCGTCACCGCACGGAGCTCACCGGCACCGCCAGGCGGGTCGTGTCAACCCGCGCGAACACCCAGCCCGCGTTCGGCTTCTACCTCCCCGATCCGCATGCGGGGATCGCGCGCCCCTACGGGCTCATCGTGCTCACGCTCCAAAGCGACGCGATCACGGCGCTCACCTGGTTCGCCGACACCAGCCTCTTCCGGCATTTCGGGCTGCCCAGGACGCTGCCGGATCCCTAGCGCGTCAGATAACGAAGCCCTTGAACCGCGTGATCTCCTGGCCGTCGTGATCGACCACCACCTCGGTCGGCCCGAAGGCGCCCTGCTTCACCGATGCGGAGACCGGCGAGCCGTCGGGCAGCTCGGCGTTCAGCACGAACCTGCCGCTGGCCTTCGCGCTGTCGGCTTCCTGACCATCGATCAAGAGGGTCCACGTGGCTTCGATGGGTCCTGTCCTACCCGTCACGGATACGACGTGGTCGTTGATTCGAACGCTGTGATCATCGGTTGAGAGACTCATAGGGACTTCCTAGCAAAAGCGAGCTCCCGGACGTGGGCCCGGGCCGCGTCGAGGTCCCCGACGCCGTCTTCGGGCGCGGGCGGGGACTTCTCCGCCAGGACCTCCAGCGCGCGGTCCACCGAAGCGGCCGGCCGCTTCCGCACGATCTCGCCGGCACCGGCGATCGCCACCTCGTCGTCGCGATAGGGGACCAGGTCCATCTGGGGGATGCGGCGATTGCGCGGCACCCCCTCGATCCAGCGCCGGACCCGCTCATCCGTCCAGCCTTCCCGCAACGCATCCCAGCATTCCGCCAGCGGCTGTTCCCCGGCGTCCCCGAATGAGAACGGGTGATTCGAGTCGGCCAAGAATGCGCCGTTCGGCCGGATCATGAAGGAGCTCGGTGTGTGGCTGCGCGTGGTCAGGCGGCCGGCGAACCCGTTCTCGAGGGTCACTCTTGCCTCCCCGTTCGTGCGCTGGACGAACGACCGCACTTGGCGGTACATGCGCACCCGGTTCACGGTCCAGCCGCCCGACCGCGACGCCGCGCCGACCGGCACCACCGGGGTGAGCGACAGGTCGCGGACGCCGAGGGACCACATCGCGTCCAGGAACTCCGGCAGGGCGTGCTGATTCTGCGGCGTGATCACATGAAGCACGCGGAGGCGGACATTGCGGGCCAGCAGGCGGTCCACCGCAGCCACCGCTCGCCGCCAGCTGCCGGGGACTCCGCGCGCGGCGTCGTGGAGCTCAGGTGTCGGCCCGTCGATCGACACGTGGACCTGGAGCGTTCCCGCGCGCGCGAGGCTGTCGGCAACCCCGTCGTCGATGAACCAGCCGTTGGTGTTGAGCACGATCCGGTCGACGCCGGCCGCGTCGATCCGCTGGATCGCATCGAGCGCGACCTCTCGGCGAAGCAGCGGCTCCCCGCCGGTGATGACCGCATCTCCTATCCCGAGCTCGATCGACTCACCGACGATCCTGCGCCAGGCGTCGTCGTCGAGCTCCGCTGTCCGCTCGAGGGTCCGGCGCGGCGAGTCCGTGTAACAGAACCCGCAGCGCAGGTTGCAGTGGTAGGTCAGCTCGAGCTTCGCCCGGTACGGACGCTCTCCCACCGGTTCGGGCGGCCCTGGACGGGTGAACGTTCTCCGCAGCCGGCTCCGGCTGTACCTCCTGAGGCCTCGGGAGGCCGCTTTGAGCGTGGAGTCCACGGGCGCGGCTTAGTGCCGGTTACTTGCCGTCGTCGTCCATCAGCGTGATGGCTCCGTACGGCGGGGGATTGCTTTCCCCGGCGGCGGTGACGGCGGGGCCGTCCTCGGTGGGAACCACCTCGACTGCGGGCGGCTCGTAGGGCGGATCGTGACGGGTCACGGCGCGGCCTCCTCCTTCGGTTCCGAGTCAGCCGATACTACGTCAGATCAGCGTCCACGCGCCGGAGCTCGGCAGCGCGCGAACGTGCGGCGCTTGACTCGGTCGCGCTTGCGGCCCTGGCGCTTCACGCGGAGCCGGACGCGCACCTTGCCCTGCCGGCCCGGCGGGAGCCTCAGCGTGACCCGCCGCCCGCGGCGCTTCGCTCGCACGCGGCGCCCGGACACCCACGCCCGCACGCCGCGGACACGCTTGCCGCGCGCGAGGGTGATCCTCACCTTTCGGCCCGCGCAGGTCGGGCGCCACGGGACAGGGGCCTCGGCGCACGGCATCGCGGTGTCGGACTTGCGGTAGCGCTTGAGGAACGCCCACGAGGCCTCGGCGGCGTCCGGGCCCTTCGTGTCGTTGTACCCGGCGTACTTGGAATCCGTCGTCCCGCCCGACCAGAAGTGGCCCATGCCGTGGACGCGCCAGCTCTCACCGATCAGGCAGCCGGCCGGATCGCGGTAGCTCTGGACCGTGTAGGCGTGGCCGCCGGGCTTCTCCCTCCGGCGCACCGCGGCGGGGGTGAGCGCGATGGGCCTTTCCTGGCTTGCCCCGAGGACGAGGTTGCTGGTGCGCAGGCCCTGCTCGAGCGCCTTCGCCGTGCAGGACCACGGGAACGCCAGGTCGGCGTCGCCGCCGAGCACGAAGCGCGGGACGATGCGGGCGCGCGGGCCCATCTGGTCGAAGGCGAGCTGGGCGCTCGTGGCCGCCGGGATGCCGACGCCGGTCGAGAAGCAGGTCCAGTCGGTGTACGCCGACGAGGCGCTGACCCCCACCGCGGCGTACAGGTCGGGGTAGGCGGCCGCCTCGATCGAGGCCATCAGCCCGCCCGCCGAGATCCCGACGAGGTAGACGCGCTGGCGGTCGATGTCCAGCTTGGCCATCACGGCTCGGGTCATGTCGGCGATGGCGGCCG
The DNA here is from genome assembly GCA_963808105.1 of uncultured Thermoleophilaceae bacterium. GTDB lineage: Bacteria > Actinomycetota > Thermoleophilia > Solirubrobacterales > Thermoleophilaceae > JAAYBF01. The sequence continues at coordinate 1,704,906 of CAWEEH010000003.1, read as the reverse complement.
CGTCGCTGTTGCCGCGTGTCCAGGCGGGCGGGTAGGGGAACTTCCAGCAGTAGTTGGCCGGCCCGGGCTGGGCGCGGCCGAGCGCGTCGACGTCCGGGTAGAGCACCACGAAGCCCTCGCGCTCGGCGAGGCGGTTGTAGCGGGTGACCTTCATCTCCTGCTCGGCGGTGGTCTGGCAGCCATGGACCATGACCAGCAGCGGCGCCGCGCGCCCAGCCACGTAGGACGTCGGCCTGTAGCGGAGGTACTGGTAGTCGGTGCCGTTGGACGTGACGGTCCCCGCTGTCGTCTGCCCGGGATCCGGCGGGTCGGGGGCGGCGACCGCGGCTCCCGGCGCCCATACGGCCACCAGCGCCGTGACGAGCGCCCACCTCATGGCGATCCCTGTGGGCGCCCGGTCAACCCGAGCAGCCAGATGTACGCCAGTGCCTCGCGCGTCTCCTCAGTGGTGTCGCCCGACGTTCGGACTGCCTGCGCGGTGAGCTCCCAGGACGCCGCGACCACGGCCCGTCCGACGAGACGCGGCGGCGACGGCAGGCTGGGATCGACGCTTCGCACCCAAGCCGCCACACCGTCGAACCGGTCCTCCGCGAGCTTCATCACCCGGTCGCGGTGCTCGAAGCCCTGCTCGCCGACGGCGTGGATCTCGACGAGGAACGCACGGCAGGCGAGGGGGCGTCGCCGGCCCCAGTCGACGAGGCGTTCCGCGGCGGCGGAGAGAGCCTCGGCCGGCGTGGTGGCGGATACGTCCGCGATGTCGGCGAGGAATCGCGTGCCGAACTCGTCGTAGGCGGTCAGGAAGGCCTCCTCCTTACCGCGGAACTGCTCGTAGAAGGTGGTGCGCGATATCCCCGCGGAGGCGGTGATGTGAGCCACGGTCGCGCTCGCGTACCCGTGCTCGCCGACCGCGTCGAGCACCGCGTCGAGGATCCGCTGGCGCTGGGAGGCCGCGACCTGCTCGCGACTGAGGCCGTGCGGCCCCTTGGGCAAGCGCTCTAAGACCTCGGCGTGATCAGTCATGTACGAATATGGTACGGTACGTGATGTACGGGGCCGTTACGTCACTTTGGGAGGAGATGACCATGCCCGCCAGGACCCGCCGTCCGATTCGACTCGCTCTGCTGCTGCTCGCCTTGCTCGTACCGGCGGTGACCCCTTCGGGGGCCGCGGCGGACGCGCCCAACATGGTCTCCGGCAACGGGATCACCGTGTCGGGGTGGCGCTGGATCACGCCCCGCACCCTCGAGGTCGACATCTCCACCGCGAAGGTCGCCGCGGCCGCGGTGGCCGGGCCGCATCGCGTGCGGATCACGCTTCCGAACGGCTATGCGGGCAGCGGATCGACCCGGTACCCGGTCCTGTACCTGCTGCATGGGGGCGCCGGCGCGAACTCGGCTCAGTGGACGACGGGTGGCGGCGCGGTCGAGCCCATCACCAACAACCGACCGCTCATCACGGTCATGCCTGACGGCGGCAAGGTCGGCTGGTACACGAACTGGAAGAACCAGTCGGGTGGGGCGCAGAACTGGGCCGACTTCCACCTGGGCCAGCTGATCCCGTGGATCGACGCGAACCTGCGCACGATCGCCTCGAAGAACGGCCGCGCGATCGGCGGCCTGTCGATGGGCGGCTTCGGAGCGGTTCGCTACGCGCAGGACCGTCCAGACCTGTTCGCCTACGTCGCGAGCTTCTCCGGCGCCGTCGACCTCGGTGATTCCGGCACGCGCGCGGTCATCACCGAGCAGGCGGGGCAGTACGGCTTCGACCCCTACGGCCCGTTCGGCTCACCGTGGTGGCCGAATGACGGGACGTGGAATGCCCTGAACCCGCTCAACAGGGCCGGACGCCTTCAGGGCGTGGGGGTGGCGCTCTACGCCGGGTCGGGCATCCATGACGGGGACGTGCTCGAGCGGACGATGGGGGCGTCCGCGGAGCGCTTCCACAACTCGCTGAACGCCGCCGGCGTGCCGCACTTCTGGTGGATGTACGGGCGGCCCGGTCCGTCGGTGCCCTACGGCTGCGACGGCGGGCACAACTTCAGCTGCTGGAACTTCGCGCTGAACGACGCCATGCCAAGAATCATGGCCGCGCTCGGCGGCCCCCCGCCGCCCCCGCCGGGCCCGCTCTCCGACGGCGACTTCGAGAGCGCCGGCCTTGGGCCCTGGGCCTGTCAGGGGCAGTGCGGCGCCGACCACGGGGCCGGACTCGCGCGAACGGGGACCGGCAACGGCTGGGTGCGAAACACGTCCGGCTGGAACGACCTCCACCAGACGATCGGTGTCGCGGCCAACCAGACCTACACGGTCTCCGCGTGGATCCGCACCTCCGCGAACAACGCCGACGGCTACCTGGGCCTACGGACCCCCGGCGGCCAGGTCGTAGGTGAGAAGAAGTTCACCCGCCTCGATGGCTACACGAAGGTGACCGCGACCGTGAACAGCGGCTCCAACACGTCCCTCGTCCTCTACGCCGGGTTGTGGGCGAACGGAGACACCTGGGCGCGGGTCGACGATGTGACCGTAGCGCCGTAACCCGGCGCCTTCGCGTCAGCCCGGCGGCATCTCGGCGAACTGCTCCGCGTCGTCGCCGATCTGGTGCCAGCTGGCCTTGTATGCGACCTGCTGGTGAAAGCTCGGTTCCATGTCGAGGTCGCCCATCAGCCCCGCCGCAACGAAGTACACCTCGCCGAGGTCGTCGTAGAGGCTGGATCCGCACTTGCTGCAGAAGTTGCGGGGCGCGAGCTCGCTCTCATAGCGCGTCACCAAGTCCTCGCCCTTGGTGTACCGGAAGTTCTCCTTCGCTACGACCACCCCGGCCAGGCTCGAGCCTGTCCAGTGCTGGCACCGGGTGCAGTGGCAATAACCCAGCGCCTGAGGATCTTGAACCTCGTACTCCACTCCGCCGCAGAGACAGGTTCCCTTGAGCGTGTCGGCCATCGCGACACCTCCTTGATTTGGAGTTGGACGATCCAACGCCAAGCTACCACCGCCGGGTATCGCCGGGGACTTGCGGATGCGACAATCGCCGTGTGCAGCCAGGGCGGGCGATCGTGGTTCCCCACTCGGCCCGGATGGAGTTGGAGAACGAGAACAACCTCTCGCACGACGCTCGTGTGCGGTGCACGATCGTGCTCGCACCGGTTGGCGACCCCGAGCAGCAGCGCATTCGCGTCAGGCTGCCGAACTGGCTGCGTCTGACGCTGCAGTACAGCGGCAGCAACCACGGGTTCGGAGACCAACTGCCCGCGCAGGTCGACGTGCCCGTTCAATTCGAGGCCGGCACGACGCGGATCGTCGAGATGGACGTCGACGCGACCGCCGTCGAGCTCGAGCGCTTCCAGGAGATCGCACGGCAGTGGTGGCTGGAGAGCGAGGCGCCGCTCGCGGACGTGCGGCACGTCGTCGCCGCGCCGCGCGAGGCCCTGCGCGGCGCCAAGGGCCTGCTGTCGACGTGGCGCTCCGCCGCCCGAGACCTCAAGGACGATCTCAGCGGAGCCAGCGATGGCAAGCCGCTCAACCCGTCGATGGGCCCGAAGGAGGTCGAGCAGGCTCGTAAGACCGCTGTGCAGCAGGGCCACTACTACGCTCGCAATCCCGAGGCCCGCGAGAAGGCTCGGTCCTCCGCGCTGGGCGCGGCGCCGGAGTGGGCCGCCGGCCTCAAGGGCGGCGTCCGCCACCCGGTCGACGTCGAGGCTTGGGTGATGATGCAGGAGGTGTCCGGCATCCTGAGCCCGGAGGAAGCTGCCGAGTTCCGCCGCGATGCGGGACTCGCCTGACGGTTAGGTTCTCGCCCGGACGTTCGAACTCGGACAGGAGGTAGTTCTGGAACGACGGGTCGTAAACCCATGGACCTGGCAGGACGAGTTCGGCTATGTGCAGGCCGTCGAGACGACCGGCGAGCAGCGGGTACTCCGCTGCGCGGGGCAGACCTCGGTCGACGAGAACGGGCAGCCGCTTCACGAGGGCGACATGAGCGCCCAGGTCGGCCAGGCGCTGGACAATCTCGAGACGGTGCTCGCCGATGCGGGCTACGCGCTGGCCGACGTGGTGCGGCTCAACTACTACGTGACCGACACGGAGGCCTTCATGGCGAGCGGCGAGGTCTGGGGCGCACGCCTGGGCGAGGGAGGTTGCCGTGCGGCCGGCACGCTCTTGCAGGTGAGCGGCCTGGCCTTCCCGGCCTTGCTGGTGGAGATCGAGGCGACCGCGGCGAAGTAATGGGCGCGGGTGGTTTCGAACCACCGACCTCTCGCGTGTGAAGCGAGCGCTCTCCCACTGAGCTACGCGCCCGGGAGAACGGTCAGTGTATTTAGCGCTTCACGGTCCCGGCGTAGCGGTGGTAGACGTCCTCGATCTTGATCTTGGCCGCCTTCAGCGTCTCCCTGGGCCGAAGCTCGGGCCTGTAGGTCGTCTTGCCCGAGCGCAGCTTCACTCCGCGGGAGGCCTTGCGGGTCGCGGGGCCCTTGGCCCTCGGGTTCTTCTTGATGATGATCGTCACCCGCGCGAACTTGCCGGCGAGCTGCTTGAGGCGGGGGCTGAGGACGACCGTCCTGCGCTTCACCTTCACCTTGAGCGCCTCGGCGAGCGGGTGGGCGGTCTGCTTGGGCGCGAGCGCGGCGGAGCACACCTGATCCCACGAGGGGGCGTCGATCAGCTTGCCGCCGGTTGACTGCCCGATGCAGAGCTTCAGCCCGCGGTCGCCTGACTTGAACAGCCCGTTCCAGGTGTGGCGCCCGTCGGCGTCGTGGTCGGCGAAGCGAAACTCGGCCTTCGGCCCCTTCCCCAGCAGGCTCGTGGAGTAGCGCGCGATGTACGTACCGGCGGGTGTCGGCTCGACGCGATAGCGGAGCGCGTCGCTCGTGGCGGACTCCACGGAGAGCTTGACGGTGGCTCCCGACGCGGGGGCGGCCACCACGAGGGCGGTCGCGATTGCCAGGGGGAGGGTGCGGCTGAGTATTCGGTTCATGACTTCCTAACGGCGGGTCCAGGGCGAGCTTACGCCTGCACGGGTAGACTCGCCAGTGGACCGTGCTAGGCGGGGAATTAGCGGTGCCCTGCACCCGCAATCCGCTCTAGCGGGGCCGAATCCCCGTCCGAGGGATCAGGCCTTCGGGGTCAGTACGCCGGACTGAGGCGTCGATGGCCGGGTCCCGTGCGGTGAGCGCTCGCGAACCAGGTCAGATCCGGAAGGAAGCAGCCTTAAGCGGATCCGCTCACGCGCCACGGACCAGCCTGGCCGGAGCCGAAGATCGGCGGGCACGCCCGAAGGCAGGATTTCGACGACGGGTGCACGGTCCACCTTTTGCCGGATTGCGAACGGACGAGTAATCCGGCGCACGTTATGACCGACGATCGCGAAGTGATCCGGCGCATGATCGACGCCTGGAACACCGGCGGCCTCGACGCGTGGCTGGAGGGGGTGGCCTCCGACTGCACCATGGTCACCGATCCGAGTTGGCCAGACGGCGGGGTGATGTCCAGCCGGAAGGAGATCGAGCGGTTCACACGCGATTTCACCGGTCACTGGGAGACCATCCGCCTCCGCGAGACCGAGCCGGAGCGGGTGGGCGAACGCTGGGTCTTCAGGACCGCGTGGGAGGGGCGTGGCCTTCAGAGCGACGCGGAGGTCTCGCATCCCTTCACGGTCGTCGCGCTGATCGAGGACGGCCGGTTCAAGGAGCTCGGCCTGTATTTCGACCACGACGACGCTATTCGCGCAGCTGGGCCCTGAGCGACTCGAACTCGGCGGGCGTGATCGCGCCGTCGCGCTGCAACTCCGCCAGCCGCTCGACGGACTGGCTCTCGGGCCCGGGCCGCGGGGGAGGTGGGGGAGGCGGCGCCTCTGGCGGACGGACCTTGCGAACCGCCATCACCACCAGGACGGCGAGCCCCGTGAGCAGGATCAGGATCCCCGCCCGCTTCAGCCCGCGGAGGAACGAGTCGGCCGAGCTCTCGCCGACTGTGATCGTCGGCCTCGCGCCGGGCCGCGGCGGAGGCCCCACCACCATCCCGTAGCGCCCGTCCTCGCTCACCCTCAGCGTGCCGATCTCCTCGGCCGTGCGGTTGTCGGTGCCGATCTGGCTGCCGAGGCCGCCCAGGTCGAGCTCGGGGTCGGGCGCGCCGCCCAAGCCGCGGACGCGGATCCGGATCCCGTCCGGCGGCTCGAAGGTCTCGTTCTCACCGGTCTCGACGGCCTCCTCGTAGTACACGCCGTACTTGCCCGAGTCCAGCGTCAGCGCCTTCTCGCCCGGCATGAGGATCCGCCCGTCGCGATCGGCGGTGCCGATGCCCAACAGCACGGTGATGAGGAAGACGGCGAACGTGGCGATGCCGCCGAGGATCAGCACGGCCTTGATCACGTGGCGACCCTACTTCGGCAATCGGCGCAGGCTCCGCGAATCGGGTGTAGCTTGGCCCCGTGCTTGGGAGACGCGCGGCCTTGGCGGCGCTCACATTGACGCTCGCTGGAACGCTGGCCGCGCCCGCCGCCGGCCAGGTCACTCAGTACTCGGTCGCGAACGGCTGTTACGCGCTGCACGACGCCGACCGCGGACGCGTCGTGCCGGGCGGCGAGCGCATTCGCCTGAAGGCGACCACGCTCAGCAGCTACCTGCTCTACCGCGCCGGATCGCACCTTCCTCGGCGCCTCCGCGAGCGGCAGCGTGGCGCCCGCCGCCGCCCCCAGCCCGGCGGCCGACTGGCTGGTGCAGGACACCGGTCGCCCCGAGGTGTTCGCGCTCTCGCCCGCGTCACAGCCGGGCCGCGTGCTGCTGAGGGTGCGCTTCGTGCCCGCGCGTGGCTGCGCGACCTACCCCGAGGCGGCTCCTGACTACACCGGCACGCCGGGGAAGGGCCCTACCTCATACGGCTCGGTGCGCGGCTTCGTCGAGGGCCACATGCACTGGACGGCCTACAACTACTTCGGCGGGAACTTCACCTGCGGCAGCCCGTGGCACAAGTACGGGATCCAGTACGCGCTGCCGGACTGCAGCAGCGTGGAGGGCCCGCAGGGCACCGCGGCGCCGCTCCAGAACGCGCTCAACTACGGCAACCCCGCCCAGCCGCACGACACTCGCGGCTACCCCCAGCTCACCTCTTGGGGCTCCGCGGAGAACCTGACCTACGAGGGCATGTACTGGCGCTGGGTCCAGCGCGCCTGGGCCTCGGGCATGCGGCTGATGGTGATGGGGGTGAACGAGAACCGCGAGCTGTGCGAGCTCCAGGCCGAGTCGCAAGTACTCCTGCGACGAGATGGAGACCGTGCGGCGCGGCTTCAGGTCGATCCGCGAGCTCCAGCGCTACGTCGACGCCCAGGCGGGCGGCCCGGGCAAGGGCTTCTTCCAGGTGGTGACCAACCCGAATCGACGCGCGCCGCGTGATGAACCAGGGCCGGATGGCGGTGATCCTGGAGATCGAGGTCTCCGAGCTGTTCGGCTGCCGCAACCTCGCGGCGCCCACCTGCAACAAGGCGTCGGTCGACCGCCAGCTCGACGAGATGCACAAGCTGGGCGTGCGCTCCTCGCTGCTGCTGAACAAGTTCGACAACCCGCTCGCGGGCGTGCGCTTCGACAGCGGGGCGTTCGGAGTGGTGATCAACGGCGGCAACAAGAAGAGCGCCGGCTCGTTCTGGAGCGCCGAGACCTGCAAGGGCCCGCTCACCGACAACGAGATCTTCAGCGGCTCCCCGGAGGTCAACGCGGCAATTGGCGCGGTGTTCGGCTCGGCCGGTGTGGGCGGCGGCACCGCCCCCACCTATCCGCCTGCGCCGCACTGCAACACCCGCGGGCTCACCGACCTGGGCAAGTACGTGGTGAAGCGGATGATGGACAAGGGGATGATCGTGAACCCCGACCACATGAGCCAGCGCGCGGTGGACGACACGCTCGATCTGCTCGAGACGCGCAAGTACTCCGGCGTGATCTCCCCGCACGGGTGGATGGACCCGGGCAACTGGCCGCGGCTGTGGAAGCTCGGCGGCATCGCCTTCCCCGGCCACAGCAAGGCCACCGACTACGTGAAGGAGTACCGCAAGTACCGTCCGAAGCAGACGCCGTTCCTGCTCGGCTGGGGCTACGGCGCCGACCTCGGTGGTCTCTCCCACCAGCCCGACGCGGGCACGGTGAGCTACCCGTTCAAGTCCTACGACGGCAAGGTCACGTTCACCAAGCCCAAGACCGGCGAGCGCAACTGGGACTACACGAAGGAGGGCGTGGCCCAGTACGGCCTCTACGCCGAGTGGTTCGACGAGCTGCGCCGGCTCGGCGGCCGCGACTACGTGCGCGACATGACCAACGGCTCCGAGGCCTACCTCCAGATGTGGGAGCGCGCCGAGGGCATCCGCTCCGCGAGCTGCCACCTTCCTCGCGGGCGTGTGCGCGGACGGGGCCTCGGGCGGCTGATCCTGCGCCGCGACTGGACGAGGCTGCTCCAGCGCGCCGGCCAGCCTCAGCAGCGCAACCGCGTGTGGACCTACTGCGTGCGCGGCAAGCGCAACCGGACCAAGGCGGACTTCGCTGAGCTCACAACCACTGGCAAGGTCGAGCTGGCCGGCAGCACCGCGCGCGGGCGGCACGCCGGGCGGATCTTCGTGGGCAGCCGCGCGTCGAAGGTGCGCAGGACGTCGAAGCGGATAGGCCGCGGGCTGTACGTGCGGCGGGCGGGGAAGAAGTCACGCTTCGTCTACTACGTGCGCAAGGGCCGCGTCCGCATGGTGGCCGTGGCCACCCGCAAGCTGGCCTCGAGCAGGCGCCGCCTGCGGGCGGCCGTGCGCCGCTCGCTGAGGGGCAAGGCCTCGGCCGCCAGGCGCACATTCGTGCCCGCGAGCAAGGCCAGCGCATCCCTGCGCGGCACCAGCTTCGCGGCAACGCGGGACCCCAAGCTGAACCGCAAGCTCGCGCTGCTCTGCGGCCTCGCCAACTGACTCATAGGCTCTGCTGCATGAGCAGCAACGGAGAGCTGGTCGAGCGACTGGCGGAGCTGATCAATGCCGGCGATTTCGACGGATGGGTCGAGTTGTACTCCGAGGATCTCGTGTTCGGTGCGAGTTCAGAGTGGCCGGAGACGGACGCCGTCACCGGCCGTGACGGGCTGCGGCAGTTCTGGGCCGAGTTCAGCGGCGTGTGGGAGGACGTGAAGATCAGAATCGACAAGGTGCACGAGGCGGATGGCGCCGTCGCCGCCGAATGCGCCTGGCTCACCCGCGGCCGGGCGAGCGGTGTGGAGGGCACGATGGAGTTCGTCCTGGGGCTCTGGATCGAGGACGGCCTGATCGTGCGCGGGCAGTTCTTCGACGAGTTGAGCGACGCCCTCGAAGCGGTCGGACTCGGCCACTAACATCGACGCGCCGATGCTCTCCCTCTACCGCCGCCACCGCCCCAAGACCTTCGAGCAGGTGGTGGGCCAGGAGAGCGTGGTTCGGACCCTGCGAAACGCGATCGAGCTGGGCAAGGTGCACCACGCCTACCTGTTCGTGGGCTCGCGCGGGACGGGGAAGACCAGCATGGCGAAGCTGCTCGCCTGCGCGCTCAACGCCGAGGGCGGGCCCCGCACCGACTTCTCGCCCGACGACACCGCCTGCCGGGCGATCATGGAGGGCAAGTCGCTGGACGTGGTGGAGATGGACGCCGCGTCGAACAACTCGGTCGACGACATCCGCGAGCTGCGCGAGAGCGTCGCGCTGGCCCCGATGGGCGGCGGCAAGCGCGTCTACATCCTCGACGAGGCGCACATGCTCTCGCCCGCCGCGTGGAACGCGTTCCTGAAGACGCTGGAGGAGCCGCCGGCACACGTCGTGTTCGTGCTGGCGACCACGGAGGCGCACAAGGTTCCGGCCACCATCGTCGACCGCTGTCACCGGTTCGACTTCAGGCGGCCGACCCTGGAGCAGATCGCAGACGTGCTCAAGCGGGTTGCGGGCGAAGAGGACATCGCGCTGCCCGACCAGGCGGTGGGGCTGATCGCCCGCAAGGCCGCGGGCAGCTTCCGCGACGCGCTCGGGACACTCGAGCAGCTCGTGACCTACGGCGGCAGCGAGATCTCGCTGGACACGGTGATGGCCAGCCTCGGCGTCGCCCACGCCGATCTCATCTTCGAGGCCACGGACGCCCTGATCTCAAGCGCGCCCAAGGACGCGCTGCTCACCGTGAACCGCCTGTCGGGCTCCGGCAGCGACTACGAGCAGTTCATGCGCGACCTCTCCGCGCACCTGCGCCAGCTGCTGGTCACGCAGATCGGCGGCGAGGTGCCGGACACCTTCGCGGTCACCTCGGGCGACCCCGAGCGGATGGCCAAGCAGGCGGAGGCGCTGGCGCAGGGCGACCTGCTGCGGGCGATCGACCTGCTGGCGGCCGCGATCGGCGCGGTGAAGGACGGCTCGGAGCCGCGGCTGCAGCTCGAGGTCGCCCTCCTCAAGGCCACCCAGCCGCAGACCGACCAGTCGCTCCAGGCGCTGATGTTCCGGATCGACCAGCTCGAGGCGCGGATCGGCGGCCAGGCAGCCGCCGCACCGGCCGTCGAGGCGCCGCCCGACCCGCCGGCCCCCAAGGCCGCGGTCGTAACCGGCGGCGCAAGCGTCGCTGTCGCGGTGGAGATCGACGAGGAGGAGGAGCCCTCCGCGGCGATCGACCTCGAGCGAATCGTCGGCCTCTGGTCCGCCGTGGCCGACGCCGTGCGCGAGCAGAACGCCATGGTCGCGGCCCTGGTCTCCGAGGCCGTGCCCTCGGCCTTCGACGGCGACCGCCTCACCGTCTCTTTCCCCTCCGACGCCGCCTTCCTCAAGAAGAAGGCCGAGGCCAACCGAGATCTGGTGCTCGGCGCCCTGCGGACCCTCACCGGGCGAGGCATCGCGGTGGCGTTCGACCTCAGCGAGGGCGCCCTGGAGCGCGCGCCCCGTACCCTCGGTGAGGAGGAGCTGTTGGAGCGCCTCCGGCGCGACTTCGGCGCTGAGGAGATCGACGAGGAGACCGAGGAATAACCATGGCCAAGCAGCCGAACATGAACGACATGATGCGCCAGGTCCAGAAGATGCAGACCGAGATGGCCAAGGCGCAGGATGAGCTCAAGAACGAGACCGTGGAGGCCAGCGCCGGTGGCGGGATGGTGACCGTCAAGGTGAGCGGCGAGCTGGAGGTGCTCGAGGTGCGGATCGACCCCGAGGGTGTGGATCCTGAGGACGTCGAGCTGCTCCAGGACATGGTCCAGGCCGCCACCAACGAGGCGTTGCGCTCGGCGCAGGAGCTGGCGGCGAGCAAGATGGGCGCCGTCACCGGTGGCCTGGGCGGGCTCGGCCTCCCCGGCATGTAGGGCCCTCTCTTGTTCGCAGCTCCGATCAACCGCCTCATCACCGAGCTGGCGCGCCTGCCCGGCATCGGCCAGCGCACCGCGCAGCGGCTGGCGTTCCACATCCTCCGCGCATCCGACGAGGAGGCGCTGGCGCTTGCCGACGCCATCCGCGAGGTCAAGGAGAAGGTCGGGCAGTGCGAGATCTGCTTCAACCTCGCCACCGATCCCACCTGCCTCATCTGCCAGGACGAACGCCGCGACGGACACCTGCTCTGCGTGGTCGAGGAGCCCAGCGACGTGATCCCGATCGAGCGCACCAACGAGTTCGGTGGGCGCTACCACGTGCTCGGCGGGGCGCTGTCGCCGATCGACGGCGTCGACCCGGAGGATCTGCACATCGCCGAGCTGCTGGAGCGCGCGGCGTCGAACGGGGTGACCGAGGTGGTGGTGGCCACCAACGCTACGACCACCGGCGAGGCCACCGCCCTCTACCTGGCCGACACCCTGCGCGAGCGCGCGCCTTCGGTCACGGTCACACGCCTTGCGAGCGGCCTGCCTGTTGGCTCCGACCTGGAGTACTCCGATGAGATCACGCTGGGCCGCGCTTTTCGCGGCCGTCGCGAGCTGTAGCTGCTTCGCTGCGCCCGCTGCCGCCCAGTCTTGCATCGGCGAGATCGATGCCGCAGGCGTGCCGGTCAAGGCTGGTAAGGGCTTGCGGTTTGGGATCGGTCCGTTGGTTCAGGCGGGACAGATCGGGCCGGCGCCGTCACCCGCGGTGCCCGAGCAGCCCGAGCGAACGCACTCGGCGCTGGCGCGGCTGCGCCCGCCGGGCCGCCCGTTCGTGCTGCGGCTCAACCGCTTCTTCTGGTCTGACGGCGAGGCCGGCATCCGGCGCTACCTCGCGCTGGCGGACCGGTTCACCAGCCGCGGCTACCTCGTCGAGCTCCAGGTTCGCTACCACCCGAGCGCCACGCAGGAGGGCGACATCGCCGCGTGGACGCGGCATGTGCGCGAGGTGGTGCGCCGCTTCGGGGCGAACCCGCGCGTGGTGGCGCTGCAGATCGCAAACGAGGTGAACCTCACCTTCTCGGCCGACTCCTCCGACGGCGCCTACGACGGCGCGCGCGACGCCCTGGTGCAGGGCGTGATCGCGGCGAAGGACGAGGCGCGCCGCCGTGGCCTCTCGCGGCTGGAGATCGGCTTCAACTGGGCCTACCGCACCGACCCCGTGAGTGAGGAGGGCTTCTGGCGCTCGCTGCGCGACCGCGGCGGTGCCGCGTTCGTGCGCGCGCTCGACTGGATCGGGCTCGACGCCTACCCGGGCACGGTGTTCCCGCCCGGTCGAGGCGTCGACGGCGGACTACCGCGACGGCATGGTCAACGCGATGAGCACGATGCGGTGCTTCGCCCGCACGCCGGGAATTCCCGAGTCCGTTCCGATGAAGGTCGAGGAGAACGGATGGCCGACGTTCCCCGGCCGCTCGCGCGCGATGCAGGCGGCAGTGCTGGACGTGATGGTCAACGCGGTCCACGACTTCCGCGGCACCTACAACGTGACCGACTACCGCTGGTTCAACCTGCGCGACGGCGACACGTCCTCGCCGCAGCCGTTCCAGCACTTCGGGTTGTTCGACAGCTCGTACGTGGAAAAGCCGGCGTTCGCGGTGTACCGGAGGCTGGTGGATCGCCTGGCCCGGCGGGAGCCGGCGCCCTCGCCGCGGCCCCAGCTCGCGTTGCGAGTGCGCTCGCGGAGAGGCTTCGATGCGCGGGGGCGGGCGTGCGCGACTGGGCCGGTGAGGGCGGTGCTCGTGGGCAGCAACCGCGCGCTCGTCCGCCACGCCCGCTTCCGCCTGGCCTCACGCCGCTTCCGCCTGGACCGCCGCGCACCCTTCAGCCGAATCGTCCACCGCCCGGGCCGCCGCCGCTCGCACCGCCACGTGGCCCGGGCCGCGGTGCGGCTGCGCGACGGGCGGCTGGTCCGCATGCGGCGGGCGTTTCGGGCGTGTAGGTAGGTATGGCGAGTTAGTCGTCATATAGACGACAAAGTCGCCATACCCTCGGCGCTAGCGGCGCTCGAACGCCAGCTTCAGTCCGAGTCCCACCAGCACCCCGCCGGTCAGCCGCTCCGCGCGAGCCAGCCACGGGCCTTCGACGAAGGCACGGCGGGCCCGGGCCACGCCCCAGGCCAGGCCCGAGTACCAGAGCAGGTCGAGCGCCACGATCAGCGCGGCCATCGCCATCGCGGCCGGCACGAAGGCCATCCCCTCAGGCACGAACTGCGGGAACAGGGCGGCGAAGAAGACGGCGAGCTTGGGGTTCGCGATGCTGGTGAGGAAGCCGTCGCGCAACGGCGTGCCGCCGGCCTGCGGGGAGGCCTCGTGTTCGGGTCGCCCACGTAGCGACTGCAGCCCAAGCACCACCAGCACCGCCGCCCCCACCAACTTGATCACCGTAAATGCCTCCGCCGAGGCCGCCACTGCCGCCGCGATCCCGACAGCGGCGAAGGCGGCCCAGAGCAGCACGCCAAACGAGTTCCCGGCAGTCACCGCCAGCGCCTCGCGCCGCCCCCCGCGCGCCGCGCTGCGGATCACCAGCGCGGTGGCGACCCCCGGAGTCACGGTGAGCAGGGCGGCCACCGGCAGGAAGGTGATCAGCACCTCGATCATCGGATCAGACCGTAGTCGCGCTTGACGGAGAGGATCCGCACCACCGCGTCGTCGAGCCGCGCCCGGGGGATCTCCCGGGTGCGGACCGCGCGCAGCACGGCCACGTACGCCGCCTGCTGGTCGCCCGTCGAGCCGGACACGTAGAGCATGTCCGCGCCGGCCCTCACCGCGGTCACCGCGGCATCGGGCACCTTCGCGAGTGCCGATATGGGCGGGTCGGCCAGGTCGTCGGCGATCGCGATGCCCTGGAAGCCGAGGTCGCGCTTGAGCAGGCCCGTGGTCACGCGGCGCGAGAGCGAGGCGGGGGTCACGAAGTCGTCGGCGGCATAGAGGCCGTGACCGACGATCACCCCGGGCACACCCGCGTCGATGGCAGTGCGGAACGGCACCAGGTCGCGCTTGCCCAGCTCCTCCAGCGACAGGCCGACGTTCGCCGGTCCCTCCTCGGTCGACTGCGACGCCGACCCCAGCCCGGGGAAGTGCTTGGCGGCCGCGAACACCTTCGTCTGCCGGTAGGCGCCCACGACGCCGCGCGAATAGGCGGCCACGCGGTCCGGCTCGTCGGAGAAGGCGCGCGGCCCGACCGCCGGGTCCTCGGCCAGGCCGACGTCGATCACCGGCCCGAGCACACCGTTTACCCCGAGCGGCTTGAGCGTGCCACCCGCCTGCTCGGCCTCTGTGACGGCTGTGGCCACGTCGGGCAGATCGGAGGCGGCCGTGGGGGGCGGCAGGTCCGGGAACGAGTTGAACTCGCCGCCCTCCTGCACCGCCATCACCCATGGAGGAACGTGGCGCTCCTGGCGCGAGATCACCGTGGCCTCCCCCGCCAGAAGCGCGAGCTGCTGGGGGTCCGTGTAGTTGTCGGGGCCGATCACCATCCCGCCCACGTCGAGCCGGCGGAACTGGCGGAAGATCGGCCCGTTGAGGTCCTGGCCCTCGAAGCCGAGCAGGAACAGCTGCGCCACCTTGCGCTCGAGCGGCAGGCGCCCCGCCAGCTCCTTCACGCTGCGCGGGACGCCCTTCCCGGCCGCCTCGTCGCGCGGCTCGGGCGGCGGCGGAATCACGCGAGCGAGGAACGAAGCGCGGCGCTGGCTTGGCGCCTGCCGGCTGGCCTCGGAAACGCCGTCCCCGTCTCCTTCATCGCCCTCTCGCCCGGTCAGGATTCCGACAACCAGGGAACTGAGCGCGACGAGCGCCAGGCCGACCACCACCAGCCGCCTTCGAGCGACCCGATCCCGCATGGCCACAACGCTAACCTGCCTCGGCCATGGCGGAGCCAGCCGCGCAGACAGTCGTGATGAAGTTCGGCGGCACCTCCGTCGCCGACGCCGAGCGCATCAAGCGCGCCGCCGGGCGGATCGTTCAGGCCGCCGAGGAGGGCAATCGCGTGGTGGCCGTGCTCTCCGCGCGCGGGAAGACCACCGACGACCTGGTGGCGATGGCCTACGAGGTCTCGGACAGGCCGTTCCCGCGCGAGATGGACATGCTGCTCTCCACCGGCGAGCGGATCTCATGCGCGCTCGCCGCGATGGTGATCAACGACCTCGGGCACGAGGCGATCTCGCTCACCGGCTCTCAGGCGGGCATCGTGACCGACACCTCCCACACCAAGGCCCGCATCCTCGACGTGAAGGCCGATCGCATCCGCGAGGGCCTCGACGGCGGGAAGATCGTGCTGGTCGCCGGGTTCCAGGGCGTCTCCACCTCGCTCGACGTCACGACTCTGGGCCGCGGTGGTTCGGACACCACGGCGGTGGCGCTGGCCGCCGCCCTCGGGGCGGACGTGTGCGAGATCTACACCGACGTCGCCGGGGTGTTCAGCGCCGACCCCCGGATCGTGCCCGATGCCAAGAAGCTGTCGGTGGTCTCGTTCGAGGAGATGCTGGAGATGGCGGCGTCGGGCGCCGGTGTCCTCCAGCTTCGCTCCGTGGAGTACGCCCGCAACCACGGCATCCCCATCCACTGCCGGTCGAGCTTCGACGACGGACCCGGTACCTTCGTCGTCGACGAGCACGCCACCATGGAACGACCACTCGTAACCGCCGTCACGCACTCCACCGAGGAGGCGCGGATCACCCTCACCGGCCTGCCGGACAGGCCCGGCATCGCGGGCCGCGTGCTCACCGCGCTGGCCGAGGCGAACGTGAACGTGGACATGATCATCCAGAACGAGCCGGAGTCCGAGGGAGCCCAGGCCGACATGTCGTTCACCGTGCCCCGCTCAGACCTCCAGACCGCGCTCGACGCGCTCACGCCCGTCAAGGACGAGCTGGGCATCGGCGGCCTGGCGAGCGATCCCAACATGGGGAAGGTGTCGATCGTCGGCGCTGGAATGAAGTCCCATCCGGGCGTCGCGGCAAAGACCTTCAGCGTGCTGGGCGACGAGGGCGTGAACATCGAGATGATCTCCACCTCCCCGATCAAGATCTCCTGCGTGATCCGCGAGGAGGACGTGGAGAAGGCCGTTCGCGGTCTGCACACCGCCTTCGAGCTGGGCGCCGACGCCGTTCGGCACGAGGACGTGTCGGGCGACCACCGCCCGGTGGTCTCATGAGAGTCGCGGTCGTCGGCGGCACCGGCGCGGTCGGCTCCACGATCCTCGGCGTGATGCGCGAGCGCGGCTTCCCGGCCGACGAGGTGGTGCCGTTCGCCTCCGAGCGCTCCGCCGGCCGCCGGATCGACTGGGGCGACCGCACGCTCACCGTCGCGCCGCTGAGCGACGAGACGATCCAGGGCTTCGACCTTGCGCTGTTCTCAGCCGGCGGCTCGGTGAGCGAGGAGTGGGGGCCGCGGTTCGCCGACGCCGGCGCCACCGTGGTCGACAACTCCTCCTTCTGGCGCATGCACGACGACGTGCCGCTGGTGATCGCCGAGGTGAACCCGGAGGCGCTGGACTCCCACAACGGCATCGTCGCCAACCCGAACTGCTCGACGATGCAGGCGGTGGTGGCGCTCAAGCCGATCCTCGACCGCGCCGGCATCGAGCGGATCGTGTTCTCCACCTACCAGTCGGTGTCGGGCACCGGCCAGCGCGCGGTGGAGGAGCTGCACGATCAGGCCGTGGCGGTTCTCAACGCGAAGGAGATCCCCGACCCCGCCGTCTATCCCCACCAGATCGCCTTCAACGTGATCCCCCAGGTGGAGGCCTTCAAGGACGGCGACGACTACACCACCGAGGAGCGCAAGATGATGGCCGAGACGCGCAAGATCCTCGGTGATCCCGACCTGCGCATCTCAGCCACCTGCGTGCGCGTGCCCGTGTACACCGGGCATTCCGAGTCGGTGAACGTGCAGACGCGCGACGACCTCTCGCCCGAGGACTGCCGCGAGCTGCTGGCCGCGGCCCCGGGCGTGCAGGTGATCGACGATCCCGCGAACGGCCTCTATCCGCTGGCCATCGACGGTGCCGGACAGGACGAGGTGCTGGTCGGGCGGATCCGCCGCGACCCCTCGCATGAGCGCTGCCTGAACATGTGGGTGGTGGGGGACAACCTGCGCAAGGGCGCCGCCACCAACGCGGTGCAGGTGGCCGAGCTGCTCGTCACGCGAGACCTGCTCAGCCGGCGCCGGGCACCTGCCTGATCGGCGCGCTGGGCGCCCAGCGGCGCCGATGGAGCTCGAACTTCAGGGTGCCCGAGGGGTCGCCCCGGCCCGTCGCGTAACCAAGGCACTCCCCGGCGGCCGACGCGATTAGCGCGACGGCCAGGATGTCGATGCCGCGGAGCAGCTGACGCAGGTACCCCGCGCGCCGTGCGTTGGCGACGCAGCGCGGGAAGCGAATCAGCGGCAGGACCGGCGATCCCGCCGCATAGAGCGCGCGCCGCGCGAGCCCCCAGTTCCCCGCCCTCTGCGCCGCGTACACGCGTGAGAACGCGACCCACTCCTCGGCGCAGGCGGCGTAATGCTCCATGTTGATGTGGCGGACTCGGATCCCCAGGTCGAGGTAGAGCTCGCCGCCGGCCGCGCGCATGTCCTCGTGCATGAGGGTCTCCGCCTCCAGTCCGGCCGGGAACCGCTCGATCGCTTCGAGCAGCGCCGCGCGCCGGTACGCCGAGTTGTGCCCGGGAAGGTCCGGCCACGGACCGGGCGGGCCGCCCATCCATCTGCCGTAGTCGAAGACGGTCAGGGCCACCGCGCGCCGTGCGGGATTGCCGGGCTCGATCGCCGGCCCCACGCCCACCCATCCCTCCCTGAGGCGCGCGACCATGCCGTACGCCCAGCCTGGCTGCGGGAAGCTGTGCGTCTCGGCAATGGCCACGTAGGGCGTGGTTGACGCTCTCGCGCCGGCGACCCGCGCGTCCGGAAGCGAGCGCCCCGCCGAGGCGACAAGGCGAACCGCGGCAAAGTCCGAGGAAGTTTCCGGGGGCTCCGGGGCCCGGCCGTCGATGCCGACGAGAACCAGCTCCAGCGGCACGTCGCTCGCCTCTTGGCGCAGCGCGTCGATCGTCTCGGCGCCCGTGGTCGTCCGGTCCAGGGCCAGGATCACCGACAGCTCTGCAGAGCCCGGGCTCACGGGCTCTGCACGGGCTGGGGGAACGTCGGCGCCACGGCCTTGCGCCGGCCGATCCCATATCGCGTGGCCGCCGCCTCGAGGGCGAACCCTGCCGCTCCCGCGAACTGGCTCACGAGAGCCAGCGCCGCCAGTCGCAGGCGCCGGCGGGGAGCTCGGAGCACCTGCGCGCCCAGCACTCTGTAGAAGCCTGGCTGGGGGGTGGGAACGATCCCCGAGCCCACAACTCGGTGCAGGGCGTAGGCGCCGCGGCCGTATCCCATCTGCTGGCGCACGAATCCCCTCAGGCCCATCCGGCGCCGGTGGACGACCTCGGCCCCGGGCGCCCACGCCAGTCGCCGTCCGGAGGCGCACCAGCGGCCGCAGAGCTCTCGATCCTCGGCGTGCAGGAAGCTCGGGTTGAAGCCGCCGAGAGCACGAAACGCCGCGGCCGGCAGCGCAAGGTTGCACGAGGCGGCGAACCTTGGTTCGTCCCCGGCTGCGAAGTGGGCATGAGTCGCATCGAGCACGAGCTGGCTCGCCACGGCGCACACATCGTCGGGGTAGCCGTTCACGGTCACGCCGGCGACTCCCGCATCGGGGTCTCGCCGGGTCGCGGCCTCCAGCTCCCGCGCCCACCCGCGTGACGGCACGCAGTCGTCGTCGGTGAAGGCGAGCACGTCGCCCCGCGCGGCCTCGGCGCCCAGGTTGCGCGCGGCCGCCGGGCCGACGCCACCCCCTGTCACGGTGCGTACCCCGTCTGGCAGCAGAGCGCTACCACCTCCGGGCTCGTCATCGACCACGAGGATCTCGTAGCCGCCGAGCGGCGGATCCTGGTCGAGGAGGGCCGTCACACACGACCTCAAGGCCTCGGGCCGCCCTCGGGTTGGTACGACGATGCTCACGCGCGGACTGCTCACCTCACGCCGACAATAGCCTGCACCCGTGGCCGATTCCGATCTCAGCGCCGTGACCGTCGGCCTGGACGGCGACCGGTCCCTGGGACCCCTGCTCCGCGCCCTCGCGGCGCAGACGATCGCGGACCGGATCGAGGTCGTGGCGGTCGTGCCGGAGGGCGCCGCCGCGCCGAGTCCCGAGGGCTTCGCGGCCGTGCGCGTAGTGCGCCTGCCCGAGTTGGTCACCACCGGCGAGGCCATCGCCGCGGGCGTCCACGCCGCGACCGCGCCCGTGGTCGCCTACACCGAGGAGCACTCCTGGCCGCGCGAGGACTGGGCCGAGCGCCTGCTCGCGGCGCACGACGGCCGGGCGGGCGCGGTGAGCTGGGCGCTCGAAAACGCGAACCCGGAGTCGGTGGCCAGCTGGGTGCACCTGCTGAGCGACTTCGGCCCCGCGGCCCATCCGTCCCCCTCGCGCACACTGCCGGCGCACCCGTGGCACCACACCTCATACCGCCGCGAGTTGCTCACGGCCTATGGCGCCGACCTCGGCGGGATGCTCGAAGCGGAATGGCGCGTGCATGCCGACCTGGCCCGGGCCGGGCATCCGCTCCTGCATGCCGGGGATGCCCGCTCCCGTCATTGGAACGTCTCCCGCTACGCCAGCCACGTGAGGGACGAATGGCGCGGCGCCCGCAGCTTCGGCGCCTCACGCGTCGATCACGGAAATTGGGGCCCCGCGCGGCGGCTCGCCTACGCTGCCGCCGCGCCCCTGCTCTTCGCGGTGCGCATGGGCCGAGTGCTGCCGCACGTGCGGCGGGTCGCACCGCCCCGATCAGCGGTCGTCGTCGCGCAGATCGCGCCGGCGCTCGCGGCAGCGGCGGCTGCCGAGGCATGGGGATACGCGGCGGGCACGGGCTCGTCGCGCCGCACGCGGATGTTCGTAGAGCTGGACCGGCGGCGGTCGCTGAGGCGCGAGGACCGAGAGCGCTGGGAGCGCGAGGCGCTCAGCCCGCCGGGGAGGACAGATGCGGCGGTGTGTCGGTGACCACCGACTCCGGCGGGCGCGCCAGCCGGGCGAGGTCTCGCCGCGAGGAGATTCCGAGCTTGCGGTAGATGTTGCGTGCGTGCGTGCGCACGGTCTCGAGGCCGATCGTGAGCGTCTGGGCGATCTGAGCGTTGGTGGCGCCGTCCTGGAGTAGCTCGAGCACGTCGGCCTCGCGCGGGGTGAGCAGGTCCGAGCCCTTCACGCCGGGATCGCCGTTGCCGGTGGCCGCCGAGCGCGGCAGCACGTGCATGCCGCGGGAGGCGAGGTGGATGGCGTTCACCACGTCGCGCCCCTGGGTCTC
Organism: uncultured Thermoleophilaceae bacterium; assembly: GCA_963808105.1. GTDB lineage: Bacteria > Actinomycetota > Thermoleophilia > Solirubrobacterales > Thermoleophilaceae > JAAYBF01. The sequence goes on along the minus strand of CAWEEH010000003.1, from coordinate 1,684,227 downwards.
CTTCGAGAGGCAGGCGGTGGCGCCGAACGAGAGCATCTGGTTGCACTCCGAGGCGGTCGGCCGGTTGGCCAGCACCACGAGCCGGGTGTCCGGGTAGGACTGGTGCAGTTGAAATACCTGTGCCGCGCTGGTGAGCGACCCGAAGTTGAGTACGGCCACGTCCGGCTTGTGGGTCTCGATGGAGCGCTCGATGGCGGACGGGAGCACCTCATCGTCCAGGATGCGCAGGTTCGGGTCCTCATTCACCAGATGGGTGAGGCCGATCGCGACGAGATCCTCAAACTTTGCAACGACGACGCTGACGGACGAGCGCATTCCGAGCAGTGTAGGGGGGATGCCGGGGGGAGACAATCTACCCCTCGCCTACCCCTTTCGCTCCCCCGAAGATCCCTCTTGTCAGGGGAAGAAACTGACTGTTCGGTCAGGCAATCTGTATCCCAGCTTGCAAGGGCGGACTGGGGTACGCCAAGCAACTGAGAAGCCCGCCAGCCACGGCGGGTTTTTCATTTCTAGGGAACGGACTCCCGAGAGTCCCAAGAGGTAGGGGCGCTAGGCCGCGGCGAGAGCCGCGACCTTGCGCTGCACGTCGCGCGTCTTCACGACGTGCTTGTCCATCCCCAGCTCCTTGGGCTCGAAGCCCATCGCCAGGCCCACCATCTGCGGCAGGTGCAGCACGGGCACGCCAAGGTCGCGCTCCACGAACTTCTCGGCCTCGGGCTGCTGCATGTCGAGGTTGAGGTGGCAGAGGGGGCAGGGCGTGACGAGGCAGTCGGCGCCGGCGTCGATCGCATCCGCCAGGTGGCGGCCCGCCTGGCGCAGCGACGTGGTGCGGTTCATGGTGATCACGGGGAAGCCGCAGCACTTGTGGCTGCCCGCGTACTCCACCGGCTTCGCGCCGAGCACCTCGATCAGGATGTCGAGGTACTTGTCGCGGTTGGGGTGCTCGTGGTAGCCGAGCCGCTCGGTTGGGCGGACGATGTAGCAGCCGTAGAACGGCGCGATCCGCAACCCCTCGAGCGGGCGCACGACCTTCGACGCGAGCTTGTCGATCCCGATCTCCTCGACGAGCAGCCATAGGAAGTTCTTGTTCCACCAGTCGCCGCCGGCCTCGTAGGTGAGGCCCTCGTCGCCGAGGTGGTTGTTGATGTGCTCGCGGTAGCCGGAGTCCGCGTCCAGGCGCTCCTGGCACTCCGACTGGGCGCCCTGGCAGGTGGAGCAGATGTTCATCATCCCCGCCGCTCCGTCCACCTTCTGCGCCATCGCGAACGTGCGGGCGTTGAGGGTGTCCACGAGCTCCTGGTTGTGCTCGGCGATCACGCCGGCGCCGCAGCAGTTCGCCCGGTCGAGCTCCACCAGCTCCATGTCGAGCTTGGGCGCGACGAGCTCCATGGAGCCGTGCAGCTCGGGGGTGAAGCCGCGCGAGACGCAGCCGGGCCAGTAGGCGAGCTTCATGACGGCGCCTCGCTTTCTTCTTGAGGGGCGTCGGGGGCGGCGTCGCCCTCGCCGACGATGTAGAGGTTCAGCTCCAGGCGCTCGTCCTGCGAGTGGATCTCCTTGAAGATCTTCTTCACCTTGTCCTGGTCGGGCAGCTTGGGGTGCAGGAGCGCCTTGCGCGGTGTGACCTTGCCGGACGTGATGCCGCGGACGGCGGTGCCGATGTTGGGCAGGAGGTTCTTCACGGCGTGGGGCGTGATCTGGCCCTTCACGAGCGACCCGTCGCCGAAGCTTCGCGGCAGCAGCTGCGCCTCGTGCAGGGTGCCCCAGCGCTCGATGATGTCCACGAACGCCTTCTCGTGGCCGTAGCCGTTGTTCTTGTCCTTGATGCCGTGGTCATTGGTGGCCTTGCGCCGCAGGCGCATGATCTGGCTCATCGGCGCCACGTCCTTGGGGCAGACCTCGATGCAGGCGAAGCAGTGCGTGCAGTCGTAGATGCCGTGGGGGTCCTCGGCGAGATCCTTGAGGCGCTCCTCGTGCTGGCCGTCGCGCGGGTCGCCCACGAACCGGTAGGCCTTGGCCAGCGCGGCCGGGCCGATGAACTCGGGGTCCACCTCGAGCGACAGGCACGCGCCGACGCAGACGCCGCACTGGATGCACGCCATCGACTGGGTCACGTCGATCATGGCCTCGGCGGGCACGATGTACTCGCGCTCGGGCGGCGGCCCTTCGGGCAGCAGCCAGGGCACCACGCGCTGCACCTTCTTCCAGTGCACGGCGTCCATGTCCACGATCAGGTCCTTGAGCACGGGGAAGTTGCCCATCGGCTCCACCACGATCGGCTCCCCGTTGCCGGCCTTCTTGGCGGCGTCGGAGATGCGCGTGTTGCAGGCCAGCGCGGTCTTGCCGTTGATGCGCACGCCGCATGACCCGCAGATGGCCGCGCGGCAGGAGCAGCGGATGCCGATCGAGGCGTCCTCGTGGTCCTTCGCGTAGAGGATCCCGTCGAGCACCGACCGCTCGGGCGCGATGTCCACGTCGTAGTCGCGGTACTGCGCGACCTCGCCGGACTCGGGGTTGAAGCGGCGGATTTTCAGCGTGAACTCGGCCATTAGTAGGTCCTTTCCTCAGGCTCCCACTGAGTCATTGTGACCTCCGAGTAGGAAACCTCGGGAGCGTCACTGCCGTTCGAGGTCAGGTTGATGTGCTTCAGCCACTCCTCGTCGTTGCGATCGGGGAAGTCGGTGCGGTACTGGGCGCCGCGGCTCTCCTTGCGCTCCAGCGCCCCGGCCACGATGCATTCCGCGTTGTCGAGCATGAACTGCAGCTCCAGCGCTCCGAGCACGTCCTGGTTGAACACCGAGCCCTTGTCGTCCACGGACACGGTCTTCACCTCCTCCTGGAGGCGCTTCACGGTCTCGTGGGCCTCGCGCAGGCGTGTCTCGTCGCGGAACACCGACACCTTGCCGTCCATCTCGGCGCCCAGCTCGGCCTTCAGTTCGGACACACGCCGGCCGGTGCGGTCGCGCGAGACGATCTCCGCGATGTGGTCGCGCTCGCGGGCGAGCTCCTCACCCGCGGGGGTGGGGACGCCCATCGACTTCGCGACGGCTGCGGCGTGCTCTCCCGAGCGGCGGCCGAAGATCAGGGTGTCGAGCAGCGAGTTGGCGCCCAGGCGGTTGCCGCCGTGCACGGACACGCAGGCGCACTCGCCGGCGGCGTAGAGGCCCGGCACGTCGGTCTGGCCGTCGACGTCGGTCTTGACCCCGCCCATCACGTAGTGGTTGCCGGGCTTGATGTGGATCGGCTCGGTGGTGATGTCCACCCCGGCGAAGTCACGCCCCACGTTCACGATCTCGCGCAGCGCCTGGAGGATCCGCGCGCGGGGAACCTTCGTGATGTCCAGCGCCACGGTGCCGTCGGGGAAGCCGCGGCCCTCGTCGATCTCGGTCTGCTCGGCCCGGGAGACCACGTCGCGCGAGGCCAGCTCCATCTTGTTGGGCGCGTACTTCTCCATGAACCGCTCGCCCTGGGCGTTGTAGAGGTGCGCGCCCTCGCCGCGGGCGCCCTCGGTGATCAGCAGCCCGATGCCCGCCAGCGTGGTGGGGTGGTACTGCACCATCTCCATGTCCATCAGCGGGGCGCCGGCGCGGTAGGCCATGGCGATTCCGTCGCCCGTGCAGATGAGCGCGTTGGTGGTGGGGTTGAAGATCTGGCCGTTGCCGCCGGTGGCCAGGATCACGGACTTGGCGGTGAAGACCTCGAGGGAGCCGTCGCGGATGTTGCGGGTCACCGCGCCGGCGATCCGGCCGTCGTCGTCTCGCACCAGGGCGGTGGTGAACCACTCCTCGAAGCGCTCCACCTCGTCGTGCTTCATCAGCTGCTCGTAGAGCACGTGCAGCAGCGCCTGGCCGGTGATGTCGGCCACGTAGTAGGTGCGCGCTGCCGAGGCGCCGCCAAAGGCGCGCGTGCCCAGCTTGCCCTCCTCGTTGCGGTGGAAGGTCACGCCGAGGTGCTCGAGGTGCAGCACCTCGTCGGGCGCCTCCCGGCACATGATCTCGATCGCGTCCTGGTCGCCGAGGTAGTCCGAGCCCTTGACCGTGTCGAACGCGTGCGACTCCCAGGAGTCCTCGGGGTTGAGCGCCGCGTTGATGCCGCCGGCGGCCGCGTTGGAGTGCGAGCGAACCGGGTGGACCTTGGAGATGATGCCCACGGATGCGCCGTTCTCCGCCGCGGCGAGGGCAGCGCGCTGGCCGGCGAGGCCGGCTCCTATGACGAGGACGTCGTGAGTAGGCATTGGTCAGCTTCGGTGCTCACCCGATCAACGATCGGGCTGCGCCCTACGCAACTGCGTGAGGCGGCGGCAATCCTATGCGAAGGCCTGCGGCAGCCGGGGAACATCAGGCCGGTCCGAGCGCCCTTCGGACCTGATCCACGGTCACGATCCCCCGCAGACGCCCCTCGGGGTCCACCGCCATGATCGCTCCCAGGCGTGCGAACCCGTCCCGGCCGAGGAGCGTTTCCAGCGGCTCCTCGAGGCCCACGCGCAGGCCGCTGCTCCCCGTGTCCGCGTCGGCCGCCATCACCGACGCCACGGTGCGCCCGGGGCGCACGGCCTCGGGTATCGAGTCCACGGACTGGCTGGTCACGAGCCCGGCGAGCCGCCCGGAGGCGTCCACCACCGGGAACCACGGATAGCCGTAGCGCAGGAAGTACTCGTCGGCCGCGCGATCCAGGGTCAGCTCGGCGGGCACGGCCACGGGCTCGTCGTCCATCACGTCCGAGACGCGCAGGCCCTCGATCCGGTCGGTGATCCTGGTCTGCACCTCGGCCTGCTTGGCGGCCTGGCCGAGGAACACGCCGATGAAGGCCAGCCAGATCCCGGTGATGACCGCCCCGATCAGGAGCAGGTACACGCCCAGCGCGATCATCAGGAACGAGAAGCCGCGGCCCAGGCGCGCGGCGAAGCGGGTGGCCTTGCCGCGGTCGCCCGTGCGCCACCAGGCGATGGCCCGGGCGATCCGGCCGCCGTCGAGGGGGAAGCCCGGGATGAGGTTGAAGACGAGGAGCAGCACGTTGATCGAGGCCAGGTAGCCGAGAACCGCCAGCACCCGGTCGTCGCGGGCCGAATCGAATGCAACGGCGTCCGATGCCGCGCCCGAGCCGGCGATGACGGTCGCGGCGCCGTAACAGGCGGCGGCTATCAGGAGGGTCACGGCCGGTCCCGCCGCGGCGACGCGGAACTCCTCGCCCGCCGTCTGCGTGTCGCGGTCCAGCTTGGCGACGCCCCCGAACATCCACAGGTCGATGCCCTCGATCCCGATGCCGTTGCGGATCGCAACCACGGCGTGGCCCAGCTCGTGGAGCAGGACGCTGCCGAAGAAGAGCAGTGCGGAGATCACCGCCAGCACGAACGCGCTGGTGCCATCGCGCGGGAACAGATCGTCGTAGTACCCCGTCGACAGCGAGTAGATGATGAAGAAGAGGATGATGAACCAGCTCGGCTCCACCCCGATGCGGATGCCGAACACCCGGGCGAGCTGGATCGATCCGCCGCTGCCGAACATGGGTCGAATGGTGGCAGGCAGCTAGGTTTGCGCGCCCATGCGGATCGTCTACACCCATACCGACGAGGCGCCGGCGCTCGCCACCCAGTCGCTGCTTCCGATCATCCGGGCGTTCGCCGCGCCCGCCGGAGTGGAGATCGAGCTGCGCGACATCTCGCTGGCCGGCCGCATCCTCGCCCAGTTCGACCCTGATACGCCCGACGCGCTGGCCGGGCTCGGCGCGCTGGCCAAGACGCCGGAGGCGAACATCATCAAGCTGCCGAACATCAGCGCTTCGGTGCCGCAGCTCAAGCGCGCGGTCAAGGAGCTGCAGGAGAAGGGATTCGACGTTCCCGACTATCCCGAGGAGCCCTCTTCGGAGGAGGAGCGCGACGTGCGCGAGCGCTACGACGCGGTGAAGGGCTCGGCGGTGAACCCCGTGCTGCGCGAGGGCAACTCCGACCGCCGCGCGCCCGCCTCGGTGAAGGCCTATGTCAGGTCTCACCCGCACTCCATGGGGGACTGGTCGGCGGACTCGCGCACACACGTGGCGACCATGGGCGAGGGTGACTTCCGCTCGACCGAGGGGTCGACGACCGTCGCCGAAGAGGACGAGGTGCGCATCGAGCACGTGGCCGAGGGCGGCGACGTGACGGTGCTCGCGGAGTCGATCCCCCTTCTCGCGGGCGAGGTGATCGACGCCGCGGTGATGCGCCGGGCGGCGCTCCAGCAGTTCCTCGAGGAGCAGGTCGCCGACGCCCGCGAGGAGGGGCTGCTCTTCTCGGTGCACCTGAAGGCGACGATGATGAAGGTCTCCGACCCGATCATCTTCGGCCACGCGGTGCGGGTGATGTTCGGCGAGCTGTTCGACAAGCGCCCCGGCATCGCTCCGGCAGACGGCCTCGCCGCGCTCGCCGCGGCCGACGACGGCGCCCAGGACGAGATCGACGCCGTGCTGGCCGAGGGCCCCGACCTCTACATGGTCGACTCCGACCGCGGCATCACCAACCTGCACGTGCCGAGCGACGTGATCGTCGACGCGTCGATGCCGGCCCTGATCCGCTCGAGTGGCCAGGGCTGGGATGCCGATGGAGAGCAGCGCGACACGAAGTGCGTGATCCCCGACAGCTCCTACGCCGCGCTCTACCAGTCGACCATCGACCACTGCCGCGAGCACGGCGCGTTCGACCCCGCGACGATGGGCACCACGCCTAACGTCGGGCTGATGGCCCAGAAGGCCGAGGAGTACGGCTCGCACGACAAGACGTTCGAGATCGAGGCCCCCGGGACCGTGCGGGTGGTGAGCGGCGCCGGCGAGGCCCTGCTGGAGCACGAGGTGGAGGAGGGCGACATCTGGCGCATGTGCCAGACCAAGGACGCCGCGATCCAGGATTGGGTGAGGTTGGCCGTCACACGCGCGAGCGCAACCGGCGCGCCCGCCGTGTTCTGGCTCGACGAGGCGCGGCCCCACGATGCCGAGCTGCTGAAGAAGGTGCGCCCCGCGCTCGGGGAGCTCGACACCGGTGGGATGCAGCTCGAGATCCTCCCGGTGGCCGAGGCGGCCCGGTTCACGCTCGAGCGCGCCCGCCGCGGGGAGGACACGATCTCGGTGACGGGCAACGTCCTGCGCGACTACCTCACCGACCTGTTCCCGATCCTCGAGCTCGGCACGAGCGCGAAGATGCTCTCGATCGTCCCGCTGATGGAGGGGGGCGGGCTATTCGAGACCGGCGCCGGCGGCTCGGCGCCCAAGCACGTGGCGCAGTTCCTGGAGGAGAACCACCTGCGCTGGGACTCGCTCGGCGAGTTCCTGGCGCTGGCCGCCTCGCTCGAGTTCCTGGCCGACCATGCGGACAACGCACATGCGCGGATCCTGGGGGAGGCGCTGGACCGCGCTACCGGCAAGCTGCTCGAGGAAGGCCGCTCGCCGTCGCGCAAGGCCGGTGAGCTGGACAACCGCGGCAGCCACGCCTACCTGGCGATCTACTGGGCGCTCGAGCTCGCGGGCCAGACCGAGGACGCCAAGCTGGCCGAGGCGTACGCGCCGCTCGCCGAGCGCCTCGCGGCCGCCGAGGAGCAGATCGTGGAGGAGCTGAACGGCGTGCAGGGCGAGCCCGTCGACATCGGCGGCTACTTCCGCCCGGACGTCGACGCGATCGCCGCCGCGATGCGTCCGAGCGCCACGCTCAACGCGGCGCTCGAGGCGGCTCCATAGGATCGCCGCGAACGCTGACCCGACAGGAGAACCGACCTTCCCATGACATCGCCCGTACGAGTCGCAGTAACCGGGGCCGCCGGCCAGATCGGCTACGCCCTGCTGTTCCGCATCGCGTCAGGCCAGCTGCTCGGCGCTGACACGCCGGTCCACCTGTCCCTGCTGGAGATCCCCGACGCCGTCAAGGCCGCCGAGGGCACCGCGATGGAGCTGGACGACTGCGCGTTCCCACTGCTGGCGGATATCGAAATCCACGACGACCCCAGGGCCGCCTTCGATGGCGCGAACGTGTGCATGCTGGTGGGGGCGCGCCCGCGCACCAAGGGCATGGAGCGCGCCGACCTGCTCGAGGCCAACGGCGGGATCTTCAAGCCTCAGGGCGAGGCGATCGCGGCCGGCGCCGCCGGTGACGTGAAGGTGCTCGTGGTCGGCAACCCGGCGAACACGAACGCGCTGATCGCGATGTCCAACGCCGACGGCGTGCCCTCAGAACGCTTCACCGCGATGACCCGGCTCGACCAGAACCGGGCGATGACGCAGCTCGCCAAGAAGGCGGGCGCGCCGGTGGGAGAGGTCACCAACCTCGCGGTGTGGGGCAATCACTCGCCCACGATGTATCCGGACGTGTTCAACGCCAAGGTCTCCGGGGGCTCCGCCTGGGAGGCGGCCGGCCAGGACCAGGAGTGGCTGGAGGACGACTTCATTCCCACCGTCGGAAAGCGCGGTGCCGCCATCATCGAGGCGCGCGGCGCCTCGTCGGCGGCCTCCGCGGCCAACGCCGCAATCGACCACGTGCACGACTGGGTGCTGGGCACGGCCGACGGCGACTGGGTCTCGATGGCGGTCCCGAGCGACGGCAGCTACGACGTGCCGGAGGGGATCATCTCGAGCTTCCCCGTAACGACGTCAGGCGGCGAGTGGTCGATCGTGGAGGGCCTGGAGCTGAGCGACTTCAGCAAGGAGAAGATCCAGGCGACCGCGCAAGAACTCGTCGATGAGCGCACAGCCGTCCAGGAGCTGGGCCTCGTCTAGGCGGGGTGCCAGCCCTTGCCGCGCTTCTTGACCTTGCCGTCCTTCTCGAGACCCGGCATCACCCTGTACAGGTAATTCGCCCCGATCCCCATCGAATCGGCGAGCTCGGGAATGGTGATCCCCGGCTTTGCGTTCACCAGCTCCTGAGCCTGTAGGGCCCGCTTGCCGCTGCCCTTCGGGCGACCGCGGCGGCCGGTGCCCGAGCGCCGGCGACGGCCGTTGCTCGAACTTGCCCGCCGCTTGGTGGAGCCGGCGCCCACACCGGCGAGGGCGGCGGCTGCCTTCTCGAGCCTGTTGTGCTCCTCGACGAGCGGCTTGAGCTCCTTCAGTCGTGCGTCTATTTCCTTGCGCTTCTCATCCAAAAAGTCGGTCATGATTAATGACAGTAACAGTTATTCAAGTAACTCTTTGAGTTTCTGCAACGTCTTGTCCACCTCACCGCCGGTCACCCGGCGCACCACCGGCCCGGCCATGTTGCCGAGCGGCCCGCCCGGCAGCGAGTACTCGTTGAGGTAGGAGAACTTGGTGCCCTTGCCGGTCTCGGTGAGGGTGTTCACCACCTTCGCCTTCGAGCGCATCGGACCGCGGCCCTCCCATACGAGCTTGTTCGGGCGGTCGCTCTCGACCACCTTCCACTTCACCTTGAAGTTGCGGCCCGCGAGCTTCAGGCACTGGGTCATCTTCGCGCCCTTCACCAGCTCGTCGGGAGCGTTCCCGTCGACGTACTGGTGAATCGTGACCCATTCCCCGAGCCGGTCCGGATCGGCGATCAGGTCGTACACCGCCTCGGGGGGCGCGGCGATCTCGATGTCGCGCTCGACCTTCATCGGGCGGCCAGCGCCTCGGTGCGCTCCCACTCGCCGAGCGCTCGCTCCACGGCGCGCTCGAAGGGGAGAGGCCGGATTCCGTACAGGCGCGGCGCCTCGTCGGCGTCGCGCGGGAGCAGCTCGTACTCGAGGCTCTCCATCAGCGGGCGCACCAGCTCGAGCGGCTGCTCGGTCACCGCGCTCACCACCGCACTCGCCGGAGGCGTGAGCGAGAACCGCAGCCCAAAGGGTGTGCGGCCGACCCCCATGGACTCGGCGATCTCCTCGATCATCTCGCCGTAACTGAGCACGTCCGGGCCGGCGATGTCGAGCGACCGGCCGGCGGCGTCGGCCACCTGCGGGGTCCTGGCGAGGAACTCGATGGCATCTCGCTCGGCGATCGGCTGGGTCAGGTTGTCCCGCCAGGCCGGCATGGGAAGCACCCGCAGCTTCTCGACGAGTCGCACGAGCATCCGGAAGGAGGACGACTGGGCGCCGATCAGGATGGACGCGCGCAGGGCCGTGGCGGCCGGCGCGGCCTCGAGCAGGATCTCCTCGACCTCGATCCGCGAGCCGATGTGGGGAGAGGGCACGCCCGCGCTCGGCCCGATTCCGCCGAGGTAGACCACCCGCGCCGTGCCGGCGGCCTGCGCGGCGGCGGCGAAGTTCTCGGCCGCCCGGCGGTCGCGGCCGGCGTAGTCGGTGTCCGCCGCCACCTCCATCGAGTGCACGAGGTAGTAGGCGGTCTCGCAGCCGTCGAGAGCCTCGTCGATGCCGGCGCCGGACACCACGTCCCCGGCGACCGGCTCCACGCCATCGCGAGGTGCGAGGCGCGACGGGTTGCGCGCCATCGCGCGCACGTCGCGGCCCTCGGCCAGCAGTCGCTCGATCAGCTTGTCGCCGACGTAGCCCGTCGCTCCGGTTACGAGTTCCATGGTCAGTTCGCCCCCCACCCGACCCCGCAAACAGCGAGGGGGCTGACGGAAAGGCTGGAGTTTGGTGGAAGAGGAAAAGTCACGGAATAGCGGGAACGGGGCTGGCGCCGGGCGGCGACCTCGTGCAGCATGCCCCCCGGCAACCCCCACGAAACAGGAGGACGATCGGACGGATGGCGAAGGGCAAGGGCAAGCGCGTGACCTGCGAGCAATGCTTCTTCCATCAGAACGTGCTGTGCGCGTTGAAACTAGACGAGCCCTGCTCGACCTTCCGGCCGGCCGACCGAAACCTGGAGCCCGAGAGCCAGCTGGCGTTCACCTTCCGCAGCGACCGCGGCCGGGCGACGTACGCGTTTCCCCAACCGAACTAGTCGCAATGTAAAGTCGCAAAATGCGACTGACGGTCCTGGGGAAATCGCCCTCCTGGCAGGACGCCGGCGGGGCCTGTTCCGGGTACCTGCTCCAGGCCGGCGACACCAACATCCTGCTCGACTGCGGGAACGGGGTGTTTGGCAAGCTGCGGCAGTTCGTCGACTACGTGGACGTCGACGCGGTGGTGCTCTCCCACCTGCACGCCGACCACTTCCTGGACCTCATCCCCTACTCGTACGCGCTCACCTACGCACCCCGCCAGCAGCCGGTGCCCGTGCCGCCGTGGCCCGGGACCGACAGCCCCGCGCGCCCACGCCTGATCGCGCCGCCCGGAGCGGCCCAGACCTTCCGCACGGTCGCCGGCTCCTTCGGCAACGAGGACCTCGTGGAGAAGGCGTTCGCCCTCGAGGAGTACGAGCCTGACTCCACGCCGGAGGTCGGCCCGTTCCGGTTCCAGTTCCACGAGGTGCCGCACTTCACGCAGACGTTCGCCGTGAAGGTGACCGCGAACGGGGGCACGCTGCTCTTCGGCGCCGACTCGAGCCCGAACTCCGAGCTCGTCGAGTTCGCTCGCGGCTGCGATCTCCTGCTCGTGGAGGCCACCCTGCCGCGGCCCGAGCGCACCGGCGTCCGCGGCCACCTCACGCCCGAGGAGGCGGGGGAGCACGGCAAGGCCGCCGGAGCCAAGCGGCTGGTGATCACGCACATCTCGGACGAGCTCGACCTGGTCTGGGCACGCCGCCAGGCGAGCGAGGCCTTCGGCAAGCGCGCCGAGCTGGCGCGCGAGGGCGCGACGTTCGAGGTCTAGATAGCCTCGGCCGTTCCCCCGAAAGGAGCGCAAAATGCCCTACATCGAAGGCTTTGTAGCCGCCGTGCCCACCGCGAACAAGGACAAGTACATCGAGAACGCCAAGGAGGCGGCCGAGTACTTCAAGGCGCTCGGCGCGACCCGCCTGATCGAGTGCTGGGGCGACGACGTGCCGAAGGGCGAGGTGACCGACTTCTACAAGGCGGTTCAGGCCAAGGATGACGAGACCGTGATCTTCAGCTGGATCGAGTACCCCGACAAGGCGACACGCGACGCGGCCAACCAGAAGATGGGCGAGGACACCGAGATGCAGAACATGGAGATGCCCTTCGACGGGAAGCGCATGTTCTGGGGCGGGTTCGAGCCGGTCCTCGACGTTTAGCTCCGCCGGGCGCCCGCAGCGCCCGGGTAACCTCCGCCGCGTGAACCCAGAGCGGGATTTGTTCGCGAACTTCGAGCGGATGCGGCGTGAGATCGATGAGCTGTTCGGCGACGTGTTCGAGCGCACCGGGTTCCGAGGGCGCGGGTTCTCGCCGTCGGTCGACGTCTATTACACGGATGACCCGCCCCGGGCCGTGGTGAAGGCCGATCTCGCGGGCGTGCTGATCGAGGACGTCGCGCTCGAGATCCGCGGGCGCCAGCTGCTGATCGCCGGCGAGCGGCGCGCCGAGCAGGCCGAGGGGCGGCTGTTCCAGCAGATCGAGATCGAGCACGGCCCGTTCCGGCGCAGCGTGGAGCTCGGGGCCGACGTGGTGGCCGAGGAGGCCAGGGCGAGCTACGACGACGGGATCCTCGTGGTCGAGGTGCCGCTGGCCCAGCGCGACGAGCGCAGCCGGCGCGTGACGATCGAGGAGGCGGGCGAGTGATCGAGATCCCGACCTCTGAGGGCGGCCCGCAGGAGATCGCGGTGGCCGCGACCACGCCGGACGAGCTGCCGATCCTGCCGCTCAAGGACAGCGTGCCGTTCCCCGAGACGCTCACGCCGCTGGCCGTTGGGCAGGAGCGCTCGATAAAGCTGGTGAACGACGTGCTCAGCGGCAACCGGATGCTCGCGATGGTGGCGTCGCGCGAGGGCGAGATCGAGAACCCGGGCCCCGACGACATCTACGACGTCGGCGTCGTGGGCACCGTCGCTCGCATGATCAAGGTGCCCGACGGCACGCTGCGGATCCTCGTCCACGGATCGCAGCGGGTGCAGATCGGCGAGATCGTGCAGCGCGATCCCTACCTCACCGCGAAGGTCACCGAGCTGCCCGACCAGATCGAGCCGTCGCCCGAGCTCGAGGCGCTGTTCCGCAACGTGCAGACCACCTTCTCCCAGATCATCGAGGAGGTCCCCTACCTGCCGGAGGAGCTCCAGATCGCGGTCACGAACCTCGAGGACCCCTCCGAGCTGGCGCACATGATCGCCGGGGCGCTTCGGCTCAAGACCGAGGAGCGTCAGGAGCTGCTCGAGGAGCTGCACGTGGCCAAGCGGCTGCGCCGCCTCTCCGAGCTGCTGGCCCGCGAGCTCGAGCTGATCTCGATCGGCAGCAAGATCCAGTCGCAGGTCGAGTCCGAGATCGACAAGGGCCAGCGCGAGTTCTTCCTGCGCCAGCAGCTCAAGGCGATCCAGGACGAGCTGGGCGAGGTCGACGAGATCGAGGCGGAGTCGGAGGAGCTGCGCGAGCAGATCGAAGCCGCCGGCCTGCCCGAGCACGCCATGAAGCAGGCCGAGCGCGAGCTCCAGCGCTTCGAGCGCCTGCCCCCGCAGTCGGCAGAGCACGGGGTGATCCGCGGCTACCTGGAGTGGCTCGCCAGCCTCCCCTGGTCGGCGTCCACCGACGACCACCTGGACCTGAAACAGGCGCGCCGGGTGCTCGACCGCGACCACTACGACATGGAGAAGGTGAAGGACCGCATCCTCGAGTTCCTCGCGGTGCGCAAGCTCAAGCCCGACGCGCGCAGCTCGATCCTCTGCTTCGTCGGCCCGCCGGGGGTCGGCAAGACCTCGCTCGGCAAGTCGATCGCCGCGGCAATGGGGCGCGAGTTCGAGCGCATCTCCGTGGGCGGCGTGCGCGACGAGTCCGAGATCCGCGGCCACCGCCGCACCTACATCGGAGCGATGCCCGGCACGATCATCCGTGCGATGCGCGACGCCGGGTCCAACAACCCGGTGCTGATGATCGACGAGATCGACAAGATGGGCACGGACTTCCGCGGCGACCCGTCCAGCGCGATGCTCGAGGTGCTCGACCCCGAACAGAACTCGAGCTTCCGCGACCACTACCTCGACCTCGCGTTCGACCTGTCGAAGGTTCTCTTCATCACCACCGCGAACCAGCTCGACCCGATCCCGGCACCGCTGCGCGACCGCATGGAGACGATCGAGCTGGCGGGCTACACCGAGGACGAGAAGCTCGAGATCGCCAGGCGCTACCTCGTGCCGCGCCAGGTCGAGCAGAACGGCCTCGTGAAGTCGAAGCTCGAGTTCACCGACGAGGCACTGCGCGAGATCATCGAGGGCTACACGCGTGAGGCGGGCGTGCGCAACCTGGAACGCGAGGTCGGAGCGATCTGCCGCAAGGTCGCGCGGGAGTTCGCCGAGGGCAAGCGCAAGTCCAAGCGCACGGTCAGGCCCAAGGGGGTGGCCGAGCTGCTCGGCCCGCGCCACTTCCAGCCCGACGTCGCCCGGCGCACCGGCGAGCCGGGCGTCGCCACGGGGCTGGCGTGGACTCCGGCGGGCGGCGACGTGCTGTTCGTGGAGGCCACCTCGTTCCCGGGCGAGGGCAAGCTGCAGGTCACCGGCCAGCTTGGCGACGTGATGAAGGAGTCCGCGCAGGCGGCGCTCTCGTACGTGAAGCGCAACGTCGCCAAGCTCGGCGACGAGGTGCCCGAGGACTGGTTCCGGGAGAACGACGTGCACGTCCACGTGCCGGCGGGCGCGATCCCCAAGGACGGCCCGAGCGCTGGGATCACCATCGCCACCGCGCTGTCCTCCCTGGTCAGCGGGCGTCCGGTGCGGTCGGACACGGCCATGACCGGCGAGATCACACTCACCGGCAAGGTGCTGCCGATCGGGGGTCTGAGGAACAAGGCGCTGGCCGCGCAGCGCGCGGAGATCACGCGTGTGATCGCGCCGCGGCGCAACGAGCCCGACGCCGAAGAGTTCCCGCCCAACCTGCTGAAGGGCCTCGAGTTCGTGTGGGTCGACACCGTGGACGAGGTCCTGGACTCGGCGCTCGAGCCCGAGGGCGGATCGAAGGTCGTCCGCATCAGGCGCGCTAAGCCGGGTAAGGTGCGCGTAGGCAAGCGGAGCTGAGGAGAGCTATGGCAGCCAAGAAGAAGGCCGCGAAGGCTGGCGCCGGAGCGGTGGCGGCAGGAATGTCCGCCCGCAACAACCCGTATGTTCAAAAGCTGGTCGAGGACTCCGATCTGCGGGACGACCTGCGCACGGCCTTCGAGTCGGCGCGCAAGGCGTATGACCGCATGAACGGGAAGGGGCCGCAGAAGGCCCTGGAAGACAAGAAGGTGCAGCGCGACCTGAAGGAGGCGGCGAACTCGCTGAAGAGCGCGGCCGACGCCCTCCGTGAGAAGCCCAAGCGCAAGAAGCGCCGGCGTGGAGGCCTGCTCGTTATCGGCCTCGTGGGCGCCGGGCTGGCACTCGCCCTGAGCGAGGGTCTGCGTTCCAAGGTCCTCGACGCGCTGTTCGGTTCCGAGGAGGAGTTCGAGTACACCTCGACCACCACCCCGGCCCCGGCGGCGACGGAAGAGAAGGTCGGCGCCTAGCCTCCCTTCGCTTCATGACCGTGACGCTCAGAGGCGCCCTCCGGGGCGCCTCTGACGTTGTTGGCTGGCCAGCCAGATAGACTGCCGCGCCATGGAAGCCTCGACGGCTGAAGCCACCCGCAAGCTCGACGGGGAGAAGGCGCAGAAGATCGTCACGGCCATGCGCGAGAGCGTCGGCACCCGCGGCGCGGCCGGCTCCACCTTCGACGTTGTGGCACGCGAGGCGGGCGTCTCCCGCGGCCTGCTGCACTACTACTTCGGCTCCAAGGAGCGGCTTCTCGTGGAGGTGGTGCGCCGCGACTGCGACGCCCGCATCGCCACGCTCGAGGACGCCATGGCCGGGGCGACGAGCGTCGACGAGCTGGTCCAGATCCTCGTCGCCTCGCTGGAGAACTGGGTCGAGGAGGAGGCCAAGAGCTCGGCCGTGGTCTACGAGATGGTGAGCGCCTCGCATCACAGCGAGGAGCTGCGGGCCGAGATGGCCGAGCTCTACCGCCGCTGGCGCAGCCACCTGGCGGACGTCCTGCGCACAAAGCAGGACGAGGGTGTGGTCACGCTCGACGCCGACCCCGAGGCCGTGGCCTCCGTCATCTTCGCGCTCGGCGACGGATCCGGCCTGCAGCTCTTCTCGGATCCCTCCTGGGACAGCTCCGCCGCGCTCGAGCTCGGCGCGCGCACCGCGCGCCGCCTGCTCGGCGGCTGAGCTCCCGCTCCTCCTGTGATCGACCTCACAGAGCCGAGGGCCGATATCCAGTCGACTCTGGCTGGCCAGCCAGATAGGTAGACGACGGGAGGGATTCATGCAGGCAGCTATGGACAGGCTCACCGCGTTCCTCGAGCGTCGCGGCCGGCTGGTGATCGCGCTCTGGGTGGTGCTCCTGATCGCCGCGATCCCCTTCGCCGCCAAGCAGACCGAGAACCTAACCGCGGGCGGCTTCACCGTTCCCGGCTCGGGCTCCGCCGCCGTCGACGAGGCGCTCGCGGACTTCGAGGGCGCGCAGCGCGAGACGCTCGCGGTGGTTGTCGCGCGCCGCGACGGCGCCTCGATCCAGGACGCGCGCGCCCAGATCGACCACGTCGACGAGGTCGCCGCGCGCCTGTCCCACGTGGAGTTGTCCGACCGCGCCGCGGCGGCCGCCAAGCGCGACGCCGCGAAGTCGCCGATCGCCATCGCCACCCTCGACGTGACCGGCACGCAGGACGATGCCGCGGATCTCGCGGTCGACCTGCGCGAGGAGCTCGGCATCGGCGAGGGCGCCGCGGAGGACGGGACCCAGACCTACCTAGTCGGCCAGCAGGCGCTCTGGGCCGGAATGCAGGATCTCTCGAAGGAGGATCTCGAGGCCGCGGAGGCCACCGGCTTCCCGATCGTGCTCGTGATCCTGCTCGCCGTCTTCGGGTCCCTCGCCGCCGCGGCGCTGCCGCTGGCGCTCGGGCTGGCGAGCGTGATGGTCACCGGCGCCATCATCTACTTCCTCTCTCAGTCGATGGACATGTCGGTGTTCACCACCAACGTCGCCTCGATGGTCGGCATCGGGGTGGCGGTGGACTACTCGCTGTTCATCCTCGCCCGCTATCGCGAGGAGATCCGCGCGGGCTCGACCCCGGAGGAGGCGCGGCGCACGTCCATGCGCACATCCGGCGTTGCCGTCGTCTTCTCGGGGCTCACCGTGATGATCTCGCTGGGCGGGCTGTTCCTGGTGGACTCCACGACGATCAGGTCGATGGCCCTCGGCGCGATCGTCGTCGTGGCCGTCTCGATACTCGCGGCCGTCACCTTCCTGCCCGCCGTGATGCGCGCGATGGGCCGCCGCGCCTACATGCGCGGGCGCCCGGCGATGGTGGTGGCGCTGATCGGGCGCAACCTGCGCTGGCGCAGGCGCCGGCGAGGCTCGACTGATCCCGAGGCGCAGCGCGGCAGCTTCTGGCAGCGCTGGACCGACCGCGTCACGCGCCGGCCGGTGCTCTCCGCGGCGGCCAGCGCGGGCGTGCTGCTGGTGCTGGCCATCCCCGCGTTCTCGCTGGTGTTCGGCGACGGTGCGCTGCGCCAGTTCCCCGAGGGCCACGAGACTCGCGTGGGCGCCGAGCTGGCCGCGAAGGAGCTCGGCCCCGGCGCCTCCGGCCCGACCCACCTCGTCGCGACGTTCGAGCAGGGCACCGCGTCGGACCCGCGCAACCGCGCCGCGCTGGCGACGTGGCGAGACGACGTGGCGCGCGACCCTCACGTGGCCCGGGTCGGCCGCCCGCAGCCGTCGAATGACGGGCGCTCGGCGCTGCTCACGGTGGCGCCGAAGAGCGACTCCGAGAGCATCGAGGCACGGGCGATGATGGACCGCCTGCGCGAGTCGCCCGGTGGGGAGATCGAGCAGGTGGCCAACGTTCAGGTCGGCGGCGCCACCGCCGCCGTCGAGGACTTCAAGGACCTGGTGGCGGGGTCGATGTGGAAGATCGCCCTGTTCGTGCTCCTGTTCAGCTACCTCGTGCTCTTCGTGCTGCTGCGCTCGGTGCTGCTGCCGCTGAAGGCGGTGCTGATGAACATGCTCACCGTGGGCGCGGCCTACGGCGTGCTCGTGGCGATCTTCCAGTACGGCTGGCTCGACGGCTTCCTCGGCTTCGAGTCGCTGGGCTACATCAACACGATCACCCCGCCGTTCCTCCTGGCGATCGTGTTCGGCCTGTCGATGGACTACGAGGTGTTCCTGCTGAGCCGCATCCGCGAGCGCTACGACGCGACGGGCGACACCAAGACCGCGGTGGCACAGGGCCTCGCGAAGAGCGCGGCCACGATCTCCAGCGCGGCACTCATCATGGTCTCCGTGTTCGCGGTTTTCGCCGCCACGGGCGTGCCCTCGATCAAGGAGATCGGCGTGGGTCTCTCCGTGGCGATCTTCCTCGACGCGACGCTCGTGAGGCTGGTGCTGGTGCCGGCGACGATGGAGATCATGGGCAAGTGGAACTGGTGGCTGCCCAAGCCGATCGCGCGGGTGCTGCCCGAGGCGAACTTCGAGGCGTCGGGCACCGCCTAGGCGGTGCGCACGGCGTTCCGGCCGGCGGCCTTGGCGAGATACATCGCGGCGTCGGCGGATGCCACCAGCGCATCGCTGTCGTGATCGACACGGATGGCGGCGCCGACGCTCACGGTGACCGCGACCAGCTCGTCGCCGATCGCGACCGGGGTGCCGGCGACCGCGTCGCGGACCCGTTCGCCGACCCGGGCCACTCCGTCGAGGTTGGTGTCGGGGAGGATCGCGAGGAACTCCTCTCCGCCCCAGCGCCCGACGAGATCCTCGGCGCGCAGCGCCCCGGAGATGGCACGAGCGACTGCCCCCAGCACCTCGTCGCCGGCCTCGTGGCCGCGGCTGTCGTTGATCTCCTTGAAGCAGTCGATGTCGATCATCAGAACGGACAACGGCTGGTCGTGGCGGGCAGCCGATGAAATCGCCGCGTCGAGCGTGACCTGGGCCTGGCGGCGATTGGGAAGGCCGGTCAGATCGTCGACCAGGGCCAGGCGGTCCAGGCGCTCATTTGCCGAGCTCAGCTCGCGGCGTGACTGAACGAGGTAGGCCACCAGCAGCACGCAGGCCAGCGCTCCCAGCACGAACCCACCCCAGAGCAACCACGGTATGTAGTGGCCGATCCCGTGCAAGGGCTCGAACAGCTGCGCCGCCGGGACCGACATCACAAGCCGCCACGGCGTGTCGCCGACGCGCTCGCTGGAGTATTCGTAGTCGCCGGAAGTCCTGCTCGACGGCGAGTCGGAGAGCCCTTCGGCCAGCTCTGGATCCGTCTGCGACAGCTTGAAGAGACCTTCGGTTTGCCGGCGATTGCTGGCGACGACCTGCCCCGCGGAGTCGATCAGGTAGACGCGGGCCCCCTTCAGGGCCGTCGCGTTGCGCAGAAAGGCTCCGATCGGGGTGGTGGCGATATCGAACGCGCCGCTGAAGACCCGGCGTCCGTGCTTGGAGGCGAACGGCGTCGCGAAGGCCACTACCGGCGTGCCGTTGGCCGCCGAAGGAACGACGTTGGAGACAGCCCGGCGCCCGTCGGTGGCGGCGCGAAGGTGGTCGTAGCGCGCCGCAAGGTCTCGCCCGATCAGCGACGGGGCCGCGGGCACGACCTGTAGTGCACGGCCCCTGCTGTCGAGCAGTACCGCGGCCTCGTTCCCGAACAGCTTGGAGACGTGCTCGAGGTCTCTTCCGACCGACAGCTCGCGCTCCGCGACGCTCCGCTCCTGTGCGATCAACTCCGCCACGTAGGTCCTGGTGAAGTTCGCCGCGACCTCGGTGCGGTTCTCGAACCGCTGCTTCAGATCGCGCTCCTCGTCGACCTGCGAGTTGTGAAGAAGCCCTGCGGAGAGCACGGAAAGCAGGGCCCAGGCGACGAGCAGGAGGGCTCGCGAGCGATTGGGGCGCATACCCACCTATCGGCCGATGCGGCCCCGCCTCGATCCCTATGGAGACTTTGCAGAAGCCAGCGCGTCCACGGGAGGCCGCTGTCGGAGCGGATCGTGTCCCGCGAGGAAGGCGTCCAGGTGCATCCAGGTGGTCCCGATGGCCGAACGGCCGGTGAGCACGCCGAGGTGGCCGCCGGGGGCGGTCTCGAGCTGGACCGACTCCGCGCTCGGCAGCAGCTCGCCCACGTGGTGCACGGCGGCCTTGGGCGCGAGCACGTCCGCGTCGCCCGCGATCGAGAGCACCGGCTGGCGCACGTCGGCCAGGTCGATCTCGTGGCCCTCGCGCAGCTCGATCTTGCCGCCGGCGAGCGAGTTCACTCGGAAGAACGCGTGGTAGAGCTGGCCGAAGGTGCGCCCGGGGTAGGCGAACATGTTCGCCATGTAGGCGTCCACGGCCTCGGCGTGGGCGATCGTGTCGCGGTCGTGCAGGTTGCGGGCGAGGAACAGCGGCTTGGTGAGATAGCGGTCGAGCGAGGTGAGCTGGAAGCCGCGGCTGACAAGCGGCGCGGGCGCGCCGCCGAGCGCCTTGTACAGCGCGGTACCGAGCGCTCCGCCGGTGAGCTTCGCGATCTGGCGGATGGGGCCCATCATGCGCACCTTCTCGAAGTCAAACGGGCTCGCGACCATCGCGATCGAGGCGATCGGCTGGTCGGGATCGGCGGCGGCGGAGAGCAGGGTGAGGATGCCGCCCAGGCACCAGCCAAGCGGCTGTACCGGAGCGCCGCCCGCATCCTCGGACACCGCGCGCACCGCGGTGGGAATCACGTCCTCCACCCAATGCTCGAGCCCGAGGGCCCTGTCGCTGAAGGAGATCGCGCCGTAGTCGACGAGGTAGGTGGGGTAGCCCAGGGCGGTGAGGTGCTCGGCCAGCGAGCAGCCCCGGCGCAGGTCGAAGCAGGTGGCCGGCGCGGCGAGCGGGGGCACCAGTAGCACCGGCGTGCGGTCGGCCCGCGGCCGCCGGCGCGAGCGGTAGCGGTGCACTGTGCACTGGGGCCCCTCGTGGATGATCGACGACGGCGTAGGGGTCAGATCCGCGACGCCGGGGCCCACAAGCAGGTCCCAGCCGGTCACGGCTGAGTCGATCAACTTCTCTGGGTCAGGAAGCAAGGGCAGCCGCATCGGCGGCCGGGAAGTCTAGAAGCAGGTGCACGAGCCGGTCGGGGTTCTCCAGCTGCGGACAGTGCCCGCAGTCCTCGATCGTCACGAGCTGCGCGCCCTCGACGGCGTCGAGCACGCGGTCGGCGCCGGTCTGGAACACCATCACGTCCTGGCGTCCCCAGACCAACATCACCGGGCAGGTGATCGCCTCCAGGCGATATGGGTCGCGCAGCTCCTTGATCAGCCGCCTGCCGGTGGCCATCAGCCGGGCGGTGGTGGCCTTGTCGGCGAAGTGAGAGGCGAACGTCGACGCGATCAGCGGGTCGAGCGAGCCCGGGCGGTGGAACGCAAGGCGCTTGTAGACCTCGGCCACCACGCGCTGCAGGGCGACGGCCGGCACGGGCACCGGGGTGGCAAGCGCGGCGCGCAGCACCGGCTCGCGCTCGATCACCGCGAACCACCGCGCCATGTCGAGCCCGGCGGGCGCCACCGGCACGATTCCCGCCAGGCCAAGCTCCTCGCGCTCGGCCAGCAGCAGCGAGACGCAGCCGCCGAGCGAGTTGCCGCACACGATCGCGCCTCCCTTCGGCGCGATCCACTCCACCGCCGCGGCGGCGAACCGCTCGAGCTGGGGGAGGATCGGCTCGTCGTCGGCGAGCAGGTCGCAGGTGCCGAAGCCCGGCATGTCGAGCGCCACCGCGCGGCGGCCCACCCGGCCGAGGCGGTCCAGCAACAGCCGCCAGGTGTCGGCGCTGTCGGAATAGCCGTGCAGGAGCAGGAGTGGCGGTCCGTCGCCCTCCAACTCCAGCGCCCGGGTCTCATACCCCGCGAGCGTCAGCCGATGCTCGAAGAGCGGCTGCACTCCGCCCAGCGTAGGTGCAATCGCGGATGTCGGCCATTAGAGTCGCGCAATGAAGGCAAAAGGCACTCTCACAGGACTCGTAATCGTCGCCACCATGGCCCTGGCGATGGCACCCTCCGCATCCGCCGCCGAGGCGAGTTGCCCCGGCACTTTCGAGGTGCTGCACAACGACCGCGTCGGCGCGATGCAGCTGCCCAAGGGCCCGTACGTGATCACGCTCTTGGATACGCGGACGATGGGCTGTACCGAGGCCGCCCGCCTGCTCGGCGAGTTCCTCGAGGACTGGGACGGCCGCCTCCCGCGGCCGTGGGTGGCCATCAACTCCACCCGCACGTTCCAGGCGGGCCGCAACAGCACGACCGGGTTCAGGATCGCGCCGCAGGTCGGCCCGCTACCGCCCAACCCGCCGCACCCGGTCTCCCGCCGGATCTGTCCCGGCTACTTCAGCGTGCTGCACAACGACCGCATCGGCCGCTTCCGCATTCCCAAGGGCCGATACCGGATCACGTTGCTGTCCTACACCGGGCCGACGTGCGCGGGGGCCACGCGCCAGCTCGCCCAGTTCCTGCAGGATTACAACGGCGTGCTCCCGCGGCCGTGGCTGCTCGACCGGGGCACCGGCGCATTCACGCGGGGCCACCGCCAGGTCGGGTTCCGGATCAAGCCGTACGTGACGCAGGCCGGCCCGGGCGAGACGAGCAAGGGCGTGTTTCCCAGCCGCGGCGAGTCGAGGTGCCGGGCGACGTTCCGCGTGAACAACAACGACCGCATCGGGGCCCTGCGCCTCCGGCGCGGTAGCTACGACGTGTGGACCCAGGGTCTGAGCTGCGGGAGCGCGAGCCGGCAGTTCGCGAGCTTCCTGCGACAGCCGAGCGGCGTCCTCGACGATCCCTGGATCCTCATCGCGGCGAGGGCGACATTCACGCGCGGAAGGAACGGCCGCGTCCGCTTCCGGGTGAAGCCGGCGGGTGGCTGAGGCCTAGTCGGCCAGCTTCGGGCTCGTCCACGGCGCCTCGAGGCGCCGCTCCAGCTCGTCGCTCAGCTCGGCGATCGCGATTCGCGACTGGTCGAGGCTGTCGCGGTCGCGCAGGGTCACGGTGTCGTCCTCCATCGTCTGGTGGTCCACCGTCACGCCCCACGGGGTGCCGATCTCGTCCTGGCGGCGGTAGCGCTTGCCGATCGAGCCGCCCGTGTCGAACTCGGCGGTCATCCGCTTGCGCAGGTCCTCGTAGATCGCGCGCGCCTTCTCGGGCTGGCCGTCCTTGTTGACCAGGGGCAGCACCGCCACCTTCACCGGGGCCAGTCGCGGGTGCAGGCGGAGCAGCACGCGCTCGCGGCCCTCCACCTCCTCCTCGTCGTAGGCGTCCACCAGGAACGCCAGCGTGCCACGGTCCGCGCCCGCAGAGGGCTCGATCACGTAGGGCACGTAGCGCTCGCCGGTGCCGGGGTCCACGTAGTCGAGCTTCTCGTTCGAGAACTTCGCATGCTGGGTGAGGTCGAAGTCGCCGCGGTTCGCGATTCCCTCGAGCTCTGACCAGCCCATCGGGAACTGGTACTCGATGTCGGAGGTGGCGCTGGAGTAATGGGAGAGCTCGTCGGCGTCGTGCGCGCGCAGCTGTAGGTGGTCCGGCCGGATGCCGAGGTCGGTGTACCAGCGCATCCGGTCCTCCATCCAGCGCTCGTGCCAGTCGTCGGCCTCGTCGGGCGGCACGAAGAACTCGATCTCCATCTGCTCGAACTCATACGTGCGGAAGATGAAGCTCTGGGTGGTGATCTCGTTTCGGAAGGCCTTGCCGATCTGGGCGATCCCGAACGGCGGCTTCTTGCGCGCGAACTGGAGCACGTTCTTGAAGTTCACGAAGATGCCCTGGGCGGTCTCGGGGCGCAGGAACACCTCCGATCCCTCCTCCTGCACCGGGCCCACGTGCGTCTGGAACATCAGGTTGAAGTTGCGCGGCTCGGACAGGTCCCCGCCGCACTTGGGGCATTTCAGCTCGCCCTCGGGCTGAGCCTCCCGCAGGTGATCCTCCCGCCAGCGCCTCTTGCACTCGCCCAGACATTGCACGAGCGGGTCGGTGAAGCCCTCGAGGTGGCCCGAGGCCTCCCAGGTGCGCGGGTGCATGAGGATCGCGGCGTCCAGGGCCACCATGTCGTCGCGCTCCTGCACGTTGGCGCGCCACCACTCGCCCTTCACGTTGCCCTTCAGCAGCACCCCGTAGTGGCCGTAGTCGTAGGTGGACGCCAGCCCGCCGTAGATCTCGGAGGACTGAAAGATGAATCCACGTCGCTTGCAGAGGGCGACGATCTTGTCCATCGTGGCGACGTCGGGGCTCATCCGCGCGCCAACCCTAGAGCGTCGGTGGAAACGCGTGGAATTTGCGGGAAAGTGGGTAACGCGGCGTCAACATGCTTCGGTACCGTGCCGCCCCGATGACCCTGTTCCGCCCGATCGGTCACCTCGCCGCGTGGCTCGTGTGGCACTCCACCGGCAAGTCCCTCCTGCGGGATCTGGAGTCGCCGGCGCCGCCTGAGGCCTAGAAGTCCCCGCTATCCTCGCCGCGCCGTGCCGATTTACGAGTATCGCTGCGAGAAAGGCCACACCTTCGAGGTGATGCAGCGCATGGTCGACGACACTCTCACCGAGTGCACGATCTGCGGCGCCCCCGTTCAGCGCGTGTTCCACCCGGTCGCCGTGCACTTCAAGGGCTCCGGCTTCTACACCACCGACTACGGCAAGAAGAAGGGCAAGGGGGCCAAGGACGGCGGCTCGTCCGAGTCGAAGTCATCCGACTCCAAGTCGGACTCCTCATCGTCGGATTCCAAGAAGTCCGACTCCTCCAAGACCGCGCCCGCGAAGTCCTCGGACTAATTACCGAGCAGGCGGTCGACGGCCGCCTTCTTCTCCGCGTCTGACACCAGCAGGCTCGATGCGGGGCCGCAGCTCAGGCAGGAGGGCTTGAGCACGTCGGTCTCGCCGACGCCGCCCGTACCCACGTCCAGCGCCAGGCCGGCGAGCCCCGGCGCCTTGAGGTCGGTGCGCAGCGCCTTCGGCGCCTTCCAGCTCACCCA
The DNA here is from genome assembly GCA_963808105.1 of uncultured Thermoleophilaceae bacterium. Lineage (GTDB taxonomy): Bacteria > Actinomycetota > Thermoleophilia > Solirubrobacterales > Thermoleophilaceae > JAAYBF01. The sequence continues at coordinate 1,659,329 of CAWEEH010000003.1, read as the reverse complement.
CGGCAGCCGGACGAACGTCCCGGCCGAGAACGCCTTGCCCTTGATCCCACCCAGCACCTCCTGCTGGCGCTGGGCGCGATCGAGGTCGTTCTCGTTCGGGGCGCAGCGGTTGTTGCGCACCCGCGCGAACCCCAGCGCCTGGCGGCCGTCGAGCTCCTGCTCGCCCTTCGGGAGGTTGAAGCCGCGGTAGAAGTTGTCGAACTCGGGCGCGCAGATCTTGGTCTTGTTGTTCACGGTGATGCCGCCGAGGGCGTCGATGAACTCGGGGAAGTGCTCGAAGTCCACCTCCACGATGTGGTGGATCTTCAGCCCGTTGCCGAGGAACGCCTCGACGGTCTCGATGGTGAGCGACGGGCCGCCGATCGCGTAGGCGGCGTTGATCTTCTGAGTGCCGTGGCCCGGGATCTCGGCGGCCGCGTCGCGTGGGATCGAGAGCTTGCGGGTGCTGCCGAAGGAGGAGTGCATGAGCATGATCGTGTCGGCGCGGCCCGCGGCCTTGCTCGGGTCGAGCGAGTCGCCCTCGCGGCTGTCCGAGCCCACCACCAGCGTCGTCGCGCCGGTGAAGAAGCTGCCGCCTCCGGACAGCGCCTCCTCGGCCTCGCTGGACACGCCCTCCTGGAGCTGCGCGCTGATCGTGAACAGCACGATCGACAACGCGATCCAGCCCGCGACGGCAATCGCGATCCACTTGATCACCCGTCCCGGCGTGATCTCGCGCGGCTCACGCGGGACCCGCGGGTCCCGCGACGGGCGCTCCTCGCGCTTGCGCAGGCGCTCTCGCAGCCCGTCGAGATCCGGCCCGCCGCCACGCAGGAGGCCGCCGCGGCGGGAGCGGTAGACCTTGTAGTCGGGCTTATCGTCGGGACTCACGAGGCGTACTTATAGGGTGCGGCGATGCCACCACGGCGCGTGATCGGGATCGATGCCGGCGGCACGAAGCTGCTCGGCGGGGTCGTCGACCAGGAGCTCGTGGTGCACCACAGGGTGCGGCGCCAGTGGCGTGGAGCCGACCGCCAGGAGACCCTCGACATCTTCGTTGACGCCGTCGAGGAGGTGCGCGCGGCGGCTCCGGACGTGGACGCTGTGGGGTTCGGTCTGCCGGCCCTCGTCGACGTTTCGGCGGGCACGTCGGTCTGGTCGAATCACCTGCCCATCGACGACGTGCCGTTCCGGGATCTGCTGAGCGAGCGCCTGGGCCTGCCGGTGGCCGTGGACAACGATGCGAACGTCGCGGCCCTGGCGGAGCACCGCCACGGCGCCGCGCGCGGCACGGACCACGCGGTGATGGTGGCCCTCGGCACGGGCATCGGCGGCGGGCTCGTTCTCGGCGGGCAGATCTACCGCGGAGCGCGCGGTTTCGCGGGCGAGCTCGGCCATCTTGTGGTTGATCACGACGGCCAGGACTGCCCAGGCGCCTGCCCCGGCCGCGGCTGCCTCGAGGTGCTGGCGTCGGGCACGGCAATCGGGCGCGCGGGGGAGGCCAGCGCCGCCGAGAATCCCGATTCGACGCTGGGGCGCCGACTGGCCGGGGGCGGTGAGATCACCGGCGGCCTCGTTACCGAGCTGGCCCACGATGGCGACGAGCAGTCGCGGGAGGTGCTGGCCGGAGTCGGGGAGCGGCTGGGGGCCGGGCTCACCGGTGTGGTCAATGCGTTCGACCCTGAGGTGGTGGTGATCGGCGGCGGGGCCGTGGCCGCCGGCGAGCTGCTGCTTGCACGAGCGCGCGCGGTCGTCGCGGAGCGCGCGCTGCCGCCTATCGCCGAGCGCGTGCGCATCGTGCCGGCCCACTTCGGCGACGAGTCGGGCATGCTCGGCGCCGCGCTGCTCGCGCTGGAGGAGGTGTGAGCGGCCTCGTCGTCTGCCCCACGCCGATCGGCAACCTCGAGGACGTGACGCTGCGCGTGCTGTCGGCGCTGCGCGAGGCGGACTGGTGGCCTGCGAGGACACGCGCAGAACCCGCACCCTGCTCGACCGCTATGGCGTCGTCGCCAAGCTCGTGAGCTACCACGAGCACAACGAGGAGGCGCGGTCCGCCGAGCTGGTCGAGCGGATGCGCGAGGGCCAGACGGTGGCGCTGGTGTCCGATGCGGGGATGCCGCTGGTGTCCGATCCCGGCTACGTGCTCGTGCGCGCCTGCGTGGCGGCCGGCCTGCCGGTCGAGGTCCTGCCCGGCCCGTCGGCGGGGATCGCCGCGCTGGTGGCGTCCGCGCTGCCCGCCGACCGGTGGCGGTTCGCGGGGTTCTTCCCGCGCAAGAAGGGCGAGCTGAGGGCGCTGTTGCAGGAACCGGGCGGGACGCTCGTGGCGTTCGAGTCGCCGCGACGGGTCCCCGGGACGCTGGCGCTCGCGGCCGAGGTCGACCCCGAGCGACAGGTCGCGGTCTGCCGCGAGCTGACCAAGGTCCACGAGGAGGTGGTCCGCGGCAGCGCCGCGGAGCTGGCGAAGCGCTACGCCGGGAAGCCGCCGAAGGGCGAGGTGGTGCTGGTGCTTGGCCCGTCCTCCGAGCCGGCGCCGGGCGAGGGGCCGCCGGCGGGGCTCGATCAGCTGAGGCGGCTGGTGGAGGCGGGCGCCAAGCCGCGGGTGGCGGCGAAGGTGATCGCGGAGATGACGGGGGCGAGCGCCAACGAGCTGTACCGGGCACTCACCGAGTGACGATCCGGCGAAGTTCGTAACGGCGACGTAACCCTTCGTCACACCTCGGCACGAACGGCCCCACGGCCGGCTGGGGCGCGCCTACGGTCGGCCGATGCTGCTCCGCACACTCGTCGCCGTCCTGCTCGCCGCTCTCGCGTTCCCTGCCGCGGCTGCCGGCTGGGCGTGGCCGGTTGACGGCCGGGTCGTCACGCCGTACCGCAACGGCGACGACCCGTACGCGGGCGGACAGCACCGCGGGATCGACATCGCGGCGGCGGCGGGCACGCCGGTGCGCGCGGCCGCCGCGGGGACGGTCACGTTCGCCGGCGTGGCCGGCTCCTCCGGGCTCACCGTCGGCGGTGCGGACCGCCGACGGGCGCTTCGACACCTCCTACCTCCACCTCGCTTCCGCCGCTGTCGCGAAGGGCGATCGCGTTGGCGAAGGCGCGCGACTCGGCGCCGTCGGCACGACCGGCAGGCGCTCGGCGGCCCAGCCGCACCTGCACTTCGGTGTCCGCGACGCCGGCAGCCGGCACGCCTACCGCGATCCGCTCGCGCTGCTCCCTCCGGTTCCGACACCGGTGAGAGAGGCACCGCGGGCCGTTCCTGTGGCCGCACCCGCGCCGGTGCGGGCGGCGCCGCGGCGCGAACGCGTTCCCCGCGCGGCGCCACGGCGGCCGAGGGTCCCGGCGGGGCGGCGAGTGCGGGTGCCCGCCGCCCGGCCGTCGCCCCGCGGGGCGCCCGCGAGACCGGGCCTCGTGCCGAGGTCGATCAGGCCCCTCGTCTCTCCCGAGCGGGTGCGGGCCCCCGCGCCGGAGCCGCGCCTGGGTCCTCCGCCGATTGCCGCGCCTGCTCCGGCGCCCGCGGCGACCGATGCCCCGCGGCGCGCGCCACAGGCCGACGCCCCTGGTCCCGACCTGGGCATGGCCCTCGCCTGTGTCGGACTCCTGCTCGCCGCGGCGTGCCTGGGCGGGCGTCGGGCGGAGACGGGCGGCCGGCGCACGACCGCTCCGGCCTGGCTCCGAGCGCTCGTTGCGCGTCGCTGACAACACCGGGCCGCCAGTAGCATCGGCGGGCCGTGCCCTACTACATCACCACCCCCATCTATTACGTGAACGGGGAGCCCCACCTCGGCCACGTCTACACGACGGTCGCGGCCGACGTGCTCGCCCGTCACATGCGCCAGCGCGGCGACGACGTCTTCTTCCTCACGGGCACCGACGAGCACGGCGAGCCGGTCGCCCAGGCCGCGGAGCGCGAGGGAGTGACCCCGCGCGAGCTGGCCGATCGCAACGCCGAGCGGTTCAAGGCGGTCGCCGCGCGGGTGAACGCCACCAACGACTTCTTCATCCGCACCAGCGATCCCGAGCACGCCGTGGTGGTCACCGAGGTGGCGAACAGGCTTAAGGAGAACGGGCACGTCTACGAGGGCACCTACGAGGGCTTCTACTGCCCGCGCTGCGCGGACTTCAAGACCGATGCCGAGCTGATCGAGGGCAACAAGTGCCCGATCCACCTGATCGAGCTCGAGTGGGAGAAGGAGGACAACTGGTTCTTCCGCCTGTCCACCTTCGAGGAGCCGCTGAAGAAGCTGTACGCCGAGAACCCCGAGTGGGTGCTCCCGCGCAACCGCTACAACGAGGCGCTGTCGTTCATCGAGGGCGGGCTCAACGACCTGTCGCTCAGCCGCGCGCGGATCTCATGGGGCGTGCCCGTGCCGTGGGATCCCGACCAGGTGATCTACGTCTGGATCGACGCCCTCCTCAACTACTACTCGGCGCTCAGCTACGCGAAGCCGGGCGAGGACCTCACCGAGCACTTCTGGCCGGCGAACCTCCACCTGATCGCCAAGGACATTCTCAAGTTCCACGCGGTGATCTGGCCGGCCGTGCTGATGGCGGCCGACCTCCCGCTGCCCAAGCGCGTGTTCATCCACGGCTACCTGCTGATGGACGAGCACAAGATGTCCAAGTCGCTGGGCAACGTGCTCGACCCCTTCAAGGTGATGGACATGTACGGCACCGATGCGCTGCGCTACTACCTGCTGCGCGAGGTGGGCTTCGGCGGCGACGGCTCGATCTCGCCCGAGGGGTTCGAGACGCGTTACAACACCGAGCTCGCCAACGAGTACGGCAACCTGGCCAGCCGCTCGCTGGCGATGATCACCCGCTACCGCGATGGCGTCGTGCCCGAGGCGCAGGCGCCGGCGGCGCTGGCGGCCGAGTTCGATGGGCTCACCGCCGCGGTGAAGGAGTGCCTCGACAAGGCCGACGTGAGCACGGCGCTCGAGCACATCTGGCTGCGCGTGCGCGCGCTCAACCGCTTCGTTACCGACACGGAGCCCTGGAAGCTGTCGAAGGACGAGACGAAGGCGGCCGAGCTCGACTCGGTGCTGTACGCCCTCGCCGAGGGGCTGCGAGTGGTGTCTGTGCTGCTGCACCCGTGGGTCCCCGAGTCCGCCGAGAAGCTGCTCACCGCGCTCGGTCGCGAGGACCGGTCGCTCGACACGGCGGGGTTCGGAGACGTGGGCGGCGGCGCGACCATCGGCGACCTCGGCCAGCTCTTCCCCAAGGTCGAGCCGCCCGCGGCCGACGCCGCCTGAGGCGCGGATGGTCGACACCCACTGCCACCTCGACTCGTGCAAGGACGACACCGCCGACGTGGTGGCGCGTGCGCGGCGGGCGGGCGTCACCCGGCTGGCGACGGTGGGCATGCACGGTGAGTCGATCGTGCAGGCACTGGCCGATGCGCGCGAGCACGAGGACGTGGTGGCGATCGTCGGCCGCCACCCGCACCACTCCGAGGGCTTCGACGCCGCGGGCCTGGAGGAGATCGAGCGCGCGGCGCAGGACCCGCAGGCGCGGGCGATCGGCGAGACGGGCCTGGACTACTTCCGCGACCGGGCGCCGCGAGAGGACCAGCGGCGCGCGTTCGAGGCCCAGCTCGGCCTGGCCGAGCGCACCGGGCTCCCTGTGGTGATCCACACGCGTGAGGCCGAGGAGGACACGTTCGCGATCCTGGCCGAGCGGGCGGCGAGCCTCACCGTGATCCTGCACTGCTTCTCGGCGCCGTCGCGGCTCGACGAGGCCGTGGAGCGCGGTTACATGTGCTCGTTCGCCGGCAACGTGACCTACAAGAACGCGACCGACCTGCAGGCGGCGGCCCGCGACGTGCCCGACGAGCTGCTGCTCGTGGAGACCGACTCGCCCTACCTGGCGCCTCAGCCGGTGCGCGGCAAGCCCAACGAGCCCGCCAACGTGAGCCACACGGCGGAGTTCCTCGCGGACCTGCGCGGCGTGCGCTACGACGAGCTCGACGCCGTCGTGGAGGAGAACGCCCGGCGGGTCTTTCACTGGTGAGCGAGGAGGAGCCCAGCTCGCAGGCGCCGCCTGCTCGCAAACAGCCGAGCCGCGATCGGCTGCGGCGCTTCGACGTGAGGCCCAACCGCGAGCTGGGCCAGAACTTCCTGGTCGACGACAACCTGCTGGGGGTGATCGGCAGGGCGGCGGAGCTGGACGAGGCCGACGTCGTGCTCGAGGTCGGCGGCGGCCTAGGGGTGCTTTCGGAATACCTGGCGCCGCGCGTCGCGCACCTGCACGTGGTCGAGGTCGATCGCTCGCTGGAGCCGGCGCTGCGCGAGGCGCTCGATCCGTTCGGCAACGCCTCCCTGCACTTCGCGGACGCCGTGAAGCTCGACTTCGGCGCGCTCGAGCCCGCGCCCACCAAGGTGGTGGCCAACCTGCCCTACGGCGTGGCCGCGACGGTGCTGCTCAAGGCCGTCGAGGAGCTGCCCGCGGGAACCCTGTTCGTGGCGATGGTGCAGCGCGAGGTGGGGGACCGCCTCGCGGCGGCGCCGGGCAGCAAGACCTACGGCGCCACCTCGGTGCTGGCGCAGCTGGCCTGCGAGGTGAAGGTGGTGCGCAAGGTGCCGCGCACGGTGTTCCACCCCGAGCCCAACGTGGACTCCGCGCTGGTGGTGCTCCGGCGCCACGGCCCCGGCGCGACGCCCGCGGCTGTCGGAGCTCGTGCACGCGGCGTTCGCCCACCGGCGCAAGACGCTCGCCGGCTCGCTGGCCCTGGCGCCCGGCGCGCCGGAGGGGATACGCGACGCGGCGCGCGCGGCCCTCGCCGAGCTGGGGCACCCCGAGGACGCGCGCGCGGAGCGGCTCTCGTCCGAGGAGTTCCGGCGCCTGGAGGAGCTTCTGCGGTGACCGAGCGCGCCCCGGCGAAGGTGAATCTGGTGCTGCGCGTCGGGCCGCCCGGGCCGGACGGGATGCACCCGCTGGCGTCGCTGTTCGCCTCGATCGACCTCGCCGACGAGCTCACGATCGAGGAGGCCGACCGCGACGAGGTGATCTGCCCCGGCGTGGAGGGCGAGAACCTGGCGGCGCGCGCGCTGGCCGCGTTCCGGGCGGCGGGCGGCGGGCCACCGCCGCTGCGGGTCACGATCGACAAGCGCATCCCTGTTGCCGCCGGCCTCGGCGGAGGCAGCGCCGACGCCGCGGCGGTGCTGCGTGCGGCGCAGCGGCTGTCGCCGATCGGCGAGGCGGCCCTGGCTGAGGTGGCCGCGGGCCTGGGCAGCGACGTGCCGAGCCAGGTGAGCCCCAGCCACGCGATCGTCACCGGGACCGGCGAGCGGGTGGAGCCGGTGTCGCTGCCGCCGATGGCGCTCGTGCTGGTCCCGTCCGAGCAGGGGCTGAGCACGGCCTCGGTCTACGCGGAGCTGGATCGCCTGCGGCCCGGAGGCCCCGTCGCCCGACCCCGCCGGGCTGGCCGAGCTCGCCGCGGGCCCCCTCGAGGAGCTTGCCCGGGCGCTGCACAACGATCTGGAGCCCGCGGCGCTGTCGCTGCGGCCCGAGCTCGCCGAGGTGCTCGACGGGCTTCTCGGCGCGGGCGCCCTCGGTGCTCGCATCAGCGGCTCGGGTCCCACCGCCTTTGGCGTCTTCGCCGATCGCGCGGCGGCGGAGGCGGCCGCGGCGGGGTTCGAGGGCGCGCTGGTAGCCGAGGCATGATCCGGCGCCACCGAAATCTCGTTATCGGCGCCTCCGTGGTGGCGCGTGCTCGTCGTGCTCTACGCGACCGGCGTGTTGCCGGACCTGCCCGACGCGAAGACGGCGATCGAGGACATCGCCCAGGCGCTCGGCCCGTGGACCTACGTGCTGGTCGGCCTGCTCGCCTTCCTCGAGACCGGCGCGTTCGTGGGGCTCGTCGCACCGGGCGAGACCACGGTGATCGTCGGCGGCGTGATCGCCGGCCAGGGCGAGATCGAGCTGATCCCCCTGATCGGCCTGGTCTGGGCGTGCTGCGTTCTGGGCGACACCACGAGCTTCTTCATCGGCCGGCGGCTCGGGCGCGGCTTCCTCGAGCGCCACGGTCCCAGGTTCAAGATCGACGAGAAGCGGCTGCGCCAGGTCGAGTCGTACTTCCAGCGCCACGGCGGCAAGACGATCCTGATCGGGCGCTTCATCGGGCTCGTGCGCGCGCTCGCCCCGTTCGTCGCGGGCTCGTCGGGCCTGTCCTACCGCCGCTTCGTCCCGTTCTCGGTGATCGGGTGCGGGGTGTGGGCCACGCTGTTCACGGTCCTCGGCTTCGTCTTCTACCGCTCGTTCGACAAGGTGGCCGGGACGGCGGGAAAGGCCACCTTCGCCTTCGGAGTCGCGGTGGCCGTGATCGTGGCCGTGGTCCACGTGGTCCGCCGCCTCCGCCGCGAGGAGGATCGCCAGAGGCTGGGTGACTGGATCGATCGCCAGGGCCAACGCCGTGTGGTTGGACCGCCCTTCCGTGCCCTGCATCCCATCTGGCAGCGCCTCGTGCGCCCGGCATGGGGGCTCGCTGCGCCGCCGGCGAACTTCCTCAAGGAGCGCGTCACGCCGGGGCGGTTGGGATTGGAGCTGACCACGGCAGCGGCCGTCGCCGGGGTCGGTGCGTACGTGGTCACGCTCTACACCATGGTCATCACCGGCGGGCGGGCGATCACGCCGGCCGACCGCGAGCTGCTGGAGCTCGCCGACGACCTGCGCATGGACGCGGTGGTGGACGTGGCGAAGGTGGTCACCGACCTGGGCGCGTTCCCGACCGTCGCGGCGCTCGTGTTCGCCACCTGCGTGGCGCTCGCGGTCCGACGTCGATTCGTGGAGCTGCTCGCGTTGCTGATCGGCGCGGTGGGCGTCTACGCGGGAGTGCAGCTCCTGAAGGCCGGGGTCGACCGCCCGCGGCCGGCTCGCCCGCTCGTCGACACCGAGGGCTCCTCGTTCCCCAGCGGCCACGCGGCCTACTCCACGCTGTGGATAGGCGTGGCCGTGGTGGCCGCCCGAGTGGCGCCCGGCCTGGGCCGCCGTGCGACGCTCGTGGGAGCAGGGCTGGCGATCGCCGTGGTGGTCGGCCTCTCGCGCGTCTACCTGCGCGCCCACTACTGGTCGGACGTCGCCGCCGGCTGGGGCCTGGGAGCCGCTGTGCTGGGCGCCTGCGCGATGGCGGCCCTCATCGTCACCCACTTTCGCAACAATCACCCGACCTCCCGATGAACATCGACCTCAGCACAACCGAGCTCTCCATCGCCGTGGCGGCCGGCATCGTCGGCGCCGGCTACATCTCCTTCATCCTGATCCCGGCGGTCGGCGCCTACGGGCGGCTGTGGGAGCGGGTGGCGGCGGGCTTCCTCACGCTGTACGTGCTGGGCACCCTGGTTGGTGTGGGCGCCGCGCTGGGCCTCCTGGTCGTCTGGTCTTACGACACGTACGCGTAGTCAAGGCCCGTACAATCGGGGCGTGGCTGCCGCCCAGGAACGCAAGGCGTCGGCCGCCCAGAGCCCCTTCCTGGAAGCGTTCGAGGAGGTCTCCGAGGCGGTCGAGTCCGGAGCCGGGCTACCCGCCGTCGTGCGGGCAGCCGCGCATGCCCTGGAGGCGAGCGTGGTCGTGCTGGGCGCCGACTCCGGCGTGCTCGCGGTGGCCTGCCAGTCGCCCGAGGACGAGCGCGCCGTGCTCGCCGGTGAGGGCGACACCGAGGTGGCGGAGCTGCGCGTGGCCGACGAGCGCGTCGGCGAGCTGCGGCTGCGCCCGCGCGGAACGCCGCCGCCGGCCGCGCTGCTGCGGATCGTCTCGACGCTGATCGGATCGGAGGTCGACCGCGCCCGCGCGCCCGAGCGTGCCAGCGAGGCGGCCGTCGGCGACTTCCTCTCCGACCTGCTCGCGCGCAAGGTCACCGACCGCGAGAACATCACCGCTCGTGCCGAGGAGCTCGGCTGCGACCTGGGGGATGGCGCCGCGATCGTCGTGGCCCGCGCCCGCCCGCAGCAGGCCGAGGAGGGCGATTGGCGCGCACGTGTGCTGGCGGTCGCCGAGAGGGGCGCGCGCGGGGTGGAGCGGACCGCGCTGGCCGCGGCGATCGAGCTTGGGCCGCCGCGCCCACGGCCTCACGGAGCGGCTGGCGAGCAGCGTCCCTCCAAGCCCGACCGCGAACTGGTGATCCTGGTGCCCGGCCACGGGCCGGAGCCGTCGAAGAAGGCGGCCGAGGCCGTGCTGAAGGAGATGGAGGTCAGCCTCACAGGGTTCGCGCTGGTGGTGGCCACCAGCCGCCCGGCGTCCGATCCCGTCGACCTCCATCGCGCCGGCGCGGAGGCGCTGCTGGCGGCCAACGTGGCCGAGGCGCGCGGCGCATCCCGGCTGTCATTCGACGAGACGGGCGCCTACCGCCTGTTGCTGCCCGCGATGAGCGAGGACCCCACCGAGCTGCAGCGCTTTCACGAGGAGACCGTCGCCCCGCTGGTGGACTACGACGGCCAGTACGAGACCGAGCTGGTCCGCACGCTCGAGACCTTCCTCGCCAGCGACGGCAACGTCGCGAACACCGCCGAGAAGCTCTTCACCCACCGCCACACCATCCGGTACCGGCTCGACCGCGTGCGCGAGTTGAGTGGGCTCGACGTGGGCTCCACCGACGGCCGCGAGCGCCTCAGCCTGGGCCTGAAGGCGATGCGCGTGCTGGGCATCATGCCTCCCGGCGGGCCGGCCCACGAGGCGGGCGCCGAGGCCGGGCGCGTTCCGCGGGACGAGCTCGACCGCTAGGCGCTCCCGCCCTTCTCGCGGATGAGCTCGTCCCAGCGCTTCTCCCAGCGCGCACCGATCAGATATGCGTCGATGGCGCCAACCGCGATCAGGAAGACCGCTCCGCCGGTGAGCCAAGAGAGCCCGCTGGCGAGCACGTCGGGCGTCACGCCAAGGATCGCCACCGGAACGAGCCAAAGGGCGTACTTCATCTGGTGAGCCCGCTTTCTGCGACGTCTGAGCTCGCGCGCATCGAGGTGGTCCTCTTCGAGGACACGGCGCCGCAACTCATCCCAGGTCCGGGCCTTCGGCCGGTCATCCGCCACAACGAGAACCCTGAAGTCCCAGTCGATTGGGGCTTTTGGGTCGAATAGAGGGGTAAAAGCCCCAAACGTCCCGGATCTAGCGGTTAGGCCCCCAGCCTTAGGAACGCCTCGAGCCCCTCGCGCTCGGCGTCGACCTCCTTGCGCTGCGCCTTGTTGAGCTTCACCAGCGGCTCGACCTTCACCTTCTTCTTGTCGAGCTTCCAGAACGCGGCGACCTGGCCGTCGACCAGCACGGTCGCCCGCACCCGGAGGTTCTTCGTCGTGAGCCCCTTGCGGTGCTCATCGGAGATCACCCGCGTGCGGTCCTTGTGGGCGAGCATCAGGCTGTCGAACTCGGGCAGGAAGCGGACGGGTGCGGGTGTGTCCTCGGCCGGTCGCGGTGCGTCCGGGAGGTCGAACAGCTCGCGTCCCTTCTCGTCTTCGAACCGCTTCAGCTCGAGCTTCTCGAACGCCGGTGCGAGGCCACCGGCGCCCAGCCACTGCTCGGCATCGGCCACCGAGGCCGGCCCGAACGCCCCCAGGTAGCGCTCCACGAGCTTCGGCTGGTTGGCGCGCTTGGCCGCCGGCTTGCCGACCCAGGTCTCCAGCGGGGTGAAGGGCGCGCTGGGCGTGAAACCCCACCGGCCGCCGTCGGGCACTCGCACCATCGCGAGATGCGTACGCACCACCATGGCGAGCGCGCGGATGTCCTCGCCCTTGTGGCCCTTCTCGAGCGCGTCGCGCAGCTGCTTCGCGGTGAGCGCCTCGTCCTTGGCGAACAGCTTCCGGCCCTCCTCGACGATCGCCTCCATGTCCACGTCGGCCTTGCGCACGCGCACCACGCTGAGGGTCGCCGCCTCGATCGCGGGCGCGATCGTCGCGCGCAGCGCCAGCAGGTCCTTCGCGGTATGCAGGTGCACGGTGCTGCGCATGGACGTGGCACGCACCACCTTGCGCGACTCGATCAGCTCGGCCAGATCGCCGGCCTCGAACCCCTCGAGCCGCGACCACAGCCCCGTGTACGGCGGCCCGGGCTCCTGCGCCTGCATGCCGGCGAGCCGCTCGATCGCCGTCGCCGGCTCGAGGTCGTGGCGCTCCAGCAGCAACTGCCGCGCCAGGGTGGCGCGGTTGAGTTGGCGTTTGCTGAGGGTGGTCGGTACGGTCGGCCTTCCGGTCGGGGGTCGTCTAGAGGCTTAGGACTCCGGGTTTTGGTCCCGGCAACGGAGGTTCGAATCCTCCCCCCCGAGCTCAAGAGTCAAACGGAAAGGATCCATGCTCGACCACCTCGGAATCGACGTCAGCGACTACGAGCGCAGCAAGACCTTCTACTCCGCCGCGCTGAAGCCGCTGGGCCTGGAGATTCTCATGGAGCCGGTCCCGAACGCCTGTGGTTTCGGGGATCCCGAAAAGCGGATGCCGTTCTTCTGGGTCTACGACCGCGATCACGTGAACGAAGGCGTGCATATCGCGTTCAACGCGCGCCGACCGCGCAACGGTCGACGCGTTCCACGCCGCCGCCCTGGAAGCGGGCGCGCAGGACAACGGCGGGCCCGGCGTGCGCGAGATCTACCACCCCAACTACTACGGGGCGTTCGTGCTGGACCCCGACGGAAACAACGTCGAGGCTGTCTGCCACCTGCCGGGCTGAGCCGTCAGCGCAGCGGCGGGCCCAGCACCTTCATGCCGGCGGGCGCGCCCAGCTCCGCGAAGGCTCCCGGGCCGAGCTGCTCGGGCGAGAGCTCGGAGAAGCGGTCGAAGAACGGCTCCATGCCGGCAGGGGTGAACAGAACGAGGATGCGCGCGTCGGCCTCGCCGAGGTTCGCGAAGCAGTGCGGCACGCCGCTCGGCACAAATACGAACGAGCCCGCAGGGGCGTCGCTGGTGTCGTCGCCGAGCTGGAAGCGCAGCTCGCCCTCGAGCACGTACCAGGCCTCTCCCTCCCGGTCGTGGCTGTGAAGCGGCGGGCCCTGGCCCGGCGGGATCACGTTCTCGAACGCTGTCAGCGCGCCCGCGGTCTGGTCTCCGCGCACCTTGAAGGTCAGCGGCCCGCCGACGGGCCCCTCGATCGTCTGTCCCTCGCCCGGCCCGAGCGTCACCGGGGCCTGTTCGTTACGCATCGCCGCTCCCGTCGTTTGACCACCACACCATAGGCCCGCCGAGTACCCTGGCGCGGCCATGCCTGAGCCGTTCACCGCGCTGATCATGGCCGCCGGCAAGGGGACGCGCATGCGCTCCTCGCTGCCCAAGGTCCTGCACCCCGTCTGCGGCCGTCCAATGGTCGAGTGGGTGATCGATGCCGCGCGCGCCGCGGGGGCCACCGAGGTGGTGTGCATCACCCGCCCCGGCGACGGCGTGGCGGAGGGCCTTCCGGAGGGCGTCACCGTGGCCGAGCAGACCGAGGGCGAGGGTACGGGCGCGGCTGTGCTCGCGACGCGCGAGGCGGCGCCCGATGGCACCGTCGTGGTGCTCTCAGGCGACCACCCGCTGATCTCAGCCGACCTGATCGAGCGCCTCGTGACCGCCCACGCATCCGACGGCGCGGCGGCCACGCTGCTCACCACCGAGAAGCTCGACCCGGAGGGTTACGGGCGCATCGTGCGCGGGCCCGACGGATCCGTGGAGCGGATCGTCGAGACCAAGGTGGCGGACGGCGTGCCCGAGCAGGAGCTCGCGATCGGCGAGATCAACATCGGCACGTACGTCTTCGACGCCCCGGAGCTGTGGCCGGCGCTCGACGCGGTGGAGGAGAGCGGTGGCGAGCGCTACCTCACCGAGGTCTTCCCGGTTCTGCTCGACGGCGGCAAGCGCGTGGGCTCCCACCTCACCGAAGACGTGAGCAGCGCGCTGGGTGTGAACAGCCGCGTGGAGCTGATGGAGGCGGAGCGTCTCGGCCAGCGACGCATCCTCGAACAGCATGCGCGCGCGGGCGTGACCTTCGAGTCCCCGGAGTCGATCCGGGTGGAGGCGGGCGTGGAGATCGGCGAGGACACCGTGATCGGACCCGCCACGACCCTGGTGGGAGCTACGTCGATCGGCGCCGGCTGCCTGATCGGTCCCGCCACCACGATCAGCGATTCGCAGCTCGCCGATGGTGTCACCTGCCTCCATTCGTTCCTGGTGCAGGCGCGCGTGGAGGCCAACGCCACGCTCGGCCCCTTCGCCTACCTGCGCCCGGGCGCGCACATCGGGGAGAACGCCAAGATCGGCACGTTCGTCGAGGTCAAGAACTCCGAGATCGGCGCCGGCGCGAAGGTCCCGCACCTCTCGTATCTGGGCGATGCGGACGTCGGCGAGGGAGCGAACGTGGCCGCCGGGAACATCACCGCGAACTACGACGGCTTCGAGAAGCACCGCACCCAGATCGGAAAGAGCGCGAAGACAGGCGTGAACACGTCCTTCGTCGCACCCGTGAGCGTCGGGGAGGGCGCGTACACTGGGGCCGGGTCGGTGATCGGCGAGGACGTACCGGACGGCGCCCTCGGGATCTCCAGGCCAGATCAGAAGAACATCGAGGGCTACGCCGAGCGCAAGGAGAAGGAGCGCGAGTGAGCATCGACACGACGCAGGCTGCCCCTGCCGTCGGGTCCTTCATCCCGGCTGAGTACGACAAGCGGCTGATGGTGGCCGCGGGTCGCGCGAGCCAGGAGCTGGGCGCGAAGATCGCGGATCGGCTCAAGGTCGGGCTCACCGACCCGGGTCTGAAGACCTTCTCCGACGGCGAGGTCTACTGCCGCTACCAGGACTCCATCCGCGGCGCCGATCTCTTCATCGTGCAGTCCATCTGCGGCGCGGAGGGCCTCACGCCCAACGACTCCCTGATGGAGCTGCTGCTCATGGTCCACGCCGCCAAGCACGCCTCCGCGCACAGGATCATCGCCGTCACCCCGTGGTACGGCTACTCGCGCCAGGACAAGAAGTCCGCGCCGCGCGAGCCGATCTCGGCGCGGCTGGTGGCCGAGCTGCTGGAGACCGCGGGCATCGACCGGCTGGTCACGATGGACCTGCACGCCGGCCAGATCCAGGGCTTCTTCTCGCGGCCTGTCGACCACATGACCGCCATGCCGGTGCTCACCCAGTTCGTGCAGGACCAGCTGGCCGACGACGACCTCGTGATCATCGCCCCCGACGCCGGCCGGGTGAAGCTGGTGCGCAAGTTCGCGCAGAAGGTCGGCGCGCCGTACGCCCTGCTGGAGAAGGAGCGCCCGGCGCAGCAGGTCGCCGAGATCGGCTACGTGATCGGCGACGTGAAGGGCAAGGTGGCCGTGATCGTGGACGACATCATCGCCACGGGCGGCACCCTGGCCGCCTCCGCGCAGACGGTGCTCGACGAGGGCGCCGAGCAGGTGTACGCGGTCGCCACCCACGGGCTGTTCTCGGGCAACGCGTTCGAGGTGCTGGCCGCCTCCCCTCTGTCGGGCATCGTGGTCACCGACACCGTGCCGCTGCACGCCGACGCCCCCGACAGCATCAAGGTGCTCACCACCGCCGACATCCTCACCGACTCGGTCCGGCGGATCTTCACCGACGACTCGGTCTCGGAGATCTTCCAGGGCGAGAACCAGCTCTTCTGAGCACACCGGCGCCCTCGGTGATCCGTATCCCCTCGCTAGACTGGCCGACCGCATGGCAGAAGGCAACCGCCCATCCCTCGTAGTCGAAGAGCGTTCCGAGCGCGGGTCCCGCGAGGCCCGGCGCCTGCGGCGTTCCGGCTTCGTGCCGGCCGTGCTCTACGGCGCCAGCCACCCCGATCCCGTCTCGCTGAAGGTCGGCGCGCTCGAGTTGCGCCACCTGCTGGTTGACGGCTCCGCCCTGTTCGACGTGAAGATCGGTGGCGAGAAGTCGGTCCCGGCGATCCTCAAGGACCGCCAGAACCACCCGGTCCGGGACGAGGTCGTCCACGTCGACTTCCTCGAGGTCCGGCTCGACGAGAAGATCCACGCGGAGGTGACCATCGAGCTCGAGGGCGCCGAGGAGGCACCCGGCGTGAAGGAGGGCGGCGTGCTCGACCAGCCCACGCGCGAGGTGGGCATCGAAGCGCTCCCGACAGACATCCCCGAGCGCATCGTGGTGAACGTGTCCCACATGGACATGGGCGACACGCTCACGCTCGACGCCATCCCCGCTCCGGCGGGAGTGGAGTTCCGTGACGAGAACCTCGAGGAGGTCACGATCGCCTCGGTGGTCGTCCCGACCAAGGTCGAGGAGCCCGAGATCGAGGAAGAGACCGAGCTGATCGGCGAGGACGGCGAGCCGATCGAGGCGCCTGAGGGCGAAGAGGGCGAGGAGCCCGCCGAGGGCGAGGGCGGCGAGGACGCCGGAGACGACTCCGGCGGCGGCGACTCCGGCGACGAGTAGTCCCCGATGTCCCTCTTTCGCCGCGACAAGGGCGGCGGAGGCAAGGCCGACTGGCTGATCGTCGGGCTCGGCAATCCGGGCGAGAAGTACGCCCGCACCCGTCACAACGTCGGCTTCGAGGTCGCGAACCTGGCCGCCGATCGCTGGGACCTTCCGCGCGCGAAGAAGAAGTACGGCGGCCTCATCGCCAGCGGGCGCACCGGCCCCGGCGGTCCACGCGTGGCGGTGCTGCTGCCCCAGACCTACATGAACGAGTCGGGCGAGGCGGTGAGCCCGGCGCGCGGCGAGCTGGGTGTGGAGCTCGACCACGTGATCGCGGTGCACGACGAGATCGACCTCCCGTTCGGCCGCATCGAGGCCCGCACCGGCGGCGGGCTGGCGGGCCACAACGGACTGAAGTCGCTCAAGCGCGGGTTGGGCAGCCCGGACTTCCGCCGCATCCGGGTGGGTGTAGGCCGCCCGGACTCGACCGAGCCCGAGATCGTCTCCGCGCACGTGCTGGGCCGCTTCAGCGAGCCGGAGGACGAGGTGCGGGCGCTGGTCGAGGCGGCCGCGGACGAGCTGGACCGGCTGGTATCAGGCGGCCCCTAGACTCGTAACAGAGCCGCGCGGCGCCGCCGGGCGGCCTCTTCGCGTGCTCCGCCAGCTACTCACATACGCCCAGGAGGACCCCGCCGTCGACGCCCTCGCAGAGGCATCGCGGACCGAGCCCCAGCGCGCTTTCGTCTCGGCCAGCATGCGCCCCTACCTGCTGGCGTCGCTGCTGGAGGCCGATCCCGACAAGCCCGCGCTCGTCGTGGTCGGAGACGATCGCGCCGCGCGCGACCTGGCCGCCGACATGAAGCAGTTCCTCTCCCCGCGGCCGGTGCACCTGTACCCGGCCCGCGGCGTGCAGTACGAGTCGCACCTCGCGCCGCCGCCGCATCTCACCGGCCTGAGGATCGCCGCGCTCGACGCGCTGAGCGAGGGGCCGGCGGTGGTGGTCGCGAGCGCCGCGGCGCTGGCCGAGAAGGTCCCGGACCCCGAGCTCCGCCCGCACGGATTCCAGATCGAGAAGGGCGGGCTGCTCGACATCGAGGAGACCGCGCAACAGCTCGTGGCCGCCGGCTACGAGCGCGCCGACCAGGTCGAGGAGCGCGGCCAGTTCGCACTCCGCGGCGACATCGTGGACATCTACCCGGCCACCGAGGAGCGCGCCGTGCGCTGCGAGCTGTTCGACGTGGAGGTCGAGCGGCTCACGTTCTTCTCCACCTTCACCCAGCGCTCGCTGGAGGAGGTCGATTCGGTGTCGATCGAGCCGGCCGCGGAGCTGGGACCGGAGCACCGTGAGTTGGCGGAGATCGCCGCGGCGAGCGAGGAGGCCGACCGCCCCGACGTCGCCGAGCTGCTGCCGGTCGATCGCTTCTGCGAGGTGCTCGACCTGCTGCCCGACGACGCGACGGTTGCGGTCGCCGCCGAGGAGGAGCTCCAGCCGGCGCTGCGCGACCTGTGGGAGGACGTGACGGCGAGCTTCCACGACTCCGACGCTCACCACCTGTACGTCTCGCCCGAGCGCCTGAGCACCACGCTCGACGCGCGCGCGGCCCTCAGGCTGTCGAGCATCTCGGGCGACCAGCCGCACCAGTTCCGCGCCCAGGCGGCGCAAACCGCGGCCCGCTCGCTGCGCGCCGCCGAGCCCGAGCTGGAGAAGCTGGTTCGCTCCGGATACCGCACCGTTGTGGCATGGGCGCGCCAGGGCGAGGCCGAGCGCGCCGCCTACAACCTCGACCGGATCAAGGCCACCTTCCTCGACGGCAGGCCCGCGTCGCACGAGCCCGGTCTCTCGTTCGCGGCGGCCGCGCTCCGCGACGGGTTCGTCTCCCCGCAGATGAAGGTGGCGATCATCCCCGAGCACCGCCTGCTGCGCCGGCGCCGGGACGAACGCCCCGCCGGGCCGCGGACAGGCGCCGGCGCCATCGCCAGCTTCACCGACCTGCGCGCGGGCTCGCCGGTGGTGCACGAGGATCACGGCATAGGCCTGTTCACCGGGTTCGAGACCAAGACGGTGGGTGGCGTCACCCGCGACTACCTCGAGCTGGAGTTCCGTGACGGCGACCGCGTGTTCGTGCCGAGCGACCAGCTCCACAAGATCAGCCGCTACGTGGGCGCCGATGCCGGCGACCCGCCGCTGTCCAAGCTCGGCGGCAAGCAGTGGGAGCAGCAGAAGCTCCGCGCCCGCCGCGCCGCCGAGGCGCTGGCCGGCGAGCTGATCAACCTCTACGCCGAGCGCAAGCGCCGCTCCGGCCATGCCTTCCCCGTGGACGGCGAGTGGCAGGTGGACTTCGAGTCGAAGTTCCCGTTCCGCGAGACGCCCGACCAGCTCGAGGCGATCGAGGCGGTGCGCGCCGACATGGAGGAGGCGCGCCCGATGGACCGCCTGATCTGCGGCGACGTGGGCTACGGCAAGACCGAGGTGGCGCTGCGGGCGGCGTTCAAGTCGGCGGCCGACGGCAAGCAGGTGATGTTCCTGGTACCGACCACCGTGCTCGCCCAGCAGCACTTCGGCACGTTCAGCGAGCGCCTGCGCGACTACCCGTTCCGGATCGAGATGGTCTCGCGCTTCCGCTCGGCCAAGCAGAGCCGCGAGGTGCTCAAGGACTACGAGGAGGGCAAGGTCGACATCCTGATCGGCACCCACCGCCTTCTGAGCAGGGACGTGCGCCCGAAGGACCTCGGCCTGCTTGTCGTGGACGAGGAGCAGCGCTTCGGCGTGAAGCAGAAGGAGCTGCTGCGACAGCTGCGGCTCAAGGTGGACGTGCTGTCGCTCTCGGCCACGCCGATCCCGCGCACGCTGCAGATGTCCCTGGCCGGCCTGCGCGACATCTCCGTGATCGAGACCCCGCCGGAGGGCAGGCGCCCGGTGAAGACCTACGTGGGCGCCTACGACGAGGAGCTGGTGAAACGAGCCATCGAGCGGGAGCTGGAGCGCGGCGGGCAGGCCTTCTTCCTGCACAACCGCGTCGAGACGATCCAGGAGACGGCCGAGCGGGTGCGCGCCATGGTGCCGAACGCGCGGGTGCTGGTCGCGCACGGGCAGATGGAGGAGAAGGAGCTGGAGAAGACCATGCTCGCCTTCCTGCGCGCCGAGGCCGACCTGCTGGTGTGCACCACGATCGTGGAGTCCGGTCTCGACATCTCGTCGGCGAACACGCTGATCGTGGAGCGCGCCGACGAGCTCGGCCTGGCGCAGCTCTACCAAATCCGCGGACGGGTGGGGCGCTCCAAGGAGCGCGCCTACGCCTACCTGCTCTACCCCAGCGCGGCGGCGCTCACGAGCGATGCCGCGGCGCGGCTGTCGACCCTCTCCGACTACACCGAGCTGGGCTCGGGCTTCAAGATCGCGATGCGCGACCTGGAGATCCGCGGCGCCGGCAACCTGCTGGGCGACGAGCAGTCCGGCCACGTGGCGGCCGTGGGGTTCGAGCTGTACGTGGGCATGCTGGACGAGGCGGTGAACGCGCTGGCGGGCGAGGCCGGGGACGACGTGCCCGAGCCGGTGCGAGTCGACCTGCCGGTGGACGCCTACGTGCCCGGCGACTACGTGCCCTACGAGGCGGCGAAGATCGAGGTGCACCGGCGCGTGGCAGGCGCGAAGGAGATCGCCGACCTGATCCTCCTGCGCGAGGAGCTGGAGGACCGCTTCGGCCCGGTGCCGCCGCCGCTGGACGCCCTCATTCGCATGCAGGACGCCCGCATCAAGCTCGGCCGCGCCGGAGCCCGCACGGTGGACTTCGCCGGCGGCAAGCTGTCGGTGGCGCCGATCGACCTCGACTCTCGGCGGGTGTCGATCCTGCGGGAGCGGGTGGAGGGAGCGGTGTACGAATCCGGGCGCAGCACCGTGCGGGTGCGGGTTCCCGACGACCCTGCAGAGCGCTTCCCGGCCGTTGTTGCGGCGGCCGAGGGCATCCTGGAGGCGGTGACCTCCCCGAATCCCACTACCTAATCGCTACCATGCGCCGCCGCGCCGCAGTCGGACCCCTTAGGCGCGCTTGAGACTTTCGACCTAGACCTAGGACTTATGACCTTTCGCCTTCTTCCAGTAGTTGCCGTTGCCCTTGCCGGACTAGTCGTTGCCGGCTGCGGCGACGACGTGCCCTCGAACTCCGTCGCCAAGGTGGGCGATTCGAACATCACCAAGGACGAGTTCGACCGCTGGCTCAAGAACGCCGCGTCGGGCCAGGCACAGGGTGGTCAGGCGTCGATCCCCGATCCGCCCGACTTCAAGAAGTGCGTGGCAGCCGGGAAGAAGGCGCCCGCTCCGCAGGGTGCGGGCAAGCAGTCGGACTCGGCGCTCAAGAAGCAGTGCCGCCAGCAGTACGACCAGCTCAAGAACGAGGTAATGCAGTTCCTGATCCAGGCCGAGTGGGTGCAGCAGGAGGCCGCTGACCGTGACGTGAAGGTCACCGATGCCGAGGTCAAGAAGTCCTTCGACGATCAGAAGAAGCAGGCCTTCCCCAAGGAGGCCGACTACAAGAAGTTCCTCAAGGACTCCGGCATGTCCGAGGACGACATCCTCTTCCGGGTGAAGCTCGACACGCTGCAGACCAAGCTCACCCAGCAGGTCACCAAGGACAAGGTGAAGATCTCGGACTCCGACATCACGGAGTACTACGAGAAGAACAAGAAGCGCTTCGCCCAGCCCGAACGGCGTGACCTGAACGTGGTGCTCACCAAGACCGCCGCCAAGGCCAACGAGGCCAAGGAACAGCTGGACGACGGCAAGAGCTTCAAGACGGTCGCCAAGGAGTTCTCGATCGACGAGGCATCCAAGGCGCAGGGCGGCAAGCTGCCCGACGTGTCGAAGGGCCAGCAGGAGAAGGCGCTCGACGAGGCCGTGTTCAAGGCCAAGAAGGGCGAGATCTCCGACCCGGTGAAGACCCAGTTCGGCTTCTACGTCTTCGAGGTCGCCAAGATCAAGGCGAAGTCCCAGCAGTCGCTGGAGCAGGCCAAGGAGACCATCCGCAATCTGCTGCGCTCACAGCGCGAGCAGAAGGCGCTCGACGCGTTCGTGAAGGACTTCCGCGAGAAGTACAAGTCCGACACCAAGTGTGCGGACGACTTCCGCGTGGCCGAGTGCGACAACGCTCCGAAGGACGAGCAGGACACCGGCCCCGCCTCCGGCGGCGCTCCGGGCGGCACCCAGCCGGGCGCGCCCCAGGGCACGCCGGCTCCGCAGGGTGCCGCACCGCAGACCGGTGCTCCCCCGCAGGGTGCTCCCCAGGGAGCAGCACCCCAGGGCGCCCCTCAGGGCGCACCGCAGGGTGCCGCACCGCCCACTCCGACGCCGCAAGCCCCCGCAGCTCCATAGACGCACTCGAACGTCTCGACGAGATCACGCGGCGGCTCCGCAAGGAGTGCCCGTGGGACCGCGAGCAGGACGAGCGCTCGATCGTGCCGCACACGGTGGAGGAGGCGTATGAGCTGGCCGACGCCGCCGACGAGCGGCGACGACGCCAAGCTGCTCGACGAGCTCGGCGACGTGCTGTTCCAGGTGATGTTCCTCTCGCTGCTGATGGAGGAGCGCGGAGCGGGCGACCTGGCGCAGGTGGCAGACGCCTGCCGCGAGAAGCTGATCCGCCGCCATCCGCACGTGTTCGGCGAGCGCGCGGCCGACACGGCCGACGACGTGGTGCGCAACTGGGCCGAGATCAAGCGCGAGGACGAGCGCGGTGGCGAGGTGTTCGGCGAGATCGCGGCCACGCTGCCCTCCACGCTCTACGCCAAGAAGGTGCTCAAGCGCGCGCGAGCGGCGGGTGCGGAGGAGCCGGGCGCGGCTGACGGCCACGGCGAGCGCCTGCTGGCCGCGGTCCGCGACGCCGTCGACGCGGGGGCCGACCCCGAGCTGGAGTTGAGGCGCGCCGCCGACCGCTACCGCGAAGCGGTAGAACGCCAGGGCTCATGAGCGCGATCGAGAAGGTCCACGCCCGCCAGATCGTCGACAGCCGCGGCAACCCCACGGTGGAGGTCGACGTGACGCTGGCCTCAGGCGCGACCGGCAGCGCCGCTGTGCCGTCCGGCGCCTCGACGGGTGAGTTCGAGGCCGTGGAGCTGCGTGACGGCGGCGAGACGTGGGGCGGTAAGGGCGTGTCGCAGGCCGTGGCGAACGCCAACGGCGAGCTGGCCGAGGCCGTGACGGGTCTCGACGCCGCCGACCAGCAGGCCGTGGACCGCGCGATGCTCGCCGCGGACGGCACGCCGAACAAGGGCCGCCTGGGCGCAAACGCCATCCTCGGCATCTCCCTGGCCTCGGCCAAGGCCGCGGCCGCCGATGCCGGGCAGCCGCTGTGGCGCTACCTCGGCGGCAGCGACGCCCACGTGTTGCCGGTGCCGATGATGAACGTGCTCAACGGCGGCGCGCACGCCGACAACAAGGTCGACTTCCAGGAGTTCATGGTGGTGCCCGCGGGCGCGGCCTCGTTCTCCGAGGGGTTGCGGATGGGCGCTGAGGTCTTCCACGCGCTGAAGAGCTTCGCTGCATGACCGCGGTCTCGCCACCGCCGTGGGCGACGAGGGTGGGTTCGCCCCGGACTTCGGATCCAATGAGGAGGCGCTGGAGGCCCTTTTGAAGGGCATCGAGGGGGCCGGGTACGAACCTGGCGGCGATGTCGTGATCGCCCTGGATCCTGCGACTAGTGAGATCTTCTCCGGCGGTGCCTATGAGCTCGAGCACGAGGGCCGCTCGCTGTCGCCCGAGGAGATGGCTTCGTACTGGGCCGACATGGCGGGCAAGTACCCGATCGTCTCGATCGAGGACGGCATGGACGAGGAGGACTGGGACGGCTGGAAGGCCCTCACCGAGCGCATCGGCGACAGCGTGCAGCTGGTGGGCGACGACCTGTTCGTGACCAACACTGAGCGCCTGGGCCGCGGCATCGAGCTCGGCGTGGCCAACTCGATCCTGGTGAAGGTGAACCAGATCGGCACGCTCACCGAGACCCTGGAGGCGATCGCCATGGCGCGCGAGGCCGGCTACACCGCGGTGATGTCGCATCGCAGCGGCGAGACCGAGGACACCACGATCGCCGACCTGGCCGTGGCCACGGGCTGCGGGCAGATCAAGACGGGCGCGCCTTCGCGTTCCGATCGCGTGGCGAAGTACAACCGGCTGTTGCGGATCGAGGAGGCTCTGGGCGACGCGGCGGCGTACCCGGGCCGCTCCGTTTTTCGCGGGTAGGGAGGAGGCCGAGCGGTGGGGGCGAAGGCTCTTGCGTGGCCGGTCCCCGTAAGCGACGAGTACGCGCGAATTCCCGCGGGCGCGTGCGCTGGGACCGCCTCGGCCGCCTGGCGCTGCTGAGCGTCCTGGTCGTGATCCTCGGCCTCTACATCTCTCCGGCGAAGCACTGGCTGGAGCAGTCGCAGACGGCGAACGCCCAGAAGCAGGAGCTCCAGACCCTGAACACGGAGAACACCACACTGAAGCGCCGCCTCCGCGGCCTGCGCAACCCCGACACTCTGGAGAACGAGGCCCGCCGCCTGGGGATGGTCAAAGAGGGGGAGCGCAGCTACGTGATCGAGAACCCGCCGAAGGGCAACTAAGGCTGAGAGAGAGTTAGGCGCCGCGAAGCGGGCCGTTAGGGGGGTTGCAAAGGGGGGCGTGTTCGCCCCCCTTTGAGGTTCTCACGGCGCGTAGCGGTGGTGCAGCATCAGCACGTTGCCGTCCGGGTCCGGGAAGTGGGCCATGTGGCAGACGCCGCTGTCGATCGTGTCGGCGCCGAACGTCACGCCCTTCGACTCCAGTTCCTCGCGGGCGGCCGCCACGTCGTCGACCTGCAGTGCCACCGGGTGGGAGTGGGGCGCGAAGTCGATCCCGAAGGCGTCCGACTGCATCAGCGCGATCGTGAGGCTGCCGGTCTCGAACTCGCGGGCGGGCATGTCGCCCCATTGCTTGGAGCGCTCGAGGCCGAGGACGTCGCCGTAGAACTTCTCGGCTGCCTCGAAGTCGCGGGTTGGCAGGGCGATGAAGTCGACTCCGGTGATGTTCATGCCGGTGAGTATCCCCGCCTCGCGCTACCTTGCGCGACCGGATGTCCTACGCGCTCGACAACGCGATGTTCCAGTGGTCCGCGGGCGAGGCGCGCCTGCGCGAGGCCGATCCGCTCGACCAGGCGGACCTCGAGCGCGCGGCGGCCGCGGTCGGTGACGAGCTGCGCCGCCGGCTGGGCTCGAGCTTCGAGCTCGGCGAGCTGATCGCCCTCTACGCCGGCGGCACCGAATGGGCGGACGAGATCGCGTCGCGCAAGCGGGCGGGCTCCGACACGGGCGCCGTGGTGGACGCGGCGTTCGGGCGCTACGCCCGCGAGGCCGCGGACTTCGCGGGCGGGCGCATACGCCACCGCGAGCGCAAGGAGGCGTAGGGACTCTCTGACGGTTCCCCCTGGCGGTACGGCCCGAGTAGGGCCACAATCCGAGGTGCAGGGGAGACCGCTTTGGGGAGGATTCTCGCAACAGCCGCGATCGCGGCACTGACGCTGGCCGCCGCTCCGGCGGCCGCGTCCGCGGGCCAGCTGAAGGCCGGCGCCGCCGTGCTCGACGCCAGCTGGCACGTGGGAGCGTCGGCGGGCCAGTACGCGTCCGACGGCTCGTTCGTGGACCCGGCCAGCGACAACTACGACCCCACGGCCCACTCCACCCGCCGCGCCTCCTCCTACGGAAGGCAGTCGGACCTCCAGGTGCGCGCGCTGGTGGTGGAGGGGCCCGGCGGCGAGCGCACCGCCCTCGTCAAGAACGACTTCTACATCCCGCAGGACCTGATCTGGCGGCGCACGGCCCAACTGCTCGCGGCGAAGAACATCGGCATCGACCAGAGCAACCTCACGATGGCGGTGAGCCACAACCACTCCTCGCCCTTCTACTCCTCCACCTCCTGGGGGGTCTGGACCTTCCAGGACGTGTTCGACATCCGCTTCTACGCCTACTACGCCGAGCGCATGGCGGCGGTGGTGGAGAAGGCCGCGCAGGCGATGAAGCCGGTGCGGGTGGGCGGGTCGGTGAGCCAGTTCGACAAGACACATCGGCACTCGTTTGGGCCCGCTGTGGCGGACGACGGCACGCCGGCCGGCTACCCGAACAGCGACACCGACCACGACATGACCGTGGTCCGCTTCGACGACATCTCCAACCCCGCGAACCCCAAGCCGCTCGCCAACCTCATCAACTTCGGGCTGCACCCGGAGTTCCTCGAGGGCAACGACCTGATCTCGGGCGACTACCTGGCGCCGCTGCAGGCCATCACGGACGAGGCCACCGGCGCGGTGAACATCTGGACCCAGAACGCCGTCGGCACCTCGGAGCCCGAGCGCAGCACCTACCACTCGATCCACGAGCGGCTGGATTTCACCCACAGGGACTACGGCCAGGCGGAGTACGGCGCGCGGCTGATGGCCAACGCGGTCACCGGCGCGTGGCGGGACGTCGCGCGGGGGAAGGACCATCCGGACTTCGAGGGCGACCCGGACCGCTGGGTGGAGTTCCGCAGCGACTTCGCCGACGACGAGGTGAAGAGCGTCGACCGCTGGTTCCCCGGGCCGGTCACCCATCCCTACCCGGGCGTGTCGAACTGCAAGTCGGCGCCGGCGTTCGCGGGCGATCCGCGGCTGCCGCTGGTGGGGCTGCCTGACTGCGTGCCGGCCAGCGACGGGCTGAACCAGCTCTCCGACCTCGTGGGCCTGCCCGACCCGCCCGACGTGCCCGCGTCGCCGGTCGACCCGGGCATCGACAGCGACGACCTCGATCGCCTCGGGATCCCGTTCCCGGCCAACTACGCCGCCCCGGGCTACACGGGCCTCCAGGAGGACCTCAACGTGCACCTCCAGGCGTTCCGGATCGGGGACATCCTGTTCACGGTCTGCTCCTGCGAGCAGTGGGCCGACCAGTCGCGCAACATCGAGACCCGCACCGACCGGGTGGCGGACAACGAGCACCTCGGCTACGACTGGAAGAGCGAGGGCTGCACCAAGAACGGCGACGGCACCTATGGCGACGGGGCGGAGGGATACGGCACGGGGACATGGACCTGCAAGGACCCCCGCAACCTCGCGCAGGACCTACCGCCGCTCAGCGATCAGAAGGTTGAGCGGATGCACCGTCAGGTGACCAACCCGGCGAATGGCTGGAACGACGTGGAGTACGCCGCGCAGGCGGACGCCGAGCCGGCGGACGTGCGGGAGATCAAGGGCAACTACACCCACGACGACCGCTGCGGCGCGGCGGCGGGGGTACCCGAGGACGCCTGGAACGAGCCGTGCGACCCGGGTGAGGAATCGCCCTCGGCGGAGCTGGGCTACAAGCTCACCGTTCCGATCTCGATGGCGAACGACTACAACGGCTACATCGCCACCTACCGCGAGTTCCAGCGTGGCGACCACTACCGCAAGGCGCTCACCGCCTGGGGCCCGCATTCCAGCGACTACATGGCCAGCCGCCTGGTGAACATGGGCCGTGTGCTGGCGGGCGCGAGCGAGTCGACGCTGCTCCCGGCGGAGTTCGGCGCGTTCAAGGTGCCGATCGACTCAGCGCTCAACGACCTGCGCGCGCAGGCGCTCGGCACCGGTGGCGACGCCGCGATCGCGGCGTACGAGGCGGCGCTGCCGGACGACGGCGGCACGCCCGCCGGAGCCGTCCAGCCCGCTGACGTGGAGCGCTTCGCCGGCACCTTCTTCAGCTGGGTCGGGGGCTCGAACTTCACCGACAGCCCGCAGGTCACCGTGGAGCGCAGCGACGGCACGAGCTGGAAGCGCTACGACGGCCAGGCGGGCGAGATCCCGATCACCGTCGACTTCCCCGGCAGCGGCGACGTGCCCGCGCACGAGACCGGCGGGTTCGAATGGCGCTGGACCGCCCACTTCGAGGCCTTCGCCTCGCGCTTCGACACCGTGGAGGGCAACAGGGCCACGCCGCCTGGCGTCTACCGCTTCGTGGTGAAGGGCCGGCACCGCAAGGGGCGGGCGCCCAGGGACTATCGCGTGGAGTCGCAGCCGTTCGAGGTGAAGCCGTGGAGCGGGATCGTGGTGAACGACCTCCAGCTCGACCCCGACGGCCGCGCCAGCTTCGAGCTCGGGCCGCGCAGCACCCGCAACCTCACGGGGCCGCCGCTCGCCGCCGAGATCGGGCCGATCGACTACCCGGACAGCTACACGTACCCGGGCGGTGCCGAGCTGCCGCGATTCATCCGGGACGAGCCAACCGGCGTTCGCGACCCCGCGGCGCCCGCCGACCCCGCCCAGGTCGAGTGGTACTGCTTCACCTGCAGCTTCAGGCCGTGGATCGACGCCGGCGACGCCGACGAGGTGAAGTTCACGGTGACCGACGGCACGTCGGCCGAGACGGTCGGTGGGCACGAGGAGGACGGCCGCTGGGTGAGCGACCGCGCTCTCACGGCCGGCGAGGCCGCGTACGTGGGGCGCGGCTGCGCGCAGGACGAGTTCGGCAACTTCAACGGCGCGGCGTCGGCCGTGGTCGGCGCCATGGGCGTGACGGCGACCGAGTCCTGTCCGGTGCAGCAGGGCCCGGCGGAGCCGCCGCCCGACGGTCCGGGCCCGGGGCCGGGTGGTCCGCCCGGCGCGAGCGGGGGCGGCGGCGCCAAGCCCAGCGCCTGCACGGCGCCGAC
The DNA here is from genome assembly GCA_963808105.1 of uncultured Thermoleophilaceae bacterium. GTDB lineage: Bacteria > Actinomycetota > Thermoleophilia > Solirubrobacterales > Thermoleophilaceae > JAAYBF01. The sequence continues at coordinate 1,631,351 of CAWEEH010000003.1, read as the reverse complement.
AGGCCGCCTGCGTGGCAGGACACTCGGCCGGGCGGCGCTCGGCCGTAGGCGCGCCGCAAACCGCTCGGCATTCCTGCGCCGTACCGTGCCCCGCCGGGTGATGGATCGCTTCTGCCTCTCCGACGGTCGCCACCAGCGGGTCGGCTACCCGTCCGCGGCGCTGCTGCGCACGCTCTCGGCCCGCGAGCGCCGGCGGGTGCGCGGCCGCGCGATCTTCACCACCTCCTCGAGCGTCCGCTACTCGGCGCTCGGCCGCCGCCCCGGGTCCAGCGCCGCCGGGCTCGGCGGACGGCGCTTCCGCGTGGGCGCCAACGTGTGGGTGCTCCGGCGCGGCTCTCGCGCCACGGTGCTGTTCAAGGTCCGCCGCAACAGGGTGCTCGAGGTCGGTCTCGGCGACCGCCGGCTGACCCGAGGCCGCGCGGCGGCGCGGCGCTTCCTGAGGGCGTTCTCTTGAGGGCTCGTCACGCCGTGCTCGTGGTGGCGGTCGCGCTCGCGGCGGCTTCCTCGGCGCCGGCGACCGCCGCGCCGGCGGCCGGCCAGGCCGCCACACCGGCCCGCCTGTCAGTGCTCACCACATCCACCGACGACCTGGTCAGCACCCGCCGCCTGCGCCTCCGCGTGGCGTTCCGCCGCGTGGGCACGGTCCGCCTGTACGCACGCATCGGCTCCACGCGGCTCGCCGTGGCCCGACTGGCCCGCTTCCGCAAGCCGGGTCGCAAGCGGGTGTCACTTCGTCTCACCCGCCCCGCGGCGCGACTGCTGAGGGCCGCGCAGTCTCGCTGCCGTTCCTCACGTCTTGTTGTCTCCGCACGCGCACGGCGCTACCGCACGCCCGGCGGAAGGGTCAGCTTCAGGCGCAAGAACCGCTCGCGCCGCAGCCGCACCGTCCGGAAGGTCCGGACGTTGAGAACCCGTTGCGCGAACGGCACCGCCCCGGGCGGCGGCAAAAGCCCGGGCGCCAATCCGGGCGGCCCGGGCCCCGGCCCCCCGGTGAAGCTGAGGGCGGGCGCCGCCTCGAGCGACATCACGCCGCCCATAGGCACGCCGATGTTCGCCTACACCGCGCGCTCGAACATCGCGGACCCTCCAACGGACCTCGACAAGGCGCTGCAGATCATCGGCGACCCGGACACCAACCTCTATGCGAAGACCTTCGAGCCCAGCGAGGGCATCCACACGCGTGTGCGAGCCCGTGCCCTGGTGGTCGAGCAGGCCGGACGCAAGTTCGCGATGGTGCAGGCCGATCTCGGTGGGCTGCCGTTCGCGCTCACCCAGGAGGTGGTCAGCCGGATCGAGGAGACCGGGATCCCGGCCGAGCGGTTGATGATCTCGGCCACCCACACCCACGCGTCCACGGGCCCGATCTGGCCCCTCGACAGCACGGGCTACGCGGCGCTCGGGGGCGACGCCTTCGATCCGCGCATCTTCGAGCTCACGGCCGAGGGGATCGCGGAGGCGATCCGCGACGCGGACGCGCGCCTGGAGCCCGCCAAGCTCGGGGTGGGGTCCTCGAGCCTCACCAACGCCTCGCGCAACCGCGAGTTCGACACCTTCAGGCGCAACCCCGAGGCGCCCGCCGATGAGGCCGCGGCCAGGGCGGCGTCGATCGACGAGAAGCTCTGGGTGGTGCGCGCCGACTCGCGCGACGGCCGCCCGCTGGCGGTGTGGTCGAACTTCGCCATCCACCCGACCTCGTTCGGGGACGACAACCTCCTGTTCTCCGGCGACAACGCGGCCGCCGCCGAGCGGATAGCCGAGGACCAGATCGAGCAGGAGGCCGCGGACGCCGGCCGTCCCATCCGCCCGGACCGCGAGCTGGTGAACGTGTGGACCAACGGCAACCAGGGCGACATCTCTCCCAACGGCGACGCCGATCGCGACGACGCCGCCGACCCGCTCCAGTACGTGCCCAACGCGTCGGCCTCGGCGCACATGGCGGGCAGGCGCGTGGCCGCGGGCATCGTGAGCGCGTGGCGCGACGCCGGAGCGGACATGAGCGACACGCTGAAGCTCGACGCCCGCCGCACGATCTTCGCGTTCGACGGCATGCCTCTCGACTCGCCGGTGGGCCCGCTGCCCGTGCTGGGCGCGGGCGGGATCGTGGCCGACGACGGCACGTGCCTTCCCGTGGCGCTGCCTGGCCAGGGCCTGAAGGTCCCGATCGCCACCGGCCCGCTGGCGCCGAACACCGCGCCGGTGTCGGTGTGGCGGATCGGAGCGCTGGGCATCGTCGGGCTCCCGTCCGAGGTCACCAAGACCCAGGGCGCCCGGATCAGGAACGCGCTGGTGTCGGGCTCGGACGGCGAGCTCACCGACTTCGCGCTCGCGGGGCTCACCAACGCCTACCTCTCCTACACGGCCACGCCCGAGGAATACGACGGCTGCACCTATCAGGGCAGCTTCACGCTCTTCGGCCGCCTCCAGGGCCCGCGCTACGGCAGCGAGGCGAACGGGGTGCTGGCGGCGCTGCTTGCCGGCCAGGACCCGCCCAGCCTGCCTGAGCCGCCCCCTACGGGCCTGGGAGGCAACCTCCCGACCGCCGACCAGACACCCGACGCAGGCGACGCGGTGGCCCAGCCGGCCGACACCGCCCGCTTTGGCCGCGCCACCTTCAAGTGGAAGGGCGGCGACCCGGCCGTGGACGCCGCGCGAAACGCCACCTTCGTCGCCCTCCAGCGGTTCAGCGGCGGTGACTGGGCCACCGTGGGCACCGACGACGGCTTCCTCGACACCACCGCGTTCGACGACGACACCGGCGTCTGGACGGAGAGCTGGCAGTTCGGCGAGTGCGACCCGCTCGGCCAGTACCGCTTCGTGGTGACGGGCGTGGCCGACAAGGGCGCGGGCCCCGAGGCCTACACCGTCACCTCGGACACGTTCGTGCTCGGCGCGACGGCGCCGCTGGCGGTCGATCCGGTGAACGTGACGGGCACCACCGCCACCGTGGTCGCCCGCTACCCCGACCCCGGTCCCGACGCATTGATCGCGCTGCCACGCCGCGTGCGCACGGGGACCGCGGCCCTCGACGTGAACGGCCATACCGTGCAGGCCGGACTCGACGCCGAGAAACTGCGCTTCACCGCCCAGGTGCCGCCGGGCGCGACGGTCTCGGTGACTGACCTCGACGACGGCTGCGGCAACGGCGCCGGGTAGGCTCGCCGTGCGATGAGCCCCCCGCTGTTCGAGAGTCACACCCCGGCCGTGCAGTTCCTGCTCGGCATCGTGGTCCCGATCATCGGCGGCCTCGTGGGGGGCGCGCTGCTCGTGATCTCCGAGCCGATCTACCTGGTCTACTCGATCCTCGCGATCGGCGCGGGCTACTTCGGCGGCCTGGAGCACGTCGGCGCCGAGGAGGGCGCGCTGCGCGGCTTCACCGGCGGAATCCTGTTCGGCACCTTCATCCTGCTGGCGAAGGAGGTGTCCGGCTCCGACGCGAAGGCCGAGCTCCCGCACCCGGAGGTGCTGCTCGTGGTGATCACCACGGTGGCGGGCATAGGCCTGGGAGCGCTCGGGGGCCGCTCACGCGGCAAGCGCGAGGCGAGGGCGGCGGCAGCGACTCCCTAGTCGTTGCTGTCGTCGCCGCTGCTGCCCGCGCCGTCGCCGGCGCGCGTGATCACGATGCGGTCGTTCTCGATGGCCACGGTCACCGGCCGGTGACCCGCCCAGTGCTCTGCGTACACAGGGTCGTCCTGGACCGCCGGGTCCAGCCACAGGCCGTAGCCGTCCTCGCCGTGGTCGAAGGTGCCGTCGAGCGCCTTGCGCGCCTTGCCGCGGCCGCGCCCTCCGCGGCGTCCGCGCCGGCGCCTGCGGGGCTTGGCTTCGCCCTCCTCACCGTCGCCGCCGTCTCCGGAGGGGGCCTCGGCATCGTCGCCGTCGCCCGAGTCCGCGTCCGAGTCGGCCGCGGTCTCCTCCGGCTCCTCGTCTTCCTCGGCCTCCAGCGCCGCGGCCACGAGGGCCTCGTCCTCGGCGCGCAGATCCGGCTCGTCCTCCTCGATCCGCGGACCGAACAGGTCTGTTTCGCCGGCGGCGGCCTCGCCTGCCTCGAGCTCATGCTCGCTCTTGAACGCCGAGATGTCCTTCACCGAGACGTCCAGTTGGTGGGCGATCCAGGCATCGGTGCGCCCCTGGCGCACCCACGTCCGAATCTGGTTCAGTTGGGGTTTTAGGGATCTACGTGCCAAAGCGGCGCGGACACTACCTAATACCCCGTATGTTTCTTGAAGAAGGGTGCCCGACCTGCTTGAGTGGGCGTGCACGCCAAGCTCCAGGGAGGGAGGCCCCTGAGTGCTGGTTCTGACGCGAAAGCCCAACCAGAGCATCATGATCGGGGACGAGATCGAGATCTCGGTTCTCGCGATCATGGGCGAGAAGGTCCGGATCGGCATCGATGCTCCGCGCGCGATCCCGGTCTTCCGCAAGGAGGTCTACCTCGACATCAAGAGCGGGGAGGACAACCAGGCTGACGCGAAGGAAGTGAGCGACGCCCTGGACCGCCTGAAAGCGGATTCGGGCTGACGCTCTAGCCGGCCAGGATGGCGAGCGCCTGGAACATGGCGATCGTCACGATCACCGTGGTCGCCAGGATCACGACGCAGAGCAGGGTGAAGCGCATCGTTCCCTGCTTCTCGACGCGCTCGACGCGACGCACGCGCGAGCGGTGCACCGCCTTGCGGCGCAGCTTCTCCCGGCGTACGACCGAGTCGGCGGCCTCCTCGCGGAAGGCCGCTTCGAACTGCGCGAGTGACTGCCTCATTTTCATGGGTCCGGGAGGATAACTCGTAAACCCAGCGCGTTACGCAGTGGCCGGCGTGCCCTCGGCGCTCTTGTAGACCTCGACGAAGCGCAGATAGTTGTCCGCGATCTGCTCCGCGGCGGCGTCGCGCTCGATCGAGCCGTCGAGGAAGCCCTTCAGGGCGTCCCACCAGATCGAGCGGCCGATCGCGAAGCCCACGAAGCCGTCGACGGGCGCGGCCTGGCGCAGCCAGTGGTCGACCTTCGAGTCGCTCGCGCCTCGGCCCAGGAGCACGCAGACCACGCCGTCGCGGCCGTCGCGGCGGGTGGTGCGGGCCAGCATCTCGGCGTCCTCGCGGGCGTCGACGCCCTCGATCTTCCAGATGTCCACCTCGATGCCGTAGTCCTGGATCTCCTCGATCGCGCGGCGCATGAGGTCGGGGCGCAGCTCGGCGTCGTAGCGGTCGGTGTCGCCGCCGACCTGCTCGAGCTGATGGTCCTCGGCGGGCACCAGCAGCTCGTAGAGGAACTTGCGGTCGTTCTCGTGGAGCCAGTCGGCGAGGCGCTTGAGGCGCTCGTTCTGGCGCTCGTTCATCTCCGCGTCGCCGTCGGGGTTGTAGCGCACGAGCACCTTCGAGAAGGCGGGGTCGAAGTCCAGGATGTGCTGCCCGAACTCGTCGTCGTACTGGAAGTCGAACTCGTTCTGGCCGCTCTTCTCGACGGGCATCGCCAGCTTGAGGCCCTTCTCCTTGGCCTGGGCGGGGATCTCGCCGCCGAACTGCTCGTCCACCAGCGTGCCGGTGGCGGAGGCGTCCACACCGCGGTCGACCGCCTTGAGCATTCCCTCGAAGATCAGGTGCTTGGCGTCGGAGATCGTGTCGGTCTGCTCGGGCGTGGGGTCGCCCTCGATGCCGAACATCTTCTTCTGGAAGGAACCGCGGTGGTCAAAGGCGAGGATGTACAGCCGGCCGTCGTATCCGAGGCTCATCGGTGGTCGTGCCTCCTGTCGAAAGTTGGTTGGCCAGGACGATAATGGGTTTAGCGCCCACGCTCGCGGCTACGATGCCCGCGTGGAGCACCGGTTCACGGGCCCGAGCTACACCCTGGGCATCGAGGAGGAGCTCATGATCGTGGACCAGGAGACCCTCGATCTGACCAACTCGATCGAGGGCCTGCTCGACGATCTGGCCGACACGAACGCCGAGGGCGATGTGAAGCCCGAGCTGATGGAGTCGGTCTGCGAGATCGCCACCACACCGTGCCACGACACAGCCGAGGCGGGCCGCCAGCTCTCCGAGCTTCGCCGCACGGTGCAGTCGGTGGCTGACAAGCGCGGCCTGTCCATCGGCGCGGCGGGCACCCACCCGTTCGCCATGTGGGAGGACCAGCGGATCGTCTCCCGCCCTCGCTACCGGGACCTGATCGCCGGCCTGCAGTTCGTGGCGCGCCAGGAGCTGATCTTCGGCATCCACGTGCACGTGGGGATCGACGACCCCGACAAGGCCATCCACGTGACCAACGGGATGAGGGTGCACCTGCCGCTGCTGCTGGCGCTGTCGGCCAACTCGCCGTTCTGGCGGGCGAACAACACCGGGCTGCTCTCCACCCGCACGCCGATCTTCCGTGCCTTCCCGCGCGTGGGCATCCCGCCGCGCTACGACGACTTCGAGGACTGGTCGAAGCGGATCGAGTTCATGAAGGCCAGCCGCGTGATCGAGGACTACACCTACCTCTGGTACGACGTGCGCCCGCATCCGAACTTCGGCACCGTGGAGGTGCGGGTGATGGACTCCCAGACCCGGCTGGAGCACACCCTGGCGCTGGCGGCGCTGGTGCAGGCGATGGTGAAGGAGATGGCGGAGCACTTCGAGTCTGGGGAGCAGCTCTCGCGCTACCCCTACGAGATGCTCGACGAGAACAAGTTCCTGGCGGCCAGGCATGGCCTGGGCGGGGAGCTGGTGGACCTTCCGAGCCGCGACCGAGTGCGGACCCCCGACCTGGCGCGCCGCCTGGTGGATCGTCTGCGCGGCCACGCCGAGGACCTCGGCTCCGCGAACGAGCTGGCCGGGATCGACGATCTGCTCGACAACGGCAACGGCGGCGCCCGCCAGATCGTGGTGTTCGAGGCCAACCACGACCTCAGAGAAGTGGTGGGGGAGATAGTCGAGGCCTCAGTACCCTCTTCTGAGTGAGCCAGCCGGACCTTTTCGTCGTCTGCAAGAACTGCGGGTCGGAGGTCTCTCCGTACGTCACGGAGTGCCCGTATTGCGGCCAGCGGGTACGCAAGCGCGCCCCCAAGCTGGAGCGTGACGCCGAGGATCAGGCCCCCCGGGCCAAGGAGCGCCGCCGCCCGCGGCTCTCACGCCTGCGGCCGGAGGAGATCGAGGGCATCGCCCCCGACACCCGGCCGACGGCCACGGTCGCGCTGATAGCGATCTCGCTGCTGGTGACCCTGGTGCTGGCGACCCAGGAGGTGGCGATCTTCGAGGTGGGCGGCGTCGTGGCGGGCATCGACGACGAGCCGTGGCGCTACGTGACCACGCCGTTCGTCCACGACAGCCTCGCCTACCAGTTCGTCACGCTCGTGAGCGTGGGCGTGTTCGGCTCGCTGATCGAGCGCCGGTTTGGCTGGTTCGCGGTGATCGCCGTATTCCTCCTCGCCGGCGCGGCGGGCGCGGCAGCGGCCGTGGCCGCGGACCTCACCCCGCCGTTCGAGGACGCCCCGATCTTCCTGGTGCTCGGCGCGAACGGCGCCGCTCTCGGGCTGCTCGCCGCCTGGTACGTGGAGGACCGGCGTGCGGGCGGGCGGGGCGGCGACATGCTCGGCGTGTACGTGTTCGCCGCGCTGCTGGCGCTGCTGCCATTGGCGGTCACCGAGGCGAGCTTCGTCGCCGGCTTCACGGGTGCCGCCGTGGGCGCGCTGCTCGGCCTCCTGCTGCCGGTGTTCTCGCGCCGCTGATGTCGTTCACCGACGAGCAGCTCGACGCGGCGATCGAGGCGCTCTCGGACCCCGAGCGCTTCCGTGAGGCCGAGGCGCGGGTTGCGCGCGCCGCGCCGCAGCTCCAGCGCGTGCTCAACGACGCGCTGAGCGCCGGCGGCTTCTTCGAGGCCCACGATTCCCAGGTGCGGCAGGCGGTGGGGGACGAAGCAGCGGTTCGCACGCTGCTTGCCGAGGAGACCCGAATGGGGATGCTCATAGGGGTGGCAGTCGGCTGGGAACTGGCGCGCGAGCTGGACAGCGGCGGGTAGAGTCGCCGGCAGTAACTCGAAGGCAAGGGGGCGCAGTGCGCAAGGTCGGGGCAGGGGTGTTGGTCGCAGTCTTGGTAGCGGGTGTCGGCGGTGCCGGAAGCGCGCACGCCGCGCCCCTGTTCAACCCCACCGGGCCCTGGAACAAGCCCATCCCGGCGAGCCCGGCGCTGGAGCCGAACTCCGCGCTCCAGGTATCGGCGCTGTCGACGAGCATCGTGCTGGGGTCACCGAAGCCGGACATCGCGACCACGTCGAGCACGACACCGATCTACCGAGTCACCTCGAGCACGCCCAGGCTGCCGGTGGTGATCAACGGTCCCGCGAGCGGTCCCGGTCCCACCCACCAGCTTCTGCAGTCCATGATCGACGCGCACGGCGGGTTGCCGATCCCGGCGGGCGCGAAGGTCAGCCCTGGCTCGGACGGCCGGCTCACGGTGCTCGACACCACCAACAAGCACCTGTTCGAGTTCTACCGCGCGAGCTCCCCCGAGCAGAATGCCCCGGGCTGCACGGCGCCGCTTCCCTGGTCCCAGCCCTGCTTCGGCGACGGTAAGTGGCACGCCGACACCGCCGGGCTGATGGACCAGTACGACCTCGACCCCGGCTACTTCTCGAGCAGCGCCTGGCCCGGGCTCACTCCGAGCCAGGGCTGGGACTGGGGCGCACGCGCCACCCAGCTCCCGCTGGCCGGGGGCCTCATCACCTTCGAGGACCTGAACGCGGGAGTGATCGACCACGCTGTGGAGGTCGAGATCAAGGACGCGTGCCCCGGTGAGTTCGTCTATCCGGCGCAGGCGACGGATGGCCAGGATTCAAGCCCCGCGTGCATCCACGAGGGCGCACGGCTGCAGCTCGACCCGGCGCACAACGTGGACGCCGACAACGACCCGCCACTGGCGAAGATGGTCGAGCGGGCGGCGAAGAAGTACGGGCTCATCGTCACCGACCGCACGCGGAGCTACCCGGCGCGGTTCTATGGCCAGAACCCGCTCACCGAGCCGACCAATCCGTACACGAGCGGGCCTGGGGTCGGCGGGGTGCCGAACGGAAACCTTGGCTACTTCGGCGGCAAGACGGCCACCCAGGTGTTCGCCAACTTCCCGTGGGACAAGCTGCGAGTGATCGCCGGGCACCACTGCACCGCCACGCCCTGCGTTCCGTAGTCTTCCCGCCATGAAAATCCGCTTTCTCGGCCAGTCCTGCTTTGAGCTCAGCGATGGCGACACGCGCCTGCTCACCGACCCCTTCCTCACCGGCAACCCAAGGGCGGCCGTAGAGGCGTCCGAGCTCGAGCCCACCCACATCCTGCTCACCCATGGCCACGCCGACCATCTCGGCGACACCGTGGACATCGCCAAGCGCACCGGCGCCCAGGTGATCGCGATCGTGGAGCTGGCGAACGAGATCGGCGGGGACGGCGTGGAGAACGTGGCCGACCCCAACATCGGCGGCACGGTGGAGTTCCCGGGCGGCTGGGTGCGGCTCACGCCGGCCTGGCACACCGCGGTGTCGCCGTCGGGCACACCGCACACGCCGGCGGGGCTGGTGATCAACCTCGGCGGCAAGACCGTCTACCACCTGGGCGACACGGGGCTGTTCTCAGACCTCGCCCTGCCGGGCAAGCGCGACTCGCTCGATGCCGCGCTGGTGCCGATCGGCGGCCACTACACGATGGATCGCCACGACGCGGTCGAGGCGGTGAAGCTGGTGGGCGCCCCGACGGTGATTCCCTGCCACTACGACACGTTCCCGCCGATCGAGGCGGACGCGGAGGCGTTCAAGAGCGACGTCGAGGGTGGGACGTCGTCGAAGGTGACCGTGCTGCAGCCAGGTGACGAAACAGAGCTCTGAGGTCTGACGTCTGAGGTCTGACTACGGTGTGTCCATGGCCGGGAAAGAGTTACGCCTCCTCAGTGCCCTTGCGCTGACCGGTGCGGCGCTTGCACTGGGCGCCTGCGGCGATGATGACGAGGGCCGGGTGGAGCAGGAGACCGCCGCCACGAGCACGTCCCCCTCGACCACCCCGACCGACACCGCGCCGGCGCAGACCGAGGAGGAGACCACGCCGCAGGAGACCGAGCCCGAGGACTCGGGCTCCGGGGGAACCGGCGGCGCCTCGCCCGGCGAGGAGCAGGAGGGTGGCGCGGGCGACGAGGTCGCCGCCAGCTCCCAGGCATTGATCACCGGGCGCGGCGGCAAGCTCTCGCCGCGACTGGTCCGCGTGCCGCCCTTCATCGCGATCCGCGTGGAGCTGCGCTCCGCCGACGGCGGCGCCTACGAGCTGCGGGCGGGCGGCAAGACCGTCCGCGCCGACCGCGACATCGCCTCTGCCTCGACCACGTTCGACGGCCTGCGGTCCGGCAAGCGCCTGGTGCTCACGGGGCCCTCCGGGCGGGTGGTCATAGAGGCCTCCGCCGAGCCCGGTCCGTAGCTGGCCAGCCAGCCAGTTTCTCGGTAGGCTGCCGCGCATGAACCTGCGCACGGATCGTCCCGACTACCAGGCCACCTCCGACCCCGCGGTGATGGAGTCCGCGGACCGGGGACAGTCGCAGCTGCTGAGCTACGGCGAGCTCTACAACCTGTGGGAGCGCCAGCAGTGGGCCGTGCAGGACATCGACTTCACGCAGGACCGGATCGACTGGCACGAGCGCATCCCCGAGGAGGAGCGCTACCAGCGCATGTACGGCCTGTCCTCGTTCTTCATCGGCGAGCAGAAGGTGGCCGAGGAGCTGGGACCGATGATGCGCGCCTGCCCGCAGGAGGACATGCGCATCTTCCTCTGCACCCAGATCGCCGACGAGGCTCGCCACGTCCAGTTCTTCGACCGCTTCTACTCCGAGGTGGGCGTGCTGGAGTCGGACAACCTCGCCGACCGCCTCAAGGAGACCTCGGCCCACCTCAACGAGAACTTCGGGGTGCTCTTCGACGAGATGCTGAAGAGCCGGGTCGATCGCCTGGCCCGCGAGCCCGAGGACCTGGAGACGCTCGTCGAGGCGATCACGCTCTACCACATGGTGATCGAGGGGATGCTGGCCCTCACCGGGCAGCACTTCATCATCGAGTACAACGAGCAGGTGGGCACCCTGCCCGGGTTCGTGGAGGGCTTCGGAAACGTCGCCCGCGACGAGCACCGCCACGTGGCCTTCGGCGCGCGCTTCCTGCGCGACATGGCCGAGAAGGACACGCGCTACGCCGAGGCGATCCAGCGCACGCTGGTGGAGTGCGGCCCCGCGGCCGACGGGGTGCTCCAGCCGCCGTGGGCCGAGGAGGGCGAGGAGCTCTTCGGTGTGAGCATCGAGGAGACGCGGGCGTTTGCCATGAAGGCGCTGGACCGGCGCTTGAAGGTGATCGGGCTGACGCCCGTCGCCTAGTTGCACGCGACGCCCCCGAAGGGGATACTCGGCTGAATGCGGTTTGGGGTGGGGACTCTTGTAGGCGGGATCGTGGCGGTGCTGTCACTGCCCGGCGTCGCAAGTGCAGCGACCTATTACGTGCGCGCGGGGGAGGCCGGCACGCAGTGCACGCAGGGGGCTCCCTGCGACACGATTCAGGAGGCGCTCACGGCCGCCGTCGGCGATGGGCACACCATCGACATCGGCCCTGGCACGTTCGCCGCGCCGACCGAAACCATCCTCACGGACACCACGTTCCTCGGTGCCGGGGCCACCACGGTCATCGAGGGCGAGGACGGGGTGGCGGACAACGAGGCGGGCGGAGCGGCCATCAGCGCCGACAAGGCCAACCTCACGCTCGAGGACCTACACCTGGTCGGCGGCACGGGATCCACGAATGCCAATGCGGGGGCCGGCGGCCCGGCTCTCAGGGCCTTGACGGACGTTCCTCAGCCCGACGCCGAGACGGTGATCCTCACGGACGTCCGCCTGACCGCCGGCGCGACCGGCGACGCGACCGAGGAGTCGGACGGCGCCGCCATCCTGCTCGACGTCACGGCGAACCAGATCAACCTCGACGCGACTCGTGTTCTCGCTGAGGCGGCGTCCGGCCCCGGCGAGGCGACCCTGATCGAGAACGACGGCGTCGGCGTCCGCGACTACACCTTTACCCAGAGCCGGCTGAACGGGAGCACCTATTTCGTCTGCGCGTGCGATGCCACCTTCACCGATTCCATCCTGACCGGCGACGGCCAGGCGCTCTTCACGCTGAAGAAGGACGGGACGGGGCTGCTGACGCTTGACCGGACACGAGTGGTTCAGAACCCGTTTGGCGGCGTCTCGGTTGAGGGCATCGCGACCATCCGCGACAGCCTGATCGTTCCCGGCGCCGCGGCCGCCTTCGAGAGCGCGGAGGCGCTGGATGTCTTCTCGGGCACGTTCGCCGAGGTCGATCTGATCGGCTCGACGCTGATCGGCGGAACCCCGGCGGGGAGCAACGAGCTCTTCACCGCGGTTCGCGTGGCCGGCGCCTCAACCCTTCGCATGAAGAACAGCGTCGCGGTGAACCCCGACCCCGGCACCGACGGGGTCGACCTCACCGTCACCGGCGGCGCGAGCATCAACCCGGACAGCTCGGCGTTCAGGAGTGCGGTCGCCTCCGGTGGATCGACCGCTCCGACGCCCGGAGCGAACGGAAACCTCAACGCGCCGCCCCAGCTCGCCCCCTCGTTCGCGCCGCTGTCCACCTCACCGCTGATCGACAGGGGCGACCCGGCCTTCATCGGCCAGAGCCCGAAGGACATCCTGGGCGCACCTCGATCGCGTGACGGCAACTGCGACTCGATCGCGCGGCCGGACATCGGCGCGTTCGAGGTGGCGTGCCCGCCCGCGGGTGCGGGTCCGGGCCCCGGCCCCGGACCCGGACCCGGCATCGTGCGCCCGCCGGCGAATGCGAAGCCGGTGATTTCGCGCATCCGAGCCAGGCGCGGTAGGCGTGGCCGGATCACGTTCACGTTCAACCTGTCCGAGCGGGCCACGGTCACGTTCACGTTCCGGCGCAGGAAGGGGAAGCGCTACGTCCGCGCCGGAAGTGTGCGGTTCAGGGGCAAGGCCGGCAAGAACAGGTTCCGGTTCAGCGGGAAGATCAAGCGCAAGCGACTGAAGCGAGGTCGCTACCGGATCCGGGTCTCCGCGAAGGACCCGCAGGGCAGATCCAGCACCGCCAAGACGATCCGGTTCCGTCAGCGCTAGCGCTGACGGAACGCCCTAGAACATCCTGCCGCCGAGCGGCACCTCCGACGACGGCTTGAGCAGGATCACGCGCCCCTCCTCGTCGGGAACGCCGAGCACGAGCACCTCGGACATCACCGGGCCGATCTGGCGCGGCGGGAAGTTCACCACGCCGATCACCAGGCGTCCCTCCAGCTCCTCGCGCGTGTACTGCTTGATCTGCGCGGAGGAGCGCCTGGTGCCGATCTCCTCGCCGAAGTCGACCGTGAGCTTCCAGGCCGGCTTGCGCGCCTCCGGGAAGTCCTCGACCTCCACGATTCGCCCGACGCGGATGTCGAGCTTGTCGAAGTCCTCGATGGTCGCCATGGCGGCGACCCTACCGCGCTAGGGAGCCGGCGGCGGGGGAGGCGGTTGCTGCTGGCCGGAGCCCGGCTGGGGCTCGCCGGCTGGTGGCGCCGGTGGCTGCTCAGGCGCGCCGGTGGGCTCGCCCGGGGCGGTGCCGGGGTCCTCCCCGGCGGGTGGAGTGTTCACGGGCTCGGTGCGAGGCGGCAGCGTGGTGGTGGCCTCCTCCTCCTGCACCGGCGGGGGCACCGGCACGGGGGCGGGCACAGCGGCCGGGGCGACGGCCACGGGCGCGGGGGCGGGCGGCGCGGGCGGCTGCTCGGGCTTGATCGCGGCCTTGACCTTCTCGGGCTTCTTGGCCCGCTCGACCTTGGCCGGAACCGCCTGGCCCCCCGTGGTGGGGGCGACGGGAGCGATGGCAGCGGCGGTGGTGGGCGCCGGGTCGCGCTTGGTGACGTGCTTGACCTCGACGGCGCCCGCGGTGACGATCGCGGCGGCGGCCATGCCCGCCGTGGCCTTCGACGCGAGCGTGCCGATGCCCGCCGAGATGGCACCGCCGGCGGCGCTGGAGGCTGCGACGCTGGCACCGGCGGCCACGCCGGCGCCACCGGCGGCCGCGCCTCCGCCGCTCGCGGCGGCGGCTCCGCTCGCGGCCGCGCCTCCGCCCAGGCCCAGCTTCGCCATCCCGAACTTCTGCAGGATCACGAGCGGGCCGACGGGGAAGATCGCGGCCAGCGCCTTGGACGTGCTGCGCAGCTCGGTCTTGAAGGTGCGGCAGCGCTCGCAGGTCTTGAGATGGCGGCGCACGGGCGGCGAGCTCTTCGCGAGCCCCTCGGCCACCTGGCCCAGCTCGAGCCGGACCTCCTCGCAGGTGAGCAGGCGCGCCTCGGACGCCTCGGCGAGGCTCACTCGCGCGCGCACGAGAAGCGACTTCACGCTCGGCACCGTGGTGTCCATCGCCTCGGAGATCTGGTCGTAGGAGAGCGCGTCGATCTCGCGCAGCAGCAGCGCCGTGCGCTGGGTCTCGGGCAGGTCCTGGACGTCGGCCACGATCTGGCGGAACTCCTCGCGGCGGTGGACGGTCTCGGAGGTGGTGGTGCCGCCGTCGCGCTCGAAGATGTCCATCGAGTCCTGCCCCACCGCGCGCGGCTTGCGCAGATGGTTCAGGCAGCGGTTGCGCGCGATCCGGTAGAGCCACGGCCGCGCGTTGATCGGGCGGTTGTCCCCGAGGAGCGCGTTGTAGGAGGCCGCGAACACCTCCTGAAGCACGTCCTCGGCGTCCTCCTGGCTGCCGAGCATGTGGCGGCAGAAGGCCAGCAGCCGCGCCTGATAGCGCTGCACCAGCGCGTCGAATGCGCCGTTATGGCCACGGCGCACCATCGCGACGAGCTTCTCGTCGCTCTGGAGCCGGAGCAGGGGCGACTTGCCCGCAAGTGCGGGGAGAGTGGCCTGATGTCGGAGAGCAGAAGCTTCCATGAGGGGTCCTGGGAACTGGGTTCCCTATCGACTGGACACGGTAACAACCGCAAAGTTGCGCTCATACTCGGGGGTGCCCGGGTGCTGGAACGGTAGACAGAGGGGTCTTAAAAGCCCCAGCCTGAAAGGGCGTGTGGGTTCGAATCCCACCCCGGGCATACTCCTGAGCCATGGCCAAGGTCCTCTTCGCACCCTTCAGCATCATCGGATCGCTGATCGCCGGCCTGGTGGCGCGCAAGGCGTTCGAGGGCATCTGGTCGGCCATCGACGACGAGGAGCCGCCCGAGCCGGGGGAGGAGCGCGAGCCACTCGCGCGGGTCCTGATCGCGGCGGTGCTGCAGGCTGCCGTCTTCGCCGGCACGCGGGCCCTGTTCGACCGCCAGGCCCGCCGGGCCTTCCTGAGGCTCACCGGAACGTGGCCTGGAAGCAAGGACGAGGACTGAAGGCCCTAACACCGGCTTAACACAGGACCCCCCGCTCGCAACACGAACTGCGTCGCTTGCGGGTACGAACCGGTAGATTCGGCGAGCCGCGAGCCGGTGAAGACCCGCTAGGGAGGCGGGCGCCGGCCGAGGGAGGAGAGCAAGGGACAAGGATGGGATCGCGTTGACCGGGGTAGGGCGAGTCGCGGCTTTGGCCGCGGTTATCGCTGCCGTCGCGCTGGTCGCCATCGTCCTGTTCGGAGGCGGTTCGGGGGGCTACGAGGTCACGGCGAAGTTCATCAACGCCGGCCAGATCGTGACCGGCAACCCGGTCCAGAGCGGCGGAACGCCGATCGGCAGCGTGACCGGCATCAAGATCACCGACGACGGCCAGGCGGAGATCAAGCTCAAGATCGACGAGAAGTACACGCCCCTGCGCCAGGGCACGCGCGCCGCGATCCGGCAGTTCTCCCAGTCGGGCATCGCCAACCGCTACATCGACCTCGCCTACCCGCCCAACGGGGCGAACGAGATCGAGGACGGCGGCAAGATCGGCACCGATCGCACGAACACCGCGGTCGACCTCGACCAGCTCTTCAACACGCTCGATCCCGACACGCGCAAGGCGCTACAGGGCTTCTTCCAGGGCCAGGCGCGCCAGTTCAGCGGCAGGGGCAAGCAGGCCAACGAGGCCTTCCACTACCTCAACCCGGCGCTGGCCACCTCGAGCCGCCTGTTCAACGAGCTGACGAAGGACCAGCCCGTGCTCGAGCGCTTCCTGGTGGACAGCTCGAAGCTGGTCACCGCCCTCGCCGACCGCCGCGACGACCTCTCCGGCCTGATCGGAAACCTCAACCAGACCACGCGGGCGCTGGGCAACCAGAAGCTCGCGCTGGCGGAGTCGGTCGAGCGCCTGCCGCCGTTCATGCGCCGGGCCAACACCACGTTCGTGAACCTGCGCGCGGCGCTCAACGACGTCGATCCCGCTGGTCGACGCCTCCAAGCCCGTGGCCGAGCTGCTCGGGCCCTTCCTCACCAACGCGCGCGCCTTCGCCGCCGACGCCGAGCCCACCGTCCGGGACCTCCGCGTGGCCGTCCGGCGTCCCGGGCGCCGCAATGACCTGATCGACTTCATGAAGACGGTGCCGCCGCTGACCGACATCGCGGTGGAGACCAAGCAGCGCAATGGCCAGAACCGACCCGGGCGCTTTCCCGGCGTCCGTGAAGGCCTTCCGGGACGCCTCCCCGCTGATCGCGGCAGGGCGGCCCTACACGCAGGACCTGCTCGGCTGGTTCGACGACTTCTCCACCACCGGCGGCGGGTTCGACGCGCTCGGCGCCTACGCGCGCGGGCTGATCAGCTTCTCGGAGTACACCGGCCCGATCCAGCCCGCCCTGGAGCAGGGCGAACCGGTCGGCGGCATCGGTCCGGTCAAGCGCAACCAGTTCAAGCGCTGCCCCGGCGCCGCCGAGGAGGCCGCCGACGACGGCTCGAACGTCCTGTCGGCCGAGGAGCGCCAGTTCCTCGACTGCGACGAGGCCGCGCGCGCCACGGGGAACACGCGATGAGGCGGCTGCTCTCCATCGGCGTGGTCCTCCTGATCTGCGCGAGCGCAGTTGTTCTCGCGGGCGCCAGCGACGACAGCGGGAGCGGCAAGACCTACAAGATCGTCTTCGACAACGCCTTCGGCCTGACCGAGGGCGGCGACTTCCGCATCGGCGGGGTCACCGCCGGAGCCACGACCGAGTTCGAGGCCACGAAGGACTCGCCCCCCAAGGCGGAGGTGACCGCCGAGATCACCGAGCCGGGATTCGGCGGGTTCCGCGAGGACGCGAGCTGCAACATCAAGCCGCAGTCGCTGATCGGCGAGTACTACGTGGACTGCCAGCCCGGCAAGGCGTCCAAGAAGCTGGAGGACGGCGCGACCGTGCCGGTCGATCAGACCGAGTCCACGATCCCGCAGGACCTGGTCAACAACATCCTGCGCCGGCCCTACCGCGAGCGCCTGCGCCTGATCATCAACGAGCTGGGCACCGGCCTGGCCGGCCGCCCCGAGGACCTCCAGCAGGTTCTCAAGCGCGCCCACCCCGGTCTGCGCGAGACCAACAAGGTCCTGAAGATCCTGGGCGACCAGAACAGGGTGATCGAGAACTTCATCAAGGACTCCGACACCGTGGTTGCGCAGCTGGAGGCGCGCAAGAACGAGGTGTCGCGCTTCATCGTCGAGGCGGGGGAGACCGCCGAGATCTCCGCCACCCGCCGTGAGGAGCTGCGCCAGACCTTCGCCAAGCTGCCCGGCTTCCTCGGCGAGCTGACGCCGACGATGGCGCGCCTGGAGGATCTGGCCGACCAGCAGATCCCGCTCCTTCGTGACGCCCGCCGCGCCGCTCCCGACCTCGACGCGTTCCTCCGGCTGCTCGGCCCGTTCTCCGACGCCTCGCGCCCCGCCGTGCGCTCGCTCGGCGAGGCCTCCGAGGTGGGGCGCGCGTGCGTTCGAGAAGGGAGCGAACGAGGTCAAGGAGCTGCGCGCGCTCGCGCGGGAGGCGCCCGCCACGGCGAAGCCGCTGCGCCAGCTCCTGGAGTCGCTGGACGACCGCCGCCGGGCGATCGACAGCGATCCGCGCGGCGCGATCAACGGCCCGCCCGCCAACGACCCCTCCAACCGCGGCAAGAGGACCGGCTTCACCGGGCTGGAGGCCATCTGGCACTTCTTCTTCTGGCAGGGCCTCTCGATCAACGGCTTCGACGACATCAGCCACATCCTGCGCATCAGCGTGGTGCTCAGCGAGGGCCCCAACGGCTGCTCGAACTACGAGAACGGCTCGCCCCAGAAGGACCCGTCGCTGGCGGAGAAGTTCAGGCAGTGCAACCAGTACCTCGGCCCCAACCAGCCGGGCGTCTACACGCCGGACTTCACGCGGGGCGCCAACGCCGCGTCGCTGGCGCGCGAGGCGGGCAAGCCGGCCAAGAAGGTGGGCGAGCGCCGCAAGGAGGGCCAGCCCGACGCCGGCGCCGCTGCCGGGCCAGAAGGACATCTCCAAGCCGCAGATCACGCTGCCGCCCCAGCTGCAGGACCTGATCGACCGCCTGCCCAAGCTGCCGAAGACCGGCACCGACCGCCTCGACAAGCTGCTCGAGGGTGAAGTGCCCCTGCCCGGCGCGGGTGGCCAGCAGGACACCAACCAGCTCCTCGACTTCCTCCTCGCGCCATGACCCGCGGACGTGGAACAGCCTCCCTCGTTGCCAGCCCGGTGCTCGTGGGCGCGGTCACCGTGCTCGTGTCGATCATCGCCGTGTTCATCGCCTACAACGCGAACGCCGGCCTGCCGTTCGTGCCCACCTACGACGTGAAGGCGGAGATCCCCACGGGCAACAAGCTCGTGAAGGGCAACGAGGTCCGGGTCGGCGGCTTCCGCGTCGGCGTGGTCGACGACATCGTGCCGAAGATCGTGGAGCAGGACGGCGAGCCGCAAGTCGGTCGCCGTGATCGCGATGAAGCTCGACAAGACCGTCGAGCCGCTCGCCACGGACACCACCATCAAGGTGCGGCCGCGCTCGGCGCTGGGGCTGAAGTACGTGGAGCTCACCCCCGGCAAGGGCGAGCTCGACCTACACGGCGGGCGACACCATGCCGCTGCGCAACGCCAGCGAGGGGCTCGAGCTCGAGGACGTCTTCTCCACGTTCGACGAGCCCACGCGCGACGAACTCGCGCTCCGCGCTGGAGGGCTTCGGCGACGCGTTCGCCGCGCGCGGCAGCTCGCTGAACACGGCGATCGAGGCGCTCAACCCGTTCTTCACCAGCCTGCAGCCGGTCATGACCAGCCTCGCCGACCCGGACACCCAGCTGGACCAGTTCTTCCTCCAGCTCGGTCGCACCGTCGGCCCAGGTGGCGCCGGTCGCCAGCGTGCAGGCGGACGCTGTTCGGCAACATGGCCACGACGTTCGCGGCGATCAGCAGCGATCCCGGCGCGCTGCAGGCCACGATCGAGAAGTCGCCGTCCACGATCGACGCGGCGCGTCAGCTCCTTCCGGGTCCAGCGGCCCTTCCTGGCGGACTTCGCGGACCTGTCGCGCCGGCTGCGCCCGGCGGTCAACGAGCTGCCGCGCTCGCTGCCGGCGATCAACCGCGCCTTCCGCGTGGGCACGCCGATCCTCCCGCGCACCGTGGACTTCAACAACGGCCTGCGCAAGGCGCTTCTGGAGCTCGAGGACCTGTTCGAGAACCCCAACACGCTGCTCACGATCCGCGACCTGCGCACCACGCTCGCGGTCACGCGGCCCGCGCTCGAGTTCGTCGCGCCCTACCAGACGGTCTGCAACTACTTCAACTACTTCTTCCACCCGCTCGGCGAGCACCAGTCGACGACCGTCGGCCGCGGCGGCACGGTCCAGGCCCAGGGCGTGAAGCTGCCCAACCTGTTCCAGGCGAACACCTACGCGGGGATCGAGGCCGTCGCGGCCATGGGACACGCCTCCGGGCGTCGACCCGGTCGGCGCCCCGGGGCCAGGATGGCGCTCGGCCGCGTGTACGCCACGCCGTACCAGCCGGCGATCGACGCCCAGGGCAACGCCGACTGCCAGAACGGCCAGGTCGGCTGGGTCCGCGGCCCGCTGGCGCCCGGCGCCCGCTACGGGCCCGGAGCGCTCCCCGACGGCACGCCCACCGGCGGCAACGCGCCCGTGCTCATCAACAACTTCCCGATCCTCTCCGGCGGCACCTTCAAGTCGCGTGAGCTGGGCATCGACAACCTCCAAGACGTGGACAAGCTGCGATGAGGCGCAAGCGCAAGCATCCACAGCACCAGGGCATGTCGCCGTTCACGGCGGGGCTGATCGCGGTCGTGCTGATCGCCGCCGGGACGCTGTTCGCGTTCACGAAGTTCAACCCGTTCGCGAGCCCCGTACGAGCTCACGGCGGCGTTCGAGACCGCCAACAACCTGAAGCCGAACTCCCCGGTGCGGATCGCCGGCGTCGACATCGGCAAGGTCAAGAAGGTCGAGGCCCAGTCCAACGGCAACGGCGCCATCGGTGAAGATGGAGATCAAGGACAAGGGCCTCCCGATCCACGAGGACGCCGAGCTGAAGATCCGGCCGCGCATCTTCCTCGAGGGCAACTTCTTCGTGGACCTCTCGCCGGGCTCGCCCTCCGCGCCGGAGGTGGAGGACGGCGGCGAGCCGATCCCGATGAGCCAGACCTCGGCGCCGGTGCAGTTCGGCGACCTGCTCGCCGCGCTGCAGACCGACACCCGCTCCGATCTGCAGGTCTTCCTCAAGGAGTACTCCAAGGGCCTCTCGGGCAAGGGCGCGCGCGGCTTCAACGAGTCGCTGCGCTACGGCGAGGACGCGTTCAAGAACTCCGCGATCGTGAACCAGGCGACGCTCGGGCTCGAGCCCACGCGCGATGTGCAGCGCCTGCTCAAGGGCCAGCAGAAGACCTTCGCCGCGCTCGTCGAGGACGAGGAGGCGCTGAAGGGCCTGGTCACGAACTTCAACGTGACCGCCGGCGCGTTCGCACGTCGAGGACGTGGCGCTGGAGGCCTCGATCCCCGCGCTGCGTGACGTGCTGAGGGTCGGCTCGCCCGCGCTCGCGTCGCTCAACTCCGCGCTGCCCTCGCTGCGCTCGTTCGCGGTCGACGCCCTGCCGGGCGTGCGCTCCTCGGGCCCGACGCTGGAGGCCGCGCTGCCGTTCATCCGCCAGGCCCGGGCCCTGGTCGGCCCGCGCGAGCTGCAGTTGGCCGCGCGCCAGCTGCGCCGCCAGGTGCCCAACCTCACCAGGCTCAACGTGAGCCTCGTCCCGTTCCTCGGGCAGGCCCGGCTTCTGTCCTCCTGCACCACCGACGTGCTGGTGCCGTTCGCCAAGACGCCGATCCCCAACCCCGACGAGCCCGGCAACACGAACCAGCCGTTCTTCCGCCAGGGCGCGCGCGGCTTCGTGGGCCTGTCGGGCGAGAGCCGCCTCAGCGACGCCAACAACTCCTTCTTCCACGCGAGCGCCACGGCGCTCGGCCCCCAGGTGCGGCCCGCGGCTCCGCCCGACGGCGGCACCCAGCCGCCCAGGCGGCGCCCCGACGTGCCGTGCGAGACCCAGGAGCCGCCCAACCTGAACGCGCCGGGCGGATCGCTCGCGCAGTACGGCAGCGCACCCGGCCAGAAGATGGCGTCGACCTACGGCAAGTCGCGCCCGTTCAACGCGAAGAAGATCCAGGCGGCCGCCATCGATCTGAAGAAGTGGAATGAGACCACCGGGAAGAAGAAGCGCCTGCGCGTGCTCAAGGAGTTCAAGCGGCTCGCGAAGACCGGGGGTAAGGCCAAGTGAGGCGCGCGATCCGCAAGCACCTCGCCGACTTCGTCGCGATCCTCGCGCTGTTCGTGATGGCGCTCGGGATCGGCGGGTACATCCTGTCCAACCAGCGCCTGCGCTTCCCGCTCATTCAGGAGAAGCCGTTCACCGTGAAGGTCGAGCTGCCCGACGCACAGGCCGTGCAGCCGGGGCAGGGCCAGACCGTGCGCACGGCGGGCGTCGAGATCGGCCAGATCGGCAAGGTCGAGCTCGAGGACGGCAAGGCCGTCGTGGAGCTGCAGCTCGAGCCCAAGTACGAGGGCTACATCAAGGAGGACGCCACGGCCCTCCTGCGCACCAAGACCGGCCTTAAGGACATGTTCCTCGAGATCGATCCGGGCGAGGGCAGGGCGCTCAAGAAGGACGAGCGGATCCCGTCCACGAACACCGCGCCGGACATCGACCCCGACGAGGTGCTGTCGGCGCTCGACGGCGACACGCGCGACTACCTGCAGCTGCTCATCTCCGGCGCCGGCAAGGGCCTGAAGGGCCGCGGCACCGACCTGCAGGAGACCTTCGCGCGCCTGGGCCCGCTGAACCGCGACCTCGGGAAGCTCACCAAGGCCGTCGCGCGCCGGCGCAAGAACCTGTCGAACCTCGTCAACAAGTACGGCAAGCTCACGCAAGCGAGCTGGGCACCAAGGACAAGGAGATCGTGCGCCTGGTGCAGGCGTCCAACGCGGTGTTCGAGGCGTTCGCCTCGCAGGACGTCCAGATCTCCGAATTCGTGAGGCAGCTGCCCGGCGCGCTGGGGCAGACCGAGCAGACGCTGGCCAAGGTGGACACCCTCGGCGGCGAGCTCGGGCCCGACGCTCGAGGCCCTGCGCCCGCCGTTCCGCAGGCTCGACACCGCCAACCGCGCGGTGCTCCCGTTCGTGCGCGAGGCCACGCCTCAGCTACGCGACCAGATCCGCCCGTTCGCCCGCATCGCCGGCCCCTACACCGCCGACCTCGGCACGGCCGCGCGCGACCTCAACAGGGCGAACCCGGACCTCACCACTTCGTTCACCAAGCTGAATCGCTTTTTCAACATAGGTGCCTTCAACCCGAATGGGGCGGAGGGGCTTACAGGGGACGTAGCAAGAGACCGCGCGCGCGAGGAGGGCCATCTCTACTGGCTCGCGTGGACAGCACAAAACACCGTCTCGTTGTTCAGCACGGGCGACGCTCAGGGGCCGTTCCGGCGCATCTTCCTGGGCGGCCTGGGGTGCGACACCCTCACCGCCTTGCTGGGCATCGTGCCGAATACGCCCCCAGCTTTGGACCCACTTCTCGGCGGAGTGATCAACAACCTGGGGGCAGCGGGGGCATGCGCGCTCTAGATGGTCAAGGACACCCCCAGCCCGCTACGCCTCGCGGCCATGGTGATCTTCACCATGTCGGTGTTCGGCCTGCTGCTGTTCCTGTGGCTGGCCTTCGGTGGCTCGATCCCGCTCAAGCCGGAGGGCTACCGGGTGAAGGTGGCGTTCCCGGAGGCCGCGACGCTGGCGCAGGAGGCGGACGTGCGCCTGGCGGGCGTGAACGTGGGCAAGGTGAAGAAGAAGGAGCTCGACAAGGGCGGCAACGCCACGATCGCCGAGCTGGAGATCAAGGAGCCCTACGCGCCGCTGCGCGAGGACACTCGCGCGATCCTGCGTCAGAAGACGCTGCTCGGGGAGACCTACGTGGAGCTGGCGCCCGGCAAGCGCTCGTCGGACATCCTGGACGACGGCGGCCGGCTGACCAGCTCCAACGTGGAGGAGACGGTGGAGCTGGACGAGATCTTCAATGCGTTCGACAAGCCGACCCGGGACGCGTTCCAGGAGTGGGTGAAGGAGCTGACGGCGTCGATCAAGGGCGGTCGGGGCCAGGACCTCAACGACGCGTTCGGGAACTTGGAGGGCTTCGCGGTGGATGGGGCGACGCTGCTGAAGGAGCTGGACCAGCAGGAGATCGCGGTGCGTCGTCTGGTGAAGAACACGGGTGTGGTGTTCGGGGCGATCAACGAGCGCCAGGGCGCGCTGGGCGAGCTGATCGTGAACGCGAACAACACGTTCGAGGCGACCGCCTCGCGGGACGTGGCGCTGGCGGAGACGTTCCGGGTGTTCCCCACCTTCCTGGACGAGTCGAAGGCCACGCTGGCGCGGCTCGAGCGATTCTCGAACAACACGCAGGCCGCTGGTGAATCAGCTCAAGGGCCCGGCGGACGACCTCGGGCCGACGGTGCGCGATCTTGGCGACCTGGCGCCGGACCTCGAGGGGCTGTTCCGCGACCTCGACCCGTTGATCAAGGCGGGGCGGACGGGGCTGCCGGACCTCGAGCGCTTCCTGCGTGCCGGGGAGCCGGTGTTCGAGGCGGCGCATGTGTTCCTCCCGGAGCTCAATCCGATCCTTTCGCTGGTCAACTTCCACCAGGCCACCGTGGCGGGCTTCATCAGCAACGCGGCAGCGGACCTGACCGGCGCGACCGGCAGGGACGGCGACCGCTACCAGACGCAGATCGCCGTGATCAACGCCCGCTCGTTCGATCGCTTCACGCGCAGGCCCCCGCGCGAGAACGGCAACGCCTACTCGGCGCCGAACGCGACCAACCGCGGCTGGCCGTTGGGGGTCCTGCGCGAGTCCTTCGACTGCCGCAACGCGGGCGGCCAGCGCAAGAACCCGGTGGACTCCGGGGCGGGCAAGGCGCCCCCGTGCTTCGTGCAGCCGCTGTCCCTGTTCGACGGCAAGCAGTTCAACAAGCTCCGCAGGGGCCGAGCGCCCGTGCGCAGGGCGCCGACGAATCTCGACGGCAACCTCCCCACGGACCCCAACAGCCGCTGAACCACGCCCGGAAGGGGGTGGGTCGCTAGATGATCAAGGAGGCTCCCAGCCTTGGCCGCATGATGGCGATGGTCGTCTTCACGCTGTCGTGCTTCGGCATCCTGCTGTTCCTGTGGCTGGCGTTCGGCGGCTCGATACCGCTGCGGCCGGAGGGCTACCGCTTCCAGGCCTCGTTCGCGGAGGCGTCCACGCTGGCGGTGGAGGCCGACGTGCGATTGGCAGGCGTGAACGTCGGCAAGGTGAAGAAGAAGGAGCTTCAAAAGGGTGCCGCGCGCACGCTGGTGGAGCTGGAGCTCAAGAACGCCTACGCCCCGATCCCCAAGGATTCCCGCGCCATCCTGCGCCAGAAGACGCTGCTCGGGGAGACCTACGTGGAGCTCGCACAGGGCACCAGCGACGAGAACCTCGACGACGGCGCAACCCTGCCCGTGACGCAGGTGGAACCGACGGTGGAGCTGGACGAGATCTTCAACGCGTTCGACAAGCCGACCCGCGACGCGTTCCAGGAGTGGGTGCCGCGAGCTGTCGAAGTCGATCGAGGGCGGCACGGGCCAGGATCTCAACGACGCGTTCGGGAATCTCGAGGGCTTCGCGGTGGATGGCGCGACGCTGCTGAAGGAGCTGGACCAGCAGGAGATCGCGGTGCGTCGTCTGGTGAAGAACACGGGCGTGGTGTTCGGCGCGATCAACGAGCGCCAGGGCGCCCTGCGCGAGCTCGTCGTGAACTCGAACAACACCTTCGAGGCCACGGCGTCGCGTGATGTGGCGCTGGCGGAGACGTTCCGGGTGTTCCCGACCTTCCTGGACGAGTCGAAGGCGACGCTTGCGCGGCTCGAGGGGTTCGCGAACAACACGCGGCCGCTGGTGAACCAGCTGAAGGGCCCGGCGGACGACCTCGGGCCGACGGTGCGCGACCTCGGAGATCTGGCGCCGGACCTCGAGGGGCTGTTCCGCGACCTCGACCCGCTGGTCAAGGCCGGGCGCACGGGCATTCCCGACCTGGAGCGGTTCCTCCGCGCCGGGGAGCCTGTGTTCGAGGCGGCGCACGTGTTCCTCCCCGAGCTGAACCCGATCCTGTCGCTGGCGAACTTCCACCAGGCCACGATCGCCGGCTTCTTCAGCAACGGCGGCGCCGACCTCACCGGGGCCCAGGGCAAGGGCGGCGACCGCTACCAGACGCAGATCGGCGTGATCAACCCGCGCTCGTTCGACCGCTTCACGCGCCGGCCGCTGCGCGAGCGCGGCAACGCATATCTCGCGCCGAACGCGCTCAACCGCGTGCCGTCGCTGGGCGCCTTCGAGACCTTCGACTGCAAGCCCGCTGGCGGCGAGCGCAAGGACCCGACGGACTCAGGGCCCGGCAAGGCGCCGCCGTGCTTCGTGCAGCCGAAGTCGCTCTACAGCGGCAAGCGGTTCAACAAGCCCGAGAAGGGCAAGGCGCCGAACGTACCGGCGCCGCAGGGCCAGGCGGGCAATGCCCCCGCCAACCCGAACCAGCGCTAACGGAGAACCACAAAGGGGGCAAACATGCCCCCCTTTGCAACCCCCGAACGGCCCCCGCTTCGCGGGGCGCCTAACTCTCCTTTCCTCTATGTGACACTTCGGCCATGCCGCTGATGTCCGGATGGCTCTACCGGAAGCTGGGGTCGCGGTTCTTCGCGCTGTGGATCGCGTTCGAGGCGTTCACGGCGATCACGATCACGTTCGCGACCGTGGCGCTGTTCTCCCTCTACGAGGACATGTCCACGGCGTTGTTCTGGGAGCTGGTGCTCGTGGCCGAGGCCGCGGTGGTCGTGGCGCTGATCTACACGGCCGTGCGCACGAAGCATCTCGCGGCCCCGGTGGTGAACTGGGTAAGGGACGGACGCGATCCCGCCGGTGCGCCCGAGGCGTGGCGCCGGGCGGTGTCGCTGCCGCGCGAGGTGGTGGTCCGCAACGGGCCGCTCCCGTTCATCATCGTCTGCGTTCCGGTTGCCGTCGCCTACACGGTCCGGCTCGAGCTGCCCTGGTACAGCGCCGGGATCATCTTCGGGGCGACGCTGGTGGCGGTGGCCTATGCGTCGGTGCTCCAGTTCTTCGCCTCGGAGCTGTTCCTGAGGCCCGTGGTGGAGGACATCAACAAGCAGCTCCCGCCCGACTGGGCCGGACAGCCTGCCGGCGTGCCGCTGCGCTGGAAGCTCCTGGGCGCCCTTCCGCTGATCAACGTGATCACCGGGGTTGTGGTGAGCGGCCTGTCGACCACGGGGACCTCGTCGCTGCGGGACCTGGGGATAGACGTGATCGTGGCGGTGGTCGTGGCCTTCACGCTCTCGATGGAGCTCACGGTGCTGCTCACCAAGAGCATCCTCGGCCCGGTCGACGACCTGATCGACGCCACCAACCGCGTCAAGGAGGGCGAGCTCGAGGCTCGCGTGCCGGTCATGTCCGGTGACGAGATCGGCCAGCTCGCCGGCAGCTTCAACGAGATGCTCGACGGGCTCACCGAGCGCGAGCAGCTGCGCCAGGCGTTCGGCAGCTATGTGGACCCCGAGGTCGCGGATCGCGTGCTCGTCGAGGGCGAGCTCCTGGAGGGCCAGGAGGTCGAGGTCACGGTGATGTTCGTCGACGTGCGCGACTTCACACCCTTCGCCGAGCGCTCGAGCGCGCGCGAGACGGTCGCGTTCCTCAACGACTTCTTCGACATCGTGGTGCCGATACTGCTCGCGCACGGGGGCCACGCGAACAAGTTCGTGGGCGACGGCATCCTCGGGGTGTTCGGCGCCCCGGAGCGGCTGGAGGACCACGCCGACCGCGCACTGGAAGCCGCGGGCCAGATCGCGGAGGCGGTCGACCGGCGCTTCGCGGGCCAGGTCTCGATCGGGATCGGGATCAACTCGGGGCCCGTCGCGGTCGGCTCGGTGGGAGGGGGCGGGAGGCTTGAGTTCGCGGTGATCGGCGACCCGGTGAACGTGGCTGCGCGCGTGGAGCAGACCACGCGCGAGACCGGCGACGTGATCCTGCTCACCGAGGCCACGCGCTGCCTGCTCACCCGCCCGCCCGTGGAGCTCCAGGAGCGGGGCGAGATCGAGCTGAAGGGAAAGTCGGATCGAGTGCCGCTTTACGCGGCCCGCACGGCGGTGGACGGACGTACTAGCCAGACCACCCCCCGGCTCACCGCGGAGGCCTGACCACCCGACACCAATCGAGTGAGTGCACGCTCGGTCATGGCTGACCAGATTGTCCGCGAGGTGGTGGAGGTCGTGCCCGAGCCGATCTTCACGCTCGTGGCCGCGGTCGGCGCGCTCAGCATCGTGCTCGGCCTGGGCTACGCGCTCACCTTCATGCGCGCGCGGCGGCTCTCGCGTCAGCGCAGCGATCTGCTCCAGGAGGTCGGCCTGCTCCAGACCGCCCTGCTGCCCCCGGTGCCCGAGTCGGTGGGCGCCGTGAGGACCTCGGTGGCCTACCGGCCGTCCGACGGCCCCGGCGCCGGCGGCGACTTCTACGACGCGATGACGCTCCCCGGCGGGCGCGCCGCGTTCCTGCTCGGCGACGTGTCCGGCCACGGCCGCGCGGCGCTCGCGCGCACGGCGTTCATGCGCTACACCCTTCGCGCCTACCTGGAGGCCGGCCTCGACCCACGCACCACTCTCCAGGTGGCCGGCCGCGTGATCGACGAGCACCTGGGCGGCGACTTCGCGACCGTCGTACTCGCGGTGCACGACCCGCGTGACGGCTCGCTCACCTACGCCTGCGCCGGACATCCCGCTCCCATCGTGGTCGGGCCCGGCCGCCACGAGCCCGTCCTGGCCGCCTCGTCCCCGCCCATCGGGCTGGGCATGCGCACGGGCCTACGTCAGACGACGCTGCCGCTGCCACCCGGCTCGGTGGCCTGCCTCTACACCGACGGCCTCGCGGAGGCGCGTACCGAGGACAGCATCCTCGGCCGCCCGCGCCTCGGCGACATCGTCGAGGAGATCGGGCGCAACGTGACCGCACAGGAGCTTCTCGACCGCGTCGCGCGCGAGGCACGCCTGGTCACCGACGACATGGCAACGGTTGTGCTCACCCCGACGGCCGGAGTCACCGCCGGCGGCTTTCGCTCCGAGCAGCTCGAGGTGGACGCGGAGGACGCGAGCGGAGGCCTGCCACGCCGGTTCCTGGAGGCCTGCGGCGTGCCGGCGGCGGAGGTCGTGACGGCCGAGGCCGAGGTGCAAGAGGACGCACGCGCGCATGGCGGTGCGGTGCTTCACGTGGAGTACGGAATCAGGGGCCCGCGCGTGGAAGTGCTGCCCCGGAACGTGGAAAGCCTGGAGGCTGCGTCACGGCGCGCGGCCGTGGCGATCGGATGAGCGGACTTCCCCCTACCAGGCCTTGCCCCAGGGGCTATCCTTGTGGCGAAACCTCATGAGGAGGTTGGGCTTGCAAGGGGAGACTTCACAGGACAGCTGGACGGCCATACGTCGCCATGTGCCGACGGCGTTCGTCATCGTGATGCTGGCCGGCGTCGCGCTCCCGGCCCAGGCTGCCGACCCCGGCGAGCCCGCGCCTGTCGCGCCGGCAGCAGTCCAGTCGTCCACGGCCGCAGTCCAGTCGTCCACGGCCGCGGTAGCGGCTCAAGCCGAAGCCGCCGAGGCGGAGGCCCAGCCGGCGCAGCCCATGCAGCCCGCCGTGCAGGCGGCGCCCGAGCCGCCGGTGGCCATGCCCCAGGCGCCTGGCAAGCCCGACGGCGCCCAGCCGGCCGAGCCGGGCGGGGACGGCAAGGGCAAGGCCGGCGACGTGGTCAGCCCCACTCCACCCAAGGGCAAGACCGGAAACGCGCCGCCCGCCGAGCCCGTGAATCCCGGCTCGCGCCCAACCACTCCCCCCACCACGACTCCGCCCGCGCCCACGCCCTCGTCGGTTGAGCCGAGCGCACCGGCCGACGACACGCGGGCCGAGGGCCCGCAGGCCAGCAACCCCGTCGACCAGCCCGCCGGCGAGCCCGTGGGGCGCACCGGCGCAGGCGCCGGCGCCGGCGCAACCGCCGAGACCGCTCCGGCGCCTGCCCAGGGTCCCGTGCTGGCCTCCGCGGACGCTCCCGCGCCCTCCTCCCAGGCGGGCGATGACCGCGCCCAGCAGGGCACGGGCGGCGCACCCGCTCCGGAGTCCCAGAACAACGACTCCGGCGTCACCCGCACCGTGCGCGAAGTGGTGGAGGTCGTGCCCGAGCCGCTCAAGGCGGCGCTCGCACTGCTCGCCGCACTGGCCATCCTCTTCGGCGGCGGCTACTTCCTCGCCGCGGTTCGCGCGCGCCGGCTCGGCCGCCAGCGCCGTGAGCTGATGCAGGAGGTCGGCCTGCTGCAGGCCGCGCTGCTGCCCCCCGTGCCCGAGAAGGTCGGCGCGGTCCGCGCGTCGGTGGCCTACCGCCCGTCCGACGGCCCCGGCGCCGGCGGCGACTTCTACGACGCGCTCACCCTCCCCGGCGGGCGCGCCGCGTTCATCCTCGGCGACGTGTCCGGCCACGGCCGCGCCGCGCTCGCCCACACGGCCTTCATGCGCTACACGCTGCGCGCCTACCTCGAGGCGGGGTTGGAGCCGCGGCTCGCCCTTCAGGTCGCCGAGCGCGCCGTCGGCGGTCAGCTCGACGGCGACTTCGCCACGGTCATCGTGGCCATCCACGATCCCTCGAACGGTTCGCTCACCTACGCGAGCGCGGGACACCCGGCGCCCATCATCGCCGGCGGCGCGCGCCACGAGCCGGTGCTGGCGGCATGGTCGCCGCCGATCGGCTGGGGTCTTCCCACGGGCCTGCGTCAGACCACCGTGCCGCTGCCGTCGGGCGCGATCGCCTGCCTCTACACCGATGGCCTCGCCGAGGCCACCACCGAGGACGGCATCCTCGGGCGCACCCGCCTTGCCGAGATCGTTGGCGGCGCCGGCCGCGACGCCACCGCCCAGGACGTGCTCGATGCGGTGAAGGCCGAGGCCGTCAGCGTGCGCGACGACATGGCCGCCTGCCTGATCGCGCCAGCGCGCGAGGTGAGCGCCGGGGCATTCCGCACCGAGCTCCTGGAGCTGGGCCCGTCAGAGCTGCACGAGGGCCTCGCGGTCCGCTTCCTCGAGGAGTGCCACGTGCCCGCCGGCGCCATCGAGGTGGCCCGCGACGAAGCCCGCAGCGTGGTCGACGAGCACGGCGGCGCGCTCATGGTCGTGAACTTCGGAGTACGCGGCTCCCGCGTCGAAGTGCTGCCGCGCAACGTGGAATCGCTTCAGGCCGCAGCGCTCAAGCGCTCCGCCGCCCGCTAGACCTTCACGAGCATCTTGCCGACGTTGTCGCCCTGCAAGAGGCCGATGAAGGCCTGCGGCATGTTCTCGATTCCCTCGACGATCGTCTCGCGGTACTTCAGCTCGCCGCTCTTCACCCACGGGGCGACCTCGGCGAGGAACGCGCCGAGGCGGTCGTAGTGGTCGAGAATGATGTACCCGCGGATATTGAGCCGGTTCACGAGCACGGAGACGAAGTTGTCCGGTCCGGGGGGCGGGGCCTCCTGGTTGTACTGGGACACCGAGCCGCACAGCGCGACGCGACCATGGAGGCGCATGCGCGCAAGGGCTGCGCTGAGGTGGTCGCCGCCGACGTTGTCGAAGTAGACGTCGATCCCCTTCGGGCAGTGCTCGCGCAGCTGTGAGGGCAGGTCGCCGTCGCGGTAGTTGAACGCGGCATCGAAGCCCAGCTCCTCCGTCAGCCACTCGACCTTCTCGGGGGTGCCCGCGCTGCCCACCACCCGCAGGCCCTTGAGCTTGGCGATCTGCCCCGCGGTGCTCCCCACGGCGCCCGCCGCGCCGGAGACGAACATCGTCTCGCCCTCCTTGGCCTGGCCGATGTCGATGACCCCGACCCAGGCTGTGAGGCCCGGCATGCCCAGCACGCCGAGCGACGTGGAGACGGGGGCGATGTCGGGGTCGACGGGGAACAGTCCGTCGCCGTTGCTCACGTAGTGCTCGCGCCAGCCCTGCAGGCCCTGGACCCACGCGCCCTCCTCGAACTTCCCGCCATTGGACGCGACCACCTGGCCCACGGCGCCCCCATCCAGCACCTTGCCGACCTCGTAGGAGGGGACGTAGGACTTCACGTCGCGCATCCGCCCGCGCATGTACGGGTCGACCGACAGGTACTCGTTGCGAACCAGGATCTCGCCCTCGCCGGGCTCGGGCACCGGCACCTCGGCCAGCTCGAAGTTCTCGGGCAAGGGCTCGCCGTCGGGGCGGGAGGCCAGCCGGATCTCGCGGGACGTCTCGGCCACGGGCTGACTGTACTGTCCCCGCGCATGAACTACCGCCACCTCGGCGCGAGCGGGCTGCGCGTCTCAGAGATCAGCCTCGGGTCCTGGCTCACCTACGGCGGCACGGTGGAGGACGACTCCGCGGTCGCCTGCATCCACCGCGCCTTCGAGCTGGGAGTGAACTTCTTCGACACCGCGAACGTGTACCGCCGCGGCGAGGCCGAGCAGGTTGTCGGCCGCGCGCTGAAGGGCATCGACCGCGACGACTACGTGCTGGCCACCAAGGTCTACTTCCAGATGGGCGACGGGCCGAACGACCGTGGCCTCTCGCGCAAGCACATCATGGAGCAGTGCGAGCGCTCGCTGAAGCGCCTGGGCGTGGACTACGTGGACCTCTACCAGTGCCACCGCCCCGACCCCGAGACCCCGCTCGAGGAGACGCTCCGCGCCCTCGACGACCTGGTCACCCAGGGCAAGGCGTTCTACATCGGCACGTCCGAGTGGCCGGCAGAGCTGCTCGACGAGGCGTGCAAGCTGCAGGCCGAGCTGGGGCTGCGCCCGCTGCGCTCGAACCAACCCCAGTACTCGATGCTCTACCGGGCGATCGAGCCGGACGTGATCCCGCTCTCCAAGCAGCGGGGCATCGGCCAGATCGTGTGGTCGCCGATGGGGCAGGGGGTGCTCACTGGCAAGTACCAGCCCGGTGACGAGGTCCCCGAGGGCTCGCGCGCGACCGGTCCCGACGCCGGGTTCATGCAGCCCTTCATGCAGGACCACGTGCTTGAGGCGGTGCAGCGGCTGCGGCCTATCGCCGACGGCCTCGGGATCTCGATGGCCCAGCTCGCCATCGCGTGGGTGCTGCGCGAGGAGAACGTGTCGAGCGCCATCGTCGGCGCGTCGCGCCCCGAGCAGGTGGATGACAACGTCGCGGCCTCGGGCGTTGAGCTCGGCGGCGACGTGCTGCGCGAGATCGATGGCGCGCTGGAGGGTGCGGTCCTGGGATAGTTCGCCGTCATGGCGACCGAGGAGAAGACCCAAGAGGAGGCCACCGCCGCACCGCATGGCGGGCGGCTGGTGGCGAAGCGGCTGAAGGCCCACGGCGTGACGAAGCTGTTCACGCTCTCGGGCGGCCACATCTTCTCGATCTTCGACGGCTGCCGCGAGGAGGGCATCGACATCGTCGACACCCGCCACGAGCAGTCCGCGGCCTTCGCCGCGGAGGGGTGGGCCAAGGCGACGCGCCAGCCCGGCGTGGCCGCGCTCACCGCCGGCCCCGGCGTGACCAACGGCATGAGCCCGATGGGCTCGGCTCTGATGAACGGCTCGCCGATGGTGGTGCTCGGGGGCCGCGCGCCCGCGATGCGCTGGGGGCAGGGCTCGCTCCAGGAGATCGACCACGTGCCGTTCGTCGCGCCGCTCACCCGCTCGGCGCGGACGGTGGAGTCCACGGCCGACATCCCGGGTGCGATGGACGAGGCGATCGCCGCCGCGGTCGGCCCGCCCTCGGGGCCGACGTTCGTGGACTTCCCGCTCGACCACGTGTTCATGGAGTCCGACGTGGACGCCGACGCCCCGGCGGAGTTGCTCGACCACCGCTCGCTGCCGGCCGCCGAGGGAGTGGAGCGCGCGATAGAGCTGCTCAAGGGCGCCGAGCGCCCCGCGATCATGGCCGGCACCGGCCTCTACTGGGCCCACGGCGAGGACGCGCTGCAGGCGCTCGCCGAGGAGCTGCGGATTCCCGTGTTCGTAAACGGCCTCGGGCGCGGGTGCATTCCCGCCGACCACGAACTGGCCTTCTCACGCGCCCGCGGCCAGGGCCTCAAGGGGGCCGACGTCGCGCTGGTGGTGGGCGTGCCGATGGACTTCCGCCTGGGCTTCGGCGGCTCGTTCGGCGACGAGACCCAGATCGTGCTGATCGACTCGGCGGAGCCCGACCGCAAGCCCCCGCGCCAGCCCGCGCTGCAGCTTTACGGCGGCATCCCCGCCACGCTCGACGCGCTGCGCACCGCGGGCGGGCCCGACCGCTCGGCGTGGGTCGCGGAGCTGCGCGAGACCGAGGACGAGAAGCGCGCCGGCGAGCAGGAGGACCTCAACGACGATCGCGCGCCGCTTCACCCCCTGCGCCTATACAACGAGCTGCGCCAGGTGCTCGACCGCAACGCGATCGTGATCGGCGACGGCGGCGACTTCGTGTCCTACGCAGGGCGTGTGATCGACACCTACGAGCCCGGGTGCTGGATGGACCCCGGCCCGTTCGGCTGCCTCGGCGCCGGACCCGGCTACGCGCTAGCCGCCAAGCTCGCCAACCCCGGCCGCCAGGTATGCCTGCTGCTGGGCGACGGCGCCTTCGGCTTCTCGGGCATGGAGTTCGACACGCTGGTGCGCCACGGCGTGCCGGTGGTGGGCGTGATGGGCAACAACGGCATCTGGGCACTGGAGAAGCACCCGATGGAGTTCCTCTATGGCTACTCCGTCGCGGCCGACCTGCAGCCGGGCTGTCGCTACGACCAGGTTGTCGAAGCCCTCGGCGGCCACGGCGAGCTGGTGGAGAGCCCGGCCGACCTAAAGCCTGCGCTCGAGCGCGCCTTCGCAAGCGGCAAGCCGGCGCTGGTGAACGTGCTCACCGACCCCACGGTGGTCTACCCGCGGAAGTCGAACCTGGCCTAAGGCGCGGGCTTGCGAATTGCCTTGAAGAAGATGAAGTAGGCGGGGCGGCGCGCGCCCCCGAAGCTCAGCAGGCCTGAATCCCACACGCCGCTGCGGCGGCCGGCGCGCCAGTGGTAGACGTACATCCGCTTGATCCGCCGCGACACGTTCCGGTAGCGGTTCATCATGAACCGCATGGCCTTGGTCTGGCGCTTGATGCTGGGGCGCAGCTTGCCGAAGTAGTTCACGGCGCCGACCTCGACCGCCCACACGTTGCCGCGCACGTTGCGCAGGAACTGCCTGGTGCGCTTGAAAGAGGACCGGTTGACGTCGGGGTGGGAGACCAGCCCCCAGGTGTGCGGACCGCGGCCCATGTGGCGCTTGAAGGTCTTCAGCCACCGGAGCGAGTGCTTGGAGCCGTCGGCGCGGAAGTCCATGGTGAGCACCTTGCAGGTCGGCGGGCGCCGGCAGTCCTTGCGTGCGGCGCGGTAGAACTGGGCGGTCCGCTTCGGGAAGTTCCCCGTCGGTTGGGCGTCGGGGAAGTTCGCCTCGTTGAACGTGGAGTAGTACTTCACCCACGGGTAGCGCGCGCGGAAGGCGCGGAAGTACTTGCGGTAGCCGGCCACGGTGGGCAGGCGCTTCTTGCCCTTGCGCGAGCGGTAGAAGGAAACCAGCGGCTCGATCCCCTGCGCACGCGCGAGGGCGAACCATTCGTCGAGAAGGGCCAGGTTGCGGCCGCCGTTGGTCACCTCGTCGTACGGCACGTTGCGGCGGATCTTCTTGATGCCGGTCGCCTGGAAGCGCGCGTCGCGCAGCGTCTTGACGTCGTTGTCCGAGAACGCGATCGTGGCTCTTGCCTGCGCCTGCGCGGGAACGAGCAGGATCGCGGCCAGGACGGAGAGTGTGAGTAGGTGGCGGAATCTCATGAGAACGCTCTAACACCACTTTCGGCGAGAGTTGCGCGTCCGTTGGGGCCAGCCCGTGAAACGCGCGTTACTTACGTATAGCGGACGTGAACACCTCGTACGCCGGTCGGGGGGCACCATCTGCCGACAGCAGTCCCGAGTCGAAGAGCGTATCGGTGGGGCTCGCCTGCCAGTGGTACACGTACATCCGCTTCAGTCGCGGCGACACGCGCGGGAAGTCGTTCACCAGGTAGCGCATGACCGTCGTCTGGCGCGGGATCGAGGGCCGCAGCCCGCGGCCGAAGAAGTGCAGCGCCCCGACCTCCGTGATCCACACGTCGCCCTTCGTCTCACGCAGGAACGCGCGCGTGTGGACGTCCCTGCGGCGGTTCACGTCCGGGTAGGGGACCAGCCCCCAGATGTGCGGGCCGGGGCCGATCCCGCGTTGGAACTCACGCAGCCAGGCGGTGGCCTCAGGAGTGCCGTCGGGGCGGAAGTCGGCCGTGAGCACGGTGCACTTGGCCTCGCACTCCTCGCGTGCCGCTCGGTAGAAGCGCGCGGTGCGGGCGGGGTCGCGCCCGGTGGGCTGCGCGGCGGTGAAGTTGGCCTCGTTCCAGGTCGAGAACAGCCGCACCCACGGATAGCGCTTGCGAAAGCGCCGCAGGTGGCCGCGGAACTCCTTCACGCTGGGCAGCAGGTTCTTGTCCTTCGGGGAGCGGTAGAAGGAGACCAGCGGCTCCACTCCGGTGCTCTTCGCGTTGGCGAACCACTGATCGAGTCGCTTCAGGGGCTCTCCACCCGTCTCGACCTCGTCGAAGGGCACGGTCTTGCGCACGCGCTTGAGTCCCATCGCCCTGAAGCGCGGGTCGATGAGGGTCTCGGGACGGTTGTCCGAGAAGCCGATCTGCGGGCCGTCGGGAAACGCGGCCAGCTTCACGGTCGGCGGGCCCTTCGGCGGCGGCACGGGCCGCTGTGCCTTGGGGGTGGGGGCGGAGTCGTCGTCGCTCGCCGCAGCCCGCCAAAGCGAGCAGAGCGAGCAGCGCGAGTATCGGGGCCAGGCGGCGCATCCACCCCCGGTTCTAGCAGCGCCCCCAAAAAGCGGAACCGCCCCCTCTCGGGAGCGGTTCCTTAACGGTCCAATCAGGACGGGCAGGGGTACGTGCCTTGAAAGGACCTAGCGGTTCGGACGGCGGGAGGCGCCGATACGATGCGGCTTCGCCCGAACCTATGTACCGGGCCCTTATCGGGAGCACCGACGGAGTTCACCGCACGGCTATCCCAGACCCAGCTAGGCCAATATAGCGCGCCCAGGGGGGAGATGCCAGCATCAATTTGTCTAACCCTTTGTCCCCCCGTGCTCTCCCCCGTACAACCCCTCGGAAAGTGCGATTCCGTGCAGGATGTCGGCCTCGCTGACGGTCACCGATCCGAGCTCGAAAGCCCGCATGGACTCCACGAGAATTACCGCCCCAGCGACGATCGTGGGCGCCCTGGCGGGGAGCAGCCCGGTCACCCGCCGGCGCTCGCTGACCGGCATCGCCGCGAGCGCGGCCGCGATCTGCTCGGCGGCGTCGAGGGTGAGCACATAGCCGTGCACGCGGGCCGGGTCGTAGGGGTCGAGCTCTTGGTCGATCGCAGCGAGCGAGGTGGCGGTCCCCGCCACCGCGATGCCCTCGTCGGTCATGCGCCGCAGGTCCTCCGGCACGCCCGCGATCACCAGGTCTGAGACGGCTCGGGCGAGCTCGAACAGCTCGTCCGGCGTGGGCGGGTCGGCCCGCAGGTGGCGCTCGCTCTGGCGCACCGAGCCGAGCCGGGTGGAGACGTTGAAGCTCGGCGTCTCTCCCGGGAAGCCGATCACGTACTCGGTGCTCCCGCCGCCGATGTCGAACACCAGCGTCGGGCCGCCGCTGCGGCCCGTGGTGGCGCCGAGGAACGTGAGCCGCGCCTCCATCTCGCCCGAGATCACCTGTGCGCGGAAGCCGTGGCGGCGCTCGACCGCCGCCCGGAACGCCGGTCCGTTGCCGGCATCGCGCACGGCGCTGGTGGCCACCGCCACCTTGCGGTCCGCGCCCAGCTGCTCGGCCAGGGCCGCGTACTCCGCCAGGCACTCGTGCACGCGCTCCATCGCCGCTTCGTCGAGCTTGCCGGTGGCGTCGACGCCCTCGCCCAGCCGGGTCACATCGGTGCGCCGTTCCACCTCCTCGCGCCGTCCGTCCGCATCCACGTCGGCGATCAGCAACCGAGTGGAGTTCGTTCCCAGGTCGGCGACGGCGATCCGCACCCGCGGCACGCTACTTGCGCCAGTTGAGGGGCGACCGTTCGGTTGCTAACTTCTTCACCACGCCGCGGGGTGGAGCAGTCAGGTAGCTCGTCGGGCTCATAACCCGAAGGTCGCGGGTTCGAATCCCGCCCCCGCTACTCACGAAGGGCCCGCATTTGCGGGCCCTTCGTCGTTCTGATGCCGCTGGCTGAGCCTGGGTTAACAGGAGCGCAGCAATGTTCTGTGACTATCGCTGCGTGCCCTTCACCGTTCGCCTTGCTCTTCTTGGCGTGGTCCTCGTGACCTCGCTCCTGTTAGTGCCGTCCTCCTTCGCGGCCTCCCAACCCGGGGCGCAGCGCCTCAGCTTCCGCGCAGGCCCCTACGAGATCGGACCGGGCCAGAACCGGATTCAGCTCGCGCCAACGGCGCAGAAGCCGAAGGTGAACGGCTACATCGTGGGGATCCGGGCGAACCTTCGTCACGCCGACGGCTCGGTGCCGCGCAGCGACCGGATCATGTTCCACCACGGTGTGTGGCTGAACCTGGCAAATAGGGACGCGACGATGGGCGGTCCCGAGCGCTTCTTCGCCGTAGGTGAGGAGAAGACCGATACGACCCTGCCCAAGGGATACGGCTACGCGTACAGGGCGTCCGACCCGTGGCTCCTGAACTACATGGTCCACAACCTCG
This sequence comes from uncultured Thermoleophilaceae bacterium, assembly GCA_963808105.1. Taxonomy (GTDB): domain Bacteria; phylum Actinomycetota; class Thermoleophilia; order Solirubrobacterales; family Thermoleophilaceae; genus JAAYBF01. The sequence goes on along the minus strand of CAWEEH010000003.1, from coordinate 1,593,120 downwards.
TGGCCCGCCCCGACAGCCTCTACATCACCTACGACATCGACTTCGTGCCCGCCAGCTCGCCGGCGGCGGCGTCGATCAAGCCCGCCCGCCCGGTCTGGATGGACGTGGAGAACGGCAAGCTCTATCCGGTCTTCGACGTGTTCCGGGGAGCGGGGCGCAAGGGCAAGTTCACCTACCCCACGCAGAACCCCTCGGCCTACGCCGGGCGCCGGCGCCGCCCGAACAAGTGGAGGGTGGATCGCGACAGCGTGATGATCGCCACCGCAGGGCACCTGCACGCGGGCGGGCTGTGGAACGACCTCTACCTGAAGCGCAAGGGCGCGCGCTACCGCGGGCCGAACTGCGCAAAGAGGCGGACGGCTGCCGCACGTGCCCGCTGCAGGTCGACCGCGCCGTCCGTGCGCGGCAACCGCGTCCGCCTGTTCCGTTCGCGAGCCAAGTACTTCGAGCCGCTCGGGCCGGTCTCGTGGGACCTGGCAATGACGGTGACCCCGCAGAGTTACCGCGTAAGGCTGAAGAAGGGGGACGTGCTGTCCACCACCGTGACCTACGAGTCCAAGCGCGCGTCCTGGTACGAGTCGATGGGGATCATGGTCGCCTGGCTGGCCGACGGTCGCCGAGGTCTGGACCCGTTCAGGCGCAAGGTGGACGTGAAGGGCAAGACCACCCACGGGCACCTGCGCGAGAACAGGGTGCACGGCGGCAAGGACATCGGCGCCGACGACCCGTCCGACGTGGCGTCGGGCGCGTTCACTTCGAACATCGCGATCAGCAACTTCGGCTACCGGCCCCAGAGGTTCGTGGCCGATCGCACACCGGTGGTGAGACGGGGCCAGTCGATCACCTTCACCAGCACCGACGCGGCGAGGGACATCTACCACTCGGTGACCTCCTGCCGGCTGCCGTGCAACAGGTCGACGGGCATCGGCTACCCGACCGCCAACGGCCCCGTCGAGTTCGACTCAGGCCAACTGGGCTTCGGTGGGCCGCCCACGCCAAACCGCAACACATGGTCCACCCCGAAGCGGCTCAAGCCCGGCACCTACGCCTACTTCTGTCGCATCCACCCGTCGATGCGCGGAGCGTTCCGGGTCAAGAAGTGACGCTCAGCGCCGCACGATCCTGAAGCTCGCGTTCACGATCGCGCCGGCGCCGCCGGCGTTGCTGGGGCGGGCGCGGAGCACGTAGCGGCCGGGCGCCAGCGCCCTGCGCTTCACGCGGCCCGTGAACTTGAGCTTCACCGTGCCCGCCTTGTCGGCGTGCGTGAAGGTCCCCACCTTGACCAGGCGCCTGCACGCCTTGCCCTTCGCCCCCTTGCGCCGCTTCACGCAGCGCTTGCCCTTCTTGGCGCCGCGGGTCACCCGGTACACGGTGAACCGGGTGGTGGAGGCGAGGCTCGTCGTGTAGCTGATCGTGGTGCCGACCTTCGGCTTCCTGCGTGCGGCCGCGAGGCTCCCGCCGCGGCGGGCAGCGGCGAAGGTCCTACGCGAGAGCTTGAACTTCGCGAGCCTCGGCGCCAGGCGCGAGGCCCTGGGGTTGGGATCGCACGCGTCGCCCAGGCCGTCGCGGTCGGCGTCCTGGCGCCCCGGGTTGGAGCTGGTGGGGCAGTTGTCCGCCGAGTCGATCACGCCGTCGCCGTCGTCGTCCGGGTCGCAGGCGTCGCCGAGCTTGTCGCCGTCGCGGTCGCGCTGGTCCTTGTTCGAGTTGAGCGGGCAGTTGTCGGCGCCGTCGGCCACGGTGTCGTTGTCGTCGTCGGCGTCCTCGATGTCCTTGCAGCCGTCGCGGTCGGTGTCGGCGGCGGTGCCGACGATGTCGCGCGGGCAACCGTCGGCCGTGTCCGCCAGGCCGTCGTTGTCGTCGTCGGCGTCTTCGATGTCCTTGCAGCCGTCGGCGTCGTAGTCAATGGGCGGGGCGATGCGATCGCCGAGCGGGCACGCGTCGGCGGTGTCCGGGTGGCCGTCGTCGTCGTCGTCGGCATCGCAGACGTTCCCCGTGCCGTCGAACCCGTGGTTCTCCTGGCCGACGTTCGCCGTGTCCGGGCAGTTGTCGCTCGCGCTCCACACCACGTCGCCGTCGGGGTCGACGCACGTCGCGTTCGACCACGCCCTGATGCCGTACTCGAGGAGGGTGAGGCCCCCGGGGGTGGAGCTGCTGTCGTCGCTGATCGTCAACGACCACGTGCTCCCCAGGTTCTTGCCGTTGAAGACGCTGAGTGCCTGCTCGGGCCTAAACGACCCGCTGAATGGCGGCGAGCCGGCGGTGATCAGCGACGCCGCCGAGTCGTCGAAGAAGGTGTTGACGTAGTTGTCCCCGGTTCCGCCGTTGTCATCGGACAGCACCACGGTGGGGGTGGTGCCGTTCTTCAGCGAGAGGTCCACGTCCTCGTCGGAGGCGGCGGCGATGCTGACCCGGACGTCGACGTCGGTGATCTGACCGGTGCCCGCAAGGGTGCGAGAACTCACGCCCGTACCATTGTCCGAGGTGAGCACCCCGACCCGCGCTCCCTGCTCGTCGCACGCCGGCTCCGTGCTCGGGCAGCCGGCCTCGGCGTCGAAGTCCACCCCCCAGTAGACGAGGTCCTGCGGCGGCGGGTCTCCGCCGCCATCGAGCACGCCGGTGTCGTCGGCGACGTTGATCGTCCACACGCCGTCCGAGGGGAGGCCGTCGAAGGCGCTCAGGGCCGCCTCGGGCCGGAAGCTCCCCGTGAACGGCGCGGCGGCCCCGTCGACCGGGTTGGCGGCCTCGTCGTCGAAGATGGTGTCGGTGTAGTTCTGGCCGGTGCCGCCGTTGTGGCTCGACAGCAACACGGTCCTGCCGGCGTGAGAGACCGTGATGTTCAGGTCAGAGTCGATGGGGTGGACGACCTTGAGCCTGATATCCACGTCCTCCAGATTTCGGTTCGAGGTGTTGCCGCGGGGGATGTAGAGCGACTTGGAGACGCCCCCGAACCCTCCGTTCGGAATGTGGGTGTTCACGTGGCTGTTGGTGAATCCGCACGGGACGGCCGAGGCGGCGGACGGCAGAACGAGCATGGCCGAGACGATGACGATCGCTAGTGAGAGCCAGCCAGTGGCTCGTCCAAACACGTGGCCACCCTAACCCGGCCTGGTCGATGGCGCCACTCAATCCCGGTCATGGCTTGAGCGCAGGGTGGCCGCGAAGCGCCGGCCCGGTGTGGGATCGACCCCGAAGCGCTCGGCGTAACGCTCGTGGATTTCCCCCCAGGGCTCATGTGCCTCCTCCTCGGAGAGAAAATCGCCGGCGAGGTGCGGCTCGAGGCGGGAGAAGTACGCCTCCCAGCCCGTCGCAGTCTGCGCGGCGAGCGTGCGGTCGTTGGAGATGTGAATGAAGACGAGCAGGCAGCCGTCTTGATGGGAGGCCAGTTCAAACCTGTACTGCTCGCCGTTGAAGGTCCAGGCCAGGCGGTTCGGTGGGTCGACCTCGGTGACCTCGCCGGTCATTCCGCCCGCCTCGAAGGTCTCGCCGGCGGCGGGGGTCCACTCGGCGGCGGCTGGGAACCAGCGCTCGAGCTCTGCGGGCTCGCTGACCGCGCGCCACACCCGTTCGACGGGGTAGGCGAGCTGGCGCTCGAAGCGCAGGGCGGGACGCCCGTCGATCATCTCCAAGGTTCCGTCCATCATGGGTTGTCCTCCAGGTGTCGTTCGAGGTTGTCGAGGCGTCCAGCCCAGAATGCGCGGTAGTGCGCAAGCCACGCGTCCACCTCGGCAAGGGGCTCGGCCCGCAGCGCGTATAGACGCCGCGTGCCGTCAGCGCGCACCGTGACCAGCCCCGCCTCGCGCAGCACCTTGAGGTGCTTCGAGACGCCGGGCTGGCTGAGGGTGAGTTGCTCCACCAGTTCTCCGGCCGGCTTCTCGCCTTCGCGCAGCAGATCCAGAATCTGCCTGCGGTGTGGCTCGGAAAGGGCACTGTACGCACTGATCGCAATATATTACCAAATGGTAATATACGCTCGGAGACGATCAGCGGGCGGTGACGATGTCCACGACTGTCCCGCGCGGGACGAGCGTCGCGCGCGCGCCGGCGACCCTGAACTCGAACACCTCGCCGCGCTGGCGGCGGTTCAGTGACCGGCGGCTGAGGACTCGGCCGGGGCGACAGCCGACCGCGCTGACGTAGGCCTTCGCCTGATTGGCGTCGAGGCCGATCGCCGAGCCGGTGAAGCAGTCGCCGAGCGCCTTCAGCGGCTTTGGCCCGAAGTACTCGGCCCGGCTGTAGGTGAGCGCCAGCGCGGGTGCGTAGCGCATCGTCAGCGCCCCGGTGCAGCTCGCGGTCCAGTTCTGAAACAGGGTCGCCGACTGGTGCAGGCCCGAGAGGGTCGCGAGCCCGGCGGCGTCCGTCTCGGGATCGTCGTTGCGGCACGGCCCGCTCTTCGTGACGCTGAACGGCGCCGTCGCCGCGGCCGCCGCCACGAGGTTCGGCCCGCCGCCGGCCGCGACCTCAAAGCGTCCGACATAGGACATCGCGGCGCCGAACATCCGAGGCGCGACGTTCACCGTTCTGCGCACCGCCCCGACGCGGGTGCGTGGCGAGCGCGAGAACCACAGGCAGAAGCGCAGGTTCGGCGATGCCCGGAGGCGCACCGCGCGCGAGCCCTGGAACTTCGCGCCGAGGGAGTCGCGGCCGCGCCGGAAGATCAGCCGCCGGCCGTCGCCGCGCGCGTACGACCGCGCGCACCGCCCGAGGCCGCCGACCCGACCGCGAAGCTTGCGGCCGAGCAGCCGCCTGCCCCTGCGGCCGGTCGCGCGGATCTCGATACGCACCGGCAGACCGGCCGCGGGAAGGTAGCTCGGCGTGGCGCCGAAACGAAGGGTTGCCGTGCTGGGCGCGAGGCGGAGCTGGGACGCCCCCCGCGGCGCCGCATCCGCGGGAGGGACGGGGATGGCTATGGCGGCGGCGACGAGCAGGCTCGCAACGGCCGGGGTTCGTTGAAGCACCCCACGCTTATACCCCCGACTAGCCGGGGCTAGACGCCGGGCCGTAGGTGAGCAGGACGACTCCGGAGTCGAACCGCTTCACGTCGCCGAGCTCCATCCGGACGGTTCCCCTGTCGCCGAGCACGTGGACGTTCCCCTTGCCCCAGACGAGTGGGTTGAGGTAGACCTCGTACTCGTCGATCAGGCCCTTCTCGGCGAGGGCGTACGCGAACTCGCCGCTCCCGTGCATGAACAGGTCACCGTCGACCTCGTCCTTCAGCTTCGGGATCGAGTCCTCGAGCTCGCCCTCGAGCAGGGTCGCGTTCCACTCGAGATCGCCGGACAGGGTGGTGGACCCGACGTACTTCCGCATCGGGTTGACCATGTCGGCCCATTTGCCCGACTCGTTCGGCCAGTAGCCCGCCAGCCCCTCGTAGGTCGTGCGGCCCAGCACCAGCCCGCTGGACTTCGCCTGACGCTCAAACGAGTACTCGGCGTGGTCTCCGCCCTCCTGCACCCACTCGCCGACGGGGTCTATGACGCCGTCGATGGTGGCCTGGGTTGTCGCGATCAGCTTTCCCATTGCGATTCTCCTTTGGTCACGGGGGCTCCCCTGAGCCCCTCTCTACCCATGCGTCGAACGGGAACGCGCCGATTCGACAATCCCTCGCGGCTTAGGATCGCGCCATGCGCGAGCTTCAGCTGATCCGCGCCGGCCGGCTCGCGTGGGCCGATCGGCCGGAGCCGCAGCTGGCCGATCCCGGCGACGCGATCGTGCGTCCTTTCATCGCCGGGCGCTGCGACGGCGACACGGTTCCGATCCACCGCCCCGTCTCGCGCGCGATGCAGGTCGCAATCAAGCTCGGCGCGATCGATCCGGTCGTCGGCTGCATCTGCGGGCGCGTGCCGTTCAAGGGCCCGTTCGCGATCGGTCACGAATGCATCGCCGAGGTCATTGCCGTCGGTGCGGACGTTCGCGAGTTGCAGGTCGGTGATCGGGTCGTGGTGCCGTGGGCGGTCTCGTGCGGCACCTGCGACCCGTGCCGGCGCGGTTTCACGTCCAAGTGCGCGACGACCACAACGCGCACTCTCGCCGCTCGGGTTCGGCCGGCGAGCGGCCCGTGGGGCGGCATGATCGCCGATGCCTTCCGAGTGCCCCACGCCGACCACATGCTGGTCACGGTTCCGGCCGGCGTCCCGGCCCAGCGGATCGCGTCCGCGAGCGACAACCTCGCGGACGCTTGGCGGACCGTCGTGCCGCCGCTCTCCGCCAGGCCCGGGGGATCGGTGCTGATCATCGGCGGCGGAGCCAAGAGCATCGGCCTCTACGCCGCCGGCCTCGCCGTCGCCCACGGTGCCGGTGTGGCCGACTACCTGGACGACGACCCGGCCCGGCGGCAGATCGCCGAGTCCTTCGGCGCTCAAACCTACGCGCGTGACTCGCGCCCCGCGGGGAGCTACGACATCGTCGTGGAAGCCTCGTCGCGTGCCGCGGGGGTCCGCGAGGGCCTCCGCGCGCTGGCGCCCGGCGGCGTCTGCACCGCGGTCGGCTACTACCTCGCCACCGGGACCCGCGTCCCGCTGATGCGCATGTACGCCACTGACGCGACGCTGCGCCTCGGCGTGTCCCACGCCCGCGCGATCCTGCCCGACCTGCTCGCGTTCGTGGCCGCAGCGGATTCGAGGCCGAACGCGTCACCACGCTCGACGCCGGCTGGGACGAGCTCCCGACGCCTATGCCGCCAAGACCACCAAGGTGGTGCTCCACCGGGACCCGCTCCACACCACGGGTGGGTAGCTTCCCGCCAGGAAGCCACCCAGGGAGGGAACGTGCCGGAGGATCTGTTCACACCGGGGCTCGGTGAGCCGCACCATCACGCCTACGTCGTCGAGGACATCGAGGCGACCGTGAATCGCCTGGTCGACCAGCTCGGCGCCGGGCCGTTTTTCTTCATCGAGGGCGTGCCGCTGGAAGACGTCCTCTCGCGCGGCGAGCCGGCGGAGTTCGCTCACAACTCCGCCTTTGGCTCCTGCGGCGACGGTGTGATCGAGCTGATCCAACCGGTGAGCCTGGCGCCCGAGCGTGTCGAGAAACGGTTCTCCGGCCCGCTGCCGAGAGTCCACCACGTCGCCTACGTCCTGCCCGCCGCGGAGGTGGCCGATGTGCGGGCCTCGCTCGACGAGCGAGGTGTGCCGCAGTACCTGAGCTCTCAGTTCGGCGGAGTCGAGACCACTCTCCACGACGCGTCCGCCACCCTGGGCCACGACCTCGAGATCCATGTCGAGAACGAGGGTCTGCGCGGCTTCTTCGCGATGGTGAAAGATGCCGCCGAGGATTGGGACGGCTCGGAGCCGCTGCGCCCGCTCGAGATCTGAGCGTCCGTCCATTTCTGGGGGTAGGCTCCCGGGCAAGTGGAGTACGTCCTCTTCTTTCACGTCCTTTTCGCGTTCTTCCTTGCCGCCACGGTCGTGATGTACACGGCCTTCGCGCTGGGCGGCCCGCCGACCAAGCCGGCGCTCTTCGTCGCCGACCGGCTCTGGGACGTCGGCGGCCTCGGCACCCTGTTGCTCGGGATCTGGCTCGCCCTCGACGAGTACTCGATCGTCGACGCGTGGATCCTGATCGCGATCGCGCTGTGGTTCATCGTGACCTTCCAGGGAATGCAGGCGCGGTTCGCCTACCAGCCGGAGCTGGCTGACGGCCCGGGCCCGTCGCCCGTCACCACGTTTTCCCCGGTCGCGTTCCACTGGATGCGCAGCGTTGGGGTCCTGCTGCTGCTCCTCGACATGGTCTTCAAGCCGTGGGCATGATCTGGCTGGCCGCCGATCGGCCGGGTGAGTGGGACCTCCCCGTGTTCGTACACGTCGCCGGCGCGATGGTGCTCGTCGGCGCGGTGGTCCTGGCGATCATCTACCTCGTCCCGGCATGGAGGGGCGGCTCGCTCGAGGCCGTCACCTCGGGTTACAGGGTGCTCCTCTACGCGGCCCTGCCCTCGTTCCTCGTCATGCGCGTCGCCGCCGAGTGGGTCGCTGACAAGGAGGGCTACAACGACCTCCCCGACGACGCGATCCCCGACTGGATCGGCATCGGCTACATCACCGGCGACCTGAGCGGCCTGTTCCTGATCATCTCGCTCATCGTCGGCGGGATCACGCTTCGCAAAGCCCGTCGTACCGACGGCACCGACGGGCCTTCGATGCGCGTGGTGACCGTGCTCATCTCGATCTCCCTCTTCGCCTACCTCGTCGCGATCTGGGCGATGACCACCAAGCCCGGCTAAGTCACTTCCCCTTACAGCCCTTGCGCACCTGCTTGACCACGGCGGCGAGGGCGTAGGTGCCGATCTCGGTGACCCGTCCCTTCAGCGCCTCCCTCGCCAGGCCGCTGATGGTGAGGTTGAAGTGCAGGTTGCGCTCGACGCAGCGAATGTAGGCGGCGCTCAGATCGCCCTGCTTCCTGAGGCCGTCGACGACCTGCTCGGTGAGGGCGTCGGCCAGCGCGTCTGGGCACTTATCCGCGATGTCATTGAGGAGGTCACGGGCCCGCGGGTCGTTCTGGAGGGCGTAGTCGAACAGGGTCCGCACACGGCGGTTCGGAAGCGTGTCGGCGGCCTTGGCGAAGCAGCGGCGCACGGAGGCTGTGGTGAACGGCTTGGTGTCGATGTTCGCGACGGCCGTCCGGAACGTGGCGCGAACGAAGTCAGAGCCGAAGCGGTCGAGCTTCCAGTCGCCTGCCTCCTTCGCGAAGGCGGCATGCCCGGAGCCGGTCGCCCGGGCGCCGCGCACCGTCAGCACCACGCGGGCGCGGTCGCCCTTCACCCTGATGGCGCCGACCGAGACCTTCTCGCCGTCCTCCTCCAGGCTGGCGAGATCTCCCTTCCCACACTTCGCCCTGCTGCCGTCGTAGACATCGTTTAGGAAGCGCCGGGTCACGAGTTCCCGGCAGCTCGTCGACGCGCTCTTGCTGTCGATCAGCGCCTGGGCGGACTCGCGAACGCGGTCCGTCTCGGTCTCCTCCTCACCGCAGCCCGCGAGCAGGGCGAGGCAGACGACCGCGGGGCCAACCAGAGCGACGCGCACGAGAGGTGTCTTTCCCAAAAGCGCATCGATCAACCCAGGCATAGGATCGACGCATGAAGGCGGCGGTGATCTACGAGAATGGTCCCCCGGACGTCCTGCGCTACGAGGACGTCCCCGACCCGGACTGCCCCGACGGCTTCGTGGTGATCGACGTCGAGGCGATCAGCATCGAGGGCGGCGATCTGCTCGCGCGCGCGAGCTCGCCGCCGGAGAAGACCCCGCACATCGTCGGCTACCTGGCGGCCGGGACCGTGAGCGAGGTGGGCGGTGGAGTCGAGACCCCGGCGGTCGGCGACAAGGTCGTGGCGCTCAGCCAGGACGGCTCACACGCCGCGCGGCGGTCGGTGCCTGCTGTGGTGACGTGGCCCATCCCCGAGGGGTTGGACCCGGCGCAGGCCGCCAGCATCCCCGTTGCATTTGGCACGGCCCAGGAGTGCCTGTTCACGGCCGGCGACCTGTCCGCCGGGCAGACGGCCCTGATCCACGCCGGGGCCGGCGGCGTCGGGATGGCCGCGATCCAGCTCGCGAAGCAGGCGGGCGCGACGGTCATCTCCACGGCCTCGAGCGATGAGAAGCTGGAGCGGCTGAAGGCGCTCGGGCTCGACCACGGCATCAACTACGCCACGGAGAACTTCGTCGAGCGGGTGAACGAGTTGACGGATGGCCGCGGCGCGGACGTTGTGCTCGACTCGGTAGGCGGGCAGAACCTGGTGGACAGCGTCGACGCCCTGGCGTACCGGGGCAGCCTGGTGAGCGTCGGCGTCGCCGGTCGCGGCGGGTCGGCGATCGAGGCGCAGTCCCTGTGGACCAAGAACAACGCGCTGCGCGGCGTCTACCTCGGCGGCGCGCTGGCCGCTGAGTTCCCGCGCGTCCACGCGCTGATCGGCGAGCTGATCGCGCGGGTCGCGAGCGGCGACCTGCACGTGGAGATCGACCGCTCCTTCCCGCTCGCCGAAGCGGCGGAGGCCCACGCGTACATCGAGGGAAGGAACGCGTTCGGCCGGGTCGTCATGACTCCCTAGTACTCATCCCCGGCACCTCGGCCGGATGCGTCTCGAGATCCAGGAACAACAGCGTCCGGCCGAGCGTGGTGTACGGCGCGATCAAGGCGAACAGGATCGAGCCGATCAGGCTGATGACGGGTAACGAGAGGTCGGCGAAGATCAACCCGACGGTCAGTGCCGGCCCGGCGACGATGCTGACGAGGAAGAAGATGCCGGTGACCCGGGCGGTGCGCCACCAGCGCCCGCGCACCAGCTCCGTGCTGCGCCGGAAGGCGTCTCGGATCGACGCCTCCTCGAAGAAGATCGTCTGCTGGATGAACTGCCAGTCGACGTACTTGCGCGCGGCGATCGGCAGGCCGATCACGCTCACCGTGAGCAGCGCGATGATGACGGTGCGCAGGAGGTGGCAGGCCACCACGCGCCAGAAGCGCGCCACCGTCAGCCGTACCGCCGCCATGGTCCTGGGCTCGCCCGTCCGGTCGAGCTCGCGCAGGTACGCGACCACCACGGCCGCCACAAGGGCGAAGACGAGCGGGCGGGCATAGGTGAGCAGCGGGTCGCTGAGCGGGAGCTGGGCCCCGCCGGAGCCGGGAGCGGGGGGATGCTCGTCGCCGAGGACCCGCCGCCCGAGCCAGTCCACCGCCTCGAGCAGGACCAGCAGCGGAAGCGCCGCCAGCCCGATGGTCACCATCGCCCGGAGGTGGCGTGCGTAGAGGGAGGCGGCGGCAGCGAGCAGCTGGCCGAGTGCACGCCGGCGGCGGAGCTCGCCGGCCGCGACGGGGCGCCAGCGGGTGAGCCGCACGGCGACCACCAGGGCAATGAGGATGAGCGCCAGGACCGCCCAGGCGGCCGCCTTCGACCTGGTCTTCAGGTTGATGAACTCGGAGACCTCTGCCACGGCGCCGCAGAAGGCGTGGGTCACGTCCGGGCCGGCGAGCGCCGTCGCCGGCAGCACCGGGCTGGTGCGTCTCTGGGCCTCCATCCACGTGAACGGGTCGTACCACTGGTTCTTCAGCATCGGGCCCGTCGGTCCGTCGCCGCTGATCCCGCCGTGCGGCTCGCCCCAGTGACCGTCGAACAGCAGCCAGGCCATCGGGTCGCCGGGCTGTGGATCGTCGGGGAGGAGGACCGGCCGCGGGCGGACGGAGTGCAGTTCCGGCGTGGTGTTGTCGCAGCCCACGCCGGACCCGTCGGAGCCGTGCCCGACGTAGACCCCGGGGCCGTAGAAGGTCGCGTGCGAGCCCGCAGCCGGATAGACGACGGGGTGCGTGCCGCGTTTCTCGACCTTCGGGGCGTCCCAGTCGGCCTGCTCTCCGCCGCGGTGCTGGAAGAGGACCATCCGGGTCGGGCCCTGCTCGAGCGCCTGCGCCGGAGTCTCGGCGTCGTCGAAGGCGATCTGCATGCCCTCCCAGTCGCCCTCGTGGAGGTCGTTGAACTGGTTGAAGTAGTAGAAGAAGAAGTACTGCACGACCAGGCCCGGGCGACCCGCCTCGCGCGCGATGTGCGCGTAGGTGAGAGGTGGCGCCCGACCCGCGTTTCGCAGCGAGGCGAAGTCGCGCGCGTAACGGCAGCGGGGCCTGAGCGCGTCACCCGGGAGGTCGAGAAAGGCCCCGGGCGGGGCGCCGGCGACGTCGGCCACGCTCGGCGCCGACGTGACGGTGCGGGCCCTGTGGCCCTTCCTTGGGATGCGCAGACGAACCTTCGGGTTCCCGAGCATGATGTGTACCGACGTCGGCCTGTACTGCTCCGCCTTGTTGTCGCACGGCGGGTGCTCCTCGGTCCGCAGCATCACGACCGGCGAGTAGGTCTCGACAAGCCGCTCAGGCGTGTCGGCGGGGGCTCCGACGGCCGCGGCCACCGCTGTCATCGCTGCGGCCCAGGTCACGGCTGCGCTACGGCACGCGGTTGCGCTTCGCGATGCGCGCGAAGACGCCGGCGCTCGGCCGCGCACGCCGGTTTCCCCGCGAGTCGAGGCGGAACAGGCCAAAGCGCGGGTAGTAGCCCGCCGACCACTCGAAGTTGTCCACGAGCGACCAGTGCATGTAGCCCTGCACGCGCGCGACGCGGTCGCTCATCGCCTGGCGCAGTACACGCAGATGGCGGACGAGGTGCGACGGGCGCTGGTTGTCGTCGGCGTCGGCCAGGCCGTTCTCGGTGATGATCACCGGCAGGCCGTAGCGGCCGGCGATGCCGAGCACCGTGCGCAGCCCCTCGGGGTAGATCTCGTTGCCGAACTCGCTGCACTCGGTGGGGCAGGGGGGAGCGGTTGGCTTCTGTGGGGTGCGGTAGTCGGTCTGCGGGAGGAAGTCGAGCACGGGGATCGCCCGGGAGAGCGAGGCGGGCAGTCCGGTCACACGTCCGCGGAAGTAGTAGTTCACGCCCACGAAGTCGGCCTTGCGCCGGCCGCGTGCGCGGATCTCGGTGGGCTCGATCGTTCCGTTTGCGTTGCGGTCGACCCGTCCGCGCAGGGCAGCATTGAGGAACAGCCGGTTGAAGATGTAGTCGGCGTGCTCGGCGCCGCGCCGGTCCACGGCGCTCGCGGGATTCGAGGGTGTGAAGGCGACCAGGTTCTGCACGAGGCCGACCCGCGACCGGCGGTCCCAGCGCTTCACGGCGTCGTACGCGGCCGCGTTGCCGCGCTCGAGGTTCACCACGGCGGTGATCGCGCCGGTGTAGCTGAAGGCGCCGGGTGGGAAGTAGGCGCCGAACACGCCGGGAACGTTGGCGTAGCCGTTCGTCGCCACAACGAGGGGCTCGTTGATCGGCGTCCAGATGTCGACCTGCTTGCCCAGCTTCCACGCCAGGTAGGCGGCGTACTTGCGGAACTCGTCGACCGTGTCGGGGTCCAGCCACCCTGCGGGACGACTGAACGTCGGTAGGGGACCGTCGGGATCGCGGCCCTCGAGCGCCTCGCGGGACGCGATCGGATCGTGAATCCAGTCCGGGAGCGTGAAGTGGTTGAGGGTGAGCAGCACCTTCATCCCGCGCCGCCGCGCACGGCGGATCACCGCGGCGTAGTGACGCAGCGCGCCGCGGTTCGCCCGCCGGTCCAGACGCCTCAGCTCTCGCTTCGAGATGCTGCGACCGGTCTCGATCCCCCGGGTCGATCGGGGGAAGATCCGGCTCCACTCGATCGACATCCGGAACGCATTCGAGTTCAGCCGGCGCGCGGCCAGATCCACGTCCTGGCGCCAGCGCCGCCAGTGGCCGGGCCCGTTCTCGGGCAGGTCGCCGCTCACGCGCTTCGCCGCGATGTTCTCGCGGTCGCGGGTCCAGGTCCACCAGTCCGAGCGCGGGTCGCGGTTGGCCGGCGTGCCGCCCATCTCGGTCTGAAAGCCCGCGACCGCGGTTCCCCACAGGAACGAGCGCGGGAATTTGGCACTCGGCGCTGCGGGCGAGGCGCTGGCGAACACGCCGAGCGCGGCCAGGGCGAGCAGGAGCGAGCGGACCAGCCGGGACATCGCCGGGAACGTACCACCGCGTATGGTCACGCCATGAGCGACCAAGGCTCGACCGTGCTCGTCACCGGCGGCACCGGCTTTCTGGGTGGCTGGTGTATCGCCGAGCTGCTCCAGGCCGGCCACACGGTTCGCACAACCGTTCGGAATCTGAGCCGGGAGGGCGACGTGCGCGCGGCGATGACGGTCGCGGGCGTCGACCCGGGCGACCGCCTCACCGTCACGGCCGCGGACCTCTCGAGCGACGACGGCTGGGACACGGCCGTCGCGGGCTGCGACCACGTGCTCCACGTGGCCTCCCCGTTCCCGCCCGCGCAGCCGAAGGATCCCGACGAGCTGATCGTGCCGGCGCGCGATGGCGCTCTGCGCGTCCTCGGGGCAAGCCTCGACGCCGGCGTGAAGCGCGTGGTGATGACCTCGTCGGTGGCCGCCGTCCGCCACGGGCGCCCGCCGTCGGAGAAGCCCTACGACGAGGCGGACTGGACCGACGGCGCCGACACGAAGCGGACGCCCTACGTCCGCTCGAAGACGATCGCCGAGCGGGCCGCATGGGAGCTCGCGCGTGAACGCGGCGCCGAGGACCGCCTGGCCACGGTGAACCCAGGGGCGATCATCGGCCCGACCCTCAGCGACGATCTCTCCTTCTCGCTCCAGTCGGTCAAGCGGCTGCTCGACGGGATGCCCGCGATGCCGCGCCTCGGCTTCACGTTCGTCGATGTCCGCGACGTCGCCGACCTGCACATCCGCGCGATGACGATGCCGGCGGGGGCGGGGGAGAGGTTCCTTGCCACCGACCGGTTCCTGTGGATGGCGGACGTCGCCGAGATCCTGCGCGACCGCCTCGGGGCGGAGGCCGAGAAGGTGCCGAGCCGCGTCGCCCCGAACATCCTTGTCCGAGCGATGGCCCTCTTCGATCCGGGCGCTCGCTCGGTGGTGGGCGATCTCGGGAAATCGGCCGCGTACTCGAGCGAGAAGGCGAGGACGACGCTCGGCTGGGAGCCACGGCCGATCGAGGGCTCGGTGGAGGACACCGCGCGCAGCCTGATCGAGCACGGTTAGACTCGACTGCGATATGCGCATACTCGTGCTGGCCCTCGCGGTGCTCGCTCTCGGGACGGCACCGGCCACGGCCGCCGAGCTCGGAGTGGCGATCGACAGAGCGCCGGACCGCGTGGTCACGTTCGCGGTCGACAGGCCCGGCACGGCCCTCTCCGGACCGACGCCGATCACAGGGGTCACGGCCGGCGAGGCTCCGGCGGCCATCGACTTCCGCCCGTCCACGGGCGAGCTCTACATGCTCGCGGTGAACGATGGGGGCAACTCCGGGCACATCTACAAGCTCGACCCGATCACCGGCGCCGCCACGGCCGTCGGGGGCGCCCTCCCAAGCATGGCGGGCTCCTACTGGGACATCGACTTCGACCCGGTGGCCGACCGCCTTCGCGCGCTTGGCAGCGATCTCGACGCGCCGAGGACGCATCGAACCTTCAACTCCGACACAGGCACCCCGGGCCTGAACGACACCTTCCCGGCCTTCACGCCCGGCGATCCGACGAGCGTGGGTGCCGCCGCCTACACGAACAGCGTGCCGGGAGCGACCCGCACGACGATGTTCGTGATGAACACCTCGGTGCTGGCTCGGATGGGCTCCCCCAATGGGAGCCCGGACTCTGCCGCAACCGGCAAGCTCACCACGATCGGCGGGTATTCGCAGGACGCCGCCTCCTGTTATTGCGAGTCGCTCGACATCTCGGGCGCGACCGGCCGGGCGTACACCGCCGTTAACGACACGGAGACCCCCAGCCAGTTCACCAACGTCACCCTCATCGACCTGGCGACCGCCGCCACCCGGCAGCTCGGGCGCACGCCGCTGGGCTTCTCAACGGACATCGCGATCGCGCGGACGAGCCTGTTCAGTGTGGCTCCCGTCCCCGTGGCGACGGCCGAGGGCGGCGGACAGGCGAGCTTCACCGTCCGTCGAGCAGGCCCGGGCACCGGCGCGGCGCGCGTGAGCTACCAGCCCGTGGCCGGCAGCGCCACGGCCGGGTCGGACTTCACCCCGGCCGCCGGCAGCGTTTCGTTCGGCGCCGGCGAGACGAGCAAGACGATCGTCGTGCCGGTCGTGCGCGACGGCACCGACGAGCGCGCCGAGACGTTCTCGCTGCGGCTCACCTCGGCGACCGGCAACCCGCGCGAGGGCGCCGAGCTGTCCGGCGCAACCGTGGCCACCGCCACGATTGCGGACCCAATCACCAGCGCCAGCGGGTTCAGGATGACCAACAAGGTGTTCGCGCCCCAGTCATCGAAGCGCTCCAGCGCGGCGGCCAAGCGGCGCAAGCGCGCCAAGCGCGGCACCACGTTCGTGTACCGCCTCTCGGAGAACGCGCCCGTGTCGATCACCGTGGCCCGGCGCACGCGCGGACGCCGCGTGGGGCGCAGCTGCAGGCGCGCCACCCGCCGGCTGCGCAAGCGCCGCCCCTGTGTTCGCTACGTGCGTACGGGAACGATCCGCGTGCGGCGGACGGTGGCGGGCGTGAACCGGACGCGGTTCAGCGGCCGCTTCGGCCGTCGCGCGCTGCGGCGCGGGAGCTACCGCGCCACGCTGGTGGCAACCGACGCGAGCGGGAGCAAGACGCCCGCGCTGCGGCTGAGTTTCCGCGTCGTCCGGCGCTGACCGAGCCGCGGGCGGATCGCTCGCTAGCGGTACGGTTTTGGCAGTGCGGGAGAGCTTGCAGCAGCGGTTGAAGACCGTCGCCCCGTTCGTGATGCTGGTCGTGGTCGCGAGTGCGCCGGCCCTGGCAACCGCTATTCAAGGCCCCACGCTCCCGGCGAATGACCTGGAGGCGCTCTTGGGGCTCGGGCAGACGGAGCCTCAGAAGACACCTCAAACGTTGCCCGGACCGCGCCTCGCGCCGGTCCCGCGGGCGCAGTGCGGCGCTGGCTCCCGTCCGCTGGCGGGTATGCAGGGGCGCTTGACGCGGGAGGCGATCGAGTCCCCAGAAGCCGCCCGCGGCTGGACGTGCAACCTCACCGAGGTCGGCCATCACCCGACTCCCGGCGGGTTTCGCGTGTGGCGTTACACCGATAGGCGGGGCCGTTCCTGCGCCTATTACGACACGTCCCTCTCGTCGCCGGCGAACGTGGCGAGCGTCGCCGGTGGCCCGTCTCCAGGCGTGGTCGTGCTCGACATGTCCGACCCCAGCCATCCGCGCGAGACCGACCGGCTCACCTCCGCGGCGATGCTGGCCCCGCACGAGTCGCTCAACCTGAACACCCGCCGCGGGCTCCTCGCCGCCGAGGTGGGCAACGGCCTGACCTTGCCCGGCAGCATGGCCATATACGACGTGAGAGACGACTGCCGTCGTCCCGAGCTGCAGGCTCAGATGCCGACCGTCACCGGCCACGAGAGCGGGTTCTCGCCCGACGGCAAGACGTTCTGGGTCGCCGGTGGGGCGGGCTACATCAAGGCGATCGACGTGGCCGACCCCAAGCAACCGAAGGAGATCTGGTCCGGCGCCTACTACTCGCACGGGCTCAGCCTCAGCGACGACGGCAACACCCTCTTCCAGACCGACCCGATCAACGGCAGCCTGGGCGTGCTCGACGTGAGCGAGGTCCAAGCGCGTAGGGCCTCGCCGCGGGTGCGCGAGCGCGAGCGCTTGACCTGGAGCACCGTGTCGGTTCCGCAGAACTCCGAGCCGCTGAGGATCGACGGCAAGCCCTACCTGCTGGAGTTCGACGAGTTCGCATTCCGCTTCAACCCCGCCACAGCGGAGAACAAGGTGGGCGGGGCGCGGCTGATCGACATGAGCCGGCCGAGCGCGCCGCGTGTGGCCTCCAACCTGCGGCTGGAGATCAACATGCCCGCGGCCCATCTGGCGGCGGAGGGCGATCCCACGCCGCTGCCGCCGAACAAGTCATTCGGTTACAGCGCGCACTACTGCGCGGTCCCGCGCCGAGTCGACCCGGGGATCGTGGCGTGCTCGTTCCTGAACTCCGGCCTGCGGGTGTTCGACATCCGCGTTCCGACGCAACCGCGCGAGGTCGCCTACTTCGTCGCCCCGCCCAAGGCGGGCACGGTCGCCGGCCTGGGGGCGGGCAACCTGGCCTTCTCCCAGCCCGCGTTCGATCCGAAGCGCCGCACGGTCTTCTACACGGATGCGGGCTCTGGCTTCTACGGCCTGCGCCTGTCCGCGAGCGCCTGGCCAGATGCCGGCGCCCCTGTCTGCCTGGCCCGCCGATCGCCGATCGGGCCAAGGAACATCGGCCGGGTCCGGCTCGGGTACACGCGCGCCCGGATGCGGCGGCTGGCCGTTCGTGCGCCACAGAGGACCGGCCGTCGATTCCGGTTTTGCGTGAAGGCCTCGCACGGAGCCGTGACGGCGGTGTTCCCGGGCCGATCGACCCGAGCGACGGCCAGGCTCCTGACCACCACCGCACGGGGGCATGGAAACCGGCGGGTGCGGGTCGGTTCGTCGGCCGCCCGTTTCCGCCGGGCATACCCGAGGCGAGTCCGGCTGGCCAAGGGGCTCTATCGGCTCGGCCGTCAGAGTCGCCGCATTGCAGGGCTGCGGGCTGGGCGCGTCCGCTTCTTCGGCGTAACCAGCGGTTCTCTGGTCCGTCGTCCGGCCGCGCTCCGGCGCTACGTGCGCGTTCCCTAGACGGCCGTGACCCCGTCGAGGGTGAGGAGTACGCCGCCGGCAACCAGCGCAACGGCCAGCAGCCGGCTCGCCCAGCGCAGGCGGCCGCCGGAGTCCTCGGTGGGCCACCGCGCCACCAGCCCGGTCAAGAGTGCGACGCCCACCGCCATCGCGGCGGCGGTCACAACGACGCCCTGGTCGGCGCCCGCGCCCAGTGCCATCACCAGCAGGGCCGGACGGGCCACCACCATGACGGGCGAGGACTCGGGCGAGGGTGGCTTGCGGAACACGTCGACGATGCCGGCCAGCCCGGCCACGATCCCGGCCGCGATGCGGAACGACGGATCGCTCACGTCGAGTGCCTCGAGCAGCGGGCCGCCCGCTGCCGCGGCCGCGCACACGATGAGCCCACCGATCGCCCCGCCCGTGGCGACGCTGCGCGGAGAGCGCTCGGCGCGTGACACACCGAACGCGGCCCGGACCGGGTTGAGCGCCAGCACCAGCACCGCGATCCACAACCAGGCCGACGGCGCTGAATCGCCCGGGCCATCGTCGGCCGCCTCGACGATCGGGACGGTTCGCAACAGCGCGGAGAGCGCGTGCTGCTGGTCGTCCATGCGGGTCTCGCCATCGAGGAACCACGCGCCCTTCACGCGGTCCGGCGAGGCCGCGCCCGCGGCGTCCTCGGCGTTCGATTGCGCCTCCATCGCCAGGCCGGCGATGCACGTCGCACGATCGGCGATGGGCGCTCGCAGGTCGGCCAGCGAGGGCTCCGCCCGCGCGGTCAGCCACCAGCCGGTGAGAGCTTCGCCGATCACGCCGTAGCCGCCCCCGCGGGGCGTGTATGTGCCCCGCACCAACTCGCCCCAGGGCCCGAAACGCTGAGCGACCCAGCGCGCCTGAACGCCGAACAGCCCGGCCTGCCCGCGCGCGTAGCTGAGCTCATCCTCCGTGAGGGGCCGGCCCCCCACGGTTTCCGACGCGCCGTAGGCCGCCCAGTGATCGGGAATCGGGGGCCAGTGATCCTCGGCCTCGTCGCGCGACGAGGCCAGGTAGGCGCCGGTGCGGTCCGCCGCCTTGCCCCAGCCCTCGCCCGGGAACGTCTTGTGGAGGCGGGCCAGAGCCCAGTAGGCCTCTCCCGTGTAGTACTTGGAGTACTTGCCGGGCACCGGCTCCCCGCGCGTGAGGTCATAGCCGGCGAGCACCGCCCCCGACGGCTCGCTCTGAGCGATCAGAAACCGCCCGAGCCGGCGCAGCAGACGGTCATAACGGCTGTCGCCGGTGGCCTCCCGGCGGATGGTGAGCCCGGCGGTGAGGAGCGCGGTGGCGCCCGTGGTGACCCGCCCCTCGCCGGCAAACGCGGTCCAGCCATCGCGCTCGATCAGCCTGTCGCGGGCCCACTCGTTACCGCGGTCGGCGGAGCGCAACGCCCCGGGCAACCGTGCCGCGGCCGCCTGGTAGAGGCCCATCGTGACCCCCGCATGGCGAACCTCGTTGTACTCGGACGTGGTGGAGCCGTCCTCGGCGTTGTATTCGTAGAGCCAGGTGCCGCCGGTGCCCTGGTTGCGCACGAACCAATCGACTGTGGCCTGCGCCGACCGCCGGAGCTCGGGCGCCGTGACCGTCGGGCAGCGCTCGGGCGGCGCCACCACCGCGAAGGAGGCAGCAGTGATCACCGCAAGGGTCAGCACCGCCGGCCAGACGCGAGCCCGGGTCATCGTGCGCGCGCCCGCCGGACGCCGGGTAGGAGCAGTGTCGGGAGCGCGAACCACGCCGTCGGCGGCAGGCGGCTCAACGCGAAGGCCACGGCCGGTGCGCCGCGGAGCGTGGTGCCGTCCCGTTCAACCATCTCGACGGGAGAACCGGGTGGCGCCGGCTCGACGCGAAACCGGGCCAGCCAGTCGAGCCCGCGGACGACCGCGGCCAATCGGCGGTCGATGCGGATCACGCGGTCACGGGTGGACGGGACCGCCCAGACCACCAGCACGGCGATGCCCAGAACCGAGAACACCTGTACCGATGCCGACGTCTCGATCCCGAGGTGGAAGGCCACAGCGACCCACACGGCCGCGTAGCGGGTGCGCGGCCACCACAGCCCGGCCGCGATGAACAGCTCGGTGAGCACGATGAGCTTCGCGGCTCCGGTGTGGAAGCCGCGGTCGGTGAGGATGGACACCGCCCAGTCCGGGATCGGCCACGCCTCCAGGTCGTCCCGCGCGCGTACGACCCGCTGCCAGGTGACGGTGCCGCCGAACCAATCCGGGTCGAGGAGCTTGCTCAGGCCGGAGGCTCCATAGATCGCGGCGCACTCGAACCGGAGCAGCCACACGGGCCAGGCCGGCCCCATCTCCCGGTCGGTCGGCGCTACCGCCAACAGCCCCAGGACGATCACCAGGTAGGCCCGATTGTTGTGGAAGTGCGTGGTCGATAGGAACAGGTTGTAGGCGACGATCACGAATGTCGTCGCCGTGGCCAGGCGGGTGACGAACCCGAGACACATGGCGGTGGCGCCGACCGCCGCCAGCCAGAGCAGCCCGATGTAGACGGACTCGGGCAGCTCCGGATACCAGGACGCGTAGGGCTCGTGGAACGCGTCCCGGTAGGTCTGGCCGTCCAGGCTGTCGGACAAAAACGGCGCCAGATGAAGCAGCACGACGGCGCCCGTCAGCACTCGCAGCAGCGCGAGGGCCCGCATGCTGACCGGGCGGCCCAGCAGGTCGTCGAACGCGGCGATCAATCGCGCACACCGCTCCGGAAGACTTCGACCCGGGGTGGGTCGGCGTTGTGCCAGGAGGTGACCCTGGCCTCCAGGTAGCGGGTCTCACGATCGCGCGGCGTGTTGCCCGCGACCCAGTCGAGCGCGGAGCGGAGAAACGCCAGTTGGTTGTCGAGCCCGGCATCCGCGTGATGGCGGATCGAGGGATAGCTCAGCCCTCGCTTCGGCACGAGCTCCTCCCACCGGTACCCCGACCACTGCTGCTCGATGGGTATACGCCGGCCGTCGGCGGTGACGCGGACCACATCCGCGCGCCAGGTGCTCGACTCCGGGAACATCTGGAACGCGAACTCCTTGTGGTCGGACCAGTAGCCCCGTGCCGCGAAGCCGAGCTGCAGGACGACGACGGCGACGACCACCACTCGCCGCCCGACCACTCTGGCGCTCGAATTCACGCGGCTACGATGACACCGCCGGGTGTATTTCGAGGCCGACACCGCGCTGCTCGACGCCGCCCAGGCTCTCTGCGTCGCTCTGCCCGCGGCGGGACTGCCCGCCGCGCTCTCGCGGTTCGGTGCACGCGGCTGGTCGCTGCTGGCGCCGCTGTCGGTCCTTGTGACGGTGGTGGCGATCAGCGTGGCGGGCGCGAGCGCGGACGTCCTCACCTGGATCGCGCTCCTGCTGGTGCCGCCCGGCTGCGCACTCGCCTTGGGTTGGGCGGCACACGGCGCGCATCCGTGGATGGCCGTCCTGGTCGTGCCGATGCTCGCCGCGGCGGTGGTCGCGCCCGACGATCCGGTCGGCCGTCTCGGCAGGCTCGCGCTGATCGTCGGCTCGTGCGTGACCGTGGGGCGCCTGCTCGCGGGCGCGTCGCCGCTCCCCCTCCTGAAGGCCGGCGTCGTGGCGATGGCCGTGATCGACGCCGTCTTCATCTTCGGCGACTTCTTTGGCGATCAGAACGCCCAGTTCAACGCGGCGGCGCCCGCCGAGGGCCTGCCGCGGCTGCAGGTCGCCGAGATCGGGAACGTCTCAACCGACTACGGCGACTACTTCGTGGCCGGGCTCGTCGGGGGAATCCTGGCCGCCGAGCGGCGTCCTCAGGCGCTCGCCGCGCTGGCGGTGTTCGTGGCCGCGCAGGCGTTCAACCAGCTCTTCCTGGTCGTCGACTCCCTGCCGGGCACGGTGCCGCCGGCGCTGGTCATGCTCGCCTTTACGACGAGGCGTTCGACAGGTGATCGACCAGCCGGTGCGCCAGCGCCACGATCGTGAACGTCGGGTTGGCGCAGCCGCCGGTCGGGAACACCGAGCTGCCCGCGACGTAGAGGTTGGCCGTCGCGTGGAGAAGGCAGTTGTGGTCGACGACGCTGTCGCTCGGTGAGCTGCCCATACGGGTGGTGCCCATGTGGTGGTTGCCCCAGGCCGAGCTCTCGGCCTGGTTGGGTCCCACCGGGTCGTACGGCCAGGGGTCGTCCGCGCGAAGCAACACGTGGGCCTTGGCGCCGTGCTTCTCCTCGAGCGCGGCGCCCACCAGTTCGATGGTGCGCACGATGCTGGTCCAGTCCTGCTCGAGCAACTGCCAGTGCAGAACGGGCTGCGCCTGGCCGAGGGGATCGACATCCTGGCCGAGCACGACCCGGCTCTCCGGGTTCGGGGCCTGCTCGGAGCGCGCGTAGAGATCGCACTCCACGGTCGTCGCCCCTGGGGCGCTGCCCTGGCGCCGGCGCACCTGCACGCTCACGTTGAGCAGGTGCTCCTCGGCCAGGGTCGCCTCGTCGAGCGCGTAGACGTCGAGCGAGCTCCTCCTGTCGAGGCTGGCCAGCAGTGCGTCGCCATCGGGGATCTGGACTGTCCCGGCCAGGATGTGCGGGTGCTCCATGAACTGCCGGCCGGTCATCGCGCCCGGGCCGAGGGTGCGCTCGTGTAGGAGCAGGAAGCGGGCGTTCTCCACGCCGCCGGCGGCGAGCACGACCGTGTCGGCGTTGACGCGCGCCTCCTCGCCGCTGGAGCGAGCGATCCGGACGGAGTCGACGCGGTCGCCCCGCATCTTCAGCCCCACCGCCGTCGCACCCAGCTCGGGGTTGAAGCTCGGCCTGGTGAGGAGGTTGAAGTACATCGAGCGGAAGACCTGTGGATCGGGTGGGAACTGGTAGGTCAGCCGGACGAGCCCGTTGTCGGCCTGCGGCTCGCCGAACGCGTCGAAGCCGAAGGTCTCCGCGGCCCGGCTCTCATATGGGGCCAGGTCTTCGGGTCCGAGCGGCCAGCCGCTCTCGTCGACCCAGGAGCGCTGCTCGAAGTCGTTGGCGCGCAGGGGCATGATGAAGCCGGGCCCCCACCGCGACGCCGACCCCTGAACCGCGCGCCGGCGGCCCTCGCGCAGGTAGTTGCGGCGCGACGACTTGATGATGGGCCCGTTCGCCAGCCCGTCGTTGAGCTCCTGGGCGGCGAGGTCGTCACCCAGGCCGCCGCTGTCCACGAGCACGACGCTGGCACCGGCCCGCACGAGGCCGTCCGCAATGGTTATGCCGGCGGGTCCGGCGCCGATCACGCAGTAGTCGGCGCTGATCTCGGCGGGCCCGGCGGGAGCAGCGCCGGCCGGCTGCTTGGCCTTCGCTCCGGCCTCGAAGCCGGGAACGGTGCCGGTCTGGCCGACCACGGGGCGCCGCGCAGAGATTGCAGGGCCGAGGTCCTGCCAGTCAGACCACCCTTCAACCCCGCTGGGCGCGTGTTGCCAGCGATGCCCCAGAAGGCCCTCGGGCCCGGTCGCGAACACCTCGAGGCGGCCGTCGGCGTTCTGGAACACGGCGGGGTCGCCCGAGATCGCCGGCGCCATGTCCTCCCAGCCGGACCAGTGGTGGTCGGGGATCTCCTGCCACATGTGCCCGAGCACGCCCTCGGGCCCCGCGGCGAACACCTCGAGCCGGCCGTCGCCGTTGCGGAAGACGATCGGGTCGCTCTGGATGGCCGGCCCGATGTCCTCCCACTCCGACCAGCCATGGTCGGGCAATGTCTGCCATCGGTGTCCAAGAAGGCCCTCCGGCCCCTTGCCGAAGACCTCGAGCGCCCCATCGGTGTTCAGGAACAGGGTGGGGTTGCCTGTGAGGGCGGGCCCGAACGACTCCCACTCCGACCATCCGGTGAAGCCGCTGGGGGTGAGCTGCCAGAGGTGGCCCAGGAGCCCATCGGGCCCAAGGGCGAAAACCTCGAGGTGGCCGCCCTCGTTCTGGAACACGGTCGGGTCGCCCGAGATGACGGGTCCCAGGTCATCCCACTCCGACCAGGCGTGCTCCGGCATCGTGTGCCATATGTGCCCCAGCACGCCGTCGGGGCCTCTGGCGAACACCTCCAGGCGCCCGTCGGCGTTGTGGAACACCACCGGGTCGCCCTGGATGGCCGGCCCGATGTCTTCCCACTCCGTCCACTCGCCGCCGTCCGGCTCCACCTGGTAGCTGTGCCCGAGGCGGCCGCCGGGCCCCTTCGCGAACACCTCGAGGCGCTCGTCGGTGTTGTGGAACACGGCGGGATGGCCGGTGATGGCCGGCCCGATGCTCTCCCAGTCCGACCAGGAGTCGCGCGAGGTCTGGCGCATGTACCCCAGCGAGCCGTCGGGCCCCGCCGCGAAGACGGCCAACCATCCACCGGTGACGAGTCCTTGGATCGGCAAGTCGACGACCTTACATCGGCTACGGTTGCGCCGTGGCGAAGATCGCGGTCGTTCACGTTCCATATTTCAGCCACATCAATGCGGCGACGCGGCTGAGCGATGTGCTCGTGCGCCAGGGGCATGAGGTGACCGCCTGGGCGCCGGAGCCCTGTCGCGCCAGGATCGAGGCGGTCGGGGCGAGCCTGGAGGTCCACGAGCCGGAGATGCCCGAGATCGTCGGCTTCGAGGGCTGGGTCGCGAGCCTGGCGGCGCTCACGGAGGAGACCTCGAAGGTGCTCGTGGAGCAGATGTTCGCCTACGACCCCGACCTGATCGTGCACGACAGCCAGGTGCCATGGGCGCGCGTTGCCGGGGAGTACCTCGGCGTGCCGCGCATCGTCTCCCACCCGATGTTCCCGATCGTGGATCCGCACGCCATCCGTCCCGACGACGACGGAAGGCTGCCCGCCCCTCATCCCGAGATCTCGAAGAAGAGCTTCGAGGACAGCTGGCTCTCGATCGCTCAGCGGTGGGGCGTGGAGCTGGGGGACTGGGGCGCCGTGATCCACAGTGCATGGGCCAGTGAGACCACCTTCGCCTACACGACGGAGCAGATCGTCGGCGATGACTACGAGCTTCCCCCGAGCTGGAACTGCATCGGCCCGCTGATGGACCCGCCACCGCCAACCGCCCCGCGGGGCGAGCGGCCGGTTGTCTACGTCTGCTTCGGGACGTCCTTCAACGCTCGGAAGGAGCAGTTCGAGGTGGTGGTCGAGGGGCTCGCGGAGGAGCCCATCGACGTGCTGATTTCAACGGGCGACGGCAGGATCACGGCGCAGGACCTCGCGCCGCTGCCCGACAACGTGGCATTGCGCGACTTCGTGCCGGCTCGGGACATGCTCGCGCGCGCCGACCTGCACGTCACGCACGGCGGGTGCAACTCGGTGCACGAGACGCTGCTCGCCGGAGTGCCGATGCTGTTGATGCCGCAGGCCTACGACCAGTTTCCCCTGGCCCAAAGGGTCGAGGACCTGGGAGCGGGCCGCAAGGCCGAGGAGGACCCGGCCTCGGTCCGCGAAGGCGTGCGCTATCTGCTCGCCGAGGAGGCGCCGCGGGCGCGGGCGCAGGAGCTTGCTCAGCATCTCGCGGAGTTCGACGGCGAGGCCCGCGTGGCGACGGTCGTCGAGCGGGTGCTCAGCGACAACGCGGCCGTGACCGCGTAGCCCGGCGCGACCGGGGTCTAGCGGGAGAGAAGGTTGCGGTTGGTGACGTAGTAGTTGTTGTAGCCGGACTGCGCTGCGGCCGGCGTCGGAACAACCATGCTGTGCACCACTGGCACCGCCATCGAGGCGGCGCCGACGATCCCTACGCGGCGGATGAAGCGGCGGCGGCTGAGCCTGGCGACGTTGAGATCGCGTGGCTCATAGCCGGACTTGATCAGCCCGTGCTCGTGGAGATGGTCGAGCGCGACCATCACCATGTCCTCATCGGCGAGCTCGCCGAGCTCCTCGGACAGCACCGCGACCAGGTCGGTCACAGAGCGCTTTCCGTCGCTATTCCGCCACACGAGCGCCGCGCTGCCGTTCAGGCGGCACGCCAGTTCCGTCTCGGCGTCGTAGACCAGCAGCTCACCATCGACCTCTTCGGTCAGCAAGTCGGCGGTGCGGGCGAGTGGGCGAGTCACTGACAAGGCGTCAACCTATCCGCACGGGGTCGGGCTCGTCAAGTGTCAATTTGTCGGAGCTCGCTTGGCCACGATGTCGATCAGCGCGTCGGTCATCCCGGCCGCCTCGCCGCGGATCCCGGCAATCACGCGCGCTTCCCGAGCCAGCTGGCCGACGGCGGCCAGCGCCTTGCTGGGCTGGGGGCGGGCCGCGACCGTGTGCCGCAGCAGGGCGAGCGCTCCCTCGCCCCCGGTGCAGGGCTCGGGGCGCCAGGTAGCACCGGCCTCATACCTGGTCACGACCACCAGGTCTGCCCGGGTCGGCTCTGTCGCGATCTGCGGCTCCGGCACCGCCCGGAGCGCGCCGAGGCCCTCGCCGTCCTCTCCGCGCACCGAGAGCGGCTTCGCGTAGGGCGCGATCAACCCCTCCGAGTCGACCGGGGCGTACTCGTCCGAGTAGTAGGTGGCCCCGGCGCGCACCAGCTCGGCGACGAGCGTGGTCTTTCCGCTGTGGCTGCTGCCGGGGATCACGATCGAGGCGCCCCCCACGGAGACGACGCCGGCGTGGATGAACACGTGGTCCGGCGCGAGCAGCGCGAGCTGATGGCGCACCGTGGATCCGAGCCTGAGCAGAGCAGCGCTTCGATCGCCCTTGGTGTGCGCGACCTCGGTGCCGTCGCGCGTGATGGCACCGGCCCGTGTCAGCTCGAAGTGCGCGGCCGCGTCGCCGGTTCCCGGCCGCCAGCCGGGTGGAAGCACAGTGGGGATCGCATCGAACAGCTCACGGTCGTCGCACCCCACCTCGGCGACCACGCCAAAGGATTCGAACACGATCCGGTGCTGTTGGCGAGGCACGCGTGGATGCTACGTCAGACCCTGCGCTCCAGGCCCTTGGTCGCGACCCCGAGACCCTCGCGGCGCAAGAGATGGGCCGAGTGGCGCGCCCACGCGCGCGCCAGCTGCAGCGGGCGATCGTCGTGTCCGTAGAGCGCGTCGAGATAGTTGCGGTCGAATGCGTCGAGCAGGTTGCGGTGCAGGTAGGCCGGCCAGCCCAGGCCGAAGTTGGCCAGCACCCGCGCCTCATGGAGGCGCGGGCTCACGCCCGCGGTGACGCCTTCCGGAAGCGCCATCCCGGCGAGCCGGTGGGCCAGCCAGAGGTGGTCCTTCAGCACGCGGGCGAGTCCGTGATCGTGCATTCCAGCGCGGATCGCCGGCCAGTCCACCGACGAGCCGTGCACTCGGTCGAGATGAGCCAGGGTGAAGAGCTGGCGCAGGGGGAGCCCCCCCACGGCGTGACCGAGGTCCTGGACGGACGCGTGCAGCACGCTGTGCAGCACCTGGTGGGTGGGGGAGAGCGCCCGGGCCTTCACACCGTCGAACGAGAGCTCGGTGGCGGCCTGCCAGGCGGACGCGAACGGCAGCACCGCGGCCACCCGGGGCGTGCCGAGCTCCGAATGGAGCTCGATCGGCCCGGGCACGCGGCGCCGCGCCATCGGCAGGACGTGGGGGTGGAGGAGCACCCAGGTGCGGTCGGGCCCGTACCCCAGCGCTTCCAGCGCGCCGGCGGCGGCCGTCATCGAGTCGCTCGGCACGGCCAGGTCTAGGTCGCCCATTCCGCGATAGCCAGGGCTCAGGTCCGTGCCGTCCACGAGCTGCAGCGCTCCCTTGAACAGCAGCGGCTCGATCCCGGCGCGATTGAGCGCCTCCACCGCCTCGATCAGCTGGTGGCGAAAGCGCGCATTGCGCAAGGCGTTCACCCGGTGGTATTCGGCCAGCAGATCGGCGGCCGGCCCGGGACACGAACGGTGCTCGTGTCGCACCATGTAGCCGAGCGACGGCAGCACCCACAGCTCGCGCGCCACCTCCACCACGTCGTCCCACTCCGCCGCCGCGGGCGTCGCGCTCCCGTCGAGGGCATGGGAGAGGGAGAGCAGCGCGCGGATCCTGCGGCGGGGCGAGCGTCTCAACGGCTGCGGAACCTACACGGACTCAACCCACCTGTGGCCCGCCGAGCTCGGCCCGCAGCGTCGCGATCTCCGTGACCGCGGCGCCGACGTAGGCGTGGCGCGCGGCCTCGATCTCGTCCTCGGGAGCCTGCTCGGCGGTGAGGTCCAGGAGGTAGGCCTTTGTCTCTATCGCTGTCATGGGGTGACCTTGCCTTCCCCGAACGCCCGAGACATCGGGGAATTACCCCGGACCTGACCCCTGAATTGCCCGAACGTCCACGCGGGACTCATGTATTTCCGGGAGATGCCGATGCAACCCCCAAGTCGGCATCTCGCGCATATGCGCCCGATTGCCTTCGCACGGCCTCCAGGGGCCCGTGCCCAGGTATCACTGGCCGGCTCAAAATTTGTTGGAAGGCGGTCCCTTTTATGTTTGGTTTTTCCGGCTCGAAGGCCTTTGCCCTCGCGTCCCTACTGATGCTGGTGTTCGCGGCCTCGGCGAGCGCGGCACAGCCGCCCGTCGGCCTCGGCGCCGCATATCCCTTCGCCCTGCTTGGTGGCAGCACGATCACCAACACGGGCAATTCCGTGATCAACGGCGAGATGGGTCTACACCCGGGCACCGCGATCACGGGCTTTCCACCCGGAACGGTCAACGGCGCGGTGCACAAGACCGACGCCGTCGCCCTCAACGCCAAGGCCGACCTCACGGTCGCGTATAAGGACGCCGCGGGACGCTCGCTCAGCGCGACCTCCTCGCCGGACATCGGCGGAAAGACGCTGAAGCCAGGCGTCTACCGGACGGGGTCGGTGCCCTCGCTGGGGCTCACCGGGAACCTCACGCTCGACGCGCAGGGCGACCCGCGCGCGGTGTTCATCTTCCAGGTCGAGTCCACGCTCACGACCGCGACGGACAGCAGCGTGAGCCTCCTCAACGGCGCCCAGGCGTGCAACGTCTACTGGCAGATCGGCAGCTCCGCGACGCTCGGGACGCGAACCGCGTTCAAGGGCAACATCCTCGCGCTCAGCTCGATCTCCGTGAACAACGGGGTGGTCGTGGAAGGCAGGCTCCTCGCCCGCAACGGCGCTGTGACCCTGATCAACGACACCATCAATCGCGCGCAGTGTGCCCCCGGCACGGGCGGCGATGACGGCACGAGCGGTCCGGGCTCAGGTCCAGGCACCGGCAGCCGGCAGCAGCAGCGGCCCGGGTGCCGACACGACGGGTCCCGGAGTGCGGATTACCGGTCCTCCCCGTGTCCTGCGCCCGCCGGCCCGCGGCGCTGGTCCGCCCAGGCGTACCGTCTGCGCGAGCCGCAACTTCTCGGCCAAGGTCAGGCTTCGCGACCGCGCCGGGATCAAGAGTGTGAAGGTCTACCTCGACGGCAGGCGGGTCAAGAACACGCGCCTCTCGCGGTTCTCGCTGAAGATCAGCGTCCGCGGCCTGCGCGTCGGTGCTCACCGGATCACCGTGGTCGCACGCGACCGAGCGGGTAACCGGTCGGTCACCAAGCGCCGCTTCGCACGCTGCGCGCTGGTGGTAGCCGCACCGCGCTTCACGGGCTGACCCGAGAGCGCTGGTGGACTCAATGATTCGCAGGTCCCTGGTCGGGGCCCTCGCGCTGCTGTCGCTGCTGGCTCTGCCGGCGGCGGCGAGCGCGGGACCCCAGCCCGGCGTGCAGCTGTCCGATGGGCGGACGTACGCCCACTGGGCCCATCCCGAGCACCAGGGCGCCGTCAGGCGGCGGCCGTCGTCGAAGTCGCGACGGGTTGCCCGACTGCACTTCCGCACCGAGGACGGGTTCTCCGAGGTCTATCCCGCCCTGAGGCGCTTCACCGATCGTGGCGGACGCCGCTGGATTCGCGTCCGCGTCCCCGGGCGTCCCAACGGGCGCACGGGCTGGGTACGGGCGTTCGCGCTCGGGCCTCTGAACCGCGTCAAGACCCGCTTCGTGGTGGATCGCCGCCGGCTGCGAGCCACCCTGTTTCGCTCCGGGCGGCGCATCTGGCGGTCCGCGATCGGAGTCGGGGCGTCGAGCACGCCGACCCCGAGGGGCCATTTCTGGATTCGCGAGAAGTTCAGGGTCAAGAAGTCGGGTGGATCGTTCGGGCCGTACGCGTTCGGCACGGGCGGCTATTCGGTGTTGAGCGAGTGGCCCGGCGGCGGCGTCGTGGGAATCCACGGAACCAACGAGCCGTGGCTCATCCCCGGCAGGCCCTCACACGGATGCATCCGGGTTCCCAACCGGGCCATCCGGCGGCTGTCGCGGCTCATGCCCGTCGGCACGCCGGTTCGCATCCGCTAGCCGAACTTCGCCTTTGGCATGACGTAGGGTGGGGCCTCGTTGAGCGGCTTCGTCTCACGCGGCTTCGGCGGACGCCGGCGCACACCCGGCGAACTGGCGGACCGCCTCCCCCCGGGCCAGTACGCGGAGCATGGCTTCCCCGTGCTCACGGCCGGGCCGACGCCCGTGCTCGAGACGGGCGATTGGGCGCTGCGGATCGACGGCATGGTCGGGGAACCGCAGGAGTGGACGTGGGAGGAGTTTCAGGCGCTGGCCTTCGAGGAGGTGCCCTGCGACATCCACTGCGTGACCAAGTGGTCGAAGCTCGGCACGAGCTTCCGGGGCGTCTCGGTGGACGCGCTGCTGGACGCGGCGCAGCCGCAGGGCGCCTACGCGGTGGCCCACTCCTACGGCGGCTACACCACCAACCTGGCGCTCGCGGACCTGACCGGCGCCAAGGCCTGGGTGGTGACCGAGCACGAGGGTGACCCACTCGCGCGCGAGCACGGCGGGCCGGCCCGGCTGCTGGTGCCCCATCTGTACTTCTGGAAGAGCGCCAAGTGGATCGCGGGCCTGCGGGTGATCGACCACGACGAGCCCGGCTTCTGGGAGCAGAACGGCTACCACAACCGGGGCGACCCCTGGAAGGAGGAGCGCTATTGGAGCGACTGACCCCGGTCGAGCAGCGCGCCCCCGGGCGCTGGCAGATCGCCTCGGTGAAGTCGATCAAGCAGGAGACGCCGCACGTGAGGTCCTTCCGGTTCGAGCTGCCGATGTGGATGCCCCACCTGCCCGGGCAGCACTACGACGTGCGGCTCACCGCCCCCGACGGCTACAGCGCCCAGCGCTCGTACTCGGTGGCGTCCTCTCCGCTCGACGAGGGCGAGATCGAGCTCACCGTCGACCGGCTCTCCGACGGCGAGGTGTCCCCCTACTTCCATGACGTGGTGGTCGAGGGCGACCAGGTCGAGCTGCGCGGGCCGTTCGCCTCCTACTTCGTCTGGCGCGGCGAGGCGCCCGTGTTGCTGGTCGGCGGAGGTTCGGGGGTCGTGCCTCTGATGGCCATGCTGCGCCACCGCCGCCGCACGATGCCCGAGCTCGCGATGCGGCTCGTGTACTCGGTCAGGTCGGCCGACGATGTGATCTACGCCGGCGAGCTCGGCGACGAGACGCTGGTCACCTACACGCGCGAGCCGCCAGAGGGGTGGAGCGGCCACAGCGGGCGGATCGATGAAGCGCTCATCGACCAGGCGGCCGAGGGCGCGGAGATCGCGTTCGTTTGCGGCTCGAACGGGTTCGTTGAGGCGGCGTCGCGTCTCCTGCTGAAGGGCGGCCTCGACCCCGGCCGGATCCGAACCGAGCGCTTCGGCCCGACGTCCTAGACATCCACGCCGGTCGCGGCGCCGATCGGCAGCCACCGGGCGTCGGGGAGCTCGCGCTCGGCCGCCTCGCGTCCCTCGCGAAAGTGCTTCCACCCCTCGTAGTGGATGGGGATCACGGTGTGCGGCTTGATCAGCGCGCACAGCTCCGCGGCCTCCTTGGCGGTCATCGTGTAGCGCAGAGGCCCGCTGATCGGGAAGCGCACGCCGCCGAGGTGCAGCAGTGCCGTTCCCACCTCCAGCCGGTCGGCCACCTCGCGCACGCCGTCGTACAGCACCGTGTCGCCCGAGATCCAGAGGACTCCGTGCTCCTGCCCGTCCCATCGCAGGGCGAACCCGATCACGTCGCCCACGATCGGGCGGCTGAGCGGGGGGCCGTGGCGACATGGCGTGGCGGTGATCTCGATCGAGGGCCGGTCCGGTGCCTCGAGCCGCGTGGTCGCCCAGGGCTCGAGGCCCTTGGCGTTGCCCCCGAGGCGCTTGGCGCCGGGCACGGTGGTGATCACGGAGTCCGCGGCCGGAAGCATCGCCCTGCCCGCGGCGTCGAGGTTGTCCTCGTGGTGGTCGTGGCTGAGCAGGACGGCGTCGATATGCCCGACCTCGGAGGCGGCTATCGCGGGGCCTGCGAGCTTGCTCGACCCGGTGCCCCAGCCGAAGCGGTAGTCCCCGCCCGCCGGATCGAACGTCGGGTCGGTGAGCAGCCGCCAACCCCCGGCTTCGATCAGAACCGTGGGACCCCCGATATGGGTTAGCGTGACCTGCACCAGGCGACATACTGCCGAAGTGCGGGACTGGGTGTACGCTCGCTGCATCGGCCAAATCAGACGGCTCCGTTTCCCTCTGGCTCGGGTCACGGTCCTGGCGTTCGCCCTCACGCTCATCGTGCCCCCGGCGCTCGCTGGACCCCCCGACGATGCGTCGCTGGTCGAGGACAATCGGTCCGGCACAGACCTCGGCGTCGTGCCCAGCGACCTGACCGCCGTCGGGGACACGCTCTTCTTCCTAGCCGACGACGGCGTGAACGGGGAGGAGCTGTGGAAGAGCGACGGCACTCCGGCCGGGACCGAGATGGTCGAGAACATCGGCCCTGCCGGCGCGTCGAGCAACGCCCAGGCGCTGACCAGCTTCAACGGCAAGCTCTACTTCGCCGCCGACGACGGCACCAACGGCTCGGAGCTCTGGGTGAGCGATGGGACCGACGTCGGGACGGAGATGCTCAAGGACTTCGATGACAACGGGGACGGCTCCCCGAACGATTTCGAGGTTGTGAACGGCACCCTCTACTTCGCCGCCAACGGCGGAACCAACGTCGGCGAGGACGGCAGGGAGCTGTGGAAGAGCGACGGCACGTCGGAAAACACCGTGCAGGTCGCCGACATCAACGACCCCGACGGGTTGGGCAGCGTACCGGCGGAGCTGACCGCCGTCGGCTCCACCCTCTACTTCGCCGCCACCGACGGTGGCTCCAACGTCGAACTCTGGAAGAGCGACGGCACCGGGGCGGAAATTGTCGAAGACATCCGCCCCGCGGGGGAAGCGAGCCCACGGAGCTCATCAACTTCAACGGCACGCTTTTCTTCACGGCCGACGATGGCAGCACCGGCCGCGAGCTCTACATGAGCGACGGGACCGGGGCGGAGGTGGTGGCGGACATCCACCCAGATGGGGACGACAACAGCAACCCCACGGGTCTGACCGTGATCGGCAGCACCCTCTTCTTCAAGGCCACCGACGGAATCGGCGTCGGCGAATCCGGCCAGGAGCTGTGGAAGAGCGACGGGACCGAGGCTGGGACGGTCATCGTCAAAGACATCAACCCCTCAGGGCAGAGTGTCCCTTTGTGGCTGACCAAGGTCGGCAACACCCTCTTCTTCTCGGCATTGGAGTTCTCGACCGGCGACCGGGAGCTCTGGCGCAGCAACGGGACCGCCGTGGGGACGGTGCGGGTGAAGGACATCAACCCTGGCACCTCAAACGCGAGCGAGCCACACAACCTGATCGACTTCGGCGGCACGCTCATCTTCCGCGCCGATGACGGAAACAGCGGGTTCGAGCTGTGGCGCAGCGACGGCACCGAAACCGGGACCGTGCCCGTCGCGGATGTAAACCCGGGGCCGACCGGCAGCGGGCTGGCGAACGTCGGTCTCGACAGGATGGTCAAGATCGGCCAGACGCTCTACTTCGCCGCGATCAGCGAAGACCACGGGCCCGAGCTGTGGAAGGCGATCGACACGATTGCGCCGGTGGCGACGATCGGCTCCGGGCCTCCAGCCTCATCGACAGACACCACTCCGAGCTTCGGATTCTCGTCCAACGACCCCGGGACGTTCCAGTGCCGTGTGTACCTCCAGAGCGCGGCACCGCCCGCCTTCGGCGCGTGCTCGGGGCCCGGCAACGCGCACACGGCCGGCCCGCTCGCCCTGGGTGCCTACCGCTTCGACGTCCGCGGAACCGACCCGGCCGGCAACACCGGCGCCGCGGCCACCCGCACGTTCTCAATCGTGGCTGGGGGTGGAACCGGAACCCCTCCCGCCACGCCTCCCGTCACACCGGCGACCGGTTGCGCGGCGGCGCGGACAAAGCTCACCGCTGCCCAGAAGCGGCTCGCAAAGGCCAAGCGGACGCTGAGCAAGGCAAAGCGCACGCTCAAGAAGGCGAAGAAGGCGGCCAAGGCGGCGAAGAAGTCGGGCAGCGCGGGGCGGTCGAGGAAGGCCCGGAAGAAGCTGAAGAAGGCCAAGAGCGGCGTGACGAAGTCGACGAAGAAGGTGAAGAGCGCCAGGCGCGCCGTCGCAAGCGCGGAGGCCGCGGTCCGTAAGGCCTGCGGCTAGCCGGTCAGCCGCCGACGTGCGCCGCGAGGTGTTCGCCGGTGAGGGTGGATCGGTCGGCGACGATGTCCGCGGGCGTGCCCTCGAAGACGATCCGGCCGCCGTCGTGCCCGGCGCCCGGGCCGAGGTCGATGATCCAGTCGGCGTGCGCCATGACCCCCTGGTGGTGCTCGATCACGATCACCGACTTGCCGGAGTCGACCAGCCGGTCGAGCAGGCCGAGCAGCTGCTCGACGTCGGCGAGGTGCAGGCCGGTGGTCGGCTCGTCGAGGACGTAGACGCCGCCCTTCTCCGCCATGTGGGTGGCCAGCTTGAGCCGCTGGCGCTCGCCGCCGGACAGTGTGGTGAGCGGCTGGCCGAGGCTGAGATAGCCGAGCCCGACGTCGGCGAGCCGTTCGAGGATCTTGTGCGCGGCCGGGGTGCTCGCCTCCCCATCGCCGAAGAACTCCTCGGCCTCTGTCACCGGC
The DNA here is from genome assembly GCA_963808105.1 of uncultured Thermoleophilaceae bacterium. Classification (GTDB taxonomy): domain Bacteria; phylum Actinomycetota; class Thermoleophilia; order Solirubrobacterales; family Thermoleophilaceae; genus JAAYBF01. The sequence continues at coordinate 1,558,083 of CAWEEH010000003.1, read as the reverse complement.
ATCGCCAGCACCTCGCTGATGTCCTTCCCGCCGAACTTGTACTCGAGCACCGACGCATCGAACCGCTTTCCCTCGCACTCCTCACACGTCGTGGCGACGGTGGCCATCACCCCCAGGTCGGTGTAGATCACACCGGCGCCGTTGCAGTTGGGGCAGGCGCCGTCGGAGTTCGCGCTGAACAGGCCCGGCTTCACGTCGTTGGCCTTCGCGAACGCCTTGCGGATCGGGTCGAGCAGCTTCGTGTACGTCGCCGGGTTGCTGCGTCGCGAGCCGCGGATGGCGCCCTGGTCCACCGTCACGACCTCATCCCGGCCGGCCACCGAGCTGTTGATCAGCGAGCTCTTCCCTGACCCCGCCACGCCGGTCAGCACCACGAGCACGCCGAGCGGAATGTCCACGTCGACGTGCTGCAGGTTGTGGGTGTCGGCGCCGCGCACCTCCAGCATCCCTGAGGGCTCCCGCACCGAGGGCTTCAGGGAGGCCCGGTCGTCGAGGTGCCGCCCCGTGATGGTGCCGCTGTCCCGCAGCCCCTTCACCGCGCCCTCGAAGACCACCTCGCCACCGCCGGCGCCGGCGGAGGGACCGAGGTCGACGACGTGGTCCGCGATCGCGATCGTGTCCGGCTCGTGCTCGACGACGAGCACCGTGTTGCCCTTGTCGCGCAGCTGGAGCAGCAGGTCGTTCATCCGTGCCACGTCATGGGGATGCAGGCCAATCGTGGGCTCGTCGAAGACGTAGGTGACGTCGGTGAGCGACGAGCCGAGGTGGCGGATCATCTTCGTGCGCTGGGCCTCGCCGCCCGACAGCGTCCCCGACGGCCGGTTGAGCGAGAGGTAGCCCAGCCCGATCTCGACGAACGAGTCGAGGGTGTGCCGCAGGGTCTCCAGCAGCGGGGCGACGGACGGCTCGTCCAGGCCGGCCACCCACTCCGCGAGGTCGGTGATCTGCATCGCGGAGACGTCGGCGATGCTGACCCCGCCGATCTTCGACGACCGTGTGGCCTCACTGAGCCGGGTGCCGTCGCAGTCCGGACAGGTGGTGAACACCACCGCCCGTTCCACGAAGGCGCGGACGTGCGGCTGCATCGCATCCACTTCCTTGGACAGGAACGACTTCTCGATCTGCGGGATCAGGCCCGCGTAGGTGAGGTTGGTGCCCTCGACCTTGATCTTGGTCGGCTCCTTGTAGAGCAGGTCGTGGAGCTCTCGCTTGTTGAACTTCTTGATCGGCTTGTCCGGGTCGAAGTACCCGCAGCCGCGGTAGATCCGGCCGTACCAGCCCTCCATGCTGTAGCCGGGGATCGTGAGCGCGCCCTCGTTGAGCGACTTGGTGTCGTCGTAGAGCGCGGACAGGTCGAAGTCGCTGATCGAGCCGCGGCCCTCGCAGCGCTGGCACATGCCGCCGGTGCGGCTGAAGCTGGCGCTCTTGGTGATCGTCTTGTCGCCGCGCTCGACCGTGAGCCCGCCGCTCCCGTGCACGGACGCGACGTTGAAGGAGTACGCGCCGGGCCCACCGATGTGCGGCTTCCCCAGCCTGCTGAAGAGGATGCGGAGCATGGCGTCGGCGTCGGTGGCCGTGCCGACCGTCGAGCGGGGGTTGGAGCCCATCCGCTCCTGGTCGACGCTGATCGCGGTCGTGAGCCCGTCGAGGACGTCGACCTCGGGCCGCGCCTGCGTCGGCATGAAGCCCTGCAGGAAGGCGCTGTAGGTCTCGTTGATCAGCCGCTGCGACTCCGCGGCGATCGTGCCGAACACCAGCGAGCTCTTGCCCGAGCCCGAGACGCCCGTGAACACCGTCAAGCGGCGCTTCGGGAGCTCGATGCTCACGTCCTTGAGGTTGTTCACGCGGGCGCCGTGCACGCGGATCAGGTCGTGGCTGTCGGCGGCGGCGGTCTTGCTCATGAATACTTTGTATCACAAACTATTGGCATCACAAACCAAACCGTGCAAAGATCACCGTCGTGCCTGACAGACACCCGCCCGACCCCGACGCGACCGAATTCGCCGGCCAGCTCTTCTTCCGGCTCTGGCGTGCGTCGCACACCCGGATCGCCGAGCGGCTCGAATCGATCGGGCTGACGCCGGCCTCGTTCGGCGTTCTCAACCTGCTGGCGAAGCGCGACGCCGCGAAGCAGCAGGAGATCGGCAGGGCGATGGGCATCGATCCCAGCACGATGGTCGCCCTGCTCGACGGGCTCGAGGAGGCGGGGTTGGCCACCCGTCGGCCGCATCCCGGCGACCGCCGAGCGCGCGAGGTCACGATCACGGCCAAGGGGCGCAAGGCCCTCGAGCGCGGGCGCAAGCTGAACGGTGAGGTGGAGGACGAGGTGCTCAAGGGCCTCTCCAAGACCGAGCGGCGCCAGCTGCTCGGCCTGCTCCGTCAGGCCCTGGTCTCGTCGCCGCCTCAGCCGCCGTGGACCTCGGCGGAGGGCGACTGAGCAGGGTGTCAGGACCCGCGCCCGGCCCACCAGGCGCCGCCGCCGCCGAGCAACAGCCCGGCCTCGGGCGCCAGTGGGACATCGGTGGTCAGAGCCACGACGATGCCGATGGCGAAGCCGGTCGCCGCCCCAACGCCAACCGCTGCCCCGGTGCTCATTTGCCGTTTATACCCGGAAGACGCGGCCGAGGCGCAGGGCGACCCAAGGGCTGCCGTCCAGCTGGATCTCCTCGCTGAGGTACATCCTCTGCGGCGAGGCGTTGCCGGTGGCCAGCAGCACGAAGGCCACACCGTCGAGCGTGAGCTCGAGGTCGGCCTCGCGGGGCTCGCCCTTGAGCACGACCGCGGCGCCGTCCTCGATCAGCAGCTGACGGAGGTCGGCGCGGCCGTCGCGACGCCCAGTGATGCGCCACGTCACCGCCAGGCGTTCCTTGGCCAGCGCCCTGCGGCTCACCGCCCTCGGCATCGCCCAGAAGATCGTGCCCAGCACCGCTCGCCTGCGCAGCGGCGCCGTGAGCGCGCGCTCGAGGCGCTCCCTTCTCATGGCGCGTACGCGCCTCCGCACGAAGCGGGCTACGGCGAGACTCAGACGCCGCACAGGCGCAGGTACGCCCGCAGCGTCTTGCGCCGCGCGATCGTCCGTCGCGAGGTGACTGCGATGAAGCGCACCTTGCCGCGCCGCACGCCGAAGAGGCGCGGGCTGCGGCCGTTGGCGCGGAAGAGGGTGCGGCCCAGCGACCTTCCGCGCCGGTACGAGCGGCGCAGGCGCGCGGTGGAGCTCCCGGGCCGCACCTTGCGATTTCCATGGGCCGCGGCGGTGGTCGTGACCAGCGCCACCCGGCCGCGACGGTCGAAGGCCGCGGACACGATGCCCTTGCTGCCCTTCACGCACCAGCGCCACGAGCGCTTGGTGCGCCGGCGCGGGGTGGGCACGCGGCGGAGCAGCTGCGCGCGCGTGAGCCCGATCCGCACCCGGCCGATGTTGCGCGGCCCGATCGGCGACCGGCGCGCCAGGCAGCCGGGCCGGCCCGCCACAGGCCAGGCCGCGTCCTTCACGCGCAGGTTGTAGAAGCCGCTCACGCCGTCGCTGAACCACACCTCACGGCGACTGGGCACCACCGCCGGCTTCGACATCGCGAAGCTGCTGCCGTCGAACTGGTTCTCCACCTGGCTGCGTGACGACGGCACGTAGTAGGCGATCTCCCTGGGCTTGGTGAGCTCGCTGATGTCGAACACGCGCAGGCCCGAGGCGATGAACGAGCAGGCCACCACCGTCGGGTCCTTCGGAGTCGACACGTCGCAGTAGTGCGCGGCGTAGCCCTGCACCGGGCTGTTGGCGCCGGGGTCGTTCGCGGCCTTGGCGTGGTCGGCGGGCTGGTTCACCTGCAGGCGCAGGTTCGCGATCACCCTCGGCTTGCGCTCGTCGGAGATGTCGATGATGCGCGCGGCGCCCACCTCGTCGCGGTTGCCCCCGCCCGCCGTGCCCTGGGTGTACTCGTCGGTCTCCAGCAGGTAGGGCTTGCCGGAAACGGTGAACCGGATCGCGTTCTGCGGTATCGACGCGCCGCGCCACGTGAGCCGCGACACCTCCCGCGCCTGCGGGTTGGCCTTGCGCGCCTGGATCTCGCTGGTGTCGAGGATCGTCAGCTGGCCGTCCGTGTCGGCGAGGTAGGCGCGGTTGCCGTCGGGGCTGAGCGTCATGCCGTGCGAGTTCACGCTGCCCAGCCAGATCGAATGCGGGTTCTTCGGGTCGGAAACGTCGATTGCCGAGATCGCGTTGAACGCGGTGCTGGTGGCGTAGTAGGTCCTGCCGTCCTCCGAGAAGCCGCTCTCATGGCCGAGCCGGGCCACCGGCCGGGTCGATTGGAGCACCGGCTTGCGGCAGTCCTTGCTCACGTCGTAGATGGACACGAGGCCCGGGTACGCGGCCGGGTTGCCCAGCACGGCGGCCAGCAGCCCGCGCCTGGGGTTGAGCGCAAGCGACTCGTGGGGCGAGTTCATCGGGAGCTCGGTGAGCGTGGCCGTCTGCACCGGCCTGCGCGGGTTCGACATGTCCAGCACGGCGACGCCGAGGGAGTCGCCGGAGAGCTTGAGGGCGTTCGCCGGGAACAGCAGCGCCGTGTCATAGAACGCGCACTCGTGGCCGGCCCGGTCGATGTAGCGGTGCACCTTGAAGCCGCCGGAGCTGCCCTGGCGGCCGATCAGGTCGACGTTGCAGTGCAAGGCGTTCGCGTTGGCCCCCCTCGGCACCCGGCCCTGAATGCCGGGCTCCTTGCGCGCGCCCGGCAGGCAGTTCGCCCTGGGGGTCGCCTCGAAGGGCGGCTCCGCGCGCCGGACGGTGGCCACGCGAGCGGGCTGCTGCCCGCCGGCGTGCCCGAGCGACAGCAGGTCGTTCAGCGGGCCGAGCTGGCCGGTGGCGGCGAGCGGGGGGATGACGGCGAAGGCCGCGAGCAGGGCCAGCGGGACGTACCGGGCTCCGCGCATCGGTTGAACGTAACACCGTTTCCATCGAACATGAGCCGGTGAGCCGCTCGCGCACGACGGTGCTGGTCGCGCTGTTCGCCGTGTCGCTCGCGGTGGCCCAGGTCTGCTTCTACGCCGAGCGCAACGTGTTCGACTCGGACCGCTTCGCCGACCACGTGGAGTCGTCGCTGCAGCAGCCCGACGTGCAGCGCGCTGCCGGCGTCGCGCTCTCCCGGGAGATCATCCAGGCGGAGCCCGACCTGATCGCGCTCGAGCCGATCGTGCGCGCGGCGTCCGAGGCCGTGGTGGCCTCGGGCAGCTTCCGGTCGATCGTGCGCGCCGCGGCGTACAAGCTGCACTCCACGGTCTTCGCCGGCCGGGAGAACAACAGCGTGGCCCTCACTGTGAGCGGCGCCGGCGTGCTGGTGATCCAGGCGCTGCGGGCGCGCGACCCGGCGGCCGCCGGCAAGGTTCCCGAGGGCTTGGAGGCAAAGCTCACGACGGTCTCGGAGGGCGACTTCGGTGAGGCCTTCACCGACATCGTGCAGATAGCGGAGGACCTGCAGCTGATCGGCTGGATCGCCCTCGTGCTTGCGCTCGGTTCGCTTGCCGTCCTGGTGCTCCCCCGCGCGAGTCGCAGGGACGTGGCCCGCACGCTCGGCTACACGGTGGCCGTGGTCGGGGTGCTGATGGCGGTGGGCCTGGAGGTGGGCAAGTCGATCCTGAGCGCGCACGCCCCGACGACCGATGGAGAGCAGGCGGTGCGCGGCATCTGGGACGAGTTCCTCGGCGGCCTGCTGGTGTTCAACCTCGCGCTCGCCGCGTCGGGCCTGGTGATAGCCGCGGTGGCCGACGCGCGGATCCGCGCGCTCAGCCCGTTCGAGCGCGCACGGGCGCTGGCGGGCCTGATCGTCTCGACGCCCGCGCGACCCGCGCTGAGGGCGCTGCGCGCGGGCGGTCTGGCGGCAGCCGGATTGTTCCTCGTGCTGAATCCGGACGGGGCCCTGCGCCTGGCGGCGGCCGCGGCCGGGCTGCTGCTCGTCGCGGCCGCGGCGGACGAGGTGGTGGCGATGGCCGGCCCGCCCCCCGAGCGCACCACGGCGCCCGCGCGTGCCGGCCGGCGGCGCACAGTGGTCGTGGCGGTGCTCGGCCTGCTGGCGCTGGCGTTGCCGATCGCGGCGATCGCCGCGAAGGACGGGCCCGCGTCCGAGCTGTTCGACGACACGTGCAACGGCTCGGAGTCGCTCTGCGATCGCCGCGTGGACCAGGTGGCCTTCCCGGCCACCCACAACTCGATGTCCTCGCCCGACGCGAGCTTCCTGTTCCCCGACCAGCAGAGCGGCATCGCGGCGCAGCTACAGGGCGGCATCCGCGGCCTGCTGATCGACACCCACGACGGGGTCAAGACGAGCAGGGGCGTGTACACGGTGCTCGATGAGGGCCGCAAGAGCCGCGACAAGATCGAGACGGCGGTGGGCCCGGAGGCCACCAGGACGGCCCTGCGGCTGCGCGAGCGGATCGGCTACAGGGGCGGGGGAGACCCACGCGTGTACCTGTGCCACGGCTTCTGCGAGCTGGGCGCCACGCTCGCGAAGGACGAGCTGAGCGACATCCGCGACTTCCTCACCGCCAACCCCGGCGAGGTGCTGGTGATCAGCATCGAGGACCAGGTGACTCCGGCGGCGACACGCGAGGTGTTCCGGGAGAGCGGGCTGCTGGACCTGGTCTGGACCGACTCGATCACCCCCATGCCCACGCTGGGCGAGATGGTGGAGCACAACCGGCGCGTGATCGTGTTCGGGGAGGAGGACGTGGGCGATGTCCCCTGGTATCACCAGCAGTTCGACTTCGTGAAGGAGACCGACTTCGCGATCCCCACGGCCAGGGCGCTGCTGGCGGCGAGCTCGTGCGCGATCAACCGCGGCAAACCGGCCAATCCGCTCGTGATGCTCAACCACTGGGTGGCCCAGACGCCGCCGCGGCCGAGCACCGCCCGCAAGGTGAACGGCGCGCGGGAGATAGCGGCTCGCGCGCGCGAGTGCGAGAAGGACCTGAACGGCAGGCCGGGCCTGATGGCGGTCGACCTGTGGACGGAGGGCGACGTGGTGGGCGCCGGCGCGCTGCTCAACCGCTGAAAGCGTGCAGCCGCTCGATGCGCTCGCCCAGCGGCGGGTGGCTGGCCAGCAGGCGGGCAGGCAGCCCGGGCTCCCCGAGGCCGGTGTCCAGCCCTTCCAGCGACCGTGCCAGCGGCTCGGCGTAGCCCCACCTAGCCGCGGAGCGGTCGGCCTCGAACTCCGACAGCCGCGAGGCTCGCATCGCCAGGAGGTCGCCGAGCCAGAACAGCCACATCACCGTTGCCTGCCAGATCGTGACGAGAAGGACCAGGATGCGGAAGCGGCCCACCAGGCGGCGCAGGATCGCGAACGCCGTGCCAAGCACGGCGCCTGGGAGGCGCAGCCACCAGACGACCGCGGTGAGCACGGGGTGCAGGCCGTGGTGGTGGCCGAGTTCGTGCGCGAGGATCGCCTCGAGGCGATCGTCGTCCAGCGCGAGCGCGCCGGTGGTCACGAACAGCAGGTTGGCCGCGCCGGCGCTGGCGTTCATGCCGGAGTCCTCCTGGACGTTCACGATCAGCCGCTCGCGCTTGACCCCGGAACGCTCGCACGGGGTCGCGAGCGCCCGTTCGATCCGCGCCGACTCCTCCGCCGTCGGCGGTCGAGCGTTCGCGCCCAGCCGGCGCGCCACCCAGAGCTCGACCGGCCGTATGAACAGCAGGACGGCGCCGACGAGTGAAGTGACGGCGGCCACCACGGCGAATCCCTCAGGCTCGTCGAACAGGAAGCCGAGCAGCCCGAACGGCGCGCTCGCCCGCACCATGCCGAAGAGCACGAACGCGAGCATGGCCCCCGCGAGGGCGAGCGTGGTGCGCCCGGGGCGGCGGCTCATGCGGCGGCCTCCCTCACGACCTTGCGCTGCAGCCCCAACCCGACCAGGCCCAGCGGGAGGGGCAGCCAGTAGGTGAACAGGCGGTAGGCGAGCGTGGCCAGCACCGCGTCACCGGCGGAGACGCCGGCGAGGGCGAGCGTGGCGGTGAGGCCCGCCTCCACGAAACCGAGGCCGCCGGGCGTGGCGGGCACCTGAGCGAGCACCTGCGCGGTGCAGAAGGCGAGCAGCACGAGGGCGGGGCGAGGCGTGGAGCCCACGGACGCCAGCGCGGCGAGCAGGATCCCGTAGTCGAACGCCCAGCGGCCCACGGTCGCGGCCAGAGCACGCTTCCAGCGCGGCCCAAGGGCGGAGAGGATCCGGTCGCGCTCATGGAGCAGGCGATCGGGCAGGTCGACCATGGGCGTCGAATGGCGGCGGATCCGGTTGCGGGCTCCCTGCACGCCCCGCCCCACCCAGTGCAGCGGGGTATCGCGTGCGAGGGCCAGCGAGCCGAGGATCATGATCACGCCGAACGCGACCAGGCCGAAGATCGTGGCCTCGACCAGGTCCCGGCTCACGCCGCCGCGCACGATCGCGGGGATGGCGAGTACCGGGAGCAGCAGCACTACGGCGAACGTGAGCAGGTTCACGGCGGTGATGCCCGTCACCGAGCGCCCGCGGTCATACCCAGCCTCGACGAGCATGCGGTACTGCAGCGCGGCCCCCACCGCGCCGCCCGCGGGGGCCACCTTCGTCAGCGCTCCGCCCGCGAGCTGCGAGGCGATCACCGGCCGCCACCGCTTGGTGTGCAGCGCGGTGCGCTGCAGGCTCCACACACATCCGAGGGTCGCCGCCTCGAGGCCCCCCATCGCAACCAGCCACAGCGGCGCGATGCGGTCCAGCTCGTCGGCCGACCCGAAGACGCTCATCAGGCTGGGCGCGACCAGGTACAGCGAGACCCCGGTGATCGCAAGCCAGAAGACTCTCCGCCGCAGGGCGGCGCCGTCGAACCGGCCGCCGCTCTCGTCAGCTTCGGGCACCGGCCGACCGTACTCTCAACCGGGGATGGGGAGACAGGGTCAGCCCGCCCCGCGGTGGCGCCGGATCGCCGACCGCGGTCAGATGGTGGGCGGCCGTGATCGTCTCCAGCACGGCCACCACCTGGGCCATGGCCAGCGTCTCGGCGATGCAGACGTGTGAGCCGCCCCCGAACGGGAAGTAGGCGTAGCGCTCGCGCTCGCCGCGGGCGTCAGGCGCGAACCGCGATGTGTCGAAACGCTCCGGGTCCTCCCACAACCGTGGGTCGCGGTGCACGACCCATGGACACAGGTAGACCTTCGCCGCGGCCGACAGGCGGGCGCCGCTCGGCAGCATGTCGTCCTCAACCGCGATCCGGGCGAACAGCCACGTGGGCGGGTACAGCCGCAGCGACTCGCGCACCACGTCCATGGCGAGGGCGCCGTCCCCGCCCGCCATGGCGTCGGCCACGTCGGGTCGCTCCGCCACCAGCATCAGAGTCCAGGCGAGCGCCTCGCTCACGCTGTCGTAGCCGGTGAGCGAGAACGTGATCACCTCGTCGGAGACCTCCTCGTCGCTCAGGCCGAGCCCCACCAGCTCGGAGACGATGTCGTCGCGCGGCGCGCTGCGCCTCTGGTCGATAGCGGCGGCCACCACCCCGCGCAGCCTGCGCGTCGCGCGCGCGTACGTCACGTTGATCGGCCCCGGCAGGAACTCGGGCAGGGGGAAGGCCGAGAACAAGACACGCTCGATCGCACGCCGTCGCGCGGCGCTCGCCTCCCCCAGGGCGTCGATCCCGGCCGCGCCCGCGCCGAACAGCAACTCGAGGATGTTGCGCTGGGCGAGCCTGCGCATGGCCGCGGGCAGTTCCAGCTCGGTCTGGGGCGCCCAGGACCCGGCGAGCCGCGCCGCGTTCACCCGTGCCCGCTCCTCGACGCGCTCCGAGAGCGAGCGCCGGAAGATCCGCTGAATGGAGATCCGCTTGCGGCGGTGCACCTCCCCGGCACTGGTGAGCAGCGTGGAGGGGTTCGGGTAGCGGGCACGTGGCCCCGTGAGCCGCCGCGCCTTCACGTAGCCCGCCTGGTTGCGCACCAGCACATGGCGGATGTCCTCGGGCTCGCGCAGCAGGTAGCCGGCGCCCGCCAGGCGGCACTCCACCACCGGGCCCGCGCCGTTGCCGCAACTCGAGAAGAACGCGAGCGGGTCGCGCATGTAGGCCGGCAGGTGACCCAGCAGCGGGACCGCGCCTGGGGCTGGGGCGATCGCCATGATGCGGACTATGCCAAGCCGCCGTAGCGCACCGTGAGGGTGGCCGTGACCGGCGCTCGCGGCCGGATCGGGCGGGCGGTGGCGGCGCTGCTGGCCGCCGACAGCCGGGTGGACGAGGTGGTGGCGATCGACGTCCGCCCGCCGGGGCCGCCGCGGGACGGCGTCCGGGAGGTGGAGCGCGACACGCGCGACCCGCTGCTGGTGGGCGACCTGGAGGGCGCCGATGCCCTGGTGCACCTGGCCTTCCGGGTGCTCGACCCAAGCGACGCGGAGAGCGTGAACGTGGACGGCTCGCGCAACGCCTTCGACGGCGCGGTGCACGCCGGGGTCGCGACGATCGTGCACGCCAGCTCCGGCGCCGTCTACGGCGCCCACCCGGACAACCGCGTGCCCCTGCGTGAGGAAGACCCGCTGCGCCCCGCGGCCTTCGCCTACCCCGAGACCAAGGTGCGCGTGGAGCGCATGCTGTCGGAGCTGTCCGGCACGCAGCGCGTGGTGATCCTGCGCCCGACCACCGTGCTCGGCCCGGGCGCGCCGCTGCTGCTCGGCCGCTCCGCACACGTGCGCCTGTCGGACTTCGACCCTCCGCAGCAGTTCACCTGGGTCGACGACGTGGCGGCGGCGTTCGGGGCGGCGCTGCACTCGAGCGCCGAGGGGACCTTCAACGTGGGGGCGCCCGGCACCGTGCGCACCTCGGAGATCGCGCGGCTGCTCGGCGTCCGCGACGTCCGCCTCCCCTACCGGTTACGGCACGCGCTGGCGTCCGCGACCAGCCGTGTGGGCGGCCTGCATCCCGGGTTCGTGGAGATGGCCCGCTACCCGATCGTGGCCGACTCCTCGAAGGCCCGGGCCGAGCTCGGGTGGTCGGCCGAGCTGGACTCGGTCAGCGCGCTCCGGCGCTTTGGGGAGTGGCTTCGCTCTCCCAGTCAGAGCGGTCGATAGCGGTCCAGATCACGTCGAGGCCCTTCCACCGGGTGTGTCCCGCCTCGGCCATTCCGAGGCGGCGCATCACCCCGACGGAGCGCTCGTTGGCCGGCGAGCTGATGCTGATCACCCGTTCGAGCCCGAGCTGCTCGAAGCCTGCGGCGAGGGCCACCTCGGCGGCCTCCGTCGCGTAGCCGCGGCCCCAGACCTCGCGCGCGAGCAGCCAGCCGATCTCGACCTGGGAGCGGTCGGCCGTGAAGTCGTGGTGGTACTTGAAGCCCAGACGCCCGACGAAGGCCTCGTCGGCCCGATCCACCACCGCCCACTCGCCCCAGCCGTGACGGTCCCAGTGCCTGCGGACCCTGTGCAGCTCCAGGCGCGCCTCCGCGTGAGATACCGAGGCGAGGACACCGGCCAGGCTGCGCTTGAGCCGGTAGCGCCAGCCGGAGCCCATGAAGCGCATCACCTCGGGGTCGGCGATCATCGCGGCGTACGGCGCGACATCGGCAGCGGTGAACTCGCGTAGCACCAGGCGCGGTGATTCGAGGCGCGGCGCTGGCATCGGCGCCAGCATGGCAGGCGCCCCGCGTTCAGTGGCAGGCGCCCGAACCCGAGTCGAATGTAGAGCTCGTGGGTGCTCGCACCAATCGCCAGTCATAGCCGGCGTCGCGCAGGGTCATCTCGAGCACGCCGATCACCGACGCCGTGCGGAACTCGCTGTTGGGCGCCACCGTGGAGAAGCCGTGCGGTCCCCTGCCGCCCATGCCGACGATGAACTGGCGCACGCCCCGCACAGGGTCGGCGCGGCCCTCGCCGTCCTGCGGCCCGAAGCGCTCGTAGAAGTGCTCGTGGCCGCTGAGCACCACGTCCACCCCGCCGGTGTGCGCCGCGTCGAAGAGTGCGCGAACGTTCTCGCTCTTGTCCGCGTAGCGACCGGAGGTGAACCGCGGACCGTGCCAGTAGGCGAGCGTGCACGGACGCGGGTTGGCCGCGAGGTCGGCGCGCAGCCACCGGACCTGGGGCGAGTCGGGGCCGCAGCCGCCGATCTGCGCGCACTCGGAGTTCACGGCCACAACGTGCCAGGTGCCCACGTTGAAGCTGTAGTAGCCCTTGTCTCGATCTCCGGCGGGGCCGCTCGCCCTGCCCTGGCCGTTGAAGTAGTCGAAGTACCCCGCGGCGTCCTCGGTGAGGTACTCGTGGTTGCCCGGCACCGGGCTGATCAGCGGCTTCGCCCGCCCCCATGTCGGTTCGAACGAGGCCATGAACTGCGCCAGCGTCCCCCGCTCGTATTGCGTGTCCCCGGGGATGAGCACCCGGTCGAGATCGGCTCGGAGCAGCAGGTCGGAGCTCAGCTTCTGGCGGCAGTAGCGCGGTATGCCCACCCCGTTGTTGAAGTACGGGTGGGCGGGATCGCAGGCGATGTCTCCCGCGGCGGCGATCACCGGGTCGAGCCCGGCCGGCTGCCAGCTCGGCACGCCCGCGGAGGAGCGCGCAGTGCTCATTCGCCGAACGCGGAAGCTGCGCGAGGGCAGCCTCCGGATCGGCCCGCCCTTCACCTTCATCAGGTACAGCCGCTTGCGTCCGCGCAGCCTGTGTGTGAAGGCCACGCGAGTGCCGTCGGGTGAGAAGACGGGGTCAGTCTCGTCCCCCCTCACCGCCGTGAGCCGGCGCGAACGCCTTCCCGCAGCGTCGGCCACGTACAGGTCATGGCGCCCCGCGCGTCCGCGCGAGAACGCAAGGGTTCTGCCCGTCGGGGACCACGCCGGACCACGGTCGTCGAGCCGGCTGCGGGTGAGCCGCGTGGGCGTCCCGCCGCGCGCATTCATCGTGTAGATGTCTCCGTTGCGCCCGACGGTACGCACGAACGCGATGCGGTCCCTCACGGACCAGGACGGCGACTCGTCGTCGCGGCGGCTGGTCGTGAGCCGCTTGACGCGGGTCCCGTCGGCCACGATCCGGTGGATGTCCCGCCGCCCCTTCCGGCCGGTGGCGAAGGCGACGTCGCGGCCGGTCGGTGACCAGGACGGCATCGTGTCGGTCGATCCCGTGGTGAGCCGGCGCAGGCCGGTCCCGTCGAGATAGGTGATCCACACCTGCGCCCCCCAGGGGCCGTACTTGGTGAACGCCAGCCGCTTGCCCCGCGCCGAGACGGCGGGATGGTCCGCGCGCCCGACCGTGTCGACCAGCCTCAGGTCGCCGCCATTTGCCGCTCGCGTGTAGATCACGCGGCTCCCGGCCCGCTTGGCCGAGAACGCCACGGCGCCGTTGCTCGGCGTGGTGGCCGCCGGGGCGGCGGTCGGAGCCGACAGCAGCGCCACAAGGAGCGCGATGAGCACGATATGGGGACGCATCTAGGCAGACAACTCGTCTGGCAGGGTGACGATGCGGTGGGCGGGTACGCTCCACGCATGTGCCGAAACATTCGAACTCTCCACAACTTCCAGCCGCCCGCGACCGAGGATGAGGTCCGCGCCTCCGCGCTTCAGTACGTGCGCAAGGTGAGCGGATCGAGCAAGCCGTCGAAGGCCAACGAGGAGGCCTTCGACGAGGCCGTCGACGCCGTGGCCGAGGTCACCACGCGGCTGCTCGACCAGCTCGTCACCTCAGCCCCGCCCAAGGACCGCGAGGTGGAGGCCGCCAAGGCCAGGGCCCGCAGCGCAGCGCGTTACGCGGCCTGAGGAGGATTCCGTGGTCTCGGTCGTGATCGCCGTCCACGGCGGTGCCGACCGGACCGCGGCCACGCTGAACGCGGTCGCTACCGGGGCCGGCGAGGTCCCGCACGAGGTGATCACGGTCGACTCCGAGGACCGGGGATTCCTCAGCGCCGTGAACCAGGGCGCCGACCGCGCGACCGGGGACTATCTGGCGCTCCTCAACGGCGGCAACGAGCCCCGCGCGGGGTGGCTGGCCGCCCTGGTGGAGCGCGCCGAGTCGGATCGCAGCATTGCGGTGGTTGTGCCCAAGGTGGTCACTCCCGGCGGCCTGATCCACGAGGCCGGGGGCCTCGTGCTCGCCGACGGCACGCTCTGGAAGTACGGCAACGCCCACCCCGAATCCGATCCCGAGTTCGCCTACGCGCGCGACGCCGACTATGGCTCCGGCGAGGCCCTGCTCGTGCGCACCGACGTCTGGCGCGAGCTGGGTGGCCTGGACGAGCAATTCGCGCCGGGCTTCTGGGGCGACGCGGATCTGTGCCTCGCCGCGCACGCGCTGGGACACCGCGTCGTCTACGAGCCGGGATCCACGGTGGTTCGCCCCGACGACGGGACGTCGGGTGTGGACCCGTCCACCGGCACCCCCGAGCGCCGTGAGGATGCCCGGCGGGCCTTTGCGGAGAAGTGGGCCGAGTCCCTGGAGGGCCGTCCCGGCGAGGTCGGCCATGACCGCGCGTACGCGACCGCGCACGACGGCGGGGGGCCGCTCGTGCTGGTGATCGACCACCGGCTGCCCGAGCCGGACCGGGACGCCGGGTCGGCGCGGCTCTTTGCGATGCTCGACTGCCTGCGGGAGCTGGGATGCGGCGTGATCCTGGTTCCCGCCGACGGCGCCGAGGCGGAGCCCATGGCGTCGCGCCTGCGTGCCGGCGGGATCGAGCTGTTGGCGGGGCCCGTGGACGTGAGCGCACTTCTCCAGCGGCTGGGCGCCGCGCTGGACCTGGCAATCCTCTGCCGGCCGAACGTCGCACCGCTGTATCTGCACGCCGTACGCCGCCATGCACCGGCCGCCCGCGTGGCCTACGACACGGTGGATCTGCACTTCCTGCGCGAGGAGCGCCGGATCGCCCACGAGGGGGGCGATGACTTCGCGGCGGCGGAGGCCCACAGGGAGATCGAGCTCGCGCTCGTGCGATCGGCCGACGTGACGTTCGTCGCGAGCTCGCACGAGCGCGACCTGCTGGCGGAGCTGGCGCCGGAGGCCGCGGTGGAGGTGCTTCCCACCGCCCATGAGATCGCCGAGGACGTGCCCCCGGCGGCGGGGCGGGCCGGCCAGCTGTTCGTGGGCGGGTTCGCGCACGACCCGAATGTGGATGCCGCGCTCCACCTCGGCCGCGACATCATGCCGGGGCTCAGGGATGAGCTCGGGGCGGCCGCCTCGCTGTCGATCGTCGGCCCCGACCCGCCCCCCGAGGTGCAGGCGCTCGCCGCGCCGGACATCGAGGTCACGGGCTGGGTCGAGGACCTCGGTCCGCTGCTCGACCGCGCCAGGGTGTCGGTGGCGCCGCTTCGCTACGGGGCGGGGATGAAGGGCAAGGTCACCCAGAGCCTGGCCGCCGGGGTCCCGGTGGTCACGACCAGCCTGGGCGCCGAAGGCCTGGACGCCGAGAGCGGGCGCGATCTGCTGGTGGCGGACGACGACGCCGCGTTCGTCCGAGCCGTCGCCGACCTGCACCGCGACGAGGCTCTGTGGGACGCGCTCTCAGTGAACGGGCGTGCGCTCGCGGCGCGGGTAGCGTCGCACGACGCCCAGCTCGCGGTACTGCGGGGCGTGCTCGGCCAGGGCGTTACCCCGAGCTGATCGCGGCCAGGACCTCGTCCAGCTCACGCCGCGAGGCCGCCACCATCTCCTCGCCCTTGAGCTTGAGCAGGCGCAGGTTCTCGGCGCTCGCGTCGTCGAGGTCGTCGCTCGCGCCTCCGTCGAGCGCCACCTGGAGGCGCCAGTAGCGGCCGTCGCCCAGCAGCTGATCGAGCTGGTAGTCGACGGTGTCGGACACGCCGTCGAACACCACGTCCAGGATCGGGCGCGCCCACTCCACCAGCCCCCAGTCCTTCACATCGTCATAGGGCAGCGAGCGTGTGAGTTGGCCCGTGCCGAGCGAGAGCAGCACCACCTCGGCGCCGGGCCGGTGCCGACGCACCTCCGCGAACGCGCACATCGCCGGGTTGGTGGCGAACACCCCGCCGTCGACCAGCGAGAAATAGTCCGCAGTGCCCGGCGCCTCGAGCTTCGAGGGCTCGAAGTACGTCGGCGCCGCCGCGGTCGCGCGTGCCGCGGCCGCCATGCCGAAGTCGCGGCCGGGCTCGGCGCGGGCCGCGGCGGACTTGAAGAAGAACGGCTTCCTGCGCTCGGTGTCGTAGGCGGTGACCAGCACCTCGGTGAGGGCCTCGGAGAGCACGGCGTCGCCGAGGTAGCGCTCCAGCGCCGAGTCGAGTCCCGTCGACGGGTACTTCTCGTCCACCAGCCCACCGACCGTGCGCACCGTATGGGCGAGCGGGTGGGAGAAGATCGCCGGGCCCTCCTCCTCGTAGAGCTCGACCAGCGTCTCCGCGCTCCAGGCCGGCCGCCCATCGTCGTCCGGTCGTGTGAGCGCCAGCGCGATGATGCCCCCGGTCGAGGTGCCCGCGACCAGGTCGAACAGCTCGGCGATCGGCTTGCCGGCTCGCTGCTCGAGCTCCGCCAGCGCCACCGCGGGAATGATCCCGCGGATGCCGCCACCGTCGATGGAGAGCACGCGGACTTGTTCAGCCATCCCGGTGCACGCTAATACTCTCGTGACATGCGTGTGAGGCGGGTCACCGAGGGCCCCCTGTTTCCCGCCGACGGCCCCTTCCCGCCGCGGCTCTGGCGCCGGGTGAGGGGTATCGCCATCGAGGCCCTCGCATTCCTCGTGCTCACGCTGCTGTTCCCGCTGGTCCTACTCGTGGCGGCGATCGTCGATCTCGTGCTGTGGCTGCGCCGCCGCAAGCCGTGGATGGCGGTGCGGCTGGTCACGATGGCGTGGTGGTTTCTCTTCGGCGAGCTGCGCGGGATCGCGGGGCTGGCAGGCATCTGGATCGTGACCGGAGGGCCGGCTGGGGCGGGCTCGCTCAGGCGGCGCCGCCTGGTCTACGACCTCCGCATCCACTGGGCCCGCAGCCACCTCGGAGGCGTGCGCGTGCTCTTCGGCCTGACGTTCGAGGTCGACGGGCTGGAGCTGGCGGGACCGGGGCCGGTGATCGTGCTCATCCGGCACGCGAGCATCATCGACAACGCGATGCCCGACGCGATCGTCGGCCGCGCGCACGGGCTCGGGCTGCGGTTCGTGCTCAAGCGCGAGCTGCAGATGATCCCCACGATCGACATCGGGGGGCGCTGGGTGCCCACCATCTTCGTGCGCCGCGCGTCCACCGATCCGGAGGGCGAGGTGGCGCGCCTACGCCGGCTCGCGGAGGAGCTCGGCGATGGCGAGGGGGTGCTGATCTACCCGGAGGGCACGCGGCACACCGACGAAAAGCTCGCCAGCGCGCAGGCGGTGATCGCCAAGCGCCAGCCCGCCATCGCGCCGCTGGCCAATCGCCTGCGAAACGTGCTGCCGCCGCGACTGGGAGGGCCTCTCGCGCTGCTCGACGAGGCGCAGGGCGCCGACGTGGTGGTGTGCGGCCACGTGGGCTTCGATGGCTTCGAGTACATCAGCGACATCTGGGCCGGCGGCCTGGTGGGCACCACCGTGAAGGTGCGGTTCTGGCGTACGCCGGCGGCTGAGATCCCGGTCGCTGAGCGGGATCGCATCACGTGGCTGTACGAGCGGTGGCAGGTGCTGGACGACTGGGTCGGGGAGCAGCGGATTCAGGGATAGGGGGTCGGTTAAGGGTTTCCCCCCGATGTAAGGGGGTCCCGCGAGGCGCAGGATGGCCTCATGACCTACACCGACCGCACAATCCTCCGTGACCGGCCCGGCCCGGCGCTCCAACTCCCGGACGCCCTGTCGATCATCTCCTCGGATATCCCCGAGGGAATGACGATCGACCAGTTCCGCCGCAACCGGCCCAAGGCCCAGTCACGGATCAGCCGTCTGCTCGGCGTGAGGTCTTAGCGGCGACTCTTAGGTGCGGCTTCGCGGCGGCCAGGTATCCAAACCCGGCCGTCGCGATCACCGCCAGCACAAGCGGCGCGGCCCACACTTGGTAGAGGGGCGCGTCGGGGGGCGCGAGCGACTCGCGCGGCCACGCGATGTTCACCGTCTCGAAGGCCAGCCACGCCACGGCCAGGACGTTCACGGTGAGGCCCGTCCTCCCGCGGGTCCCGCGCAGGCGTGCGATCAGCGCGGCCAGGGCGGTGAGCAGGAACGAGAGGTAGATCGCCGCCGTGCCGAAGGTGATCAGTGTCCCGACGGCGGCCGACTCCAGTCCGAGCAGCAGTCCGAGGCAGGCCACCACCGTCGTTACGGCGATTGCCCCGATCGGCGCCTTGCGCCGGTCCACCCGTCGCAGGAAGGCCGAGGCCGGCAGCACGTCGTCGCGCGCGATCGAGTAGATGGTGCGGGCGGTCAGGGCCTGCGCCGCGATCCCGCACGCGATGAAGGCGGCGAGGACCACCGCTGCGAACGGCTTGTCCGACCACGAGCCGAACGAGGTGACCACGGAGGTGGTCACCGGGTCGATGTCCGTGCCGGCCACCACGGCGGCCGGATCGGGGTGCGCGAGCGTCACGGCCACCGCGTTGAGGATCACCAGCCCGCCCACGCTGAGCAGCGCGATCCAGATCGCGCGCGGCACGTGGCGCGAGGCGTTCTTGGTCTCCTCGGAGGCGGCGACGCAGGCGTCGAAGCCGATGAATACCCAGCCCCCGACCGCCAGCGCCGCGAGGAGTGCAGCCAGGGTCGAGCCTCCTGACAGAGCCTCCGCGCCGAGGGTCTCCGTGAAGATCGAGAAGTCCTGCTCGCGGAAGACCAGCAGCAGCGCGATGCCGATGCCCAGCGAGGCGATCGCCTCGGCCGCGATCCCGGCCCGCACCACCCGAGCCATCAGCCCGACGCCCATCGCTCCGACCAGGGCGCAGAGCACCACGAGGGCCGCACCCGTGATCACGATCGCCCGCGGGGTGGGATCGATCTCCAGCAGCGTCAGCGCCCACGGAGCGCCCAGGTAGGCGATCGTGGTGTTGGCCGCGCCGTACGCGCAGATCGCCACCCATCCGGCCATCCAGCCGTACGCGCCGCCCACGAGCCGGCGGCTCCACTGGTAGGCGCCCCCCGAGATCGGGAACTCGGCGGCCAGGTCCGAGTAGACCGCAAGCAGGAGGCACTGGCCGGCCAGCGCGACCGGGAGCACCCACACCCAGGCGGGCCCGGCGACCACCGTGCCGACGAACGCCACCGCGTAGAGGCCGACGACCGGGGAGATGGTGGCGAATCCCGCGGCCGCGTTGTCGAGGATGCTCAGCTTGCGATCGAGCTCCTGGTGGTACCCGAGCTCGCGGAGGCGCGCCGCATCCGCGTCCGGACGGAGGGCCCCGGCCTCTACGAGGCCTCCTCGCGCTCGCGGCGGTCGCGCTCGATCGCACGCGCGACCTCCACCCGGGAGGACGCCCCGAGCTTGATGAAGATGTTGCGGATGTGCGACTCGATCGTCTTCTCGCTCAGGAACAGCTCGGAGGCGATCTGCTTGTTGGTCATGCGGTCGGTGATCAGCGCGCCGATCTCCAGCTCGCGCTTGGTGAGCGCCTCGATGCCCGACTCCTCGGCGGTTGCTCGCCCGCGGGTCTCGGCACGTGCGCCGAGCTTGCGCAGCTCGCGGCGCATCTCGTCGCGCACGCGGTGCGAGCCGCACTCGTCCAGCTCGCCCTCGGCCTCCCGGAGCACCGTCACGGCCTCCTTCTTCTCACCCGCCGCGGCCAGGGCTTGGCCACGGAGGCCGTTGGAGAAGGCCGTCTGCAGGTGCGCGCCGGCGGCGGTGCAGCCATCCGCGGCCGCCTTGGCCTCCGCCGCGGCGCCGGCGGCGTCGCCCGCGTGGAGCATGAAGGCCGCGCGTGCGCGGTGTGCCAGGGCCTTGGGCAGGTGCAGGTCAAGGCTCGCGGAGAGCTCCTCGGCCCGCCGCACGTATGCCTCGGCCGCCTCGGGCCGGTCGCGAGCGAGCTCCGCCAGGGCGAGGCTCTCGAAGCTGTGGCAGCGCTCGACCGGAATGACTTTCGTGAACTCCTCACCGCCCAGAGCCGGGAGGTGCTCGAACCCGCGGTCCAGCTCTCCGAGCTCGAACTGAGTCGAGGCGAGCACCCAGGCGGGACCGCCGCCTCCGGCCGGCATCGTGCCCCCGACCATCCGGCCGCCGATCCGCGCGCTCTCCTCACACGCTTCGATCACGGCGTCCAAGTCACCGAGGTGGTAGTGAGCGTAGCCGAGCTCGAACAGCGCCCAGAACAGGTAGTGGGGGTTCCCCGACAGCCGCGTGGACTCCACGGCCGCCTCGCAGATCTCCTTGGCCTCGGTGAGCCTGCCCTGCATCTCGAACGGATAGCCCTTCACGAGCATCATCGGCACGAGCAGACGTCCCTCGCCGGTGGCCCTGGCGATCGCGAGGCCCCGGTCGGCGTGGGCGACGGCGTCGTCGTAGCGCTCCAGGTAGTTCTCGGCCCAGCCGAGGTAATAGAGGGCCTCCAGCCGAGGGGCGAGCTCCTGGTCGGTCAGGCGGTCGACCTGCTCCAGCGCCGTCGAGAGATGCTCTCGCGCGGCCTCGATTGCCCCCGATGCCGCCTCCCCCAGGGCGAGCGCGGAGGCAGCCGAGGCGATCAGCGCGCCGTCGTCCAGCTCCACGGCCGCATTCAATGCGAGGCGCCCCATCTCCAGCGCCTGCTCGAAGTCCATCTCGTAGAGGCCGTCCACGGCCAGCTCGATCTGAAGCGCCGCCGCCTCCGGCGTCGCGCCCGGCGGCAGGTCGTCCCACGCTCGGGTGAGCCGGGCGTGGGCCTCGTCGTGGCGCCCCATCCAATGCTCCACGGCGGCGCACAGCGCGACCAGCTCCAGCCGCCGCTCTGCCGATTCCGCCGGGAGCAGATCGATCGCCTCCAGCAGAATCGAACGGCAGCGCTCGAGCTCTCCGACCGACCTCAGCGCGGAGGCCAGGGCCACGCGCAGCTCCGCCTGACGCTCGCGGTCGGCCGCCGGCAGGAGCCGCAGCGCCGCCTCGAACCACCGCGCGGCCGCGCCCGGCGCCCGGGAGGCCGATGCATCGCCCGCCTCGAGCAGCACCGCGATGGCGGCCTCGTCGCCCTGGCTTGCGGACTGCTCGACGTGGTGGGCGCGCTCCGTGGCGGCGGCCCCGCGCGCGCCCAGAGCCTCCGCGGCCCTCGCGTGTGCGGCCAGCCGCCAGCCGCCGCGGGTGGACTCGTACACCGCCCGCCGCACGAGCGGGTGGCGGAAGATGAACTCGCGGGGCACCTCTGTCGGCCGCACCAGGTCGCGGTCGATCAGGTCGTCCAGCGCCGCGAGCCCCTCCGGCTGGGAGAGCTCCGCCACGGCGGCGGCCAGATCCGGCTCGAACGGCTCGCCAGCCACCGCCGCGCCGTTCAGCAGGCCGCGCGCCGAGAGCGAGAGCGACTCGAGCTCCTCGGCGAGCGCTGCGGCCACGGCGCCCGGCACGCCGCCGGCGAGCTCGCCCGCGCCGTTGCCGGCGTGCCTCAGAGCACCCGATAGGCGGCCCGCGGAGCTGGCCCGGGCGAGCTGCTCGAGGTAGAAGGGATTCCCGCCGCTGTGGCTATAGATCTCCGCCAGGGCGCTCGCGTCGAGCTCGGTGAGCATCTCCCCCGCCTGGGATTCGCTGAGCTGGGCGAGCTCCACCCGTGTGACAGTGGGCGCGGCCAGCGCGGCCGACAGCCGCTCGGGCGCCTGGCCGGGCCTGAACGCGAAGGCCAGCAGCACCGGGGCGTCCGGGCCGCGGCGCATCAGCGCCGCGATCAGCTCGATCGACGCGCGGTCGCCCCAGTGCAGGTCGTCCAGCACGAGCACCAGCGGCTTCTCCTCCGCGAGCAGCTCCAGGAGCGCTCTCACCGCCCGGTGCGCGCGATAGCGCTCGTCGGCCACCGCGGAGTCGTTCTCCCCGCTCGCGGGCCGGAGTGAGGGGAAGATGCCCCCTAGTTCCTCCAGCAGCTCGGGGTCCCAGTCCTCGAGCTCGGCGACGTGGGCGTCCAGCGCGTTCACCCACACACCGAACGGCACGTCCTGCTCGAACTCCGCCGCGGTACCCCGCAGCGCCAGGTGGCCGTGCTCATCCGCCTTTGCCTGCAGCTCGGCGAGCAGGCGCGTTTTTCCTATCCCCGGCTCGCCCTCAACGGACAGGCAGGCCGCACCTCCCTCGCCGAGAGCAGCCAACGCGTCGTCGAGCCGCTCCAACTCCGACTCACGCCCGACCGTCTCTGCAGATCCGAGGGCCACCGAAACGAGCCTACATCTCCCCTGGATTTGGCTCTAGGGCGCAGTTAAGGGTCTCGGTTCAGGGGTCTCCCCCGATGTTCGGGGCCCCGTTCGAGACCAGGCTGGCCCCATGCAGTCGAACTCAAACGGAGGAGAACTGATGCAAGAGTCACGGAACATCGCAGCGCGGGCTGGCCGCTGGAGCGCCAAGCACCGCAAGACCGCCATCATCGGCTGGATCACGTTCGTGGTCCTGGCCTTCATGGTTGGCGGCAAGGTCGGCACCGAGAAGCTCACACAGGATCAGGCGGGCGTGGGCGAGTCGGGCCAGGCTTCGAAGATCGTGTCGGGCGCTTTCCCCGAGAAGCACGATGAGGTGCTGCTCATTCAGAGCAAGGACCTCAAATACGACTCGCCCGAGTTTCGCGCGGTCGTAGCGGACGCGGAGAAGCGTCTCGAAGCGACGAAGGGCGTGGAGTCCGTACACGGCCCCTACGACAAGGAGGCCTCTGCGGTTTCCGGAGATGGGTATTCAGCGCTCGTCACCTTTGAGATCCCGGGCGACGCCCTGGACCTCGCGGTGAAGGACACGGTCGACGAGACCGTCGCTCAGACCGAGGCGGTACAGAAGGCCCACGGCGACTTCGTCGTGGACCAGATGGGCTCCGGCAGCTCGGAGGAGCAGTTCATGGAGGTCTTCAACAAGGATCTCTCGAAGGCGACGTTCGGATCGCTTCCCATCACGCTGATCCTGCTGGTCATCGCATTCGGAACGCTGGTCGCCGCGGGTATCCCGCTGCTGCTGGCCATCACGGGCATCGTGGCCACCATGGGCCTCGTCGGCCCTCTCAGCCAGATCTCTCCGGTTGAGGATTCGATCATGCACGTGATCCTGCTCATCGGCCTGGCCGTGGGTGTGGACTACGCGCTGTTCTATCTCCGCCGGGTGCGCGAGGAGCGCGCCGCGGGCAGGGACAAGGAAGCAGCAATCGAGGCTGCCGCCGCTACGTCAGGTCGCGCGGTTCTCGTGTCGGGCTTCACCGTGATGATCGCGATGGCGGGGATGTACTTCTCCGGCGCCCCGACGTTCACGTCGTTCGCAACCGGCACGATCACCGTCGTCGCCGTCGCGATGATCGGATCGATCACCGTGCTCCCGGCAATCCTGTCGGTGCTCGGCGATCGCGTCGAGAAGGGCCGGGTTCCCGGCCTCGCCCGTATCCGCGAGCGTGTTGCCAGGATCGGCATCTGGTCGCGCATCGTGGATCGGGTCCTGCGTCGCCCGCTGCTGTCCGCAGTGCTGGCCACGTCAATGCTGGTCGCGCTGGCAGTGCCGGCGCTGCACATGGAGATGGGGACACCCAGCACGTCCGCCTCTCTGCCCCAGGACGAGCCGGTCGTCCAGACGTTCAACCGGATGCAGAAGGCGTTCCCGGCCGAGACCTCGTCGCTCGAGGTCGTCGTCAAGGCCAAGGACGTGACGGCCCCCGCGGTCACCCGCGGGATCGATCAGCTCGAGCAGGCCGCGGCGGAGCACAAGTCGCTCCTCCCCGGTGATGAGCTCGAGATCGACGTGAGCCCGGACAAGACCGTCGCCATGGTCTCGATGGAGATCAAGGGCGACGGGACCGAGAAGGAGTCGGGTGCTTCCCTGGACGTGCTCAGGGACGAAGTGGTGCCCTCCAGCATCGGTCAGGTCGACGGCGTGGAGTCATACGTCGACGGCGGGACCGCTCAGGACCGCGACTTCAACGACACGCTGAAGTCGAACATCGTGTACGTGATCGCGTTCGTGCTCTCGGCAGCGTTCCTGCTGCTGCTGGTCACATTCCGATCGATCGTGGTCCCGATCAAGGCCATCCTGTTGAACCTCCTGTCAGTGGCAGCGAGCTTCGGCGCGATGGTGCTGGTGTTCCAGCACGGCTGGTTCAAGAGTGTCCTCGGGTTCACCGAGACCGGGCCGATTGAGTCCTGGGTGCCGCTGTTCATGTTCGTGGTGCTGTTCGGCCTGTCCATGGACTACCACGTGTTCATCCTCTCGAGGGTGCGCGAGGCATACGACAAGGGCATGAAGACGGAGGACGCCGTTTCGTACGCGATCAAGAACACCGCTGGTGTGGTCACCAGCGCGGCCGTCGTGATGGTCGCCGTGTTCGCGATCTTCGGCAGCCTCTCGTTCATCATGTTCAAGCAGATGGGCCTGGGCCTGGCGTTCGCGGTCCTGCTCGACGCCACGATCATCCGCGGCGTGCTGCTCCCGGCGACGATGAAGCTGCTGGGCGACAGGAACTGGTGGCTCCCCAAGAAGCTGGGTTGGCTGCCGCAGATCAAGCATGAGGGTGAGGTGCAGCCCGCTACTGCGTAGCGGTCAGGCCTCAGGCCTCAGGAAGTACCGGTGCCCGCTTCGGCGGGCACCGGTCGTTCTGGGCTAGCGTGGCCTCGTGAAGCGGATCGGGTTACTCGGAGGAATGAGCTGGGAGTCGTCCGCTGTCTACTACCGGCTGATCAACGAGGAGGTGCGCGAGCGCCTCGGCGAACTGCACTCCGCTGATTGCCTGATGCGCTCCGTGGACTTCGCCGAGGTCGAGCAGCTCCAGCGCGACGGGGAGTGGGACGAGGCCGGGGCGTTGCTCGCCGGCGAGGCGCGTGCGCTCGAGGAGGCCGGCGCCGAGCTGCTCGTCCTGTGCACCAACACGATGCACAAGGTGGCCGATGCGATCGTCGCGGCCATCGGCATTCCGTTCGTGCACATCGGCGACGCCACGGCCGATGCGATCAAGGCCGAGGGGCTCACCACGGTCGGGCTCCTCGCCACCGGGTACACGATGGAGCAGGACTTCTACGTCGGCCGGCTGCGCGACGAGCACGGCCTCGAGGTGCTCGTTCCCGGCGAGGCCGACCGCGGGATCGTTCACAGGGTGATCTACGAGGAGCTGTGCCAGGGGGTTGCCGACGACGGTTCCCGGGAGGAGTACCGGCGGATCATGGCCGAGCTCGCCGAGCGCGGCGCCCAGGGCATCCTCCTCGGGTGCACGGAGATCGACCTGCTGGTGGGCGAGGCGGATTCCCCGGTCCCGGTCTTCGACACCACCCAGCTGCACGCCCGGCGCGCCGTCAGCCTTGCCCTGGCGTAGCGGGGTGCCGCCTGGTCCCGTCCAGCCGGCCCTTCCCGCGGATGAGCCGTGAAAGCCATTTCATCCCCGACAGCTCGGCCGCCAGGAGCGTCACCGAGGGCGGGTCCATGCTCATGATTCTGAGCCGGTGTGGATCGGCACCGGACCGGTTCCAGCCGATGTCCACGGTCCGCGAGGAGAGGTAGCCGGCCTCCGCCCCCCACCGGACGTCGCGGTCGGTGTAGGCCCCGGCGGGGTACGCGAAGTGCCGGCACGGGCGGCCGCTGAGCGTCTCGACCCGGACGCGGGAGTCGGTGATCTCCCGCCGCGCGCTCTCGTCGTCGCACTCGGGCAGCCGCGGGTGGCTCAGCGTGTGCGAACCCAGGTCGCAGACTGCCTTCATTCCCTCGATGTCGCCGAGGCCGATCGTGCCGGACTCGCCGATTCGACCGGTCACGAGGTAGATCGACGGCCGTACCCCGTGCCGTTCGAAGATGGGCAGCAGCTCGGCGTTGCGCGCCGGGGCGTCGTCGAGGTTCACCACGAGGCTGCGCGGATCCAGCTCTCCGACTGCGTCCGACCGGATTGCGTCGACGGCGTCGTTCATGGCGATCACCGCATAGCGCTCGCAGAGCCACGCGAGTTGGCGGTCGAGCTCCTCCGGGTCGGGGTCGTGGTAGAGGACGATCGACACCGCCCTGCGCGCGAACGTGTGACGTATCAGCCACGCGAGCCCGCTCCAGCGGATCACGGCGGCGAGGAGGTCGCCGAGCGTGGTTATCGTGGCCTCCGATGATCGTCCTGCCGCACAAGCGAGGTCATGTTGTGATCGCGCAGGTCGAGCATGCCCGCCAGTGTGCCGAGCTGGCGCGGGCCTGGGCGACCGAGCCGTCGGACGAGGTGGTGCTCGCGGCGGAACAGCACGAGCTTGGGATGCTCGAGTGGGATCGCGCGCCCGACCTCGACCCGGAGAGAGGCGTCCCGCGGTCGGTCATGCGGATGCGGCTCGAGGTGCACCTGCCGCTGCGCCTCGACGGCCCGCGCCGGCTCGCCGAGCGCAGCCCCTACGCCGGGCTGCTGGCGTCGCTTCACCACAACTCCTTCTATCGGAAGCCGCCGCCCCACGGGCTGCTGCGCCGCAAGGGCCGGCTGATCGCCGCCTACCTGCGCGAGAGTGCCGCCTTCCAGGCCGACCTGCGGGGCCGGCTCGACGTGTCCGACGCTCAGGTCGAGCGTGACTGGCGGCTGGTGCGCGCCTGGGACGGGATCTCCCACACGCTGATGCACGAGCGGGCGCCCGGCGCGGATCGCCTGGACCCATGGCCGTTCGCGCGCGACCGCGTGGAGCTGCCGATCGAGGCCCGCGTGCTGGAGGGGTCGTTCAGGGATCGCGAGGCCCTCCACCGCGCGCTCGCCGAGGCACCGGTGATCGAGCTCCCCTATGCGATCGAGCGGTCGAGCACCAAGCGCCGCAGCTCGGAGTCGCCCTCGCCGAGCGGGTAGACGCGCTGCGGGCGCCACAGCTCGAGGAAGTCATTGCGCACGGGTGACGTGAACGCGTACTGCACCTGGTAGCGGTCGTTGAGCGGCTTGCGACTGCCGAAGTGGAAACAGGCGCTCGACTCGATGAACAGCACGGTGCCCTTGGGCACGGAGAACACGTTCACCTCGTCCGGCTGCGCCACCGACATCACCTGCTCGTCGGTCAGCCGGTAGGGAACGCCGCGGGCGCCGTAGTCCAGCGCCTCCGCAACCCGCCGCGACGCGGCGGCTCCGAGGAAGTGCAGCGGCCCGTCGTCGGGGCCGATGTCGCGCAGCGCGACCACCACGTAGACGGTCGGCGTCGAGTGGTAGTCGAGGTGGTAGAGCTGGCTCTCCCTCAGCGGGCCGTCGGCGTCCGGATCGAACTTCGTGCTCGACTCCATCAGGCGCACGCCGCGGGGCAGCACGCCCGAGAGCTGGGGCACGTAGCCGAACGTGGGCGCGACGGCGCCCACCACCTCCGGGGAGGTGATGAAGTCCAGCAGCGCCGGGTACTCGTCCACCGCGGACTCGGGGTTGATGTTCTGCAGGAACGGCTTCTCGTGCTCCCACTTGCGCCCGCCGTAGCGCCCCACCATCTCCTCGCCCTGCTCCAGGAGGGAGTCGAGGTGGGGAAGCGAATGGGAGTCGTCGATCACGAAGCCGTCGCGCATCTCGAGCACGCTCCCCTTGTCCGCCACCAACTCCGGGAAGCGCTCCTTGTACAGGCGCTCGCGGAACCGCAAAGGCTCGCGGCCGTGGCGGTTGAAGCGCCGCGCCAGGCCCTTGGTCGCGCTCTGCCCGAACCGCCGCATGTCGTCCTTCTGGATCGCCTGGGCCAGCGGCACCAGGGGGCGCCGCAGGCCGCGTCCACGGGGCGGGCGTATCACCACGGGGTCGTCCATCCGGCGCGAGCCTACCGGCGCCGGCCGTGCTCAGGGAGTAGGGCCGATTTAGGGATTTCTCCCGATGTAATGCGGCGGCGCTGTGAGAGGATCCTTGTATGGGCCAACCGCACGCAGTCACATCCAACGAGGAGATCATCGAGGCATGGGACGGCGTTCTCTTCGATCGCTTCGTCGAGTTTCGCGGGGTGCTGGTGGAGGGCCTCGGCGCTCACGGCGAGGTGGCCCTGAGCGAGAACCCGCCGCTACCCGGCGAGCGGGTGGTGGACATCGGCTGCGGGTTCGGCGACACCGCGCAGCGGATCGCCGGCATGGTCGGGCCGGAGGGGTCGGTGCTGGGCGTCGACGCCTCCGCGCGGTTCATCGAGACCTCGCGCCAGGAGGCGGAGGCCGCCGGCGTCGACAACGTCCGGTTCGAGGTGTGTGACCCGGAGGACGGGCTCGAGGGCGAGTTCGACATGGCGTTCTCGCGCATGGGCACGATGTTCTTCGCCAACCCGGTGGCCGCGCTGCGCAACATCCGCGGCGCCCTGCGGCCGGGCGGGCGGCTGTGCATGGTCGTCTGGCGGGCGAAGGCCGAGAACCCGTGGATGTACCGCTCCGAGGCCGTGGTCGAGCAGTTCGTGGAGCCGTCCGAGGACAGTGACGAGCCCACCTGCGGCCCGGGCCCGTTCGCGATGGCGAACGCCGACACCGTGAGCGGGATGCTCGTGGCCGCGGGTTTCACGGACATCGCCCTGAGGCGCTCGGATCAGCCGATGCGCCTCGGCGACACCGTGGACGACGCCGTGGGACTGGCGATGGCGATCGGCCCCGCGGGCGAGGTGCTGCGCCTGGCGGGCGACGCGGCCGAGGAGCTGCGGCCCCAGATCGAGAGCGCGCTGCGCGAAATGGTGGGCGAATTCGAGAACGGCGCCGCCCCGGTCGCGCCGACGTCGACCTGGGTCGTTACGGCTACCGCGCCCTAGGCCGCTTCCACGTCGAGCGCCATCACGGCGACGTAGCCGTCGTCCTCCTCAGTCACCTTCATCACGGTGGCCTCGTCGAAGATCCCGTCGTTCTCGTTGAAAGTGTCGCGGCCGGTCCGCTGCGCGTAGGGCTTGCGCTCGAACACCTTCGCGGTGAAGTCGTCGTCGAACGTGAGCTGGGTGGTGAGCACGGTCGAGTTGTCCACGTGCACCTTGGCGTGGATGTGGACGGTGCGCCCCTGGTACCAGCCGGGGTAGACGGTCGTGAACTCGGCGATGCCCTCGGCGTTCGTGGCCTGGGCGCCGCGGCAGAAGGTGTCGGGCTCGGAGGAGTACTCGCCCATCGCGTCGCAGTGCCATAGGTCCACCACGGCGTCGCGCAGCGGCTCACACTTGCCCGCCGTGCGCACCTGCAGCCGCATTCGCAGCTCGGCGCCCTCGTGGTCCTCGCGGATGTCGCTGCGGATCTTGTCCGCGTCGAAATAGAACGGGCCCTCGGTCTGCTCCGGGGTGAGGGTGCACGAGGGCGCCCCCTCCATCGGATCCGTGGTCGAGCGCTGGGCCTCGGTGCTCTGAGCGGCCGGCTCGGCGCTGTCGTCGTCGCCGTTGCACGCGGCGATCACGGTGCCGAGGCCAACGGCGCCCATGCCCGCGAGCGCCTGCCGTCTGCTGATCCGGTTGCTCATGGCGTCCAAGGTAGCCAGGGCCGTGTAGGACGAAGGTAAGCGAGCGTGACTTCTTGAGGGCCATTACCCACCAAGACTCCCCGGGCGCCCCGGACTTGGTGGGTTAGGTGCGTCACTGGCACATAACCCACCGGACTCGCGAGGCGGACCGAGTTTCGGGGCGTTGTCGTCCCTACCGCTCTCACCAGCCCCACGCTGGCACCACCGAGGGCCGTGTAGGACGAACGTAAGCGAGCGTGACTTCTGATCGCCGGGGTGGTCTCAGCCGGCAGTACACCCCACCACCCCAAAGGAGTGACGATGAGGATCACCAAGCTGCTCATTCTGGTCGCAGCGCTTGCGGTCGCCCTCGTGGCGCTGCCGGCAGCGGCTCAGGCGGCTCCCAGGGACCGCGACGGCGACGGAATGTCCGACCGCTGGGAGAAGCGACACAAGGTCAAGCGCGCGAACGCGGACACCGACCGCGACGGCGTGGACAACCGCAACGAGTACCGCGAGGGCACGAAGCCCCGCGACCGCGACTCCGACGACGACCGGAAGAGCGACGGCCGTGAGGATCGTGACCGCGACGGGCTCAACAACCGGTCCGAGGACGCGACCGGCAACGACCCGAAGGACAAGGACACCGACAACGACGGCATCCCCGACGGCAAGGAGCAGGCCGGCGTGGTGACCGCCTACGAGGACGGCGTGCTCACGATCGACCTCGCCAACGGCGGCTCGGTGACCGGCAAGGTGACCGAGGACACCGATGTGGACTGCGCCACCGAGGCGCAGGCCGAGGGCACCGATGACGGTGATGCCACCGCGAGCCATCGCGGCGAGGGCGAGGCGGGTCCCCCCGAGGGCCGCCGTCCGCGCGGCGAGCGAGGCGGCTTCGGCTGCGACGGCTCCCGTGACGGTGCGGATTCCGACGACGTCGAGTGCCCCGAGGGCGCTCTGGCGGTCGGCGCGAAGGTGCACGAGGCATCGCTGAAGGTCACCTCCGAAGGCGCCGTGTTCAAGGAGATCGAGCTCCTGATCCCGGCCGCGTAAGAGGTTCTTACGTTCTTCTGACGCTCGCCGTGGAGACTCGCGGCGAGCGTCGGAGAGCGTTCTCTGGCCCGAGACCCTCATGACCCCGCATTCACTCTTCGCCCCTGCCCGCCGAGTCGGCCAGGGGCTTCTGCGCACCCAGGCCGACGACCGGCTGGTGGACCTGGCCCGCTCGGGCTCCGAGCCGGCGTTCGAGGCGATCGTCTCGCGCTACCGCAAGCCGCTGCTGCGCTACTGCGTGCGACTGGTGAGCGAGCAGCGAGCCGAGGAGGCCGTGCAGGAGACCTTCGTGCGCGCCTACGCCGCGCTCATGCGCGGCGAGGAGGTGCGCACGCTGAAGCCGTGGCTGTACCGCGTCGCCCACAACGCCGCGCTCAACACCGTGCGCGCGAAGCCGCTCGCCCTCGTGGACCTCGACGACGGGCTGGAGTCCGCCGACAGCACGGAGATCGCCGCCGAGCGCCACGAGGGCCTGCGCGACGTGGTGTCGGCGGTGCAGGCGCTGCCGCTGCGCCAGCGCGACGCCATCGTGCAGCGCGAGTTCGAGGGCCGCAGCTACGAGGAGATCGCGGTCACGCTGGGCGTCTCCAACGGCGCCGTGCGCCAGCTGCTCAACCGCGCCCGCACATCGCTGCGCGCGGGCGCGGCGACGATCGCCGCGCCGTTCATCCCACTCGCTGCCGGTCTGGGGGCGGGCGGTGGCGGAGCCGCGGCGAAGGTGTGCGCGACGGCCTGCATGACGGGCGTGTTCGCCACCGGCGTGGCGCCCTCCACCGAGGAAGCCAGCAGCGTGCGAGAGCGCCTGAAGGCGGACCGCCCAGCCGCCAAGGCGCCCGCGAGGGCAGCGGTGGCAGCCGGACCCGCGGTACAGCCGGCCGTACGGCGGGCGACGGCCGCCGCCGCAGCGCCCACCAGCGCGGCACCCGTGAATCGTGAGCGAGCCCAGCGCCCGGCACGAGAGCGTGACGGTGCGAGTAACCGTGAGCGCGACCGCGACCCCGTCGAAGACCACGAGGGCGACCGGCCACCACGCGAGCACCATGGTCAGCACGACGCGGACGACTTCCGCGACTTGCACGACGGCGCCCCCACCCACCGTAGGGACGCGGATGAAGGCTCTCTTACATATCCCGAACACCCTTCTTATGCCATTCCGACGGAGCCCGGCGATGGTCCTCGGCACGGACCCGACGAATCGAAAGGACACCGATGATTTCCACCCCCAAGAAGATGGCCGCCGTTGTCGCCGGCTCCGCCGTCCTGGCCTCCGCCGCATATGGCGTTGGCACTCAGGTCGGCGACGGCAACGCCACGGCAGCGAGCAAGTCGAGCAACTCCTCATCGTCCGACCAGCGCCGCGGGCCCGGCAGGCCCGACCTGAGCGGCATCGCCGCGAAGCTCGGCGTGAGCGAGGCGAAGCTGCGCGCCGCCCTGGATGACCTGCGTCCCGACCGCCCGAAGGGCAAGCGCGGCGGCGACATTGCGGCCGCTCTGGCCAAGGAGCTCGACGTCTCCGAGGCAAAGGTGCAGGAGATCCTCGAGCAGAACCGGCCCGCCAGGCGCCCCCGTCCGAGCAAAAACCGGATGGCGGCGAAGCTGGCCAAGGAGCTCGGCATCAGCGCTGCGAAGGTGCGGTCCGCTCTGGCTGACTCCAAGCAGGGCGACCGGCGCGGCCCGCCCGCGATCGACGAGCTGGCCAAGGAGCTCGGCGTGAGCGAGGCCAAGCTGCGCTCAGCGCTCGAGAAGACCCGCCCGAAGGGTGGGCCCGGCCGTGCCATGCGCATTCCGAAGGGGATCGTGACGGCCCTCGCGAAGGGGCTGGACAAGGACGCCTCGGAGGTTCGCGCGGCATTCCGCAAGGTGCACGCGGCCAAGGAGAAGGAGCACGCGGCCAAGCGCAATGAGTTCGCGCAGAAGCTGGCCGACAAGCTCGGCATCTCCGTGGACAAGGTGAAGGCGGCGATGCCCAGGGGCGGCCCCGGCCATCACCGTCGTGCTCGTCCCGTTGGTCCCGGTGGCCCCGTTGGTCCCGGCGGCCCCGGCGGCTTCGGCGGTCCTCCGCCCGGCCCCCCGCCCGCGGGCGGCCCGCCCCCGGGCCCGCCCCCTGCCCCCTAGCCGAACGGAACAAGAAGGAGGCCCCCGGACGGGGGTCTCCTTCGTTCCAGGGAGAATCAAGACCCATGCGAATCCTCGTCGTCGACGACGACCGCTCGCTGCGTGACGCCCTTCGGCGGGCGCTCACCCTCGCGTCATACGACGTGGTGCTGGCGGAGGGCGGGCAGGACGGGCTGACGAAGGTCGCCACCGACGTCCCGGACGCCGTGGTGCTCGACATCGGCATGCCCGACATCGACGGCCTCGAGGTCTGCCGCCGGCTGCGCTCGGCGGGCAATCGGGTGCCGGTGCTCATCCTCACGGCTCGCGACGCGATCGAGGATCGCATCGACGGGCTCGACGCCGGCGCCGACGACTACCTCGTGAAGCCATTCGATGTCGGCGAGCTCAAGGCGCGCATGCGGGCGCTGCTGCGCCGCGCGGGGGCGGGGGACGATCCGGACACGCTCACGTTCGAGGAGCTGAGCCTCGACAGCGGCCGCCACGGGGTGGTGGTGGGCGAGAGCTTCGTTGAGCTCACCCGCACCGAGTACCAGCTGCTCGAGCTGCTCATGCTCAACCCTCGCCGCGTGCTGCCGCACGGCACGATCTACGACCGCGTGTGGGGGTACGACTTCGGGCCCTCGTCCAACGCGCTGAGGGTCTACGTGGGCTACCTGCGCCGCAAGCTCGAGGAGGCCGGCGCGCGATCGCTCATCCACACGGTGCGCGGGGTCGGCTACGCGCTGCGGGAGCCATGACGCTCCGCGCGCGCATCGCCGCCGTGGCGGGCGTCGCCGTGGCCGTGGCCATCCTGGCGACCGCCGTGTTCACCTACCTGGCGGTGCGCTCGTCCCTGCGCGGCGAGATCGACTCGGCGCTCACGCACCGCGCCGACCAGGTGAGCGAGGGGCCGCCTGGCGGCGGCCGGCCGGGCGCCGGCCGGCCGGGTGGTGGTCCGCCCCGGCCCGCCGGCCCGCCTCCGATCGAGCGGCTGCGGCCGGACGTGGGGCGCTTTGGAGGCGCCGCGGGCGTCGCCCAGTTGGTGACCCCGGGAGGCGAGATCCTGAGCCCGCCCGGCGACGAGGGGGAACTGCCCGTCGACGACCGCGCGCGTGAGGTGGCTCGGACCGGGGAGGGCCGTTACTTCGAGGACAAGGAGGTGGACGGCACCCACGTGCGCGTGCTCACCCAGGCCGCGCCCGGCAGGGGCGCGGTGCAGGTGGCCCGCCCACTGGACGAGGTGGACAGCCAGCTCGACGACCTGCTCGTCGCCCTGGTCGCGCTCGGGATCGTGGGCATCGCACTTGGCGTCGGCCTCGGGGCGGTGGTGGCCCGCGCGGCGCTGGTGCCGATCGGGCGCTTCACGAGCCGCACCGAGGAGCTGAGCGCCGACCTCGATCCGTCGCAGCGCATGGAGGTGGTCGGCGACGACGAGCTCGCCCGCCTGGCGCGCAGCTTCAACACCACACTGGACGCGCTCGAGCGCTCCGTGGAGGCTCAGCGCCACCTGGTGGCCGACGCCAGCCACGAGCTGCGCACGCCGATCGCCAGCCTGCGGGCCAACATCCAGACGATGCAGGACGAGGACCGCCTGCCGCCGGATGAGCGCGAGCGGATGCGGGCCGACATCATCGGCGAGCTGGACGAGCTCACGGCGCTCGTCGCGGACGTGGTTGAGCTGGCGCGGGGAACCAAGACCGGCGAGGCGAAGGACGACGTGCGCCTCGACCGGGTCGTCGAGGAGTTGGTGGAGCGGGCGCAGCGCCGGGCGGGCGACGCCGTCACGTTCGCGACCGAGCTCGAGCCCGGCCTTGTGCGAGGGGAGCCCGAGCGCATCGCCCGTGCCGTGTCGAACCTGCTCGGCAACGCGGTGAAGTGGAGCCCGCCGGGCGCCACCGTGGATGTCTCACTCTCCGGTGGCGTGCTCACCGTGAGAGACCACGGTCCCGGTTTCGACGAGGACGATCTGCCCCACGTGTTCGAGCGCTTCTACCGCGCGGCGGACGCGCGCGGAATGTCCGGCTCGGGTCTGGGCCTGGCCATCGTGCAGCAGGCCGCCGAGGCGCACGGAGGGTTCGCCGAAGCCTCCAACGCGCCCGACGGGGGCGCGCTGCTGCGGGTGAGCTTCGGGCCGCCCTTGCCGGAGGGGGATAGCCTCGCCGAGGAATGGCGTCGAGAGGACTCGCTTTCGTAAGGAAGGCCGCGCGTGGCCTGGCCGGGCGCCGGTCGGTGAAGGGCAGGGTCCCGCGGCAGATGCCCGGCGGCGTGGCGCTGGGGGAGGCCGAGGAGGAGGCAGCCGCCGAGGCGGCGCGCGAGGTGGTGCGCAGCAAGCGCCTGTTCCGTTACTACGGGGCGGCCGGGCGGCCGCTCGAGCGCTCGCGCGTGAAGAAGCTCGAGAAGGAGTTCGCGCGCGAGGCGGGCACCGCTCACGCGCTGGCGCTGAACTCGGGCACCAGCGCGCTCGTCACCGGGCTGGCGGCGATGGGCATCGGTCCCGGCGACGAGGTGATCGTGCCCGGCTATACGTGGTTCTCGTGCGCCGGCGCCGTGATCACGGTCGGCGCGGTGCCGGTGATCTGCGAGGTGGACGACTCGCTCACGCTCGACGTGGAGGACGCGCGAGCGAAGGTCACCCCGCACACCCGCGCGGTGATGCCCGTGCACATGCGCGGCGCGCCGGCCCCGATGAACGCCGTGATGGACCTGGCGCGCGAGCACGACCTGCTGGTGCTCGAGGACGTGGCGCAGGCCGCGGGCGGGCGCTTCCGCGGGCGCCGGCTGGGCGGGATAGGCGACGCCGGCGCGTTCAGCTTCCAGATGAGCAAGGCCATGACCGCGGGCGAGGGGGGCATGCTCACGATGGCCGACGAGGAGCTGCGAGGACGCGCGTCGATGTACCACGACTCGGCGGCGGTGCCGAACACGGGCGCGCCCCTCGATGAATGGCTCCCGGGCGTGAACCTGAGGATGTCCGAGCTGCACGCCGCCGTGCTTCTGGTGCAGCTGGGGCGCCTGAGCGGCCTGGTCGAGTCGATGCGCGAGCGAAAGGCGCGCATCAAGGACGCGGTGGGGGAGGCGCTGGCGGCGCGAGGCGGCACGTTCCGGCCGCTGCACGACCCGGACGGCGACACGGGCGTGGCGGTCGTGCTGCTGATGCCCGAGGCCGTGGTCGCCAAGCGGGTGGTGGCGGCGCTGGCGGCCGACAACGTGCCCGCCACCCGTCTCTACAACGACGGAGAGCTGCTCCCGCGCGACTACGTGGACCTGCACGCCTACGAGGCCTGGGCGCCCCTGCACGAGAAGCGCACCTGGGCGCGTGACGGCGGCCCGTGGCGCGCGCACCCGCGGGAGATCGACTACCCGCCGGATGCGTGCCCGCGCACGATGGACCTGCTGCGCCGTGCCGTGCACATCGACGTGAGCCCCGAGCTCACGCTGGGTCAGGCCGATCAGATCGGCGAGGCCACGGCGGCCGCGATCGAGAGGCTGACCTGAGTCACGACGCCGTGGTGGTCGGCGCCGGCGCCGCCGGTGGCTGGGTCGCGAAGGAGCTCTGCGAGCGCGGGGCCTCCGTGCTGCTCCTCGAGGCGGGACGAGCGATCGATCCGGCGCGGGACTTTCCCGACCCGCCGCCTCCGCGCCGGCCACTGCTCGACCGGGCGCGCAGCGCGCTGCGTGGTCAGGCGGTGCAGATGCGCTCGGCGGCGTTCAACTCTCGCACCGCCCCCTTCTTCGTAAGCGACCGCGAGAACCCCTACGCCACGTCGCCGGGCGCTCCGTTCAACTGGTATCGCGGGCGCCAGGTGGGCGGGCGCATGCACGTGTGGGCTCGAGTGGCGCTGCGGCTCTCCGAGCGCGAGCTGGCGCCGTGGCCGCTCGCGCGGGCAGACTTGGATTCCCACTACGAACGCGCCGAGGCGTTCATGCGCGTCGCGCCGGTGGCGCGCACACCCGCCGAGGAGGAGTTCGTGCAGCGGGTCGGCCCCGATCGCTTTGCGCCGCTCCCGGCGGCCGCGCGCGAGGAGCCCGGAGCGTTCGGGCCGGTCGACGCCGCGCTGGCCACGGGGCGGCTCACGCTGAGCCCCGATTCCGTGGTGCGGTCGGTCCTGGTTGACGAGGCGACCGGCAGGGCTACGGGGGTGGAGTACGTCGACCGCCTCACGCGCGCGGCAGGCGAGGCGCGGGCGCCGCTGGTCTTTCTGTGCGCGAGCACGTTCGAGACGCTGCGGCTCATGCTCGCCTCCCGCTCGGGCGCCCATCCCGGCGGCCTCGGCAACTCGAGCGGACTGCTCGGACGCGGCGTGATGGACCACGTGGTGACGGGGATCGGCGGACCCCACCCCGGCGGCGCCGCCGAACCGGTGGAGCCCTACAGCTCCGCGGGCGCCACCGGCCTGCACGTGCCGGTGCCGGAGCGCGCCTTCGGCATTCAGGGCGGCATCGCGCGCGGACCCTCCTGGTACATGCTGGCTCACGGGGAGATGCAGGTGCGGCCGGCGAACCGGGTCACCCTTCATCCGCGGCGAACGGACTCATGGGGCGTGCCAATCGTGCAGGTGGAGTGCTCGCTGTCGGACGCCGACGAGACGCTGGCCGGACACCAGCTCGAGGCCATGCGCGAGCTCGCGGCCGCCGGGGGGCTCACCGTTCGCAACCCTCCCTCGGGCAGCCGGCTCGACGCGCTGGCGTTCCGGCTGGCGCGACGCCGGCTGGTCACGCGCAGCGGCGCGTTCGTGCCCGGAGCCGCCATCCACGAGGTCGGCGGCGCGCCGATGGGCACCGACCCCGCCACCTCGG
The DNA here is from genome assembly GCA_963808105.1 of uncultured Thermoleophilaceae bacterium. Taxonomy (GTDB): domain Bacteria; phylum Actinomycetota; class Thermoleophilia; order Solirubrobacterales; family Thermoleophilaceae; genus JAAYBF01. Next base: position 1,520,826 of record CAWEEH010000003.1, on the reverse strand, counting down.
TCCTCGACACCTGGGGGCGCTGCTGGGACGCCCCGAACGTGCTGGTGGCCGACGGCGCCGCTTTCCCGGTCGGCTGCTGGCGCAACACCACGCTCACCATCGTCGCCCTGGCGATGCGGGCCGCCGAGAAGTCCGCCGGCTAGACGACCACGCGGGTCTTCAGCCCACCGGGGTCGAACCCGGGCGCCACCTCCACGGGCGCACCGCCCAGCAGCTCCGACAGGCCTGCCGCCAGCCGGTCCGCGTCATTCACGCCGGGGGCGGGCCGTAGCTCACCGCCGCCGCCCGGAAGGCGGCGCACCTGGTACTGGTCGGGCGCCGCCAGCGACGCCAGGTGGTCGACGAGGTCCCGCGTGTTCACGGCGCCGAGCGAGTCGGCGGCCCGGCCCACGACACGCCCCATCAGCGGCAGGGTGCGCTCGCACGAGCATGGGCCCTCGACGGCCTCGGCCAAGTCGCCGGTGTCGTAGCGGATCATCGGTGCGGTTCGCCCACGCAGGTCGGTGACCACCACCGAGCCCACCTCGCCGGGCCGGGCGGGGCGACCGTCCACGAGCAGCTCGACGATGTACCTCTCGGCGTTCACGTGCAGGTGCTCGCGCGCCTCGCACTGCCAGCCGACGTAGCCCACCTCGGTGAGGCCGTACAGCTCCACCGGGGTCACCCCGAGCACCCGCTCCACCAGCTCACGGGTGGCCAGGTCCAGCACCTCCCCTTCGGCGAGCACGGCCTGTGGCCGCTGGGGCCTGGTGCCGGTCGCCTCGGCGACCCGGCACAGGCGGCGCAGGACCGTGGGCGTGCCCGCCACGAAGTCGGCCCGCGATGCGGCGAAGCGTTCGAGCAGGTCGTCGTCGCCCAGATCGGGCGAGATCCAGGTGGTGCGCGCGATGCCGAGCCGCTGAAGCGGGTGAGCCGGGCCGGCGCTCCTGTCGAAGTGCGCGGTGTGGTCACGCCAGCGGTGGCCGTGCTCGAACCACACGCGCAGCGCCTCCGCCCGCCACAGCCGCGCTTCCAGCGCGCCGCGCGGCACCTCCAGCGGGTCGCCGCCGGTGCCGGAGCTCGGAAACGTCGCGGGCGCCGACGCGCCGTCGGCCGGGAGTTCGCCGGAGGCGAACGCCTCCCGGACCTGGGCGCCCGTCACCACCGGCAGGCGCTCTAGCCGCAGTGGCAGGCCGCGCCACAGCCGCCGGTAGAGCGGCACCCTCGCGCGCGCGTGCGCGAGCGCGGGATCCACCAGCCACGCCCGGCGGCGCTCGATCTCCTCCGGCGGCGCGTAAGAGGCGCGGCGCAGACGCCGCAGCAGCAGCCACGTCCGCGCGGACTCGATCATCGCGCCAGCAGCGACAGATAGCGGTCCTCCAGGGCCACCACCTCCGTCGCCACGTCGTGGTTGGCCTCCACGTGTGCGCGGCCCGCGCGGCCCATCGGCTCCCATCGCTCCGGATGGTCGAGCAGGTCGCGCAGGGCCGCGGCCAGGGCGTCCGGGTCGCGTTCCGGGACGAGCACGGCGCTCTGGCCCGGCACGGTCACGTTGGGGACGTCGCAGTGCAGGGTGGACACCACCGGCATGCCCAGCGCCTGCGCCTCGATGATGGTGGTGGGGGCGCCGCCCTCGCCGGCCCCGGCCGAGTCGATCACGCTGGGGTGCAGGAACACGTCCGCGCGCGCCATCTCCTCGAGGTAGCGGTCGTGGTTGAGGAAGCCGAGCCGGGTGACGCATCCCTCCAGCTCGTGATCGCGGATGTAGGCGTTCACGCGTGCGGCGTACCCGCCCTCGGTGAGCGTGTCGTCGCCGATCATCCGGAACTCGAGGTCTCGCCCCTCGCGGTGGAGGGTGTGCACCGCCTCCAGGGCCTCCAGCACGCCCTTCTGCTCGCAGAAGCGCCCGGCGAACATCAGCACGGGGCGATCGGCCGGCGCGGTGCGCGCGCGGAACGGCAGGTCGGCCACGGGCACGGCGATTCGCTGGACCTCGACCTTCTCGGGAGGACATCCCATCTCGACCAGGCGGTCGCGCAGATGAGGTCCCTCGGCCAGCAGCAGGTCGGCTTCGTCGAAGAGCTCGTGCAGGCGCGCCGGCCAGTCGGCGGCGCCGTCGGGGCCGCCGATCCACCACGACCACCACGAGTTCAGCGACGGTGCCACCTCGTCGCCGAGAAACGACACCACCAGCGGAATGTCGAGGCGGCGGCGCAGCTCGAGCATCCTCCACGCCACCGGCCCGAAGTAGGCATGTATCAGCTCGGCGTCGCGCTCCTCCATCACCCGCTCCGCCCAGTCCACGAACAGGGCCGGGTCGGAGTCCGGGCGGACCAGCGGCACCACCCTGCGCTGCAGCACGCCGAGCGCCCGCTCGCCCGTTCCGCCCGGCAGCCGCGTGAGCGCCCGCCTCACGTCGGTCCCCCTCGACCACAGCCGCGACCCCCGTCCTCCGAACGCGTAGAAGTCGCCGCGCAGAGCCTCGGGCACGTCGGCCCGGATCAGAGGGGACTCGCGCTCGCGCGTGAGGCAGATGGGGTGCACGCGGCTCAGGCTCGCGAGGTAGAAGTAGATGAACGACTGCGTGGAGTGAAAGAACGAGTAGTTCACGTGGGCGACGGTTGGCCGGCCGGCGCTCACACGGGCTCCTTCGCCCTCGACACCACCTTGGTCATGGCCTCCAGCACGTCGGCGACGTCGGTCTCGGTCAGCGCCGGCGACAGCGGTAGCGACAGCGTGCGTTGCCCGATCGCCTCGGCGTTTGGAAAGTCGCCCGCGCGGTGCCCGAAGCGGTCGCGGTAGTAGGGGTGCAGATGCACCGGCCGGTAATGCACGCCCGTGCCGATCCTCTGGCCGATCAGGGCGTCGAGCACACCGTCCCTGGGCTGCCCGGACTCCACGAGAACCGAGTAGAGGTGCCGCGCGTGCACGCTGCCCGGCTCCTCGGCGGCCGGCAGCTCCACGGGAAGGTCCGCCAGTCCCTCGTCGTACGCCGCCCAGATCTCACGCCGGCGCGCGAGCCCGCTTTCGACCTTGGCGAGCTGGTGAATCCCCAGCGCGGCCTGGACGTCGGTCATGTTGCTCTTGAACCCCGGCTCGATCACCTCGTAGTGGCGGAACTCGTGTACCGAGAAGCGCTGCCAGGCATCGCGGTCCATCCCGTGCAGGCACAGCCTGCGCACGTGCGCCGCCAGCTCCGCGTCGGCCGTGGTGACCATGCCGCCCTCGCCCGTCACCAGGTTCTTGGTCACGTAGAACGAGAAACACGTGGCGGCGCCGATGGCGCCGATGCGCCGGTCGCCGAATACGGCGCCCACCGCGTGCGCGGCGTCCTCGATCAGCAGCAGCTCGTTCGCCGCGGCCAGCTCCTCGAGAGCGTCCATCCTGCACGGCCGCCCCGCGTAGTGCACCGGCAGGATCGCGGCCGTCCGCGGCGTGATCGCCGCCGCCACTCGCTCGGGATCGATGTTGCCCGTGGCGGGGTCCACGTCGGCGAACACGGGCGTCGCACCCGCATGCACGATCGCGTTGGCCGTGGAGGGGAACGTCATCGGCGTGGTGATCACCTCCGCGCCGTCGCCGACCCCCGCCGCGATCAGGGAGAGGTGGAGCGCCGCGGTACCGGAGCTGACCGCAACGGCGTGAGGGGCGCCGACGTACTCGGCGAACAGTGCCTCGAAGCGCTCGGTGCGCGGACCGGTGCCGATCCAGCCCGAGCGCAGGGTGTCGACCACCTCGGCGATCTCCTCCTCGCCGATGTCGGGACGCCCGAAGGTCAGGAAGTCGTCGCGGATGGGAGCTCCTTCGCAAGCATCTCGGCCACCTGCGCCCGCCGCGCCTCGTAGCGGGCGAGGATGTTCTCTTCTGCGTGGTGGCCGTGGAAGCGGAGCGCGACGCCGCGACTCAGCGCGCCGGCCACGTCGCCGGGCACGTCCCCCCGGTAGTGGGCTCGCAGGCGCGAGTGGGCCACGCGCACGGCGAGGCGCTCGAGGGCGTCACCGATCTCTCCTCGAAGCGGGCGCTCGAAGATGCGCTGTATCAACCCTCCGCCCGGCATCTGCGAGTCGCTCGGATGTGCGTTCGGGAAGCGCTCGGACAACCACGAGTTGGACCGCTCGAGGCCCGTCATGGACCCCGCGAGGCAACGTGCCTGCACCAGTTCGCGCGCCACGTAGCGGTTGGCGGGCTCGATCTCCAGGCGGTCCTCGGACAGGTAGTAGTTCGGGCAGAACAGCCTCCGCCGCAGCAGCGTGGACGCCGGGCCCATCAGCAGGAACGTCGTGGCAAGCCGCCGCGGAGCGACGATCACCATGAGATCCACGTCCGCGGCCACCCGCGCGTCGTCGGCCGCGAGCGAGCCGGTGAGCGCCAGGCCGCGGACGAATGGGAGGTGCCGAAGCACGCGGGCGACGCGCCCGCCGCGGCGCTGCAGAGCGCGAGCCTTCGCGATGCGCCCCGGGCGCTCGTCGATCAGGTCCGCACGGTCGACCAGGGCGAATAGCTCATCGCGCGCCACGACCGCCGGATGGCCGGCGAGCTCGTCGCGCAGCTCGCCATCGTCGATCGGAAGTGGCCCGTAGCGCCGGATCTCCTCGAGCGTGAGCGCGCAATCGAACACGTCCGCGTAGATCAGGGCGTCTATGACGTCCAGACGGCGGCTCATCTCGCGGTCACCATGACCTCCAAGGCCGGGCTGCGCGGGCTCGGTTCGGGTGCACCCGGATCCACCTGGATCCGCCAGCGCTGCGCCACCGCGGCCAGCACCAGCGTCATCACGGCGCGCGCGAGCGGCTCGCCGATGCACGTGTGCACCCCCGCCCCGAAGGGCAGGTACGTGCCCCTGCGCCGGTCGCTGCTGTCGCCGGCCCACCGCTCAGGATCGAAGTCGCGCGCACGCTCGTGCAGCGCCTCCTCCCCGTGGGTCACGAGCGGGCTGATCACGACGTTGGCGCCGGCCGGCACCAGCTCGCCGCCCACCTCCACGTCGTGCACCGGGCAGCGGTCGATGTGCCGTGCGGGCGGGTACAGCCGCAGCGCCTCGCGCAGCACGGCGTCCAGCCACGGCAGCCGGCGCCGATCCGCCAGCGCGGGCGGCCGCGAACCGAGCACCGAGTCGAGTTCCGCATGCAGGCGTGCCTCGGCTTCTGGGTGCCGTGCCAGCAGGTAGAAGGCCGCCTCGAGTGCGCTGGGCGGTTCGTCCACCGCCGCCAGCAGGAACGCGATCAGCTCGCCACGCACGGTGGCGTCCGGCAGGTCCGCCTCCAGCAGCGCGGCGACCAGGTCATCGCCGCCGCCCGACCGGCGGCGGTCATCGGCGATGGCTTCCACGACCTTCTCCGTCCGCGCCAGCGCGCGGCCGTGGCGGGTGCCCGGCAGCGGGGGCAGCAGGCGCGGGAGGGAGGTCATGATCTCGCCGAGATCCGAAGCCAGCGCCGGCGCGCGGCCATCGAGGTCGGTCGAGAGCAGGACGTCGCCGGCCATGGTGAGCGAGAGCGGGTCGAGCAGTCCGCGCAGGCGAAGGCGCTCGCCGGCGGCGAGGCCGGCCGCGGCATCCGACGCCCGGCCCTCGAGTGCGCCCGCGCAGGCCTCGATCCGCGGGCGGCCCAGCGCACCGGTGAGCGCCCGGCGCCGCTTGCGGTGCTCCTCGCCATGGAGGGTGTTGAGGGTCGGCCCGACGAACCGATGGGCGCGCCGCTTCCACTTTCCCGGCCGGAAGGAGCCGCCATCGGTGACCAGCACGCGCCAGATCTCCTCCGGGTCGCGGAGCAGCGTGAACCCCCCGGTCCCGGAGCGCAGGCGCAGCGTCCGCTGCCCGTTGCCGTGACGGGCTACGAACGAGCGCGGGTCGCGGAAGAACGATCGAGCGCTGAGGGGCGGGGCCGCCACATCGTCATCCTCCCTCAGCGGGGAGGGGCTGTGCCGTCAAGCCCCCGTTGCGGCGGAACATCAGGCGCGCGAACAGGCCGGCCGTGATGAACATGAACGCGCTGTAGACCGCGGCGGGAATGCTCAGCACGTCGTCGATCGAGGACCCGACCGCGATCGCGAGCGTGCTGTTGTGCACGCCCAGCTCCATCGCGATCGCCGTGGCCTGCCGGTCGTTGAGGCTCGCCACGCGGGCGATCGTGAACGAGAGGGTCATCGCGGCGATGTTCAGGGTGAGCGCCGCCAGCGCGAGGATCCCGAAGTTGTCGGCGATGGTCTCGAACTCGCTCGCCACGGCGCCGATCACCACGAGCAGGAAAACCGTGAACGCCACCTTCTTGAGCCGTGGCTCGAGCGCCATCGCCTTGGCCTCGCTTCGCGCGCGGTAGTACATGCCGAGCGAGAGCGGGACGATCGTGATCAGGAACACGCGTGCCACCACCCCGCCCATGCTCACGTCGTCTGCCACACCGGCGTCGAAATGGCTCACCGCCAGCGCGAGGTACGTGGGCACGGTGACCACCGCGGCAAGGCTGCTGATCGCGGTCATCGTCACCGAGAGTGCGACGTCGCCGCGGGCGAGGTGGGTGAGCAGGTTGGCCATCGTCCCGCCCGGCGACGCGCCCAGGAGCACCAGCCCCACCGCGAGCGCCGGCTCGAGGTCGTAGATCGTGGCCACGGCGAAGGCGAGCAGCGGTGAGATCAACAGCAGGTTCGTGAGCCCGATCGCCACACCGCGTGGCTCGGTGGCGATGCGGCGGAAGTCGGCCGTCCTGAGCGTCAGGCCGAGTGTGAACATGATCGCGGCGAGCGCGATCGGCAGGAGCACCGTGGCGAAGAAGGAGGTGTCTTCCACGGCGCGTCACCCTAATCGGCTATCGGCGCGTCTCGCGCCGCTTGTCTTTACCCTCCCGGCACGGGCCGCGGGGCTTCCCGCGGATGGGTACACAACAGGGGGTTTCATCTTGCTTCGCCGAAAGGCTTTGTCCGCGCTGGCTGCCGCCGGCTCCATCCTCGCTCTCTCCGCATCGCCGGCCATGGCGATCGTCGGCGGGAACGACGCCTCGCCGGGCGAGTACCCGTCGGTGGCGGAGATCACCTTCGGAGCGTTCGGCTGCACCGGCACGCTGATCTCGCCCGACACCATCCTCAGCGCAGGGCACTGCGGCTCGCTCACCGGCGGCGCAGGCCTCGGCTCCCCGGCCGCCTACCCGCCCCAGCTGATCACCGTGCGGGTCGGCAGCTACCACTCGGGGGACGGCGAGCAGGTGCCGGTCCGCAGCGTGGCGATCAGCCCGAACTACCTCATCAGCGACAGCAACGACGTGTCGATCCTCAAGCTCTCGCGCAACTCCGTGAAGGCGCCGACCAAGGTCGCCGGCGCGGGCGAGCGCGGGCTCTGGACGGCGGGCACCGTGGCCACGATCTCCGGCTGGGGCGTGACAACCGAGGGCGGCAGCGCCCCCGACACCCTCCAGGAGGGCCAGGTGCCGATCACCACCGACGCCTACTGCGCCGGCGCCTACAGCAACTTCGACGCCGCGACGATGGTGTGCGCGGGCTACCCGCAGGGCGGCGTCGACACCTGCCAGGGCGACTCCGGCGGGCCCTTGTTCGCCGGCGGCCGCGTGGTGGGCGCCACGAGCTTCGGCGAGGGCTGCGCCCGCGCGGGCAAGCCGGGCGTCTACGCCCGGGTGGCGGACACCGGCCTGCGCGAGTGGATCCGGACGCAGGACCCGGACGGCGTTAACTAGAGGGTTAGGAGCAGGTCCGCCCGGCGCCCTGAGGGCGCCGTCGGGCAGTGAAGGGGGTGAAACTGGGCTCGCTTGGGGCTTTCACCCCTCTATGCGTCCCGAAAGCCCCAATCATCGCGATTCGGCTGCGTCGTTAGGGTGGCGCGCTGTGATTCAGGTCCAAGACGTTTCGCATAGCTTCGTCACGCGGTCTGGGTCCGAACGGGTCACCACGCGGGTCTTCGAGGATCTCTCGCTGGAGGTCCCCGAAGTCCAGTTCCTGAGCGTCGTCGGGGCTTCGGGCTGCGGTAAGACGACGCTGCTGAGGATGATCGCCGGCCTCATCGCCCCCGAGCGCGGCGAGGTGCGGGTGCACGGCGACCGGGTGAGCGAGCCCGACCCGAGCCGCCCGATCGTGTTCCAGGACAGCGCGCTGTATCCGTGGCGGACGGTGGAGGGCAACGTGCGCCTCGGCCTGGAGCTGTCGGGCCTGGCGACCGGGGAGGAGGCCCGCCGGCTGGTCGACCACCACATCGAGCTGGTGGGGCTTTCGGAGTACCGGGACCACTACCCGAGTCAGCTCTCGGTGGGCATGCGCCAGCGGGCCGGGCTCGCGCGAGCCCTCGCGGTGAGCCCGACGATCCTGCTGCTCGACGAGCCGTTCGCCGCCCTCGACGCCATCAGCCGCCACCGCCTCGGAGCGGAGCTCCTGCGCATCTGGGAGAGCGAGCGCAGAACGGTCGTCTTCGTCACGCACTCCCTCGACGAGGCGCTCACGCTGTCGGATCGAGTGGTGCTGCTCCGCGGCGGGCGTGTGGTCTCCGACGTCCAGGTGGAGCTGGACCGGCCCCGCGACGTGGACGCCGTGCTCGAGGACCCGCGTTTCCGGGAGTTGAGGCGCAGCCTGTGGAACCTGCTCTGATCACCCCTGAGGAGCGCGAGGCCGAGCGGCTCCAGGTTGAGGACGCCGCCCGGGTGATGCGCGAGCCCATCCCTCTGCGCACCCGGATCCTTGGCGACGTCTCACCTCGGGTCCGGATGTTCCAGTTACTGCTCCTGCTCGCGCTGCTGGGGGCGTGGGAGGTGGTGGGTCGCAGTTCCTCGGGCCTCGCGTTCGCGCCTCCGAGCGCCATGGTCCCCGCCGCGCGGGAGATGATCTCCTCGGGCGAGCTCCAGTCGGCTCTGGGCGACAGCCTGGCCGCGCTGCTGCTGGGCTACGCGCTGGCGGTCGTCGCCGGGGTGGGGGTCGGATGGGCGATGGGGTGGTGGCGGACCGCCGGCCGCGTGCTGGACCCATTCGTCGCGGCCCTGTACGTGGTGCCCGTCGCAGCGATCGTGCCCCTGATCATCGCCTGGGGCGGGCTCGGCCTGGGATCGCGCGTCACGGTGGTCTTTCTCTTCTGCGTCTTCGAGATCCTGCTGGCCGCGAACGCCGGCGTCCGCAACATCGACAACGTCTACCTCGACGTGGCTCGCAGCTTCGGGGCCAGCCGCGCCGACCTCCTGCGCAAGGTGGTGCTGCCCGCCAGCCTCCCCTTCGTGATGGTCGGCCTGCGCATCGGGGCGAGCCGGGCGTTGAAGGGGATGGTGCTCGCCGAGATCCTGTTCGCCGTCACCGGGCTCGGCGGGCTGATCGTCCGGTACGCGGGTGTCTTCCGCATGGACAAGGTGCTCGTGGTCGTGGTTACGATCTCGCTCTTGGGGATCGTGCTCTCGGCCGGCGTGGTGGCGCTGGAGCGTCGCGTCACCCGGTGGCGCGCGTGAGGGCGCTCGCCCTGGCGGCGGTGCTCGCCGCCGCCGTCACCGTCGCCGGATGCGGCGAGGAGGATCGTCCAGCCTCCGCGCCGGTGCGCGTGGGATACGCGTTCGGATTCGACGCCACCGACACCGCCGAGCGGGTCGCCTACAAGCGGATGGCGCGCCAGGGCGGCCCGAGGGTCGAGCTCAAGGAGCTGAACGGTCCTCAGAACGCGGTCACCGCGCTGCTACGAGGGGATGTCGACGTGGCGACCATGGCCCAGTGGACGGCCATCGCCGCGGCCGCCGAGGGGGCGGACATCAAGGTCATCCTCACAAGTCAGCGCGTGCCGCAGTGGCAGCTGATCGCGCGGCCCGGGATCGACTCACCGGAGGACCTGCGCGGGAAGAAGATCGCCGTCTTCGGGCTGAGGAGCACCAACAGCGCCCTCGCGGACGCGGTACTCGCCAAGGCGGGACTGAGCCAGGACGACGCCAAGCTGGTGGCCGCCGGGGACTCCGCGGAACGGCTGGTGGCGCTGGAGCGCGGGAAGGTCGATGCCGCGGTGCTGGAGTACATCGACCTCCAGCTCGCCGGCGACAAGCTCGCGGGCCACAAGAACCTCGGGGCGCTGAGCGACCTCTCGCCGATCACCGCCGAGGGCGTCTTCGCGGTCTCGGGCAAGCGCCTGCGCGAGAAGCCCGAGCAGATCCGGCGTTTCGTGGACGGGATGCTCGACGGGTTCGCCGCCGTGTACGGCCCCGGCGGCCGGAAGGCCTTCGTGGCCGAGGCCGGGAAGGGCCCGTTCTTCGACGGGTCCGACGCGATCGCCGGCAAGGTCTACGACTATCACCGGTCGATCGGCCTCTGGCCGCGCCGCGAGCGGCCGTACACCGCGTCCGAGTACGCCCGGGACTTGGAGTTCTGGAAGACCCACGAGGTGGTGGAGAAGACGGCTCCCTTCGGCGACCTGTGGGACACGAGCTTCTGGCGGTGAGGAAGCGAGCGGCCGCGTTCGGTCGTTACGCGCGGACGCTGGGCCCGTGGCTGCGATCGCCCAGAACGCGCGAGGACTGCCTCGGCTCCCTGCGGCACCAGCTCGCCGACCGCGAGCGGGCGTTCCTTCACACGCTCGACGTCGGGATCTACGGCAACCCGCGCACCCCGTTCCGTGAGCTGCTCCGCCACGCCGGGGCCGAGCACGGCGACGTGGCGGCGCTCGTGGAGCATGAGGGGCTGGAAGGGGCGCTCTCGAGGCTGCACGACGAGGGGGTGAGGGTCTCGATCGAGGAGGCCAAGGGCAAGGAGCCGATCATCCGCGGGAGCCTCCGGCTCGACGTCGACCCGGAGGGCTTCGACAACCCGTTCGTCCCCAAGCACTACGAGGGCCGCAGCGGGGGCACGCGATCTCCGGGGATACGCGTGGCGGTCGACCTGGACTCGATCGCCAATGGCGCGGCCTACCAGCTCCTGTTCCGCGAGGCCTTCGCGCTCGAGGGACGCCCAATCGCCGTCTGGTACCCCGTGCCACCGGGCGTGGCGGGGATCAACAACGTGCTCACCACCTACAAGCTCGGCGCGCCCGCGGAGCGGTGGTTCTCCCAGACGCGCACGCAGTGGGGCGCGCCGTTCACACGGTCGGCCGTGTTCACCGCCTTCACCGTCGCGGCCAGCAGGGCCGCCGGCCGGCCGATCCCGAGGCCGGTCTACACCCCGCCGGACGAGGCGCTCACGGTCGCAACGTGGCTGGCGGAGAAAAGGGAGCGGGGGACACCGGCCCTGCTCCAGGCCACGCCGAGCTCCGCCGTGAGGGCGTGCCTGGCTGCCGAGCGCCACGGGCTCGACATCTCGGGCACCTTCTTCCGCTGCGGCGGGGAGCCCTATACGCCGGGGAAGGCCGCGGTGGTGGAGGCCGCCGGCTGCCGTGGGGCATGCAACTACTACATGTCCGAGGCCGGGGGTCAGCTGGGCATCGCGTGCGCGGAGCCCGTCGAGCCAGGTGACGTGCACGTGGTGACCGATCGGGTGGCGCTGATCCAGCGAGACCGCGAGATGGCCGGCGGCGGCAGCATCGGCCTGTTGCTCTTCACCACCCTGCTGCCTATCAGCACGAAGCTCATGCTGAACCTCGAGACCGACGACTACGGCGTGGTCGAGGAGCGGGACTGCGGCTGCCCCGTCTCGCAGCTCGGCCACACGACCCACGTCCACACAATCCGCAACCACTCCAAGCTCACCAGCGAGGGCATGTCGTTCGTGGGCAGCACGCTGATCACGCTGATCGAGGAGGTGCTGCCGCAGCGCTTCGGAGGGGCCGCCACCGACTACCAATTTGTGGAGGAGGAGGACGCCGGCGGCCTGACGCGGGTGAGCGTGGTGATCTCGCCCGCCGTGGGGCCGGTCGACGAGGCGGCGGTCACGGAGACAGCGCTTGCGCACCTCACCTCCGAGGGCACCGGCGGCGCGATGATGGCCGGCGTCTGGCGCGAGAGCGGCACGCTGCGGGTGGAGCGGCGCGAGCCGCACATGACGAGGGCGAGCAAGATCACGCCACTTCATTTGATGAGCCCGTGAAGGAGATTATTTGCTAAGGTAATTACCGAAGCTAATGATCGAGCAATCCGCCATCACCACAGCCGAGTTGGCAGCCCGCCTGAGGCTGTCGGTCACGCGCACCGCGCGGCGGCTGCGCCAGGAGGCGGGCACCGACCTCAGCCCCTCGATGCAGTCCGCGCTGGCCACGATCGAGCGCGGGGGCCCACTCACGCCCAGCGAGCTCGCGGACGCCGAGCGCATCCAGCGCCCGACCGCCACGCGGGTGGTGGCGCGGCTGGAGGCAGACGGCCTCGTGGAGCGCACCGGCGACCCGGCCGACCGGCGCGTGGCCCTTCTCAGCATCACGCGGCCGGGCGCCGACCTGCTGCGGCGGCTGCGAAAGCGCAAGAACGTCTACCTGGCCCGGCGGTTGCGAGACCTGCCGGCCGAGGATTTGGCCGCGCTGGAGCGCGCGGCCGACGTGCTCGAGCGCATGCTCGAGGACGAGCGCAAGTGACAGCCGCGCTTCAGCGCCCCTTCGCCTCCCTGAGCGTGCCCAACTACCGCCGGTACTTCACCGGGCAGGTGGTGTCGCTGAGCGGCAACTGGGTCCAGATCGTCGCCGAGACATGGCTCATCCTCCAGCTCACCAACAGCGCGCTGGCCGTGGGCGTGAACACCGCGCTCCAGTTCGCGCCGCTGCTCCTGTTCGGTGCCTTCGGCGGCGTCCTCGCCGACCGCTTCGACAAGCGCCGGCTGCTCATGGTCACCCAGGCGGCGATGGTGGTGCCCGCCGTCGCGCTGTGGGTACTTGTCAGCGCTGGGGCGGTCGAGCCCTGGATGGTGTTTACGCTCGTGTTCCTGCGCGGCTCGTTCCTCGCCGTCGACAACCCCACGCGCCAGAGCTTCGTGATCGAGATGGTCGGCGCCGACCGGGTCGTGAACGCGGTCAACCTCAACAGCGCGCTCGTGCACATGGCGCGCATGGCGGGTCCGGCCGTGGCGGGCATCCTGATCGCCACGGTGGGTGTGGAGCCGTGCTTCCTGGTGAACGCCGCCACCTTCGCGGCGATGCTGGTGGCGCTGCGGCGGATGAAGCCCTCCGAGCTCACGCGGCCCGTGCCCACCCGCCGCCGCCGCGGCGCGCTTCGCGAGGCGCTGCGCTACGTGGCGGCCACCCCCGCGCTCGCGGTGCCGCTGGCCATGATGGCCCTGGTCGGCACGCTGGCGTTCAACTTCCAGGTGCTGCTGCCGCTGATGGCGCGCTTCTCCTTCCACGGCGGCCCCGGCGCCTACGCCACGCTCGTGATCGCGATGGGCGCGGGCTCGGTGGTCGGGGCGCTGGTCGCGGGCAGCCGCGGGCGCGTGTCGCCGCAGCTGTTGATCGGCTCGAGCGCGGCGTTCGGGCTCTGCACCCTGCTCGCGGCGCTGGCGCCCACCCTCACGCTGGCGGCGATCGCGCTGGCGCTCACCGGTGCCGCCAGCGTCACGTTCGCGGCGGGGGTGAACTCCACGCTCCAACTGGCGGTCGAGCCCTCGATGCGCGGCCGGGTGATGGCGCTCTACTCGGTGGTGTTCCTCGGCTCCACGCCGATCGGCGGGCCGCTGGCCGGGTGGCTCGCCGGCACGGCGGGCCCGCGCGCCGGGCTCGTCCTCGGCGCGGTCGCCGCGATGGCGGCCGCCCTGGGCGCCTGGGTGATGCTCAGGCGAGCGGCGCGGCCCATTCCGGCATTAGGCTTCCACGCATGAACAGAACCTTCGTGATCGGTGTCGGCATGACCAAGTTCGAGAAGCCCGGGGCGAAGGAGTGGGACTACCCGGACATGGCCAGGGAGTCGGGCAGCAAGGCGCTCGAGGACGCGGGCGTGGACTACGACGCGATCGAGCAGGCCTTCGTCGGCTACTGCTACGGCGAGTCGACCTCGGGGCAGCGGGCCGTCTACGGCCTCGGCCTCACCGGCATCCCCGTCGTGAACGTGAACAACAACTGCTCCACCGGCTCGTCGGCGCTCTACATGGCGCGGCAGGCGGTGAAGGGCGGCCTCGCCGACTGCGTGCTGGCGCTGGGCTTCGAGAAGATGGAGAAGGGCTCGCTCGGCGTGAAGTACACCGACCGCACGAACCCGATCGACAAGCACGCGGAGGCCATGTTCAAGGTGCGCGAGCCCGAGGCGTCGCCGCCGGCCCCGCAGATGTTCGGCAACGCGGGCCGCGAGCACATGGATCGCTACGGCTCGACCCCCGATCACTACGCGTGGATCGGCTGGAAGAACCACAAGCACTCGGTGAACAACCCCTACGCGCAGTTCCAGGACGAGTACTCGCTCCAGGAGATCAAGGACGCGAAGATGATCCACGACCCGCTCACCAAGCTGCAGTGCTCGCCCACCTCCGACGGCTCAGGCGCTGTCGTCGTGGCCAGCGAGCGCTTCGTCGACGAGCACGACCTGTGGGGCCAGGCGGTGGAGATCGTCGGTCAGGCGATGGTCACCGACATGGCCTCCACCTTCGCCGACGGCAACGCGATCAAGGTCGTGGGCTACGACATGTCCAAGACCGCGGCCGACCGTGCCTACGAGGAGGCCCAGGTCTCCGCCGAGGACGTGGACGTGGTGGAGCTGCACGACTGCTTCTCGGCCAACGAGCTCATCACCTACGAGGCCCTCGGCCTGGCCGAGGAGGGCCACGGCCACGAGCTGGTCGACTCCGAGGACACCACCTACGGCGGCAAGTGGGTGGTGAACCCGTCCGGCGGGCTGATCTCCAAGGGCCACCCCCTCGGCGCCACCGGCCTGGCGCAGTGCTCCGAGCTCACCTGGCAGCTGCGCGGCCAGGCCGACAAGCGCCAGGTGGAGGGCGCGAAGGTGGGCCTGCAGCACAACATCGGCCTCGGCGGCGCCGCGGTGGTGAGCATCTACAAGCCCGCCGCATGAGCGACCTTCGGGAGCGCCGCGAGGCTGTCGTGCGCGAGCACATGGAGTCGGAGAACGTGCACGAGTTCGACCGGACGATGGGCACGTTCACGCACCCGCGCTACGAGATCGTCCCGACCGGCGACGTGTACGACGGGCCCGAGGAGGTGTCGCGCTACTTCGAGGAGTCCCGGACCGCGTTCCCCGACCAGCGCAACGAGCTGGTGAAGATGCACCACGCCGAGGACTCGGTGATCGTCGAGTTCGACCTCAAGGGCACCCACAATGGGCCGCTACGGGGGATCCCGCCGACCGGCAAGGAGTTCACCTGCCGCACGCTCGCGATCTTCGAGTTCGACGACGACGCGGGGATCGTGTGCGAGCGCGTCTACTTCGACGTCGCGACGATCATGGGCCAGCTGGGGCTGTTCGACTCACCCGTTTGAGGAGCGCGTCGATCCGGCGACGGGTGTCGGCCTGATCGGTCTCCGCGAACCACGACTCGCCGGCGGGCGCCGCCCAGGGCACCAGGACGTCGAACTCCTCCTCGCGCAGCGCTTCAAGGCTGCTCAGGTAGGAGTTCCGGTCGCTGGAGTCCAGCATGCCGTCCACCCACTCGCCTCCGTTGAGGTAGATCGAGTCGGCGGTGAACAGGTACCGGCGCCGGCCGTCGTCCCACAGGTACGCCGTCGAGCCGGGAGTGTGGCCCGGGATCGGGATCACCTCCAGGTCGTCATCGAGCGTGTGCCGGCGCGAGAAAGTGGCGCGCACGTCGAGCGCGCCGCCGACGGCCTTGCGATCGGCCTCGTGCACGAACACGGGCGCATCCACGGGGTCGGTGGCGAACATCGCCTCGTGGCCGTGGCCGAGGTAGTGGCGGGCGATGTCGGCGCCCGGGAAGGCCGTCGCGAGCCCGTCGGTGCTGTAGATGAGCACGTCCCCCTGCTCGCGCGGGAGCAGGAACGAGCGCACGTGCAGGGACGGCGCGAACGGCAGTGGGTGGGGTGGGCTGGGTGTTATCGAGGCGATTGCGGTGGTCATGTGGATGACCGTACAACTTCAAGTACGCTTTAAGTCAAGGGCGGGTAGTCAAACCACATGAACTACTGGTTTGCCGCATCCACGGAAGAGTTCAGCCCGTCCCAGATGCTCGAACAGGCGCAGGCGGCCGAGGCGGCCGGCTTTGATGGGCTCGGCGCGTCCGACCACTTCGCGCCCTGGTTCCCCGACGGCGAGGCCACGCAGGCGTGGGTGTATCTCGGCGCCGCCGGCCAGGTCACGTCGAAGCCGATCGGCACCGGCGTCACTCCGGTCGTGCACCACTACCACCCTGGCGTGATCGCGCAGGCGTTCATGTCGCTGGAGTCGATGTACCCCGGCCGAGTGTGGCTCGGGGTGGGCTCCGGCGAGGCGCTGAACGAGGTGCCGCTGGGCCTCGACTGGCCCGAACCGGACGAAATGCTGGCGCGCTTTACGTCCGGCCTGGAGGCCATCGACCGCCTATGGGACGGCGAGACCGTGACGATGGACGGCGGTTGGTTCTCGCTGAAGGACGCCAAGCTCTACACCCGCGCGGAGTCGAGGCCGAAGATGTACGTGTCCGCGTTCGGGCCCCAGGCGGCGGAGATCGCAGGGCGCTTCGGCGACGGTCTGTGGACGCTGGGCGACCCCGAGACCGCGCCGGAGATCATCGACGCCTACCGGTCGGCGTGCGATGACAACGACCGCGAGCCCGGCGAGATCATCCTGCAGACCGGAATGGCGTGGGCGGCGAGCGACGACGAGGCGATCGCCGGCGCCAGCCGCTGGAAGCCGACGGCGCTCGACGAGGTCTACCTGGAGGACGTTCACGATCCGGAGGACATGCAGCGCCGGGCGGACGACCAGATGGACGACGAGGAGTTCGCGCAGGAGGGCTTCATTCTCTCCGCCGATCCAGACGAGCACATCGAGCGGATCCGCCAGATTGAGGAGATCGGCCCGACCACGATCTGCCTCCAGCTGATCGGGCAGGCCGACCCCATGGGAACGATCAGGACCTACGGCGAGACGGTGCTTCCGGCACTGCGCGGAGCGACCGTGACGGGCTGACTCCGCTCAGCGCCGGCGGGGGCGCTTGCCGAACTTGAAGCTCTCGCCGCGCAGACCGACGCAGCCGACGCAGAAGACGCACTCGTCGCAGTCCACGCATGCGATGCACGCCACGCAGCGGCGGCAGGCCACGCAGAGCAGGGTGGCCGCGCAGGCCGCGATCCCGGCGCCCCCGAAGGTGAGGACGCTGCCGAGGACGGAGACGCTGGCGGCCGTGCCCGCGCTGATCGCCACGGCCGCGCTGCCCACCGTGCCCGCGCTGCCCGCGACGGCCACGCTGGCCTGCGTTGCGGCGCTGCCCGCCACCGCGGAGCTGGCGCGCGTGTCAGCGCTGCCGGCCACCGCCGTGCTGCGGCGCGTGCGGGCGCTGCCCGCCACTCCCACGCTCGCGCGCGTGGAGGCGCTGCCGGAGATCCCCCGCTCCTCGTCGCGTTTGCTGGCCATCGGGCGCGAGTCTGGCATGTTCGTGCCGGGGTGGGGCGAGTAAGCCCCGTGCATGGCAAAGACAGGCGAGAATCTCTACAAGAGCCTGAGGAAGCGCGGCGTGCGCAAGAGCTTCGCGGAGGCCGTCGCCGAGGCCTCGGGTCGCGCCGACAAGGGCAGCAAGAAGGGCACCAAGGCCCTGAAGGGCGCCGCGAAGGATCTGCGCTCGGTCGTGGCCGACCTCGAGAATCGCGCCAAGGGCGGTCCGGGCAAGCGCCGCAAGGCCGCGGCCCAGAAGGCGGCCCGCACGCGCAAGCGCAAGGCGGCCCAGCGCCGCTCCGCGGCGCGCAAGGGCGCCAGGACGCGCGCCAAGGCGCGCTAACGCTTAGGGTCTCGGCGGATGGCCCCCGCCGAGACTCCAGCACTCCTCTGGGAGCCCACGGAGGAGTTCAAGGACCGCGCGGTGCTGGCGCGCTACATGCGCTGGCTGGCCGACGAGAAGGGCATCGAGCACGCCGATTACGAGTCGCTGTGGCGCTGGTCCACAGAGCAGCTCGACGCGTTCTGGGCCTCGATCTGGGAGTTCTTCGACGTCCGCGGCGACAGCGGCTACGGCACCGTGCTCGGTCACCCGGACATGCCAGGCGCCGAGTGGTTCCCGGGCGCCACGCTCTCCTACGCCGAGCACATCTTCCGTGGCAAGGACGACTCCGCCACGGCCATCCACCACGCCTCGGAGCTGCGCGAGGCAAGCGCGATGACGTGGAGCGAGCTGCGCGCCATGACGGCGGGCATCGCCGCCGGGCTGCGCGCCCGCGGCGTCGGACCCGGCGACCGCGTGGTGGCCTACATGCCGAACATCCCGGAGACGATCGCCGCGTTCCTGGCGTGTGCGTCGATCGGGGCGGTGTGGTCGAGCTGCTCGCCGGACTTCGGCGCGCGTTCGGTGGTCGACCGCTTCGCACAGATCGAGCCGAAGGTGCTGCTGGCGGTGGACGGCTACAGCTACAACGGCAAGCACTTCGATCGCCGCGAGGTGGTCGCGGGGATCGCGAAGGAGATCGGCGGCGGGGTGGAGCTGGTCGAGTTCGGCTACCTGAACGGTCACGGCTGGCCGGCCGACTTCGCGGGTGGCGGGCCGCTGGAGTTCGCGCGGCTGCCCTTCGATCACCCGCTGTGGGTGCTCTACTCGTCGGGCACCACCGGCCTGCCCAAGGCGATCGTGCACTCCCAGGGCGGCATTCTGCTCGAGCACCTGAAGAAGCTGAACCTGCACCTCAACGCCCAGCACGGCGATCGCGTCTTCTGGTTCACCACCACCGGCTGGATGATGTGGAACTTTCTCGTGGGCGTGCTGCTCACCCCGGCGGAGATCGTGCTCTACGACGGCAGCCCCGGGCACCCCGACATGGGCGTTCTGTGGGACCTCGCCGAGCAGACGCAGATCACCTGCTTCGGCACCAGCGCCGCCTACATCGCCTCGTGCATGAAGGAAGGCGTGGAGCCGGGCGCGGGACGCGACCTGTCGAAGCTGCACAGCGTGGGCTCCACGGGCTCGCCGCTCTCGCCGGAGGGCTTCCAGTGGGTGTACGACCACGTGGGCGACGACACATGGCTGTTCTCAACGTCCGGCGGCACCGACGTGTGCACCGCCTTCGTGGGCGGGTGCCCGCTGCTGCCGGTCCACCTCGGCGAGCTGCAGGCGCGCGCGCTCGGCGCGAAGGTCGAGGCTTTCGACGAGGACGGCAAGCCGCTCACCGGCGAGGTCGGCGAGCTGGTGATCACCGAGCCGATGCCCTCGATGCCGATCTACTTCTGGAACGACCCGGACGGCTCGCGCCTGCGCGAGAGCTACTTCGAGATGTACCCGGGGGTGTGGCGCCACGGCGACTGGATCGAGATCACCGAGCGCGGCACCTCGATCATCTACGGGCGCTCCGACTCGACCATCAACCGCGGCGGCATCCGCATGGGTACCAGCGAGATCTACCGCGCCGTGCTCGGCCTCGATGACATCGTGGACGCCCTGGTGGTGGACGTGCCCCGGGAGGGCGAGGAGAACTGGATGCCCCTGTTCGTGGTGCTGCGCGACGGCGCAGAGCTGGACGACGCGCTCACCAAGCAGCTCGCCGGCCGCATCCGCGAGGAGTGCTCGCCCCGGCATGTGCCCAACGACGTGTTCGCGATCGCCGAGGTACCGCGCACGCTGTCGGGCAAGGTCCTGGAGGTGCCCGTGAAGCGAATCCTCACGGGCACGCCCGCTGAGAAGGCGGCGAGCCGGGACTCGCTGCAGAACCCGGACGCGCTGGACTATTTCGTGGAGCTGGCGGCCGAGCGCGCCTAGCGGAAAAGGCTTATCGGGCCTAGGGTGGGCCCACTTGCAGTGAGCGAGTTCACCCCTCACCCTCCGCCCTCCACGGGCAACTCGCGGGAGACCATGCGGAAGGCCGGATGGGATGGGAACGCGTCCCAGCACCCGGCGTGGCGGGACCTGCTCGATGCGCGCAAGCGCAATCGCTGGGGCAACTTCACGTGGATCAGCCCCGGTCCCCTTCTGGCCTCGATGAACGACCTCGTGGCAAAGGGTATGGACGACCTGATCAACCAGATACGTCCGCGCTGGGTCGCGCAGCAGCAGGGCTTCGAGCCCAAGCCGAACCAGCTGGAGATCGACAAGTACGCGGGACGGGCGAAGTTGTCGCTGTTCCTACTCGGCGATCCCGGGGAGCAGGACGCTTCGCAGTACGCGGTCGTGGCTCCGATGCTGGCTCAGGAGAAGGCGAAGAAGACGGACTTCATGGTGATCGCCAGCGACGTGATCTACCCCGCGGGCGACATCAACGACTACCTCGACGGCTTCTACCTGCCCTACCGCGACTACGAGCAGCCGATCTTCGCTATACCGGGAAACCACGACTGGTACGACGGGCTCAACGGGTTCATGTGGCACTTCTGCGGGGCCGAGGCATTGCCACCGATCGCCTACCGGGCGGGCAGCTTCTCCTGGAAGGAGCGGATGGCCCGCTCGCTGTGGCGAAAGCCGTCGCCTCCGAAGCTGCCCCTGCTGCTCCACGAGCGAGGCCGGCTTAGCGCTCGTCGCCGCGAGGCAACCCAGCCGGGGCCGTACTTCACGATCAAGACGCAGGACCTGTTGATCGTTTGCATCGACACCGGGATCACCGGAAAGCTGGATCGCCAGCAGGGCGAGTGGCTGCACAAGGTGTCATGCATGGAGGGCTCGAAGCTGCTGATCACCGGCAAGCCGATCTACGTGGACGGCGAGTATCACCCGGGCGAGATCGACTGGGGTCCCGAGGGCGACGACGACATCGAGGAGGAGACGCGCGCGTTCAGGACCGTGGACGACATCGTGCGCGAGAAGCGCCACGACTACCGCGCGGTGATCGGCGGGGACGTGCACAACTACCAGCGCTACTCGGTCGAGGTGATCGACGAGACCAAGCCGCCCTGCGATGAAGATGCCGAGGACCCGCCCACTCGGACCATCGAGTACGTCGTGTCGGGAGCAGCGGGCGCCTATCTCAGCGCCACGCACAGGTTCGGGAAGGTGGACCTCAAGCCCGAGTTCGACGGGCAGCCAATTCCGGTGAAGCCGGTCACGGAGGAGAACTTCTGGTGCTACCCGCTGCGCGGTGACTCGCTCGCGCGATTCGTGCGCCGCTCCTCCGTGGGCTTCTTCCTACTCCTCGTCGCCGCGATGCTCATCGTGGCGGGCGCGGTCTACGCGTTCTTCTATCCCCTGGAGGGGGGCGAGCTCACGGTCGGCAAATTCGACAATGAGATCTGGGAGGCGATGATCATGGTGCCAGTCGCGGTCATCGCGGCAGGCGTGGCGCTGCAGGTCGGCAGGGGCGTTTCCAGAGCGGTCGTTCCCTTCGGGTATCAGACGATGACGGCCACGATCCTCACGACATCGATCGGCGCGCTGCTCGTGGGCGGCGCCATCGCGGTGTTCGACGACTGGGCACTGATCTGGAAGATGTCGCTGGCCACCATCGGCGGAATCGCCGTCCCCGCCGCGGGACTCGTGGGCTACTTCCTGGTGAGGGATTTCGTGGCCCCCTCGGTCAGGTTGGCTCTCGCTCTCTCGATCCCGCTGGCCATCGCGATCGTCTGCGTCCCCTTCGAGAGCGTGGCGTTCGAGGTCGCCGCGGCCGCTCTGGCGCTGTGGATGGCCATCTGGGGGCTGAGCTGGTTGCGGGGGAAGGGCGCCGCCGAGGCGACGAAGCGGGTGCGGGCCAGCCGGATCGTCCCGGCGGCTCTCACGGTGGCCGGGCTCGTGGTGATTCTCCTGAGCGTGCGCGAGGACAGCTGGATCCCGGTGGCGCTGGCGATCGCGCTCGGCACGATCGTGTCCCTGCTGGCGCTCGGGCTGCTGCTTATCGGCCTGCGGGGGATCGTGGCTCTGCCGTGGCTCATCCCCGGCCGGGTTGACCCAGACGAGACCGCCCGCTGGCTGGCGAGCCGGCTGAAGATGGATCCGGTCCGGCCCTCAGCCAAGAACGCGGAGGTGAGCTTGGGGACGAAGGCGCTGGCGAGCTTCCTATACAAGACGCCGAAGTTGAACGGATTCATCTCCGAGGTGGCCGAGGCCACCAGCCCGCCGTTCTTCAAGAACTTCCTGCGGCTCGACATCGCCGGCTCGGAGCTCAGGATCACGGCCTACGGCGTGAGTGGGCTTGCCGCCGACGAGAGCAGCCCGACTATTGAGGACGTCGTTCCTGTCTCTCTGACAGCCAATCGTCCTGACGCTCCCGCGCAATCGTCAGCACCTGCGACGTGAGCCTGCGGATCTGCGGGTCCTTCGCGTAGTCCACGGCCGCCACCCCGGAGAGCGACTCGACGAGAAACTTCCCGATGGCGGCTCCCTCCATCGGCTCCGCCCTGCCGGTCCGCCAGGCCTCCTCCAGCACCCTCTTCGTCTCCCTCCGCGCGGCTGCCTGCTGGCTGCTGACGATCGCGCGGCCCAGGAACAGGACGGCGACGACCAGGAGCGCGCCCAGTGCGACCGCAGTCTCAGTTTCCATCGCCGGCCTTGAGGTACGGGTACTCACGGAGGGCCTGTCGTAGCTCCCGGAGCTCGCTCAGCAACCGGACGGAGGCGAGGTATTCGCGATGGAGGTGCCCGAGCTCGCGGTTCGTCAGGTAGGCGGCGACGGCCAGACCCAGGACCGCGGTGCCCCCGAGACCGATGTACACCTCATCGACATCGGTCCCATCCTTGAGTACTGCCGCGAGGCCGGCGGCGACGAGTGCGAATGCGCTCGCCAGAAACCCGCGGACGGCCGCGACAGAGCGCTGGTGGTACCACTCGAAGACGGTGTGGAGATGATCCTTCTGGACCTCATCCTCGTCCGCTGCGGCCAGATCGATGAGGTCCCGGACGGTGAAGCGACCTTCGCTGAACTGGTCGCCGAGCCAACGCTGAGGAGATAGCACGCGCGCAGTCTCTCCGCGGGCGCACGCGGGATCAACCCAGGGTGCTCACTTCAGGAACTTCCGCATGGCCTGGTGGGTCTGCGCGGGTACCTCCACCTGCGGCACGTGCCCGCACTGAAGCACCAGGTGCTCGGCCCGCGGCAGCCATTCCTCCACGTGGCGGCGGAATCCGGCCGGCACCAGGCCGTCGTGGGCGCCCCAGACGAACAGGCAGTCGCGTTGCATGCCCGAAAGGCGCGACCAGAAGCCCTCGTCGCCGTCCGGCTCGTCGAGGTAGATGTTGCGCGCCGCCGCGTAGAACGCCGCCCGCCCGCGCGGGGTGAGGTAGGAGCGCAGGAACTCGTCCACACCGGCGGCGGCCCAGCCGTCGCTGGCGCCCGGCACCAGCCGGCGCACAACGCCTTCGACCACCGGGCGCGGAGTGACCTGGAGCAGGCCCAGCTCGGGCCGCAGCAGGCGCACGATGCCGGCGTAGCGGCGGTCGCGCAGCCAGGCGACGGCGGGGCAGAGCAGCACCAGCCTCTGCACACGGTCTGGATGGCGCATGCCGGCCTCGAGCGCCACCCGTCCGCCCATACTGTTGCCCACGAGGTGGGCGGTGTCGATCTCCAGTCCATCCATCGCCGCGATCACCGACCGGGCCATGAAGCGCGCGTCGTAGGCGGCGCCGATCGGCTTGGCCGACTCGCCGAAGCCCGGCAGGTCGAGGGCGATCACGCGATGCGTCTCGGCCAGGGCGGCGAGCGTGGGGAGGAACGAGGCCTTGGTGCCGCCGAGGCCGTGGAGCGCCAGCAGCGGCGGCCCGGTTCCCGCCTCCACGTATGAGAGGTCGCCGATACGGGTGGGCACGGCGCCGAAGCGCATGCGGCCCGGCCCGCGGTTCGAGCTCGTGGCCGCCAGCAGCCCGACGCCCAGGTGGAGGTTCATGCGCACGCGCAGCTTTCCGCGCTGGTAGGCGTCCATCCCGCCGCGCACGTCTTTGGCGATCCGCCGCCAGGTCGCGGCGCCTGCCACCAGCCGCGAGTCGGGCTCGCCCGAGGACTCCACGAGCTCCGCCTCCGAGCCCTCGATCACCGCGTCCCAAGATGCCTTGTCCTCAACCTCCAGCCGGATCCGCGCCCGGCCTCGGGGCGCGTGGAACGCCGTGGCATCGAAGCGCTCGAGCAGCTCCTCGAGATAGGCCGGAGGAGCGCTCACTCCCGCGGTGCTCACGCCCCCGTCTTGGCCTTCCGCGTGAGCTTCACCCGCTTGCCCTTGTCCAGCTCGACCTTGCGCAGGCGCACCATCTCGGGTGTGACCTCCACGCACTCGTCCTCGCGCAGGAACTCCAGTGCCTGGTCCAGCGACAGGTTGCGTGCGGGCACCAAGCGCACCAGCACTTCGGCGGTCGACGAGCGGATGTTGTTCAGCTGCTTCTCCTTCACGGCGTTCACGTCGAGGTCCTCGGGCTTCGCGTTCTCTCCCACGATCATCCCCTCGTAGACCTCCTCGCCGGGCCCCACGAACAGCGCGCCGCGCTCCTGCAGGCCGAACAGCGCGAACGAGGCGGTCTGACCGCGGCGGTCGGCCACCAGCGCCCCGGACGGCCGCGTCCGGACCTCGCCGGCCCACGGCTCCCAGCGGTCGAACACGTGGTGCAGGATGCCCGTGCCGCGCGTCTCGGTCACGAAGTCGGTCCGGAAGCCGATCAGCCCGCGCGCGGGCACGAGGTAGTCCATCCGCACCCAGCCCGTGCCGTGGTTGATCATCTGCTCGAGGCGGCCTTTGCGCAGCGCCAGCAGCTGGGTCACCACGCCCACGTAGTCCTCGGGCACGTCGATCGCCAGGCTCTCCACCGGCTCGTGCACCTTGCCGTCGATCTCGCGGGTCACCACCTGCGGCTGGCCCACGGTGAGCTCGAAGCCCTCCCGGCGCATCAGCTCCACCAGCACCGCCAGCTGGAGCTCGCCTCGGCCCTGCACCTCCCACGAGTCGGGGCGCTCGGTGTCCACCACGCGGATCGACACGTTGCCCACCAGCTCCTGATCGAGCCGGTCGCGGACCTGCCGGGCGGTGAGCTTCGACCCGTCCAGGCCGGCGAGGGGGGAGGTGTTGATCCCGATCACCACCGACAGCGACGGCTCGTCCACGGTGATCACCGGCAGGGGCCGCGGGTCGTCGAGATCGGCCAGCGTCTCGCCGATCGTCACGTCGGGCAGGCCCGCCACCGCGATGATCTCGCCCGGGCCGGCCTCGTCGGTATCGACCCGGTCGAGGGCGTCGGTCACGTACAGCTCGGTGAGCTCGGCGCGCTCGATCGTGCCGTCGGCGCGACACCATGCGATCGGCCCCTTGCGCACCGTGCCGTGGCGCACGCGGCAGAGGGCCAGGCGGCCCACGTACGGGGAGGCGTCGAGGTTGGTGACCTGCGCCTGCAGGGGGTGGTCGGGATCGAACTCGGGCGCGGGGATGCGCTGCAGCAGGAGGTCCATGAGGGGCCCCAGGTCCGTGCCCTCGACGCCCTCCTCCAGCGCGGCCCAGCCCGCCTTCGCGTTGGTGTAGACGATGGGGAACTCGATCTGCTCCTCGTCGGCGTCGAGGTCGAGGAACAGCTGGTAGACCTCGTCGACCACGTCGGCGATGCGCGCGTCGGGCCGGTCCACCTTGTTCACCACCAGGATCACCGGCAGCCGCGACTCCAGCGCCTTGCGCAGCACGAAGCGCGTCTGGGGCAGCGGCCCCTCGGAGGCGTCCACCAGCAGCAGCACCCCGTCCACCATCGTCAGCCCGCGCTCCACCTCGCCGCCGAAGTCCGCGTGGCCGGGGGTGTCGATGATGTTGAACTTCGCATCGCCGTACCGCACGGACGTGTTCTTGGCGAGGATCGTGATGCCCTTCTCGCGCTCCAGGTCGGTGGAATCCATCACGCGGTCGGCCACGTCCTGGTTCTCGCGGAAGGCGCCGGACTGCCACAGCATCGCGTCCACCAGCGTGGTCTTGCCGTGGTCGACGTGGGCCACGATGGCCACGTTGCGCAGGTCTTCTCGGCGGGCCATGGGCGTCGGCAACGGTAGACGGTTGCGCGCGGGTGCCGAAGCTATGCTGGACAGCTTGGCCTTTCCCGCGGATCAGAGTCCCGAACAGCCGCGGCGCGGCGAGGTCTGGCTGCGCGAGGAGGGCACTCGCGAGGCGGAGCTCGTGTTCTCGTTCCCCATCGACGACGAGCTCAACGATGCGGTGAAGCAGATCCCGGGCCGCTGGTTCGACTGGCATCGCAAGCACTGGCGCGTGCCCGCCGACCCGCGCAACGGCCCGGCGGTCACCTCCATCCTCGCCCGCTTCCCCCAGCTCGAGCCGCGCGAGGACGTGCTCGCCTGGCTCAGCGACTCGGGCAAGTGGCGCGGGCTGGTGTCGCTCACCGCCCGCGACGGCGAGGGCTTCTTCGTGATCCGCACGATGTCGGGCGAGCGGCCCGAGGAGCTCGACGGCGCCCGGCGCACCGACTCCGGCCTCGATCTACTCCCCCTCGATGCCGAGTCCGTGCAGCGCCTGAGGGACGCCGAGGGCACCCAGTTCGACGACCTGGCCCGCGACGCCCGCGACGAGATCGTCGCCGGCCGCAAGCCGCCGGCCGCCACCATCGAGTTCGAGCTCGACGAGCAGAACGAGCCGCAGCTCGCCCTCATCCCGGGCTGGGACCTCACGCCCGTCGACGCGTTCCGCAAGCTGCCCGAGAGCCGCCCGTTCGAGCGCGCCGGCCGGTTCTTCGACCGCGGCCGCTCCTGGAAGTTCGCGGTGCCGGCCGACCCGGCGCTGGCCGAGGCCCTGAAGGGCTTCGCCGACGACCACCCCGCGATCGCCTTCGAGGACGCCGCGCGCGAGCAGTTGGACGAGATGCTCGCCGAGCACGCACGCGCCTCCGCCACGGTGGCCCTCTCGTACGCCGAGGACGCCGAGCTCGAGCTGGAGCTGGGCGGGGAGCTGCACCCGTTCCAGCGCGCCGGCGTGCGCTACGCGCTGGAGCGCCGCCGCACCTTCATCGCCGACGAACAGGGCCTCGGCAAGACCGTGCAGGCGCTGGCCACCCTGGAGGCCGACGACGCCTTCCCGGCGGTGGTGGTCTGCCCGGCGTCGATGAAGCTCATGTGGGAGCGCGAGGCGGGCATCTGGCTGCCGGGGCGCAGCGTCGCGCTGCTGGAGGGCCGGGGCGAGAAGGAATGGGCCGTGGAGGCGCGCGACGCCGAGATCCTGGTGCTGAACTACGACATCCTGGACGCCCACCTCGAGCGCCTCATGGCGCGGGAGCCGCGGGCGCTGGTGCTGGACGAGTCGCACTACGTGAAGAACGCCCGGGCGCGCCGCACGAAGGCCGCGCAGGCGCTGGCCGGCGCCCTCCCCGAGGGCGCGCTGCGCCTGGCCCTGACCGGGACGCCCGTGCTCAACCGCCCCGAGGAGCTGGTGGCCCAGCTGCGCGTGCTGGGTCGGTTGAAGGAGTTCGGCAGCGGCGCGCGCCTGAAGCGCCGCTTCCGCAAGGCGGGCAGCGACGACCGCCTGCACTGGAACCTGCGCGCCCACTGCTACGTGCGCCGCACGAAGAAGCAGGTGCTGCCCCAGCTCCCGGCCAAGCTTCACGACACGGTGCCCGTGCTGCTCTCCAACGAGGCCGAGTACCGGCTGGCCGAGAAGGACGTGGTGGCCTGGCTCCAGACGCTTCCGCTCGACCTACGCACCATCGACGCCAAGGTGGCCGCCGCGCTGCGCGCGGAGCAGCTCGTACGGCTCAACCAGCTGCGTCAGCTCGCGGCCACCGGCAAGATGCCGACCGCGCTCGCGTGGATCGCGGACTTCCTCGAGTCCGGCGAGCCGCTGGTTGTGTTCGCCGAGCACATCGCGATCCAGAAGGAGCTCGTGGGCCGGTTCCCCGGCGCGGTGCACATCCTGGGCTCGGACAGCCAGCAGAAGCGCCAGGCCGCCGTCGACGCCTTCCAGGAGGAGGACGGCCCTCAGCTCATCGTCTGCTCCATGCGCGCGGCGTCGCAGGGCATCACGCTCACGCGTGCGTCGAACGTGGCGTTCGTGGAGCTCGACTGGACCCCGGCGCGCCACGACCAGGCGGAGGATCGCCTGCATCGCATCGGCCAGGACAGCGCGGTCACGGCCTGGTACCTGCTCGCCCCCGAGACGATCGACGAGACCATGGCCACGCTGCTGGAGCGCAAGCGCACGGTGATCGACGCGGTCACCGAGGGCGAGGTGCGCGAGGAGGGACCGCTGGTCGATCAGGTGGTGCGCGAGCTGCGCGCGCGGCCGTTCCGCCACCTGCGCGTGGTGGCGTGAGCGACGCCTACGTCCACGGGTACGACCCGCGCGAGAGCGAGCGGCTGGCGGATCAGGCCGGCACGCTGGTCGAGCTGCTGCATTCCGACACCGCCTACCCGGCGGGGAGCACGGTGCTCGAGGCGGGGTGCGGCGTGGGCGCCCAGACTGTCACTCTCGCGCAGCGCAGCCCCGGAGCGCGCATCACGTCGGTCGATGTCTCCGAGGAATCGCTCGCCGAGGCGAAGCGAAAGGCCGACGCAGCCGGGATCGAGAACGTCGAGTTCCGTCAGGCCGACATCTTCGACCTGCCCTTCGAGGAGGGCTCCTTCGATCACGTCTTCGTGTGCTTCGTGCTCGAGCATTTGTCGCAACCGGTGGAAGCGCTCCAGACCCTGAAGGGCCTGCTCAGGCCGGGCGGCACCATCACCGTCATCGAGGGCGACCACGGCTCGGCCTACTTCCACCCCGACAGCGCCGTCGCGCAGGCCGCGGTCCAGTGCCTCATCGACCTCCAGCGCGACGCGGGCGGCGACTCGCTGATCGGCCGCCGGGTCTACCCGCTGATGGTCGAGGCGGGGTTTGCCGACGTGAGCGTGCGGCCGCTCGCCGTCTACGCGGACGCCGGCAGGCCGGAGATGGTGGAGGGGTTCACGCTGAGGACGTTCACCGCGATGGTCGCGGGCGTCCGAGAGGCTGCGATCGCCGCCGGAATGATGGACGCCGACCGCTTCGACGAGGGCATACGCGACCTGGAGCGCACCGCCGAGGGGGACGGCACGTTCTCGTACACGTTCTTCAAGGGCGTGGGCCAGAAAAATCAGGACTAGCAGGGAAAAACGCCAGCCTGCTACCGTCCCATGACGTTCGGAGGCCAACCGGGTCTCCGTGAGGTTCCGTTCCTAGCTGCGCTCAAGTGCGCGTCCGGGGTCGCTGGATCTCCCCGACGTACACAAGGAGTTGTAGTTCTATGTCTCAGCAGTCCTTCGCCGATCTCGGCGTGTCAAAAACCGTCGTGCGCGCACTCGCCGCACGCGGATTCGAAAAGCCCTTCGCGGTCCAGAAGCTCGTGATCGCCGACATCCTGGCGGGCCACGACGTGCTCGCCCAGTCCCCGACCGGCAGCGGTAAGACGCTGGCGTTCGGCGTTCCCCTGGCCGACATGATCGACCCGGAGTCCCGCCGCCCCGCGGCGCTGGTGCTCGCCCCGACCCGCGAGCTGGCATGCCAGATCGTGGACGAGGTTCAGTCGATCTGCAACGAGCGCGCCCTGTCCGTCGCCGCCGTCTACGGCGGCGTGGGCATTCAGGCCCAGGCCAAGCGCGCCGCTCGTGCTCACATCGTCGTCGCCACACCCGGCCGGCTGGAGGATCTCCTCCAGCGCAATGCCATATCGCTCAAGCACGTGCGCCATCTGGTGCTCGACGAGGCCGACCGCATGCTCGACATGGGCTTCAAGCCCGCCGTCGACAGGATCGTGTCGAAGGTCGCGGCCGATCGCCAGACGCTGTTCTTCTCCGCCACGCTCGAGGGCGCGGTGGGCAAGGTCGCCAAGGCCTACACACGCGACGCCCGTCGCCACGAGCACCGCCCGGCGGCCGAGAAGCAGGCAGACACCGAGCACCGCTTCGTGCACCTCGATCACCAGGCCAAGCTCGGTGCTCTCGTGCGCGAGCTGGAGTCCGAAGATGCCGACCGCACGCTGGTCTTCGTCCGCACGAAGCGCGGCGCCGACCGCCTGGTCAAGCGACTCAAGGCGCACAACGTCACGGCGGTCGCCATGCACGGCAACAAGTCGCAGTCGCAGCGCCAGAAGGCGCTCGCGAGCTTCGAGTCCGGCCGCGTGGACACCCTCGTGGCCACCGACGTCGCCGCCCGCGGCATCGACGTGCCCGACGTGACCCACGTGATCAACTACGACGCGCCCGAGGACCGGGACGCCTACGTGCACCGCACGGGGCGCACCGGCCGCGCCGGGCGCACCGGCATCGGCGTGAGCTTCGTGATGGGCGACCAGACGCGCGACATGCGCCGGATCGCCTCCGATCTCGGGCTCACGCGCGAGTTCGACGACGCTCGGCGCTAGAACTCCGGGCATGCGCGAGCTGCTGCCCGGCCTCTACCACTGGACGACCCCCCACCCGAACATCGGGCAGGAGGTGAGCTCCTACTACGTGGAGCCAGCCGCGACGCTGCTTGACCCGATGCTCCCGGCCGAGGGAATGTCCGTCTTCGACGGGCTTCCCCGGCCGCGGCGCGTGGTGCTGAGCTGCCGCCATCACGTTCGCGACCACGATCAGTTCGTGGAGGAGCTCGGCTGCAGCGTCCACGTGAGCGAGGACGGGATCCACGAGTTCGAGGGCGAGCCCGCGGTGCGGCCGTTCCAGATCGGCGACGAGGTGGCGCCGGGAGTGCTGGCCGTCGCCCGGATGCCGATCGCCCCCGACGACACCGCCCTGCGCGTGGACCTCGGCGACGGCTGCCTGGCCTTCGCGGACTCGATCATCAGCGCCGATGGAGAGCTTGGCGTGGTGCCGGACTCACTGCTGGGTGACGACCCCGAGCGAATCACGCGCGAGATTCGCGAGGCGGCCGAAGCCCTGCTCGGCGAGCGCTTCGAACACCTGCTGTTCGCCCACGGCGATCCGGTGGTCGGCGGCGGCCGCGAAGCGCTCGAGCGCTTCGCGCGCGACGAGTCCTGACCGACCGGGCGGCCGACTACGGTCATCCCTGTTGGACGATCTAGCGCGAATCGCGTACGAGGCGTCGCTGCGGCGGCTCGACAAGCAGGAGGCGAGCCTGACCGAGTTGCGTGCCCGAGCTGGGGTGCTGCTGGCCTCGGCTTCGATCGCCCTGGCTACCCTTTAGTCATCGTGAGCAAGGCACCGCCACCTCCCAAGCCCACTCCGGGGATCGGTAGTCCCGAGACCCGCGCTCCGGCGAAGTAGCGCCCGGACAACTCCCGGCGCTGACCCCCATTCGGGTGTAGGCTCGCCCGTATGGACTCCAGGGGGCTGGTGGTCATACGGCGCATACTGCTTTGCGCTGCGCTCGCCGTTTTGGCCACAGCCAGCGAAGCAGCGTCTGCTCCCCAGCGGGGGCTCTTCTTTGAGGACGCGGCGAACATCGAGGCCGGCTGGGCGGAGTTGGGGAAGCCGGGCGTGCGGGTGGTTGTTTGCAATGCCGGTCCCGGAACGGTCAGGGGCCTGCGCGCGCGGCTTGTGGGGTTCGCGTTGGAGCGCGGCCGCAAGCCGGTGGCGACCAAGAGGATCCTCAGGCCCGCGGGCCTCGCCAAGAGCCTCCGCGGCGGGAGTTGCCGCGCCGTAACCCTGAGGGCGCTCGAGGCGACGTCGCCCGATCCGAAGGCTTTCGAGGGGGAGCTCCTGATCGTGTCCGCAGGCGCCGGCGCGATCCGGCGCCCTGTGACGGTCGTCGGGTCGGGCTACACGGCCCCCGGCGTGATCAAACCGGTTCGCGAGACCACGCCATTCACCGCCACCGGTGGGCCATTTTGGATGGACGCCGACCTCGACGACAACAAGCTCGCGCTGGTGGCGGACTTCAACAGCCATTCCATCCAGGCGCTGTCGAAGGGTCGCAAGATTGGGCAGATCTTCAAGGACGGCGACTCGGCCGACGTGACTGTTGATGGTGACCCGAAGAAGGCCGACAACGACCAGGTTGTGGTGCCGATCAGGGTCGAGGGGATGGGCCATCCCGGGGTCTACAGCGGCAAGCTGGACCTCACCGGCACGACCGAGGAGAAGGACCAGATCGCGATCACCGTCCAGGCAACGGACGATCTGCTGTGGGCGTTGATCGCCATCGGCGCGGGCGTGTTCCTCGGCCTGGTTCCGATCCTCGTCCGGCGCGGCAATGTCCTATCGGACATCGAGCGCGTTCGTGACGGGCTGGGGCGCAGCTATGAGGAGGCTTTTGGGCGGTTCCGAGATAGCTCGAATGTGGGCCAGCGCTTCTGCGCGCCGAACCCGAGAGCCCTCATCGATGAGCTGAATCCGTCGATCGCCCGGTACAAGCGCGGAACGATCGATATCAAGCGCACCGACAAGGAATATCAGCGACTGCGCGCGACCCTGCGCGCGGCCGAACGTGATGTGCAGACCATCGGCGACACGGCTGCCGGCCTCGGCCCGGCCTTGGACGGGCTGGAAGTCGGCCTCGAGGAGCTGGAGGAGTTCCTAGCCGGGGACGAGTGGGCCGACGAGCCGGAGTTCCGGGGTGCTGCGTGGGGTCTCCTATCCGGGGGCCAGTTGCCCGTCGGCGGTTCCCTCGAGCTCAAGGAGAAGGCGCTCGCGTACTCGGCGCTCACAGACGACTGGCTGGCAGCAGCCAAAATCCTCTCTCCGCTCGAAGCACGGGCGGCCGCGCTCGTGGAGGGCGCCGGCGAGATGAGCGTGCCGGATCAGGAACGGCTGGCGCAGGCTCGTAGCCTCGCGGCCGAGGCGGGCGACAGGCTCCGGGCCGTCAGCGCGCCGGGCGAGATCGACCCGGCGATCCACACGGCGATCCACACGGTGGACGGGAGCCTGACCTACCTGTTGGACCGCTACGTCCAGCTGAGTCCCACCGGGGCTCCGGAGTTCACGCAGCCGCAGTTGGGCGCGATGGGCATCTTTCTGTCGGCCCGGGAGGAGAGCACCCCCGATCGATCGCGCGCCGACCTCATCGCGCAAGG
This sequence comes from uncultured Thermoleophilaceae bacterium, assembly GCA_963808105.1. Classification (GTDB taxonomy): domain Bacteria; phylum Actinomycetota; class Thermoleophilia; order Solirubrobacterales; family Thermoleophilaceae; genus JAAYBF01. The sequence continues at coordinate 1,488,039 of CAWEEH010000003.1, read as the reverse complement.
CCTACCGCAGCTGGCGCAGATCGCGGTCGCGTGGATGCACCGGGGCGTCCGCACGGTGCTCGACATAGGCGTGGTCGGCCTGGCGTTCGCGACGGCGATCGTCACGTCGCTCACGGCGTTCTACTTCGGCGAGCCTTGGGGCACGACCGAGGACTACCTCACGGTGATCCTGATTGGCACTGCCGCCCAGGCCGTCCTGAAGGCCGTCACCGACAGCCTCGAGCAGCGCGCGGCCGATAGGGACGACACCGAGCCGGAGCCCGAGCCCGCCGCCTAGGGCCAGCCGTCCACGAACAGGTCGAGCGCCAGCTCGCCGCTCGGATCGGCCTGGTAAACGCTGAGGTCGGTGACCCCGGCCTCGGCCAGCACCTCGTCGTCGATGTAGGCGTTGCCCGTGCACTCGCGCGGGTCGCGCTGGAGCACCTCGTACGCGGCGTCGGCGTAGATCTCCGGCGTCCGCGCGCGTCGCATCGCCTCGTCGCCGCCGAGCAGGTTCTGCACAGCGGCCGTGGCGATCAGCGTGCGCGGCCACAGGCAGTTGGCGCCGACCCCGGCCTCGGCCTCGTCGGCGGCAACGCCGAGGGTGATCATCGTCATCCCCATCTTCGCGACCGTGTAGGCCGAGTGCCCCCTCAGCCACTTCGGGTCGGCCGACAGCGGCGGTGAGAGCGAGAGCACATGCGCGTGCTCGGACTCGCGCAGGTGCGGCAGGGCCGCGCGGGTGAGCAGGAACGTTCCACGGATTTGGATGTCGAGCATCAGGTCGAGCCGCTTGGGCTCGAGGTCGCGCATGGGGGCGAGGTTGATCGCGCTGGCGTTGTTCACCACGATGTCGATGCCGCCGAAGCGCTCCACCGTCTCGGCGACGGCGGCGTTCACGCGCTCCTCGTCGCGCACGTCGCCCACGATTGCCAGCGCCTCCCCGCCGGCGGCCTCGATCTCCTCGGCCGCCGTGTGGATCGTGCCCTCCAGCTTGGGATGGGGCTGATCGGTTTTCGCCAGCAGCGCCACCCGGGCGCCCTCGCGTGCCACCCGCTTCGCGATGGCCAGCCCGATGCCGCGGCTGCCGCCGGACATGATCACGGTGCGATTCTCGAGTGCGCTCATGGCCGGCAGCCTATGGGCGTCAGGCCGACAGGCGCTCGGCCAGGCGATTCATGCCGAGCTTCTTTGCCGCCGCGGCGCCGCCCTTGCGGTCGGTGGCGGCGTTCTTGGGGCGCTTGACCTTCACCGGGCGCAGCGTCGCGATGTCCTTGAACGCCAACAGCAGATCCTGGTCTCTGCCCAGGGGGCCATCCTCGGCGGCGCCCTCGAGGGCCTTCTCCAGCGACCCGGTGCGGGCCAGGATCTCCGCGGCGCGCTTCTCGCCGATGCCCTTCGCGCCCGGCAACCCGTCGGAGGGGTCTCCGCGCAGGGCGATGAAGTCAGGCACCAGCTCTGGAGGTATGCCGTAGCGCCGCTTCACCTCCGCGGGGTCGATCCGCGGCGGCCCCTCCTTGCCGCGGCCGCCGAACAGCAGCACGTTCACCCGCTTGGTCACGCACTGGAAGAGATCGCGGTCCGCGGTGACTATCAGCGCGTCGCCGCCCGCCTTCTCCTCCGCCTGCGCCAGCGAGCCGAGCAGGTCATCCGCCTCCAGCGAATCGTGCTCGTGGACGTGCCAGCCGAACGCGCGCATCAGGTCCGGCGCTCGCTTCCACTGATGTGCGAGGTCGCGCGGCATCGGCGGGCGGTGGGCGTGGTAGGCGGGGTACAGCTCGGTGCGGTACGCGGCGGCGTCCGGGCCGAAGCAGCACGCCACCGCGCGCGCCTCCTGCTCGTCGGCCTGCGCGAGGATCGTGTTGAGGGTGCCGAGGAGCGCGTTCACCGGGCGCCCGTCCGCGCCCTTGATCTTGTCGGGCAGGCCGTAGAAGGCCCGGTAGAGGAGATAGGGCGTGTCGACGAGGAGCAGCGGGCCGCTCATGCGCGCTCGAATGTTCCCAGCTCGGCGAGTGGTCCCCGCGCGGTCACCTGGCCGTCCTCGAGGAGCAGCGCGTTCTCACACAGGCGGGACAGCTCGGCGTGGTCGTGGCCGGCCGCAACCACGATCCCGCCGCTTTCGACGATCTCGAGCGCCCGCTCCTCCATGCCCTGCCGGAACTCGTGATCCAGGGCCTCGTGGACCTCGTCGAGCAGCAGTATCCGCGGCTCCCGCCGGTCAACCACCGCAAACCCGAGGCGGGCGCGCATGCCCTGCGAGTAGCTCGAGACGGGATGCTCGAAGGCCTCTCCCAGCCCGCTCCGCTCGCGCACGTCGTCGAGGGCCGCGCGCGACTCCGTGCGCGTGAGCCCTGTGAGGACCCCGAGCAGCATCGCGTTCTCCCGGCCGGTGAGCAGGGCCGTGACCCCCGCCTGGATCGAGAGAAGCGAGCCCACCACGCCGTCGATGTGGATCGTGCCGGTGTCGGCCGGAAGCACGCCGGCGAGCACCCTCAGCAGCGTGGTCTTGCCGGCGCCGTTGGGCCCGATCAGCGCGATGCTCTCCCCTCCCTCGAGCACGAGGTCGAGGTCGTGCAGCGCCCACGCCGTGGTGGTGCGCCGGCGGAACTTGGTGGCGATTGGCGTCATCGGCCGTTGCTGGCGGTCGAAGGCGAACTGCACGCCCACTCCCTCAAGTCGGACCTGCGTCATTCGAGCACCTTCGCGAGGTGTGGCGCCTCGCGCCGGTAGAGCGGAACGAAGATGGCGACAAACACGGCGGAGAACACCAACGGGTAGACGAGCATCCACCACTCCGGCGCTTGGCCGTACTGCAACACCGCACGGTAGGACTCGAACAGCCCGGTGAGTGGGTTGGCCTTGAGCACGTCATCCGTGTACCCGTAAATCTGGCTCAGGGGCACCAGCCCGGGCGCCAGGAAGAACAGCGTCCGCATCACCGAGACGAGGAACGGCCGCAGGTCTGGGAACCAGAGTGCGAACAGGGCCGCCGGGTACGCGACGGCGACGGCGAGCGCGAGGTTCACCAGCACGACGAGCGGCAGCCAGACGATCGCGACGGTCGGACCGACGAGGTAGACGGCCATCATCAGCACCAGCAGCACGCTGCACGCCACGAAGGCCATCGTCTCGGTGAAGGCCGAGGCGGCCGGCAGGAACACCCTCGGGAAGTTCATGTTGCCGATGATCGTGGCGCGTGCCCGGGTGGAGTCCAGCGACGTGACCACCGTCGCGATGATGAGCTGGAACGGCACCACGGCGCAGGCCACGCTCAAGCCCGGCTCGCCGCCGGGCCGGTTGAGCACGAGGGCGACCAGGGCCAGGTAGACCCCCGTCACGAAGAACGGGTCGGCCAGCCATTTGAAGAACTGCCACGGCCCGCGGCCGTAGCGGACGCGCATGTCGGCGGTTCCGAGCGAGACCAGCAGGTCCGCCGCGCGGCGGGTCTGATTCACGCGGTTCGGATGGGCCGATCCGCGGCGGCCGGGGCCGCCGATCCAACGTGTGCGCCCACGCCGGGGCTGACCGGCATGCTGCGGTCGCGCATGTAGATCGCCAGGCCGACCGGCACGGAGGCGACCGCGGTGAGCTGGTGGACCGCGTGCAGCCCGATGCCCGCAATCGCCTCACCGGGCCCGCGCCGGCGCCACAGCAGCGAGTAGAGGGGAGCGTTCAGGGTGAGCTGGCACGCCGTGAGCGCGATCGCGGCCTTGGGCCGGCGCCCGACGGCGGCCGCCACGGACCCGACGGTGACCAGCGCGCTGATGCGGTGGCGCCAGGCCAGGTTCAGATCGGTGGGGAACTGCCCGCGGCGCGCCAGCAGCGTGACCCACGGGATCCCGCGTCCCTTCATGTCTGTGCGCACCATGGTGCGCAGCGACCAGGACTTCATGTGCGTGGCGCGCAGCTCCGGATCGAGCACGATCTTCGCGCCCTCGTCCACCATGCGCATCCCCAGCTCGATGTCCTCCATCATCGGGGTGCGGTACTTCGTGGAGTCGAAGCCGCCGCTGTCGTGGAAGGCGTCGCGGCGGACGGCTCCGAGCCCCGCCCAGAACGAGTAGGTGGGTCCCGCCGCTCCCTGGTGCACGTGGTGGTGGAGCAGGTTGCGGAAGTTGGCGACGACGCCGTCGACCGCCGGCGTGTCGTCGTAGGAGCCGAAGATCCCGGTCAGCTCAGGGTCTTCAGCAAAGGCCGCGCGGATGCGCTGGAACACGTCGGGGTGCACCGCCACATCGGCGTCCACGAACACGAGGATGTCGCCCGACGCGGAGAGCGAGCCCGCGTTGCGGGCCGCCGCCGGGCCCGAGTGCCGCGGGACCTCGATCACGATCACCTCTTCGGGGCCGTCATGGGCGGCCTCGATCGCTTCGCGGCATGTCGCGAGCGTGTCCGGCCCGTCCGTGGCCGGGACGATTGCCGTGAGGCGAAGGGCGTCCATCAAGAGGTTGCGACCCTAGCGCAGGATGCGGTCACCCGGGTGGGTGAGAACCCCGCTCACAGGCTCCCGCCTGTTCGCGGCTAGGGTTGCCTCCGCATGAACGTCGCGGCCCCGCCGTCCACCGGCGCGCTTCAGGTCTACGGGCTCGATCTTCGGATCGAGGGTGAGTGGCCGGAGGTCGTCGACTCGGTCGCCAAGGACTTCGCGTGGTTCGGCGCAGAAACGGTCGCGGCCGATGCCGAGCGCGTGGTGGTGGAACGCCGCGCCCCGGACTTCGACGCGCTGGGGGCGCTCGACGCCGCATTCGTCACACCCCGCAACGTCGTCTACTCGGACGGCCACCGCCAGGTGGTGGACTACTTCGGCAAGGCGCTGTGCGTCGTCGACAGGCGCGCCGGCACCACGACGATCCAGGGCGAAGATGCCCACCTCGTGCACGAGGCGGCGTATCTCTACCTGCTGTCTCGGGTCGGCGAGCACCTCGACCGCCGCGGTCTCACGCGCCTGCACGCGCTCGCGCTCTCGGGCGCGCACGGGGGTGTGGCGGTGATGCTCCCCTCGGGAGGGGGCAAGAGCACCCTGGCGGTGCGAGCGCTTCGCGACGATCGCGTGACCATCCTCTCGGAGGACACCCCGCTGCTCGATCGCCGCGGGGTGCTTCACCCGTTCCCGCTGCGGATCGGCGTGAACGCCACCGATGCCGAGACGCTGCCGTCCGCCGGGGTGCGCCGCATCGAGCGGATGGAGTTCCACCCGAAGCTTGTGCTCGACCTCGAGGCGTTCGAGGATCACATCGAGTCCGAGCCGCGGCCGCTGCGCCACATCGTCGTCGGCCAGCGCTCACTGGGCACCTCCGCGTCGCTGGAGCCGCTGCAGCGCCGCGCGGCGGCGGCGGCCATGTTCCGCGAAGCGGTGGTCGGGGTGGGCGTGTACCAGGGAATGGAGTTTGTGCTCCAGCGCGGGATGCGCGACGTGGCCGGAAAAGCCGGGATCGCCGCTTCCAGAGCCGCCTGCTGCGCCGCCGGCCTGCGTGGCGCTCGGGTGTGGCGGCTCACGCTGGGGCGCGACCATGACGCCAATTGGCAGGCACTGTCGGCACTTCTGCGCTAGCGTTGCCTCCGTAAGGTCGGGCCATGAGCCCGATAGAGAAGTGCAGGCGCTCGCAGTCGTTGCTCCAAAGCATCCTCCGCGTACGCAGCACGAGAACAAGAAACGTGGAGGAATTCCACATGCCTACAGGCACCGTGAAGTGGTTCAGCGATGAGAAGGGGTTCGGATTCATCACCCCCGACGATGGGGGCAAGGATCTCTTCGTGCACCACACCGGGATTTCGGGTGAGGGCTTCAAGTCCCTCACCGAGGGGTCGAAGGTCAACTTCGACGCCGAGTCTGGTGACAAGGGCCCCAAGGCCGTAAACGTCACTCAGTCCTAATCCAGGGCTAACTGCGAGCGCCCGGTCCGGCATCCGCCGGGTCGGGCGTTTTCGTTTCTAGAGCAGGTCGAGGACCCGCTCCACCGGCCGGGCGAGCACCGCCCGGTCCCCGCGCTCGACAACCGGCCGCTGCATCAGCGCCGGGTGCTCGGCCATGAGGTCGATCGCCTCGTCGTGACCGACGTCGCGTTCGGCCAGGCCGAGCTCCGCGTACACGGCCTCGCGCTTGCGGAACAGGGCGCTGGCCGGCTCGCCTGTCTTGCGGACGAGCTCGGCGATCTTCTCCCGCGGGAGCGGGTCGACGTGGTAGTCGAGGCGGTCGAACGCGATGCCCTTCTCCTCGAGCAGCATCACGAGGTTGCGGCAGGTCGTGCAGGTGGGCTTCTCGTACACGGTCAGCTCGGCCACGCGCGAGAGGTTAGGCTGCGCGGCGATGGAACTGTCGACCGGCGAGCACGTTCTCTTCCAGGGCCACCCCTCGTGGCGCTCGACGCTCACCTTCTACGTCAAGGGGCTGCTGGTCGTTGCGTTCGCCGCGGCCGTTGCCGCGGCAGTCACTGCCGCGGGTGACGAGTTCTCGGGAGGCGTCACCTCGCTGGTCGCCCTGGTGGCTCTTGGGTTGATGGTGGTGGCCGGCTACCTGAAGCGGATGTCGACCACCTACACGATCACCAACCACCGGCTGCACATCAAGCGCGGGATCATCTCCCGCCGCACTCAGGAGGCGCGGCTTGAGCGCGTCCAGAACGTGAACACCGACCAGGGCGCGCTCGAGCGGATTCTCAAGGTCGGCACCGTCGACTTCGACACCGCGGGCGGCGGCGACTCCGACTTCGAGTTCAAGTTCCAGGGGGTGGCGAACCCGCCGGAGGTCGTGCAGAAGGTGGACCAGGCCCAGCGCGAGGCCGCCGCGGACACCTCGCTCTAGCCCTAGCCGCGCCGCTTGCGCTTGGGCAGCTTCCCACGCCCGCGCTTGTACTTCTGGAACTTCGTGGCAGGCCTCAGGTTGAACTTGAAGCGCGTGCTGCGCGGGCGGCCGAGCATGTCGGTCGGGCCAATCGCCAGGACATACACACGCCCTGACTGGGTCCGCGGCAGCTTGACGCGGAGAGAGCGGCGCCGGGTGCGGATCAGCCGCGTGGTCCCGTCGCGCCGCTTCACCAGCACCTGGTAGCGCTTCGCGTTGCGGGCGGACTTGAAGCGAACCGTCACGCCTCGGCGTGAGCGCTTCACGCGCAGCTTGCTCACCCTCCCGGGGGTGAGTGTGTCGCGCACGCGGAACCGGGCGACGGTGAGGTTCTTGTTCGGGAGTCCGCCGAGCTCGACCCGGGCCACGATCTGGCGCCGGCCACCGGGCCCGACGGCGGGCTTGAATCGGAGGGATCCCTTGCCGCCCGTCGTGGAGCCGATCACGTGCGAGGTGGCAGCCCCGCGCTCCTCGAACGTCACCCGCTGACCGGGGCGGCGCAGCACCGAGTACCTGAGCCTCCGGCGGGCGCCCGATCCGCTGACCCTTGCCCGGACCTTGGCCGGGGCCAGGCCATTGGCCGTCGAGACCTTTGTGATCGGCCCCGAACCGGGCAGCGGCTCGATCCGATACCGGCCCGCAACGGGCTTCTTCACCCCCACGAAGGTGAGTCCGGCCGGGTCGTTGCGCGCCGCGAGCAGCCGCTGCGAGCGCGATCCGGTGAGCCCGGGCGCGGCCGTGGAGACGCTATCCCCGTCGGGTGTCGTGATCTTCACGCGGGGAGCCGATCCTGGCCTACCCTCGAGCCGGATCATCGCGTTCGGCAGGCCACGGCCAAGCGTGACGGTGCGCGCTCCCGTTTGAGACACGCGCGCAACCTGGGCCCGGTACGGGCCTATGTCGCAGCCGAGGAGGTAGATCGTCAGGCCGTCCCTCCAGCTGTAGCCCGCGCCGACGCTGAGGCGGACCTCTCCAAGAAGCAGGTTGATGTTGATGCCGGCGCAGCCGGCGATCCCCCTGCTCGAGACGACGCCGCTCACGTTGGGACACGCCAGGCCGAAGGCGGCGCACAGCTCCACCCGGCCCTCGAGGTTGAAGCGGTTGCTTGACGTTGAGTACGCGCCGTCGATCTGTCCCTTTGCCGAGAATCCTGCGGCGCCGTAGCTCATGTGCCCGCCGAATCCGACGTAACTCCCGGAGGAGACGAAGTAGCCGTTTCCGAGCGGGATCTCCTCGTTGATGACGGGAGCGATCAGCTTCACCGTGCCACCGGCGGCGACCGTGAAGTCGCGGAACGTGCGCCCCACCAGCGGCGCCAGAGCTGCCCCGCCGACGCCGCCCAGGGAGTAGGGCTTGGCCTCGGGCGCCTCCCCGGCGTCGCCGCTGGTCAGGGTGTAGGGCCTGCCGGCGCTCGGGAACGCCACCAGCACCGCGCCTCGGATCTTCACCGTCTTGAGGGCTGAAACCTCCACCTCGCCGCGCAGCACGGTCGGCCTGAAGCGCATGCCGAAGCCGACCTCGTCGAGGAAGACCCCGGGGAAGATCTGTAGTGGCGGGATCGGAGAGCCGAACTTCAGGGTCGCGCCGACGTGGCTGATCCTTCCGTCCCGGAAGCCGATTCCGTTCAGCGCCGGCGGCGGCGCGAACCCGAGCTTGGCATCGCCCAGGATGATGTTGCCCCCCGCGCTCCAGCTCTTTCCCGCCTTGGAGTAGTTCGCAAAGAAGTTCGTGAGCTGCAGCGGCCCGATGAACACGCTCGGGATCCGCCCACGGAAGTCGCTCAGCTGCAGGCCGTCGGTGTTGTCGGTGGTGAGGTCGACGGCGAAGGTCGCCGGCTGGCCGCCGCTGAGCGAGAGCTCGGTGGGAAGCGCGAGGCGGGCCTTGATGAACGACGGCCACTGGATCGCCTTCGGGCTGGAGTTGCGCCCGAGCGACACGAAGATCCGGCCGATGGTCGCGTCGATCTGACCGTTGAGCGGGAACCCGGCGAGCTTGAGATCCCTCTTCGCATCGAACGAGCCGAGCGGCACGGTGGTGCGGAGGTTCTGACCGCCCGGCAGCTTCCCCTTCTCGACGTCAAGGTTGATCCTGCCCGCCTTGAGCGGGATCACGCCGGCCTTCACGAGCGCGTTCGAGGAGACCACGCGGCTGATCTGGGGTGCCAGCACGATCGCGGATCCCGGCGACGGGATGAAGTCAAGCCCGTTGATCCGCACCGGCCTGCGCGACACCTGGAGGTCCATGTAGCTCACGAACAGCAGGGCCCCGCTGCGGTTGATGATCTCCTTCGGCGGACAGGAGTTCTTGGGCCGCAGGCCCGCGATGATCTCGCGCTTGCACGGGCCGAGGACCACCTCGCGCAGCTGCGGGCTGGCGTTCCAGTAGCGCACCAGCTCGTCGAGTATCGGGCGCTCCAGCGCAGGGATGTCGCTGCCACTGTCCACGCGGTCCAGGCAGCCGACCGCCTGGATGAAGTCGAACTGGATCGTGTCGGCACAGCCCGCCGGGGGCCCGCCACCGCCGCCGGTGTCACCCGCCGCCGTGGAGTCCAGATTCGGGTACCTGGTCTTGTCCAGCAGGCACTTGAAGGCCACCGGCGGCCTCTTGCGGGCGCGCAGAGTCTTGACCTTGGGCCCCTGCACGAAGGTCCTGGCGCTGGCCCGTGCGGCCAGCCCGGAGAAGCTCAGCGCCGTGACGGTGATCCGCTTGCTGCCGGCCGTGAGGCGCGTTTCGAGCACCGGCGCGTGCCCGGGGCAGATGGCGTCGGTGTTGCCGTCGTCGTTGGTGTCGAAGCGCAGGAACTTTGCGTTCACCGTTCCCGTCGCGTTGATCGTGGCCAGCCGGCCCACCCGTACGTTGGGGGGCACGACAAGCTTGGCGACCGGGTTCCCCTCGACGCCGCCGGCTCCACCGCTGGGCGGGGGCGGGGGCGGTGAGTCGGCTACCAGCGCGGGCGCGTTCGGGCCTGACGGCGTAGCCGCGAGGCGGCCGAGCTCGGTCGCGGTGAGGGCGCGGCGATAGACCCGCACCTCATCGATGCCGCCGTTCAGCTGCGAGCTGCTGCACTCCTCGACTCCGTTGCCGTTCACGTAGAAGCCCGCCCCGGGCTCGTGATCGAGTGACCCTGGGCCCACCGTCCCGGAACCGACCTGAGTGCCGTCCACGTAAAGGCGCACTCGCTGGCCGTCGTACACACCGGCGACGAGGTGCCACTGGTCGTTCCAGATGCCGGGGCCGGAATTGGGCGAGAAGTAGTCCTGACCGAGACCACGCACCTGGAAGCGGACACCGGTGTTCGCGGGCGTGTCCAGGCTGTAGGAGGTCGTGCAGCCGGTGAACTGGCTCGAGGTCTCGAGATGGCCGGCGATCTGGCCCTCGAACCCGGTCGGCTCCGGCGCCTTGACCCACGCGAGCAGGGTGACCTGCTGGGGCTTGAGCAGGGGGACCGACGGGGTTGCGAGCAGCTGATTGCCGGTGGCGGACAGGAAGCTCCCGAACTTGCCCGGAGCGTCCAGGACCGTTGCGTTGTCGCCTGACGTCAGGTCGAGGCCGTGGCCCGAGCTGTCGGGGGAGATGTCAGTGGCGCCGGGGCTGTTGACCTGATCGAAGTGCCACTGCGCGGCCAGCGGGCCAGCGTGGGCGGCCACCGCCGCGGAGGGCAGTGCGAGCGCGGCAAACGTCAGAACCAGCGGCACAGCCCTTCGGACCAGAGACAAGACCGACCTCCTGTTGTTCGTCAACCTACCCTCGCCAGGGTGAGGCCGACAGCTTTCAGGCTGCTTACCGTCCGGTAACGGTCAGGCCGCCAGCGCCAGCAGGCCCTGGAGATCCAGCGGTGCGGTGTAGATGTCCAGCTCGCCGCCGGGCTTGCGCGGCCACTCCTCCTCGGCGCGGTCCCAGTACAGCTCGATCCCGTTGCCGTCGGGGTCGTTCAGGTAGATCGCCTCGCTCACCCCGTGGTCCGACGCTCCGGTGAGCTCCACGCCGGCGTCGATCACCGCGTGTACAGCCTTGGCCAGAGCCTCGCGCGTGGGGTAGAGGAAGGCCACGTGGAACAGGCCGGTGGTGCCCGGAGGGGGCGGCGAGCCGCCGCGGCTCTGCCAGGTGTTCAGGCCGATGTGGTGGTGATAGCCGCCCGCGGACAGGAAGGCGGCCTCATTGCCCAGCTGCTGCTGCAGGTCGAAGCCCAGAACGTCGCGGTAGAACGCCACCGCGCGATCGAGGTCGGAGACCTTGAGATGGATGTGCCCCACGCGGGTGCCGGGATCGATCATCGACGTACCCGAATCGTGGCAGCCGCGACGGGTCTGCGCCGCGTGATCACCCGCACGCGCACGCGCCCCGGCTTTCGGAAGCGGCGCACCAGCGTCCGGCGCCCGCGGCGGTTCAGCCGCACCACGCGCCGCCCGACGCGGACACGTGCCCGGGGCGCCGGCGTGAGCCTTCCACCGCGCTCGAACCACACCCGCAGTCGGATCCGCACGCGCCGGCCGGCCCGAGCGCGGCGGGGCGACACCCGCAGCCGCACGCGCGTGCCGGGCAGGGCTCCGGCGGGCGGGACGGGGCGCGCCCGGGGGACCTCGACCAGGTTGCCGGAGAACGTGACCGCGTAGAGGCTGGTGACGGGGAAGGGGCCGCCGCCGCCGAAGGCGACCGCGCTGGGCAGCAGCAGGCCGCGGGCCAGGGCGCAGATGGAGCGGTCGGTGCCGATCCGCCACAGCTGCCCGGCGCCGTTGGCGGCGGAGAAGAGGCGGTCGGACTGGTCGATCGTCATGCCGTCGAGCCCGGCCGAGCTGTCCTCGGGCCCGGGGCGGGCGAAGGTCTCGACCTTCGACGGGTCGCGCAGGTCCACGCGCGCGACGGCCGCCGGCACGAAGGTCTGGTTGGCGTACAGGTAGCGCCCGGCGCGGTCCACGGCCAGCCCGTTGGCGGAGGTCACCTCCGCCCACTGGGTCTCGACCTTCCCGTTGCGGAACCGGTCGATCCCGCGCAGACCCACGTCGTCGGAGCCGTAGATCGTGCGGTCCAGGTCGTAGGCGAGGCCGTTCGCCATCTGGAGGCCGGTCGCGACCGTGGTGGTGCGGCCCGTCCGCGGATCGATCCGCAGCAGCTTCGCCATCGGGCTCACGTTGCCGAGCGCACCCTCCTGGAACCCGTTGCCCGAGCCGGCGATCACGGTGCCGCCCGGCTCCAGCAGCAGGCCGCCGGGCTTGGGCAGGGGAGCGACTTGGCGCGGCGTGCCGCCCGGGCGGTCCAGGCGCATGAGCGCGTTCTTGGAGTTGTCGGTGTAGAGCAGCCCGCCGCGGTCGTCGGCGATCACCGACTCGAGCACTCCCTGGCCCGAGAGGATCGTGCGCGCCGGGGCGGTCCCGGGGCAGTCGGTCACGGCGTGGGCCGGCGCGGCCGTCACGAGCGCCAGCGCCAGCAGTCCCCCCAGGCAACGCATCGCGGGAGTATCCAGCCCTACGCGTCCAACCGTCGCACCATCGCTTCCGCCTCGGCGCGGATGCGCTCGATCACGGCGGGCTCGATGCCCGGCTCGTCGCGCTTGGCGAGGCGCTTTCCCTGCTCGTCGGTCACCAGTGGCACATGCAGGTAGGCGGGCTTGGGCAATGAGAGGAGCTCGGCGATGAGGAGCTGGCGGGGCGTCGTCTCCAGCAGATCCTCGCCGCGCACCACCTCCTCGATCCTCTGGTCGGCGTCGTCCACGATCACCGCCAGGTTGTAGGCGAAGGCGCCGTCGTGGCGGCGCAGCACGAAGTCGTCGACGGAGTCGGCGCGGGAGTCCAGGCGCAGCGTCGGCGGCCGCCCCGTTTCGCGTTCGCGCTCGACTCGCTGCGCAGCCGTCAGCCCACGGCACGTGCCCGGGTACGCGCCCTCCGGCAGCGGGCCGTGGGGCGCCTGAGCCGCCTCGCGGATCTCGGCGCGTGTGCACCAGCACGGGTAGACGCGACCCTGGCGGTCGAGCTCCGCCAGCGCCTCGGCGTAGAGGTCGTGGCGCTCGGATTGCCTGACCGGCTCCTCGTCCCAGTCGATGCCGATCGCGCGCAGGTCTGCGATCTGCGCGGCCTCATGCTCGGGCTTGGAGCGCTGCGGGTCGAGATCCTCGATCCGCAACAGGAAGCGCGCCCCCTTCGAGCGCGCCCTCATCCACGCCACCAGCGCCGTGCGCAGGTTGCCCGCGTGCAGCGGCCCGGAGGGACTGGGGGCGAAGCGGCCGGTGTGGCCGCTAGCTGGTGCCTGGGGGGATGCGCCCATCGAGCTCCTCGAGCCTGCGGTGCACGAGCGCGGCCGCCATCGCACCCTCGCCGACGGCGCCGCCCACGCGCTTGATCGATCCGTGTCGTGCGTCGCCGGCCACGAACAGGCCGGGCGAGGACGTCTCGAGCGCCAGCGGATCCCGGGCAGGAGACCAACCCTCGGGACGGCTCCCCTTGTGAAGCAGGTCTGGCCCGGTGAGGACGTAGCCCCTCGGATCCGTCGCGATGCCGCTCTCGGCGGCCCAACCCGTGTTGGGCACGCCGCCGAGGCAGAGGAACATGGTCTGCGTGCGCAGGTTCTCCGTCTGGCCATCCGCGGATCGCACCGTCACGCTGCAGAGGCGGTCACCGTCGGCCGTCACGGCCTCGACCTCGGTGGACAGGCGAACGTCGACCAGCGGGCTGGCCTCGATCCGCTTGACGAGGTAGGCCGACATCGACTTTCCGATGTCGTCGCCGCGAACCAGCATCGTCACCCGGGCACCCGCCCCGGCCAGGTTCATCACCGCCTGGCCGGCCGAGTTGCCCGCTCCGACCACGATCACGTCCTCATCTCCGCATGCCGCCGCCTCGCTCCGGCCGGCTCCGTAGTAGACGCCGCGGTCCTTCAGGTCCTCGACCCCATCCACGTCGAGCCGGCGCCAGACCATGCCCGGCGCCGCGATGGCCACGCGGGCATCGATCTCCAAGTCGCCCTGGATCCTCACGGTGAGGCCGTCGGCACGGCTGTCGTGGCCGATGGCTCCGCGCATGAAGATGAGGTCGGCGCCGAAGCGCTCGGCCTGCCGGCCGGCGAGCCGGGCCAACTCCGCCCCGCCGATGCCATCGGGGAAGCCGAAGAAGTTCTCGATCAGCGAGGTGTGGGAGGCCTGGCCGCCCGGCACGTCGCGGTCCACAACGAGCGTCGAGAGACCGTCCGACGCGGCATAGACCGCGGCGGCGAGACCGGCCGGCCCGGCGCCGACGATCACCAGGTCGTACTCGCGCTTCGACGGCCCGTCGCTCTCCTGCCACGCCGCCACGAGCGCCTCGACCGTCGCCGCTTCGAAGACGTCGTCGCCATCGACCACGATCGGCAGCTCCGCCCCCTCGAGGCCGCGCTCGGCGAGGATGTGCCGCGCCTCCGGGCTTCCTGCCTCCGCCCATTCGTATGGCTGGGCGGCGCGGGTCAGGAAATCGCGCAGCCGGTGGTGTTCGGGCTCGAGCCGACGGCCGACCACGAGGAGCATCGGGCGGACCGGGCTCACGGCCCCAGCCTAATCGCGTGGGGCTTTTTGGTCGCATAGCGTCCACAAAGCCCCAATCGGCTCGACATTAGGCGGCTTCGGCGGAGAAGCGGTCGAACCGAAGCGCTAGGCGCTCGGGGTCGGGGCGGTCGATTGGACTGCGGGGTTGAGCGATCTCCAGTCCGTGGAAGCCCTGGAGACCCGCTTTAAGCATCGGGCCGTCTATCTCCTCCAGCACGCTCTTGGCGATGTGCACCACGCCAGCCGGATCGATGCCCAGCACGTTGCGGTCATAGGCGAGGTGGTGGATGGCGCAGAGTGCCAGGCCGTTGCCGACCTCGGAGAGGCTGCCGGGATCGGCGAACTCAACGATGTGCGCTGCCTGGACCAACTCGGGGCGTTTGAGCGCGCAAACCGTGCAGCGCTTTCGGTAGGCGCGCATCACCTCGCGGCGGAAACGGTGCTGGTCGAGACGGACCTTCACCTCGCGGAGCGCGACCGCTCGCACCGGCTTGGGTGTGACCAAGCCCTGGCCGGTCATGTCGGCAAGCGGTAGCCCCGGCTCGAGCAGCACCATGCGGGTCTCGGGGTCCCGATCCGTGACGAAGACAGGCTGCACGACCGCATACTGGCCGACCTCAACGCCCTTGAAATAGATGAGCGGGACCTGGTAATCGAAGGCGGCGTTGAGAGCGCGGTTGTCCGCGTGCTCGAGAGAGCCCGCCCGGTACGCGTAGACAATCGCTCCCGTTTCCTCATCGATCTCGTCCTCATAGGGTGAGGCCGCCGAGGTAACCAGCGTTAGCGCGGCGGGACCGACCTGCTTTGCAGCGCGGTAAATCCCGCTGTAGAACGAACCGAAGCTGACGCGTTCCCCACCGAAAGTGAAGCCCTCGCGCAGTGCCGCAATCGGGACCAGGTCGTCATACGCCTGAGAGAGCTGCCTGGCCCGCTCATTCGCAGCAACCCTCAACTCATGATCCGGATCGGTGGGCGGCACCGCCGCCCACCCTAAGCCCTACAACCCGGCGGGGTGGCGCACGGTGTACCCGGCGCTGGAGCGCGCCTGGCCGGTCCAGCGCGAGCCGCTGATGCCGCGTGCGCTGGTGTCGAACCGGCGGCCGTTCACGACCATGTACACGTGGCCGGGGTTCGCGTAGATCGTGATGTGCTTCCCGCGACCGGGGCGGCCGTACCGCATGAAGCCGCTCGAGTCCCGGGGCACGCGCAGCAGGCCGCCGCCGTGCAGGGCGTAGGACACCGAGCCGGAGCAGTCATAGCCCGAGTCACGGAACGAGCCGTGGCCGCCGCCGTACTTGTAGGGCTTGTGGGCGATCCGGTTGCCGGCCGCGATCACGCGCTGGATCACGGAGCTGCCGCCACCGCCGCCGCGGGCGCCGCGCTTGAGCATCTTGCCCGGGCCCATGCCGAGGGCGCGTCGCGTGGCCGGGCCGGCAACGCCGTCGGCCACCAGGCCGCGACGTGCCTGGAAGCGCTTGAGCGATCGCTCGGTCTGGGGGCCGAACACGCCGTCGGCGGGGACGCCGAGCGCGCGCTGCATTGCGGCCACGCCGCCTCCGCGCGAGCTTGCCTTGCGTGTGCGGGCCTTGCCCCGGCCCCCGCCGCCCTTTGCCTTGAGCACGGGTCCGGCGCCGATGCCGAGCGCTGAGCGTGTCGCCGGCCCCGCGATGCCGTCGGCCGTGAGGCCGTGGCTGCGCTGCCAGCGCTTCAGGGCGCGCTTGGTCTGCGGGCCGAAGACGCCGTCCGCGCCGATGCCGAGCGCGCGCTGCAGCTTCTTCACTCCACCGCCGCGGTGCCGCACGGCCGGCTTGGCCTCCGCCTCGGGCGCGTCGACCAGCGCGGCGCCAAGCGACACCGCCGGGACACCGACGAGGCTGAAAAGCGCGGCGAGCGACAGGCCGCGCGGGGAGGGGGTGCGGAACTCCAGCTCGGTCGACGCGGCCTCGCGGCGCGCGTTGGCGCGCCAGCGCGAGCGCTGCCAGACCTCGGGGTCGGTGAGGTCGCGCGGCTCGGCCGGGAGCATCTCCACGGCCGTTATGGCCGGGCGGGTGCCCGCTCGGGTACGGCGCTCGTGTGAGCGCTGCAGCGAATCCGACCAAACGTCATGCGAAGCAAGGTCGCGATGGACCGAGCCCAAACTCATCACCTCAGCTGTTTCGTTTTATTCGCCTACGAGGTGAGCTGACGGGCTCGCGTCGGTGAATCGACGCTACCTCGCTCAACTACGAGGATTCGCCCCCGCGGCCATGGCGGCCGCATGGTTCCCCCGTTCGACCCGGATGGACCGGATCGATTCGGCTTGCGGCGTCGTTGTATCAGCCCAGAATCCTGCAAGTTGCAGGACTTCTTGCAAGAAGTCCTGCCTGCACGCATCCGCCCAGGGTTATGGAGACCGCAGCCAGGCCCGGATTTCGTCGGAATGCTCGCCCAGCAGCGGGGGCGGGCGGTCGTAGGCCACCGGGTCGCGCGAAAGGGCGATTGGGTCGGCCACGGTGGGCACCCGCCCGTCGATCACGGGTTCCAGCCCCAGCGAGCGCGCCAGCTCGAACGCGGCCGCCATGTCGTTCACCGGGCCGCAGGCCACGCCCGCCGCCGTGAGCGGGGGAACCCATTCGGCCGCATCACGGGAGCGAAGCGGCTTCTCTAGCTCCGTCACCAGCTCCTCCCTGTTCTCTACCCGCGCCGGGTTGGAGGAGAAGCGCTCGTCCGTGGCCAGCTGCTCCACTCCGAGCACCCTGCAGAGCGCCGCGAACTGGCGATCGTTCCCTGCCGCGACCGCGAGCGGGCCATCGGCCGCCTGAAGAGTCTCGTACGGCGCGATGCTCGGATGCGCGTTGCCCAGCCGCCCCGGCACCACCCCGGCCGCCACGTATGCCGACGACTGGTTCACCATCGCCGCCAGCACGCTCGAGAGCAGGTTCACGTCCACGCGCTGGCCACGGCCCGATCGAAGGGCCGCCAGGATGCCGATCGTCGCGTACAGGCCGGCCACCACGTCCACCAGCGCGACGCCCACTTTGCGCGGCTCCTCGTCGCCGGTGATGCTCATCAGCCCGCCGACGGCCTGGAGGATGAAGTCATACCCCGCGAGCTCGGCGCCCTCACCTCGCCCGAACCCGCTGATCGAGCAGTAGACGAGGCCGGGGTTGTCCGGGCGCAGGTCGTCGTAGCCGAGGCCGAAGCGCTCCGCGCCGCCCACGTGGAAGTTCTCGACGAGCACGTCGGCGCGCCGGGCCAGCTCGCGCGCGAGCTCCAGGTCCTCCGGATCGGCGAGGTCGAGCTCCACGCTGCGCTTGTTGCGGTTCACCGAGAGGTTGTAGGTGCTCTCGCCGTCGCGGAACGGCGGCCCCCAGGTGCGGGTGTCGTCACCGCTCCCCGGCCGCTCGACCTTCACCACGTCGGCGCCGAGGTCGCCGAGCATCATCGTCGCGACCGGCCCCGCGAGCACGCGCGAGAAGTCGGCCACCAGAACGCCGTCGAGGGCGCCCACGATCTACTCCAGCACTAGCTCGGCGGCCTTGCGGACCATCGCCGCGTCGCCGCCGATCAGCAGGGTCGTGGCGATCGAGTCGCGCCAGGCGTCGAGCTCGCCGCGGATCTTGTCCTCCGGGCCGATCAGCGCGAGCTTCTCGATCAGCTCGGTGGGCACGGCGGCGGTGGCCTCGTCCTTCTTGCCGTCGAGGTAGAGGTCCTGGATTTTCTCGGCCTCCGCCTCGTAGCCCATCCGCCGCGGCACGTCGTTGTGGAAGTTCGCGCCCTTGGCGCCCATGCCGCCGAAGTAGAGCGCGTACATGGGCCGCAGCATGTCGGCGGCGGCCTCCACGTCGTCGTGCACGATCAGCGGCACGGTGGCGCACACCTCGAAGTCGTCCAGCGTGCGGCCCGACTTGGCGAGCCCCTCGGTGAGCGCGTCGCGGTAGAAGTCCTGGTGCTCGGGCGCGAAGAACAGCGCCATCCACCCGTCGCAGATCTCGCCCGCCAGCGCCACGTTCTTCGGGCCCTCCGCGCCGAGGAAGATCGGGATTCGCTCACGCACCGGGTGCAGGGTGGACTTCAGCGGCTTCCCGAGCCCGGTGCCGTCGGGGTAGGGCAGCGGGTAGTGCGGCCCGTCGGCGGTCACCCGGTCGCCCCGGACGCAGATGTCGCGCACGATCGCCACGTACTCGCGCGTGCGCGCCAGCGGCTTGGCGAACGGCTGGCCGTACCAGCCCTCCACGACCTGAGGACCGGAGACTCCGAGGCCGAGGATGAAGCGCCCGCCCGAGAGATGGTCCATCGTCATCGCGGCCATCGCGGCGGCCGCGGGGGTGCGCGCCGACATCTGCATAATCGCCGTGCCCAGCTGCACCTTCTCGGTGGACGAGCCCCACCACGCGAGTGGGGTGAGCACGTCCGAGCCGTAGGCCTCCGCGGCCCAGATCGAGTGGAATCCCAGCCGGTCGGCCTCGGCGATCGCCTCCTCGGCGCCGTGCGGCGGGCCGGCGCCCCAGTAGCCGGTGTTCAGGCCAAGTGTCAGATCACCCATGCCCGAACCCTATTCCGCCGTTGCTCCGTGCTCGTCGATGTCGAACGTCAGCTCGGGCGCTCCGATGCCGGCCATCGCGGCCCGAACGCGCTCCGGGTCCGGCGCGTAGGCCAGCAGAAAGCCCCCACCGCCGGCGCCCGCCATCGTCACGCCGCCCGCGCCCGCCTCGGTCGCGGCCGCCCGCAGGCGCTCGAACCGCGGCGTGGCGCTGTGCGGCAGACGCTGGCACTTGAGCTCCCATTGTTCGGTCATCCGCCGGCCGACCGCGTCGAGGTCGCCCGCCTCCAGCTCGGTCGCCGTGGCGCGGGCCAGCTCCTCGGAGCGCTTGAGGTTCTCCACCAGCGCGGAGTCGCCCACCATGGTGCGCTCGACCTGGTTGGCCAGGACCTCCGAGGCCGAGCGGCTCTGGCCGGTGAAGAACAGGAGGAAATGGTCGCGCAACGCGGCGCGCGTCTCCGGCGAGAGCGCCAGGCGCCGGACCTCGACCGATCCGTCGCTCTCGAAGGTGTAGGCGTTCACGCCCCCGTGGGCGGCCGCGTACTGGTCCTGCTTGCCGACCGTCCTCCCGAGATCCCCGAGCTCGATCGCGCACGCGGCCTCGGCAAGATCGGCGGGGGAGATGATCCGCCCGGAGGCCTCCTCGAGCGCCTTGACCGTGCACACCGTGTAGGCGCCCGACGAGCCGAGACCCGTGCCCGGCGGGACGTCGCCGGTCGAGGACAGGTCCAGCGGCTGCCCGTTCCAGTGCCGCGCGATGGCCGCGCGGAGGATGGGGTGGCGGATCTCGGCGGGGTCCTCGACCTCCTCCCACTCCAGGTGAACAAGCCGCATGCGGGTGCCCTCCGCGGGGCCGACCTTTACGTGGATGCGCCGGTTGATGGCCGCCGAGACCACGAAGCCGCCGTGCTCGCGGTAGTGCGAGGGCAGGTCGGTGCCGCCCCCGCCGAGAGCGATTCGCAGGGGGGCGCGGACGGAGGCGGTGTCCACCCGCGGAATGTACTGTGCGGCCGCGTGACGCCAACGCTCGACGAGCTCGTGGTGGCCGACGAGCCGGACGCCTGGGCCCGGGCCGGGTTCCGAGTCGAGGGAGACATCTGCGACGTGGGCACCGTGCGGCTTCGCCTGGCGGGCCGCGATGCCGGCCGCCGTGTAACGGGCTGGTCCCTGCGCGACCTGGGCGGCGACGACCTCGACGGCCTTCCCACGTCGCGCTCGGACGCGCCGCCCCGCGAGCCGGCAGAGCGCCACCCCAACCACGTGACGATCCTCGACCACGTGGTGGCCTTCAGCCCGGCGCTGGACCGCACGATCGAGGCGCTAGAGGAGGGGGGCCTGGATCTCCGGCGCGTGCGCGAGGAGCCCACTCCGGCCGGCGCGCCGCGGCAGGCGTTCTTCCGGGTGGGCGAGGCGATCCTCGAGGTGATCCAGGCGCCGGACGAGTCTCCCGTGATGAAGGACCCGTCCGGCCCCGCGGGCTTCTGGGGGCTGGCGTTCGTGGTGGACGACATCGACGCCGCCGTGGCGAGCTTCAGCGAAGGGCACGTGAGCGAGGCCCGCCCGGCCGTGCAGGAGGGCCGGCGGATCGCCACGATCCGGCGCGATGCGGGGCTCGGGCTGCCCGTTGCGCTGATGACGCCGCGGGCGTAGGCTCGCCCAATGCGACGTGGGCTGGTCCCCATCCTCGCGCTGTCGGTCGTCTTCGCCGCGCCCGCGGCCGCATCCGATCACCTGATGATCGTGAACGAGGTCCAGCTCTCGGAGGGCGGTGACGCCCATGATCGGTTCGTCGAGCTCGTCGACCCGGTCGACGAGCCGTTCCCGAACCCGACCTACGGGCTCGCGGCGTACAACGGGGCCGGAGGGGGCGGGGTATTCGAAGATATCTCGGGCAACCCCTTCGATTTGCGGGACAACACCCAGCCCTACCTGCTCTCGACGCCGACGTCGAGCGCAGCAGGCATCCGTGACGCGGAGCTCAACCTCGCGTTTCCGGATGGCGCCGGCCAGATCTGCTTCACCCGCAACGGCAGCCAGAACGACCGAATCAACTGCCTGCGTTACGGCACGATCACCGGGCCGGTCTCCTCGGGCACGAGCAATCAAGGTCCGACGCCGCCCACCAACATGTCGCTCCAGGTGTGCGGTTCGACCACGGTGGTCGCAGCGCCGACGCCCAAGGCCGCCAACAACTGCTCCGGCGGGGGCGGCGGCCCCGGGCCGGGAGGGGGCGGCGGCCCGGGCACGGACACCCGCAAGCCGACGGCCAGGCTCGGCGGCAAGCGAACCCAGGACGTCGACAAGCTCGCCGTGACGGTCACGCTCGACGAGGCGGGGACCGTGAGCGCCACCGGCACGGTGCGCGTGCCGAACAGCTCGAAGACCTACCGCTTCAAGCGGGCGCGCAAGAGCGCCCGGGCCGGCAGGCGGGTGACGCTGCGGCTCAAGCTGTCGCGCAAGGCCAAGCGCGCCGTGAAGCGCTCCCTGCGCCGCGGGCGCAAGCTCAGGGCGAAGATCGTCGTCAGCGGTGTCGACGGCGCGAAGAACAGGACGACGAAGCGAAAGACCGTCAGGCTGAAGAGCTGACCGGCGGCGGTATCGCCAGCTCGCTGCGCTCGGATGCCATGGTGAGCGCGGCCTGGTCGCCGCCCATCTGCTCCCACGACTCGGCCGCCTGGTCGCGCATCCGGTCGAGTTGCTCGTCGGAGTGCAACGGGTCGTGGTGAAACAGCAGCGTGTTGCGCGCGTTCACCCGCCGGGCGAAGCACAGCGAGTCCGACACCGATGAGTGGCCCCACCCGCGGTGGTCGGGGTACTCGGCGTCGGTGTACTGGCAGTCGTGCACGAGCAGGTCGGCCTCGGAGGCCAGCTCGTAGCCGGAGATCCATTCGGGATCGAGCTCGTCCAGGTCCGCGCCCAGCGCGGGCTCGTGATCCGGGATGTAGCAGAGCGTCTTGTCGCCCTCGGTGATGCGGTAGCCCAGCGTGGGGCCACGGTGGGTGACCGACGCCGCCAGGATCTTGGCCGCCCCGATCTCCCATTCCATCGCCGGCGCACAGCGGAACGAGACGTCGCACGGCAGCTCACGCACCTCGACGGGTGACAGCGGCGCCGAGATGTAGCGCGCGATCCGGTCCTCGAGGCTGGCCTCGGCGGACTCCGGTCCCCAGACGGTGATCTCCGACCCCGGCTTGAACGCCGGCGCGAAGAACATCAGGCCCTGGATGTGGTCCAGGTGGAGGTGGGTGAGGAGGATGTTGATCTGCTCCGGGCCCGACCAGGCGACGCCCATCGAGCGGATGCCCGTTCCGGCATCGAGCACGATCACGGTGCCGTCGTCGAGCGTGACCTCGATACAGGAGGTGTTGCCTCCGTAGCGGTTGGTCTCGGGGCCGGGCGCCGGCACGGAGCCGCGCGCTCCCCAGACGCGGACCTTCATGCCTCGGTCTCCCAGAAGAACACCATCGAGCCGCGCTGGCCGCCGGCGGCCACGATCGGCATGGCGCTCGCCTCGATCCGCTTGTCCGCGCCGTCGCAGGAGCGGATGTGAAAGCGCGAGTGGCCGGCGCGTCCGCGCCGCAGGCCCTTCGTCAGATCGAGCTCGCCGAACATGATCGGCTCGCCGGCGTCGTCGAAGGGCCCGTGCTGGCGGCCCCACTCCTGCGCGGTCATCGGCCCGGTCTCCTCGAAGCGCCGCCCGAGCAGCTTGCCCGCCGCCTCGTTGTAGAACGCGATCATCCCGCCCTCGTCGGTGAGGAAGGCCGCGGTGGAGAGGCTCGAGAGGAGGTTCCTCGCAAGGATCAGCTCGAGCGGCCGCTGGACGCCGTCCACGTTCACAAGCCTAGTGGTGAGACCCATCTGAGACCGGGTCGATACTGCGCTGACGCCGTGTCACGCCTAGGTTCTCGGCCTAATGGAGATCCGAGGGGAAGCGACGATCGAGCGGGTCACGGACACCGGCCACACGGTGGATCAGAACCCCGAGCTGGAGCTCGACCTGCTGGTCGCACTGCCCGACCGCGCGCCCTACCGGGTGTCGCGGCGGCTGGTGGTGTCGCGTCAGGTGCGCCACAACCTCACCGCCGGCCGGGCGGTGCCCGTGCGGGTGAACTCCGATGACCTCAACAGCCTGGCGATCGGCTAGGCGAAACCACTAGGCGAAGGAGAGTTCGATGGGACTGTTCGACAAGGCAAAGGACGCGATGGCCCAGAGCGGCGACGCGATGAAGATGGCGCAGCAGGCTGAGCAGAACGCCGGCCTGTCCGGCACCGACGGCGCGGGGATCATGGCCGCGCGTGGCGAGATGGAGAGCGCCGCACACGAGAACAACAGGATCCTCTCGGTCGGCTCGCCCGGCCAGGCCACGATCAAGAGCCACGTGGACGCCGGCGAGCAGGTGGCCGGCAACGCCGTGTGGATCCTCGAGGTCGAGGTCGCGCCCGAGGGCGGCGAGCCGTACACGGTGCAGAAGCGCGAGATCGTGCCCACGATCACGATGAGCGGCTACGCCGACGGCACCACCATGCCCTGCCGCATCGATCCCGCGGACAACTCGAACATCGCGTTCGGCGACAAGCCGTTCATGTAGGACCGATGGGCTTCTGGACTCGCAGCGCGCTCGGAGTCGCCCTCATGGTGGGGGGCGTCGCCGCGCTCACCTACTGCATCGTCGAGCTGGCGAGCATCGGCACCTGCGCGTCCGGTGGCCCATACGTCTCGGCGCGCGAGTGCCCGGCGGGCACCGAGCGCTACATCATCGGGATCTTCCCGTCGGTCATCGGCTTCCTCGCCGGGGTGGGCGTCTTCGCCTCCCGCGGCGGGCGCAAGACGGCGCCGGGACTGCCCCCGACCGCAATCAACGACAGGAGGTAGGACATGGGCATGTTCAAGGACATGAAGGGCGCGTTCGACGTGATCCGCAGCGACGACCTCAAGGAGCTCAAGAAGAAGGCGGACGCGCAGCCGAAGAGGTCGATGCTCGACGGGGTCAAGGCGGCCAACGAGGCGATGGACTCCGCCCAGGCCATGCAGGCCGCCTCGGGCGGCATGTCCGCCGACCCGATGGCCAACATGGCCACGATGGCGGGGGGCCTGATGGGCACCGCCACGGTCACCGGACTCACCGAGACCGGAACGATGGTGAACAACGCTCCGGTGGTGGAGCTCGACCTCTCGGTCACGGTCGGCGGCGGCGAGCCCTACCCGGTCAAGCACCGGCAGCTGATCGCGTATTCGGCGCTGCCGAACTTCCAGCCGGGCAAGACGTTCTCGGTCCGCGTGGACCAGAACGACCCGACCAAGCTGATCATCGGTTAGGGGGCTGCGATGTCGATGAGAACGCTTGCGCCGATCGGCTGGCTGATGATCGCGCTCGGGCTGATCCTCGGAGTGGGCGGGATCGCCGCGGGCCAGGCCGTGACCGGCGCGATTCTGCTCGTGTCGCTCGCCGGGTCCGGCTGGTTCATGATCTGGCTCGGCAAGGGCTGGGACAAGCCCATGGACGACGCCACCGACCTCTACGAGTACGGTCGCCCGGCGAACGCCGAGGTACTTGCGGTGGACGGCTCGTCGCTCACGGCCGACGGCGTCCGGACCACCGAGCTCACGGTGAAGGTGTCGCCCGTGAACGAGTCCTCGTTCAAGAGCAAGCGCACCGTGGCGGTCCCCGGTGGCGACGTGCCGGCGGTGGGCTCCACGGTCACGGTGAAGTTCGACCCCAACAGCCGGAAGAACTTCGTGCTGCTGGAGGAGAGCTACGACGTGGCGGCGGGCGTAGGCTTCGGTACTTGACCGAGGGGACGCTGAGGAAAATCACCGCGGGCGCGCTCGTGCTGGCGCCGGCCCTGTTCCTGCTCGACAACATCCTTCACCCGAGGGAGCTCGCTCGCGGCAACGAGGCCGAGCAGCTGGCCGAGATCGCCGAGGCCTACCAGCGCTGGCAGGCGGCGCACGCGATCGGCTTCATCTCCGTGATCGTGTTCGGCGTGGCCGTCGCCGGGCTCACGGCGCTGCTCTATCCCCGCGCGCCGCGGCCCGCGCTGGCGGCGGGCGCGCTCGCGATGGCCGGGCTGATGGGCCTGGCCGCAGCGATCACCATCGACGGCTACACGTGGGGGATCCTGGGTGAGGTCTCCGCCCGCCCGGAATCCGACCCGGCCACGATCCAGCGTGCCTTTCAGGACGTCCAGGAGTCGGACTGGTCGCTGGTCTACTACCTCACGCCGCTCGGCTTCATCCTCGGCGTGATCGCGCTCACCGTGACCGCCGTGCGCGCACGGCTGGCGCCCGCGTGGGCGGGGGGCATCTTCGCCGTCGGAGTGCTCATGGTCGGCACCGAGACGGCGATCATCAGCAACGTCTACTTCGTGGCCGGGTCGGCGGTGCTGCTGGTGGGCGGCGCATCGCTCGCCTGGGCCCTGGTCACCAGGCCGCCGATCTCCACGTAGCCGTCGTCGCGCGGCACCACGTCGATCACCGAGCCCTCGCCCTGGTGGATCCGCATCGGCCGGCCCAATAGGGCGCCCAGGCGCACGGCCGCCGATCCCGTGGCCTCGTCCTCCGGGATCCCCAGCGCCACCGGGAACACCCGCGCGCGGATGGCGTGGTCGTCGACCGGCGCGTACACGCAGGCGAGATCGGCCCGGTTCGGCGGCGGACCTGTCAGCGCCTCGACCTCGTCCGGCGAGCCGAGCTCCATCCACTCGTAATCGGGCTGCCACTCGGGCCGCCCGGCCACGAACGCGCGGTCGCCCTCCACGCGCGCCGGCACCTCGCCCGCGGGCGGGTTCAGGGAGGAGAGGCGGTGCCCGTCCTGCGCGAGCAGCCACGCGGTCCCCACCAGGGGATGACCCGCGAATGGGAGCTCCACGGCCGGGGTGAAGATCTGCACGGCGCCGGTCGCGGGGTCGTCCACGAACACCGTCTCGCTGAATCCCAGGCGCTTGGCCTCGTTCTGGCGCTCGTCGGGCGCGAACGCCTGCCCGTCGAGGTAGACGCCAAGCGGGTTTCCGCCGTTTCCCGCCTCATCGCAGAACACGCGCAGCACCGTCAACTGGGCCATGTGCGGATCGTACGCTGCTACCCTGCCGCGCGGCCGAGTCGTCACCCCCTTGGGGTGATGAGCGGGGGAACCACACGTTTCTCTGGGGCGAATCGCGGCATTGCCTGCTGCGTAGACGCAGCCGGGAACAGGCGGAAGCCTGCGACCGGGGATCTCATGCGGAGCCCGTCAGCTCACCTCGTAGGCCGAAAAGCAGTGAACGCACGGCGCTACATATCTGCGGGCGCAGTTCTGCTCGCGCTTACAGCGGCCATCTCGGCCGAGGCTGCCCCGCGCGCGGAACTCGAGCGCCTGGCGCCGGTCCCGCCGTCGCTGGCCGGCGAGGTGCGCGACCTGGCGCGGACGGCCGCGCGCGAACAGGCACGGCGGCCCGCCTTCCCCGTGGCCGACGAGTTCAACTGGGGCCAGGGCGGCGCGCAGTTCGGCGCTTCCCGCGGTGGGCGCTCCCATGAGGGCCAGGACGTCTTTGCGCGCACGGGCACGCCGCTCGTGGCGGTCCGCCGCGGCGTGGTGGTGGAGACCGGCAACGACGGCGGCCGCGGCAACTACGTCGCGATCTTCTCGCCCGACAGCCGTCGCACGTACGTGTACCTCCACATGAATGAGCCATCGCGTGTCCGGCGTGGCGGCCGCGTCGCCGCCGGGCAGCGGATCGGAAGCGTGGGCTGCACCGGGTCGTGCTCCGGCGACCACCTGCACTTCGAAGTCCGCCGCGGGCGTGGGCCCGAAGGCCCGGCCGAGAACCCGCGGCCGGCGCTGCGGCGGTGGGCCGCGGCGGACGACGCCCGCGCCACACTGCCGCCCGGCGCGCACTAGCCCGCGTACGATCCGCGCGTGGGGCACACGCTGACAAGGTTCGCGATCGCGGCCGCGGCGACGGTGGTCTGGGCGGCGCCGGCCGCTGCCGCCCCGATCCCGCTCGACCCGCTCACGGCGCAGCCGCGCGCGTTCGAGGGCTCACCGGCCAAGCCGCGCCGGCTCGACTCGCCCGAGCCGCCGCGCCATCCCTTCATGGCCCCCAACGGCCGCAGCAACCTGCATAACGACGCTCTCCAGACCGATGCCTACCGCGGGGCGGGCCCGCTCGGCCGCGGTATGTCCGTGAACTCCGTGTCCGAGGTGGCGGACTGCGCCTCGGTCACCTTCGACTCGCGCGGGCGGATCGTGACGATCTGCGTGGGCGTGCAGGGGCCGCGCCTGGAGGTCAAGAACCCGCGCACGCTGGAGGACCTCGCCTCGATGACGCTGCCGCCGCGCAGCTCGGTCGGCACCAACCTGTTCACCGACTTCTCGGGCGGCGGCTACTTCTACCTCGACAACCGCGACCGGGCGATCTTCCCGACCAACTCGCGGCACGTGTTCGTGGTGCAGGTCGGCGCCGGCGGCTCGCTGACCATGCAGCGCGACTACGACCTCACCGGCGCGGTGCCCCAGGGGGACAAGATCATCTCCGCGCTGCCCGACTTCTCCGGGCGGATCTGGTTCATCTCCGTGGACGGCATCGTCGGCACGATCGACCCCGGCAGCGGCGCGGTGCGATCGCGGGACCTCGGCGAGCAGAACGCGAACTCTTTCTCGGTGGACGAGCAGGGCGCCGTGTACATCGTCACGACGAAGGCGCTCTACCGGTTCGAGGCGGCGGCGGACGGTTCGCCCCGCACGATCTGGCGCGAGACCTACCGAAACTCGGGCGTACAGAAGCCGGGCCAGGCGAGCGCGGGGTCGGGCACCACGCCCACGGTGATGACCGGGCGGCGGATCGCCATCACAGACAACGCCGACCCGATGAACGTGGTGGTCTACCGCGGCGCCAGGCGGGTGAGCGGCAGCCGCCTGATCTGCGAGCAGCCCGTCTTCCGCAAGGGCGCGAGCGCCACCGACCAGTCGCTGATCGCGGCGCGCAATTCCCTGGTGGTGGAGAACAACTACGGCTACTCGGGCCCGGCCGGTGTGATGCGCGGCGCGACCACGGAGCCCGGCCTCGAGCGGGTCGACGTGAAGAAGGACGGCTCGGGCTGCCGGACCGTGTGGCGCAGCCGCGAGATCGCGCCGAGCGTGGTGCCCAAGCTCTCGCTCGAGACGGGGCTGGTCTACACCTACACCAAGCCGCGCCGTGCCGATGGCGTGGACGGCTGGTACTTCACTGCGCTCAACTTCTGCACCGGGCGCACCGAGTACCGCCGCCTCGCGGGCACCGGCCTGGGCTACAACAACAACTACGCGCCGGTGACGCTCGGTCCCGACGGTGCCGCGTACGTGGGTGTGCTGGGAGGGCTCGTGCGGGTGGCGGATGCGGCCAGGCCGTCTGGGCCCGCCGCCTCCGCCCGTTCGGGCTGCGCGCCAAGGCCGCGCCTGCGGCTGCTGGTGCGCCGGGCGCGGCGCGGATGCCGGGTGGTGGCGCGCGTCGGTGGGCAGGACCGCGGGTTGGTCAGGCGGGCCGTGTTCCGAGCGGGCATCGGGCGTCGCGCCGGGGATCGGCGGCGGCCGTTCAGGCGGGTGCTGCGTGCTCCGGCGCGCAGGCTCACGGTGCGGGCGTTCGCACGCCTGCGCGGCGGGCGGGCGGTGCGGCTCTCGGCGCGCGTGCGCCGCTGCTCGCGCTAGCCCTTGGTCTCGATCAGCTCGACCCGGTAACCGTCCGGGTCCCTGACGAAGCAGATCCGGGGGCCGTTCTCGCTCACCGTGTAAGGAGGCTTCTCGGGCTCGATGCCGGCGCCGGCCAGCGCCTTCAGCCTCGAATCGAGGTCCTCCACCGTGAGCGCGATGTGGTTGTAGCCGGTGCCCATCTCGTAGCTGTGCACGCCGTGGTTGTAGGTCAGCTCCAGCCGCGGGCCGTCACCGGGCAGCCCCATGAAGACGTTCACCGCCTCGTCGCGGATCGGCATCCTGCCGACCTCCTCGAACCCAAGGGCCTCGTAGAAGGCGACGGACCGGTCGATCTCGCCGATTCGGTAACACGTGTGAATTAACTCGGTCATCTGGCGCAGGGTAGCCTGCGCACAATGGATCCCGCGGCCCTGCGCAACCGACTCGTGATGGCCACGAGCATGTGGAAGGAGACCACGGACGACCCGCTGCCGAAGATGGCGCCGGGCGACCCCGCGCGGCAGATCCAGGACTTCGAGCTTCGTGTGGTGGAGCTGCTGTTCCGCGAAGCCACACCCGACAAGGCCCGCCGCACGGCGGACCAGACGTGGGACCTCGTGCACGACCGGCCGGATGACGACCCGGTCAAGCAGCGAGTGGTCAAGGGGCACGAGGCGCTGGCGAAGCTCTCGAACGAGAGCGCGCCCCCCGCCGAGGAGTGACGCCTTCGCTGTTCACCCGGCGCCAGGCGGCGCGGGCGCTCGGGCTGTTGTTCCTGGGTGGCAGCCTCATCCTGCTGGTCACGCTGCTCCTGCCTCACGACGCGATGGTCAAGGACGGCCCCCTGTTCGCGCTCACGGGCGGCACGGCCGCGACCGGCGCGCTGCTGCTCCTACGCCTCGACGGGGTGCGAGAGGTGCACCTGCACACGGCTCTCGCGGCGGGCAGCCTGGCCCTCGGTGCGGCGAACTACTTCGTGGGGCCGACAGCCGTCTTCCCCCTCATCTACTGCTGGACCGCCCTCTACGCCTTCACGTTCTTCGCCCTGCCCGCCGCGCTGCTTCACCTCGGATTGATCGGGCTCACATATCCGGTCGTCCTCGTCGCTCAGGACAGTCCGTCGAGCCCGGTGGTGCGGTGGCTGCTGGTGGTCGGCACGCCGCTGGTGGTCGGCGTCCTGATCTCACGCATCCTGGAGCTGGTGGCCACGCGCACCGAGGTGCTGCGGGAGAGCGAGATCCGTACGCGAGCCATCCTTCAGGGGGCTCCCGACGCGTTCGCGTCGATCGAGACCGACGGCACGGTCGTGGCGTGGAACCTCGCGGCGGAGCGCCTGTTCGGGGCGACGGAGAAGGAGGCCGTGGGTCGCGACGTGGCCGAGTTGATGTTCGCGCCCGAGGACCGCGCCGCACACATACAACGACGGACGAACGACTTCGAGACCCTGGAGGACAACGGGGCCGCCAAGCGGGAGGTCGAGATGGTGCGGGCCGATGGCTTGCGCTTCCCGGCGGAGATCACGGTGTCGCGCGTCCAGGCGGCCGGCCGCACGCTGCTCGCGTTCTTCGTCAGGGACGCGACCGACCGGGTGCAGCGCCAGCGCGAGCGCGAGGAGCTGATGCGCGAGCAGGCCGCCCGCGAGGAGGCCGAGCAGATGGCGACCATCGTGCACGGGCTCCAGGTGCTGCTCGACGCTGCCCTGGCGCACGCCCGGCTGGAGGACATGCTGAAGGCGCTGCTTCCGCGGCTGTGCGAGGTGCTCACCGCCGAGGCCGCGTGCGTGCTGTTGCCTGAGGAGGACGGCTCGCTCTTGGTTCGCGCCTCCAGCTCAGACGCCCCCGGGGAGCCCGGCCGGGCCCACCTCGGCGAGGGCATCGCGGGCCGCGTGGCTCAGACACGCGAGCCCGAGCTCGTGAACGACCCAGAGGCGTCCGACGTGATCGACCCCGCTCTCCACGACAGCGGTTCGGTCCTCGGGGTCCCGCTGCTCGCGGGGGACTCGGTGTCGGGGGTGATCCTCGTGGGCGTACCGCCGCCGCGGCGCTTCACCGACGACGACCTCCTGCTCCTCGGCCTGGCGGCGGATCGGGTGGCGCTCGCGATCGACCATGCGCGGGTCTTCGAGCGCGAGCACAAGATCGCCGAGACCCTCCAGCGCAGCCTTCTTCCCGAGCGGCTCCCGTCGCTGCCCGGTCTCGAGGTCGCGGCGCGCTACCTGCCGGCGGCCAGTGAGGCCGAGGTGGGCGGCGACTGGTACGACGTGATCCCCATCGCCGCCGGCCAGGTGGGGCTGGTGATGGGCGATGTAGCCGGGAAGGGCCTGGCGGCCGCGTCGATGGTCGGGCAGCTCCGGAGTGCCCTGCGCGCCTACGCGCTCGAGGGCCACGATCCGCCCACGGTCGTGTCCCGCCTCAACCAGCTGGTGTGGTCGGAGTCCGGGGACTCCGAGATGGCGACCCTTGCCTACGTGGTGATCGACCCGGCGGAGAACACCGCGTCTTGGGTGAACGCCGGGCACCTGCCGCCACTCGTGGTCGACGACGACGGGGACGTGAGCTTCCTCGAGAGCGCGGCGGCGGTGCCGCTTGGCGTGATGCCGTTTCCCGCCTACACGGTCACCACGCGCGAGCTCCCGGCCGGCGCCACGGTGCTGCTCTACACCGACGGCCTGGTGGAGCGCCCCGGCGAGATGCTCGACGCGGGCCTCGACCGGCTGTCCGACGCCGCCAAGGCGGTGGAGGGCGGTCCCGAGCGCCTGTGCGACGGGATCGTGCGCCGGCTGGTGCCGGCGGGCGCGGCGTCGGACGACGTTGCCGTGCTGGCCCTGCACAGTCCGCCCCTGGGCGAGCGGTTTCGCCTGCAGCTCCCGGCCGACGCGGCGCGGCTGGCCTCGATGCGCGCCCTGCTGCGGCGGTGGCTGCGCCACGTGGGCGCGAGCGACCGGGAGATGGCCGAGATCGTGACCGCGGCGGGCGAGTCGGCGGCAAACGCGATCGAGCACGGCTCGGACTCGCCGGAGCGGACGTTCGAGATCGAGGGCGAGTACGTGGACGGAGCGATCGCCCTCACCGTGAGCGACACCGGGGGCTGGCGCCCCGCCCGCGCCGACGGCCGCGGGCGCGGTCTGATGATGATGCGGGCGCTGATGGACGACGTCGACGTCACGCCCGGCCCCGACGGAACCCGTGTCGAGCTGCGCCGCCGTCTGGGCGCC
Source organism: uncultured Thermoleophilaceae bacterium (assembly GCA_963808105.1). Lineage (GTDB taxonomy): Bacteria > Actinomycetota > Thermoleophilia > Solirubrobacterales > Thermoleophilaceae > JAAYBF01. The sequence continues at coordinate 1,456,332 of CAWEEH010000003.1, read as the reverse complement.
GAAGATCGCGTGGTCAATGCCTGAGCGGGTGTTCGTGACGGGCGCGCTCGGGTTCATCGGGCGCGCGCTCGCCGACCGCTACGCCTCCGAGGGTGCGGAGGTCCGTGGCGTGGACGTGAGCGCGGATCCCGAGCGCGGGGTGGTGGCCGGCGACATCGGCTCTCCGGGGGAGTGGCAGCGCCACGCGGCGGGATCGGACCTCGTGATTCACACCGCGGCGGTCGTCTCGATGCGAGACGACCCCGATCCGATCTGGCGCGTGAACGTGCTCGGCACCCGTCACGCGCTCGACGCCGCCCGCGACGCCGGGGCCTCGCGCTTCCTTCACCTCTCCTCCGTCACGGCCTTCGGCTTCGACTTCCCGGACGGGGTCACGGAGGACCATCCGGTGCGCGCAAACGGCGTGCCCTACGTGGACACCAAGGTGGCGAGCGAGCAGGTGGCGCTCCAGGCACACGCGGCCGGCGAGGTCACGTGCACGATCGTGCGCCCCGGCGACGCCTACGGCCCGCGATCACGGCCCTGGACGATCCTCCCGATGGAGGAGATCGCACGCGGGCGGATGGTCCTGCCGGCGATGGGCCGTGGCCTGCTGAATCCCGTGTACATCGACAATCTGGTGGACGGGATCTCTCTCGCCGCCGGCCGCGACGAGGGTGCCGGTCAGGTGTTCACGATCAGCGACGGCATCGGGGTCCCGACCCGCGAGTTCTTCGGCCACTACGCCGAGCTCGCCGGGCGCAAGCTGCGCGTGGCGCCCACGCGTCTGGTTCGCGCCCTGGCCGCCGCCGGGGCCCGGCTGCCAGGGCGCGACAGCGAGGTCAACACGGGTGCGATCGAGTACATCGCCCGCGGAGGCACCTACTCGATCGACAAGGCGCGGCGGGTGCTCGGCTACGAGCCCGCGGTGGGATTCGAGGAGGGGATGCGGCGCACCACGGAGTGGCTGCGCGCGGAGGGCTACGGCTCATGATGCCCCCGAACCGCCACGAGCTCCGTGTGCTCGGGTGCCTGATCGAGAAGCAGCGCACCACGCCCGATGCGTATCCGCTCAGCGTGAACGCGCTGCGGCTGGCCTGCAACCAGAGCACGAACCGCGACCCCGTCGTCGACTGGGACGAGTCGACGGTGCGCACCGCTGCCCAGCGCCTGGGCGAGCGCGGCTGGGCGCGGTTCACCAGCGGGGCGGGCAGCCGCGCGGCGAAGTACCGCCACGTGTTCGACGCCGCGCTGGGCCTGTCGCCGGGCGAGACCGCGCTGCTGGCGGTGCTGATGCTGCGCGGCGCGCAGACCCCGGGCGAGCTGAAGACCCGCACCGACCGCATGCACGGCTTCGATTCGCTGGCCGAGGTGCAGTCGGTGCTGGAGGACCTCATCGGGCGCGAGCTCGTGGCGGCGCAGCCGCGGCGGCCGGGGCAGAAGGAGCAGCGGTATGTGCAGCTGCTCGGCGACGAGGAGGATGAGGCGCCGGAAGCGCCCGCGGAGCCGGCGGAGCCGCCCGCTCAACCCGCGGCGGAGCCCGCGGGCGCGTCGCTCGAGGAACGCGTGGGGCGCCTCGAGGCCGAGGTGGCCGCGCTGCGCGAGGAGCTGGGCGGCTAGCGGATCAAGACCGGCGTGCCGTACGGCACGCGCGGGTACAGGTCGATCACGTCGCTCACGTGCATCCGGATGCAGCCGTGCGACGCGCGGCTGCCGATCGACCAGTCCTCCGAGGTGCCGTGGATGCCCACGCTTCCGGTCACGCCGAGCCAGCGCGCCTTGAGCGGGTTGTCTGGCGCGCCGCCCGGCACCGTGCGGCCCGCGTAGGAGCCCGCCCACGGCCGGTTGGGCGCGGTCCACGCGGGGTTCACCCGCTTGTTGGTGATGCGGAACAGGCCGGACGGGGTGTCGAAGCCCGCGGCGCCGACCGCGATCGGGTAGCTGCGGTCGTAGCGCAGCCGCTTGAACACGCGCAGGCGGAAGCCGCCGCGATCGATCGTGACCACCGTGCGATTTCGGCGTGCCAGCCCGGCGTGCGTGATCGCCGGCCGCACCCGGCCCCGGCGGCCCGCGACACGACGTGAGCGCAGCGGGTCGACCACGGCGCGGTTGATCGCGCGCCGCAGCTGCCACTGCACCAGGGCGCTGCCGTTGCGGCCCTTGCGCCGGATCATCCGCCGGACGGTGATTCGCAGGCGCGCGTTGCGAGGGGCCGCGAACAGGCGCCGTCCGACCTGAGCCACCCACGCCCGCACCGCCGCTCGGCGGTATGTCACGAACGGCGCGACGACGAGCTCGCCCTTGACCCCCGCGCGGTATGCGCGGCGCGCGGTGCGATCCGCGGCGAACTTCAGCCCCAGCTCGCGCATGTGAAGCCGCGTTGCGAAGCGACCGACTCGCACCTCCACCGGAGAGCGCAGTCCCTTGCCCAGCCGTTGTTCCAGGACCGCCGTGGCCTCAGAGACCGACAGCCCGCCGACCGCGACCCCGCCGGCGACCACGCCGGGAGTGATGACCTTCGGCTGAGGCGCGGCGAAGGCGGGCGCCGCGAGCACCAGGAACGCTGCCGTGGAGGCGAGGGCCCACCGCATATAGGCCAGGGTAGCCCCGGCCGGGCGCCCGTTTAGACGGTTGCAGGCTCGTGTTCAGCTATGAATCCGAGCACGAGCTCGTTGAACTCCTGCGAGCGCTCGAGTTGCAGCCCATGCGGCGCCTTCTCGATCACGGTGAGCCGTGCATCGGGGATCACGTCGGCGATCTCTTCCGATCTCCAGACGGGCACCAGGATGTCGTGCTCCCCGCCGATCACGTGCACCGGCATCGACAGCGACGGCAGCCGGTCGAGCGCGTCGTGGCGGGCGCTGGCGGTCAGCTGGCGCGCGAACGCCTCGGGGTCCTGGGGGTTGGGGTTCTGCAGGGCCAGGTTGCGCGCAAACTCCACCTTGGCCGCGTCCTCGAACAGCTCCTCGGACAGGGTGAGCAGCAGCAGCTCGTCGATGTGCTGCTCGCGCGGCAGGGCGCGCACACGGGCGCTCCAGACCCTCGCCAGCTCCCGGCCCCACGCGCCGCCGCGCGCGAAGGTCACGGTGAGTGTCAGCGTCCGGATCCGGTCCGGCGCCGCCAACGCGATCTCCTGGGAGATCGCGCCGCCCATCGAGATGCCCAGCAGGTGGAAGCTCTCCAATCCGGCGGCGTCGGCCACGGCGAGCGCGTCCTGCGCCATGTCGGCCACCTCGTACGGCTCCTCGACCATCGCGGACTGCCCGACGTCGCGGTTGTCGAAGATCACGGTGCGGTGGCTCTGGGAGAACGTCGGCACCTGGAGTGCCCAGCCGAGCGTGTCGGTCGCCAGCCCGTGGACGCACAGCAGCGGCTCTCCCTCGCCGTGCTCCTCGTAGTAGATCGTCCCGCCGCTGCTCGTCTCGATGGTGGCCATGGGGCCAGCCTAGGCGTTCCGGGGAAAGATCGTGTAGCTGCCGATCGCCGTGGCGATCAGCCGCCCGTCCTCGTGCCGCACCTCGCTGCGCAGCGTCGCCAGGCGGCGGTTGCGACGGTCCATCTCGGTGGTGCACACGATCTCGCCCTCCACCGCGGTCTGCACGTAGTTGATCGAGATCGACACGGTCGCGATGCTCTCCTCGTCGGTGGTCTCCCGCCACAGGGTCGAGCCCATGCAGTAGTCGACCATCGCGTAGGTCACGGCGCCCGAGAGCAGACCACCCGCGTTGATGTGGCGCTCCTCGATCGTGAGGAGCATCCGATCGGCGCGCTCCCAGCGCACGCCGAGGAAGCCTGTGAGTCCGTCTATTCCCTCGGGTCCTGGACGCGGCAAGTGCCGGAGTCTACGGCGCTCCAGAACACGTGGAGCTCTTCCGAGTTCAGCGCCTCGGCAAGCAGTCGCGCGAGCTCGAGTTCGGATTCGGTGTGTCCGGCGGGCAGGGTCAGCACGTCGGCTCCAAGGTAGGTCAGGTCGGGCGATCCCGCCAATCCTGGCCAGCCAGCCAGTTTGGCTATCGTCTCCGGGATGGACGCCGCGTCAACAGGTCGGTGCGCAGTCATCGGCGCCGGCTCCTCGGGAATCGCCACGTGCCAGGTCCTGCATGCGCGCGGCATCCCGTTCGACTGCTTCGAGAAGGGCTCCGAGGTCGGCGGGAACTGGCGCTACATGAACGACAACGGCATGTCGTCCGCGTACGACTCGCTGTCGATCAACACCTCGCGCCGGATCATGGAGTACGCCGCATACCCCATGCCCGCGGACTACCCCGACTTCCCGACCCACTGGCAGATCGCGGCCTACTTCGACGCCTACGTCGACCACTTCGGCTTCCGCGACCACATCCGTTTCAAGACCGAGGTCACGAGGGTCGAGCGCACGCAGGGCGGCTGGGACGTGAGCCTCGACGACGGCACGACCACCACCTACGGGTCGGTGTTCGTCGCCAACGGCCACCACTGGGACCCGCGCTGGCCCGAGCCGCCCTTCCCCGGCGAGTTCGACGGCGACGAGACCCACGCCCACCACTACAAGACGCCCGAGGGCTACGAGGACAGGAACGTGCTGGTGCTCGGCATCGGCAACTCGGCCTGCGACATCGCGGTGGAGACCTCGCGGGTGTCGAAGCAGACCTTTCTCGCCATGCGCCGCGGCGCCTGGGTGATCCCCAAGTACTTCGGCTCCACCCCCAGCGACGAGCTCGCGCCCGAGTGGCTGTCCGCGTTCGTTCCCTTCTCCGTGCTGCGGCACACGTTCACGCGCCAGGTGCTGAAGACCAACGGCCACCCGACGGACTTCGGGCTGCCCGACCCCGACCACAAGCTCGGCGAGGCGCACCCCACGATCTCCTCCGACCTGTACGGGCGGATCGGGCACGGCCGCGTGAAGGTGAAGCCGAACATCGAGCGCCTCGAGGGCGACTCGGTGCGCTTCGCCGACGGGTCGGTCGAGCAGATCGACAAGATCGTCTACTGCACGGGCTACAAGATCAGCTTCCCGTTCTTCGACCACGACCTGCTCGACCCGTCGGAGGACAACCGGATCGAGCTGTACCGCCGGGTGGTGCACCCCGACCTGCACGGCCTCTACTTCATCGGCCTGGTGCAGCCGCTGTACGCGATCATGCCGATCGCCGAGCGCCAGTCGGAGTGGATTGCCGACGTGCTCGAGTCCAAGGTCAAGCTGCCGGGACGCGAGCAGATGGTGCGCGAGATCGAGAAGGACAGGGTGGCGATGGACAAGCGCTACGTGAAGTCCAAGCGCCACACGATCCAGGTCGACGGCCCGCCCTACATGCGCCAGCTCGCGCGCGAGCGAAAGAAGCAAACGGCGTGAGCGTCGCGGTCGTCACCGGCGCGGGCCGCGGCTTCGGGCGCGAGATCGCGATGCGGCTGGAGCGCCGCGGCTACGACGTGCTCTGCACCGACATCGACGAGGCCGGCGCCGCGGAGACCGCGGAGCAGCTGGGCGGCGGCGCGTGGTCGATGGCCCACGACGTGCGCGACCCCGAGGCCCACCGCGCGGTTGCGCGGGCCGCGGCCGAGAAGGGCAGCCTGGACGTGTGGGTGAACAACGCGGGCGTGATGCGCACCGTGAAGGTGTGGGACCACTCCGACGACGACGTGCGGCTCATGCTCGACGTGAACTTCTACGGCGTGGTCTGGGGCTCGCGGGCCGCGGTCGACGCCATGCGCGAGGCGCCCGGCGGCGACAAGCACGTGATCAATATCGGCTCGCTGTCGTCGCTCACCCCGGTGCCGGGCCTCGCGGTCTACAGCGCCACCAAGCACGGGGTGCTCGGATTCACGGGTCGCTGTACGGCGACCTCCAGATGGCGGGTATTCCCATCGCCGTGCACTGCATCTGCCCCGACGGCGCGGACACCCGGCTGGTGCGCGACGAGGAGGACAAGGACGAGTCGGCGATCATCTGGTCGACCCCGCGGATGCTGTCCGCGGCGGAGGTCGCGGATGAGACGGTTGCCCTGCTCGACTCGAAGGCATTGATCAAGGTGATCCCGCGCTACCGCGGGTGGCAGGCCCGGATCGGGGCGCTACTTCCCCGCGTCGGGATGAAACAGGCGAAGATGCTTCACAAGCTCGGTGAGCGAAAGCGTGAGAAGGAGAGGATTGGCAATGGCTGAGACCACCACCAAGGATCCTGAGGCAGTGGCCGCAAACGGCGCCGCCCCGGAGCAGATCGAGGTTGAGAATCCCGCGACCGGCGAGATCGCGGGCACCGTTCCGCGCATGACCGTCGAGGACGTCGCGCCGATGGTGGCCCGCGCCCGCGCGGCTCAGCCCGGTTGGGAGGCGATGGGCTTCGACGGCCGCGCGAAGATCATGCGCCGCGCCCAGAAGTGGGTGCTCGACAACTCCGAGCGCATCATCCAGACGATCGTCTCCGAGACCGGCAAGACCTGGGACGACGCGCAGACCGCGGAGGTGGGCTACGCCGCCGCCGCGTTCGGCTTCTGGGCCAAGAACGGGGAGAAGTACCTGGCCGACGAGAAGGTCAAGGTCAGCTCCCCCTTCCTCAAGGGCAAGAAGTGCCTGGTCCGCTACCGGCCGCTCGGCGTGGTCGGCGTGATCGGGCCGTGGAACTACCCGCTCACCAACTCCTTCGGAGACTGCATCCCGGCGCTCGCCGCCGGCAATGCGGTGATCCTCAAGCCGTCGGAGGTCACGCCGCTCACCTCGCTGCTCATGGGCGAGATGCTCGACGAGTGCGGAGTGCCGGCGGACGTCTACCAGGTGCTCACCGGCCTGGGCGACGTTGGCGCCGAGCTGGTCGACCACGTCGACTTCATCATGTTCACGGGCTCCACCGCCACCGGCAAGAAGGTGGCCGAGCGGGCGGCCAAGACGCTCACCCCGGTCGGCCTCGAGCTGGGCGGCAAGGATCCGATGATCGTGCTGCGCGACGCCGACCTCGAGAAGGCGTCCAACGCGGCCGCCTACTACTCGATGCAGAACGGCGGCCAGACCTGTATCTCGGTCGAGCGCGTGTACGTGGAGGAGCCCGTCTACGACGAGTTCGTGAACCTCGTGACCGAGAAGGTCTCCGCCCTGCGCCAGGGCGTGCCCACCGAGCACGGCAACGTGGACGTGGGCGCGGTCACGTTCGCCAAGCAGGAGGAGATCGTGACCTCCCACGTGGAGGACGCGGTGAAGAAGGGCGCCCGCGTGGCCGTGGGCGGCAAGGCGCGCGAGGGCGCGGGCCGGTTCTTCGAGCCGACCGTGCTGCTCGACGTGGACCACTCGATGGAGTGCATGACCGAGGAGACGTTCGGCCCGACGCTGCCGATCATGAAGGTCACCGACGCCGAGCAGGCGCTCGAGCTGGCCAACGACTCCCCGTACGGCCTCCAGGCCTCGGTGTGGACCAAGGACACCGCCCGCGGCGAGTCGATCGCCTCGCGCATCGACGCCGGCGTGGCGAACGTGAACGAGCACCAGGTGAGCTACCTGGCGCTGGAGATGCCGATGGGCGGGTGGAAGACCTCCGGCCTCGGCTCACGTCACGGCAAGGACGGGATCCGTAAGTACGCGCGCAAGCAGTCCTCGGTGGTCACGCGCTTCGGGCCCAAGAAGGAGCTGTTCATGTTCCCGTACACCAAGCGCAGCGCGAAGATCATCAGAGGCGCGCTGAAGCTGATCCACGGCCGCGGCAAGCGGCCGTAGGTACTGCGTCCAGTCGCGCGGGGCCAGATCTAAGCCTTCGGGCCTAGCTGCCGAAATTCGGGTGCATGCGCATCCGCAACGTCCTGCTGCCCGTGCTCGCCTGCCTGGCCGTGCTGGCCGTGCCTGCGCTCGCGGCCTCGCTCGGCCCCGTCGACGATTACGGCTACGACCACGCGCGCAAGTGCGTGAAGCGGCCCGCCAAGGGCACGCTTGCGCTGCAGTCGTGGCTTGAGCGCAACGCGCGCGGCGTGAGCTGGGGCATCATGCGCTGCGAGCGCCTCTCCGGCAAGAACTTCAGCCTCCACGCCGAGGGCCGCGCCATCGACTGGCACCTCGATGCCCGCAGGCCGGCCGAGCGCCGCGCCGCCGACCGCCTGATCAAGCGCCTGCTCGCCACCGACTCCGAGGGCAACGCCGCACGCGCTCGCGCGCCGCATGGGCATCCAGGAGATCATCTTCAACTGCAGGTCGTGGTGGTCGGGCTCGGAGGGCATGGAGCCCTACTCGCTCTGCGTCGATCGCCGCGGCAAGAAGCGCAAGAAGGTGAACGCCACGCTGGCGCACCGCGACCACGTGCACATCGGCCTGAGCAGGGCGGGCGCGCGCAAGCGCACCAGCTTCTGGGCCGCGCGCAAGTAGCCTGCCGTCGGCCATGGCCGACGAGCTCTCTCCCAGAACAGGATCCGCATCGAGGTCGACCGCGGCCTGTGCATCGGCTCGGGCGACTGCGTGGACACCGCACCGGCCGTGTTCGAGCTCGACTCCGAGGACAAGGCGGTGGTGATCGACCCCGACGGCGAGCCCACGGACATCGTGATCGAGGCCGCCGGCAACTGCCCGGTCACGGCGATCTTCGTCTTCGGCGAAGACGGGGACCTGTACCCCTAGGTAGCTAGCGCGCGCGGCGGCGCAGCAGCAGCACGATCGCCACGAGCAGCGCGAACGCCGGCAGCAGGGTGCGAGGGTCCAGCCCGCCCGACCCGGAGCTGGGCCAGCCGCCCGTGGGCATGGCGAACTCCTCGGCGGCCAGCACGTCGTGGGGCTCGTGGATCGGGTCGTGGGGAACGTCGCGCGTCGAGCGCATCGGCACCGCGAACTCCTCCGCGGCCAGCACATCGTGCGGCTGCTGGATGCCCGAGGGGTCCTCGGGGAACCGCGACTTGGATTGGTCTGTCATGCAAATGATGTTGGCAGACAGGGCCGCCCGTTACCCTCCCGCGCATGGAGGAGACCGACCGGATCCAGGTGGAAGCGGCGGCTTTCCGCCGCCTGCTTGAGCACCTGCGCGAGCGTGCCGATGTGCAGAACATGGACCTCATGGACACCGCCGGGTTCTGCCGGAATTGCCTCTCGCGCTGGTACGCGGAGGCCGCCGCCGAGCGCGGCACGGACCTGAGCAAGGACGAGGCGCGCCAGATCATCTACGGGATGCCGTACGAGGTCTGGAAGGAGCGTCACCAGACGCCGGAAGCCGCCGGCAGGTGACGCCGCGCCTGCCAGCGCTGGCGGCGACAGCCCTGCTGGGCGTTGCGTGTCTCCCCGGCTGCGGGAACGGCGAGGTGGCCGAGCCCGCCAAGGCCGAGCGCGGCGACGAGGTCGTGCTCACCCCGGAATCCGTCGACAAGGCGGCGGCGAAGCGGGCCGCCAAGGAGAGCGGCGGCACGGGCAAGGTCGTCGAGCTGCGCGGCGCTGGCGAGGAGAAGAGCTACGCCAGCGGCACCGACGGCGTGAGCCCCGGCGCGCCCACCGACGCGGAGGTGAAGGCCGACCTGCGCGAGGCCCGGGCCGAGCTGTCGAAGTTCAAGCGCTTCCTCGGCACCACCGCATACCTCCAGACCGGGCCACGGGCCAGGGTGCTGAAGGACGGGACCGCGGTCGCGCCGGATGACGCTCCCGAGCCGGTCAAGCGCGTGATCCAGGCGGCGAACGCCATCGCCAAGTTCCCCTACAAGTGGGGCGGCGGCCACGGCGCCTGGCGCGACAACGGCTACGACTGCTCCGGCTCGGTCTCGTTCGCGCTCGCGGGAGCGGGTCTGCTGAAGGCGCCGATGACGTCGGGCGGCTTCGTGAACTACGGCGAGAAGGGCCCTGGCGAGTGGATCACGATCTACGCGAACAACGGCCACATCTTCATGATCGTCGCGGGACTGCGATTCGACACCAGCGGACAGGGGCGCGCCGGCACCCGCTGGCAGGCCAATGCGCGCGGCGCGGCGGGCTTCGCTGTGCGCCACGTGCCGGGCCTCTGAGACCACAGGCCTCAGGCATCAGCCCTCAGGAAAGGATTCCTCCTGGTTGCAGGGAAGTCTGTCCCTGACTGCTACCTTCGCGCTCTTGGACGACCAGCCCACACGCCGCCTCGATCCGGCGCGCGACCCGCGCGGGGGAGGCAACAGGGAGGACGACTCCGTGTATCTGCGCCGCCGCCTCGTGGCGGCGCTTGCCGCGGCCATCTTCCTGATCGTTGTGATCGCCGTGGTGGCCGGCGGTGGCGGTGACGAGGAGACCCCCGTGTCGACCCCGTCCGACATCCGCGTGCCCACAACCGCGAACGACGGCAGCGAAGACGACACGTCCACCACCGACTCGACCGACACCGCCACCACACCTGCTCCGACTCCCACGCCGGCTCCGGCGCCGGCCCCGGCGCCGACTCCCACGCCAGGCGGCGGCACCCAGGGTGGCGGCGCAGCGCCGCAGGCCCCGGCGGACCCGACGCCTTCCCCTGGCGGCGGCGCCGTCGCGCCGGAAGCGCCCTAGACCAGCTCGTCCCAGTCCCGCACGCCGCCGCCCACGACGTGGATCACGTTCTGGCCGCCGTGGCGCTGGATCAGGCTCGCGCCGGTCGCCGCGCGCGGGCCTGAGTTGCACATCACGGCGATCGGGCGCTCGGGGTCCAGCCCCGCGGGCATCTCGGTGATGTCGTGCCAGGGCGTGAACTCCGACCCGGGGACGTGCCCGGCGTCCCACTCCGCCTGCTCGCGGACGTCGAGGAACTGAACCTCGGGATCGGCCGCTGCGCGCTCCTTCACGTCGGCGACCGCCAGACGCTCGACGGCGACCGCCTCTCGCCCCTCCTGCCGCCAGCTGGTCATGCCGCCGTGCAGGTATCCGCCAAGCTTTCGCACCCCGATCGCCACGGCCAGCCGGCCGGCCACACGGCCGTCCTCGTCGTCGCGGCCGATGAGCACGATCTCCTGCTCGTGATCCGCCAGCCAGGCGAGCTTGGACCCAAAGCCGGCTCGCAGCATCGGGATGCAGATCGCGTCGGGGATATGGGCGTCGTCGAACTGCTGGTCTGTGCGCACGTCCACGAGCAGCGCGCCCTCGGAGCGCTTCTGCTCGACCTGCCGCGGCGCCAGCGGGAGCAGCTCCACGCCGTCGGTGAGCAGCGGGCCCCTGTTCAGCTCCACGATCGTCTGGAAGTTGGGTGGCTGCGGGCCAAGCTTGGCGAGCGTCTGCTCCACGAACTCGTCCTCGTCTGAGATCGCGAGCATCGGATTGTGCCGGCGCTCGAACCCCAGGGTGGAGGAGACCTTCATGTCCATCCCGGGGCCGCCGCACATCGAGCCGCCCAGGTGTCCCGGCCACACCTCCACGTCGGGCTCCAGCGTGAGCAGCTTGTCGTGCAGCGAGTGAAAGATGTCCCGGGCGCCCTCGGCCTTCTCGACCGCGAGGTCGGGACGGGCGACGTCGCCCACGAACAGCGTGTCGCCGGTCAGCACCGCCCAGGGCTCGGAGCCCCGCTCGGTGTCGATCAGGGCGAACGCACAGTGCTCGGGGCGGTGGCCCGGGGTGTGCAGCGCCCGCACGGTCACGGAGCCGAGCGCGAACTCGTCCCCGTCGTCGAAGGGCTCGTGCGGGTAGTCCACGCTGGCCTCGCGGAAAACGTGGATCGATGCGCCCGTGGCCGCCGCCAGACGGCCGTGGCCGGAGACGTGGTCCGCGTGGTTGTGGGTCTCGAAGACGTGCTCGATGTTCACGCCCATGTAGCGGGCGAGCTCTAGGTACTCGTCGATCTCGAACCGCGGGTCCACCACGGCCGCGACGCCCGCTCCCCCGTCGCCCACCAGGTAGGACGCACAGCCCAGGTCGTCGTGGATCATCTGACGGAAGATCATCGGTGAGGCGACCCTACCTCGCGTGCGCTAGTCGTCGGCGGACGGGCGCCGTCGCGCCCGCTTGATGTCCGCTCGGCGCTTCTTCGAGCCCAGCCGGCGCTCCCGCGACGCGCGCGTCGGCCTGGTGCCCTTGCGCTGGCGCTGCACGGCCAGTGCGCCGGCGAGCCGCGAGCGCAGCCGCTCGAGCGCCAGCTCGCGGTTGCGCGCCTGGCTGCGGGTGTCCTGGGCCACGGCCGTGACCCGCGGGCCGAGCCGCGCCATCACGCGCTGGCGCTGAGCCTCGCTCAGCGACGGTGACGACGCCACCTCGAACACGGCCTCAATCCGCGACGCGGTCACGTTTGCGTGCTGGCCGCCCGGCCCGCCGGAGCGGCTGGCGCGCAGCTCGATCTCCGTGAGCGGGATCGAGACATCGCGTGTGACCTGGAGGACGTCCATCGGGAGAACGCTAGCCTCGCGGGCGTGGCTCGCGAGCGCGTGAACCCTCCGGCCGAGGAGTTGTACGCCCGGAAGTGGACGATCTTCGGCGTCACGATGATCGGCCTGTTCATGGCGCTGATCGACGTGACGATCGTGAACATCACGCTGCCGGAGCTCCAGCGCGACCTCGATGCCGACGTGGACACCGTCTCGTGGGTGCTCAACGCGTACAACATCGTCTTCGCGGTGCTGCTGGTGTCGATGGGGCGGCTGGCCGACCAGTTCGGGCGGCGCACCTTCTTCGTGGCGGGCCTGACCATCTTCACCGTCGGATCGGCGCTCTGCGCGCTGGCGCCGAGCATCGACGCTCTGATCGCGTTCCGCGCGCTCCAGGCCGTGGGCGCGGCGACCCTCGCGCCGCTCGCGCTGGCCACCACGGCCATGGTGTTCCCGCCCGAGCAGCGCGGCCTCGGGCTGGCATTGATGGCGGTGGTGGCCAACACCGCCGGGGCGATCGGGCCCGTGCTCGGCGGCGCGCTGGTGGAGTACGCGAGCTGGCACTGGATCTTCGCGATCAACGTGCCCGTGGGCATCGTGGGCGTGGTGCTCGCTCTGCGGGTGATGCCGGAGACGTTCGACCTCACCGCCAGCCGGAGCGTGGACGTGGCCGGCATGGTGCTGATCGGGGGCTCGATCTTCTGCCTCACCTACGGGCTGGTGGAGGCCAACAGCGTGGGCTGGGGCTCCGCGCAGACGGTTCTGCTGCTCGGCGGCGCGGTGGTGCTGGCGGCGGGCTTCGCGATCTCCCAGCGCCTGGGCAAGTCGCCGATGCTGGTTCCGGCGCTCACGCGCAACCGGCAGTTCGTGGGCGCCAGCGCCGCCATGTTCCTGTTCGCGATCGGTGTGATGGGCACGCTGTTCCTGGCCGTGATCGCGTTCGTGAACCTGTGGGGCTACTCGCAGATCGAGGCCGCCCTGGCGATCACGCCGATCGCGGTGCTGGGCATGGTGGTCTCGCCCCTGGTGGGCCGCCGCGCCGATCGCATTCAGCCGCGCGTGATCGCGGCACCGGCCCTGGCGCTGATGGCCGCGGGCCTCGTCTGGCTGGGGCTGGCCTTCACGGACCAGCCGGACTACCTGGCGGTGCTCGGCCCCCTGATCCTGATCGGGCTCGGGATGGGCGCAGTGTTCCCCTCGACCAACGTGGGTGCGATGGGCTCCATCTCCGGCCAGGAGCTCGGGCTCGGGTCGGGCATCGTGAACATGAGCCGGCAGGTGGGCTTCGCGCTTGGCGTAGCCATCCTCGTGGCGGTGTTCACCGGCGTGATCGGCCAGCGCGAGGACACCGCGCGGGCCGAGGCGTCGCAGATAGCCACCGCCGCCGGCTACTCGCCGGAGCGCCGCGAGGCGCTGCTGGAACGTACCTTCGCCACCGACCCCCGCGACGGCGGCGACCGTCCCGCTGTGCCGCGCAACGATGTGGAGCGACGGACCGCGGGCCTGGCCCGCGAAGCGGCGGGCGACGCCTTCTCCACGGGCTTCCTGGTGGCCGCGCTGGCGACCTTCCTGGCGGTGCCGTTCTCGCTGGCTATGCGGTGGAAGCCCGCCGAAGCCCAGCGCGGCGCCACGGAGGCCGCAGCCACGGCCGCCGCCTAGAGCTCTCGCGATGGGTGGAAGCGTACGCCCGGAGGGTCATGCCTTCGGGCACGTCGCATTCGATGGTCGAGAACCCCTGGCGGCGGATCTGTTCCGTGGTGCTCATGACCCTCTGACCGTTGACTTCGCCGGGAATTACGCGGGTCCTCGTGATACTTCCGGCCCGGATGCGCGCGGTTGTCGTCGGACACGTCGAATGGATCGAGTTCGCCCGTGTGGAGCGGGTGCCCATGTCCGGCGAGATCGTGCACACGCAGGAGGCCTGGTGTGAGCCGGGCGGGGGAGGGGCGGTGGCCGCGGTTCAGCTCGCGAAGCTCGCGGGGGAGGCGACCTTCTACACCGCTCTGGGCGACGACGAGCTGGGTCACCGCGCGCTCGATGAGCTGACCGCGGTCGGCGTGCGCGTCGAGGCGGCGTGGCGCGACGAGCCCCAGCGCCGCGGCTTCGTGTACATCGACTCGTCCGGCGAGCGCACGATCACCGTGATCGGCGAGCGGCTCGGCCCGCGCGAGGATGACGACCTGGCCTGGGGCGAGATCGACGGCGCGGACGCCCTCTACTTCACGGCCGGGGACGCCTCAGCCGTTCGGCGGGCGCGCTCGGCGCGGTGCATGGTCGCCACCGCCCGGGCGCTCGAGCCGCTCGCCGAGGCGGGCGTCGAGCTCGATGCGCTGGTCGCGAGCGGAAGCGACGAGGGCGAGCGCTACGAGCCGGAGATGCTCGATCCCGAGCCGCGGCTGGTGGTGCGGACCGCCGGCGCGGACGGCGGCACCTGGGAGCGCCCCGGCGCGGCCGAGGGACGCTACGCCGCCACCGAGCTGCCCGGCCCGGTGGGGGATGCCTACGGCTGCGGCGACTCGTTCGCGGGCGGTCTCGCCTACGGCCTGGGCGCCGGGATGGAAGCGCCCGAGGCGCTGGACCTGGCGGCCCGCTGCGGTGCTGCCTGCCTAACGGGCAGGGGGCCCTACGAAGGGCAGTTAGTGCTCGGCGACTGAGCCGTCCTCGGGCTCGAGCGGGAGCCCCTTCTCGGCCCAGGCGGCGAGCCCGCCCTCCAGGTGGTGCGCGTCATAGCCGCTGGCCTTGAACGCGTCCAGCGCCATGCTCGAGCGGCTGCCCATCCGGCAGTAGAGCACCAGCGGCTTGTCGCGATCGATCGAGCCGGCCTCCTGGGAGAGCTTGGCCAGCTCGATGTGGCGCGAGTCCGGCACATGGCCGGCTTCGCGCTCATGGGGCTCGCGGATGTCCACGAGCTCGATCGCGCCGGCCTCGTGCAGCTCGGCCACGCGCTCGGGGGTCAGGGCGTCGGGCAGGTCTGACACCCCTCCGAGGTTAGTCCTCGCTGTCCTCGTCGAGCCCCTTGCGCTCCTCATCCGAAAGGTTGCGCTCGCCGCTGATCGACGCGGCGTTGGGATCGGTGGGGCCGCCGGGGATCGGGTCGCCCTTGTACTCGTCGGGGTTGTCGACCTTCTCGCCCTTCACGGTCACGCTGCCGTCCTCGTGATGGCGCACCTCGGACTCGCCCAGCTTGGCCGTGGCGCCGTCCTCATATGAGGTATCGCCCTCGGGACCGCCGAACGTCTTGTACTTGGCGTCGTCGTCGGGCCAATCCTCGATCTTCTCGGGCGGGTCTTCCTCCAGCGCGTCGACCTTCGCCTGAGCCTCCTCGGACTGCTTCTCGTCGTCGCTGCGGGTGTCGTCGTCCATTTCTCCTCCTCGGGTCGCTCCCTGCCCCTTACCCCGCCGCCGTGGTTGCGAACGCGAGTCGGCTTTTGCGGTCGCGATCCCGCTTGCGTAGGCAAATGTCCCGGCGGCCAGAGCCGGGCCCGCGCGCAGCAGATCCCGCTTCGCCACCTCGCTGGCGGGCAGCGCCGCGCGCCAGGCGCCGACTGCGCCGTCGAGCAGCGCTCGCGCCGTGAGCACCGCGCGCGGCCGGCTGGCCGACCGGATCTGATGGCGCAGGCGCCCGCGACGGGTGCTGTCCGCCACCAGCCGCCGGATGGTGGCCGGATAGACGTGGGTGTACCTCGCCTCGGGTGCGAACTCGATCTCCACGCCCCTGGCCAGCACCCTGGCGTTGAGGACCACGTCCTCCTCATTCGGGAGGTCCTCCGGGAACGGCCCCACCTCCTCGAGTAGGTCGCGAGCGTAGGAAACGCCGAATCGAAGCCGTGGGGCGGGCCGCACGTGGGGCATGCGCGAGCTGTGCTGGATCAGGTGCGAGGCGATTGCGGCCGGCGGGCCGTGGGGCGCCGCCATAGCGCAGGCCACGGCACGCGCACCGGCCCGATGACGTTCGATCCGTGCGCCGACCCACCCGGGCAGCGCCACGCAATCCGCCGCCAGGAACGCCACGAACTCGCCGGTCGAGGCGCGCACGCCTGCATTCCGCGCGCCCCCAGGGGTGAGCGGGCGCTCCGACTCGACCAGCCGCAGGTCCGGAAAGCTCGCCGCGCGGGGGCCCAGGGCCGGCCCGCTATGGGAGACGACGATCTCCGCCGCGTCGGCCTGGGTCGCCACGGACCGGATCGCTTCCTCCAGCGTCGCCTCCCCGCGCGAGAGGATCACCACTGACAACGCGGGGCGGGACATGCGGGATGGTGATATCAGTCGGGCGGTGAGAGTTCGCAGCCGAGCCGCGCTGGCGCTGGCGCGCCGGGGCGTCCCGTCGGGTGGGCTACCGATCCCGCCCCGGGCGCGGATCAGGCTGCTCGCCCTGCTGGCCTGCCGCGACGAGATGGAGCACCTGCCGGGCTACATGGCCAACGTCGCTCCGCACGTGGACGGCGTCGTGGCGTTCGATGACGGCTCGACGGATGGCTCGCGGGACTACCTGGAGAGCCGCCACGAGGTGCTGTCGGTGCTGCGCGCCCCCGCGGGCCGCGAGCACTGGGACGAGGTGGGCAACTACCGCGCCCTGGTCGAGGAGGCGCTGCGGCTGGGCGGCGGCTGGGCGCTCTCGCTCGACGCAGACGAGCGCCTGGAGCGCGACTTCCGGGCACGGGCGGAACGCGTGATCGCGCGGGGCCGGCTCGTCGGGCTCTCGGCGTACTCGGTGGCCATGCGCGAGCTGTGGGATGCCCCGGATCGCTATCGCGCCGACGGCGTGTGGGGGCGAAAGGCGCCGCCGCGCCTGTTTCGCCTCCGCACCGACCACCGCTTCGACTCGCGTGAGCTGCACTCCTCGAAGGTGCCGCTCCAGGCAACCGAGGGCCACGGGCGGATCGCTCGCGCCGACCTCGAGGTCTACCACCTGGGCATGCTCCGCGAACAGGACCGGCGCGCGCGCCGGGAGCGTTACGAGCGGCTCGACCCGGAGGCCCGCTGGCAGCCGCGGGAGGGCTACGCCTACCTCACGGACCCGTCGGGTCTGGAGCTGCGGCCCGTGCCCGCGGAACGTAGCTGGAGCGAATGACCGGCCAATCGACCGACCCAGCCGGGCAGCCGGCGGCGTACGAGAACCTTGCGCCCACGGATCGTGACCGGCGCCAGCCGACCGAGGGCCGTCATCCGCCACGCGCTATGCGGTCCAGGTCGCCGCCGGGATGATCCCCGACACCGAAGCGGGCGCCGAGCCACTGGTGGATCCGCTCGCCCGATGTTGTCGGTGTTCGCCCTCCAGCCGGGCCGGTCCGTCACCGCCACCACGGTGCTCACGGCAAGGGATCCGGTAGGTCCGTGTAGGCCGGCAGGGACCGCAGGGCGCGCTCGAACTCGTCCACGACCTCACGCGGTGGCTTCCCGCCGTGCTCCCGGCAGGCATCGAGCTGCTCGAGGCCGGCGGCCGCGGGAGCGCCGCACTCCGGATGTCGCTCGGCCAGCTCGTCGACCACCGCGGCGGTGGTCACCGCCAGCCGCGGCGTGCCCCCCGCGACCGACTCGTGGAACAGCGACGCGCGCGCGGCGGTCAACAGCAGCTCCAGCGCGCGCGGGCCGAAGCCGCCCATCAGCGGCCGCCGTGTGAGCCAGGCGCGGTGCTCGGCCAGCGCGCGGGCCGCGCAGTCGCTCGCCGACCAGCCGGCCAGCGCCGGAAACCGTGCCCGGTCGCCGTCCTCTGAGAGAGCATGCGACACGGGATCGGTCACCGGGCAGGCCACGCCCCGCAGGGTCTCATCGGTGGTGCTGGGCATCACGATCAGGCTCCCCGACCGCAGCGCGGTCTGGGTGCGTGGTGGCGCGCTCCTTGCTGCCGCCAGGGCAGCCGGATCCGAGACCGATCCGTCGCGTAGCTCGAACCGCTCGTCCGGCGGCCCCGGGTCGCAGCGCGCCCGCCAGTCCACGAGCGGGCGCGCCGGTCCGCCGCCCGCCGCGCCGAGCAGCACGACGTCGTCGAAGCCGGCCTCGTCCGCGGCCGTGAGGTGCCGTTCGGCCACGAGTGCGGTCGAGCGCTCGAGCGAGGCGAGGAAGGTCCGCAGGTCCGGTGGCGCTCCGTGCGGGCCCTCGCGTCGCAGGCGCAGCGCGGCCTCCGCGGCAGCGGCCTCGCCCGCAAGCAGCCGTGGCGCACGCTCGAGGATCTCCTCGATCCGGCGCGGCGGCTCGGTGCCCCCGGCCCAAATCGCACAGGCCGCGGGCCCGGCCACGAGCTTCACCGCCAAGTGGCGGGCGTCCAGCCGCGTGGGCTCGGCGGCCAGGCGGAAGGCCTGGCGCCACCAGTACTGCAGCTCCAGCCACGCCACCGTGAGCCGGTCGGGCCGGCCGCTGGGCAGGTCCAGGCGCGGGCCGGCGATCTGCCGCCAGGCGTGCGCGGGGGGATGCAGCGTCGGGCGACGCCGCAGGCCCAGCTCGTCGGCGGGCGCGCGTGGCGCCAGCTGAGTCGCGGCCGCGCGCGGGTCGGCAGCGCCGTCGCCGAGGCCGAACGTGATCACGGTCTCCCGGCAGGCGTCCTCCAACTCGGCCGGGGTGTAGAGCGCCACGCTCACGTGCCTCGCGGCGCCGCCCAGGCGGCCTTCGAGCACGTGGCGGCGCGCGGAGAGGAGCCCCAGCGCCAGGTCGCCGTCGGTCCCCTTGCGGGGGCTCACCGCCACGATCTCCAGGCTGCCACGCAGGAACACCGCTGCGCCCGTGCCGACCCGCAATCGCGCCGCGAGCAGGCGCGCGCCCAGCTCGTGTGCGGCGAATGGCACCCCGGCAGGATAATCGCGACCGTGAGCTCCACAGAATCGCCCCCAAAGCCGCCGTTCCGGCGCCAGCGGCTGGTCGCACGCCGGGTTGGCGCCGCGCTGCTGGCCACGCCGTCATGGGCACGCCTGCGGCATGGCATCGGCCGGGCGGGCGTGCCGCACTCGGTGCGCCGCATGGCGGCCATCTCGCGCGAGGAGGGAATCCCTCCGCTGTTCACCGTCGCCGTGGCACTCGTGGAGACCGGTCTGCGCGACACCGACGTCCCGGGCAATCCCGGGAAAGGCTGGTTTCAGATGCGGATCCACGACCTGCCCTACCGGACCTCCGAGCGGCCCCCGACGCTCGAGGAGGCGCACGACCTCGAGTTCGCCACGCGCGAGTTCTGCCGCGCCGCGACCCGGGAGGCCACGCTCGACCCATCCCTGCGGCGCGACCTGACCACCTGGGCCGTGAAGACCCAGGGCGTGGGGTGGCACCTCCACCGCAACGAGCCCTTCATCGCCGTCAACTTCGCGGCCTACCTGCACGAGGCGGCCGGGTTGCTCAGGGCCTTCGACCGCTAGAGCTAGACGCGCTCAGCCACGCGCGGCGCCTCGCGGCGGAACACCCACACACCGAGGGCGAACGTGACGGCCACGATGCCGAGCGGCACCAGGAGCATCGCGGTGCCTCCGGCAGCCTCCGCGGCCGAGGGTGCCGAGGGGTCGATCAGCGCGTGGCGCATCTCGGTGAAGATCGCCGATAGCGGGCTCAGGTCGAGCACCTCCTGCACGGACTCCGGGTAGCGCGCGGCCACGAACAGGATCGGCGAGGAGAAGAAGATCAGCTGCTGCACGACCTGCCAGGCCTGGCCGACATCGCGGAACCGCACGAAGAGGGTCGACAGCAGCATCGCGAGCCCGGCGCAGAGCACGGCCAGGATCGCGACCAGGAGTGGAAGCTCAAGCCACGACCACATGGGTTCGACACCCGCGATCGCGATCACCACGGCCACGGCCACGAGGTTCGCGCCGAGGTTGAAGAGCGCCTTGAGGATCACCGACGCCGGGATTGCGAGCCTCGGCATTCGCATCTTGCGCATCATCGGCTGAGCGGTCTGGAGCGAGAGCAGCCCGGTCGAGGTGGTCTCGGCGAAGAAGGTCCAGAGCACGATGGCCGTGAGCAGGTAGACGGCGTAGTTCTCGACGCCTGCGGCCAGGCCCGCGGCCTTGGAGAACACGAGGTAGAGCACCGCGAACAGCCCGAGCGGCCGCATCACCGACCACAGGTACCCGAGCGCGGAGTCCTGGTAGTGCACCCTGATGTCCGCCCGCGCCAGCGCGAGGGACAGCCGCACCAGATGACGCATGTCCCCCCCGAGCGCCGACGGCGTGTAGCTGGCGGGAGGGTGTGAGGCCACGTCGTCCAGCGTGCGCCGCGGCGCGGCGGCCAGAGCCGCACTCGCCTGCTCGACGCCCGCCCGCTCGGCGTCTCGCCGGCGGTTGGCCTCGCGATAGCGCTCGGCCACCTCCGCGGGCTCGCCGATCGCCTCCACACAACCCTTCTCGAGCAGCACGGCGCGGTCGCAATAGCGCTCGATCGCCTTCATGTCATGAGAGACCAGCACCACGGTGCGGCCCTCTCGGCGCATCCGCTCGAACTGCCCGAAGCACTTCGCCTGGAACGACGCATCGCCCACGGCAAGCACCTCATCCACGAGCAGCACGTCCGCGCGCGCGTGGATGGCCAGCGAGAACGCCAGCCGCACGGACATCCCCGACGAGTAGTTCTTCAGCTTCACCTCCGCGAGGCTCTCCACATCCGCGAACACGAGGATGTCCTGAAGCCGGTCCTTGAGGTCCGCGGCGGGGATTCCCAGCAGTGTGCCGCCCAGCATCACGTTGTCGCGTGCGCTCAGGTCGGGCCGGAAGCCCACTCCGAGCTCGATCACCGGGGAGAGCCGCCCGGAGACCTCCACCCGGCCCCGATCGGCCTCGTAGATCCCCGCGGCGATCTTCAGGAGGGTGCTCTTGCCGCTGCCGTTGCGCCCGACGATGCCAAGGAACTCGCCTCGGGCGGCCTCGAAGGAGACGCCGCGGAGAGCGTGCAGCACGTCGGAGTCGCCGCCAAGGGGCTGGTTCAGCCGCTCCTTCAGCGTGGTATGGCGCGAGTGGGGTACCTCGAAGGCCTTATGCACGTCGCGGACGGCCAGGGCCGGGGATTGCGCGATCGCGGGCGCCTGAGGCACGCTCGACCGGCGCACTGGTGCGACGAGGGAGGACAAGCCACGAGCATAACCCCGAACCTCGGTCCCGGCCACAGGGGTTAACGTGCATTCGTCATGAGGAGGGGGACGACGCAAAATGGGTACAGGCCGCAACTGGCCGTGGCGGTCCTGAGCCTGCGGTGCGAGCCGTGGATCGCCGAGGCCGTCGAGTCCCTCCTGTCTCAGCAGCCGCGTCCCGAGGTGGTGGTCGTGAACTCCGGCGGCGGCGACGCCCGCGCCGCGCTCACGGCTCGCGGGATTGACATCCCGGTCGTCGAGCGCGCCGAGCGCCTGATGCCCGGCGCCGCACGCAACCTCGGGGTGGGCGCGACCCACGCGCCGTTCGTCGCGTTTCTGGCCGCCGATTGCCTGGCCGAGCCGGGGTGGGTCGCCGGTCGTCTCGCGGCGCATGCACGCGGCGCCCAGGCGGTTGGCAGCGTCCTGATCAATGCCTACCCGGGCAATCGCAGCGCCGCGGCGGCGGCGCTGCTCCTCCACCACCGGCGCATGGCCCATGCGCCCCCGCAGCACCGCCTTCCGAACTTCGGGCTCTCCTTCGAACGCGCGCTGCTCGATCGGGTCGGGCCTTTCCGTGAAGACATGCGCACGGGCGAGGACGACGAGATCTGCGGCCGCATCATGGCGGTGGGCGGGCGCATTCTGCTCGACCCCAGCGTCCAGACGGCTCACCGCAATCCACGGCACATGAGCGCTCTGCTGCGCGACCAGTACCGGCGCGGGGTGCGCAGCGCGCGGGCGCGATCGGCCCTTGGGCAGCGCGCGGTGCCCCTGCCGTTGGTGTTGAAGGACGCGGTGCGCGCATGGCTCTACACCAACCGTTGCCCCGACCCGGTCGAACGGCGTCATCTGCGCCGCGGCTGGCCGCTGATCGCGCCGGCAGCGCTGGCGTACTCGGCGGGCGCCACCGCGGTCAACTGGAGCGATCGGCGATGAGGGTCCTCATCGTCTCGCCGTATCCGGTCTGGCCACCCAGCCACGGCAGCCGCGTGCGGGTCGCGGGTCTCGCGCGCGGGCTCGCTCGCGCGGGAGCGGACGTGACCCTGCTGTCGCCGTGGCACCCGCGCCAGCCGCGCGGCGTGCTGGGGCCGGAGGTCGACCACAGGACTCACCTGCTGCCCTCGAGCGCGCTTACGGCCATCGGTCAACGTGTGGCGCCGGGGCAGGCACTGCTTTCGCTCGAGCCCTCGGCATTGCTGCCTCGCCGCCTGCTGCGATCGCTGGGCACCTTCGACGTCTACCAATTCGAGCTCTGCGCCCAGGCCACGTGGATGGAATGCGTGCCGCCCGGAGCCGCGGTCGTCTACTCAGCGCACAACGTGGAGCAGGAGTTCTTCGCCTCCGAAGCCCATCGCTACATCCTGCGCAGCGCGCCTGCCCGGCGGCTGGAGCGCCTGGAGCGAGCCGCGGTGGAGCGCAGCGACCTGGTGGTCACGTGCTCGGGGGAGGACGGCCGGCGCCTGCGCGAGCTGTACGGCGAGCACCGCACCGCCGTCGTGCCAAACGGCAGCCGGACGACGCAGACTGCCCGCGCCGAGCTCCGCGGTCCCGGACGCCGGCAGCTGAATCTGTCGCCGGGCGACCGCGCCTCGGTGTTCGTGGGCGGCCCCGCGGAGCACAACCGCGAGGCCGCGCGCTTCCTGGTCGACGACGTGCTGCCCCGGCTGGCCGGCGAGCACCGCCTGATCATGGCCGGAGCGAGCGCCGATATCGCGCGCAGCGTGAAGGACTCGCGCGTACGGGCGCTGGGCTACGTGCCCGACCTCGCGCCCGTGCTGGCGGCGGCCGACGTGGGCCTGAATCCGGTTGCGATGGCCTCGGGCTCGAGCGTGAAGGTGGCGGACTACCTCGGCGGCGGCCTGCCTGTGGTGAGCACCGCCTCGGGGGTGCGCGGGGTCGACGCCGCGCCCAACGTGCGCGTGGTGCCGCGCTCGCGCTTCCACGAGGAGCTCGCCCGCTCGCAGCCTTCGCCGACGTCCGGCTCGCCGCGGGACTGGTCGGCGGTGGGAGCAATGCTCCACGGGGAGTTACGAGCGCTCTAGAGCGTCTTCACGGCGGCCAGCACCTCGGCCACGGACGCCTTCGCGTCCCCGAACAGCATCTCGGTGTTCTCGTTGTAGAAGAGGGGGTTGTCGATGCCGGCGAAGCCGGGGCTCATCGAGCGCTTGAACACCACCACGGCAGTGGATTTGTCCACGTCCAGGATCGGCATGCCGTAGATCGGGGAGCTCTCGTCCTCGCGCGCGGACGGGTTGGTCACGTCGTTCGCGCCGATCACAAGCGTCACGTCCGTGGTCTCGAACTCGGGGTTGATCTCGTCCATCTCCTTCAGCGCGTCGTAGGGCACGTCGGCCTCCGCGAGCAGCACGTTCATGTGCCCCGGCATGCGGCCCGCCACGGGATGGATCGCGTAGTTCACCTCCACGCCGTGCTTCTCCAGCTCGTCGGCCAGCTCACGCACCGTGTGCTGCGCCTGCGCCACGGCCAGCCCGTAGCCGGGGGCAACCACCACCTGGTCGGCCATCGACAGCGTGATCGCCACCGAGGTTGCGTCGGTGGAGCGGTGGGGCCGTTCCTCCTCGTCGCCGGACTTCGCTGCCGGGGCGCCGCCGAAGCCGCCCGCAACGATGTTGGGGATCGAGCGGTTCATGGCCTCCGCCATGAGCCGGGTGAGGATCGTGCCCGAGGCGCCCACGATGATGCCGCCCACGATCAGGGCCACGTTGTCGAGCGCGATGCCGGCGGCCGCGGCCGAGAGGCCGGTGAGCGCGTTCAGCAGCGAGATCACCACCGGCATGTCCGCGCCGCCGATCGGCAGCACCACCATGTTGCCGAGCACTGCGGCGGAGAGCAGGACCAGCACGAACAGGCCCTCGGACTCCGCGCCGGCCGCGATCGCCACCGATGCGCCGACCGCGACCAGCAGCACCGCGGCGTTGATGAACTGCTGGCCGGGAACCGCTATCGGCTTCTGGGGGATCAGGTCCTGCAGCTTCCCGAAGGCGATGTTCGAGCCCCAGAAGGAGACCGAGCCGATGATCGCGGCGAACAGGATCGGGATCAGGGTCTCGAGCTCCGGATTGCCGCCGAAGTGCAGCGCCTCGCGGTACTCGGCCCAGGAGATCAGCGCCACCGCGCCGCCGCCGACGCCGTTGAACAGCGCCACCATCTGCGGCATCGCGGTCATCTTCACGTTGCGCGCCGCGGGCACGCCCACCGCCGTGCCGATCACGATGCCGAGCGCGATCAGGCCGTAGTCGCCCACCGATGGCGTGAGCAGCGTGGCGACCACCGCGATCGCCATGCCGACCGCCGCCGTCGCGTTGCCGCGCCGGGCCGTGGTGGGGCCGGTCAGCTGCCGCATCCCGAGGATGAACAGCACGAAGGCCACGATGTAGAGGACGCGGATGAAGTCCGTGTCCGTAAGGAAGCTCGCCGTATACATCAGGGGTCCTTCTTGGCCCTGGGCTTGAACATCTCGAGCATCCGGTCGGTGACCAGGAACCCGCCCACCACGTTGATCGTGCCGAAGGCGATCGCGATCACGCAGAGCAATTCGTTCAGGAAGCCCTCGGCCGGGCCCACCAGCAGGATGCCGCCGAGCACCACGATGCCGTGGATCGCGTTGGTGGCCGACATCAGCGGCGTGTGCAGCGAGTTGGGGACCTTTGAGATCACCTCGAAGCCGACGAAGGCGGCCAGGACGAGGATTGTCAGCTCGGTTATGAGGTCCATCAGGCTCCCTCGGCCGCCTTCTTGGCGCCCTCGTGGACGATCTCGCCGCCGCGGGTGATGCAGGCGCCCGCGATGATCTCGTCCTCGAAGTCGAGCTTCAGCGCGCCCTCGTCGTCCACCATCAGGCGCACCAGGTTCTCCACGTTCTTCGCGTAGAGCTGGGAGGCGTGGTCGGGCATCGAGGAGGGCAGGTTCACCGCGCCCACGATCTTCACGTCGTGGCGGACCACCGTCTGGCCCGCCTCGGTCAGCTCGCAGTTGCCGCCGGTCTCGGCGGCGAGGTCCACGATCACCGAGCCGGGCTTCATCCGCTTCACGGCGTCCTCGATGATCAGCAAGGGGGCGCGCCTGCCGGGCACGGCGGCGGTGGAGATCACGCCGTCCATCTGGGCGATCACGTCGGCGAGGGCCTCGCGCTGGCGCTGCTGCTCCTCGTCGGTGAGCTGGCGGGCGTAGCCGCCGGCGTCCTCGGCGTCCTCGAGCCCGATGTCGAGCTTCACGAACTTCGCGCCCAGCGACTGGATCTGCTCCTCGACGGCCGAGCGCACGTCGAAGGCGGAGATGACGGCGCCCAGGCGCTTGGCCGTGGCGATCGCCTGTAGGCCGGCCACGCCCGCACCCAGCACGAGCACCTTGGCGGGGCGGATCGTGCCGGCGGCGGTGGTGAGCATGGGGAAGAAGCGGCCCAGCTCCTGCGCGGTGATGAGGGCGGCGCGGTAGCCGCCCACGGTCGCCTGGCTGGACAGTGCGTCCATCGACTGCGCGCGGGTGATCCGCGGGATGGCCTCCATCGCGAAGCTGGTGACGCCCTGTGACGCCAGCGCCTTCGCGGTGTCGCCGGCGGTGAGGGGCTGCAGGAAGCCGATCAGCACGGAGTCCCGCCCGAGGCGGCCGATCTCGTCGGCGCTGGGGGCCGCGACCTTGGCCACGACGTCGCCCGAGAGCCCGGCGCCCTCCTGCACGCTGGCGCCCGCCTCCTCGTAGAGGGCGTCGGGGAGATGGGCCTGCTCGCCTGCGCCGGGCTCGATCACTATCTCGACCCCGTCGCCGGCCAGCTTCTTGACCACCTCCGGCACCAGGGCGACCCTGCGCTCGCCCTCGGCGGCTTCCTTTGGCACGGAGAGCTTCATCAGCGGGCGCGGAAGGCTATTGCAGACTTAGCTAGCGCGCTGCGCGGGCAAACAGGCGATCGAAATAGCCGATGTAGGTGTCGACCACAAACGGGTTTCGGTAGCCGACCCAGATCTCGTCGTGGCGCACCAGGGCGTTGATGGTGAAGTTGTGCGACCCCGTGTAGACCACCCGCCGCACCCGCTTGCCGATCTGCGCGTCGATGATCAGCAGCTTGTGGTGGGCCGGCCACTTGCGCACGCGTCCCTCCGCCAGGCCCTTCTGCGCGAAGGCCTCGTCCACGCCGCCCGTCGCGCTCTTTGGATCGATCACCATGCGTACGTTGCACTTGCGCCGCTTGCGCAGGAACCGCAGCGCCTTCTGCACCTTCGGCCGCGTGAACAGCGCCATCGCGACGTAGACCTTGGCGTGGCCCTTGGTGCAGCGCTTGACCGATCGCAGGATCCTCACCACGGGGTCGTCGTCGTGGTCGCGGTCGAATAGGTAGGCGGTGTTGCCGGCGGCGGTCCGCCTCACCCGGCCCGATGGGGGCAGGAACAGCCAGCTCCGCACGCGCAGGCGGACCCAGTATCCGAGGAGGTAGTCGTACAGCTCGTCGTCGGCGCTGGTGTGCACGAAGTCGTTGGCCAGATCGTCGCGCTGGCGGCCTGTCAGGTTGCTGGTGCTCACCACCGTGTGCTTGCGCCCGCCGATCCGCAGCAGGAACAGCTTGGCGTGAAGGATGCTGCCCTTCTCGTCGCTGGTGCAGCCGCGTTTGCACACGGTCAGTTCGACTCCGCCGGCCCTGAGCGCGTTCTTCTGCTCGCCGTCGGCCGTGTTGTCGACGACGACGCTGACGCTGGCTCCCCGCTGTTTCGCGGCGACCAGCGCCTTGGTCACGTTGCGGCCCTCCTTGGTCCAGGTGAACATCGCCACGTTGATCGCGTCGCCCTGCTTGGCGGTGTCGATCAGCGCGCGCAGGCGGCGGAACAGGACCTGGCGCTGGGCCGGGCGCGGCCCGGTCGGGTCGTTGAAGCACACCTCGTAGCCGCCCCGCGCGCTGCAGCCGGCGAGGTCGCCCTGGGCCTGGGCCGGCGCGGCCGTGGCGAGCATGGCCAGGGCGAGCAGGGCGAATATGAGCGTGCGGCGCATCCGGTCCTGGGTCCCCGATCGGCGACAGGCCCAAACACCGCGACTGGCCAACCGGCCAGTCCCCTAACATCGACGGCCTACCGATGTACGCCGCCAAGTGAGCAAGACGCTCGAGCGTAAGGACCGCGTGGTCGTCCGCTTCGCGGGCGATTCGGGTGATGGCATGCAGCTCACAGGCAGCCGCTTCACGGACGCCACCGCGGTCGTCGGCAACGACCTCGCCACGCTCCCGGACTTCCCCGCGGAGATCCGCGCGCCGGCGGGCACGCCCCACGGCGTCTCCGCGTTCCAGATCCACTTCGCGAGCCGCGACATCCTCACGCCGGGCGACCACCCCAACGTGCTGGTGGCGATGAATCCGGCCGCGCTGATCACCAACGTCGGCACGCTCGAGAAGGGCGGCACCGTGCTGGTGAACGAGGACGCGTTCACCAAGCACAACCTCCAGAAGGCGGGCTACGACGCCAACCCCCTGGAGGACGGCTCTCTGGACGATTACCAGCTTTTCTGCGTGCCGATGACGAGCATGACGGTGCGCGCCACCGAGGACATCGAGGGCGTTACCTCGCGCGACGCGGCCCGGTCCAAGAACCTGTTCGCGCTCGGCCTGGTCTCGTGGCTCTACGGGCGGCCGACCCAGGGGACGATCGAGTGGATCGAGGGCAAGTTCGCCGCCTCGCCACCGGTCATGGACGCCAACATCGCGGCCTTCCGTGCGGGCTACAACTTCGGCGAGACCGCCGAGCTGTTCGCCGTCCATTACGAGGTCGACGCAGCGCCCGCCGACCCAGGCGACTACCGCAACATCAACGGCACCGCGGCGCTCTCCTACGGCCTCATCGCCGCCAGCGTGAAGAGCGGCCTCCAGCTCTTCTACGCCAGCTATCCGATCACGCCGGCGTCGGAGCTGCTCCACAGCCTGTCGCGCCACAAGCAATTCGGCGTGCGCACGGTGCAGGCCGAGGACGAGATCGCCGCGGCGGGGATGGCGCTCGGCGCCGCCTTCGCCGGCAACCTGGGGGTGACCGCCACCAGCGGTCCCGGCATGGACCTCAAGTCGGAGACCGTCTCGCTCGCGGTGGCGATGGAGCTGCCGATGGTCATCGTCGACGTGCAGCGCGCGGGCCCCTCGACCGGCATGCCCACCAAGACCGAGCAGGGCGACCTGCTGATGGCGATGTACGGGCGCCACGGGGAGTCGCCGCTGCCGATCGTGGCTGCGGCCACGCCGGGTGAGTGCTTCGACGCCGCCGTCGAGGCGGTGCGGATCGCGGTGAAGTACCGCACGCCCGTGGTGCTGCTGGCCGACACGTTCCTGTCGAACTCGTCCGAGCCGTGGCGGCTGCCCGATCTCGACGCGCTGCCCGACATCGACCCGGCCTTCGCCACCGAGCCCAACCACCCGGACGGCTTTCTCCCCTACGTGCGAAACGACGACCTTGCCCGGCCGTGGGCCGTGCCCGGCACGCCGGGCCTGCGCCACCGCATCGGCGGGCTGGAGAAGGAGGCCGACACCGGCAACATCTCCTACGACCCCGAGAACCACGAGCGCATGACGCGCCTGCGCGCGGAGCGCGTCGACCTCATCGCCCGTGACATCCCCGAGCTCGAGGTGACCGATCCCGACGGCGCCGAGCTGCTCGTGCTGGGGTGGGGCTCGAGCTACGGAGCCGTCGAGGGCGCGGCCCGCCGCGTCCGGCGCGAGGACGGCCTCAACGTGGCAACCGCCCACCTGCGCCACCTCAACCCGCTGCCGGCCAACACGGGCGACGTGCTGAAGAGCTACAAGCGCGTGCTGGTGCCCGAGATGAACATGGGCCAGCTGTCGATGATCCTGCGCGCCCGGTTCCTGGTGGACGTGGAGAGCTACACGAAGGTCGACGGGCTGCCCATCTTCACCCGCGACGTGATGGACCAGATCATCGAGAGGATCCCATGACGGATTCGGCACGGACGCAGAATCCGTCGAACGATCTTCCAGACCTGCCCGTGCTCACCAAGAAGGACTTCTCCTCCGACCAGGAGACGCGCTGGTGCCCCGGCTGCGGCGACTACGCGATCCTCGCCTCGGTCCAGGGCCTGCTGCCGGAGCTGGGCATCGCGCCCGAGAAGACCGTGTTCGTGACCGGCATCGGCTGCGCCGGGCGCTTCGTCTACTACATGGACACCTACGGGATGCACGGCATCCACGGACGCGCGCCGGCGCTGGCGACCGGTGTGGCCACCTCGCGGCCGGACCTGTCGGTGTGGGTGGTGTCCGGCGACGGCGACTCGCTCTCGATCGGCGGCAACCACCTCATCCACGCGCTGCGGCGCAACGTGCCGCTGAAGATCCTCCTCTTCAACAATCAGATCTACGGGCTCACGAAGGGCCAGTACTCGCCGACCAGCGAGGAGGGCAAGGTCACGAAGTCCACGCCGTTCGGGTCGCAGGACCACCCGTTCAACCCGGTCGCGCTCGCCCTCGGGGCGGAGGCCTCCTTCGTGGCGCGCACCGTGGACACCGACAAGCCCCACCTCGCCGCGACGCTGCGGGCGGCCGCCGAGCACCGCGGCGCCTCGCTCGTCGAGATCTACCAGAACTGCAACGTGTTCAACGACGGCGCCTTCGACGCCGTTCGCGTGAAGGGCCAGCGCGAGATCAATCAGATCCGCCTCGAGCACGGCGAGCCCATTCGCTTCGGCGCGGACGGCGAGCGCGGCGTGATCCGCACCCCGGGTGGCCTCGAGCTGGCGGACGTGTCCGACGTGGGGGAGGACGCCCTGCTCGTCCACGACGCCCACCGGCGCGACCCCTCGCTCGCCTTCGAGCTCGCCCACCTGGCCGAGCGCCCGACCGGCCCCACGCCCGTCGGCGTGTTCCGCGACATCGAGCGCCCCGTCTACGGCGAGCAGTTCGCGGCTGAGCTGGCGCAGAACCGCGCGCAGGTGGGCATGGACGACCTGCGCGAGCTGCTGCATTCGGGTGACACCTGGACGGTGAGTCAGTAGATACCCTGCTCCCCGTGCGGCTCGTGGGGAGAGTGGCTGGCCTTACGGCGTTGATCGCCGTGTGCCTCGCCGCGCCCGCGCAGGCGAAAGTGTCGATCGAGGTGCTCTCGAACCGCGCCGAGGCCATCTCCGGTGGCGACGCCCTGGTGGCCGTGAAGTTCCCGAAGGGCACGCGGGCCTCGCGCGTGCGCGTGAGCCTGAACGGCAAGAGCGTGACCCGCCGCTTCGCGGTGCGCCCGACGGGCCGCTTCGAGGGCATGCTCACCGGCCTGCGCAATGGGGCCAACAAGGTCGTCGCGCGAGTGCCGGGCGGCGAGGGCGCGCGCCTCACCATCCGCAACCACCCGATCGGCGGCCCGGTCACGTCCGGCCCCCAGCTCCAGCCATGGACCTGCTTCCCGGGCGCCACCGACCGGCAGTGCAACCGGCCGGTCGACGTACTCGTTCCACTACATGCCCCAGGGCGGGTCGGGGCTCCAGCCCTACGACCCCGCGAACCCGCCGTCGGACGTGGCCAACACCACCACCGACCAGGGCAAGACCGTTCCGTTCATCGTGCGCCAGGAGAGCGGCGCGCTGGACCGCGACGAGTTCCGCATCGCCGTGCTCTACCAGCCGGGCAAGCCGTGGCAGCCGTGGGCGCCGCAGGCGGGCTACAACGGCAAGCTCGTCACCTTCCATGGCTTCAGCTGCGACACCTCCTACGAGCAGGCCCCCGCGCCCGACGTCCTGAACGTCGAGGCGCTCGGACGGGGCTTCGCGACGATGTCCCACGCGCTCAACCACGCGGGCCACAACTGCAACATCGCCACGCAGGCCGAGTCGATGATCATGGCCAAGGAGCGCGTTGCCGAGCGCTACGGGCCGATCCGGTACACCATCGGCAGCGGCTGCTCGGGCGGCTCGCTCACGCAGCATCAGGTGGCCAACGCCTACCCCGGCGTCTACCAGGGCATCACCCCCGCGTGCAGCTTCACCGATGCCTGGTCCTCGGCCATGCTCTACGTGGACTACCAGCTGCTGCGCCGCTACTTCGAGAACCCCGGCGCCTGGGGTGCGGGAGTCGCCTGGGGCCCGACCCAGATCGCCGCGGTCGAGGGGCACCCGAACCCCCTCAACGCCGTCACCTTCACCACCGCCATCCCCTCGAGTGGCGATCCCAGCCGCAGCTGTCCCGGAGTTCCCGCCGAGAAGGTCTACGACGCCCAGTCGAACCCGCGCGGCGTGCGCTGCTCCCTCCAGGACTACATGGTCAACATCTTCGGCCGGCGCGCCAAGGACGGCTTCGCCCAGCGCCCGTTCGACAACGTGGGGATCGAGTACGGGCGCGAGGCGCTGGAGAAGGGTGTGATCACGCCCGCTCAGTTCGCGGACCTGAACGACAAGCTCGGCGGCTGGGACATCGACTACAACCAGACGAGCGCGCGCGTGCCGGCCGACCGCCCGGCCCTGAGCCGCATCTATCGCAGCGGCGCGATCAACCAGGCCGACCAGCTCGACAAGGTGGCCATCATCGACCTCCGCGGGCCCGACCCCGGAGCGTTCCACGACGTCTACCGCACCTACGCGATGCGGGCGCGGCTGATGCGCGAGCACGGGACGGCCGCGAACCAGGTGCTCTGGCGCGGTCAGGTGCCGCTGATGGGTGACGGCAACTTCACCGACCAGTCGATCGTGGCGATGGATCGCTGGCTGGCCGCCGTTGAGCGCGACAAGCGCCGGATCCCGCTCGCCCGCAAGATCATCGCCGACAAGCCGGCCGACGTTAAGGAGCGCTGCACCAACGGGGCCGGCGGCGAGCTGCCCGCTTCGACCTGCGATGCGACGGTGCAGCGCTACTCGACGGTTCGCATCGAGGCGGGCATGAACGAGACCGACGACACGATGAAGTGCGTGCTCAAGCCGCTGCGCCGCGCCGACTACCCGGCCGGCCTCACCGATGTCCAGTTCGCCCGTCTGCGCACGGCGTTCCCGAGCGGCGTCTGCGACTACAGCAAGCGCGGCGTCGACCGCACGCCCACGGTTCCCTGGCTCTCCTATGCGGACGGCCCCGGGGGCAAGTCGCTGGGTGACCCCGACACGTCGAGCCGCTTCGCGTGCCTCGGGCGCCGCGCCGCCGTCACCTCGAAGGCCGTGGGCCGCGTGCGCGTGGGCATCACCCGCCGCCGCCTGTCGCGGCGGGTGCCGGGCGCCGGCACCGAGACCAAGCGCTCGTGGCGCTGGTGCGTGAAGCGGAGCCGAGGCACGGTGCGCGCTGCATTCACCCGCAAGGGCCGCGTGGCCCTGGTGGTGACCAGCGCAGCGCGACACGGCAAGGGTGGTCTGCGCCCCGGCGCGCGGGCCGCGCGCAGCGGGCTGGTGAAGGTGGACAAGCGCCGCTTCGTGCGCGTGCGCCGCGGCAAGGTGCGCTACGTGGTCGTGGCGTCACCGGGCGTGGCGAAGAGCCGGAAGCTGCTGCGGCGGTACCTGCGCCTAACCGGCCTGTAGGGCAAGATCACAGGGGATGACCGAGCCATCCCTACCAAGAGTTCCCGTTGGCCAGACGGGGCAGATCGTCGAGCTGCGTGGCGGGACCAGGGCCTTGATCCGGCCGATCCAGCCTGAGGATCGCGATCGGCTCAACGAGGGCTTCGAGAGCGCCAGCGACGAATCGATCTTTCTGCGCTTCCTCACTCCCCAGCCACGGCTCTCGAGCGGCCAGCTCGACTACCTGACCGAGGTTGATCACGTGGGCCACGAGGCGTTGATCGCGGTCGACCCCGAGACCGGCCAGAGCTTCGGCACCGCCCGGTACATCCGCACCGACGTTGAGCCTCCCACGGCCGAGTTCGCCGTCGGCGTGGGCGACCAATGGATGCGGACCGGCCTGGGAACGGCGCTCCTCGGCGAGCTCGTGCGCCGGGCCCGTGAGGCGGGCGTCGTCCGCTTCACCGGCCTGATCCACAGCGAGAACACCGCGATCAGACGTCTGGTGGAGAAGGTGGTGGGGCCCTACGAGGTAAGGCCGACGGGCCAGGGCGCCATGGAGATGGTCGTCGACCTCAGAGGCGCGGACTAGGCAGCGCTGTCGAGCCGGGCGATCAGCTCGCTCTGGCCGAACCCGGAGGTGCGGCGCTCGAGGTGGCCGGCCAGGTGTTCCATCAGCCTGTGCGCGGCGCGGTTGTCTCCCAGCATCGTCGCCGAGAAGCGCCGCACCCCCTCGCGAACCGCCACTTCTGCGAGGTGCGCGGCCAGCACGGTTCCCAGGCCCTGCCCCTGGATCGCGTCGCCCACCACGATCGCCACGTCGGCGGTGCCGGGCTCGTCGGTCAGGCAGACGTAGCGCGCGACGGCCACGATGCGGCGGGGAGGGTCGGTCTCTTCGGCAACGAGCGCCACGTGGGAGTGGCCGTCCACCTCGGTGAGATAGCGCAGCTCCGAGGCGCTGAAGTGGGTCTTCGGGCTCATGAACCGCTTGTGCACGGTTGCCTCGGAGAGACGCCCGAGGCCCGCGCTCAGCTCGGCCTTGTCCTGCGGCCGGATCGGCCGGATCGTTACCCGCGTCCCGTCGCTGAGCACGAACAGGTCCATGCCAAAGGTCTACAACCGGTTCCTTTAAGTAACTGTGGCCGCCGTCACATAGCGCCAGCCTCGACGCGGCGCGCGATCGAAAATGCCTCGTCGAGAGTGGGGCCGACCGCGACGACCCCGTGCCGGGCCATCACGACACAGGCGCCGTCTTCCAAAGCCGCCACCACATTGGCGCCCAGCTCCGGCGAGCCCGGGGGGGCGAACTCGGCCACGGGGGCGACGGTCGTCGACGCCGTCGCGGCCGGGCTGTGCGTGTGCACGATCGCGCGGACGTCCGGCCGGGCGGCGTAGATCGCCAGGTGCACCGCGCGCTCGCTCGACGGATCTCGCTCCCCGGCCACCACCCGGCCCGTCGGGTCGAGCGTCACGAGATCGGCCTCCTCCATCTCGCCATAGGGCAGCTGCGCGGGCGTGATGAGGATCACGTCGCCGTCGCGGGCGCTCACGTTCCCCTCGCTGCCCTTCACCAGGCCCTCCGCGGCCATGGCCCGCCCGGTGGCGACCACCTCAGCGCGCAACACGGGCGATCGCCTCGGGGTACGGCGCCTCGAGCACGCCGGCCTCGGTGAAGATCGCCGTGACCAGCTCCGCGGGCGTCACGTCGAACGCCGGGTTGGCCGCGGGCTGGCCCTCCGTGAAGGCGACCTCGGCCGGGTCGCGCTGCTCGATCGGGATCGCGGCGCCGTCCGGTGTCGACGGGTCCAGCGTGGAGAGCGGGGCCGCGACGTAGAACGGGATCTCGTGGCGGGCGGCCAGCACGGCCAGGGGGTAGGTGCCGATCTTGTTGGCCACGTCGCCGTTGGCGGCGATGCGGTCGGCGCCGACCACCACCCGGTCCACCTCGCCGCGCGCCATCAGCGAGCCGGCCGCGGAGTCGGCGATCACCGTGTACGGGATCCCGAACCGCTCCAGCTCCCACGCCGTGAGGCGAGCCCCCTGGAGAAGTGGGCGGGTCTCGTTCACCCAGACGTGGCCGACCTCAGCCGCACGCAGCACGCCCAGCGCGGTGCCGTATCCGCCGGTGGCCAGCGGTCCGGTGTTGCAGTGGGTGAGGGCGCGGTCGCCCGGCTCGAACCGCTCCGCGCCCAGCTCCGACAGCGCCCTGTCGGCCGCAAACTGCTCACGCTCCAGATCTCGGGCGGACTCCAGCGGGTCCGCCGCGGCGAGCCCCCGCTCCAGCGCCCAGGCCAGGTTCGCAGCCGTCGGGCGCGCCGCGCTCAGTGTTCTGGCCGCCTCCTCCATGTGGATGTCGGCCTCCTCCGCGCACCGCTCACCGCCGTCGAGGGCCAGCGCCAGCCCGTACGCGGCGGCCAACCCGATCGCGGGCGCCCCTCGCACCGCCATGTCGGCGATCGCCGAGGCCACCTCCTCCGGCGTCTCGCACCGCAGCCACTCCTCGCGCGCTGGAAGCAGCCGCTGGTCGAGCACGTGGAGCGCGCCGCCCTCGAACTTCAGCGGCGCGCTCCCGGCTCGGCCTCCGGGTTCCGTCACCCGGTGAGGCCCGACTCCTTCAGGTACTCGCCGGCAACTGCCTCCGGCGTCTTCTTGTCGAGGTCGACGCGGGCGTTGAGCTCCTGCATCACCTCGGCGGTGAGGCCCTCCTGGACCTTGGTGACCGTCGCCTCCAGGTCGGGGCCGGCCTTCTCGACCGTCTCGCTCTTCACCACGAACGTCGAGTTGTACGGCGGGAACATCCCCTTGTCGTCCTCGAGCAGGACGTACCCGTTGCGCTCGATCTGCGGGTCGGTGGTGAACAGGATCGACACGTCGGCCTGGCCCTTGTCCAGCACCTCGTGGCGCAGGGCGATGTCGACGGGCTTGAACGACTTGAACTTCAGCCCGTAGACGTCCTGCAGGCCCTTGAGGCAGTCCTCGCGCTGGCGGCACTCGGGAGAGCCGTACAGCGTGAGGTCGCCGGCCTTGTCGGAGAGATCGGAGATCTTGGTGACCCCGAGCTCCTCGGCCTTGTCCTTGGTCAGGCCCACCTCGTTCGAGCTGGTGAACGGGGTCGGCGGGAAGGCCGTGATGCCCTTCTTCGCAAACCCGTCCTTGGCGTCGGTGAAAGCCTCGTCGGGATCCTTGGGGATCTCACTCGACTTCACTCCGAAGAACGAGCCGAGCGCGGTGCCCGTGTACTCCGGGTAGCCGTCGATCTGGCCTCCCTCCACGGCCTTGAGCGCGGTCTTCTCGTCGCCCAGGTTCAGCTCCTTCTGCACCTTGTAGCCCGCGGCCTCTAGGCCCTGGGCATAGATCTCCCCAAGCACCTTCTGCTCGGTGAAGTTCTTCGAGCCGACGGTCAGCGTCGTGCTCGCGTTGTCGGGGTTGGATTCGATCGCCGCGGATTTCTCCGCGGTCGTTTCGGCGTTGCCGCCGCCGCCATCGTCGTCGTCATCGTCGCCGCATGCGGCCATCGTCAGCGATGCGACGAGGAGCAGCAGCGCGAACAGCCAGCGCGTGTGCCTCATGTCGTTACTTCCCTCCTGATCGGATTCGGAAATCGTCTGCGTGGCCGCGACCCTGGGTCGGATTCGAGCTTGAGTCCCTCAGGGGTCACGGCGCGCTGTATTGCGCTGAGGGACAACTCCGTGAAGATTGCCAGGGCGGCGACCAGGATCGAGGCGGCCAGGCGGCCTGCGTCGCCGTAGACGGAAGCGTTGATGATCGGGTCGCCCAGGGTGTTGACTCCGGCCAGCGGGGCGATCGTGGCGGTGGCGATCACGTTCACCGCCGACGTCTTCACGCCGCCGAAGATCAGCGGAAGGGCGAGCGGGAGCTCCACCTTGCGCACGATCTCCCTTTCGGTCATGCCCTGGCCGCGCGCGGCGTCGACGGTGTCGGGGTCGACCTGGGTCACGGCCACGTAGGTGTTCGTGAGGATCGGCGGCACGGCCAGCAGCACCAGGGCGAGCGTGAGGTTGGCGAAGCCCACGCCGAGGTAGGCGACGAAGAAGGCGATCAGGGCGAGGCTCGGCACGGCCCGCCCGACATTGGACAGGCTGATGGCCAGGAAGCCGCCCCGGCGTATGTGCCCGAGCCACAGCCCCAGCGGGATCGAGGCCGCGCAGGCGATCGCCATCGCGGCGAACGTGAGCTTGAGGTGCTCCCAGGTCAGCTCGAGGAACTGGCTGCCCCCGACGGTGGTGCCCTCGCGGGTTTCCCGGCTGGAGAAGATGTACTCGATCGCGTCGCCGAAGTCGCCGAGGAAGGCAAGCGTGGTGGTCATGTGGCCGCCCTCGCTCGCGCCCAGGGAGTCACCGCGCGCTGCGCGAGCAGGATCAGCCCGTCGAGCACGGCGGCCAGCAGCACCGCAAGTCCTCCCGCCACCACCACGTTCGACTTGAAGTTGATGTCGGCGAAGATCTGCTCGCCGAGCCCACCCGCGCCCGCGAAGAACGCGAGCGTCGCGAGGCCCACCGTGGTCGTCGCCGCGATCCGCAGGCCGGCCATGATCTCCGGCAGGGCCAGCGGCAGCTCCACCCGCCAGAGCAGCTGACGGTCAGTGAGCCCCATGCCGCGGCCCGCGTCCTTCGACTCGGCGGGCACGTTGTCCAGCCCGGTCATCACGTTGCGGAAGATGATCAGCAGCGAGTACGCCACCAGCGCGATGATCGCCGTCGTGTTACCGCGGCCGGTGATGGGGAGCAGCAGGAAGAACACGGCCAGGCTGGGCAGCGTGTAGAGGATGCCCGTGACCTGGGTGATCGGGCCGATCAGCCAGCGGCGGCGGTGGGCGAGCAGGGCCAGCCCGAACGAGATCGCGAAGCCGATGGCGAGCGACACCAGAGTGAGCAGCACGTGCTGGACGAACGGATCCACGTAGCGGTCGAAGTTGTCCACGATCCAGTCCGGGCAGAAGCCGTTGTCGGCCACGCAGCTGCCGTCGCCCGCGGAGCGGTCGCGGATCTCGACCTGCGCCAGCGGGAGGCTCACGATTCCTCCGCCAGCAGCGAGTCGGCGCCGCTCGGCACCGCGTCGGGATCGGCCTTGAGCGCGTGGCCGATCACCTCCACCGACAGCACGCCCGCCACCTGCCCCTGTGCGTCGACCACCGGGCCGTACTGCGTCTCGTGCTGGAGCAGGTCCGACAGGGCGTCGCGCAGCACGTCGTCGAGCTCCACGATCGGCTCGGCCCCGGAGCTCAGCTCCACGGTCACCCGCTCACCGGTGAGGCCCCGCTCGCTCAGCCATCCCAGCGGCTTGCCGTCGCCGTCCACGAGCAGCGGGTAGGGGAGGTCGGAGTCCTTCACCTTCGCGCGCGCCTCGGCCACCGGCTCGCCCTCGCGCACCAGGGGCGCCTTCCACAGGTCGATGTCGCGCACGCGCTGGAGCGCGAGGCGCTTCAGCGCGCGGTCGGCCCCCACGAAGTCCTCCACGAAGCGGCCCTTCGGGTACATCAGCAGCTCGGCGGGCGGCGAGTACTGCGCGAGCTTGCCGCCCTTCTGCAGCACCGCGATCCGGTCGCCCATCTTGATCGCCTCGTCGATGTCGTGGGTCACGAACACGATCGTCTTGCGGATCTCCTGCTGGAGGCGCAGGAACTCGTTCTGGAGCCGCTCGCGGTTGATCGGGTCGATCGCCCCGAACGGCTCGTCCATCAGCATCAGCGGCGGGTCGACCGCCAGGGCCCGCGCCACGCCCACACGCTGGCGCTGGCCGCCGGACAGCTGGGCGGGGAAGCGGTCGCGCGTCTCCGACGGGTCGAGTGAGACCAGCCGCAGCAGCTCGTCCACGCGCTCGCTGATGCGCCCCTTGTCCCAGCCGAGCAGCTTCGGGACGGTCGCGATGTTGCCGGCCACGGTGAGGTGCGGGAAGAGGCCGATCTGCTGGATCGCGTAGCCGATCTGGCGCCGCAGCTCGGCCGGCGGTCTCGCCGTCACGCTCTCGCCGTCCAGCAGGATGTCGCCGCTGGTGATCTCGATCATGCGGTTCACCATCCGCATGGCGGTGGTCTTACCGCAGCCCGAGGGGCCGACCAGCACGCAGATCTCTCCGGCAGGGACCTCCAGCGAGAGCGAGTCGACCGCAGCCTCGTCCGCGCCCGGGTAGCGCTTGGTCGCGTCCTTGAACTCGAGGGTGGCGGCCACGGGAGAAGGGGGAAAGCTACCCGCTGGGGGCAGCGCGTGAGAAGTCTACTGATCCGGTGAAGATTCGGCCAAGCGGTCGAGCTCGTGGGCCAGGCTCTCGCGCAGGTCACGCACTTCGATCTCGGACACTTCGGGATCGCCCGCAGCCTCGTCGATCATCGCGTCCGCGAGGCGGCGGTTCGCCTCGCCCAGGTCCCGGCCGTCCGCCTCGGGCTGCGCCGAGCCGCGGAGGTCGAGCGCCCGCTCGCGCACGTCCTCGGCCAGCGGCTCGAGCCGCTCGCGCGCGGGAGCCCCCAGCCGGCGCCAGCGCCCGTGCAGCGATCGGGCCACGCTGAAGCCCATCAGCGCGATGTCCCTGGGGCCTGGCATCTCCCCGATGGTCGCGTACGGCGTGGATGGAACGACGAGCGTGGGGTCCACAGGCGACCGATTTGACGCGACTTCCGATCGCACCTACGGTCAGAGGATGCGACTCGCGCGAGCAGGAGGCATCCTGGCGCTCGCAGGCTCGATGCTGGCGGTCGGGGTGGCGCCTGCGTGGAGCGAGTGGTCCCCTTCGGCGCTCGTTCCCGGGAATCAGCCGGATGATGCGGGCACCGAGCGAACCAGCGTGGGTGTGGCTGCGAACGGCGACCTGGCGATCGCGTGGCTGGATCGCGTCGCCACGCGCACGGCCGGCGTCTGGAGCACCACGGTCTTCCCCCCGAGTCCCAGTAATCACCCGAAGCTTGCGATGAACGAGCGCGGGGACATCGCGCTGGCGTGGATGCAGGGAGACAACGTATGCCTCGGCTACCGCCCGACCGGCGGCGCCTGGGTATTTCCAACCCCGTGCCCGGAGCCGGAGACCACCTTCGCGGACCAGACCCCGTTCGTCACGATCAACGAGCAGGGGGACGCGCTCGCAACCTGGATTCAGACGCCGGCGAACGTCGTCATAGCGTCGTTGCGCCCGGCCGGTGGCTCGTGGGAGACGCCGAAGCAGGTCTACTCGGGCCCCGACCCCCTCTACGTGGCTTCAGATGATCCGCCGCGTTTCAACGCCTCGGCGGCGCTCGACGACGACGGCAACGCCCTGGTGCTGTGGGCCGACCGGTACGGATTCCGCGAGCCTGACGCGCTCCCCAACCCCACGGGGCCCGTTCGCGGCATCCGTCAGTCGCGACGGGCGGCCGGGTCCGGTTCGTGGGGCGCCCCCACGGCCATCACGTCCCGCTCCTCGAACGCGTCGGTGTCGCCGGACTACATCCTCGCCGACGTGGCGGCCGATTCGACGAGCGGCAACGTCGTCGTGGGCCTCTGCTGCTTCGACAACAGCAGGCTGCTCGACAGCGGGGCGACCCGCTACGGCAACGGCACGGTCGCAGGGGGCGTGAACTCGGGGTCTCCTTCGCAGGCCGGGCAGGTCGGTTTCGATGTGGCCGCCGCCAGGGGGCGGGTGGCCTCGATGGGGGTGAAGCGGCCCTTCACGGGGAGTCCGACGCAGGTGGCCAAGGCGAAGGTGGCTGCCAGCGGGGCGCCGGCGCCAGAAGCTCTGCCCGACCAGCCGTCCGTCTGGGACTCTGGCACGTCCAACCCGGTCCTCGCCGTGGGCCCTGACGGCACGGCCCTGGCCTCCTTCCAGGACTACCTGTGGCGCTCCGGGCCGAGCGGGGTGTTCTCGACGGCACCGGTCTGGCCCTTCGGCCCGGAGCCGGGTGACACCGTCGACTTGGCCGTCAACTGCAGAGGCGATTCGCTCGCCGCCGCGATACAGACGGACCTCAAGGTCCACTACAGCGAGTTCCCCGGTGGGTCGACGGCGGCGTGCACCGGATCGCCGGGGCCGCCCGACACCGACGGTGACGGGATCCCGAACTCCGCGGACGCCTGTCCAGCACTGTCCGATCAGAGCGCCCCGCGCAATCCCCGCACCGGCTGTCCGGCGGCGACCACGACCAAGACGGATCCTCAGCCGCCGGCCACCACCTCGACCGACAAGACCCCGCCCGTGGCGAGCTTGTCCGGGCCGAAGTCCCAGAAGGCTGGCTCGACGGTCAAGGTGGTCGTGTCGTGCGGCAGCGAGGCGTGCAGCGCCGCGGCCTCGGGATCCGCGAACGTGCCGGGAGCCTCGAAGGTCTTCAAGCTTCGATCCGTGAAGAAGCAGCTCGCGGCCGGACGCAAGGCGACCCTGAAGCTCCGGATTCCCAAGAAGGCGCTCCGCGCCATCCGAAAGGCCCTCCGCCGCAAGCGCAAGATCACGGCGAAGATCAAGGTGCGGGTCACCGACGCTCGCGGCAACTCGAGAACGAGCCGCCGCAGCGTGAAGCTCAAGCGCTGACTAGGCGGCGCGGCGGATGGACGTGACCGTCGCGCCCTTGTGCAGCGGCTTGCGGCGGGAGTCGCGCTTGCGGAACTGGGCCAGCGAATCGGCCACAACGCGATACACGTCGGGGTGCACCGCCATGCCGATGTGGCTCGACCGCACCTCGACCTGCTCGGCCGCGGGGTCGAGGCACGCCTTCCAGGCGACGATGCCGTCGGTCTTCGAGTAGACCGACACGTAGCCGACGCCTCGCGGGACGTCGCGCTCGAACTGGTCCCAGAACGTGGAGCAGCACTCCCCGTCCAGGCAGACCTTCGAGAAGAAGCCGGGTACGCCCAGCCGGCCGACGGCGGCGACCGCCTCGATGTTCGCCCGTACGACGGGGTGGACCGCGAGCGGGTCCCGCTGTGGGCAGCCCAGCATGATCACTCCGGAGACGAGGTCGGGGCGCCGGC
Organism: uncultured Thermoleophilaceae bacterium; assembly: GCA_963808105.1. GTDB lineage: Bacteria > Actinomycetota > Thermoleophilia > Solirubrobacterales > Thermoleophilaceae > JAAYBF01. The sequence goes on along the minus strand of CAWEEH010000003.1, from coordinate 1,414,693 downwards.
GCGCAAGCACCTTGGCGAAGCTGCCGCCGCGGCTGTGCCCGATGATGGCCGCGCGGCGGCCCTGGCGGTCGACAAGCCGTTCCAGCCGGTCCTCGAGCGCCTCGACGGTGCTGCCGGAGCACGCGACGTTGGAGCGGATCCCCGCGCGGCTCGGGTGATGGCCGGTCCCCTTCAGCCAGCGCGCCATGATCCCGAGGGAGGCGTCACCGGCCATGAAGCCGGGGATGAGGAGAACCGGCTGCCCGCGCCCGTCGGTTACGCCCCGGCCGCGGAAGACGGGGTTTCTCGCGAGAGCCGCAAACTCGAGTCCCATCCGGGATTCGCGCCATAGCGGTGGAGTTTGGAAGCGCTGGGGCATCGTGCCTGCCCCGACTCCCGGGGCCGTTCTGACTCGGTGTTACCAAGCCAGGGTAGGTTGAAAACTACAGTTCCGCCAGGACCTATTCGCCGGTAGATGCGAGCTCTAACGATCAAAGACGGCGCCCTGAGCGTCGAGGACCACCCAGATCCCGCTCCCGGAGCGGGACAGGTGCTCGTTGCCGTGAAGGCGGCGGGCCTGAACGGCGCGGACATGCTTCAGCGCAAGGGCGACTACCCGGTGCCGCCCGACGCGCCTCAGGACATCCCGGGCCTCGAGTTGGCCGGCGAGGTGGTCGGGCTCGGGCCGGGCGCGCAGCGCTTCTCCGAGGGGGACAGGGTGATGGCGGTCGTGGGCGGCGGTGGTCAGGCCGAGCTGGCCGTGGTGCACGAGCGAGGCCTGATGCCGGTGCCCGAGGCACTGGACTGGCCGCGGGCTGGCGGGGCCCCCGAGGTGTTCGTGACGGCACATGACGCCCTGTTCACCCAGGGCGGGCTGCGGTCCGGCGAGCGTCTCTTGGTCCACGGCGGGGCCGGCGGGGTGGGCACCGCGGCGGTGCAGCTGGGCCGCGCGACAGGCGCGCATGTCACAGCCACCGTGCGCAATGAATCGCTGCGGCCGGCGGTCGAGGAGCTCGGCGCCACGGCGATCGATCCCGAGGGCTTCGGCGACCACGGTCCCTTCGACGTCGTCCTCGAGCTCATCGGCGCGCCGAACCTGAAAGAGAACCTGAGCGCCGTGGCGCCCGGCGGCCGGATCGTCGTGATCGGAGTGGGGGCCGGCTTCAAGGCGGAGCTGAACCTGCTGGCGGTGATGGGCAAGGGGGCCACGATCCGCGGTTCGCTCCTGCGTCCCCGTCCGCTTGAGCAGAAGGCGGCGGCGATGAGGGCTGCCGAGAAGGAGGTGCTGCCGCTGTTCGAGCGCGGCGCGATCGACGTACAGGTGGCCGAGACCTTCACGCTCGACCAGGGCGAGGCCGCCTACGACCGCTTCACCGAGGGCGGCAAGCTCGGGAAGATCGTCCTCACGATCTAGGCCCGCAGCCCCTCCAGCAGTTCCAGCAGCGAAACCTCCATCTCGTCCCGCGTGGCCTTCGGCGTCTGCGAGTTGGCGATCATCATCGCGGCCTCGCCCATGGCGGCGAGCAGCAGATGGGCGAGGGGGAGCACCGGCTGACCACGCAGGACGCCGGCGTCGATGCCTCCCTGGAGCCCGGCGGTCATCAACCCCATGCCGTAGCGCATGTCGATCTCACGCCACTCCGCCCAGCCCAGCACCGAGGGGGCGTCGAGCAGGTTCACCTGCGCATGCGCGGGGTCCATGCAGGCGTCCAGGAACGCGCGCGTCCCGATCTTCAGGAGCTCGAGCGGGTCGGTCGTGCCGTCCATCCGGGCCGCGATCGCGTCCACGATCTCCTTCTCCATCTGCTCGTGCACCGCACGGAAGAGGTCCCGCTTGTCGGTGAAGTGGTGGTAGAGCGCCCCGCGGGTCACCTTCGCCCGGCCCACGATCTCCTCCGTGCCCACCGCGGCGTAGCCGCGCTCGGTGAAGAGCTCCCGCGCAGCGGTCATCAGCGCGGTGCGCGTGGCCTGCGCACCCTCCTCCTTAGTCGTCATACAGCCTGTATGTTACGCTGCCGGTCGGTCCATACAACCTGTATGTCAAAGGAGCCCAACATGCCGTCCAAGGCAACCTGGCGGTCACCCGCCCTCGGCGAGCGAAAGGTCCTCGACCTCCCTGGCGGCAAGCAGCTCGCCTACTTCGAGGCGGGGACCGGCGCGCCGATCGTGTTCGTGCACGGGCTGCTGGTGAACGCCAACCTGTGGCGCAAGGTGGTGGAGCGCCTGTCTCCCGACTTCCGCTGCATCGCGCTCGACCTGCCGCTCGGCTCGCACACGCTGCCGATGCCCGAGGGCGCCGACCTGGCCCCGCCGGCCGTGGCGAACCTCGTGGCCGACGCGATCGAGGCGCTCGGCCTCGAGGACGTGACCCTCGTGGGCAACGACAGCGGCGGCGCGATCTCCCAGATGCTGGTCACGACCCGGCCCGAGCGAATCGGCCGCCTCGTGCTCACCTCGTGCGACTACCGCGACCAGTTCCCGCCGGCGGTCTTCGCCTACTTCAAGCCCGCCGCCCGGATCCCGGGCGCGTTCAAGGTGCTGTTCGCGCCGATGCGGTTCCGTTTCGCCCGCTACCTGCCGATCGCCTTCGGCTGGCTGGTGAAGCGCCGTATCGATCTGGACGCAGAGGACTCCTACATCTACCCGGCAGGTGTGGTCTCCGGGGTGGGTGACGACACCAAGAAGTTCATCCTCGGGATCGATAAGGCCGACCTCAACCGCGCGGCCGACCGCCTCGGCGAGTTCGACAAGCCGGCGCTGATCGCGTGGTCGCGCGAGGACAAGCTGTTCAAGCCCGCGCACGCCGAGCGGCTCGCCGAGGATCTGCCGAACGCGCGGATCGAGTGGATCGAGGACGCCCGCACCTTCTCAATGGAGGACAACCCGGCGCAGCTGGCCGAGGCGATCGCGGGCTTCGTGCGGGAGCCGGTTACGACAGCCGCATGAGCGCGAACGGACGGGAGGAGTTCGTAGAGCGGTTCACCCGCGGCTGGGCGGGCGGCCGCGACGCGCTCGCCCGTGAGATGGAGGGGCACGTCGCGGAGGACGTGCTCCTCACCCAGCCCCTGGCGCCGCCGGCGCGTGGCCTCGCCGGGTTCCACGGCCAGTTCAAGCGGCTGTTCCGGGCGATCCCGGACCTCACGGGCGAGGTCCAGCGCTGGGAGCCCACCGACGACGGGGTGACCATCGAGATGACGTTCCACGGCACGCTGGCGGGGCGCCCCTTCGAACTGCCCAACCGGGACCGCATAGTGCTCCGCGATGGCCTCCTCGTGGAGCGCCACGCAGACTTCCGGCCCCTCGGGGTGCTGCCGGGCTTCGGAAGCGAGCGCGGCGATCGCGCCCTCGCCGCGCTCGCGGCCGGCCGGATCGCGCTCGGAGTCCTGAGCAGGGTCTCGCCCCGAGCGACGGCCAAGGCCTTCGGCGCGAGCGACGCCGCGACCCCCGAGCTCGACTACGTGACCCGCGTCTTCGGCGCCCGCGCGTTCACGCTGGGCACGGGCTACCTGCTCTCGCAGGGCTCCGCCCGCCGCCTATGGCAGCGGCTGGCCTTCGTCTGCGACGTGTCGGACACGATCGCGGGCATCGGCGACCTGCGCCGCGGCGAGGTAAGCCGCACGAGCGCGATGGCGGCGACTGCCCTAACGGGCACCTACATGGCGATCGGCGGAGCGAGAGTCGTGCGGGACCTCAGACGCTGATGCCTGAGGCCTGATGCCTGAGGCCTGAGCTACAGGCGCTCCACGATCATCGCTTCGCCCTGACCGCCGGCCACGCACATCGTCTCCAGCCCGATCTGCTTGTCATCGGACTCGAGGCCGTTCAGGAGCGTGGTCATGATCCGCACGCCGGTCATGCCGAACGGGTGGCCCAGGGCGATCGCGCCGCCGTGGGGGTTCATCTTCTCCAGCGGGATGTTGCACTCGGCCATGATCGGGATCACCTGAGCCGCGAACGCCTCGTTCAGCTCCACGGTGTCGATGTTGTCGATCGTCATGCCGGCCCGGCCGAGCACCTTCTCGATCGCGGGGATCGGCGCCACGCCCATGTACTCGGGCTCGTTGGCGGCGGTGGCCGCCGTGATGATCCGGGCGCGGGGCTTGAGCCCCAGGTCGTTCGCCTTGTCGGCGGACATGATGATCGCCGCCGCGGCGCCGTCGTTGAGCGGGCATGAGTTGCCGGCGGTCACGCCACCGCCGCCCTCGAAGGCCTCGGGGAGCTCCGAGAGCTTCTCCAGCGACGAGCTTGCACGCGGGCCGTCGTCCTTCTCGACCTTGGTGCCGTCGGGCAATGTGACCGGCTCGATCTCGCGGTCGAAGAAGCCGTCCTCCTGTGACTGCACGGCCAGCTCCTGCGAGCGCTGGGCGTACTTGTCCATGTCGGCGCGGCTCACCTCGTAGCGCTTGGCCACGTTCACGGCGGTGTCGCCCATCTGGATGTAGACGTTGGGCGTGCCGTCCTTGCCCTGCAGCTTCTCGTTCTGGTCCGCGGCGCCGGCGGCCTCCTGGCGCTCGTTGTACTGGGAGACCCACTCCACGCCCGCGGCGATGTAGGTGTCGCCCTGCCCGGCGGCCACCGAGTTGGCGGCCGAGCGGATGGCGTCGAGACCCGACGCGCAGTAGCGCGACACGGTGTGGCCATTCACCTCGGTCGGCAGCTTCTCCGACAGCAGGGCGATGAGCCGGCCCATGTTGAACGCCTGCTTGCCCTGGGGAAGGCCAACGCCGGCGATCGACCTCCTCCACGGATGCCGGGTCCACGCCCGGGTTGCGCTCGAGCAGCTGGTCCACGATGAACGCGCCCATGTCGTCGGGGCGAAGTGGCGCGAGCGAGCCCTTGAAGGCGCGGCCGATGGGCGTGCGAAGGGCGTCGACGATCACTGCTTCAGGCATTTGAGAGGTCTCCTTGCGAGTTCGGCGGAAAGAGTGCGAAGTATTCGGCATCCCTGCCGAAAACTTCCCGGTAAGGCTATTTGGGCGGCATCCGCAGCGCGCCGTCGAGCCGGATGGTCTCGCCGTTGAGCATGCGGTTCTCCGCGATCGAGCAGGCCAGCTGGGCGTACTCGGAGGGGTAGCCGAGGCGCTTGGGGAACGGCACGCCGGCGCCCAGGGCCTGGCGGGCCTCCTCGGGGAGCGCGGCGAGAAGAGGGGTGTCGAACAGCCCGGGGGCGATCGTGACCACGCGGATGCCGCGGCTCGACAGGTCGCGCGCCGCGGGAAGCGTCATGCCCGAGATCCCGGCCTTCGAGGCCGAGTAGGAGATCTGGCCGATCTGGCCGTCGAAGGCCGCGATCGAGGCGGTCATGACCACCGCGCCGCGCTCGCCGTCCTCGCCCTCCTCGTTCTCGTTCATCGCGGCCGCGGCGATCCGCAGCACGTTGAACGAGCCGATCAGGTTCACGCGCACCACGGTCTCGAACGGCATCAGCTGATGGGGGCCGTTCTTGGTGATGGTGCGCTCGGCCCAGCCGACACCCGCGCAGGCCACGGCGAAGCGGATGCCGCCGAACTTCTCGACGGCAGCGCCGACGGCCTTGGTGACCTCCTCCTCGCTGGTCACGTCGCAGTGGAGGGGGATGGCCGAGTCGCCCAGCTCGCCCGCGAGCGCCTCGGCCTTCTCGTCGTTCACGTCGGCGAGCGCCACCTTCGCGCCGCGTTCCACAAGTGCCCGGGCAGTGGCCTCGCCGAGGCCGGACGCGCCGCCGGAGATGAATGCGCCGATCCCGTTCAGGTCCATGCGGCGCGGGACTCTATGCCACCGACGCGGCCGCCAGCCCGAACAGGCCGCCGTCGTCGGTGTGGAAGTCGTCGAGCCGCAGGCCCGCGCCGTCCAGCTCCCGCTCCACCGCCGCGCGCGTGAACTTGGCGCTGATCTCGGTGCGCAGCTCCTCGCCGTCGGCGAACTCCACGATCAGGTCGGCGCCGTCGATCGTCACGGTCTGGGCGCCGTTCGCGCGCAGCCGCATCTCGATCCACGAGTTCGCCTCGTCGAAGAAGGCCACGTGCTCGAAGGACTCAGGCTCGAAGTTCGCGTCCAGCTCCCGGTTGAGCACCCGCAGGACGTTGCGGTTGAACTCCGCCGTCACGCCCTCGCTGTCGTTGTAGGCCGCCTCGATCACGCTGCGGTCCTTCACCAGATCGGTGCCGATCAGCAGCCGGTCGGTGGGGCCCATCAACTCGCGCAGGGCAGCGAGGAAGCGTTCGCGTTCCGCCGGGTAGAGGTTGCCGATGGTCCCGCCGAGGAACGCGAACAGCCGGTCCTCGCCGTCGGGGATCTGGGCCAGGTCGCGCTGGAAGTCGCCCACCACGCCGTCCACGGTCAGGCCCGGGTAGAGCTCTGCCAGCTCGTCCGCGCACTGCTCGACCACGGTCGCGTCCACGTCGAACGGCACGTAGCGCGACAGCGATCCGGCGCCCGCCATCGCGTACAACAGGGCCCGCGTCTTGGACGCCATCCCCGATCCCAGCTCGATCAGCTCGGACGTGCCGTTCACGATCTCGGGCGCGCGCCGGTTGAGGATCTCGCGCTCGGCGCGGGTCGGGTAGTACTCGGGCAGCGTCGTGATCCGGTCGAACAGCTCCGAGCCGCGGGCGTCGTAGAAGAACTTGGGCGAGATCTCCTTGAGCTCGCGCGAGAGGCCCGCCCGGACCTCCTGGGCCATGGCATCGATCGTGATGCTCATCGCGCGCACCTGAAGCCGGCGAAGATCTGGCGCCGCTCGGGGAGGTCCCAGTTGCGGAAGGTCGCCCGCGCCACGCTGGGCCGCGTGGCCCAGGACGCGCCGCGCAGCACCCGGTAGGCCGTGCCGAAGAAGACCTCGGAGTACTCGCGGTACGGGAAGGCGGCGAACCCCGGGTAGCCGTCGAACCAGCTCGCGGTCCATTCCCAGCAGTCGCCCAGGAACGGCCCCGCGGTGCCGGGCCCGAAGTCGAGCTGATCGAGGTGGCCATGGCCCTTGCCGTGGATCGCGGCGGCCTTCTCCCACTCCGCCTCGGTCGGAAGGCGCGCGCCGCGCCAGCGCGCGAAGGCGTCGGCCTCGTGCCATGAGACGTGCATCACCGGGAGGTCTGGGTCGATCGGCTCGATGCGGTCGAACCGGCGCTCCTCACCGTCGTCGGTCCAGTAGAGCGGGCGGGTCCCGCCGTCCTCCACGAACTCGGCGTAGGCGCCGTTGGTCACGGGGGTGCGGTCGATCTCGAACGCCGGCAGGTCAACCGTGTGGGCCGGGCGCTCGTTGTCGTAGGCGAAGCCCTCGCCGGGGAAGCCCATCCGGAACGGGCCCTCGCCGACCGCGACCATCCCTTCGTCGGGCGCCGCCCCGCCGGCCGGGGTTCGCTCCGGCGAATAGGTGCCGGGCGCCGCGAGCTGCAGCGTCTGCAGCATCGTCTCGTTGTGCTGGTGCTCGTGCTGGACCAGCATGTCCCACAGCGGCCCGCCGCCATCGCGCTCGAGCACTCCCAGCGCCCGCTCGCGCACCGCCTCCATGAACGTCAGCGCATCGTCGCGGCGGAGATAGGGGATGTCGCCGCGGTCCGCGCGCGGGATCTCGCTCGCGTCGTAGACGATCGAGAGGTCGGGCTCGAGCGGCTCGAGGCCGCCGAGGCGCTGGCACAGCCACAGGTCCTCGAACGCGGCGATGTGCCCGAGATCCCAGACCAACGGGCTCATCAGCGGGTCGTGTACGCGGTCCAGATCCTCCTCGCTCACCGGCTCTACGAGCGAGAGCGTGCGCCTCCGCGCCTCTGCAAGAGCATCGGCGTAGCTCTGGTATTCCAGCGACTCGGCCCCTCCTCGGGGCAGTGTCTGGGATTCATGAGGGCGCAAGGGCGGTGCCGGTAGGTGGAATCGTACCCCGCCGCGTCACTCGGCGATCGGGTAGCGTTGCCGTCGTGGAAGCTTCGAGGGCGGAGAAGGCCGGGTACTTCGATGCGAGCCGTCTGACGCCCGGCGAATTCGGGGGCTTCGCGGCGGCCGGCGTGCTGCTTGTCTCGCTCTTTCTGCCCTGGTTCGGCACGAGCGGGAATCCGAACTCGACGATCGGTGAAGGGCCCGAGCTCGTCGTTGGGCCCAACGCCTCGGCCAACGCGTTTGAGGTGTTCGGGATCCTCGACTGGCTGCTGGTCGCCGCCTGCACCGCCCCATTCATCCTCGCCTGGATCATCGCCCGCGGCCACAAGCTCACGTGGAAGCCCGGCGAAGTGACCATGATCGTCGGCATCACCGGGTTCGTCCTCATCCTCTGCAACGGAATCATTCTCGGCAAGCCCGATCCCGGCATCGAGCTCTCCTTGAAGATCGGCTATTTCGTCGGCCTCCTCGCCTGCTTGGGCATGGCCTTCAGTGGCTTCCTACGCCAGTCGCGCTACACCGAGGGCCGCAAGCCCCCGGGCGTCATCTAGGTAGATGCCCGACGGCGCAGGCTCCCGGCCCGACCGCAACCTCGCGCTCGAGCTGGTCAGGACCACCGAGTACGCGGCGCTCGCCGCGGCGCGCTGGATCGGGCGCGGTGAGAAGGAGTCGGCCGACGGCGCGGCGGTCGACGCCATGCGGCTCATGCTCGACACGGTCACGATGGACGGCCTGGTGGTGATCGGCGAGGGGGAGAAGGACGAGGCTCCGATGCTCTACAACGGCGAGCAGATCGGGGACGGCTCGCCGCCAGAGGTGGACATCGCGGTCGATCCGCTCGAGGGCACCGAGCTGTGCGCGCACGGCCTGCCCAACTCACTGGCCGTGATCGCGCTGTCCGAGCGCGGCACGATGTTCGACCCCGGCCCCTGCGTCTACATGAACAAGATGGCCACCTCGAAGGAGCTGGCCCACCTGCTCGACTTCGACCGCCCGCTCACCGAGACGCTCGAGCTGATCGCCAAGGAGAAGGGCACCTCGGTCGGCGACGTGATGGTGATCATGCTCGACCGCCCGCGCCACGCGGACGCCGTCAAGGAGATCCGCGAGGCCGGCGCGCGCATCCGCTTCATCCCGCATGGCGACGTGTCCGCGTCGCTCATCGGCGGTCACCTCCGGCTCGCCGGTCGACCTGCTCTGGGGCATCGGCGGCACGCCCGAGGGCGTGCTGTCGGCGTCGGCGATCAAGTGCATCGGCGGCAAGATCATCGGCAAGCTCTGGCCGCGCGACGACGAGGAGCGCCAGGCCGCCCTCGACGCGGGCTACGACCTCGACGAGGTGCTCGACACCGACCGGCTCGTCTCCGGCGAGAACGTCTTCTTCTCCGCCACCGGCGTGACCGACGGCGACATGCTCCGGGGCGTGCATTTCCAGGGCCCCGAGGGAGCCACCACCGAGTCCCTCGTGATGCGCTCGCGCTCGGGCACCGTGCGCACGGTCACGGCTCGCCACGATCGGGCGAAGCTGCGCGAGGTGACGGGTCAGAAGGTCGGCTGACCAGCGCCCCGACCACCGACGGCGCCAGGTCCAGCCGCGCCAGCGACCGCAGGAAGGCGTGGGTCACGATCACGTGGATGCGCAGCTGGGTGATCCGGTAGAGGTGACGGCCGATGCGTGAGAACCAGCCCCACCCGCCGATCAGCGGATAGAAGTTCGCCACCTCCGAGGTCACACGGATGGTGGTCGCCTCGTCGCCATCGTTGTCGGCCGGGCGGTAGACGGAGATCCGCAGGTAGCCCTTGCCGCGCCCCGCAGGCTGCACGAGCAACCCCTCGTTGATCCGCCAGGTGACCGTGCCGCAGTCGTCCCTCGTCTCGTACTCGGGGGCGAAGAAGCGCAGCAGTACGAACGGGCGCGTGAGCACCGCGATCTCTCGCGACTCGGGCGTGTAGAGCACCCGCAGCAGGCCCAGCGAGACGCGGGTGAGGAAGTGCCAGTAGGTGCGCGCGAGCCGTTCCAGGTACTCGGGCGTCCAGATTCGCTCCAGCTCGGCTCGCGGGAGGGTGACCTCGGCGGCCTGCTCGGTGGTCACGCTGCCATCGGGCGCGGAGCCCGACTGCGGCACCTCCACGATCTTCACGCGTGCACGTGCCTGCCGGCGCCTGCTGAGCACACGCCTGGGGTCCCGCTGCCTCATCCGAGCAGTTCTATCTCCACTTGCTCGCCGGCCGCCACCTCGCCGTCGCCGGGAGCGATCAGCGCCAGCGCGTCCGCGCCGAGCATGGAGGTGAGCACGTGCGAGCCCTGAGGTCCGGTCGGCGTCGCGCGCCACCCGTCTGCGAGCTCGAGCCCCACGCGGACCGCCTGCGCGCGTTTCGGATGGCGGGCGACCGGCTCCTCGAGCCGGGCCGTCGCCCGCGTCGCGGCGGGGTCCGCCCCCTGGAGGGCCCGCAGCGCCGGGCGGGCGAAGAGGTGAAAGGTGACCATCGCGGACACCGGGTTGCCCGGCAGCCCGAACGCCGCCACCGAGCCGGCCATCCCGAACCACGCTGGCTTGCCGGGGCGCATCGCCACGCCCCAGAAGCGCTCCTCCACGCCGAGCGCCGCGAACGCGGCCTTCACGTGGTCGTGCTCCCCCACCGACACTCCGCCCGACACGCACACCACGTCCACGTCGGCGAGTGCGCGCGCGAGCGCGGCGCGGGTGGCCTCGGCGGCGTCGGGCACCGTCTCGCTCAGCACCACCTCGCCGCCGGCCCGCACGACCTGGCCACCGAGCGCGAGGGGGTTGGAGCTCCAGATCCGTCCCGGGACGGGGGCCGCGCCCAGCGGCGCCAGCTCGTCGCCGGTGGCCAGAATCGCCACCCGCGGCCGCCGGGCGCACGCCGCGCTCGCGCGGCCCACGCTCGCGAGTACGCCCAGCTCGGCCGGCCCGAGCTCGGTGCCCTTGGTCAGCACGGTGGTCCCGGCACGTACGTCCTCCCCGGCGCGGCGGATGTTCGCGCCGTCCTCCGGCGAGCCCACATCCACCCTGCCGCTCGCCGTCTCGGTGCGCTCCACGGGCACCACGGCGCCCGCTCCCTCCGGCACCACCGCTCCGGTGGAGATGCGGATCGCCTCGCCGGGCTCCAAAGAAGCGCCGAACGGATGCCCGGCGCGGGACTCCCCGACGACCGGCAGCGGCCCCGTGGCGCCGACCCCGACGGCGAAGCCGTCCATGGCCGAGCTGTCGAACGGCGGCACGTCCACGTCGCTGTGCACGTCCTCCGCGAGAACGCGGCCGAGCGCACGCTCGAGCGGCACCTGGGCCGCGTCCAGCGGCGCGATGTCGGCCAGCACCAGGCGGCGGGCCTCCTCGATGCCGATCGGTTCGTCCACGCACGGGATTATCCCGCCGAGTCGGTGCGTACGCTGGCCTCGCCCGCCCAGGAGGCCGTTGCGTGCCCGATCCCGACTCACCTATCCAGCAGCCCCGCCGCGAACGGGCGGTATGCCCGTGAGCGGGGTTCTCACAGGGCCGCTCGCGCGCTTGGAGCGCGCCCGGGAGGAGCTGGCGAAGGCGTGGATCGTGCGGGTGATCGGGAGGGCGTCGCTCGAGGAGATCAAGGACCTTCCCACCGATCGCATCGCGGCGCAGCTGCCCGAGCTGATCTCGGACGTGCTGCGCGGCGCCGCGGAGGGCAGCGACCCGTTCGAGATGAGTCCCGAGGCGCACGAGCGCGCGGCCAGGCTGGCGGAATTGCGCGACACGCGCGAGCCCGCGGCGGCCGACCTCACCCGCGACGTCGCCGCGATTCAGATGGTGATCCTCGAGGCCCTGCGGCGCGATGCCGAGGAGCTCGGCGGCGAGGCCCTCGCTCACGTGGCTGAGCGGATCGCGGAGTCGGTGGCAGCGGTGCAGGCGGCAGCGGTCGAGACGCTGGTGAGCCGGCGCGGCCGGGAGCTGGAGTCGCTCGCCAACAACGACCCGCTCACCGGGCTGTCCAACCTGCGCCACCTGCACGCCCAGCTCAAGCAGTCGCTCGGCATTGCCAAGCGCTACGAGCACCCCTTCGCGTTGCTGGTGCTCGACATCGACGGCCTCAAGCGCGTGAACGACGCCCAGGGCCACGCGGCCGGGGATCGGGTGCTGGTGCAGGTGGCGCTGGCCGTGCGCCGGTCGATCCGCTCGGTGGACCTGCCCGCCCGCATCGGCGGCGACGAGTTCTGCGTGCTCGCACCCGACCAGACCGCGAAGACGGCCGCCGCCCTGGCCGAGCGGCTGGCGGAGGCCGTGGCCACCGAGACCGCGGGAGCGGTGGGGGAGGACGGCGGCGTGGGAATTTCGATTGGCGTGGTGGCCTGCCCCGAGCACGGCGACGACGCGGACTCCCTGCTGGAGTCGGCCGATCAGGCGATGTACAAGGCGAAGGCGGGCGGCGACGCTGTGGCGGTGGGCGATCCGCGTGAGGCAGAGATCAAGGTGGAGAAGACGAAGAAGTAGCCCCGCCCGTGCTCCGACAGCGGTCCGAGGGCGGACGTGCAAGCCGCGGAGGTCGTCTTTCCGGGGTCCCGACCACTGCAACTCGACAGCCGCTGGTCCTGCAGACGGCGATCTCCGCGGCTGGCACTTCGGTACTCAGCGCGCTGTGGGCGCGCGTTTCGGAATTACTCGATCAGGCCGTAGCGGATCCCTATGGCCACGGCCTGCGTGCGGGTTGACGCTTCGAGCTTCGCCAGGATCCTCTTCGTGTGGGTTCGGACCGTTTCGGTTGAGAGCCCCAGGTCCTTCGCGACGTGGTCGGTCTGCATCCCGTCGGCGAGCATCTGCAGGATCTCGCGCTGGCGGGCGGAGAGGGTGCGGTCGCCCTCCTCGAGCACGATCGTCGACGACAGCCCCGGATCCACGTAGAACTCCCCGCCCTGGGCGGCCTCGATAGCTCGGATCAGGTCGCTGGAGGGCGAGTCCTTCCGCACGTATCCCTTCACGCCCGCCTTCAGCGCCTCGCTCAACAGTCGCGCGCCGCCGTCGGCCGTGAAGACCACGATCGGGGCGTCCAGCGCCTTTGACAGGTGTTTCACGAGCTCGCCCACATCCGCGCCGGCGCGCCACGGGTCGACGATGACCACGTCGAGCTTGCCGTTGTTGGTCGCGATCGCGGCGTCGAGGTCCTCCGCGTCGGTGACCGACGCCTTCGGCCAGGTCGACTCGAGCAGCGCCCGGACGCCCTGCCGGACTACCGGATGCTCGTCGACGATGAGGCAGGAGGGTGCTGACTGCTTGCGGGAAGCCATACGCCACCTTACCCAATATTACGGCTCCGGTTCACCAGCCCGGAGTACACCCGTTTCGTGGATTTCAAACCTCATTGCGTTGATCGTCGCGCCCCCGAGGATGATGATCGCCAGCACGTAGAACCAGATCAGCACGATCACCACGAAGACGAACGTCGTGCCAAAGCGCGCGATCGTGTTGATCGAGGACAGGTAGGCGGGGAAGGCATAGTCCACGATGCCGATCGCCAGGGTCGCCGCGAGCGCGCCCGGCCAGATCGCCCGCCACGGCAGTCGCCCGTTCGGCACGGCCCAGTAGATGAGGCACAGAACGGCGAACAGGAGCATCAGGCCGGCCGCGAGCGTGAGGGCGTAGATCAGCCCGTCCACCTCCGACAGCCCCAGCGGGAGGTCATCCGCCCCGGAGACCAGCACCGATTGCAGCGCGGGCACCGCGACGGTGGCCGCCATGAACAGCAGCACGACCACGAGCATCGCCACCGAGAACCGCTTCTGCCGGAGCCAGGTGCGTCCCTCGACGTGGTAGATCCGGGCGAACGCCGTGTCGAGCGCGCCCCAGAAGGAGGACCCGATCCAGATGCTCGCCACCAGCGCGACGACCCCGAAGCCGGTCGAGGTCGAGCGGATCCGGTCGAGGGCGTTGGTGAGGGTGTCGTCCGCGGCCGTCGGGAACAGCTGCTGCAGGTCCTTGAGCACGCTCTCCTCGAGATCCGGGCTCTCGAGCACCCGCCCGGCGATGAAGAGGGCGAGCAGTGCCAGGGGGAAGACCGACAGCAGCAGGTTGTAGGCCACCATCCCGGACAGGCCGGTCACGTTTTCGCGGTATGCCTTCCAGTAGAAGTCCTTGACGAACCGCCACGGATGGCGGTGGCGTTTGCCGGCGGGGGCGGGCAAGCGGCTCCCTAAGGCCGCGGAAGGCGGCGCAGGATCTCTCGGGTCACGCCGCCGGCTGTGCGGGCGACCGTTCGCAGCGCATCGCCGACCAGGTCGCCCGATGCCTCAGGCTCCGGCGTGGGCTTCGGGGGCTTCGCCGCCGGCTTGCCGTCGCGTTTCTCGCTGCGCGTCCCCGGTCGCGACCGGGGTAGGTTGCCAAGCAGTCCTGGCTCCTCACCGTCCATCGGCGCGAAATCCTACGGGCAGCGCGTATCGAATTCGCCGGGAGCGGGTATAAATTGGACTGGCTGACTGGCAAGTCAACGCAAACTCCGCAGGTTCCTCGTTGACTTCATAAAGGATAGCTTTATGATTCCGAGCGTCTGTTTGAATCGCCCGAGGCGCGTGCCCGGGCTCGGCAAAAAGGTAATCGGATACGGATGTCTGTAGGCGAACTCCAGGAACTCGAAGAGGTCAAGCTGCTCCTCACAAAGGGGCAGACTGCCGGCGTCCTCACGTACGCGGAGATCGCCACTGCCCTGGCCGAGGTTGACCTCGACGAGGGCGATATCGAGGACCTCCACACGCACATCGAGAAGTCCGAGATCGAGCTGGTGGAGGAGATCGACCCCGCCACGGTGGCCGCTTCGGCCGTCGAGCGCGCGCCCGACAAGCGGGGCCGCCGCAAGAAGGCGACGATCGACCTCAAGCCGGACATGACCACGGACAGCCTCCAGCTGTTCCTCAAGGACATCGGCAAGGTCCGCCTGCTCACCGCGCAGGAGGAGGTCACGCTCGCCAAGGGCATCGAGCGCGGCGACCTCGACGCGAAGCAGAAGATGGTCGAGTCCAACCTGCGCCTGGTCGTCTCGATCGCCAAGAACTACCGCAACCAGGGCCTGCCCTTCCTCGACCTGATCCAGGAGGGCACGCTCGGCCTCGTGCGCGCGGCCGAGAAGTTCGACTACCGCAAGGGCTTCAAGTTCTCCACCTACGCCACCTGGTGGATCCGCCAGGCGATCGCCCGCGCGCTCGCCGACAAGGCACGCACGATCCGCATCCCGGTGCACGTGGTCGAGAAGCTGAACAAGATCGGCCGCGCCGAGCGCAAGCTCGTCACCGAGCTGGGCCGCGAGCCCACGCCGGAGGAGATCGCCGACGTCACGGGCATCGAGCCCGACGAGGTCGACTCGATCAAGCGCTCCGCGCAGGCTCCGGTCTCGCTGGAGAAGCCGGTCGGCGACGAGGAGGAGTCCGAGTTCGGCCAGTTCATCGCCGACGAGCGGGCCGAGTCGCCCTACGAGCGCGCAGCGGAGATCCTCACCAAGGAGGCCCTGCGCGAGGCGCTGGAGAACCTCTCCTACCGCGAGCGCCGGGTGCTGGAGCTGCGCTACGGCCTGGGCGGGGAGCACCCCCGCACGCTGGACGAGGTGGGCCGCACCTTCAACGTCACGCGCGAGCGCATCCGCCAGATCGAGAACCAGTCGCTGAAGAAGCTGCAGTCGCTGGCGGAAGCTCAGAAGCTCCGCGACGTCGCCTAGGCGACGCATCGCCGCCGTGCTGGGTCCTAGGGGATATGGCCCCAGGATCCGACATTGCTACGCCAAATCGGCAGAATCTCTCGCCCATGCCGACCGATGACGACCAGCGCTACGTCCCCGCCAACGGGCGCTTCCTGCCCACCTCGATCTACGACCGCTCGATCGCCATCACCATGCGCGAGGGCGCGTGGCGGCCGCGCCTGGTGCGCGAGGTGCTGGAGGGTGGGCCGGCGGATGTGCTCGACCTCGGCTGCGGGAGCGGCACGCTGGCGATCGCTCTCGCCGCGGCGCCCGGACCGCACCGCGTGACCGGTATCGACGGTGACCCGGAGATCCTCGGCATCGCTCGGGCCAAGCCCGGCGCCGAGGACATCGAGCTGATCGAGGGGATGGCGGACGAGCTCCCCTTCGATGACCAGTCCTTCGACCGCGTCGTAACCTCATTGCTCCTACATCACCTCGAACCAGACACCAAGCGGAGAGCGCTGGCGGAGGCCCACCGAGTGCTCCGCCCCGGCGGAAGGCTGCACGTGGCCGACTTCGGGCGCTCGCGGGATCCGCTGATGCGGGTGCTGTTCGCCGCGCTCCAGGTGCAGGACGGCTTCTCGAACACCGCCGACCACCCGGCCGGGCGCGTGCCGGGGATGATCGCCGACGCGGGCTTCGCCGAGGTCGAGACCCGGGACAACCTCCGCACGACCTGGGGAAACTTCGAACTCCTGGTGGCGAACCGATGAGCCCCGAAGGCCTGTTCTCGCTCGAAGAGCTGGGCTTCAGCCCCACCGCCGCGTTGTTCGAGGGCCAGCGCCAATCC
The DNA here is from genome assembly GCA_963808105.1 of uncultured Thermoleophilaceae bacterium. Taxonomy (GTDB): domain Bacteria; phylum Actinomycetota; class Thermoleophilia; order Solirubrobacterales; family Thermoleophilaceae; genus JAAYBF01. The sequence continues at coordinate 1,398,363 of CAWEEH010000003.1, read as the reverse complement.
GACGTGGACCTGTCGTTCTTCTACACCCGCACGCCGCCCGGCGCCGAGGTGGGCCTGCACGTCCACCCCTACCACGAGGTCTTCGTGCTGATCGAAGGTCAGGCGGAGTACAGGCGCGGTGAGGAGCGGATCGAGGCCGGGCCGGGGACGGTCATCGTGATCCCGCCGGAGACGCCGCACGGCTTTCAGAACGTGGGCGATACCCCGCTCGTGCAGCTTGGGATACACGAGCGGGGCACCATGCAGCAAACCTGGCTCGACGACTAGCGCTTCGCCCCTAAAGAACCTCCCTCTTCTCGTCGATGAGTACTACATGTTCGACCTCGAGCAGGCGCTTGCACGCGTCATCGAGACCGGTGGCTCCGATCTCCACCTGAAGGTCCCATCGCGCCCGATCATCCGGACGCACGGACTGCTCGAGCCGATCCCGGACACCGAGCCGCTCAAGCCCGACGACACCGAGGCGATCTTCCACAAGATGCTCGACGACCCGGCGAAGCTCGAGGAGTTCGAGCGGGAGCACGAGGTCGACTTCTCCTTCGCCATCCCCGGCCTCGCACGCTTCCGCGTGAACGCGTTCCTTCAGCGCGGATCGGTCTCGATCGTCTGCCGCGCGATTCCGGTGAACATCAAAACCGTCGAGGAGCTGATGCTGCCGGAGGTGATCAACGACCTGGCCGACGAGGAGCGCGGGATCATCCTGCTGACCGGCACCACCGGCTCAGGCAAGTCCACCACCCTCGCCGCGATGATCGACCGCATCAACACCACCCAGCGCAAGCACATCGTGACCATCGAGGACCCCGTCGAGTTCCTGCACAAGGACAAGCTCTCGATCATCAACCAGCGCGAGGTCGGTGAGGACACCGGCTCGTTCAAGCGCGCCCTGCGCCGCGTGCTGCGCCAGGACCCCGACGTGATCTTGGTCGGCGAGATGCGCGACGAGGAGACCGTGCGCACGGCGCTCAGCGCCGCCGAGACCGGTCACCTCGTGCTCTCGACCGTGCACACCGTGGACGCGGCCGAGACCGTGAACCGCATCATCGACTTCTTCTCCGAGTCCGAGCAGCGCCAGGCCCGCGCCATGCTCGCCGGCACGCTCAAGGGCGTGATCTCCCAGCGCCTGGTGCCGACACCCGACGGCAACGGCCGCGTGGCCACCTGTGAGGTGCTGCGGATGACTGGCCGCGTGCGCGACATGATCATGAACCCCGAGGAGACCGGCAAGCTGCCGGAGGTCATCTCCGAGGGTGCGTACTACGGAATGCAGACCTTCGACCAGGCTTTGCTGGGACACGTCCAGAAGGGTCTCGTGTCCATGGAGGAGGCTCTCAAGGCCGCCACCCACCAGCACGACTTCAAGCTGCTCGTGAGCAGCGACGGCCAGCGCGCGACGTCGGTGGACGGCGTGTTCGCGCCCGAGAGCGAAGAAGTAGCCGTCTAGCGCGCGCGGGCTACCCGCACGCGCACCTGCACCTTGCCCCGTAGCAGCAGCCCGGGCCGCCGCAGCACCACGGGCCCGCGGCCGCGAGCGGAGAAGGTTGCGCGCAGCCCGTCGGCCGCCCCGAACTTGGCGATGCCCGCCGCGAGCTCGCCGATCGAGCGCGGGCCGGCGTCGTCGCCGCTCCCGGCGCCTCCCTCCGCGATGTCCTCGAGCACGATCTCGAGGCCCTCCTCGGATGCCTGCTGCAGCGAGGCGGGCACCACCCCGCGGAGCGTGAGCGTCTTGACCCCGGGCCGCAGCGATCGCGGCACCCTCATCGGGAAGGACAGGCGGGAGCGCCCGCCGCGGCGGCGCTGCAGGAGCAGGCGCACCCTGATCCTCTGCCCCGGCCGCACCCGCCGGGGGGCGCGCGCGGCGATCACGAACGCCTCCCGCACCCCGCGCGAGACCTTCATCCGCACCGAGACGTCGGTGGGAGTGATGCGCCCGAACTTGAAGCTGTCGACGAGCCCGAACGCGCCCGAGAGGTCCTCGAACGGCCCGAACGCCTCCTGGTAGGAGTCGCAGAAGCCCACCCGGCGGCGGCGCTCACTGAGCTTGATCCGCACGCACATCTCGGTCGACAGGCGGGTGGGGGCGGAGCCGAGCACCTGAGCGGTCGCCTGGGACACGGCGAGGGCGCCCACCAGGTCGAGCGCGGAGCCGAGCTCGAGGTGGCGCTCATCGGCCACATCGGTCACGAGCACCGAACGGCGGCGCGTGCCCGTGTCCTCGGCAGCCACTCGCAAGCGGATCGAGCGCGGGGGCGGGCCCAGCCGCCCGGCGATCTGGTTGATCCCGTCGAACGTGATCCCCCCAAGGGTGTGGCCGGGCACGGCGAGCTTGGTGGTGATGGCCTCCTCGGTGCCGAGGGGGTTGTTGATCACCGCAAACACGTATGCGTCCTGGAGCGCGAGTGCCCGCCTCCCGGCCGCGTCCAGCGGGTGTCCGAACGCCCAGATCGCGCTGCCGTCGCGATAGGCGACGGTGCCCACGGAGCCGATCGTGATGTCGCCGCCGGCGACGCCTGCGGACACCGCGGAGCCCGGGCGCAGGTCTTGCCGAGGGAAGCCGCCGAACGGGCCGGCGGGCGCGGCCAGCACCTGGGCGCCGGCCCGGCGAGCGGCGCGCCGCAGGCGCACTCGCAGGGGCAATGAGAGCCCGGACACCGTGAGCGGGGTGGCGAGCGGCTGGGCGCCGCGGCGAAGCTCGGGCGCGCTGCGCGCGGAGGCGCCGGCCTCCGGCGTCTCACCGAGGATCTGCTCGATCGGCGTGACCAGGACGTCGAAGTTCCCGTAGGCGCCGAGGCTCTCGGAGATCGCGCCCGCGACGCGCTGGACCCCGTCGGGGCCGGGGCAGTAGACGGGGGAGCCTGAGAAGCCGGGCCCTATCCCTGTCTGGTCGACCGCGGGCCCGGAGGTGCGGACCAGGATGCGGGCGCCCGGTGCGGCCGAGTCGCCGCTGATCACATCGAGCACCAGCACTTCGAACTCGGTGATCGTGGTGCCCTGCACCACCGTCCGGCCGGTGCATTCCATGCCACGTCGGACCTGGTCGAGGGGCATGATCGGGTCTCCGGCGCCAGCGGCGGGCGCGGCCGTCAGGAGGACGGTCGCGCAGGTTGCGACGGCGAGTCGGAGCCTCACCGGGGCGAGGCTAGCGCCCATTCGGACAGCCCGCCCAACTTGACTTGACGTAAGCCCGGCGGCCTAGCAGTGTTGGCGGCCACGACAACGAAGAAGGAGAGACGGTGCAAAGCACTCTCGCGGAGTTTCAGGAGACGCAGTCCCAGGAGGCGTTCACCCTCCAGAACAGCAAGCTGCTCAAGGTGCGCCTCCAAGAGGGCGAGATTCAGTCCAAGCTCGGCTCGATGGTCGCCTACCAGGGCGAGGTCAGCTTCGAGCACGCGGGGTCAGGCGGAATGAGCCGGATGCTCAAGAAGGCCGTGACCGGTGAGGGCACTCAGCTCATGAAGATGAGCGGTACGGGCGAGGTCTTCCTGGCCGATACCGCGCAGGAAGTGCACCTGCTGAAGCTCGAGAACGACGCCATCACGTGCAACGGCGCCAACGTGCTCGCGTTCGACGCGGACATCGACTGGGACATCCAGAAGGTGCAGGGCGGCGTGTCGAGCATGATGGCGGGCGGCCTGTTCAACATGTCGCTGCAGGGCAGCGGCTGGGTGGCGATCATCTCCGACGGCCCACCCGTCCTGCTCAACACAGGCGACGCACCCACGTTTGCCGACCCCCAGGCCGCGATCACGTGGTCCAGCAGCGTGAGCACCTCGATCAAGACCGACGTGAAGCTGAAGAACTTCATCGGCCGCGGCTCGGGCGAGTCGATGCAGATGGCGTTCCAGGGCGCCGGCTGGGTGCTGGTGCAGCCGAGCGAGGGTCGCGTGGTGCCGACCGCCGCCGGTGGCGGTGGCGGCGGCCTCCTGCAGAACCTGAGCGGCTAGGACGCGGAGGCAGAGGGCAGAGACGTCTGCCCTCTGCCCTCTACTTCAGTTTCTGAAGCTTTGCGATAAACTGGGCGTGATGGCCTGACTCCACGTGCCCGGTCTGTGCAACCGCCGACATCATCTGCGGTAAGTGGACCCTGCTCGTGATCCGCGACCTGGCCGATGGCCGGTCGCGCTTCTGTGAGCTCGAGCGCTCGCTCGAGGGCATCTCGCCGCGCACCCTCTCCCTGCGCCTGCGCGCGCTGGAGGAGGAGGGCGTGGTTACGCGTCACACCTTCCCCGAAGTCCCGCCGCGGGTGGAGTACTCGCTCACGGAGAAGGGCCGCGCACTGCTTCCTCTGATCGAGGACATGCGCTCCTACGGCAAGGAGTGGCTGGGCGCGGAGTGCGCGCCCACCGCCGCCCCGGCCGAGCCCGTCGCTGCCTGACCCGGACTCCGCCGCGCGAACGACGGGTGGGCCTGGTCGAGATACCAGCCGAACGCACGGTCGACGATCGCCTGGCGCCCGAACGCCCGCAGCGCGAGCGTGAGCACGCGCGGGGGTAGCGCCGGGATCAGCCGCTGCAGGCGAAGCGCGAGGCTGAAGGCGCGCGCGTGGCCCGCGCTGAACTCCGCGTGGCGGCGCAGTGCCTGCTCGCGCGAGCGCTCCCCCGCCAGCACTCCGCGGATCTCGCGCCCCGCCGCTATCCCGAAGTAGAACGCCGTGCGGATGCCCTCGCCGGAGAGCGGGAAGCAGTGCCCAGCCGAGTCGCCCGCGAAGAACACCCCGTCGCCGGCCGCGGGCCGCAGGCGGTGGGGGAACCAGTTGCCCTGGTACCGGATGGCCGGCACGCCGAGCCGTCCGGCCAGCTCCACCGTCGGCTCCTTCACGTGGTCACGCGGCTCGTAGGACCCGGCGCCGACACGCTGCTCGCCCTCCGCGGGCACGCTCCAGCAGTAGCCGCGGCGCACCAGCGAACGGTCGATCCACACGTCGAGGTCGGTGCCGCCGCCGTCGGGGTGCACCTCGAGCCCGCGCGAGAGCGGCGACTCGGGCGGCTGGTGCCCCGGGCTGCCCAGAACGCGCCGCCACCCCAGAGCATCGACCGCCAGCGGCGCGGTGAGGGTGCCGCGGTCGGTCACGACGCCCTCCGCGGTTCGGCGCTCCACCTTCGCAATCTCGAAGCGCGCGTCGCACTGCTCCCACAGCAGGTCGCACAGCGTGCGGTAGTCGAAGGCCGACCAGCTCCAGGGCAGCCGGTAGCGAGCGCTGCCGTGCGGCGTGTGGAAGCTCATGTGCGGGATCTCCTGGCGAATCGAGCCCTCCACGCCCATCGCGTGCAACCACGGCGTCGGCGCCGCGCACGCGGAGGTCTGGCGCTCGCCGATCTCGTAGCGGTCCACCACCAGCACGTCGGCGCCGGATCCGGCCAGCTCGCGCGCCACGGCCAGCCCGGCGAAGCTGGCTCCGCAGATCAGCACGTCCGCCTCGCGATCCGCGATCTCGGTGCGCTGCTGCCCGCGCAGGGTGGCGCGAACCGTCACGCGGGCTCCCGCAGGCCGCGTAGCGCCGCGGCGCCCAGCTGCCAGGGAGGTAGCCCCGGCCGGCGGGCCAGCACGTCGTAACCCAGGCTCTCCACCCGATCCAGGATGCGCACGTACACGCCGCGCGCCATCCGCATTCCGGGCCGCACACGCGGCTCCACCGCGGCCAGCGCCGGCGCGCCCTCTCGGAAGAGCTCGCGTGCGCGCTGCACGTTCACGGCCAGCAATTCCCGGAACCGCTCCGAAGCATGCCCGGCCGCGATCTCGCTCTCCTCCATGCCCGGCAGGTAGATCCGGTCGAGCACGAAGTCCTCGCGCACGTCGCGGATGAAGTTGGTGAGCTGGAACGCCAGGCCCAGGCGCGCGAAGCTGTCACCGGCCTGCGGGGCGCCGAGCAGCGGGGCCATGATCCGCCCCACGGCGGCGGCGCTGCCGTTCATGTACGCCGTGAGCTCCTCCCACGAGCCGATTCGCACCCGGCCGCAGTCGATCCGCATCGACTCCATGTACGTGCCGAGCTCGTCGAGCGGTAGGTCGTGGCGCTTTCCCGCGTCGGCCAGGGCGACGATCGCCGGGCGGTCCGAGGCGCCGGTCGCAAGGCCGGCCGCGAGGTCGGCTTCGAGCGTGTCCAGCGCCTGGCGCCGCGCCTCGGGAGCCCGGGCGCGGCCCGGTCCGTCGACCAGCTCGTCGGCCTCGCGCACGAACGCGTAAAGGGCATGCACCGCGGGGCGGACCTCGGACGGGAGCCGGCGGGTGGCGTAGTAGTAGGTCGGGTCGTGGCGGCGATGGGTGCGGCGGCACGTCGCATACGCCTTCCGAAGCTCCGGCCTCATCGCGATTCATGGTCGCAGAAGGAGCATTGGGGCCAATGGCGAAAACGCGCCACATGAGGAACCGCGACTTGCACGACGCTCTGAGGGACTTCGCGGTTGAGGCCGCGGGGCTGCTGAGAGAAAGCTTGCACTCGGGCGCCGAGCTCGAGTTCGACCTCGAGGGCGGTCGCGGAGATGGCCCCACGCTCTACCACTACAAGCCGCTGACCCAGAAGTTCATCGCCGACCGCTGGCCGCGGCTCGTGAAGCTGGCCTCGTGCGGACCGGCCGCCGAAGCGCTCGGCGCGAGCGCCTCCGCCTACCTGCTCTTGAACGGCGCCGACAACGCCCGTCCCGAGCCCGCCCTGCAGGCGCTGCTCGAGCGTCTGTGGGAGGACATGACCGATTTCTCCTTCCCCGAGGACCGCTTCGAGCGCGTCTACGCAGAGGTGGAGCGCAACCTGTTCGAGAAGAGCATGCCGGCCACGGTGCTGGTGGCGGTTCACGGCATCCAGATGCAGAAGGAGCAGGTGGAGCTGGGCGACGGGCTGATGCTGGTGCGCGGCGACCACACCGACGCTCCCGACGAGGCGGTCTGGGCTGCGGAGCGCGAGGACCCGGCGGCGCTGCTCGTGCTCACGCGCGAGGTCGCTCCCGAGGACCCGGTGCCGGTCCAGGAGGCGCGCATGCGCTTCCGCCGGATGCTCACCTGCCTGCGCCTGTGGAAGGCCGGCGGGATCGCCCTGGCGGCGGTGGGCTGGCGGCGCACCGGCGACGGTCGCTGGCAGCCGTTCGAGCTCGAGGCCACCGGCGCGGCCCGCGGCGAGCCGTGGATCATGATCGACGGCGAGGAGGCCGAGCTGAGCCAGTTCGTCGACGCGATCGAGGGCGTCTCGCGCGGCGGGTCGGTGGCGTGGGCGCTGTCGCGCTTCGAGATGGGCTGCGGCCGGCGGCTGGAGTCCGAGGCGCTGTCGGACTACCTGCTGGCGCTGCGCGCCCTCGTGGAGAGCAACGGCGACTCCGGCCGTTCCTCGCTTGCGCTGCGCGTGGCCGTGCTGTGCGCCGAGGAGAACGAGCGCAAGCGGGTTCAGCGCCGGGTGGAGCTGGCCCAGGCGCTGGAACGCTTCGTGATGGGCGACGGGTCCGACGAGCCCTACCTCGACTCCGTCGGCTCGGACTCGCCCCGGACCCTTGTCGACGAGGTGGAGCGGCACCTGCGGGCGCTGCTTCGAGACGTGATGTGCGGGTATCTGGACCCCGACCTGCGGTCGGTGGCCGACGGGCTGCTGCTGTCGCCGGTTGAGCCGTTTGAGATCGAGGCCACAGACCTCAGGCCTCAGACCTCAGGGGCTAGGGCTCCGGCCGCGGCTCCGGCTCCTGCTCCTGCTCCGGAACCTGCGGTCGTCCCTCGTACCGCCGTGGTTGAAGCCGAGCCCGTCGAGGCGGTCTTCGACGACGACCCGGCCAGTTTCTCCGCGCCGGTCTAGCTTTCGGCCCAGCGGCCGATAGAAAAGAGATGGAGGAGCGCAACCCCTTCGGCGTGGCCGATATGGCGCGCACGCTTGCGTGGTTCTACTTCGCCGGGGGCGTGGTGGGGCTGCTCTCGCTGCTCGCACCGATGCACCCCTCCGCCAACGTCGCCGGCCTGATCGGCAACTGCACGCTCGCGTTCGTTGCGGCGGCGTTCCTCTTCGTCACCGGCGACCGCCTACCCCGGTGGGTGGTCGGCGTATCGCTGGCCATCGGCACCGGCGTCGTCACCCTCGCCGTGCTCTGGGACGGACACGGCTCCAGCGCCTACCCGTTCTTCTACATCTGGGTCGCCGTGGAGGCGTTCTACTTCCTCACCCGCCGCCAGGCGATGGTGCACATCGCGATCATGGCCGCCCTGTATGGGGCCGCGCTGTCGCTGGTCGATCATGACCCCGTGGCGCTTCAGCGGTGGGTGCTCACCGTGGGCGTGGCGCTCGTCTCGGGCCTGCTCGTGGCGTCGATGAAGGAGCGCATAATGCGGCTGGTCGACCGGCTCTCGGGCGCCGCTCGCACGGACGCCCTCACCGGGATCCTCAACCGCCGCGCCTTCGAGGAGCGCTTCGATGAGGAGCTGGCGGCCGCGCGGAGGGCGAACCGGCCGCTCACCGTCGCGGTCGGCGACCTCGATGGCTTCAAGCTCGTGAACGACCGCCTGGGCCACCAGGCGGGCGACGAGGCTCTGCGGCGGGTGACACGCGAGCTGTCGAAGTGGAAGCGCCGCAGCGACGTGAACGCGCGGGTCGGTGGCGAGGAGTTCGCGCTGCTGCTGCCCGGAGTCGACGAGGCCGGCGCCGTGGCCTTGGCCGACCGCGTGCGGCTCGGCATCCAGGAGGTGTTCGCGACCGACAGCGTGCCGATCACGATCTCCTTCGGCATCGCCGTGTTCCCGGCCCAAGGCGACGACGCCGCCGCCCTGATGCGCGCCGCCGACCAGGCGCTGTACGCCGCGAAGGAGATGGGCCGCAACCGCTGCATGGTGTTCACCGAGGAGCTTGCGAAGTCGCTCGACGGCTCGCGCGCCCAGGTGGCCGACAGCGCCGAGATGCAGCTGGACACCGTGATCGGCCTGGCCGAGGCGCTCGACATCCGCGACACCGGCACCGCGCAGCACTCGCGGACCGTCGGCCATTACGCGACCGTGATGGCTCACCAGATGGGGTTGGGCGACGAGCGCGCGAGGCGGATCGGCCTCGCCGGACTGCTGCACGACGTCGGCAAGATCGGCATCTCCGACCGCGTGCTCACCAAGCCCGGCCCGCTCGATCCCGACGAGTGGGCACAGATGCGCACCCACCCGCAGATCGGCGCCCGGCTGCTGTCACGGCCGGAGCTGAACGACCTGCGCCAGTGGATCCTCTCCCACCACGAGCGCCCCGACGGGCTCGGATACCCCTTCGGCCTGAGCGGCGACGAGATTCCGCTCGAGTCGCGCATCCTGGCCGTGGCGGACGCCTACGAGGCCATGACCGCGGATCGCGTCTATCGGCGCGCACTGGGCGAGCACGCTGCCCGCGAGGAGCTCCTGGGCGGCGCCGGCGCACAGTTCGACGGCGAGGTGGTCGAGGCGCTGCTGGCGGCGCTCGACCGCGACGCCGCGCTTACCCCAGCGCGCTGAGGTCGCCCTCGGCGAGCGTCTTGGCGGCTGCCTTCGCGGCGCCCACCGCCACCCACGCCAGCGAGCCGCCCACGCTCACACGGCGCGCGCCCGCTCCGGCGATCGCCTCGAGCGTGAGGCCCGGCCACGCGAGCACGTTCACGGGTAGAGAGACCGCCTCGCACACCGCCTGGATCTCGTCGGCGCTGCTCAGGCCCGGCGCGTAGAGCACGTTCGCGCCCGCCGCCTCGTAGGCCTGCAGGCGCGCGATGGTGTCGGCCAGGTCCGGGTTGTCGCGGATGTGGTTCTCGGCGCGGGCGGTGAGGGTGAAGGGGAAGTCCAGGGCGCGCGCGGCTTCCACCGCGGCGGTCACGCGCTCGACGGCCCGGTCCACCCCGTAGATGCCCTCGCCGGGATCGAAGTCCTCGATGGAGCCACCCACCGCGCCTGCCTCGGCCACTCGGGTGATCGCTTCCGCAGGATCGTCGTAGCCGTTCTCGAGGTCGACGGAGAGCGGGAGAGGCACGGCGGCCGTGATGGCGCCGACGTGCTCGACGACGTCGTCCAGCGTGGCCTCGCCGTCGCGGCGCCCGAGCGTCTGCGCGAAACCAGAGCTGGTGGTGGCAAGCGCCTCGAACCCGGCCTTCTCCAGCAGCTTCGCCGAGCCCACGTCCCACGGGTTCGGCATCACGAAGCAACCACTCTGGTGCAACTCGACGAAGCGCTGCGCGCTGCTCATGCGAAGAGATGCTCGTTCATTGCGCGCAGGCCGTCGAGGTCGTGCACGTCGCCAGGGAGCTCGGGCACCGTGATCATCGGCTTGCGCCCGATCTTCGCACGCAAGCGCTCGACGTTCGCGGCGTCGCGCTCTGCCAGCGCCTTGTGCTCCCGAACCGTGAGGTCCACCTTGCTCGCCAGTTTCTCGTCGAGCAGGCCGGTCAGCTCCTCCTCGAGCTTGGGCCCGGGCCTGGCCTTCACCGGCTCGCGCATCCGGTTCACGATCACGCCGCCGAAGGGCAGGTCCTCGTTGCGTAGCTTGCGGTGGAAGTACTGGGCCTCCTCGATCGACGCTGCGCGCGGCGAGGTGACGAGCAGGAAGGTGGTGCGGTGGTCGCCGATCAGCGCGTTCACCCGGTCGGCGCGCTCCCGGAAGCCGTCCGCCATGTCGCCGAAGGAGTTGAAGAAGTCCGCCAGATCCTTGAGCAGGTCCACGCCGGTCGCGCGCTTCATCACCGAGAAGACCATCCCCGAGCCGCGCCCGAGCAGCCCGAAGCCGAGCTTGCCGGAGGCGCGGAAGAAGCTCAGCGAGCGCGAGTCGATGAAGCGCGCGAGCCGCCGCGGGGCGTCGAGGAAGTCGAGCGCGTTGCGCGTCGGCGGCGTGTCGAGCACGAGCACGTCGTACTTGCCCTCCTGGTGCAGCTCGTGCAGCTTCTCCATGGCCATGTACTCCTGCGAGCCCGCGACCGCGTTGGACAGCTGGCGGTAGATCGGGTTGTTGAGCACGGCGTCGCGGGACTCCTCGTCCGGGGCGTGCGTGTCGATCAGCTCGTCGAAGGTCCGCTTGGCGTCGAGCATCATCGCCCACAGCTCTCCGGGTGCGTCCAGCTCCACTCGGGCCTCCTCGTTGCCGAGCTCCTTCAGCCCGAGCGAGTTGGCCAGGCGCTTGGCGGGGTCGATGGTGAGCACCGCTGCGGTCTTCCCCCGCTCCGCCATTCCGGCCGCGATGGCGGCCGAGGTCGTGGTCTTGCCCACGCCGCCGGAGCCGGCGCAGATCACCACCTCCTTGCGCGCGATGAGCCGGTCGATGCTCACAGCTTGCGTTCCAGTTCCTGGGACAGCTCCTCGAGATCGTCGAGCCCGACCTCGGGGCTGAGGATGAACGGCAGGGTGGCCACCGGCGCCTGGGCGCCCCGCTTGAGGCGGCCGACCTGCGAGCGCTGGGCCTTCGCCCGTTCGTGCGCGGCAAGCGCGGCGGCGAGCGCCTGGCGGGCCGCCGGGCTGCCCGCGCCGTCAACGGACTCCATCGCCTCGGCCTCGGCGCCCGAGAAGCGCTCCGGCAGCACGGCGTTCACGAAGATCCCCGCCAGGTTCATCCCCAGCTCGTCGCGCACCTTGCCCTCGAGGTCGATGGTCTCGTTCACGGGCATCTCCTCGGCCAGTGCCACGGCGACGATCGCCGTCTGCTTCGGGTCGGTGAGAAAGCCCTCGATCGTCTTCGCGTGGTTGTGGATCGGGCCGACCTTGGCGACGTCGGCGTATGTACGCGGCGCGCGCATCAGCGCGAGGCCGTGGCCGGTGGCGGGGGCGTCGAGGATCACGAGGTCGTACGGCGCCGACCTCGGCGTGACCCGCTCGAGCTGCGCCAGCTCCCAGACCTTGCCGATGGTCACGATCTCCGCGAGGCCCGGCGCGGCCGCGGTGAGGTACTGGAAGATGCGGCTGGAGCTGAGCAGCCCCGCCAGCGCGCCCGAGCGCAGCTGGTGCTTGAGCCACTCCTCCTTGGCGTCCTCGGGATTGAGCGAGAACGTGTGGAGGTTCTCGGCGACCTCGGTCTCGTTGAACCCGGCGGCCGGCTTGCCGAACGTCTGGGTGATGCGCTCCTGCTCGGACACCTCGCAGATGATGGTGCGCTTGCCCGCGCGCGCGGCCGCCAGACCGAGCGCGGCACTCACCGTGGTCTTGCCCACTCCGCCCTTGCCGGTCACGACCACGAGCCGCCTGTCGAGAACTTCCTCCATAGCAGGAGACTAGGCGGAAGGAGAACCCTGCGTTCGTGCGAATAGGCACTGCGTATGGCAGATGCCACCAACAAAGCGAAGGTCATCGCGTTCACCAACCAGAAGGGTGGCGTCGCCAAGACGACGACCACGCTCAACCTCGCGGCGGCGTTCGTCGAGAGCGGCCACCGCGCGCTATGCGTGGACCTCGATCCGCAGGGCAACCTCACCATGAGCCAGGGCATCGACCCCGACTCGCTCGAGGTGTCGATGTACGACGTGCTCGTGCATGACATCTCGATCCGCGAGGTCATCCGCAAGCGCGAGGTCGACGTGGCCTGCGCCTCGATCGACCTCGCCGGCGCCGAGATCGCGATGTCCACCAAGATCGGCCGCGAGCGCTCGCTGGAGAAGGCGCTGAAGCCCGTGATGGAGGACTACGACTTCATCTGCATCGACACCCCGCCGAGCCTCGGATTGCTCACGATCAACGCTCTCACGGCCTGCGACAAGGTGATCGTCCCCGTGCAATGCGAGTATCTGTCAATGCGAGGGTTGGTGCAGCTGCAGAACACGCTGGCGATGATCCGAGAGAACCTGAATCCAGACGTTGAGATCGAGGGCATCCTGCCGACCCTCGTGGACAACCGCACGGTCCACGCGAAGGAGGCGATCGAGATCCTCGAGGAGAACTTCGGCGACCGCGTGTTCGCGTCGCGCATCAACAAGACGGTCCGATTCGCAGAAGCGCCCGTGAAGGGAATGTCAGTGCTCAAATACGAACCAGACGGCAAGGCGGCCTCCGCCTATCGCGCGCTGGCAAAGGAGGTCCTCTCACATGGGAAGTAACAAGCGGGCGAGCATGCGCGAGGGGCCTCTTGCTGCGCTCTTCCGGAGCACGGACGAGGAAGGTGCCGAGGAAGAGCCCAAGGGCCCTGACGTTTCTGCCGAGCCTGTAGAGCGCACAGTCGACAGTCGACAGGAGACAGTCGACAGGGCTGAGCCCGCTGTCGAGCCGGAGGCCGAGCCCGAGCGGGCTCCTACCGCTTCTCGGTATGAGGGTCTGCCCACCCCGGAGGAACGGCTTCGGACCGTTTTCTCCTCGGATATCCCCGAGAACATCCTGGAGCCCCCCACGGAGGCAGCGCCGCCTCCCGCCCCCGCGGTCGAGCAGGAGCCGGTGCACCTGCCGCAGTCTCCGCTCACCCGCAAGCCCGTACTGCGGGTCGTCGGCGTCGGCGGCGCCGGCGTGAACGCCGTCGATCGGATGATCGAGGCCCAGGTCGAGGGCGTGGAGTTCATCGCGGTCAACACCGACATGCAGTCGCTCGAGCAGTCCAGCGCGCCCACGCGCGTGCATATCGGCGACGACGCCACCCGCGGTCTCGGCTCGGGGTCCAACCCCGCGCTCGGGCGCCAGTCGGCGATCGAGCAGTACGACGAGCTCAAGGGCCTGCTCAAGGGCGCGGACATGATCTTCATCACGGCCGGCGCCGGTGGCGGCACCGGCACGGGCGCCGCTCCCGTGGTGGCGCGGATCTCCCGCGAGGTGGGTGCCCTCACCGTGGGCATCGTCACCAAGCCGTTCGCCTTCGAGGGTGCCAAGCGCGGCGCCCAGGCCGAGATGGGAATCGCAGAGCTGGCGGCCGAGGTCGACACGCTCATCACGATCCCGAACTCACGCCTGCTCTCCGTGCTCGACAAGCAGACGTCGATGGTCGACGCCTTCCGGGTGGCCGACGACGTGCTGCGCCAGGGCGTGCAGGGCATCTCCGACCTGATCGCGCTGCCGGGGTTGATCAACCTCGACTTCGCGGACGTGCGCACGATCATGTCCCAGGCGGGCAACGCACTGCTCGGGATCGGCATGGGCACCGGCGAGAACCGGGCGCTCGAGGCCGCGACACACGCTGTCGAGTCGCCGCTGCTGGAGACCTCGGTGGAGGGCGCCAAGTCGGTCCTCCTCTCGATCACGGGCGGAAAGGACCTGTCCCTGTGGGAGGTCAACGAGTGCGCCAAGGCCGTGGCCGAGGCCGCCCATCCCGACGCCAACATCATCTTCGGCGCGATGGTCGACGAGAAGCTTGCCGACGAGGTGTGGATCACCGTCGTGGCGACCGGGTACGGCGACTCCGCCCCCCGCCGCCGCGAGCGCGAGCGCAGCCCGGAGGAGCTCCCGGCCGCCCCGGAGGCGGAGCCGAGGGTGACCCGAGCCCGGCGCGAGACGGTCGCGGCCGGTGGCCTGGGCGACCTGGACGTGCCTGAGTTCCTGCCCCGCGGCTGAGCCCTCCCGATCTTCTGGCGACTCGATGGGGTTATGACCCCGCCCAGTCGCCACTAGTTCAGCGGTAGCCCGTCGAATCCGCGGGCTTGCCCGGGTCCTGCACCTCCACCATGTAGCGCCAGCAGTCGGGCTGTGACCCGTCGGTGTCGGTGAAGCCGTACTCCTGCGCCAGGCCGCCTGAGGAGAACGAGCCGCCGTTCTTGCGCGCCACGTCCGGGTCCGCGGCGAGCGCTGCCACGGCGCGGCCCACGAACAGCGGGCTCTCCGAGATCGCGGCGAAGTGCGGCTGCTTTGCCTCGGTCCAGGTCTCCTCGGTCACGCCGAACACCTCCAGCATCATCTCCGAGCGCATCCAGCCGGGCGTGAGCGCGACCGCCGTGCAGCTCGTGCTTCGCCAGCTCCTCGCCCTGAGCGAACGCCAGCCGCAGCACCGCGTTCTTCACCAGGTCGTAGAAGGCCGGGTTGCGGTACGTCGCGTCGTTGTACTCCCGCGTGCCGTCTGTCATCTCGACCAGGAGGCCGCCGGGCTCGCGGATCAGCAGCGGCAGGGCGAAGTGGCTGGTGATGAGGTGGGTCTCGAGCCCCAGGCGCATCATCCGCAGGCCATCGTCGAGGTCGTGCTCCCAGACCGGCTTGTCCCAGTCGAATAGCCCTTCGCCGCCCCAGACGTCGTTCACCAGCACGTCGAGCCGGCCGGCCTCGGACCCGATCCTCTTTACCAGCCCTTGCACCTGATCGCGCTCGAGGTGGTCGGCCGCGTGGAAGATGCCGGTGCCGCCGGCCTCGGTCACCAGCTCGGCCGTCTCCTCGATCGTCTCCGACCTGTCGTACTCCGACCGCTGCTCGCGGGTGGTGCGGCCACTGCAGTAGACGGTGGCGCCGGCCTCGCCGAGCGCCACGGCGACGCCGCGCCCTCCGCCGCGGGTGGCCCCCGCGACAAGCGCGACCCTGCCCTCAAGCGGTTTGGAGTTCAAGACGCTCCCTTCTGGGTGGTGTTTGCACGGCCAGCACCGCCGCCAGCACCAGCGCGCCGCCGGCGAGCTGGGCCGGGCCGAGCGACTCGCCGAACACGACGAAGGCGAGCATCACGGTAACCACCGGCTCGAGCGTGGACAGGATCGCGGCGGCGGTCGGCCCGACGCGCCGCAGCCCGGCGAAGAAGAGCGAGATGGCGACCACGGTCGACACCAGTGCGATGCCAGCCAGCCAGCCCAGGCCGGTGCCGCTCACCGCGCCGAGGTCGAGGTCTCCGGTCGCGAGACCGGCGAGCGTGAAGCTGAACGCCGCCCCCGTGCACACCAGGGTGCTGAGGGCGAGCGGCTCCACCCGCGACGCCACGCCCTCGGAGCTGAGGATGTAGACGCTGTAGACCACCGCCGCGCCCAGGGCGAGGGCGGTGCCGAGGGGGTCGAGCGCGCCGGCCGCGGCGCCGGCCAGCACCAGCACGAGGCCCGCCGAGGCCACCAGGAGTGCGGCGGCCGTGCGCAGGCTGGCGCGATCGCGCCCGAGCGCGACGGCGGCCACGGCCACCATCACGGGGAACGTGTAGAGCACCAGCGAGAGCAGCGACGCGTCGAGCCGCTCGAGCGCCAGGAAGTAGCAGCCGGCCTGGGCGCCGTACCCGATCGCACCGAGGGCGAAGGCGAGGAGGGCGTCCCGCCGCGAGACGCGCCGCAGCGCAGGACCGGCACCCGAGGCGATCAGCACCAGCCAGAACACCGCCGCCGCGAGGCCGAAGCGGGTGGCCAGCAGCGTGCCGACGGTCGCCCCTTCGTCATAGGCGAGCTTGCCGAAGATCCCCATCGCGCCGAAGGCGGCGGCGGAGCCGAGGCAGAAGAGGACGCCGGAAGGAGGCACGGCGCCATCCTGCCTTTGAAATACATAAGGAACAACTCGGATTCATTACCTAAACGCAGTAGAGTTACTAAAGAGATGCTCGACCTCGGCCGCCTGCGCCTGCTGCACGAGCTCCACGCGCGCGGAACGATCGCGGCGGTGGCCGACGCGCTGCAGTTCACGCCCTCCGCGGTGTCCCAGCAGCTCTCGGTGCTGGAGCGCGAGGCGGGCGTGAAGCTGCTGGAGCGCGCCGGTCGCGGCGTTCGGCTCACCGATCCCGCGCTGGTGCTCGTCGGGCACGCCGGCGCGCTGCTCGAGCGAGCAGAGGTGGCGGAGTCAGAGCTGGCCGCTGCCGCGGGCACCATCGCGGGCCGCGGGCGGATCGCGTCGTTCCAGTCGGTGGCCTTCCACGTCGGCATCCCCGCGATGCGGGCGCTCGCGCGGGATGCGCCGGGCCTGCGCACAGAGCTGGTGGAGGCCGAGCCGGAGGAGTCGCTGCCGGCGCTCGAGCTCGGCGACTACGACCTGGTGCTGGCCGACGAGTGGCAGCACCAGCCGCGTCCGCGGCGAGCGGAGCTCGTGCGCGAGGACCTTGGCCGGGACGAGGTGAAGGTGGTGCTCCCGGAGGGGCATCCATCCGCGGGCCGTCGCCGCGCCATCACGCTTGCGGATCTGGAGGGCGAGGCATGGGTGACCGGCCATCGGGGTACCGGCTGGGACGAGGTGACCGAGCGCTCATGCCGCGACCTCGGCGGCTTCGACCCCGACATCCGCCACCGCTCGAACGACAGCGTGATGTGCCTGAGGCTGGTCGCGGCCGAACGGGCGGTGTGCTTTCTGCCGGACCTCGTGCGCCCCGGCGACCACCCCGGCGTGGTGGTGAGGAAGATCGCCGAGGGCACGCTCGAGCGCACGATCTTCATGGCCACGCGCGCGACCGACGCGGAGCGCCCCTCGGTCCAGGCGGTTGCAGGCGCGGTTCGCACCGCCGCCAGGCACTACGGTCTGCCCGCATGAGGGGCGTCATCGCAGCCGGTCACCCGCTCACCGCCCGGGCGGGGGCGGATGTGCTGCGCGCCGGCGGCAACGCCGTGGACGCCGCGGTGGCTGCCGTGCTGATGTCGTTCGTGGCCGAGTCGCCCCTCACGGGACCCGGCGCGGGCGGCTTCATGCTCGTGCACACCTCCTCGGGCGAGAACCACCTGCTCGACTTCTTCGTGGCCGCTCCGGGCAAGGGCATCGCCGAGCCCGCCCCGGCGCCGCTGGTGCCGATCGACGTGGCCTTCGCCGAGGACGCGGTGCAGCGCTTCAACTGCGGCCCCTCCTCGTGCGGGGTCTACGGCACCACCGCCGGCCTCGCCGAGGCCCTCGATCGGTTCGGCTCGGTGGCGCTCGGTGAGCTCACCGGGCCCGCGGCGAGCGCCGCGCGCGAGG
This sequence comes from uncultured Thermoleophilaceae bacterium, assembly GCA_963808105.1. Lineage (GTDB taxonomy): Bacteria > Actinomycetota > Thermoleophilia > Solirubrobacterales > Thermoleophilaceae > JAAYBF01. The sequence continues at coordinate 1,380,681 of CAWEEH010000003.1, read as the reverse complement.
GGGTGGAGGTGATCCCGATGCACGCGCTGCTGTTCGAGATCCTGGGGCCGATCATGCGCTCGACGCCCGAGGTGGCGGCGATCTACGAGCCGGAGGGGCGGCCGCTGCGCCATGGGGAGCGCCTGTATCTCCCCGATCTGGCGGACCTGCTCGACCGCCTGGGCGCGGAGGGGCCGGGCTTCCTCTACGCCGGCGACGTGGCCGGCGCCGTGAGCGATTGGGTGCTCGAGCGTGGCGGCCTTCTCACCCGCGACGACCTCGCCGCCTATGAGGTGATCGAGCGCCTGCCCACGCGCGCGAGCTTCCGGGACCGGGAGGTGCTCACCAACCCGCCGCCGTCATCCGGCGGGATCCTGATCGCGGACGCGCTGGAGCTGCTCGACCGCATCGAGGGCCCCTGCGACGCCCGCGCGCTGGCCGAGGTGATCGCCTCGACCAACCGCGCCCGTGACGAGGAGTTCCTTGCCGGGCTCACCAGCAAGGACTACGCCGAGCGCTTCCTCGCCGAGGACGTGCTCGACGGGGTGGCGAGTGAGATCGCCTCGAGGCTGGGGTCCACCACGCACCTGGCGGTGATGGACGCCGACGGCGCCTGCGCCACGGTGACCTGCTCCAACGGCTCGTGCTCGGGCGTGGTGGTGCCGGGCACCGGCATGCACCTGAACAACATGCTCGGCGAGGAGGACCTCAACCCGACCGGCTTCCACCGCAACCCGCCGGGGGCGCGCGTGCCGAGCATGATGGCCCCGACCGTGGTGCTGCGCGACGGCCTGCCCGAGATGGCGCTCGGCTCCGCGGGTTCGAACCGGATCCGCTCGGCGATCGTGCAGACGGTGGCGGCGGTGATCGACGGCGGGCTTGCCGCCCAGGCGGCGGTCGACGCCCCGCGCCTGCACGTGGAGGACGACCTGGTGGACGCCGAGCCGGGTGTGGACGACGACGCCCTGCGCGAGCTCGAGGCCGGCGGCTGGCGCCTACGGCGCTGGGACGAGCGCAACCTCTACTTCGGCGGCGTGCAGCTGGTCACGCGCGATTCGGCGTCCGGAGAGCTGACTGGCGGCGGGGACCCACGCCGCGGGGGCGTGGTCACCTCGGCCTGATGAGTGCGGGCGGGCCATTCCGCCCGGCCTCGTTTCCTACCACTGGTCCGATGACTCCCGTGCCCCTGCGCGCGACCCTGACCTCATGGCCGATCGCCTCACAGCACTCGACGGGTCCTTTCTCCGGGTAGAGACCGCGAACGCCCACATGCACGTGGCGTGGTCGGCCCTGCTCGGGCCACGCGAGGACGGCAGGCCGATCCCGCTGGACGGGTTGCGCCGCAGCGTCGCGGCCCGCCTCGAGCACACGCCGCGCTTTCGCCGCCGCCTCGCCTTCGGGCTGAAGGGGATGGGCGAGCCGTTCTGGGTGGACGACGAGAGCTTCGACATCGACTACCACGTGGTGCCCCTGTGTGACCCCGACGACCGGCCCGACCGCGGCCGCTTTCACGCGCTCTGCGACCGGGCGCTGTCCGAGCCGCTCGACCGCACGCGGCCGCTGTGGCGCGTGTATCTCGCCCCGAAGCTCTCCGACGGCGGCGCCGGCATGGTGGCGAAGATCCATCACGCGCTCGTGGACGGCAAGTCCGCGGTGGAGGTCGCCCTCCTTCTTTTCGATGTGACCCCGGGCAGTGAGCCGGCTCCGGGCGCTTCCGTGTGGCGCCCAGAGCCGGAGCCGGGGACGGCCCGCCTGGCCTTGGGGGCGCTCTCGGGGGGCGCCGCCGAGTCGCTGCGCGCCGCGCGCGGGGTGGCGAGGATCGCCGGCGCTCCGCGCGCGGGCAGCGCGCGTATCTACGACACCGTGCGGCGCGCGGCCCTCACCGTGGGCGATGACCTGCTGCGCCCGGCGCCGGCGTCGTACCTCAACGTGCCGATCGGGCCCCGTCGCGCGCTGCTGCGCCAGCGCGCTCGAATGGCCGACCTGCTCGCTGTGAAGCGCGCAGCCCGCGTGACGCTCAACGATGTGTGCCTGGCGGCGGTCACGGGCGCGCTGCGCGAGACAGCCCTGGCGCGCGGGGAGTCGCCGCGGGCGCTGAAGGCGATGGTGCCCGTGTCGGTGCGGTCCGACGAGGAGCGCACAGATCTGGGCAACCGCATATCGCTGGCCTTCATCGACCTTCCCGTGCACCTGAGCACGCCGCGCTCGCGGCTGGCGGAGGTCCACCGCGCCACGTCGGCGTTCAAGCGCTCCGGTCGGCCCGAGGGAGCCGAGGCAATCTTCGGCGCGCTGGGCATGCTGCCCGACCCGCTGCGCACCGGCGCGGCGCGGATGGTCGGGTCAAAACGCGTCTACAACCTCACGGTGTCGAACATTCCAGGGCCGCGCTTCCCCCTGTACGTGCTCGGTGCGGAGCTGCTCGAGGCCTACCCCGTGGTGCCGATCGCGGAGGATCACGCGCTGTCGATCGGCATGTTCAGCTACGGCGACCACATGCACTTCGGGCTCTACGCGGACCCCGAGGCGCTGCCCGACGTGCGCGGCCTGCCCGACGCCCTCAACGCGGCGACGCTGGCCTTGATGCGAAGCGGCGCGGGCGGCCCAGGGCCGCCCGCGCGCTACGTACCTCCTGCCCTAACTCAGCCGCCGCCCGTGTAGGCGCAGGACCCACCGGCCGCCTTGCAGAGATTCACCCGGCCGAAGCCGAAGCTGGTGTCCCTCCCGGCGGCGCCGAGGTCGTCAACCCGTGACGTGAGCAGCGAGCGGATGCCCGCCGCCGTCTGGCCAGGGTTGAGCTGCCACAGCACGGCCGCCACGCCCGAGGCGTGCGGGGTGGCCATCGACGTGCCGCTGAACGCCACGTACCCGCCGCCGCGCTTGGCGGAGAGCGTGTTCACTCCCGGCGCGGAGACCTCCACGTCCGCGTTGGCGTTGGAGAAGCTCGCCTTCGCGTCGCGGTTGTCGGTGGCGCCGACCGAGACCACCTCGGCGTAACCGGCCGGGTAGTTCACGGCGGAGTTGCCGTCGTTTCCGGAGGCGGCGACCAGCACGGAGCCGTTGGCGGCGCCGTTCTTGTACGCGTTCGTGACCGCGGACTGCAGGGTGGTGGAGGCTCCGCCACCGAGCGACATGGAGATCACCTTGTTGCCCTTGTTGTGCAGGTAGGTGATGCAGTTCGCCACAGCGGCGGTCGAGCCCGCGCCGGCGGCGCCGTGCAGCGCCTTGCAGATCCCGAAGGTGGCGTTGAAGGCCACTCCGGCCACGCCCACGGCGTTGTTGGCCTTCCCGGCGATCGTGCCGGCAACGTGGGTGCCGTGGTCGTTGTCGTCGGCGCAACCGCGGCTCTCGACCGGGTTGGGATCGCCGCCGATGATGATCAGCCCCGGCGTCGTCGCAGCGCAGTCGACCGTCTTGCCGGCGAGGTCCTCGTGGTTGCGGTCGATGCCGGTGTCGACGATGCCGACCTTCACGCCGCCGGCTCCCGGGAATGCCCCGAGGCCCGCGAGGTCCCAGCCCTCAGGAGCATCGATGTCGGAGTCCGCCGCGCCGCCCGACTGGCCGGTGTTGTGCATGCCGTAGAGCTCACCGAAGCGGGCGTCGTTGGGAATCGCCTGCGCGCGCAGGATGTAGTTCGGCTCGGCGTAGAGCACGTTCGGCAGCTTGTTCAGGCTGGCCGCGACGGTAGCCGGGTTACCCGCGACGCGCAGCACCTTGGCCCCGTTCGCCGTCACCGAACCCACGACGTCGCCCACGACGGGCGTGCCGGGCTTGAACTTCACGATCACTGTGTCGGCGTCGTATGCAGCCCCCTGGGCCGACGACGCGAGCACGAGAAAAGCGACGCCGGCCAGGCCGGCGGCGCGCAGTCGCGTTCGCAACTCACACACCTCCATTGAAAGAAAGGGACCCCCCACCGGCCGAGGTTGTCCCCGCTAGCGGGGAAAACGAAACGTAGGGGCTAGTGATGGACCTTGCCGTTGGTCTGGGCGCGCTCGGCGGCTTCCTCGGCATGCTCGAGGCGCTCCAGGGCCGTCGTGCACAGTGAGGCGAGTCGAGTCATCCGCTCCGATTCCGAGCGCATCTCGAGCAGCGCCTGCTTGTCGTCGAGGTCGAAGGCGATCGTGGACGCCATGTCGTAGGCGCCGAGACCGTCGAGGTCGCTCGGCTCGGGGCGCGTGTCGGTCACCCGCTCGACGAGCGTCGCGTAGCTCTCATGGGCGGCGTCGGCCACCTCGGCTTCGAGCACACCCTCGTCGTCGAGCAGCTCGACGTCGCCCGCCGGGTATTCCATGTCGTCGATGCGGCGGCTGAGGCGGAAGGGTTCGGTGCCGCGCACCGCGATGTTGAGCCGCCCGTCGTCCATCCGCTCGAGCACCTCGTCGATGTGCGCGGAGCAGCCGACCTCCTGGAGCCCGTCGTCGCCCAGCCACAGGATCCCGAACTCCGACTCCTGCTCCAGGCACTCGCCGATCATCGTCTTGTAGCGCTCCTCGAAGATGTGAAGCGGGACGATCTCGCCGGGCAGGAGAACGAGCCCCAGTGGGAAGAGCGGGAAGCGTTCTCGCAGTTCTCCCATCGCTGGGGCTTAGGCTAGCCGGGTGCCACTGCGGCGAGCTCTCGACGACGTCGATCCGTACAGGCCTCAGCCGCCGATGCACGTGCTGGCGCAGCAGCACGGGCTGGACCGGATCGTGAAGCTCGCCTCGAACGAGGGGGCGTTCGGGCCGCTGCCGGCGGCGCAGGCCGCATACGAGGCGGCGGGCGGCGGGCTCAACCGCTATCCCGACGCCGGTGCTGCCTCGCTGCGCACCGCGCTCGCGGAGCGCCACGGCGTCGCACCCGAGCAGGTGATCCCCGGCAATGGCGCCGACGAGCTGATCCGCCTCTGCGGCGCCGCCGTTCTCGACGCCGGCGACGCCGCCGTGTTCCCGTGGCCGTCGTTTCCCAGCTACATCTCGGCAGCGGCGGTGCATGGGGCGGCCGCGTTGCACGTCTCGCTCCGCGACCGCCGCTTCGACCTCGACGCGGTGCTCGACGCGTGCAAGCGCCCGGCGCCCGCCGGCGGGCGGGTGCGCGCCGTGTTCCTCGCCAACCCGAACAACCCGACCGGCACGCTGCTCGCGCGGGATGAGGTGCGCTCCTTCATCGACTCACTGCCCGAGCGCATTCTCTGCGTGCTCGACGAGGCCTACGCCGAGTACTGCGACGAGGAGCCCGAGGGCCCGGCGCTGGTGCGGGAGGGGCACGGACGGCTCGTGGTGCTGCGCACGTTCTCGAAGGTCTACGGCCTGGCGGCGGTGCGCGTGGGTTACGCGCTGGCCTCGCCCGAGGTGGCGGACGCGCTCGACCGCGTGCGGCCCGTGTTCAATCTCAACCAGCCCGCTCAGGACGCGGCGGTGGCCTCCCTCGGCGACTCGCTCGACGAGCGCGTGGAGCACGTCCGGGCCGCGCGGTCCCGCCTCTTCGCCACGCTCGCCGACGCCGGGCTGGACCCGATCGAGCCGCAGGGCAACTTCGTCTACGCGGACGTGCCCGGCGGCGCGGGTGAGGAGCTCGCCGGCGCGCTGCTGCGCGAGGGCTTCATCGTGCGCGCGTTGACCGGGTTCGGCGCTCCTGGGGCTATCCGCGTGACGTGCGGCACCGATGAGGAGAACGCGGGCTTCGCGGAGGCGCTGGGGCGCGTACGCACCAACGCGTAGTGCGCCGGGGAGCGCCATTGGCGTGATCGCGGGTTCGGGCCTAGGTTGGCGCCATGAGATCCTTCCGCGTCGCCCTCGCCTGTTTGGTCCTCATCTGCTCGATCGCCGTGACGCAGGTTTCGGTTGCGTCCGGCCCGCCCGGCTCGGCGGCCAAGAAGTGCAAGAAGGGCTACAAGAAGAACAAAAAGGGCAAGTGCGTGAAAAAGAAGTTCTCGCCAAAGCTCGGCCTCTACACGAGCAAGGACGGCGAGACGCGCCTGCGCGTGCTGGGCGCGAAGCCCAAGTACGTCCGGCTGTTCAGCACGGCGCCGACGACGCTGCAGTGCGGCAACGGGCAGACGACGCAGGCCGCCGTCGGCGGGCTGGGCGTCCAGGCCAAGATCACGGGGAAGTCGTTCAAGTTCCAGCAGCCCAACACCATCGCCTCGCTCGCGGGCAAGTTCACCTCGACCAAGGCGCTGAAGGGGACCTACACGCTCACACGGCAGCCGGTGCCAGGGGTGACCTGCACCAGCGGCCCGAAGTCGTTCAGCGCGAAGCGCACCGGAAACTGATCCCCGGGCCCTCCTGATCCGAGCCGCGGCGGGGAGCGCATACTCCCGCCGTGGCCTCGGTGATCGTTTGGTTCCGGCGCGACCTGAGGGTGCGCGACAACCCCGCGCTGCGCGCGGCGCTCGACCGTGCCGACACGGTGGTGCCGTTCTTCTGCCTCGATGACAGGCTCCTCCACGGCCGGCACGCCTCCGGGGCGCGCACCCAGTTCATGCTCGAGTGCCTTGCCGGCCTCGATCGCGCGCTGCGCGAGCGCGGCAGCGGCCTGGTCGTGCGCCACGGCCGGCCGGAGGAGGAGCTGGCGAGGCTGGCGGGCGAGACCCGCGCCGGCCAGGTGCATTTCACCGCCGACGTGACCCCGTTCGCGCGCGCCCGTGGCCGGGCTCTGAGGGGCCTCGGCGCGGAATTGTGCCCGCACCCGGGCCTGGCTGTGGTTGACGAGCCGGGGGAGATCCGAACCCGGAAGGGCGATCCGCAGACCGTCTTCACCCATTACTTCAACGCGTGGCTCGAAGAGCCGCGGCGCGCGCCCCTCGGGTCTCCTCGGTCCATGCCCGCCCTGCCCTCGGCGCTCGCGAAGGGCCGGATCCCGTCGCTGGCGTCGCTCGGCTTGGAACAGGAGGTCGAGGAGCCCGCGCCGGGTGGCGAGGGGCCGGGACGCGAACGGATGAACGCGTGGCTGCGCGAGGGCGTGTCCGCATACGCCGAGAATCACGACGCGCTTGGCGCCGACCGCACCTCGCGCCTGTCGCCATATCTGCGCTTCGGCTGCGTCTCGCCGCGCGAGCTGGAGGAGCGCCTGCCGCGCGGGAAGGGGCCCGACGCGTTTCGCCGCCAGTTGTGCTGGCGCGACTTCTACCAGCAGGTGCTGCTACATCACCCGCGTAACGCGAGGTCGGAGTTCCAACAGCGCTTCCGTGGCACGATCAAGTGGAGCTACGCGGAGAAGGCCTTCGAGCGCTGGGCCGAGGGCAGGACCGGGTTCCCGCTGGTGGACGCGGGGATGCGCCAGTTGCGGCGCGAGGGGTGGATGCACAACCGAGCCCGCCTGGTCGTGGGCTCCTTTCTCACCAAGGACCTCGGCATCGACTGGCGCTGGGGGGAGCGCCACTTCATGCGCTACCTGCTCGACGGCGACGAGGCCAGCAACAACGGCAACTGGCAGTGGATCGCCTCGGTGGGAACCGATCCCCAGCCCGCGTTCCGGCGCATCTACAACCCGGCGCTCCACATGGAGCGCTTCGACCCCGACGGGGAGTACGTGCTGCGCTACGTGCCCGAGCTGGCCGGCGTGCCCCCCAAGTACCGGCGTGAGCCGTGGACCATGCCCGCGGAGGTGCAGCGGGACGCCGGCTGCGTGATCGGCGAGCACTACCCTGCGCCCATGGTGGACCGCAGGGAAGCCCGTGAGCACGCACTCGAGCGCTACCGAGTCTGATCTCCAGCCCGTCGCCGGGCCCGCCCACGTGGCCACCGCCTCGTTCCTCGCCTCCCGGGCGACGCCCTCCGCTGGGTTCCTGGTGGCGCTGGCGGGGGGCACGGCGCTGGCGCGGGTGGCGCAGCGCCGGGGCGCCCGCGAGGGCTACGGTGCGAGCCTCGCGGCCACGCTCGAGACCGTCGCGATCATGGGACCGGCTCGCTTCGGCGTGCCCTTCACACAGGCCGTCAGCGCTCCGATGCTCGGAGCCCTGGAGGCGCGCGGGGTTCGGCCGTGGCTGCAGATCGTGGCCTGTGCCGCAATCCGCGTGGTCACCAACGCGATCGGCGCGGCGTTCGCCATCTGGGTGATCGCGGGCGGGCTCGATGCCTACGCCGGCACCGTCGACAACTTCTTCGGGTGGTTCGGCTTTACCCCCGGGGAGGGCGGCACACTCGCGCTCACCGGCCTTGTCCTCCTCGCATGGGGAGTGCTCGCCAGCTGGCTCCAGGTGGGCGTCTACCGCCGGGGCCTCATGCGCTGGCCGACGAGCGCCGAGGCGGACCCTGAGGCGCCTGAGCCCGCGCCCGCGGGGCCTCGCGGGCGCTTTGACCCGCGCGCCGTGGTGCTGGCTGCGGCCGCCGCCTTCGCGCTCCTGCTCTCGGGGACGGAGTGGATCGTTCTGGGCGCGGTGGCCGGGTGGCTGGTGCTCGCCTGGGTCTCATGCCGGCCCGACAACTCCTTCGTCTCCACCGGGCTCGCTCTCGGCGCCGTGCTCGCCGGCGGAGCCTTCCTGTTCTCACTCGGTGGCGGCCTGGGGTTGAATGAGGCGCTCCGCCGAGGGTCCCGGGCTGCGCTGCTGGTGGCCGTGGCGACCTGGCTGCGGGCGGCGGCCGGAGCACCCGGGTTGCGCGAGGTGTCGCGGCGCGCCCTTGGCCGGCTCGCGCGTCTGCCCTCGGTGCCCGAGGCGTCGCGCACCCTGGACGTGCTCGGCTCGGAGACCCGGCTGGCGGACTCGGGCCGAGCCTTGCTGGCGGCTCTCCGCGACGTGCCGCGGAGCCCGGTGCCGATCCTCGATGCCGTGCTGAGGTGGGTGGCGGACCGCTCCGCTCTGTTCGTACCGACCGCGCCCGCGCCGGCGCTGGCCCTGCGGCTGGGGGCGTTCGACGCGGTGCTCGTCGCCGCGGCAGCGGCGCCGGTGGCCGTCCTCTAGCCCGGGACCCGCGCCGAGATCAGCAGGTTGTAGAAGACCGCGGCCGGGAGCCGCGGCTCCAGCAGGGCGCGGTCGAGCGCCTGAAGGGTGAGGTAGCCGCGGTAGGCGTACTGGCGCCACAGCCACGGGACCTCGGCCGGCTCGGCGGTGGACTCGAGCGCCCGGTTGGCCCAGCCGAACATGCTGGCCGCGAGCTCCTCGCCGCGCACCTCGATGTCGTCGAATCCGGCCGCGCCCGCGCTGCGTGAGAGCACGCCCGGGGTGAAGGCGTGCACGTCCACGACCTTCTCCAGGTCGTCCTCCTCCTCGACCTGGTGGTGGCCGTTGTGCTCCGCGGCCCCGGCGCCGATCAGCGCCCGCCAAGCGGGCGCCACCGCGTGGGCGGCGCGCTTGGGAAGCTCCGCGATCCGGTCGCCATAGTGGGAGGGCTCGCCGCAGAACGCGATTCGCCCGCCCGGCCGGAGCACCCGCAGGAACTCCGCAAACGATCCCTCGAGGTCGGGTAGGTGATGCAGCACCGCATGCCCGAACACGATGTCGAAGGAGTTGTCGGGAAACGGCAGTGCGGCGCTGTCGCAACGGGCGGTCTGCACCGGGATGCCGAGGGTGTCGGCGGTGCGGGAGAGCACGTCGAGCATGCCGGCCGAGATGTCGGTGGCCGTGTAGGAGCCGACCACGCCCGCGCGGACGAGGTTCAACCCGAAGTAGCCGGTGCCGGCGCCGATCTCCAGGCCGTCGGCGTAGGGGCCGGGCAGCTCCTCGCCCAGGGCCTTGCACAGCTTCACGGTCACCTGGGACTGGCCCAGCTCGCCGTAGTCGATGCCCCACTTCGCGTCGTAGTTCTGCGCCGCCAGGTCGTGGTAGCGCACGTTCGCGTCGTGGATCTCCTCGGTGCTTGCCGTGGGGGGCATAAGCGGTGAAGCCTATGCTGCCGCCGTGGTCGAGGTGGCAGATTACGTCCAGGAAGACCAGCCCGAAGGGGTTCCTCCGCTGCCGCTCACCGGCGAGCGGACGCTGCCCGACGTGCCCGAGGAGAACTACTGGTTCAGGCGTCACCTGGCGGTGTACGAGTGGATCGCGGATCGCTGCGCCGGGCTGGACGTGGTGGACATGGCCTGCGGCGAGGGCTACGGCACCGGGGTGCTGGCGCGGCGCGCGGCGCGCGTGACCGGGGTCGACGCCAACCCGGAGGCGCACACACACGCGGCGGCGAAGTACACCGCCCCCGGGGTGCGCTTCGAGCGCGACCTGGTGGACCGCTACTCCGAGCCCTGCGACGCCGTGGTCTTCCTCCAGACCATCGAGCACGTCGAGGAGCCGGAGGCCGTGCTGCGCCACTTCAAGGCGATGGCCGACGTGGTCTACGTCTCGACCCCCAACGTGCTGACCCTGGCGCCGGAGGGGGCGGAGAAGTCCGACAACCCCTGGCACCTGAAGGAGTACCGAGCTGAGGAGTTCGAGCAGCTGTGCTCGTCGGTGTTCGGCCGCGTGGAGATGCTCGGCCTCTTCCACGCGCGCAAGCTGCGCGCCCACGAGCTCGCGCTGAACGCCGGATGGGATTCCGTGCACCCGGCGATCGGCCTCACCAAGCCGTTCTACGACCGCTTCACCCCGGCCATCACCGCACGCGACTTCGCGCTCAGGCCCGGCCCGCTGGAACGGGCGCTCGATTTCGTCGCGGTGCTGCGTTGAGGCCCCCCTACCCGCCCGAGCTGCCGGAGGCCGCGCGGCCGCGGTGGCCCGCGGGGTTCGGGTTCGCCGCCATGGCGGCGGGCACCGGCGCGGTGCTCCTCGCCTCGTTCCCGCTGCTGCCGGTGGCGCTGTCATCCACCGTGGAGGGCGGGCTGGGAGCGCTCGCCCTGCTCCTGCTGATCGTGGTGCAGGACGCGGGCTACATGGGCGCCGCGGTGGGTTTCGCCCATCTGCGCGGCGGGCGGCCGCGGGCGTGGCACTTCGGCCTGCGCGCGACTCCCGTGAAGCGCACGCTGGCGATCACCGTCGCGGCCCTTGCGCTCATCCTCGCCTTCGAGCTCGGCTTCATCGAGCTGGTCGGCATCGACGACTCCGACACCGATGAGCTGGGCACCGACGAGGGCTTCGTGCCGGCACTGGCATTCTCGCTGGCCGCGATCGTGGTGGCCCCGGTGGCCGAGGAGTTCTTCTTCCGCGGGTTCTTCTACAGGGCGCTGCGCAACCGGCTGCGCGTGTGGTCGGCGTGCCTGATCACGTCGCTGGTGTTCGCCTCGCTGCACCTGCAGTACCTCGGAGAGCCGTGGGTCTTCCTCATCATCGGCGTGTTCGCGGTCGGCTGTTGCCTGGTGTACGAGGCCACCGGCAACCTGTTCACGGTGATCGCCATCCACGCGATCTTCAACACGCTCGCCACCGCCGGCACCGATGCCGGCTATGCGGTGCCGGTCGCGGTGGGCGCGTCCGTCGTGGTGGCGTGCGTGCTGGCCCCGCGCGCTCTCGGCCCGGCGCCGTCGCCGTTTCCCCGGACAGCCCTGGCGCGATGAGGCGCGACCGGGGCGCCCTGGCGCTCGTGCTGCACTCGCACATGCCCTACGTGGAGGGCTTCGGCACCTGGCCGTTCGGCGAGGAGTGGCTGTGGGAGGCGGTGTCGTGCGTGTATCTGCCGCTCATCGACGTCCTGGGCGAGATCGAGGCGCCGGTCACGCTCGGCGTCACGCCAGTGCTGTGCGATCAGCTCGAGGCGCTGCCCGGCGACGCGGGCGAACGGCTGCTCGGGTTCCTGCGCGAGACCCGGCACGCGGTGCACGAGGAGGACGGCAACGGCCTCGAGCGCACGGGCGAGCCGGAGCTGGCCGCGGAGGTGCGCCGCGCCGCGGGGGACTACGAGCGCGCGGCATCCGCTCTGGAGCACGACCGCGACCTGATCGCCGCCCTCGCGCGCATCGGCCGCGAGACCCCGGTGGAGCTGTGGACCTCCTCGGCCACCCACGCGCTGCTGCCGCTGCTGGCGAGCGACGCCGGGCTGCGCCTGCAGCTGGCCAGCGGCATCGCGTCCCACGAGCGCCGGTTCGGCGAGTGGGGAGGAGGGCTGTGGCTGCCCGAATGCGCGTACGTCCCCGGCCTGGAGCGCGAGCTGGGCGACCACGGCGTCGGCGCGTTCTGCGTCGACCAGACCGCGGCGCTCGGGCATGGGTCGAACGACCAGCTCGAGCCGGTGCTCACATCCGCCGGCGCGGTGGCGGTGCCGATCGACTGGCAGACGGTCGAGCTGGTCTGGAACGACAGCAGCGGCTACCCCGTGCACCCCACCTACCGCGACTACCACCGCCGGACCGTGCACGACCTGCGCCCGTGGAGCAACGGCGGCGCCCCGTACGACCCGGATTCCGCGCGTGCGCTGGCGCGCGAGCACGCGCGCGAGTTCGCGGAGCGATGCGCGCAGCGCCTGGACGCCTACGTGGCGGAGCGCGGCCGGCCGGGTCTGCTCACGTGCGCGCTCGACACCGAGCTGCTCGGCCACTGGTGGTACGAGGGCCAGGAGTGGCTGCGCGGCGTGGTGGAGGAGGCGGGGGCGATCGGCCTCGACCTGGTCACCGTGAGCGACGGCATCGAGCGGGCCGAGCCGGTGGAGCGCGAGCTGGCGCCGTCGAGCTGGGGGATCGGCAAGGGCTTCACCACCTGGGATTCGCCCGCGGTGGCCGAACTCGCGTTCGGGGCCCGCCGGGCGGAGCTGCGCACGGTGGCCGCCGCCGCGCTCCGGCACGAGCCGCGCGAGGCGCTGGAGCGCGCGGCGCGCGAGCTGCTGGCCCTCCAGGCCAGCGACTGGGCGTTTCAGGTCACGCGCGACCTGGCGGCCGACTATCCGCAGGAGCGGGTGCGTGGTCACGCGGCCGCCCACGACGCTGCGTTGACCGGTTTGTCAGACTCCGCCGCTGTGCCAGACCCCGCTTTGCGCAACCTTGCGCCCGACTTGGACCTGGCCTCCCTGGTGGCGCCGTGAGGGTTCTGATCCTTTCCTGGGAGTACCCGCCGCTGATCGAGGGCGGCTTGGCCCGGCACGTCCGCAAGCTGGCGGAGAACCTCGTGGAGCAGGGTGTGGACGTCCACGTGCTCGCCCGGGGCATGGAGGAGTCGCCGGTCGAGGAGGAGATGGAGGGCGTGGTGGTGCACCGCGTCCGCGAGCCCGAGCGCCCGCGCGGGCTGTCGGAGTTCGTGACCTGGATCGAGCACATGAACGCCGACATGCTGGCGGCCGGCGTGGAGGTCGGTGACCGCTACCACTTCGACCTGGTCCACGGCCATGACTGGCTGGTGGCCGTGGCCGGCGACCATCTCGCCAAGCGCTTCCGGTGCCCGTTCGTGGTCACCATCCACGCCACCGAGTACGGCCGCCACCAGGGCTGGGTGGACAAGCACCCGCAGTCCCACATCCACGGGGTCGAGCGCTGGATGGCCAACCGCGCCGAGCGGGTGATCACCTGCTCCGCCTACATGCGCGAGCACGTGGCGGACATCTACGGCCTGGAGGAGGACCGGATCGCTGTCATCCCCAACGGCATCGACCCGACCGAGCTGGTTCCTGTCGACGACCTCGAGACGCTGCGGGCGCGCTTTGCCGAGCCGCACGAGACGCTGGTCCTGCTGGTGGGGCGCCTTGTATATGAGAAGGGCTTCCAGCTCGCGCTCGAGGCACTGCCCGGCGTGATCGAGCGGGTGGGCGACGTGCGCTTCGTGGTCGCCGGGTCGGGCACCGCCGAGGCCGACCTGCGCCGTCAGGCCTCCGAGCTGGGCCTCGACCCGTACGGCACCTTCCTCGGCTGGATCGGCGATGACGTGCTGCACTCGCTCTACCGGATCGCCGACCTCACGGTGGTGCCGTCGCTGTACGAGCCGTTCGGCCTGGTCGCCCTGGAGGCCATGGCCTCCGGCTGCCCCTGCATCGTGGCCGACACCGGCGGCCTGCGGGAGATCGTGCCCGCCGATGACCGCGTGGGCCTTCGCTTCAACGGCGGCGACCCCGAGCATCTGGCGACGATGGTCGAGCGCCTGCTCACCGACGCCCCGCTGCGCGACCGCCTCGTGGCCGAGGCGTCCGAGCACGTGCTGTCCTTCGACTGGGCCGACGTGGCGAAGCAGGTGGCGTTGCTCTACGGCGAAGCCGCGCCGGCAGCGGTTCGCTGAAAACCGCGATCCTCGCAGCGGTGCTGGCCCTGGCGCCGATCCACGCCCACCGCGGCGGGTCGGTTTTCGACGGCCAGCCCCGGTACGCCGAGAACACCATGGCCGCATTCAAGAACGCCAGCCGGTCCGGGTACGTGCTCGAGCTCGACGTAAAGCTCACCAGCGACCGCGTGCCGGTGGTCATCCACGACGCCACGCTCGACCGCACCACGCCCTGCACCGGCGAGGTCGCGTCCAGGACGCTCGCCCAGGTGCGTGCGTGCCGGACCGATGTGCTGGGCAGCGGCGCGATCACTCGCAGGGTCTCGCCGGGCGAGCCGATCCCGACGCTGGCCGAGGTGCTGGCCCTCGCGCGCCGCGAGGGCGCGTTCGTGAACATGGAGATCAAGAACCAGCCGACCGATCCCGACTTCGATCCGGGGTCCGGGTTCGCGAATACGGTGATGGCGGCGGTGGCGGCGTCGGGCTTCCCACGCTCCAGGCTGATCGTGCAGAGCTTCTGGCCGCCCAATCTCACGGCGGCGAAGGCGCGGCTTCCCGGCGTGGCGACCTCGTTCCTGACGCTGGAGCAGGGCAACGGCGGCGGCCCGGCGTTCGCCCAAGCGAACGGGCACCAGTGGGTGTCGCCCGCGTGGCCGGTCACCCCGGCGTTCGTGGCCGATGCTCACGGTCGCGGGCTGAAGGTGGTGCCCTACACGCTGAACGCCCCTGCGGAGTTCCGGGCCGCGCGCGCCGCCGGCGTGGACGCGCTGATCACCGACGACCCCGCGCTGGCGGCGCGGGTGCTGGGCCTCTCGCGTGCACAGCTGGCGCCCGAGGCGCTCGCGCCGGTGGCGCGCATCCGGGTGCCGCGCTACACCAGCGACGCCGGCACGCGCCCGCGGTTTCGGGTCCGGATGGCGGCGACCGACCGGGGCAGCGGCGTGGCCGGCTTCCGGCTGCAGTACCGGCGCAACACCACGGTCGCCACGCGCTGGCGCCCGGTGCTGGCGGAGACCAGGGCGCCGTCGATCATCTTCCGAGGCAGGCCCGGCCGGACCTATCAGCTCCGGCTGCGGGCGCGCGACCGCCTGGGCAACTTCAGCCCGTACGTCTACGCGCGAACCACAGTGCCGCTCGACGACCGGTCGCGGCGGCTGCGCTTTCGCGGCAACTGGGCCCGCACCCGCGGCCGGCGTGCATACGGCGGGAAGTTGCGGAGGGCGCTGCGTCCCGGCGCCTCGATGACGCTGCGCTTCCGCGGGGAGCGCGCCGCGCTGGTGGCGCCGCGCTCGCTCGACGGCGGGCGCGTGCGTGTGACCGTCGACGGGCGCAGCCGGGTGGTGTCGCTGCGGGGGGATTCTCTGGCGCGGCGGGTGGTTTTCCGCTCGCGAACAATGAGGCCCGGCGTCCACCGGATCCGTTTAGTCGCCTTGGGGGGAGGCCGGATCGCGGTGGACGCCGTGGCGTTTGAGCAGGGGCCCCGGCGCTAGACGCCGGCTAGGTCCTTCTCCCGCTCAGGCGGAGTGGTCTCTTCGACCGCGGGCTCATGCGTCACCCGTGGCAGCCACTCCAGCCACTTCGGCAAGTACCAGTTCCAATCGCCCAGCAGCTTCATCGTCGCCGGCAGCAGCACGCCGCGGATGACCGTGGCGTCGATCAGCACCGCCGCCGCCAGCCCCACGCCCATCTGCTTGAACTCGACGGACGAGAGCGTGGCGAAGATGGCGAACACGCCCACCATCACCGCCGCCGCGCTGGTCACCGTGCCGGCGGTGCTCTTGATGCCGCTGGCCACGGCGTCGGTGGTGTTCATGCCGCGGTCGAACGCCTCGCGCACCCGGGTGAGGATGAACACGTGGTAGTCCATCGACAGGCCGAACAGCACCACGAACAGGAACAGCGGCAGCCAGGCGGTGATCGGGCCGGTGGTCTCGAGCCCGATCAGGCCCTTGGCGAAGCCCTCCTGGAACACGAGCACCAGTAGCCCGTAGGCGGCGCCCACCGACAGCAGGTTCAGCGCGATCGCCGTCAGCGGGATCACGACCGAGCGGAAGGTCACCAGCAGCAACACGAACGCCGCTGAGAGCACGAACGCGAACACCCAGGCGATCCTCGACTGCATCAGGGAGTTGAAGTCCTCGGTCTCGGCCGTGATGCCGGTCACGTTCGCTTCTGCGCCCCGGACCGCGCCCACCGTGGCGGGCACGATCTCGCCGCGCAGCTGCTCGAGCGCGCGGGTGGACTCCTCGTCCGTACCGTTGCCCGCCAGCGGGATCGCCACGTCCGCGACCTTGCGGTCGGGGCTGATGTCGACCTCGCCGCGCCCCTTGAACAGGTCGGGCTGCTGCGCCGCGCGGTCACGCAGCTCAGCGATCGCCGCCGCGGCGGGGCCGCTGCGCACGTCGTCGGCCTCGACCACCACGTTCGCGGGGATGTTCTCGCCCGGGAAGGCGGCCTGGATGCGGTCGTAGGTCTGCATCACCTCGAGGTCGCGAGGCAGGGTGTCGATGCCCGACAGGCGGGTGTCCATGCCGATCGTGGGCGTGGCCAGCGCCAGAAGCAGGCCGCCGGAGACCAGCGCCGAGAGCAGTGGGCGCTTGAGCACCCGGTTCACGATCCGGGCCCAGATGGTCTTCTCGGGGTCGGTCTGGCGCAGGCGGTGCAGGAACGGGACCCGGCCCTTGTCCACCCGGTCGCCGAGCTTCGACAGCACCGCGGGCAACACGGTGATCGACCCGAACATCGCGATCGCCACCACCAGGATCGTGCCCGTGGCGAAGGACTGGAACGTGGCCGCGCCGGCGATGTACATGCCGGCCATGGCGATCATCACCGTGAAGCCGGAGATCAGCACCGCGCGGCCGGAAGTGGCCGCCGCCGCGAGAAGCGCCGCCTCCTCGTCCTTACCGGCCGCGCGCTCCTCGCGCTCGCGCCGGAGATAGAAGAGCGAGTAGTCCACGCCGACGGCCAGGCCGATCAGCAGGATCACCGATGAGATCGACTCGTCGACGGGAAACACCTGGCTGATCGGGCCGATCAGGCCGATCGTGGCGGCGA
This sequence comes from uncultured Thermoleophilaceae bacterium, assembly GCA_963808105.1. Lineage (GTDB taxonomy): Bacteria > Actinomycetota > Thermoleophilia > Solirubrobacterales > Thermoleophilaceae > JAAYBF01. Next base: position 1,363,628 of record CAWEEH010000003.1, on the reverse strand, counting down.
CCGCCGTGATCGCGAGCAACAGCGGGATCCCGGCCGCCACCAGGGCGCCGAAGGCCAGCACGAGGATCACGAGGGTGATCGGCAGCGAGGTGACCTCGGCCTTCTGGAAGTCCTCCTCGAACTTCTTGGTGAGCGCCTTGCCCGCGCTTGCGTCCCCGAATTGCTCGATCCGCAGCTCGGGGTTGGCCTTCTGCGCCGCGGCCGTGCTGTCGAGCGTGGCATCGACCCGGTCGCTGGCCTCGTCATCGTCCTTGGCCGTCAGCTCGAAGCTCACCAGCGCCGAGCGGCCGTCCTCCGAGACGGAGCGCTCCGGCCCGTAGGGGCTCTCGACGTCGCGCACGTGCTTCGTGGCGCCGAGTCGCTTCTGGACGTCGGCCACGGCGGCGCGGAACTCGGGGTCCTCTGCCGTGACCGAGGCGTCGCGCGCCTGCACGAGCACGGTTTCGGTCGATCCGCCAGGGAACGCATCGTCCACCACGCGAGCAGCGTCGCCGGAGTCGCCGACGCCCGAGCGCTCGTAGTCGAGCGTGTCGGTGCCCACGGCTCCACCGCCGACGACGGCGAGCACCACGAACACAAGCCACCCGGCGATCGCCTTGCGGCGATGCTGGGCGCTCCAACGACCGGCTCTGGCAGCAAAGTTCTCGTTCATGGGAGAAGCGTGACCCGGGGGCGCGGCCGCGGGTAGGCGGCTGTCCGGCGAGTGCGGGTGCGGTTATCCGTACGCCAGCATCCCGGCCATCGCCCGCAGCGGCGCATCCGCCTCGTCGGGCCAATCGGCGGGGTCGCGCGGCCACCAAGCGTAGTCGTCGTGCTCGTGGTCCATCTCCACCGCGGCGCCGGGCTCCAGCGTGGCCAGGCCCACGAAGAGCACGAGCCCGGACGGGATTCGGATCAGCCCCTCGGCCGTCAGGCGAGCGGGCGCCACCGACCACTCCTCCTCGAGCTCGCGCGCGAGGGTCTCGACGGGGTTCTCGCCCACCTCCACCGAGCCGCCGGCGCCGAGCGCCCAGCGCCCGGCCCAGGTCGCGACCCACGCCGCGCGGCGCCCGGCAAGCCAGCGGCCGTCCGAGTCGCGAACGACGCACAGCGCGGAGATCGAGTCGAGCGCATCGCCGCCCAGCCGCAGCGACCAGCGCGCGGGTTGCAGCGACAGAGCGACGCTCTTCTCGCCAGCCTGGACGTCCACCAGGCGGGCCGCAAGCCCGTCGTGCGTGGGCGAACCCCTCTCCTTCAATGACGCGATTGCGGCATCGGCGCGCGCCGTGGCCTCAGCGTCGGGCTCGTAGGCGTCGGAAAGCCAGTGGCACTCAACCGCCCCGGCGGCCCACGGGCCGCGGGCGAGGAGGCCCGGGTCGCGGGTCACTCCCACCGCATCGACCGCGGCTCGTCGCGCATCCGGATCAACCGCGCAGGCACGCCACCGACAACGGCGTTGGCCGGCACGTCGCTGGTGACTACGGCGTTCGTGCCGATCACGGCGTTGTCGCCCACGGACACGCCGCGCAGGATGCAGGCCCCGTATCCGATCCATACGTTGTTCCCCACGCGGACGTCGCGCTTGTAGATCCCCTGTAACCGGATCGGGCGATCCACCTCGACCATCCCATGGTCGAAGTCGATCATCATCACGCGGTCGGCGATCACGCACTCGCGCCCGATCGACACGTGCTGGTACGCGGAGATCGTGCACTCCTGGCCCATCACGGTCTTCGCGCCGATGGAGATCACGCCCTCGTGGCAGCGCAGCTTGCAGCCGTGCCCGATCCACGACCAGCGGCCGATCTCGATCCGCCCGCGGGGCGCGATCTGCATCACCACGTCGGGGGCGATGAACGACAGGCCGTCGGAGTGCATGCGGCGCCCGTAGCGGGTGAGGAAGCGGCGCCGCGCCAGCCCCGCGATCAGCCGCATGTACTTGAGGTTCAGCATCCGGTTGCGGCGCATGAAGCGCAGCAGCGCCATCGGGCCCCCGGCCAGCGGCGCGGGAACCCGGCGCACGTCGGTCTCGGTCTGCTCGCGGGCCTCTGTGGCGGGCTCCATGGGCGCAGGATTGTAGGTGTGGCTATCCGTATTGGCGCATCGGCCCAACGCGTTCACAATTCTCTGTACATGCCCCTTACCGTCCTCATCGTGGACGACCACCCCAGCTTCCGCGCAAGCGCACGCCTGCTGCTCGAATCCGAGGGCTGGAGCGTCGTCGGGGAGGCCGCGGATGGCGCCCGCGCAATCGCCGCCGCCAAGGAGCTCGAGCCCGACCTCGTCCTACTCGACATCCAGCTGCCGGACTTCGACGGTTTCGAGGTGTCGTCCCGCCTGGCGTCCAACGGGCCCGGGCCCGCCGTGATCCTGGTCTCGAGCCGCGACCGCGAGGACTACGGCTCGCTGGCCTCCCGCAGCGGCGCCCGCGGCTTCATCCCCAAGGCCGAGCTGTCCGGCGAGGCGCTGGAGGCGCTGCTTTGAGGCCGGACCCGCGGGTGCTCATCGCGCTCGCCGTGCTCGCGCTGGTGATCGGTGTCGCGGAGATGCCGTTCCTGCTCGAGAGCGACAACGGCGACATCCCCGCAGGCGTATGGGCCGCGGTCACCCTGTTCGTGGGCTGGGGCTTCGTGGGCGCGGGCCTCGTCGCGTGGTCCGGCCAGCCCGAGAACAACACGGGCAAGCTGATGGTGGCCACCGGCTTCGTGTGGTTCATCGCCTCGCTCCAGGGCTTCGAGGACCCGTGGGTGTTCTCATTCGCCTCGCTCGTCGGGGCGACCATCTTCGCGGTGGCCGTGCACCTGCTGCTCGCGTTCCCCACCGGGCGGCTGGCGGACGGGCGCGAGCGCTTCTTGGTGGTCGCGACCTACGTGTCGACCACGCTCCTGCTGCTGCCCACCACGCTGTTCGCGACGCCCGAGGACGCCGGATGCACCGACTGCCCCGAGAACAAGCTCCTGCTCGTCCACGAGCCGACCATCGCCAGCGTCGCGGTGGTGGTGGTCCTGCTCCTGGGGATCTACGTGCTCGGCTTCACCGCCCGCACGCTGCTGCGGCGCTGGGACGACACCGGTGTGCAGCGATCGGTGCTCGCCACCGGGCTGGTGCTGATCGGCATGCTGAGCGTGAGCCTCATCGGCCAGCTCGCCGGCTTCGACGGCCCGGTGATCGAGGCCATCACCATCACCGGTCTTGCCGCGTTCGGCCTCGTTCCCTACATCGTGCTCGGGGCACTCGCGCGGGTGCGGCTCGAACGCGGCGGGGCGCTCACCGACCTGCTCGCCCACCTGGCCGAGACCCCCGGCCCCGGGGAGCTGCGTGACGCGCTGGCGAACGCCCTCGGCGACCCCGGTCTCATGCTCGCCTACCCGCTGCCGGGCACCGACCGCTACGTCGACGCCCGCGGCGCCGACGTGGAGCTGCCGGATCCGAGCTCCGGCTCGGTGGTGAACTACGTGGAGCACGACGGCGAGCGGGTCGCCGCCATCGTGCACGACCCGTCGCGCACCACCGACCCGCAGATGGCCGCACAGCGTGGGCCGAGCCGCCGCGCTGGCCCTGGCAAACGAGCGGCTCGAGGCCGAGCTGCGGGCGAAGGTCGAGGAGCTGCGCGCCTCGCGCATGCGGCTGATCGAGGTCGGCATGGCCGAGCGCCGTGGCCTGGAGCGCAACCTCCACGACGGCGCGCAGCAGCGCCTGGTCTCGCTCGCGCTGTCGATGCGGATGGCCAAGAACAAGCTGCGCGAGGACCCCGACGCCGCCGAGACGCTGCTCGACAGCGCGGCGGAGGAGCTCGACCACGCGCTCAAGGAGCTGCGCGAGCTGGCCCGCGGGATCCACCCCGCCGTGCTGTCCGACCGCGGGCTGCCCGCGGCGCTTGACTCCCTGGCCGGCCGCTCGCCCGTTCCCGTCGAGGTGGCCGCGCCGCCGGGCCGCCTGCCCGAGCCGGTCGAGCTGGCGGCCTACTACGTGGTGTCCGAGGCGCTGGCGAACGTGGCCAAGTACTCCGAGGCGAGCCGGGCGAACGTGCAGGTCGCGCGCGAGAACGGGCACGTGCTGGTCTCGGTCTCCGACGACGGCATCGGCGGAGCCGATCCGGGCCGCGGCACGGGCCTGCGTGGCCTGGCCGATCGGCTCAAGGCGATCGAGGGCCGGCTGGAGGTCGAGTCGTATCCTGGGTATGGGACAACCGTGAAGGCGAGCATCCCGTGCGAGTAGTCGTGGCAGACGACTCCGTGCTGCTGCGCGAGGGCGTGGTGCGCCTGCTCGAGGAGGCCGGGCTCGACGTGGTCGGTCAGGCGGCCGACGCCGACGACCTGCGCCGCAAGGTCTACGCCCACAAGCCCGACGTGGCGATCGTGGACGTGCGCATGCCCCCCGACGGCACCGACGACGGCCTGCGCGCCGCGCTCGAGATCCGCGAGCGCCAGCCCGATACCGCGGTGCTGGTGCTGTCCCAGTATGTGGAGGAGTGCTACGCCGTGGACCTGGTGGGCGAGGGCGCCGGCGGCGTGGGCTATCTCCTCAAGGACCGCGTGGCCGACATCGAGCGCTTCACCGAGTCGGTGCAGCGCGTGGGCCGCGGCGGGTCGGCGCTCGACCCGGAGGTGGTCTCCCGCCTGCTGCGCCGCAGCCGCAAGGACGATCCCGTCGCGGATCTCACCACGCGCGAGCGCGAGGCGCTCGAGCTGATGGCCGAGGGGCGCTCGAACGCGGCGATCGCGGAGCAGATGGTGGTCACCGAGCGCGCTGTTGAGAAGCACGTGACGAGCATCTTCAGCAAGCTCGGGCTGAGCCCGGCCGCAGAGGATCACCGCCGTGTCCTGGCCGTGCTTGCTTTCCTGAGGTCATGAACTCGAGCGAACCGATAGTGACCGCGGTGGACCTACGACGCCGCTACGGCGAGGGAGACGCCGCCGTCGACGCGCTCGACGGGATCAGCGTCTCCTTCGATCGCGGCCGCTTCGCGGCGATCATGGGCCCGTCGGGCTCGGGCAAGTCGACGCTCATGCACATCCTCGCCGGCCTCGATCGCCCGACCTCGGGCACGGTGGTGCTGGCCGGCACCGACCTCGGCACCCTCGACGACGCCGACCTCACCGAGCTGCGCCGCGACCGGCTCGGGTTCATCTTCCAGTTCTTCAACCTGCTGCCGGTGCTCACGGCGGAGGAGAACATCGTTCTGCCGCTCACGATCGCCGGGCGCGAGCCGGACAGGGACTGGCTCGACCGCGTGATCGGCGCCGTGGGCCTGGACGACCGCCGCACCCATCGGCCGGCCGAGCTGTCGGGCGGGCAGCAGCAGCGGGTGGCCGTCGCACGAGCGCTGGTCTCGAAGCCGGACGTGGTGTTCGCCGACGAGCCCACGGGCAACCTCGACTCCACGGCTTCGGACGAGGTCCTGGCCCTGCTGCGCCAGGCCGTCGACGAGTTCGGCCAGACCGTCGTGATGGTCACCCATGAGCGCCACGCCGCCGACCACGCCGACCGGCTGATCACCCTCAGCGACGGCAAGGTCGACTACGACGGCCCCGCCCGCAACGGGGCGTAAGCAATGCTTGCCTACACGCTCCGCGGCCTCGCGGCACACCGGCTCCGCTCGGCGGGGATGGCGCTGGCGGTGTTCCTCGGGGTGGCGCTCGTGTCGGGCACCTTCATCCTCACGGACACGATCAACCGGTCGTTCGACGACATCTTCGACCAGGCCCTCGAGGGCGCCGACGTGGTCGTCACTCCGAGGGAGCTGGTCCGCCAGGAGATGGAGGAGCCGCCGCCCTTCGACGCGCGGGTGCTCGACCGCGTGCGGGAGGTGCCGGGCGTCGAGGCCGCCGCGGGCAACGTGGGGGCGCTGGTCCGCCTGGTCGACGACGACAACGAGGACCTGGGCAACGGGTTCGCGCCGAACTTCGTGTCCTCGGTGGTCCCCGAGCCGTTCGAGCCCGTCACCTACGACGAGGGGCGCGCGCCGCGGACCGCGCGCGAGGCCGCGATAGACAAGGGCACCGCCGACCGCAACGACCTGGAGCTCGGCGATCGCGTGGGAGTGGCAGGGGACACGTCGGTCAAGCGATATCGGATCGTGGGCATCAACCGGCTCGGCGATGCGTCGACGGGCGGCTCCGCCTCGGCCACGCTGATCCTCCCCGAGGCCCAGCGCGTGACCGACCGCCAGGGCAAGTTCGACCAGGTCTCGGTCGCCGCCGCACCCGGGGTGAACCCGGAGGTGCTCAAGCGGCGCATCCAGCGTGTGCTGCCGAGCACCGTGCGCGCGGAGACGCGCAGCGAGAACGCGGGCCGCGAGGGGGACGAGATCCAGTCCGACCTGAGCTTCTTCACCATCGCGCTGCTGGTGCTCTCCGGCGTGATCGTGGTGGTGGCCGCGTTCCTCATCTTCAACACGTTCTCGATCACGGTCGCGCAGCGCATCCGCGAGTTCGGGCTGCTGCGCACGCTCGGGGCCAAGCGCTCGCAGATCATGGGCTCGGTGGTGGGGGAGGCTGCGCTGATCGGAGGGCTGGGCACGGCCGCCGGCGTGCCGGGCGGGTTCGCCGCCGCGGCGGGCCTGAGAGCGCTGATGAAGTCGATCGGCATCGACCTGCCCAGCACCGGCAACGTGTTCCTGCCGCGTACCGCGATCGTCGCGATCTGCGTGGGCCTCGGCGTGTCGCTCGTCGCCGCCATCACCCCGGCGCTGCGCGCCACACGGGTCACGCCGATGGCCGCCCTGCTCGACGCCGCCCTGCCCGAGCGCAAGGGTCGCGGGCGAGTGCTGCTTGTCATCGCGATCCTGCTCGGGGTGGCGGGCGTGGCCTTGGTGCTCGGCGGGCTGTTCGGCGGCATCGAGTCCTCGAGCTCGGCCGCGGCCATGACCGGCGGCGGCGCCGCGCTGGTGCTGTTCGCCGTCTCCCTGTTCTCGCCGCGGCTGGTGAAGCCGCTGGCGTCCCTGGCCGGTAAGCCGATCGAGCGCCTGCGCGGCATCACCGGCCGCCTCGCGCGCGAGAACGCCATGCGCAAGCCAGGCCGCACCGCCGTCACCGCCGCGGCGCTGATGATCGGAGTCGCGATGGTGGTGTTCGTCACCGTGTTCGCGGCCGGCATCACCAGCTCGATCAACGGGGCGATCGACCGCAACTTCCAGGGCGACATCTTCGTGCAGAACACCGACGGCTTTTCTCCGATCCCGGCTTCCATCTCGACCGAGGTGCAGGGCATCGAGGGCGTGGGCCCGGTGTCCTCGCTCCGCTTTGGCACCGCCAAGGTCCGAGGCGTGCGCGGCGAGAGCCGGATCGCGGGGGTGAACCCGGCCACGTTCAGCGACGTCTTCTCCCTGGAGTGGAAGGACGGCTCGAACGAGGTGATCGACTCGCTCGGGTCGGCCCAGGCGGTGGTCGACGACGCGTGGGCGACGTCCAACGACGTCGATGTCGGCGACACGCTGCGCACCCTCGGGCCGACAGGCAGGGTCGGGCGCTACGAGGTGGTGGGCAGGGTGAAGGACAACGCCGACTTCCTCGGCAACTTCGTGGTCACCCAGTCCCGGCTACGCGCCGACTTCGACGTGCGCCGCGACACCTACGTGCTCGCTGACGTGGCGAGTGGCGCCGGCCCCGACCGGGTCCAGAGCCGGATCGAGACGCTGCTCAAGCGGCGCTATCCCTCGGCCGAGGCGCTGAACCAGTCCCAGCTCAAGGAGGACCAGGAGGCCCAGCTCCAGCCGGTGCTGGCCATGGTCTACGGCCTCTTGTTCCTGGCCGTGCTGGTGTCGATCTTCGGGATCGTGAACACGCTGGCGCTGTCGATCCACGAGCGCACCCGAGAGCTGGGGATGCTGCGGGCGATCGGGATGAGCCGGCGCCAGGTGAAGCAGATGATCCGCTACGAGTCGGTGATCACCGCCCTGATCGGGGCGATCCTGGGCACCGCCCTCGGGGTGATCTTCGCCGCGGTGGTCTCGCGCCCGCTGGCCGACGAGGGCTTCGGGCTCTCCTACCCGATCGTGAACCTGCTCGTGATCCTCGTGCTGGCGGCCCTGGCGGGCGTGCTGGCGGCCATCCTGCCCGCCCGCCGGGCCGCCCAGCTCGAGGTGCTCGAGGCCGTGGCCTACGAATAGGTCAGCGCCAGTACACGTACTGCCAGCCCCGCCCGTACTTGCCGCAGAAACGCGCGGCGCTCAGCAGCGACAGGATCGACCCCAGCGGCGCCCCCGGCTTGGTGTTCGCCACCAGGCACCAGTACTTGCCCAGCTGGTAGCCGGCCACGATCGTCGCCGGGCTGGACACCCGGTAGCGGATCTTCGGGATGCACACCTTGTGCCCGAAGATTTTGCGGGCGACCACGCGCAGCTGGAACGACAGGTGCTTCTGCTTCACGCACGAGCGCGCGAAGCGGGCGTTGTCGAACGGGTTGTCGGGCACCCAGCGAGCCTGCGCCGCGGGGGCGGCGCTCACGCCCAGCGCCAGCGCTGCCGCGGTTGTGATCAACAGCCTTCTCATGGGTCCTCCTTGAGTCGGTTGAGAGCAAGGTCCCGATGGACGCCCGGGCCGCCCCCCTCAAGCGCAGCTACCGTCCCGCCGAATGGGTGAGCTGATGCGTGTCCTGCCGCTTGCCGTCCTGCTCAGCCTGGTCATGGCCGGGCCCGCCGCTGCCGCCACGGTCTCCGTGGAGGGCTCGGCCCTGCGCGTGAGTGCGCTTCCCGGTGAGTCCAACGCGATCACGGTCGGCGCGGACTTCGACCAGCTCGTGGTGACCGATTTCGGCGCACCACCCACTCCCGGCACGGGCTGCCTGCCCGGCCTCACGCCCGAGCGGGTGACCTGTCCCGCCGCGGCGGTCACCGCCCTCAGCGTGTCGGCAGGCGACCTCGACGACTCCGTCACGATCTACTCCGAGCTGCCGGCGAGCATCAACGGCGGCGACGGGGACGACCAGCTCTCGTCGGGAGATGGCGCCGACCGCCTGGACGGCGGCCGCGGCGACGACAGGACCGACGCCGGCGCGGGCAACGACGCGATCATCATGCGCGACCGCAAGGCCGACAGCGCCTACTGCGGCGACGGCCGCGACAGGGTGCGCGCCGAGGTGCTCGATTCCCTGGACTTCAACTGTGAGCAGGTGGACTACGGCCCGCCCGGTCGCGTGGGCCGGCTGCGCTCGCTCACCGGCGGCGGGCGGTTCGTGCCGATCCCCGGCCAGAACGGAGCCCGCATCGACCGCCGCATCCTCAAGTCGGTGCTCTACCTCATCCGCCGCTACCGGATCCGGATCGGCGACGGCTACGCGCGGTACGGCCACAGCCGCAACGGCGAGCATCCACTCGGCCTTGCCGTGGACATCACCCCCGGCCCGGGCGGCAGCTGGCGCCAGGTCGATCGGCTGGCGAAGTGGGCCGAGCCCCGCCAGAACCGGCCGCGCCCGCCCTTCAGGTGGGTCGGCTACCGAGGGGACCACAACCACGGCCGCGGTAACCATCTTCATCTGTCATGGCGGCACTCGCCGGGCAAGCGCGGCCGCCCCGTGCGCCGCGTCTGGACCTGGGTGGTGCGCAAGTAGGATCCGCGGCCACCGTGGCCGCCACCGGACGCACAGCCGCCGACCTCGCCGAGAGCCTGCTCGCCGGCGACAAGCGCGCGCTCGCACGCGCGATCTCCCTCGTTGAGAACGACGATCCCGAGGGCTGGGCGCTGGTCCGCGAGGTCTACCCGCACACGGGCAAGGCCGCGATCTGCGGCTTCACCGGCCCTCCGGGCGTGGGCAAGTCGACGCTGATCGGTGCGCTCACCGTGCACGCCCGCAAGGCCGGCCGCCAGGTGGCCGTGCTCTCCATCGACCCGTCGTCACCCTTCACCAAGGGCGCGCTGTTGGGCGACCGCATCCGCCTAACCGAGCACTTCCTCGACTCGGGCGTGTTCATCCGCTCGATGGCCAGCCGCGGCTCGCTCGGCGGCCTGTCGGAGGCGACGCTGCAAGCGGCGCTGCTGATGGACGCCTCGGGCAAGGACGACGTGTTTCTCGAGACCGTGGGCGTCGGCCAGGCGGAGGTCGACATCATCGACCACGCCGACACCGTGGTCCTGGCGCTGATGCCAGGGTCGGGCGACTCGATTCAGGCGCTCAAGGCGGGCGTGATGGAGATCCCCGACATCATCGTCGTGAACAAGTCCGACCACCCGCTCACCGACACCATGATCCGCGAGGTGCGCGGCGTGCTCTCGCTGGGCCCGCAGGAGGGCTGGCGGGTGCCGATCGTGAAGACGGAAGCGTCGCGAGGGGAGGGTGTTGAGGAGCTGTGGGACGCAATGAAGTCCCACCGTGCTCACATCGAGTCCGAGGGCACGCTGGCCGAGCGCCGCCGCCGCAACCTGATGAACGAGGTGCTGGCGCTGGCGGCGGGCCGGCTGCGGCGCAAGCTGGAGGCCGAGGTGCACGAGGACGCCGACGTGCAGGCGCTGCTCGACGAGGTGGTGGCGCGGCGGCTCGATCCGGCCAGTGCGGCGACGAAGCTGCTGGAGCGCGAGCTCTGACCCAGCCCGCCGACGTCGCCCGCAGGTGGCTGGAGGGGGTGAACGAGCCCGGCCTGGCTTCCACCCTGGCGCTCAGCCACGAGCACATCGAGATCGGAAACCTGCCCGAGTTCGTGATCCAGGGGCCCTACCGCGGCCACGCCGACGTGCACAGGTGGTTCGAGGACTCCTTCGACGTGGTGGCCGACCGGCGCATGGTGATCGAGGAGGCCACCGAGATCGACGCCGGGACCGTCGTGACCGTTCAGGTCATCACCGGCACGTCGACCCACACCGATCTCCCGTTCGACCTCCGCTGGGCCGCCGTCTGGAAGATCAGCGACGGGAAGGTCGACCGCGTGCAGGGCTACGCGACGAAAGGCCAAGCCATGAAGGCGGCGGGCGCCAAACCTGATGCCTGAGGCCTGACGCCTGAGGCCTGGTTAAACCGCGCCGCCGGCCGCCTCAGGCGCGGTCGGATCCTCGTCCTCGCCGCCCGGCGCCTCGCGCGCCAGGTACTCCTCGACCAGCAGCGGGTTGTCGCGGCCGCGCTCGACGACCTTGAGCAGGTCGGACATCGTCGCGACCTCCTCGACCTGCTCCTTGAGGAACCACTGCATGAACTGCTCGCTCTGGTAGTCGCCGCCGTCGCGCGCCAGGCCGGCGAGCTCGGCGATCTGGTCCGACACCTTGCGCTCCTGCTCGAGCGCGATCGACACGGGCTCGACCATGTCGGCGAAACCGTTGCGCGGCTCGGTCACGCCGGGGATCGGGGCATCCTCGCCGGCGTCGAGCAGGTACTGGATCATCATCATCGCGTGGTTGCGTTCCTCGATCGCCTGCGCGTAGAAGAACGCCGCGAGGCGGGGAAGGGTCTCGGCGTCGTAGTAGACCGCGACGGCCACGTACTGCTGCGAGGCGGCGAACTCGTTGGCCACCTGCTCATGGAGTCGCTTGAAGAATGCCTCGCTGCTCATAGTTAGGGCAACCTAACACTTCTGCTACGTTGCGGCCGGCGGATGGCAAAGACAAAGAGCGTCAAGACAAAGTCCAAGTGCTGCAAGTCTGGGCCGCGCTGCAAGCGCTGCCCGGTCGTGTACAAGCGCCTCGAGTCAGAGGGGCTCGCGGAGCGTACCGGCAAGCGGACCTACGTGATCCTCGAGCCGCCGACCAAGAAACAGCTCAAGCGCGCCCGCAGGCGCCGATAACGGAGGCTCGATGGACTTCAGGCGCTGGATGCTGGTGGCACTCTGCGCGGCGCTTGGCGCCGGCGCGTCGTTCGTGGTCGCGTCCTGTGGTGACGACGACGAGGGACGGGTGGACGTCCAGGGCGGGACGACCGGGACGACCGGCTCCGGCACCTCCACCACACCGGTGACGGTGGACACCACCGCCACCGATCCGGCCGCGCTCCAGAAGGCGATGGACGAGGTGGCCGAGTACTCCCGCGAGCAGACCGCCGCGCTGGTCAAGGCCACCGAGGAGCTCCAGACCGCGATCGACGACGGCGACGTGGCCGCCGCAAAGAAGGCCTACGCCGCCGGCCGGCCCTACTACGAGCGGATCGAGCCGCTGGTCGCGCTCTTCCCCGAGCTCGACGGCAAGATCGACGCCCGCGAGGACGACTTCCCCAAGAAGGCCGCCGACCCCACGTGGACCGGCTTCCACCCGATCGAGCGCAAGCTGTGGAAGGACGAGAAGATCGACGCCGCCACCGAGAAGCTGGCCGCGGGCCTCGTCAAGGACTCCCAGCGCCTCGACGAGCTGATGCAGGACGCGAAGGTCACCCCCGAGGTCGTGATCCCCGGCGTTGCCGAGCTGGTCGACGAGGTCGAGGAGTCGAAGATCACCGGTGAGGAGGAGCGCTACTCCAAGCTCGACATCCCCACCTTCATCGCCAACCTCGACGGGTCGAAGGCGTTCTACGAGACGCTCGAGCCGCTGGTCGAGGCGAAGGACCCCGAGCTGAACGAGCGCATCGAGGCGGCGTTCGACGACGCCTATGCGCAGGTCGAGGACGTGAAGGGCTCGGCCTACGACGACCTCACGGACGCCCAGAAGAAGGCGATCAAGCAGAGCATCGAGGCGCTCGCCGAGCCCCTTGCTCGCGTACAGGGGACACTCGGCGTGAAGTCGTGACCAACGTCTCACGGCGGCGGTTCCTCCAGGGGGCCGCCGGCGGGGGTGCCGCGGTGGCGGCGGGCGCGATCGGCGTGCCCGCGCTGAGTAGTGACGATGCCGAGGCGAACAAGGACGGCCTGCTGGACTGGCGCGGACGTACCCAGGCCGGGATCACCACCCCGCGCACCGACTACGGCTTCGTGGCGGCCTACGACGTGGTGGACGACGACGTGCCCGGGCTGTTGAGCGACATCACCGGCAGGATCGAGGAGCTCACCCAGGGCTGGCCAGATCGGCTCGACGACATCGACAACGAGTCGCTGCCGCCCTCCGACACCGGCGAGCTGGGCTACGAGAAGCGCAACGAGGGCCGGCTCACGGTCACGCTCGGGCTCGGCGCCTCGCTGTTCGACAAGCGCTTCGGCTTGAGAGGTCGCCGACCGAAGGCGCTGAAGCGCATGCCCTCCTTCCCGGGCGACAACCTCGACCCCAACCGCACGCACGGCGACCTACTGCTCGTGTTCCAGTCCGACCACCAGATGGTCACCCACCACGCCGTGCGCGACGTGATGCGCCGCACCAAGGGCCGCCTTCAGGGTCGCTGGGCGCAGGCCTGCTTCCAGCGCCACACCGCCGAGCGCGACGGCAAGGGCCCGAACGTGGCCCCGGCGCTCGGGCTGCTCGGGTTCGCCGATGGCTCGCAGAACATCCCCACGGCCGACCGCCGGCGGATCTTCGACGACGCCGGAGGCAGTTACCTCGCGGTGCGCCTGATCCGGCTGAAGATCGAGCGCTGGGATCGCCTCAGCCGCACGGCGCAGGAGGACTCGATCGGCCGCCGCAAGCTCGACGGCGCCCCGCAGGAGGGTGGACGCGAACAGGACGAGCCCAAGCTCGGCAAGGAGACGCCGATCGACGCCCACATCCGCCTCGCCAACCCGCGCACGGGGGCCGACAGCGAGGCGCGCCGGTTTCTGCGCCGCGGCTTTGTCTACAACAACAACTTCGACCAGTACGGCCTGCTCGATTCGGGCTCGGTCTTCATGGCGTTCAGCCGCGACGTGACCAAGCAGTTCGAGGCCACCAAGCGGGGCACCCGCGGACAGGATCTCGACGAGTACATGGTCGCGGTGGGCGGCGGCTATTTCTACTGCCCGCCCGGCGCGCGCGGGAAGGACTACTACATCGGCGGAGAGCTCGGTCGGGTGAAGAGCCGCAGGGTTCGCCGAGGTCTGGGCCGCGCGAGCCTGGAACGTCTTCAACGAGGGCAAGCCGTTCTCGATCGTCTACCCGGCGATGGTCCTGCTGGCGGCGGCGCTCGTCGGGCTCGCGCCCGACGGGCCGCTTGGGCTCGCGCTGCTCGGCGCGGTGGGCCTGGCGATCGTGCTGTCGCGGTTCTCGTTCCCGCTGCGCGGCCGCGCGCTGCTGTGGCTCACCGCCGCGCTGAGCGTCCCGCTGCTGGAGCCGTGGCGGGCGCCGTCGCTGCTGCTCGGCGCCCTCGCCGGCTACGTCTTCTTCACGGTCCTCTTCTGGGGGACGCTCTACTACCACCTGCGCACGGGCGCGCCGTGGACCAACTTCCTGCGCTTCTGGCGGCTGGTGGCCACGAACTCCGACCCCACCAGCGGCAACGCGCTCGAGCAGGTGCCGAAGTGGGTGATGGCGCTGAGCGCCGGGACGTTGCTGGCGGAGGAGCCGGTGGCCGGCAGCGTCGCGCGCATCGCGGTCGTGGCGCTGCTGGCCGCTGGGCTCGGCCTCGTGGCGTGGCGGCGCTTCGAGCGCGATCGGATGCCGGACTACCCGCCGCTGCGCCCACGCGCCGACTTGAAGCCCTCGCTGGCCGGGCGCGTGTACGTGATCGTGGTCGACGGCTGCAACCGCGAGCGGCTGTGGCAGGCCCACACGCCCACGATGGACCGGCTTGCCCGTGAGGGCACCGAGTACCTGGCGGTGGAGCCCGCCTATCCGGCGCGCACGGTGGTGTGCTTCTCGTCGATGCTCACCGGCGCCGCGCCGCACGAGCACGGCATGCGCTCAAACTTCGCGCCACGGCTGGGCGTGAGGCGCGAGTCGGTGTTCGACAAGCTCGACCAGGCCGGTCGCCGCGGTCGGCTCGTCGGCATCGCCCACCTGCTCGACCCGTTCGGCGAGGACGTTGTGCGCTCGGTCACCTCGGTGCAGCCCACCGAGGAGATCGATCACTCGCTCACCGCCGCGGGTCGCGACGTGGTCGAGGAGGAGGACCCCGACCTGTTGGTGCTCCAACTGCTGGCGGCCGACCAGCTCGGCCATGTGCGCGGTACGCGCAACCCGGAGTACCTCGACCAGATCGAGGAGACCGACCGCCGCATCGGCGACTTCCTCGCCTTCCTGTCGGAGCGCGGAAAGCTCGACGACGCCACCGTGATCCTCATGGCCGACCACGGTCAGGGCCGCGGGATCGGCGGGCACGGCCACATGGACTGGGGCGAGAGCCCGGTGCCGTTCGTGGTGTGGGGACGTGGCGCGGTGCCCGGCGCGGTGAGCCGCGAGCCGCGCTCGGTGTGCGAGTTGGCGCTCACGGTGTCCGAGCTGCTCGGCGTCGAGGCCCCGTCGGCCGCGCGCGGGCGCTCGCTGGTCCCGGAGTCCGATCCTGGCCTGCGGCCGGCGCTGCCAGGCCGCCGGCGCTGCCTCGCCATCGTCGTCGCTCGCAACGAGCAGCCGCGTATCGGCTCGGTGCTCTCGCGCCTGCCGGACGAGGCGTGTGGGATGGACGTGGACGTGCTCGTGGTGGACGACGGCTCGGAGGACCTGACCGCCGACATCGCCCGCACGGCCGGCGCCGAGGTGCTCTCGCATGCGTACTCGCGCGGCCTCGGCGCCGCGCTGCGCAGCGGCCTCGACCACGCGCGCGACGAGGGTTACGACGCCGCGGTCTACATCGACGGCGACGGCGAATACGACGCCGCCGAGCTGCCCGCGGTGCTCGACCCGGTCGCGCGCGGCCGCACCGCCTACGTGGTGGGCTCGCGCTTCCTCGGCCACCGCCACGGCATGACCTGGCACCGCACCCTGGCCAACCGCGGCACCACGGCGCTGCTCGGCACGCTGATGCAGACGGTGTTCACCGACGGCCAGAGCGGCTTCCGCGCGTTCTCGCGCGAGGCGCTCCGGCATGCCCGGATCCCGCATGACTACAACTACGCCCAGGTGCTCACGCTGTCGCTGTGGGGGGCGGGGATCGAGCCGGCCGAGGTGCCGATCTCATACCAACGCAGAAACGGCGGCCGCTCCTTCGTCCGCTACCCGGAGTACTTCGGGCGCGTGGCGCCGGCTCTCTGGCGCCAGTTCCGCGCTTCGAGGAAGGCGAGGGCGGCGAGCGCGCCGGCCAGTGCGCCCAGCAGCGCGTACGGCCAGGCGGAGTTGCCGAAGAACGGGAACAGCTCGGTGAGCGGGCCGAACGGGGCGTCCGGCCTCGGGGTCACGAGCCCGCCGTCGCCCAGCGAGACGTCCACGTAGAGCCACACCGACGCCGCCACCGTGAGCAGCGCGAGCACGGCGCCCGTCCTCGGCACGTGGCGCAGGGCCCAGGCCGACAGCGGGATCGCCAGCGGCAGTGCGGCCAGCAGGTGCCGCGGCGGGAACCAGAAGCCGAACATGGTGGGGGCGAGGAAGGCCGCCACCAGCAGCTGTGCTCCCAGCGCCCCGGCGCACATCAGCGCCACGCGCTCGACGGCGCGCAGCTCGGGCACGGCGTGGGAGAGCTTCTCCCGCCGCTCTCGGTAGAGCAGCCATAGCCCGCCGAAGGCCAGCAGGAAGAACGGGGCCCAGCGCAGCAGGCCGTAGTCGCGGTCGAGGAACAGCGCGCCGAGGCGGTAGCTGCGCTCGAGGTAGCCGAGTGGGAAGCCGGCGTCGGTGGCGGTCTCGCCGGCGGAGTCGGCCGTGTAGGGGGTGGGCCCGCCGTAGAGCGCCTCGTTGATGCCCACGTAGAGCGTCACGCTGAACAGGGCGACCTCGGCCGAGCCGAGCGCCAGGGTGCCGCGGCGCGAGCGGATGATCGAGCGGATGGCGAAGCCCGCGATCACGATCCCCGCGGGCACGAACTTGGTGCCGAGCCAGGGCAGGGCGCCGAGCAGGGCGAAGCAGCCGAAGGCGGCCCGCCTCGACACGCTCTCCTCGAGCCGGGCCGCGAGGAGCGCCGCCCCGGCCAGCGCGGCCGCGGCGGTCAGCTCGGGGTAGACCGCGGTGCCGTAGGCCACGAACGGAGGCGAGAGGCCGACCGCCAGCGCCGCGCCGATCGCCCAGGGGTCGGGCGCCACCCGCAGCGCGAGCCGGTAGGCCAGCGTGATCGCCAGGGCGGCGATCAGCGCCAGGAACAGCTCCACGCCGTGCGCGCCGCCGATGGCGTAGGCGGGGGCGATCAGCAGCGGGAAGCCCACGCCGTGCGGCTCGTTCAGCCGCCCCTCGGTTTCCTCGCCGTGCTTGTCGAGCTCGTAGGGATAGAAGCCCGCGTAGTCCCTCGCGGCGAACTCGTCCTTCACGTCGACGTCGCCGTCCTCCACGATCGACTCGGCGGCGAGCAGGTAGTGCGGCTCGTCGCCGCCGTAGTCGGAGGACTGGAAGGCGTCGAGGCCGACGGTGGCGGCGTAGACCGCGAAGAGGAGGAGGAAGAGGGCTACGGCGCGCCGCACGCGCCGCAGCCTAGGGGCTACTCAGGGGTGGTTCGGATCTCGGTGATCAGGCCGTCCCGCACCCTCATGCTGGAGACCACCCTCATCTCCACCGTGGCGCCGGAAGCCCGGGCGGTGGCGCTCAGCACACCCCGCCCGGTTACCTGGTCGCCGTCTTGCGTGAACTCGTCGAGCGCCATCCCGAGCTCGGACCACTCCTCGCCGAGCTCCCTGAAGAAGTCGCGCACCGCTGTGGGCCCCTCATAGCTCACGTCCTCGAGGGCCGCCCGCATCGGGACGATGCGCAGGTCGTCGGAGGTGATCGCCTCGATTTGCTCCACGTCCTGGTCGTTGAACGCGGCGATCCCGCGCTTGGCCAGGGGGATCCAGTCCTCCACTGCTAAGCCCCCAGCGACCGCGCGATCACCATCTGCTGAACCTCGTCGGTGCCCTCGCCGATGGTGAGGATCTTGGCGTCGCGGTAGAAGCGGCACACCGGGTACTCCTCGATGTAGCCGTAGCCGCCGTGGATCTGTACGGCCTCCTCGGCGGCGCGCACCGCCAGCCGGCCGGTCTTCAGCTTGGCCTGCGCGGCGGTGAGGTTGAAGTTCTTGCCCTCGTCCTTCTCGATCGCCGCCTTGTACGTGAGCAGCCGGGCGGCCTCGATCTCGGTCGACATGTCGGCGAGCTTCATCTGGATCGCCTGGTACTTGGAGATCGCCTGCCCGAACGCCTGGCGCTCCTTCGCGTAGGCGAGCGCCTCGTCGAGGGCGCCCTGCGCGAGGCCGACGCCCATCGAGGAGACGGAGATGCGCCCGCCGTCGAGGGTCTGCAGGAACTGCTTGAAGCCCATGCCGCGCGGGCCGAGCAGGTTCTCCTCGGGCACGCGGCAGTCGTCGAAGCTCAGGGGCCGAGTGTCCGAGGCGTTCCAGCCCATCTTGCGGTAGGCCTCGCCCACCTCGTAGCCGGGTGTGCCCTTCGGCACGATGATGTTCGACACCTCGCCGTCGCCGGTCTTGGCCGTGATCGTCACGAAGCCCGAGATGTCGGTGCCGCTGTTGGTGATGAACTGCTTCGCGCCGTTGATCACCCACTCGCCGTCCTCGAGCTTGGCCGTGGTGCGCACGTTGCCGGCGTCCGAGCCGGCCTCGGGCTCGGTGAGCCCGAACGCGCCGAGCGTCTCGCCGGAGGTGAGCTTAGGCATCCACTCCTGCTTCTGCTCCTCGGACCCGAACGCGTAGATGGGCCAGGTGGCGAGCGAGGTGTTCGCGGCGACCGTTATCGCCACGGAGGAGTCGATCCGGGCGAGTTCCTCAATCGCGATCGCGTAGCTCAGCGTGTCCGCGCCGCCGCCGCCGTACTCCTCCGGATAGGGGATGCCCATCAGCCCGAGCTCGCCGAGCTTCTTCACGATCTCGTAGGGGAAGGACTTGGTCCGGTCGAGCTCCTCTGCGACCGGCTTCACCTCTTTCTCGGCGAAGTCGCGGACCAGGCGGCGGATTGAAGACTGCTCGTCTGTGAGGTCGAAGTTCACGGGTGCGGCATGCTAGTTGGCACCAATGGGCCGCAACAGACTGCTCTGGCCGTTGGCGCTCTTCTTCGGCGGCTTCGTGCTGTTCGGGGCTCTGCGCCGCGCCACCGAGGATTCGTCGACGGGAGTGGCCGTGGCCGTGCAGGTGGGCGCGCTGGCCGTTGTGCTGGTGGTGCTGGTGCTGCTGGTGCGCCGACTTGACGGCGACGGCGAGTAGCGCTGACCTACTTGCGCTTCAGCGTGAACTTGGTCTTCGAGACCGCGCTCGACCCGTCGGCCGACGTGATCTGGAAGGTGCCCTTGACCTTGCTCCTTGTCGTGAACTTGCCGCTCAGCGTGGTCGTGATCTCGGCGGGACCGACCTTGCTCCTGTAGGAGAACTTGCCCTTCTTGCTCACCTTGATCGGCTTCTTGGGCGTGACGCCCGACTTGAACAGGCCGACCTTGTAGGTGAGCTTGGTCACCTTCCCGTTCTTGACCTTCAGCGAGAGCTTTGCGGTGCACGGGTTTTCGCCACAGGTCTTGTCGACGTTTCCCTTGAAGGTGCCGTCCTTCGGCTGAGCCGCGAAGGCCAGGCCGGCGAGCACCAGTGTGGCCAGGACGGCGAGCGCGATGGGGCGAAGGTTTCGCATCGCGCAACCCTAGGGGCGAGGGACGATTCTCGCCAGCGGCGCGGGAGGGCTAGGATCGCTCAGCGGTCCCGACCCGAGGAGAGAGATGGCGGTAGCAGCTGCGGTGTTCGACGAGACCCAGCGCGCGACGCTCGAGGCGCTGTGCGAGACCTTCGTGCCGTCGGTCGAGACCGACACCGGCGATCCGCTCGAACGGGAGTTCATGGCGCGTTCCGCGCTCGACATGCAGATTCCCGCGCAGATCGAGGGAATGCTCGCCCAGTCGATGACGCCGGAGGAGGTCGCCGAGGTCGCCGGGCTGCTCGACGCCCTGGCCGCCGAGGATCTCGCGACGCTGCCGGTCGAGGCGCGCACCCAGGTCGTGCACGGCTTCCGCGACGCCGACCCCGAGGCCAAGCTGGGCCTCGACTCGGTGCGCGGGCTCACGCTCCTGCTCTTCTACGCGCTGCCCGACGATGAGGGGGGCAACCCGAACTGGGAGGCCATCGGCTTCCCCGGCCCCGTATCGCAGGCCCCCGCCCCCGCGGACGCGCCCAAGACGATCACCGTGGAGGACGTCCAGGGCGAGACCGCCACGCTGAGCGCGGACGTCGTTGTGGTGGGCTCGGGCGCCGGCGGCTCGGTGATCGCCTCTCAGCTGGCGGCCGCGGGAAAGCAGGTGCTGGTGCTGGAGATGGGCGGGTACCGCAACGAGCAGGACTTCAACCAGCTCGAGCTGCAGGGCATGCAGGAGCTCTACTACGGCGCGGGGCTGGCGGCGTCGGAGGACGGCTCGATCTCGATCCTCGCGGGCTCGACGCTCGGCGGCGGGACGGTCGTGAACTACATGAACTGCATCCCGACCCCGGAGCGGATCGTGGACGAGTGGTCCTCGCACGGCCTCGCCGGGCTCGACGACTACGACGCCTACAAGCGCGACCACATCGACCAGGTGATGGAGCGCATCAACGCGAACACCGAGGCCACGAAGCAGAACGGAACGCACACGCGGCTGATGGAGGGCCTCGACGCGCTCGGCATGGAGCACCGCCCGATCGTGCGCAACGCCTCGCTCGATGACAATCCGGAGAACTGCGGCTACTGCTCGATGGGCTGCCAGCACGGCTGCAAGCGCTCCGCGATGAAGACCTGGCTCCAGGACGCGTCCGACTCGGGGGCCAGTGCCGTGGTGGCCTGCCACGTGGAGCGAATCACCACCGAGGACGGCCGTGCCACCGGCGTGGACGCGACGGTCACCCACGAGGACCTGTCGACCACGTCGCTCAGGGTCGACGCGCCGACGGTGGTGGTGGCGTGCGGCTCCGTGGAGTCCCCGGCGCTGCTGATGCGCTCGGGCATCGGCGGGCCCGCGGTGGGCAAGCACCTGCGCCTGCACCCGGCGTACCTCGTGATGGGCACCTACGACGAGCCGGTGGAGGGCTGGCGCGGGCAGATCCAGTCGCTGGTCTCCGACGATCTCGACGACATCGAGGACGGCTGCGGCTTCCTGATCGAGGCGACCGGCATGGCCCCGGGCCTGATCGGCGCCAGCTACCCCTGGGTGGACGGGGCCCGTCACAAGGAGCTGATGCAGGCGTTCCGCTGGCACGCTCCGTTCATCAGCGTCGCCCGGGATCACGGCGAGGGCGAGGTGGTGCTGGACGACCTCGGCCGGCCCGTCGTGCGCTGGGGCCTCGGTGACGACGTCGACATGCGCCTGGCCAAGCGCGCCCACGTCGAGCTCGTGCGCCTGCACGAGGCGGCCGGGGCGGCGGAGATATTCACGGGCCACCAGAGCGAGCTGCGCTGGCGCCGCGGCGACGACATGGACGAGTTCCTCGAGCGGGTGGAGAACGCCTCCTACGCCCCCAACGACGTCGCGTGCTTCACCGCGCACCAGATGGGCTCGTGCCGGATGGGCTCGGACCCGTCGGACTCGGTGGCCGATGGCCGCGGCGAGTTGCACGACACGAAGGGCGTGTGGATCGGCGACGCCTCGGCGTTCCCGACCGCGCCCGGCGTGAACCCGATGATCTCGATCATGTCGCTCGCGCACCGCACGGCGGGCGAGATGCTCCGGGCCACCTGACTGGACAGTGACCGGGCTGGAGCTGGCCGCCGTCGCCGCGGCGGCGGCGATCGGCGCGACCGCACAGTCGGCCACGGGCTTCGGCGTTGCGCTTGCCCTGGCGCCGGTTCTCTTCGCGGTCGCGACGCCGCCCGACGCCGTGCTGATGGTGCTGATCGCGGCGCTCTGCCACAACGTGCTCGTGCTGGTCACCAGGCACCGGCACCTCGATGCGCCGCGGCGTGACGTGGCCCTGCTTCTGGGCAGCGCCCTGCCGGGCCTGGCCCTGGGCGCGCTCCTGGTCACGAGCCTGTCGAAGCCCGCCCTGCAGTTCGCCGTCGGGGCGGCCATCGCCGTCGCGCTCGCGCTGCGCGTCCACGCCCCAGCGGGCGAGCCGAAGCGGCAGGGCTGGGAGACGGGCGCCCCGGTGGGCTTCGTCGCCGGCGTGCTGACCACGACCGTGGGCATCAACGGACCTCCGCTGGTCCTGTGGCTGCGGGCCGGCGGCGCGGGCCCCGCGCGCCTGCGCGACACCCTGGCCGCGGTCTTCATGGGCCTTCACGTGATTGCCATCCCGGTCGTGGCGAGTCGGGGCGGCAGCGTGCCGGCCGGCGCGCTCGCGGCGCTCGGTGCCGGGCTGCTGGCGGGTCACGTCGTGGGTATGCAGGCCGGCGTCCGGGTGGACCGCGTGCGGCTCGAGAGCGCCCTCACCGCGCTTCTCGTGGTGGCAGCGGGGGCGAGCATGGCGGCGGGCGCGAGCGCGCTTCTCTGAGGTCTTCCATGAGTAGGCCGCGCGTGGCCGGGGTATGCCGCGTCCTGAGGGCGACTGGCCTTTAGGGAGGGAGAGGGATGTACGAGCAGATCTTCGACCCGGTGAGCAATTCGCTGGGCCTGAGCGCGATCTTCGCGGGGCTGCCGCTGATCACGCTGTTCGTCCTTCTCGGCGGATTCCGTGTGACCGCGTGGGTCTCCGGCCTGGCCGGGCTGGCCGTCGCGCTGATCGTGTCGATCACCGTCTACGACGTCCCCGCCGGGCAGTCGCTCGACATGGGCCTCGAGGGAGCGGCGTTCGGGCTCTTTCCAATCATGTGGATCGTGATCAACGCGATCTGGATCTACAACATGACCGAGCAGACCGGGCACTTCGCGGTGCTGCGGCGATCGTTCGCCTCGATCTCGGACGACCAGCGCATCCAGGCCGTGATCATCGCCTTCACTTTTGGCGCGTTGATCGAGGGACTGGCCGGGTTCGGCACCCCGGTGGCGATCACCACGGTGATGCTGCTGGCGCTCGGGTTCAAGCCGCTGAAGGCCGCGGCGCTCTCCCTGATCGGCAACACGGCCCCGGTGGCGTTCGGCTCGATTGCAACGCCGATCGTCACGCTGGCGGCCCAGACCGACCTCCCCATCGACGACCTCGGTGCGATGGTCGGTCGCCAGACGCCCTTCCTGGCGCTGATCGTGCCGCTGATCCTGGTCGGCGTCGTCGACGGCGCACGCGGCGTGCGCCAGACGTGGCCGGCGGCGATGGTCGCGGGAATCAGCTTCGCGATCGCGCAGTTCGTGTGCTCCAACTACATCTCCGTCGAGCTCACCGACATCCTGGCGGCGCTCTTCTCCACCGTTGCGCTGGTGGGATTCCTGCGTTTCTGGACGCCGTCGGAGCCGCTGCTCGTCGAGCCCGGCGGCCCGCTCCCCGCGGTGGCCGGCGCCGAGACTCACGACGCCGCGCTCGAGCGCAGCGTGCGGTTGCGCAACCAGAAGGAGGACTCGACGCGCGAGAAGCTCGAGGCCTACGCGCCGTACATCATCATCGTGGCCGTCTTCACGCTGGCCAAGCTCGTGGATCCGATCGAGCAATTCCTGTTCGAGTTCTCCGGGGGCACCGGCTTCGGAACGGACGAGAAGACGGCAAACGGGTTCGCATGGCCCGGCCTGGACGTGGTGGGCGCGGACGGCGAGGCGCCGTCGGCCCAGACGTTCCAGTTCTCTTTCTGGGACACGCCCGGAACCGTTGTACTGATCTGCGGCCTCCTCACGATCGCCGCCCTGCGCGTCAACCTCCGCGACGCGCTCCGCGCATATGGCGAGACCCTGGACCAGCTCAAGTTCGCGATCGTCACGGTGATGGCCGTCCTCGGACTGGCCTACGTGATGAACCTCACCGGCATGACCACCACGCTGGGGCGCTGGATCGCCGGGTCGGGTGACGTGTTCGCGTTCCTGTCGCCGATCATCGGCTGGCTCGGCGTGGCGATCACGGGCTCCGACACGTCGTCCAACGCGCTGTTCGGCGCCCTCCAGGTGGAGGCGGCGAAGGAGGCCGGCCTGTCCGACGTCCTGTTGGCCTCGGCCAACAGCTCCGGCGGCGTGCTCGGCAAGATGATCTCGCCCCAGAACCTGGCGATCGCCGCCGCGGCGGTCGCGATGGCGGGCAAGGAAGGGGATATCTTCCGCCGCGTTCTGTTCTGGAGCGTGGTCATGACCCTCGTGATGTGCGTACTCGTCTACCTGCAGTCGACCGCGGTGCTCGACTGGATGGTCCCGTAGGTATCCCGCGATGACCGTGTCCGGGGTCGAGATCCGGGGCCCCGTCGAGGGCCGTGCCGCGGAGGTCCTCACCGACCCCGCGCTGGAGCTGATCGCGAGTCTCCATCGCGAGTTCGACGGCAGGCGCCGCGAGCTGCTGGGCCGCCGCGAGGAGCGCCAGGCCGAGCTCGACGCGGGCGGCACACTGGACTTCCTCGCCGCCACGGCTGAGGTCCGGGACGGCGACTGGACCGTCGCACCGCCGCCGCCCGCGCTGCAGGACCGCCGCACCGAGATCACCGGGCCGACCGACCGGAAGATGGTGATCAACGCGCTGAACTCCGGCGCGCGCGGGTTCATGGCCGACTTCGAGGACGCCAACTCGCCGACGTGGGACAACATGGTGGGCGGGCAGGCCAACCTGATCGACGCGGTGCGCGGCACGATCGAGCACACGGGCCCCGACGGCCGCGAGTACAAGCTGGAGGAGGAGACCGCCACGCTGCTCGTGCGCCCGCGCGGCTGGCACCTGGTGGAGCGCCACGTGCTGGTGGACGGCGACCCGGTGGCGGGCGGCCTCTTCGACTTCGGGCTGTTCCTGTTCCACAACGCCGAGGAGCAGCTCGCGCGCGGCGCCGGGCCGTTCTTCTACCTGCCGAAGATGGAGTCCCACCTCGAGGCGCGGTTGTGGAACGACGCGTTCGTGTTCGCCGAGCAGGCGCTCGGGCTGGACCTGGGCACCGCCCGCGCCACCGTCTTGATCGAGACGCTGCCCGCCGCGTTCGAGATGGACGAGATCCTCTACGAGCTGCGCGACCACTCGGCGGGGCTCAACGCCGGCCGCTGGGACTACATCTTCAGCGCGATCAAGCGCTTCCGGCAGCGGCCCGAGTTCGTGACGCCCGACCGCGCCCAGGTGACGATGACGGTGCCGTTCATGCGCGCCTACACCGAGCTGCTGGTGAAGACCTGCCATCGCCGCGGCGCGCACGCGATGGGCGGCATGTCCGCGGTCATCCCCAGCCGCACGGATGAGGCGGCCGCGGAGCGCGCCTTCGAGGCGGTGCGCTCGGACAAGGAGCGCGAGGCCAAGGCCGGTTTCGACGGCACCTGGGTGGCGCACCCCGACTCGGTGCCGCCCGCGGTCGCGGAGTTCGACTCGGTGCTCGGCGAGCGGCCCAACCAGGTCGATCGCCTCCGCGACGACGTGGACGTCGGCGCCGAGGATCTGCTGGCGGTTGAAGCCACCCCCGGCGAGGTGACCGAGGCGGGGCTGCGCGCGAACGTGAACGTGGGCATCCAGTACATCTCGTCGTGGCTGCGCGGGAACGGCGCCGCGGCCATCTACGGCCTGATGGAGGACGCGGCCACGGCGGAGATCTCACGCTCGCAGGTGTGGCAGTGGATCCGCCATGGGGTGCAGCTCGAGGACGGCCGCACGGTCACGCCCGACCTGGTGCGCGACCTGGCCACCGACGAGCTGGAGAAGATCCGCGCCGAGATCGGCGACGACGAGTGGTTCGAGCGCGAGGGGCGCCCGCGGGAGTCGCGCGCCCTGTTCGAGCAGGTGGCGCTCTCGGGCGACGAGTTCCTGGAGTTCCTGACGCTGCCGGCGTACGAACTGCTGGACTGAGGGCCTGACCTCCGAACCCGCAATCCGCCCGACGCGCCTGGAGGGCCGTGCGCTCGTGAACGTGGCGGGCGAGTCCCACTACCAGGACGCGCTGCACGACATCGCCGGGGACCAGGACCGCCTCGAGACCACCGCGGCACTGATCCCCGAGCCCACCAACCCACACGATCCGAACGCCGTCCGGGTGGAGATCGACGGCAGGCTCGTCGGCTACCTGCCCAGGGCTGAGGCGGTGGCGTACGGACCGCTGGTCAAGGAGCCTGCCGAACGCGGGCGGACCGCCGTTTGCGAGGCGATGGTAAGCGGGCGCGAGGGTCTGTTCGGAGTGTTCCTCAAGCTGCCGGTGATCGAATGACGAGAGAGCAGGTTGAGCGCTGGGTCGCCGCCTACGTCGAGGCCTGGCGAGCGCCGGGCACGGAAGGCCTGGACGACCTCTTCGCCCCCGACGCCACCTACAGCCGTGACCCCTACGAGGAGCCCATCCCCCAGGGCCTCGACGCGATCGCGGCGCTCTGGGAAGAGGAGCGCAATGAGGGCGAGGAGTTCGAGCTCAGCCACGAGATCGTGGCCGTCGAGAACGACACCGCGGTCGTTCGCGTCAACGTCCAGTACCGCAAGCCGCGCGAGCAGGAGTACCGCGACCTATGGGTGATCCGGCTCGACGCCGAGGGCCGCTGTACCCACTACGAGGAGTGGCCGTTCTTCCCGGACCGCCCGCGGATTGCCTAGCGCGGCGCCGGGTAAAAAGTGGCATAGCGACCACAGGAGGCCTCAATCGAGCGACCCGACGACACCGTCGCAGTGCCCGACCCCGACGAGCGCGAGGTCGGCCCTTCACCGGAGGAGGAGGAGCTGGAGCCGATCCCCGACGATCCGGTCGACGCCGACGCCTAGCCGCGCAGTCCCTTCTCGCGCAACTCGTCCAGCGCGGCTTCGGTCTTGCCGAGACCGTCCAGGCCCATCGACGCGAGCACGAAGGGGTCCTTCGTGAACTGGATCTCGCGGTAGTCGACGACCTGCACGTGGTTGCCCCACGGATCCATGAAGTCGAGCCCGCGGCCGGGCAGGATCTCCGCGCCCGCGGCCTCCAACGAGGCGCGGGCCGCGTCCATGTCGTCCACCACCAGGCCGAAGTGGCGCCCGTCGTCGCGCGGTTGCGAGCGGCCCTCGGCGATGGCGATGAACTGGTCGCCCATGTCGAGGAACGCCATCCCCGGCACCCGCCCGCGCAGCTCGAAGTCGAAGATCGAGCCGTAGAACTCCAGCGCGCCCTCGAGGTCGCCGACCTCGAGGGCGATGTGGTTGACGCCGACCAGGCGCGGGCGCTCGGCCACGGCGGCCCTAGCCCGGCCGCCGCGCCGACGCGACGTTCACCGTGGCGGGAAACACGAGCGATCCGTCGTCGCCCTTGAACGGGTCACCGGAGGCCTTCACCTTCGTCTCGAGCTCGTGCGCGCTCTCGGGCGGCAGGTTCGACAGCGCGGCGACGAACGGGGCGGCCAGTGCCAGCGTTCGGTCCCACCATGCGTCGGCGTCGGCAAAGCCGTCCTCGGCCTCGAGCTGCTCGATCTTCACGTCCTCGAAGCCGGCGCCGTCGAGCAGCTCGGCCAGCCGGTCGCGGTCGCCGAGCGCGCACGGACCGGGCGTCCCCGGCGGCGGGGGCGGCGCGCCGAGATGATCGAGGAGGGTCTTCATGGGGAGCCCGAGCCACGGGTTCTCCTCGACGGCGCCCCAGACGCCGAGCGCCAGCCGTCCTCCCGGCACGAGCACGCGAGAGGTCTCGGACAGGGCGCGGGCGGGGTCGGAGGTGAGCATGTAGCCGAAGCGGCACAGCACCGCGTCGAACTCCGCGTCGCCGACGTCGAGGTCCTCCGCGTCGAGCACCCGTGCCTCGGCGTTGTCGAGCCCGAGGGACTCGAGACGACCACGGATCTCGTCGACCATCGGCTCTGCGAAATCGGACAGAACGATCTTCCCGCCGGGCTTGACCCTGTCGGCCACACGTAGGGCGACGCCCGCCGCCCCGCTCGCCAGCTCGAGCACTCGGTCGCCCGGCTGCGGGTCGAGTAGCTCGACCATCCGCGCGCCTGCCACCCCCGGCGGCCCCTCCTCCAGTTGCTCCGCGAGGTCGGACCAGCCGCCCGCCGCCGTCGACCACATCTGCTTGCTCGCCGCCCGGTAGTCGTTCATGCGTTGAATCGTCACACAGGTCACCCACGTGTGACACGCGACCCGGCACGCTCGGTCCATGCGGTGCGAGCGCGGCCAGGCGACAATCGAGTGGGTCGGCCTGGTGCTGCTCGCGTCCCTCGTGCTGGGCGCGCTCGCGGCCGCTGTGCCGCTGATCGACGGCCGCTCGTTCGGTGGCTTTCTCTCGCACCGGATCGTGTGCGCGGTGAAGGGCTCGGCCTGCGAGGAGAGCGGCGGCTCCCTCGCGCGCGCATACGGGGAGAAGGACGCCGAGCTGCTGCGTCGCTTCATGCCCGGCATCGTCTACGAGCCCGGCGAGGCCCAGATCCCGGTCGACTTCCGCGAGTGCCGCAGCGTGAGGTGCGCCGATGCGCCGCCCGACCGCGACCTCGACGTCCACCGCAGCCACGCCGGCCGCCGCGCCACCGTCTTCACGCGCGTGATCCGCCGCGGCGGGCGGCGCACCTACCTCCAGTACTGGCTCTACTACCCCGACTCCAACTCCACGTTCGCGGGCTCGGACCTGCCGTGGAAGCTGGCGCGGCGCTCACGCGACTATCCCGGCTACCACGACGACGACTGGGAGGCACACACGGTGCGCCTGGACCGCGACGGTCGCGCGTACGTGCGCTCGACCGCCCACGGGCACTGGCAGTGGTGCAAGCAGGCGGCGTGTCGCGACCGCTGGGGGCCGCGCACCGGCTGGACCCGCGTGAGCCGCGGCAGCCACGCCGGCCACATACCTCTGGACAGAAGCGCCGGGCGTCGTCGCGGCGGTCGCGCCGGCGGGCACGGGCCGCGCCGGGTGCGCTACCGGGCGCGCCTGCCCGGGCTGGACCTGCGCGAGCGGACGACCACCGCGGAGGGTCTGCGGCTGGTGCCGCTCGAGACGATCGACAAACGTCGTTATCGGGCGCTCGATCCGGCGGTCAAGCCGCCCTGGCTGAAGGAGGCATACGAGGATCCGGAAAGTCCCCATTCCTGAGCGAAAAGCGCGCGATCCGCCGACCCTGCGGTTAATCTTGCCCGTGACGCTCGTCAACTGCGAAAGGCAGGCCACGACGATGGCGCGGACAGTCCGCGAACAGCAGGACAAGCGGCGCGAGGAGAAGCTCAAGCAGGTTCAGGAGCAGATCGACGACGGCTCGCTCGTGATCCGCAAGATGACCCAGAAGGAACGCAAGGCGAACCCGCCGCGGCCGCCGAAGGAAAAGAAGAAGCGCTGACGCCGCGATGAGGGTCGGACTGGTGCTCGGGGCGGGCGGCGTCCTCGGAGGCGCCTGGCTCACGGGCGGCCTGCAAGCCCTCGCGGAGGAGACCGGCTGGGACCCCGGTAGCGCGGAGCGGATCGTCGGCACCTCGGCGGGCTCGATGATCGGGGCGTTCACCGCGGCCGGCATCCCGCCCTGGTTCATGGTCGCCCACTCGAGGGGCGAGACCTTCGAGGGACTCGCCGGCCCCGACGGCAGGCCCGCCGGCGAAGCCGACCGCTCCGGCGGCGCGGTGTTCAGGCTCCACCGCGGCCTGCCGCGGCCCGGCCCGGGCTCGCTCAAGCTCGCGCTCACGAGCCTCGCCCAGCCCATGCGCCACACGCCGCTGGGAATGACCGTCGGCTGGCTGCCCCGCGGGCTGATCTCCACCGACTCCCTGAAGCACATCGTCGAACGGGCCGTGCCCGGCGGTTGGGTCGACCACCCGAGCTTCTGGGCCGTGGCGTACGACTACTCAACCGGCCGGCGCGTGCCGTTCGGCCGCCAGGGCGTCGACGGCCGCGCCGACGCCCCGCCCGCCGACCTGGCGGACGCCGTCGCCGCCTCCTGCGCCATCCCGGGCTTCTACAGCCCGGTGCGCATCGGCAACCGCGACTACGTGGACGGCGGCGTGCGCTCGGCGTCGAACCTCGACCTGCTCGCGGGTCTCGATCTCGACCTGGTGATCTGCATGAACCCCACGTCCACGCGCGAGCCGGGCGGCGGCCTCAACGTCCTCGACCGCGTCGCCCACGTGACACGCCAGGCGGCCGGGCGGCGGCTGGGCTACGAGGCGAAGCGGGTCAACGCGAAGGGCACCGGCACCGTGCTGATCCAGCCGGTGGCGGACGACCTCAAGGCGATGGGCCGCAACCTCATGACCAACACCCGTCGCAACGAGGTGATCGAGACCGCGCAGCGCACCGTGCGCGAGCAGCTGCGGCAGCCCGAGATCGCGCGCAGGCTCAACGACCTGCCCCAGGGCGAGCCGCACAAGATCCGGATGCCGGACGGCCCTGCCTCGGACTGGCCCGAGCTCGTGCCCGCGCACCGTCGCGCGGCCTGACCCAACCCTGCCAGACTCCACGCCGCGATGGCGGAGGGATCGAGCAGCACCAAAGGCAAGCGTGGGTCGACCAATGGTTCGGGCCCCACGCACGAGCGCGCGCCCGCGCGGGACAACGGCTCGGGCCGGACGCTGCCGCGCCCGCCGATCAATCCGGCCGACGCCGCCGCGCTGATCGCGAACGCGGCGCAGTCGGTCGCCCGCGCCGCCCAGCAGCGCGTTCCCAAGGCCGACCTCGACGAGCGCGACCCCGACTTCATCCGCGAGTCGCTGCCCGGCCTATGGCTGCTCGCGAGCCTCTGGTTCCGGGCTGAGGTGAGAGGCCTCGAGCGCATCCCGGAGTCCGGGCCGGTGCTGCTGGTGGGCAACCACTCCGGCGGCAACCTCACCCCCGACACCGGCGTGTTCACGCTGGCGTTCAACACCTACTTCGGCGTCGAGCGGCGCTTCTACCAGCTCGCCCACAACCTGGTGCTCTCGATGCCCGGCCTCGGCTTCCTGCGCAAGTACGGCACGGTGGCGGCGTCGCCGCAGAACGCCGACAAGGCCCTGGACTCCGGCGCCGCGCTGCTGGTCTACCCCGGCGGCGACTACGAGGTGCATCGCCCCACGTGGGACTCCGCCCGGGTCGACTTCGGCGGTCGCAAGGGGTTCATCCGCCTGGCGCTCGACAAGGACGTGCCGATCGTCCCGGTGGTGAGCGTCGGGGGGCAGGAGACCGCGCTGTTCCTCTCCAGGGGCGAGGGCCTCGCGAAGCTGCTGCGCCTCGACCGGATGTTCCGGCTGAAGGTGCTGCCGATCTCGATCGCGCTGCCGTGGATCCTGAACGTGGGCGACATGCTCGGCCACGTACCGGCGCCGGCGAAGATCACCGTCCAGGTCCTGCGGCCGATCCACCTGCGCGAGCGCTACAGCGATGACCCGGACCTCGACGAGGTCTACGCGGACATCATCGACGAGATGCAGGACACGCTCACCGCGCTCCAGGACGAGCGCAGCCTGCCCGTGATCGGCTGAACGAGATGCGTCTCGAGGAGAAGATCACCGTCGAAGCCACGCCGGATGAGGTGTGGGAGCTGATCGCCGACCCGCAGGACATCCCGCGCTTCGTGTCGGCGATCACCCGCTTCGATCCCGAGGCGGAGGACACCGAGCCCGGCATCGGCGCGCGCTACCAGATGCTCATGCACGTCGGCTCGGCCGACGTCGGCGGCCTGATCGAGATCGTGGAGTACGACGAGGGCCGCGACATCGCCTGGACTTCCATCACCGGCATCGACCAGCGTGGGCGGTGGCGGGTCAGGGAGGCGTCAAACGGCTGCAGCCGGGTATTCCTGCGACTCAGCTACGGCTCGCCGGGCGGGGTTGTGGGAGCGGTGACCGACAGGCTGTCGGCCCCGCAGGTGCGCGGGCACCTGCGCACGGGTCTAAGACACTTGAAAGCGGAACTGGAGGGAGAACGAGTGGCGTCGGACCAGGGCAGAGGAGTGGTGGGCACGTTGACCCACGAGGTGGGGTCGCTGAAGATCATGCGCGAGGCCGGGATCATCCGGCCGATTCGCCCCGACAAGCTGGTCCGCATGGCGGCCACGCTGGTGCGGTGGGGCCGCGGCCCGGCCGCGGGGTTCATCGCCGGCGCGCTGACCTCGCCGCATGAGCCCGCCGTGATCGACGACCTCGGCACGCTCACCTTCGGCGAGATCGATCGCCGCACCAACGCGCTCGCGCACGGGCTCGCCGACCACGGCGTGAAGGAGGGCGACGGCGTCGCGATCATGTGCCGCAACCACCGCGGCTTCGTGGAGGCGACGGTGGCGGCGGCGAAGCTCGGCGCCCACGCGCTCTATCTGAACACGGCATTCGCCGCGCCCCAGCTGGCCGAGGTCGTGAAGCGCGAGAAGCCGGTCGCGCTCGTGTTCGATCAGGAGTTCACGGACCTGCTCGAGGACGCCGCCACCCGGCGCAAGCGCTTCATCGCATGGGTCGACACCGAGGACGAGGTGGACGACCCCACGCTCGAGGAGCTGATCGCGGACTCGCCCACCGAGCAGCCGGTGCCGCCGGAGGAGATCGGCAAGGCGATCATCCTCACGAGCGGCACGACCGGCACGCCGAAGGGCGCGAACCGCGCGTCGCCGACATCGCTCGACCCGGCGGTTTCGTTCCTGTCGAAGATCCCGCTCCAGCAGGGCCAGGTGAGCGTGATCGCCGCGCCGCTGTTCCACTCCTGGGGGTTCGCGCACTTCACGATGGGGATGCTGCTCGGCTCGACGCTGGTGCTCACGCGCAAGTTCGATCCGGAGACCACGCTCGCGCAGATCGACCACGCGCAGGCGGATTCGCTGGTGGTCGTGCCCGTGATGATGTCGCGCATTCTCGAGCTCGACGACGAGGTGAAGAAGAAGTACGACACCTCGTCGCTCACCGTGACCGCCGCCAGCGGCTCCGCGCTGCCGGGCGACCTCGCCATCAAGTGGATGGACGAGTTCGGCGACAACCTCTACAACCTCTACGGATCCACCGAGGTCGCGTGGGCCACGATCGCCACGCCGGAGGACATGCGCGCCGCGCCCGGCACCGCCGGCAAGGCGCCGCGCGGCACCGTGGTGAAGCTCTACGACGAGCGCGGGGTGGAGGTGCCCCGCGGCGAGACCGGCCGCATCTTCGTGGGCAACGAGATGCTGTTCGAGGGCTACACGGGCGGCGGCGCCAAGGACGAGATCGACGGTCTCATGGCCACCGGCGACGTGGGCCGCATGGACGACGCCGGCCGCCTGTTCGTGGAGGGCCGCGACGACGAGATGATCGTCTCCGGCGGCGAGAACCTGTTCCCCAAGGAGGTCGAGGACACGCTCGCGTCCCACGAGGGCGTGGCGGAGGCCGCGGCGATCGGTGTCGAGGACGAGAAGTTCGGCCAGCGCCTGCGGGCGTTCGTGGTTCCCGCCGGATCGAGCAAGCCCAGCGAGGACGAGCTGAAGAAGCACGTGAAGTCCAATCTCGCCAACTTCAAGGTGCCGCGCGAGATCTGGTTCCTCGACGAGCTGCCCCGCAACGCCACGGGCAAGGTGCTCAAGCGGGAGCTGAAGGAGATCGAGAAGCAGCCGAGCTAGGCCGGGCGCAGGTCGCGCTCGGGCTCGATGCCCCAGCGCGAGCCCACCGCGCTCAGCTCGGGCGTGAGCGGCCAGCGGTCCGGGCGCTCCTCGCCCTCGTGGTCGGGCACGCCGCCCTTGAGGGTCATGCAGCCGGTGTTGTCGCCGATCGCTCGGATCTCGGCGACCTCTTCCTCCGAGAGCACGATCTCCGCCGGCGTTGCCGCCAGCTCGGCGCGCTTCTCCTCCACCGGCCGTCCGCCGGCCTCCTGGATCAGCGTCGGCGCCGCGCACGCCACCGCGTCGTGCGCGAGGTTCCACTGGCACGCCAGCTGCAGCGGGGTGAGGCCGTGGCGCTCGGCGATCGGGCGCATCCGGTCGATCAGCTCGTGGCCGCGCTCGGTCCAGCCCTCGGGCCGAAAGCCGCGATGGTCGCCGCGATCGAACTGGTGGTCCGCCGCCAGGTCGCCCCAGAACAGCCCGCCGTAGTCCACCACCCGGGTGATCACCCGCACGCCCTGGTCCGCGGCGGCCGGCAGCGCCAGCTCGCCCGGCCACGGCTCGAGCGGGTTGAGGATCAGCATCGCCCAGTCGATCAGCTCGCCGAAGCGCTCCAGGCAGGCGATCACGTCGAGCGTGAAGCCGTTGGCCGGGCCGGGCGCCACGCCGATCGCGCCCGCCAGGCCCTGCGCGCGCAGCTCGGCCATGCCCTCCCACACCACGTCGCTGGTGTAGCCGGTGCGGTCGGGGTTGTGGAGCAGCAGCAGGTCGAAGGACTGCAGGCCGCAGCGCTCGAGCGATTGCTCGGTGGCGCGGCGCAGGTAGTCCGCGTAGCCCTCCGGGCCGCGCAGGCGCGCGTCGGTGAAGCGGGGGAAGCCACGGGGCCCGTCGCGCTCGCCCTCGTAGAAGTCATGGCCCACGGCGCCGATCGCGCAGTAGGAGGTGCGATCCACGCCGGCGAGCGCGCGGCCGAGCAGCAGGTCGGCCTCGCCCTGCCCGTAGGTGTCGGCGGTGAGCACGGTGTCGATGCCGTCGCCCGGGCGCAGCAGCGCCTCCAGGCGCTCGTCCTCGATCGCCTCGCCGAAGTGCATGAAGCGCCCGCCGCTCCAGGTGCCCACGGCCACGTGTCCGGGATCGCGCATGTGCCTCAGGGTACGTCGCTGAGCCGCACGGCAAGGGCCGGCCACACCGGGCGCACATCGCGCTGCACGCCGCGCACGTACTGCCCAACGGTCTGGTTGCGCACCTTCGTCTCGTCGTCGGCGCCGGCGTCCTTGATCACTCGCTCGATCCGGTCGACCTCCTCGGCCACAGGGCCGTGCAGGGCGCGCCGCGGGTCGGACGCGGCGTAGCGGCGGAACACGCGCAGGGCCGGGCGGTCGAGGGTGACGGGCACGCCGTCGCGGTCGGTCTCCACGACGCTCGGCAGGACCAGCTGCAGCTCGCCGAGCGCGGCCAGACCGAACTCGTCCAGCTCCTTGGTCTCGAACGACCCGGTCGCGATCAGGCGCTGTACCTCGCGCAGGATGCGCCTCGTCTTGGCCGGGGAGCGCAGCTCGGCCTCGGTCTTGAGCGCGTCCTCGAGCGCCTCCCGCGAGGTGGTCAGCGTGGCCGTGTCCTTGCCGGACATCTCGTCGGGCGCCCCGCAGCCCGCCAGGAAGGCGAGCGCCACCAGCGCCGCGGCGACCCGCACTACGAGGCGGTTCGCCGAGCCAGCTCGATCAGCATGCGCACGCCGAAGCCCGACGCGCCCGAACCGACGTACGGGCGTCCGAGGCCCCACGCCGTGCCCGCGATGTCCACGTGCACCCAGGGCGTGTCGCCCACGAAGGCCTTGAGGAACTCGGCCGCAGTGATCGACGACGCCTTGCGGCTCTCAGGGGCGTTGTCGAGGTCGGCGTACTTGCCCTTCACCTGGTCCTCGTACTCGGGGTGCAGCGGAAGGCGCCAGCCGATCTCGCCGGTGTCCGTGGAGGCGGCGTCCACCTCGGCGAACCAGTCGTCGTCGTTGGAGAACAACCCGGCGTGGGTCGAGCCGAGCGCCACGATGATCGCGCCGGTGAGCGTGGCCAGGTTCACCACGCGCTCGGCGCCGTCCTCGATCGCGTAGTTGAGCGAATCGGCGAGGATCAGGCGGCCCTCGGCGTCGGTGTTGTTGATCTCGATCGTCTTGCCGTTGGCGGCCGTGACGATGTCGCCGGGCTTCACTGCGTGACCACTCGGCATGTTCTCGGTGGCCGGGATCACCGCGGTGATCTTCACCGGGATCGCCAGCTCGGCGATCGCGCCCATCGCCTCGAGCACGGCGGCGCCGCCCGACATGTCGAACTTCATCTCGCTCATCTTCGCCCCGGGCTTGAGCGAGATCCCGCCGGTGTCGAAGGTCACGGCCTTGCCTACGTAGCCCAGGTGCGGCCCGTCACCGCCGCCCTCGTAGCGGAGGACGATCAGCTTGGGCTCGGCGTCGCTGCCCTTGGCCACGGCGACGAACGCGCCCATCTTCGCCGCTTCGATCTCCTTGCGCCCGAGCACCTCCAGCGAGAGGGCGTCGTGGGCCTTGGCGAGCTCCTCGGCGCGCTCGGCGAGGAACGTCGGGGTGGCGACATTGGAGGGCAGGTTCTGTAGGTCACGCGCGGCGTTGGCCGCGTTGGCGCCCGCGGCGGCCGCCTTCACCTCGTCCTCGTCGGCGCCGGCCATCTCGAGGGTGGACAGGCCGTTGTCGTCGTCCTCGTCGTCATCACCGGAGGACTTGAACTGCTTGAACTCGTACAGCGTGAGCAGAGTGCCCTCCACGATCGGGCCCGCGAAGCCGTCCGGCGTCTCCCAGGACAGCGTCTTGGCGCCGACCTCCTTGGCGCGGCCGGCGACCGCCGAGGCGGCAACGCGCGCCTTCTCGCCGTCCAGCTCGTCGCGCTTGCCCATTCCGGCGACCAGGATGCGCGTGCCGTCGTCGTGGGTGACGGCGACGGACTTCAGCTTCGGCTTGGCCTCCGCCAGCTCTCCGGCGGGGCCCTCGAGGTCGTCGCCCTCGAAGTAGGGGACGACGCGGGTGTCGGCGGGTGAGTCGGACTTTGTGGTCACGGCGATCATGAGCCGATGAGCCTAGCCTGCCCGCATGGGGACGCCAGTAGTCACCAAGGTCAGGGGGCCGCTGCCCGCCGCACGCACCTTCGCCGACAGAATCGTCGTTCGCTTTCCACGGATCGCTCGGATCGTCCTCGCTGTGACCATGCGTCTCACCACTCCGCGGTCGTGGGTCCGGCGGGATGGGCTCAAGCGGGTGCTGCTCTCCGGCTGGGCCGCCGCGCCCCGCAAGGACTGGGAGCTGATGCTGACCCGCTACTCGCCCGACGTCGTCTGGGGGATCCCCGAGGAGTTCACGACGCTCGGCTTCGCCGAGAGCTATCACGGCCACCAGGGCCTGAGGGAGGGGTTCGAGCAGTTCGCGGAGACATTCGAGTCCTGGGAGATCCGCCCCGAGAGGGCGATGGATTTCGGCGACCGCGTGCTGGCCCTCGGTGAGTTCCGCGGCAGGGCGCGCGCCAGCGGCGTGGAGATGCGGCAGGAGTTCTCCCAGCTGGTCACCCTCCGGAGGGGGCTCGTGGTCCGCGACCAGTTCTTCTACTCGTGGGAGCAGGGATTGCGAGCCGCTGGGCTGGAGCCTGAGGACTGGGCCTAGGGAGGGCCTACGGGCCCTAGGCGCCCGCGAGCACCATGGAGGCCAGCCGCTCGGCCGAGCCCGGCGCGGTGCCCAGGTACAGGCACGGCTCCACGACCTCGAGCTCCAGCAGCACCGGTTCTTCGTTCGGGCCGGGCAGCATGTCCACGCGCGCGTAGAGCGGCGGCTCGCCGAAGCGCTCGGATAGGTAGGCCATCACCCTCCGCGCGAGCTCCATCTCCGCCTCGCCGGCCTCGCCGGCCACCACCAGCTCCGGGTCCCACATCACCGCTGCGGTGCGCACCCCCTCCTCGCGGATCGGGGCCTCCTCATCCGCGCCGAGCACGGCTCCCTTGCGCAGCACGTGGCTGATCTCGCCGCCGATGAACACGATCGCGGTCTCGCCGTGCTCCTCCACCGCGGGAAGGTAGGGCTGGACCATGGCGGTGCGGCCCTCCTCCCGCAGCCGCGCCACCAGCGACAGCGCGCCCGCGTGCGCGCACGAGGAGAAGCGGCCGGTGTCGCGCGCGCCCGCCGAGATCGTGGGCTTCACCACCACCTCGCCGTCGAGCTCTGGTATCGGGTCGTCCGGGCCCACGAACTCGGTCGACACCACGGGCAGCCCCGCCTCGGCGAGATCGGCCAGATAGCGCTTGTCGCTGTTCCAGCGCATCACCTCGGGCCGGTTGTGGATCCTCTCGCCGAGCGACGAAGCCCAGTCGAGAAAGGCGTCGCGCTTGAAGGTGTAGTCCCAGGGCGAGCGCACGATCACGCGGTCGAAGCCGTCCCAGTCGACGTCCGGGGAATCCCAGACGGCGAACTCGGCGCCGAGGGCCTCCGCGAGTGGCCGATCGTCCTCGAAACCCTCTGGCAGAGCGGCGCAGGTGGCGATGGCGAACTTCATGGCGCGCCCCATTATCGTTCCCACCCCCTTCGACAAAGGACGTTTGATGCCCAAGACCGTGATCCTCGGCACCGCCCGCACCCCCTTCGGGAAGATGGGGGGCGCACTCAAGTCCCTCGACGCCACCGACCTCGGCGGCCACGCCATCGAGAACGCTCTCGAGCGCGCCGACGTGGCACCGGACCAGGTGGAGCACGTGGTTTTCGGTCAGGTGCTGCAGGCCGGTCAGGGCCAGGTGCCCTCGCGCCAGGCTCAGATCAAGGGCGGGATCCCGAAGGAGGTCTCCTCGGAGACCGTGAACAAGGTCTGCGCCTCGGGCATCCGCTCGGCGGGCATGGTGGACCAGGCGGTCCGCGCGGGCGACCTCGACGTGGCCGTGGCGGGCGGCATGGAGTCGATGTCCGGCGCCCCCTACCTGCTCACGAAGGCCCGCTTCGGCTACCGCATGGGCGACGCCAAGACCCTCGACGCGATGGTGCACGACGGGCTCACCAACCCCTTCACCGGCAAGCAGATGTTCGTGGAGGCGACCGAGGTGGGGGAGGAGCTGGAGATCACCCGGCCCGACCTCGACAAGTTCGCCCTGCGCAGCCACGAGCTGGCGATCCAGGCCACCGACGACGGCAAGCTGCCTGAGGAGATCGCGCCGGTCACGATCAAGTCGAAGAAGGGCGACGCCGTGGTGGAGGTCGACGAGGCCCCGAGGCGCGAGAGCTCACTCGAGTCGCTCGCGAAGCTGCCCGGCCTGACCGGCCCGGACGGCTCGCACACCGCAGGCAACTCGCCCGGCGTGAACGACGGCGCCGGCGCCGTGGTGCTCTCCAGCGACGAGTGGGCCAAGGCCAACGGCAAGACGGTGCTGGCCACGATCGTCGGCCAGGCCGCGGTGGCGGATGACTTCCCCTACCTCGCCCGCACGCCCGCGAACGCGACGAAGAAGCTGCTCGAGCAGGTGGGCCTCAAGGTCGAGGACATCGACCTGTTCGAGATCAACGAGGCGTTCGCCTCGGTGGCGATCAACTCGATGCGGATGCTCGGCGTGGACGAGTCGAAGGTGAACGTGAACGGCGGCGCGATCGCGCTCGGCCATCCGATCGGCGCCTCGGGCGCGCGCATCCTCGGCTCGCTGGTGCACGAGCTGCGCCGCCGCGGCGGCGGCATGGGCGTGGCCGCGATCTGCTCCGGCGGCGGGCAGGGCGACGCTGTGCTGGTTGAAGTGAACGGCGGCTAGTACGAGCACTGCCGCCGCCTTCTTCGACCTCGACAAGACCCTCATCGAGGGCTCGAGCGGGGTCCACTTCGCCCGGGCCGCGTATCGGTCGGGCATGATCGGCCGGCGCGAGCTGGTGGGCGACCTGTGGGCGAACGTGAAGTTCCGGATCGAGGGGTCGACCGACGAGGGCAGCGAGGAGATCCGCGACCGCATCCTGGCGGCCATCGCGGGTGTGCCCGTGAAGGACATCCAGCGGCTCGCGTCGAGCGTGCTCGCCGGCGTGTTGCCGC
The DNA here is from genome assembly GCA_963808105.1 of uncultured Thermoleophilaceae bacterium. GTDB lineage: Bacteria > Actinomycetota > Thermoleophilia > Solirubrobacterales > Thermoleophilaceae > JAAYBF01. Next base: position 1,324,348 of record CAWEEH010000003.1, on the reverse strand, counting down.
GCCTGTACCCCGAGATGCTGCAGATCGCCTACGAGCACCAGGACGCGGGGCGGCCGGTGTTCATCGTCACCGCGGCGTCGAGTGAGATGGCCGAGATGCTCGCGCACGTGCTCGCGTTCGACGGCGGCATCGGCACCCGTTCGCAGATCGAGGACGGCATCTACACGGGCCAGCCCGGCGGGCCGTTCACCTATCGCGCGGGCAAGGCCACGGAGATCGAGCGCGTGGCGGCCAAGCGCGAAATCGACCTGTCCGAGTCCTTCGCCTACTCCGACAGCGAGTCCGACCTGCCGATGCTCGAGCTGGTGGGCAACCCGGTGGCGGTGAACCCCGACTCGGCGCTGCTGGCGATCGCGCGCGAGCGGGGCTGGCGGGTGATCCACTTCGACAAGCTCGCACGGCGGCTGAAGATCGGCGCGGCGGTCGCGGCGGTGGGGCTGCTCGGCAGCGGCGGCGGATACCTGGCGGCGCGGCTGAAGCCGGGCGGACGACGATTGAGCCTGCGCTGACCGGGCAAGTCCGCCCCATGGACGACGAAAAAGATCCCCAGAAGGACGAGCAGCAGGCCGCCGAGGCCGACGAGGGCCAGGACCAGGAGCCCAAGCAGGCCGAGGAGGACTCCTCCTCGACCTGGGACACCGACGAGCACTCGGACGCCCCCGGGCCGTTCGGGACCGGCGACGAAGAGTGATGGCGCTGGACTTCCTGCTGCCGATCGCGGCCGGACGCGGAAGCAACCCCGATGAGGGCACCGGGGTGCTGATGATCATCGGGATCATCGTGCTGGTCATCGTCGTGATCGGGACGATTCTCTTCGCCGTGACACGGCTCACGGCGCGCCGCGGACGCTCTGGCGCGGAGGGCTGAGCCGGGTGTAGGCTCCGGACCGTGAGGTCGGGGGCAGTCACGCTTGGCGTGCTGTTGGCGGTCGCCGTTGCGCCCGCCGCCAGCGCTGCTGTCATTCCCGGCCAGGTGATAGCCGGGCCGTCGGCGGAGATCCTCAGCGCGCCCGTGATCGACATCGCGCCCGACGGGACGGGCGTCCTCGCGTTCAGGCGCAGCGAGGGGATGGCTGCGCGGCTGTGGGCTGCGCGGCGCATCGGCGGCGTGTGGCAGCCGCCCCAGCAGCTCACCAGCGGCGTTCAGACCACCCCCTTGAACATTTCCGTGGGGGCCGGCAACGGGGGAAAGGCGATCGTCTCCTTCAAGGGCGCGAGCGGCGCCAACGACGCCAACTTCCGCTATGCCCCGGGGGCGGGCCAGCCGTTCGGTCCGATCACCGCGATCAAGACCGGTGGGGTCCAGGGGGTCGTGGCCGCCACCAACGCGGCCGGGGTGTCCTACGCCCTCGTCACCACCCCTCCCGCGAACCAGGACGTGTTCGCGTACCGGATCGTCGGCACCACGGTCACGCCTGTCCAGGCGGGCCAGGCGCTCGACAACGTCCAGGCCAATATCGCGAGCTCGGGCCCGCATTCGCTCGCGGTCGACGCCGCGGGCAACGCGGTCGCCACGTGGAACGAGACCGGTACGGTGTTCGCCCGCCGGCTCGTTGGGACCGCATTCGGGGGCCCAGCCGTGAACGCCAGGGTGACGTCTCTGGAGGGCTTCCCCGCTGAGCCGGGTGGCCCGTCGACGGCAGCCGTCGCCACGGACGACTCCGGCCGCGCGTGGCTCGCGCTGCTGCAGGAGTTCAACTATGGCGGTGGCACGCTTGCCGATCGCGGCCTGGTCCGCCGCTTCGTCGGGAATGCGTTCGAGGCCCCGCTGCGCACGGACACCATGCCGGCCTCGCCGCCTGCCGGGCGCGAGGTGTACCTGCCGCGGATTGCGGTCACGCCGTCGGGAGGGCGTGCACTGGCGACGGGCCACTACAACGTCGGCGCCGCCTTCGCCGCTCCCTACCTCGGCTTCGGGGCGACCCTCTCGCCGGGCGCGGTCAACTCCCGCTACGGCCTGCACTCGACGCCCACGGCTGAGGAGACCTTCGAGTCCGTCGCCATCGTCCCGAGGGGCGCCGGCCTCTTCGCGCATTCGTTCCAGCCGAGCTCTACGGGGCCCGCGTCACTACAGGCGCGCGTCGTGCTCGAGAGCGGGCAGCCGGCTCCCGCGCCGATCACCCTCTCCGACCCGGCGCTGGGCAACGTTCTCGGCGACGAGCCCTCGATCGCGGCGGACGGCGCGGACTCGGTCTCGGTGGGGTACCTGCAGGGAACGGGCGCCACCACGCGCATCCTCGTCGCACGGGTCGATCTGCCGCGCCCGCCCGCCGCCGCCGCAGCAGCAGCGGACCGCACCGCCCCGCGCGTGACCCGCTTCAGCCTCTCGCGCAAGCGCTTCCGCAAGGGCACCAAGCTGCCGAAGCTGTCCGCGGTGAAGACGGGCACCACCATCCGCTTCCGGCTGTCGGAGAAGGCCACGGTCCGGCTCAGCTTCGAGCGAAAGCGACCGGGGCGGCGAGTCGGCAAGCGTTGCCGGAAGCCCTCGCGCAAGAATCGAAAGCGCAAGCGCTGCACGCGCTACGTGAAGGTGAAGACCGCGATCCGTCTCAACGGGAAGGCGGGCTCCAACAGGGTCCGCTTCCAGGGCCGGCTGAGCCGCAGGCGCTCGCTCGCCCCAGGTTCCTACCGGGTCACCCTCGCTGCCACGGATGCTGCGAAGAACGCCTCGAAGCGCCAGCGCAAGGCGTTCAAATTGCTGAAGGCCGCAAAGCGCAAGCGCTGACGTAACCTTGGGGCGTGGCCACGCCTCCTCGCGAGTACCTCCAGCGCGACGCGCTGTTCGAAACCATTTCCGGCGAGCCGGTCAAGCCGCTCTACACCGAGGAGGACCTGCCGCCCGATCACGACGCGTCGATCGGCAAGCCGGGCGAGTTTCCCTACACCCGCGGGGTCTACCCCTCGATGTACCGCGGCCGGCTCTGGACGATGCGCCAGTTCGCGGGCTTCGGCACCTCCGAGGAGACCAACGAGCGCTTCCGCTACCTGCTCGACCACGGCCAGACCGGGCCTGAGTACCGCGTTCGACATGCCGTCGCTGATGGGCCACGACTCCGACCACGCGCGCTCGGAGGGCGAGGTCGGCCGCGAGGGCGTGGCCGTGGACACGCTCGACGACATGGAGACGCTGTTCGGCGGGATCGACATGGGCGAGGTCTCGACCTCCATGACGATCAATGCGCCCGCCGCGATCATGCTCGCCTTCTACGTGGTGGCCGCCGAGCAGAAGGGCGTGCCGGCCGAGCAGCTCGTCGGGCACGATCCAGACCGACATCCTGAAGGAGTACATCGCCCAGAAGGAGTGGTGCTTCCCGGTCGACCCGGCCATGCGCGTGGTCACCGACATGATCGAGTTCTGCTCGCGGCGGATGCCGCGGTGGCACCCGGTCTCGATCTCCGGCTACCACATCCGCGAGGCCGGCTCGACGGCTCAGCAGGAGCTGGCCTTCACGCTCAAGGACGGCTTCACCTACGTGGAGCAGGCCATCGAGCGCGGCCTCGACGTGGACGACTTCGCGCCGCGGCTGAGCTTCTTCTTCAACGCGCACATCGACTTCTTCGAGGAGATCGCGAAGTACCGCGCGGCGCGGCGGATCTGGGCGCGCGAGCTGCGCGACACCTACGGCGCCAAGGACGAGCGCTCCCTGCTCATGCGCTGCCACGCCCAGACGGCGGGCGTCTCGCTCACCGCCCAGCAGCCGCTCAACAACATCACGCGCACCTCCATCGAGGCGCTGGCGGCGGTGCTCGGCGGCACCCAGTCGCTGCACACCAACTCCTTCGACGAGGCGCTCGCCCTGCCCACCGAGAACGCGGTGCGGGTGGCGCTGCGCACCCAGCAGGTGATCGCCGAGGAGACCGGCGTGGTGAACACGGCCGACCCGCTCGGAGGCTCCTACTTCATCGAGTCGCTCACCGACCGGATGGAGGAGGCGGCCTACGGCTACTTCGCCAAGATCGACGAGCTCGGCGGGATGGTCGAGGCGATCAAGGTCAACTACCCCCAGCGCGAGATCGCGGACGCCTCGTTCACCTACCAGCAGGAGGTCGACTCGGGCCAGCGGATCGTGGTCGGCGTGAACGGCTACACCGAGGGCGAGGGCGAGCCGCTGGAGATCCTGCGAATCGACCCGGATCTCGAGCGAAAGCAGATCGGCCGCGTGGCGGCGGTGCGCACACGGCGCGACACCGAGGAGGTCGAGCGAACGCTGGCCTTGTTGCGCGAGGCCGCCGCCGGTAGCGTGAACCTCATGGACCCGTTGCTGGACTGCGCGCGGGCGCACGCCACGGAAGGCGAGATGGTGGAGTCGCTGCAGACTGTGTTCGGCACGTACACGGAGACGCCGGTCTTTTGAGGCTCGCGCTCGCGATCGCCGCCGGGGCCGCGCTGGCCGCAGCGCCGGCGCACGCGGCCGTGTTGCCGGGGCAGACGCTGGACGGGCCGAGCGCGGCGATCGCCTCGGCCCAGGACGTGAGCCTGGCGGCCGACGGGACCGGCGCCGTGGTCTGGCTCAAGGACGTTGGAGGCCAGGACCAGGTGTTCGTGTCGCGCCGCGCCGGCGGGAGCTTCGGACCGCCGGTGCAGGCCACCAACTCGTTACAGGACGTCAGCCGGGCCCAGGTCGAGGCATCGAACGGAGGCAGGCTCCTGGTGGTCTGGCAGTCGGCGGTGAACGAGCTCAAGGCGAGGGTCTCGCCCGGCACCGGCCAGCCCTTCGGTGGCGACATCGACCTGGACACCGGCATCAACGGCTTCAGCTCCGATGCGAACGACGCCGGAGTGGGCTACGTCGTCGCCCTGAAGGGCACCGACCTCGTCGGCGAGCGCATCACGGGCAATACCGCGGCGCCGGTTGGGGCGACCATCGCCACCAACGGCGGCTCGATGGATCGCGCGGTAGCGGTCGACGGCGCGGGCAACGCCGTCGTCGCCTACAACGCGGATGGCGGGGGTGGCACGACGGACATCGTCGCCCGCCGCCTCACCGGAACCGCCGCCGGGGGCCCGATCGAGGCCACCGTGGATTCACTCGGTGGCCGCCCACGTGCCAGTGGGGCGGCGAACGTGGGCATCGTCTCGGACCTGGCGGGCAATGCGTGGGTTTCGTTCCGCGAGCAGTTCGCCTACACGGGCATCAACGACCGCAACCGGCCGCTCGTCCGTCGCCTGGCGGGCAACACGTTCGGCCCTGTGTTGCTGGTTGATCCCGGGCCCACGCCGCCACTCGACATGACCGACGCCGAGTTCATCCGGCTGGCGGTTGCGCCCAACGGCGCGAACGCCCTGGCGTCCGGGTTCATCCAGAACAACAACACCAACAAGCCGCCCCTCTTCGGCGCGTCGCTCACGCCCGGGGCGGCGTCCCCATTCGCGCTCGAGCCGGCGCCCTCGGACGGCCCCATCGCGTCCGGCAACGGGATCGTGAACGGCGGCAGCGGCTTCATCGCCTACGGCTTCCAGCCGGGCGCGGCGGCCGACTACGTCCTCCGTGCACGCCTGCGCGCGGGCACGGGCGCCTTCGGGGCGCCGATCCCGCTGTCCAACCCGGCCTTCGGAAGCGTTGACGCCGCCGTCAACCTGGCCACCGCCGCCGACGCCTCAACGACAGGCGTGGTGGCCTACAAGCAGGGCGCGGCGGCGACGACGCGAGTCCTCGTCGCGACGCTCGACATCCCGGCTGGGCCGCAGCCGGGCGGCGGTGGCGGCGACACGACCGATCCCGTCATCTCACGCTTCAGCCTCAGCCGCAGCACGTTCCGCAAGGGCACCAAGCTGCCGAAGCTGTCCGCGGTCAAGACCGGCACCACGATCCGGTTCCGGCTGTCCGAGGCGGCCACCGTGCGGCTCACCTTCGAGAAGGCCGCCAAGGGCCGCAGGGTTGGGAAGCGATGCCGCAAGCCCAGCCGCACCAACCGCAGGCGCAAGCGCTGCACCCGCTACGTGAGGGTCAAGACGAGGCTGTCGGTGAAGGGCAAGGCGGGCGCGAACAGGCTCGCGTTCCAGGGCCGGCTCACCCGCAGGCGCAGCCTGAGCACCGGGCGCTACCGCTTCTCGATGCGCGCAACGGACACCGCGCGCAACGCCTCCAGGGCCACCTCCAAGAAGCGCTTCCGCCTGCTGGCGGCGGCGAAGAGGAAGAAGAGGCGTTGATGCGCACCCTTGCGGTCGTCTACGCCATCGGCGTGTTGCTCGCGGCGCCGGTCACCCTCCACGCTGCGGACGACTCGGCGGTGAAGATCGAGGCCGCGCCGCAGGCGGCGCCACCCGAGCCCGCGCCGGCTCAGATCCAGCCCGCGCCGCAGCCGGCGCCGGCGCCGGCGCCCGAACCGGAGCCGGCGGCAAAGCCAAAGCCGAAGCCCGAGCCGATCGCCGTGGCGGCCGCTCCGGGCTCGGTGAAGATGCTCGACTTCAGCTTCTCCCCGGCCACGATCACGGTGAACGTGGGGGAGAGCGTGACCTGGGTGAACGCGGGGGAGGAGCCGCACAACGCCGTCGGCGACAACTTCACCACCGCGCTGCTCCAGGCGGGCAAGAGCGGGTCGGAGTCGTTCGCCAGCGCCGGCACGTTCTCCTACATCTGCACGGTGCACCCGCAGATGAAGGGGACAGTGAAGGTCGTGGGCGCGGCGGCCCAGACGGATTCCCAGGACTCGGGCACCGAGGATGACGCGGCGGCCACCGCGGATGTGCCCCAGGGGCCGCAGCTGGCCAACAGCGGCCTCGACGCCTGGCTGCTCGGGCTCGCGGGCGTGGCGCTGCTGGCGGCGGGCATGGCAGCCCGTCGCCGCCTGGCATGAAGCGGCTGGTCGTTCTCGCCGGCCTCGTCGCTCTCGTCACCGCCGCCCCGGCCGAAGCGAAGCCCGGCTGCAAGAAGACCGTGAAGGTGGTCACGGGCGACGACGCCGACGGCAATCTCTTCTTCCGCAAGCGCCGGGTCACGATCCGCAAGGGCTCGTGCGTGCGCTGGGTGTGGACCGGCACGCTCGACCACCAGGTGGAGGGCAAGGGCTTCCGGTCCAAGCTGCGAACCGCGCCCTACAGCTACCGCCGCCGCTACCCCAAGGCGCGCAAGCGGGCGTTCCAGGTGCTGTGCGCCCTGCATCCGTTGTCCATGCGGATGCGGGTGAAGGTCGTAGACTGACCGGCCGCATGCCGACCGCAGAGACAGCCAGGAAGATCCGCGTCGTCGTGGCCAAGCCCGGCCTCGACGGGCACGACCGCGGCGCAAAGATCATCGCCCGCGCGCTGCGCGACGCCGGCATGGAGGTCATCTACACCGGCCTGCACCAGACCCCCGAGCAGATCGTGGAGACGGTCCTCCAGGAGGATGCCCACGCGGTCGGCCTCTCGATCCTCTCCGGCGCCCACATGACCCTGGTTCCCCGGATCGCGAAGTTGCTCAAGGAGCAGGGCGCCGAGGACGTGGTGCTCACGGTGGGCGGCACGATCCCCCAGGACGACATCGCCGAGCTCAAGGAGCTCGGCGTGGCGGAGATCTTCACGCCCGGCAGTTCGGTGCAGGAGATCATCGACTTCATCGAGGGCGCGGTTCCCGCCTAGCTTTGCGGAGTTGACCACCTGTCAGGTGGTTTATTCCGCTTTGCTCAGCAGCTTCGTCAGCTGGCGCCGCATGTGGGCCGGCGTTTCGAAGACGTCGGCCCAGGTGAAGCGGCGGAACCTGTCGCCGCGGTCGCGCGCCTCGCGCTCGCGCTGGTAGTCGCGCTCCCAGGCCAGCCGGCTTTTGTGAAACCAGTAGCTGTTGAGCTCGACGGTGAGGCGCTGCTCGGGCCAGCGGCAGTCGACCCGCCTCGAGCCGGCGGGCTTGTTGGTCACCGGCAGCGGCAGCCCCCATTCGCGCAGGAGCTGGAGAAAGCGGCGCTCGAGCTTCGACAGCGCGACCTTGGTGTCGCCGGCGATGATCGCGCGTAGCTTCGCGGCGCCCCGGGCGTTTGGCTTTCGCTTCAGCACCTCTTCCACCTGGCGCGGCGCGGCGCCGTACTTGACCCCGGCCTCGTGGCAGGCCTGCGCGAGCTGGTTCGCACCCATGAAGGCCGCCAGGTCGACCAGAGTCCGCGGTGGGCTGGTGATGGGAATGCCCTTCCAGGTGGTGGTGTCCTGCCGAGACAGGTTGCTGCACCGAGTCGACCTCAACCCGTCGATTCTCAGCTCACGGGGGCACACCACCTCCGCGGCGGGAACCTTCCCCCTCACCAGCTCCAACGCATGGGCCGCCGCGCGGCCACTGATGAACGTGGAAGGGCCGCCGGCCTTCACCGCCGCCATGTAGCGCGACTCCTGAGTTCCGGGGCAACCGGCCACGCGATAAACACCCCGGTACTCGGGGATCAGGAGCTCATCCGCCAGCCGCGTCTCGAGTTGCCGCTGGGTCACACCGGCGGCGAGCAGCTCACCGCGTTCGGCGATTCCATGCGCCACCACCGCGAGCCGGGCAATCCTCTGGTCAGCAGTGCGCGATTTGCCACCCACCACGTGCTGAAGTGCGCACAGCTCCTGGGTTCGCCCCCGGGCTGGCCCGGAAACCCGCACGTAGCGGGAAAACCCCCGGCGACTGACTAATCAGTCAATTACCTGGGTATGATGCCAGCGGCGCTCGGGGAGCCGGGCGCCAGCGGGCTGCCGCCGCCCCCGCGGACCGGCGCCTTCCTGACCGACCGAAGGAGAAGCCTTGAAGATCTGTGTCCTCGTCAAAGAGGTACCCGACGCCGCAGTCGAGAAGCGGATCGACCCGAGCAGCAAGCGGATCGATCGCAGCGGCGAGAAGAACCTGAACCCGTTCGACACCCACGCCATCGAGGCCGCCATGCAGGTGAAGGAAGGCGGGACCGTTGACGTCGAGGAGGTCGTGGCCGTGACGATGGGGCCGGAGTCCGCGTTTCGCGCGCTCCACAAGGCCGTGTCGCTCGGCGCCGACCGCTCCGTGCACCTGACCGACGAGGCGCTCGCCGACTCGGACGTGTGCGCCACCGGCTACGCGCTGGCGAAGGTGCTCGAGTCCGAGAGCCCAGACCTGGTCCTGCTGGGCCAGCAGTCGGACGACGGCGAGTGCTACACGATCGGCGCCGTGGTGGCCGACCATCTGAAGATGCCGTCGCTCACCCAGGTGATCAAGATGGACGTCGAGGAAGGCAAGCTGCGCTGCGAGCGTCAGGCCGAGTACGGCTACGACACCGTCGAGATCCAGCTGCCCGCGGTCATCTCCGTCGGCGACGCGATCAACGAGCCGCGCTACCCGTCGCTCAAGGCGATCATGGGTGCCAAGAAGAAGCAGCTCGACACGAAGGCGACCGGTGACGTGGGCATCGAGGCCGACAAGGTCGGCTCCGACGGCTCGCGCACGAAGGTCCTCGCGATCAACCCGCCGCCCGCCAAGGAAGCCGGCGAGATCATCGAGGACGAGGACACCAACGAGACGGTCGAGAAGATCGTGGCCTGGCTCGATGAAAGGAAGCTGCTGGCATGAGCGGGATCCTCACCTACGCACTGCATTACGAGGGCGAGTTCAACAAGAACTCGCTCGGGGCCGTCTCCGAGGGCGCGAAGCTCGCCAAGGAGATCGGCGGCGACGCGGCCGTCGTGGTCGTCGGAGGCGACGACCTCACCGACGACCTCTGCGCGTCGCTCGGCAAGTACGGAGCCACGAAGGTCTTCCGCGCCAAGGGCGACGAGGGCCTGGGTGCTCCCGTCGTCGACGCGATGGCCAAGGTCATCACGGACGAGGGCTACTCCTACGCGCTGTTCGGCGGCGGACTGCTCGGCTTCGAGATCGGCGCGGGCCTCACCGCCCGCCTCGGCGCCGGCGTGACCATGGAGGTCACCGCGGTCAAGGCGCAGGACGGCAAGCTCGTCGCCGAGCGCCCGATCCTCCAGGACTCCGCGATCGTGGATGTCGAGTACGTCGGCGAGCCGGGCATCATCATCGGCCGCCTGAACGCGTTCGACGCGGTCGAGGGCGACGGCACCGCCGAGGTGGTTGACGTCGAGGTCTCCTACGAGGAGCACTCCACCAAGGCGACGATGGTCCAGCGCGGCGAGCAGCGCGGCGCCGACGTGAACATCGAGGACGCCGACCTGCTCGTGGCCGGTGGCCGCGGGCTGGGCAAGGCCGAGGGCTTCGAGATGTGCGAGGAGCTCGCCGAGGCGCTGGGCGGCGCGGTTGCCGCCACGCGCGCGGTGGTCGACGCCGGCTGGTACCCCTACGCCGCGCAGATCGGTCAGACCGGTAAGACGGTCGCACCGAAGCTGTACCTCGCGGCCGGTATCTCCGGGGCGATCCAGCACAAGGTCGGCATGCAGAGCTCCGAGAACATCGTGGCGATCAACAAGGATCAGAACGCCCCGATCTTCGAGTTCTCCGACCTCGGCATCGTCGGCGACCTGAACAAGATCCTGCCCAAGCTCACCGAAGCGGTGAAGGCGAAGAAGGGCGGCTGAGCCGGATGGCAGGCAGCAACGGGCGGCTAGCGCCGGCGGCCTACCCGCCGCCGGTCGACTCCCCGGACGAGTTCATCAAGCGCGAGCTCGATGCCGAGGACGAGCTGATCGAGGTCGGCGTCGCCATCGTGGGCGGCGGCACCGCCGGCCTGTCGTGCGCGAACCGCCTGCTGCAGCTGCTCGCCGACGACCCCGCCCTGCTCGAGAGCCTCGGCGAGGTGCCGGTGGCCGTGATCGAGAAGGCCAAGACCTGCGGCGGGCACAACCTGTCCGGCGCGGTCATGCGCCCCGGCCCGCTCGAGGAGCTCTACCCCGACGTGAGCCGCGAGGACTGGCGCAAGGCCGGCTTCGCGTTCGGCGAGGTGGAGAAGGAGGCGGTCTACCTCACGCCCACCAAGAAGCGCTCGCTGCGCATCCCCACCCCGCCGCCGTTCAAGAACCACGGCAACGAGGTGATCTCCGTCGCCGCGCTCGCCCGCTGGCAGCAGCAGCAGGCCGAGGACGCGGGCGCGTACATCCTCACCGAGACCGCCGCCACCAAGCTGGTCGTGGAGGACGGCGAGGTGAAGGGCGTGCGCACCGGCGACAAGGGCCGCGACAAGGACGGCGAGCCGAAGGGCAACTTCGAGCCCGGCACCGACATCAAGGCGAAGGCCACCGTGCTGGCCGAGGGCTGCTGGGGCCACCTCACCGGTCCCGCCATCCGCGAGTTCGACCTCGGCGAGGGCCGGGAGCCCCAGACCTGGGAGCTCGGCGTGAAGGAGGTCTGGAAGGTCCCCAAGGCGCTGGACCGCCTGATCCACACGATCGGCCCGTGGCCGGTCAGCCCCTCCGCCAAGTACGGCCAGGTCGGCGGCACGTGGATCTATCCCGATGAAGGACGAGAAGACCGGCGACGACCTGGTTTCGATCGGCTTTGTGATCGACCTCGAGTACGCCGACGCCACCACCTCCGCCCACGACCTGCTGCAGACCTTCAAGACGCACCCGCTGGTGCGCAAGATCCTCGAGGGCGGCGAGCGCGTCGGCTGGGGCGCCAAGGCGCTCCCGGGCGGCGGCTACTGGTCGATGCCCAAGCTGTCGATGCCGGGCGCAGTGCTGGTGGGCGACTCGGCCGGCATGGTCGACACCGTGGCGCTGAAGGGCGTGCACCACTCGATCAACTCGGGCCGGATCGCGGCCGAGGCGATCTACAAGGGCCTCAAGGCCGGCAGGACCGACTTCAGCTCATACGAGGACGCGATCGAGGAGTCCGCGGTCGGCAAGGAGCTGTGGGAGGTGCGCAACACCCGCCAGCCGTTCAGCAAGGGCTTCTTCATCGGCGGCCCGCTGGTCAACTTCTTCATCGCGACGAAGGGCAAGCTGCCGGTGCGCCTGCCCTGGCACCGCCAGGACGAGCGCGAGATGTTCATGGGCAAGACCTCGAAGAAGTATCCGAAGCCGGACAACAAGTACATCTTCGACAAGCTCTCGAGCGTCTTCATCTCGGGCAACGCCACCCGCGACGACGCGCCGAACCACATCCGGATCCAGGAGAACGTGCCGCGCGAGGTGGCCGAGACCTGGAAGTGGATGTGTCCCGCCGGGGTCTACGAGATCCCCGAGGACGCGCCGGAGACCGGCGACGTGGACGTGATCGTGAACTACACGAACTGCGTGCAGTGCGGGGCTATTACTGCGAAGGGCGGAAGACTCACCACGCCTGAGGGCGGCGATGGGCCGCTCTACCAGAACACGTAAGACCTCAGACCTCAGACATCAGGATCTCTCCACATCAGCCAGACGGGGGGTCCTCCGCCGGGTAGGTCGAACTCTTCAGTGACCTTGAACCCGTGCCGTTCGTACAGCTGCACGTTGCGCTCGGTGTCCGTCTCCAGGTAGGCGGCGTCGCCGTTCGCGTCGCAGCGCTCCAGCACCGGCTGCATCAGGTGCGAGCCGAAGCCGCGGCCCTGGCGATCGGGGGCCACGCCCAGCACCGCCAGGTACCAGTGCGGCTCGTGGGGGTGCTTTTGCTCCATGAGGTTGAGAAAGCGCATCAGTCGCACCACCTCCAGGCGGGCGGTGGCCAGCACGCTCGGCATCAGGCGCAGCTGCACGCGGAGCGGGATCTCCCATCGTCCCGGGCGGCATCCACAGAGCGGCCCCGTCGAGCTGCTCGGTGGTCCAGCACTCCCCCCGGGGCAGCCAGATGTGGCGCAGGTAGTCGCCAAAGCCGCGCTGCAGCTTGCGCTCGCGGGTTGAGTCGTCGCGAAAGGTCCACGACGTCGCGGGATTGTTCGCGAACGCGCTGCCGAGCAGGGTCCCCACGGCCGGGATGTCCGCCTCGGTTATGAGCCGCCTGTCCGATCCGTCCGGCTGTGGCCGCTGGTCAATCATCCGCGCGCGGCAAGGTACTCGGCGCGCGCCCGGAAGGTGTCGCCCATCTCCTCGGTGAGCTCGTCGAGGAACTCCTCGCGGTAGGTGGCGTCGGTGAGCACCGCGATGGCGTAGTAGAGCCCGGAGAACGCGGCGATGCCGCCCGACACCCGCAGCAGCTCCTCAGTGACCTGCGCCGGGGAGCCGAACAGATTGACGGTGACCAGCACGTTCCCCTCGCTGCCTATCCACGACTCGCGCACCTCCGCTCCGATCGCGAGCATGCCGAAGAGGGTGAACGCGACGCCCACGGCCAGGCTCACCACCAGCACCTGGAGCGCCTGGCTCACGAACATCACGATCGCCACGTTGAGCCGCTGGCGGCCGTCGAGCTCCGGGCCCGCGGCCACCGCGCGCTCGAGGGCGGTCACCTCGCGCGGCAGCCGTGCGACCAGGAATACCGAGCCGGCCGCCACGAACATCGCGGCCACCACCGCCAGGAACTCGCCGGGCATCGAGGAGAACACCTGCCAGGCCTCCGTGTTCACGAACAGCACCAGCGCGAAGACCATCAGCAGCGGGATCGCCTTGGTCAGCAGGACCAGCGAGCGGCCCAGCTGGTCGAGCAGGCGCCCGGCCGCCCAGATGACCACGAACAGCAGCCCGTAGCCGACCACGGCGTAGATGAGGGCGAGAAACACGAGATTGCCGACGGCCGTGACCACCGCGCTGGTGAGCTGGCCCCCGAAGATCAGCGGCAGCACGGCCGGCAGCAGCACGAACCCGGTGAGCTCGGGCACTCCCACCTCGCGCGGGCGCGCGAGCGGCGGGCGGCCGCGAAGGAGGTTGAGGATCGCGAAGGCCGCCAGCAGGATCGCGAGGCCTCCGGCCGTGGCGGCCACGTTCTGCCACCAGGTCCAGTCCAGGTCGATGGCACCGAGGGTCTCGCCGGCGAACACGAGCGCCAGCAGTGGGGTCGCGCGGGTGTAGATGTCCTCGCTGGCCGAGTAGTCGGCGATGAACAACGGCAGCCCCGCGCGGCGGAAGCGCGACTCGTAGGCGGCCAGGTCGTTCACGCTGGTCGTATTCGACCGCGACGGCCGGACGCTACGGCTACCGGTACGGTCCCCGCCCATCAGCCCGACCCTTCGCTATCCCGGCCAGCATCCGCGCCGCGCGAGCGTGGTGGGCGCCGGCTCGTTCGGCACCGCCGTGGCGCTCCTGCTCGACCGTGCCGGCGTGCGCACCACGTTGCTCTGCCGCACTCCCGAGCAGGCCGAGCTGCTCGAGTCCGCGCGCGAGAACGCGCACTACCTGGCGGGGGTCTCGCTTCCCCAGGGGCTCAAGGTGCGGGCGTTCGGCGCCCGCGGCGACCAGTTCGAGCGCCCAGACCTGGTGTTCCTCGCGGTGCCCTCGAAGGGGATGGGAGAGGCGCTCGAGCAGATCGGCGAGCTGGGCATCACAGAGACGGCGGGCGTGGTCTCGCTGGCGAAGGGGCTCGTGCCGCCCGATGGCATTCCGCCGACCGTGGCGCTCGAGCATGCGTTCGGGGCCGAGCGCACGGCGTGTGTGGGGGGCCCGGCGCACGCGCGCGAGATGGTGGAGTCGGGCGCGGGCCTGGTGTGTGCCTCGCACTCCGAGGCCCTCGCCCACCGGGTGGCCGAGGTGTTCCAGCGCTCCGGCGTGGTGTGCGAGGTCTCCGACGACCCGGTGGGCGTCGAGCTGGCGGGCGTCGCGAAGAACGCCGCGGCGGTGGCGGTCGGCGCGACCCAGAGCCAGGGCCTCAACGCCGCAGGCATGGCCGCGGCAGACATCTTCCTCGAGGTGCTCGCCCTGGCAGAGCTGTCCGGTGGGAAGGCGCGCACGTTCGTGGGGCGCGGCGGCACCGGCGACCTGGTGGCCACCGCCCTGGCGCCCACCTCCCGCAACCGCAGCGCCGGCGAGCTGCTGGCACAGGGCGTGCCGGCGGACGAGATTCCCGGCCGCCTCGGCCAGGCCGTGGAGGCGCTGGAGACCGTGCGGCTGCTGGCGCGCGCGATCGAGCGGGCGGGGCTCGAGGCGCCCGTGATCTCTGCCCTGGCGCGCCTGATCGACGGCAGCATGCCGCTGGACGACTGGATCCAACTGGTGCGCGCGAAACAGCCGCCGCCGGCCCGGTTCGGGCCGCCGCGGACATGGTGGACAAGGCTCCGGGCCTGGTTCCGGAAACGGTTCGGCCGTCGCTAGACTCGTATGTCGTCATGAAGACCGAGATCCATCCCGAATACGTCGAGTCCCACGTGCGCTGCACGTGCGGGAACGAGTTCACCACTCGCTCCACCGAGGCCGAGCTGCACGTGGAGATCTGCTCGAACTGCCATCCGTTCTACACGGGCAAGCAGAAGCTGGTCGATACGGGTGGCCGCGTCGAACGTTTCCGCCGCCGCGCGGCGCGCAGAAGCTCCTCGAAGTAGCGCAACTCCTGGGTCGTTGCGCTGTTCACTGAGCGCATGCGTCTCCGGATCCGACATCTCGCGCTGATCACCCTCGCCCTCGCGCTGACGGCGGCGGTTCCGGCTGCGCCGGCCGCCAAGCGCAAGCCGCTGGCGACGGCCAAGGTGGTCCAGTGCTCGAAGGGCGCGACGCCCGCGGTTCGCTATGCGGTCTTCCGCGCGGCCGCGAGGCGGGTGGCGGGCACCGACCGGATGTGGGTCAAGTTCAAGCTTCAGGAGCGGGCGGGCGGCGGGCGCTTCCGCACCGTTGTGGCTCCCGGTCTGGGCGTCTGGCGCAAGTCGCGCAGCGGCGTGCGCGGGTTCGCGATGCGCCAGCGCGTGCTGGCGCTCGGCGAGGGCGCGTCCTACCGCGTGGCGGTGCACTTCCGCTGGTACGACGCGGACGGTGACGTCCTTCGCCGCGCGCGCCGGCTCTCCCGTACCTGCAGGCAGGGGGGCCTGCTGCCCAACCTGCGCGTGACCCGCGTTGGCGGACGCCGGGTGAACGGCACCGTGCGCTACGCGGTCGACGTGCTCAACCGCGGCCGCGCGCCCTCCGCTCCCACCATGCTCGCGCTCAGCGTCGACGGCGACGTGGTCGACACCCCCGGCTTCGGGGCCCTTGCCCCCGGCGAGACCCGCCGCGTATTCGTGAACGGACCTGCATGCACCCGCTCGGTGAAGGCGCAGATCGACCCCACCGACGTGGTTGCCGAGGGCAACGAGCGTGACAACTCGCGCAGCGTGCCCTGCCCTGTGAAGTAGGACCCCTCGTTACGATTGACCGTGTGAGCGCCTCCAACGGCCAGCTCGAGGCGCCCCGCGACCTGCCGGTCGGGGGTCAGGCCGTTCTGGAGGGCGTGATGATGCGCGGCGTCTCCACGTGGGCGGTGGCGGTGCGCAAGCCCACCGCCGAGCAGCTCGAGGCCGGCGAGCTCGACCCGCAGGAGGGTGCGAAGGGCGAGATCGAGACGGTCACGTTCCCGCTCGTCTCCTACGCAAAGGAGCACCGCTGGGCGCGCGTCCCGGTGGTCCGTGGCGTGGTGGCGCTCGTCGAGTCGCTGAAGATCGGCTTCCGTGCGCTCAACATCTCGGCGAACGCGCAGATGCCTCCCGACGACGCGGGCGAGGACCAGGAGATCGGGGGCGGCACCTGGATCGGCACGATCATCTTCGCGATGGCCTTCGCCATCGGCCTGTTCTTCCTGCTGCCGGCCGGGCTCACCAGCCTGATCGATCTTCCCAACGGCTTCGTCTTCGTCCTGATCGAGAAGGGCATACGGCTCACGATCTTCCTCGCGTACATCCTGCTGATCTCGCAGATGCGCGACCTTCGACGGGTGTTCGAGTACCACGGCGCCGAGCACAAGACGATCTCGTGCTACGAGGCCGGGCTCGACCTCACGCCCGAGAACGCGCAGCGCTTCTCGCGACTGCACCCGCGCTGCGGCACCAGCTTCCTGCTGATCGTGATGGTGGTGGCGATCTTCGTGTTCGCGCCGCTCGGCCAGCTCCCGTTGCTCTGGCTATTCGTCTCGCGCGTGGTGGGGATCCCCCTCGTCGCGGGCCTGGCGTTCGAGGCGATCAAGTGGCTCGGGCGCAACCGCACCAAGCGCTGGGCGCGGGTGCTGATGTGGCCCGGCATGCAGCTGCAGCGCCTCACCACGCGTGAGCCCGACCTGCCCCAGCTCGCGGTGGCCATCGCCGCCCTCGAAGCGGTGCTCGCGGTGGAGAACCCCGCCGAGGCGTCCGAAGAGGAAAAGGTGGGCATGGAGGTTGTGGCCTGAGAGCCTCAAAGGGGGGCAAACATGCCCCCCTTTGCAACCCCCCTAACGGTCCCGGCTTCGCCGGGCACCTAATTCTCCTCCGGCCGCCGCCCTGGCTCGCCGTACCCTCTTTCTTTCGATGATCGAACAGCTGGTTGAGCAGATCGAGAGCCGCTTCGCGGAGCTCTCGGAGCAGATGTCGGACCCCGACGTGATCGGGGATCGCGAGCGCTACGCCGAGGTCGGGAGGGCCTATCACGCGCTCGAGGCCGCGAATGTGCTGGCCGGGGAGTGGCGGCACGCGTCCTCCGACGCCGCGGGCGCGCGCGACATGCTCAGGGACGGCGACGACCCGGAGCTGCGCGAGTTGCTCGCCGCCTCCGAGGCTCGCCTCGCCGAGCTGGACGAGGAGATCCGGCTGGCGATGGTGGAGCCCGATCCCAGCGACGAGAAGAACGTGATCGTTGAGGTGCGCGCGGGCACCGGCGGGGAGGAGGCCGGCCTGTTCGCGGGCGACCTGTTCCGGATGCTCGATCGTTACGCCGACCGGCGCGGGTTCAAGACCGAGCCGCTCTCGCTTTCCGACGGCGACTACACCTTTGCCGTGAAGGGCAGCGGCGCGTACAGCGTCTTCAAGCACGAGGGCGGGACGCACAGAGTGCAGCGAGTGCCGGAGACGGAGTCACAGGGCCGCATCCACACCTCCACCGCCACGGTCGCGGTGCTGCCGGAGGCGGAGGACGTGGACGTGCAGGTCGACCCGAGCGACCTCCAAATCGACGTCTACCGGTCGTCGGGTCCCGGGGGGCAGTCGGTGAACACCACCGACTCGGCCGTGCGGATCACCCACAAGCCCACCGGCCTCGTCGTGTCCATGCAGGACGAGAAGTCGCAGCTTCAGAACCGTGACAAGGCGATGCGCGTGCTACGGGCGCGCCTGCTCGAGCAGGAACTGGCCGCCCAGCAGGCGGAGCTGGCGGAGGACCGCCGCGCCCAGGTGGGGACAGGCGAGCGATCGGAGAAGATCCGCACCTACAACTTTCCGCAGGACCGCGTGACCGACCATCGCGTGAAGCTCACCAAGGGCGAGGTGCAGCGGGTGCTGAGCGGCGAGCTCGAGGACTTCACCGCCGCCCTGGAGGCGGAGGAGAAGCGCCTCAAGCTCGCCGCAGCTGAGGTCTAGGCGCCCGCCGGCTGCTCGCCGCCGCCCTCGTCTCCGCCGCCGCCCTCTTCGGGGGTCTCGATGGGAGCCTCCGTGGGCGCCGGGGCCTCCTGGCCCTCGTCCGTGCCGGTCTCTTCGCCGACGCCGGGCGTTTCCTCACTCTCGAACATAGGTTTCCTCCTCGTTGGGGTCGAGGGGAGCGCTACCCGGCGGCGGCGGTTTTAGGCGGGCATCTCCGAGGTGGCGCCGTCGCTCACCCAGCAGCGCACGATGTCGCGCATCGAGAGGATGCCGACCACCTCGCCGCCCTCCACCACGATCACGTGGCGGAAGCCGCCCTTCGTCATCTCCTCCGCGGCCCGCTCCAGCGACCAGTCGGGGGCCGCGTAGATCAGGTCCGCCGAGAGGTGCTCGCTCACCCGCTCGGAGTCCAGGTCCTCGCCGGCGCCGTTCGAGCGCAGCAGGTCGCGCTCGGTGATGATCGCGGGGGCAGGCAGATCGGGGTCGACGATCACGGCCGCGCCGACGTTGTTGTCGGTCATCTTGCGAGCGGCGTCGCGCAGGGTGTGGCCCAGCCCCACGGTGACGATCCCCGAACTCATGCCATCCCGAACCAGCACCCGGCCTCCTCTGTGACGATTGCTACTTGGAGAGGTGCGGAGAATATACCCGCCGCAGGTCGGCCGGGCGCGGTGCCTACCCGTCTCGCGATCAGGTGCCGTCGGTGGCTTCGCCGGCCTCCGCGGGATCGTCTTCCATCTCGCCCTCCTGGGGCACGGGCACCTCGGTGCTGCTGTCGTCGGCGTCGGGATTCTTGTCTCCGACGGGGTTGTCCGGGGCCTCTGCGCCCTCGGGGCTCTCGTCGCCCTCGTTCACATCGCGCTCCGGCGTGGCGCCCGGCGTGTGATCGGGATTCTGGCCGCCCGCCTCGCTCGCGCCGGTCTGGGTTCCGAGACCCTCCTCGCCTGACTCGTTCTCGTCGCGCTGCTCCATGTGACCCTCCTTTCGGGACCTTCGCCTCGGACTACCCGCTACAAGGGGTGCCTAACGCCCATGTCCATGACCGTTTCCACCATCCGCGACGCCCTCGATTCGGCCGCCGCCGCGCTCGACGCGGCCGGCTGCGATACCCCGCGCCTCGACGCTGAGCTTCTCCTGGCGGACGCGATGGGCAGGGAGCGCACCGCGTTGGTGACCGACTCCGGCCGGGGCGTGGCGCCCGCCGAGGCACGCCGCTTCGGTGAGAGCGTTCGCCGCCGTGGCGCACGCGAGCCGGTGGCTTACATCCTCGGCAGGAAGGGCTTCCGCCAGATCGAGCTGGCGGTGGACTCCCGCGTGCTCATCCCGCGACCCGAGACCGAGCTCCTGGTGGAGGTGGCGCTGGAGCTGCCCCAGGGCGCGTCGGTGCACGACGTCGGCACCGGGTCCGGCGCGATCGCGCTCGCGCTGATCGACGAGCGGCCGGACCTGCGCGTGACGGCCTCCGACGCCTCGGCTTCGGCGATCGAGGTGGCGCGCGCGAACGGGCTCGACGCGGAGCATCGCCCGGGGTGGCCGGACGGCGCCCACGATCTCGTGGTGGCCAACCTTCCCTACGTGGCCGACGGTGAGCTGGGTCGCCTCGCGCCCGAGATCCGCGGCTTCGAGCCGCGCGAGGCGCTGGTGGCCGGCGTGGACGGCCTCGACGCCATCCGGGGCCTGGTGTCCGAGGCGCCGGCGGGCGCCGCGGTCGCACTGGAGCACGCGCCCCATCAGGGCGACGCGGTGCGCGGCCTGCTCGACGGGGCCCGGACGCTGACCGACCTTGCCGGGCACGAGCGGGTCACCACCGGCAGGGTTCCATGACTCCCGATGAGGTCGAGGCGTTCGGTCGCAGCATCTCGGCCGGGGGCGTCGTGCTGTTTCCCTCCGACACCGTGTACGGCCTGGCCGCCGACCCCGAGTCGAGGGAAGGGGTGGACCGGCTGTACGCGCTCAAGGGCCGCCCGCCCGAACGGCCCGCAGCGGTGATGTTCTTCGATCTCGATCTGGCGCTGGCCGCACTGCCCGAGCTGGGTGACCGGACGAGGTCGGCGGTGACGAGGCTGCTGCCCGGGCCGGTCACCCTGCTGCTGCCGAATCCCGCTCGCCGCTACCTGCTGGCCTGCGGGCCGGTGCCGGAGCGGCTGGGGCTGCGGGTGCCGGCGCTCGATGGCCCCCTGGCTCCGCTCGGCGCCCTGCGCGGGCCCGTGCTGCAGTCGAGCGCGAACCCCTCGGGCGGGGCCGACCCGCGCCGGATCGCCGACGTGGACCCCACCATCCGTTCGGGAGCCGACCTGCTGATCGATGCCGGTGACCTGCCCGGCGTCGCATCAACGGTGGTCGATCTCAGCCGCTTCGAGGAGAACGGCGAGCACGAGGTCGTTCGCGAGGGCGCTCTCGACGCTTGTGTGATTCGCCGCTTGTTGCACCGGGTACCTCAAAGTGGTAGGAACTGAACAGATTTAGGAAGCAGAAGGGAGAGCCACGTGTGCCTGGCCATCCCCGGCCAGATAGTCGAAACCGTCGACGAGCCGAACCGGCTCGCGAAGGTTGATGTGGCCGGTGTGCAGCGCACCGTCAACATCGGCCTCCTCGACGAGGACGGGGGCGTGGGCCCCGGCGACTGGGTCCTGATCCACGTGGGCTTCGCGATGTCGAAGGTCGACGAGGCCGAGGCGCTGGCCACGCACAAGCAGCTCGTGGCCATGGGCGAGGACTACGAGCAGGAGCTCGAAGAGCTGAAGGCGAGCGTCATCGAGTGACCGACGGGGTCGCCTGCTCCTGCATCACCTGCGGGGACGAGGCGATCCCGCTGCGCGTGCTGGAGCTGGGTGAGTCCGGGCTCGCACTGTGTGAGGACGATCAGGGCCGGCGGGAGACCGTGGAGATGGCGCTGGTCGATCCCGTTGGGCCTGGCGATCGCGTGCTGGTGCACGCGGCCACTGCGATCGCGAACCTGCCATGAAATACGTCGACGAGTTCCGCGACCCCGAGCTCGGCCGCGCGCTTGCCGGCGAGGTGCTGAACCTGGTCGAGCCCGGCCGCCATTACAAGCTGATGGAGGTGTGCGGCGGGCACACCCATTCGATCTACAAGTTCGGGATCGACGACCTGCTGCCCGAGAACGTGGAGCTGGTGCATGGTCCCGGCTGCCCGGTGTGCGTGATCCCCATGGGCCGAGTGGACGACGGCATCGCCCTCGCGCACCAGGACAACGTGATCTTCACGTGCTTCGGCGACATGCTGCGGATCCCCGGCTCGGATGGCTCGCTGCTCGACGCCAAGGCCGAGGGCGCCGACATCCGGATGGTCTACTCGCCGCTCGACGCGCTGCGGATCGCGAAGGAGAACCCCGAGCACGAGATCGTGTTCTTCGCGATCGGGTTCGAGACCACCGCGCCGTCCACGGCGCTCACGCTCAAGCGCGCGCAGGCCTGGAGGGCGTCAAGAACTTCTCGTGCATGTGCAACCACGTGACGATCGTGCCGCCGCTGCGCGCCCTGCTCGACTCGCCGGACCTGCGCCTGGACGGCTTCATCGGGCCGGGCCACGTGTCCACGGTGGTGGGCGCCAGGCCGTTCGAGTTCATCCCGGCCGACTACGGCAAGCCGATAGTCGTGGCGGGCTTCGAGCCGCTCGACGTGCTCCAGGCCGTACAGCAGATCCTGCTGCAGCTGTCCGAAGGCCGGTGCGAGGTCGAGAACCAGTACAAGCGCGTGGTGCCCTACGAGGGCAACCCGCGGGCGCTCCAGGTGATGTCCGAGGTGTTCGAGCTGCGGCCCCACTTCGAGTGGCGCGGCCTGGGTTTCATTTCGCAGTCGGGCCTGAAGCTGTCGGAGGCCTACGCCGACTACGACGCAGAGCTGCGCTGGCAGGTGCCCGGCGTGCGCGTGGCCGACCCGAAGGCGTGCCAGTGCGGCGAGGTGCTCAAGGGCGTGATCAAGCCGTTCGAGTGCAAGGTGTTCGGCACGGCCTGCACGCCCGAGCGGCCGATCGGCACCTGCATGGTGTCCTCCGAGGGCGCCTGCGCCGCCTACTACAACTACGGGCGCTTCGCGCGCGAGCGGGAGGTGGTGTGACGGATTCCGTAGCCACGCGTGAGGAGAAGGTGCTCGGCATCATCGAGACCGCACGCGGGAAGAAGGCCAAGTTCCGTGACGAGCAGGTCACGATGTCCCACGGCGCCGGCGGCAAGGCGACCCAGACGATGATCGAGGGCCTGTTCGTGCCCGCGTTCGGGTCGGACACGCTGGCCGCGATGGGCGATGCCGGCGCGATCGGCGACGGCACGGTGATGACAACCGACAGCTTCGTGGTGAAGCCGATCCGGTTCCCGGGCGGTTCGATCGGTGAGCTCGCGGTGAACGGCACGGTGAACGACCTTGCGGTGGCCGGTGCGAAGCCGGTCGCGCTGAGCCTGTCGCTGATCCTCGAGGAGGGCCTGCCGGCCGACGACCTGCGCGCCGAGGTGGAGGCGATAGCGGCGGCGGCGCGCGACGCCGGCGTGGAGATCGTGGCCGGCGACACCAAGGTGGTGGAGCGCGGGCACGCCGACCAGATGTACGTCTGCACCACCGGGGTCGGCAAGCTGGACCCCCGGGCCGAGATGTCCCCCGCCTCGCTGAAGCCGGGTGACCGGGTGCTCGTGTCCGGCACCGTCGGCGATCACGGCACCGCGATCATGCTCGCCCGCGGCGAGTTCGAGCTGGGCGCCGAGATCGAGTCCGACACCTGCTCCCTCTGGCCCGCGGTGGACGCGCTGCTGGAGGAGGCGGGACCCGCGCTGAGGTGCATGCGGGACGCCACCAGGGGCGGTGTGGCCTCCGTGCTCAACGAGCTGGCCCGCTCGTCGAAGGTGGCGATGCTCGTGAGGGAGGCCGATGTCCCGGTCGTGCCGGCGGTCGCCGGCGCCGCCGAGATCCTCGGCATCGACCCGATGTACGTGGCAAACGAAGGGAAGCTGGTGGCGTTCGTGGCCCCGGACGCCGCCGACGACGCACTGGCGGCGTTGCGATCCGTGCCCGGATGCGAGGACGCCGCGGAGATAGGAGAGGTCAAGACCGAGCCGCCGGGGATGGTCCTGGTGGAGACCGGCTTTGGCGGCAAGCGAGTCATGGACCAACTGGTGGGGGATCCCCTGCCACGCATTTGCTGAGCAACTGAGAGGAGCAGCATGGCGGCAACCGAGTTCATCCCAAACCAGGCGGCGACCGAGGCGGTGACCGCGCACGTCATATGGATGACGACGGGCCTGTCCTGCGACGGGGACTCGGTGGCCATGACCTCGGCGACCAACCCCAGCCTCGAGGACATCATCCAGGGAGTGATCCCCGGCATGCCGCGCGTTGTGGTTCACAACCCCGTGCTCGCCTACGAGGTCGGCGACGAGTTCATGCAGGCCTGGTACGACGCCGAGGCGGGCAAGCTGGATCCGTTCGTCCTGGTCGTGGAGGGCTCGATCCCCAACGAGGAGCTGAGCGGCGAGGGCCACTTCTGCGGCATGGGCGACAACCCCGAGACCGGCCAGCCGATCACGACCAACGAGTGGCTCGACCGGCTGTCGCCGAAGGCGGCGGCGGTGGTGGCGGTGGGCACCTGTGCCACCTACGGGGGCATCCCCGCCATGAAGAACAACCCGACCGGCGCCATGGGTGTGGCCGACTACCTGGGGTGGGACTACAAGTCCTCGGCAGGGCTTCCTGTGGTGAACATCCCCGGCTGCCCGGCGCAGCCCGACAACATGACCGAGGCGCTGCTCTACCTCGTGCTGCACCTGGGCGGCCTGGCGCCCGTGCCGGAGCTGGACGACCAGCTGCGGCCCACCTGGCTGTTCGGTCGCACGGTCCGCGAGAGCTGCAACCGGGCCGGCTTCACCGAGCAGGGCCAGTTCGCCACCGAGTACGGCGACGACCCCCGCTGCCTTGTGAAGCTCGGCTGCAAGGGGCCGGTGGCGAAGTGCAACGTGCCGGTGAGGGGCTGGGTGAACGGCATCGGCGGCTGTCCCAACGTGGGCGGCATCTGCATCGCCTGCACCATGCCCGGCTTCCCCGACAAGTTCATGCCGTTCATGGACGAGGACGCCTGGGGCGCTGTGGCCGCGAACGCCACGCGATTCACCTACGGCCCGATCCTGAAGTACTTCCGGAACCGCAACATGGACAAGAAGTACGACATCGAGCCCGACTGGCGCAAGCCGGGCAAGCAGCTGACAACCGGCTATCAGAAGCGCTGGTAAGGGAGATATCGGATGAGCACAGTCGAGACACCTCAGGAGCAGAAGGTCCAGGTCAAGGAGATGTCGTGGGACCCGATCACCCGCATCGTCGGGTCGCTCGGGATCCACACGGAGATCGACTTCGCCAATCAGCAGGTACTGAAGTGCTACTCCACGTCGATGGTCTTCCGCGGCTTCGACATCTTCATGAAGGGGATCGATCCGCGCGACGCGCACTTCATCACCAGCCGCATCTGCGGCATTTGCGGTGACAACCACTGCACCTGTTCCGTGCTGAACCAGAACATGGCGTATGGCGTGAAGCCGCCGAAGCTGGGCGACTACGCGTACAACATCGCCGAGACCGCGGATTTCATGTTCGACCACGCGATCTTCAACGACTGCATGGCGAACGTGGACTACTGCGAGCAGATGGTGAAGGAGACCAACCCGTCGGTGCTCCAGAAGGCGGAGCAGACACCGGCGCCGAACTCCGACATCCACGGGTTCAAGACCATCGCCGACATCATGCGGGCGCTGAACCCGTTCACCGGCGAGTTCTATCTGGAGACGCTGCACGTCGCGCGCTACACGCGTGAGATGTACTGCCTCTTCGGAGGCCGGCACACGCACCCCTCGACGATCATGCCCGGGGGCGTGAGCGCGCACATCACGCACCAGACCTGCACGGACTACTACGTGCGCCTGATGCGTTACATCGACTACGTGAAGCGCAGCGTGCCGATGCACGACGACCTGTACGACTTCTGGCTGGAGGCGCTGCCGGGGTACGACATGGTCGGCTACCGCAAGACCAACCTGGTGAATTGGGGCTGCTTCGACGACCCCGACTTCATCGACTACGACTACCGGAACATGACGGAGTGGGGCCGCAAGCGCTTCGTCACGCCGGGCGTGGCGATCGACGGCGAGCTGATCTCGACCGACCTCGTCGAGATCAACCTGATGATCCGCATCCTGCTCGGCAGCTCGTACTTCGACGGGTGGGAGAACGAGCGCACCTACGTGGACAAGGACCCCCTGGGGAACCCGGTCTCGAAGGACCATCCGTGGAACAAGACGACCCTGCCGAAGCCGCAGAAGCGCGACTTCACCGACAAGTACAGCTGGGTCACCTCGCCACGGATCTATGACGAGCGCACCGACGAGCACGTGTGCTGCGACACCGGCGGCGGCCCGTTCGCGCGCCAGTGGTGCACGGCCAAGGCCGGCCTCGTGGACATCGGCTACCTCAAGGCCACCGGCCACTCGATCCTGATGGCGCTGCCGAAGACGGCGAACCATCCGGAGGTGGAGTACGAGTGGAAGGTGCCGGAGAAGTCGAACGCCATCGAGCGGGCGAGGGCGCGCACCTACCACCAGGCCTACTCGGCCTGCGTGGGGCTGTACAACCTCGAGAAGGCGCTGGGCGAGCTCCGCGCGGGCCGCACGAAGTCGTGGAACGACTTCAAGGTCCCGCAGGAGGCCGTGTCGGTCGGCTTCCACGAGGCGGCTCGCGGCGTGCTCAGCCATCACATGGTGATCGAGGGCGGGCGGATCGCGAACTACCAGCCGTTCCCGCCCACACCCTGGAACGCCAGCGTGCGCGACAAGTTCGGCACGCCCGGCCCCTACGAGGACTCGGTGCAGAACACGCCGATCTTCGAGGAGAACGGACCGGACAAGTTCAAGGGCGTGGACATCATGCGGGCGGTGCGGAGCTTCGACCCGTGCCTGCCGTGTGGAGTCCACATGTACAACGGCAAGGGCAAGGTCCGGAAGGTGATGCACACGCCCACGGCGATGTCGTAATGGCAAGCGACCGGGTGACAGTGTTGGACCTGATGGCTCAGGCCTCCGAGTCTGTTCCTGACGAGGGGGCGGCTCGCAGACCTCAGACCTCAGACATCAGACCTCAGGACGAGGGCATCGAGGAGCGCATTGAGCGCCTTTCGGGTGAGCTCGAGACGTTTCTCGATCCCCGGGAGCGGGCGGTTGCCGAGGAGTTGGTCGGCGCCGTCCTCGAGGTTCATGGGGAGGGGCTTGCGCGGATGCTCGAGCTCGTGGGTGAGGAGAAGGCGAAGGCGCTCGCCGAGGATCCGACCGTTGGCAGCGTGCTGCTGATCCATGACCTCTATCCGGTACCTCTCGAGCAGCGCGTGACGGAGGCCCTGGACAGCGTGCGGCCCTACATGGAGTCGCATGGGGGGAACGTCGAGTTGCTCGGCATCGAGGACGGGGTGGCCCAGCTGCGCCTCCAGGGGAGCTGCAGTGGCTGCGCGGCATCGTCGGCCACGCTGGAGCTGGCGATCAAGCAGGCGCTGATGGACGCGGCGCCCGACCTGCTCGGCATGGACGTCGAGGGAGTCGAGGAGGAACCCACACACGAGCCCCCGGTGAGCGGCACACCGCTGCCGCTGGCGCCGCAGGTGCCGGAGCTGTCGGGCTGGCTCGATCTCGACGGCGTGGTGGACCTGCCCGACGGCGAGACAACCGTCGCGCATGCCGGGGAGGCCGATGTGCTGGTCGCCAACGTGAACGGCACGCTGCTCGCCTACCGCGACGAGTGTGCGTCGTGTGGCGTCGCGCTCGCGGGTGGTGCGCTCGAGGGTGGGGAGCTGGCCTGCCCGAGCTGCTCCTCACGGTTCGACCTGCCCCGGGCCGGACGCGGTGTGGACGACTCGGCGCTCCAGCTCGCCCCGATCCCGCTGCTGCGCGACGGCGAAAGCCGGGTCAGGGTCGCGCTGGCCACATGACGCCGGGCTCGAACGGCCGCCGGGGCTCGGGCCCCGCGCTCGCGGCACGCCGCCGCGCCGGCATGGTCGGCGGCCTGCGGCGGCTGGCGACAGGCTCGCCGGTGGGCGGGGCGGGCGCATCGCCACCGTCGTCTCGCACTGGTGAGGCCTGCGACCTGTGCGGAACGGAGCTGCCCGAGGACCACCGGCACATGCTCCACATGGAGGAACGGCGGATCGAGTGCACGTGCGAGGCCTGCTGGGCGCTGCGCTCGGGCGATCCCGAGTACCGCCCGGTGGGCACCCGGGTGGAGTGGCTGCCCGATCTCGCCATGAGCACGGAGCGCTGGGCCGGCTTCGACATCCCGATCGGGCTGGCGTTCTTCATGCGCAGCACCGCGGCCGGCGGGGTGGTGGCGCTCTACCCGAGCCCTGCCGGGGCCACCGAGTCGGCCCTGGACGAGTCGGTGTGGGAGGCCCTTGTGGCCGAGAACGCCGTGCTCGAGAGCATGGAGTCCGATGCCGAGGGGCTTGTCGTGAACCGGCTGGCGGATCCGCCGAGCTACGCGATCGCCCCGATCGACGATTGCTATCGGCTGGTGGGCCTGGTGAAGGCCAAGTGGGAGGGCATCTCGGGCGGCGACGGGCTCGAGCGCGCCATCAGCGGCTACTTCGAGGGGCTGCGCGAAAGGGCGGAGGCCACGTGAAAAACGGGGCCGCGGCGACGTCCACCACGCCCGGCCCGGGAGAGCCCAGTTCGCCGAGGCCCGCGCCCGAGTTCGAGATCCTCGGTGTCGAGGCGGTGCGGCACGCCGCCGCGCCCACGCTCCACTTCGCCACCCGCGTGACCGAGCCGGAGGGGCGGGAGGTCTACACGATCGCCCTGAGGGCGCAGGTCATGATCGAGCCCGCCAAGCGCTCCTACGACGACGAGACCAAGGCCCGGCTGGTGGAGCTGTTCGGAGAGCCCGAGCGCTGGGGCACGACCACCAAGCCCTCCGTGCTCGCGGAGATCGACGTGCTGGTCCCGGCGTTCACCGGCGCGACCACGTTCACGATCCCGTTCAGGGCCAGCTTCGACCTCGAGCTGGCCGCGGCGAAGTACTTCTACTCGCTGCCCGACGGCGAGGTGCCGCTGTCGTTCAACTTCACCGGCTCGATCTTCTACCGCGCGGGTGACGGGCGGATGCAGGTCGAGCAGATCAGGTGGGACACCGCCGCGCCGTTCGCGCTGCCGGTGTCCACGTGGCGGGAGATGATCCGCAACCACTACCCCGACGGCGGCTGGGTGACGCTCGGCACCGAGACGCTGGATGCGCTGGCGGCCCGGAAGGCCCAGCTCGGCCTGACGTCGTTCGACGCCACGGTCGCCGCTCTCTTGAGGGACGACCGATGAGCGGCGTCGACGAGCTGGTGGACTCGCTGCTGTACGAGGGCTACGCGCTCTACCCCTACACCCCGGGGGCCACGAAGAACGCCACGCCCACGCCGTTCGGGATCGTCTACCCGCCCGCGTACGCGGAGACCCTGACCTCCACCTACGACCACCTGCGCATGGACTGCGCCCTGGAGGCCGGCGACGAGCCGAAGCTCACCGCCACCGTGCGCTTCCTCACTGCCAGCGGCGAGCGCCACAAGGGCGAGGAGCGCCGGGTGGAGGTGGACGGACCCGGCGAGCCGGTGCCGTTCGAGTTCGGCGGTGTGCGGGGCCGCGTGCGGCTGCGGATCGATCCGATGGAGGGCGAGCTCACCCGTGTGCGGGTGTGCGTGCACAACACCACGGAGGTGGACGGCGGGGCCGAGATGCAGCGCGCCGACGCGCTCAGGGCGAGCCTGCTCTCCACCCACGTCGTCCTGCGCACCGAGGGCGGCCGGTTCCACTCCGCGATCGAGCACCCCGAGCTCGACAGCGTGAACACGTGGCCGGTGCTCGGCTCGGCGCAGGACGACGTGATGATCGCCGCCGCGATCGTGCTGCCCGATCATCCGGAGCTGTCGCCGAAGAGCCGCGGGAACCTGTTCGACAACACGGAGATCGAGGAGGCGCTGCTGCTGCACGTGCACACGCTCAGCGACGCCGAGCGCGCGTCGATCGCCGAGCAGGACCCCGCCGTGCGGGAGATGGTGGACCGGGCCGCGGCCACCACGCCGCAGGACCTGTTCGACCTCCACGGGGTCATGCACCCGTCGAATGAGCTCGATGCGCCCTGGCGCCCGGCACAGCGAGACCCCAACCGGCCCGACGAGCAGACCGAGCCGCCGGAGCCGCCGGAGGCGCTGCCCGACCACAGCGGCGACGCAGAGGTGACCGTGGACGGCCACACCTTTCGCCGGGGCGACACGGTGCGGCTCACGCCCGCCCACGGCGGCGACCCCCAGGACCACATCGTGGAGGGCAGGCTGGCGACGATCGAGAAGATCCTGCACGACGTCGACGACAGGCTCTACTTCGCGGTCACCCTGGACGGCGATCCCGGCCAGGAGCTGCTGCGCGACACGGGGCGCTTTCTGTACTTCTTCGAGGGGGAGGTGGAGCCCGCATGAAGATCTTGGTGGCGGGGATCGGCAACTCGTGGCTGCGCGATGACGGGTTCGGGCCGAAGGTGGCCGAGCGGCTGGAGAAGAAGGAGCTGCCCGAGGGCGTGGCCGTGTTCGACTTCGGCAGCGGCGGGCTGGACCTGGCCTACGAGGTGATGCGCGGCTACGACGCGCTGGTACTGGTCGACGTGAGCCGGCAGGGCGGGGAGCCGGGCACGCTGTATGTGATGGAGCCCGACCAGGAGGACATCAACGCGGGCTTCGAGGACGGCGAGATGATCGACCCCCACGGGATGGACCCCCAGACGGTGCTGCGGTTCGTGAACGCCGTGGGCGGCTGGCCCGGCAAGGTCGTGGTGGTGGCCTGCGAACCGCTGGTGGTGGAGGAGATGGGCATGGAGCTCAGCGAGGCGGTCGAGGGCGCGGTGGACCGCGCGGTGGGCGTGGTGCTCGAACAGGTCGAGGAGCTGCGGTGCACGAGCTCTCCCTGAGCAGCGCGATCCTCGACACCGTTGTGCGCCACGCGGAGGACCGCAAGGTGAACCGCGTGGAGCTCACCGTGGGCGCGCTGCGCCAGGTGGTGCCGTCGTCGCTGGAGTTCTACTGGGGCATCGTCACGCGCGACACGGTCTGCGAGGACTCGGTGCTCGAGCTGACCGAGATCGAGGCGCGCGTGGCGTGCAAGGAGTGCGACGCGGAGCCCTGGACGCTGGAGAATCCGATCTTCCGCTGCCCGGCTTGCGGCGGCAGCGACGTGGAGGTGCTCACCGGCACCGAGTTCTTGGTGGATTCGATCGACGTGGAGGAGGAGGCATGCACCGTACGAGGGTGAGGGTGGCCGAGGACGCGCTGGACGCGAACACGACCATCGCGCAGGCCAACAGGGCCGACTTCGACCGCGAGTCGGTGGCCGTGGTGAACCTGATGAGCGCCCCAGGGGCGGGGAAGACGTCGCTGCTTGAGGCCGTGTTCCACGAGGGCCTCGGGGACGTGAGGCCGGGCGTGCTGGAGGGCGACGTGCAGGGCAGCCTCGACGCCGACCGCCTGGCGCGCTACCACGTGCCGGTCACCCAGCTGAACACCGACGGCGGCTTCGGCGGCGAGTGCCACCTGGACGCGAACATGGTGCGCACCGCCCTGCCCGAGGTCGGCCTCGACGAGATCGACCTGCTGATCATCGAGAACGTGGGCAACCTCGTCTGTCCGGCCGAGTTCCGCGTTGGGGAGGACGCCAAGGCGATGGTGTGCTCGGTCACCGAGGGCGAGGACAAGCCGCTGAAGTACCCGCTGATGTTCCGCACCTGCGAGCTGGTGGTGGTGAACAAGATCGACCTGCTGCCGCACATCGAGTACGACCTGGACGAGCTGCTGCGCAACATCGAGTCGGTGAACCCCGGCGCGAAGGTGCTCCAGTGCAGCGCCCGCACCGGCGAGGGCGTGGACGGCTTCCGCGAGTGGCTGGCCGGCGTGGGGGAGCGGTCCAAGGCGGTCGCGTGACGGAGGCGGTCGCCTCCCGGATCGACGAGCTCTCCGCGCTGCGCACGGAGGCGGGCGCCCAGTACTTCGAGGCGGAGGCCGAGGGTCTCGCCTCGACCTGCCATCAGATGGCGGAGCGATTCGGCGCCGGCGGCCGGCTGCTCGCCCTGGGCGGATCGCCCCAGGCGCGCTCCGATGCCCGCCACGTGGCCGTGGAGTTCGTCCACCCGGTGATCGTGGGCAAGCGGGCGCTGCCGGCACTGGCGCTGTGCGACGACATCGAGGAGCAGTTCGCTCTGCTCGCCGAGCCGGGCGACATCGTGATCGGCTTCCACGAGCCACTCGACGCCGCACGCCGCCTCGGCTGCCTGGCGCTGGAGTTCGATCCGCCGGTCGACGACCCCTTCGTCCATCAGGAGCTGACCGAGACGGCGTACCACGTGCTCTGGGAGCTGGTGCACGTGTTCTTCGAGCATCAGGGGGGCGGGCACGACACCGGCGCCTCGAGCTTCCTCTATCCGTTCCTGGGAGAGTCGGAGACCGACACGGAGGCTGTTCTCGCGGACGTGCGTGAGTCGGTCCGGATGAAGGCGGCCGAGGTCGGAGCACTGCGCGCGCAGACCCTGGACGAGGGACGATCGGATCTGGCGGCCGCGGCGGCGGCGATTCGCTCGGGGGGCCGCATGCTGGTGCTCGGCAATGGCGGCTCCGCCACCGACGCGATGGACGCTGCTGCCGACATGCATCACCCGCCGCACGGCTGGCCCGCGCGCCCGGTGCTCGACCTCACCGAGGACCCGGCGATCCTCACCGCCATCGCCAACGACATCGGCACCGACGCGATCTTCGCCCGCCAGGTGATCGCCCACGGCCGCGAGGGCGACGTGCTGCTGGCGATGTCCACCAGCGGGAACTCCGTGAACGTGATCGAGGCGCTGGCCGAGGCCCGCCGGCGGGCGATGGTGACCATTGCGATGGTGGGCTACGACGGCGGGCGCGTGGCCGAGGACCGGCTGGCCGACCATGTGGTGATCACCCGCTCGGAGCACATCCCGCGCATCCAGGAGGCCCAGGCCAGCGCGTGGCACGTTCTGCGCGAACTGATCGAGCTTTGAGAAAGCGGGCCCGGGTGGAGGGCACCGTGCAGGGGGTGGGCTTCCGGCCCTACGTGTACCGCCTGGCGCGCGAGCTCGGGCTTGCGGGACACGTGTTCAACGATGAGCGAGGGGTGGAGGCCGAGGTCGAGGGCCCCCCCGCCGCGGTGGAGGAGTTCATGACCCGGCTGCCCCTCGAGGCGCCGCCGCTCGCGGTGGTGGAGAGCGTGGACTTCTCGGCACTCGAGCCCGCCGGCACGGAGGGCTTCGAGATCGTGGAGAGCGCCCGGCGCGGCGAGCCGCTGGCCATGGTGTCCCCTGACGTTGCCACGTGCGACGCGTGCCTGGCCGAGCTGTTCGACCCCGAGGACCGCCGGTACCGCTACCCGTTCCTGAACTGCACCGACTGCGGGCCGCGGTTCACGATCGTGCGCGGGGTGCCCTACGACCGGCCGCTCACCACGATGGCCGGGTTCGAGATGTGCGCGGCCTGCCTGGCGGAGTACGAGGATCCGCTCGACAGGCGCTTCCACGCGCAGCCGAATGCCTGCCCGGATTGCGGGCCCTCGCTGTCCGCTCCATTGCCCGAGATCTCTTCAGCGCTGGTCGCCGGGCAGGTCGTGGCAGTCAAGGGGTTGGGCGGGTATCACCTGGCCTGCCTGGCCTCGTCGGAGGAGGCGTGCTCGGCGCTGCGCGCGCGCAAGCACCGGGAGGACAAGCCGTTCGCGCTGATGGCGCCGTCGCTGGAGAGCGCCCGCGAGCTTGTGGAGCTGACCGCGGCGGAGGAGACGCTCCTGCTCGGGCGTGAGCGGCCGATCGTGATCGCGCGCAGGCGGCCAGGGGCGGCGGTGGCCGCCTCGGTTGCGCCCGCCTCGCCCGATCTCGGCGTGATGCTGCCCTACTCGCCGCTGCACCACCTGCTGCTCGCCGACGTGGGGGCACCGCTGGTTATGACCAGCGGCAACGTCTCCGACGAGCCGATCGCCTACGACGACGACGATGCGATGGAGCGGCTGAAGGGCATCGCCGATCTGTTCCTCACCCACGATCGCCCGATCCACATCCGCACCGATGACTCGGTGGTGAGGTCCGTCGGCGGGATGGGCGAGGCCCCGCTGATGATGCGCCGCTCGCGCGGGTACGTGCCCGCCAGCCTCGACCTGCCGCTCGACTCGCCGCCCCTGCTGGCATGCGGCGCCGAGCTCAAGTCGGTCTTCTGCCTAGCGAAGGGCCGTCGCGCCTGGCCCGGCCACCACATCGGCGATCTCAAGAACTGGGAGACGCTGCGCTCGTTCCGCGAGGGCATCGAGCACTTCCAGCGGCTGTTCGCGGTCGAGCCGGAGGTGGTGGCGCACGACCTTCACCCCGAGTACCTGTCGTCGAAGTACGCGGCGGAGCGCGAGGGCGTGGAGCTCGTGGGCGTGCAGCATCACCATGCGCACCTCGCCGCCTGCCTGGCGGAGCACGGCGTTCTCGAGCCGGCTGTGGGCGCCATCTACGACGGGAGCGGCTACGGCCCCGACGGGACGGTGTGGGGCGGCGAGCTGCTGGTTGGGGACCTGCGCGGGTTCGAGCGCGCGGGTCACCTCAGTCCGGTGCGCCTGCCCGGAGGGGATCGCGCTGTGAAGGAGGTTTGGCGGATGGCCTGCGCCTGGCTCGGGCCCGGTGCGGGTCCGCTGCCCGGCGTCGATCCGGAGCGCTGGGCCCAGGTGGCGGCGCTATGCGAGAGCGGCACAGCGTCGCCGCTCACCTCGTCGATGGGGCGGCTGTTCGACGCCGTGGCGGCGCTGTGCGGACTGCGGCTGACGGCGACCTACGAGGGCCAGGCCGCGGTGGAGCTCGAGGCGCTTGCCACCCGCTCAGGTGACGATGGTGCGTACCCGTTTGACGACCTCGACGGGCGTCCCCTCGTCGATGCCGTTGTCAAGGACCTGAACAGCGGCATCGAGGGGGGCACGGTTGCGGCCCGGTTTCACCGAGGCGTCGCCCAGGGCACCTGCGCGGCCGTCGCCGCCGCGGCCTCCGCCCGAGGGCTCGACACCGCCGTGCTCTCCGGCGGCGTGTTCCAGAACCGCCTGCTGCTCACCGAAACGGCCGAGCGGCTGCGAGACGCCGGGTTGCGCGTGCTCATCCCCGAGCGCCTGCCCCCCAACGACGGCGGGATCGCCTACGGCCAGGCGGCGGTGGCGGCTCAGAAGCCGGGCACGTCGGACGACGGCGGCTTGCCGGCGCGCTTGGACCCTGGTGGCGCGAAGCGAGGGTAGGGGCCGTCCTTCTTCACCTGCCACGCCACGGTGCCGTAGTGCATGACCACGTATTTTGTGAGGTCGTCCCTGTGGTCGAAGCAGGCGTAGCGCGTGGGGCCGCAGACGCCGTTGCCGGTGAATGTGAGCCAGGCGCCCGGCATCGCGTCGAGGAACTCGCCGAACAGGCGCGCCCGGAGCTGCTTGCGAAGGCTCGCGTGGGTCTCGTCGTCGGGAACCGCGTCGCAGAACTGGCACCTGAATATCAGGCGCGAGGGCACGGCTCAGTGCGAGTGCTCGTGATCGTCCTCGAGGCCCGCCTCGTGCACGTGGGGGTGGGAATGGGTCTCCCCGTCGTGCTCGTGCTCATGCTCGTGCTCGACGTGCTCGTGATCGTGTTCGGTGTGGGCGTGGCTGTGCTTCTCGCCGTCGTGCTCGTGCTCGTGGGTGTGGGGCTCGGGATGCTCGTGTTCGTCCATGCGCTGAGGGTACCCCTAGGTGAGGCCCGCGTACCACAGCCCGAACATGAGCCCGAAGGCGCACAGGGCCGGTATCAGCACCGCGCGATAGACGGGCTCGATGATCGGCCGGGTGAGCACCCACGCGAACACGGACGTGCACAGCGCCATCGACACGATCGACATCGGCGCGAACACGGCCAGCGCGGCAACCGCCTCGCTCTGAGAGCCCATGCCGGCGATGAGGAGGACCACGACCGCGCCCGTGCCGGCGAGGCCGTGAAGGGTGCCGATCGCGAACGCCTGGCGGGGCGAGCGCACCTGCCGGTGGGCATGGTCTGAGCCGCCCGAGCGCAGGTGGCGCTGACGGTCGTGACCGTCTTCGTGACGGTGGGACGAGGCGCGGTAGTCGCCCCGGAACCACTGATAGCCCAGCCGCAGGGCGAGCACGATGATCACCACGCCCACGGCCTTCTCCGCACCGGTCTCTAGCCATGTGGGCAGCTCCGACTTGAACAGGATCAGCGGCACCCCGATCACCAGCAGGGTGAGCGCGTGGCCGGCGCCCCACCACGCGCCGAGTCGCGAGGCGCCGCGCACGTCGCCGTCGTCCGCGGCCACGAGGGAGGTGACCGCCACGAGGTGGTCGGGGTCCGATGCGTGGCGCAGGCCGAGCACGAAGGCGATGCCCAGCGCCGCCAGCAGCGGCGCGCCGTCGAACAGGCCCGTGAGCCATTCATCCACCTCCTCGACCGGGTGGAAGAGCCAGTCGAAGTTCACGCCGGCCTCAGGCCCTTGCGCGCGCAGTCGGGGCACAGGCCCGAGATCGGGAAGTGGGTGAAGCGCGCCTCCCACCCGGTGTCCTCACGAACGCGATCGCGCACGGCGTCCAGCTTCGCCGGCGCAAGGCCCCTCACCCGGCCGCACGAGTCGCACACCAGGAACTCCTTCACCGAGGCGCCCGCGAGCGTGTAGAGGCCCGGCCCGTGGCCCAGGTGGAAGTGCTTGACGATGCCCACCTGCTCGAGGGTTTCGAGGTTGCGGTAGACCGACGCCACGTCGTCGAGGCCGCCGGCCAGCGCCTCGGCCGTGAGTGGCTCATCCGCGCGGTAGAGCGCCGTCAGCAGCAGCCGGCGCGCCGCCGAGACCCGCAGTCCCTGCTCCCGCATCCGAGCCAGCGCCGACTCGATGTCGGGCGCGTCTAGCGCGGGAACGTTGTGCGGTCTGGACATCGCTCGCTACTGCGACGGTACCTTATTGCGACTACTGGCATCAAGGGACAGGCTGGTACCTTCCATCCGCGTGAGCGACCTGAGCCCCGACTACTTCACCAAGCCCCTCGCCGACGTCGATCCCGACATCGCGAAGGTGCTCGAGGACGAGACCCGCCGGCAGGAGACCACGCTGGAGATGATCGCCTCCGAGAACTTCGTCCCGCAGGCGATCCTCGACTGCCAGGGCTCGGTGCTCACCAACAAGTACGCCGAGGGCTACCCCGGCAAGCGCTACTACGGCGGCTGCGAGCACGTGAACGTGGCCGAGAACCTCGCCATCGAGCGCGCGAAGGACCTGTTCGGCGCCGAGCACGTGAACGTGCAGCCCCACGCAGGCGCCCAGGCCAACGCCGCCGCCTACCACGCGCTGCTCGACCCGGGCGACCGCATCCTCGGCATGAAGCTCGACCACGGCGGCCACCTCACGCACGGGATGAAGATCAACTTCTCGGGCAAGCTCTACGACATCGTCGCCTACGGCGTGCGCGAGGAGGACTCCATCCTCGACATGGATGCGCTCCAGCGCCTGGCGGAGGAGTTCAAGCCCAAGCTCATCCTCGGCGGCTGGTCGGCCTACCCGCGCCAGCTCGACTTCGAGCGCTTCCGCGAGATCGCCGACTCGGTCGGCGCGCTGCTGATGGTGGACATGGCGCACTTCGCCGGCCTCGTGGCCGCGGGCGAGCACCCCAGCCCCGTGCCGCACGCGGACGTGGTGACCACCACCATCCACAAGACGATCGGCGGGGCGCGCGGCGGCGCGATCTTCTGCAAGGAGGAGTTCGCCAAGAAGATCAACTCGGCGGTGTTCCCCGGACAGCAGGGCGGCCCGCTCATGCACGTGATCGCGGGCAAGGCGGTGGCGCTGAAGATCGCGCAGTCCGAGCTGTTCCGCGAGCGCCAGCGGCGCACCCGCGAGGGCGCGGTCGCCGTGGCCGAGGAGCTCGTCTCCTCCGGCGTGAACGTGCTCACCGGAGGCACCGACGTCCACCTCGTGCTCGTCGACCTGCGCGACTCCGAGCTCGACGGCCAGCAGGCGGAGGATCGCCTGCACGAGATCGGCATCACGGTGAACCGCAACGCGGTGCCGTTCGACCCGCGCCCGCCGGCTGTCTCCTCGGGGCTGCGCGTGGGCACGCCCGCGCTCGCGACCCGCGGCTTCCAGCTCGACGACTTCCGCGAGGTGGGCAAGGTGATGGGGCAGGCGCTCACCGGCGACTTCTCCGACTCCGCCAAGGCCGAGCTCAGCGAGCGCACCCGCGCCCTGGCCGACCGCCACCCGCTCTACCCCCAGCTGGCTCCCGCGGCAGTCTGAGGCTTCGCCTCAATCAGCAGGTAGGGGCTTCGCACCGCGAACCCGTCGCTCGCCTCGTTGGCCTGCTCGAGGTCGGAGACGAGCTCGCTCCGGAGTGCGCCCCACTCGTCGTCTGGGATTGCCTCCCGCGCTGCCACCCAGACGGCCGCGTTGCGCTCGTTCATCGACACCCACGCCTCGGCCGAGTCGGCGCCGAAGGACAGCTCATGCGGCGCGGCTGCAGCGTCAAGCCCATGGCGGCCCAGCAGCTCCACCACGTCCTCGGCGCGGCTCCACTCCGGGGACGGCGGGGACATCGCGTCGGGCCGGTGGCGCTTTAGCGCCTCGGCCACCTTCCGTCCCGATGCGGCGATCGGGCCGGCTGGAATCCAGGTGGTGATCACCGCGCGGCCCGCCGGGCGGAGGACGCGGGAGAGCTCCGCAGCGGCCGGATCGGCCGGGGCGAACATCACACCGAACACCGAGATCACGAGGTCGAACGATTCGTCCTCGCACGGAAGCGCCGTGGCGTCGGCGGTGACCCACTCGATGTCCACGCCGGCATCGCGCGCCCGTTGCGCACCGGCTGTGAGCATCGAGGGCTCGGCATCGGTGGCCACGACCCGCGCGCCGCGGCCCGCCGCGAGCAGGGCGGAGTTCCCCGTGCCGCAGGCCACGTCCAGCAGGTCGTCCCCCGCCGACGGCGCGGCGACATCGATCGTGTGCGCCGACGCCGGCTCGAGCGTGCGCGCGAGCGGTGCGTAATCGCCCTTCGACCAATCGATACCCACGGTGCCGAGGGTACGCGGGCCGCTCTATATTCGTCGCATGGCGCAGGCGCTCCCACCGGCAGTGATGGCGAAGCCGCGCCTGCGCGGTGTCTCGCACAAGTGGGCGTTCTACGTCTCGCTCGGGCTGGGCGCCGCACTGGTGCTCACCGCGCCCTCGGGGCGTGCCACGGCAGCCGCGGCCGTGTACGCGGCCTGCGTGGCCACTCTCTTCGGCACCAGCGCGCTCTACCACCGCATCGACTGGCGCTCCACCTCCGCGCGCCGCTGGATGCGCCGGCTCGACCACTCGGCGATCTTCCTGCTGATCGCGGGCTCCTACACGCCGTTCGCGGTGCTGGCGCTGGACGGCACCCTGGCCGACGTGATCCTGGTCGTGGTCTGGGCCGGGGCGATCGGCGGCATCGTGCTCAAGCTGGTGTGGATCGATGCGCCGAAGTGGCTGGTGGCGCTGATCTACGTGGCGCTCGGCTGGGTCGCCGTGGCCGCGACTCCCGACCTCGTTGATGCGGTCGGCATGACCGCTGCCGGGATGGTCGGTCTGGGCGGCCTGCTCTACACCGTGGGGGCGGTCGTCTATGCCCGCAGGCGCCCTGACCCGGTGCCGACGGTCTTCGGCTACCACGAGGTCTTCCACCTCCTGGTGATCGTGGCGGCGGGGCTCCAATATGCCGTGATCGCCTTCTGGGTCCTGCCTGGCGCTTAGAGTCCGCCGGGAATGAACGACCTCGACGCGCTGTGGGCGTTCCTCGTCGCGGCCGCAGCGGCGCTGGTGCTCACGCCGGTCGCCGCCCGGTTCGCCCATCGGGTCGGGGCGATCGACCTGCCGCGCGAGCGCGGCCTGCACGACACGCCCACGCCGAGCCTGGGCGGGCTGGCGATCCTCGCCGGGGTGCTGGCCGCCGAGGTGTTCTTCCTGCCGTGGAGCACCGAGACGCGCGGCATCCTGGCCGGCGCGGCGGCCATCGCGCTGATCGGAGCGGTTGACGACGCCAAGGAGGGCGGGCTCTCACCGGCGGTGAAGCTCGCGGGCCAGCTGGCCGCGGCGGCGATCCCGGTGTTCGCGGACGTGCGGGTGGAGAACATCACGCTTCCGTTCCTCGACCCGCTCGACCTGGGCAACTGGGGCATCCCGCTCACCCTGCTCGGCCTGGTGGCCGTGATGAACGTCGTGAACTTCACCGATGGCGTCGACGGCCTGGCGGCGGGCGTGTGCACCATCGCGGCGATCACCTTCGCGGTGATCGCCCTCTCGCTCGACCGCGTGGAGGCCGGGATTCTCGCCGCGGCGGTGGGGGGCGCCTGCGTGGGGTTCCTGCGCCACAACTTCCACCCGGCCTCGATCTTCATGGGCGACTCCGGCTCCAACCTGCTCGGCCTCTTACTGGGGTGCGTGGCCATCCAGGGGGTGCTGAAGACGGCCGCGGTCGTGGCCCTGTTCTTCCCGCTGGTGATCCTGGCCGTGCCCGCCCTGGACGCCACCTTCGTGGTGGCCAAGCGGCTCAAGTACCGCCGCCCCGTCTACTCCGCCGACCGCTGGCACTTCCATCACCGGTTCGCGAACATCGGCTTCTCCGCCACGCGCACGGTGCTCTACCTGTACGCCTGGACCGTGTCGCTGGCCGCGCTCGCGCTGGCGCTGCGGTTCGTGCCCTACTCCGATGACGACGGCACGCTCAACCCGGGCTGGACCATCGTGATCGTGAGCTTCATCCTGATCGCGCTGGCCGCGAGCTTCTACCTCGTCTACACGCTGGAGATCCTCAAGTTCAAGCGCTTCCGCGAGCGCCAGCTCGAGACCGGCGAGCTGTCGCGGGACGAGATCGACGAGGAGATCGAGCGCGAGCTGGAGACGGGTGAGTTCGAAGCGGTGGAGGACCCGGGCGGCTAGAGGACCTGGACGCGCGGGTTGCCGCGCGCGACCCGGAAGCGGCCGATCGTTCGTGCGCTCGTGCTGTGCCTCAGCGCGTCCACAGCCTTGTACGTCACCTTCAGCTCGCTCGGCGACGCCTCCAGCACGCCGTAGCCGCGGCTGGACTGCTCCAGGTACTTCAGGTGTGGGTTCACGAGCGGCAGGTTGCCGGAGATCAGCTCGAACTGCTGCTTGGAGAGTGGGGCGCCGCTGGCGTCCTGCAGCGTCTCGGGCAGCCCGAGGGAGGTGATCGATCCGCCGACGAACTCGGTCGCGACGCTCTCCGGCCCACGCCCGTCGATGCCCACGTCGCCGGCGAAGAAGGTGTGGATGTCGCCGGTCAGAAAGCTCACGTTGTTGATGCCGGAGGCCCGGATGTGGTTGAGCAGGTCGGTGCGCTCGCGCCCGTAGCCGTCCCAGGAGTCCTTGTTGATCGCGGTTCCGGGCGGGGTGTCCAGCGACATGATCATCAGCTGGTTGCCCACCAGCTTCCACGTGCCGCCTGAGGCGCGCAGCCGTCGCTTGAGCCAGCCCAACTGCCGTGCCCCGAGGTAGCGCCGCGGCTCGGACTCCGCCTCCGCGCAGGGCACGAACAGGTCGTCGCCGCAGGGCTGGTCGTCGCGGTACTGGCGCTCGTCCAGCAGGAACAGCTCGACGTTGCCCCCAAGACGCATGCGGCGGTAGAGGTCGTGGCCGAGCTCGGGCTTGCCGGTGTAGGGCTTGAACGGCATGTACTCGTAGAAGGCGCGGTAGCCGTTGCCCTTGCGGCTGAGGAACGGGACGCGCGCCTGCTGGGTCTGCTCGCCGGCGTTGCTGCCGGCGTAGTTGTCCTCCACCTCGTGGTCGTCCCAGATCGCGGCGAAGGGGGCGGAGGCGTGCATCGCGCGGAGGTCGGCGTCGGCCTTGTACATGCGGTACTTGGAGCGGTACTCGGGCAGGGTCTGCACCTCGCCGTCCCTGTTGGCTCCGAGGGTGTCCTTGCGCGGGCCGTCGTAGAAGTTGCGCTCGTAGATGTAGTCGCCGAGGCAAACGATGAGGTCGGCGTCCTCGCGGGCGATAGCGCTGTGCGCGCCGTAGTACCCGGCCTGCCAGTCCTGGCATGAGAAGAAGACGATCTTCACCGGCTCGCGCGACCCGCCCGGCAGCGCCGTGCGAAAGCGCCCGACCTGGCTCTCCTTGGTCTTGGTCTCGAAGCGGTAGAAGTACTCCTCGCCCGGCTTGAGGAACTTGCCCGCCACCCGTGCCTCCACGGTGTGGTCGTACTTGCCCCGGACGATCAGCGTCCTGCGCTTCACCACCCGGCGGAAGTCGCGGTCGCGCGCCACCTCGAGCCGGATCTTGCGGTCCTTCGTGGCGCCGTTCAGCCGGGTCCAGAGCGAGATGCCGCGTGGGTGCGGCCGCCCCGACGCCACCCCCTGCGGGAAGCTGCCGCCGCGCGCGAACCCGATCCTGTTGCGCCGCTTGGCGCGCTTGGCCAGCGCCGGGTCGACCGGCACGCCGCCGAGGATGAGCGCGCCTGTGCCGAGCCCTGCGTACGTGATCAGCTCGCGCCGGTCGAGCGGCTGGTCGAGCGGGCCAGGGGTCATCGCGACGGAGGGTACTCGCGCACCCGCGCGTGCCGCGCAGGTTGCGTTACGGGGTTGTGAAGGCTCAGAACAGCCGCGGCTGCTCCGGCGGAGCAACGCGCCTGCGCCGCTCCGCCAACTCGGCCTCCGCGTCCGCCCGCCGCTCGGCCGCCTCGCGTGAGAAGCGACCCGGCCCGCGCCCGGGCTGGTTGACCAGCGCGGCCAGGCGCCTGCGCTCGCCCGTGGGCGCGTAGGCGCCGCGCGCGTACAGGCGCTCGTAGAGCGGCAGCAGATCCGGGCGCTGCGACCGCAGCCAGTCGAAGAAGATGCCCTTCACCTCGCCCCGGAGGTGCAGCGCGATGCCGCCGACGCTCACCGCGCCCGCCTCGGCAGCCAGCTCCAGGATGCGCTCGACCTGCTTCGGCGAGTCGTTCACGCCGGGCATGAGCGGCGCGATCAGGACGCTGGTGGGAATGCCGGCGCGGTTGAGCTCGCCGACCGCCTCCAGGCGCGCTCGGGGGTGGGGGGTATGCGGCTCGGTGGAGCGCCAGGCCTTCTCCTCCAGCGTGGGCACCGACAGCGCAGCGCTGATGTCCGGCACCTGGCGCATGAGGTCGAGGTCGCGCAGCAGCAGCGGCGACTTGGTGAGCACCGAGGCGGGCGTGCCCGTGTCCCGGAACGCCTCCCAGATGCCCGGCATGAGCCTGTAGCGGCCCTCGACCCACTGGTACGGGTCGGTGTTGGTGCCCAGCGCGACGTGCTCGTGCGTCCACTTCGGCCGGCTCAGCTCGGCCCGCAGCACCTCCGGCACGTTGATCTTGACCACGATCTCCTTCTCGAAGTCGCGGCCCGCGTTGAGGTCGAGATAGGTGTGGGTTGGGCGAGCAAAGCAGTAGGTGCAGGCATGAGTGCATCCGCGAAACGGATTCACCGTCCACCTGAACGGCATCTGCGACTGCTCCGGCACCCGGTTCAGCGCCGACTTCGCACGCACCTCATAGAACCTCGTGTCGAGGGCCTCGGGTGCGTCGAACGTGCGGACCACCGCGGGGTCTCTGTATCCCGGGAGCTCGCGGCCCGCCTCGGCGTCGACTCGCTGCTCGTCCCATCGCATACGAACATATGTTCGCACACGACTCGGACGAGCCGAGAGGTCAGGGTTCGATGAAGTCCACGTACCGGCCGCAGGCCCGCCTGACCGGGATGAAGCGGCCACGCACGTCCTCGCGCACGGCGGCGACCGTGCCCACCTGCACGCCGCGGGGCACGTCGAAGCGGCGCTCGGGGCCAGGCAGCAGCACGATCTCCACGGCCCGGCCGCCGCGCACGCTCGCCACCCGCCAGTGCCTGTCGCCGTCGCCGATGAAGGGCGGCAGTGTCAGCCGTCGTTCGCCGACCTTCGCGTCGATCGGGAGCACGCTCGCCCAGCTCAGCGATATCTCCCACCGGCCCTTCGGCAGGTAGATCGTCTGCCGCATCTCCTGGCGGTTGCTCGCGAGAGCGACCGGGAAGTCGGCCGGGGCCGACGGACCGCCCAGCAGCGGGGTCGGCTCACCGCCCAGGAAAGTCCAGGCCCCGACGGGTCCGACCACCGGCGGGGGCCGGACGAAGGCGCGCCCGCCCAGGCGGAGCGCCTCCTTGCCGCGCTCAGTGGAGCAGTTGAGCGTGGCGCCCGGCTCCCCCCTCTCGTGGAGCACATAGCGCGGCGGGCTCGGGCGCGTCCGGCGGTACAGCTTGTACCAGCGGTTGGTGAGCACGTGGCGGAACTCCGGGCCGGGCTGAGACGCGTAGAGGGTGTTGGGCGTCACCAGCAGCGCGCCCGACTCGAGCTCCTCGGGCGCCAGTGAGTCGAGATCGTGGTTAAAGGTCCCGCCGGGCTGCGGATGGAAGCCGTAATGAGCCGCGCGGGCGCCGAAGCCGAGGTAGGCGATCCGTGTCGAGCGCAGCTCCCACGCGGCGTAGTTGTCGCGGCCGAGGAAGATGGTGGGCTCGTCGGTCACGGCGTCGCGGATCTGGGCGAACGCCTCAGCCTGGGTGTTCGGCCGGATGATGCCCCCCTTGAGTGGCATCAGGGACGAGTGCGCGGCCGCGAGCACGAAGAGCGCGGCGAGCCCAGCCAGAAGCAGCGCACGGCCCCGGCCGCGCACGCGCGTCAGCAGTCCGGCCATGGCCGCGAGCGTGATCAGCGGCGCGGCGATCACGAGCGCCTTTGCCGCGTTGTAGGCCAGGCTGACCTCCCCCACCAGCACGTAGGTCAGGACGACGAATGCGGTGCCGGTGAGCAGGACCCAGTCGCGCCGGGCGATGGTCAGCGAGATGCCGACGACGGTCGCCAGTGTTGCCAGCGCGACGCCAAGCTCCCACCCGTTCTCGGTCGGGTCGCCGCGAAAGTCGGCGGCCGGCCACACGCCGAGCCCCTGGAAGGGCGAGAGCGGGCCCACCAGGTTGCCTCCCGCACTTTGCTGTTTGCCCCCCGACGAGCCGGTGAAGAGGTAGCGGCCCGGGCCTTCGCTGAAGAAGGACGTGAGCGCCTCGAAGATCGCGACCGTCGCGACCAGCGCGGCGCCCAGCGCGAGCACCCCAAAGCCCAGGCGCCAGCTCGGCCGGATCCTCTCGATCCCCATCGTGACCAGCGCAACCGAGCCGGCGATGCCGACGAACCAGGCCAGCGCGGGCACCGAGAAGGTGCCGAGCCCGGCGAAGACGAGCACGACGATCGGAATCACGAACCAGCGCCATCGGCTGCGATCCCGCACCAGCTCGCGCAGTACCAGGACGAAAGTGAGCGTGAGCGTCGCGATGATCGTTTCCTTGAACGACGCCTGCGCGTAGAACGCGGCGCTCAGGTAGCCGAGCCCCACGAGAGAGGCTCCGAT
Organism: uncultured Thermoleophilaceae bacterium; assembly: GCA_963808105.1. Lineage (GTDB taxonomy): Bacteria > Actinomycetota > Thermoleophilia > Solirubrobacterales > Thermoleophilaceae > JAAYBF01. Next base: position 1,279,657 of record CAWEEH010000003.1, on the reverse strand, counting down.
CGGCCGAGCCGGAGCCCGGACGTGCTCGAGCCCGGCGAGCGCCGTGAGCGCAGTAACCACCGGGACGGCGATCAACATCCCCAGGAAGGCCGACTGGATCGACATCCCGAGCGAGTCGCTGAGAGCGGCAACCAGCGAGTGCGGCCCCACCGGATAGGAGATGTCCACGCTCTTGTCCGCGGCGTCCCCGAGCCGGAGGATGTCGGCGAACTCGAGGTGAAGGGCCAGGTCGTCGTTGATGGTCGCCCCGATCGCCCCGAAGGTGTGGTTGGCGAGGAAGGGGAGCGAAGCGGCGAAGAGGACGAGGCCGGCCGTGGGCACCCCGACCCACAGCTGCCTCCAGTCGACCCGGCCCCGCAGCCGGTAGATGGACGCGAGTGCGGCGAGCAGGATCAGCACGGCCGCGGTCACACCGTCGCCGGGTAGGCGTATCGAGACCCACCCGATGGTGAGGATCGCCGCGAAGCCGACCCCGGGCGCCAGCCAGCTCCACCCGCGGTCCTCGCGAATGCAGAGCGCCGCTCCGATGAGAAGCGACGCCGCGACAGTCAGTCCTACCGCCAGGTAGATCCCGGGGCCTGATGCCATGCAGCTAGCTCAGACTGGCCACCGCTGCGGCCACGCGCTCGTCGAACGCTGCCGGCCGGAATGCGGCGGCGCGCTCGCTGGCGTTGGCGGACATCTTTCGCAGCAGCATCGGATTGTGCGCCAGTGAAAGCGTCGGGGCCTCCGGGCTGTCGATCCACTTCAACCCGTCCACGCCGTGACGCACGATCTCGTCCGGGCCGCCGATCCCCAGCACCACGGGCACCACGCCGGCGCTCATGGCCTCCACGATGCCGATCCCGAAGTGCTCGAACTGGCTGGGATAGCGGAGCGCGTCGCGCCTCCAGCCGGAGGCATGCCAGACGATGGCCGCGTCCGCGATCCTCCGTTCGAGGTCGCTCCGCGAGGCGTCGGCGTGGATGCTGATCGGGTAGCCCGCGGCGAGGGCTCGCACACGCTCTAGATAACGCCTGCCAAGCCCGCCGTGCACGCTGCCGACGAGGTGCAGGTTCCAGCCCTCGAGACCGGCGTCATGCAGGCTCCGGAAGGAGGAGACCAGGTCGGCCTGGCACTTCGAGTGGCCCTCCGTGAAGAAGCGGCCGACGACCACGATCGAGCGCCGCTCCGCCGGGTCGAGACTCTGGTTATTGAGGCCCACGGGGGCCACCGCGGGATGAACCACCTGCGAGTCCATGCCCCACCAGGTGCGGATCCAGCGCGCGGTGTAGGCGGAGTTCGCGAGCAGCAGCTCATAGCTGCGCATCGCGCACGGCGCACTCCCTGGGTCGAGTGTCTCCAGGCGCGGGCCTCCGAACCCGATCGCCTTGACGTGCACCCCGAGGGGGCGGCCGCTCATGGGCTCGACCTGCGCCCTGCTGATGAGCGAGACGTGGTGCTCCGCGTGGGCGCGGACTGACGGGAGGGGCACGCGCACCGTGCGGTAGCCGATCGGCGGGAGGTAGAGCCTGCGCTCGAACGCGCCGTCCACCACCACGTCGACGCTCTCTGCGCCTCGCCAGCCACGATGGGACCGGCCGAGCCGGAGGTTCAGCGTCCAGGGGTGGTGGCCGACGTGGGTTACGTGGAAGCTCGCGTTGCCCGAGGTCCACCAGCCGCGCACGGGGTCGGGGGACAGACCGAATCCAGGCTTTACCCAGGCCATTCCCCCCGCGTCGCCCTCCCGCTCGGGCACATCGACGATGGCGAGCTCCTCGCGATCGTCCCGCCACGGGAAATGGCACGCGTAGATGCCGTGGGGCGACCTGTTGACCGCGCTCGAGCCGAAGGAGACGTTCACGAAGCAGTCGTAGTCGGCGGATCGCTCGGACGCGTCCTGGCACGGGCGGCGCGGGTCGACCGTCACAAGCCGCAGATCTCCGACGTCGAGGCCCAGGCGCTCCGCGGCAACCTCCAGGGGGGTGCCCGGAGGCGCGAGCACGTCGACCTGATCGCCGCGATCTCGGAAGAAGCGAGCGATCTCCAGTGCGTGGCGCTCCCCGCCTCCCAGCGTGGCGAGGTGTCGCTGGTAGACGGCGACCTTCACTGCCGGACGTTGACCCCGGCCCACCGGGCCCAGACTTCCTCCCGCGAGAGCGCCGCCTCGCGCGACATCCGCCGGCGGTGAGCGAACGCCGCCGGCAGCCGCTTCGCGAGCGACCTGCGACCCCATGCCGGCATCGGGGGGAGATTGGTGAGCAGCCGGGCGGCCACCCGGGTGGGCGCGTTCCGGACCATGCACAGGATCCGGTTACGGGAGACGAAGAACTCGAACCCGCTGTGGCCGGGGCCCCCCGTGGTGCCGTGCACGTGGCGCACCGTGAGGGAGGGCTCGTAGCGCACGCGCATGCCGGCGAGCTGTGCCCGCCAGCTCCAGTCGGTGTCCTCGTAGTAGGCGAAGAACTCCTCGGCGAAGCCGCCGAGCCGGTCCCAGGTGTCCCTCCGGAAGGCCATGGCCGCGCCGCACGCCGCGAAGCGATCCGCGCTGGACTCGAACGCGCCGTTGTCGCGGTCGCCGAACCCGATGTCTCCGCAGAACCCGCCGGCGTGGAGGAAGGAGCCGGCGTTGTTCACCAGGTCGATCCGCGTCTCGAGGTCGACGCCCTCGCCGTTCACCTCGACCTCCTCCGAGCCTCCGATGAGCGGAAGCTCGAGCAACGCCGCCCCGCTGGTCCAGAATCCGTCCCCGTCCTGAGCGGAGGTGCCGTGCACGACCACCTTGCCCAGCACGTCGATTCCGCCGACCTCGACCGACGTCACGTGCCGGCCGCTCGGCGTGGGGCTCGAGCCGCGAAACCGCACCGGGTCGTCGATGCGGACGATTCCTCTGGGCCAGGCGAACAGCAGCTTCGGAGCCACGGCGGCCACGGACTCATCCGCCAGCGCCGCGCTGCTCCCTTCGATCCAGCCGGGCTCCGCGAACGCATCGTCGTTGAGCAGGGCGAGGACGTCGCCCTTGGCGGCATCGACGCCCGCGTTCACGCCCGCCGCAAAGCCGACGTTCGAGGACATCCGGAGATAGGTGGCGCCATAGCGCTCCGCGGCGCGTGACGCGCCGTCGCCCTCGGAGGCGTTGTCCACGACCACGATCTCGTCCGCCTGCTCGGCGACGGACGCCAGGCAGCGGTCGAGGTACAGCATCGGTTTGTGTGTGACTACTACGACAGAAGTACTCAAAGGCGAAGTCCGTTTCACGTATCCCGCAAACCGGCAGCGTACTCGCCCGAGAGGGTCACGACCAATGTCCGCGGGCCCGCCGCATCGCGGTGTTCGCAGACGTAGATCCCCTGCCACGTGCCCAGTGCCAGCTCGCCGTCGCGGACCGGCAGGGTGAGGGTCGGGCCCAGCAGCGAGGCCTTGATGTGGGCGGGCATGTCGTCGTCGCCCTCGAGGGTGTGGGTCCAGTAGTCCGCGCCCTCGGGGACCGCGCGCGAGAACCACGTCTCGAAGTCGCGCCGCACGTCCGGGCTCGCGTTCTCGTTGAGGGTCAGCGAAGCGGACGTGTGCTTGATCAGCACGTGGAGCAGGCCCACTTCCAACTGTGCTATCTCAGGCATCGCCGACGTGACCTCTCGGGTCACGAGATGGAACCCTCTCCGCAAGGTCTCCAGCCGAATTTCGTTCTGTTTCCACATTGGCGGTATCCGCTTACCAGACCTATATTGGGGCGTGGAATGGAATCCGGCCAGGTTAATCCTGCCGGTGTGGCCCGAAAGCCGCCCCCGGGCCGCCCGACTGCGCTGGCGACACATACTGAAAAGAGAGCTATGACGCCGCCACTGCGGGACAGGCTCGGCAGGCGGACACAGGACGCCGCCGGTATCACGGCGCCCGCGAGCCGGGCGGCAATGGCCCGTGCGCTGTTCTGGTTCTCCGCCTCCGCGGCGCTGGTCGCCTGGGCCGCCGTCGCGCTTCCGAACAGCACCACCGTGGACGAGGGGGGCCTGATCCTGGCCGGCGCGCTCGCGTCCGCCACCGCCCTGCTCGCGATCGTGGCCTACGACGCCCTCCCGCGCTGGAGCTTCCCCGCCCTCATCGCGGCGGCCTCGGTGGTGGCGACCGGCGTGGTCCACAGCGCGGGCGCGGACTCCGCCTACGGGGTGATGCCCTACCTGTGGCCCATCGCCTATGCCTCGTGGTTCTTCAGCCGGCGCATCGCGCTGGCACAGCTCACGCTGATCGGCGGGCTGTTCGCGCTGGAGCTGGCCGACCGCAACCTTGCCCACACGCCCGTGGCGGAGTGGGTGACCACGATCGGCACGCTCCTGCTGGTGGGGCTGGTCGTGGCCGTGGTCCGGGACCGCCTCAGCGATGTGATCTCCAACCTCAGCGACGCCGCGCGCCGCGATCCGCTCACCGGGCTGCTCAACCGGCGCGGGTTCCAGGAGGCCTTCGACGTCGAGATCGAGCGCGCGCGCCGCACCGAGCAGGCGCTGAGCGTGATCGTCGGCGACCTCGACCACTTCAAGGAGATCAACGACGAGTTCGGGCATGCCGCGGGCGACGAGGTGCTGCGCGCGGTGGGCGAGGCCCTCAGCTCAGGCAAGCGCAGCTGGGACGCCGCCGCGCGGGTGGGCGGCGAGGAGTTCGCGATCCTCGCCCCCGACACCGACGAGCACGGCGCCTACATCCTTGCCGAGCGCATCCGGGGCGCGGTGGAGCTGTCCTCGGGCCGCCAGGGACGCGGCGGCGTCACCGCCAGCTTCGGCATCGCCAGCTTCCCAGTACACGGCCAGACCGCGGCCTCGCTGCTCCAGGCCGGTGACCAGGCGCTCTACGCCGCCAAGCGCCTGGGCCGCAACCGCACGGTGATCTCCAGCGCCGAGGTGCCCGGCATCCTGGCCCGCGCGCCTCGCGGCCGTGAGGAGGCTCACGTGGAGCTGGCCACGCTGCTCTCGCTCGCCGAGGCCCTGGATGTGCGCGACAGCGGCAGCTCCACCCACTGCCAGCGCGTGGGGCGCTACTCCGAGCTGATCGCCCGCGAGCTGGGCCTGGCGCCCGATTCGGTGGAGCGGGTGCGGATCGCCGGGATCCTCCACGACGTCGGCCGCGTGGGCGTGCCGGACGAGCTGCTCGCCAAGGCGGGCCCGCTGGACGAGGAGGAATGGCACTGGGTGCGCTCGCACCCGGAGATCGGCGCGCGGATGCTGCAGACCACCGACTTCGGCGATATCGGCGACTGGATCCATGCCCACCACGAGCGCCCTGACGGCACGGGCTACCCGGATGGGCGCGACGCGGCGGAGGTGCCGCTGGAGGCGGCGATCCTCGGCGTGGCGGACGCCTACGAGGCGATGACCGCCATGCGGCCGTACCGCCCGCCGCTCGATCCGCAGGCGGCATCCGACGAGTTGCGGCGCGGCGCGGGGCGCCAGTTCGACGAGCGCGTGGTGGAGGCTCTGCTGCGAGTGGTCTGAGATAGAGTCCTCCGTCCCTCGGGACCCTCTTGACCACGCACGCCCTCGAAAAAACCCCAGCTTCCAGCCAATCAGGCACCGGTCTGACGGTCCTCAAGAACCTCGACCTCGGGGTGCTTGCCCTGGCATTGCCCGTTTTCCTCCTGGGCGGCTTCCCGCTGGTGGCCTACGCCATCGTCGCGGTGGCCTGGGTCGCCCAGCGCCTGCTGCAGAACTTCGCCACCGCCAAGGCCGTCGAGACGGGCGACAGGCGCGCCGCGATAGGCGTGATCGGGGGCGTGATGGTCGCCCGCATCTGGCTGCTCGGGCTCAGCGTGCTGGCCGCCGGGCTGATCGAGCGCGAGGCGGGCGTGGCGGCAGGTTTGCTCGCCGTCGCACTGTTCACCACCTTCTTTGTGACCCTTCTGATCGTGAAGCCGCTCGAAGAGGCGGCCCGCCGATGAAAACCAGGACGAAGGTCTTCATCGGGCTCGCGGTCTGGTTTGCCTTCGCGCTGATCCTGTTCGCGATCTTCGGCTCCGACGGCAAGAACGAGGAGTTCCAGCCCCAGAACGAGTTCAAGCTCGACCCCTGGATCGAGCTCAAGCTCGGCCCGATCGACATGAGCATCAACAAGGCCGTGATGTACCTCTTCATCGCGGCCACGCTCACCACCGGCACGTTGCTCTGGATCGCGCGCCGCATGACCACCCGCCCGAACAAGGTCCAGGCCGGCACGGAATGGGCCTACGACGGCATCCGCAAGAACCTCGTGGGGCAGAACATGGACGAGACGATGGCCAAGAAGTGGTTCGCGTTCATCGTGACCATCTTCTTCTTCATCTGGTTCTCGAACATGATCGGCTACATCCCGCTGCCGACCAACACCGAGCACACGGTGGACGTGTTCGGGCTCGAATTGCCTGCGTTCGCCATCTATGCCGCGACCGCGAACATCTCGATCCCGCTGGTCCTGACCCTGGTCGTCTGGGTCGCGTACCACGTCGAGGGCATCCGGGTGAAGGGCTTCTTCGGCTTCATGAAGAGCTTCGTCCCGCCGGGCATGTCCGGCGCGGGGGCGGCCCCGCTGTTCGTGATCGAGGTGATCTCGGACTTCGTGCGGATCATCTCGCTCTCCGTCCGGTTGTTCGCCAATATCCTCGCCGGCCACCTGCTGATCCTGTTCATGGCCGGCGGCCTCGTCGTCCTGCTCGGCCTCTCGGCCGTCGGCGTCTTCACGCTCGGCATGGCGATCCCGTTCTTCCTGTTCGAGGTCGGCCTGGTGGCCACCCTGCAGGCATTCATCTTCGCAATCCTCACGTCCATCTATCTCGGCGGCGCGACCGCCGAGTCCCACTAGGAGGAAGCTTGAACACGCTGCTTCAACTTGCACAAGGAGGCGCCGCGCAGGCGGAGGCAACCGAGGCCGCCGGCAAGGCGATCGCCCTCGGCGTCGGCGCCGGCCTGGGCTCGATCGGGGCCGGCATCGGCATCGGTCTCATCTTCGCGTCCGAGATCGAGTCGGTCGCCCGCCAGCCCGAGATGAAGGACGACCTCCAGCAGATCCGCTGGCTCGGCTTCGCGCTCTGCGAGGCAGTCGCCTTCTACACGTTCATCTTCGGCCTGATCGCGTTCTTCCTCTAGGCCCTTGGACGCCCTGCTCAACACACTGGTGCTGGCCGCCTCCGAGGAGGAGGGCGGCAGCTTCCTCGTCTCGCCGAACGTCGGCCTGATGATCTGGACGCTGATCGCTTTCGGGGCCGCGTTCCTGATCCTGCGCAAGTACGCCTACCCGCAGATCGATGAGTTCCTCCAGCGCCGGGCGGACGCGATCGCGGAGTCGCTCGACGCCGCTGAGCACGCCAAGCAGGAGGCCGACCAGCTGCTGGAGGAGTACCGCGCCCGGCTGAAGGAGGCGCGCGAGCAGGCGGACGACATCGTGGCGCGCTCCCGTAGGGCGGCCGACTCCCACCTCGACGAGACCAAGATCGACGCCAAGAAGTACCGCGAGGAGCTCATGGAGACCACGCGCAAGGACATCGAGGCCGAGACCCGGCGGGCGCTGGACGAGATCCGCAAGGAGGTCGCCGACCTCACCGTGATCGCCACGGAGAAGGTCACGCGCAAGTCGCTCGACTCCGACGACCACAAGCGGCTCATCGAAGAGGCGCTGAGCGAGGTCGACTTCTCGGCCCTCGCGCCGGAGGAGCAACTAGCCCTGATGGAAGAGATCGCCGAGGTCTACTCCCGCTCGCTGTTCGAGGTCGCCTCCGAGCACGGCGACCTCGATCGCGTGCACGAGGAGCTCGGCCAGTTCACCGACGCGCTCGAGGAGAGCCGCGAGCTCCAGGTGTTCTTCTTCTCGCCCTATTTCTCGTCCCAGGAGAAGAAGGAGGCGATCGGCAAGCTGCTGGAGGACGCCGACGAGAGCTTCGTGCGCTTCCTCGAGCTGCTCGCCGAACGCCACCGGATGCCGGCGATATTCCGCATCCGGAGGGGCTTCGACTCGCTCTGGCGCGAGGAGAACAAGCTGCTGCCGGTGACCCTCACGAGCGCGGTCGAGCTCGACTCGCAGACCGTGGAGGGGATCGGCAAGAAGATCGAGGACCAGACCGGGCAGAAGGTCGAGCTCACCAGCAACGTCGACGAGGACGTGCTGGGCGGGCTGGTGCTGCAGGTCGGCAACATGGTGCTGGACGCCAGCGTGCGCGGCCGGCTGGAAAAACTGCGAAAGAACGTGGCCGCGGCCGCTTAAGGAGACACGAACCCCAATGCAGATCAAGCCCGACGAGATCACCAGCATCCTGAAGTCCCGTATCGAGGGGCTCGACGACGGCGGCGCCGACATGTCCGAGGTGGGCACCGTGCTGTCGATCGCCGACGGCATCTCGCGCGTGCACGGCCTCGACAACTGCATGTCGCTCGAGATGCTCGAGCTGCCCCATGACGTGGTCGGCCTGGCGCTGAACCTGGAGTCCGACAACGTCGGCGCCGTGCTGTTCGGCGACTGGGACAAGATCGAGGAGGGCGACACGGTGAAGCGCACCGGCAAGCTCCTCGAGATCCCGGTCGGTGAGGAGCTGCTCGGCCGCATCGTCTCCCCGCTCGGCGAGCCGCTCGACGGCAAGGGCGACATCAAGACCTCGCAGACCCGCCCGGCGGAGTTCAAGGCGCCCGGCGTGGTGCAGCGCCAGCCGGTGGTGGAGCCGATGCAGACGGGCGTGAAGGCGATCGACTCGATGACCGCGATCGGCCGGGGCCAGCGCGAGCTGATCATCGGCGACCGCCAGACCGGCAAGTCCGCGGTGGCGATCGACACGATCATCAACAACCGCGACAACGACGTGATCTCGATCTACGTGGCCATCGGGCAGCGGATGTCGACGGTGGTGGCGGTGGCCGAGACGCTGGCCGAGCACAACGCGATGGACAACACGATCATCGTGGCCGCGCCCGCCGACGAGGCCGCGCCGATCAAGTTCATGGCGCCGTACGCGGGCTGCGCGATGGGCGAGCACTTCCTCTACGAGGGCCGTCACGCGCTGTGCATCTACGACGACCTCACCAAGCACGCGTTCGCCTACCGCCAGATGTCGCTGCTGCTGCGCCGCCCGCCGGGCCGCGAGGCATACCCGGGCGACGTCTTCTACCTGCACTCCCGCCTGCTGGAGCGCGCGGTCAAGCTCAACGACGACCTCGGGGGCGGCTCGCTCACCGCGCTGCCGATCATCGAGACCCAGGCCGGCGACGTGTCGGCGTACATCCCCACGAACGTCATCTCGATCACCGACGGCCAGATCTTCCTCGAGGGAGACCTGTTCCGCTCCGGCGTGCGCCCGGCGATCAACGTGGGCATCTCGGTGTCCCGCGTGGGCGGCAACGCGCAGCCCAAGGCGATGAAGAAGGTGGCCGGCAAGCTGCGCCTCGACCTCTCGCAGTACCGCGAGCTGGAGGCGTTCTCGCAGTTCGGGTCCGAGCTGGACGCCGACACGCAGGCCACGCTTCACCGCGGCGAGCGGCTGGTCGAGTCGCTCAACCAGGACGAGCTGAAGCCCTGGAAGCCGGCCGACCAGGTGGCGGCGATCTACTCGGGCACCGCCGGGTACCTCGACCGGATCAAGGTCGAGCGCGTTCGCGATTTCCACGAGAACATGCTCAGCCGCCTGCACTCCGAGCAATCGGACCTGATGGAGAAGATCGGCAACGGCGACTGGGATGACTCGATCGAGGAGTCGCTGGGCAAGGAGATCGCGGACGCGATCGACGACTTCGGCCCGGACTTCGACGAGGAGCTGCATCCGATCGAGGAGGGCGAGTCGGACCGGATCATGTCCGAGGAGGAGCGCGACGCGCCCGCCCGGACCGCCGAGGACGAGGAAGACACTTCCTCAGAGGAGTCCGAGGAGCAGGAGGAAGCGGCAGCTCCCGCCTAGCGCATGGCCTCCCAAAAGGACGTCAAGAACCGCATCGGAAGCGTGAAGAACATCGCGAAGATCACCCGCGCGATGGAGATGGTCGCCGCCGCCAGGCTGCGCCGCGCCGAGCAGCGGATCGAGGCGCTGCGGCCCTACGCCCGGGCCGTTCGCCGGATGACGCGCCGGACGGTGGAGGCCGCGGAGAACATCCCCAACCTCCCGCTCCTCGAGGAGCACGACAACGAGAACAAGGTCGGGCTGCTGCTCATCACCGGCGACCGCGGTCTGGCCGGCGCCTTCAACTCGCAGATCCTGCGCGCGGGGAACAGCCGCGCGAAGGAGCTCGAGGCCGAGGGCAAGGAGGTGCTCTGGTACGCCTCAGGGCGCCGCGGCGTGTCGTCGCTGCAGTTCCGCGGCCGCGAGATGTCGGGCTCGTGGCAGGGCTTCACCGACCGCCCCGCGTTCTCCAACGCGCGCGACATCGCCTCCGAGGTGGCCAGCCAGTACATCGACGGCGGCGTCGACCGCGTCGAGATCATCTTCAACGGCTACGTCTCCCCGCTCACGCAGATCGTGCGGACCGACGTGCTGCTGCCGCTCCAGGACATGGCGCAGATCGTGGCCGAGGCGGAGGCCGAGGACGCGGAGGGGTCCGACGACGAGGTCGACCCCAGCGAGGAATCCGGCGAGATCAAGGGCGAGTGGCTCTACGAGCCCGACCCGGAGCAGATCCTCGCCCGCCTCATCCCCGACTTCATCGAGATCACCATCTTCCGGGCGCTGCTGGAGTCAACGGCGTCGGAGCACGGCGCGCGCATGACCGCCATGCGAAACGCGCAGGAGAACGCCACAGACATGATCGAGGACCTGACCCTCGAGATGAACAGAGTGCGCCAGGCGGAGATCACCCAGGAGATCATGGAAGTGGTCGCCGGCGCTGAAGGCTTGAGCTAAGGAGATAAATGGAAGCAGCGACGAAGACAGAGCAAAAAGTCGGCAGGGTCGAGGAGATCACCGGCGTGGTGATGGAGGCCGTGTTCGAGCAGGACCACCTGCCCGAGATCTACAACGCGCTCGAGACCGAGATTCCCTCGCAGGAGGAGGGCGGCGAGCCGACGAAGCTCGTGGTGGAGGTGCAGCAGCACCTGGGCGACGACCGTGTGCGCTGCGTGGCCATGGACGCCACCGACGGCCTGCGCCGCGGCGCCGAGATCCGCGACACCGGTGGGCCGATCTCCGTTCCCGTGGGCAAGGGCACGCTGGGCCGAATCTTCAACCTGCTGGGCGATCCGATCGACAACAAGGGCGACGTCGAGTTCGAGGAGCGCTGGCCGATCCACCGCGACGCGCCGGACGTGGGCGACCTCACGCCCACCAACGAGATCTTCGAGACCGGCATCAAGGTCGTGGACCTGCTCGCTCCCTACGCCAAGGGCGGCAAGGTCGGCCTGTTCGGCGGCGCCGGCGTGGGCAAGACGGTGCTGATCCAGGAGCTGATCAACAACCTCGCCCAGGAGCACGGCGGCCTGTCGGCCTTCTGCGGCGTGGGCGAGCGCTCGCGCGAGGGCAACGACCTCTGGCTCGAGATGACCGAGTCGGGCGTGATCGACAAGACCATGCTCGTGTTCGGCCAGATGAACGAGCCGCCCGGCGCGCGCATGCGCGTCGCGCTGTCCGGCCTCACGATGGCGGAGTACTTCCGCGATCAGGAGGGGCAGGACGTGCTGCTCTTCATCGACAACATCTTCCGCTTCGTTCAGGCGGGCTCAGAGGTGTCGGCGCTGCTCGGCCGCATGCCTTCGCAGGTGGGCTACCAGCCCACGCTGGAGACCGAGATGGGCCAGCTCCAGGAGCGGATCACCTCGACCCGCAAGGGCTCGGTCACGTCGATCCAGGCCATCTACGTCCCGGCCGACGACCTCACCGACCCGGCGCCGGCGTCGGTGTTCGCGCACCTGAACGCCACCACCACGCTGTCGCGGTCGATCTCTGAGAAGGGGATCTACCCGGCCGTCGACCCGCTGGACTCCACGTCCACGATCCTCAAGCCGGACATCGTGGGCGAGGAGCACTACCGGGTGGCCACCCAGGTCCAGGAGATCCTGCAGCGCTACAAGGAGCTCCAGGACATCATCGCCATCCTCGGCATCGACGAGCTGTCGGACGAGGACAAGCAGGTGGTGCAGCGCGCACGCAAGGTGGAGCGCTTCCTGTCCCAGCCGTTCTTCGTGGCCGAGGCGTTCACCGGCACCGAGGGCCGGTACGTGTCGGTGGAGGACACCGTGCGCTCGTTCAAGGAGATCGTGGAGGGCGAGCACGACGACCTGCCCGAGCGCGCCTTCTACATGAAGGGCTCGATCGACGAGGTGCTCGAGGGCGAGAAGAAGTCCGGCCGCAAGGAGGAGAAGAAGAAGGAAGAGGAGCCCGAGGCCGAGGGTGACTCTGACTCGGGCGACGGGGACGACGGCGAGGGCTGATGGCCCGCAACACGTTCCCCGTGGAGGTCCTCACCCCTGAGGGTCAGGTGTTCGAGGGTGAGGTCGAGATGGTCTCGACCCGTACCGGCACCGGCTCGATCGGTGTGCTGGCCAACCACGCCCCGCTGATGGCGATGCTCGAGCCCACCGAGCTGAAGCTCTACGAGTCCGGCTCGGAGAACGCGCCGGGGGGCGACTCCATCCGGTTTGCGCAGGGCGAGGGCTACCTGCAGGTGGTGGACAACTCCGCGCTGCTGATCGTTGAGGACGCGATCAAGCCGGAGGACCTGGACCGCTCAGCCCTGGAGTCGCGCCTCAAGGAGGCCGAGGAGGGGCTGAACAGCGCCGAGGAGGGCTCGGAAGAGGCCGCGCGGCACCGGCGCGACATCGCGCGCGCCGAGGCATTTCTCGCGATCGAGTCCTAGCGGCGCTTGCGGCGCGGACCGATCAGCTCGACCTCTGCCTGGGTGGTGCGCCGCCCTAGGCTGAGGTCCATCGGCCCGTTCGGCCCGAAGAGGCTCGCGTATGACGTCACCGTGACGAGCACCGGTACCTTCCTGGCACGGCGAAACGCGCGCCGGATGCGCGCTTTCGGCCGCAGCACGAAGTGGTGCTCGGCGTTGGGGGGGAGGCCTTCGTCGGTCGCAATCGTGAGCTTCCGCTGCCCGCGTGGCGGCTTCAGGCCGAGCTTTCGGGCCCGGAAGCGAGTGATCTGCAACCGGGCGGTAACGGCACACCAGCGCTTGCATTCGACCCTCACGCCGATGCCGTGCCGGTTGGCCTTCACCGTGGGGAGGTAGCGCGGCAGGAAGACGGAGAAGCGCGGCCCGGGCCTGGGGCGGGGCGTGTAGTCCCGCGGCGGCGGCTTGGGCAGCACGTCGACGTTGAGCACCTTTGACGTGCTCGCTCCGTCGTTGTCCGTCAGCTCGACCTTGATCACACGGCGCCCGGGGGTCGTGTACTGGAACGGATACGACCAGGGGGCATCGCCTTCCTGCACGACGCGGCCGTCCTCCGTGATGCGGGAGGATGCGATCCAGCCATCGGGGTCATAGCTGTCGAACAAGTGGAGCTCGTTCCAGTTGTTCACGAACACCGGGGTCTGCCACGTACGCGCCTTGATTACGGGCGGGCGGTTGTTGTTGTTCCGGCACCGACCGTCGGGTTCGCCGGTCGCGATCGTCAGGGGTGCCCATTTCCGCCCCTGGTCGGTCTGGACGGCTATGCCGACCTGGAGCTCCTGTCCGCACTCGAACGCGTAGCTCGAGGTGGGGTCGATGACCAGTTCGTTGGTCGCCGGCGCCGACGCGTGGGGAGCGAGGTCAGGCCAGATCAGTCGCCCGCTGGGAGCGGACACGATCCCCGACCACTCGAGCGTCCCGCGAACGGTGGTCAGCGTCTCGGGGTCGAACCCGTCGTTGTGCAGGCGAGGACGCATCCGCACGTGTTCGTTTGGCTCGACGTAGAGATCGCCATCTCCGGTGGAGACAATGCCGGGCTCGACCCAGGGATCCGATTGCAGAAACTGCGCCCGCGCGGGTATGGCCGGCCAGAGAACGGCGGCCATGAGGGCCAGGAGAGCCGCAGGTCGCGCCACTCCCGCCCAAGCTACCCCCGATTGGGGGTAGTCGCCAGCGCGTTCAGGTCCCCCGGGGCGTCAGCGCCGCAGCTCGATCTCGGCACCGATGGTGCGGAACGACCCGAAGACGTTGCGGACCGTCATTGAACCGGTGCTGCGGACGCGGTAGGAACCTCGCCGACGCCGCGTAGGCGATCCTGATCTTTGATTTGGGGAAGCGTCCCGACAGGACCGGCTCACGTCCAGCTCGAACTGGTGAAAGCGGACAACCCTGCCGGCGACGCGGCTTGGCCACGAACGAGATCACCGGCTCCTGACACCCGGGATGGATCTCGGCGGAGGCAGGCTGCGCCAGTCCAGGCGCCGCCGCTAACGTCGAGCCCATGAACCTAGGGAGACTGGCCAATCGGGCACGGCAACTCGTCGACAAGCGCGGCGGGACGGACGCTCTCAAGAAGGACGCCGAGGAGCTGGGCGACATCATGAAGGGCAAGGGCAGCGCCGGCGACAAGGCCAAGGCCGCAGCCAGCGCCCTCAAGGACCCCGGCGCGCCGGGCAAGGAGCCCGGAACGCCGCGGAAGCAGGACGGCGGGGCCTCGAAGCCCCGCTAGGCCGCTTCGCGCAACGCCGCGAGCTCTGCAGGGTCTTGGGGCATATAGCCCCAAGATCCGGCACAGCGTCAAGGGTTGGCGGCCCTAGGCAGCTTCGCGCAGCGCCGCGAGCTCTTCGCGGTCGGCCAGGCGCCTCAGCGCCCGGTCCTCGATCTGGCGCACGTTCTCCGCCGACATGCCGAGCTGTCGCCCGGTCTCGCGCAGCGCCACCGGCTCCGCTCGGCCGATGCCGAATCGCAGTCGGAGCACGTCTCGCTCCTGGTCGGGCAGGTCGCTCACCGCGCGCATCACCGTGCGGTCGTGCTCGTTGATCTCCGCTTCCTCGGCGGGGCCGTCGGACTTGTCGGCGATCAGATCGCCGAGCGCGGTGTCCTCGTCCGCGCCTACGCCCTTGTCGAGGCTGGTCGGCCCCTGGTCGGCGATGCGGATGTCGTGGATCTCCTCGGCGCTGAGGCCGAGAGCGTCCGACAGCTCCTCGTCGGTGGGGTCGCGCAGCAGGGTCGCGCCGAGCTCGCGCTCCTTGTCACGGATCTTGCGCGCCTGAGCGGCGATGTGGACCGGCAGGCGAACGGTGCGGCTCGAGTTGGCGAGCCCGCGGCCGATGGCCTGGCGCACCCACAGCGTGCCGTAGGTGGAGAACTTGAAGCCCTTGCGCCAGTCGAACTTCTCGACCGCGCGGATGAGACCGAGCATGCCCTCCTGGATCAGGTCGCCGAGCGGCAGGCCCTGGCCCTGGTACTTGCGCGCGATGGAGATGACGAGGCGCAGGTTCGCATTGATCATGCGCTCCTTTGCCGCGAGATCACCCTTCTCGATGCGCTTGGCGAGCTCGATTTCCTCGGCGGCCGTGAGCAGGGGATGCTTGGCCGCTTCGTTGAAGAAGAGCTGGATTGAGTCTGTGGTTACTTCGGGAGTGGTCTTTGTCACGGTGTCAGTATAGCTTATCTTTGGTAAGTTGTCGCCTGGGTTTGTACGCTGCGCGCCACGATGGGCGAACGGTCTGAATACACGCCTGGAACCTTCTGTGCGGTCGATTTGGCGGCCGCCGATCCCGAGAGGGGCAAGGCGTTCTACGCGGGACTCTTCGGATGGGATCACGGCGAGCCCTACAGGGGCTGGACCGGCTGCCTGCTCGACGGAAAGATCGTGGCCGGCATCATCAGTCAGCCGGACGACCAGCGTGAGGCGGGCATACCCTCGAACTGGCTGAGCTATGTGTCCGTCACCGACGCGGAAGCTGACGTCGGACGCGCCGTCGACCTGGGAGGCGCAGTGCTCGCGCAGCCCACCGACGTCGGCGAAGGCGGCAGGCTAGCAGTAATTGCCGATCCGCAGGGTGCGGTGGTGGCCATGTGGCAGCCGATCGGCTACGCGGGCGCCCAGCTGGTGAACGTGCCGGGGGCGCTCAGCTGGAACCAGCTCAGCACGAGCGACCCCGAGGCGGCGATCGCCTTCTACACCGAGCTCTTCGGGTGGACGACCGAGGCGCCCGACGGGGGAGAGGGGTCGTTTTGGAGCTTCAAGAACTCCGAGGGATGGCTCAACGGCGGGGTGATGGGCCTGCAACCGGGCATGGATGCGCCGCCGAACTGGACTCCCTACTTCGCCTCCGCCGGCCTGAAGGAGCACGAGGCGCGGGTGAAGGAGCTCGGCGGCACGAGCCTGTCGCCGATCCTGCCGGTGCCGGCCGGCGAGCTGTTCGTGGCCCAGGACGACCAGGGCGCCGTGTTCGGCCTGTTCGCCGGCGAGTTCGACCCCTAGGCCTAGGTGGGCGCACACCACGACCACTCGCACGGGGTCTCGGCCGCCGCGGCTCCGCGCTGGCTCTGGGTCGCGCTGTGGATCAACCTCGGCTTCATGGCCGTGGAGGTCGCGGCGGGGCTGATCGCCAACTCGGTCGCCCTGATCTCCGACGCCGCGCACATGCTCACCGACGCCGGCGCCATCGCCCTGGCGCTGGCGGCCGTGAAGCTCGCGGAGCGGCCTCCGGACGGGCGCTTCACCTTCGGGCTCAAGCGCACCGAGATCCTGAGCGCGCAGGTGAACGGCGCCGCGCTGCTGGTGCTGGCCGGAGTGATCGGGTTCGAGGCGGTGCGCCGCATCGGAGACCCCACCGACGTGGACGGCGCCTTCGTGATCGCCGTGGGGCTTGCGGGCGCGCTCGCCAATGGCGCCGCGGCCCTCGCCCTGGCGCGGGCGAACCGGGCCAGCCTGAACGTGGAGGGCGCCTTCCTGCACAACCTGGCCGACCTGTTCTCGTCGCTGGCGGCCGCCGCGGCGGGCGTGCTGATCGTGACCACCGGGTTCGACGAGGCCGACGCGATCGCGGCGCTGAGTGTCTGCGCGCTCATGCTGTGGGGCGGCTTCGGGCTGCTGCGGGACACCGGCCGCGTGCTGCTGGAGGGCACGCCGAAGGGGATGGATGCGCGCGAGATCGGGCAGGCCATGGCCGCCCATCCGGGCGTCGAGGAGGTGCACGATCTGCACATCTGGGAGGTCACGTCGGGTTTCCCCGCCCTCTCCGCACACGTGATGGTCCCGCCGGGGGACGACTGTCACGCGCGCCGGCGCGAGCTGGCCCAGCTGCTGTCCGAGCGGTTTGGCATCGAGCACGCGACGCTCCAGGTCGAGCACGAGCGCGAGCAGCATTTGTTGGAGATCGAGCGACTCGATTGACGGCGCGCTTCCTCCTGGCGCCGCACGCCCCAACTTCGGGGCTCGCGCACCTCGGCGCATGTCTGGAGGTCGGCAGGCGCCTGCGCGAGCGCGGCCATGAGGTCGAGATCGCGTACGGCGGCACGCGCGAGGATGTGATCGAGGCCGAGGGCCTGCGGCTACACCGGGTGCCCGACTTGGCCCCGGAGCGTGAGTGGCACCCGGCAGGCTGGTACGCGTCGGAGGCCGCCCTTCTGGAGCACGTGGACGCGCACCAATCCGTGATCGACAGCGTCGCGCCCGACGCCGTGATCACCAGCTCCGGCGTTGCCGCCCAGCTTGCCAGCGAGGTCTCCGGCGTGCCCCAGCTGCACCTGATGCACTACATCCAGACCACGCCCTACGGGCGCCGCGCCACCGTATGGGGCGACCGCCGTCGCGACGCGCGCAAGCCGCGTCGCGCGCTCAGGGTCATGCGGGCTCGAGTGCGCCGCGCGAGGGGAACTCCTTCAGGGCCGCGCACCCTGGACGTCGTCCGGGCCGTCAGGCCCGTGCTCGGCCTGCGGGCCGGCGGCGACCCCGCGCGAGGGGGCGTGCGCGACACGCAGGTCGCGATCACCAGCGCGCCCTTCATCGATCCGGCGAAGGGGCTGCCGCCGACCTGGAGCTACGTGGGCCCGCTGGCCTGGTCGGCTCCCGCCGGCGCCGACGCGCCGATACGTCGCGGCGATCGGCCGCTCGTGTACGTGACGCAGGGATCGACGGGGAGCGTGGATCTGCTCACCACGGCCGTGACGGAGCTGGCGGGGGAGGACGTGGACGTGCTCGTGACCACGGGCGGCCTCTGCGATCCAGGTCAGCTCGAGCAGCTCGGGCCCCGGATCCGGGCGGCGTCCCTGCTGCCCAACCGCGAGTGCCTGGAAGCCGCCGACGCCGCCGTGGTCCACGGAGGCCACCTCACCTTCTGCCAGGCGCTGGCAATCGGAACCCCGCTGGTGGTCACCCCGTACCGGATCGATCAGACCGCGCGCGTGAACCGCGTCGAGCGCCTGGGCGTGGGGGTGGCGGTTTGGCCGCCCGCCCGCCGCGACGGGGCGGTGAGGGCGGCGGTCAGGCGGGTGCTGAACGAGCCGAGGTTCGCGCGCCGCAGCGCGGCGCTGGCGGACAGGCTGCGCCCATGGGACGGGGCCGCGAACGCGGCCGGGCTGGCCGAGTCGCTGGCGGCCGGGGGTTAGCCGGGGCCGTCGTCCGGAGTCGACTTGCCGGCGGCGGTCACCGCCGGTCCAGACTCCGTTGAGATCTGCTCGACCTGGGGCGGGTCGTATTCGTCCTGGGGCTTCTTGGGGTCGCTCATGGAAACACCCTTTCACACCGCGCCGATAGGTTCGCGGTATGGACGTGCTGTTCCTGGGCCGCGCCGACTCGCCGGTGCTCTCCCACCTGTGTGAGGTCGAGGATCGGGTGTTCCGCACCTCGCGCCCCCTGCTGCCGGTGGACCCGCGGGTGCTTCGCGCGGACTTCGTGGTGAGCCACCTGTACCTGCACCGGGTCAGGCCATGGGCGCTCCGGCGCTTTTCCGGCCGGGCAGTGAACCTGCACAACAGCTTTCTGCCCCACAACCGCGGCTGGGACGCGGTGCTCTGGGGCCTGCTCGAGGGGACGCCCGCCGGCGTGACCATCCACCACATGGACGAGCACTTCGACACGGGCGACGTGATCGCTCAGCGGGAGGTTGCGCTCGACCGCGAGCAGACGCTGAAGGACGCGTGGTGGGCGCTTCAGAACGAGCTGCTCGCGCTGTTCCGGGAGACCTGGCCCGAGATCCGCAAGGGCGATTGCCCGGCCCGGCCGCAGCCGGGCGGAGGCAGCTACCACAGCCGGTCCGAGCGCCGGAGCGTCGACCATCTCCTCACACGCGGATGGCAGACGACGGTGGGCGAGATAGCGGACGCCGCTAGGCGTTGACCGGCGCACCGGCGGGCTGCAGGATGCCCTCGCGCAGGAGGGATCGGCCGGTGGCCAGCACGTCGGCCTCAAGGCGTGAGCGGTCGATGCCGGCCCAGCGATCGGCCAGGCGCTCGACCGCCTCGGCCCCGGAGCCGTCGTCAAGCTCGCGCAGCATCGCCATCGCCGAGGCGTTGAGACGCACGACGCGACCGCTCTCGGGCTGGCGCACGTAGTGCTCCTCCGGCCCGCCCCCCAGCTTCGCGGGCGCCATGCGGTAGCGGCGGTCCAGCGCCAGGCTGCGCACGTGGTCACGGGCGCGGGCGAGGTTCTCGCCCGGGTCGCCGCTGTCGTCTCGCGGCTCGGAGCGCTCGGGAACGGCGTCGGAGATGTGCGACGGCGCCTCGGCGCGCTCGCCCACCTCCACCTCGTCGCTGAGGTAGGGCACGAGGTTCCCGTCTGCCAGGTCACGCGATCCCCGGAAGGAGCGTGCCCAGCGCGACATCTCGGGGTCGCGCCAGTCCGACACGATCCGCTGCCAGCACTGCTCCAGTCCGTCCTCCAGCGCGTTGCCGAACCGGAATGGGTGGAGTGAGTCCGTGAGAACCGCCCCGCCCGGTCGCACGAGCATCGACACCGGCGCCGCGTGATCGTGGATGGCGAGCACGCCCGCGTTCCCGTGTTGCAGGGTCACGCGCATGCCGTCGCCGTGCGACTTCTTGAACGAGCGAATCGTGCGTCGCAACCGGTCGCGGTTCACCGGCCACCGGCCTCCTCGGGCGGCCGCGCCGACCTCGACCACCGGGGTCGCTCGCACCGAGGTCGCGCCGAGAGTCCACATCTGCTCGAGCATCGACTCGAAGAACGCCTCGTTGACCGGCGTGACGACATGGACCACCTGCAGGCGCACACCGCGATCCAGCAGGCGCCCCGCGGCCTCGACGGCGCGACGCCAGCTTCCCGGCACGCCGCGCGACGCGTCGTGGAGCGCGGGCGTGGCGCCGTCGATCGAGATGTCCACCTGGAGGCCGGGCACCTCCGCCAGGCGGTCGGCGATCTCGTCGTCCACGAACCAGCCGTTGGTGTTGAGCGTGAGCCCCACATCGCGGCCTGACAGCTCGTCGAGCAGCGAGAGCACCAGGTCGCGGCGCAGGAACGGCTCGCCGCCGGTCAACACGAGCTCGATCACACCCAGGTCGGCGGCCTCCGACGCGATCCGGTGCCAGGCCTCGTCGGGCAGGTCGGGTGTGCGCAGCAGCGTGTGGCGAGGCGAATCGGTGTAACAGAACCCGCAGCGCAGGTTGCACGCGTGGGTCAGCTCGAGCTTGGCGCCCACCGGACGCTCCGGCGGCTGGGCTCGCATGTGGCTCGTCCGCCACCCCGCCCGCCGGGCCAGGCGGCGGAGGGTGAAGCTCTCGTCGATCAGGCGGGGCAGGCGGCGGCCCTCAGTCCTCGTCCGGGGGAACGCTCGGGCGCCATTCCACGCCGGGAACGTTG
The DNA here is from genome assembly GCA_963808105.1 of uncultured Thermoleophilaceae bacterium. Classification (GTDB taxonomy): domain Bacteria; phylum Actinomycetota; class Thermoleophilia; order Solirubrobacterales; family Thermoleophilaceae; genus JAAYBF01. The sequence continues at coordinate 1,259,041 of CAWEEH010000003.1, read as the reverse complement.
TCCTGCGGCGGGGAGTCGCCGGCGGCCGTGACCGACGGGCCGGCGTCCGTAGGGATCTGCTCGACCTCGGGTGGGGCGTACTGCTCCTGCTCGGGCTTTTCGTCGTTCATCGCCGGCGCCCCTATGCAGTGTCCCGGGGCGGCGAGTCTCCCGCGGCCGTCACGGACGGGCCGGAGTCCGTGGGGATCTGCTCCACCTCCGGCGGGTCGTACTGCTCCCCGCCCGGCTTCTCCGCGCTCACTCGTCCCTCTCGGTCGGGCGCCACTCCGGGCCGCCACCGCCCTGGCCGTCCTGCGCCGGGGAGTCGCCGGCCGCGGTCACCGACGGGCCGGAGTCGGTGGGGATCTGCTCCACCTCCGGCGGGTTGTACTGCTCCTGCGCGGGCTTCTCGTCGCTCATCGACCCTCCATCGATCGGGTCTGGCGATCCTAGTCCCGCGAGGGCGGGAGCGCTAGCTGTACGCGTCCCAGCGCTGCAGCGAGGGAAGCGGGTCGAACGGCTTGCCGCCCTCGTACCAGCCCGGCGCGGTCCACATCTCGAAGTGCAGGTGGCAGCCGCTGGCGCGGCCGGTGTCGCCGACCTCGCCGATCTTCTGCCCGGTGAACACGCGCTGGCCGGTGCTCACCAGCGGCGGCTTGCGCAGGTGCATGTAGGCGTAGTCCACACCCGTGCCGGCGCCGTCGATCACCACGTAGTTGCCGGCCCGGCCGTGGTAGCCCGCGTACTGGACCTTGCCGCCGCGCGCGGCAGCGAGGCGGGTGCCGCAGCGGGCGAAGTTGTCCTGGCCCTGGTGCCCGCGGCCGCCGCCGAAGTTGTTGGTCTCGGACTGGCCGAGGTCGTGCTTGCCGCGGATGGGGAAGAGGTGGTCGTACATGGCGAATGTGCCCCCGGTCTGCGAGGCCATCGCGACTCCGGCGATGCGGAACGCGTAGGCGCCGCTGGGAGCCGGCTTGGAGCCGACCTTGCCGTTCCAGGTGGCGACGTTGCGCCCGGCCGTGGCGACGTGGTCGAAGCTGGTGAGCACCGAACCGTCACCGGGGCGGATGACCTCGATCTTGGTTGCGCCCGCGGCCCGAGCGGTGAAGCTCACGGTGGGCTTGCGCCGCCCGCCGAAGAAGAAGCCGGAGCCCGGCGCGACGTCGATGGCGGGCGCGCGGCCGACCCGGTAGGACCGCCTAGTGGTCGTTCTACGACCGAGCTTGTCGATCACCATGATGCGGCCGCTGCGCGCCTTGACGGGCACCTCGAGGTCGATCCGGTTGGCGCGGGGCTTGCGCACCCTCACGGCGGCGTCGTCGCGGCGGGTGCGACGGCCGAGGAAGACGACCTTCGCGGCTTGGTCGAGCCCGCTGCCTCCGAGCCGCACCGTGCCGCCGCGCACCAGGCGGGTGCGCGAGGCGCACGCGAGGTCTGCCGAGGACATGCACTTCACCGCGCGCAGCTTCGGGGATCCGGGCACGGCGGCGCCGCCACTGCCGGTGCCCGACCCGTGGGCCGCGCCGGCTGTGGCGAGGAGCGATACGACGGTTATGGCTGTGGCGCGCGCGTACGCGTGCGTCAAGACCGTTCAGACCCTCTCGATTGCGCCTCCGGGGTTAGCTGACGGGCTCGCGCTCTTGCGCTACGGCCGCTCGCGGCCGACTCGCCCCAACTCTTGGTTCCCCCGTACCGCCGACGCAGGACGCAGGCGGATTCGGCTGACTAATTAGACCCCAGGACGGTATCAGCCGATTACGCGGAACGGCTCACCCGGCTCCTGCGAGAAGGCGCGCGGGGGCGGCCCCGTGCGCAGGAATGCGGACACGTTCACCTTGAAGTCGATGATGTCGCGGCGGATCACCACGTAGTCGATGTCCCTGGCGGCGCTCGCGCCCTTGCGCACGCCGTCGATGCGCTCGAGGATCTGCGCCGGGGCCCGCACGTCGACGTCCTTCGCGACGATGCCGTAGCGGCGGAAGTCGGGCCGGTTGGGGAACTCGTGGTCGGTGGAGAAGCCGATCTTGAAGTCGGTGCGCACCTGCATGGTCATCCTCCGGGTCTTCGTCTCGATCGTGGTGTCGATCCGGCCCGGGGCCACCCGCAGGCCGTCGAACACACCCTCGGTCGTTCGACGCCTGCGCTCGAGCACCGCCAGCGCCTTGCGGAAGTTGGCGGGCCGGGTGAGCGAGCGCTCCTCGTTTCCCTTCACGTCGTCGGGGCTGGACGGGGGCGTGGGCTTGGCGGGCTCCACCGGCTTCTCCGGCTCGGCCGGTGGCGGGGTCGTCTCCGCGACGGGGTCGGAGGAGTCGTCGTCGCCCCCGAAATCGATCTTGGACACCGCGACGGCGAGGATGGCGATGAGGGCGACAGCCCCAATCGCGAGGCTGAACTTCGCCCTGCCGGTCACTTCGCGTCGCCGTACGGCTCGTCTCGCTCGCGCACGGCGGCCTGCCAGCCCTCGGTGGCCGCCTTCGCCTGGAAGGCATAGCCCTCCGGCGTGTGGCGGGCGATGCCGTCGAAGACCACCCCGAGCGTCTGCGTGGCCTGGAGGCCCTGCGAGTAGAGGGCCTGGTTCACGGTCAGCTTCATCATCACCAGCTGGTTGATGGGCGTCTGCGAGATCCGATCGAGCAGCGCCTCGAAGCGGGCGTCGAGCTCACCGGCGGGCGGAGCGCTCAGCGCCAGCCCCCACTCGTGGGCCGTCTTCCCGTCGATCAGGTCACCGGTGAACAGCAGCTGCTTGGCGCGTGCGGGGCCGATGCGCTGCGCCCACATCATCGATGTCGGCACGCCCCACACACGTGCGGGCGGGTAGCCGATGCGCGCGTCGTCGGCCATCACCAGCAGGTCGCTGCACAGCGCCATGTCGGTGCCGCCCGCCACGCAGAAGCCGTGCACCTTGCAGACGGTCGGCTTGTCGGAGTGGAACAGCGACATGAAGCCGCGCAGGTTGCGGCTCATCATCTGCCAGTCCACCACCGGGTCCCAGGTCTGCGCCGGGTTGTGGTTGGCGGCCTGGACGGCCGGGTCGAGCGGAGAGCCCTCGAGCGCCGTGTCGCCAAGGCCCTTCATTCCCTCCTGTGCGGAGTCGACGAGGTCGTAGCCGCCGCAGAAGCCCTTGCCGTTCCCCGCCAGGGCGATCACGTGGACCGCAGGGTCGAGATTGGCCCGCTCCACGCACTCCGCGAGCTCGCGCGGCATGGCGAGGGTGATGCCGTTGCCGCGCTCCGGGCGATTCAGCGTGATCCGCGCGATCCGGCCGTCGACCTCGTAGGTCAGCGTGTCCACGGGCGGGAGCCTAAAGCCCGGTGAGCGGGTCGAGCAGCGCGCCGCGCAGGCGCAGCTCGAAGTGCAGGTGCGGCCCGGTCGAGAAGCCGGTGGAGCCCACCGTTCCGACGCGTTCGCCGCCGGCGACCCGCTCGCCGCGGCGCACGGTGATCCGGCTCAGGTGCGCGTAGAAGGTGGCGACGCCCAGCCCGTGGGAGATCTCGACGGCGTTGCCGTAGCCGCCGGCGTTGAAGCCCGCACCGATCACCGTTCCGGCCCGGGCGGCCCGCACGTTGCGCCCACGCGGCGCCGGGAAGTCGAGGCCGGTGTGGAAGCGATTCCCGCGCGGGCGGAAGCGGTCGCCGATCGGGGCGGCGACGGGCCGCGACAGCCGGAGTGGGGAGCGGCGTATGGCGCGGCGCAGGGCGCGGATCGTGGCCGAGCCCGCCACGCCGTCGGCGCCCAGCCCCGCCCAGCGCTGGAACCGGCGCACCGCGGCGGCCGAACGCGCTCCGTAGCCGCCGTCGATCGGCCCCGATGGGAAGCCGCGCCAGGCCAGGCGGAACTGCAGCGCGGCGACGTCGAAGCCCGTCGCACCGACGCCAATCGCGCGGCGCCCGAGCCGGGGCCGGCCGCGGCGCCCGAGCGCGCGGAGGGTCTGCGGCCCGGCGATCCCGTCCACCAGCAGGCCGCGGCGGCGCTGATAGGCGGCAACGGCGCGGCGCGTGCCCGCTCCGGCGACGCCGTCGATCGTGGAGCCGTAGAGCCCGTGCGCCCGCATCGCCACCTGAACGGCGGCCACATTCGACCGCCCCGCCGCCTCCGCGGCGGGGGCGGTCAGCGCCAGGACCGTCGCGGCCAGGAGGGCCGCGCGGAATCTCACCCGCCGCCGAAGCGGGAGCGCAGCGCCTCCACGTTGTCCACGTAGCGCTGGGTATCAGGCAGCAGTCCGTTGCGCGCCACCGATGCCGGGCCCTGGTAGTAGCCAGCAAGGCCGCGGGTTACGTCTCCGCCCGCGTCGCGGATGAGGCGGTCGAGGTACATCACCCCGACGTGCACGTTCTCCTGGGGCGACGCGGGATCGATCCGGCGGCGGGCGATGTTGTCCTCCACCCACGACCACGTGCCCGGCAGGATCTGCATCACACCGCGCGCGTTCGCCGTGGAGACGACGTTGTTGTTGAACCCGCTCTCCTGCCAGGCAATCGCCGCCGCGAGGGACGAGGGGACGCCATGGTCGGCGGCGATCTGACCGACCTCGCCCGCCGTGACCCGGCCGGGCGTGGCCAGGGGGGCCGCGGCCGGCGCGGGCTGGGTGGGCGGCGGCGCGGGTGTCGCGGTGGGCGCCGATCCGGCAGGCAGCTTCAGCGCCGTGCCGGTGATCACGTGGGCGTCGGGCTGCAGGCCGTTCATGAAGGCGAGCTGGCCCGAGCTCACGCCGGCGCGGGCGGCGAGGCCGCTGAGGGTGTCACCCGGCCTGACCGTGTACGCGCCGGCCGGAGGCGGGGCGGACGTGGTGGGGATATCCAGGGTCGATCCCAGCACCACGTTCGACGTCTCCGACCGGCCGTTCGTGGCGGCCAGATAGCGGGTGCTGAGGTTGTTGCTCGCGGCGATCGACCACAGGGTCTCGCCGGGCTGAACGATGTGGGGCACGCCGGCAGATGCGACCGGCGCCCAGATCAGTGCGATTGCGAGGCCGCACGCTTGCTTGGTCCCACGGAAGGCCATCCGTTACTCCTGTTTCGGGATCGGTCCCTTCCTTGGGGTACAACCAGGCCTTCGCGGGCGTAGCCGGGCCTCCTCCGAGACGCTGCGGAGTTACGGAGCGCTGCAGGCTGCTGTGCACAGCCAGACGTCAGACCTCAGGCGTCAGACGTTGAGGGCTCGCTCGACTATCGCCGGCGCATCCACGCCCGAGGGCAGCGTGCCGAACGCGTGGCCGCCCTCGCGGCCGAGGCGCGAGACGCAGAAGGCGTCCGCCACCGCCGCCGGCGCGTGGCGCACGAGCAGGGATCCCTGGAGCGCCACCCCGAGGTCCTCCACCGTCCGGCGAGCGCCGAACTGGGGGTCCTCCGCCACGAGCGAGTCCTTCAGCCGCGCCAGGTGGGCGTCCAGGTGCGCGTTCGCTCCCGACGCCTCCTCGACCTCCTCCAGGAACGCCGGCAGCCCCTCCGGCTCCTTGACCATCGCGCGGAGCACGTCGAGCGCGGCCACGTTGCCGGAGCCCTCCCAGATCGAGTTCAGCGGGGCGTCGCGGTAGAGGCGGGGCATGCCCGACTCCTCCACATAGCCGTTGCCGCCGAGGCACTCGAGCGCCTCGCTCGCATGGTGGGCCGCCCGCTTGCAGACCCAGTACTTCGACACCGCGGTGGCGAAGCGCCGGAACGCCGAGTTGTCCTCGTCGTAGGCGCGGGCCATGCGCATGGCGGTGGCGGTGGCGGCCTCGGACTCGATGGCCAGGTCGGCCAGCACGTTCTGCATCGCGGGCTGGTCGGCGAGGACCTTCCCGAACGCGGATCGGTGGCGTGCGTGATGGACGGCATGGGCGGTGCCCCAGCGCATCGAGCTGGCCGAGCCGATCAGGCAGTCGAGGCGCGTGTGGTTGACCATGCGGATGATCGTCGGCACGCCGCGGCCCTCCTCGCCCACCAGCCGGCCCCGGACGCCGTGGAACTCCACCTCGGACGACGGCAGCGAGCGCGTGCCCAGCTTGTCCTTCAGCCGCTGGACGCGGAAGCCCGGGTCGCGGCCCTCGATCAGGAAGCACGACAGGCCCGCGGGCGCCTGGGCGAGCGTGAGGAACACGTCGCACGGCGGATAGGAGCAGAACCACTTGTGGCCGGTGATCTCATAGGTGCCGTCTGACTGCTCCTCGGCACGGGTGGTGTTTGCCCGGACGTCCGAGCCGCCCTGCTTCTCGGTCATCGCCATGCCGGCGAGCGCGCCCGCCTCGTAGTCCTCGAGCACCAGGCGCGGCTCCCACTCCTCGGCGAGATCGGGGTTCTCGCGCAGCGCGGGGATCACCGAATAGGTCATCGACACCGGGCACATCACGCCGCCGTTCACCTGGTTCCAGATGTACATGAGCCCAGCGCGGACGGTGTGGGCCCCGGGCTGTGGGTCGCGCCACGGCAGGGAGTGGATGCCGCGCTCGATGGCCTCGCGCAGCAGCCAGTGCCACGACGGGTCGAGCTCCACCTCGCCCACGCGGTTGCCGTAGCGGTCGTGGCCGCGCAGCACGGGCTCGTTTGCCTCGCAGCGCTCGGAGTGCTCGTGAGCTTCGGCGGAGCCCGCCAGCGCGCCGATGTCGCGCAGGCGGTCGGTGCCCCATTCGCCTCCCTCGCGCGGCAGCGCGTCACGGATGGAGTTGTCGGCCTCGAACACGTTGTAGGGAACGAGCGGCGGGGCCTGGTTCAGAACCTCATGCGTGTTGATGTCGAGCACCGTCATGGGTGCGCTCCTTCCTCGGTAGGGCGTTCAGTGTGAAGTCCACGATCGACGCGATCAGCGCCTCGTCACGGCGCCGGCGGCGGCCGGGGGAGAGCGGGCCGACCAGCGCCTCGCCGAGCGCGCCCACGAGGGCGGCGGCCACGGTGGGGGAATCGTGCGGGCGCATGTCGCCGGCCTCGACCCCCTCCTCGAGCAGCCCCGCGAACACGTCGCGGTACCCGCGGCGCAGCCTCAGGCGCTCGCTCTCCACGGCGGGATCGACCGGTTCGGCAATCAGGGCATAGGCCATCACCGGGCCGGCCAGCGCGCGGCGCGAGAACGTCTCCGCGGCGGCGCCGGCGCGTTCGGCGGCGGTGCGGTGGTCCGGCCGGGCTACATCGGCCATCACGTCGAGCTCGCGCTGCGAGGCGATGCGGAAGACCTCGGCGAACAGCTCGGCCTTGGAGGGGAAGTGGCGGTAGACCGTGCCCACGGCAACACCGGCGCGGGCCGCCACCGCCTGGACCCCGGCCGAGCCGTACCCGCCCTCGGCCACCTGCTCGAGCGCCGCGGTGACTATGCGCTCGCGGGTGGCCGCCTTGCGGGCTTCGGTCTTAGGGGTGGCGCGGTAGGCAATACAAGAAGTGAATCACGATTCACTCCTTAGAGCAAGGCTGCGGCGCGGTCCTCGGAGGGATAGGCGCCGAGCGTGAGCGAAGGCGCCGTTCGGGGGGTTGCAAAGGGGGGCATTTGCCCCCCTTTGAGGATCTCCGCTCAGAGCAAGCTCTTCTGTCCCCGCCTCAGCCGGTAGGTGAACGGGGCGTCGGGCAGCCTGCCCGCGCCACGCTGCTTGGTGCTCGACGTGCGCCGGAACTTCACGCTCAGCGCCGAGCGCGATGCCGCCACCAGCGCGTAGCCGTGGTGGTCGAACTCGGCGTCCTTGACCCATGGGTTCGCGCTCCGCAGGAGATCGATGATCGACTGCGGCGTCTTGGGGTTGCGGGGGTTGGCACCCGGGACGATGCCGCCGCCACCTTCGCCGAGCCCCTGGGAGGTGATCGAGCCGCCGACGAACTCGGTCGCGACCGGCACCTTGTCGTTGTCGTTCACGCGCACGTCGCCGGCGATGAACGTATGGATGTCTCCGGTGAGGAAGGCGACGTCCTTGATGTTCTTGGCCTGGATGAACTGGAGCAGCTCCCGGCGCTCGCGCGGGTAGCCCTGCCACGCGTCGAACCCGATGTACTGCCCGCCGGGGTAGATGGTCTTCATGGCCATCGTCTGGCTGGCGATCAGCTTCCACGCGGTCTTCGAGCTGTCGAGCCGCTTCTTGAGGAAGCTCATCTGCTTGCGGCCGAGGAAATCGCGCGGCTGTTCGAGCTCGGGGCACGGCGGGCCGATCTGCTCGTCGCCACACGGCTGGTCGTCGCGGTACTGGCGCTGGTCGAGCAGGACCAGGTCCACGTTGCGGCCGAATCGCATCGCCCGGTAGGTCCGGGTGCCCTTGCGGGGCGGGCCCGCGTAGGTGGGCATGCTCTCGAAGTACGCGCGGTACCCCGCGCGCTGGATCGACTCGGCGAGCGGCGGGACCTCACCGTTGCCCGGGGCGCCGCCGGCGTAGTTGTCGATCACCTCGTGGTCGTCCCAGATCGAGATCATCGGGAACTTGGCGTGCATCCGGCGCAGGTTCTTGTCGCTGCGGTAGAGCTCGTACTTGGCCCGGTAGTCCTTGAGCGAATTGGCCACGCCGATCGGGTCGGTGCGCACGCCGCCCGACTGACTGCCGGCGCTGTGGTACGCCTCGGCGTAGATGTAGTCGCCGAGGTTCACCACGAAGTCAACGTCCTCCCTGGCGAGCAGGGCGTGGGCGTTGTAGTAGCCGAACGTGTAGTCCTGGCAGGAGAAGAACGCGAACTTCACGGTCTGGCGCGAGTCCGCTGGAAGCGCGGTACGGAAGCGGCCGACCGAGCTGTTGGCCGTCTTGGTGGCGAAGCGGTAGTAGTACTGCTCGTGGGGGTCGAGCCCGGCGACGCGGGCCTTCACCGCATGGTTGATGCGTCCCGAGGTGGGGATCAGCTTGCGTGCCACGACGCGGCGGAAGCCGCGATCGCTCGCCACCTCGAGCTCCACGCTGCCGCGGCCCTCGACACCCGCGACCCTGGTCCAGAGCGTGATGCCCTTCGGCGTCGGGTCGCCAGACAGGATGCCCTCCTTGAACCGTCCGCCGCGCAGCGTCGGCGCCTTGCGCTTGCGCGCGCTCAACTCCTGAGCGAGCGCCTGCGGGGAGAAGATCGTGACCGCTCCAAGGGTTCCGGCACCGGCCACGAAATCACGGCGGGAAAAGGGAAGGCTCTGCATGCGTTGCTCTCCTTACATGGGGGGAACGACCAGCCTCCCGAGCCGGTCCGCTCCACACTAGCCGCGATTCACCGGGATGGAAAGCGGGCGACCCGCCGCAACTCCCACTAGCCTGAATTGTCTTGATGAAGGTGCGTACCCTCGCCGCGCTCCTGACGGTCCTGGCTCTGATGCTCGCCCTTGCCGGCGAGGCGTCCGCTGCGCGCAAGGTGCCCCAGGGCTTCTTCGGCGTCGCCTACGACGGGCCGTTCGCGGACCAGACGGTGGAGCGCCAGACCGAGCAGTTCGACCTCATGGCGGCTTCGGGCGTGGAGTCGGTGCGGCTGCTGTTCGCGTGGGAGACGATGCAGCCCAGGCGCAAGATGAAGCCGGACTTCAGGGCGATGGACGTGAAGGTCTACCTCGCAACGCAGCGCGGACTCGAGATCCTTCCCCAGGTGCTCTACGCGCCGTACTGGGCGCGCAAGTACAAGCGCCGCACGCACTCGCCCCCGAAGCGCACGAAGGACTACTCGCGCTTCGTGAGAGCGGCCATCCGCCGCTACGGGCCCGACGGCACGTTCTGGAACAAGTTCCCCAACCTTCCCCGCCGCGAGATCCGCCAGTGGCAGCTGTGGAACGAGCCCAGCCTTCGCTCCTACTGGGACGCGCCGAAGAAGAGCAGCTACGGCTGGCCGCAGGGCTACGGGCGGCTGCTGCGTGGCACCCGCAAGGTGATCAAGGACGAGGACCCGGGGGCCCGCGTGGTGTTCGCGGGCCTGACGGGCATCGCGTGGCTGGAGATGCGGCGCGCCTACAAGCTCGGGAAGGTGAAGGGGCACTTCGACGTGGCGGCGCTGCAGGTCTATCCGCAGTCGGTGAAGCGCGAGGTGGAGGCCGTTCGGCGGCTGCGCCAGGAGCTGGTGCGCGCCGGCGACCGGCGCCGCGCGATGTACGTGACCGAGGTGGCGTTCCCCGCCTCCAAGGGCAGGGCGAAGCGGATCAAGGGCCAGCCGCAGCAGACGGCGGCCGGAATGGCCAGAAGGGTCACCGAGCTCTACACCAAGCTCGGCGCGCGCCGGCGCCGGTACAAGCTGCAGCGTGTCTACTGGTACAGCTGGTCCACCCGCTACGGGCGCAAGCAGAGCAACTTCGAGTTCTCCGGTTTGGTGCGTTCGCGCTTCGGCACCCAGTACGTGATCCAGCCGGCCCTCGACGCATTCCGGAAGACCGCCCTGAAGGCGCAGGGGTGCGAAAAATCTCCGAAGTGGGCGTACTGCCTGCCGTAGCGAGAGAGAGCCTCAAAGGGGGGCAAACATGCCCCCCTTTGCAACCCCCCTAACGCCCGCGCTTCGCGCGGCTAACTCTCCTCTTCGGCGCACGCTAGTGCTTCGTCGACCTGCTCGGCCGTCCTCGTCCACGTGAAGATCGCCGCGCGCGACCTGCCCCTCGCGATCAGGTCGTCGCGCTCCGAGCCCGGCGTGGCCGCTCGCACGATGGCTTCCGCGAAGGCCTCCTCGTCGTCGGGGTCGGCGATCAGCGCGGCGTCTCCGCAGGTCTCGGGCAGCGCGCCGCGGTCCGCGGCCACCACCGGCGCGCCCGCGGCCATCGCCTCGAGGCAGCCGAGGCCGAAGCCCTCGTAGAGAGACGGCACGGCCAGCGCGGCGGCGCCGGCGTACAGGCCCGGGAGATCGTCGTCGGACACGTAGCCCAGGCGCCGCGCGCGGTAGTCGCCCGTGGGCATGTAGCTGCGCGTCGATCCGGCCAGCACCACCTCCAGGCCCTCGCGCTCGAGCCGGGGGCCGATGCGGTCCAGCAGGGCCAGGTTCTTGCGCGGCAGGTCGGTGCCCAGAGCGAGGACGTAGGGCCGGTCGAGGCCAAGGCGCCGCGTGACGGCCTCGTGGTCGGCGGACTCGCCGAAGCGTTCATCCACGCCCAGCGGGACCGTGGCGATCTTTCCGGGGTCCACGTCCAGCAGGTCCGACAGCTGCCGCCGCACGAGCTCGGAGGTGGTGAGCACCAACCGCGCTCGCCGTGCCACCCGCGGGATCAGCGCCCTGTGCCAGCGCGCGTAGGCGGGGGAGTACCAATCACCCATGAACGGGGCGAGGTCGTAGATCATCACGACGCTTCGCCGGGTTGCAACCGGCGCGACGTTCGCGGGGGAGAGGATGAGCTGCGAGCCGCGGGCGAGTGCCGGAAGGGCGAGCTGCTCCCACGCGTGCCCGCGCGCTCCGGTGAGGGAGGGCCTGGGCGCCACCACGCGGTAGCGGCCGGGTCGCAGGGCGGGCAGGCGCTTCACGAGCTCGCGGGCGACGCGCTCGACGCCGCCGATCTCTGGCCGGACCGCCGCCCGGGCGTTGATGGCTACGGGGGCGGTCAGCGGTGGGCGGAGTACGGTCCCGCCACGACACGCCTGACGGTGAAGCCCGCCAGCGCCATGACCGCGCCCGTCACGAACAGCAGCGGCAGGTCGAAGCCGGTGTAGGCGAGGCGATTCGCGGAGCCCGTGCTCGTGGAGGTCGACGTGTTATCGGCGACCTGCGTGGGAGAAGTGTTGCCGCCACCGCCGCCGGAGCTGTCGTCATCGGGCTGACCCACGGGCTGGTTGCCGGCCGGCTGCTCATTGAACGGATCCGCGTACTGGTCGTCGCCGGCGCTCTGGGCGAACGCCGAGGCGGGAATGGCGAGACAGAGAGCCGCGACGATCGCGACGATGGGACCCCTGAACGAAGACACGCCCGAACTTCTAGCAGACCGGGCCGGACCTATAGTGCCGCCGCGATGCCCTCCGACGGCGTTTCGCCGCCCAAATGCGTCTGGTGTGGCGCGCTCTTCGATGAGTCCTCTATTCGTCTGCGTGGGAGGATCGCCTGCAGTGCCTGTGGAGCCGCCACCACCGATCCGTGGCCCGATGCCGCCGCGCTCCGCGCGGCGTACGCGCGCTACCGGCCCGAGAGCGGCCGCTTCTCCGGCGCCGGCGACGCGCTCCTGCGCCGCACACGCGGCAGGCTCGCGGCCCGAGTCGACCGGCTTGCTCCCGCCGGTCCCGTTCTGGACGTGGGCGCGGGAGACGGCACCCTGCTCGACGCCCTCGCGGCAAACGGCCGCGAGGCCCTCGGCCTGGAGCCCGAGCCTCGCCGGCCCGATGTGCGCGACGCGGACGTGACCGAGGTCGAGGGCGACTGGTCGGGCATCGTGTTCTGGCACTCGCTGGAGCACCTGCCCGGTCCGGCTGAGGCGCTCGAGCACGCCGCCGGCCACCTGCGCCCGGGCGGCGCTCTGCTGGTGGCCGTGCCCAACACATCGAGCCTGCAGGCGCGTGCCTTCGGGGATCGCTGGTTTCACCTCGATCTGCCCCGTCACCTGGTCCACCTGCCCGCCGCGGCGCTGCTCGACCGGCTGCGCAAGCACGGGCTGCGCGTCACGCGCGTGAGCCACTGGCGCGGTGGGCAGGCGCTGTTCGGCTGGTTGCACGGGCTGGTGGGCAGCCTTCCCGGGCACCCGGATCTCTACGACGCGATCCGCCGGCCCGAGGCCCGCAGTAGCCCCATGTCCCCGCCCCGCCGGGCGCTGGCGCTGGCGGCGGGCGTGGCGCTGTTCCCCGTCGCCGCGGTGGCGACGGCCGCCGAGATCGCGGTCCGCAGGGCCGGCACCGTCTACGTCGAGGCGCGGCATGACTGACCGGCCCCCGGGCAAGGTGATCGTGGTGATGCCCGCGATGAACGCGGGGCGCACGCTGGAGGCCACGGTTCAGGGCATCCCGATGGAGTGGGTCGACGAGGTGCTGCTCGTGGACGACGCGTCCAGCGACGACACGGTCGCCCTCGCGCGCCGGCTCCCGCTCCAGCTCGTGTGGCATCCACACAACGCGGGCTACGGCGCGAACCAGAAGACGTGTTACCTCGAGGCCCTGCAGCGCGACGCCGACGCCGTGGTGATGTTGCACCCCGACGGCCAGTACGACCCGGCCCTGATCGGCCGCATGGTCGAGCCCATCCTCCGGGACGAGGCCGATCTGGTGCTCGGCTCCCGGCTGGCGGTGCCGGGGATGGCGCTGGCCAACGGGATGCCGCGCTGGAAGTACGTGGTGAACCGAGCGCTGACCACCGTCGAGAACCGGATCATGGGGACTCAGCTGTCCGAGGCGCACACGGGCTACCGCGCCTACTCCCGCCGCCTGCTGCTCACCGTCCCCTTCCTGCGCAACTCCGCCGACTTCAGCTTCGACTCCGAGCTGCTGATGCAGGCGGCTCACTTCGGGATGCGGATCAAGGAGGTGCCGGCCAGCGGGCGCTACTTCGAGGAGGCGTCGTCGGTGGGGCTCAGGAGCGGAACCGTGTACGGGCTGAAGACGCTGTCGACCGGCCTGCGGCTGATCCTGCACCGGTCGGGCATCCTGCGGTCGCCGAAGTTCCGATCGCCGGCGGCGCCGATCGAAGACCAGTGACGCCGTCGGTGACCGGCGAGCGGGTGGTCACGGCCGAGGGCGGCTTCAACCCCACGTGGCAGCGCCACGTGGCCGCGTACTCCCTCACCGCCCACCTCCTGCCCCAGGGCCGGATCGTGGACGTGGGCTGCGGGGTGGGGCACAGCTACCGGCTGCTCGAGCCGCGCGAGACCGTCGGCGTGGACGTGGACCCCGGCGCGCTCGAGGGCCAGGCGAGGGAGACGGTGGTCGCCGACATGCGCGAGCTGCCCTTCGCGGACGGATCGTTCGCGGGCGCGCTCTCGGTCCACTCCATCGAGCACGTGCCGGACCCCGAGCGCGCTCTGGCCGAGATCGCGCGGGTGCTCGAGCCGGGCGGGACCGCGGTGCTCGTGACCCCGAACCGCCTCACCTTCGCGCGCCCCGACGAGATCATCGATCCCTATCACCACGTGGAGCTCGACAGCGGGCAGCTCGCGGACCTGTGCCGCGGCGCCTTCGGCTCGGTCGACTCGGCCGGGCTGTTCGGGTCCGAGCGCTACCGCGCCCTGGTGGCCGCCGAGCACGCGAAGCTCGACCGGCTACTGCGCGTGGACCCCCTGAAGCTCAGGCGGCTCGTGCCCCGCCGAGCCCGGCAGTGGCTGTACGACACGCGCCTGAGCCGTGAGCGCGCGGGGTCCGACCCCGAGGCGGCCGCCATCGGGCCGGAGGACTTCACGCTGGCGACGGAGGACCTGGGGTCGGCGCTGGACGTGGTGGCGGTGTGCCGCGAGCCGCGTCGTCCTCCCAGCTGACGAGGGCGGCCGCCAGCAGCAGGGCGAAGCCCGTGAGCGCCGGCATCTCCCAGTCCCAGTCGAGGCCGGCGTGCACCGCCCAGACGAGCAGGCCCGCCGCGGGCCCCGCGGCGGCCGCGGCATCGCGGCCATGGAGCCTGGCGGCGCAGATCGCGACTCCGCCCAGGAACAGAAGGAGGAAGGCCGCTCCGGGCAGCCCCAGTTCCGACAGCGTCTCGAGGTAGAGGGAGTGCGCGTCCACCGCGCGCTCGGTCCGGTCGGGCTGCCGGCGCCACTCCACCGCGAAGCCCCCGCTGCCGGTGCCCTTGAGCGGATCCTCCACGAAGGCGTCGAGCGCCACCTCCCAGTAGTCGTAGCGGGTGCTGTCGGAGGACGTGAAGCGCGATGGGTCGGTCGCGCCGGCGCCCGCGCTGGGCGACGGATTGCGCTCGATCAGCGCCGCGGCCGCCGTGGCAGCGAGCACTATGCCCACGAGCCCGATCGCAACGGCACGGCGCCGGGCGATGGGTGTGGCGGACCGCTCAGCCGCGGGCCGGTCGCGTGCGACGGCAAGTGCCGCCGCGGCGCCGAGCAGAAGCAGCACCGCCAGCATCACGAGGCCCTGGCCGGTATCGGCGCCCTGGGCCGGGGCGAGCGTCTCCACTCGCGACAGCCGGCTCGCGACCAGCCCGGCCACCAGTCCCGCTCCCAGGATCATCCCGCCGGCCCGGATCTGGCTCCGGGCCGACGGCGCCAGCGCCACCAGCAGCACCACGCCGGCCGCGAGCGCCAGCAGCGCCGCGCGCGAGAAGCTGAGGTAGACGCCCAACGCGAGCGCGGGCCCGGCGAACGCGGCCGCGGCTCGCAGCGCATGGTGGCGGCGACCGTCGGCGGCGATCCGCACGCAGACCACCAGGCCGATCGCCGCGAGGCAGCCCATCGCGTTCCAGTAGGTGAGCGGCTGCTCGAGCCGGCCGTCGGCCGAGATGCTTCGGTCGAGGTCGGCCAGCCCGGGCACCAGGCGGCCCGACAGCCCGTAGACCGTGACCAGGAACGCCCCGAGCGCCACTCCGGGCTCGACCAGCCTGCGCGGGAGCGGCTCGCGCACGAGCGCGAGCGAAGCCGCGAAGAACCCGAGGTAGAGCAGCAGTCGCTGCACATCGTCCTGAGCCCGGGCGCCGAGCGGCGCCCACTCATATGACAGGCCCGTCCATGCCGCGAGCAGCGCCAGCCCGGCCAGGGCCACGACCGCAGGCCGGCTCCGCGGCAGCGGGGCGGGCGCCACGAGCGCGGCAACGACCACCAGCGCCCAGGCAACGATCGCCGCGACCAGCCGCGGCCTGTCGAAGAAGCCGCCGGAGAAGAACGCGAGCGCCGTGGGACCCGCGATCAGGATTGCCGCGGCGAGGAGGCGGGCCCGGGCGATCATGCGGCGGGAGCGTAGGCGCTCCTACACTGCCCCGCGTGATGGCGACGAGGCTGCTGCTGGCTGTAGGGGCGCTGCTCGTGGGTCTCTGGCTCGCCGGGAACCTGCTCTCGGTGGAGCGGGAGGCCGACGCCCTGACCGAGATGGGGCAGGCCCTGAAGGACGGCGGGCTGCCGGCGGACGTGAATCGCGCCAGCGGGACCTTTCGCGACGCGCGCCGGTTCGGGCCCGATGCTCAGCTCAAGCTGCGCGAGGCGGGCATTCTGGTGTTCGCGCGACCGGAGCGGTCCGCGCGGCTGCTCGGAGAGGTGCTTCGCGCCGAGCCCGACAACGTGGACGCGTGGGTGCTGATGTACTCGATGTCGAAGAGCCGGCGCGACCCCCTCGCGGTCCGTGCGCGGCGAAGGGCGATCGCCCTCGACCCCGAGGCCGCTCGCCAGATTGAGCGCTTCGAAGCGGCTCGCTGAGGTCAGGCGCCCGCGCCGCGCCGCCAGCGCGAGCAGGTCCAGTCCACGCGCTCCATCGGCTCCTCGATGCCGTGCTCGGCCCGGAACTCGTCCACCGCCCGGGCGCACTCGTCGAGCACGTAGTAGTCGTCGACCACGAGGTAGCCGCCCTCCGACAGCCCCGGGTAGAGCGCGTCGAGGCACACGCGGGTGGCCTCGTAGCTGTCGCCGTCCAGGCGGCAGATCGCCCACCGCCGCCCGGCGAGGCCGGCCATCGTCTGCTCGAAGTAGCCGGGCACGAACTCCACTCCCTCGCTGAGGCCGAAGCGGGCGAAGTTCGCGCGCACCTCCTCCAGCGATACCGCCAGGAAGTCGACCTCCGCGAGGTCCTCGGACTCGAGGTTCTCGCGAAAGCCGGCGAAGGAGTCGGCCACGCACACGCCTCGCTCGTCGCCGAGCACGTCGAGGGTGGCTCGCATGAGCATCGACGCGCCGCCTCGCCACGCGCCCGCCTCGATCAGGTCGCCTGGCACATCGTCAGCCACGACCTCGCGCACGCATGCCTCGAGGTCGTCGAGACGCGCCAGGCCGACCATGGTGAGCCCGTAGGCGGGCCAGTCCGATCCCAGCGTGCGCTTGCGCAGCTCGCCGTCGCTCAGCTCGAGCGAGTCGACGCCGTCGGGCGTGCGCACCACCGACATCGTGCGCGGTGAGACCAGGTCGCAGAGCGCGAGCTTCAGCACCCCCAGGTAGGCGTCG
Source organism: uncultured Thermoleophilaceae bacterium (assembly GCA_963808105.1). Classification (GTDB taxonomy): domain Bacteria; phylum Actinomycetota; class Thermoleophilia; order Solirubrobacterales; family Thermoleophilaceae; genus JAAYBF01. The sequence continues at coordinate 1,242,193 of CAWEEH010000003.1, read as the reverse complement.
GCAAGCCGCGAGGCGCCGGGGCCCGGTCCGGGGGCTGCGGGCTCACGGGCGCGGTCGAGCTCGGCCTTGACCTCCTCCCAGAAGGCTGGCGAGTCGGGTGCCGGGCGTTCTCTCTCGGCCATCGAGCGCACGATGCCAGAAGGGCCACTGGTTAGGCTGGCGCCCCTTGGTTGAGGAGACGATCTGGAGCGACATCCGGTCGCGGCATCCGCGTTTCCGCGAAGCCGTGGCCGCCGACGCCGCGATCACCGCCCGCTTCCGCGGCGAACGGCACGAGTTCCGGTCTCGCGGCGACCTGGCCGCTCAGGTCCTGCGGCTGTGCCTGGTGAGCGACGCGTTCCTCGCCCAGGCGCTGTACCGCGCCAAGGCGCGCATGCAGGCGCTGGGCGTGCCGCTGCTGCCTCGCCTCGCCCACAGGCTGTCGATGATGCTCGCCCAGGTCTCGATCGGCGATCCGGTCGTGATGCACCCGGGCGTTTACATCGTCCACGGGCAGGTGGTGGTGGACGGGCTGGTCGAGATCGGCCCCGGCACGCAGCTGTTCCCGTGGATCACGATCGGCCTCAAGGCGGGCGACGTGCACGGCGCGACGATCGAGCGTGACGTGAGCGTGGGCACGGGCGCGAAGGTGATCGGCAACGTGCGCGTCGGCGCGGGCGCCGTCATCGGAGCGAACGCCGTGGTGGTGGGCGACGTGCCGGCCGGAGCGACCGTTGGCGGCGTCCCGGCAACGGAGCTATAAGGTGAATTCCATGTGGCGAAAGCTCAGGCGCAACAAGGAAGGTCACGCGAACGGCAACGGCGAAGCCGAGGGCGTCACCGCGGTGGTCGAGCGCACGGTGATCCCCCGCCCGACGGAGGTGGATGACGATTTCCCGGGCTCCGACGAGGAGCTCCACGCCGAGATTGACCGGCTGAGCGCGAGCACCTCCGCCGAGTCCGATTCGGACCACCTCCGCCACCTGCTGCGCCTCCGCCACCTGGCGGGAGTGCGGGCGCTGATCCGCGACGAGAGCAAGGGCACCCACCCCGAGCCCGCGGAGGATCAGCTGCCGGACACCGGAGGCCTTCCCGAGATAGCCGCCGAGGACCTGACTCCGGAGCTCATCCGCGCGGGCATCCTGCGCGACGGCTGCGTGCTGGTGCGCGGACTCGTCGATCGCGAGGTCGCCGAGGAGTTCGCCCGCACCATGGACCGCGCGTACGAGGAGCGCGAGCGCGTGCTCGCCGGCGAGGACGGCGATCCCGGGCAGTACGAGGAGTTCGAGGGACAGGCGCCCTACGGCATCGAGTTCGGCGCGCGTGGATGGGTGCGCGAAGGGGGCGGGCTGCTGGCGGCGGACTCGCCCCGGCTCGCCATCCAGATGATCGAGATGTTCCGGAACGCGGGCGTCCAGGATCTGGTGGAGGGCTACCTCGGCGAACGGCCGATGGTGACCCTCGAGAAGACGACGCTGCGCAAGGTGAAGCCCGAGACGGCTGGCGCGTGGCACCAGGACGGCGCCTTCATGGGCCCCGTCCGCGCCCTCAACCTGTGGCTGTCGCTATGCCGCTGCGGCGACGAGTCACCGGGGCTCGACCTGGTGCCGCGGCGACTGAACGAGCTGGTGTCCGCCGGCACCGACGGCGCGATCCTCGACTACGCGGTGTCGGACGCCAACGCCGAGCGCACCGCCGGCAAGACCGGCATCGTCCGGCCGATCTTCGAGGCCGGCGATGCCCTCTTCTTCGACGAGCTGTTCCTGCACCAGACGGGCTCGGACCCGTCGATGCCCAACCCGCGCTACGCCATCGAGAGCTGGTTCTTCGGCGGCTCGGGCTGGCCGGGCGAGTACAGCCCGCTAGCGGTCTAGAAGCTCGGCGACCGCCAGCCCGCCGCTGCCGCGCGCCACGGGGCGCAGGCGGAAGCGGCGGTCGATCGCCTCGAGCGCGCGCGCCTGGAGGATCGAGACCGTTGCGGTGCCCTGGTTTCGCACGCGGGACCGGGGGTTGCGCCTCAGCTCGGCCAGCGCGGAGAGCGCCCCGGCGTCGATCAGCAGGCGCCGCCCCGGCCTGAGTTCGCGCACCGCGTCGAGGAGTCCGGGCAGGCGCTGGTCGAAGGTGAAGTCGTCCTCACGCGGGTTGGAGAGGGGGAGGGCGTTGGCGCGCTTGCGCCGCGTGAGCACCTCCACGCTCAGGTTGGGCTCCACGAGCACCACCGAATGGCGCTCGCCCGGCATGTGGGTGTCGAGCAGGCGCTCGCCCTCCGGCGCGGAGCTGTCGATGGCGGGGAAGGCGCGCAGCCGGGCGATCGCGGCGCGCGGGGAGTCGCCGCCCGGCAGCAGCTGCGAGAGGGCCGAGCGCTCGAGCGGGCGCTGGACCGACGACCAGCCGGCCCCCACCAGCAGCACCGCCGCGGCGCCGGTCACCAGCACCGCCGGGACACGCGACCGGGTGTCGATCACCTGCGCGAGCCACAGCGCGGCGGCCATCACGGCCGGCAGGGCCACGTACACCAGCACGTGCTCGGCCGAGCGGTCGACGACGTAGGCGAACTGCACCAGCCCGTAGGCGGTGATGCCCGTGATGGCGGTGAACGCCGTCCGCCGCTCCGCGGCCAGCGGCAGGCGGATCTTCAGCACCACCAGCAGCGCGAGCGCGGAGGCCAGGTAGGCGGCGCCGAGCGCGAGGCCCGCCGACCAGCGGTCGAAGTCGTAGGTGAGGTCGCCGAGGGGCCCGGTGAGGAACTCGTCGAGGAACGCCAGGTACTGGCCCCACGCCGGGAGGTGCCCGGTGCCCACGAGCACGGCGATCGCGAAGAGCGCGTGGGCCACCACGGCGGCGCCGACCCCTTCTGCCGCGCGCCGCAGGAAGAGCCGAATCCGCTGCCCGGGAGGGAGCAGCCACGCCTCGAAGGCGCCCAGGGCCGCGAACACGGCGGCGGTTGCGGCGAACGCCTCGAGCGCCCAGATGGCACTCACGCCCACCACCACCAGGCCGGCCGCTCGCGCAGGACGGGCCCGCTCGGGCCAGCGCGCCGCCACCACGGCGGCGAGGATCACCCCGATCGGCAGCCCGAACCGGAACGGGCCCTCCTGGGGCAGCATGCCCACCGCATAGATGCGGTTGAAGACGAGCGCCACCACCGCCACGGCCATGGCGGCCCAGGCCACCGCCCGCGAGCAGCCGGCAAGGCGCAGGATCACGTAGGCGATGCAGAACAGGCCGGCCGTGAGCAGGCCGTCGAGCAGCGCGAAGCTGCCGTAGGAGATCGTCGCCAGCTCGAACCAGCCCGTGAGGAAGTAGATCGACCCGACGCCGTACTGCGAGGCGGTGTCGCGCAGCAGCACATCCCCGCCCATCACCTGGTTGGCGGGCCCCACCAGGAAGTTGTGGTGAAACTGCATGATCGACGCGAGGTAGCGGTCCAGCGACGACAGCCCGGGGTCCTCGGGCCTGACCACCACCAGGTCCGGGATGAGCAGAGCCAGCAGGACGATCGCCAGCGCGTCGACTGCCAGCCCGGCGCGGCCGGCGAGAGCGGGGGCTCGCCGCCGCGCGCACACGACCACGACCACCGCGCCGATCACCACCACGGCCGGGCTGAGCGAGCTCAGCGAGGTGACCACCAGACGGCGTGACGGCCACCGCGGCGGCGGCGCCCAGCCACAGCGTGCGGGAATGGCGGGCCAGGGAGGCCGTGGCGCGCCACTCCCGGCCGGCCCGGGCGCGGCTCAGTGCGGCGCCCGCGCCCGCGCTCCAGACCAGCAGAGCCCCCAGCAGCACCTCGGTGCCGCCGCCCGCGACCTCATCGATGGCACGCGCGCCGAGCAGCGCCGCGGCGAGCCCGAGCGCGAGCACGGCGGTGAGGCCCGGCAGCGCGGCCGCGTTGGGGCCGCTCTCGATCGCGCGGGCCAGTCGCGGCCCCGCGACCAGCGCCAGCGGCAGCAGGACCAGCAGCGAGATCACGTACACGCCCGTCTCGGCGTCCTGGCGCTGGCTGGCGGCCAGCCCCGGGATCGGCTCGGGCTCGACGAGGAGCACCATCGCGCAGACGAGGGCGGCTACCGCCGCCAGCGCCAGGACGAGCGTGAGCGCGAGGGTGGGGCCGAGGGCGGGACGCAAAGCAGGCCAGCCTAGCCAGCGGCGAGCCGGGACTACACTGCCGCCCCCGTGACACCCGGACTCGACCTCGACGCCTACAGCGAAGATCCCGCCGGCTGGGCGACCTCCCTGGCGAACGTGGCCGAGGTGATGCTGCCCTGCCTCGAGGCGGTCGATGCACGCTCGGTGGCGGAGGTGGGCGCCTACGCGGGTGACCTCACCCGGCTGCTCTGCGACTGGGCGGCGACGCGGGACGAGGCCGTGGCGGTCCTGGCCATCGATCCCTCGCCCCAGCCGGCTCTGGTGGCGCTGGCGGAGGAGCGCCCCGGCCTCGAGCTGGTCCGTCGCACGAGCCTGGAGGCGCTCCCCGAGCTCGATCTGCCCGACGTGGTGATCATCGACGGGGATCACAACTACTGGACGGTGGCCGAGGAGCTGCGCCTGATCGCCGAGCGCGCCCCCGCCGCGACCCTCCCGCTGATCCTCCTGCACGACGTGGCGTGGCCGCACGCCCGCCGCGACGACTACTTCGACGCCGAGCAGATCCCGCCGGAGTACCGCCAGCCGGTGGCGGGGGAGTCCGGGGGCCTGTTCCCCGGCGAGCCCGGCCTGCACGAGGGGGGTCTGCCGTATCGCAACTCGGCGCAGAGCGAGGGCGGGCCGCGCAACGGGGTGCGCACCGCCGTCGAGGACTTCGTGCAGGCGCGTGAGGGGCTGCGGTTCGCCGTGGTCCCCGCCTTCTTCGGCCTGGGGGTCGTGTGGCATGAGCAGGCCGACTGGGCCGGGCGAATCGAGCAGATCCTCGCGCCGTGGGACGACAACAACCTGGTGGCGCGCCTGGAGGCGGGCCGGGTTCACCACCTCGCCGCGGGGCACGTCCTGCAGAACCAGCTCTGGGAGGCGGGCGACCGCCGCGCCCGCCAGGAGGCCGTGCTGCGCCGGATGCTGGAGTCCAGCGCCTTCGGCGTGGCGGAGAGGCTCTCGCGCCTGCGCGTGAGGCTCGGCATCGCAAAGAGCCAGTCGGTGGTCTCCAAGGAGGAGATCCGCCGCGCTCTTGACTAGATCCTGATCGCCGAGCCGTTGTCGGTCGGGCCCTTGGGCGGCCGCGCGCGCCGGCGCCGCAGCGCGGCGTTCAGCGCCCGCAGCGGGCCCGTCATCCGCCACGCCCTCGAGTCGAGCGCCTCCTGGAGCTCGCGCTCCAGGCTCAGGACACGGGCATCGGAGTTCAGCTCCAGGCTGTAGGTCACGGCCCGCTCGACCTCCCGCTCGGCCTCGGCGCGCCGGGCCCTGGTCTTCCAGCCGGCCTCGTCGTCGTCGGCGGTGCTGCGGTCCCATTTCTCCGCGAGCTGGATGTGGGCCTCGATCCACTTCGCGCCGTCGTCGAACAGGTCGAGCGAGTGGTGGTGGGTCACGGCGAGATCGGCGACCGTCACCTTCTTCCCGGCCTGTCGCACCTGGTGGCAGAAGTCCACGTCGAAGCCGTGGCCGAGCGCCAGGGACTCGTCGAAGCGGGCGTGGCGCACCGCCCACGGCGAGAGCACCATCAGGAAGCCGTCCACCACATCCACCTCCGCAGGCGCGGGCTTGAGGGGCTTCCACGAATAGGCCGGCAGGCTGCCTCCGCGATGCTCGGGGTAGCTCAGCGTCACGTCGCCGGCCGCGATGTCCCCGTCCCACCAGGCGAGCGTGGGCCGGCCGCTGCTGCCCGCGGCGCCGACCACCGCGACGTCCGGGTCGGCCAGGGCCGCGCGCACCTTCGCGCAGAACGCCGGGTCGTCGATCGCGGTGTGCGGGTGGAGCAGCACCAGCGCCTCGAGGTCGTCGTACGCGGCCGCGGTGTCCAGCAGCAGGTTGCAGCCACGCCCGACGGTCCCGACCGAGGAGATCACGAACACCTCCGAGTCGGGTTCGGCCACCCGGTCGATTCCCGGCCGGGCGTAGACCCGGTAGGGCTCGGACTTGGTGATCAGCGACCCGAAGGCGATCATCGCTGCGCCTTCCGCCGCTCGAGCATGCGCAGGGGCGCGCCGAGGCGCCACGACACGCTCTGGTGCGTCACGTCGAGCGCGCGCTCGAGGTCGTCGATCCGGGCGTGCACCTCGAGCCTGTGCTTGTGCCCCTGCGCCCGCGCCGCCTCGGCCTCCGCCTCGGCCCGGCGGGCACGGTCCTTCCATGTGCCCGGCGCCGAGCCCATGCCCGGCATCCGGCCGTCCCACTTCTCCGCGATGTCGATGTGCGCCTGGATCCACTCCTCGGGCTCGGAGATCGGGTCGAGGGAGTGGTGGTGGATGGCGCGGACATCGGCCGTGATCACCTTCTTCCCGGCCTCCCTCACCTGGAGGCAGAAGTCGAGGTCGTAGCCGTGCAGCCGCCCCAGCGCCTCGTCGAAGCGCAGGTTGCGCACCACCCACGGCGAGAGCACGAGCAGGAACCCGTCGAGCGTGTCCACCTCACCCAGGCGGGCGTAGGCGGGAGCGTCGCCCCATGCCCAGGAGAAGGCCTGCACGTCCCCGCCGCCGTGCTCGTGGTAGCGGTGGATGAACGAGGCCTGGGTCACCGAGCCCTCCCACCAGGCGATGCTGCGCACGCCGATCGAGCCGACGCAGCCCACCAGGCCCACGTCCGGATCGGCCACCGCATCGCGGACCTTGGCGGCGAAGTCCACGTCCACGATCTCGGTGTCCTGGTGGATCAGAACGAGCGCCTCGAGATCGTCGAGCGCGGCCGCCTGCTCGAGCAGCTCGTTGTAGCTCTCGAAGATCGACCCCTTCGCCGGGCCGGCCAGCACCACCGAGTCGTCCTCCTGCGCCCGGCTGATCCCGGGCGCGGCGCAGCGGTCGTAGACATCGCGCTGGGTGATGGGGGAGCCGAAGGCGATCATGAGCGGCCGCTCATGCTAAGACCCCCAACCTGATGTGGAACGGCAAGAACGTCTCGGTGGTGCTCATGACCTACGCGGAGCGGGACTCGATCCGCGAGGTGATCGAGGGCTTCTTCGCCACGGGCTGGGTCGACGAGGTGCTCGTTGTGGACAACAACGCGCAGGCGGGCACCGCGGAGGAGGTCGCCAAGACCGACGCCCGCATCGTCCAAGAGCCCAAGCAGGGCTACGGCCACGCCACCAAGCGCGGCCTGCTCGAGGCCGCGGGCGACATCGTGGTGCTGGCGGAGCCCGACGGCACCTTCCTGCCGACGGACATCCAGAAGCTGTTGGTCTACAGCGACGAGTGCGACGTGGTGCTCGGCACCCGCACCACCAGGGAGATGATCTGGGCCGACGCGAACATGGACTGGTTCCTGCGGTGGGGGAACTGGGCCGTGGCGAAGATGATCGAATGGCTGTTCAACACCAGCCACCTCAGCGACGTCGGCTGCACCTACCGGCTGCTGAGCAAGGAGGCGGCGGAGCACGTTGCGCACGCGATGACCGTGGGTGGCAGCCACGCCGGAGCCGAGATCATGCTGCTCACCGTCACGTCGGACGCGCGCTTCATCGAGGTCCCGGTGAACTACCTCCCGCGCGTGGGCACCTCGTCGGTCACGGGCAAGCGAGTGGCGGCCATCGACGTCGGCCTGCGGATGATCGGCCTGGTCGCGCACTACCGCCGGCGGGTGCCGCGCTGGCCCGTCCGTCCTCCGGGAAGGGCGCCGCGTGAGCAGCTCCCACTTTGACGAGATAGCCGCGGAGTACGACGAGTCGCTGCCGGCCCACGTGGTCGAGCACTACCTCGCCAAGCGCACGGCGTTCGTGCGCGCGAACTGCCCGCCGGGCGACGGTCTGGATGTGGGCTGCGGGACGGGAGTGCTGGCCGCCCGGCTGGCCGGCGAGGGCTACTCGATGACCGGGATCGACCCCTCCTCGGGCATGCTCGACGTGCTGCGCGAGCGCTCACCCGAGGTGGTGGCCGTGCGGGGGTCCGCCACCGAGCTTCCGTTCGAGGACTCGAGCTTCGACCTGGTGATGAGCGTCGCGGTGATGCACCACGTGGCCGATCCCGGCGCCGTCCGCCAGGCGCTCGGCGAGATGGTGCGCGTGTCGCGCCCGGGCGGCCGCGTGCTGCACTGGGACCACAATCCCCGCAACCCCTACTGGAACCGGCTGATGGCGAAGGTGCCGCAGGACACCGGCGACGAGCGGCTGGTGGGCGAGGCGGAGGCGATCGAGGGCCTGCGCGCGGGGGGCGCCGAGGTGCTGCGCTCCGTGCAGCTGGGCTGGGTGCCCGACTTCGTGCCGCCTCGGGCGCTCCGAGCCGCCGCGCTGGCCGAGCGGGCGGTGGAGCACGCCCCCCTCGTCCGCCGCCTGGCGGCCCACAACGTGATCCTCGCGACTAAGCCGGAGGGGGCGCGTACACCCGCACCTCGATCCCGAACAGGCCCGGCCAGCGCCGGACCGCCACCTGCCGGTAGCGGCCGAGCGGGCGCTTGAGCGGCGCGCGCGTGACGTCGGTCGCGAGGAAGATCCGCCGATCCCCGTTCGCCGCGGCAACCGCCCGGCGCGCCGCCTGAGCCATCGTCGGCACTCGGTCGGCCACCGAGAACGGGCGCAGCCGCTGCTGGGGTTGCAGCGAGCGGAACACCGGCCCCCGCCGGTCGAGGTAGGGGTCGATCGAGCTCAGCGGACCGGGGCTGATCACCGCCGTCTCGTCGATCACCACGTCGCCGGGGCGGCTGTTGGCGTTGATGAACTGCGCCATCTCCTCGTAGGGCGGGCGCTGGCGGTGGTCGTCGAGCAGCTTCACGGAGCCGATCGCCAGCGCGAGCACGGCGAGGCCCGCCGTGGCGAAGCGCAGGCGCGGTCCCGCGGACACGAGCAGCAGCGCGACGGCGAGCCCGAGTCCCGGCCACGAGGCGGCCAGGTTGCGGGTGCTGAACAGGTTGTCCCCGATCGCGCTGAGCACGGCCGCGCCCACGGGCACCGCCAGCGCCAGGCCCCACACGAGCACCGCGTCGCGGTTCGAGGCGGCCAGCCCGCGCCGCACGATCACCGCCACCAGCGCGACCGCGCAGGCGAGCCCGAGCAGGATCAGGGCGGGCGTGCCGGGAACGTCGCGCAGAGGCAGCAGGGAGTAGGGGTATCCGATCGACCAGTGGCCCAGGCTGGTGCGCACGGCGTCGCCGGTGAACGGCTGGAGGGCCGAGAGGATCTCGGTGGTGGGGGAGTCCAGATCGGCGCGCAGCCCCGACAACCACGGGATGTAGGCCACTGCCGCCACCCCATTGGCGATCAGGGCCGGCCTGCGGGCGCCGGGGTGGGCCCACAGCAGCCACACCAGCTGGAACGCGAGCACGAACACGCACGTGTAATGGGTGTAGGCGGCCGCGCAGGTCGCCACCGCGTACGCCGCCCACCAGCGTCGCCGGCCATCCTCCACGGCCGTGAGCATGAAGAGGGTGGTGAGCGCTACGAGCAGCATCATCACCCCGTAGCCGCGCGCCTCGGTGGAGTAGAAGACCATGAAGGGCGCGAACGTGACCAGGCCCGCGGCGGTGAGCCCCATGGCCCGGCCGGAGATGCGCCTGCCCGTCAGATAGAGCACCGGGATGGTGGCCAGGCCCGCCAGCAGGGAGAACACGCGCACCCACTCCGGCTCGGCGCTCACCTTCAGCCCGGTCCACGAGAGCAGGAAGGACAGCGGCGGGCTGATCTCGGCATCCGAGTCGATCGTCGAGAACAGGTCGCCCAGGCTCCGGCCCGAGATGTCCCAGTAGGTGGCCAGCTCATCGGCGAGGAAGCTCTGATCCACCAGGCTCAGCCGCAGGGCGGCCCCCGCCACCAAGAGCGCCGCGAGCGCCAGCGCCGGGCTGGCGCGGAGTGCTCGTGCGCGCATCCGGCGAACCCTAAAGAATGACCGCATGCCGCCCGTAGTGATCGAGGCGCGGGGGATCCACAAGTCCTTCCGCCTCCCGGAACACCGCATGGACTCCTTCAAGGAGCGCGCGACGCATCCGCTCACGCGGATGGAGTACCGCGAGCTGCGCGCCCTGCGCGACATCACCTTCGACGTGCACAAGGGGGAGTTCTTCGGCATCGTCGGCCGCAACGGGGCCGGGAAGAGCACCCTGCTCAAGGTGCTCGCCAGCATCTACCGCGCCGACTCCGGCACGATCCGCATGGCCGGCCGGCTGGCGCCGTTCATCGAGCTGGGCGTGGGGTTCGATCCCGAGCTCACCGGCCGGGAGAACGCGGTGCTCAACGGGGTGCTGATGGGATTGAGCCGCCAGGAGGCCCAGCGGCGGCTCAGTGCGGTGCTCGAGTTCGCCGAGCTCGAGGAGTTCGACGAGCTCAAGCTGAAGAACTACTCGTCGGGAATGATGGTGCGGCTGGCGTTCGCGGTGATGGTGCAGGCCGACGCCGACATCATGCTCATCGACGAGGTGCTGGCGGTGGGCGACGCGGCGTTCGCCAGCAAGTGCATGGACGTGTTCCACGAACGCCGCCGGGCCGGGAAGACCCTGGTGCTCGTGACCCACGACATGGAGTCCGTTCAGGCCCTGTGCGACCGGGCGATGCTGATCCACGACGGGGAGATGTCACACATCGGCGACCCCGAGGAGGCGGCCCGGCAGTACCTGCGCCGCAACCTCGTCGACACGATCGAGGTGGGCGGCGAGGTGCGCACCGCTCGCGCCGACGTGAACGTGCGGGTCGTGCAGGCCCAGGCGGCCGACGTCCCACAGGGGGAGCCGATCCGCCTGGACGTGCTGCTCGAGGCGCGGCGTGACATCGCCCGGCCCACCTTCACCATTCACGCCCGCGACGGCGAGGGGACCGTGATCTTCGGCCTCACGCGCGAGATGACGGGCGACCTGACCGCCGGCGCGCAGGTCCGTCTCGCCGGCACGATCGAGAACGCGCTGGTGCCCGGCCCCTACACGCTGGACTGCTGGGTCCGGGGCGAGAGCGACGACGGCGACTTCGCGGTGCAGGGCCTGCGGCTGCTGGAGTTCGCGGTGGAGGGCGCGGCGGCGCCGTTCGGGCTGGTTTCCGCGCGGAACGACATCGAGGTCGTGCGCGAGTCATGAGCGTCGAGGTGACCGACAACAGCACGGAGCTGCGCCCGGTGCGCGGTCCGTCCGCGCTGGGCGGCGGCTGGCGCAGGTCGTGGGAGCTGCTGCGGCTGATCGCGGTCACCGACTTCAAGAAGATCTACTTCGGCACCGCGCTCGGCTACGTATGGTCGCTGGCCCGGCCGCTGATGCTCTTCGGCGTGCTGCTCGCCGTGTTCACGCAGATCTTCCGGATCGGCTCCGAGGTGCCCGAGTATCCGGTGCTGCTGCTGTTCAACATCGTGCTGTTCGGCTTCTTCTCGGAGGCCACCAACACCGCGGTCCAGTCGATCGTCGGTCAGGAGGCGATCGTGCGGAAGACCCAGTTCCCGCGGCTCGTGATCCCGCTGGCCGTGGTGCTCACCGCCCTCTTCAACCTCGGGCTGAACCTGGTGGTGGTCTTCGGGTTCATCCTGGCCTGGGGCATCGCTCCGGAGTGGAGCTGGCTGGGGTTCCCGCTGATCCTCGTCGCGCTGTTCGTGTTCACCACCGCGGTGTCGATGATCGTCTCCTCGCTCTTCCCGCGCTTCCGCGACACGGCCATCATCTGGGGCGTGCTGGCCACGGTGCTGTTCTACGGCACCCCCGTGCTCTACCCGCTCGAGATCGTGCCGGAGACGCTGCGTGACGTGATCGGTGTGAACCCGCTGGCGCCGCTGTTCGAGCTCGCCCGGCTGTGGGTGATCGACCCGACCGCCCCCGGGCCCGTCGACGCGGTTGGGGGCGCCGTGCACCTCGTGCCCGCCGTGGTGATCTACGTGGCGGTGTGCGCGTTCTCGGTCTGGGTGTTCCGCCGCGAGGCGCCGCGCATCGCCGAGCAGCTGTGAGCAGCGCCGTCGCTCCGGGGGGCGACCCGGGCAAGGAGGGACGGGCGGCGGCGGGTATCCCGGTCGTCCCCGCGTTCGACGGGTACCGCGCCTACGCGATCCTCGGGATCGTCGCGCTGCACCTGGTCACCAGCTCGGGGCTGCTCGCGGCGTCGGGGCCCGGCTTCTTCCTGCGCTTCGTGCAGGGCACGTTCGGACAGGCGATCGACGTGCTGTTCGTGATCAGCGGGTTCGTTGTGTTCCTGCCGACGGTCGCGCGCCGGGGGGAGTTCGGCAGCGTCGGCGCCTACGCGCTTCGGCGTGCCGCGCGCCTGGCGCCCGCGTATTGGCTCGTGCTGGCGATCGCGCTCGTGCTGGTGGCGCTGATCCCCACGGACCCCGCGCTCTACAAGCCCGGCGTTAGCGACGTGGCCGTGCACGCCGCCTTCCTCCAGACGCCGTGGCAGCTGTTCAGCTCCTCGGTGCCGCTGGGGTTCGGCGTGGACGGCGCCGTGTGGACGCTGTCGCTGGAGGTCACGTTCTACCTCCTGCTCCCGCTCATCGCCGGCTGGTACTACCGCCGCCCGTTCGTGGGCCTGGCGGTGGCGGCGGCGCTCACCGCGGCCTGGCACGAGGCGTTCGTGCACTTCGACCGGGTGAACGACGTGCTCGGCCTCGGCGCGGGCGACGCGATCCGGGTGCAGTTCAGCCTGCTCACGCAGTTCCCGTTCTTCGCGTTCTCCTTCGCGGCCGGGATGACCGGCGCCTGGGTGTACGTGCGGCTGCGCGACACACATCCCCCCGAGGCGCTGGAGCGGCGTGCGGCGGGTTGCGCTGCCGCGGCCGTGCTCGCCCTGGCCCTCTTCGCCTACCTGATCGGCGCGGACGACGGCGCCCTGATCGGCGCCGAGGTGGCGCGCCGGTCACCGCTGCTCGCGATCGGCTTCTCGGGCGCGCTGGCCGCGGCGATGGTGGCCGTGTCCCTCGCTCCGAGGTCCGTCCAGCTTCCCTTCTCGAACACCTACGCCCGCCGGCTCGGCGACATCAGCTACGGGATCTTCCTCGTCCACATGATCGTCGTGACCTTTGCGGTGCACGCCCTTGGCACGACGCGACTGGGGGGCGCATTCGACGTCGCGGTCGCCCAGGGCCTGCTCGTGACCGGCGACGGCACCGTCCGGGAGTTCCTGGTGCTCACGGCCATCGTCGTGCCCATCTCGATCGCATACGGCTGGGCGTCGGCGCGCTATGTGGAGCAGCCGATACGCCGCTGGGCCCGCCGCTACGGGAGGCGGCAGGTCACCGTCCCCCCAGCGGGGCCAGAGCCAGATTCGAGCCGGACCGGATGACCTCGTAGAGCTGCATCGAGTTTCGTCCCGTGCGCAGATGGCGCTCGTCCACGATCAGGGAGAAGTACTCGTCGGAGAATGCCTTCACACCCTCCAGGTGGGTGGTGCGCCCGACGGCCCTGATCGTGCCGTTCACGGCGAGCGCCACGTCGCGCCTGGTGGCCGGGCCCGCGTCGCGCCCTCGCAGCGCTCCCACGGCCCACGAGGGAAGGAACTGCTTGCTCAGGTTCACGTTGCGAAGGTCGGTCGGCAGGTCGAAGTCGGCCCTCAGGCCGTTGGCCGCCACCTGGGGAAGCCGGTCGGGGCTGAGGCCGAGCAGTTCTGGGTTCGGGCCGATCCGGAACACGCTCTCCCAGGGGCCCGTCCCGAATAGGCGGTGGCGGCGGGCGAGGTTGGCCCGCCGGCGGGCTTCCACCACGGAGCCGCGGACCTTCACCGTGTAGCCCACGTCCGGGCTCGATGTGATCAGGTGCCGCCGCGCACGGGCGGCGCGGGAGAAGGCGGACTGGCCGACCGCCCGCCACGGCAGGCGCACGCCGAGCAGGTCGGCCACGGTGGGCACGACATCGGTGCCCCGCACCCAGGCCGAGCTCACCCGCCCACGTCGCTGTCTCGGCGCCTTCACGAACAGCGGCACGGGGGCGATCTCCTCGACGTTGGTTCCGTCCCGGCGCACGGCTCGCCGGTTGGCCACTCCCAGCTCGAACGAGACGCCGTGGTCGGCGGTGATCACGATCAGGGAGCGATCGAACATGCCCAGGCGCTTGAGCCTCCGGACCAGTCTCCCCATGACGCGATCGAGATAGCCCACCTGCAACAGGTGGCGCTGCTCGTCCTGCTGGGTGAGGAACGGATCGTCGAACCCGAAGGGACCGCCGAGGATGCGTGCCGCCGTGTTCGGTGGTCCCGGATCTCTCAGGTGGCCGCTGGGGGTGAGATGCCATGGCACGTGTGGAAGCAGCGAGTGCAGGTAGGTGAACCGCGGCCGGCGTTCCCTACGGAGCCCTCTCAGGAAGGAGTCCATCTCCGCCACCCGCTCGCGGACCGGGGTGAGGGGCCGGAGCCCGAGCGGGCCGTCGTACTTGCAGTAGCGAGGGGGGCAGATGTGCACGTCGCCGTCGATCTGGGTGATGCGGTAGCCGCGCCGGCCGAGCAGCGTGAACAGACTGTGCCTGTAGCTCTTGTAGGTGCGCTTGAAGCGCTGGTGGCGGGCGGGGCGCGTGGAGGTGAGGATCGATGGAATCGACGTGAAGGTGGTGTCCGCGACCGCGTGGTGGTTGCGAAACCACGTGGACGTGCCGGCCAGCTCCGCGAAGCCGGGATACCGCACCGCGTCGATGCGGCCGTTGGCCCCGACCAGGGAGTCCGTCGGGAACTCGTCGAACACCACGAGGATCACCGGCGGGCGTGACGGCGTGGGCGCAGCCACAGCGGCGGCGGGAAACACGGCGACCAGGGCGGCCAGTAGCCCTGCGAGTCTGCTCACCTCGCCAGCCTAGACCCGAATCAGCGCCAGCACGCGGTCCATCAGCTCGTCGTCGAACGACTCGTCCCAGCTGCGGCTCCAGCCGACCGCGCTGCCGGCCACGCGCCGGGACACATCGCCGGCGTTCTCCGAGGCCGCGCAGAGGGCGTCCGCGACCGTCTCGATGCCCGGCTCGGCAGCCGTGATGTTCGGTGAGATGGCGGCCATGGCCTCGGCGGTCTTGTTCTCGAAGGTGTTGGTCACCGTGAGCATTCCCGCGGATGCCATCTCGATCGGCACGAGGCTGGGGTGGGGGGTGTACATCAGCGCGAGGCCCACGTCGTGGTCGCGCAGGAGCTGGGCGTAGTCGTCCTGGGCGGCACGGGGCAGCATCTCCAGCGCGGCACCGCCGCCCACGGACACCCGCCGGCCCGACTCCACCGTGCCGATGCCGTGCAGCTCCCAGCCGCGGAACGCGCCCCGAGCCAGCGCCCGGTCGAGCGCCAGCACCCCGAGCTCGAACATGTTGCGCTGCGCGTGGTCCTCGGGCCGGGCGTAGAACAGCAGCCGGCGCGTTTCGCGGGCCGCGAGTTGGTCCTCGGTGGGTGGGTGGACCGCGGTGATGGCGTTGCGGAACGTGGCGGAGTCCGTGGCGCCGATTCCGCGCGCGGCGAAGAAGTCGCGCAGCAGCTCGGTGGAGAACAGCGCCGCGTGGTCGAAGCGGTAGGACTCCTCGGCCAGCGCGGCCCACGTGCCCATCGGGAACGTGAACGGCTCGTACTCCTGGATCAGGTAGAGGAAGCGCTTCGAGCCGAGCTTCTCGAGCGCGTTCTTGGCGATGTGCGCGCTCCACCACGTGGTGGCGATGAAACGGTCGTCGCGGCTCACCTCCAGGCCCTGTGACTCACGCCCGAAGGCCACCTCGACCGACTCGAACATGCCGCTGAGCCCCTCGTAGGACTCCACTCGGCGCTGCCAGTCGCGCGGGAGCGGCCCCACGGGGTCGACCGTCACGATCCGCACCCGCGCGCCGCGCTCGGCCAGCCGCCGGGCCAGGTTGAACTTGGCGATGTAGCCGCCGAAGAAGTGGGTCAGATCGATCGAGGGAATCAGCAGGTTCACGCGCGCCGGCGCGTCCTCGGACACCAGCAGCTCGAGCGGGGCGATCTTCTCGGCGACGGCACGCGGGCGCTGGGCCCTCGGGCCCGCGGCGCCCCGGCCGCGGCGCCAGGTTCGGCGGCGGCACGGCGTCCAGGCGCAGCCGCCGCCGCGGGCGAAGGCTGCGCCCGGCCGAGAGCGCCACCAGCCGGCGCCAGAGGAAGGCGAAGAAGAGCCCGACCTCGGCCCCAAGCGTCGTGGGCTTGCCCCGCAGCTCGCGCGCCCCGCGCAGCGCCAGCCGGCCCAGCGCCGCCGGGGAGGCGTTCGCCGCGATGTACGGGCGCAGGGCGCGCCGCTTGGCGGCCGTCATCCGATCGCCGCAGCGCAACTCGATCACCGTCGAGTACTGGCTCAGCCGGCAGTTGTCCACGAAGAAGTGCATCCGCCAGCGCCGCACCCGCTGGCGCGGGTCCTCGCCCCGCTTCGCCGCTCGGTCGCCCATCGCGGTGTGGCGGTTCGCGGCGGCGTGGCCCAGCACGGCCGCGTCGTGCTGGGTGTAGTCGTACAGCGGGCGATCCACGAACTCGATCTCGCCCAGCGCGAGCGCGGTGAGCGCGATCCAGTGGTCGTGGAAGTGGGCGAACTGCGCCGGCGGGAAGGGCAGCGCGTAGTCGAGCAGGTCGCGCCGCAGCAGCGACGCCGCGCCCGTCACCGAGTTGGCCATCAGCAGGGATGAGAGGTCCGCGTGGTTGTTGTGCCGGTGCGCCCAGTAGGTGGGGGCCAGCAGCTCGCCCTCGGGCGTCACGAGCCGGGCGTCGCTGTAGGCGAGCTGGGCGTCGCCGATCGCGCCGAGCAGGGTCTCGAGCTTGTCGGCGTCCCAGCGATCGTCCTGATCCGCCATCGCCACGAACTCCGCCTCGGCCGGCGCCATCGAGAGGGCGCGCTCGAAGTTCGCGTAGAACCCGAGCCGGCGATGCGAGCGGGAGACCGTGAAGCGGGAGTCGCCGGCCAGCTCTGCCTCGATCTCCGCGAACCGCGTGGGGCTCGAGCAGTCATCGCTCACCAGGCAGACCCAGTTGCCGTGCGTCTGCTCGCGGATCGACTCGACCTGACGCCGGAACAGGTCCATCGGCGGCTCGTGGGTGGCCATGCAGATGGCCACGAGCGGCCCGGTTGTGGCCGGCGCGTCCACCTGGGCTGCCGGCGGGACGGGGTTCACCGCGAGCTCCGCCAGCTCGGCGTCGCTCTCACCGCCGCCCGCCAGGCGCGCGCGGAGCGAGAGGTCGAGTTCGCCGTTCGTGCGCGGGCCGAGCCGCACCATGCCCCAGAAGCCGCTGCGGTAGCTGTGCTCGTGTGGATCCTCATCCGTCCCGCCGAGCGTCCGGAACAGGTCCAGCCGCGGCATCCCGTGCGCGCTCACCGGCTGGGCCTCCCCGTCCACCACGAAGCTCAGGGAGTCGACCGGCGCGCTGCGCGAGAAGGCCGTGCCGCACACGAACAGGGCGGTGCCCCTGCCGACGGTCACCGACTGGGGCAGGGGTGCATCGAGCCTTACGTCGAGGTCGGGGGCCACAGCCGCCGAAGGTTACGGTCCCGTCCATGAGGATCGCCGTTGACGGACGCGCGCTTGCGGATGCGCCCGGCCTGCGCCAGGCGCGCGGGATCGCCCGCTATGCGTCGTCGATGATCGATTCGCTGGCGCAGCGGCATCCCGATGACGACTGGGAGGTCGTGCAGAGCAGAGGACGCGTGGCCAACGCGGCGGCGGCGTTCGTCGGCCGCCCCCGGCTGGGCATCGGCGCGGACGCCGCGTGGCTACCCGCTCCCGCGCCCGTCGCGCCGGCCGTGCCGTACGTGCTCACCGTGCACGACCTCTCGAGCGAGCTGCGTCCCGGGGACTTCAGCCCCTATGCCCGCCTGTGGAATCGCGCGGCGCGCCAACCCCGGCTGGCCCGGCGTGCCGCGCGCGTGATCACCGATTCCGAGCAGACCCGCGCGCAGGCCGTTGAGCGCTGGGCGCTCGATGCCGGGCGGGTGAGCGTGGTGCGCCCGGGCTTCTGGGCGCCGCCGGCCGGTACCAGCCCACCCACGGGGGTGCCGCCGTCCTATCTCCTCTACGTCGGCGCGCTCGAGCCGCGCAAGGGCCTCGACGTGCTCACGCAGGCGTTCGCCGCCGCACGCGAGCGCGGGCTCACGGCCGAGCTCGTGGTGGCCGGCGACGGCCCGCTGCGCGAGGAGCTGCGCGGACCCGGTGTGGTGCCCTGCGGCCGCGTGTCCGACGAAGAGCTGGCCGCCCTCTATGCGGGCGCGCGCGCCACGGTGCTGCCATCGCTGCTCGAGGGCTTCGGCTTCACCCCGCTGGAGTCGCTCGCCGCGGGCACGCCGGTGGTGGTGAGCGACCTGCCGTCGCTGCGCGAGACGCTCGGCGACGCCGCGCTCGTGGTGCCGCCCGGCGACCCGGAGGCGCTGGCCGGCGCGCTGCTGCAGATCGACGCGCGACGAGGAGCTGCGCGCACGCCTGCTCGCCGCGGCTCCGGCTCGCCTGGACGCCCTGAGCTGGGACCGCGCCGCCGACGAGCTGCACGCCGCGCTTGTGGAGGCGGCCAATGCCTGAGGCGCCCTTCAGCGCCGTGGTGGTCACGCACGAGTCGGCCGGCGAGCTGGCCGTGCTGCTCGACTCGGTCGAGCGGCACCTCGACCCGCTGCCGCAGCTGATCGTGGTCGACACCGGCTCGGCGGACGCCACGCTGGACGTGGCGGAGGGGCGCGCGGAGGTGGTGGCGCTGGGCGAGAACCCCGGCTTCGGGGCGGCGTGCAACGCCGGCGTGGAGCGGGCCACTGCTGACGTCACGGTGCTCCTGAATCCCGACGTCGAGCTGCTCGACGACGGCCTGGCGCGCCTGGCGGAGATCGCGGCGGCGCGACCCGTGCTGGCGGCGCCGCGGCTGCTGAACTCCGACCGCAGCGTGCAGCGCAGCGCCCACCCACTCCCCGGGCGCGTTGCGGAGCGCTGCTGCCCGCGCTGGTGCACCCGCGTGCGCTGCCTCGCCCGCTGCGCGTCGCCGCCGATCCGTGGCGCTCGGAGCGGCCGCGGCGTGTGGGGTGGGCGGTGGCCGCGTGCCTCGCCGCTCGCACCGAGCTGCTGCGATCGCTCGGCCCCTTCGACGCCGAGCAGTTCCTCTTCTACGAGGACATGGACCTGTGCCTGCGCGCGGCCGCCGCGGGCGCGCCCACCGAGCTGCATCCGGAGATCGCGATGGTGCACACCGGCGGCCATTCGACCACCCCCGCGTACGGCGGCGAGCCGCACGAGCTGCTCGCCCGTCGACGCCGCGAGGTGGTGACCGCGCGGCTCGGGAAGCGAGCCGCGGCCCTCGACGATCTGGCACAGGGGACGACGTTCGCCACGCGCGCCCTTGCCCGCCGTCTGCTCCGCCGTGACGCCCGTCGCGAACGCGCCCAGCTACACGGATTTCTGGCAAGCCGCCGGAAGGCGACTTAGACTCGCTCCCAGTGGTGATGCAAGGAAGCGCTGAAGGAGGCCAGCGCACGGCACTGGTCCATGACTTCCTTCTCGGGTTGCGAGGAGCGGATCGTGTGTTCCTCGAGATGTGCGACCTGTGGCCCGAGGCCGACATCTTCACCCCGGTCTACGACGAGCGCGGCATGGAGGGACGTCTCGCGCACAGGCGGGTGCAGACGTCGTTCCTGCAGCGGATCCATCCCACGCGCCGCACCTTCAGGGCGCTGCTGCCCCTCTATCCGGCGGCCATCGAGAGCCTCGACCTGACCGGCTACGACCTGGTCGTATCCAGTTCGAGCGCATGGGCCCACGCGGTCATCTGTGACCCGGGCGCCGTGCACGTTTCCTATTGCTACAACCCGTTCCGTTACGCCTGGAACGAGCGGCACAGCACGCTCGCCGGCCGCGGCGACCCGGTCACCCGCGCGGTGGCCCGCGCGCTGTTCCGCCGCTGGCGCGAGTGGGACTGGGTGGCCGCGCAGCGCGTGGACCGCTACATCGCCATCTCGCAGCTGACGCAGGCTCGGATCGAGACCTTCTTCGGGCGCTCCTCGAGCGTGGTCTACCCGCCGGTGGACATCTCGCGTTTCCAGCCGACGGCGGAGACGGGCGACCACTACCTCGTGGTCTCCGAGCTGATCTCCCACAAGCAGATCGACGTCGCGATCGAGGCATTCGCCGAGCTCGGCCGGCCCCTCGTCGTGGTGGGCGACGGCCCGGCGTTGCGCCGGCTGCGCAAGCTCGCGACGCCGAATGTGAGCTTCGTGGGCAGGGTCGACGATGTGACCACAGCGCGGCTCATGGCCAGCTGCCGCGCGTTCGTGGTCACCGCCACCGAGGAGTTCGGCATCGCTGCGGTCGAGGCTCAGGCCGCCGGACGTCCCGTGATCGCCCGCCGCGGCGGCGGCGTGCTCGAGACGATCGTGGACGGCCGCACCGGTCACCTGTGGGAGGGCGGCCCGGCGGAGCTCGCGGCTGCGGTCCGTGAGTTCGACACCGCCGCCATCGACCCCCAGGAGTGCCTCGCGAACGCCCAGCGGTTCAGCACCGAGGTCTTCCGCAAGGAGTTCCTGCGGGAGGTGAACAAGGCGGTGGCCGAGGTGCCCGCCGAACGCGGCGAGTCCGACCGCCGCCGGCAGCCGCGCGGCCCCAGGGCCGGGCTCGTCACCCGCGTGCGCGGAGACGTGCGGTGACGGACCGCTGGTTCGACGCCGACGAGCTGGCCGAGATGTCGCGGCCGACGATGGATCGCGCGATCGAGGCGATCGAGGCCGGCGACCTCGAGACCGCCAAGCGCCTGTGCGGCGAGATGAAGCACGAGTGGCTGATGCTCCACGACCTGATGGCCGAGTCGATCCTCGGCCTGATCTCCTTCGTGCAGGACAAGCTGGGCGACGAGGGCGTTGCCGAGGCGTGGGAGGTGAACTGCGAGCAGGGCTGGAAGCGCCACCACAGCGCCATCGAGTCGCTCGACCGGCGCCAGATCGTGGACCTGCTTGCGGCGACCTGGCGGGCGCACTCCGGCTCCGGCGTGGGCGACCATCCCGGCTCGTTCACGATCACCGAGGACGACGAGAAGATCACGTTCACGATGAACCCGTGCGGGTCCGGGCAGCGCCTGGTGCGCAAGGGCCTGTACGAGAAGAACGGCTACGGGACCACGAACGAGGCGCACGACTGGTCCTACGGGCGCAAGGACTTCCCGCTCTACTGCACCCACTGCTCGTTCATGAACGAGTCGATGCCGATCCAGTGGTCGGGCTACCCGGTCTATCCATCCGACCCGCCCGAGGACTACTCCACCGATCCCTGCACCTGGTACTGGTACAAGCGCCGTGAGGACATCCCCGAGCGCCACTGGAAGCGCTACGGGGCGACGAAGCCTTCGTGAGTCTCATCTCCGACGCCGCGGCCCTCGTTCAGGTGCCGTCGGTGACGGGGAACGAGCGGGCGGCGATGGAGCGGCTGGGGGAGATCGCCGCCGGGCTGGGGCTCGATGCCGAACTGCGCGAGCACGACGTCCACGCGCTGCGGGCGCAGCCGTCCTATCCCGGCGAGGAGGCCGAGCGTCGACGAGCTGGTCGGGCTTACGGTGGTGCGCCCGGGGCCGCCCGGCGCGCCGCGGCTGTGCCTGAACGGCCACCTCGACGTGGTGGCGCCGGGCACCGAGGAGTGGCGGCTGGGCCCGTGGTCGGGGGCCGTGGAGGACGGGTACCTGCACGGCCGTGGGTCGGTGGACATGAAGGGCGCGGTGGTGGCCGCGCTGCACGCCCTGGCCTCGGTTGAGGAGCTCGGTTGCGAGGTCGTGCTTCAGGCGGTGGGCAGTGAGGAGGACGGCGGGCTGGGGACCTTCGCCGCGCTGGAGGCCGACGATCGCTTCGACGCCTGCCTGATCCCCGAGCCGACGGGCTTCGACGTGGTCTGCGCACAGGCCGGGGCGCTCACGTTCAGCGGCGAGGTGCACGGGCGCGGCGCCCACGCCGCGCTGCGCCTCGAGGGCGCGTCGGCGATCGATGCGTACATCGAGGTGCATGCCGCGCTCGCCGACCACGAGCGGGCCGTGAACTCCGACGTGGCCAACCCCCTGCTGGCGGAGCTGGACCTGCCCTACCCGATCTCGGTGGGCCGGCTGGATGCCGGTGAGTGGTCGAGCTCGGTGCCGGACCGGGCCCGGTTCGAGGGCCGGTTGGGGGTGAGGGTCGGGGAGTCGCTGGAGGATGCCGCGGCGGCGCTGCGGGCCGCGCTGGCGGACCTGCCGGTGGAACTGCGCTTCGACGGCGCCCGCTTCGCCCCGGGCGAGACCGCCGCCGATCACCCCTTCACCCAGCTGGTGCTCGCCGCCTTCCCCGGGGCGCAGCCGGTCGGGGTGCCCTACGGTGCGGACATGCGCCTCTTCTGCGAGCGCGGCATACCGTGCGTGATGGTCGGAACGCCCGGTCTGGAGCTGGCGCACGCGGTGGACGAGCGGGTGGCGGTGGACGACCTGGAGCGCCTCCAAGCGGGCATCCGGCGCGTGATCGAGACGTTCGAGCGATCGAGTGGCGAATCAACGGGGTCATAGCCCCGTTCAGGCGCCAAAAGATTGATGAAGCGGCTCCTGATCCTCCCCTTGCTAGCCCTCCTGGCAACGCCGGCGGCCGCGCAGGCGTCCGCAGGGATCACCACCACCACAACCATCCCCGAGCCGGGCATCGTCTCGGCCCGGGCCCAAGGCAACCTCCTCTACACCTCCGGCATCTCGGGCATCTCGATCTACGACATCTCGAACGCGCGGGCGCCGGTCCGCATCGGCCGGCTCGACCTGCCCAACGTGCAGAACGAGGACGTGGACGTGGGCAACGGCATCCTGCTCCTGTCGGACGATCCCTACGGCGGTCGCGGCGTCCTCCACGTGATCGACGTTCGCGATCCGCGCAGGCCGCGCCTGCTGTCGACCTATTCCACCTGGGCTCCAGGGTTGCTCAGCGAGAGCCCGGGGCGCGCCCGCCGCCGCGGGCGCGGGGGCATCGGCCACACGGCCTCCTGCATCCAGGGCTGCCGCTACGCGTGGCTGGCCGGCTCGCCCGACGGCATCGAGGTGGTGGACCTGCGCGATCCGGCCAACCCGCGCTTCGCGGGTCGCGTGCGCGCCGCCGCCGCGACGGGCCTGTCGAGCCACGACGTGCAGGTGGACTCCCGCGGGCTGGCCTGGGTGGCCGGGGGCAACGGCACCGCCGCCTACGACACCACCAGCCCCGCGAAGCCGCGCCTGGTCACGCGCACGAGCCGCAGCGGCTCGCGCGGGCCCTACAACGACTTCATCCACCACAACTCGCTGCGCGTGTCCGACGACACGCTGCTGGTCACCGAGGAGGACTTCGGCGACGGCTGCAGGCGAGCGGGCTCGTTCCAGACGTGGCGAATCGCCGGCCGCACCGCGCGCCCGCTGGACCGTTTCGGGGTGGAGCGCGACGACCGGCTGCGCCTGGCCTGCTCGGCCCACTACTTCGACCACCGCGACGGGCTCGTGGCCGCGGGCTTCTACGAGGCCGGGCTGCGCCTGCTCGACGTGCGCGACCCGCGCCGGATCCGCCAGGTGGGCTTCCACGTGCCGCGGCGGTCGATGTTCTGGGCGGCGCTGTTCGCTCCGGGGGACGCGTCGGTGGTGTACGCGATCGACCACGAGCGCGGCATCGATGTGCTGTCGATCGACCGTGGCGCGCTGAAGCCGGTGAGCCGCCGCGCGGTGAAGCGCCGGCGAAAGCCGGCCGGCCGCGTGGACATCGGCGTGCAGGTGGACGACGGGTTCGAGACGGCGCGACCGGGGAGGCGCGTGGCGATCGATGTCTTCGTCGGGCTCAACTCCGGTGGCGGCGCGCGCAACGTGCCCGTCGAGGTCCAGCTGCCGGACGGCCGCCAGGTGCGGTTCACCGTGCGGCGCCTGCGCGGCACGCCGGCGCGCAGGCGCTTCAGGGTGCGCCTGAACCCGGGCGCGAAGATCGGCTCGGTGGCCGAGACGATCGCCTGGGTGCGGCGCCCCGACCCGTTCATGGTCACGAACCGCTTCGTCGACCGCACCCTGATCGGGCGGCGCGATCGCCGCGCGCGCGCCGCAGGAGGTGATCGGGGCATCTGCCTCTGCCCGGCTCCTCTGCGTCTATCCTGCCCCGAGTGGATGAGCGCGCTCTCACCGAGCGCCTGATCACCTACGACACCTCCACCCTCGAGGGCATGCAGGCCGCAGCCGCCTTCGTCTACGGATGGCTGGAGGCCCGCGACGTCGGGGTGAAGGGCGAGACGCACAACGGCCGGCCGGTTCTGGCCGCGACGGTCGGCGCCTCCTCCGGGCCCACCGTCGTTCTGCACGGCCACCTCGACGTGGTGCCGGCGAACCCCACCCAGTACGAGCCGCGGGTGGAGGGCGACAAGCTGATCGGCCGCGGCGCCTACGACATGAAGGGCGGCCTCGCGTCGATGATGTGCGCGGTGCGCGACCTGGCCTCCCAGGACGCGGTGAAGGTGCACTTCGTGGTGGTCTGCGACGAGGAGTCCGACGAGCAGGACCAGCGCGCCTCGGACTTCCTGGTCGAGAAGGGCTACATCGGCGACTTCGCCATCACCGGCGAGCCCACCGACCTGCACATCGGCGTCCAGGCGAAGGGCGTGCTGGTGCTGCGCCTGCTCGTGTCAGGGCGCTCCGCGCACGGCTCCACGCCGTGGCTGGGCGACAACGCGGTGGTGAAGGCGGTCGACGCCTTCCGCAGCATCGAGTCGCTGCCGTTCGCGCGCGAGTCCTCCGACCTGTTCGACCGGCCCTCGATCAGCCTGGGCAAGATCGTCGGGGGCGACGCCGTGAACCGGGTGCCGGACTCGTGCACCATCGACCTCGACATCCGCTACCTGCCGGGCCAGGACCCCGACGAGATCATCGCCGCGGTGGCCGAGCAGCGCGACACCGAGGTCACCAAGGTCTTCCACCGCGATCCGATCGTGGTCTCGCGCGACGAGCCCTACGTGCAGGTTCTGGCCGAGGCGGTGTCGAAGGTGAGCCCGGTGGAGTCGAGCATCGCGGTCGGCCGCGACGGCACGTCCGACGTCATCTCATTCCTCAACGCCGGCATCCCGGGTGTTGAGTTCGGCCCGACCGGGGATGGTCACCACGGGCCCGACGAATGGGTTTCGATCCGGTCGCTCGACGAATATCGCCGCGCGCTGGTCGAATTCGTCAACCTGATCCCTGCCGCCGCAGGCAAGCCGGATCTGAAGATCGCGTGAATCCCTCCTTCGAGGACATCCCCCGCCCGTCGCTGTGGAAGCGCTGGCTGATCGGCGCCTTCCTGGTGTTGTTCGCGACTGCCGGCGCGACCTCGGTCGCGGCGTTCCGGGAGGTGGACAACATCGTCGAGGCGATCGACGACACACCGAGCATCAAGGGCGTTGAAACCGACATTGCCGATACCGATCCCGGCGATCCTCAGACGATCATGCTGCTGGGCTCCGACAAGCGCCCGAAGAACGCGAAGGACGGCGGCGCCGGCGCGGGCGGGCGATCGGACACGATCATCCTCGTGCGTCTGGACCCCGACAAGCAGGCAACGG
Organism: uncultured Thermoleophilaceae bacterium; assembly: GCA_963808105.1. Lineage (GTDB taxonomy): Bacteria > Actinomycetota > Thermoleophilia > Solirubrobacterales > Thermoleophilaceae > JAAYBF01. The sequence goes on along the minus strand of CAWEEH010000003.1, from coordinate 1,216,744 downwards.
CGTTGATGTCGCTTGCCGCGTGACCTCAAGGTGCAGATCCCCGGCCACGGCACCGACAAGATCAACGCCGCCTACGAGCTCGGCGGTCCTGCGCTCACGCTCAAGACGGTCAAGGCGACGACCGGGCTTTCGATCAACCACGTGATCAACGTGGACTTCCAGGGTTTCCGCAAGGCGATCGACGCGCTGGGCTGCATCTACGCGGACATCGACCGCCGCTACTTCAACGACAGCCCCGGCTACGCGTACATCGACGTGCCCGCCGGCTACCAGAAGATGTGCGGCGAGGAGGCGCTGGAGTACGCGCGCTTCCGCCACGAGGACTCCGACCTGGTGCGCGGCATCCGCCAGCAGGACCTCCTGCGCGCGGCGAAGCAGCAGGTGGGCGTGGGCAACCTCGTGAAGGACCGCGGCGAAGCTGCTGAGGATCTTCGGCAAGTACACGAGCTCAGACGCCGGCTTGAAGGACCGAGGCGAGATCCTGACCCTGCTCAAGCTCGCGGTCTTCTCCGTCGACCAGCCGATCCGCGAGGTGCACTTCGAGGGCCAGATCACCGGCGGCGACATAAGCACGGGCGCGCCGAGCTACGTGACCGCCAGCACAGCCGGCGTCAAGAAGCTCACCCGCCAGTTCCTCGGCGTCGAGGAGACCCAGGGCCCGCGCGGCGAGCTGCTGCCCAAGGACAAGCGCAACCGCAAGCGCGCCCGCAAGGAGCAGGGCGACGGTGGCCTCGAGAAGGCCTTCAACCTGGGCAACGACCAGGCGATCCAGGCGATCCAGCAGGGCGCCGGCGGCCAGCTGCCCGTCTACTTCCCGACGGTGCGCGTGAAGAACTCGCTGTTCGCCGGGCCGCCGCGCTACTACAAGATCGTGACCCGCAACGGCGAGCGGCACAAGAGCTACCGGATGGTGGCCAAGCGCGGGCTGGTGGGCGAGTACTACGGCATCCAGGGCACCACGTGGAAGGACCCGCCGATCCTGGCCGACAAGTTCGACAAGAAGAAGATGGGCAAGCGGACCTTCGAGCTGCATTACGACGGCGACCGCCTGCGGCTGGTCGCGTGGCGCACGAAGAAGGCCGTCTACTGGGTCTCGAACACCCTGCTGCAGACGCTCACCGAGCGCCAGATGCTCGCCATCGCCCGCTCGACGCGACTCCCCTAACCTCACGGCGCTCATGGGCACCGAGAAAGAACCCATCGGGGTGATAGGCGTCGGCTGGGTCGGTCTGTGCACGGCCGCCTGCTTCGCCGAGCTCGGGCACGAGGTCGTGGCCCGCGACATCCTCCCGGAGAAGGTCGAGTCCCTCTCCCGCGGCGAGGTGCCCATGCACGAGCCCGGCCTGCCCGAGCTGGTGAGCAAGAACGCCGATCGGCTCACGTTCACCACCGACATGGCCGAGGTGCTCGACCGCACGCGGCTGCTGTTCTGCTGCGTGGACACGCCGCCCACCTACTCGGGCGACGCCGACCTCTCGCGCGTGGAGGCCGTGGTCGACGAGCTGGGCGACTCCGCCGAGCACGCGATCGTGATGAAGAGCACCGTGCCGGTGGGCACCGGCCGGTCGATCCAGCGCAAGCGCGAGGGCCTTGGCTACGTGTCGAACCCCGAGTTCCTCAAGGAGGGCTCGGCGATCAAGGACTTCATGCACCCCGACCGCGTGGTGGTCGGCGCCGACGAGCACTCGGGGGCGTTCGCCGACCGCGTGGCGGCGCTCTACGAGCCCCTCGGCGGGCCGATCGTGCGCACCGACGTGGCCAGCGCGGAGATGGTGAAGCTGGCGTCGAACGCGTTCCTGGCCACCAAGATCTCGTTCATCAACGAGATCGCGAACGTGTCCGAGGAGCTGGGCGCCGACGTGAACGAGGTTGCGCGCGGGATGGGCCTCGACGACCGCATCGGCCCGAAGTTCCTGCAGGCCGGCCTGGGCTTTGGCGGGAGCTGCTTCCCGAAGGACGTGAGCGCGCTCAAGCAGCTCGCAGGCAACTCGGGCTACGCGCTTCCAGCTGCTCACCTCGGTGATCGAGGTGAACGACCTTCAGAAGCGCCGTGCCGTGGGCAAGCTGCAGAAGCACCTCGGCTCGCTCGTCGGCAAGGAGATCGCCCTGCTCGGGGTGGCGTTCAAGCCGGACACCGACGACATCCGCGAGGCCACGAGCCTCGTGCTGGCCGCCCGGTTGCAGGGCGAGGGCGCGCACGTGCGGGTGTACGACCCGGTGGCCGCCGTCGGCGCGAGCGAGATGCTCGGCAGCGCCGTGATCTGCGAGTCGCGCCGAGCAGGCCCTCGACGGCGCCGACGCCGCCGTGCTGGTCACCGAGTGGCCCGAGTTCGCCGAGCTGGACTGGGCGGGTGACGTGAAGGGCCGGATGGCCCAGCCGATCGTGGTCGACGGCCGCAACTTCCTCGATCGCGAGGGACTGCGCGAGGCGGGCTTCACCTACGAGGGCATAGGCAGGTAGCGCATGCAGGCGCTCGTCCTCGCCGGCGGCGAGGGGACGCGGCTGCGGCCGCTCACCCTCACCACGCCCAAGCCGGTGATTCCGCTCGCCGGGCGGCCCTTCCTCACGTTCATGCTCGACTGGGTCGCCTCCCACGGCGTGGACGAGGTGATCCTTTCCTGCGGCTTCATGTCCGACGGCGTGCGCGAGGTGCTGGGCGACATTCACGCAGGGATGCGGCTGCGCTACGTGATCGAGGAGGAGCCGCTCGGCACGGCCGGGCCGGTGCGCCTGGCCCTGGACGAGGGCCTGCTGGAGGAGCGCCTGTTCGTGCTCAACGGCGACGTGCTCAACGACATGGACATCACCGCCCAGCTCGCCCGGCACGAGGAGACCGGCGCACGTGCCACGCTGGCGCTGATCGAGGTTGAGGACACGTCCAGCTTCGGCGTGGTGCCCACGGCCGAGGACGGCAAGGTGGAGGCGTTCCTCGAGAAGTCCGACGGCCCGGCGCCCACGAACCGCATCAATGCCGGCGCCTACGTGCTGGAGCGCTCCGTGGTCGAGGGCATCGAGCCCGGCCGCGCGGTGTCGTTCGAGCGCGAGGTGTTCCCCCGGCTGGTGGAGGACGGCGGCCTGTACGGCTTCGAGGCGTCCGGGTACTGGGTCGACATCGGTACTCCCGAGCGCTACCTCGACGCGACCTACGACCTGCTCGCCGGGCGGATCGGATCCACGCTGCCGCCCCGCGACGTGACGGGCTCGCTGATCGGAGAGGGCTGCCTCACCAGCGGGGCGCACATCGGCCCGCAGTCGGTGCTCGGCGCGCACTGCTGCGGTGGGCAGCGACTCCGCGGTTGAACGCTCGGTGCTTCACGATCGGGTGATCGTCGGCTCCGACTGCACGATCCGGGAGGCGGTGCTGGCGCGCGGAGTGCGCGTCGGCAACGGAGCGCGGGTGGACCCCGGCGCGATCGTGGGCTCGGACGCAAGGATCGGCGACGGAGTGGTGGTGGAGGCCGGCGCCAGGGTGGAACCGGGCAAGGTGGTCGCATGAGCGATCCGATGCTCGCCGACGTGCTCGCCCAGCCCGCGCAGATCGGCGACGCGCTCTGGCGCGTGGAGGCCGCCTCGATTCCCGCTTCCGAGCGGTCCGGCGGCCTGCTGGTGTGCGGCATGGGCGGCTCGGCGATCGGCGGCGACCTCGCGGCCGCCGCGATCGGTGACCGCGCCACCGCGCCGGTGCGCGTGGCGCGCGGGTACACGCCGGGACCCTCGCTTGGCTCCGACACGCTGGTGCTGTGCGCGTCCTACTCGGGCTCCACCGAGGAGACGCTGGCTTGCTTCGAGGCCGTGGGCGCGGCCGGCGCCCAGCGCGTCGTGCTCACCACAGGTGGGGCGCTTGCCGAGCGGGCCCGTGAGGCTGAGGTGCCCGTGATCGGCGTGCCGTCGGGCATGCAGCCGCGCGCCGCCGTCGTCTACATGACCGTGGCCGCGCTGGAGTGCGCGGCGCTCTGCGGAGCCGGGCCCTCGCTCAAGGATGAGCTCCAGGGCAGTGAGGAAGTGCTCGCCGGGCTGGCGGACGATCCCGAGCCGTCCGGCGTCGCCGGCGCGCTGCTGAACACGATCCCCGTGGTGCATGGGGCGGGGCTCACCGCGCCGGCCGCTCGCCGCTGGAAAACCCAGATCAACGAGAACGCCAAGGTGGCGGCCTTCGCGAGCGAGCTTCCCGAGGCCAACCACAACGAGATCGAGGGCTGGGAGCACGGGCGCGAGCTGGGCTCGCTGGCCGCCGTGTTTCTGGAGGATCCGGACGCCCACGACCGGATCAAGCGCCGCACCGAGGTGTACGCGGACGTGCTCGCGGGCCTGGGCGCACCCGTGGCCCGCGTGGCCGCGCGCGGCGACACGCCGGTGGCGCGCGTGCTCTCGCTGGTGATGCTCGGCGACCTCGTGAGCGTGCGCCTGGCGGAGCTGGCCGGGGTGGAGGCCACGCCGGTGCGGGCGATCGAGGGGTTCAAGTCGCGCCTCTGACGATGTCGATCTGTGCGATCGCCGTTCGATGCACCAGTAACCCCCGAATTTGAGGACATGCCATGAGAAAGGTCGTCTCCCACACCTTCATGACGCTGGACGGCGTCGCCGTCGTCGACGCCGCCATGGAGCACATCGTCGAGCTGCGTGACACCCCGGAGGTCCTGGACGACTTCTTCGGCCGAGTCGCAGAGGAGGACGCGATGCTGCTCGGTCGCGTGACCTACGAGGAGTGGGCGGACCACTGGCCCACGTCGGACAGCGAGCCGTTCGCCAGCCACATCAACAACGTGCCCAAGTACGTGGTCTCGCGATCGCTCGAGGCCGCCCCGTGGCCGGACCACGACGACGCGACCCTGATCAAGGGCGACCTCGCCGAGGCGGTGAATGAGCTGAAGCAGCAGCCGGGTGGGCCCATCGGCGTGCACGGGAGCCCCACGCTCGTCGAAGCGCTGCTGCAGGCGGACGTGCTCGACGAGATGCACCTCGAGGTCTACCCCGCGCTGGAGGGCAGCGGCCCGCGCCTGTTCAAGGACCAGGGGGGACCGAAAAGGCTCCACCTCGCCGATTCGAGGACGACCAGCGGCGGCGTGGTGCTGCTCACGTACGAGCGCAAACCTTGACACAATCGTGGTAAGGTTGGCCGCGTATGGACGGCCTGACGATCAACGAGGCGGCGGAGACCACGGGCTGGTCACCGCGAATGCTTCGCTACATAGAGCGCGAGGGGCTGATTGAGCCCCGGCGCTCGGAGTCGGGCTACCGCCTGTACGGGCCCGGCGAGCTGCAGCGTCTGAGGACGCTGCGAGAGCTGCTCGCCGAGCACGACATGAGCCTGGGCGATGCCGGCTTCGCGCTTCGCCTGAACCGCGACACCGCTCTCAGCGGCGCGGTTGAGGCGTGGCTCGAGTCCAGCCCGTCCAAGCCCGAGGACGTGCCCGTGTCCGACTGGCTGCGGTTCGAGCAGGAGAAGCACCAGCGCCTGCTCGCCGAGGCCGCCGAGCTGACAACCACCTAACACAAGGAGACACATGAGCACCGCAACCACCACGCAGGACTTCAAGGTCGCCGACCTCTCGCTTGCCGCCTTCGGCCGCAAGGAGATCGAGCTGGCCGAGCACGAGATGCCCGGGTTGATGCAGACCCGCGCCGAGTACGCCGACGCCCAGCCGCTGAAGGGCGCGCGCATCATCGGCTCGCTGCACATGACCGTCCAGACCGCCGTGCTCATCGAGACGCTCACCGCGCTCGGCGCCGAGGTGCGCTGGTGCTCGTGCAACATCTTCTCGACCCAGGACCACGCCGCGGCCGCCGTCGCGGTGGGCCCGGAGGGCACCCCCGAGGACCCGCAAGGGCGTGCCCGTCTTCGCCTGGAAGGGCGAGACGCTCGAGGAGTACTGGTGGTGCACCGAGCAGGTCGTGAACTGGCCCGGTGAGCCCGCCAACATGATCCTCGACGACGGCGGCGACGCCACGATGCTCATCCACAAGGGCACCGAGTTCGAGAAGGCCGGCGCCGTGCCGAACCCCGCCGACGCCGAGTCCGAGGAGTTCCAGGTGTTCCTGGGCCTGCTCGAGCGCTCGCTCGCCGAGGACGCGGAGCGCTACACCAAGGTCGGCCAGGCCATCAAGGGCGTGACCGAGGAGACCACCACGGGCGTGCATCGCCTCTACGAGCTCGCGAAGGACGGCGAGCTGCTGTTCCCGGCGATCAACGTGAACGACTCCGTCACCAAGTCGAAGTTCGACAACCTCTACGGCTGCCGCCACTCGCTGGTGGACGGCATCTTCCGCGCGACCGACGTGATGCTCGCCGGCAAGCACGCCGTGGTCTGCGGCTACGGCGACGTGGGCAAGGGCTCCGCCGCCTCGCTGAAGGCCCAGGGTGCACGCGTGACCGTCACCGAGATCGACCCGATCTGCGCGCTGCAGGCGTGCATGGAGGGCTACAGCGTCAAGACGCTCGAGGACGTGCTCGCCGAGGGCGACGTGTTCATCACGACCACCGGCAACAAGGACATCATCAGCGCCGAGCAGATGTCCCGGATGAAGCACAACGCGATCGTCGGCAACATCGGCCACTTCGACAACGAGATCGACGTCGCCGGGCTGGGCGAGATCGCGGAGCGGATCAACATCAAGCCGCAGGTCGACGAGTGGAAGTTCTCCGACGGCCACTCGATCATCCTGCTGTCCGAGGGCAGGCTGCTGAACCTCGGCAACGCGACCGGCCACCCGTCGTTCGTGATGTCGAACTCGTTCACCAACCAGACGATCGCCCAGATCGAGCTGTGGACCAAGAACGACGAGTACGAGAAGCAGGTCTACGTGCTGCCCAAGCACCTCGACGAGAAGGTCGCCCGCCTGCACCTGGGTGCGCTCGACGCCAGGCTCACCGAGCTGCGTCCCGACCAGGCGGCCTACATCGGCGTCACGGTTGAGGGGCCGTACAAGCCGGATCACTATCGCTACTAGAGGCGAAGCTCGCCATTGCGTGGGCGGGCGGGCAGATGCCCGTCCTCGCCCGCGTTGGCAAGCGGCTCGAAAAGGAAGCGCCGCTCGACGGCATTCGTCTCGCGGCCTGCCTGCACGTGACCGCCGAGACGGCCAACCTCATGCGCGTGCTGGCGACGGCGGGGCCGAGGTCGGCGCTGTGCGCCGCCAATCCGCTCTCCACGCAGGATGACGTGGCGGCGGCGCTGGGGGAGGAGATGGAGGTGCTCGGCGTCGCCGGCGAAGACCTCGACACCTACGCCAAGCACGTCGGCGACGCTCGTCGCAGGGCCGGCCGCAGATCACCATCGACGACGGTGCCGACCTGCTCACCGTGATTCACGCGGGCGGTGCCACCGATGACCTGATCGGCGGCACCGAGGAGACCACCGCCGGCCTGCTGCGCCTGCGCCACCTCGAGGACGAGGGCGGCCTGCGCTGCCCGGTGCTCGCCGTGAACGAGTCGCGCACCGAGCGCATGTTCAACGACCGCTACGGCACCGGCCAGTCCGCGCTCGACGGCATCGTGCGCGCCACCAACCTGCTGCTGGCCGGCCACACGCTCGTGCTGTTCGGCTACGGCTACACGGGCAAGGGGATCGCCGAGCGCGCTCGCGGCGCCGGAGCGGCCGTGATCGTGTGCGAGGTCGACCCGATGCGCGCGCTGGAGGCCCGGATGGAGGGCTACGAGGTGATGCCGGCGCTGGAGGCCGCGGCGCGCGGCGACCTGTTCGTCACGGTCACGGGCTCACGCGCCGTGCTGCGTGCGGAGCACTTCGAGCGGATGAAGGACGGCGCGGTGCTCGCGAACGCCGGCCACTTCGACATCGAGATCGACCTCGACGCGCTGCGCGCCGCGGCCAAGGACGTGCGCGAGGTGCTGCCGCTCGTGGAGGAGTACGACCTCGGCGACCGGCGGCTGAACCTGCTGGTGGGCGGTCGCGTGGTGAACCTCGCCGCCGGCCAGGGGCACCCCCCCGCCGTGATGGACATGAGCTTCGCCAACCAAGCTCTCGCGGTCGAGCATCTGGCCAAGGAGGGCGCGGACATGGAGGCCGGGCGTCCTGCCCGTGCCACGCGCGATCGACGACGAGGTGGCGCGGCTGAAGCTGGAGTCGCTCGGGGTGGAGATAGACGCGCTCACCGAGCAGCAGGCGGAGTACCTGCGCGGCTGGTCGGGCTAGCTCACCTCGATCGAGTAGTCCAGCCACTCCTCGCGCTTGCCGCCAACGCGCTCATAGACGCCCCGGGCCCGCTCGTTGTCCTTCGCGGTCTGCCAGCCCAGCGAGGTGGCCCCTCGCGCCCGGCAGCGCTCCACGCACTCGGCGATCAGGGCGTCGGCCAGGCCGCCGCCGCGGGCGTCCGCCGACACGAACAGGTCGTTCATCACGCCGATCCGCGATGCGCTCAGGGTCGACCAGGTCCAGAAGATCGTGGCGAACCCCACCGCGCGGCCGGCGTCGTCGCGGGCGATCAGCTGGATCCCCTCGCCGTCGGGGTCGGCGAGCAGCGCGCGCGACATCGCCAGCAGCGCGTCGTCGGGCGGATCCACCTCGTAGAAGTCGCAGTAGCCGCGCATCAGCGGCAACAGCTCGGTCAGGTCGGCCTCGCCGGCGGTCTGGATCGTGAAGGCGATGCGCCGCAGCCTATGCGGCGGGCACCAGATCGACCAGCACGGCGAGCAGCGCGTCCACGACCGCGGGATCGAACTGCGTCCCGGCGTTCTCCTCCAGCTCCGCGGTCGCCTCCTCCACGGACATGGGCTCGCGGTACGGGCGTTGCGTGATCATGGCGTTGTAGGCGTCGCAGGCCAGGATGATGCGGCTGCCGACGGGGATCCGCTCGCCGGCCAGGCCGTCGGGGTACCCGCCTCCGTCCCAGCGCTCGTGCTCGTGGCGCACCATCGGGGCGATCGGCGCCAGCTCCGGCGTGCGCCGCAGGATCCGCTCACCGATCAACGGGTGCTCGCGCATGATCGCCCACTCGTTCGGATCGAGCGGGCCGGGCTTGAAGAGGATCTCGTTGGGGATCGCGACCTTGCCCACGTCGTGCAGCATCGCCCCGTCGCGAACCCGCTCCACGTCGGCCGGCTCGAGCCCGAGGCGCAGCGCCACCGCGGTCGCGAGCTTCACGACCTGCTCGGAATGGGAGTGGGTGTAGTCGTCGCGGGCGTCGATGGCCGCCGCCAGGGCGCCCACGGCCGAGCGCGACGCGCCGCCCATCTGGCCCAGCAGCGCCGTCACGGCCTGACCGGCCAGCAGCTCCGCCATGCGCAGGGTCGGCAGCGGGAACAGCGGGGCTCCGGACCGGAGCAGCAGCAGGCCGTGCACGTGCTCGTCGCGGGCGAGCGGAACGGCGGCCCACGAGCCCGCGCCGCCCTCGACCGGAAGGTCCTCCGCGCCGAGCGCCTTGCGCAGCGCCACCAGGCTGGGGCGGGACACGGGAGCGCCCTCCATGCTCAGGCACAGTTCGCGCGCCGGCGGGTATTCGTCTGCTCGGATCACGATCGCGTCGCCCAGATCGAGCGCCTCGCGGATGAACGGCGGGAGGCGATCGAGCACCTCCGTCGGGCGCTGGCAGTGGCTGATCATGTCCCACAGGTCCGCGAGCACCCGAGTGGGGGCCTCAGCCGTCGACTCCAGCCTCGCCAGCTCGTCCTCGGTGGAGCGCGACGACAGCACCGCGCGGTTCTTGCCGCTGCGCTTCGCCACCAGCAGCGCGCGATCCGCGCGATCGATCAGCTCGGGAGCGGTGAGCGGCTCCTGCCACCGCGCGATGCCCACGGATGCCGTCAGCGCCAGGCCCGACTGGGCGGCGGGGAGCACCGCGGCCACGGCCGCCTGGAACCGCTCGGCCGCGAGATCCGCCTCGCCCTCCGTCATGCCGGGGAGCACCACCACGAACTCGTCGCCGCCGAAGCGCCCGATGCCGTCGTAGGCGCGGAATTCCTCGGCGAGCTGGGCCGCAACCTCCTTGAGGATGCGGTCGCCCGCCAGGTGGCCGTGCTGGTCGTTGATCGGCTTGAAGTTGTCGAGGTCGGCGAGCAGGCAGCAGAGCGGCTCGCCGCTGCGCCTCGCCCGCGCGATCTCGTCCCGGACCTGGCCGTGGACCGCGCCGTGGTTGAGCAGGCCGGTGAGGGAGTCGGTCCGAGCGGCCGTCTGCGCCTGCTCGAACGCCTGCGCGTTGGTGCACGCCACGCCGGCGAGGTCCGACAGCGCCTGCAGGAAGGCGATGTCCTCGTCGGTCACGCTGCGCATCGAGAAGAACGCCACCGACAGGGCGCCCTTCAGCTCCTCGTCCCAGCGCACCGGGACGGCGACGGCGGTCTCGACGCCCTCGAGCGCCGGGTTCTTGCGGCTTGCGCACCTCATGGCGGTAGCTGTTGGAGATCGCGGGCTTGCCGGTCACCAGCACCTGGCCGCCAACGCCCTCGCCGGGCTGGATCACATAGCCGAACCACTCGGGGTCCATCCCCTGGCCGGCCACCGCGAGCCCGCCGTGCCTGGCGTCGCCGAGGTAGACGCCCGCCATGCGGGCGCCCAGGGCGAGGGCGGCCTCGCGACAGAGGGTCTCGAGCACCGCCTTGAGGTCGAGCCGCGCGTTCAGCGAGCGGGCCGCGCGGGCCAGCGCGGTCTGGTGCTCGGCGCGCGCGCCCATGCGAGCCCGCATGTCGAGCATGGCGATCGCGGCGGCGGCCTGATTGGCCAGGGTCGACGCGAGCTCCACCACGTCCTCGCTGAACTCGCGCTGGGTCTCGGAGATGCACCCGATCACGGCGCGGACGTGGCCGTCCAGGGCGAGCGGCACGAACAGGGCGCTGGCCACGTTGAACTGCTTCACCATGTCCTGCTTCATCAGCTTCGAGTTGGGCGCGTCCGGTTCGTTGACCGGCTCGCCGCTCACCGCCACCCGGCGCACGGCGGAGGTCTCGTCGAAGTGCAGTTCGTAGTCGGGCCCGACCACGAGCTCGCCATCGGGGCCATGGGTGTAGCCGTTTCCGCGGCCCACCACGTGATCCTGGGACAGCCGCGAGATGTGCACCTGCTCAACGCCGAGCACGGAAAAGAAGGCCTCGGCCAGCGCCCGGTACACGGCCGCGTGATCGCCGGCGTCGAGCACGGCGAATGACAGCCGCCGCACGGGGGCTAGTGCGTCGGCCGTGAAGGATGTGCTCATCACTTCGCTATCGGCCTCTTTCTGAGCGGTCTTGAGCGCTGCTGGTAGCGTCTCCGCGCCATGAAGGCCATGGTCCTCGCAGCGGGTCTCGGTACCCGTCTCAAGCCGATCACATTCGAGATCCCGAAGCCGATGGTGCCGGTGCTCGACCGGCCCGTAATGGCCCACATCGTCGGGATGCTCGAGCGCCAGGGCTTCGACGAGCTGATCGCGAACCTCCACTACTACCCGGACACGATCCGTGACTACTTCGGGGACCGGCTGGAGTACCGCTTCGAGGAGGAGCTGCTGGGCACCGCGGGCGGCGTGCGCAACGTGGCCGACTTCTTCGGTGACGACCCGGTGGTGATCGTCTCCGGCGACGCCCTCACCGACACCGATCTCAACGCCCTGGTCGAGCGCCACCGCAGCGCGGGCGGGATCGCCACGCTCACGGTGAAGAAGGTGGACGACACACGCGAGTACGGGGTGGTCATCCACGACGCCGACGGCCGCATCGAGGGCTTCCAGGAGAAGCCCGACCCGGCGGACGCCAAGTCCGATCTCGGCAACTGCGGCATCTACTGCTTCTCGCCGGAGATCTTCGACTACTTCCCCGAGGAGCCCTTCGCCGACTGGGCGAACGACGTGTTCCCCGCGCTGCTGGAGGGCGACGTGCCCTTCCACGTGCACGAGATCACCGACTACTGGAACGACGTCGGCTCGCTGGAGGAGCTGCGCCAGGGCACCTTCGACGCCCTGGCGGGCAAGCTTCGGATCGAGGTCTCAGCGGGCGAGGCGCCGGACGGCGTCGAGGTGATCGGCGACGACCCGGTCTGGGTGGGGGAGGGCGTGGAGTTCGGCTCGGGCGTGCGCCTGATGGGCCCGGTCGTGATCGGCGACGGGTGCAAGGTGGGCGACGGCGCCGCCCTGCGCGAGTCGATCGTCTTCCCCGGCACCGACGTCTCGGAGGGCGAGATCCTGATCGGCGCCATCCACGGCGGCACCGGGATCACCGAGCGGCTACGGCCCCTCGGCGAGCTCTAGCTACGGCCGCTCGGCCGGCTCCAGCTTCGATTGGCGACTCAGGGGGGCTATAGCCCCCTTCAGTCGCCAAAAGATTGCCTGCGGGCGTTATCGCCCTGAGGCCTCCAGCCGCTCCCGGCGCACCTCGTCGCGCTCCGACTGCGTGAGCATGCGCGCGAACAGCACCACCAGCGCGATCACGAACGTGAGCGACTGCTCCACCATCATGATCGCGCCGCCCGCGTTCTGGTCGTCGACGGCGCGAGAGGCCCCAGATGCGGGGCAGGCCCTCGTAGTAGTCGTAGATCACGGTGCCCGACCAGGTGAGGTAGAGGCCCAGGGCGGCCAGGCCGAACTTGGCCGTGCCGATGTAGGCGATGGTCGTGAGCCCCCGCAGCGGGCGGCGCATGGGCACGGGCTCCACCAGCGGCCACCACACGGCCACGCCGGCGCTGAAGAACGAGATGTGCTCGATCAGGTGCACGATCGGGTTCTCGATCGCCGCCTCGTACAGCGCGGGGACGTGCCAGAGGTACATGAGGCCGAGCCAGATCGCGATCCCCGTCCACGGCGAGGCGAAGGGGCCGAGCGCGCGCTCGACGCCCATCAGCCGCCTGGTGACCGGCCGCAGGATCACCCGCGAGAGCGAGAGCAGCAGCAGCGCGGGCGCGATGTCGCCCAGCAGCACGTGCTGGAGCATGTGCGCGGAGAAGAGGTGGTCCTCGCCGAGGCGGTCGAGCGGGCTGGCCACGGCCAGCAGCAGCGCGACGATCCCGGCCGCGAACGCGACGGCCTGCGCCGGTCCCGCGCCGCGGCCGTGCTCCTCCTTGCGCGCTCGCCGGAAGCGCCGGACGTAGATCGCCACCAGCACCGCGATCGGCGCCAGCACGAGCGGGTCGGGCAGCCAGTGGAGATCGGGATCGTTACCGGGCACCGGCGCGATTGTCGCAATCGGGTGCTGAGCCGTTACCCGGTAGGGCCCAGGCTCGGACCGTGGCTTCGCTCATCGCCCGTGCCTGGTCGGTCCTGGTGCCCCCGTTCTGCTGGGAGTGCGGCGGGGACTGCCCGCTTGGGGCGCCGCTGTGCGTGGTCTGCCGCGGGCGCCTGCGCTGGCTCGGGCCGGAGGCGGTGACGGTGGAGGGCGTCGCAGGTCTGGGCGCCGGTGGCCTACGAGGGCCCGGGCCGGGCGCTCGTGCGGGGGCTGAAGTACCGCGGCGCGGTGGGGCTCGCGGAGCCGATGGCGGCCGCCATCTGCGCCGGCGCGCCCGAATTGGACGGTGTCCTGGTGCCCGTACCGCTTCATCCGCGCCGCCGGCGGCAGCGCGGCTACAACCAGGCGGAGCGGCTGGCGGCGGCGCTCGGGCGCCGGGCGGGCCTCGAGGTCGCCGACTGCCTCGAGCGCACCGGTCCGGCGGCGGCGCGCCAGGTGGGCCGTGATCGCGCCGAGCGGCTGGCGGGGCCGCGCATCGAGGCGCGTGGGGCGGCGCCGCCGAGCGCCCTCCTCGTCGACGACGTCTGCACCACGGGCGCCACCCTCTCCGCGTGCGCCGCGGCGCTCCGGGCCGCGGGCACGGCGCAGGTCGAGGCGGTCGTCTACGCACGGACCCTGGGTCGCTAGGCGATTCGGTTGGCACCAGCGGCGCGACTCCGTAACATCGATCGCAGGGAGACACCTCGCAACGACAAGGAGAGCTGCATGCGCATCAGCGTGAAGGGGCGCAATGTTCCGGTCGACGACGAGCTGAGGAAGCGGGTGGACAAGAAGTTCGCCAAGGTCGCCCGGCAGGTGTCGGAGCTTGCCGACATGGAGGTCGAGCTCAGTGAGGAGCGCAACCCGTCGATCCGCGACTCCCAGGTGGTGGAGCTCACGCTCCACCTCAAGGGCGTGACGCTCAGGGCCCACGAGGCCTCGGAGGACATGGTGCACTCGCTCAACCTCGCCGCGGAGGACATCTCGCGGCAGGTGAAGCGTCACCGGGAGAAGCGCCGCAAGCGCCGCGAGGCGCATCGGGCCTCGCCGCGCATCGCTTAGCGCGACCGCCGTAGCGCGCTAATCTCGGACCCATGGCGCTGTTCGACAAAGCCCTGCGCATGGGCGAGGGCAAGAAGTTCAAGCAGTTCGAGAAGAAGGTGGCTCGCATCAGCGACTACGAGCCCGAGCTGGAGCTCGAGTCCGACGAGGAGCTGCGCGCCCGATACGAGGCGCTGCGCGAGCGAGCGAGCGAGGGCGAGTCGCTCGACGACCTGCTCTACGAGTGCTTCGCGGTCACGCGCGAGGCCGCCAAGCGCACGCTGGGCCAGCGGCACTTCGACGTGCAGCTGATCGGCGGCATGGTGCTGCACGACGGCTCGATCGCCGAGATGAAGACCGGCGAGGGCAAGACGCTCACCGCCACGCTGCCGATCGCCCTGAACGCGCTCGTCCGGCAAGGGCGTCCACCTGGTCACGGTGAACGACTACCTCGCCCGCCGAGACGCGCTCTGGATGAAGCCGATCTACGACCTGCTGGGAATCTCGGTTGGGATCCTTCAGTCCGACGACCGCGACTGGGACGAGAAGCGCGCCGCCTACGCGGCGGACGTGACCTACGCCACCAACTCCGAGCTCGGCTTCGACTACCTGCGCGACAACCTCGCCACAGACATCTCCGAGAAGTCACAGCAGCGCGGCCACAGCTTCGCGATCGTCGACGAGGTCGACAACATCCTCATCGACGAGGCGCGCACCCCGCTGATCATCTCCGGCGCGCCCGAGCAGGCCGCCGACCTCTACTACAAGTTCGCCAAGCTGGCGCCGCTGATGGAGCCGGGCAAGAAGCCCGAGGGCATCGAGGCGAAGTCCAAGGAACTACGTGGCGGACTTCGACTTCGAGCCCGACGAGAAGCACAAGACCGTGGCGGTCACCGAGCGCGGCGTCGAGAAGGCGGAGAAGTTCCTCGGCATCGACAACATGTACAAGGCCGAGCACGGCAACCTCGTGAACCACCTCCAGCAGGCGCTGAAGGCCGAGTCGCTCTACAAGCGCGGCGTGGACTACGAGGTGATCGACGGCGAGGTGAAGATCATCGACGAGTTCACCGGCCGCATCCTCGAGGGCCGGCGCTGGTCGGAGGGCCTGCACCAGGCCGTCGAGGCCAAGGAGGGCGTGGCGATCCAGGAGGAGAACCAGACCGTCGCCACGATCACCTACCAGAACTACTTCCGCCGCTACGACAAGCTCGCGGGCATGACCGGCACGGCCCTCACCGAGGCCACCGAGTTCATGAAGATCTACAAGCTGCAGGTGGTCGAGATCCCCACCAACATGCCGATGGCGCGGGAGGACAAGAACGACCAGATCTACAAGACCAAGGACGGCAAGTGGGCCGCCGTGGTCAAGGAGATCGAGGAGCGCACCTCGAAGGGCCAGCCGGTGCTGGTCGGAACGATCTCGGTCGAGGTCTCCGAGGTGCTCTCGGGCCAGCTGAACGCGAAGGGCATCAAGCACACCGTGCTCAACGCCAAGCCCGAGCACGCCGAGCGCGAGGGCGAGACCATCGCCGAGGCGGGCCGCCCCGGCTCGGTCACCATCGCCACCAACATGGCGGGCCGCGGAGTGGACATCAAGCTCGGCGGCAACGCCGAGCACCTCACCGACCTGGCCCTGCGCGCCGACAAGCTCGAACCCGGCACCGACGAGTACGACAAGGCCTGGGACGCCAAGCTCCCGGGGTTCGAGGAGCAGGTCGAGAGCGACCGCAACGTGGTGGTGGAGGCCGGCGGGCTCTTCATCCTCGGCACCGAGCGCCACGAGTCGCGCCGGATCGACAACCAGCTGCGCGGCCGCTCAGGCCGCCAGGGCGACCCGGGCGAGAGCCGCTTCTACCTCTCGGCCGAGGACGACCTCGTGCGCCTGTTCGCCGGCGACCGGATCTACAAGATCCTCGACCGCCTCGGCACCACCAGCGACGAGGGCGAGGAGGAGCCGATCGAGGCCGGGATGCTCTCCAAGCAGATCGAGGGCGCCCAGAAGAAGGTCGAGGAGCAGAACTTCCTCATCAGAAAGCGCGTCCTCGAGTACGACGACGTGATGAACCAGCAGCGCGAGATCATCTACGAGTACCGCGACAAGATCCTCGAGGGCGGGGACATGTCCGAGACCGCGAACGAGCAGCTCGCCGAGGTCGTGGAGCGGATGGCCAGCGAGTACATGGTCGACGAGTTCGCCGAGAACTGGGACCTCGACGGCCTCTACACCCAGCTCGAGCAGATGTACCCGGTGGGCATCGACTTCGCCGAGCTGGACGCGAAGAACATCGACCGCCAGTCGCTGATCCGCGAGCTGCGCGAGGACATCGTCGACGCCTACGCCGACCGCGAGGAGGAGCTCGGCGAGGAGCTCATGCGCGCGCTCGAGCGCTTCATGCTGCTCCAGATCATCGACGAGCGCTGGCGCGAGCACCTGCACGACATGGACTACCTGCGCGAGGGCATCCACCTGCGCGGGTTCGCCCAGATCGATCCGCTCGTGGCCTACAAGAACGAGGGCTTCGAGATGTTCACCGGCCTGATGAACGCCATCTGGGAGGAGTTCGGGCGCTACATCTTCGTCGTGGAGGTGGAGACCGACGGCCAGAACGGCGACGGCCAGCCGGCCCCCGAGCAGAAGTGGGGCGGCGTCGCCAACACGAGCTCCACGGCCGCGTTCTCCTACGCGGGCGGCACCGCCGAGGAACAGCCCAGCGCCCTCCAGGACGCCGCCGACATGGCCTACGACGAGGTGGCCGAGCAGCCCGTCCAGGTGGAGACGCGCGTGGTGGCCGAGGAGGACCGCATCGGCCGCAACGACCCGTGCCCGTGCGGCAGCGGGAAGAAATACAAGAAGTGCCACGGTGCCTAGCGCCGCGGCCGAACTCCGCGACCAGCTGAAGCTGCTCGCGGATTACCTTTGACCCCGCTCAACTAGAGCAGCAGCGCCAGCCGCCCTCGAGGCGGAGATGGGCGCCGAGGGGTTCTGGGACGACCAGGCGAAGGCCGCCAAGGTGTCCGCCGAGCACGCGCGCGTGCAGCGCCGTCTCGACGAGTTCCGCAAGCTCGAATCCGATGTCGGCGACCTCGAGGAGATGGAGGCGATGGTCGCCGAGGACGAGTCGATCGCGGCGGAGGTCGAGGAGCAGCGCGCGTCGATCGAGTCACGCCTCGCGGCGCTGGAGGAGGCGCGCCTGTTCTCCGGCGATTACGACGCGGGCGACGCCGTGGTCACCGTGAACGCCGGCGCGGGCGGGACCGACTCGCAGGACTGGGCCGAGATGCTGCTGCGCACCGAGATGCGCTGGGCGGACCGGCGCGGCATGAAGACCGAGCTGAAGGAGGCGTCGGCGGGGGAGGAGGCCGGCATCAAGTCGGCCACGTTCCTCGCGAAGGGCGAGAACGCCTACGGCCTGTTCTCGGCGGAGAAGGGCGTGCACCGCCTGGTGCGAATCTCACCGTTCGACTCCGCGGCGCGCCGCCACACCGCGTTCGCCGGCGTGGAGGTGGCGCCGCTGGTGGAGGAGACCGCCGACGTTCAGATCGACCCCGACGACCTCCAGATCGACACCTACCGGGCGTCGGGCGCCGGTGGCCAGCACGTGAACAAGACCGACTCCGCGGTGCGCATCACCCACAAGCCCACGGGCACGGTGGTGCAGTGTCAGAACGAGCGCTCGCAGTCGTCGAACAGGGACACCGCGATGGCGATGCTGCGCGCGAAGCTGGTGGCGCTGGAGGAGGAGAAGCGCCGGGCCGAGATCGCGAAGGAGAAGGGCGAGGCCCAGGACGTGGGCTGGGGATCACAGATCCGCAGCTACGTGCTGCACCCCTACACGATGGTCAAGGACCACCGCACGAACGTCGAGGTCGGCAACGCCCAGGGCGTGCTGGACGGCGACCTCGACGAATTCGTGCGGGCGGAACTGCTGCGGCGGGCAGGGTCCTAACTACAGGCGCTGGCCTTACGCCGTTCGGCATTCGCGAGCGCCTGCTTCGACTGCGCGAGGCTCGTCTTGGCGGCCTTGTGGGCGGCCTTCGCCTTCCGGAGCTTGCGCTTGTTCTTCGCGCTCTTGTTCTTGCGGTAGGCCTTCTTGCGCTTGGCCACGGTCTTCTTGGCCTTGGCCGCGTCGGCCGTGTAGCCGGCCACCGAGCTCTTCGTCTTCTCGGCCTGGCTGGTGGCGATACGGCACTTGATCGAGTTGCCTTGCTGGTTGCCGCCGGGCTTCTGCTTCTGGGCATCGGCCGCCGCGGGCACCGCGAGCAGCCCCGCGCAGGCGAGACACAGCATCACTAGACGCACTTTCCTCACAGCGAGTCCTCCTCCTCAGGGTCAGTTGGGCGCCAGCCTAGGCGCGGTTTGCGGATTTCGCCATTACGCGGGATCGAAGCCCGCCCGCAGCCGCCCGGGGGTCTTCACGAACCAGGCCTCTCCGAGCAGCGTGTGTGGCACGGACCGCTCGGCGGTGCGCCGGGCCGCGACGTTGCCCGCCTCGAGCAGCCCGCGCAGCCGCCGGAACCCGTGCTCGCGGATGTCGGCGATCCGGGCGGACGCCAGGGCCATGCCGATGCCCATGCCGCGAGCTGCCGGGTCCACGTAGATGTCGTGGCCCCAGGGCGTGCCCGCGGGGAGGGGCACCGGCATCACATCGAGCTCGGGGTGCAGCCGCAGCGACCAGCAGTCGTAGCCCACGGCCCGCCCGTCGCTGAACGCCACCACGCAGCGCAGGGTCTCCCTGCGCGCAAGCGCGGACCGCACATGCCGCGGCGCAAGATCCGCGAGCACGCCCAGATCCTTGGCGACCTCCACGGTCACCCCCGGCGGCGGGGCGCTGGTGAGCGCTCGGTCGAGGTCCTGCTCGACCACGGCGAATCGGCCCCGCTCGTAGAGCTGGTCGAGGGTGCGACGGCGCAGCTCTGCCCATACCGCGCCGTGGCGGCGGCCCCAGCGCAGGTCATGCGGGAGGTCGCGGAGCTCGCGCGCGTACAGGTTGAGGCGCAGGCTCAAGAGAGCGGAATCACGTACTGAAAGACCCCGCGCGGGCCTGGCGCCAGTTGGTCGTGCCGGCTCGTCTCGATGCTCGTGCCCTCGCCGAGCAGCGTGCGGAGATCCTCCACCAGCCGCGGACGGATCACCTCGTAGTCATTGGCCACCACCTTCAGCTCGTAGCTGTGGACGGCGGTTTGGACCAGTTGGAAGCTGTCGGCGCCCCGGTCCTTGAGGCGCACCTGGATCGCGCCCTCGGGCACGAGCCTGCCGTCCCGAGCCCGGAGCGTCCGCTCGAGCCGGCCGCCCACGTCGGCCAGCCTCGGCGTCGTGCGCCCGCACCGGCACGCGCCCTCGCTGCGCGCCGCGACGTCGCCGAGCCGGTAGTTGAGCAGCACGGTTGCACGGTTCACCAGGTTGGAGATCACCACCTCGCCGACCTCGCCCGGCGGCTGGGCGCCACCCGCGTCATCGAGCACCCGGACGTGGCAGAGGTCGTCCTCCAGGTGCACCCCGTCGCGCTCCTCGCAGGTGAACCCGATCTTGAACGCCTCCACCGCGTTGTAGCGCGATATCACCGGGATCCCGAACCGCTGCTCGATGAACCGCCGCCCGGCCTGGCTCATGGTGTCGCTGCCGTAGAGCACCACGCCTGGCCGGTGCATCTCGGCTCCGGTCCCGTCGAGCTCCTCGAAGAATGCCTCCAGGTATGAGCCATAGCCCTGCAGTACGTCGGGCTTGAGCTCATTGACCGCCTCCACCACCCGCTCGAACGGATCGGTGATGCGCAGCATGTGCCGCGCCGGGCGCAGGGGCATGGCCGTCTGCTCGCGGTAGAAGCGCAGGACCTGGAATCCGGTGTCGCGCGGGCCGTAGTTCACGTCGAGCACCGTGTAGCGGACCCGCTTACCGGTCAGTTGCGCCTCCACCACCCGCTCGCGTTCGCCCAGCGCGATGTTCTCGAGCACCGAGTCGCGATCGTGGCGCACGGCGAGCGGGGTGCCGGTGGTGCCGTTCGTCGGGAAGACGAGCGATGCGTCGTCGCGAAAGGTCTCCGACACGAACCGCTCCGGCGCGTCCTGGATCTCCTCGCGCCCGAGCAGGGGAAGCTGCTCCAGGTCGGCTGCGGTCTCGAACTCGCGCGGGTCGATGCTCAGGTCGCGGTAGTGGGGCACCGTGGCGGCCGCGTGACCGACCATCGCTCGCACGCGCGCGTCACGGAGGGCGTGCCGCCGTTCGTCGGGCAGATACGGGACCCGCCGCTGGCCCGCGGCGCCGCGGGCGATCGCCATCGTGTTCCGCAGCCGCCGCATCCCTAGAGTCTTCACGATGGCCGACGAGAAGCGCCCGTCCGATCCGAACTGGCGCGTGGATCCCGCGCCCGACGGCCGCGGGACACCGCCGGGGAAGAAGCCGATGGTGCCGTTCAGCTTCCGGCGCTTCCTCACGATCGTCGTCGTGCTGCTCGCGGCGAACTACCTCTTCGTCGCGATCTTCGCCCCGGCGGAGGACCGCAAGCGCGTGCCCTACACGCCGCTCTTCGTCGACCAGATCGAGAAGGAGAACGTGAAGGAGATCTCGTCCAAGGGCTCCACGGTCCAGGGCGAGTTCAAGAAGGAGGTGAAGGGCTCCAAGAAGTTCGAGACCGAGGTGCCGACCTTCGCGGACACCGACGAGCTGTCGGCCGACCTCGAGCGCGCCGGGCGTCACCGTGAACGCCAAGCCGGCGGAGGACCGCTCGCTGCTCGAGACGCTGCTCTTCTCCTTCGGTCCCACGCTGCTGCTGGTCGGCCTGTTCATCTTCCTCATCCGCCGCGCCTCGCAGCAGGCGGGCGGCGGCGGGGTGCTCGGGCAGTTCGGGCGCTCGCGCGCCCGCCGCGCCGAGGGCGGCGAGGACACGCGCGTGAACTTCGGCGACGTGGCCGGCATCGACGAGGCCAAGGAGGAGCTGTCGGAGATCGTCGACTTCCTCAAGACGCCCGAGAAGTACGCCAAGCTCGGCGCGCGCATCCCCAGGGGCGTGCTGCTGTCGGGCGCTCCCGGCACCGGCAAGACGCTGCTGGCCAAGGCCGTGGCCGGCGAGGCCGGCGTGCCGTTCTTCTCCATCTCGGCCTCGGAGTTCATCGAGGCGATCGTGGGCGTGGGCGCCTCGCGCGTGCGCGACCTCTTCCAGCAGGCCAAGGACTCAGCTCCGGCCATCATCTTCATCGACGAGCTCGACGCCATCGGCCGGTCGCGCTCGGGCGGCGGCGGGTTCAGCAGCGGCGGCCACGACGAGCGCGAGCAGACCCTCAACCAGATCCTCACCGAGATGGACGGCTTCGAGACGGGCGACGGCGTGGTGGTGCTGGCCGCCACCAACCGGCCGGAGATCCTCGACAAGGCGCTCCTGCGCGCGGGGCGCTTCGACCGCCGTGTGGCCGTACAGCCGCCGGACAAGGTCGGCCGCCGCAAGATCCTGGAGGTGCACACCCGCTCGGTGCCGCTGGGCGACGACGTGGACCTCGAGGCGCTGGCCCAGGCAACTCCCGGCATGGTGGGCGCCGACCTGGCCAACGTGGTGAACGAGGCGGCCCTGCTGGCCGCCCGCCGTGGCCACAGCCAGGTCGCGCAGGGGGACCTCACCGACGCGATCGAGAAGATCGTGCTCGGCACCGAGCGCAAGGTGGTGCAGTCCGAGGAGGATCGCCGCCGGATCGCCTACCACGAGGGCGGCCACGCGATCGTCGGCATGCTCACCCCCGGCGCGGACCCCGTCCGCAAGGTGTCGATCATCCCCCGCGGCCAGGCGCTCGGCGTCACGCTGTCGGCGCCCGACGCGGACGTCTTCAACTACTCCGAGAGCTACCTGCGCGGGAAGATCAAGGTCGCCGTGGGCGGCCGGGTCGCCGAGGAGGTGACGTTCGGCACGATCACCACCGGCGCCGAGTCCGACATCCAGCAGGCCACCATGCTCGCCCGCGGGATGGTGGGGCGGTGGGGGATGAGCGAGGAGGTCGGCTTCGTGGCCGTGGAGCCGATGGACGGCCAGAGCCCGTTCCTGCCCGGCGCCTCCCCGGTGTCGGAGGCCACGCAGCGGCTCATCGACAGCGAGGTGCGCCGGATCATCGACGAGGCCCACGACGAGGTGCGCGGCCTGCTCGAGCGCGAGCGCGAGAAGCTCGACGCTCTGGCCGAGGCGCTCCTGCGCGAGGAGACCCTCGACGAGGGCGACGCATACCGCGCCGCGGGCATCGACCGCGCCGCGGCCCCGGCGTGAGGGACCTGGTGGCCCGCGCCCTCGCCGAGGACCTCGGCGCGGGCGATCTGACGGCCCAGGCCGTCGTCCCGGAGGACGCGCGGGCGGTCGCGGTCATCCAGCAGCGAGCGCCGGGTGTGCCCTTCGGCCTCGACGTGGCTCGCGAGACCTTCGAGCAGGCCGGCGCGCCGGGTCTGGAGGCGCTCGCCCCGGAGGGCAGGTGGCGCGAGGCCGGCGACCTGGCCCGCATCGAGGGCCCCGCCCGGGCCATCCTCGCCGGCGAGCGGGTCGCGCTGAACTTCCTGGGCCGCCTCAGCGGCGTGGCCACCCTCACCGCCCGCTACGTGCAGGCGGTGGAGGGCACCGGCGCGCGCATCCTCGACACCCGCAAGACCACTCCGGGCCTGCGAGCGCTCGAGAAGGCCGCCGTGGTGGCCGGCGGTGGCGTCTCGCACCGGACGGGCCTGTACGACGCGATCCTGGTGAAGGAGAACCACGCCACGCTCGCGGGCGGGGTGGGGGAGGCCGCGCGGCGTGCGGCCGGGGGCGCCGATCTCGTCGAGGTCGAGGTGGAGGAGATCGATCAGCTCGACGAGGTCCTTGCCGCGGGCATCGACAGGATCCTGCTGGACAACATGACGCCCGCCGAGATCCGAGCCGCGGTGGAGCGAACCGCGGGCCGCGCCGAGCTCGAGGCCAGCGGCGGCGTCACCCTCGACAACGTGCGCGAGGTCGCCGAGACGGGGGTGGACTTCATCTCGGTGGGCGCGCTCACCCACTCGGCGCCCGCGCTGGACCTCTCGCTCCTGATGCAGCCGGCCTGACCGGGCTATACTTTGTGAAGCGCCCAGGCTCCCCCGAGCCGGGCCTTCATTTCGACACCCGACCCAAAGGTTCGAAACATGCCGGCCCCTCTCGTCCTCGAGAACCTACCCGCGTTGAAGAACGAGGTTCGCGCGTTGGCTGAAGAGCGCAACGCGGTGATCCTCGCCCACAACTACCAGGTGCCCGAGGTCCAGGATGTCGCCGATTTCGTGGGCGACTCCCTGGGTCTGTCGCGCCAGGCCGCGGCCGCCGGGGGCGACGTGATCGCCTTCTGCGGCGTGCATTTCATGGCCGAGACCGCGGCCATCCTGTCGCCAGAGAAGACCGTTCTGCTGCCCGATCTCGACGCCGGCTGCTCGCTCGCCGACTCGATCACCGCCGATGAGCTGCGCGAGTGGAAGTCCCAGCACCCCGGCGCCGTGGTGGTGATGTACGTGAACACCACGGCCGAGGTGAAGGCCGAGACCGACTACTGCTGCACCTCGTCGAACGCGGTGCAGGTGGTGGAGCACATCTGGCGCGAGCACGGCGAGGACACGGAGATCCTCTTCGGGCCCGACATGTTCCTCGGCGCCTACGTGGAGAAGGTCACGGGACGCCGCATGAACGTCTGGACCGGCGAGTGCCACGTGCACGCGGGCATCCGCCCGCGCGACATCGCCGAGGTCCGCGAGGCCAACCCGGGCGCCGACTTCCTGATCCACCCCGAGTGCGGCTGCTCGACGTCGGTCATGGAGTACGTGGCGGCGGGCGACGTGGACGCCGAGAACACCCACATGCTCTCCACGGGCGGGATGCTCAAGCACGCTCACGAGTCCGACGCCGACACGTTCATCGTCGCCACCGAGACCGGCATGCTGCACCCGCTGGAGCGCGACAACCCCGGCAAGACCTTCGTGCCGGCCAACGAGGCCGCCGTGTGTCAGTTCATGAAGATGATCACGCTGCCCAAGCTGCGCGACTGCCTGCGTGACCTCGACCCGGTGGTGACGGTGGACCCCAAGATCGCCGAGCGCGCCCTGGTGCCGATCGAGCGGATGGTCGCGATCAACGCCTAGTCGTGTCGGATCTTGGGGCCATATCCCCCAAGACCCTTCACTGCTCGCCGGCTTCGCCGCCGCCGGGGCCCGAGTTGTCGTCGTCGGAGTCGTCGCCGGACCCCGACCCGCTGGAGCCTGAGCCGCTCGATCCCGAGCTCGAGCCGCTGCTGCCCGAGCCCGACGACTCGCTTCCCGGTCCCGAATTGTCACCGTCGGGCTCCTCCGCTTCCGCCGGCTCCTCCGCCTCGTCCTCGCCGCCGCCCGGCCCCGAGCGATCCTCGTCGGCGGCATCGTCGTCTCCTCCGCGACCTCGCCCGCGCCCACGGCCTCGTCTGCGCTCCCCTGCCTCCTCGGCCGACTCGTCCTCGCTCCCGGTAACCGGGGCCACCGGCGCCTGGGAGGGCTCCGGTGCCGGCTCCCTGGCGGGCTGCACGCTCGCCTCGCGCGGCGGGGGATCGGCGCGGCCGTCGGGCGTGCCCGAGTCGGGGGACGTGGCCACGCCACCCACCACGGCGCCGGTCACGAGCACGGTGGCGCAGGCCTTCGCGGCGATCGCGCCGCCGGCGCCCGCGCCGCACATCTCCGCGACCCGCGCGGTCATCGCCTCGCCGCCCTCGCCGGCCCATGGAATCCGGGTCAGCAGCCCGTACGGGGTCAGGGCGGTCACGCCCGAGCGGAGGGTTCCGCGGGCGCGGTTGAGCAGTGCGCGCACCGCGCCGCCGGTCACGCCGAGCTCGGCGGCGATCTCGTCGTAGCTGCGGCCCTCCAGCTCGCGCAGCACGATCGCGTCGCGCTGGCGCTCCGGTAGTGCGCTCACGGCGGCGAGCATGTCCCGCAGGCGCTCGCTGCTCTCGAATGCCTGGTCGGGACGCTCCACACCGTCGATCGACTCGTCCAGCTCCTCGTGGGACAGCGAGCGGTCGCGCAGCGCGTTCAGCGACTGGTTGTGCGCGATCCGGTAGAGCCAAGGCCGCAGCCGCATCTCGCCCTCGGAAGCGCGCAGCGCGTCGTAGGCGCGCAGGAAGGTTTGCTGCACCGCGTCCTCGGCGCGGTCGCCGGGCACGATGGTCGAGCAGTAGCGCAGCAACTGGCGCCTGTAGCGCGCCACGACGGCCTCGAAGGCGCCGTCGTTTCCGGCCCGGATGAGGTCCACCAAACGCTCGTCGCTCTGCGTCCGCAGCAGCGGCGTGCCCGCCAGGCGAGCAGGGGCGTATAACGCGCGCGGTGTCACCTATCTCAGTAAACACACGGCAACTGGGAAAATCACGCCAATGCTCCTGAACCGTCTCTACCCGGAACCAGGGGAGGTCGAGGTCACCGAGGCCGTTGCCCACCTCGACCTGGCCTCGCACGCGCCGGCAGACCGTCCCTACCTGGTCCTGAACATGGTCTCGACCCTCGATGGCAAGGCCGTGGTCGAGGGCACCACCCGCAGCCTCGGCGGGGACGCCGACCACGCGCTGTTCCACGGCCTGCGCACCCAGGCCGACGCCATCCTCGCGGGGGCCGGGACCGTGCGGCTGGAGCGCTACGGACGCGCCGTGCGCAGCGAGGAGCTCACCGCGCGCCGGGTGGAGGCGGGGCTGGACCCCAACCCGCCGGTGGTGGTGGTGAGCGGCCGGCTCGACCTGCCCCCCGATCTCCCGCTGTTCCAGGACCCCGAGGCGCGCGTGATCATCGCCACCGGCGCGGAGCAGGAGCTCGAGGGCGTGAAGGCGCAGGTCACCTACGAGCGCACGGGCGACGACCTTCCGCTGCTCATGGCGCGCCTGCGCGAGGAGCACGGCATCCGCTCGGTGCTGAGCGAGGGCGGGCCGACGCTGAACTCGTTCATGCTGGCCGCCGGCCTGGTGGACGAGCTGTATCTCAGCCTCTCGCCGCAGCTGGTGGGCGGCGCCCATGCGCTCACCATCGTGGCCGGAAAGGAGCTTCCGAGCCCGTGCACGGCCGAGCTGATTTCCCTTTTGGAGAGCGGCGGAGAGCTGTTCTCGCGCTGGAAGATCCGTTGCACCCCTTAGGCGCCTGAGGGCCTTTCCGCTACAAATCGCCGTCCTCATGGCTAGCCCAACCCGCACGCTCCAGGAGCCCGTGCGCGGGACCCCCGCTGCCGGGATTCCCGTGGTCGAGTTCCGCGACGTTTCGAAGGTCTACGACGGAGGCTCCGTCGGCCTCGAGCGCGCCTCCATGCGGATCGAGCGCGGCGAGTTCGTGTTCCTCGTCGGCCCCACCGGCTGCGGCAAGTCGACCTGCATCCGCCTGCTCCAGAAGGAGCTCGAGGCCTCCGCCGGCGAGATCCTGATCGCCGGCAAGGAGCTCGGCAACATGCCGCGCGCGAAGGTGCCGTTCCTGCGCCGCAACCTCGGCGTGGTGTTCCAGGACTACAAGCTGCTGCCCAACCGCACGATCTACGACAACGTGGCCTACTCGCTCCAGGTGATCGGCGAGCCGCGCAACGAGATCCGCCGCAAGGTGCCCGACATCCTGCGCCTGGTCGGGCTCTCCACCAAGCTGCACAACTTCCCCGACGAGCTGTCGGGCGGCGAGCAGCAGCGCGTGTCGATCGCGCGGGCGTTCGTGAACCACCCGCCGCTGCTGCTCTGCGACGAGCCCACCGGCAACCTCGACCCCGAGACGTCGATCGGGATCATGCAGCTGATCTACCGCATCAACCGCACCGGCACGACCGTGGTGGTGGCCACCCACGACAGCGCGATGGTGGACAAGATGCGCCGCCGCGTGATCGAGCTGCGCGAGGGCCGCATCATCCGCGACGAGCTGTCCGGCCTCTACCGGCCCGACGAGTCCACCACCGAGTTCGCGATCCGCCTCCGCGGCGAGCTCGGCCTCGGCGCCGAGGGCCACCCGAACTAATGCAATTCGGGTTCTTCCTCAAGGAGGCCATCCGTGGCCTGTCGCGCAACTCCGCGCCGGCCCTGGCCGCGCTGCTCACCGTGCTGCTCACGGCGCTGGTGCTCGGCGTGTTCATCCCGATCGTGCAGGCCACCACCGGCACCGCGAACGAGGTCCGCAACCGCGTGGTGGTGGACGTCTACGTGAAGGACGGCTCCACCACCGCCGAGCGCCAGGAGCTGCAGAAGGCGATCGACAACACGGCCAACGTGAAGTCGGTCGAGTTCATCTCCAAGGACGAGGGCCTGAAGACCGCGCAGGAGAAGAACCCGCGCGCCTTCAAGGAGGGCGCCGAGCTGCTGGGCGTCCAACCCGCTGCCCGACACCTTCCGCGTGGTGCCCGACGACCCCGAGAAGGTGGGCGCGATCGTCGACCGCCTCGCGCCGAAGGACCCCGACGGCACGCGCGTGCCGTCGCTGGCGGGCATCGACGAGGTGCGCAACAAGGAGTCGGACACCGAGAAGATCCTCTCCGCGACCGGCCTCGTGAAGATCCTCACCGCCGGCCTGGCGGTGCTGCTCGTGTTCGCCTCGGTCGCGCTGATCGCCAACACCATCCGCCTGTCGATCTTCGCCCGCCGCCGCGAGGTCGAGGTGATGAAGCTCGTGGGCGCCACCAACTGGTTCATCCGCTGGCCGTTCGTGATCGAGGGCGTGATCGTGGGCTTCATGGGCGGCGTGCTCGCCGTGCTGCTGCTCACGATCGCCAAGGAGACGTTCATCGACCCGCTCTCCGACCGCTTCGCCCTGCTCGCCGCGCCGGACACGATCGACTTCCCGTTGCTGATCGTGGTGCTGCTGGTGGCCTGCATCGCGGTCTCCGCCGCGGGCAGCGCGCTCACGCTGCGACGTTTCCTTCGCGTTTAAGCGCGCCACTACCCTCATTGCCTGATGACTGGCTTTGGTAAGACGAGCGTCGCCGTGGCGGTCGGGCTCCTGCTGCTATGCGGTGGCATCTGGCTCGGCGGGCACCCCGAGACGCTGCCGGAACCCGTGCGGGACGCGTTCGTGGACGACGACCGCGCGCTGCGCGCCGAGGTGGTCGACGAGATCAAGGACAACTTCTACAGGCCCATCAAGGACTCCGACATCGAGCAGAACTCGCTCAAGGGCATCGTCGGGGGGCTGGACGACCAGTTCTCCAACTACCTCACCCCGGAGGAGACGAAGGAGTTCGAAGCAGTCCGTGCGAGGGCGAGTTCGAGGGCGTGGGCATGAACGTCGACGAGGACCGCCGCGGCCTGCGCGTGATCAACGTGTTCGACGGCTCTCCCGCCAAGAAGGGCGGCATCAAGAAGGGCGAGTTCATCACCGCGGTGAACGGCCGCTCGATCGCCGGCGTTTCGAGCGACGTGGCCACGGCGCGCATCAAGGGCCCGGCCGGCACGAAGGTGCGGCTGGAGGTCGTGGATCCCGACACGGTCGCGCCCCGCACGCTCACGCTCACAGCGCGAGCGCATCGAGGTGCCCGTCGCCGAGAGCAAGCTCGAGGAGCGCGACGGCCAGCGCTACGGCGTGGTGGAGCTCACGACCTTCAGCAACGGCGCGCACGGGCTGCTGCGCCGCGAGATCGACAAGATGACCTCGCGCGGCGCGCAAGGGCATCGTGCTCGACCTGCGCGGGAACGGCGGCGGGCTGCTGCGGGAGGCGGTGCTGGTCTCGTCGATCTTCGTCGAGGACGGGCTGATCACCTTCACCAAGGGCCGCACCAAGCCGAGGCGCGAGTTCGAGGCGGAGGGCCGGCGCGATCTCGAAGGACATCCCCGTGGTCGTGCTGGTGGACCGCGGCAGCGCGTCCGCGTCGGAGATCGTGACCGGCGCGCTGCGCGACACCAAGCGCGCCACCGTGGTCGGCACCCGCACGTTCGGCAAGGGCGTGTTCCAGGAGGTCGTGCCGCTGTCCAACGGCGGCGTGCTCGACATCACCGTGGGCGAGTACTACCTCCCCAGCGGCGAGAACATCGGCAAGAAGGGCGTGCGCCCGACGGTGCGCGCCGTCGACAATCCCGATACCGACCGCGACGAGGCACTGCCCATCGCGCTGAAGACCCTGGCCGAGAAGGCCAACTGACTCCTCGATGATCGGCGTGCTGCGCAAGCGCGGCCGCTTCCTGGTGGCCAGGCCGCTGTTCGAGCGCAACGGCAAGCACGTGACGCTGGATGGCCGCGGCGGCTCGGAGGGCGACATCGTGCTCGTGGGCACGGG
Source organism: uncultured Thermoleophilaceae bacterium (assembly GCA_963808105.1). GTDB lineage: Bacteria > Actinomycetota > Thermoleophilia > Solirubrobacterales > Thermoleophilaceae > JAAYBF01. Next base: position 1,187,381 of record CAWEEH010000003.1, on the reverse strand, counting down.
CAAGCGCGGCGCGCGCGTGGTCAGGAAGATCGGCAGGCCGGAGGTCGCCCGCGACGTGATCGAGGCGCTCATGCTCGACCGCGGCCTGCGCCGCTCGTTCCCCCGCAAGGTGGAGGCCGAGGCGGCCGACCCCGAGGTCGAGGTCGACGCCGCCCGCAACGACCTGCGCGACCTGGCCACGTTCACCATCGACCCCGACGACGCCAAGGACTTCGACGACGCGATCTCGGCCGAGAAGCGCGACGGCTTCGTGCGGCTGTGGGTGCACATCGCCGACGTGTCCGCCTACGTGCGCCCCGGCGGCGCGATCGACACCGAGGCCTACCGCCGCGGCACCAGCACCTACGTGCCGGGCGCGGTCGAGCCGATGCTGCCCGAGGCGCTGTCCAACCGCGCCTGCTCGCTGCGGCCCGGCGAGGACAAGCTGGCCGTGACGGTGGAGATCGATATCGCCGGCACCGAGGTCCGGCGCGTGGAGTTCAGCCGCACGATGATCCGCTCGGACAAGCGGCTCACCTACGGCGACGTGGACCGAGGTGTTCGCGGGCAAGGCCCAGGCCGAGGCCCCGTGGGGCGAGCCGCTGGCCGCCGCGCGCGAGGTCTCCGCCGCGCTGGCCGCCCGCCGCAAGGAGCGCGGCGCGCTGGAGGTGAACTCGCTGGAGCCGACGTTCGAGTTCGACTCCGACGGGAACGTGACCGGCGTCCGCCACGAGGCCCAGACCGAGTCGCACACCCTGATCGAGGAGCTCATGATCCTCGCCAACGAGCAGGTGGCCGGCTACCTGGCCGATCGCAAGCTGCCCTCGCTCTACCGGGTGCACGAGAAGCCCGATCCCCCGGGCGTGGAGCGGATGGTGGCCCAGCTCGCCTCGCTGGACATCCCCACGCCGGCGGTGCCCGAAGAACATGAGCCCCCAGCAGGCGGCCGACATCGCCGCCGAGGCCTCGCGGCTGATCGCCGCCGAGGTGCGGCGGGACGGCCGCGGACGGTGGTCGTTCGGCTCGCTGGTCCTGCGCTCGCTCAAGCAGGCCTTCTACACGCCGAAGAACATGGGCCACGCCGGCCTGGCCTCGCCGCGCTACTGCCACTTCACGTCGCCGATCCGCCGCTACCCCGACCTCGTGGTGCACCGGGCCCTGCTGAGCGGGCTGGGCCTGGACTCCGTGGCGCCGCGCGCCCATGAGCTCGACGAGGCCGGCATCGAGTGCAGCGCCCGCGAGCGCGAGGCGATGAAGATCGAGCGCTCGGCCGACGACGTCTGCCTGGCGTTCCTGCTCGAGCGGTCCCTGTCGGGCGAGGAGCCCGTATTCGACGGCGAGATCGTGGGCCTGGTGTCCAGCGGCGCGTTCATTCGTTTCGGCGACGAGGGCTTCGAGGGCTTCCTGCCCGCGCGAAGGCTGCGCGACTGGTACGAGCTGAACGAGGAGGAGACGGCGCTGATCGGCTCGGACTCCGGCCGAGCGCTGCGGATCGGCGATCCGATCAAGGTCGCGGTCGAGCGCATCGAGGCGCCCCGCGGCCGGGTGGACCTGATGCCCGCCGCCTAGGAAGGTCTAGCGAAACTCGCCTACGCGGCGTTCTGGTCCAGCTCCATCTCGAAGTACTCGTTCTCGCTGTACTGGCCGACGACCGACTCGACCAAGTCGCGGACCGCATCGACGGACGGGCCCTCCCAGATACAGATGCCGACCGCGTGATCGGGCGTAGCGGCATGAATCGGAAGCGAGAACCCGTCTGGCAAGCCAGCGGCGATCGCTTCGCCCTCAGCCTTCGTGAACCCCTCGGGATCGGAAACGCGGTGGATGGCGCCGACGTACATGTGGAATCTCCTCAGTCGTGGTCTCTGGCGCGATCCTACGTCCACCTGGCGGCGTCGAGCAACCCGTTTCGCTAGACCCTCCTAGAGGATGCGCAGCGGCGTGCCCACCGGCAGCCGGTGGAACAGGTACGTGATGTCGCGGTTGCGCAGGCGGATGCAGCCGTGGGAGGGGCGGCCGGGGATCAGGCCGGGCTGGTTGGTCCCGTGGATGCCCACCACGCCGCCGCCGGGCCAGTCGCTCAGCGACGAGTAGGCGCTGGTGCCCACGGCGTAGGGGCCGTAGATCGGGGCTGACCTCACCCGGAAGCGCTCGCGGATCCAGAACTTCCCGCGCGGGGTGGGGGCCGAGGGGGTGCCGATGCCCACGCGAGCGCTCCAGAATCGCCTGCCGGACCGGAACAGGGTGATCCGCAGGCGGCGGCGGTCGAGCACCAGGCGGGTGGTCACCACCCGCAGCTTCCCGAGCCCGCCACGGCGCACCCAGCCCCTGCGGCCGTTGGGCCGCCCGGGGATGCGGACCTTCAGCCAGCGGCCGTCGGCGCTGTCGCGCAGCACCACGTAGACGTCCTTGAATCCGTCCTCGGTGTGGCGGCGCAGCCGCGCCACGCGCCGCGCGCCGGACCTGGGCGCGGACAGCACCTCGGCGGGGTAGCGCGGATGCGCCCAGGTGGTGCGGGTGCGCTCGTTCGAGAGCACCTCGGCGGACGCCTGCGCCGGAAGTGCACAGGCTGCGATTCCCAGGGCGATGGCCAGGCGCGCTCCCATGAACCAATTGAAGCACCGCGGCCGCTGCCTGGTGTAGCTTCCCGGGTCGGTTCAACCGCACCTGGGAGGTGCCGCCGTGAAGCGCGTCGTCCTGCTCAGCCTGGCCATGACCTTTTGCCTCACTGCTCCGGCGAGCGCGGTGGTCTACGAGGTGAACACCACGGCCGACACCACCGTCGCCGGCGGCTGTGACACGGACCCCACCTGCTCGATCCGAGACGCGCTGAACATCGCGGACAACGCCTCCGGCAACACCGTCCAGCTCCCGGCCGGGAGGTATGAGTTGAACACGCCCACCGTGGTCGGCGCGCTTCAGTTGGGAGCAGACACCGACGTGGTGGGCGCGGGCGCGCGCAGCACGATCATCGACGCGAACGGTGAGAGCCGCGTCTTCAACACCTTTGGCACCAACAGGATCGAGGGCGTCACCATCACCGGCGGCTCGGCCACCTTCTTCGAGATCATGGGCTTCCCGCTGGACTTCGGCGACGGAGGCGGGATCGTCACCGAGGGGGACCTCACGCTGGTCAACTCCACCGTTACGGGCAACACGGCCCAGTTCAGCGGAGGCGGGGTGGCCACGAGCACGTTCTTCGAGGGCGGCGACCCCGGCCCGCTCACGATCATCGGAAGCACGATCAGCGACAACACGGTCACGGGCGGTATTGGCAACGGCCAGGGTGGCGGCGTCACCGCGTTCAGCGATTTGACGATGACCAACACCACCGTGACCGGCAACAGCGCGGAGAACGTCGGCGTGTCGAATCAGGGCGGTGGGGTGGTTGCCACCAACGGCGCCACGACACTGCGCAACGTCACGATCGCCAACAACACGACGACGGGGGCGGCCGACCTCGGCGCCGGGTTCGCGGGCGACGACATTGCCGGCGTCCCCCCAGCTGACTCGGAGCTCACCGCCACAAACACGATCATCGCGGGCAACACCCACAACGGGTCCGCCTCCGACTGCGGCCTGGTCGACGTGGTCGCCACCGACAACAACCTCTCCAGCGATGACAGCTGCGACTTCGACGACGCGGGCAGCAAGGAGGACACCAACCCGCAGCTCGGCGCGCTGGGCAACAACGGCGGGCAGACCGACACGCTCAAGTTCGCCCAGGGCGCGCCGCCCCACAACGCGGGGGTGGCCGCCGACTGTCCGACGACCGATCAGCGCGGTATCGGCCGGCCCCAGCAGGGCACCTGCGACATGGGCGCCGTGGAGCTCGCGCCGCCCACGGCGGTCACGGGCGGGACGACCGGCCTCACCTCCACGTCGGCCACACTCCTCGGGACCAGCACAAACCCGCTCGTCACCGCCGGAACGGCGGCGTTCGAGTTCGGGACCACCACCGCCTACGGGCGGACGACCACCGCAAGCGGACTGGCTGCCGGTGCGACGGAGGGCGAGAGCAGCCCGGTGAGCGGGCTCGCGCCCGAGACGCTCTACCACTACCGGCTCGTGGCGCTGAACGGCGACGGGATCAGCCATGGCGCGGATCGCACGTTCATCACGCCGGCGGCCGGGTCACAGCAGGGGGTCGTACGTCGCCGGCCGACGGTGTCGAGCGCCGGCGTGCCCCGCAGCTGCGTCCGGCGTGCGTTCACCCTGCGCGTGCGCGCGCGGGTGGCCAGCGGCACGCGCCTGAAGGCCGTGCGGGTCACGCTCGACGGCCGCACGCTCAGGCGCACGACGCGCAGCAGGTTCAACGTGCGCGTGAACGCTCAGCGGCTCTCGTCGGGCCGCCACACGCTGCGCATCAAGGCGGTCGACCGTGGCAACCGCACGCGCACGGTCACGCGCAGGTTCAGTCGCTGTGCGCGCGTGCCTGTTGCCCAACCGCGCTTCACTGGGTAAGTACTCAGAACCAGGTCATTCATCACCGGGAGGGAAGGCATGCGCGCGCGTAGCGGACTGGCGATATCGGTCACCGCACTGGCGGGGCTGACGGCACTCACGACCGCGGGGAGCGCCGGCGCTCAATCCTTCGTCATCCCAGGCTGCAACCCGATCAACAGCGTCGAGGCGATCATCGACGACTCCGGATCGATGGCCAGCACCGACATCAACAAGCTGCGCGTGACCGGCCTGGAGACGTTCATCGCCAACCAGGGCAACCAGAGCAAGATCCTTGGCGCCGTTGAGTTCGGAGGGGCCGCGAACACCGTCATCACACCGGGCGTGATCAGCAAGAACCGCACCGCGATGATCAGCGCGCTGCGCACGTTCGTGGATGCGAACAACGGGTCGACGGATTACAACAGCGGGTTCATAAAGGCCGCCCAGGACCAGCCCAACGCCCAGGCGCGCATCTTCCTCACCGACGGCGCCGACAACGGCGGCTACACCAACACCCACCGGGGCGGGCCGCCGACCTTCGTCGTCGGCCTCGGCATCGGGAAGCCCGGCCAGGGCAACTCGGACGCCGATCGCCTGCAGCTGATCGCCAACGAGACGGGCGGGACCTACTACCCAGACGTCAGGGCCGAGACGCTTCAGCCCACGTTCAACACCATCTCGTCGCGGGTGAACTGCCTGGTGCCGCCGAAGACGTTCAACAGCCGGCTCTTCACCCGCAGGGGCCAGAAGAGCGTGAAGACGGCGACCATCAACTCCGCCGCGAAGAACGTGGACCTGCTGCTGAACTGGGCGGCTCCGAACAACTCGTTCACGATCGCGTCGGTCGCCGCCCTCGGGCGCCGGAACAAGATCCTCGCGAGCCTGACCGGCAAGGGCAAGCCGAAGAAGATCAAGAAGGTGAAGCGCTCCAAGGGCAAGACGTTCAAGCAGATGTCGTTCGTCAAGCCCAAGGGCACGAGGAAGCTGCGGTTCACCATCAAGGTGAGCAGGATCTTCCTGAGCGAGCGCACGATCTCGCAGATGACACAACGCCCCTAGCACTAGCCTTGCCCGAATGGCGAAAAAGGGCAAGCGCAAAGCCGCCGCGGGCGACGTAGCGACCAATCGACAGGCGTCGTACCGCTACAACCTGCTCGAGAAGTGGGAGGCGGGCATGGAGCTGATGGGCTCCGAGGTCAAGTCGATCCGCAACGGCGGGGTCCAGATCAAGGACGCGTACGCCGCCCTCGAGAAGGGCGAGGTGTGGCTCCACAACATGCACATCGCCCCGTATGACCCGGCCTCGCGCGAGGGCCACGAGCCCGAGCGCCCGCGCAAGCTGCTGCTGCACCGCAAGGAGATCGAGCGCCTGATCGGCAAGACCCAGGAGAAGGGGCTGACGCTCGTGCCCACCCGCGTCTACTTCAAGGGATCGCGCGCCAAGGTCGAGATCGCCCTCGCCAAGGGCAAGGACCACGTGGACAAGCGCCGCGATCTCAAGGCCAAGGACCAGAAGCGCGAGATCGACCGCGCGCTGGCCGAGCACGGGCGCTAGCTCAGCGCCACCTCACCGGCGCGGGCTCCACCGCCAGCAGCAGCTTCCACTCCGCGGCGGCGATGCGGCCGGTCTCCCGCAGTCCGTTGCGGCGCTGCAGCTCCATCACGGCGGTGGCGGTGCCGCTGCGGAAGCGGCCGCTCACCTTCGTCAGCAGACCGAGCGCCTTGAGGTGCTGCTGGGCCCAGATCACCTGGTCTGAGCGGAAGCCGCGCCTGAGAACCGGGTAGGCGTTCGTGATCCGCGGCGAGCCGATCGGCTCGAATGCGGAACCAAGCGCCGTCCACTGGCGACCGCCCGCGTGCTGCCACACCCACCACGAGACGCCCGGCGCGCCGTAGGCCTGCGCCAGGCGGCGGAAGCGGCGCACCTCCGCGTTGCGCGGGTTCAGGTAGACCTGGCCGAGCGGGTAGATCGGCCGTTCGTACACGCGGTTCTGCGTGTAGGCGACCGTGAAGATCCGGTCCACCGACACGCCGATCGTCTTCCAGTACATCTGCGGCAGGTTCAGCTGCGCGCCGCCCGGCCCGAGGAACACCGAGTAGGGGAAGCGCGGGTGGAAGTTCACGTAGGGAAAGCCCGTGAACGCGATCGGGAAGTCCGGCCCCACGCGCGCACGCAGGCGCTTCATGTAGGACTGCGCCTGCGGGTACTTGCCCTCCAGCTCGGACTCCGCGTCGATCACGAGGCAGTCGGCGCCCTTTCGCACCGCCTCCGCCAGGCGGTCGGCCTCGGTCCGCGGGCGCAGGCCCTTCACGCGCTGGTAGGCGCACACACGCAGCCCGTGGGCCTTCAGGCGAGCGACCAGCGTGGACGAGAACTGCGGGAAGCGCAGGCGGCCGTCGGCGGCCTTCACGATCACCGTCTTCACGTTGTGCTTCGCCGCCTTGGCGGCCATGCGGTCCGGGTCGCCGCCCTGGGAGCTCTTCACGATCCAGACCCACATCGCGTCTCCGTCCAGGGGCGTGGCGGCGGCAGCGGGTGCACCCGAGAGAAGCGTGAGCATCACGGCGAGTCCGGCGCCGCGCCGCAGGGCGGCCATCGCCCCATTGTGGCAGCGGCCAGATCACGGTTTACCCTCTGCAACATGCCGTCCTGGCGCCAGCAGGCTCTGATCGAGGCACCGGTGGAGGAGGTATGGGACGCCGTCGGCGACCCGCGCAAGTTCCCGAGCTGGGCCCATGACGTGCTGGAGGTGACCGGCGTGGCCGAGGTGGCGCCGGACGCGCAGTTCCAGCAGGTCAGCAAGACGCCCTTCGGCGAGGAAGAGACCACCTTCCAGGTGGAGGCGCTCGAGCACATGCACGAGATCAAGCTCCGCTGTCAGAAGAGCGGCTACTACTCGCGCTGGGTCCTCACCGAGGCGCAGGACTCCACCTTCATGGACGTGGAGATCGGGGTGGACCCGACCGCCCTGCAGTACCGGCTGTACTTCGGCGCGATGGGAAAGCGCCACTTCCGCAGGATCACCGAGGAGTCGCTCGACGGGCTGCGCCGGCTGCTCAGCCGCTAGTGCGCCCAGCGGCGCATGGGCCCAGTTGGCTTCACCCGTAGGGCGCCCAGCGCCGCGCCGCGGCGAGGGCGAGGGGCGTGGCGGGGCCCGGGACGAGGTGGCGCCACGCCGCCACGAACGGCTGCGGCCAGCGCTTGCGCCGGGACTGGAGGTCGATCGTGCGGCCGTCCGACAGCGCCATCGCGGTCTTGGTGAAGTTCGACACCCGGTCGCCGATCACGTAGTCGCATCCCGCGAGCAGGAGCATGTCGGTGAGCGCCGCGCGGCCCACCTCCACGGCATCGCGCCCGGGGCCGTAGTGCAGCGGCGTGCCCGGCTCCGGGTACCACTGGGGCGCCGTGACGGCGCGGTGGGTGCGCTCGATCCGGTCCCGGATCGCGGCGTTGTCGGTGGCCAGGAAGACGGTCAGGTCGGGTCGCCTGCGCAGCAGCCGCGCGAGCCTGCGCTCCACCGCCTCGGACCGCGTCTCCTTGTCGCTGGACCGGTGGTGGATCCCGACGGTCGGGCCGCTCAGGCGCTCCTCGCGAAAGCGCTCGACCCGCTCGCGCACCTCCGGATGGGGCGCGAACTCCTCCTCGAGGATGCTCCGAATCATCCGCCACGACTCCACCCGGGCCAGGTCCGCGTGCGCGCCCGTCATGTGGGGCCGCAGCCACTCCACCATCTGGCGCAGCGCGAACATCACCACCACCTCGGCCTCGTGATCGATCACGGTGAGGTCGAGCCGCTCGCCGGACCGGTTCATCGGGTGCCCCGGTCTCACCTGGCCCCACCTGTCGGAGAGCGTCGCGTCGAGGCGCCCACGCCATGCGGCCGGGATCACGGAGTCGGTCTCGGGGAGCTCGCTCAATGGAGCCGCGGAGCGAGAGACGAACAGGTGGCTGAACGCGTCCTCCCCGTCGGGCGCGTAGAAGCCGTCGCGCCAGTCCACGATCGGCGTTCGCCCTGTCAGGCGCGCGTAGAGAAAGCAGGTGGCGCCCCCGAGCATGCGATCGCCCAGGCCGGCGGCCCCCTTGATCAGCAGGTACTTGCGATCCTCCACGCGGAGCGCATGGTCCCAGTTAGTGGGAGAGTCGTCGTCACTGTCGTACTGCGCGAGCCCCGGGGTGGCACTATCGGTTCTGTGCGTTGGTTTGCGGTCTGGGCGGTGAGCGTGTGTCTTCTTAGTGGACTGGCCGCGGGGTGCGGGCGGTCGGACGAGACCATCGTGCGCGAGACCCTGGAGAGCTTCCGGGCCGACCTGCGGGCCGGCAATGCCGAGGCGGCCTGTCAGCTGATGTCGAAGCCCGCTCAGGCCAAGCTGATCGTCAACGTCCGCGAGGACCCGTTGCAGCGGCCTACGGGGGCCCGGGACATCGACACTTGCGTCGAGGCGATGCCGGCGCTGTTTGATCGGCAGCCAACCAAGGTCACAGAGGTGCGAGTGGACGGCGATCGTGCGAGGGGCAGGATCGAACGGCGCGGGCGCAAGGGGTCCTATGACGGCGGAACGGTCGAACTCGTAATCGAAGGCGACCACTGGCGGATCGGGCCGCGGTTTTGAACCACCGGCGTTGAGTCACCAGACCTCAGTCTCGACCGTAGCTGGCTATTGAGGCCACGGTGAAACCTTCACGCCCCCAGGCGAAGCAAGCCCGGGACAGGCAGGTACCGTGGCGCATGGTGAAGCGGGCGGGGCTAATCATCAGTTCGGTCCTCGCCTTGCCACTCGCGGCGTTGTGGTGGCTATACGCCGGCTTGGCCACAGGCGACTACGAGGGGATCTGCCCGGACTCGCTCGCTGCGGAAATGGGTGCTTACGCTGCCTACGCGGGGTTCTTGCTGGCGCTCGGGGCCCTCGTCGCGGCGGTCGGGCCGAAGCGGCTAGATGTGGCGGCTTGGCTCCTGCTCGTCTACGCGACGCTGTTCGGGCTGTCGGTGCTCGCCGTGGTCACCTGCTGACCTCAGATCCATCAAGCTGGCTAGCGACTCAGGATCACGGTGACCGGGTCACGGGGAACAACACCGCTCGCCAGGCGGACGGGAGTCCCGGGTCGCGGGATCTGAGATACGACGGGGCCATCGCGGCTGCCGCGGATGCGGGTCGGAAAACGCTGCCGAAGTAGCAGCTCGACGGCGTCCCCTGGCGATAGCCCGACCACGCGCGGCACGCTCACGATGAGGCGATCGTTGCGCTGCCTGACGCGGCTGAACCCGGCGATTGCAGGAAGGGCGCTGACTCGGTCGTCCCCCTCGACCGAGCGGCCGGCTATCGGGCGTTTTAGCCGGACCCAGAGGCGGTAGATGCGCAGTTCTAAGGTGCACGCAATGGGCGCGGAACGCCTCGCGGCGGATACGCGCCGCTGCAGGAGCTTGATCCTCACCTTCGAGCCCGACTCTCGCACGACTGCGCGGCTCCGGCCTCGGCACCCGCCGCCCGTGTAGCGAAGCTTCAGTGTCCTTCCCCCTGGACCCACGTCCGCCAGCCGCCACGTTGTGGGTACGTAGCGGACCAGGCCCGGGTGCTCGCTGTCGTCGTCGCGCTCCTGCAGGGTGGCGATAACACCCGCGCCCACGAGCCCGAGCCCAATCGCGGCGAAGGCAATCCAACGCACACCAACACGCTACTGCCGGTGCGCGGATCGGTGCCCACGAAAAAGGGCCTCTCGGTTATCCGAGAGGCCCTGATTTCACTCTCTAGTGGAGGCGGCCGGTACTGCCCCGGCGTCCGCGGAGAAACATCTCGATGCTTGCTACGAGTGTTCCCTCAGAGTCGAATCTCGGCGTCCGGTTCGGTCAATCCGAGGGGCACGTCCCCGGCGCCATACCTTCCTGTTTGGTGTCCCCCCGAGACCGAAGGTGCTGCCTCGGAGGTGAGCCCGCTAGTTGAAGCCGCGACCCGGAGCGCGGGCTCTCCGGCGCGACTCCCTCACTGCCTAAGCAGCAAGGGCGAACTCATGGTTGGAGTCCGCACTTATTGTTGTCCTGGGGGAGTTTTACGAGGCCAACCCAGGGTCCTCGACTCGCTACATCGAGACGATCAGCCCCACGTCGAAGCTGCTTCGCCCCCGTATGTCACTTCGCAGAAGGGTAGCGCCGGGCTCACCAATGCATAACGCAATAATGTAGAACCGAATAATTGCGTCTGGCATAATGTGTGCCATGGCGAAGAAGAGCGAGCCCACCAATCCATTCCGGTTCGGGCCCCTCGCGCTGGACGAGGGCTTCACGAACCGCGGCGAGGAGATACGAGAGCTCCTGGCCGACGTCCGCAACGGCCAGGACGTGGTGATCCTCGCCCCCCGCCGGTACGGGAAGTCGTCGCTCATCTGGCGCGTGGCCCAGGAGCTCGTCAAGGACGGGGTCCTGGTGGCCCAGATCGACCTGATGCGGACGCCGACGAAGGACCAGCTGGCCTCCAAGCTCGCGAAGGCGATCCACGAGGAGCTCGCGACGCGCGTGGATCGCGTCAAGGACGGGCTGGATGTGTTCAGGGGGCTTCGCCTGACGCCGACCGTGACGATCGACCCCAACGACGGCTCACCGTCGTTCAGCTTCGAGGCGCAGGCCTCGCCCGAGGACATCGACGCGACGCTGGAGGAGCTGTTCGTCCGGGTGGGCAAGATCGCCGCCGACCGCAAGCGCCGCGTGGCGCTGGTGCTGGACGAGTTCCAGGAGGTGGCCGACATCGACAAGGGCCTGGTCAAGCTGATGCGCTCGGTGTTCCAGCAGCAGCCCGAGGTCGCCCACATCTACCTCGGGAGCAAGCGGCACATGATGGAGCGGATCTTCAACGACGAGAACGAGCCGTTCTGGCGCAGCGCGAAGCAGTTGCCCCTGGGGGTGATCGCGCCCGACCTGTTCGCGCCGTACGCGATCGACCGGTTCGCTGTTACCGGGAAGGAGCTCGGGGCCGACGTCTGCGAGGACGCGCTGGAGATCACCGGCGGCCATCCGTACGCGACCCAGGAGCTCTTCTACTTCCTATGGGAGCGCACGCCGTTTGGCGGCAGCGCGGACTTGGTCTGCACTCGAGGCCGCACTCGAGGGCGTGATCCGCTCCGAGCACTCGCACTTCAGCCTGATCTGGGACCGGGCGTCCGCCGCGCAGCGACGGGTGCTCCAGGCGCTCGCCGACGAGCAGCCGGGGCGCCCCGCCAGCTCCGACTACCGCCGCCGGCATTCGCTGCCGTCGCAGGCCACGGTCCAGTCGGCGCTGCGAGCGCTTGTGCGGGACGAGGTGGTGGAGCAGTACGCCCGGGGCCAGTACGGAATCGCGGAGCCGTTTCTCGCGCACTGGATCCGGGCGTACGAGAGCTAGATCGTCGCGGCGACCTCGCTCTCCTTCGGGTCGATGGCGCCCAGGTCGTTCACGACCTTGAACACGCCGTCGCTCGCCTGGGCGATGTACATGTTCATGGCGCAAGCAGAAGCCCTTAAGTTGGCACGGAGAGTGGTTTCGCCCCCAGCCGCTCCTCGGGAGCCGGCGGCGATGGCGACCCAGAAGTACCAGGTGGATCGCGTGGAGGCGGGACCGAGCCGCTTGCAGCTTCTCTGAGCTCGGACCGCGGGCTAGTCTTGTGAATCGATGGGATTTGACCCGAGGCCCGAGTACGAGGTGGTCACCGATCGGATCAACCTGCGCGATTTCTCCGCCTACTCCGAGGAGTTCGTGGTCCGGCCTCCCTATCAGCGCAAGAGTGTGTGGGCTCGCTCGCGCCAGCAGTCGCTCCTCGACAGCATCTTCCGCCGCTTCTACATCCCGAAGATTGTGTTACGAGAGGTCAGGCTGGACGGCCAGCGCACGGTGCGGGAGGTGATCGACGGCCAGCAGCGGATCAACACCGCGCAGCTCTTCGTTCAAGACGAGCTGACGCTGCCGAAGTCCCTGGCTGACCTGACCCCAGACTTGGCGGGTAAGAAGTACTCCCAGCTTTCTTCAGACTTGCGCCGGTTTGTCGATCGCCTGAGCTACGAGGCGGACATCGTCAAGGGGATCGAGGATCCCAGGGATCCCCGTCATCAGGAGGTGGCCTCGGAGATCTTCTGGCGCCTCCAGCTCGGGGAGCCGTTGAACTTCATGGAGATCGCCCATGCGCGGCTCTCCAGCCTGACGCGCAACTTCATCGTCAAGTACGCGGACGACATCGACTTTGACTACGACGCCTACAAGCCGATCGATGAGAACCCGAATAAGCACCGCTTCTTCTCCATTATCGATATGAAGAACGGCCGCATGCAGCACCTAGCGCTGCTGACGAGGCTCCTACTCCTTGAACGCGCTGGCGGGCCGGGCGATCTGCAGGACACCCGCGTCCGCGAGTTCATCGACGAGCACAAGACGAAGGACGGGATCGGGGATCTCTCTTACGAATCCGATCCGGTTGGCCAGAGCGCTCTAAAGGCGATGAATGCGTTCTATGAAGTGTTCAGGGACGACTACATGCACGCCGGAAAAGAGCCGATTAAGGAGCTGCGGCGGGAGTACTTCATCATCTCGATCTACCTCCTCCTGCGGCATCTCCTGTTCGTCACTACGTCTTCGATGCCGCCGAACGCAAGTTGTTCCATGACTTCGTGGTGAGCTTCCACGCACGATGGGCGGCGCGGCGCGAGGACGACATAGAGATCCTCAACTTCTCTGACCACCGACAGCAAAGCGGCAACGAGATCGAGTTCCGCCACCGGGTCCTCCGCCAGCTCTTCTTCGAGTACGCAGCTAAGCAGGGGCAGGAAATGCTGACGAAGGACGAGCGGCGCGCCTTCAACGAGGCTGAGCGCATCGCGATCTACAGACGCGACAACGGTCTCTGCCAGGTGTGCCTGCAGGAGGGTAAACCGGAGGTGGAAGCGCGCGTCCTCTGGTCAGAGTACGAGGCGGACCACGTGCTGCCGCACACCAAGGGCGGTCAAACTGACACCGCCAACGCACAGGTCTTGTGCGGCTACCACAACGCGCAGAAGGGCGGGCAGGCACCCGCGCCAGCTCAGGCAGAAGCGGGTTAGAGGTTGGCCCGGCGAACAGAGACCTCGGGATGCCTCTGGCGAATTGCCGAGCACGCAGAGCCACCAAAATGAGCTATCCATTGGTCACGACGGTAGCCCGGCCTACGTCGTAGGGACCGAGGCGCCGGACACCTCCGACGCGCGGCGCCGCGACACTTCATCGCACTCCGCTGACGGATTCGCGCCGGTGCCGAAAGCATCGGCAGGGCTGGGACGTGCCATTCCTGGTATGAAGGCCGCAGTGTCTGACCTTGCCGTCGCCTGGAGAGGGAACCTTGAGCGGGACCTCGAGGGCTTCGCGGACCGTGGCGTTCCTGTGGAGGTTGAAAGGGACGGAACCACCCTCAACGCGAAATGGGTCGCACGCGGGAAGGGGCAGGACGAGCTGTTCGGTGTTGGCCCTGACGGCTCACTGCGTTGGCTATCTGGACCAGACGAAGACAACAGCTACGCACAGTTCCTGACCTCCGAACATCTGGCAGATTTTCAACAGTTCGCCGCTGCCATTGACCGCTCAACGGCTCGAGTCGAGGACTTTGTGCCCAACGAGGCCGTCCTCGACGAGGGATACGACCGAACCCAGACATTGACGGCGACACCGGCTGAGCTGGCCTCGATCGCCGATGGAGGTCGCGAGCATGCGGAGGACCGAACCAACCTGTTCTTCCTCAAGGGCGATCCCGGGGCAGGTAAGACCACGGTGCTTCGGGAGCTAGCGGCCCTGCAGGCCAGGCGTTATCTGGAGGGCGACACGGACTTCCTTTTCTTCTACGTGTCGGCGCAGGGTCGCGAGCTCAGCAACCTCCGGGACGCATTCTCGGGCGAGCTGCAGGATCTCCGCGCTGGGTTCACCCGCGACGCGATCGCGACCCTGGCTCGGGCCGGCTTGCTAATTCCGGTTATCGACGGGTTTGACGAACTCCTAGGCACCGCGGGTTACAGCGGAGCTTTCAGTTCGCTCCAGGGCCTACTCGGTGAGCTCGAGGGCAAAGGCGCTCTTCTCGTCTCCGCCCGCTCGGCGTTCTACGACATCGAGTTCCTCGGGCGCTCCGTCAGCCCTGTCGATCACGCCGACATCAGCATCACAACGATTGCGCTTGACCCATGGACCGAGGAGCAGCTCGGTGAGTATCTCCAGCGTCGCGGTGCGCCAGACAACGTCGAACACCAGCGGGAGGTCCTGGAACGTGTTACGCCAGCGGACCGAGAGCTTCTGCGCCGACCGTTTTTCGCGAGCCAGTTTCCGCAGTACGCCCGCGACAGTGCTCAAGGCGAGGTTCCGCTGCTCCAGTACCTCATCAACGCGTACATCGAGCGCGAGGCCGAGAAGATCGTCGATGCAAATGGGGACCCGGTTCTCCCGGTTGATGGCCATCGTCGTCTCTTCGAGCTGACCGCGGCCGAGATGTGGGATGGCGAAGCGCGGCAGCTTTCGGGCGATGACCTCCGGACACTCACCGAGGTTGTGTCCGAGGAGTTTGAGCTCGGATCCGACCAGGCTGCACAACTTGCGACAAAGGTCACCAGCTATGCCGGGTTCCAACTCGGCACCCGTGACGACTTCACGTTCGAGCACGAGGTCTACTTCGACTATTTCCTCTCTGAAGCCGTACGACGGTATCTGCAGGAGGTGCGCACCGACGAGTTGTTGCTCTTCCTCGACCGAGGGGTCGTCCCCGAAGGTGTGGCAGCGACAGCGGTTCGTGGAGTCACGAACGGTCAAAGCCCGGACCCGCGGCTCTTACGGTGCTCGAGTGGCGTTCGTTACGACAATCGTCGGCGCAACTTGGGCGCGATTATTGCCGCATGGGCTCGTGAGATCGCGCCGCTGGAAGGGCTGGAGGTGGAGAACCTGAACTTCATCGACCTGGCGGTCGGTTCGGCTCGGTTCTCGAAGGTGCGGTTCGCCGGATGCCTGTTCTTTGGAGCCGATCTCGGCGACACGACCTTCACGCAATGCGACGCAGCGTCATCGTCCTTCCAGGGCGTGTCGGTAAACGATGCGTCTGAGCTTGGTATTGCCGACCTAAAGCCCGGAAAGAACGTAGGGACCGTGTCCCACCCCGCGGTCGGAGATCTCTATGAGCCGAACAAGGTTCAAGAACTGCTCGAGCGGCTCGGCGCTCCGTCCGCGGGCAGCAGGGTGACCGCGCCGATTCGCTACTCGGACAAGGCGGAGGTCCTAATCAAGCTCCTCCATCTCTTAGCTCGCGGATACCGACGGACGACCCTTCTTTACGAGAACGACCATCTGCGGCATCAGTTGTTTGATGACAAGCATTGGCCCGAGCTGAAGCGCCTGCTCCTCGATCACGAGGTTATTTCTCAGGAAGTCAGGGGGGTCTCAGGCGCAAAGACCAACGCTCTCAGGCTCCGAGTTAGCGTGGACAACCTTCTTGTAGGGCAGACGAGTTCAGAGCTGTCGCCAGGTCCCGTATCAGAGCTCTGGAAGGCGCTTCGCCGCGCTTGAAGCCACCTGGGCTGGCCGGGGCGGGACGGAGGCGTCCTCAGCAAAGCTTCGGGTTCGCCGCGTGAGCGTTTGTAATCAGGCGATCACCGGGCGTCCCGCCCGCGACTTCCGCCGTGGGTAGCGCTCCCGGAAATTCGGGCCCTGGCGTCGGGCCCGAGTCGTGGCATTCTCGCTACATGGAGGCCCGACTTACGGCGTCTATGTGATCGAACTCGACGATTCGCCCCAATGGGTCTACGTTGGCTACTCCTACCTGTCCCCTGAGGCACGGCTCACCCAGCATCTCTCCCGACACAAACAGGGGCAAGTCTTTCGGGGTGGTCGTCGACGGGACGCTTGAGGCCAGACCTGTCCGCGCATCTGCCTCGTTACCAATCCCGACTTGCCGCCGAGGATGCCGAGCGCAAGCTCGCGTCAGAGTTACGGAGGCGAGGGTTCATGGTCGAGGGAGGCCACTAGCGACTCCGCACCTCACCTGCCCTGCCCCGCGTAGATCCGGAGGACATAGAGTCAGGACGTGGCAGCTCAGCGCGACCCTGAACGCAGCGAGGAGCGCGATCTGCGCCGGTTGAGTGAAGAGGAGCTCGTCCGCCTGGTCGCACAGGCCCATGACTCAGACGATCCACAACACCAGCGGGCGGCGCTCGGGGCCTGGCGCCAGCTCGTCATCGGTGAGTACGACCGTGTGCGGGCCCTGGTGGTCACCTTTCGGTGGCGCGACCACGAGCACGTCCGCGTTGCGCCGGAGGACTATCAGGATGTTGCCCAGTGCGGAGGCGGTTCACTGTGGGCCATGAGCTGGGCCACTGGGTGATGCACGCCGGTCGGGGTGACTCCCGCCACATAGGCGTCGTGCATTGTCGTGAAAGGGAGGTGCGAGAAGCCGTTGTCGCCGGCCCCGCCGTCGATCTAAGCGCAAGCTACCTCGGATACCCACCCGAGGAGCTCGATGCGAATCAGTTTGCGGCAGCCCTACTTGTGCCAGCTCGCCTAGCGCTGGATAGTGACGAGTTTGCGCCTGAGGTACTCAGCCGCCGGTTTGACGTGTCCCTTGAGGCGGTTACCCGCAGGCTGTGGTTCCTGGAAGCAGTGCGAGGCTCCGAAGGAGCCGGACCGTTTTCGTCAGACTAGGCTCGCGCCGTGCCACGGATCTTCGACAACATCGACAAGGCCCTGCTGCCGGCGCTGGAGGAGACGCTCGAGCTCGCCCACCGAGCCGACTTCTGCGTCGGCTACTTCAATCTGCAGGGGTTGGCGCCGGATCGATTCGACACGTCGAGCCGTGGGCGGGAGGCGAGGACTCTTGCTGTCGGCTGCTCGTCGGGATGCAGGGCTCGACCGGAGGACGAGTTCCGGCTTGTACATGAGCCTGTCTGGGCGGCATCGAGGAGATGGACAACGCCACGGCGCTGCAGCTCAAGCGCGGCTAGCCGAGGAGTTCCGCGAGCAGCTCATCGTTCGGTGCGCCGACCAACGCCGACGAGGAGGGCCTGCTGCGGCTCGCCGCGCAGCTGCGAAGCAGGCAAGCTGACGGTCAAGCTCTTCCTGCGCCACCCACTGCATGCCAAGCTCTACCTGCTGTTCCGCGCCGACCCGATCAACCCGACGTCGGCTACCTGGGCAGCAGCAACCTGACCTTCGCCGGGCCTGTCGCGGCAGGGCGAGCTGAACGTCGACGTGCTGGACCACGACGCGACTGCGACAAGCTCGCGGACTGGTTCGAGGAGCCGCTGGGACGACCGCTGGTGCATCGACATCTCGCGACGAGCTGGTCGAAGTCATCGAGCAGAGCTGGGCCCGCGAGGAGCCGATCCCGCCGTACCACATCTATCTGAAGATGGCCTATCACCTGTCGCAGGAGGCCCGCGCCGGGCTGGCCGAGTTCCGCATCCCACGCGACTTCGGCGGCCAGCTGTTCGAGTTCCAGACGGCGGCCGTCAAGATCGCCGCGCATCACCTCAACAAGCGCGGCGGCGTGCTGATCGGCGACGTCGTCGGGCTCGGCAAGACGCTGATGGCGACGGCGCTGGCGCGCATCTTCGAGGACGACCACGGCCTCGAGACGCTGATCATCTGCCCGACGAACCTCGTGCCGATGTGGGAGGACTACCGCGAGCGGTACCGCCTGCAGCGCGCGAGGTGCTGTCCGCACGGCCGGGTCGACAAGGAGCTGCCAAACCTGCGCCGCTACCGGCTGGTCATCATCGACGAGAGCCACAACCTGCGCAACCGCGAGGGCAAGCGCTACCGCGCCATCCAGGAGTACATTCGAGAGAACGAGAGCAAATGCATCCTGCTCTCGGCGACGCCCTACAACAAGACCTACCTCGACCTCGCGAGCCAGCTGCGGCTGTTCGTCGCCGGAGGACGCGGATATCGGCATCCGGCCCGAGCGGCTACTGCGCGAGCTCGGCGAGACGCGAGTTCATCCGCCGCCACCAGGCGCCGCCTCGCTCGCTGGCCGCGTTCGAGCACAGCGACCACGCGGACGACTGGCGCGAGCTGATGCGCCTCTACCTCGTGCGGCGCACCCGAGCTTCATTCAGGAGAACTACGCGCGAGACGGACGAGGACCGGCCGCGCGCTACCTGACCTTCGAGGACGGCACGCGCTCCTACTTCCCGAGCGCGAGCCGAAGACGGTGACGTTCGCGATCGATGAAGCCGATCCCGACGACCATACGCGCGCCTGTACGCGCACGGAGTCGTCGACGCGATCAACGCGCTGCCATCTGCCGCGCTACGGGCTCGGGCAACTACATAGCCGCGAGCCCAGCAGGATCCGCCGACCGCAGGCGAGGAGAGGGCGCTCGACGATCTGTCGCGCGCCGGGCAAGCGCCTGATGGGTTCTGTCGGACCAACCTTTCAAGCGGCTGGAGAGCGGCGGACTCGCGTTCCTGCAGTCGGTTGAGCGCCACGTTCTGCGCAACTACGTCTTCCTGCACGCGATCGAGAACGGCCTCGACCTGCCAATCGGCACGCAGGACGTCGACCTGCTCGACCCACGCATCGATGACGCAGATGACGACTCAGGCCGTCCCTGGCGACCGATGCCTGACGACGAGGACAGCGAGCGACGAGGCCGACGACGGACGAAGCGCCGGAACCTGCACGACGAGGCCGACATTTCGCGCGTCGGCGGCCGAGGTCTACGACGGACTACGTCGGGCGCCAGAAGCGCCGCTTCACGCTGGATGCGGCCCGCGCTGTTCGGCGAAGGCGCTTCACGCGGACCTCGAGAGCGACGCGCGGGCGCCTGATCGCGATTCTCAAACGGCGCGGGACCATGGGAGCCGGACCGCGACGACGAAGCTCGACCGCGCTGCGCCGCGTTGCTGAGCGAGACTCATCCGGACGAGAAGGTGCTCGTCTTCACCCAGTTCGCCGACACCGTGGACTACCTGGCGCGAGCAGCTGCAGCCGCGCGGCGATCAGCGGCGATGGCGGGCGTTACCGGCGCTCAGCGAACCCGACCGCCCTGGCCTGGCGCTTCAGCCCGGTCAGCAACGAGAAGCGGTCGTCAGTCGCGCCAGACGACGAGCTGCGCGTCCTGATCGCCACCGACGTGCTCAGCGAGGGGCAGAACCTGCAGGACTGCGCACATCGTCGTCAACTACGACCTGCCCTGGGCGATCATCCGGCTCATCCAGCGCGCCGGCCGCGTCGACCGCATCGGGCAGCAGGCCGAGACCATCCTGCTGCTACTCGTTCCTGCCCGCCGACGGCGTCGAGCGGATCATCCGGCTGCGCGGCGCGCGTCCGCCAGCGCCTGCGCGAGAACGCCGAGGTGGTCGGGACGGACGAGCGTTCTTCGAGGACGACGACGAAGACGACGCGATCCTGCGACCTCTACAACGAGAAGTGCAGGCTCCTCGACGGCGAAGCCGACGGCGAGGTCGACCTCGCCTCGCACGCCTACCAGATCTGGCAGAACGCGATCGAGGCGATCCGAGGCTTCAGAAGACGATCGCGGAGCTTGCGCCGGTCTCGTACTCCTCGCGTGCGGTGAGCCAGACGAGGACAGCGGAGGGGTGCTCGTCTACCTTCGCACGGCGGAGGACAACGACGCGCTGCCTGGATCGACGAGGAGGGCCAGAGCGTCACGCAGTCGCAGCTCGGCATCCTCAATGCAGCCGAGTGCGAGCCAGACACCCCGGCCGTTCCACGACTCGAGCAGCACCACGACCTGGTCGCCTCAGCGGTTAAGCTGATCTTCGAGGAAGAGAAGGCGGTCGGCGGTCAGCTCGGGTCGACCCTCGGGCGCGCGCTTCCGGACCTACGAGCGCCTCAAGAGCTTATGTCAATGCCTCACGCCGGAACGCTGTTCGACACCCGCGAACTCGCCGCAGCCGTCGAGGAGATCTACCGGTATCCCCTTCGTCCCACAGCGGTCGACACGCTCAACCGCCAGTTGCGGGCCGGAATCTCCGACGAGCAGCTGGCCAGCTCGTCGTCGACCTGCGCGATGAAGGCCGCTTGGTATCGATCCAGCGAGGAGGACGAGGAGCAGGAGCCACAAATCATCTGCTCCCTCGGCTGTTACCAGCGGGGAGTAGCGTGCCCCTCAGACGCTGATCGGGTTCGCCAGCACCTCGCGGAGTTCGACCTGGTTCCACTGTTCGTCGAGGAGCTCGGCTGGGACCGCTACAACGGCCGGCTCCCGGTCTCCGTCGACGGTCACGAGTTTGTTCTTGCAGGCGTCGCGGAGAAGCGCGGGATGGTCGCCTTCGAGGCGCTAGCCCGACAGCGGCGGCTCCCGGACTACGCGCACGTCGAAGAATTGATCGTCAGGTAGCGAGTCCGTCCACGAGCACCTATCGTCTATACCGACGAGGCGCAAGACGACCCAGGTCTGGCAGTGGGTCTCGCGCGAGCGCGGACGCCCAACGCGCATGCGGGAGCAACGCTTTGGCCGGGGGAGTCGGGCGAGGCGCTGGTCCAGAAGCTGGCCAGACCTGCTTCAGCCTTGACGAGGAGAGCCGACCTCACCATGTCGAGGTCGCCGACCGAGCCCGGGCAGGCGCTTCGACGTAGACGAGTGACCAAGAGGTTCTACGACCGTTCAAGGAGAGCACGACGCTTCCTCGGTTCATCGACGGGCATCGACGGAGCAGACGACCGCGAGTGGTACGCCTCGCTCATGCTCAACCGCCTGATGTTCGTCTACTTCGTCCAGAAGAAGGGCTTCCTCGACGGCGACCCCGACTACCTGCGCAACCGCCTGCGCGCAGTGCAGGCAGCGACGGGCAACGGACAAGTTCCACTCCTTCTACCGCCACTTCCTGCTGCGCCTGTTCCACGAGGGACTGGGCGCGCAGAAGCCGCGGACGCAGGACGACTCGACGCACTGCTCGGCGACGTCCCGTACCTCAACGGCGGCCTTTCGACGTGCACGAGCTCGAAGCGAGCCAACGCCGGACATCGACGATCCCGGACGAGGCGTTCGAGCGCCTCTTCGACTTCTTCGACGCCTACCAGTGGCACCTGGACGACCGCCCGCTGCGCGAGCGACAACGAGATCAACCCGGACGTGCTCGGCTACATCTTCGAGAAGTACATCAACCAGAAGCAGATGGGGGCGTACTACACCAAGGAAGACATCACCGGGTACATCAGCTCGCGAACCGTGCTGCCGGCACTGTTTCGCGGACTCGAGCAGCTGGCACAGGATGAGCCGGGCGCTGTGGACTTTGCGTGGGACCTGCTTCGCGCGGATCCCGACCGATACATCCCCGGGGACCTTCGACACGGATGCGAGTTGGAACTACCGCAGGAAATTGCGCTAGGTGAGGACAACCTTGCAGCGCGATCCACATGGAATCTCCCAGCGTCTACCGAGTTCGCTCTCCCGACGGAGATCTGGCGGGAGGTGGTTGCGAGGCGAAACCGCTACCTGGACCTTAAGCGGGACGTTGAAGCTGGGCACATCCGGTCGTGCACCGCTCTCGTTACCGCGAATCTCGACATCGAGCAATGGGCGCTTGACGTAATAGAGGAGGCGCCCTCACCGGAGCTCGTGGAGTGGATTTACCGCGAGCTGAATGAACTCACGGTCCTTGATCCGACCTGCGGGTCGGGCGCCTTTCTCTTCGCCGCGTTGAACATCCTCGAGCCACTGTACGAGGCGAGCCTTGACCGCATGCAGGCCTTCGCGACTGACGCCGATTCGGAAGGCCCCTGGAGCTCTTCGCGAGCGTGCTCGACCGCGTCGCTGACCATCCGAATCGTGGGTTCTTCATCTTGAAAACGATCGTGGTGAACAACCTCTACGGGGTGGACATCATGGAAGAGGCAGTCGAGATCTGCAAGCTTCGGCTGTTCCTCAAGCTTGTGGCTCAGGTTGAAAACCTGGCGCAGCTCGAACCGCTCCCCGACATCGATTTCAACATTCGCGCTGGGAACGCCTTAGTGGGCTTCACGCGGTACTCCGAAGTCGAAACCGCCCTAGCCCAGAGTCTCGATATCGGCGGGTCGTCAACGACGCTGCGACAACACGCCGAGGCGCTTGACACCCTGCTGGCGGACTTCCAGCAACATCAGACTCAGGAGGACCCGACGACTCCAGCCAGAGCGAGCTCAAGGACAGGCTGCGCAACGCCCTAGACAGCCTCGAGGCGGAGCTGAACAACTACTTAGCCGCGCAGTACGGGGTAGCACCCGGAGACGAGGCGGCGGTGGCGGAGTGGCGTCGCACCCACCTTCCACTTCATTGGCTTGTCGACTTCCATCGCACCGTTGCCGGCGACGGGTTCGATGCAATCATCGGCAACCCGCCGTACGTCGCGTACCGTCAGGTTCGCGATACCTACAGCGTGCTGGACTTCAGGACTCAGTCCTGTGGCGACCTGTATGCGCTTGTCCTTGAGCGGTCGACTCGTCTTCTCGCGCCAGATGGGTGCCTCGGAATGATTCTCCCGGTTTCTGTCGTGAGTACTGACGGCTTCAGTGATTTGCGGGAGCTCCTTCAGGAGAACTTCCGCACCTCATGGATGCTCAACTTTGCTGAGCGGCCGGCGAAGCTCTTCACCGGAGTCGAAAAGCGGCTCACCATCTGGCTCGGACACCGAGCGAGCCAGGCGGAGACCCCTGAGGGAACTTACCTTTCCAACTATCGGCGCTGGTTCGCCGAGGAGCGTCCCCACATCTTCGGCGTCGCCGCGTTCGTGGACGGGCAGGGACGGCATGACCTCGTCGGCGACGCGATCCCAAAGGTTTCACGCCCTGAAGAGCTGAAGATTCTCGAGAAGTTGGCGACGCAGAAGAAGGTCGGATCGTTTCTCAGCCGAGGTGCGGCCCACCTCATCTACTACACGCGCAAGCTTCGCTACTTCGTCCTCTTCCTCAATTTCATTCCAGGTGTAAGAAACGCGAAGGGCGACTTGCTCGAACCGACTGAGCTGAAGGAGTTGCGCCTCAGTGACTCGCGACAGCGCGACACCCTTCTCGCGGCTCTGAACTCCAACCTGTTCTTTTGGTTTTTTACGGTGTACTCCGACGTCCGAAATGTCAATCGACGCGAGATCCTCGCGTTTCGCTGCTCCCTGGACGAGATCCCCGAACCTCTGTCCAATGAGTTGAAGCGCCTGGGTGGCTTGCTGATGGAGGACTTCAACTCCAACGCCCAATGGCTGACCGCAAACTACGGGAACGCAGGGGCCTTGACGGTTCAGAGCTTCCAACCTCGTCGCAGCAAGGCCATCATCGACGAGATCGACCTGAAGCTGGCCAAGCACCTCTCGCTGACTGAGGAGGACGTCGACTTTCTAACCAACTTCGACATCAAGTATCGAATGGGGAGTCCAGCGACAGGGGAGGCGGAAGCTGTGGAGGGGCCCGCGTAGCAAAGTCGGCGGGGAGATGTCGGGCCGAGGATGGTCTCGGCGGTACGCACCAGGGCGACGCAAGCCGGTGGCACAAGCAGCTGCTGCCGCGCTTCGCGACCCATCCCGACACCGGGGTTCGCGAGGGCGTAGGTCTCGTCGTGTTTCCCCCAAGCGTCAAGGGTGAGGAGCAGGCGCCTGTGAAGCTGTTCAGGGGTTGAGGCGCGGCACGGAGCCGGTCGGCCGTCCCAACGGATAATGATCGGGTGAGCCCGAACACCTATGCGGTCGGCCTCGACGGCGGGACGCTTGAGCGCGGCTTCTGGCTGTACGTGTGGGAGGCGAGCACTCCGACGGGAAACAAGCTTCTCTACGTCGGTAGGACCGGTGACAGCTCATCGATGAACGCCCAATCACCGTTCAATCGCATGGGACAGCATCTCGGGTCAGCGAAGAACAGCAGCATGCTCCGGAATCACCTAGGCGAACGGCATGTCGTGCCCGAGCAATGCACCTTTCGATTGGTCGCCCACGGTCCGATTCTCGACGAAGCAAGTGATTGGGGAACGCATTGCGAGAGGCGCGACCTCATTGGTGCGCTGGAGAAAAGGCTGGCTGAAGACCTCAATGCTGCGGGCTATGCCGTCATGAATAAGGTCAACTGTCTGAAGCCGCTGGACGAGAAGATGTACGCGGATGCCCGCGCTGCATTTGAGGAGGCCTTCCCCGCGCTGGGGGAGGGCGTTTCGCCGGCACGTGGCGACCCCTAGGCGACGAGGTCCGCTTGTGTCTCGGCCCGATAGCGGGCCTGGGCGCGTGCCACTAAGCGCCGGGCGACGGCGTGAGTGCGCTGGAGCACGAGCTGTGGGGGGCCGCTCAGGTCGATCCCCTCGAGGTGCAGTTGCGCGAGCGGGAGACCGTGATGGCGGACGAGTTCCGCTCGGTCGGACTCGAGATCGGCATAGATCAGGGAGCCTTCCGGGAGACCGAGGCCTACGCAGTACGCGAGCATTTGGTAGAGGTCGGCGTTCGGCCACTCGTTGGAGACGAGTCGTTTGTACTTCGCGTCCGCCACGGCGTAGTCGACCCCGTGGTGTGTGAGGACAAGGTCCGGGATCATCCCGACGCCGGGTGTCAACGCGCGTTTCGCCTGCGAGGCGAGTGTCCAACCGTGCCGCCTGGCCACTTGACGTACGACCGTTTGGAGGAACCTCTCGAAGACCTTGTTCATGTCGACGGAGAATGCGATCCCAGTTCTGCGCCCGTAGCGGTCGCGGAGCGACTCTTGGCGGAGGATCAGCTGCGCGAGCCGACCTGGACTTTCCCAGTGTGCGGTCAGGCGGGTGAACTCGAGGTCCGGCACGTCGTTCGGGGCGTAGGCGATGTCGTCAACGTCGGCGAAAGCCCGGGCCACGTGACGTAGGCGGCGTCGGAGTCCAAGTTCCAAACTGGGCACCACGAGCAACCGGCGAAAGGCGGCCTTGAGTATTCGGTTGAGCTCGATGTCCTCGACGTACTCTTGGTAGCGGCACTCGATCGGCAGAGGACGGTCTTGGCGGCGCCGAATCTGGGCGGCAAAGTCAAGCCGGCCGCGCAGAGTGGTCAGCGTCTCCTCGCGGGTTTGATAGTCACGCACGAGACCGTGGCGTTCGGCGCGGGTGACCTCCGCCTGGAAGAACTCGGCGATGACAGTAAAGAAATCGTCGTCCTGCTCGTACGGAAAGCGCTGGTCGGGTCGCCAGGTCGTAAGTCCGTCGGCGTAGCTCAGGAGGAAGAACACGTTGGCGAGCCCCACCTTCGGGCGGATGAGCAGATGAACGTGTTCCCCAACGGCTGTTCCGATGATGCTTTCCGAGCGCAGCTCGAAGCGGTCGTCGCCGAGTGGCGTGACGCGGACAAGGCCGGCGTCGAGCAGCTCGTCGCGCTCGGCGTCGGTCAGTCGTTCAGTCTGAGGCGTCCACTCGCGGAGCCTGATCTGCCGCATCTTCTCCTTCGATGAGCTCGGGGCGCTCCATGGGTTCGGGTGCATCAGCGCGCCGGATTGCCTCAAGCCTGAACGCGGCTAGCTCGTCCTCCTTGCCAAACAACTGGTCCTCAAGGAACGGCATGATGTCGGCCTGCCAGATCTGCTCCAGCAGGTCCTCGTTGAGGCCTCGGCGCATGAAGTAGCTGTGGCCGACCTGGAGGTGGCTGCCGAAGCGGGTGCGCAACCGTTTGTTCAGCGTGTCAACGATTGCAGCCGTGTGCTGCATGTCGGGCGCATGCTCTGCGAGCCAGCGGCCGAGCGTCCTATCAATCGGTGGTTCAGCGGGGAACAGCGCCTTGAAGTGGAAGCGACGGCGGAGCGCCGCGTCGATCAGCCCAATCGATCGGTCGGCCGTGTTCATCGTGCCGATCACAAGCAGGTTGTCCGGGAGTGGGAACCCCTTCCTCGTCCGGTCTGCGGTACATCAAGCTGACCTTCTCGTCGCGATACTCGAGCAGGAAAAGAAGCTCGCCAAAGATGCGCGGGAGGTTGCCCCGGTTGATCTCATCGATAAGTAGCACGAACTGCCGCTCCGGGGCGTTCTCCGCCGCACGTGCAATCCGCAAGAAAGGGCCCGGGGTGAGTTCGTAGATCAGGTTTCCAGTTTCGTCCTTGACCGGCCGGTAGCCCTCCACGAAGTCCTCGTATGAGTAGCTCGGGTGGAACTGGACGATCTCGACGTCGGCTTCCTCACCGTTGGCGATGTGGCGGGCAAGGTCGCGAGCGATGTACGTCTTGCCGGTGCCAGGGGGCCCATAGAAGATGAGCTGGGGCTTGTCCTTGAGGAGGGCCAGCACCTCCTCGAGAAATGACACGTCGACGTACAGGCGTCGGGCTAGCGCATCGAGCGGTGCCCTTTCGGCCGGTTCGGGGGCGGGGTCGTTGCTGGCTGCGAGGTCATAAAGGAACCGCGACATCCCCCACGTGTCGTCACCGAAGTGAGGCTTCAAGCGTGATCGGAGGCGCTCGGTCGCCTCCATTGAGACTGAACCCGGGCTGCCGCCGCTGGGGATTTCGACATCGAGGATCTCAGCCTGCATGAGGCCCTCCTTCCCCTTTCCACTCTGGCTGTGGAAGGTGAAGATCGGGAGAACGTGATCGTGGTGGTAGATGGCAAGGAGCTTCGTCGCGGCGGCCTCCTTGACGCCCTTGAATCCCTCGTCGAGGAACGTGTCGAGCCGGTCGGCCATCTGGTCCTCGGAGTGAAGCAGCGCGGATATGGCTGCTCGCAGGCGAACGTACTCGTCGTCGTCGCACGTGCTGATGAAGTGGTTCGCCGGCGCCTTTCCCGAGCCGAGGTCCCCGTAGGTACGCTCTCCGATCACCTCTCTCAACTGCTCGCGTGAGATGTCTGCGATCGCCTCCGGGGCGAGCCAAGCCCGGAAGCGCTCGCGCTCAGAGATCGAGTGCTTGTCGTCGTCGGTGGGGTATCCCGTGCGCTTGCGGAACGCCTCTACCGCTTCGCCCAGCGAGTCGATCTCTTCATGACCTCGACGCCATGCGACCACGTCCGAGTCAGCCTTGGTGGCGAGCATCCAGATCAGACTCTGTGCGTCGAGCATGTCGCGCGCGTCCACGTCCGCGCCTTGTAAGCGGCCTAAGAGTTCGTCCGCGAAAGCACGATGATGCTCGTACTTTTCGCCTAGCGTCGCACCGGTGCCTCTTTTCCGGGCGCGGTCGAGAACGCCTTCGACAATCCGAAACGGCTCGGCGCGAAACATCGGCCAGGTTTCGTAGTCCAGCCCCATCAAGAGCATCCCTGCGACGGACAGCCGCGCCCCAGGGGTCGGTAGGACATCGTCTGGTAGCACGGCCGAAAATCGATCGACTCGCTGGGCGGCGGAGCCCTCGTCCGCGATGGCCTGAAGCGCCCTGCGAGCGCCGCTTTCGTCGTCTTTGCAGTACGCGATGAACGGCTGTTTTGTTCGCCAATTGATGAGATTGTTGGGCGGATCGGCCAGCGCGTCCCGCAACGGCTCAACGAGGTCGCCGTCGGACGCCGCGGCCGCGAACACGGCCTGGACGCTCGCGGCGATCTCGAGCTTGTAGGTCCGCTCCTCAGCTTCGAACTCTTCGCGGTCTGCGACGAACGTGCGGCACAGCTCGATCGCTGTCGCCCACGCGTCGGAACTTGGATCGACGGCCGCGTAAGTGGGGGCGGGGAGCTCGCGGTCGATGTCTTGCGCCACGTGGTTGAGCAGGTCACTCGAGTGTGCCCGTGCGTAGGGGCTCTGGGTTGAGATCGTGGCTGCAACCTCCTCGATTATTCGATCGTGCGCCGGGCGGAGCGCGTCGGAGTGTTCGGTCAACTCTTCGGGCAAGAGCGACAGGCACAGCGACGGGACGACCTTCATCCAATGATCGGTGCGGTTGCCCTCGCTCAGCGCCCGCACCAGCTCCGTGGGTGCGGCGCTCTCCTCGACCTCGACGTGGACATAGCCACCTTGGATTGAGACTACCTGTGGCTGGGCGACGTTGAGCCGGATCCGGCTTTCGCCCTCGACGAGGGTGAGTGCCCAGCGATCGGGAGCAATCCGCGCGGCTGTCTCGATCGAGGTTCCAAGGAACTCTAGGCAGGCGCGGCGCGCTCCGTCCGGGAGCAAGCGCTGAAGGGCTGATTCGATGTCGCGGGGGTCAGTCACTTGGCGCTGCCAGCCTAGACCGGTCGCCCGTCCGTGTTGGGCCCGCTCGCATTCAGGCGCCCTGGGGATCGGAGAGGGCGACCACCTCGGTGCGGTCATCGTCGGTCCAGCTACCGCTGACCCGTAGTCGCCACCCGGCGCTGGCGGAGTGGTTCGCGAACTCCTCGATTAGCTGCCAGTCCATGAGCCAGGCGCCCGAGAGTGTGTAGTCGGGAGCGAAAAGAGCGAGCAGTACGGCGTCAAAGTCGCGCGCTTCAGGCCGATAGCTAAGCGGGTAGTAGGTGGGCTCCCGATCGCGGATGTGGCGGGCGTGGATCTGGAGTCGACGCCCGCTGGCATCCAACATGTGATGAGACCCGTTCGCGCTTGTCTCGGCTGTGCCGCCGAGCGTTTCTATCGCCATGTATCGGGCGTACTGGCCGACGGGAGTGCTCGGTTCGCCGAGGAGTACGCCTCGGCCGTGGAGCTCGGTAAGGGCCGTGCGGTCTCGGTGCTCCTCCCAAGCAGATATGAGCGCGGGATTGCCGCGCTCACCCGCCATCTTGGGGTCCCTGCGTGGAGTAGCCAGTTTCCACAGTCCGCGTTCAGGATTAGAAACGAGACCCTTCTCCTTGAGTTTTGACAGCGCGAAAGAGATCTCGTAGGTGATCCGATCCGCGAAGTCTCCGCGGTTGCCCTGAGGAGGAACGATCGCGAGCTGAGCCGGCGAGAATTCATGCAGCTCCGGCGCTCGGCGGTAGATCGCGTTGCGTTCAGCCTCGCCTCCGAGATCGCGCAGGGTACGAAGCGCCAAGTCCTGAAACCACGCGTTGGGTGGAAGCGTCGGGTCGGCGGTGGGCGCGCACACGCCGCAGCGGCGCCAGTGTTCTCCCTCGCGGCCACGGTGCTCCTCAAGCCACCGTTCGGCCTCGGAAAACGTCGCGAAGTGCTCCTTCGAGACGTTCATGTTCATCTTCCCGAGCTCGGCGCAGCTGGCGTCGTGGAGGACGTTGTCGCGTGCACCCGTGGCCCCCGTCTTCGTGAAATCGTTGTAGAGGTAGCCGGTCTGGCTCGCGCGAATCGACGCGAGCTGCTCGGCAGACGCGACGCGGGTCATGCCGCGCTACTGCGGGTCATCGAGGCTTTGTCTTGACCGGCCATCTCGACGAGCAGACACAGCGCGTTGACCAGCCGCATCTGCTCGACCGAGCGGCAGCGGATCGTCAGCAGCTGCGGGCTGCAGACCAGCACGGCGAGGCAGCGGGCGCGGGACACGGCGACGTTGAGCCGGTTGCGGCGAGTAGAGGAACTCGACGTTGCGCGGGATGTCCTCGCCGGACGAGGTCGCCATCGAGAAGAACGACGACCGCGGCCTCCTGGCCCTGGAACTTGTCGACGGTCCCGACCGGCACGTCGGTCAGGCCGGCGGCGTCGAGCTGCTCGCGCAGGCAGCGGACCTGGGCGTTGTAGGGCGTGACGACCATGATGTCGTCGCGGCGTCGAGGTCGGTCTCGGTCAGCCGTCGGCGTCGGTGTAGCGGCCGCCGATCAGGCCGCGCGATCTCGCTCGGTGATCCGCTCGCGCCTCCTCGGGCGACTGGCGGGTGTTGCCCTCGTGGTCGAGCGGGATCGAGCGCACGCCGGTGCCGGTCAGCGTCGCCGTCGCGTCGATGTCGCTGGCTGGCGCACTCCGCGATCGACGTCGAGCCGGCCCTCGTAGACGGCCTCGCGAGACGAACCGCAGACGTCGGGGTGCATGCGGCGGGTCTGGTCGAGGAACATGCCGCGGTCGGCGCGGGATCGTCGCCTGCGTCGCCGAGCAGGTGCTCGAGCACCGACGCGCCCGACGCCGGGCGGGTGGGCGCCCTGCGAGACCTGGGCGAGCTGGAGCGGGTCGCCGAGCAGGATCACGTTGCGCGGCGGCGGTCGCCATCGCGAGCGCGTCGGCGAGCGAGACCTGGCCGGCCTCGTCGATGACCAGGTAGTCGACGCGACTCGCGCATCTCCTCGCGGCACCACAGCCACGCGGTGCCGGCCATCAGGTCGACGCCGCTCGGCGTCGGGAAGTCGCCGTTGCTCGTTCGAGTGTCTCGATCAGCGGGCTCGTCGAGCTTCGACTCGAAGCTGGAGTCGCGCGCCCGAGCGCTTCTGCAGGCCGCGGAACGCGACGCCGCGCTCGGCGGCGTGCGCTCTCGACCTCGTGCGAGCAGGTTGTGGATCGCCTTGTGGCTGTTCGCGGCGACGCCGACCCGCTTGCCGGCGCGAGCAGGCTGAGGATCAGCTGCGCGCCGGTGTAGGTCTTGCCCGAGCCGGGCGGGCCCTGGACGAACAGGTAGCTGTCGTCGAGGCCGAGCGCGATCTCGGTCGTGCGCGTCGAGGTCGTGCGGCGCCGGCCTGCAGCGGCTCGCCGTGCGGCGACGCGCCGTCGATGCGCGGCAGCTCGCGGCGCAGGATCGTCGCGCGCGGCTCGGTATGGACCGTCGGCCGTCGAGGCCGCGGTCGATGCACGTCCGCGCGCGAGCTCGCGCAGCGCCGCGCTGCTGAAGCGTCGGTCGTCGTAGGGGTCGCGCGGGATCAGCGCGCGCGGGAGCGGCTCGTCGCTCTTGCGCGTTGCCGCGCCTGATCTCGATGATGCCCTCGTCGTCGAGCACGCGCTCGACGTTGAACGCTGCGGCGCTGAACGGGTCGAGCTCGCCCGTCGCCGGGTCGGCCGCGCGGTGAACGGATCGACGTAGCGCCCGGCGTCGATCTTGTGCTCCTGGGCCGGGAACGCGAGCGTGTAGATCGAGCGAGCGCTTCGGCGGCGGCAGCGACCGCGGCTCGCCCGCCGGGCTCGCAGGCCGCCGATCGCCTCGGAGTCGCTCGGTCAGCTCGCTCCTCGGCGTCTTCTCGAAGCGCGATGAAGAACGCCCACCACGTCGGCTTGTCCTCGCGGCGGTGGTAGTCGAGCAGCTGCGCAGCAGCCAGCGCGACGCTGCTCGTCGGCAGTCGCGTCGAGCTCGGATCGTCGGGCACGCCCGCCGAGCAGCGCGTCGCTGGCAGCGCGATCGACTCTCGTCGCGCTGCCTCGGTCTCGGCGTCGCTCGGCGTGCCTCGCCGACCGGCCGCCACGGGATCTCGACGCCGTACTCGCGCGCTCGCACTCGGCGCGGCGCTCGAGCAGCCAGTCGCGCAGCAGCAGGTCGAGACGCAGTCCTCCTCGTTGTAGTCGCTCGATCGCAGTCGAGCAGCGCCTGGTCGCCGGTGTCGAGCCACTGCTCGAACTTCAGGATCGAGTCCTCGCCGTCGGTGACCGCCGCCTCGCGCTGCGGCCATGTAGAACGCCTCGACCTTCTTGAGCGAGTAGCTCGGCTGGGAGATCCGCAGCGCCTGCTCGACGACCCGGTAGAGGTCGACGAGCACGTTGCTCGCGCAGCAGCTCGTCGACCTCGTCCTCGCGCGTGGCGTGCAGGCCCATCAGCCGCTTCAGCGCGGTCGGCTCGTAGGGCGCGTAGTGGTAGACGTGCAGGTCGGGGTAGCGCTCGGCGGCGCTCGATCACGAAGTCGATGAACTCCTCGAAGGCCCGCTTCTCCTCGGCGCGGTCGTGCCCCAGAACGCGCTGGAAGCGCTCGGCTCGCCGTCCTCGAGGTAGGTGACGCCCCACAGGTACTCGAGCCCGTCCTCGTAGAACGGGTCGCCCTCGATGTCGAAGAAGATGTCGCCCGCCGACGGCTCGGGCAGCAGCGCGAACCCGCGCGCGGCCGTCGGGTCGAGCTCGGGCTCGAGCAGCTCGTAGCTGCGGCTCGCCGGTCGTCGCGCTGGTCGACCTGCAGGCGGGCCTGCTGGCGCAGCCGCTCGAAGGTCGCCTCGCCGATCCGCGGTCGGTCGGTCGTCGGCGCCGGCGTCGCGCGAGCTCGGCGACGGTCGCGATGCCCGGCGGCCTCGAGCTTGACGATCTGCGGTCGCGGCGCATGCCGGCGACGAGGCTGAGGTGGTCGTCGGCGCTCGCGCGCGCGTCGCAGACGTCCGCCCAGCGGCACAGGCCGCAGTGCTCGACCGGGTCAGCGGATAGGTGTCGCCGAGCCCGGCGTCGAGCTCGGCTCGGCGAAGTGGCGCTTGCATGCGGCGGTAGTAGGCGGCGAAGTCGGCGAGCGCGAAGCTCTCGCGCTCGCCGGTGCCGAGCACGACGTGCATCTCGCTCGGGCTCGGCGCCCTGGATCCGCGCGACCAGCTCCGAGTAGAAGCAGAGCTGCAGCACGAAGTAGGGCTTGACCGAGCGGGCGAGCTTGGTGTCGGCGACCTCGTAGCTCCAGTCGCCGAGGTCGGACGGGCGTCGTCGACGCGCTCGAGGAAGTCGGCGTGGCCGCGCCAGCCGTCGTCGCAGGAACGTGGCCTGGAAGATCACCGGCGCGCCCGGCCTGCATCGCCGCCGCGGTCTGCTCGGCGGCCGCGACCAGGCCGTCGTGCGCCGTGCCGGTCTCGATCTCGACCAGCGCCGTCGCCGTGCTGCTCTCGCAGTCGCGTCGAGGTGGCGCTGCTCGTGCTCGTCGCCCTTGCGCGGCGACGAGCTCGGCGGTGTCCGGCGCGCTTCGGCTCGGCGTCGAGCCGGCCGTGCGCCGCGCTCGAGGTCGAGCGCGGTCAGGTGCTCGCACTCGAGGAAGTTGATGAGGTCGCTCGCGGAGAGCAGCAGCCGGTCGTCGAGCAGCTGCACGGTCAGCCCCGGTCGTGGGACGTCGCCATGGCCGCGCGGACCTCGTCAGTCCCAACGCATGTGGCACTGGTCACCGGCCGCCGCAGGTGTCGGCGTTTGTATCGGCTCCTCACGCCACCACTATGCGATCGGTTTCCGGATGGCGCAAGCGAAGTCGACGGAGGTGGCGACACTCCTTGTGGGTCGCGCTCCGCGTCCGCTTCTGACCTCGCCCGCGCGCAGCGTTGAAGTCGCACTAGCGGGTCGGTGCCGAGGCCTTCTCCCGTGGAGGGGGCGAAAACGGGGCTGGCGGGGCCTTCCTCCTCTAACAACTAGGAGGAGGCCTAGATGCCTTGGCTGGAAGATGACGTGCCGAACTGGCACGAGTTGCCAGAAGCTGAGAAGGAGCAATCCCGCCTCGTGCTCCTGGAACTAGGGATGGTGTTTCCAGAGGAGGACGACAGTGGTTACTACGAGTGAGCCGTGCGGGGGAGAGCGGTGGCGGCGCGCCGACCGCGCGTCCGTCGCGCAGACGACGCGCCGCCTAGGCACCAACTACGCCGGGCAGCCCCACTCACCCGACGAAACAGCACTCCGACCAGCAATGGCCTGAGCACCAATCCGCAGCTGAGCCCACGCATGCGTCACAGCGGGCCGGCGCGGGAAGCGCCCCTTGTACACGTACGTCACGCGCTGGGCGCGCTTGCGCCCGCGCTTCCGCACAACCGTCCCGTCCGAGTAGTGCGACACGCGCACCTCGCGGACGGTCCGCTTGCGGACGCGCTTGATCTTCACGCCGCGGCTCTTGATGCGAGCTCATGCCGCGGTAGAAGGTGCCCGTCGCGAACTGGAGCAGGCCCTGGTAGGCGCCGTTACCGGCGTACCAGCGAAAGCCCGACTCGCATCCGACTCGGCGGGCGAGGCGCGAGGCGCTGATGCCCCAACGACGAGCCTCCCAGCGGATGATCTGGCGCACACGCCTCGGCGAGGGCTTGGCCCACGGGTCGAAGCGCTTGTGCACCACCTTGCGCCGCGGCGGGGCCACGCGCGAGGTCTTTACGACCGTCGCGGCGGTTGCGCCGCCACCCTCGGCTGAGGGAGCGGGTGCCGCGGACTGAACCGCGGTGGGCACTGCGAACATCGACACGGCCAAAACGGCCGGAACTGCGAGCGCAGAGGATCTGCGCATGAACAACACCTCCGTGTGCGTCTGGGTCAGATCGCGAACTCCGTGAGGCGGCGCTGTTGAACAGCTGGCCGGATCAGGGAAAACGCGTTTGCGGGACACCCGGAGGCGTCAACCGCTCTCATCACCTCAACAGGAGGGAACGCTTGTTCGTGTGACGAACGTCACACTTGGGCGGTTCCTCTCAGAACGCGCGCGTGGAACACTTGCCGTTCGATGGCCGCCACGACCGCCTCTCCACTGCCGCCCGGCCCCCGCCTGCCGCGCTGGATGCAGACGGCGGGCTTCATCTTCGCGCCCGTGCCTTGGGTCGACCGCAACCGGCGCAAGTACGGCGACCTCGTCACGTTCCGGTCGCTCTTCTACCCGGGCGGCTTCGTGATGGTCTTCCACCCGGACCTGGTGAAGCAGGTGTTCCGCGGCTCGCCCGATCAGCTGCGCGCGGGCGAGGCGAACGCGGTGCTCGGGCCCGTGCTGGGCGACCGCTCCGTGCTGCTGCTCGACGGCGCCGAGCACATGCGCCAGCGCAAGCTGCTGCTGCCGCCCTTTCACGGGCAGCGCATGCGCGCCTACGAGCAGACGATGCAGGAGGCGACCGATCGCTCGATCGAAACGTGGCCGCGCGGTGAGCCGTTCGCTCTGATCCCGCACATGCAAGCCATCACCCTCGACGTGATCATGCGCGCGGTCTTCGGTGTCGAGGACGAGACGCTCAAGCGCCACGTTCGCGGTCTGATCCACCCGGTCGCGCAACCGCTGGGGCGTGATCATGATGGCGCTCTCAGGCGGGCGGTTCGGTTCCACGGCGGGCGATGGCTTCGTGCAACGGCGCAAGACGGTCGACGACGCCATCTACGCCCTGATCGCGCGCCGCCGGGCGGACCCCGACCTGGCGGAACACGAGGACATCCTCTCGATGCTCCTCCTCGCCGAGGACGAGAGCGGCACGCCGATGACCGACCGCGAGCTGCGCGACGAGCTGGTCACGCTGCTCGTCGCAGGCCATGAGACGACGGCCAGCGGGTTGGCGTGGGCGTTCGAGCTGCTCAACCGCAACCCCGCGGTCAGGCGCAAGGCCGAGGAGGGCGACACCGCCTATCTCGACGCGCTCGCGAAGGAGGTGCTGCGAATTCGCCCGGTGATCTCCGGCGTCGGGCGCGTGGTGCGCGGCGAGCCGTTCCAGCTCGGCGACCACGTGATCCCTCCCGGCATGGAGATCAGCCCGTCGATCGCGGGCATCCATCGCCGTCAGGACCGTTACCCCGAGGCGCAGGAGCTGCGGCCCGAGCGCTTCCTCGGCGACGACTCGCCGGACACCTACACGTGGCTGCCCTTCGGCGGCGGCACCCGCCGCTGCCTCGGCGCGAGCTTCGCGCTGATGGAGATGCGCGTGGTGATCCAGCGCGTGCTCGAGCGCACCGAGCTGCGCCCGGCGTCGAAGAAGCCCGAGCGCGGCGTGCGCCGCGGCGTGACCTTCGTGCCCAAGCGCGGGGCGCGCGTGATCTGGCCCTAGGTGGCCCACTTCGCCGTCACCCAGGAGCACGGGCCCGCGTGGGACCAGGCGCGGGACCTGCGTGAGCAGGAGGGCTGGGATGCCCACGCGACCTTCATGGACGGGCTCGTGGACGACGGCTTCGTGATTCTCGGCGGCCCGCTCGGGCCGGACGAGAACGCGGGGGAGAGGGTGCCTCCTGATCGTTGAGGCGGACAGCGCTGAGGCGGTCCACGAAAGGCTTGCGGAGGATCCGTGGCGGGAGACGGGACAGCTCGCCGTGCCGGACGTCACACCCTGGACCGTCCTGCTCAGGGCATGACGGTCACCGACGCCACCGAGGATCACCTGCCGGCGATCGCCGCGATCTACGCGGAGGCGGCCGAGAACAACAAGGCCACGTTCGACTTCGAGGGCTACCCGGTCGAGTGGTGGGCGAAGGTGCCCGAGCGCGAGGAGCTGCTGGTGGCGGTCGAGGACGGCGAGGTGCTCGGCTTCGCGAAGACCGGCCGGTTCAAGGACAGGCCCGGCTACGACACCACGCGCGAGGTCTCCGCGTACGTGCACGCCGACCACCGCGGCAAGGGGGTCGGCAACGCGCTCTACAGGGAGCTGCTGCCAAGGCTGGAGGCCGACGACGACCTGCTGATGGCGGTGGCGGGCGTTGCCCTTCCGAACCCGGCGAGCGAGGCGCTGCACGAGGGGCACGGGTTCACCGAGGTCGGCACCTTCGAGGACGTGGGCGTGAAGTTCGGAAAGCCGTTGAGCGTGCGCTGGTACGAGCGCCGGCTCAGCGGCGGCGCTTCTTCGCCTTCTTGACCAGCGGGCGCTTGATCTCCACCGGGAAGCGCACCCGGACGCCGCGCTCGGCGTCGCGGTTGGCGGCCGACACGAGCAGCGTCATGGTCTTGGTGCGCTTGAGCTTGCGCAGCCGGCGGGCGGTGAGGCGCAGCTTCACGGTCTTCGTCCAGCCGCCGCGGATGATGTAGCGCTTGCTGCGCCGCACGCCCTGCATCCGCGCGACGCCCCGGCAGGTCGGCCCGAGCTTGGCCGGCCAGCGCAGGGGGCACGCCAGGCGGATCGAGATCACGCCGCGTGCGGCTCACCCGCGAGCTCACCAGCCTGGGCCGCAGCGCCCGCGCCCGTGCGGGGCCGGCCGGCGGCAGCGGGTCCTGGACCTGGCCCTTGCTGTACTCGCTCGGGTCCAGCAGCGCGTTCTGGAACCCGGCGTCGGCGTTCGGGTTGTCGCTCGGCCCGATCTTCGGGGCGGGCGCCGGGCGCCTTGATCCTCTGGTCGGTGATCGAGCCCAGCACGCGGTTGTAGAGGCCCGACTCCCAGTCCTCGCCGCCGGAGAACACCAGCCCGCGGTCCTGGCCGGTGCGCACGACCACGATGTCCTGCGAGGGGAACACGGTGACGAGCTGGCCGAACAGGCCGGAGAAGCGGTACATGTCGGCGGGCAGGCCGGGGAAGTCACGTTCGTTGGTGGACGGGCGCTCGGTGATTCGCGGCCCGATGCACGGGCGCCCGGCGTTGACCCAGATCAGCCAGCCGTAGCAACCGTTGGTGGGCGTCGGCTTGATCGCCTGGTCCATGAAGTACGGGATCGAGCAGCCGCTTGCCTGCGCCACACGCCGCCACGGCGCATCAGCTCGCCCAGGCGGCCGTAGTCGTCGGCGCGCATGCTCACGCCGTAGAAGCCGCCGATGTGGCCCGCCTGGTCGCGGGTCCAGCTCCAGGTGCCGGCCTTGATGCCGAGCGGCGTCATCAGCTCGTCCTGCGCGAACTTGCCGGCGTCCATTCCGGCCGAGCGGCCGATCGCCTCGGCCAGCAGCGACACCGGGCTCTGCGCGTACTCGAAGTAGCGGCCGCGATAGTGCGCCGGGCCCAGCGTGAGCGCGTCGCGGATGCGGTCGGGCATCGTGAAGACGTTGTAGTCGCGGAGCCCGTTCCAGGCCAGCCCCGAGGTCATGGTGAGCAGGTCGCGGTTGGTGATCCCGCCGTGCGGGAAATCGGCCTCGGGCACCAGCGAGCCGACGGGGTCCTCGGGATCGATCAGCCCGAGCTGCATCGCGCGCCCGAACATGAGCGCCGTGACCGACTTGGCCATCGACCAGCTCTCGAACCTGTCGTTGCGCCGCGCGGGAGCGGCGCGATCCTCGGCGACGAGGCAGCCGCGCCGGTAGACGCGCACGGCGAAGCCGAGGTTGGCGGTGCCGTAGTCCATCGCCTCCTGGAGCTTCGCCCCGTCCATGCCCGCGGCGGCCGGGGACTGGCGCTGCCAGTCGGCGCCCGGCTCGGCGCAGCGGCTCGTCGCGGCATGCGCGGGCGCGGCTGCGAATGCAGCGCAGGCCAGCAGCGGCTGCGATGGGAATACGTAGTCGGCGCAAGAGTCCTCCGCCGACGAACGATAGGTGCGCGGAGGTGCGCGCACCAGGGGGAACCGGCGGGCGGGGCCATCAGGGTGGCCCCGCCCCGTTCGGAGGGGTCAGTCGTCGTCGCCGCCCCGGCCTCGGCCGCGACCGCCGTGGTCGTCGCCGCCACGGTCGTCGTCGCCGCCGCGTCCGGACCCGCCGCTGGTCGTCGCCGCCGCGGTCGTCGGAGCCGCGTCCGCGGTGGTGGTCCTCGCCGGCGTCGTCGTCATCTCCGCCGCGCCCGCGCCACGCCACGTCCGCGGCCTCGGCCACGGTCGTCCGGTGTGGTGGTCGTGCGGTCCTCGGTGGTCGTGGTGCCCTCGACCGTGGTGGTGTCCTCGACCGTGGTGGTGTCCTCCGCGGTCGTGGTGTCCTCGGCCGTCGTGGTGTCCTCCGCCGTCGTGGTGTTCTCCGCGGTGGTGCTGTCCTCGGCGGTGGTCGTGCCCGAGGCGGCGGTCTCCTCCGACGGCTGCTGGGCGATCGCCACGGCCGCAAGCACGCCCACGGCGGCCACGGTGACGGCGGTTGCTACTCGTGCCTGGATCGACATTGCTGCTCCTTCGTCGGGTATCTGAGACGACCGTGGCAGCGGGCCCCCCAGCGACCGTCAAGGCGATGGCAAAGCCTTGGTAAAGCCTGTGGGAGCAGGCAAATCCAGAGCTAACCTGCATTCGATGGCCACCCGGATCCTGTTCGTGGAGGACGAGCGCTCGATCTCCGAGCCGTTCTCGAAGGCACTCGTGCGCGAGGGCTTCGAGCCGACCGTGGCCGCGACCGCCGCCGACGCCCTGGCGCTCGCCGAGGAGATCGATCCCGACTTCGTGCTGCTCGACCTGAACCTGCCCGATGGCGATGGGCGCGACGTGGCGCGCGAGCTGCGCCGCCGCGGGGATGTGCCGATCCTGATGCTCACCGCCCGCGGCACCGAGATGGACCGGGTCGTGGGCCTCGAGCTCGGCGCCGACGACTACGTGGTGAAGCCGTTCAGCTCCGCGGAGGTGATCGCCCGCATCCGCGCGGTGCTCCGGCGGGCCGCCCAGTCCGGAGCGCCCGAGGAGCCGACGTCGCTCGGCGGCCTCGAGGTGGACCCGGGCATGCGCACGGCCACGCTCGGCGGCCGCGAGCTTGACCTCACGCGCAAGGAGTTCGAGCTGCTCGCGCGCCTGCTGCGCGACGCGCCCAGGGTGGTGTCGCGCGAGGACCTGATCGCCGACGTGTGGGACCAGAACTGGTTCGGGTCGACCAAGACCCTCGACGTGCACGTCGGCACGCTGCGTCGCAAGCTCGGGGAGGACACCTCCTGGATCCACACGGTGCGCGGCGTGGGCTTCGCCCTCCGCGACCCCTCCGAATGAGCCTTCGCGCCGGCCTGCTCCTCGCGCTGGCCTACGTGCTGGTGCTGGCGCTGCTGGCCCTGGGCGTCCCGCTGGCGCTGAACCTGAGCGACCGCGTGGACGCCGAGGTGCGCGTGCAGTCGCAGAGCCAGGCCGACCTGGTCGCGTCCACGGCCGCCGGTCTGACCGACGACGCTGCCCTGGAGAGGCTGGCGCGCACCTCCGCGCGGTCGGTCCGCGGGCGAGTGCTGATCGTCGACCGGCGTGGCACGGTGCTGGCGGACAGCAGCGGCGTGGATTCGGACGGCATGGACTACTCCAACCGGCCGGAGATCGCCTCGGCGCTGCGCGGCGAGGGTGTTCAGGAGGAGCGTCGCAGCGACACCCTCGACGAGGAGATCCTCGCGACCACTGTGCCGGTCATCCGCCGCGGCAGGCCGGCGGGAGCGGTGAGGGTGACCCAGAGCGTGGAGGCGGTGGCGCGCTCGGTGCGGCGGTCGATCCTCGGCCTGGGCCTGCTCGGCCTCGTGGTCCTGGCCCTCGGCCTGGGGGTGGGCCTCCTCATCGCCCGCCGGATCGCGCAGCCGGTTCGCCGGCTCGACGAGACCGCGAGGCTGGTGGCGATCGGCGACCTCGAGCGCCGGGCGCCGATCGAGGGCAGCAAGGAGCAGCGCTCGCTGGCCCGCTCGTTCAATGCGATGACCGAGCGCCTGGCCACCGCGCTGCAGGGTCAGCGCCGATTCGTGGCGGACGCCTCGCACCAGCTGCGCACGCCTCTAACCGGTCTGCGGCTGCGCCTGGAGGAGGCTCGGGCCGCCAGCGACGATCCCGCCGTTCGCGAGGAGATCGATGCCGGGATGGCCGAGGTCGATCGCCTGTCGGCCATGGTCGAGGAGCTCCTGCTGCTCTCGCGCGCGGGCGCGCGCGACGCGCGCCCGGAGAAGCTGGACCTGGGGGAGGCCGCCGAGGACGCGGCCGATCGCTGGCGCGGTTCCGCGCGCGACGCCGGCATCGACCTGCACGTGAGCCGCGCGAACGGCGCCGCACCCGTCACCGTCTCGCCGCCCGCGCTGGAGCGGGCGGTGGACGTCCTGGTGGAGAACGCGATCCGCTACTCACCGTCCGGCTCGCGGGTGGACCTTCGCTCGGGTCCCGGGCGAATCGAGGTGCTCGATCGCGGGCCCGGCCTGGCGCCGGGCGAGGAGACGACGGTGATGGAGCGCTTCCACCGCGGCTCGGCGGGCCGCCGCGGCCCGGCCGGTACCGGCCTCGGGCTGCCGATCGCACGGGAGCTCGCCAGCGAGTGGGGTGGAGAGGTGCGCCTCGAGAACCGCGACGGAGGCGGCGCCCGCGCCGTGCTCCAGTGGGAGGAATCGTGAAGGGACTTGCCGGATGGATCGCGCTGGCGGTGGTCGGCCTGGTGCTGGCGGCGGGAGTGGGCGTGGCCGCGCGCGAGATCTCGAGCCAGGAGGTGGGGCTCTCAGCGGAGCCGATCACGGTCGGCGACGAGCTCGCTCCGGCGACGACCACTCCCGAGCGCACCCGGACGACCGACGACACGAAGACCGAAACCGAGACCGAGAAGCAGCCCGCCGCGCCCCAGCCGGCGACGCCGGCACCCTCGGACGACGACGTCGCCGAGCAACCTGAGTCCGGGGACGACAGCTCGGGCAAGGGCCGCGGACGCGGCAGGAGCGACGACTCCGGCCGGGGGCGCGGCGGAGGCGACGACGACTAGTCGTCAGCCGCGGCGGACCATCAGCGACATCGAACAGCCCCACCAGCAGCGCGGAGCCCGCGGCGGCGGCGTAGAGCCCCCAGGCGGGGTCGACGAAGTTGTCGTCGAGCAGATCGCGGAACTCCGAGGCGAGGATGCCGACCGCAACGGCCCCGAGCGCAGCGGCGACCACGGGAAGCAGCGAGAACCGGGCCCGGCGAGCATGAAGGGCGAGGACCAGGGCGGCGAGCCCAGCAAGGCCGATCACAAGGGCGCCGTCCCGATCGAGCCCGTAGTCGGTGTTGAACAGGTTCTTGGCCCACGGCCCGAGCGACCCAACGACCATGAGCCCAACGGCCAGAGCGGCAAGTCCAAGTCGCACCGGTCGCGGGCCAACCTCCTGATGTCTGAGGTCTGAGGTCTGAGGTCTATCCGCGAGCGAAAGCTCAATCCGCTCACCCCGCGAAGCTCGAACGAGCGAGGGCTCCACAACAACGCCGACACTCTCAAGCGCCCTCTGAACCTCGCGCCGCTCAGACCTACTGAGCCGCTCAACCTCCCACGTCTCCTCGAACGCCGCGATGCCAACCGTCGCGCTGCCGTGCTCCTCCAGCCAGTCCCGGATCACCTGCTCCGGAGGCCGGTCGGAGCCGGCCAC
This sequence comes from uncultured Thermoleophilaceae bacterium, assembly GCA_963808105.1. GTDB lineage: Bacteria > Actinomycetota > Thermoleophilia > Solirubrobacterales > Thermoleophilaceae > JAAYBF01. The sequence goes on along the minus strand of CAWEEH010000003.1, from coordinate 1,145,495 downwards.
GTCAGCTGACGGTTTTTTTGAAGAAGTAGCCCGCTATGCCGGCCACGATCGCCGCCAGGAAGAACCACCCGAGGCCGATCACGCCCAGCACCGCGAGCACGAAGAACACGACCACGGCCACGCTTGCGCCGCCGCCGACCAGTACGAGCGAGTACGCCCGCTTCTCCTTGTCTCTGCGTGAGAGGCCGCCCATGGGCACCGATCGTAGTGAGTCAGGCGCTCATCGTGCTTGCGTTGCGCGCCGCATGATGTCCCGCAGCGCGCGCTGATCCTCGACGGAGAGCGCCGCGATCGCCGCCGGCGGCTCGTAGAGCTTGTCGAGCACCTGGGTCTGAACCTCCGCGCCCTCGTCGGTCAGCGCGATCAGCTTCACGCGCCGGTCGCTGGGCGAGTCGCGCCGTTCGATCAGGCCACGCGACTCCATGCGGTCGACGATGCCGGTGATGTTCGACGCGTCGCAGCCGCACTGCTCGGCCACCCGGCTCATCGGGACCTCGACGCCGGGCTCGAGGCAGGTAGAGCGTCTTGATGCCCATGGGGGAGAGCCCGAACTCCTGCGCGACCGCGGGAACGCGGGGAGGGCGTTCGCCGAACCAGAGGTCGGTGGCCAGCTTCCAGGCCTCCCGTGCCGGCGAGGCCTTGACGCGCGTAGTCATGGTGCGCGCATAATAGTCGACTTCAACAATAGTTGACAACTTCAAGTAACTTGCTAGCGTCCCGGCGCATGAACAGTCATGAGCACCCCGCCTCGATCGAGGTCGAGGGCCTGGTGAAGGAGTTCAAGAAGGGCCCGCGCGCAGTGGACGGCATCGACCTCCACGTCGACCCGGGCGAGATCTACGGCTTCCTCGGCCCCAACGGCGCCGGCAAGTCCACCACCGTGCTCATGCTCACCACGCTGCTGCCGCCCGACGAGGGCACGGCGCGCGTGGCCGGGCACGACGTTCGCACCGAGGGCGCGAAGGTGCGCGAGAACATCGGCGCCGCGCTGCAGGAGGCCGCGCTCGACCCGTTCCTCACGGGCACGGAGCACATGCGCCTGCAGACGGCCCTCCACGGGCTGGCGAAGGCCGAGCGCAAGCGCCGTGGCGACGAGCTGCTCGAGCGCGTGGGCCTGGCCGAGGCGGCCGACCGCAAGGTGGGCGGCTACTCGGGCGGCATGAAGCGCCGGCTGGACCTGGCGCTGGCGCTGGTGCACCGGCCGCGCATCCTGTTCCTCGACGAGCCCACCACCGGCCTCGACGTTCAGAGCCGCACGGCGCTGTGGGACGAGGTGGAGCACCTGGCGAAGGACGACGGCGTGACGGTGTTCCTCACCACGCAGTACCTCGAGGAGGCCGACGCCCTCGCCGACCGGCTGGCGATCATCGACAACGGCAAGCTCGTGGCCCAGGGCACCCCGGATGAGCTGAAGGCCGAGCTCGGGGCCGCGCGGGTCGAGGCCGTGCCCGCGGATCCCGCTCGCCAGGAGGACGTGGACGCCGTGCTGGAGCGCCACGGCGGCTCGCTCACCGAGGTCGTGCGAGCGCTGGACGCGCAGGGCATCGAGGTCGCCCACCTTCAGGTGCACGCGCCCACGCTCGACGACGTGTTCCTCGCCAAGACCGGCCGCTCGCTGGAGGGCGCCGGGGAGGACGAGGAAGAGGCCATCGACGCCCAGCCCGCGATCGCGTGAACTCCTCCACCTGGACCCAGGTCCGCGAGCTGTCGCGGCGCTCGGTGATCCGCACGCTGCGCCAGCCGGCGCAGATCGTGCCGTCGATGCTCTTCCCCCTCTTCCTCCTGGCGATCAACACCGCCGGGCTGGACGCCGCCACCGACCTGCCGGGCTTCCCCACCGACTCCTATCTCACCTTCGCGCTGGCGATCCCGTTCATCCAGGCGGGCATCTTCGCGGTCTCCGGCGCGGGCGGCGACCTCGCGCGCGACATCGAGACGGGCTTCATCAACCGCCTCTCGCTCACGCCGATGACGGGCTCCGCCCTCGTCGCGGGCCAGCTTGCCGGCGCGGTGGCGCTGGGGCTGTTCCAGGCCTTCGTGTTCATCGCCGTCGGGCTGGCGGCCGGGGCCACGCTGGAGGCCGGCGTGGCCGGGGCGGCGGTGATCCTGGCGCTGTCGATGGTGATCAGCTTCGCGTTCGGGGCGATCGGGATCTTCGCGGCGTTCCGGTTCGGCAACGGCGAGGCGGTCCAGGGCCTGTTCCCGGTGCTGTTCGTGTTCCTGTTCCTGTCCTCGATGGCGCTGCCGCGGCCGCTGATCGAGCAGGACTGGTTCCGCACGATCGCCACCTACAACCCGGTGAGCTACCTGCTCGAGGGCATCCGCAGCCTGTTCATCGTGGGCTGGGACGGTGAGGCGCTGGCGCTGGCGTTCGGCTGTGCGATCGGGATCGCGGCGATCTTCCTCACGCTCGCGGCCACCAACGTGCGCAACAGGCTGGTGCGGACATGAGGTCACGCGACATCGCGCTGGCCGTGGCCTGGCGCAACCTCCACAACTTCTTCCTGAACCCGGCGCTGGTGATCCCCGCGGTGATGTTCCCGATGTTCTTCTTCACCGCGTTCGCGGGCGGGCTGTCGAGCATCGCAGGACACGCCGGGCTTCGACTTCTCCTCCGGCTACACCGCGTTCCAGTTCGCGTTCGTGATGCTCCAGGCGTCCGCCTTCGGCGGCGTGTTCACCGGCTTCTCGATCGCGCGCGACTTCGAGTCCGGCTTCGGCCGGCGCCTGCTGCTGGCCGCGCCGAACCGGGTGGCCATCCTCGGCGGCTACGCGATGGCGGCGCTCGTGCGCACGGCGTTCATCTGGGCGATCCTCACGGTGGTCGCTCTGCTGGTGGGCATGCAGGTCGGCGGCGGGGCGATCGACCTGATCGGGCTCTACACGCTCGCGGGCCTCGTGAACTTCGCGTCGATCATGTGGTCGTCCGGGATCGCCCTGCGCTTCCGCTCCTTCCAGGCCGCGCCGCTCATGCAGACGCCCACGTTCCTGATCCTGTTCCTCGCGCCGGTGTACGTGCCGCTCGACCTGCTGACCGGCTGGGTCCAGGCGGCGGCGTCGGTGAATCCGCTCACCGCCGTGCTGGAGGCCGAGCGCGAGCTGATCTCGGGCGGCAGCCCCGACATCCTCCTGGCGTTCGCAGCGGTGCTGGGCTTGGGCGCGCTGTTCACGATCTGGTCGTACAGGGGGCTGCGCGTCGCCGAGGCCGCCGGCGGTTGAGCAGCCCCGTGGCGGGTAGCCCGTGGGCATGGAGAGAGAAGACAAACAGCCGGAGCGCGACGTCGAGCAGCTCGAGCAGCGCGCGGAGGAACTCGAGAAGGAGATCGCCGACGCCAAGGACCAGGTCGCCGAGACCGATGGCGTGGACGTAGAATCCGAGGATGGCCCAGGAAACGACTGAAGTCACGCAGGGCGACGGCTACGCCGTCGGCAACATCGACGCGATGGGGGAGGGCCCGGGGTTCCGCAAGGTGCGCCGCGAGCTCGACGTGGCCGAGTTCGGTGTGAACGCGATCGTGATGCCCGCCGGCTACGAGGGCAAGAGCCACTACCACGACGAGCAGGAGGAGCTGTACTTCGTGCACAGCGGAGTGCTCCAGTTCACCTTCGGCGACGGCGAGCAGTTCACGCTCGGGGCCGGCGGCCTCGCGCGCGTGGATGCCGCGACTCACCGCAAGTTGAAGAACGTGGGTGACGAGGACGCCGTCTACGTCTGCGTGGGCGCCAAGGGCGGCTACGTCGGTCGCGACGGGCAGGAAGTTCCCTGACCCTTCGCGTCGTCGCCTGCGTCGTCGCGGCCGGATTCGTCCTGGCCGCGCCTGCCCACTCGCGCCCGCTGCCGGGCGCTCCCAAGTGCCCGATCTTCCCCAAGACCTCGCACTGGAACAAGCGCGCGGACAAGCTGCCGCTGCTGCCGGGCTCGTCGGCGATGATCGCGGCCGTCGGCGCCGACCGCCGCGCCAAGGCCGACTTCGGCTCGGGCATCTACGACGGCGGCCCGATCGGCATCCCGTTCAAGGTCGTGAAGAAGACCCAGCGGCGCGTGCCGGTCACCTTCGAGTACGCCGACGAGTCCGACGGGCGCCGCTACCCGATCCCGCCGAACGCGGCGATCGAGGGCGGCCGCTCGGCCGAGGGCGACCGCCACGTGCTGCTGGTGGACCGCTCGCGCTGCCGCCTCTATGAGCTCTTCGCGGCGTACCCGCAGGGCGGGGGCACGTCGTGGCGCGCCGGCGCGGGGGCGATCTGGAACCTGCGTTCGAACCGCATGCGCCGCAGCGGCTGGACCTCGGCGGACGCCGCCGGCCTCCCGATCCTGCCCGGCCTCGCGCGCTACGACGAGGTGAAGCGCGGGCGCATCAAGCATGCGCTGCGCATCACCGTGCCGCGCACCCGGAAGGCGTTCATCTACCCGGCGCGCCACTTCGCGTCCTCGCTGACCGATCCGTCGCTCCCCGCGATGGGCCAGCGTGTGCGGCTGCGCTCGTCGTTCTCCCTGCGCGGCTTTCCGCGCCAGTCGCGCGTGGTGCTGCGGGCATTGAAGGAGTACGGCGCCCTGGTCGCCGACAACGGCTCGGCGTGGTTCGTGTCCGGCGCGCCGTCGCGCGGGTGGAAGAACGGCGATCTTCAGTCGTTCGGCCGCGTGCGCGGCAGCGATTTCGAGGTGGTCGACACGTCGAAGCTCAAGCGCCCGCGGCGGTGACCGTCCAGCATGTGACGCTGGAGCTCCGGCGCGAGGACGTGGAGGCGTGCGTCGCCTTCTACGCGCTGCTCGGATTCACCCGGGTCGACCCGCCCGAGTCGCTGGCTGACCGTGCGGCCTGGCTGCAGGCCGGCGCCACGCAGATCCACCTGATGTGGGTCGACGAGCCGGTGGTGGCGCCGCGTGGGCACGTGGCCGTGGTGGCGGCGGAGTACGACGCCGTTGTGGGCGCGCTGCGCTCAGCAGGGTTCGAGGTTGAGCCGCGGACCGAGCACTGGGGCGTGCCGCGGTCCTATGTGCACGATCCTGCCGGTCACCTCGTGGAGGTGATGGCCGCGCCGCCGGCTGGGTACTGAGGCTGGGTAAGGGGGTCGATTGGGGCTTTGACCCCTCTATAGGTGGCAAAAGCCCCAATCGTCAGGGAGTTGGCGCGTTCGGCGTGGTTGGGGTGGTCGGCGTGGTCTGCTGCTGTGGGGCGTGGTCGCCGGGGGCTGCGCGGCGTGGTTGACTGCGGCGCCGTCGCGGGCGGCGGCTCGGCGGGCACCGTCTCCGTCACGGTCTGCTGCTGCTCCTCCGCAGGGGCCGCCTCCTCCTCATTGCCGCTGTTCCGATCGCGGTCCCGGTTGTTCCCGAGGATCGACGTCCGCCCGTCGCCCTTGCCGAACGACTGACCGGAGATCAGCTCGGGCAGCGTGACGATGGCAGCGCCGATCAGGAACGCGGCCGCGCCGGTGGCCAGGATCTTGCCCCACGGCAGCTGGCGTTTCTCACGGGTGTAGAGCGTCACGTCCCGCGCGGGCGGCCCGGGCTCGTCCGGCGGCCGCGCGGCGCCGGCGGACTCGGGCAGCGCGTCGGTCTCGGTGGTGAACTTCTGCGCGATCTTCTCGGTCGGGCGGTGCAGCATCTCCGACACCAGCGCGACGATCACAGGGGTCATTGCCGCGGCAATTGGCGTGCCGGCGATCCAGAACTGGGAGGTGAGTATCGCCGCGACGGCCGCGCCGATGCTGGCGAATACCAGTGTGCGGACGTTGAAGCGGCGCTCCTCCTCGCGCGTACGAGCTTGCGAGGACATGAAGCGGGACAGAGTAGGGGATAGATTCCGGGAGTGTCTGAAGGCCTCCGTGAAGCCGATGTCGCGATCGTCGGCGCCGGGCTAGCCGGCCTCGTGGCCGCCCGCGACCTGATCGCCGGCGGGGCCTCCGTGGTGGTGGTCGAGGCGCGCGATCGCGTGGGCGGCAGGCTGCTCAACGAGGACATCGGCGACGGCAAGGTCGTGGAGGTGGGCGGCCAGTGGATCGGCCCGACCCAGGACCGGATGGCCGCGCTCGCCACGGACATGGGCGTCGACACGTTCCCCACCTATGCCGAGGGCAAGAACCTGAACGAGTGGCGCGGCTCGCTGAAGCGCTACAGCGGCACGATCCCGCGGATCAACCCGCTGGTGCTGCTGGATGTGGACCGGGCCCAGAGGCGCGTGAACCGCCTCTCCAAGCAGGTGCCGCTGGACCGCCCGTGGGAGGCGGCCAAGGCGCGCGAGTGGGATTCGATGACCGCCCAGGCCTGGATGGATCGCCACATGCGGACGAAGTCCGGGCGCGAGCTGCTCCAGCTCGGCATCGAGTCGGTGTGGGCCGCACAGCCCGAGGACATCTCCCTGCTGCACCTCCTCTTCTACGTCCACTCGGCGGGCAGCCTGGAGCTGCTGTTCGACACCGAGGGCGGCGCTCAGGACAGCCGCTTCGTGGGCGGCTCGCAGGCCGTGCCGATCGAGCTGGCGAAGCGGCTCGGGGATGAGGTGGTGCTCACGGGTCACCCGGTGCGCCGGATCGAGCACGGCGGCGACGGCGTGACGATCCACGCGGACGGCGCCACCGTGCGCGCCAAGCGCGCGATCGTGACCGCGCCGCCCGCGCTGGCGGGCCGGATCGTCTACGACCCGCCGATGCCCGGCCATCGCGACCAGCTCACCCAGCGGATGCCGCTCGGGACCGTGGCGAAGTGCATGGCCATCTACGACGAGCCGTTCTGGCGCGCCGAGGGGCTGAGCGGACAGGCGACCAGCGACGTCGGCCCCGTGAAGCTCACCTTCGACAACTCGCCGCCGGACGGCTCGCCGGGCGTGCTGCTCGGGTTCCTCGAGGGCCAGCGCGCCCGCGAGATGGGCCTGGTGGCGCCGGCGGAGCGCCGGGCCGCGGTGATCGATTGCTTCACGCGCCTGTTCGGGGAGCGTGCGGCCAAGCCGGACGGATACGTGGAGCGCCTGTGGGCCGAGGAGGAGTACACCCGCGGCTGCTACGGCTGCTTCATGACGACGGGGGCCTGGACGAACTACGGCGAGGCGCTGCGCGCTCCGGTCGGCCCGATCCACTGGGCGTCCACCGAGACCGCCGAGGTCTGGTCGGGCTACATGGACGGAGCGGTGCGGGCCGGCGAGGACGTGGCGAAGGTGGTGGCGGGCGCGCTGTGATCGATGCGGTTGTGATCGGCGCAGGTCACAACGGCCTGGTGGCCGCGGCGTATCTGGCGCGCGCCGGGCTGTCGGTGGAGGTGCTCGAGCGCCGCGACATCGTGGGCGGTGCGTGCGTGACCGAGGAGCTGTGGCCCGGAGTGCGAGCGTCGCCGGGCGCCTACACGTTCTCGCTCATGCGCCCGGAGATCATCAGCGACCTCGACCTCGCCCGCCACGGGCTTCACGTCGACGTCCACGAGCCGGGCCTGTTCGCGCCGTTTCCCGACGGGCGCCACGTGGTCACCTGGGCGAGCTCCCAGCGCACGCGCGACGGGATCGAGGAGGGCTGGTCGCGCGCCGACGCCGACGGCTACGCGGAGTTCGCGCGGCGGTGGGAGGCCGCCGCCGAGCGGGCGCGCCCGCTGATGAGCGAGCCGCCCGATCGCGAGCGCTGGCTGGAGGCGATCGGGCCGGGGATCCTCGACGGCTCGATCGCCGACGAGCTTGCGGGCATCCCCTCGGAGGGCGTGCGCGTGCCGTTCGCGGTGCAGGGGCTGATCGGCACGCTGGCGGGCCCCGAGGATCCGGGCACGGCCTTCGTCGGCTTCTACCACGACCTCGGCCAGGCGGCCGGGGTGGCGGGCGCCTGGGGCTACGCGCGCGGGGGCATGGGCTCGGTGACGAAGGCGCTGAGGGCCGCGGCCGAGGAGGCGGGCGCGAAGGTCCGCCTCGAGACGCCCGTGGAGCGCGTGCTGCTGGAGGAGGGCCGCGCGGCCGGCGTGGTGACCGTGGGCGGCGAGGAGATCGAGGCGCGGGTGGTGCTCTCCAACGCCGATCCCCTGCGCACATCCGTCCTGGCGGGGCTGGAGGCGCCGGACGGCTGGCGCCAGGCCGGGCCGGTGGTGAAGGTGATGGTGCTGCTCGACGGCCTGCCGGACTTCCCCACGATGCCCGGCCTCGACCCCTGGAAGGGCGCGATCGACATCGGCTTCACGCATGGACGACCTGGCCTCCGCGGCGGAGGACGCGCGCGCGGGCCGCCCGGCCGCGCGGCCCTGGATCGAGGCCGCCTGCCAGACCTCCACCGACGACACGCTCGCCCCGCCGGACCGCCACGTGGTGTCGATGTTCTGCCAGTGCTTCCCCGTCGACGTGGACCCCGAGGCCGCGGCGGACACGGCCATCGCCCGCTTCGCCGAGGTGTGCCCGCAGTTCCCGGACCGCATCGTCGACCGCCTGGCGCTCGGCCCCAAGCAGCTCGAGGAGCGCTTCGGCATCACCGGCGGCCACATCTTCCACGGCGAGATGCTGCCCGGGCAGCTGCTCGAGGACAGGCCCGACCGGCGCGCCTTCGGCGGCATCGAGGGCCTCTACCTGGCGGGCTCCGGCGCCCACCCCGGAGGCGCGGTGAGCGGTGCCCCAGGCCTGCTCGCGGCGCGTGCGGTGCTCGAGGACGTGGCGGCACCCGCGGCCTGATGGCGCGCGTGTTCGTAGCGCGCGAGCTGCCATTCCCGGCGCTCGACAGGCTGCGCGCCGAGCACGAGGTGGAGATGTGGTCGCAGCGGCTGCCGCCACCGCCCGCGCACCTTCGCGGGTGGGAGGGCCTGCTCACCATGCTCACCGACCCGGTCGGGCCCGAGGTGATCGGAGGCGTCACCGGGCCTGCTGGCGATCTCCAACTACGCGGTCGGCGTCGACAACGTGGACGTCGAGGCCGCCACGGCGCGCGGCATCCCCGTGGGCAACACGCCCGGCGTGCTCACGGAGTCCACGGCGGATCTCGCCGTGGCACTGATGCTCGCGCTGATGCGCCGCTTGCCCGACGCCCAGGAGGAGGTGCGCGCGGGGGAGTGGGTCACCTGGGAGCCGGCGCGCCTGCTGGGACGCGACCTGCACCGGTCGACGGTGCTGGTGGTGGGCCCGGGGCGGATCGGGAAGGCGGTCGCCCGCCGGCTGGAGGGCTTCGGTGCGAAGGTGATCGAGGCCGGCCGCGGCGATCCGCTGCCGCTGGCCGAGGCCGACGTGGTCACGCTGCACTGCCCGCTCACCGACGACACCCGCGGGCTGATCGGCGCGGCCGAGCTGGCCGCCATGAAGCCCGAGGCCCACCTCGTGAACACCGCGCGCGGGCCGATCGTCGACACCGAGGCGCTGCTCGACGCCCTTCGCTCCGGTGAGATCGCCGGCGCCGCCCTCGACGTGACCGACCCGGAGCCGCTTCCCACGGTCACCCGCTGCTGGACGCGCCGAACCTGATCGTGGTCCCGCACGTGGCCTCGGCCACCCATGGCACCCGCGCGGCGATGGCGGACATCGCCGTCGACAACCTGCTGGCCGGCCTGCGCCGCAAGCCCATGCCGCACTGCGTGAACCCGGATGCCCTCAGCAGGCGGTAATGGGCGCTACTCGCCCAGGACCTTGATCACCAGCCGCTTGTCGCGGCCGCCGTCGAACTCGCAGTAGAAGACCGCCTGCCACGGGCCCAGGTCGAGCCGGCTCTCGGTGACGGGGACGATCACCTGGTGGTGCACGAGCAGGTTCTTCAGGTGGGCGTCGCCGTTGTCCTCGCCGCCGCGGTGGTGGCGGTAGTCGCCGGGATCGGGGAGCAGCTCGGCCGCCGTGTCGTTCGCCGGCTCCTTCCATGACGGCGGGGCCACCTTGTCCAGCCACTCCAGGGCGTCGGCCTGGATGCCCGGCTCGTCGTCGTTGATCCACACGCCCGCGGTGATGTGCATGGCGCTCACGAGCGCCATCCCCTCGGCGATCCCCGACTCGTCGACGGCGGCCTGGACGTCCTCGGTGATGCGCACGAACTCACGGCGCTCGCTGGTGTTGAAGGTCTTGTAGACGGTATGAGAGGTCATGGCCGGGCATGATGCCCGCATGGACCTCGGTCTGAACGGCAAGGCGTGCGTGGTGACCGGCGCGAGCAGCGGTATCGGCGCCGCCACCGAGAAGTTGCTGGAGGAGGAGGGGGCGCGCGTGCTGGGCGTGTCGCGCAGCGAGGGCTTTCGGGCCGACGTGACCGAGCCCGGTGCCGCCGAGCGGATCGTGGACGAGTGCGAGCGGCGCTTCGGCGCCATCGACGTGCTGGTGAACAACGCCGGCACCAGCGAGGCCAAGCCGCTGGACGAGCTGGAGGACGCCGACTGGCAGGCGCAGTGGGAGCTGCATGTGATGGCGCCGATGCGGCTGATGCAGGTGGCCGCGCCGCGGATGGCGGAGCGTGGGGGAGGGCGGATCGTGAACGTGTGCTCGTCGGCCGGCAAGCGGCCGTCGCTCACCAACGCCGCCTACTCGGTGACCAAGGCGGCACAGCTCTCGCTCTCGCGCGTGTTCGCCGACGCCCATGCGGCCAGCGGCGTGCTGGTGAACGCCGTGGCGCCCGGGGCGGTGCAGACGCCTCTCTGGCTGGCCGACGGCGGCCTCGCCGATCAGGTGGCCGCGGCGAAGGGCGTGACCCGCGAGGAGGCGATCGAGGCGCAGGCGGGCAAGATCCCCACGGGGCGCTTCGGCACTCCGAGGGAGGTGGCGAACATCGTGGTGGTGCTGTGCTCGGACCTGGCCTCGAACGTCTCAGGGGCCGCGTGGTCGGTCGACGGCGGGGCCGTCCCGATCTCCATCTAGGGGCCAGACAGGCAGGCATTGGCGCTGTGAGCGCGAAATCACGGCGTGATGGCCAGATTTCCCCTGTCCGCGCTGATCGCGGCCATGCTGCTGATACCGGCGGCGGCGATCGCCCAGGAGCCCACCACGGGGGGCGCCGACGTGCCGACCGGCGCGCCCACCGGCGGGGCCGACAACCAGACCCCACTGCCCACCGGCGGCTCGGAGCTCCCGCCGCCCGCGCCGTTGCCGCCCGCCGCGCAGGCGCCCTCGGCGCCGGCCGCGCCGCAGGCCCAGGCCGCACAGGATCAGCCCGCACGCGCGGCCCAGCAGGACGACGAGGACGTGGAGGCCGAGGTGCCGGTGCCGGAGGAGGATCAGCCCGAGCCCCAGGCCTCGGAGCCGTCCACGACTTTCGGCCTGGCCAGCACGGGCTTCGCGGCTGCGTTGCTCGGCTTCCTCGGGCTGGTGCTCGGCGTGGCCGGCGTTAGCCTGCGCCGCGCCGCCCGCGGCGCGCTCTAGCCCACCGGGCGCCGACTCACGCCCTGAGAACCTCAGGTGTCCAGGTCGGCCAGGTCGGCGTACCGACCGGGTGGCCACGTTCGTACACGGCAACCTGCCGAAACGGCTTGCTGCGTGAGTTGTCGTAGAACGTCGCGCGGTGCGCGATTGCGCGGGCGTCAACGATCAGGTCCCAGAGGCGGCGATAGCGCTCACGGATCTTGTCGGGCGGAACGGTGTGCCCTCCGGCGCTGACGCGATACGCGACACGTGCGACGGTCACGTCCTCGGGGATGAGCATCACGTGCAGCTCGACGTGGTAGCCCGCGCGCGTTGCCTGGTCCACCAAGGCGACTTTGCTGGGGTGGCTGAAAACGGTCTCGGTGATGAATGACCGCTGGTCGGTGATTGCCTGGGCGCGGACTGCGGCCGCTGCGCGCGCCGCGTCGTAGGCGTGCGCTTCCTCATCGCCCGGCCACAGGTCGGCCGCGATTTGATCAGCGTTGACGAGGGGCAGGTGGGTGGCCGGCCGAAGCACTTTGTGCACGAATGTCGTCTTGCCGGAGCCGTTGGGTCCGGCAACGACGCACAGCAGCGGCGTGCTCAACCAGCTTGCGGCGCGGCGTCACGCATGACGAGATTGCCGTCCTCGTCGGCTTCCGGCCACGGCTTCCCGGCCGCGCGAAGATCTTCCGTGAAGTCCAGCGTGGCGAGAGTCGCGGCGACACGGTCATCCCATTCCACACGAACCACAGCCTGCGCGGGGTCCGGCAGGTCGTCGTAGAGCGCCTGCCCGGCGAGCACCCGCGCAATGGCGTCGTGAGTGATGGACGGTGACGCTTCCGTTTCACGCCCAAGCCGCGCCCAGTGGGCGAGCTGCTGCGCGGCGCTGCGGCTGTACAGCGCACCGGCCGCCCTCGCGGCTTCGAACAGATCGTTGTCGATTCGGGTGGGTATCGTGGCCATAGCCGAACCGTAGCAGACTGCTACAGCAGTTTTCGGCGCTCTCACTGGGCCTAGCGTGGCCGCGGCCTGAGCCGCAGCGTGCGCCTCACCGCTGAGCGATTGCCCGCGCGGTCCACCGCCACGAAGCGCATTCGCACCGTGACGGGCCGCCCGGCTCGCAGCCGGCGCCGCACCGAGCGCAGCGCCGGGCGCGACAGGCGCAGGCGCACACGCACGGACCGCCCGGCGCGCACCGTCCTGCGCACCTGTCGCACCTCGAAGGCGCGGGACGATCGCGCCGTTCCCGTGACCGTGACGGTGCAGGCCTCGCTGCAGGCGGCCTTCGTCTCCACGAACGGGCGCGTGAGCAGCCGCTGCACCTTCGCGAACGAAACGCGCAGGCGCGGCGGGCGCCGGTCCCTGCGCGGCACGGGCGGCTTCGAGGGTGCGCCCGGTTTGCCGGGCGCGGCGCCCTGGACGGCGGACCACACGAACCGGGCGCTGGTCGAGGAGCCCCTGAGCGCGTTGTCACCGCTCACCGGGCTGGCGGGACCGCCCGAGTCGGACAGCATCGCGGTGAAGCGGTACCTGTGCTCGTCACCGGCGCGGATGAACCCAAGCGGCCGCACGCCCAGCGCGGCAAACGGGCCCCGGTAGACGGGCACGGGCTTCGAGGCGCGCGTCACGTCCACGATCTCGAGCGCCAGCTTCTCGGACAGCGCGCCGCCGTTGGGTCCCGGCATGTCGGTGAGGTCCGCCTGCGAGAGCGAGAAGTAGCCGTTGGCCTTGCCGGTGTTGGCGATCGTCACGGCGCCCTCGACCAGCGTGCCGGGCCCGACGTTCGACGCCGTGAATACCGGCATGCCGTCACGCGAGTTCTCGTGCTCGAGGCTGCCGCTGCTGAAGACCGCGGCCGGCCGGGCGCGCTCGGCGGCGCCGCCAGTCTCGTCCGGATCGTCGCCGCGCGGCAGCAGGAGCGCCAGGATCGCGATCGCGATCACACCCGCGACGAGGCCCTTCAAGAAGCCGTCTCCGAGCTGGTCATCATTGTTCATTGTCGACATGTGGTCCGACGCGTCTTGAGCAACCTCGAAATCCCATACACCGTGCGCCGCTCCAACCGTGCTCGCAGAGCGCGGATCCAGGTCTCCCCGGAGGGGGTCGAGGTCGTGGTTCCGCGGGGCCTGGCGCTCGCCGAGGTGGAGCCGTTCGTGGAGGAGAAGCGGCGCTGGATCGAGCGCACGCTGCTGCGGATGCAGGAGGCCGATTCCGAGCGTCCGCCCACGCGCCTGGAGGACGGCGGCGAGGTGCCCTACCTGGACGACCGGCTCGCGTTGTCGGTGAAGGTCGAGCCCGGCCGCAAGCGCCCGCACGTCGCGCGGCGCGGGGGCGGGCTGGTGGTGCGCGTGCGCCGCAGCGCCGACGTCGCCGATGCCGTCGAGCGCTGGTATCGGCGGGAGGCGCGGGGCGAGATCGCGGTCCGGCTCGATCGTGCCACCGCCAGGGCCGGCACGCCCTACACCACGCTCAGCATTCGCGGCCAGCGGACACGCTGGGCCTCGTGCAGCTCGTCGGGGGCGATGAGCTTCAACTGGCGGCTGCTGCTCGGCCCCGAGGCCATCCTCGACTACGTGATCGAGCACGAGGTCGCCCACCTGGAGGTCCACGACCACTCAAAGCGCTTCTGGAAGCTGCTTGAGAGCCGCGTTCCGGACTACCGTGAGCACGAGCGATGGCTGCGGCTCAACGGTCAGACCCTACGTTTCCCCTAGGGGTACTCCTAAGGGTCATTCCCAATTGTGGGCGGGCCTGCGCAACGGCAGGCTGACCGCATGAACTCACAACCACAGCCAAAGCGCCTCTACCGCTCAAAGGACCGCGTGATCGCCGGTGTCTGTTCCGGCCTCGCGCGGTACTTCAACATCGACCCCATCATCGTCCGCGTGGCCGCAGTGGCCGGCCTGCTCGCGGGCGGCGTGACCCTCGTGGCGTACCTCGCCGCGCTCATCCTCGTCCCGGTCGAGCCGGGCGAGGGTGAGCCCGAGCCGCCGGGGCCGAATCGCTCCACCGGTTTCACGATCGCTGTCCTCATCGCGGCATGCATCGCGTGGCCGCTCGTGGTCGGCGGCGGCTTCATCGTCGCCGGCGTGGTGGCGCCGTTCGCGTTCCTCGCGATTGCCGGCATCGTGGCCTGGTGGGCCGTGTCCGGTGACGGCCCGGGCGGCGAACCTGCCGACGTGGCCAAACGCGCCGCGCTTGGCCTGGTCGTGCTGTTCGGGTGCACCGTTCTGTTCGTGGCCGGCGGCTGGGCTGCGGCCACCGGCAGTGGAGCGCTAGCCGCCGGGTTGGTCATCGGAGCCGGTGTGGTCCTGGTGATCGGCGCCTTCACGCGCACCGTTCGCTGGATCGCGCTGCCCGCCACGGCACTGGCGCTGGGCGTCGGCATCGTGTCCGCGGCCGACCTCGATCTGAGCGGCGGCATCGGCGAGCGCGAGTACAGCCCGACGACCGCGAACGATCTTCGCGACCGTTACGAGCTGGGCATTGGCCAGCTGGTCGTGGACCTGCGGGACTCGAAGATCCCCGCGGGCGACACCCCCCTCAAGGTGAGGGTGGGCGTGGGCCAGGCGCTCGTGCTTGTGCCGCGCGACGTGTGCGTCACGTCCACGGCCGAGGTCGGGGGCGGGCACGTGGACGTGCTCGGCCGCGAGGGCGACGGCGTGAACGTGGATTTCGAGGACACGCGCCGCGCCCGCATCGGCGGCAAGCGCCTGGTGCTCGACGCGGACGTCGGGTTCGGCGAGGTGGCGGTGCGCCACCGGCCCTTCGTCTCGGACTTCGAGCACGGAGGCGGCTTCGACGAGAACGACCGGTCCCAACCCCTGGGCAACCAGGCCTGCGCTGGCGGCGATGCATAGGCCCGACGTCCCGTCCCTGGTATCCGGCCTCGCGCTGATCGCGCTCGGAACCGTGTTCCTCCTAGATCGTCTCGAGGTCGTGGAGATGGGCTTCGGCGCCTTCGGGCCGCTGACCCTGGCGGCGCTGGGCGTGATGCTCCTGACCCTCGGGCTGAGCCGCCGGGCATGAGGCGAGACCCAACCAACAGGGTGCTCGGCGGAGTCTGCGCCGGCATCGCCAACCGCTTCGGCGTCGACCCGCTCATGGTGCGGGTCGTCGCCGTTGTGGCCGCGTTCTTCGGCGGAGTCGGCATCGCCCTCTACGCACTTGGGTGGGTGGCGATGCCCGCCGGCCAGATCGACGGCCGTCCCGCGCCGCGGCGCGGCGCGGTCCCCAGGCGCGGGTCCGCGGAGGTGGCGGCCGGGGCCGGGTTCCTGGTCCTGAGCCTGCTGCTCGCGATCCGCCAGATGGGCCTCCCGTTCTCGGACGCTTTGGTGTGGCCGCTGGTGCTGGTGGTCGCCGGCGGAGCGCTGCTGTGGCGCCAGTCGGCAACCTCGGACCCGGTCCCCGAGCCGCAGCCGCAGCCGGAGCCCGAGCCGGACGAGGTGGTGAGGGAGCGCGCCGTGATCGCCTCCCGCACCGGCGTCGGCGTGGCCCTGGTGATCGCCGCCGGCCTCGTCTTCCTCCAGGCCACGGGCGCGCTCAGCGCCGCGCGCGACGTGGTGCTCGCGGTGATCGTGGTGGTGGCGGTGATCGGCGTGATCTTCGCCCCGTGGATCCTGCGTCTGGTGCGCTCGCTGGGCGAGGAGCGCCGTGAGCGCATTCGCTCGCAGGAGCGCGCCGAGGTGGCGGCCCATCTGCACGACTCCGTGCTCCAGACGCTGGCGATGGTGCAGCGCCGGGCCGACAACCCACAGGAGGTGGCCGCGCTTGCGCGCCGCCAGGAGCGCGAGCTGCGGTCGTGGCTGTCGGAGCGGCCCGAGTCCGCCCGCGGGGAGAGCCGGCTGGCCTCCGCGCTCCAGGACGCCGCCGAGGAGGTCGAGTCCGCGCACGGGGCGAAGGTGGACGTGGTGGCCGTGGGCGACCGTGATCTGGACGACAGCGCCGAGGCCCTGGTGGCCGCGGCCCGCGAGGCGATGACGAACGCGGCGAAGTTCGGCGGCGGCTCACCCGTGGCGGTCTACGCCGAGGTGTCCGACGGCGCCGCGCAGGTGTTCGTGCGCGACCGCGGCCCCGGCTTCGACCTCGCAGAGGTGCCGGGGGACCGGCGCGGCGTGCGGGAGTCCATAGTGGGGCGGATGGAGCGCCACGGCGGCAGCGCGCGCGTGACCAGCCAGCCCGGGGGCGGCACCGAGGTGGAGCTCACGCTATGAGCGAGCCGCGCGTGGTGATCGTGGACGACCACGGCCTCTTCCGGGCCGGGGTGAAGGCCGAGCTCGAGGAGCTGGTGGACCTGGCGGGCGATGCCGGCACGGTCGACGAGGCCGTGGCCGAGATCGCCCGCACCGAGCCCGACGTGGTGCTGCTCGACGTGCACATGCCCGATGGGGGTGGGGTGGAGGTGATTCGCCGCGCGGCGCCCGAGCACCCCGAGGTGCAGTTCCTCGCGCTGTCGGCGTCGGACGCCGCCGAGGACGTGATCGCCGTGATCCGCGCGGGCGCCCGGGGCTACGTGACCAAGACGATCTCCAGCGAGGAGCTGGCGGACGCCGTGCGGCGGGTGCACGCGGGCGACGCGGTCTTCTCTCCGCGGCTGGCCGGCTTCGTGCTCGACTCGTTCGCGGGCACGCCACCGCCCGCCGCGCCTGGGGCGGACCCCGAGCTCGACCAGCTCACGCCGCGCGAGCGCGAGGTGCTCCAGCACATCGCCCGCGGCTACATGTACAAGGAGATCGCGAACGACCTGGGGATCTCCGCGAAGACCGTGGAGGCGCACGTGTCGGCGGTGCTGCGCAAGCTGCAGCTGTCGAGCCGGCATGAGCTCACGCGCTGGGCGGCCGGCCGGGGTCTCGACTAGGGCTACTCCCAGCGGAAGTACCGCACGGCCAGCACCACGCCCGCCGCACCCCAGAGCGCGATCACGGCCAGAGCGCCGCCGGTGTGTGACAGGCCCTCGCCCGTCACGATCGCATCCTTCAGCCCGTCGATCAGGTGGGTGAGGGGCAGCACGTCCGCCACCGCCTGGATGCCTCTTGGCAGCGAGTCGCTGTCGTAGAAGGCGCCCGAGATGAACATGAGCGGCAGGAACACCGCGTTCACGTAGGCCGGGGCGGAGTCGGGGTTCGGGATGGCGTGCGCCAGGGCGATCCCCAGCGAGCCGAAGCAGATCACCCCCGCCGCCGTGAAGATCACCAGCTCCAACCACAACTGCGGCCACGAGACCTCGTACACGAGGTGGCCGATCACGACCACCAGCGCCACCTGCACGAACGCGTTGGCCACGGCGTTGCCCAGGAAGCCGGCGAAGTAGGAGGCGGGCGGCAGCGGCGTGCCGCGCACGCGCTTGAGGATGCCCTGGTCGCGCAGCACGGACACGTTGAACGCCATGGCGTTGAAGGTGGTGGCCATGATCGAGATGCCGGCGATGCCGGGGATCAGCACGTTCAGGTCGCCCTGGTCGGCCGAGAACACCGACGCCGTCAGGAACAGCAGCATCAGCGGCAGGATGAAGCTGAAGAAGGCCGCGCTGGGGTTGCGCCAGAACAGCTTGCGCTCGAGGCGGAACTGCTGCCAGGCCAGGGCCGCGGGGCTCATCCCTCGCCCTCCCCGGAGGTCAGGTCGAGGTAGACGTCCTCGAGTGTGGGGCGCGACACCTCGATGCCCTCGAGCCGCTCACCTCGGGCCAGGGCGTCGCCGGTCAGGCGGTGCAGCAGGTCGGTGGGATCCTCGGTCTGGTGCTCCACGCGGCGACCGCCCGACACGTACGCCACCCGGTAGGTGGTGCGCGCCGCGCCCAGCTCCGAGGGCGGGCCCTCCGCTGCGATTAGCCCGTCCTTCACGATCGCCACCCGGTCGGCCAGCGCCTGGGCCTCCTCCAGATAGTGGGTGGTGAGCAGCACGGTCTTCCCGAGCCCCTTGAGCGCCTCGATCACGCTCCACGCCCTCCGCCGCGCCGCCGGGTCGAAGCCGGTGGTGGGCTCGTCGAGGAACACCAGCTCGGGATCGCCCACCAGCGCCAGCGCGAGATCCAGGCGCCGCCGCTGGCCGCCCGAGAGCAGGCGCGAGCGCTCCTCGGTCTTCTCGTCCAACCCGACCAGCGAGATGGTCTCGTCCACGTCGCGGGGCGAGGGGTAGGCCTTGGCCATGTGGGCGACGGCCTCGCGGACGGTCAGGCGCGGGTAGAAGCCACCCTCCTGCAGCACGATTCCCACCCGCTGCTGCAGCTCGCGAGCGCGCACCTGAGGGTCGTGACCGAGCACCGCCACCCGGCCGCTGTTGCGCTCGCGGTAGCCCTCCAGGATCTCCACCGTGGTCGTCTTGCCCGCGCCATTGGGGCCGAGCAGGCCGAACACCTCGCCTTGCTCGACGGAGAAGGAAAGGCCGCGGACGGCCTCGGTCCGCCCGTAGCTCTTGCGGAGGTCCGAGACCTCGATTGCCAGTGCGCCCACTTCCCGGCACTATGGCAATATCGCCTCCGGTGAAGGCTCGCAGCGCGATCGGGAACTTCTTCCTCATCGCCGGACTCGGTTTCGTGGTGGTCGGGGTGGCCGCGGTGGCGGTCGGCGGCGAGGCCGGTCTGATCGCCGGCGGCACCTTCCTGATGATCGGCGTGATCTGGGCCGCCGTGGCGCTGGGGCTGCGCGCCCTCTACGGCGGGATGGCGAGGAAGGCGGAGGCCGAGAAGCAGCTGTTCGAGACCGGCACGAAGGCGATGGCGGTGATCGACGGGGTCGAGACCACCGGCCTGGTGGTGAACGAGGTGAACCAGCAGGTGATCCTGCGGCTGCGGGTCCAGCCGCGCAACGAGGCCGAGTTCGCCTACGAGCGCAAGATGCTCATCCCGTTCCACGGGATCCCCCGCTCGGGCGACCAGATCCAGGTGGCCTACGACCCCGCGGACCGCACGAAGGTCGCGCTCGAGACCGACTGGCGCAGCGACACCGGCGGCGGGCGGCTGCTCGTGCTCCAGCGCCCGGAAGCCGGTGCGCCCGCGGCGGCGGAAGCGCCTGCGGCGGCCGAAGCGCCTGCCCCGGAGCGCGCCAAGACGGCGCCAGAGCGCGTGATCGAGCAGCTCGAGCGCCTCCAGAAGCTGCGCGCCGACGGCGCCCTCACCGACAGCGAGTTCGCCGTTCAGAAGGCGAAGGTGCTGTCGGGCCAGGACGTCTAACCTCGAAGCAATGGAAGGGAACACATCGACCGCCCTGCCCGTGGCATGCAGTCTCTCGGCGGGCGACCTCGCCGAACGCGAGCGGGAGATGCGCGCTCTGTTCGCCGACGCGCTGACCGGATGTGACCGGGACGGCCCGCTGCGGCTCGTGCTGCGCTTCCGGGAGGACGCGCGCGATCGCGTCGAGCAGCTGGCGGCCGCGGAGCGGCGGTGCTGCGCGTTTCTGACGTTCAGGGTGAGCGAGTCGGCACTGGAGATCGAGGCCCCGCCGGATGCCGGCGAGAGCCTCGACGGCTTCGCCGCGCTCGCGGGCCAGGCACTGCGCTAGGACCCGCTCGCCTCCCGCAGGCCGCCGAGCAGAACCGTGACCGCCGCCTCCACCACCAGGGACCGGGGGGCCTCCGGGTGGTCGGCCCACCACAGCGCCAGCCCGCCCCCCGCCGAGCGCAGGTACTCGGCCAGCGGCTCGAGCAGCTCATCGCGGATCTCGAGGCTGGGCTCGGCGCGGACCAGCGCCACCATCAGGCCGCGTGCGGTGGCGTGGTTCTCGTCGAGCATCGCCCGGACCTCCTTTCCCGCGCCCGGATCGCGAAACAGAAGCGCGGCTGCCGCCGGGTTCTCCTCGAAGTACGCGAACCAGCCCTCCATCGTCTGCTGCACCCGCTCCTCCAGCGACGCCGGGCGCGACATGCCCGCGGCCAGCCGGCCCAGCAACCCGTCGCGGTGCCGTGCCAGCAGCGCCAGGTAGAGCTCCTGCTTGGAGCTGAAGTGCTGGTAGAGCAGCTGCTTGGTGACCCCCGCGTCCGCGGCGATGTCGGTGAGCTTGGCGTCGCCGTAGCCGCGGGCGGCGAACTGCTCGGCGGCGGCGTCCTCGATCAGCCGCCGGCGGTCGGCCTTTCGCAGGCGCCTGCGGACGGTGTCGGCCCCTCGCGCACTCAACTTGCCTCCAAGTAAACCTGATGCTAAGTTGTCGTCAAGTCAACTTAGCTAGGGAGGACAAGTGATCGTCGAAGACCCCGTCGTCCGCCAGACCTACCGCCTCACCCGCACGGGCGACGTGCTGAGGAACGAGCTCACCGCCGCGCCCGGCGCCGGCGTGCCCGAGCACTTCCACCCGCAGATCGAGGAGCGCTTCGAGATCCTCGAGGGCGACTGGCTGTTCGAGGTCGACGGGCAGCAGCGCCGGCTGGGGCCCGGCGACACGGCGACCGTCGCGCCCGGGGTGAAGCATCGGTTCGAGAACGTGGGGGAGGGCGAGGCCCGGTTCGTTGCCGAGATCGAGCCGGCCCTCGACATGCAGGGCTTCTTCGAGGAGTCGGCCGCACTGGCGCGCGACGGTGCCTTCGCCGCTCCCGGCAGGCCCCGCCTCCGTGGCCTGCTTCCGGCCGCCGAGTTCGTCGATCGCTACAGCGCCACAACGGTGATGACGTCACCACCGCGGTTCGTGCAGAGGCTCACGCTGACGCCGCTTGCGTGGCTCGCGCGCCGCGTCGGCCGGGGCTAGGCCCCGGCGCCCTCGCCGCCGCGGCCCTCGCCGGCCGCGAACCGCGCGGCGCCCTCCGCCGCGACCCCGAACGTGAGCGGCCCGGACTCCGCCTCGCGCTTCATCCCGTCCGCGAACGTCATGCCGATGCCCTCGATCGCGGCGGCGCGGTCGGCCAGCATCGTCTCCTGGGGGAATTGGGCGAGCGCCTCGGCGATCTCGAGCGCCCGGTCGAGGTGGGCGCCCTCGGGCACGATCTCGGTGAGCAGGCCCATCGCCAGCGCCTCCTCGGCCTCCACGATCCGGCCGGTGAGGATCATGTCGAGCGCCCGGCCGAGGCCCACGATCCGCGGCAGTCGCTGGGTGCCTCCATCGACCAGCGGTACGCCGAAGCGCCGTTCGGTAAAGCCGAGCTTGGAGCCCTCCGCGGCGATCCGCAGGTCGCACCACAGCGCCAGCTCCAGCCCTCCGGCCAGGCACCAGCCGCCGATCGCGGCGATGGTGGGCTTCGAGGGAATCAGCCGGGTGAACCCGAGCGGCCCGTCCTCGATGCCGAGGCGCGGTACGAAGGACTCGATCGCCTTGAGGTCGGCTCCCGCGCAGAACGAGACACCGCCGGCGCCGGTGAGGACCATCACGCGCGCGTCGTCGTCCGCCTCGAAGCTGCGATACGCGTCGGTCAGCTCGGCCGCCGTGGGTCCGTCGACGGCGTTGCGGCGCTCCTGGCGGTCGATCGTGACGACCGCCGCGGCCCCGCTTCGCTCGTAGGTCACCGCCACGCTGCCGACCCTACTAGCGGGACCACCACAGGAGCCGGGGGATAGGGGACCCGCCACCGGAGCCGTCGGAGGTCGGCCACGCGCGGGGGTTCCGGGGGACGCGAGTTCCCCGGGGTTCTCCTTAGCGGTTCGTCGCCTTGCGGTAGCGGGAGACGGCCAGCGGCGCGAACACGGCGATCAGCGCCAGCGACCACACCACGCTCATCCAGATGTCGCTGTTCGCGGGGCCGTCGAGCCACAGCGCCCGGATCGCGTCGGTCACGGTGCTGAACGGGTTCGCCTCCGCGAACTGCCGCAGCCCATCGGGCATCGACTCGACCGGTACGAATGCGGACGAGGCGAACGTGAGCGGGAAGATCACGATGAAGCCGAGCGCCTGCGCGGACTCGCCCGAGGACGCCGCCAGCCCCGCGACCGCGAAGAACCAGGACCACGCGTAGCCGAACAGCAGCAGGATCCCGAGGCCGGCCGCGATCTCGATCGGGTTCGCGTCGAAGCTGAACCCCACCAGCAGTCCGACGGCGACCATGAGAGCGACCGAGAGCAGGTTGAGCGCTATGTCCGAGGTGGTGCGGCCGGCCAGCACCGCCGATCGCGCCATTGGCAGCGAGCGGAAGCGGTCGATCAGGCCCTTCTTGAGGTCCTCCGCGAGCCCGATCGCGGTCACGAAGCCGCCGAAGGCCATCGTCTGGACGATGATCCCCGGCATCAGGAAGTCGGCGTACCCGTCGTACTCGGCCGGCACCTGGATCGCGCCGCCGAACACGTAGACGAACAGCAGCACGAACATCACCGGCTGCACCGTGTAGCCGACAAGGAGGTCGGGCGCGCGCGGGATCCGCAGCAGGTTTCGCCGCGCGAGCACGAGCGTGTCGGCGATCGCGTTCATACGGCCTCGAGCTCCTTGGCCTCGGCTTCGTCCTCGGCGGGCTCTTCGGCGCGCTCCTCGGCGGTATGTCCCGTCAGGTTGAGGAAGACGTCGTCCAGCGTGGGGCGGCTCACGGCGAGGTCGTCAACACCCACGCCCGCGTCGTCGAGGCGCCGCACGGCCTCAACGATTGCGCCGGTGCGGGTCTGGATCGGCAGGCGGATGAGGCCGTCCTCGCACACGGGGCGCTCTTCGGACATCGGCGCGAGAGCTTCGATTGCCTGCTCGCGACGGTCGCGCTCCGCGATTCGCACCTCCAGCCGCTCTCCGCCCACTCGCTTCTTCAGGTCATCGGACGTGCCCGCGGCGATCACCTCGCCCTGGTCGATCACGGCGATCTTGTCCGCCAGGCGGTCGGCCTCGTCGAGGTACTGGGTGGTGAGCAGCACGGTGGTGCCCTCTGCAACCCGCGCCTCGATCGTCTCCCACAGCGCGAGACGGCTGCGGGGGTCGAGGCCGGTTGTGGGCTCGTCCAGGAACAGCACGGGCGGGCGGGCCACCAGCGCCGCGGCCAGGTCGAGCCGGCGGCGCATGCCGCCGGAGTAGGTGCGCACGAGGCGGTCGGCCGCCTCGTCCAGCTCGAACCTGTCAAGCAGCTCCGTGGCCCGCTCGCGGGAGGGGCCCTTGCCCAGGTGGTAGAGCCGGCCGACCATCTCCAGGTTCTCGAACCCGGTCAGGTTCTCGTCGACCGCGGCGTACTGGCCGGCCAGGCCGATCTGGGACCGCAGCGCCGCGGCATCGCGCACCACGTCCAGGCCCGCGACCCGCGCGG
Organism: uncultured Thermoleophilaceae bacterium; assembly: GCA_963808105.1. Lineage (GTDB taxonomy): Bacteria > Actinomycetota > Thermoleophilia > Solirubrobacterales > Thermoleophilaceae > JAAYBF01. Next base: position 1,122,102 of record CAWEEH010000003.1, on the reverse strand, counting down.
TACCCGCGTCGGGCGGCAGCAGCGTGGTGAGGATCCGGACGGCTGTGGTCTTGCCGGCGCCGTTGGGGCCGAGCAGGCCGAGCACGGTGCCGGCGGGCACCCAGAGGTCGATGCCCGCGAGGGCTCGCACCTTGCCGTAGGACTTCTCCAGCCCCTCCGCGACGATGGCTGAGTCGGATTGCATGGCACGACGGAAACTACCCGCCGCCTACCAGCCTTCCGGTACGGCTACCCCCCGAACTGCGCGCGACCCCAGGCGGGGAGCACCGGGGCCGCGGGCGAGGAGGGATCTGCACTGACGATCCTGCCCGCCCGCCCGCGACGTGGTGTGAACCTTCTGAGAACAGGGCTTAGCGCTTCTTCGCCCTCGACTTCGGCTTTGCCTTGGCCCGAGCCTTCGGCTTGGCCTTCGCCTTCGCCCGCGGCTTGGCCGCGGCCTTCTTCGCCTTGGGCTTTGACTTCGCGCCCGACGCGCCCGCCCGCTTGGCGACCGACTCGGCGGCGCTCTTGGCGGTCTTGCCGACGGCCTTCGCCGTCTTGGCCGCGCTCTTGGCGGTGCCGCGTGCGCTCTTGGCGGTGCGCTGCGCGCTCTTGGCGGTGGTGCGCGCCGCCTTCTTTACGTCCTTAGTGCCGGACTTGGCCGCGTTGCGCTTTCGCGTCGCCGCCGCCTTCTTCGCTGCCGCGCTGCGTTGGGCCTTGGTCTGGGCCATTCGGCGCCTCCTGATTGGGGAGGCGCCAGTCTACGAGAGCTACCAGCCGATGCGCTGGCGCAGCTCGGATGCCTTGCGCGCATCCTTGCGCTTCTCCAGGCGCCCCTGCATCCACGAGCCGAAGCAGACGACGAGGAAGAAGAACAGCACCACGCCGAGCGAGAAGAAGGTGATGATGCGGTCGTTCAACTCGCCGAGAAGGCCCTCGCCGTTGTCGTGGTCGGCGGCCATCGCGGGCGCCGCGAGCACGAGGCTCAGAGCGGTTGCGAGGGCGGCGGCGAGGCGAACCTTCATCCGGACGTATCCTACCCAGCCGTGGACGACGGCTCCTTCAGCTGCATCATCGAGATCCCGAAGGGCAGCCGCAACAAGTACGAGTGGGATCACGAGCGCGAGCGGCTCGTTCTGGACCGGTTCCTGTTCTCCTCGGTGGTCTATCCGACCGACTACGGCTTCATCCCGGACACCCTCGGCCAGGACGGGGATCCGCTCGATGTCATGTGCTGCGTATCGGAGGCCACCTTCCCCGGATGCATGATCGACGTGAAGCCGATCGCGCTGTTCCGGATGGAGGACGACAAGGGGATCGACGACAAGGTGCTGTGCGTTCCCCACTCCGATCCGGGCTGGAACAAGATGGAGGTGCTCGAGGACCTGCCCGGGCAGCTGCGCGACGAGATCGCCCACTTCTTCTCGATCTACAAGGACCTCGAGCAGAAGGCCGTGAAGGTCGACGGGTGGTACTCGCGGGAGGACGCGATCGAGGAGATCGCGGCTTCACGCATGCGGTTCCGAGAGAGCCACTAGCCTCCCCGCGTCGTGTCGACCTTCGAGGCAATCGTCCTCGGCATCGTGCAGGGGCTGACCGAGTTCCTGCCGATCTCGAGCACCGCGCACCTGCGCATCGTCCCCGCGTTCGCCGGCTGGGAGGACCCGGGCACCGCCTTCACGGCCGTGATCCAGCTCGGGACCGTCGCCGCGGTGGTCGTCTACTTCCGCCACGACCTCTGGAACATCACCCGCGCGTGGATCGCATCGCTGCGCGATCCATCCCGGCGCGGCGAGCAGGACGCGAAGATGGGCTGGTACCTGATCGCGGGCACGATCCCGATCGCGGTGATCGGATTTGCGTTCTCGGACACGATCGAGAGCAAGACGCGCGACCTCTACCTGATCGGCACCACGCTTATCGCGCTTGGCCTGGTCCTGCTCGCCGCCGAGAAGCTGAGTAAGCACGAGCGCAAGCTCGAGAGCACCACCATGCGCGACGCCATCGCGATCGGCTTCGGGCAGGCGGCGGCGCTGATCCCCGGCGTGTCACGGTCGGGGTCGACGATCACGGTCGGGCTCTTCCTGGGCTTCGACCGCGAGGCGGCCGCCCGGCTGTCGTTCCTCCTCTCGGTGCCCGCCGTCGTGCTCAGCGGCCTCTACCAGCTGGGCGACGCCCTCGACGCCGATCAGAGCATCGAGACCCTTCTCATCTCGACGTTCTTCGCGTTCCTCTCCGGCTATCTGGCCATCGCCGGGTTGCTGCGCTTCCTCGTAAACCACACGACGATCGTGTTCGTGGTCTACCGGGTGGCCCTCGGCGTACTGGTGATCGCACTCGCCGCCGGCGGAGTCATCGAATAGCCGTTCTAGGATTCGGGCCATGAGCTATGCGTGGAAGTTCGGGATCGTCGCGCTCGTGGCGCTGGCGCTCACGGCGCTACCGGGCGGCGGAGGTGCGCTGCGGGTGGCGCTCACGCTGCTCTCGATCGCGTTCTTCACGGCCATCGCCTACCTCGGCTACCAGCTCTACCAGCGGTTCGGGTTCGAGCTCGATTCGCTCAGCGACCGCGCCCGCCTCGTGCTCTACGGCTCGGTGGCGCTGGCGTTCCTCGCGTTCTGCGCCACCAACCGGATGTTCGACTCCGGCGGCCTGGGTGCGGTGGCGTGGGTGGCGCTGCTCGGGATCTGCTCTTACGGTGTCTACTGGGTTTGGACCCAGTACCGATCGTACGGCTGATATCGCTCGCTCTGGTCGCGCTCGCGATGGCCGCCCCAGCGGCTGCCGCCGAGTCCGATGACGCGGCGTGGCTGTTCGATCCGCACTCGGTCGTGGAGATCGACCTTCAGCTGCCACAGGAGTCCATCGACGCGCTGGCCGCCGAGCCCGACGAGTACGTGGACGCCACCATTGCGTTCCGGACGGCGGAAGACGCGTACGGGCCCTACGCGGTGGGCGCGCGGCTGAAGGGGAGCATCGGGTCGTTCCGGCCGCTCACGGGAAAGGCCGCGTTCAAGGTCAAGGCCAGCCACTCGGTGTCCGGCCAGCGCCTGTTCGGCCTCAAGACGCTGACCCTGAACAACATGGTCCAGGACCCCTCCATGATCCAGGAGACGCTGTCCTACCAGGCGTTCCGGGCAGGCGGGGTCCCCGCCCCTCGGACCGGATACGCGTTCGTGCGCGTGAACGGGTCGGCCTACGGGGTCTATCTCAATGTCGAGACGCTCGACGACGTATCCCTGCCGCGGTTCTTCCCGTCCACCGAGCACCTGTACGAGGCCGAGTATGGCGTCGACCTGAAGCCGGGGGACGCCGAGCGCTTCGAGGTCGACGAGGGCGACGACGAAGACCTCGCCGACGTCCAGGCGCTGATCTCCGCGAACGCCGCGACGGTGGGCGACTGGTCCGACCGCGTGGACGACGTGGCCGATCTGGATGAGATGACCCGGATGTGGGCGCTGGAGAAGTACGTCGGCCACTGGGACAGCTACACGGGCATAGAGCACGTGATGAGCCCGAACAACTACTACCTCCACAGCGACGAGACGGGCCGCTTCTCGATGCTGCCCTGGGGAACGGACCAGACGTGGTCCCGCCGGCTCGAGTTCGACGGGGGCAGGGGCCTGATGTTCAACGCGTGCCTGGCCGACGCGAGCTGCGCGCAGGCGTACCGGCGCGCCGTACGGGGCGCGGCCGACGCGGTCGCGACGCTCGGGGTCGACGCCGAGGCGATATTCCTCGCCTCGATGCTCGCCCCGTGGCACGCGTTGGATCGGCGGACGGAATCCAGCACAGAGGCCATGGCGGCGGGCGTGCAGCGAGTCCGCAGCTTCGCCGCGCTGCGGCCCGGCGACGTGGCGCGGTACGCCCCAGCTCCCGCGCGCGGCCAGGGCACGCCGCCGCGGCGCGCCGCCCCCGTGGTTCCGAGCGGGGCTCCCCTCACCGTGAAATCCGCAAGGGCCTCCGGCGGGGTGGTGAAGGTTCGCCTCGGGCTGGCTGCCGCGGGCCAACTGCGGCTGCGCGGGACCGCTCGCCTCGGAGGTGCGATGCACACGGCGTGCACCGCCAGAGCCGATCGCGCGGGGTCAGGCGACGTGACGCTTCGCTGCCGCCTGAACGCGGCCGCGCGACGTGGCCTGCGCAGGCGCTCCCTGCGCCTGAAGCTGCGCACCTGGTTCGCGCCGGACCGGGGCGGTCCAGTCGCCGATGTTCGCCGGCTCACCGTGCGGCGGACCCGGCCTGTCGCTCGGCCTTAACGCGCCGGGCCCGACGTTGTAGCTCAGCGGTCTTGAGGCGTTACACGCCTCGCGGGACCGTGCCTCAATGGTTTCCCAGCGCGGGCAGGCCTCGGTCGAGCTGGTGGCGGCGGTGCCGCTGGTGCTGGCGATCGGGGCGATCGCATGGCAGCTCGCCCTCGCCGGCCACACGGCCTGGATGGCGTCACACGCAGCGCGCGCTGGTGCGCGGGCGGATGCGGTCGGCCGCGACCCGCGCGCGGCCGCTCGCAGCGCGCTTCCGGAGGGTCTGCGGCCCGGGTTGGAGGTCAAACGGCGGCGGGGCGGCGGCATCGGCGTGCGGGTGCGTGTGCCGATGTTGCTTTACAGATGGCGAAGTGCGGTTACGGTAGGCAGTACCGCCTCGCTAGGGAGGGCGAGGCGGTGATGTCGGAGCGGGGGCAGGCGACGGTGGAGGCCCTCGGTGCGATCCCGGCCGTGCTGCTGCTCGGGATGGTCGCGCTGCAGCTGCTGGCCGTTGGATATTCGGCGGTGCTCGCGGGCACGGCGGCCGAGGCCGGAGCCCTCGCGCTCGCGGCGGGCGGCGACGCGCGGGCCGGCGTGAGGGAGTCCCTGCCCGGCTGGTCCAGAGCCCGGGCTCGCGTGACGGTCTCGCGCGGCACCGTGCGTGTGCGCCTGCGCCCGCCGTCTCCGCTTGACGCCGTCTCGCGCAGGCTCGTCGTGGCCGCGTCGGCCTCGGTGGTCCGGTGAGCGCGCCGGCCGGCGCGCGCGGCTTCGTGGCCAGTGCGCTTGGCGCCGCGGTCGACTGGCTCGTGGAGCCCGCCGATCCGTTGGCGCCGAGTCCGCCCGCCGAGGTCGTGGTCGAGCGCCTGGAGGAGCGGCCGGTGGTGGCCGTCGTCGGGCTGCGGCCGCGCTGCGGGGCGACGGTCGTCGCGCGTGCGGTGGCGGCTGAGCTGGCAGCGCACGATCCCGCCGGCGTGGCGGCGGTCACCACCGCGGAGATCGGCGGCGGAGGCGTGCCCCTGGGCCTACCTGCCGCGGGCCGGCTCGCGCGCACGCTCGCCCCGGTCTCGGGCGGCACATCCAGGGCGTACGGCAGGTTGTGCCTCGTGCCGGCCGCGGACAGGCTCCGTCTCGCGGACGCGACCCGCTACCTCGCCCCGCTCGTGCTCGACGTCGGCGATCCGCAGGAAGCACCCGCGGCCGCCGCCGTCGCGGGGACGGTGATCCTCGTGGGCGGGCGTGGAGTCGAGCCGGCGCTGGCCGCGCTGGTGGCGGAGTCGCTCGCCCGGGTCGGGCCCGACCCGGTGATCGCCTGCAATCGCGCGAGCGAGGACGCGGATCGCTGGCGGGAGCTCGCCGCCGTCGAGTTGCCGGAATCGCGCGTCGGCGCCCGCCTGGCGCTCGCTGGGCGGGAGCCGCGTGGGGAGCTGGGCCGGGCAGCTCTGAGCCTGGCGGAGTTATGCGGTGCTACGTGACGGCGTCGCGGGGACGGCTGAGCACCTCGTGCATCGAGCGCACGACGAGCGCGCCATCTCCGACGGCCGAGGCCACCCGCTTGGTCGACCCGCTTCGGACATCCCCGATGGCAAAGATGTCCGGTCGGGTGGTCTCCAGGAGCAGGGGTTCGTGTTCGCAGTCTTCTCGGTGCTCGTCATAGCTCGGATGACGCCGAGCGGCCTCGCCCGTGACGACGAACCCCTTGTCGTCGAGACCCACCAGGTCGCCGAGGTCCTCGGTCCGCGGGGACGCCCCGATCATGGCGAAGACACCGGTGGTGTTCAGTCGCAGCTCGCTGTCGTCGGGGCGCACGACGGTGACCGCCTCGAGCGCATCGTCGCCGTGTAGCGCCTTCACCTCGCAGCCCTCAGAGATCTCGACATTGGGCGCGGCCTCGATGCGATCGACGAGGTAGCGAGACATCGTCGTGTCCAACGATCGTCGCACCACGACGTATATCCGCCGCGCGTGGGAGGCCAGGTTGATCACCGCCTGCCCGGCGGAGTTACCGCCGCCGACCACGACAACGTCCTCGCCGGAGGCCTGGAGGGCCTCGAGGTGAGTCGCGGCGTAGTAGAGGCCCCGGCCCTCGAAGTCCTCGGCTCCTTCGGCCGGCAGGCGGCGATAGTCGGCGCCGACGGCGAGGACGACGAAGCGGGCGCTCACCTGCTGACCGTCGGCGAGCACCAGCGGCCGCAGGCCATGGGCCTCGGACACCGAGAACCGACAGCCTCCGTGGGCGCTCGAGATGACGGCCCCGAACTTCCACGCCTGGAGCGTGGCCCGTTGCGTCAGGTCTGACCCGGATAGACCCGTCGGAAAGCCGAGGTAGTTCTCGATCCGATCGCTGGTTCCCGCCTGCCCTCCCGGGGCGAAGCGTTCGATGACCAGCGTGGAAAGGCCCTCGGACGATGCGTACACGGCGGTGGCCAGCCCGGCGGGTCCCGCTCCTAGCACCACCACGTCGAAGGTCTTCTGATCGACCTTGGCGCGCAGGCCGAGCTCGTCGGCGACCTGACTGACCGTGGGAGACCGCAGCACGTTGTGGGTGCGGACGAGGACGGGGCACTCTTCCGCGCCGATCCCGAGCCGGTCGAGCAGAGTCTTGCTCTCGGCGTCGGTGTCGATGTCATGCCAGCTGAGCGGAACCAGGTTGCGCTCCAGCAGCTCGCGGATCGCGAACGCATCGCCCGACGAGCGTTGGCCGATGAGCAGTTCGTTGCCGTAGCCCTGGCCCTTCAGCCACTCACGGCGCGTGATCATCGTGCGCAGGAGCAGGTCGCCCAGCTCCGTGGAGCTGGCCACCAGCGCGCGCAATGCATCGGGCGGTAGCGACAGGATCGAGCTCTCCTCGGCGATCACGCCGCGGGCGAGCGTCGGCTCGCCGGTGAACATGGAGATGTCGGCGGCGAAGGTCCCCGGTTGGCATTGGGTGAAGTAGTGGTCGCCATCGGGTTGGCGGTCGATCACGTCGATGGCCCCCGAAAGGACGACGAAGAAGGGCGTATCGCGCTGGCCCTGCTCGAAGACCACGTCTCCCGGGGAGAGCGACAGGGTCTCGGCGCGTTCCGCGAGTTGCTCGATCTGAGCCGGCGTGAGGCGAGGGAACAGGGTCGGGTCGTCCGGATCCAGGAAGCCGGGGACTGGAGTGGGGGAGGTGTATTGGCTCAGACGTTCAGACTATTCGCCGCATCGCGGTAGCCCGGCAGCGCGAGCACGCACCTGCGCAGGTCGGCCAGAGATTCAGCCCCGAGGCTCCTGGCCACCGCGGCCGCCGTGAGCGCGAGCTCGGGCTCGGACGTCTCGAGGCTCTCCAGGAGGAGCCCCGCCCGGGCAGCGCTGAACAGCAGCCCGGGTGACTCTCCGCCTGCCCCAAGCAACGCCCGGTGCTCGGCCACCGCCCGGCGGGCCGTTTCCCCGATCGACCAACCCGCGGCTCGTGGGAAGCGGGCCACCGGGGACCCCTTCAGGAGCGCGAACGAGACCGGGTCGGTCAGTGGCGACTGGACCGCGCGCAGGAGGTTCCGCCGGTGGGGCTGCGCCGGGAGGACCAGCAGGTCACCGTGGCGCATGGCCGGATACGCGTCGCCGCGGCCGGCGATCGTCGCCGCTTCGAGCGTGGCCGGGTCGGCCGGGTGCCCGGGCATCTCGGTGAGGGCCTCGTCGCGCGGGGCCGGCCAGACGAGAGCCCGCCAGTCGACGAGCGGAAGCAATCCGGGCTCGAGGTCGTCCTCCGCCCAGCTGAGACGAACGTCCTCGAAGCCCTCGCCTTCGACCTCCTCCGCGAGCCGGCTGGCGATGCGGCCCGTCAGGCGAAGGAAGGCTTCGAACGTCTCCGTCAGCGGTGGGTCCGGAGACCGGGGGAGTGCCCGGTGCAGTTCCAGTGCCCGCTCGAACGTCTCCCTCTCCTCGGGAAGGGCCTCGATGCCCCGCTGCAGCGCCTCTCGCCTGTTGCTCGACGCCCGTTCGCCGTGCGCGAGCCAGAGCCAGATGCGCGCGGGCTCGGACGCCAGCTTCACGCACAGGTAGGGGGTCTGCGGGCCGGTGGCGACGGAGGCGTCGAAGGCATAGCGCCACCAGTGCTGCAGCTCCAGCCAGGCGACCCTCCCGCGCGGGTGGATGCCCGGCCCAGGAGCCGCAGGCAACCGCCGTGAACCGGCCAGCCGCCGCCAGCCCTCGGCCGGCGGCTCGTGCATCGGACGCGAGGCCACGTTCAGGTCATCCACGAATGGGCCGGGCCCGAACAGCGGCCCCGAGGGCAGGAAGGGCGACGGACCCGCCGCGCGTTGCAGCTCCTGCTCCTCGTACACGGCCACGAAGACGAGCAGCCGCAGCGGCGGCGCCCTCCGCCACAGCCGTTCCCACCGCTCCTCCATCGCCTCCCGGGCGACCCCTGGCCGCCCGGGCGCCGCTGGCACCACGACCGCCAGATCGACGTCGGAGGATCCGTAGACCATGTCGGGGCCTCCAAGGCTCCCCACGGCGTAGACGGACGCCGCCCGGTTCCCGGCGCGTAGGTACGCGGACACCGCTCGGGCCGCCGCCCGATACGCCAGCCGCCACACCGGGCGCAGGGGCCCAGCGCCCGTCCGCAGCATGGCCCGGCGCGCCAGCTCGAGCGGGCGACCGAGCGCACGGGGTGGGTCGGCGTCCGCGCCGCGCTTCATCCGTCCTCGTTCCGTGAGGCGAAGTAGTTCGTCACGTGCTGATGCAGGCCCGGCTTGGCTGTGGTCCAGCGCCAGCCTCCATCTGCCGTGTAGGCGATGTCGTCGAGGGGATCGAACCCGAACCGCTTGAGCGCATCGTGGCGGGCGCGGTAGCGCCGGCCCTCGAAGTCGCCGTGCCAGAGGTGGGACACCAGGCCGTCGGCGAAGCTCATCTCGCCGCCGACCATGCCGTGGAAGGACCGCGCCCAGTCCAGGTAGTGCGCCTCCTGCTTCTCGCTCATGCTCCGCGTCGCGATCTCGAAGCGCCCGTGGGCGGCGGCGACCATCGCGGTGTCTCCTCCGCCCACGATGCAGGTGTCGTAGAAGCCGGCCTCGTCCAGCAGCTCCCGCCGAGCCGCCCAGGCCAGCCCGTTGTTCGTCGAGCCGGGGCCGTGCAGCGTGGGCAGCCCGAACTGGCTCGACCCCGTCAGCCCCGATTCGATCGCATGGGCCGCGGACGGCCGAGTGCACATCACGTCGCCATCGGCGGAGAGGTGATCGACGCGGCTGAAGGCCTGAACCAGCAAGAAGCGCTCGAGCACGGCGCTCACGCGCTCGGCCCAGTCCTCCTCCGCGAACACGATGTCGCAGTCCAGCCACACGACCTTGCGGCAGCTCGCCGGGAGCGCGCTAAGAGCCACGTTCAGCAACCGCTCCTTCTGCCACATCACGTCCCCGTCCCGCAGCTGGATGAGTACGTCCGCGTCGTCCTCGGTCAGCTCGAAACCCGCCCCGTTCGCCAGCTCGACCGCCACCAACGGCACACCCAGTCGCTCACGGAAGGCCCGGTAGTTCGCGCGCCGCCGCCGGTAGCCCACGGGATTGAAGTACGAGGTGAGCGCCCAGAGGGGCTCGGAGTCAGATCCCTTTTGCAAGCCATCCACCGTCAACCGGGAGATCGATCCCCGTGACGTAGCTCGAGGCATCGGACAGCAGGAACTGACACGGCCCGGCGAGATCCTCTGGCCGGCCCCACCTGTTCAGGATCGTCCGCTGCGCCCTGGCCCCGCTCGCCTCCGGGTCGTCGCGGCTCGCGCTGGTCATCGCCGTCGCGATGTAGCCCGGGCAGACACTGTTCACCCGCACGCCGAGATCGCTGAAGTCGACGGCCATCGCGCGCGTGAGTTGCCTCAGCGCCGCCTTCGACGCCTGGTAGGAGGGGTTGTCCGGGAAGCCCCGGTGGGCGCCGAGGCTGGTCACGTTCACGATCGAGCCGCCGCGCGGCTTCATCGCTTGTGCGACCAGTCGGCCGAGACGGAACGGGGCGAGGGTGTTCACCGAGAGCGTCTGGAGGAAGTCGTCCCGGCCATACGGGTCGCTCGACTGCAGGCTGATGCCGGCGTTGTTCACCAGGCCGTCGATCCTGCCGCCGTCCTCCACGACGCCGGCGACCAGCGGGGCGAGGGAGTCCTCGTCGGTCACGTCGCAGACGGTGGCTCGATGCAGGTGGTCGGTCGCCTCGAAATGGAGGTCCACACCGTGCACGTGCGCTCCGGCCCGCGTGAGGGACGTGGAGATCGCCGCACCGATGCCGCGCCCGGCCCCGGTCACGACGATGACGCGCTCGTGGACTGAGAACGGATCCGCGCGGTCATCTCCCATCGGGAAACAGCTCGTCCTCGACCAGCTCGCAGAGCAGGTGGCAGGCGGTGAGGTGCAGTTCCTGGACGTGGGCCGGCGTGCCGCCGGGGGTCACGATCGGCGCGTCCACTAGCTGATGCAGCGGGCTGTCGGGTCGTCCGATCAGCCCGATGGTGCCGAGTCCGAGACGTCGGGCGGCTGTCGCTCCCTCGATCACGTTGGGGGAGGCGCCGCTCGTGCTGATCGCGACCGCGATGTCCCCGTCGGCGCCGAGAGCTTCGATCTGCCTGGAGAACACCGAGGCGAAGCCGAAGTCGTTGGCCAATGAGGTCAGCATCACCCCGTCCGTGGACAGGGCGATCGCCGGCAGCGCGGGCCGCGGGCGCGCGAGGCGGCCGATGAACTCGGAGGCGAGGTGCTGCGCCTGAGCTGCGCTACCGCCGTTGCCGAACGCCAGGAGCTTCCCGCCCCGCCGGAAGCAGTTCGTGATCTGCGCGGCGGCGTCCACGAGATCCGCCTGGGCTCCTTCGTGCTCGAGTCGAGAGGTCATGCCCTAGCCGTCGTGTCGTAGATCTCCCGGACCGCGGCCACGAGCGCACGCAGCTCCTCCGGGTCGACCGACGCGGCCTGATCCGAGCCGTACATCTCGCGGTCGAGCGTGATGTGCCGCTCCAGCGAGGAGATCCCGAGTGCGGCGGCCTCACAGGAGGGCCCCATCCCGACCTCGTGGCCGCTGTAGCCCACGTCACACCCGTACGCCGCCCTCAGCGCGGGGATGGCCGTGAGGTTCGCGTCCTCATCCGCCATCGGGTACTCGGAGACGCAGTGCATGAGCTCGAACGGGCAGCCGGCGGCGCGGAAGATCTCCACAGCGCGAGCGACGTCCGAGGGCGTGCCCATCCCCGTGGAGATGAATGTGTGTCTGCCGTCGGCCGCGATCGCTTCGAGGAGATCCACGCGCGTGATCATCGCTGAAGCGACCTTGTTGTAGCTCGGATCGAACGAGCGCAGGAACTCGTGGCTCTCCAGGTCCCAGGCCGAGGCGAACCACTCGATGCCGCGCTCGCGGCAATGCCCGTCTACATGCGCGTAGTCGTCGGCGCTGAGCTCGAGGGCCTCCTTCTGCTCGCGTTGGGTCGTTCCCCATGGGGACTCCCTGGGGCGGGCCAGGAACTCCTCGCCGTAGACCACGTCGACGGTCCGCTTCTGGAACTTCACGGCGTCGGCGCCGCAGTCGTTCGCCACGTCGATCAGCTGCTTCGCGATGTCCACGCTGCCGTTGTGGTTTATTCCGATCTCGGCGATGACGAAGATGCTCATCCGGCCATCCAAGCACGCTTCGTGAGGCCGGGGATCGCTCGGGGGGACGGTGGCCGCCTGCTCGCCGAGCGCCTGCGAGCGCACGGTGTCAGCCGACTGTTCACCCTCACCGGGAGGCACCTCTTCCCGCTATTCGACGGCTGTCGCCACGCCGGGATCGAGCTCGTGGACGTGCGGCACGAGTCGACTGCCGCGTTCGCCGCGGAGGGCTGGGCGAAGGTCACTCGTGAGCCCGGAGTGGCCGCGGTGACGGCCGGGCGGGGGGTGACCAACGTGATGGGAGCGCTGGCGTCGGCGCAGCAGAATCACACGCCGATGCTGGTGCTGGGAGGGCTCGGACCGGAGATCGACCACGTCCCGTTCGTGGCACCGCTGGTGAAGATGGCCGGCACGGCACTGCGGGCCGCGGAGATCCCTGAGCTCGTGGACGACGCCCTCGCGTGCTCGCGGCAGGCGCGCTCAGGCCCCGTCTTCCTCGACTTTCCGCTGGATGTCCTCTGTTCCGAGGCGCCGCCCATCGCGCGGAGCGCGCCGGCGTCGGAGCCGGGCCCCCTCAACTTGGCCGACGCCACGCAGGTCGACCGCGCCGTGGAGCTGCTGCGCGGCGCCGAGCGTCCAGTGATCTTCGCCGGGACGGACCTGTACTGGGGGAGGGGAGAGGCGGCGCTCACCGCGCTGTCCGAGGAGGCCGGGATTCCGGTGTTCCTGGACGGGCTCGCCCGCGGCTGCCTCCCGGCCGACCACGACAACCTGTTCTCGCGATCGCGCGCCGAGGCGCTGAGGGAGGCTGACGTGGCGCTCCTGATCGGAGCCCCGATGGACTTCCGGCTGGGGCTGGGCCGGGCATTTGGGGAGCAGGCCGAGATCGTGATGGCCGACGTTGCCGAGCCGGTGCACGAGCATGCGCGCCCGGTGGCGGCCGAGCTCTACGGGGCGCTCGCGCCCACCCTCGACACGCTGCGCGAGGGCGCTCGCGGACGTGACGGCTCAGCGTGGCTGGGGACGCTGCGCCGGCGCGAGGCCGAGCACCGGCTGGCCGAGCGCGAGGAGCTCGAGGACGATCGCGCGCCGCTGCATCCGATGCGCGTGTTCGGGGAGCTGTCCGGGCTGCTGGACCGCGACGCGGTGATCGTGAGCGACGGCGGCGCCTTCGACTCCTACGCCGGCCGGGCGATCGACACCTACCAGCCCGGCTGCTGGATCGATCGCGGCCCGTTCGGCTGCCTCGGAGCGGGGCCTGGATACGCCCTGGCCGCCAAGCTCGCCCACCCCGATCGCCAGGTGGTGCTCCTGCTGGGCGATGGCGCGTTCGGGTTCGCGGGGATGGAGTTCGAGACCCTCGCCAGGCACGGGGTCAACGTGGTCGCGGTGGTGGGGAACAACGGCATGCTGGCGCTGGAGCACCACCCGATGACCGCCCTCTACGGCTACTCGGTGGCGGCGGACCTGCGGCAGGGCGCCCGCTACGACCGGGTCGCGGAGGCGCTGGGATGCCACGGCGAGCTGGTGGAGCGTCCCGAGGAGCTGCGCCCTGCCCTGGAGCGGTCATTCGCCGCCGGCAGACCCGCCCTGGTGAACGTGCTGACCGATCCGGCGATCGTGGTGCAGCATCGGTCGCTCGTCGACAGGGTCAACGGGTTCAGAGAGCTTCAGCGGATGACCTCGTAGTGGAGGTGGGTCACGCCGGGCGCGGCGACCGCCTCCAGGAGGTTGAGCTCGATGTGCTCGGGCAGGCTGTGAAAGTACGGCCGCCCGCCGCCGAGCAGGATGGGAATCTGGTGAAGGATCAGCTCGTCGACCAGGCCCTCCTTCAGGGCCTCGGTGACCAGGACCCCTCCCATGAGGACCACGTCCTTACCGGCTGCTGCTTCTCGCGCGGCGTCAATGGCGTCCGCAAGTCCGGTGGTGATCAGGGTCTGGCGGCCGCCCATGTCCGGCGCGGGCCGGCTGCTGAGCACGAACAGCGGCGCCGTCGGGTGGGGGGCGCCGTCGTCACCGAAGCGGCTGGAGTCCTCGTAGGTGTTACGACCGGCGATGGTTGCGCCAACGCGGCTGGCCGCGGCATCGAAGACCGGAGCGCTGAGCTCTGAGAGCTTGAAGCTGTCGAATACCTCGCTCGGAACATCGCCGTCGAAGTACCAGTCAAAGAGCCTGCCGCCATCGCCGAGGCCGTTTCCCGGGCCTGGGTCGCGGCCGGTGATGTACCCGTCAACCGACACCGACAACGCACTCAACACCTTGCTCATGATCAGCTCCTCGTGCTTGGGGTTCCCTAAAGAGACGCGAGGACCGTAGCAGATCAGGGTTCCGTTAGGAAACTCCAGCGACTACGATTGACCCATGCAACGCACCAGCTTCGGCGACATGGCCTGCTCGATCGCGCGCACGCTCGACGTGATCGGAGAACCGTGGTCGCCGCTGATCCTGCGTGACGTCTGGGTCGGGATGCACCGCTTCGATGAGATCCAGGCCGACCTCGGCATCTCCCGCAAGGTCCTCACCGAGCGACTCAACCACCTCGTCGAACGCGACGTGCTCGAGCGCCGTCCCTACGACCGGCGCCCCCGGTTCGAGTACCACCTGACCGAGAAGGGCACCGACCTCATCGACGTTCTCATGGTGATGGCCGGATGGGGCGATCGGTGGCTCGCCGGCAAGGCAGGCCCACCCGTGCTCTACCGCCATCACGCCTGCGGGGAGATCAGCGGGGTCGACCTGCGCTGCGCCCACTGTGGGGAGCCGATGCACGGCGACGATGTCGACGTGCTCCCGGGTCCGGGCAGCTAGCCAGCTCTGCTTACTGGAGGTGTTGTTCGGCCGATTCGCTCAGCCCGGCCGCATCGAGCGCCTCGCGTCTCTCGACGTATCCCTGGGCACGCAGGAGCTTCCCATCGCGGATCGTCCACACGGCGGCCCACGGCACGTCGAACTCGATCCTCGTATGCGAGGCAACTCCCTGCATGCGCAGGAGCATGACGACCGTCTGTCCGTCGCCCGCATCGATGAGCTTCTCGGTATCCACCTTGAACTCGTCCATGATCTCGAACACCTCGTCCCGCCATTGACGGACGCCCTCGTGCCCGTGAAACGGCCCCCTGACCGGGAACTCCGGGGGGTTCGCTATCTCGATCTGCTCGTCACAGAGGTCGAGCGAGGGCATGCCGTGCTCGTTGAAGCTTTCCCACCAGCGGCGAACGACTTCGAAATTCTCTTCCGACATCCCGAGCAGTATCGCGCCCCCTGACTCTGGCGCCGGAGCTCAAGCCGTCACCCTCCCGTCGCAAATCGTCACGCGCGCGTCTTGAGTAGTTACGCCTCGGCGGGCAGCTTGGTCGGCCATGCGATCCCCGCCTCGATCCCTCCGCTCCGAGTCAGGGCAGGCCCTCCTGCTGGTGCTCGGCATGGTGGCGGCGCTGCTCGCCGGCATGCTGATCCTCACGGCGTTCGGCCAGGCGCTCGGCGGCAAGAGCGCGGCGCAGCGGGCCGCGGACCTGTCCGCGGTGTCGGCAGCGCGCTCGATGCAGCGCGACTACCCGCGCCTGTTCCTGCCCCCGGTGCTTCCCAACGGCGCGCCCAACCCGCGGCACATGCCGCTGCCGGTCTATCTCTCGCGGGCGCGCGCAGCGGCGGTGAGCGGGGCGCGGCTAAACGGGGCGCGTGTGGGTCTCGGCGACGTCACGTTCCCTGGTGTGTCGTTCGCTCCCACGAGGGTCCGGGTGCGCATCCGCGACTCCGTGCGGGTGAATGTCGATGGTCCGGGGTCGCGCCGGCGCCGGCGAGTGGCGGTGCAGGCCCGGGCGGCTGCGGAGTTGGGCACGCCGGCCGACGCGGTGCTCGGCTTCGCGGCGCGCGGCACCGGCGGCGGCTACGACGGCCCGCTCGCATACCGGATGGGCAAGCCGATGCGGCCGGATGTCGCGCTGGCGTTCGACCGCATGGCGGCCGCCGCGCGGCGGGACGGGCACGCGCTGTCGGTCACCAGCGGCTTCCGCTCCGACGCCGAGCAGTCGCGCCTGTTCGCCGCGAACCCGAACCCCAAGTGGGTGGCGCCGCCGGGCACGTCGCTGCATCGCTACGGCACCGAGCTCGACCTCGGTCCGCCCGGCGCGTACGCGTGGCTGAAGGCCAACGCACGCCGGTTCGGTTTCATCCACCGCTACGCCTGGGAGCCCTGGCACTACGGCTTCGGCGCCAACCCGCGCGATCGCGCGCACCCCGCCCAGTACGAGCGGGGCTCGTGGGAGCCGCCGGGCGGCGACCACGGCCGCATCCACCACGGCCTGCCGAGCTTCGTGCCGCCGCGCTTCCACGACCCGATCGCGAAGGCGGCGCTGCGCCACAACGTGCCGATGGACCTGCTGGCCGCCCAGCTCTACGCCGAGTCGAACTTCAACCCGTTCGCGCGCTCGCCCGCGGGCGCGCAGGGCATCGCGCAGTTCATGCCCGGCACCGCCCGTGCGTACGGGCTGAGCAACCCGTTCGATGCCGAGCAGGCGATCGATGCGCAGGCGCGCCTGATGAGCGACCTGCTGAAGCGGTTCGGCGGCAAGCCCGCCCTGGCGCTGGCCGCGTACAACGCCGGACCGGGCGCGGTGGATCGCTACGGCGGGGTGCCGCCGTTCGCGGAGACCCGCGGCTACGTGGCGAAGATCCTCGGGCTGCTGGGTGGGGCGGGGCAGATCGCGGTGCCGGCTGTTCGACGTGCGGCTCGTCGAGTGAGGCATCCGGAGCCTCAGTCGTCGTACTCCACGGGCCGCTGTCGCTTCACCGACTCGCAGCGCCGGAGGCGGTCGCCGGGGTCGGCGACCGCACGGTCACGTCCCGGGCCGCAGTCGATCACGTCACGGGATGAATCGGAGGAACGAACGAGGTCGCGGCCTGCCCCGGCCCTCACGCGGTCCCCGCCCAGAGCGCGGGCATCGATCCGATCGGCGCCCGGTCCTCCGTCGATGACGTCGGGCTGGGAACCGCCGGCCAGCGAATCGTCACCGCCCCCGCCGCGCAGCCGATCCCGGCCCGTTCCGCCGAGCAGCCGGTCGGCTCCGGGCCCGCCGTCGAGCTGGTCGGCGCCCGGGTCACCCACGAGCGTGTCGTTGCCACGAGCGCCGATGAGGCAGTCATGACCGGCGAACCCGAGGATCCTGTCGCGACGGGCGGAGCCGGTCAGGCGGTCGCCACCCTCCGTCCCGGTGATCGTTCCCGACCCGGAACGGATGGTCGAGCATCTCGGGGCGGCGCGCACGATCGGGCCAACGGTGTAGAGGCTGAAGGTCGGACGCGGCTCCGTTGAACTCCGTGTCGGGGGCGCTGATCACCAGGTCCGCGCGGCGATCGCCGGTCGTGTCCCGGCTCATCGCGATATCCGCTCCCAGGGACTGGCCATAGGCCGCCCCGATCAGCCGCCGGCCCCTGGCGCCGACCGCGCCCAGTGTGAGTTGCTCGCCAGGGCGCACGTCAGACAGCAGCCACACCTCGCCCTCGCCCGACGGTCCGCCACCGGAAAACGAGAGGGCGAGGTCTGGGGCCGCCCCTCCCGTCACGTTCTGACCGGCGGCGACCTGCGTGCCCCTGAGAGGCCCGAACCGCGATCGGATCGTGGTGGTCGTCGCATCACTCAGGCGGACCCGCCCGCGTAGGGACCGGCCGCCCTTCAGCACGTGGCCCACCGTCGGGGCGAGGCTCCGTTGCCCGCACTCCTCGATCCCGATGGCCAGCTCGTCGGCCCCGTCACCGTCCAGGTCGCCCGCGGCTGCCACGTCCGTCAAGTCCTGACATCCACGTCGCGTCAGCCGAACGACCGCGGGGTCGCTCGCGACCGAGACCCGTCCGGCCGCCCGCCTGCCGAGGAGGATGATCAGCTCGTTGAGGCCCTCGTCCGGCTCGAGGCCGTTCACGAACGCCACGTCGTCGAAGCCGTCGCCGTTGATATCCCCTGCCGGGGCAAACCCGCCCACCAGATCGTTGGGATCCAGCGTGATCCCACCCGAGCCCGAGGGCGTCGAGAGAGACATGGCCGGTCCTGCGCCCGAACACGATCGCTGCCCGGTCTCGTCCGCAGTCGTCGTCTCGGTCCACCACCACATCGGCCAGGCCGTCTCCGTTGATGTCGCCCGCGGGGTCGATGCGGGTCTCGTTCGCAGCGGCAACCAGGCTTCGCGGTTATCCGCAAGGACCCGGCCGGAGGACGTCGGACGTCGATCGTGCCGCCTGTAGCGCCTACCCGGGAGCACCAGGGCCACGAGCTCCTGCGCCGGCCGAGGCTTGGGCTTCGGTTGGGCGCCGGGATCCCGACCGCGAGGTCCGCGGCTTCCGTTGCCGTCGAAGTCGCCCGGTGCAGCGATGACGGACCCGAACGTTCCCTCCCCCAAAGGCCCGGCAATCGAGAATCCCTCTGGGACCAAGATGGTGGGTGTCCGCGATCCCTGGCGGGCCGCCAAACCGGACCCATCCGCGGGCCTTGCTTTTCCCGCTCACGTCGCTTGTCTGCAGCAAGACGTCGTTCAGTCCGTCGCCGTCGACGTCGCCCGCCACGTCGAACTCAGAGCCGAGGCCCCCGAAGGTCTCGGACGCCGCGACTCTGTCGAGCGCGAGTGAGCCGACGTTGAGCACGGGAGAGGGCGAGGGCGGGAGAAGGGGCCGTGCTGTCGGGACCACGCGCAGATAGACGGCCGGCAGCAGCCGCCTCACCTTGCGGCGCAGCACCTTCAGGCAGCGTTCGTCCTCAGGATCTGGCGCTGATCGCCAGAAGTAGCTCCCGGCGTCGCTCCGCCGGGGCGATGTCCTTGGGAAGCCGGCCCTTGAGCACGATCGCGGCGGTCGGGTCAACGCCCCCCGACTCAAGTCGGTAGGCAGACAGCGTCAGTGCCTTGCGCCGCCAGCCCCGCACCCGCAGCGAGCGCCGCCCGATCGACCGCCCGAGCCCGAGGCCTTGGACGCCGCGGTCCGTCAGCCGTGTGATCACGTACCCGACCGCACTGCAGCGCCGCTTCCTCGGCAGCTTCACGTAAAGATCGCCTTCGTCGATCGCCGCGCGCTTTGCGGAGGAGCCGATGCGCAGCTGGGGCACCAGGTCGGACACATTCGAGTCGAGCGACGGGCTCGAGCCGATCTCGGCCTCCGCCGCCCGGGCCAGGCCCGGCGTTACCGAGCACGACAAGGCCAAGAGCATCCCTGCGGTGCTGACGAGTCGCGGCCCCCTCACTCCTCCAGCCTAGGGCGAGTACGACATCTGTCCAATATCGGGCGGGATCGCGGACTCCGGGTTACCGTCGAGCCATGGCAGGGGTTCTCCGAGTTTCTCGTGCAGTTGCCCTGGCACTGGCCGTTGCCGTCGCCGCCGTGGCCGCCACGGCCCCGCAGGCGCAGGCTGCCGGCCCCGCCTCGGCCGCCAAGAAGAAGCACTGCAAGAAGACGCACACCCTGCGCAAGGGCAAGTGCGTCAAGAAGAAGAAAAAGTGCAAGAAGACCCACCGGCTGCGCAAGGGCAAGTGCGTCCGCAAGCCCAAGGCGAAGCCCAGGCCCACGCCGCCCACCGCGCCGGCGCCGGCTCCCCTGAGCGACGCCGACGGCGACGGCATCCCCTACCAGTGGGAGACCACCCCGAAGGCGGCGGCTGCTCCCCCGGCGGCGAAGCCGAAGAAGAAGTGCACCTCGAAGCAGCGCCGGGTGAAGGGCAAGTGCGTGAAGAAGTGCAAGAAGGGCCGCACCCTCAAGCGCGGCAAGTGCGTGAAGAAGAAGCGCAAGAAGAAGTCGCGCAAGCGCGCGAAGTCATCGGCCCTTCCGGCGACGGCCAGCGTCGCCCCGCTCGGCGCCAACCCGAACCACAAGGACATCTTCGTCCAGATCAACTACGCCAACGCGACGATCAGGCAGAACGCGTCGTGCGCGGAGTTCGACCGGATCGTGGCTGCGTTCGCGAACGCGCCCGTCTCGAACCCCGACGGCCGGCCCGGCGTCAACCTGCACATCGACGCCGGCAAGTCGTGCCCCGGGCGCAACTACAACCTGGGCGGTTCCTCGATCTACAACGCCGGCGCCTGTCCCGGCACCAGCCCCACCTTCAACGCGGTCAACCTTCCAGGACAGCCGCGTCGGCACGTTCCACGTCGCCGGCTTCTCGCCGACCTGCGGCGGCGGCGGAGGCGAGGGCGGCGCGGCGACCTTCCTCGGCACCGAGATGGTCGTCTACACCGACGGCCCGTCGTTCGCGCACGTGCTCATGCACGAGTTGGGTCACAACCTCGGCCTCGACCACCCCTTCGCCGGCCAGCCCAACCGGATCAGCTCGATGAACACCCGCCTCCAGGCGTCGAACGACGGCAACGGCGTGTACGAGGTGCTCGACTACCAGCGCTTCAACCTCCCGGCCCTCAACGAGAACGCCCTCAGCGAGCCGGCCGGGCTCTCGGCGCCGGCCGCCGCACACCGCTTCTACATCCTCCACTGGTGCGCGGGCGACTCCGCTGGCGCGACGAGTGGCCGGGCGACGGCTCCATCGACTGGAACTGCAACTCGCCCTCGATCCTGGTGCCGCCGCAGACGCCCACGATCGACCCGGGCCTGCAGTCCGTCGACGTCAACAACGACGGCCAGAAGACGACCTTCCCGGCCACCGGCAACGAGTGGGTGCAGCTCAACTACCGCCAGCGGGGGACAGATCGGCGCGCGGTAGTCTTCGGCCGATGGCACCACTCACCGTCACCGGCATCGACGAGGTC
Source organism: uncultured Thermoleophilaceae bacterium (assembly GCA_963808105.1). GTDB lineage: Bacteria > Actinomycetota > Thermoleophilia > Solirubrobacterales > Thermoleophilaceae > JAAYBF01. Next base: position 1,101,564 of record CAWEEH010000003.1, on the reverse strand, counting down.
AAGGAACTGGTCGGCAAGTCGATCGGACCCAGCGACTGGCGCGAGGTCACGCAGGACATGATCAACACGTTCGCCGAGCTGTCGGGCGACCATCAGTGGATCCACGTGGACGTGGAGCGGGCGAAGAACGAGAGCCCGTTCGGGACCACGGTCGCCCACGGCAACCTCACGCTCGCCACGATCGACGGCTTCCGCGACAGCCTGCTCGTGTCCGGCGGCTTCAAGCTCGGCGTGAACTACGGCTGGAACAAGGTGCGCTTCCCCGCGCCCGTGCCCGCCGGCAGCCGCATCCGCGCCTCGATCGAGACCGTGTCGGTCGACGACGTGGGCGACGGCTGGTGGCAGATCGTGCAGCGCTGGACCGTCGAGGTCGAGGGCTCCGAGAAGCCCTGCTGCGTGGCCGACTCCGTCGGCCGCGCGCTGGTCTGACGCCCCGCTAGCGCTCGAGCCGCGACATGCCGCGGTCGGCATGCCAGCTCTCGACGACCAGCTTGTCCCGGGCCTCGTTGAGGCACACGACCACGAGCTCCTCGATGTCGGCGCGGAAGAGGTGGTAGGGCTCTGACGATTCCTCGCCGCTGCCGTGTGCGGCCTTGCGCTCGGGGTCGTCGACCTCCTCGGCCCGGCCGGCGATCTTCGCGTCACCGCTCCACTCGGGCGGGTCCTCCGAGCCGCTGTGCAGCGCGAAGCGCGGGTCGCGCTGGAGGTCGAGCGCCTTCACCGCCTGCCACATGCTCCCGAACCAGACGTCTCCGTCGGCGAACTCCATCTCCGTCCCGCTGATTCGCGGCGAGCCGTCCCGGCGCAGGGTGGCCAGGGTCTTATGCACACGCGCGTCGAAGAACTCTCGCGCTTGCGCCGCGAGATTCGGCGCTTCGCCCTCCACCTCGGCCCAGCCCGCCACGAGTCGGAATCCTACGCCCAGGTGAGCGAGAGTTCACCCCCGAGGAAATCGTTCAGGCGCTCGGCCTCCTGCTCGGCAGCCCGGCGCGCCCACGCGGGCAGCTTTCCGAACGGCTCCAGCTCCACCATGAGCCGCTTGCCCTTGCGCTCGTGGCGCCAGACGCCCTCGATGCGGCCGTTCACGAGCAGCGCCGGCGAGATCCACCCGGCCTGGCGGTAGACCCGCGCCTTCTCCGCCGGGTCGAGGAGAGCCGCCTCGCCGCGCGCCGCGCCCACCACCCACTGGTCGAAGCCGGGCACGAGCACGGCCGAGCGCTCGGGCGAGATCCCCGCGGCCTCGTCGGCGTCCGTGGCGAGCATGCGCAGCTGCTGGCCGTCCACCTCCACGTCGGCCACCTCGTCGCCGAGTGCGTCGAGCATCTTTCCGGCGCGCGCGGCGCTCTGAATCCCCCACCAGCGCGCCAGGCCCTCGCGGGTTCCCGGCCCGTACGCGCGCAGCCAGCGGCGCGTGACCTCGGCCAGGGCGACGTCGGGCTCGACGGTCTCGGACTTCTCGAGGAAGCGGTCCGGTCGCGTGAAGCACACGTTGCGGCCCCGGTCCGGCGCGAAGCAGAGCAGGCCCCGGAATGCCGCCGGCTTGAGATAGGCGCCCCAGCTCTCGGTCAGCTTCTCGCCGAACGAGGCGTCTCCCGTCGCCTTCGCCACGGCCTCGGCCAGCTCCACCCTCGTGAGCGGCTCACCGCCGAGCGCCTCGCCGACCGCGTCGATCATGCGCTCGAACTCGTCGGGGGTCAGGCCGAAGGCCTTGAACCAAGCCCCCTTGAGGTAGTGGTCGTAGGTGGCGAAGCCGGCGAGCCACATGTGCAGCTCGTCGGCGGGGAGGAGGTGCAGCGTGCCGCGCATCGCCCACGTCTTCACCAGCTGGTGCTTCTCCCAGAGGGCCTTGCTCAGGTCATCGGGCCGCAGCCCCTCGACGCGCGCCCACAGGGTGAGCTCGGCGGAGGACATCACCTGGGCGTGCAGGCCGCCGATCGAGCTCACCACGTCGAGCATCCGCTTCCGCGGCGCGCGCTCGGCCAGGTGGTGGCGGCGCAGCCGCAACGCGAGCACCTGGTCCCACGACAGCTGCGTCACGCTACTGCGGGGGCGGGTCCTGGCCCTCGGTCGGGTCGGGTGCCCCGAGCTCTGAGACCGAGGTTGGATCCGGGACCTCGTAGGCCTCGCCGGGCTTGCCGCCCACGATCAGGAGCCGGACGCCCTCGTCGCCGGGATAGACCTTGCGCTTGGTGCCCGCGGGGACGCTGACCAGGGTGTCGGGTCCGATCGCGTGGCGCTCGCCCTCGATCTCGATCTCACCGCCCCCGCGCAGGAACACGTACATCTCCTCCTGGCCGTTCTCCGAGTGGTCGTGCTCCGGGTACTGCTCGGAGTTGGGCGGCAGATCGAGCACCTGAACGCCGAAGGCGGAGAGGCCGAGCTCGGCCCGGACTCGCTTGAAGGAGCCCCAGTAGGCGGCCTCCATCTCATCGATCTTTTTCACGGCGTATTCAGACATGCCGCCAGCCTATCCTCGAGGGGTGGCCGTCAAGGACTCCACCGACCGCGACGAGCGAGTGCTCGAGCAACGCCGCGGGCTGCCCGACAGCCCGGGCGTCTACCTGTTCAAGGACGAGAAGGGCAAGGTCGTCTACGTCGGCAAGGCCAAGTCGATCCGCAAGCGCGTCGGCGGCCATTTCAGCCGCCCGGGCGCGGCGCGCGGCACCACCGACATGACCGGCGAGATCGCCGACATCGACTTCGTGGTGACCCAGACCGAGGCCGAGGCGCTGCTGGCCGAGCAGAGCTTCATCAAGCGCCACCGGCCGCGCTTCAACATCCGGCTGCGCGACGACAAGAGTTACCCCTACGTCGGGATCTCGCTCGACGAGCCCTACCCGCGGGTCTACTTCACGCGCGAGAAGCACCGAGCGAACCGCGCCTACTTCGGCCCGTTCTCGAGCGCGAAGCGCGTGCGCGAGACGATCGACCTGCTCGGCAAGGTCTTCCAGCACCGCACCTGCGAGGGCCGCGAGCCGGGGCGACAGTCGGGCAGCCCGTGCCTGGAGTACTTCATCAAGCGCTGCCAGGCGCCCTGCGTCGGCTACGTGTCGCAGGAGGAGTACCGCGAGAACATCGACACGATCATCCGCTTCCTCTCGGGCCGCTATCGCGAGATCGAGCGCGACCTCGAGCAGCAGATGAAGGACGCGGCGGCCGAGCAGGAGTTCGAGCGCGCGGCGCTCATGCGCAACCGGCTGCGGGCGGTGCGGTCGCTGCTGGAGCGCCAGCGCGTGACCAACGAGGCGGTGGGCACGCTCGACGCGATCGCGGTGGCCGCCGAGGGGCCGGACGCGAACGCCCAGGTGTTCCAGGTGCGCGACGGGGTGCTGGCCGACCGCCAGAGCTTCTATCTCGAGAACGAGGCCGAGCGCGACGAGGACGAGGTGCTGGAGGAGTTCGTGCTCCAGTACTACGCCAGCGCGCTGTCGATCCCGCCGCAGGTGATCGTGGCCAAGGGCACCGAGCGCACCGACGTGCTGGGCGAGGCCCTGGCCGAGCGCCGCGGCGGGCCGGTGGAGGTTCGCCCCGCCGAGCGCGGCGACAAGCGCCGCATCCTCGAGCTCGCGGATCGCAACGCACGGCTGGCGCTCGACCAGGACCGGCTGCGCTCGGAGCGCACGCGCACCCGCCGGATCGAGGCACTCGACGGCCTCCAGCGGGTGCTCAAGATGGAGAACATCCCGATGCGCATCGAGTGCTTCGACATCTCGAACCTGGGGGAGACGCACACGGTCGCCTCGATGGTGGTGTTCGAGGGCGGCGCGCCGAAGAAGGCCGACTACCGGCGGTTCAAGGTCCGCGGCGTGGTGCAGGACGACTTCGCGGCGATGGCGGAGGTCCTCGGCCGGCGGATGTCGCAGTACGCCGCCCAGAAGGAGCTGTCGCCGCACGAGAAGGCCTTCGACGCGAGCTTCGCCGCGCTGCCGGCGCTGATCGTGATCGACGGCGGCAAGGGCCAGCTCTCCGCCGGCCTGGCGGAGCTGGAGGAGTTCCGCGCCGAGGGCGCGACCGTGATCAGCCTCGCCAAGCAGCTGGAGGAGGTCTTCGTGCCCGGCCGCCCGGCGCCGCTGATGCTCAAGCGCGACAGCGCACCGCTGCAGTTACTGCAGCGCGTCCGCGACGAGGCGCACCGGTTCGCGATCGACTTCCATCGCGGCCGGCGCGACCGCGCGATGACCCGCTCGGTGCTCGACGACCTGCCCGGCGTGGGGCCGTCGCGCAAGCGGGCGATCCTGGCCCACTTCGGCACACCCGAGCGCTTCCTCGCGGCGAGCCGGGAGGAGCTGGAGGCCGTGCCGGGGCTTCCGGGGAAGACCGCGCGCGAGATTCACGCGCACGTGCATCGCGTCGACTAAAGGTCTGAGCCACCCGCCACGGAGCGGGTAACGGGTCGCGGTTCGGCCGGCGGCCGGGTGCCGACCGAGCGCCCGAGACCGCGTAACAGTGGGAGGACGAAAGGGAGCACGGCGACGATCGTCAACAACAGCATGGGGATCGCCAGGGGAAAGAGGACGAACGTGAGTAGCCCCGCGCCCGCCGCCGCCGCGCCCGCGCCCAGGATCCAGTCGGAGTGAGAGTCAGCGAAATTCATGTGGAGCCTCCTTCTCAGGCGGCGGTCGGCCGCATTTCGTCGTCGCTCCCCTGACGCGCGCGGCTCTCCAGATGTGACAGATCACCGGGGGTCACATCGTGGCGACGGCCGGCGTCATAGTTCCTGGCCGCGGGCTCAATCGTCACCGCGCTGCTGTTCGAGCGCGGCCACGGGACGGCGCCTGAGGCGGCGGCGGCCGGGCCGGTGCCCGAGGGCGCGAGATAGGGCACGCGATGTCACGATTGAGCGAGCTACCTCGTCAGTTGGGCATGAACGAGATCGTGATTACCGGCTCTACCGGCGTCCTCGGCCAGCGGGCCGTGCGTGAGCTCCTGGCACAGGGCCACCGCGTCACGGGTGTGACGCGTTCCTCGCGCGGCCGGGATCGCCTCGAGAGCCTCGGAGCGGACAGCGTCGAGGCCGACGTGTTCGACGAGGCGTCTCTGCGACAGGTGTTCGAGGGCGTGGATGCCGTCGTCAATCTGCTCACACACATCCCCACCGTCGACCGCATGGCCGACCCGTCCGAGTGGGATGAGAACGACCGACTGCGCACCGATGCGTCGGCGGCGATCGCCGGTGCCGCCCAGGCGGCGCAGGTGAGGCGGCTGGTGCAGGAGTCGATTGCGTTCGTGTACGCCGACGGCCGCGAAGCCTGGCTCGACGAGGATGCTCCGGTCGCCGGCGAGGGCGTGACCTCGACTGCGTTGACGGCCGAGCGCAACGCCCGGGAGCTGTTCGACGGCGACACCGTGGTGCTGCGCTTCGGCCTGTTCGTGGGCTCCGACAGCGATTCCACGCTGGCCGCGCTCGACGCCGCGCGCGCCGGGGCCTCGGTGGCGATCGGGCCGCCCGGCGCGTATCGGCCGATGCTCTGGTTGGACGATGCCGCGCGGGCCGTGGCCGCGGCTCTACGCGTGCCTGCCGGCACCTACAACGTCGCCGACGCCGACCCCCCGACGAACGCCGAGATCGATGCCGCTCTCGCTGCCGCGGTCGGGGTCGAGTCCCTGCGTACACATGCGCCGCAGACCGGGCCGCTGGCCCGCTCACAGCGCGTGTCGAGCCGGCGGCTCCGCGAGGCGGGCGGCTGGGCGCCGCGGATCCGCGCAGGAACCGAAAGCTGGAGGCGGATCGCACATGACCGTCGCTGAACGCTTCGCAGACGAACGCCCGCGGCTGCTGCGGCTCGCTTACAGCGAGCTCGGCGATCTCGGCATGGCGGAGGACGTCCTCCAAGAGGCGTGGCTGAGACTGGAGCGCACGGACGTGGACGCGATCGAGAACCTCGAGGCTTGGCTCACCAGGGTCGTTGGCCGGCTCGCGCTCGACTCCCTGCGATCAGCCCGTGCGCGGCGCGAGACCTACGTCGGTCCGTGGCTCCCGGAGCCGCTTGTCTGCGATGACCCTGCGGACCGCGTCACGCTCGACGAGTCGGTCAGCTACGCGCTACTGGCCATCCTTGAGCAGCTCTCGCCCGCGGAGCGCACGGCGTTCGTACTACATGACGTCTTCGACGTGCCGTTCGGCGAGGTCGCCGAGGTGGTGGGCCGGACGCCCGAGGCCGTCCGGCAACTCGCCTCGCGTGCTCGCCAGCACGTCAAGCGGGAGCGCCCGCGCCACTCGGCCTCCCGCGACGAGCACGATCGCACGGTACGGGCCTTCGCGCAGGCGGCCGCTGAGGGTGACCTCGGGGGACTCGTCGCGGTCCTCGACCCGGATGTCGTTTGGACGTCGGACGGAGGCGGACTGGTGACCGCCGCCCGCAAGCCGCTGTTCGGCGCGCCGCGGGTCGGTCGCGCGTGGTCAAAGCTCGGCCGCAAGTCCACGCACGAACCGCTGGAGATCACGCTGAACGGCCGGCTGGGTCTGGTGATCCCGAGCGGCGACGGCCATCACGCGGCGCTCTCGTTCGTGGTCAGTGGCGGCCGCATCACGCGCATCGATGCGATCCGCAACCCGGAGAAGCTCGGTCGTCTGAAGCCTGAGGTCTGACCCACCCGCCACAATCGAACCCGGTGGAGGACTTCGTGGTCATTACCGGCTTCGCCGGCGCCGGCAAGTCCCAGGCGATGGCCTGCTTCGAGGACGCCGGTTACTTCTGCGTCGACAACCTGCCTCCGGAGATGATCGGGCAGCTGTCCGAGCTGTTCGAGCACGAGGGGTCGAAGGTCGAGCGCGCGGCCGTGGTGACCGACGTGCGCGGCGGCGACTACTTCGACGGACTGGTGAAGGTGCTCGACGATCTGGCCGAGCGCGCGAGCCCGCACCGCCTGCTCTACCTCGAGGCGTCCGAGGACGTGCTGGTGAACCGGTTCAAGGAGACCCGGCGCCGCCACCCGCTGGGGAACGGCGGCTCGGTGAGCCGGGCGATCGCGGAGGAGCGCGAGCTGCTCGCCCCGCTGCGCGAGCGCGCCGACGTGTCGATCGACACCTCGGACCTCAGCGCCTCACGGCTGCGCAAGGTGGTGGCGGACAAGATGCTGCCGCGCGGCTCGATCGGCAAGCTCGCCGTCACGTTCCTGACCTACGGGTTCAAGCACGGGGCGCCGCGCGACGCCGACCTCCTCTTCGACGTCCGCTTCCTGCCGAACCCCCACTACGAGGCCGAGCTGCGCCCGCTCACCGGTCTCGACGCCGCCGTGCGCGAGTACGTCGAGGGATCGGACGGGATCGACGAGTTCTACAGCCACCTGGTCCCGTTGCTGAGCTACCTGCTGCCGCAGTACGAGAAGGAGGGCAAGGCGCACCTCACGATCGGCATCGGGTGCACGGGCGGCCGCCACCGCTCGGTCGTGATCGCCGAGCACCTGGCACGCAACCTCAGCCGGGGCGGCGAATACATGGTCGACGTCGTGCACCGCGACATCGAGAAGCTGCCGCGAACGCCCTGAGCGGCTGGCTCGCCTTCTTGGGTAGCCTCCATACCCCCAAGAAAATCGAAAGGACCTCACGAAAACATGCCCCTGAAGGCTGGGATCAACGGCTTCGGCCGGATCGGCCGCAACGTCTTCCGCGCCGCCCACGAGCGCGGCGCCGACATCGACTGGGTCGGGGTGAACGACATCACCGACACCAAGACGCTCGCCCATCTCCTCAAGTACGACTCGATCCTGGGGCCGTTCCCGGGCACCGTCGAGGCCACCGACACGGGCCTGATCGTGGACGGCGACGAGCTCAAGGTCTTCGCCGAGCGCGACCCGGCCGCCCTGCCGTGGGGTGACGTTGGCGCCGAGGTCGTGATCGAGTCGACCGGGCTTTTCACCGACCGCGAGAACGCCGCCAAGCATCTCGACGCAGGCGCTCGCAAGGTGATCATCTCCGCGCCCGCCACCGAGCCGGACGTGACGCTGGTGCTGGGGGTCAACGACGAGGCCTACGACCTCGACTCCCACCACGTCGTGTCGAACGCGTCCTGCACGACCAACTGCCTCGGACCGCTCGCGCGCGTGCTGCATGACGCCGTCGGAATCGAGTCCGGGATCATGACCACGATCCACGCGTACACCCAGGATCAGCAGCTGCAGGACTCGCCGCACAAGGATCTCCGGCGCGCCCGTGCCGCGGCCATCAACCTCATCCCCACGTCCACCGGCGCGGCTAAGGCGATCGGCCTGGTGATGCCCGAGCTCAACGGCAAGCTGAACGGCATCTCGGTCCGCGCCCCGGTGCCGACGGGCTCGGTGGTCGACCTCGTGTTCCGTGCCTCGCGCGAGGTGACGGTGGAGGAGGTCAACCAGGCCGTCGCCGACCGCGCCGACTCGGGCGCGCTGAAGGGCATCCTCCAGTACAGCGAGGACCCGCTCGTCTCGACCGACATCGTTCGCTCGCCCTACTCGTCGATCTTCGACAGCAAGCTCACGATGGTGATCGACGACCGGATGGTGAAGGTGGTCTCCTGGTACGACAACGAGTGGGGCTACTCCAACCGCGTCGTGGACCTGGCCGAGCGCGTGCTCGTGGGGCTCGGGCAGCCCGTCGGCTAGTTGGCCGCGCAGGCACCCGCCCTGGGGAAGCGCAGCGTCCGCGAGCTCGATCTCGAGCCCGGGGCGCGGGTGCTCGTGCGGGTGGACTTCAACGTCCCGCTGGACGGCGGCGAGGTGACCGATGACGCACGGATCCGGGCCGCCCTGCCCACCATCGAGCTGCTGCTCGAGCGCGACGCCCGGCTGATCCTGTGCTCGCACCTCGGCCGCCCGAAGGACCGTGAGCCCGAGACGTCGCTCACACCGGCGTCGAACAGGCTCGCCGAGCTGATCGATGCGCCCGTGATCCAGGCGGCCGACGTGGTGGGCGAGGACGCGCGCGCGAAGGCGGAGGCGCTGGAGCCCGGCCAGGTGCTGGTGCTGGAGAACACCCGCTGGGAGCCGGGCGAGACGGAGGACGACCCGGCGCTGGCCGAGAGCCTCGCCGGCCTCGCCGACGCGTACGTGAACGACGCCTTCGGCGCCGCCCACCGTGCCCACGCCAGCACCGCGGGCGTGACGAAGCACCTCCCGTCGGCGGCCGGGCTGCTGCTGGAGCGAGAGGTCACCACCCTGCGCGGCATCGTCGAGGCGCCCGAGCGACCGCTGGTCGTGGTGCTCGGCGGCGCGAAGGTGTCCGACAAGGTCGCGCTCATCGACCGCTTCCTCGACGCCGCCGACACGATCCTCATCGGCGGCGCCATGTGCTTCAGCTTCTTCCGCGCGCAGGGCAAGCCCACGGGCGACTCGCTGGTGGAGGACGAGGGCGTGGAGCTGGCCCGCCTGGCGCTCGAGAAGGCCGAGGGCGGGGACACCGCACGGCTGCTGCTGCCGCTCGACCTGGTGCTGGCCGATCGCTTCGACGCCGCGGCGGAGCGCCGCGACCAGGAGGGCACCGACGTTCCCGACGGGTGGATGGGGCTCGACGTTGGTCCCGCCACGGCTGAGGCCTACTCGCGCGAGATCGCGGGCGCCGGCACCGTGTTCTGGAACGGCCCGATGGGAGCGTTCGAGATGGAGCCGTTCGCCGCGGGCACCCGCGCCGTGGCCGATGCGGTGGCGCAGGCGCCGGGCACGACGGTGGTCGGTGGCGGCGACTCGGCCGCCGCGATGGCCGCGTTCGGCCTGGCCGACCGCGTGGACCACCTCTCGACGGGCGGCGGCGCGGCGCTGGAGCTGCTGGAGGGCAAGGCGCTGCCCGGTGTGGAGGCGCTCGACGATGCCTGATCGCCGTCCCTACATCGCCGGCAACTGGAAGCTCTGGGGTACCCGCGCGGAGACCGGCGAGTACTGCGAGCGCCTGCTCACCCTGCTGGCGGACGCCTCCCGCCGGCCCGCCGACGTCGGCCTGTGCGTGCCCTACACCGCTCTGGACACCGCCGTTCAGGCGCTGGAGGGTTCGAGCGTGCTGGTCGGCGCCCAGAACATGGCCGCTGAGGAGACCGGCGCCCACACGGGCGAGGTGTCCGCGCAGATGCTGGTGGAGCTGGGCGTGGACGCCGTGGTGCTCGGGCATTCAGAGCGGCGCCAGTACGACAACGAGTCCGATCGCGCGCTGCAGTTGAAGCTCCCGGCTGCGCTGGACGCCGGCCTGAAGCCGATCCTCTGCGTGGGCGAGACCGAGGACGAGCGCGAGGGCGGTGAGATGGAGCGCAAGCTGCGCCACCAGGTGAACGAGGCGCTGGAGGGGCTCCCGGACGAGCGGCTCGCCGAGGTCACGATCGCCTACGAGCCGATCTGGGCGATCGGCACGGGCAAGGTCGCCACGCCGGATCAGGCGCAGGAGGCGATCGCGTTCGTGCGCGCGCTGGTCGCCAGCCGCTCGGAGGACGCGGCCGAGGCGATCAGGATCCAGTACGGCGGCAGCGTGAAGCCCGAGAACGCGGCGGAGATCCTCTCGCAGCCGGATGTGGACGGCGCCCTTGTGGGCGGCGCCAGCCTCGACCCCGACGGCTTCGCGCGGATCGTGGCTGCGGCCGAATGAACGAAGTCCAGGGGGTCTGCCTGGTGATCCTCGACGGCTGGGGGCTGGCCGATCCGGGTCCCGGCAACGCCGTCGACCTGGCCGATACGCCCGTGTTCGACTCGCTCTGGGAACGCTACGAGCACTCCCAGCTCACCGCCTGCGGGCGCGCCGTCGGCCTGCCCGAAGGCCAGATGGGCAACTCCGAGGTCGGCCACCTCAACCTCGGCGCGGGGCAGATCGTGCGGCAGGACCTGACCCGGATCGACGATGCAGTGGCCGATGGCTCGTTCGCCGAGAACCGCATCCTGCGCGACGCGCTGGCGGTGGCGCGCGAGCGCGGCAGGGTCCACCTGCTGGGGCTGGTCTCGCGCGGCGGGGTGCACTCGAGCATGGACCACCTGGAGGCGCTGATCGCGCTGGCCGCGGATGAGGGAGTCGAGGACATCGTGCTCCACGCCTTTACCGACGGGCGCGACACCGCGCCCGACTCCGGCGCCGGCTACATCGCGGAGGTCGAGCAGTGGCTTGCGCGCTCCGGTGGCCGGGTGGCGAGCGTGACCGGGCGCTACTACGCGATGGACCGCGACAGCCGCTGGGACCGGATCAAGCTGGCGATGGACGCGCTGGTGGGCGGGGAGGCGGAAGGGCGCCACGCCGCGACCGGCGAGGAGGCCGTGCGGGCCGCGTACGAGCGCGGCGAGACCGACGAGTTCATCAAGCCGACGCTGGTGGGAGAGAAGGCGCGGATCCAGCCCGGCGACGCGGTGACCTTCTTCAACTTCCGTCCCGACCGAGCCCGCCAGCTCACACAGGCCCTGAACACGGAGATGGACCTGCACTACACGACCCTCACCGAGTACCGCGAGGACTGGAGCTACCCGGTGGCCTTCCCGCCCGAGCGCCCGGCCACGACGCTGGCCGTGATCCTCGAGGAGCGCGGCCTCGCCCAGCTGCATGTGGCGGAGACGGAGAAGTACCCCCACGTCACCTACTTCTTCAACGGCGGGGACGAGAACGCCCACGAGCGCGAGGACCGCTGCCTCGTCGACTCGCCGCGCGACGTCCCCACCTACGACCACAAGCCCGAGATGAGCGCCCGCGAGGCGGCGGCCGCCTTTGTCGAGCGCTGGCGCGAGGGCGACTACGCCTTCGGGATCATCAACTTCGCCAACCCCGACATGGTCGGCCACACGGGCGTGATCCCCGCGGCCGTGAAGGCGATCGAGACCGTGGATGCCTGCCTCGGCGACGTCGTGGAGGCGGTCGAGGGCAAGGGCGGCGTATGCATCGTGACCGCCGACCACGGCAACGCCGACCACATGCTCGAGCCCGACGGCAGCCCGAACACCGCCCACTCGCTCAATCCGGTGCCGATCGTGATCACCACGGAGGCCGGGCCGCTGCGCGACGGCGGCATCCTCGCTGACGTGGCGCCCACCGTGCTCGCGCTGCTGGGCATCGAGCAGCCCGCCGCGATGACCGGCGAGAGCCTCGTCTCGCCGGGCTGATGTTCGCGGTCGAGTCCCGCGACGGTTCCGCCCGCGCGGGCGTTCTGCGTTGCGCGCACGGTGAGGTGCGCACGCCCGCCTTCGTGCCGCTGGCGTCGAACGCCAGCGTGCGCGGGCTGGCCGCGTCCGAGGTCGCGGCCCTGGGCTACGAGATGGTGCTCGGCAACACCTTCCACCTGTTCATCGAGCCCGGGCACGAGCACATCGCGGAGATGGGCGGCCTGCACGAGTTCATGGGCTGGCGCGGCCCGATCATCACCGACTCGGGCGGCTTCCAGGTGTTCTCGATGGGGCACGGCTCCGTGGCCGAGGAGATCAAGCGCCGCCGCGGCACCTCCGAGTCGCGTGTGCTCTCGATCGAGGAGGAGGGCGTGCGCTTCCGCGCCTACACCGACGGCTCCGAGCGCTTCATGGGGCCCGAGACCTCTATGGAGATCCAGGCGGCGCTGGGCTCCGACATCGCGCTGGCCTTCGACGAGTGCACCCCCTTCCACGTGGACCGCGACTACACCCGCCGCTCGATGGAGCGCACGCACCGCTGGCTCGACCGCTGCGTCACGTGGCACGGCGAGCACGCCCCCGAGGGCCAGGCGCTGTTCGGGATCGTGCAGGGAGGCGTGGATGAGGAGCTGCGCGCCGAGTCCGCCGCGTATGTGGCCGGGGCCGGCTGTGCGGGGATCGCGATCGGCGGGTCGCTCGGCGAGGACAAGGACCAGATGCGCGAGGTGCTCGGCTGGTCGCTGCGTGACCTGCCCGACGAGCAGCCGCGCCACCTGCTCGGCATCGGCGACGTCGACGACATCGTCCACGCCGTGGGGGAGGGGATCGACAGCTTCGACTGCGCCACGCCGACGCGTCTTGCGCGCCACGGCACCGCGCTTGTGCCCTCGCCGGAGCGCCGCTGGCGCCTGGACCTGACCAAGGCCGAGCAGCGCGGCAGCCGCGAGCCGCTGGTGGAGGGCTGCCCGTGTGAGGCGTGCACGCATCACACCCGCGGCTACCTGAGTTACCTGGCGCGCGGCCGTGAGCTGACCGGCTCGCGCCTGATCACGCTCCACAACCTCACGTTCATGGCGGCATTGATGAGCGGCCTGCGCGCGGCGATCTCCGAGGGCCGCTACGCCGAGCACGCCGAGCGCGTGCTGGCGGGCGACGGGCCGTACTAGCCGGCCGCCGCCACGCGACTTGTTCGCGACTCCTATGCCGCATTTGCAGCCGGCGACCGAAGCTTCTTCGAGCAGCGCCTGAGTGCCCACTTTCTCTTCTCCGCCCCGCCCGACCCGGAGCTCGACCGTGAGGGCTTTTCGAGCGCTGCTGGCCCGGGGCCGGGCGAGGCGGGGACTTCCACTTCGTTCGCCTGATCGAGTCCGGCGACGAGGTCGTCGTCACCTACGAAAGCGACGTCTCGAGCGGCGGCAGGGGACGAAACACCGAGGTCATTACGTTCGACGACGAGGACAAGATCGTCCGCACGGAGGTCTACTTCGGCTGGAACCTGCCGTAGGCGCGCCCGCTGTACGACATGACCTTCTTCCCGGATCGGTCAAGCGCGGCGATCTCCTTCATCGTTTCCTTGCCCGTGAATAGGACGTAGAACCGGGTTCCCGTTGGAACGTCGAGCTCGCTGGGGGCATCGAACAATGGGGCGGTCTTGTGCATGCCATTGCTGAGCGCGACGTCCACTTTGCCCACCTTGGGTGTAACCGTGCCCTGGACGCTGTTTCCCCCCTTGCCAGGGTCAAAGCTCTGTCCCAGGTTCAGATCCCTTCCCGCGTCGAACCCGCCGGCGGTTCCGCTCCCACCGCCGGATACGAGCGTCACGTTCAGACCGCCGCCGTTCGTCGACGCGAGCAACTCCCACTTTTCTCCCGCCGGTGTGGTGCCCACGGCGACACGACTTGGAGCGTCGGAACCATCGTCACCGCATCCGGCCAAGGCCAAGCTGACAACGAAGACAAGACCGAGCGATACCTGCAGAGCAGACCTAGCCAACATCCACGCCACGCCCTGGCACCGGCGAGGACTGCACGATCGACGTGGTCGTCTGCCCGTAGATCACGAACCGGTCGATCACTTCCTCGAGGTGCTCCACGTCGCGCAGGTGCAGCTTCATGATGAAACAGTCCTCGCCCGTGATCCGGAGGCACTCGACGACCTCGGGCGTCCGCTGAGCCAACTCGGCCACCTTCTGCAGTTCCCGCGGCGCCGGGCGGATGCGGATCACGGCCGGCAGGAACAGGCCCAGAGCGCGCGGATCGATCTGGGCGTGGTAGCCCTTGATCGCGCCCGCCCCCTCGAGCCGCTGCAGGCGCTCGGCCACCGCGGGTGAGGACAGTCCCACCCGGCGGCCCAGTTCCGCAACGGTCAGGCGAGCGTCGTCCTGGAGCTCGGCGAGCAGCTTGCGGTTGACGTCATCGATGAGACCGTTGGTGTTCTGGGCAAAATCCCTTGCTTTCTTAGGCACATCATCGATCATACCTACGTCTGCCCCTGTGAACCACAGGTATCGACTGTGATGCTTCATGCATGGTCCCTCCCCAGCTGTACTTCGTGGTCAGCGCGGTGTTCCACTACCTGGGACCCGCCTTCGCGGTGCTGCTCTTCGCCCGCGTGGACGTGCTCGGGGTCGCCTGGCTGCGGATCGCCTCCGCGGCGCTGATCTTCGCCCTCTGGCGTCGACCCTGGCGCGCCTTCCGGGACTCGGACAGCGAGGGGCGGCGGCTGCTTCTGCAGTGGGGCGTGGTGCTTGCGCTCATGAACTGCTGCTTCTACGTGGCGATCGACAAGCTCCCGCTCGGCACGGTCGCGGCGATCGAGTTCCTGCCGGTGATCGTGCTGGCCGCGGTGGGGGCGCGGACGCCTCGCAACGCCGCGGCGCTGGCGCTCGCTGTGCCGGGCGTGTACCTGCTCACCGACGTTCAGCTCGCCGGCGAGCCGCTGGGCGTGGCGCTCGCGTTCGCAAACGCGGTGCTGTTCGCGCTCTACATCGTCCTGGCGCACCGGGTGGCGCGTCACGAGACCCTGGGCGGCATCGACGGACTGGCGGCGTCGATGCTGATCGCCGCGGTGGTCGTGACGCCGATGGCCGGGTGGGCCGTCGTGCCCGCGGCGCTCGACCCGATCGCGCTCGCCGCCGGGATCGGCGTGGGTATCTCCTCGTCGGTGATCCCCTACGTGACCGACCAGCTGGCGATGGCCAAGCTCGCTCGCTCGACCTACGCGCTGATGGTCTCGATCCTGCCGGCCACGGCCACCGTGATCGGCATCGTGGTGCTGAGCCAGGTTCCGACGGCCGCGGAGGTCGTGGGCGTGGGGCTCGTCGTCGTCGGGGTCGCCCTGCACCGCGAAGGGACGCCATCGGGCAGCCTTGGTGGCCGCCGTTTACGGGCTGGGCACGATGCCCAGCCCGTCGTCTGAATCAACGAGCGTTCTCTTGCAGGAACTGCTTGAGCGAGTCGACCTGCTCGTCGACGGTGCCGCGGTCGATCGGGTCGAGCCCGCCGCCGCCGTTCGATGCCGTGAGCGCCAGGACGACGGCCGCGATCGCCATCAGCACGGCGAGCACGGCGAGGATCGTGCCGAGCCGTCTGGCTCGGCGCGCCTTTCGCTGAGCCTTGGGGTCGGGCTCGCGGACGCCGGTGGCGGTGCGCCGCGGCGCCGAGGGTGGCGGGGCGGATCGCGTGCGCAGCGCCTGGGTGGCCGCGGTCACGTCGCCCAGGGCGCGGGTGGCGTCGGGGTCCACCGCGGCCAGGCGGCGTGTGGCGTCGGTGATCTCGCCGCCGAGCCCGGCATCGATCGCCTTCGCCATCTCCAGGGTCGAGGTGTAGCGGGCGTCGGGGTCGCGCGCCAGGCACACCCGGATCGCCCGATCGAGCTCGGCGGGCACCTCCGGTCGGTGGATCGTGATCGGCTCGACGGCGTCCTCCTGCTGCTTGAGCGCAAGCTCGGTGAGCGAGGAGTACTCGTGCGGCAGCCGTCCCGCCAGGAACTGGTAGGCGCACACGCCGAGTGAGTAGATGTCCGAGGCGGGGCCGGCCTCCTGGCCCCGGGCCTGCTCGGGGGAGAGGTAGGCCGCCGTGCCGAGCACCGAGCCGACCTGCGTGATGCGCGTCTGCTCCGCGGCCTTGGCGATGCCGAAGTCCGCCAGCTTCGTGGTGTTGCTCTCGCTCGCCACGAGCAGGTTGCCGGGCTTCACGTCGCGGTGCACCACGCCGGCGCGATGCGCGTATTCCAGCCCGTGGCACGCGTCGCGGATCACGGCGACGGCCTCGTCGAGCCCCAGCTGCTTCTGGTCGCGTAGAAGGTCAGCGCAGGACGGGCCGTCCACGTACTCCATGACGATGTAGTGGCGGTGGGACCCGGGGTCCTCGCCGGAGTCGAACACCTGCACCACGTTGGGATGCTGCAGCCGCGCGGCGGCCAGGGCCTCGCGCCGGAAGCGCGCGACGAAGTCCTCGTCCTCGGCGAGGTGCTCCGCGAGCAGCTTGATCGCGACCTCTCGCTCGAGCACGGAATCGACGGCCAGGAACACGGTCGACATGCCGCCGGCGCCGAGGCGGCGGTCGATGCGGTAGCGGCCGGCGACTTCAGAGGGCGTGGACATCACTCACCCTCTTCGGGCACGGGGGTGCCGCCGTCATCGCCGGGCGGCTGGGGTGTGGTCGGCGGCGGCGTGGTCTCGGGAGGCGTCGTTTCGGTCTCGGGCGGGGTGGTCACCGTCTCGGGAGGAGTGGTCTCGGTCTCGGGCGGGGTGGTCTCCTCGGTGGTCTCCGTGTCGGCGGGTTCGAGGTTGGAGCAGCCCTCCAGCGTCAGCTCACGGAGGTGCGCCAGGCCGTCCTCGAGCGTGCTCCGCACTTCGGGGTCCACGCTGTCGGGCAGGTCGCGCACGAGGTCCTGGATCGCGGGGAACGTGTCCTCCTCGAGGTCTTCACACGCTCCGGTGTTGTTCTCGTCGGTGCCGCTGTCGAAGCGGCGCTGCACCTCATCGAGGCGCACCTCGATCTCCTGCACGGAGGCGGCCGGGATGCTCGGCTCCGGCTTCTCCTCGTCGGAGCCGCAGCCGGCAGCGAGAAGCGAGGCGCCGAGCAGCGCAACCATGTAGCGGCGGTCGATTCTCACTGACCTATGAATAGCCGCTGGCCGAGGCTGCTGGGGAGCCCTGCCGCGTCGATTGCATCGGCGGCCTCCTGAATCGGGTACTCCACGCGCCGCCAGTCGGCGGTCCAGTTCTCGAGGTCCAGGGCGAGCCACGCGGCCCGGGGGTCGCCGTCGCGCGGCTGGCCGACGCTGCCGGGGTTGAACAGCCACCTGCCGGCCGAGAGGTCCTGGTGGAGGCCCTCCATCGCGGCATCGCCCGACGGGCCGTTGTCGCCCTGGGTGAACCAGCAGGCCACGTGCGTATGGCCGACGGCGCCCACGCGGTCCTCCATCGCGTCGATGCACTCGCCGGCCTGCGGGATCGAGAGCACGTACTCCCACACGGGGTCACGGGGGCTGGCGTGCCAGAGGCCGATCGCCTCGCCCTCTCGCTGGGGGCTGAGGCTGCCGAGGAAGTCGAGCGTGCCCCGGCCGACGTGGTCGCGCGTCCAGCGCGCAGCCTCGGCGGCGTGCGCGGAGAAGTCGGCGATGTCGATGCGACCCAGCACCCCGAGGTCGTGGTTGCCGGCGAGGCAGACATGGCAGTTCTCGGCGGCCATCTCCACGCACTCGTCCGGGAACGCGCCGTAGCCCACGAGGTCGCCCAAGAACCAGACCCGGTCGAAGTCCTCGGCCTTGACGGCATCGAGTACAGCCCTGAAAGCCGGCAGGTTGCCGTGAACGTCTGAAAGCACCGCGATTTTCAGGGGGTCACCGTTACTGTCCGGGGGCAATGGGCGGTCAAGGAAGGCGAGTGTGGCCGGCCCTGCTGGCCACGGCCGTGGCGGCCGGGGCGGCAACATTGGTCTTGCGGCCCCGGAGCGGCCTGATCGAGCCTGCCGCCATCGAGTTGACAGCGTACTTCAGCCCGGCGGAGTTGGCGCGATCTTCTGACTTCCGCGATCTCCAGCGGGTGCTCGGGATCGCGGGCGTGGCCCTCTCCGGCGTGACGCTCGCCGTGCTCGCCCGCCGCCCGCCGCCGCTGCGCAATGGGGCTGTGGCGGCCGCCGGCGTGTCCGTCGCGCTGGTGGTCGTGGGGCTACCGCTGTCGATTTGGCGCCACGAGCGGGCGGTGGACGCGGGGCTCTCCACCCAGTCGATCGGGCCGTGGCTGGCGGACGTGGCGAAGTCGGCCGGCATCGGCGCCTTCTTCGCGGCGCTGGGCGGGGCGCTGGTGATCTGGCTGATTCGCAGGTTCCCCACTCGGTGGTGGCTGCCATCCGCCGGCGTGGTGGTCGCCTTCGCCGTGCTCACGCTCTACCTCTCCCCGGTCGTGATCGACCCGCTCTTCAACAAGTTCGAGCCGTTGCCCAAGGGCGAGCTGCGCTCCGACGTGCTCCGGCTGGCCGACCGCGCCGGCGTGGACGTGGGGGAGGTCTACCGCGTGGATGCCAGCCGCCGCACCACCGCGATCAACGCCTACGTCGGCGGGCTCGGGCACACGAAGCGCGTCGTGCTCTACGACAACCTGATCGAGGACTTCCCGCCGGATCAGGTGCGCAGCGTCGTGGCGCACGAGCTGGGCCACGTGGTGCACCGCGACATCCCGAAGGGCCTGCTCTGGATCGCGATCGTCGCCCCCGCGGGCACGTTGCTGATTCAGCGCCTCACGGAGCGGTTCGCCGGCCTGGAGGAGGGAGCGAGGCCCGACGGCCGCGCCATTCCCGCGGTGGCCCTGGCGCTCGCGCTGGTGACGTTCGGCCTCACGAGCGCGGGCAACGCGCTGTCACGCCCGGTCGAGGCGCGCGCCGACGCCTTCGCGCTGGAGACCACCAAGGACCCCGAGGCGTTCATCGAGCTGGAGCGCAACCTCACGCTGCGAAATCTGGGCGACCCAGATCCGCCGCGCTGGTCGCAGACGCTGTTCGGGACCCACCCGACCACGAAGGAGCGGCTGGGTTTCGGCGTGGAGTTCGGGCGCTAGCTGTCGTCGGCGTCTTTGCCGTTGTCGAACTCGGGGAGGTTCTTGATGCCTTCCCGGGTCTGCCACTTGGAGAAGTTGTCCTCCATGGCGTCGATCAGCTCGCGCATGAAGCGCGGCGAGAGGTTGATGCGGGAGACGACCACTCCTGGCACCGCCTCCTCGTCCACCTCGTGGTCGACCCTGGCAAAGGTCACCGTGAACTCGTAGTCCGAGTGGCTCACGTTCGCGAAGTTCGCGTAGTGGCCCGCCATGACCTCGGGGTCGGCGTGGATATCGAAGTGGCGCTCTGAGTCGTCGTCCTCGGGCATGCGGACTAGTATCGCAGCCGGTTTGCGGATCATCGTGCTCGCCGTCGGGAGGCTGCGCCCGCCCTATCAGGACGACGTCCAGCACTACGCGAAGCTGATCGCCGGCCTGGCGCGGGTCGAGGTGATCGAGGTGCGTGAGGACGAGAAGGTGCCCAAGCGGGTTCCCGAGCGCAGCTACACCGTGCTGCTGGCGGCCGACGGCAAGACCTTCGACTCGGAGGGCTTCAGCGGGTTCCTCGAGCAGCGCCGTCAGGCGGGCCTCGACCTGGTGTTCGTGGTCGGCGGTCCCAAGGGCATCGACCTCGAGCACTGCGACATGAGGCTCTCGCTCGGGCCGATGACGCTGCCGCACCAGCTCGCCCGGGTGGTGCTGCTGGAGCAGCTGTATCGCGGGCACAAGATTCTCGCTGGGGAGCCGTATCACTACTGAGCAGGCCTCAGGCGTCAGGCCTCAGGCATCAGGGCTAGGGTCCGGTCCCTCATGGCTGACCCCGTTTCACAGCTCGCCGCAGCCGTAGCCGAGGCCGCCTCCTCCCTCGGCGGCGCTCCCGTCGACCTGCCTCCGCTCGAGCGGCCCCCGAAGCCCGAGTTCGGCGACTACTCCACCAACGCCGCCATGCTGCTCGCGCCCACGATGGGCGCTCCGCCGCGTGAGATCGCCGAGCAGCTGGGGGAGAAGCTGACCGAGGCGCTCGCCGGCGACGTCGAGCGGGTCGATGTCGCGGGCCCTGGGTTCCTCAACCTCTTCATGACGGACGGCTGGCTCAACCGGGCGGTGGCCGCCGGGCTGGAGGCGGGCGATCGCTACGGCGCCGGGGATGCCGGGGGGCGCACCAACGTCGAGTTCGTGAGCGCCAACCCGACCGGCCCGCTCACGGTGGCGGCCGGCCGTCACGCGGCCTACGGCGACTCGCTCTGCCGGATTCTCGAGTTCGCCGGGAGCGAGGTGGAGCGCGAGTACTACGTGAACGACGCCGGCACCCAGATCGAGCTCTTCGCCGAGTCGATCCGGGCGCGGGCGAAGGGCGAGGAGCCCCCGGAGGGCGGATACCAGGGCGACTACATGGCGGCCTTGGCGGACCAGATCGACGGCGCGGCGGAGATGGAGACCGGCGAGCTGGCGCGGCGCGGCGTGGAGATCATGCTCGCCGAGGTGCGCGCGACGCTGGAGCGGTTCGGCGTGCACATGGACCGCTTCTCGCACGAGAGCGCCAACCATGAGAGCGGGGCGGTGCAGCGCATCCTCGACCAGCTCGAGGAGAGCGAGCACGTCTACCCGCTCGACGGCGCGGTGTGGCTGCGGACCACCACGTTCGGCGACGACAAGGACCGCGTGCTGATGCGCTCGACCGGTGAGATGACCTACTTCGGCTCGGACATCGCCTACCACGCCGACAAGCTCGAGCGCGGGTACGACAAGGCGATCGACATCTGGGGCGCCGATCACCACGGCTACGTGGGGCGGATGAAGGCCGCATGGCAGGCGCTGGGTGGCCCGCTGGAGGGGCTCGAGATCCTGATCATGCAGCTCGTGAACCTGCTCGAGGGCGGACAGCGCGCGCAGATGTCCAAGCGCGCGGGCACGGTGGTCACGCTCGACGAGCTGATCGACGACATCGGCGTCGACGCCACGCGCTGGTTCCTGCTCCAGCGCAGCCACGACACCACGCTCGACATCGACCTCGAGCTCGCCCGCACCAAGAGCCAGGACAACCCCGTGTTCTACGCGCAGTACGCCCACGCGCGGATCGCCAGCATCCTGCGCAAGGCGGGCGATGAGCGGGTTGAGGCCGCGCTGGCCGCCGACGTGGCCGCCAGCTCGGAGGAGCTGCATCCGTCGGCGCGCGCGCTGGTGAAGCGGCTGATCGAGCTGCCCGGCGAAGTGACGGCCACGGCCGAGCGCCGCGCACCGCACCGCATGACCACCTACACCACCGAGGTGGCCCAGGACTTCTCGGCCTTCTACCGCGACTGCAAGGTGGTGGGCGCGGCCGAGGAAGGCGGCGACGAGGACCTTCGGATCGCGATGAGCGAGCTCACCCGACGCGTGATCGCCCGCGGCCTCGACCTGCTTGGGGTACACGCGCCCGCCGAAATGTGACCTACCCTGTGCCGCTCATGCGGCCGGCGATCCTCCTCGCGTTGGTGCTCGCGCTGGCGCTCCCCAGCGCGGCGAGCGCGTCCCCGCGCCAGATCTCGACGATGCAGGACGACGGCACGTTCCTCGGCCTGACCCAGCACGATCCGGCGGCGGCACTGCGCGAGGCGAAGGCCCTCGGTGTGGACATGGTGCGGGCGGTGATCGTCTGGCGCCGCGCGGCCCCGACGCCCACGGCCGACAGCCCGCCGGCGGGCTTCGACATGGGAGACCCCAACGCTCCCGGCTACGACTGGGCGATCTATGACCGCCTCGTGGAGCGCGCCCGGGCCGCGGGCCTGAAGGTGATGATCACGCTCGGCCCGTCGATCCCGGACTGGGCGTCCGAGGAGCCGTCGGTGTGCCCGCACTTCACGGGCGGCTACCGCGCGCTGGGCGAGTCCTGCCATTGGCGACCCAACCCCCGGATGTTCTTCCAGTTCGCCAAGGCCGCCGCACGGCGCTACGCGGGCCGGGTGGATCTGTGGTCGATGTACAACGAGCCGAACCTCGAGCACTACCTCTACCCCCAGGTCATGCGCGCGGGTAGGCGGCAGTTCGTGGACCTGGCGGCGATTCGCTACCGCAAGCTCTGGTACGAGGGCTGGAAGGCGATCGCGCAGTACGACCCGGCGAACCGCGAGCGGGTGCTGTTCGGGGAGACCGCGGCGATCAGCTCGCCGATGGACACGCTCTACGCCGCGCTGTGCCTGGATGAGAACGGCAAGCCGTTCAAGGGCCGCATGAAGAGCCTCCATGGCTGCAGGCGGCCACGGCGGCTGCCCATCGGCGGTATCGCGCACCACCCCTACAACAACTTCGGGCGCGGCAGCGTCTTCAGCCGGTCGTTCACCAAGGACTCGCTGCCCCTGGCCTACATCAGCCGGCTCAGGCGGCTCATGCGCAACGCCGAGCGGCGCGGCCGGATCCCCCGCGGGCGCAGCCTCTACATGACCGAGTTCGGCTTCCAGACCAACCCGCCCGACCGCAAGCGCGGCCAGAGCCTCGCCAGGCACGCTCGCTCGATCAACGAGGCGGATCGCCTGTTCTTCGGCGACCGGCGGGTGGTGGCGGTGTCGCAGTTCACTCTCTACGACGCGCGCGAGCCCACGACGGACGAGGACGTCTACAACACCGGCCTACGTCTCAACGAGGGCACCCAGAAGCCGGCCTGGGCCGCCTATCGCATCCCGTTGGTCGTGTCGCGGCTCGGTCGCGGGACGGTCGAGGTCTGGGGCCAGGTCCGGCCCGCCGAAGGGTCCACGACGCTCCGCGTCCAGGTGGAGCGGGCGGGCTCGTGGGTCACGGTCGCGACCCCGCGCACCAACGCCACGGGCTACTTCCGCTTCAACCGGCGCGCCTCGGCCAGGACCCGCTGGCGGCTGGAGTGGACGTCGCCGTCTGGCGAGATCATGCGCAGCCGGATAGCCTCCGCCGGGAAGCGGATCCGCTACCTCGAACGATGAAGAAGCTGCCCATACTGGCCACGGTCGTCGCCGCGCTCTGCGCGGCCGCGCCGGCGCATGCCGCCGAGCCCTACCGCGCGATGAAGGCCGCACCGGGGGCGGGGCCCGCGAAGTACGACAAGGTGTTCGTGCAGCGCTTCGGGTCATCAAAGGCCAAGCGCGTGCTGGTGCTCGTGCCCGGCTTCCTCGGTGGCGCCGGGGACTTCCGCCTCATCGCCCGCGACATCGTGAAGCGCGTCCCGGGCCTCCAGGTGTGGGCCTTCGACCGCCGCTCGCAGGCATTCGAGGACACGTCGGGCTTCCGAAGCGGCGACCCGGCCAAGGCCGACGCCTTCTACCTGGGCCTCAAGTACAAGCGCGTGGTGGGCAAGGACGTCCCGTACGTCGGCCAGTGGGGGCTCAAGCAGTCGCTCGAGGACCTGCGCCGCGTGGTGCGCAAGGCGCGCGCCGGCGGGCGGCGCAAGGTGATCCTCGGCGGGCACTCCCTCGGAGCGTCGACCACCGTGGCCTACGCCGCCTGGGATTTCAACGGGAGGCCGGGATACAAGGACCTCAGCGGCATGGTCCTGATCGACGGTGGCCTGCTCGGGACGTTCAGCAACGCCTCACTCGCGCGGGCGCGCGCGGGGCTCAAGGAGATCCGGGAGGGGGCGGTGTTCTCCGACCTGCTCGGGCTTGGCATCCCCGAGGCGGCGGGCTTCTTCGCGGAGGTGGCCGCGCTCTACGCGCGCAAGCAGCCCAACGCGCCCAGCCCGCTGCACAACAATCCGGTCATCCCGGCGCCATTCAAGGCTCCGGTGCAGCCGACCAACGAGGGCGCGCTCGGCTTCGCGTTCGACGGCGACACCTCACCCAAGGGACTCGAGCTCATCCGGGTGAACGCCGGCAGGCTCGCCACGACCGGCACCCCGCGCCGGTGGATCGACGGGGAGTTGACCCCGATCCAGCGGTTCGCGACGGTGTTCGGCAGCGAGAGCCCCAACGCGAACGAGTGGTACTTCCCGCGCCGGCTCACGCTGGACGTGGACGGCGTGAGCTCGCTGCGCCAGACCCCGGTCACGAGGCTGCTCGGGCTGCGCGCCCGCCACGCCTCGAAGATCAACATCCCGCTCTACGCCTTCGAGACCGACCTCACCAACGGTCGCGTGATCCGGGGCGCGAAGCGCCTGCGCAAGCGCGCCAAGGGGATCAAGGTCTACACCTTCGTGAAGGACACCAAGCAGAGCCACCTCGATCCGCTGGTCGCGGCACCGCGGCGCAACAACTTCCTCAAGACGGTCGTGCCGTTCCTCAAGAAGCGCAAGTAGAGGGCCGCGAAGCGGCCCGTTCACGGCGCCAGGATGGCGCCATGGCTTTCAGAAGGCGGGCAGGGATGCCCGCCGAGCTATAACTCGGTGAAGAAATTGACCCCGAGGTCGTCCATCAGCGCGAGCGCCTCGGAGTTCAGCCGCGTGAGCTCGTTGCTGTAGAGCAGCACTCCCATCACGACGAGCACCACGCCGGATGCCACCGTGATCGCCGTGTAGTGGTCGCGGAAGAAGCGGAAGAAGCCTGAGACCGACGAGAAGGCGAGCGCGCAGAGGATGAACGGCACCGCCAGCCCGAGCGCGTAGAAGGCCAGCAGGACGCCGCCCTGGCCCACGTTCTCCTCGGTGCTGGCCGCGGTGAGGATGGCGCCCAGGGTGGGACCCGTACATGGGAGCCAGGCGACGGCGAAGGCCAGGCCCGCCACGATCGGACCACCGGTCGAGGCCTTCGCCAGGAGCGCGTCCGGGCGCCATTCGCGGTTCAGCCGGTTCACGAACAGGGTGGCGATGAAGAACAGCCCGAGCACGATGAGCACCACGCCGGCGATCTGCTGCAGCTCGCGCCGGTTGTCCTGGAAAAAGGTGCCGACGCCCGTCGCCGTCATGCCGAGCGCCACGAACATGACGGTGAACGAGAGGCAGAAGAGGATCGCGGGGCCGAGCACCTTCGCGCGCCCCTTCCCGGCCTGGATGTCGGCGAACGAGACGCCCGAGATCGTGGACAGATAGCCAGGCACCAAAGGCAGCACGCAGGGGGAGATGAACGAGATGAAGCCCACGCCGAAGGCGGCGAGCACGGTGGTGTCGACGGTCTCGGCGGCGATCACAGGTCGTAGCGGTCGAGGTCGGATTGGAGCCGCTCGGCCGCGGCGGCTTCGGGTGCCGCGACCTCGTCGCCGCGACCGCGACGGGTGCGCCGCCAGCCCAGAGCCGCGGCGGCGAGCGCGCCGCCGCCGAGCAGGAGGCCGAGGCCCGGCACGAGGTAGGCGGCCAGGTCGAAGCCCTCGTCGTCGGGCAGCGCGAGCACCTCGTCGCCGTATTCCGCCACCAGCCGGGCCTTCACCTGCTCCTTGGTCTGGCAGTCGTCCACCAGTCGCGTGATCAGCGCCCGCTCGCGCTCGGCCTGCGGCGCCTCCGACGCCAGCTCCAGCGGCGTGCCGCACACCGGGCACATCACCTCGTCCTCCACGTCGCCGAGGGTGGTCTGAGGGCATTTCGCCACGGCCACAGCCGGCAGCGCGAGCGCCAGCAACGCGGTCGCGAGCACGGCCACGCGCCTCACGACGGCTCCAGCAGCGGAGCAACCTCGCGGCGCATGAACTCCTCGTCGACCGGCCCGATTCGGCTGGCGACGATCTGCCCGCGCTTGTCGATCACGAACGTCTCGGGCTGGCCGGTCACGCCGTATTGGCCGAGCACCTCGCCCTCTCCGTCGCGCAGCATGGGGTAGCCGAGGTCGTACTCGCGCACGAACTCGCGCGCGTCGTCGGTCACGTCGAGCACGTCCACGCCGAGCACGGTGCCACGGCCGCCGGCGGAGACCTTCTCGTGCCAGCGGTCGAGCAGCGGCGACTCGTCCCGGCACGGCTCACACCAGGAGGCCCAGAAGTTGAGCACCACCACCTTGCCGCGATAGTCGCTGAGCGAGCCCTTACCGCGGCCGTCCAGACGGTCGGCGGTGAACCCGGGGGCGGCGCCGGTTGTCGGGCCGGCGTCCTCGTTCTGCGCCAGCCCATAGATCAGCAGCGCCACGAGGGCGACAAGACCGAGGACCGCGGCCACTGCAAAGGGGGATGCGCTGCGCGTCAAGCTGGACATGCAGGGTATAAAGGCGGGTATGTCGCCCGAGGAGTTGGCATCGGACTCGGTGTACTTCTCACTCTTCCGGCTCGTGGAGATCGCCGAGTTGCATGACTCGGCCTCGGCTGTCGAATGGGCCGAGATGGCGCTGGCCTCGCAGGAGATGCGCGACGGGCTCGTCCAGCGCGTCAAGGAACACGGCGGGCTGAACGGCAGCCAGAGCTAGACTGCCCCGCCAGCGCGGCGGTAGCTCAGTTGGTAGAGCGCGAGCTTCCCAAGCTCGAGGTCGCGGGTTCGAAGCCCGTCCGCCGCTTGGATGTCGCGCGAGAACGTGGAGAGCGTGCGCAGGTGCTTCGAGGCCTACTGCCGTGGCGACTACGCCGCAGCGTCGGCGCATCTGGCTCCCGACGTCGTCTGGGAGGTCGGTCAGGAGTTGCCGGCCCAGGGCCCTGCCGCGGTCCGGGACGTGTGGGCACGCTGGGACAGGGAATGGGAGGAGATCGAGAGCGTCGCCGAGGAGCTCATCGACGCCGGCGACCACGTTGTCATGGCTGTCCACTACCGCGGCCGCGGGCGGGCCAGCGGGATCGAGGTGAACGACCGGCTGTTCGAGGTCCACACCTTCCGAGACGGGCTGTGCGTCCGCAAGATCGACTTCCGGGAGCGTTCCGAGGCGCTCGAAGCCGCGGGGCTGGCGGAGTAGGCGCGCGGCGATTAGCCCGGCAGCCCGAGCGCGCGCCGCAGCTCGCCCGGATCCACGCCCTCGACCCGCACCACCTTCTCGCGCGAGCGCTCGCCCCGGATGACGCTGACCCGCCCGCGCGCCACGCCGGCGTGCTTGGCGATCAGCTTGCACAGCGCCGCGTTCGCCCTGCCGTCCACGGGCGCCGCGGCGACGGTCACGCGCAGCACGCCGTCGCGCTCCCCGACGATCGAGTTGCGCTTGGCGCGCGCCTGCAGGCGGATGTCGAGGGTGGCGTCGACGGCGTCAGGCTTCGGCGGAGTCCTCGGCCGTGGGCGCGAGGAGCAGGTGGCTGGTCGCGACCGCCTCGGCCACGTCGATCAGCTTCCGGCCGCTGCGGCGCGACTGCAATCGCAGCAGCTCGAAGGCCTGGTGTTCGTCGATCTGGTGGCGCTCCATCAGGATGCCCTTGGCGCGCTCGGTGAGCGCCCGGCGGCCGAGGGCTCCCTCGAGCTTGTGGAACTCCGCGAAGCGGCGCAGCACGATGTCCACGGCGCTCTGCATCTCGCTTGGATCGCCGTCGGTCACGTAGGCGAAGATGCCGCGCTTCGCCGCCTCGTTCACGAAATCGGGGTCCTCCGACTCGAGGATCGCGATCACGGGGCATTTCGCCTCCTGCACGATGCGTGAGATCAGGTCCAGCGCGTGCTGCGAGCTGTCGCCGAGGCCGACCAGCGCGACGTCCGGCATGGTCTCGGCGGTTGCGGCGGCGACCTCGGAAACCTTGAGCTCGCGCGCGATCACCTCATGACCCATTGCCGCCACCAAGCCGGTGGTGGTCTGGAGTCGCTCCTTTCGCTCGTTGGCGATCAGGACGCGAAGCGGTTCAAGGACTTCTGAGCTCAAATACGGACCACGTCGTTTCCTGCATTCTAATGCGATTTCGGTGGTACTCTGGACGTTGCCAGGTCCCCAGCCACTCGGTCCTAGCGTCTTCGGCCTCAGCCCCCGGCCGTTAATGCATCACGACGCAGGAAGGTGACCGGCATGGAAGCGCGCCTCTCAGAGATCGAGCTACGGGACCGAGCTCCGTGCGTGCTGAGGCCGGCCCCGGCCCGCGCGCCGAGCTTCGTGGTGGCTGTCAGGTGGACCGATGGCGGCGTTCCGGTGGTATCGGTGACCGGTGAGCTCGACCTCGCGACCGCCGCTGCCCTCGAGCGGCCACTTCTCGAGCTGTGCGACGCCCCCACGGGTCCGGTCATCGTTGACCTGACCAGCTGCGCGTTCATCGACCTCAGGGGGCTACATGTGCTGCTCAGGGCCCAGGAGACCCTCGAGCGATCGAAGCAGCCGCTGGTGCTGGTGATGCAGCAGCCGCTGTTGAGGATTCTCCAGGTCACGCGCGTTGACGCCCTCTTCCACGTCCGCCCATCGCTGAGGGAAGCGGTCGAAGGCTATGACGCCCGGGAGTAACTGGCGGGCGCGCGAGTCCGAGAAGCAGATGCGCTCCCGGGAGCAGAATGAGGCGGCGACCGGCGACTTCCGATGCGAGTGCGGTGACGGCGCGTGCACCACGTTGATCGCGCTCACTCCCCCCGAGTACGCGGCGGTGCGGGCCTACGCCACGCACTTCGCGATGGCTCCCAACCACGAGAACCCCGAGAGCGAGCAGGTGCTCGAGGAACATCCGTTGTACGCGGTGGTGGAGATGGTGACGCCCGAAGCGGCCAGGTTCGCTCGCCGGAGCGACCCGTCCCAGAAGCGCAGGGAGCGTTGCTGGCAATGAGCGGCACCGCCGAGACGATCCCGATCGAGAACGAGACGGCCGAGCGTGTCGTGCGGGTCGTGGTCTTCGGCCTGCCGCCGGCGGCGCTCGTGGCGGCCGGCTGGATGGCGTGGGGCGAAGCGCTGAACTGGCACGACCTGGTGGTGCTCGGGGTCACCTACGCGCTCACGGGCCTGGGCATCACCGTGGGCTTCCACCGGCTCTTCACCCACCGCAGCTTCAAGACCTCGCGCGCAATGCGCGCCGTGCTGGCGGTACTGGGCTCGATGGCGGTCGAGGGCCCGGTGATCGAGTGGGTGTCGACCCACCGCAAGCACCACTCCTATTCCGATCAGCCGGGCGACCCGCACAGTCCCCATCTGGACGAGCTGCCGGGATGGCGGGGGGCGCTACGCGGTCTCGGTCACGCGCACGTCGGGTGGATGTTCCGCGGCAAGGACATGGCCAACCCCGCGCGCTACGCGCGAGATCTGGTGGCCGATCGCGACCTTCGCTTCATCAGTCGCATGTTCCCGCTCTGGGTGGCCGTCGGGCTGGCGGTGCCGTTCGGGCTCGGGCTGGCGCTCACGGGCTCGTGGGTCGGGGGGCTGACCGGCCTGCTGTGGGGCGGAGCCGTACGCATCTTCCTGCTTCACCACGTGACCTTCAGCATCAATTCGCTGTGCCACTTCTTTGGCCAGCGGCCGTTCTCGACCGGTGACGAGTCGCGCAACCTCGCTTGGCTCGCCCCGCTCTCCTTCGGGGAGGCCTGGCACAACAATCACCACGCCTTTCCCACCTCCGCCGCCCACGGCCTGCGCCGCTGGCAGGTCGATCCCGGTGCCTGGCTGATCTCCTCGCTGGAGCGCTGCCACCTGGCCTGGGACGTGGTGCGGATCACCCCGGAGCGCCAGCGGGCGCCCCGGGGCGCCGCTTAGTTCTTGTAGTAGGCGAGCTTCTTGCCGGCCTTGGCCACGCGGCTGATCACCATCTCACCCGTGGTGGGGTTCTGCCACACCAGGCGCCAGCGGGCGCGCGCCGCGCCGGAACGGCTGATGTTGAGCTTGATGAACCCGCGGCTGTTGGTGCGCTGGTTCTTCACCGAGGTGAACGCCCCACCCGAGGAGACCTGGATGGACACCTGGGTCCTGCCGCCGGAGAGCAGGCGATGCGGCCGGACCTCGCCATAGACCTCGACTGAGCGCGAGCTGCGCCGTGTGACGACGAGCGGCACCTGGTACGCGTTGTACGACGGCTTCTTACTGCCGTCGGTGAAGCGCAGGCCCATGTTGAACTGGTCCAGCTCGGGCGGGTCTGTCAGCTCGAACTGGTTCACCGTCTTGATCCGCCGGTCGCCGTAGAAGAGGCGGTCGGCCTCGTTGATGTACTGCGCCTGCCTTGTGGGGCTGACGTTGGAGTCGGTGGAGGGCGGATCGGTCTGGAAGCCGAACTCGGTGAGGTACACGCCCTTCCCGCCCGGGATGCGCTTGCGGCGCACGGCCTGGCTCATGAGCTTGTACAGGCGCGGCATATGGGCCATGGGCAGCGAGCCCGTGGTGCGCGTCCGCTGACGCGGAGTGCCGTTACCGCCCTGGTTGTAGGGGTGCACGGCAAAGCCGCCGATTTTGAGCTTGCTGACCCTGCCGCGGCAGCCCTGGAGCCGGGCGATCTTGCCCTTCAGCGCCTTGCCCTTGGCGTCGATACAGAGCGCGGCGCGCAGGAACGGCAGCGGTGACCCGATGGCCGACGTCTCGCCGAACAGAACCCGGTTACGGCGGCCGGGGTCGTTGCGTGCGATCGACTTCTGACCGGCGATGAACATCTTGCGGTAGACCGAACCGGCGAAGTCGTACTTCGTCCTGCCGCTGCGCTTGAAGCGTGGGGTGAGCCAGGTCTTGTTGAGATTGAGCTCGTTGCCGATCGAGTAGTAGTCCACCCTGCCCGCGTAGCGCTTGGTGACCGCCGTCGTGAAGTCGCCGAACTCGGCGATCTTCGGGGCGACGGTGCACGGCACGCGGTTGCAGCTGCCGGGCGAGACCGTCGAGAAGGCGGGGCCTGGCGAGGTGATCGTCATCAGGACCTGGATTCCGTTCGCGCGAGCGGCGTTGATCAGGCCGTCGGTGGCGGACCAGTCGTACTGCGGCGAGTTCGGGTCGGAGGTCACGAAACCGGCGGGCTTCGTCCGGTCACGCGGGGTGCGATAGACCCGGTTGTAGATCACGTTCGTGCGGATGATGTCCACGCCGAGGCTGCGGATCTCGCGCATCACGTCGTTCGGGTTCTCGCCGGTCTGGCCAAACAGACGGCGGTCCTCCTGCATCATCGAGAGCTGGCGGGAGCTCGCCGAGGCGGCGCTCGGAACGGCCAGAGCGGTGATGATCAGCGTCGCCACGCAGGCGATCAGCCGGAGGCTTCTTGTCGTCTTCGGCATGGGTCCCTTCGGTCGTGTAGCGGTAGAACACACGTCAGCCGCGGCCAAGTTGCGGTCCAAGTGCTTCCCTGCCAGGCGGCTAACGATAGAACGGCTTGCGCAGGAACCTCTCCCGCGCAGCGTTCCAAGCAGGTTTCTTCCCCCCGTCGTACGTGAGCAAACCCTTGTGGTGGCGAGTATTCGCCCCAGGGCCGTTCACAGCGCCGCCTCGCCAGCCAGGATAGATCTCGAACTCGCGCAGCGTCCAGTGGATCGCGCCGTTCATGAACGGAAGCCGGTCCACGAGGTCGAGCGTGCGGGCGACATGCATCGTCTGGAAGCCGTAGCTGCCCTTCACAGAGGGGTCCTCGCCGGCCATGTCGGGCCGTCCCTCGGCGCCGAACTCGGTCATCACCAGCGCGGTGCCGGGATAGAGGTCGTGCATCTCACGGAGATAGGGCTCCAGCGTGTTGAAGTCCTCGACCCACGGATACCAGCCGAAGTACTGGTTGATGCCGAGCATGTCGAAGCGCTGGTAGACGAACTGCTCGCCGAAGCCCGGGCGGCCCTTGATGTCGAGCGAGATCGGGATCGTCGGGTCGAGGTCGCGCGCGGCCTCCGCGGCGTCGATCAGGAAGCGCCGCGTCCAGGGCTTGCGGTCGGGCGTGAACGTGAGCTCGTTGGCGACCGAGTGCGTGAGCACGGAGGGGTGGTTGCGGGCTGCCTTCACCGTGCGCAGCACCTGGGCGTGGGCACGCCGGCGCTCGAGCGGGATCCGCATGAGGTTGGCGCCGTGGTCGCGCTGCCAGACCGGCGCCTGGTTCCAGACGAGGATGCCGGCGCGGTCGAGCCGGCTCAGCATCGCCTCGCTCAGCACGTAGTGCGAGCGCGTGATGTTGGCGCCCAGCTCCTTGAGCTCGCGCACCGTGGCGTCCATGGCGGGGCCGCTGAGCGCGGCGCCGAGGCCGGCGAAGTCGTCGTGGACAGACGCGCCGCGGACCTGGATGGGGCGGTTGTTGAGGTAGAGCTGTGAGCCCTTCACCTTCACCGAGCGCAGGCCGATCCGCTTGCGCTCGGTCTGCTGGATGCGCCCCTTGTAGCTCAGCGTCACGCGGGCGTCGTAGAGCTGCGGGCGGTCGGGCGACCACAGCTTGGGCGCGGGCACGCGCATCTCGAGCTGCTGGCGCCGGCGGCCCTTGCGAGACGCGATCAGGGGGAACGTCTTGCGGGTCACGCGGCCGGTGGGGGACTTGAGCCGCACCGACAGCTTCGGCTGGGTGAAGGGCAGCCGGACCCGCTTGCGCTTGCCCTTCTTGGTCCTCACGGTCTTGAACCGCGGCTTCTCCTTGGGCAGGCGCGAGATCAGCCCGTCCACCATCAGCCCGGCCTTGCAGCCGGTCGCGGGGCCGGTGCAGGTCACGTCGGAGAGCAGGCCGAGATCGCTGATCGTGAGCCTGCCCTTGGGCACCAGCCACACGGGCCGCGTGATGCCGCCCCAGTTCCACCAGCCCTCGGGGAGCCGCGGGTCCTTGCGGCTGTCCACGTAGACCAGCAGCTCGTTCACCTTGCCGCGCCTGAGGCGCTTCGCGTTGAGCTGGAACGGGGTGTAGGGGTCGATGTTCACGCCCAGGCGGCGGCCGTTGAGCACCACGGTGGTGCGCCGCCGCGCCTGCTCGAAGCGCAGGATCCAGTTGAAGCGCTTGGTCTTGGGCGCGACGAAGCGCAGGCGGTAGACCTTCAGCTGGCCGCCGAAGAGCTTCGGCGCCACCGTGGCGTCGAACACGCTCGGCACCCTCGTCTTGGCGAACTCGCCGTTCTCGCGGATCTGCTGGGTGCGCACGCGGTTGGGGCTGGCGCCCTCGGTGCCCTCCTCGCTCTCGTCCGGTGGCGGCGGCTGCGGCGCCGGAGGCGAGGCGGCCGCCTCGCGGATCTCCCAGCCGCTCATCTTCGAGAGCTGGATCGGCTTCGGCGGCTTGACCGTCGCGGCGGAGGCCGCGGCGGGCATGCAGAGGGCCGCGACAGCGGCGGTGAGTGTCAGAGCCAGACGCACTGAGGTGATGTAACCCAAACGGAGGCGATTCATACCGGCGATACAAAATCCCGCCTCGTCATACTCAGGGTAGATGGATCCTTCGAGGAAGCGAAAGCTGCGCCTCGTTTTGGCGCTTTCGGTGGCGGTTCTGCTCGCCGGAGCCCTGGTCTACACCAGTTTCACGGCCTCCACGGAGGCCAGCACGCCGTCGGACGTGCTCAAGAACGCGGAGCCCGGGCGCTCCTATGAGCTCACCGGCAAGGTGAAGAAGGACACGGTCGAGCGCGACGGGGACCGGCTTCGATTCGCCATTCGCGACCGCGACGGGTCGGCCTCGGTCCCGGTGGTCTACGAGGGCGTGGTGCCCGACCCGTTCCGCGAAGGCCGCGAGGTGATCGTCTCGGGCGAGCTGCGCAACGGCACGTTCGTGGCCGAGCGCGACTCGCTTGTCACGAAGTGCCCGTCGAAGTTCACCGAGGACAAGAAGAGCTCATAGATGGCGGGCCTAGGCTCCGCCTGCCTCTCGGTCGCGCTGCTCACCACGCTCTACGCCGCGGGCGCCTCGATCTACGGCGCGGTGAGCGGCAGGCGCGAGTTCGTGACCTCGGGCCGGCGGGCGATCTACTGCACCGCCGGGCTGCTGATCGCCGCCACGGCCGTGCTGCAGTCGGCCTTCCTGCGCACCGACCTCTCCTACAAGCTCGTGGCGGAGGGCTCCTCGAGCGACACGCCGACCTTCTACAAGGTCACCGCGATGTGGGCCACCCAGGACGGCTCGCTTCTCCTTTGGGCGCTGCTGATGTCGATCTTCGCGAGCGCCGTGCTGTTCCTCACCCGCCGCTCGCTGCGCGAAATCGCCCCCTGGGCCACCGCGGTGCTCGGCGTGATCGCGGGCTTCTTCCTGCTGCTGATGGTGGGCTGGGAGAATCCGTTCACCACACTCGCCAACCCGCCGGCGGAGGGTGCGGGGCTGAACCCGCTGCTGCGCCACCCGGCGATGATGATCCACCCGCCCATGCTCTACACGGGCTACGTGGGCTTCTCGATCCCGTTCGCGTTCGCGATCGGGGCGCTCATCACCCGGCACACGGGGGCCGACTGGATCCGAGCCACGCGGCGCTTCGCTCTCGTGGCCTGGACGTTCCTCGGCACGGGCATCCTGCTCGGCGCGCTGTGGTCCTACTCCGAGCTCGGCTGGGGCGGCTACTGGGCGTGGGACCCGGTGGAGAACGCCTCGCTCATGCCGTGGCTGGTGGGCACCGCGTTCCTGCACTCGATCATGGTGCAGGAGAAGCGGGGGATGCTGAAGATCTGGAACGTGTCGCTGATCATCGCCACGTTCGTGCTCGCGCTGCTGGGCACGTTCCTGGTGCGCTCGGGCATCCTCGAGTCGATCCACGCCTTCGGCGCGTCCACGATCGGGGTGCAGTTCGTGGTGTTCATCGCCACCGTGATCCTCGGGTCCACCGCCCTCCTCATCTGGCGGCTCCCGGACCTCCGCAGCCAGGCGCGGCTTGACTCGCTGCTCTCGCGCGAGGCCTTCTTCCTGCTGAACAACCTGGTGCTGGTGGCGCTCTGCCTGGTCGTTTTCTGGGGCACCTTCTTCCCGCTGATCTCGGAGGCGGTCACCGGCACGGAGTCCAGCGTGGGGCCGCCCTGGTTCAACCGTGTGGTCACCCCGCTGGCGCTGGCGCTGGTGGCGCTGATGACGATCGGGCCGATGGTGGCCTGGCGGCGCATCACGCCCGAGCGGCTGCGCCGGGTGGCGGCGGCGCCGATCGGCTTTGCCGTGGCGATCGGCCTGGTTCTCGCCCTCACGACCAACGCGGCGGAGAGCCTCCCCGCGCTGCTCATGTTCTGCCTCTCCGCGTTCGTCCTCGCGGTGGTGGTCCAGGAGTTCGTGCGCGGGGCCGGCGCGCGCCGGGTGATGGCGAAGGAGAGCTGGCCGCGCGCTCTGTCCCAGCTCGTGAGCCGCAACCGCCGCCGCTACGGCGGCTACGTGGTGCACGTGGGCATCGCGGTGCTGTTCCTCGGGGTGGCCGGGTCGTCGGCGTTCCAGCAGCAGCGCGACGTGCGCCTCGCCCCAGGTGACTCGTTTCGCACCGGCGACTACGAGGTGACCTACGTGCGCCCGACGGCGAAGCTCGGCGGCGACAGCGCCGGCACCGGCGCCCCGATCTCGTTCGGCGCCGTGCTCGCGGTGCGCAAGGGCGACGAGCGCTTCCTGCTCTCGCCCTCGCGCAACTACTACCCCACGCGCGACGCCTCCAAGGGGGCCATCGGGCGCTTCTTCGAAGGCGAGGCCACCAGCGAGGTGGACGTGCGCTGGGGCCTGCGCCGCGACCTCTGGGCAGCGGTGCGCCCCGACATCGGCGCGCTCGACGGGCCGATCCGCGAGGCCAACGCCAAGTTCGGCGACAGCAACGGCGACGTGCAGGCGCTGATCATCGCCGCGATCGCCGATCGCTACAGCAAGGACCGCACCCAGACGGCCACGTTCCGCACGATCGTGTCGCCACTGGTCTCCTGGATCTGGATCGGCGGAGCGATCGTGGTGCTCGGTGCGCTGATCGCGGCCTGGCCCTCGCCCGAGGCGCGGCTGCGCCGCGTGCGCTCGCTGGCGGCGGCGCGGCTGGGCCGCGAGCTCTCCCGCGCCTGAGCGGCGGGCCGGTAAGGGCCACGCCCGAGCCGCATTTTCAGCCGGCGGGGAATCTGTTGGCGGATTGATGGTGCTATAGCCCCGTCGATCCGCCAGTTGTTCCCTCACTAGCGTCCGCGGCGTGGAATACGCCTTCGCGGCCCTCGTCCTGCTCTGCTTGGTCGCCCTCGTGGTGATCCGCCCGCTGATCCGCGGGGACGAGGCCGCTCCCGCCGACGAGGCGCTTCGCGCCGAGCTCGAGGCCGCCAAGGAGGCGAAGTACCGCGAGATCCGCGACGCCGAGCTCGACCTGCGCATGGGCAAGCTGTCCGAGGAGGATCACCGCATGGTCGACCGAGAGCTGCGCGCCGAGGCGGTGGCGATCCTCGCCGAGCTCGACGGCCTTGCGGACCGGGCCGGCTCGGAGGGGACATAACCCACCGGAATCGGACCCCCGAACCGAAACGGGGGACTTATGGTCGCTGGAGGCGCATAACCCACCAAACTCGCCCGGGGACCGCGTTTGCGGTGGGTTATGGCCCTTCTTGCCCGATGTGTCGATTTCGGCCCGCCCCGTTTGTCTAACCCGCGACCATCCCAACAAGGAGGAAGCGATGAAGTACTTGCTGCTGATCCACCAGGGCACCACCCAACAGCCCGGCTCGCCCGAGTGGGACGAGCTGTCGCAGGAGGAGCAGGCCGCGGTCTACGCCGACTACAAGGCGATCAACGAGACGCCCGGGGTGACCCCAGGCGAGCGGATGCAGCCACCCGAGATGGCGACCACGGTGCGAGTCGAGGACGGCGAGACGCTCACCACCGACGGCCCGTTCGTGGAGATGAAGGAGGCGCTCGGCGGCTACCTGTTCTTCGAGGCCGACGACCTCGACGCCGCGATCGAGCTGGCCGCGCGGATCCCAGCCGCGCGCATGGGCGGCGCCATCGAGGTGCGCCCGTTCGTCTGATGGCGACCGAGGGGGGACATTCGCTGCGCGCCGCCACGGCGGCGGATGTCCCCCGGCTCGCCGAGATCGTTCAGGCCGCCTACGAGCCCTACGTCGAGCGGATCGGTGGGAAGCCGAGGCCGATGACCGACGACTACGCCGAGGTCGTGCGCAGCCGCGAGGTGTTCGTGGTCGAGCGGGAGGAGGAGATCGCCGGCCTGGTCGTGCTCGACGTGAGCGAGGACCGCTTCGAGATCGACAACGTCGCGGTCGCCCCGGCCCACCGGGGAACCGGCATCGGTCGCGCGCTCCTGATGCACGCCGAGGACGAGGCGCGCAGGCGTGGGTTCGACTCGGTTCATCTCCTCACCCACGAGAAGATGACCGAGAACCTGGCGCTCTACGGCCGGATCGGCTACCTGGAGTACGACAGGCACCCGCCGGGCGAGGGGTACCTCGTCCTGATGCGCAAACAGCTCGGCTGACCGATGCTCGACCGCGCCTTCCGGGAGGAATGGGGCCGCGTCCTATCGACGCTGATCGGCCTCCTCGGCGACTTCGACCTCGCCGAGGAGGCCACCCAGGAGGCGTTCGCGATCGCCGCGGAGCGCTGGCCCGTCGACGGCGAGC
Source organism: uncultured Thermoleophilaceae bacterium (assembly GCA_963808105.1). Lineage (GTDB taxonomy): Bacteria > Actinomycetota > Thermoleophilia > Solirubrobacterales > Thermoleophilaceae > JAAYBF01. Next base: position 1,064,352 of record CAWEEH010000003.1, on the reverse strand, counting down.
CGGACAACCCGCGCGCGTGGCTGATCACGACCGCGCGCAACCGGGCGATCAACCGGATCAAGCGCGAGCGGACGCTGGAGGACAAGACGCGGCTGCTCGATGCCCCCGAGGCGCCGAGGGAGGACCCGATGGAGGAATCGCCGATCGCCGACGAACGGCTCGAGCTGGTGTTCACGTGCTGCCACCCGGCGCTCGCCATGGAAGCCCAGGTGGCACTCACCCTGCGCACGCTCGGCGGCCTCACCACCCCGGAGATCGCGCGCGCCTTCCTCGTGGAGCAGGCCACGATGGCTCAGCGGCTGGTGCGCGCGAAGCGCAAGATCAAGGCCGCCGGGATTCCCTTCCGCGTGCCGCCCGAGCACCTGCTGCCCGACCGGCTCGCGGCCGTGCTGGCGGTGGTCTACCTGATCTTCAACGAAGGCTGGTCCGGGCGCGGCGAGCTGGCCGCCGAGGCGATCTGGCTGGGCGGAGCCCTGGCCGGGCTGATGCCCGACGAGCCCGAGGTGCGCGGCCTGCTCGCGCTCATGCTTCTCCACGACTCACGGCGCGAGGCGCGCTTCGACGGCGGCGAGCTGGTGCTGCTGGCCGACCAGGACCGCTCGCTGTGGGACGGCGAGCAGATCGCACGCGGGCGGGCGGAGCTCGACCGCGCCCTGGCCCTGCGAGGCCGGGGGCCGTACGTGGTGCAGGCAGCGATCGCCTCGCTGCACGCCGACGAGACGCGGGACTGGCCTCAGATCGCGGCCCTCTACGGCGAGCTGCACCGGCTCACGGGTTCACCCGTGGTCGAGCTCAACCGCGCGATCGCGGTCGCGGAGGCCGAGAGCCCCGAGGCCGGGCTGGCGATCCTGGACGGCCTGTCGCTCGACGACTACCGCTACCTGCACTCCACGCGCGCGGACCTGCTTCGCCGTCTGGGGCGCGAGGACGAAGCCGCAGCCGCCTACGGCCGCGCCCTGGAGCTGATCACCGATGACGCCGAGCGCCGGCTCATCGAGCGCCGGCTCGCCGAGCTTGGCTAACCTCTCCCGCGATGGAAGCGATCCTCAGCGGCGTTCAGATCATCCTGGCGGTGACCCTCATCGTCCTCGTGCTCCTGCACTCGGGCAAGGACACCGGCCTCTCGGGCGCCTTCGGCGTCGGCGGCGGCAGCGGACCCCTCGGCGGCGGCTCGCTGGTGGAGCGCAACCTGAACCGCTGGACCGTGGCGTTCGCGCTGATGTTCGTTGCGAACATCCTCGCCCTGCTGAAGATCTAGCCAAGGCCTCTCCCAGGTAGAGTCCGCGGCCGCGTGGCGGGCTCTGGCTCACCCTTGCTTCTGTCTCTGCCGGTCGACGCGCGACGGCTGGGTGAAGCGCGCGGTGCGCTGGCGGACTGGTTGAGGCGCGGGGGTGTGCGCGGCGAGGATGTCGATGACGTCCTGATCGCCAGCAACGAGGCCTGCATGAACGCCGTGGAGCACTCCGGCGCGGAGGAGAGCACCAAGATCGACCTCTCGGCGCGCATCGACGGCGCCACGCTCAGGATCGAGGTGACCGACCGCGGGGAATGGCGGGAGCCCGTGCCCGGTGGGGACCGCGGCCATGGGCTGGGTCTGATGCGCTCGCTGATGGACGAGGTGGAGATCGATCGCGACGACGGCACGCGCGTGCGCATGCGGCGCGAGGTGGCGCTCGGGCCCTCGGCCGACCGGCAATCGGAGCCCGCGTCGGTCACGATCGACGAGGTCGGGGGCGTGAGCGTGGCGGTCCTCCAGGGCGAGGTCGATCTGGCCGCGGTCGGCCGGATCGGCGCCGAGCTCGAGCCGGTTGCGGGGGCGCCCACGCCGCTCGCGGTCGACCTGACCCACGTCTCCTACATCGACAGCGCCGGGGTGCATCTGATCTTCAAGCTCGCTCGCCGTCGTCAGGAGGCCGGGGGCGCCACGCGGTTCGTCGCGGCGGACGGGGCCGTGCGCCGCGTGCTCGAGCTCACGGGTGTCGAGGCCACGCTCGGCCTGGACGGCAGCGTCGATCAGGCGCTGGCCCAGCTCTAGCGAAGCAGGATTGCCTCGACGCGGTTGCGCCCGGCTCGCAGCGCGGAGGGCGGGATGAGGATGGCGAAGCGCTCGCGCCCGCCGATCACCGCGCTTCTTCCGGTGGCCACGATCACGCCGCCAACCGCCACCGCCACAGGCCGCCCCCGCGCCCGGCCGCCGTCGACGGTGCCGGCCACGTTCACGGGCAGCACGCGCGCGCCGGGGTCGATCGCCGCGTAGCGGGCCGGTGAGTCGAGCACCGCGCGCGCACCGGGCACCCGCCGCACCCGTTTCGCGGCTCGGCCCGCAAGCGGGGGGCCGAGCTCAAACGGGCCGTTGCGCAGAACCCGCAGCCGGCGGCGCACCGCGGCGTCGCGCAGGCGCTCCAGCCGGCGGCGGCGGATCCTCAGCTCGGCGCCGTCCTCCTGGCGCAGCACCGTGAGCGTCCGGCGCCGCGGATGCGTCTGCGCCGCCACGCCGTCGGTGCGCCAGGGCACCCGCGCGTCGAGGTGTCGCGCGATGGTTGGAAGCACGTCCGTGGTCTCAACGTCGGAGTCATCGATCGCTCCACGCCGCTGGCGCGGCGCCTTCACGAACATCGGCACGGGCGCGATCTCGCCGATGTTCCGCTGCGTCACCACTCGCGATTCCTCACCTGCGCGGAACGCCGCTCCGTGGTCGGCGACCACGACCAGCAGAGACCGATCGTAGGTGCCGTTTGCCTTGAGCTTGGCGATGAGGCGGGAGAGCAGACGGTCGACGAAGCCTGTCTGGAGCAGGTGGCGCTGCCAGGCGGACGTCGCGATCGTGGGATCGGTGGGCCAGCGGCCGAACTCGTTTCGATCGAGGGCGGCGTCGCCGTTGTAGCGCCGTCCGTCGGGCAGGTAGACCCAGGGCCGGTGGGGGAGGACGAGGTGGAGGTAGTTGAGCGTCGGCTCGCGCCCTGCCGGGAGCGTCTGGAGGAAGCGCTGGAAGCGCACGTCCTGGGTGGTGGTGAGCACGCGCCGCACGTCCCCGGCGATGGCCGGTCGCCGTCCGGCGCCCTCGGGCGGGCCCTCCACGTCGATCGTGTCGGCCAGCCGCGAGCTGAGTCTCGGGGGCAGGGCGGGCACTCGGCGGATCGTCGCCGCGGTGAGCCCGCGTATGCGGCGCTGAAACGGCTCGCGCTCCTGGCGCGGGCAGGCGGTGCGGCAGATGTCGGTGAGCGCCTCGAACACGTCGAGGCGGTGGCTCGCGCCGAGCAGCGTGAACAGGTTGTCCGGGTGCTCCGACGCCACCTGCAGCGCGTCCGCGCTGGGGTGCCTGCCGGTGAGGATCGCGGGCACCGCGAGCTGGGTGTAGTCCGACGGCGAGGCTGCGTTTCGATACCAGGTGGAGTCCCGCGCCAGCGCCGCGAACCCCGGCAGCCTGCGCGCGTCGATGCGGCCGCGTGCGTCCATCAGGGAGGCCGTGGGCAGCTCGTCGAGCACCACGAGCACCACGTTGGTCCCGTTCGTCGCGACCTTCTGAGGCGTCGAGCCGCCGCCACCGAACGCGAACGATCGGACCGGCGAGACGAACAGGAACAGCGAGAGCACCACGACCGGCGCGATCCCGAGCACGGTGGCGAACGATCGGACCACCTCCGCACGCGCGTAGGCCACGGCGGCCGCCGCGCCGATGGCGGCGCCCACCGCGTAGGCCAACAGCGGGCGGAGGCCTGGGTCCGCCTCGGTCACAGCCTGCCACGCGATCAGCCCGACGAGCCCGGCGACGAAGACCAGGTGGACGCCGGCCCGCGCCCGCTCCCCGAAGAGGCCGGCGAGCGCCTCGAGCGCAAGGAGGATCAGTGGCGGCAGCACCACCATCCCGAGCGCGAACCACACGACGTCCAGCGGCGCCGCCCCGCGCTCGATCAGGAAGTCGGGCCCGTCGGCGAGCGGCTCGAAGTACTGCTGGGCGATCGCGAAGGAGCTCAGGCCGGCGAGGTGCAGCCCGTTGCGGGCCAGGCCCTCGTTTGGCATCGCGCAAGCTTATGCTCGCCCCATGCTGGATCTCGCCCGGGTCGAACGCGCCGTCGCCGACATCGACCCCGTCTTCCTCGACTCGCCCCAGTTTCTCGCCGAGGAGCTGCGCGACCCGCTCGGGTGCGACGTCTTCCTCAAGGTCGAGACCGTGAACCCGATCCGCAGCTTCAAGGGCCGCGGCACCGATTGGCTCGCGCGCGCGGGAGGTGAGGGGCCGCTGGCCTGCGCCTCGGCCGGCAACTTCGGCCAGGGGCTGGCCTACGCCGGGCGCACCAATCAGCGCGAGGTGCACGTCTTCGTCGCCGCGGACGCAAACCCGCTGAAGGTGGGGCGGATCCGGGCGCTGGGCGCGACGGTCACGGAGATCGACGGCGACTTCGACGACGCCCGCGAGGCGGTCGTCGCCGCGTCCGCGGAGCAGGGCTGGCAGCTCGTGGTCGACGGCCTCGACGCGGAGATCGCCGAGGGCGCCGCGACCATGGCGGTGGAGCTGGGCGGCCTGCCCCGCCTCGACGCCGTGCTCGTGCCGGTGGGCAACGGTTCGCTCATCTGCGGCATCGCCGCGTGGCTGAAGCACGTGAGCCCGGAGACCGAGGTGATCGCCGTGGGGCCCGAGGGCGCGCCCGCCATGGAGCGCGCGTGGCGCACGGGCGACACCTCGCCGGGCGACCCGACCGCCACGATCGCCGACGGCCTGGCGTCCCGGGTGCCGGTGCCCGAGGCGGTGGAGCTGATGCGCACGGTGGTGGACCGCTTCGTGCTGGTGGACGACGACGCGATGCTGCGCGCCGTACGGCTGCTGTACGAGCGCTGCGGGCTGATCACCGAGCCCTCGGGCGCGGCCGGCGTCGCGGCCGCGCTGGACCTGGGCGAGGAACTCCGCGGGCGTACGGTGGCGACCCCGCTGTGCGGCTCGAACGTCACACCCGACCTGCTGGCCCGGGCCCTCGAGGCATAAGCTCGCGGCGAATGGTTACCAGCGCGTCCGTCGTCCGCGAGCCCTCGGATCTCACACCCGAATGGCTGGGCGAAATCCTCGGCACCGACGTCGGCGAGCTCGACGTCGAGCGCATCGGCACCGGGCAGATGAGCCAGAACTACCGAGCCACGTGGGGCGAGGGCGAGTCCGTCGTGCTCAAGCTGGCCGCGCAGGATCCGGGCAGCCGCGCCACCGGCGTGGGCCTGGGCGCCTATCAGCGCGAGATCCGCTTCTACCGCGAGGTGGCCCCGCGCATCGGGGAGCCGCTGGCGGCCTGCCACGCCGCGCTCTACGAGGAGGACGAGGGCTGGTTCACACTCGTGCTCGAGGACGTCGCGCCCGCGCACCAGGGCGACCAGATCGCGGGGTGCTCGGTGGAGGAGGCGCGGCTGGCGATGCGCGAGCTGGCCCGGATCCACGCCCCCGTGCTGGGGGACCCGGCGTTGGCGGCCTCCGACTGGCTCAACCAGCCGTCGCCCCTGAACCAGGCCCTGCTGGCGCAGCTGCTGCCCGGCTTCCTCGAGCGCTACGACGACCGCGTGGCGCCCGAGCACCGCGAGCTGTGCGAGCGGATGACCGAGAGCCTCGACGGCTGGAGCGCCGACCGCCGTCCGCCATTGGGCCTCGCCCACGGCGACTACCGCATCGACAACATGCTGTTCGGCGAGGAGGGCGCCCAGCGGCCGCTCACGGTGGTCGACTGGCAGACCGTCTCCTACGGCCCGGCGATGATGGACGCCTCCTACTTCCTCGGCGCCGGGCTCACCGTCGAGGACCGGCGCGAGCACGAGGAGGAGCTGCTGCGCGAGTACCACTCGGCGCTGAAGGAGCTCGGCGCTCCACGGTTCGCGTGGGGCGAGTGCTGGGAGGGCTACCGCCACCAGGCCTTCCACGGCGTGGTGATGGCGGTGGCGGCGTCGATGCTGGTGGAACGGACCGACCGCGGCGACGACATGTTCATGACGAGCCTCGCGCGCCACGCCCAGCAGGCGATCGATCTCGACTCGGTGGCGCTGCTGCCCGACCCGGGGACCGGTCGCCCGCCGGCGCTGCGGCCCGACCCGGAGGACGAGGGCCGCCACCCCGCGGGGCCCGAGCAGTTCTGGAACGAGAGCTGGTACTTCGACGCCGTGGCCGAGGACGGGTCGGTGGGCGCCTACGTGCGCATGGGGCTCACCCCGAACCTCGGCGGGCTCTTCTACACGGCGTTTGTGTGCGGCCCCGACCGTCCGACCGTCGCGGCCGTGGAGTTCGAGACCGAGCTACCGGAGGGCGACGTGCTCGACAGCGCTCGCGGCTCGATGGGCTGCGCCGCGCCGCTGGAGCGCTTCGAGGTCTCCTACGACGGCCCCGCGGCGTCCTACGAGGATCCCGCCGGCCTGCTGCGCCAGGAGGAGGGCGAGCCGACGGAGCTGTCGCTCGACCTGACCTGGGAGACGGCCGGCCAGCCGTACGCCTATCGCCTGGCCACCCGCTACGAGATCCCGTGCCGCGTGAGCGGGACCATCAGGGTGGGGGACGAGGAGCTGGAGCTGCGGGGCGTCGGGCAGCGCGACCACTCCTGGGGCACGCGCGACTGGTGGGCGATGGACTGGGTCTGGAGCGCGGGGCACCTGGACGACGGCACGCGCTTCCACGCGGTCGAGCTGCGGATCCCCGACCTGCCCCGGATGAGCGTGGGCTATATCCAGCCGCCCGATGGCGACCTGATCGAGCTCGACGAGGTGCGCGCCACCGAGGAGGTGCGCGACGACGGGCTGATCGATTCGGCCGCTCTCACGCTCGCGCCGGGCGATCTCCAGCTCGAGGTCGAGCCGCTGGCGTTCGGCCCGCTGCGCCTGGAGGCGCCCGACGGGCGAGTGTCGAGCTTCCCGCGCGCGATGTGCAGGGTGCGCGCCGCCGACGGGCGCGAGGGATTCGCGTGGCTGGAGTGGAACCGCAACCAGCCGTCGTGATCCGGGCGGCCGCACCCGACGAGGCCGTGGCGGCGCTGCCCGCGTACGAGTGGCTGTTCGCGCCGCCGGGCTCGGTGCCCTCGGGCTGGGACGAGGCAGCCGCCTCGCAGCGGCTGCGCGCCGTCGCGGAGTCCGACCGCGCGGAGCTGTTCCTGGCCTACGCGGGCGACGAGGTGGTGGGCCTCTGCTGCGTGTTCCTCGACATCCCCTCGGTCCGCTTCGGTCAGCGCGCGTGGGTGGAGGATCTCGCGGTCGATCCGGCGCGGCGCTCGCAGGGGACCGGCAAGGCGCTGCTGGACGCCGCGAAGGAGTGGGCGCGCGAGCGCGGCGCGAGCCACCTGGAGCTGGACTCCGGGCTCGACCGCGCGGACGCCCACCGCTTCTACGAGCGCGAGGAGCCGAGCTGGGTGAGCAAGTGCTTCGCCTGGGAGCTCTAACGTAGAAAGCCATGCTTATCGACCAGGCACCCTGGTACGCGATAGGCCCGGGCGTTGGGCTGGTGCTGGTCGGCATGCTCGCGTTCGTGAACGTGCGCATGGGCGTGCTGGGTGGGGTGACCGACTTCGTGGAGCGAGCCGGCGGCCGGTCGGAGGCCCTCGGCTGGAAGGGCTGGTTCCTGGTCGGCATCATCGGCGGCGGTCTGCTCTTCCGACTGCTCGCCGGCGCCGCCACGACCGGCGGGAACAGCTATGGCTGGCTCTCGTCCGCATTCGACGGGGCGGGCCTGCCGATCGCCCTCGTGCTGCTCTTCGCGGGGCTGCTGATCGGCTTCGGCGCCAAGCACGCCGGCGGCTGCACGTCGGGCAACGGTCTCAGCGGCGTGTCGTTCGGATCTCCCGCGAGCGTGGTCGCCATGGGCACGTTCATGGCCACCGCCATCGCCGCGAGCCTGATGATCGAGGGGCTCGTATGACGAGCGCGAAGGCGGTCAGCGCCGGCCTCGGGGTGGTGTTCGGCTTCCTGCTCTCCTGGGGGCAGCTGACCGATCCCGCCGTGATCCAGGAGATGCTCAGGCTCGAGTCCGCCTACGTCTTCCTGGTGATGGGCTCCGGCATCGCGGTCGGCTTCACGGGGGTGCGGCTGTTGCGTCACGCCAACTTCCGAGCCGTTCTCAACGGAGAGCTCGTCTCCTGGCCGACCGAGCGCCCGCAGACCCGCCATGTGGTCGGCAGCGTGCTCTTCGGCCTCGGCTGGGCGCTGTCCGATGCCTGCCCGGGCCCAATCGCCGCCCAGCTAGGGCAGGGGTTCGGCTGGTCGGTGTTCACGGCCGCCGGCGTGGTGGGCGGTGTGGCGCTCTACCTGTGGCTCCAGACCGCGGACTCCGCACCCTCGCCCAGCGTGGGTCGCCTGGACGCGAATACCCCCCGGCCGGGGGGTTAGCGCCTCCGCCGGTGTACGCGCGCCCTGTCGGAGGGTTTGATGGACGTATCGAGCTCGCTTCCTTCCGACCCGACGACCAGCCGTGCCTCGTTGCGGCATCCCTGGCGTGCCCAAGCTGCCTCGGGTCGGTCGACTGGGTCGTGGCGCCCGACTCGAACGCCCGCTGTCGCTGCCGGCATTGCGGGCACCGTCGCGCGGTCGGGCTCACCGAGTTCCAGGAGCTCCGGCTGCACCTGGACGGCGATCGCGTGCGCCTCGAGGCGTGACCTTCGTCGCCGGGCGGGGATAGAAGGTTCATGAGCGAGACAGCGCTCCGCAGCGAGCGCACCGAGGTGCTGGACATGATCGTCGCGCTCCTGTCCGAGCTCGACGCGGGGGCGGACCACGGCGCCCGCGCGTTCTACGACCGGCTCTGCGAGGCCCTCTGCCGGCTCACGACGATGCGCCGCGCGGGGCTCCTGCTCTACGACGAGTCCCGGCGGCTCGTGGTTCCGGTCGGCTCACACGGCGTGCCGCACGATCTGCTCGAACAGATCTACGGCACCCTCGAGGAGACCCCCATCGCCCAGCGCGCCCTCGCCGAGGACCGCGTGGTGGTGGCGTCGGATCCCGAGCTCGGGGTGCCCGGGCGCTACCAGCACTTCGCGGGCGTCACGACGCTCACCTGCACGCCCGTGTCGGCCGGCGGACGCTGGCTGGGCATCCTGATCGCCGATCGTGGCGGTGGGCGCTTCGAAGTGAGCGACGACGAGCGCGACACGCTCTGGTCCCTGGGCAAGACGGCCGCCGTGGTGGCCAGCGCGCAGCTCGCCACAGACCGCTCGGCCCGCGCAAGGATGCTCGAGGCACGGATCGACCTCGCGCGGGAGATCCACGAGCGCGTGATCCAGCGCCTGTGCGGCATCGCCCTGGTGCTGGGGTCGTCCGACCGCATCGAGGGCGAAGCACTGGAACGCTGCGAGCGCGAGGTGGCGGCGACGCTGGAGGACCTCGGCTCGGCCCTGGCCCGGCCCCTCACGCCGCCGCTCCCCAGTCCCGATGGGGCCACCGTGCGGGAGGAGCTGGAACGGCTCGCGAGCCTCGACCGCGACTCCTCCCTGGAGGTGTCATGGGGGCTTGCCGGAGATCTTCCCGCCGAGCTCGAGCCGCTCGCCCGTGCGGTGCTCGCCGAGGCGCTGCGCAACGCGGACAAGCACGCGCACCCCACGCGGACGACGGTCGTGGCCGACGAGTCGGACGGCACGTTCACCATGGAGATCCGCAACGACGGGATCGACGAGCCCAGCGAGAGCGGGGCCCGCGGGGCGGGGCTCGGCCTGCGGATCGCCGCCTTCGAGGCGCTCGAGTTCGGTGGGCTCGTGGAGCACGGAAGGGAAGGTGGGGAATGGCGGGTACGGCTCGTCGTACCGCTTCCGCAGTGACCACCGGTCGCGCGCGGCGCAGCGTGCTCGTGGTCGACGACCACGACGTGGTCCAGTGGGGGTTCCGGGTGTTGCTCACCCGGCACGACTGGGTCGAGCGCTGCCTCTCGGCCGGCACGCCGGAGGAGGCCGTGGAGCTGGCCCGCAGCTACGAGCCCCACGTCGCGCTGGTGGACCTCTTCCTCGGCGACCGCTCGGGAGCCGACCTCTGCCACCTCATCACCGAGGCGTCGCCGCGCACGCGGATCCTCCTGATGTCCGGGGCGGGCTGGATCTCGCCTCAGGCCGCACGCGCGGCCGGCGCCGCGGGCTTCGTGCCGAAGGACTGGAGCGGACCGGAGCTGGCGGCAGCCGTCCAGAGGGTTGCCGACGGCGGCAGCGTCTTCGTGACCCAGCAGGACGGCCCGGAGCTGATGCTCACCGGCCGCGAGCGCGAGGTGCTGGCGCTCATGACGGACGGCTCGACCAACGCGGAGATCGGGGAGAGCCTGCACCTCTCCGCACACACCGTGAAGGAGTACACGAGCTCGCTCTACCGCAAGCTCGACGTGCGCAACCGCGCCGAGGCCGTGGCCCGGGCGGAGCGGCTCGGCCTGGGTTCCTGACCCCCCGGTCGGGGGCCCCCGACCGGGGGTGATGCGCGGCTGTCCCTGTTTCCCGGGCGCCTCGCCGGTGATGTTGGCCGGAGTGACCGAGCCATCCACAGCAGTCCTCTTTCCCGGCCAGGGCAGCCAGGCCCCCGGGATGCGCAGCCTCGTGGCAGACACGCACCCCAGGCTGCTCGAGCTCGTGAGCGAGCACGCGGGAGACGACCCGTTCGAGCGGATCGAGGAAGGCACTCGCTACCAGCAGCCGGCGATCTTTGCCGCTGCGCTCGCCGGGTGGGGGACCCTCGATGAACGCCCTGTGGCGCTCGCCGGGCACTCGCTGGGCGAGATCGCCGCGCTGGTCGCGGCAGAGTCTCTGAGCGAGGAACACGGCGCGCGCCTCGTGGTGGCCCGCGGGCGCCTGATGGACGAGGCGGCCCGCGCGACCGCCGGCGGGATGCTGGTGGTGAAGGGCGGGCCGCTCGACGTGGCGCCGGCGCTCGCGGAGACGGGCATCGCGCTCGCCAACCACAACGCCCCGCGCCAGGTGGTGCTCTCCGGCTCCTCGAGTCAGCTCGCGGCAGCCGAAAGGGTCCTGGCGGACGCGGGAGTGCGCAGCCGCCGCCTTCCGGTCTCCGGCGCGTTTCACTCGCCGCTGATGCAGCCCGCGGTGGCGCGCTTCCGCGCCGTTGTGGATTCGGTCCGCTTCGCCGCGCCGCGGATCCCCGTGATCTCCTGCATCACGGCGGCGCCCCTGAAGCGGCCGGTGTCGGCCGTGGTGGCGGCCCTCACCCAACCCGTGCGCTGGGTCGACCTCATGCGCGCGCTGGGCGCACTGGGCGTCGAGCGGTTCGTGGAGACGGGGCCCGGCACGGTGCTGACCGGGCTGGCGAGGCAGAACGGTGCTTAGGGAGCAGCTGCAGAGCGCCGCGAGCCCGCCCCGCTTGGCACACCGCGCGGCGGTGGCCGGCATCGGCATGGCGGTGCCCGCCACCGTGCGCGACAACACCTCCGTGGCCGCGCGGCTCGGCGTGGAGCCCGGCTGGATCGAAGGCCGCACCGGGGTGCGCGAGCGCCGCGTGGCCACCGAGGGGGAGCGCCTGAGCGACCTCGCCGCGGCCGCCGGCGCCAAGGCGCTCGACCGTGCAGGCCTGGACGCGGACCAGGTCGATCTCGTGATCGTGGCCACGACCACGGCCGATGAGCTGCTGCCCAACGCCGCGCCGCTCGTGACGGAGGCTCTTGGCGCCCACCGGGCCGGCGCCTTCGACCTGGGCTCCGCCTGCACCGGGTTCCTCTCCGCGCTCAGCATGGCCGCGGCCTGCGTCGACGCACGCCGCGCCGAGACGGTGCTCGTGATCGGCGCCGACCTGATGACGCCGCTCACCGACCCGGACGACCGCGCGACGGCAGCCCTGTTCGGCGACGGCGCCGGCGCGGCCGTCGTATCGGGTGCGGCCGGCGGCGGGGCCATCCGGCCCGCCGTGCTGGGCGCGGACGCCCGGTCCGGCGCGGCGCTCGTGCGGATCGAGCACGCCGACCGCCTGATCCGCATGGAGGGCCTCGAGACCTACCGGCACGCCGTGCGCCGCCTCTCGGAGGCCACCCTCGACGCGGTGGCGGCCGCGGGGATGACGCTCGCCGACATCGATCTCTTCACCTACCACCAGGCCAACAGCCGCATCCTGCGCGCCGTTGGCGAGCGGCTCGACCTCGACCCGGCGAAGGTCGTCGACTGCATCGGCACGTACGGCAATACGTCGGCCGCGACGATCCCGATCGCGCTGTGCGAGGCCGAGCGGTCGGGGCGGCTCGAGCCCGGCTCGCGCGTGCTGCTCGGCGCGTTCGGCGCGGGCTTCACGTGGGGCGCGATGGTCGTGGAGCTGGGAGCCGACCGTGTCTGAGCGCACCGCACTGGTGACCGGCGCGTCGCGCGGGATCGGCGCCGCGACCGCGCGCGCTCTCGCCGAGGCCGGCTGGGCCGTCGGGGTGAACTACCGCGGTGACGAGGAGGGCGCGGCTCGCACCGTCGCGGCGATCGAGGCTGCGGGCGGGCGTGCGGTGGCCGTCAAGGCGGACGTCGCCGACCCCGCTTCAGCCGGGCCGCTCGTGGACGAGATCGAGCAGCGGCTCGGGCCGGTGCTGTGCCTCGTGAACAACGCCGGCATTCGCGCCGACGGGCTCTCCCCGCAACTCAGCGACGAGGACTGGGACGGCGTGGTCGAGACGAACCTCTCCGGCGCCTTTCGCCTGACCCGCCGCGTGATCGTGCCGATGATCCGCGCCCGAGAGGGGCGGATCGTGAACGTGGCCTCGATCGTCGGACAGCGCGCCAACCCCGGCCAGGCGAACTACGCCGCCGCGAAGGGCGGGCTGATCGCCATGACGAAGACCGTGGCCGCCGAGGTGGCCCGCCGAGGGGTCACCGTGAACGCCGTCGCGCCCGGCCTGATCGAAACCGACATGACCGAGGACGTCGGCGGGGACCTCCTCGCGGCCGTTCCGGCGCGCCGCGCCGGGACGCCGGAGGACGTGGCCGCCTGCGTGCGCTTCCTCGCCTCCGACGCCGCTTCGTACGTGACCGGAACGACCCTGACAGTCGACGGCGGCCTGACCGCCTGAAAGGAGCACCAATGAGCACAACAGCCACCACCCAAGACATCGAGGGCCGCCTCACCGAGGCGCTGGTCGAGTTCGGCGCCGACCCCGGCGCCGTGAACCGCGACGCCGAGTTCGAGACGCTGGACGTGGACTCGCTCGACCTCGTGGAGATGGCCCAGATCGTGGAGGAGGAGTGGGGCGTGGAGATCAAGGGCGAGGACATGAAGGACCTCCGCACGTTCGGGCAGGCGATCGACCTCGTGGCCTCGCGCCTGTCGTGACCCGTCCCGTCGTCATCACGGGCGTGGGTGCGGTCACGCCGCTCGGCTCCGGCGCGCCCGCGCTGATCGCGCGCTGGGCCGCGGGCGAATGCGGGATCGAGGACGGAGAGGGGCGCTGCCTCGATTTCGACCCGACCGCGCACATGGCCCGCAAGGCCGCGCGCCGCGCCGCCCGCTTCACCCAGCTCGGTCTCGCCGCGGCCGCGGAGGCGGTCGAGCAGGCCGGATGGAGCGATGGTCCGCCGGTGGAGCCCGAGCGCGCCGGCTGCGTGATCGGCACCGGCATCGGCGGCCTGCAGACGATCGAGGACCAGCACGACGTGCTCGCCGAGCGCGGCGCCGGCGCCGTGTCGCCGCTGGGCATCCCGATGCTCATGCCCAATGCCGTCGCGGGGCAGGTGGCGATGGCTCACGGCCTCAAGGGTGAGTGCTACGGCACCGTCTCGGCCTGCGCGGCCGGTGCCCATGCGGTGGGCGCCGGCTTCCGGATGGTCGCCCAGGGCGCCGCGGAGGTGTGCGTGGTGGGCGGCGCCGAGAGCGCGATCAGCCCGCTTTCCACGGCCGCCTTCGGCGCCATGGCCGCCACCTCTCCGACGGGGATCTCCCGACCGTTCGACGCCCGCCGTGACGGCTTCGTGATGGGCGAGGGCGCGGGTGTTCTGGTGCTGGAGGCGGAGTCGGCCGCGGCCGCGCGCGGCGCCCAGGTGCTGGCGCGGATGCGCGGGTACGGCGCCACCAGCGACGCGTTCCACCTCACGGCTCCCGAGCCGAGCGGCGAGGGCGCGGCGCGCGCCATCGCGGCCGCGCTCGCCGACTCCGGGCTGGACGGGGCGGACGTCGACTACGTGAACGCCCACGGAACCTCGACCCCGCTCAACGACCGCTCGGAGACGGCCGCGCTCAAGGCCGCGCTGGGCGAGCGGGCGGCCGAGGTGCCCGTCTCCAGCACGAAGTCCGTGATCGGGCACCTGCTCGGCGCCGCCGGCGCGGTGGAGGCCGTGGCCACCGTGCTCGCCCTGGGCAGGCGAATCGCGCCGCCGACCGTGGGCTGGGAGGAGCGCGAGGAGGGCCTCGACCTCGACTACGTGCCCGGCGAGGCGCGCCCACTCGCATCGAACGGCCACGGCCCGGTTGCGATCTCGAACTCGTTCGGCTTCGGAGGCCACAACGCGGTGCTGTGTCTGGAGGGCGTATGAGCACGCTCGCCCTTGTCCCACGCGAAGGCGAGCAGCTCACGGGCGAGCTCACGCCGCTGGAGCGGATTCTGCACCTCTGCGATCCCGGGTCGGTGAACGTCTTCCGGTCCGAGGTTGCCGGTGGCGGCCGTCGCAGCGAGCCCGGGGATGGGGTGGTGGCCGCCGCCGGCACCCGCGGCGGGCAGCCGGTGTTCGCCTACGCCCAGGACAGCCGTTTCGTCGGTGGCTCGCTCGGCGCCGCGCACGGCGAGTCGATCGTGAGGGTGCTGCGAATGGCCCGGGCGGCCCGCGCGCCCGTGGTCGGCTTCGTCGAGTCCGCCGGAGCGAGGGTGGACGAGGGAGTCGCGGCGCTGGCGGGGTACGGCCGCATCTTCCGCGAGCAGGTCCTGATGTCGGGAGAGTGCCCGCAGATCGCCGTCGTGACGGGCGTTTCGGCCGGCGGGGGCGCCTACTCCCCGGCGCTTGCCGACTTCGTCGTGATGACCGGAGAGTCCCGGCTCTTCCTGACCGGTCCCGGCGTCGTGCGCGAGGTGATGGGGGAGGACGTCGGCATGGAGGCCCTCGGCGGCCCCGCGGTTCACTCCCGCAACGGCGTGGCCCACCTAGAGGCCCGCGACGACGTCGACGCGGTGAACCTCGCCGGCGACCTGCTCGATCACCTCCCGCGGCACGCCAGCGAGCCCTTCCTGCCCGCGGCCGCCCAGGATCCGCCGGTCACCGACATCGGCGCGATCGTCCCGCTCGTCGCGCGCAAGGTCTACGACGTGCGCGACGTGATCGCCGGCCTGGCGGACGGACCGGACACGATCGAGATCGCGCCGCGGTTCGCCCGCAACGTGGTCACCAGCATCGGGCGCATCGAGGGCCGGCCCGTTGGCTTCATCGCCAACCAGCCGCACCATCTCGGCGGCGTGCTCGACGCGGCGAGCGCCCAGAAGGCGGCGCGATTCGTACGCACCTGCAACTCCTTCGGACTGGCGCTGGTGGTGCTGGTGGACACCCCGGGGTTCCTCCCGGGGGTCCGCCAGGAACGCGACGGCGTGCTGCGCCACGGGGCCACGCTGCTCCACGCGTTCGCCGCGGCGGAGGTCCCGCGGATCACGGTGGTCCTGCGCAAGGCGTTCGGCGGCGGCTACATCGCCATGAACTCGCAGGCGCTCGGCGCCGACCTCGTGCTGGCCTGGCCCGACGCTCAGATCGGTGTCCTGGGCGCCAAGCAGGCGGTCGACCTCCTCCACCGCCGGGAGCTCGCGGGCGCTCAGGACCCGGGCGCCGAAGCGCTGCGCCTCCAGGGCGCCTACACCGAGACCCATCTGGGAGCGAGGGTCGCGGCGCGCGACGGGCACGTCGACGAGATCGTCGAGCCGGGCGACACCCGCGGCCGGCTGTCCTGGGCGCTGCGGACGCTGGGCTGCGAGCGGCCGTCGTGATCTCCGCCTACGCCGCCGTGGGCGACAGCTTCAGCGCCGGGATCCCGCGCCAGACCCCGTGGCCCGATCGGGTGGCGGCGCGCCTGTCGGAGCGCTCGCCCGGCCTGCGCTACCGGAACTTCGCGACGGCCGGCGTGACGAGCTCCGAGGTGGCGGCGCACCAGCTCGGCCCCGCGCTGGCCCTCCGGCCCGATCTGATCTCCATGGTCTGCGGAGCGAACGACGTGATCCTGTCGGTGAAACCCGACGAGGCGGAGTTCGCACGCACGCTCGCGGCGATGTTCGCCCGGATCGCCGCGGAGGCGCCGGCCGCGCGGGTGGTCACCGCGACCTACCCGCCGATCGTGCCGTCCGGGTGCGGTCCGCGCACGCGCGAGCGCGTGCGCGAAGGATTCCTGAGGTTCAACGCCACCATCCGCCGCGCGTCGCGGCACCATGGCGCCGTCTGCCTGGACTGGCAGGCCCACGAGGAGGTCGCCCAGCGGAACAACTACGCGCTGGACGGATTCCATCCCTCGGATCGCGGACACCGGCTCGCGGCCGAGGCGTTCCTGGCGGAGGTGGCATGAGCCAGGTCTTCGACAGGTGGTTCGACGAGCTCGCCCCCGGCGACGCGTTCGAGACGCGGGGCCGCACGATCACCGAGAGCGACGTCGTGCAGTTCGCCGCGCTGTCCGGTGACATGCACCCCCAGCACACCGACCGCCACTGGGCCGCCGAGGGCCCGTTCGGCGAGCGCATCGCGCACGGGATGCTGGTGCTCTCCTACGCCTTCGCGCTGCTGGCGCTCGACCCCGAGCGCATCGTGGCGCTGCGCGGCATCGATCGGGCCGTGTTCAAACGCCCGGTCGCCCTCGGCGACACGATCGCCGTGACCGGGGCGGTGCGAGACCTCGCCGAGCTCGATTCCGGCCACGGCCTGGTGACCACCGACGTGCGGGTGAACAACCACCGCGGGGAGCTCGTGGCGCGGTGCGCCGTCAGCGTGGTGTGGCGCCGCTCGCCGAGTGAGGCTGCAGACGTAGGCGAGGTCGCGGCCGACACTCCCTTCGTCCCGATCCCGCTCTGATGCTCGCCGGCAAGCGACTCCTGATCACCGGCGTGGTCACCCGCCACAGCATCGCCTGGGCCGTGGCGGAACGCGCCCAGCAGGCTGGGGCGGAGGTCGTGCTGACCGGCTTTGGCCGCGGGCGGCGGCTCACGGAGCGCGCGGCCCGCGCTCTGCCCGAGCCGCCCGACGTGCTCGAGCTGGACGTGAACCAGCCCGCCGACATCGAGGCGGTGCACGACGAGCTCGAGAGCCGCTGGGGCGGCCTGGACGGGGTGCTTCACGCCATCGCCTTCGCCCCGCCCGACGCCCTCGGCGGCGCGTTCATCGACACGCCCGCCGACAGCGCCAGTCAGGCCTTCCTGACGAGTGCGTACTCGTTCAAGTCGCTCGCCGGCGGTCTTCGTCCCCTGCTTGCGCGCGAGCAGGGGAGCGTGGTGGGGCTGGACTTCGACGCTTCGCGGGCCTGGCCCGGCTACGACTGGATGGGCGTGGCCAAGGCTGGGCTCGAATCGGTCTCGCGCTACCTCGCCCGCGATCTCGGGCCCGACGGCATACGCGTGAACCTGATCTCGGCGGGCCCGCTGGAGACCCCCGCCGCCGGAGGGATCCCGGGCTTCGACCAGCTCGCCGGGCGGTGGGCCGAACAGGCCCCTCTCGGGCTGGGACTCGGGCGACGCCGGCGCGGTGGCCGGTGCGGCGTGCTTTCTCCTGTCGGACTGGTGCACGGCCACGACCGGCGAGATCCTCCACGTCGACGGGGGCTACCACGCGATGGCCGCACCGATAGAACTCAGTGCATGACCGCTGACCGGGCGGTGCCCAACATCAAGTCCGACCGGCCCGCCGAGACGCGGGACTTCTTCGTCGACCTGCTCGGGTTCGAGGTGGCGATGGACCTGGACTGGGTCGTGACCGTGGCCTCGCCGACCAACCCCTCGGCCCAGGTGACGATCATCGGGAATGACGACATGGCGGCGCCTGGCATCTCGGTGGGGGTGGACGACGTCGATGCCGTCCACGCGAAGGCCGTGGAGCAGGGCCTGGAGATCGCCTACCCGCTACGCGATGAGGAGTGGGGGGTACGGCGGTTCATGCTGCGCGAGCCGAGCGGCACGATCGTCAACGTCGTCTCTCACCGCTCGGGCTGAACGGCGCGCTACGCGCGGTCGTACAGCGCGAGCAGGGCGGTCGCGCGAGCGGTGCGGCGGACGATGAAGTGGCGGCCCTGACGCGTGCGAGTCACCAGCCCGGCCGCGTCGAGGGCATCCAGATGGTGGGTCACGCCGCTGGGGGCGTAGTACAACTGCTCGGCGAGCTCTCCTGGGCGCTTGGGGGTGTCGAGGGCCAGGAGGATGGCGGCTCGGGGCTCGCCGACGAGCGCCTCGAGCGACTCAGGTGCGGCGGCATCGGGGCTGGGGTGCTGCATCTTCGGAGCGACCCCGTACCGCACGCTGATCACCACGTCGGCGTAGTCGTCTCCCCACCCTCCCGCCGGCGGGGCCGCAAGCACCGGAACGAGCTGTAGAACCGCGCCGACCCGCAGCCGCCCGGAGTCCAGCGTGTGGCTCGGCAGCACCAGGTCGCCGCCCTCGACCCGGCCGGGAATCCCGAGTCGGTCGACCACCTCGCTCGCGGCGCTCCGCTCAGACGCGACCTGCAGGCGTTCGACCTCCCGATCGAGCCACCCGCTGGCAGACATCCAGAGCGGCTCGACCTCGGTCCAGACCAGCCGCGCAGCCGCGAGGTAGTCCTGGAGCCAGGCCGAGGGGTCGCGGTGTACGACCAGCCACGGGGCCGTTGGCCGGCCCGCGTCGGTCGCCCGCTCGATCGTCATTCCAAGCTCATCGGGGTCCGTGGCCGCGAGCCGGTCGAGCTCTTCGAGCATGCTGGCCCCGGCCGACGCGTTCATCAGCTGGTTCGGCCCGCCCGGGCTTGGTGCCGCCGGAGGCCGGAACGCGGCGAGTGCGCGCGCGCCCCGCCGTCGCATCGCACGGCGCAACCCCCTGCGTTGCCACCCGGTGAGCACCCTCGGGGGCCGGTCGCTCACCAGGTCCCGTATCGCCTCGACGACGGTGGGCATCGGAGACAGCACGGGTTCGAGGGTGACCGTGTCCAACTCCGCGAGAGCCAGGTGCTGCTGTGGTCGAGGAGCCGACGCGTTCATGACCCGCCCCCAGGGTAGTTCGGCGGACGGGACGTTTCGAGCTTTCCGAAAGGATCGCCTCCGGAGGCGGGCGCGTTGGTAGGTCTCGTCCCCCAAGCGATTAGGAGGCAGGCTGATGCGAAAGGTCACCGCGTCGTTCTTCATGTCCCTGGACGGTGTCGTCGACGCCCCGCAGGACTGGCATTTCCCGTACATGGACGATGAGATGACAGCCGCGATGGGTGCGGGAATAGCCGAGTCGGACACGATTCTGCTGGGTCGGGCGACCTACGAGGAGTGGGCCGCGTTCTGGCCCAACCAGTCGGCGGACAACCCGATGGCGGGCTACTTCAACTCCACGCCGAAGCTCGTCGTCTCGACCACACTCGACACGCTGGACTGGCAGAACTCGACGCTGATCGCCGGCGATGTCGAAGCGGCCGTCGCGGACGCGAAGCAGCAACCGGGCCGGAACATCTCGATCACGGGCAGCGGCACCCTCGTCCGATCGCTGCTGCTCGCCCAGCTCGTCGACGAGCTGCGGCTGCTGATTCATCCGATCGTCGTCGGACGGGGCAAGCGCCTCTTCGAGGACGGCGGCGAGCCGAAGGGGCTGGAGCTGGTCGAGTCGACGACGTTCAGCACCGGCGTCCTCAACCTCACGTACGCGCCGGAGCACGCCGCGGCATGAGATTCCGCACGACGATTCTCCAGGCCGGCAAGAGCGCGACGGGCATCGTGATCCCGGACGAGATCGTCGATGGTCTCGGGGCGGGCAAGAAGCCGCCGATCCGGGTCACGATCGCGGGCCACACCTACCGCAGCACCGTGGCTCGCCGCGGGGACCGCTATCTCGTCGGCGTGAGTGCGGAGAACCGCGCCGCCTCCGGCGTCGCGGGCGGCGACGAGGTCGACGTCGACATCGAGCTCGACGACCAGCCCCGGGAGGTGGCGGTGCCGCCCGACCTTGCGGCAGCACTCGACGCCGATGCTCAGGCCAAGGACTTCTTCGACGGGCTGTCGTACAGCCAGAAGCAGTGGTACGTGCTGCCGATCGAGCAGGCCAAGAAGCCGGACACGCGACAACGGCGCGTGGCGAAGGCCGTCAGCATGCTGCTAGACGGTCGAAAACGCTGAGCAGGGCCTCCCATCGGCCCTCCTCATCGCGGTCTCGTAGCCGCCTCCGGGCCATTCACAGCGGCCGGTGATCGTGTTGCGGTCGTCGCCGAAGACGGCGTCGAACTTCGCCGGGCGACCGTCGCCGCAGGCCCAGACGGTGAAGCCGTCGTCGCGCACGTCCCATACGTACTCCCGCGCGATGCCGCCGAACGCACCGGCCGCCTCATCGCTGAAGAAGCACGACCTGACGGTCTGGTCGCGCTCGTCGTAGGCGATGTACTCGACGCCCGTGAACGGTCGGCCGGCGTAGTCGAGCGCAACGTGCTGGACGAGGTAGAAGCCGCCGAACATCCACGCGAAGGTCACGTCACCCCGGACCCCCTCTCCGGTGATGAGATCGCGCCCGTCCACCACCCACGTACCCGCCAGAACGTCCAGCCTGCGGAGTGCGGGGCTCGGCGCAAGGGCCAGCCAGTCAGGTGCCGCGTTCGTCACGCGGCGAAATCGATCAGGCCGGCCCTATCCGTGCAAGTGGTTTCGGGAATCTCGCAATTGCGAGTGTCTATGCGCCTGGGGTGACTCGAACACCCACCCCGCATAAGCAGGACAAGGCCCTCAACCTTGCGCGTCTACCAATTCCGCCACAGGCGCGTAGCGGCCGCCGACTATAGCCGCTGAGGGGGCGAACACCCGTTCCGTCCGACGGCCCATTACTCTACGAACAAGTGTTCGCACGACCGGCAATAGAAAGCCATCTGAGAGGGGTGCCGAATGGCCGACCTTGACCTCACCAAGCGCCAGCAGGAGATCTTCGACTTCATCAAGAAGTACTCGGCGAAGTACGGCTATCCGCCCACCGTGCGCGACATCGGCAAGGCGATCGGGCTCACCTCGTCCTCGACCGTCCACGCGCACCTCTCCAACCTCGAGAAGATCGGGCTGCTGCGGCGCGACCCCACCAAGCCGCGCGCCATCGAGCTGCTCGTGGACCGGGCGAAGAAGGCGGCCGACGCGGTTGTCACCGGAGGGCTCCCACTCGTGGGCCAGGTGGCCGCGGGATCCCCGGTGCTCGCCGAGGAGAACATCGACGAGTACGTGCAGGTGCCCGAGCTCGCGGGCGGCGACGCCGGCGAGTTCCTGCTCGCCATCAAGGGCGATTCGATGATCAACGCGGGCATCCACGACAAGGACCATGTGGTGGTCCACTCGCAGGAGACGGCGAAGAACGGCGACATCGTCGTCGCGCTGGTGGGCGAGTCCGACGCCACGGTCAAACGCTTCTTCAAGGAATCCGACCACGTGAGGCTCCAGCCGGAGAACGATGCGCTGGAGCCCATCCGCAGCACCGAGGTGAAGGTGCTCGGCAAGGTGGTCGGTGTGCTCAGGAGACTCTCGTGATCACCTCCGCTGCAAACCGTCGCCTGCCGTCGTCCTCGGTCGGCCGTGTGCAGAGCACTACGGCCTCCCTGCGTCCTCGGCATGCTCGGTTTTCGCGGGTTGATCACGAGAGCGAGGTCACATGAGCCCGGCGGTCGCAGAGCGACTGCTGCCGGCCCGTGACCTCCCTGGGACTATCGGCAGGGTGGGCGCCATCGCGCGCTCGCCCGACAGCTCCGGCGGCGGTGGGCTCACGCTCGAGGCACGCCTCGATTGCGTCTGGGAGGGCCTACACGCCGACGGGGCCGCCGAATGCCCGGTGTGCCACGGACAGATGGCCACTCGGCCACGGGGCCTTGCCGCGCGCTGCGGAAGCTGCAGCACCCAGTTGCGCTGAACCCTGAGGCCTGACGCCTGACGCCTGAGGCCTGACGCCTGACGCCTCTTGGCGAAATGCGCCAACGCGGCGTACCATTGCCCGTTGCCAGCCAGGCAGCCGCGGGCGGCGGAGAGAAAACCGTCGTTCGAGGAAAGTCCGGACACCGAAGGGCATGGTGGTCGGGGGACCGACCCGGGGAAACCCGCGGGAAAGTGCCACAGAAACAAACCGCCTAAGCGGCGGGCCTGCACGTGGGGCTCGTCGCCGGCAAGGGTGAAACGGTGCGGTAAGAGCGCACCGGCGTCGTGGTGACACGGCGGCCAGGCAAACCCCACCAGGTGCAAGGCCAAGCAGGGACGATGACGCTGCCCGCCGAGTCCCAGGTAGGCCGCATAGATGGATGGCTGTCCAAGACAGGATCCGGCTTATCGGCTGGCTACGGAAACGCCCCGCCTCGTGCGGGGCGTTTCTATTTCGCTAGCGGCGTGTGATCCTGACCCGCGCGATCGCCGGGCCCCACTCGCGCCCGTTGCGCTCCCGCGCGGTGACCGAGAGCAGGTAGAGACCTGGCTTCAGCTTGCGTCCGCGTAGGCTGGTTGGCACGCGGGCGCTCTTGCGCCCACGGGTGCGGTGCCGGACGATCTTGCGCCCCATGAGCACGAGCCTCCGGCAGCGCCGGCGGCGCGCGCGCTGCAGCGAGCGGGTGGACTTCCTGCAGCGCTGGCGGCCGGTCGGCTTTCCCGAGCGTCTCCCGGTCAGGACACGGTGCAGGCGCAGGGTCACGGTCGCACGGCGCCGCAGGCGGTAGCGCAGGACGGCGCGGCGGCGTGCCGCCGCCACGGCGCGTGCATCGCGGGCGGACGACGCGAAGAATTGTGAGGCGAGGCTCACGCTGGTCAGGGCGGCGCTCGCGAACACCGCCTGCGGGCCCTCGTCGATCACGAACACCGACCCCGAGTTGTTCCGGCCGTTGGCCTCGTTACCCGGGGCCCCGACGACCACATCGTTGCCGGTGTTCGGCGTCACGCTCTGGACCGAGGCCACCGCTCGCCCCGCGACGGCATTGGTGGCCGGACCGTCGATGCGGTAGCCGCGATTCGAGGCCAGGCCCCCAAGCGAAACGGTCTTCCTGCTCGATTTGCCGTAGACCACGTACGCGGAGCCCGACGAGGTGCGGCCGTTGAAGTCAGCAAGGTCGGCCCCGACGATCACGTCCGTACGGCCGTCGCCGTTGAAGTCCCGGCCGCCGGCCACGGACACTCCGGTGTTGTCGTTGGGGTACGCGCCGGACATCGCGAAGCCGCCGCTTCCCAGCGCACCAAGGTCGACGGCGCTCGACGAGGTCTTGCCGAACACCACGTATGCGGCGCCTTCCACGCCGGTCCCCGCCTGGGGCGCTCCGATGACCTGATCGGGCCGGTCGTCATTGTTTACGTCGCCCGCGTTGGCCACGGCGGTGCCCGCCCGGTCGCCCGCGTCGGCTCCCTCGATGTGGTAGCCGCCGCTCGCTCCGAGCGTGTCAAGGTCGACCGGGGTGGCGTTGGCCTTGCCGAACACGACGTACGCGGCGCCACTGCTGAGTGAGCCATTTGCGTCCGCGCACTGGTCGCCGATGAGGATGTCCTCGCGGCCATCGGTGTTCACGTCGCCCGCGGAGGCGACGCTAAACCCGGTTTGGCAGTCTCCCGAGGCGGCGCTGATCTTGTACCCGGCGCTCCCGAGCGCGTTGAGGTCGACATCGACTCCGTCGCCCTTGCCGAACACCACGTAAACCGCCGACTCGCCGTGGGCGCCCACGATGACGTCCTTGAGCCCGTCGCCGTTGGTGTCGGCCAGGGCAACCGACTGACCCGCATGGTCCTGGGTGCCGGCCCCGTAGATATCGAAGCCGAAGCCTGCGCCCGGTCCGGCAAGTGTCACTGTGGAGCTGCTGTCCTGGCCGTTCACCATGTAGGCCGCGCCGGCGGCGGCGCGGCCGAGCACGGACGGCCCCGCGTGGCCATTGACGACGTCGTCCCTACCGTCCCCGTTCACGTCGCCGCCGGAAGCGAGGCTCGAGGGCACTATCACCCCGTTCACCGCGGTGTCGTTGATCAGGAAGCCCGCGGAGCCGATCGTCCGGATGTCCACCAGCGGACCGAGGGGACCGAAGAGCACCCGGGTCCCATCAGCGTCACCCGCAACCAGGTCGCCCTGGGTGCCGCTGTTCACCTCGCCGCTGGTGAGCGGCGCCCCGAAGGAGTCACTGGTGTCCCCGTCGATCTGAGAGTCCGCATCGAAGAGCAGGTCCTCGGTCGGGGTGACCGACAGGAGCTGAGCCTGGGCGGCGGGTGCGAGTCCCAAGCAGAGCACCGCCGACAGAGAGATGATCCAGCGGCGAAGCAGATGGTTAGAAGGGGTCACGAGTACACGTTCTTGGGGTACGTCGGGGGCCGAGCCTATGTGCCTGGTGGTGGTTCTGCAAGTGGATGATCGGAGTAGCCTCAGCGGCATGCCGGTCACGATCGACCCGCACGTGGCGCTCACCTGGATCGAGCGGGTCGCGGGCAGCACGCGCGCCCGGGAGCGGGACGAGGTGGCGGTCGAGGAGCCGCTCGAGATCCGCGTCGACGGCAAGCCGATCGCGGTCACGATGCGCACGCCCGGCGAGGACGAGGAGCTCGCGACCGGGTTTCTCGCCGGCGAGGCGCTCATTGGAGGCTCCGAGGACATCGCCTCCGCCGGCCCCACCGAGGATCTGGCCGCGAACGTGATCGACGTACGCACCACGCAGGGCTTGCGGAGGGACCCGGCGAAGGAGCGCAGCTTCCACCTCACCTCGTCGTGCGGGGTGTGCGGCAAGGCCGCGCTCGAGCACGTCCACCTGCACGCGCCGGATGCCGCCCGCACGGCGGCCGGCTCGATCGAGCCGCAGCTGGTGATCGAGGCCCCGGGCCGGGCGCGCGAGGGGCAGGCCGTGTTCGACCGCACCGGTGGGCTCCACGCCACGGCGCTGTTCGCCGCCGGCGGCGAACTACTCGCGCTGCGGGAGGACGTCGGGCGTCACAACGCGATGGACAAGGCGATCGGCGCCATGCTCCTCGCGGGCCGTCACCCGCTGCCCGGCGCGCTCGCCTGCCTCAGCGGGCGGGTGAGCTTCGAGCTGGTGCAGAAGGCGGCGCTGGCGCAGCTCGCGGGTGTGGTGGCCGTCGGTGCGCCCACCTCCCTGGCGGTGCAGCTCGCCGAGGAGCGGGGGCTGCTGCTGTGTGGGTTCGCGCGCGAGGGCGCCTTCAACGTGTACGCGGGCGCCGACCTCCTTCGCGACGGATAGCATCCCGGCCCGTATGGAGATCGTCGCCTTTTTGGTGCCGTTCGTCCTGCTCGGAGTGGCGGTGGTGTTCATCGCGTTCTCGGGTGGGCCGGGCGCAGCGCGCGAGGCCTACCTCACCCGAGGTGGCCGGGTCTTCAGGATCGCCATCCCGCTGATCTACATCGTGGCCGGCGTGATCATTCCCGTGCTCATCCTCACCAACAAGGAAGAGGCCGCCGGCGGCGTCGGTGCGCTCAAGTCAGAGGCGCTCACCGCGCAGACCGAGCGCGGCAAGGACCTGTTTCGCCAGCAATGCGCGAGCTGCCACACGCTCGCCGCCGTCAACGCCCGCGGCGTGACCGGCCCCAACCTCGACGACATCGGCGAGGTCACGCCCGACCGGATCCTCAACGCGATCAAGAACGGTGGCACCGGCCAGAAGCGCATGCCGTCCGCGCTGCTCGAGGGCGAAGAGGCGCAGGACGTGGCCAAGTACGTCTCGGAAGTGGCCGGCCGAGACTGACCCCTCGGGGGTTCTCCAGCAGCTAGGCGAACACCGCTGTTCGCAAAGGGATAGGCTGCCTCGATGCGCTCCTCCAACCTCGCCGGGCGCCGCGTGCTGATCACCGGCGCCGCGCGCGGCATCGGCGCCGCTCTAGCCCACCGTCTACACGAACGTGGCGCCCACGTGGCGATCGCGGGGCTCGAGCCCGAGGAGCTCGAGGCGGTCGCGGGCGCCTGCGGGGGCGCGCCCTTCAGCGTCTGCGACGTGACCGACCGCGACCAGGTCGAGGCTGCCGTCGAGGCGTCGGTCGCCGAGCTCGGCGGGCTCGACGTGGTGGTGGCGAACGCGGGGGTCGCCGCGCAGTTGCCGCTGGTCGGTGGCAACCCCGCGGTGATGGAGCGCACGATCGCGGTGAATGTGATGGGCGTCTACAACACGCTTCGCGCGGCCGGGCCCCACATCAGCCACGACCGCGGCTACGCGCTTCCTGTGGCGTCGCTGGCGGCGGCCGTCCACGCTCCGATGCTCGGTGCCTACAGCGCATCGAAGGCCGCCGTCGAGGCGCTCGGGAACACGCTCCGAACCGAGCTCTGGCGCACGGGCGCGAAGGTGGGAGTGGCCTACTTCGCCGAGCTGGACACCGACATGACCAGCCGCGGCTTCGGTACCGAGGCGGCGTCCAGCATTCGCGCCCTCTCGCTCACCCGGGTCGCCCCCCTGGAAGTTGGCATCAACGCGCTCGAGCGGGGCATCGCCCGCCGCTCGCGACGGGTGTACGCGCCCCGTTGGGTCGGGCCCCTGTTGCCGTTTCGCATGGCGGCCCAGCCCGTCGTCGATCGTGCCACTCGGCGTGGCCTGGCCAAGGCGCTCGAGATCGCCCGGCGCGAGGACGCACCGCTCACCACGCCCCAGCCTCCAGGGTGAGCGGCGCCCGGATCACACCGGGCGGCCGACGCGAGGCCGGGTTATTCGCGTGGGGGTTCAGCCGTGTCGCGGGGCGTGCGATGCGAACGACGCCGCCCAACCTGTTCCTCACGCTGGGCCGCCACCGCAAGCTGTTTCGCCGCTGGCTGTGGTTCGCCGGCGGCCTGATGCCCGGCGGGCGCCTGCCGCGCCGCGAGAGCGAGCTGGTGATCCTGCGCGTGGCACATCTACGCTCCTGCCGCTACGAGCTCGTCCATCACGAACGCCTGGGCCGCCGCGCCGGGCTCGACAAGTCCGAGCTGGAGCGGGTGGCCGCGGGACCCGAGGCCGAGGGCTGGGCGGCCCGCGAGCGCGCTCTGCTCGCGGCGGTGGACGGGTTGCACCGCGACGGCGATCTCGACGACGCCACCTGGTCGACCCTGCGCGACCATCTCGGCGAGCGCGAGGCGATCGAGCTGTGCATGTTGGTGGGGCATTACGAGATGCTCGCGACCACCATCACAACGCTGCGAATCGAGCCCGACCGGCCGCGCCGATGACGCCCGACCAGGCTCCGGCCCGCCTGCCCCGCGGCCGCCACGGCCTGAGCCGCGAGCAGGTGGTGGAGTCCCAGCGCGGCCGGCTGCTGCGGGCGATGGCCGACGCAGTGGCGGACAAGGGCTATGCGGCGACCGCGGTCGCGGACGTGATCGCCCGCGCGGGGATATCGCGCGAGACCTTCTACGAGCAGTTCTCCTCCAAGGAGGACTGCTTCCACGCCACCTTCGACGCCGCCGGCGCGATCCTCTGGGGCCGCATCGCGGGCACGCAGGCGGGGGAGGGAACGCCCGAGGAGCGCCTCGCCGGCCTGCTGCGCGCCTACCTGGCCGCGCTCGAGGCCGAGCCGTCGTATGCGCGGACGTTCCTGGTGGAGGTCTACGCCGCCGGCCCCGAGGCCCTGCGCCGCAGGATGGCGATGCAGGAGCGGTTCACGGACACCCTGGTCGAGCTGTTCGACGCCCGCGCCGCCCATGAGCGCTTCGCCTGCGAGCTGCTGGTGGCCGCCGTGGGCGGAATGGTCACGAATCGCATCGCCCTCGGCGACGGTGCGTCGCTGCACGAGCTCGAGGAGCCCATCCTCGATCTCCTTCGCAGGCGGGCGCTCTGATCGGCCCTACGCGGGGGCTGGGCCGTCCCACGCGGCGAGCTTGAGCAGCTCGTCCCGCGACACGCCGGCTCCGGAGAGCACGCAGGTGTGGCCCCGCCGTCGCCAGGTGACCACGGTCCGCCCGCCACGGCGTAGGTAGCGCAGCCTCGTGTCGTCGCGGACCGCGCGCCGCGCGTTGCGGGGCCAGGCCAGTTGGTCGCCGGAGACGATCGAGTAGGCGATGCGGCGATCGCCGCGTGCGTAGTAGACGGTGCGTGTGTCACGCCCATCGAGCTCGTCGGTGCGCGTGCCCGACGCCCGCCAGCCGAGCTTCGCCCCGTAGTTGGGGAACGGCACCCCGGCGACCGACGCCGCGAGCTGGGTGGGCGCGGCGCGCTCGCGCGGTGGCGCGGGCGCCGTCGCGCTGTGGTCCGCCAGTTGCGTAACCGCGAGCACCGTCGGTTCCTCGCGACTGCCGGGCAGCAGGAGCACGGCCAGCAGGGCGGTCGCCGCAACGGCACCCGCGAGAGACAGACGCACCGGGCGTGTGCGCAGCCACGACCGCGGGCGAGTCCGCTCGCCCCTCAGCCGGGCATGAAGCCGTGCCGGCGCGGGGGTGTCGAGCGCCCGCAGGGCGTCGACCGCGGCGCGCTGCTGGTCGAGCAGGGCTCGCAGCTCGGGTGAGCGCTCGGCCCACGCGGCGACGCGCGCGCGCCGGCCGGACGGCAGCGTGCCGTCCGCGAACGCCGCTAGATCGGCGAACTCGGCGTCGCTCAGATGTCCGTCCTCGGCCACCTTCACCCCCTACGACTCCGACCCAGCCCGATTGCTTCCCATGGATTGGAAGGAATGTGCATCCGGCGGAGTCATTGGGGGCCGAACCAGACCATTCTCGAGGGAGGTTTTGCCCCATGCCCGCCAGTCAGTCCAACTCCCGTTTGCGCTTCGCAGCGATCACCGCCGCGCTCGCCCTGCTGGCCATGCTCGGTCTCGCCGGGCCCGCCGCGGCCACGGTCACCTCGTCGATCCAGGCGGGCACCAACAGGATGACCATCAGCAGCGACGCCGACGACACGATCAACGTGACCTGCAACAACGGGGTCGTGACCGTCAGCGGTGACGACCCGTTCGTGGCCTGCTCGGGCGTCGAGTCCTTCCTCGTCGTCGGTGGCCCCGGCGCCAACCCGATCAACCTGTCGGGCGTGAGGTCCAGCGAGTTCACCGCGCTGCGCAGCACAGACCTCCAGGGCGGTGGCGGCGACGACACGATCACGGGCACGGCGCTGAGCGAGACGCTTCAGGGCAACGAGGGCGACGACCGCCTCATCGGCGCCGCCGGCAACGACGTGCTGTTCGGCGGCGACGGCTCCGACGCCGCGGCCTGGGACGAGGGCGACGGGAGCGACCGGATCGAGGGCGACGAGGGCAGCGACTCCGTCCTCGTGGGCGGCAACGGCGCCGCGGGCGATGTGTTCACGGCCGCACCCGTCGGGACGCGCGTGCGCCTCGAGCGTCGCAATCTCGCACCGTTCAGCCTCGACATCGGGAGCGCACGCGTGCTGATCAACGGCGGCGGTGGCGACGATGTGATGTCCGCCGCGCCCGCGCTCACGCAGCCACTCGTCCTAAGGGGCGAGGAGGGCAACGACTCGCTCACCGGCGGCGACGGCGAGGACACCCTGCAAGGAGGAGAGGGCAACGACCGGCTGGTGGGGCGGCGAGCCCAGGACTTCATCTCGGCCGGCGACGGCGACGACGTGATGGTCTGGAACGACGACGACGGCGCCGACGACGTGGAGGGCGGCGGCGGCGTCGACACAATGGAGGTCAACGGCGATCCGGACGGCGACGACGAGTTCATCATCGAGCCGACCAACTGCCCGACGCTGCCCGCCTGCAGCGTGCGGTTCCGGGTCCCAAGCGGCCTCGACATCGCCTTCAGCGAGCGGCTGCTGGTCAACGGCGGTGGGGGGAACGACCGGATCGCCGGGTCGAAGTTGATGCCCGCCACGATGAAGTTCGAGTTCAGGGGTGAAGACGGCAACGACACCCTCGGAGGCACCGACCGCGTTGATCTGCTCAGCGGCGGCCGCGGCGCCGACTCGATCGACTCGGTCGACGGGGCGGGGGACAACGTCGAGTGCGGAAGTGGGACCGACAGGGCGCGCGTGGACGACCGCGACCGCCCGCGCAGGTGTGAGCGCGTCGACGGCGGCGACGAGCGCGTGCGGATCGCGCGGAGGGCCAAGATCGCGGGAGGGGTGGCGACGGTGAAGCTGCGCTGTGTGGCCACCCGGCGCTGCCGCGGCACGGTGCTGCTCCGCTATCGAGGAAAGTCACTCGGCACCAGGCGCTTCAGCGCCACACGCCGGCGGGCCAAGGTCGTGCGCGTGAGGCTCAATCGCCGGGGTCGCCGGCTGGCGAGGCGCGTGCGTAGCCGCGGGCTGCGCGTGGCCGCCCAGACACGCGCCCGCGACGCGGCCGGCAACGGCTGGTCGACGACCTCCCGGATCAGGCTGCTGCGCTCCTAGCCCGAGGTCGGTCCGCTCGGTAAGGTGCGCCGAGGAGTGGGCGAGACAGACGCTTTGGATCCAGTCGCGAGGGGTCTCGAAGCCTGTGCAAGCGGGGCCTGGATGGACGCCTTCGAGTGGCTGTCGCGGGGCGATTCGGAATCCGCGCTCGGAGCGGAGGAGCTCGAGCTGCTGGCCACTGCGGGCTACATGCTCGGGCGCGACGACGCCTACGTGGACGGGCTCGAACGCGCCCATCAGGCCTACGTCGACTGCGGCGAGGGCCTGCGCGCCGCGCGCTGCGCCTTCTGGGCGGGAATGCTCTTTCTGATTCACGGGGAGACGGGTCGGGCGACCGGGTGGTTCGGCCGTGCGCAGCGGCTGGTCGACCGGGCGAGCGGCGACTGCGTGGAGCGCGGATACCTGCTGATCCCCGCGATGAAGCAGCACGCCGACCGCGGGGACTTCGAGTCCGTCTACGCGACGGCCGAGGAGGCGGCGGAGATCGCCGAGCAATGCAACGATCGCGAACTGCACACGTTGGCCGTTCAGGAGCAGGGCCTCGCGCTGGTGAAGCTGGGCCGGATCGCGGAGGGTCTCGGCCTGCTTGACGAGGTGATGGTGGCCGTGACGGCCGCGGAGCTCTCGCCGATCGTGACCGGGATGATGTATTGCGGCGTCATCGACGGCTGCCAGGAGGCGCACGCGCTGCGCCGCGCGCGCGAGTGGACCGCCGCGCTGTCGGAGTGGTGCGAGCGGCAACCCGAGATGGTCTCGTTCACCGGACGCTGCCTGATCCACCGCGCCGAGATCATGCAGCTGCATGGATCGTGGCGCGACGCGCTGGCCGAGGTGGAGCGCGCAAGCGAGCGCGCCGCGCGGGTCGCCAACCCGCGTGCGGGAGCGGAGGCGCTCTACCGGAAGGGTGAGCTGAAGCGCGTGCGAGGCGAGCTGGCGGCGGCGGAGGAGGCCTACCGCGAGGCGAGCCGGTGCGGGCGAGAGCCGCAGCCGGGTCTCGCGCTACTGCGGCTGGCGCAGGGCAAACCGGCGGCGGCGGCCGCCGCTATTCGGCGGCTGGTGGGCGAGACCGCCGGGCCGACGGGGCGGGCGGGCTTGCTGCCCGCGTACGTCGAGATCATGCTGGCCGTCGACGACATCGACGAGGCGCGGGCGGCGTGCGGCGAGCTCGTCGCGATCAGCGAGGGCTTTGAAAGCGAGCTGCTCGACTCGGCTGCGGCGCACGCTCGGGGGGCCGTCGAACTGGCCGGGGGCGACCCCCGGGCTGCGCTCGGCTCGCTACGCCAGGCGATGCAGGGATGGCAGGAGCTGGGAGTCCCCTACGAGGTGGGCCGGGTACGAGTGCTCGTCGCACTCGCCTGTCGCGCGCTCGATGACGAGGACAGCGCCGCACTCGAGCTCGACGCCGCCCATGAGGCCTTCGAGCAACTTGGCGCGGCGGCGGACGCGGCCGGGGTGGACGCGCTCGTTGCGGGCCGCGACGACTCGCACGGACTGACGGCGCGCGAGCTGGAAGTGCTGCGTCTGGTCGCCGCGGGGGCGACCAACAGGGCGATCGCCGCGCACCTCGTGATCAGCGAACGCACCGTGGACCGGCATGTGAGCAACATCCTCGCGAAGGTCGGTGCCTCCTCCCGCTCAGCGGCCACCGGCTACGCCTACGAGCATCAACTCGTCTGACCCGTCTGGGTGTAATCACCCATACGGCGAAGGTGGAAGTTGGGTAGTTAGGCCGAAGCGAACCCGGGTCGCGGGCAGCAACCTTCTCGCCCGTGACGGTGCGTGGGCATCCTCAGTAAGCGGCGGCTTGCGGACTCGGAGCGGCTGCCGGAGCAGATCGATCGCCTCTACCGAGCGGCGTGGGCGCTGTGCGGGTCGCCCCACGACGCCGAGGACCTCGTGCAGGAGACCTTCGCCAAGGTGCTGGCCCGCCCGCGCCGGCTGCGCCGGGACCAGGAGCTGCCGTACCTCCTCGGGGCGCTGCGCAACACCTACCTGACCAGTCGCAGAACCGCCAGCCGGCGCCCGCGCACCGTCGAGCTGCCCGCCGAGGAGAGCGAGACCCTGCGTTCGACGCTCGCCGAGCCCGAGGCGGCATTCGAGCAGCGCGAGCTGTTCGCCACGATCGCCGAACTGCCCGACCACTACCGCGAGGTGCTGATCGCGGTGGATCTGGTCGGTCTCTCCTATCGCGAGGCATCACGGTTGGTCGACGTCCCCGAGAAGACGATCGCTTCCCGCCTGTTCCGCGCACGCCGGCGCCTCGCACCCAACCTTGCCCAGGGAAGGATTGAGTGCACGGCGGAGTCTTAGTGGGTCGAACCGTCAACGCTCTCGGAGGTTTCGTGTCCCGCTTTGCCCACATACAGCTCGCCCTTGCCCTCGCCGCCGCCCTGGTCGTGATCGCGGTGCCCGGCGCCGACGCCGCCCGGAAGGCGTCCGACGACGTGTGGTCGCGCTCGATCGACCGTCCGATCACGGCGGCGCAGCTCGGCCTGCCGCGCGGCGCGTCGGCCACGACCCTCGGGCGCGCAGCGATCAAGCGCTCGGCGCGGCGACTCGCCCCCGGCGGCCGGCTGGGCGACGTGCGCCTTGCGGGCGAGCCCTTCCCCCCCGGCGCCGCCGGGCGGGGCCTGCACGGGCTGCGCTTCCGGCAGGAGATCGGCGGTCTGCGTGTGCTCTACAGCCAGCTCAACGTGACGGTGGCGCGGGGCAGCGTCAGGTCGATCGCCGGCACCGTGGTGCCGCTGAAGAGCAGGAAGCTGGCAGGCAGGCGGCGTGTGAGCGCCAAGCGCGCCCGCGCAATCGCACGCCGCGTGGTGGCCGGTCCCGACAGCGCGCGCCGCGCGCAGCTGGTCGCCTACGCCGGAGAGCCCGGCAGGCCGCGCGCACCGAGGCGCGCCTACCTGGTCGAGGTCGCCCCGACATCGAGCCTCAGCGACCACACACCCACGGCCGTCTGCGTCGTCGTCGACGCGACGACCGGCAAGGTGCTCAAGCGCTGGCGCGGCTCCGCCGCCCGCTCGATCAAGCGCAGCGTCGGGCGGCGGTCCGCACGTGCCGCTGCCACCAAGACCGTGCTGATCCAGATCGTTGACGCCAAGGGCACGAACGCCGCCGTCACGCCCAACTACCGCGACGTCTACACGATGGGTAAGCCGCGCAGCTTCGGGCTGGACTCGCCGCTGCAGGTGGACACCTTCGGCACGCTGAGCCCGCCGTTCTTCACCGTCAACTCCTGGATCAACAGCGTCACTTCTTACTTCTGCATCTGGCGCGAGTACTGCGGTCGCGACTCCGGTCTCGACGGCAGCTACAACCGGCACTACTACACGGTCAATTCGGGTGGCGATTCGAGGTACAACCACAGCCAGGAGCGCATCTACATCGACGAGGACAGCGCCACCGAGCCACAAACCGTGGCGCACGAGCAGGGCCACTCGATCGATTTCCACTTCAGGGACGATTTCGTCGCCTCGTTCGAGGGCGACGAGGTCGAGGAGGCGCTGGCGGAGATGTTCGCCTACGACTTCGAGCAGGACCGCACCCTCGCGGGTGCGACCGGCACGCGTGTCTCAGCGCGCCTCGCCGATCCGAGCAAGTTCGCGGACGCCGGCGGCTCGCTTCCCGAGCACTACGACGACTACAACTGCACCACCGGCGAGGAGCACCACAACGGCTACGTCCTCGCGCATGCGTACTGGAAGCTCGTGCAGCGGGTCGGCCACAACGTGGCGGGCCACATCCTTCAGGGCGTGCCGTGGCAGCTCCCCGCGCAGCGCGAGTTCGGGGACGTCCGAGCGGCGCTGGAGCGGACCGCCGGGACGATCCTCGTCCCCGACCCCAACGGGGGCCCGCCGCGGTCCCTGAAGGGGCAGGTCTCAGCCGCGTTCAACGAGGTCGGCATCACGGCGAGCTCGCGGCGCACCGACCGCTGCTGACGCACCGGTAATTTATACCTGGGTAAGCTGGGGCGTCATGAGTGGCGCCTCAGCCCCCGGCGCGGTGCGCCTCCCGCGCGCCGAGCGTGAACAGCAGATCCTCGATTGCGCGCACGCGCAGTTCGCCGAGCACGGGTATGCGGCGGTCACGATGGACGCCGTCGCGGCGGCCGTCGGGGTCACCAAGCCGCTGCTCTACAACTACTTCGGCAACAAGGAGAAGCTCTACCTCGCCTGTCTCGGGCCGCACCGGCGACTCCCTGCTGGAGGCGGTGGGGAAGGCGTTCGCGGAGGCGCCCAACCCGGGGGACGCGATGAAGGACGGCCTGCGTGCGTTCTTCGCCTTCGTCGAGGCCGACCGCGGGCAGTGGCAGGTGCTCTACGACGAGACGCTTCCCGCCGGCGGTGAGATCGCGCGCAAGGTCGGCGGCTACCGCGACCGGCTCACCGAGATGACCGCGGCCGCCGTGAGCGACCTCTCCTCCTCCTCGGCCCCGGCGGAGGACGAGGCCATCGCACACGCGCTGCTCGGTGGCGCCGAGTCGCTTGTGCGGTGGTGGCTGCGCACCGACGCGATGCCGTCCGCCGAGGTGGCCGAGCTGTTCATCGCAACCGTCGAGCCGGGGCTTGGCCGTCGCGCACGAGGGGCCTCGCGATGATCGCCAACCCCCGCCGGGTCGCCGTGATCGGCGGCAACCGGATTCCCTTCGCGCGCTCGAACAGCGCCTACACGAACGCGTCCAACCAGGACATGCTCACGGCCGCGCTCGATGGCCTTGTGTCCCGTCACGGCCTCGAGGGCGAGCGCCTCGGCGAGGTCGTCGCGGGAGCCGTGCTCAAGCACAGCCGCGACTTCAACCTCACGCGCGAGTGCGTGCTGGGCAGCCGCCTGGCGCCGGAGACCCCGGCCTACGACATCGGGCAGGCGTGCGGCACCGGCCTGGAGGCCGTGATGCTGGCGGCCAACAAGATCGCGCTCGGGCAGATCGACGTCGCGATCGCGGGCGGCGTGGACACCACCTCCGACGCACCGATCGCGCTCAACGAGGACCTGCGCGAGGTGCTGCTCGAGGCCAACCGGGCGAAGTCGGCCGGCGGGCGCGTGCGCGCGCTCACCAAGATCCGCCCGACCCAGATCGTGCCGGCCATCCCGCGCAACGAGGAACCCCGCACCGGCCTGTCGATGGGCGAGCACCAGGCGCTCACCACGGCGGAGTGGGGAGTCACGCGCGAGGAGCAGGACGAGCTGGCCGCGGCGAGCCACCGGAACCTGGCCGCGGCCTACGAGCGCGGCTTCAACGACGACCTGGTCACGCCGCATCTCGGGCTCGAACGCGACGAAAACCTGCGGCCGGACACCTCGGCCGAGAAGCTCGCCAAGCTCAAGCCCGTCTTCGGCGGCGAGAACGGCACGATGACCGCCGGCAACTCGACCCCGCTGAGCGACGGCGCCGCGGTGGTCCTGCTGGCCACCGAGGAGTGGGCGGCCGAGCACGACCTGCCCGTGCTCGCCACCTTCGTTACCGGCGAGACCGCGGCGGTCGACTACGTGAACGGCGGCGAGGGTCTGCTGATGGCGCCCGTCCATGCGATGCCGCGGATGCTTGCGCGCGCGGGCCTCGGGCTCGGGGACTTCGACCTGTACGAGATCCACGAGGCGTTCGCCTCGCAGGTGCTCTCCACGCTGAAGGCGTGGCAGGAACCGCTCGGGGAGATCGACCGCACGCGGCTGAACGTGAACGGCGGCTCTCTCGCGGCCGGACATCCCTTCGCCGCCACCGGAGGGCGGATCGTCGCGGGACTGGCGAAGGCGCTGCATGAGCGCGGCGAGGGCCGCGGTGTGATCAGCGTCTGCGCCGCCGGCGGCCAGGGCGTTGTGGCGATCCTCGAACGCAGGGAGACCACGTGACCGACACCTACACCAAGATCGCCAACTCCTCGCTCGGCCGCCTCGTGGCGCCCCGGGTCGGGCTGCCGCAGCCGGTCGAGCTGGAGCGCCACGTGCCGGGCGCGCCGGTGGTCGACGGGCTCGTGCTGCTGGGCGGCGCTCCAGGCGGCCGCCTCGGCGGGGCGGTGGACCAGGTTCTCGCGGGCGCGAAGGCCGAGGTGGCGACCCGGACCGGCGACGACGAGCAGCGGTTCAAGGCGCTCGTCTGCGACGCCACCGGCATCGCCGACAGCACGTCGCTGGGCGAGCTGCGCGACTTCTTCTCCCCGACCTTCCGGCGCGTGGAGCGCTGTGGGCGGGTCGTGGTCCTGGGCACACCCCCCGGCGCGTGCGCAAGCCCGCGCGAGGCGACCGCCCAGCGCGCCCTGGAGGGTCTCACCCGCTCGCTCGGCAAGGAGGCGCGCGCCGGCACCACTGCTCAGCTGGTCTACGTCGCGCCCGGGGCCGAGGGCAGGCTGGACTCGACGCTGCGCTTCCTGCTCTCGCCGCGCTCGGCCTACGTGTCCGGCCAGGTGGTGCGGATCGGTGACGGGGACGACCCGCCGGCCCTCGATCCCGAGCGCCCGCTGGCCGGGAAGGTGGCCCTGGTCACCGGGGCCGCCCGGGGGATCGGCGCCGCCATCGCGGAGGTCCTCGCGCGCGACGGGGCCGAGGTCGTGGCGCTCGACCTGGAGGGTGCCGAGCTCAATCTCGACATCACCGACCCCGGCGCGCCGCAGGCGATCGCCGAGCACCTGCGGTCAGAGCGCGGGGGCGTGGACGTGGTGATTCACAACGCGGGCATCACGCGCGACAAGACCATCGGCCGCATGACCGACGAGGGGTGGAGCCAGGTGCTCGACATCAACCTCTCCAGCGAGGAGCGAATCAACGACGCGCTGCTGGAGGGCGACCTGCTGCGCGAGCACGGGCGGATCGTGTGCGTGTCCTCGATCAGCGGGATCGCCGGGAACGCCGGGCAGACCAACTACGCCACGTCGAAGGCCGGCGTGATCGGGATGGTCGACGCGCTCGCTCCCGTGATGGCGCAGCGCGGCGCAACGATCAACGCCGTCGCGCCCGGGTTCATCGAGACGCAGATGACCGCCAAGGTGCCGATCGCGCTGCGCGAGGCCGGGCGGCGGATGAACAGCCTGTCGCAGGGCGGGCTGCCGGTAGACGTGGCAGAGACGATCGCCTGGCTGGCGAGCCCCGGCTCGGGCGGCGTGAACGGCAACGTGGTGCGCGTGTGCGGCCAGAGCCTGCTGGGGGCGTGACGATGCCCGGCCCGCTGACATACGCCCGCGCCGCCGTGCCGCTCGTCCCGTTCGCGTCGCGGCTGCCGTTCGTCGCCGGTGGCGGGGGCGAGATGCCCGCGATCGAGCGGGTGCGGGAGGACGTGGCGATCGATCGCGACAAGCTTGCGGGCTACGCCGAGGTCTGTGGCTTCGCGCCGGGCGACGACCTCCCCGCCACCTACCCGCACGTGCTCGCCTTCGATCTGCACATGGAGCTGTTGACCGACGGGCGGTTCCCGTTCGCCCCGATGGGCCTGGTGCACATCGCCAACCGGATCGAGCAGCACCGCCCGATCCGCGTGGGGGAGCGGCTGACGCTGCGTGCCCATCCCACCTCCGCTGAGCCCCACCCGCGCGGGCTCGCTTTCTCGATCGTCACCGAGGCGCGCGCCGGTGACGAACTGGTTTGGGAGGAGCGAAGCACGATGCTGAGGCGCGGCGGGGGAGAGGGCGGCGCGCGCGGCACCAAACGCTCCGACGGCTCGTCCCCGGCGGGCGAGGAGTGGGCCCTGGGCGGCGACCTCGGCCGCCGCTACGCGGGCGTCTCCGGCGACCGCAACCCGATCCACCTCTCGGCGCCCACGGCCAAGGCGTTCGGGTTCCCGCGCGCGATCGCCCACGGGATGTGGACCAAGGCGCGCTGCGTCGCAGGCCTGAACGTGCCGGGCGCGTTCACCGTCGACGTCGAGTTCCGCCGGCCGATCCTGCTGCCCGGCCGGGTCACGTTCACCGCGGGCGAGAAGGCCTTCTCGGTGCGCGACGCCGAGGACGGCACTCCGCACCTGGAGGGCACCCTCACATGAGCGTCGCCGACCGCAGCAACAGGATCGGGTTGCGGGCACTGCGCCGCCTCGCCGGCCTGCCCGCGCTCGACCGCCTCGGCCTGCGTCCCGCCGCCGAGCGCGCGATCTACCGCGCCAGCCGCGACGGATTCCGCGGCGCGGCCGCCGCGAGCCGAACCTTCAAGGCGGCGTCCAAGCGGGCACGGCCGGTCCGCCCGCCCGGCGCCGGGCGCCGGGACGCCTTCGACCTGACGCCAGACGATGACCAGCAGATGATGCGCGACGCCATGCGCGAGTTCGCCGCGGGCGAGCTGCGCCCGGCGGCGCCCGACGCCGACGCCGCGTGCGCCGCGCCGGACGCGCTGCTCGCCCAGAGCGGAGACCTGGGGCTGGGAACGCTCGGGGTGCCCGACGAGCTCGGCGGCTCCGCGAGCGAGCGCTCCGCGGTGACCGGCGTTCTGATCGCCGAGGCGCTCTCGCACGGGGACATGGGACTGGCGGCCGCGGCGCTCGCCCCCGGGGCCGTGGCCACGGCGCTGGCGCTGTGGGGCGACGCGGATCAGCAGGCCACCTACCTGCCGGCGCTGGTGGGCGACGACGCGCCGGCTGCGGCTCTTGCGCTGCTGGAGGCGCGGCCGGCGTTCGACCCGTTCGCGCTCGAGACCACGGCGCGCGCCGCGGAAGGCGGCTACGTGCTCACCGGCGTGAAGTCGCTCGTCCCGCGCGCGGCGAGCGCGGAGCTGTTCCTCGTGGCGGCGCAGCGCGAGGGGCAGGGCCCGGGGCTGTTCCTGGTCGAGTCCGGCACCGAGGGCGTGGGTGTCGACGCCGAGCCGGCCATGGGCGTTCGCGCGGCGGCCACCGGCAGGCTGGATCTCCAGGACGTCGCCGTTGCGGAGAACGCGCTGCTCGCTGAGGGCGATCCGGCCGTCTACGCCGAGGCGGTGCGCCGCGCGCGCCTGGGCTGGTGCGCGCTGGCCGTCGGAACCGCACAGGCCGTGCTCGACTACGTGATCCCCTACGTGAACGAGCGCAAGGCGTTCGGGGAGCCCATCTCCAACCGCCAGGCCGTGGCCTTCGGGGTGTCCGACATCGCGATCGAGCTCGAGGGCATGCGACTGGCCACCTGGCGCGCCGCCAGTCGCGCCGACCAGGAGCTCGACTTCGCGCGCGAGGCCGGGCTCGCGCGG
This sequence comes from uncultured Thermoleophilaceae bacterium, assembly GCA_963808105.1. GTDB lineage: Bacteria > Actinomycetota > Thermoleophilia > Solirubrobacterales > Thermoleophilaceae > JAAYBF01. Next base: position 1,024,923 of record CAWEEH010000003.1, on the reverse strand, counting down.
GTGCTGTGCGCATCCAAGGGAATGGACATCGGCTCCGCCGGCGTGCAGCTGCTGGGCGGGCACGGCTACGTGAAGGAGCACCCCGTCGAGCGCTGGTACCGCGACCTGCGCGCGGCCGGCGTGATGGAGGGGGCTCTGCTCGTCTGATGATCTCGCTCGAGACACCCAAGCGGCTCAAGCCGCTCGTGGAGCAGGCCCACCAGGTGGCCGCCGAGGTGCTGCGTCCGATCTCGCGCAAGTACGACCTCGCGGAGCACGAGCGCCCGAAGGAGCTCGACATGCTCGCGAAGCTGATCGACGGGATGAACGACAGCGGTGGAACCGGCGGAGCCGGCGCCACCGGCGTGGGCGGCGGCGGCTCCAACCTCGCGACGGTGCTCAGCGTGATCGAGATGTGCTGGGGCGACGTCGGGCTCCTGCTCGCGCTCCCGGGACAGGGCCTCGGCAACTCGGCGATCGCGTCGGTGGCCGACGAGGAGCAGTCGGAGCTCTACGCGGGCCGCTGGGCGGCGATGGCGATCACCGAGCCCGAGGCGGGGTCGGACTCGGCGGCGATCCGCACCACCGCCGTGCCCGAGGGAGACGGCTGGGTGCTGAACGGCGAGAAGATCTACGTGACCGCGGGGGAGCGCGCCGAGCTGGTCGTGGTGTGGGCGTCGCTGGACCCGAGCAAGGGCCGCGCCGCGATCAAGTCCTTCGTGGTCGAGCGCTCCAACCCCGGCCTCGTGCTCGAGCGCCTGGAACACAAGCTGGGCATCCGCGCCTCGGACACCGCCGCGTTCCGGCTCGAGGACTGCCACGTGCCCAAGGAGGCCCTACTCGGCACTCCGGACATCGAGGACACCGGCGGCTTCGCTGGCGCGATGAAGACCTTCGACAACACCCGCCCGCTGGTGGCGGCGATGGCGGTCGGCGTGGCACGCGCCTGCCTCGAGGAGACCCACACCCGTCTCACCGAGGCGGGAGTGGAGATCGACCGCGACCGCCCGGTGCTCGCCCAGTCGGCCGCAGCCGCGCGCTATCTGGCGCTCGAGGCCGACTATGAGGCCGCGCGCCTGCTCACGCTCCAGGCCGCATGGATGGCCGACAACGGCAAGCCGAACTCGCTCGAGGCGTCGATGGCCAAGGCGAAGGCGGGCCGGGCGGGCGTGGACGTGGCGCTGGGCTGCGTGGAGCTCTGCGGCAGCACCGGCTACGGCGAGCAGGAGCTGCTGGAGAAGTGGGCGCGCGACGCGAAGATCCTCGACCTGTTCGAGGGCACGCAGCAGATCCAGCTGCTGATCGTGGCCCGCCTGCTGCTCGGCAAGGGCTCGGCGGACCTCAAGTGATGCGCAGCACCCTCGCGATTGCGGCCGTGGCACTGGCGCTGACGGCCGCTCCGGCCGGGGCGGCGCCGGCGCCGAAGCTGCCCGCACCCACCTACTCGAGCGTGTCGCAGGAGGTGCTCGTGACGATGGACGACGGCGTGAAGCTCGCCGGGACGGTCTCGCTCCCCTCGCGCGATGGACAGACGCCCGCGCCGGGGCGGTTCCCGGTGGTGCTGAGCACCACCCCGTACAGCCGCAACGGCGTGTCCGGCGCCGCAGCGCCGGCGTTCTGGGCGACGCGCGGGATGGTCGGGGCGGTGTTCGACGTGCGCGGGACCGGCGGCAGCGGCGGCAACCTGGACGGCAACTTCTTCTCGCCGCGCGAGTCGCGTGACGGCGCCGCGCTGGTCGAGCACCTCGGAACGCGGCCCTACTCCACCGGGAAGGTCGGGATGGCGGGCGGGTCCTACGTGGGCATCACGCAGTACCTGGCCGCCGAGCAGCGCCCGCCGCACCTGGCGGCCATCACCCCGGCCGTCGCGATCAGCGACCTCTACCGCGACGGCTTCGCCCACGGCGGCATCCCCAGCCTGAGCTTCGACCTCCAGTACATCGCCGTGCAGGGTGCACCCGGGGCGGCCGGTGCGAACACCGATCCGTTCCTGCTCGCGGAGACCCTGAGCGCGAAGCTCGGCCAGTCACCGCCGGGCACGATCGCCTTCGACTACCTGAGCCGGCCCAACGACGACGCCTTCTACCGCGACCGCTCGCCGATCTACAACGCGGATCGGATCAAGGTCCCGGTGCTGGTGATCGGCGGCTGGCGCGACGGTCTGCTGCGTGGCTCGCCCGAGATGTATCAGCGCCTCGCGCGCAGGCGCGGGGTGGAGACGCGCCTCTACATCGATCCCTGCACCCACAAGGGCTGCGGGGCGCCGTTCGCCCCGTTCACCAATCCGCCCGGCCGGGAGGACCTGCAGGCTGTGGCATTCGAGTTCCTCGACAAGCACCTGCGCGGCGCGAAGACCCCCGCCCGGCCGCGCGTGCGCTACTACCTGCAGGGGCGCAACGCGCTCGTCGACGCCGACCGGTGGCCTCCCGCCGGCACGGGCTCGAGGCGGGTCGGGCTGGGGGCGGGCACGCGGTCGTTCGTGACCAACCCCGCGGCCGGGTTCAGCCTCGCCTTCAACAAGTACGGCACGGTGGCGGGGACCCCGTTCGTGCCCACCGACCAGCGCCTCGAGGGGGCTCAGGGACTCACCTACCGCACCCCCGCGCTCGACAGCGCGCTGGACGTGATCGGACCGACAGCCCTGCGCCTCGTAGCCTCCTCCACGGCGAGCGACACCGACTGGCACGCCAAGCTCTCGGATGTCGCGCCCGACGGCAGCGAGACGCTGATCACCGAGGGCGCGCTGCGCGCGTCCCACCGGGCGCTCGACCGTGCGAAGAGCACCCCGGTCCGCCCCTACCACCCGCACGTCAACCCGCAGCCGATCGTGCCGAACCGCTTCTACGCCTACGACGTGGAGATCGAGCCGACGGCCTACCGGGTTGCCCGTGGGCACCGGCTTCAGCTGCGCGTGACCTCGACCGACCTGCCGACCCATCTGCCCGGCTCATTCGCCCTCGATCGCAACCGCCCCCAGGACGTGCGCGTGAACCTCCACCAGCCGGCTACCAACAGCGTGCGCCTACAGGACAGCTACCTCTCGCTGCCCGCCGCCGGGCGGGACGGCGGCGGTATCGGGGTCTGCCTCGCGCGGCGCTCGCCCATCGGCCCGCGCAACATCGGGCGCATCCGCCTGGGCTACACACGTGCCCGCATGCTGCGGGTCCCGGTGCGCGCTCCACGCCGGACTCAGCGCAGCCTGCGCTACTGCGTGAAGCGCTCGCGCGGCCGGGTGACGGCGGTGTTCGGGAGCCGCTCGCTGAAGGCGCGGGCAAGGCTGGTCGTGACCACCGCCGCCGGTCACGGCAACCGGCGCGTCCGGGTGGGCTCGAAGGCGAGCAGGTTCCGGCGCTCCTACCCGAACCGCGCGCGCATCGGGCGCGGCCTCTATCGCGCCCGGCGCGGCAGCCCGCGCATATTCGGGGTCCGGCGCGGGCGCGTGGGTTTCATCGCCGTGGCGAGCAGGGGCGCGGCTTTGCGCCGCTATTTGCGTAGCGCAGGGCTCCGGTAGGGCCGGAAACTGCCACTTTCCAGCGGAAGTGCCTGTTACAGTCCCGTCCGTCCAAACGCCTAAGCCCGCAAGGGCGCGGGGGAACCAGTGGCCGAGAGGCCGGGGGCGAGTCGCGGTGACCAAGCCGCGTAGCGCATCTTTCAGCGCGAGCCCGACAGCTAACCCCGCAGGCTGAACGAAAGAGAACGGATGTCACAGTCTCACGCCCGAGCGTTTCGGGAGGACGAATACCAGGGCAGGACTCTCCGCCTCGTGGAGGATGAGGCTCCGGTCTACGCCAACGGCCGCCGCACGGTGAAGATCACCGGGCAGCCGGTCCCCGCGCGCCGCCGTCGCTCCGTGGCCGCGACCCAGATCCAAGCCCGACCGGACCGCATCGCCCTCTGGGCCGTGCTGCTGGGCGTGTTCCTGGTCTTCATGGCGGTCGCGACCGCCAACGCAGCGACTCTCTAAGCGGATACGTAGATCCGTTTCGGGTAGTACCGCGTACTGAAGGTAAGTACGCCAACTAGACTTACCTCAAGTAAGTCCCCCGAGAAAGAGATCCGCGATGAAGACCAAGGAGAGCCGCTTCCAAGTCCATGACGAGTTGACCGCGCCCGAGGGGAGCGTCGCCGTGCTCAAGGGCGCGCTCGCAGGCGGGGGCCAGCTCTCCAACATCGTCGGCGTGCTGGCCGGCGCCCCGGCGAGCCTGCGCGCCTACGCGCGCTTTCGCTCGGAGCTGCGTCACGGCACGCTGCCGCCGCAGACCCAGCAGCGGATTGCGCTCGCGGTGGCCGAGCACCAGGGCAGCGAGTACGCCCTGTCGGTGTTGGGTCGCAGCGCACGCGAGGCCGGCGTCGGAATCGACGAGATCGCTCTCGCCCGCGAGTTCGACTCGCGCGATGAGCGCGAAGCGGTTCTGCTGCGCTACCTCAAGGCGTTGCTCGAGGCCGACGGACCGCCCAAGCTCCACCTCCATGAGGAGGCGCGCGAGTCCGGCTGGGAGGACGAGCAGATCCTGGAGGCGGTGTCGCACGTGGCGCTGAACTCCTTCGCCAACCTCGTCACCCGCGCCGGCAACGTTCCGATCGACGGTTCGGTCGAGGAATCGCGGCTCGCCCGTGCCGCGTAGAGCTCGTGGACGGCGTCGGGAGTCCCGTCTAAAGTGAAGGTCATGGTCGCCGCGACGCAGACGGCAGCCAGGTCCACGAGGGAGGACCGGCCGCCCTGCTGCACGCTCTACCACCAAGCCGTCGAGCTTGTTGGCAAACGATGGACCGGAGCGATCCTGATCGTGATGCTCGACGGACCCCTCCGCTTCTCCGAGGTCAAGCATCTGATCCCCGACCTCTCCGACCGCCTGCTGTCCGAGCGGCTGAAGGAGCTCGAGTCCGAGGGGATCGTGCAGCGCCGCTGCGGGAACGCCGGCGCGGCGAAGGTGGAGTACGCGCTCACGCCCAAGGGCGAGGCGCTCGAACCCGCCGTTAGGGCCTTGAAGTCCTGGGCCCACTCCTACCTTTAGTCCAAGCTGAATCCCGGCGGCGGCCGTTAGTCTGCCGCCATGCCCGATCAGCCGAAGACAGCCGATGACGTAAAGGCCATGGTCGACGAGCGGGGAATCCGCTTCGTCCGGCTCTGGTTCACAGACATCCTCGGCCAGCTGAAGAGCTTCTCGATCAACTCCCAGGAGCTCGACGACGCGTTCGAGGGCGGCATGGGGTTCGACGGCTCGTCGATCACCGGCTTCAACGCCATCGAGGAGTCGGACATGATCGCCATGCCCGATGCCCGGACCTTCAAGGTGCTGCCGTGGCGGCCGGACGACAACAAGGGCGTGGCACGGCTGTTCTGCGACGTCGTCACCCCCAGCCGCGAGCCCTACGAGGGCGACCCGCGCCACGTGCTGCGCCGGGCGCTCGACCGGGCCGAGTCGATGGGCTTCGACACCTTCAACGTGGGTCCCGAGCTCGAGTTCTTCTACTTCCGCAACGCTCGCCCCGAGCCCGGCCAGCCGCCGGAGATCCTTGACGAGGGCGGCTACTTCGACCTCACCACGCTCGACGCCGGCTCCGACGTGCGCCGCGAGACCGTGCTCGCCCTCGAGGAGCTCGGCATCCACGTGGAGTACACCCACCACGAGGTGGGGCCGTCGCAGCACGAGATCGACATGCGCTACGCCCCGGCGCTGAAGATGGCCGACGACTGCATGACGTACCGCATCACCGTGAAGGAGTACGCCATGAAGTACGGCTGGCACGCGACCTTCATGCCCAAGCCGCTGTTCGGCGAGAACGGCTCCGGGATGCACACCCACCAGTCGCTGTTCAAGGACGGCAAGAACGCGTTCTACGACGCCGACGACCAGTACTACCTCTCCGATGTGGGCAAGGCGTTCATCGCCGGACAGCTGCGCCACGCGCGCGAGATCTCGTCGATCTTCGCCCAGTGGGTGAACTCCTACAAGCGCCTGGTGCCGGGCTACGAGGCCCCGGTGTACTGCGCATGGTCACGGCGCAACCGCTCGGCGCTCGTGCGCGTGCCGCTCTACCACCCCGGCAAGGAGCAGGCCACGCGGATGGAGCTGCGCTGCCCCGACCCCGCCTGCAACCCCTACCTCACGTTCGCGATCCTGCTGGCGGCGGGGCTGGAGGGGATCGAGAAGGGCTACGAGCTGCCCGAGCCGATGGAGAAGAACCTCTACCACCTGTCGCCGGACGAGCGAAAGCGCCTGGGGATCGAGCAGCTGCCCGAGACGCTGGGCGAGGCGATCGAGCTCACCTCGGAGTCCGAGCTGGTGCTGCGCACCTTCGGCGAGCACATCTTCAACCGCTACATCGAGATCAAGCGCCAGGAGTGGGAGGACTACCGCGTGCAGGTCACGCAGTGGGAGCTGGACCGCTACATGTCGATCCTCTGATGCGCGCCGCGGCGGACGGCCGGCTCCTCGAGGACGGCAGTCCGGGGTACGACCAGGCACGGACGGTGTGGAACGCGATGGTCGACCGCCGGCCGCGGGCGATCGTGCGCTGCGCGAGCGCGGACGACGTGGCCGAGGCGATCCGTTACGGCCGCGAGCACGACCTCGAGATCGGTGTGCGCTGCGGAGGACACAGCGTGCTCGGGCTCTGCGTCCCGGACGGCGGCCTGATGATCGACCTGACACCGATGGGCGGCGTCCGCGTGGATCCCGAGCGCCGCCGCGCATGGGTGCAGGGCGGGGCGCTGCTCGGCGAGCTCGATCGCGCCGCGATGGAGCATGGCCTGACCACGACCGCGGGCAATGTCTCGCACACCGGCGCCGGCGGGCTGACGCTCGGCGGCGGCATGGGCTGGCTCGCGCGCCGGCTCGGGCTGTCGTGCGACAACGTGGAGGCCTACGAGCTGATCACCGCCGACGGCGAACGGCTCCGTGTCGACGCAGCGGAGAACCCGGACCTGTTCTGGGGGCTGCGCGGCGGCGGCGGCAACTTCGGCATCGTCACCGAGTTCGAGTTCCGGCTGCACCCGGTGGCCAGCCAGGCTCGAGTCGTCGAGCTCTACTTCGCGATCGAGGATGCGGCAGCGCCGCTGCGTGGCTGGCGCGACCTGAACGCGACCGCCCCGCGCGCGGCCACGTTCACCGCCTGGGTCGGCGAGTCGCAATCCCCGCTTCTTCCCCCGCAGTGGCACAACCGACCGGTGGCCAATATCGGCTTCGTGTGGGCCGGCGAGGCCGAGGTCGACCGGCAGTTGCTCCCCGCGCTCCGGGCGCTCGGCGACCCGATTGCCGAGCGCGACGAGGAGCTCTCCTACGTCGAGCTGCAGCGGATGGACGACACGCTCGAGGGTCACGCGCTGCGCCGTTACTGGAAGGGCCAGTACTTCCGGTCGTTGCCGGACGAGGCGATCGACGCGTTCCTGCTCCGTGGCACGCCCGACGGGCACGGCGAGCACCTGCCCGCTGCCTCCCTACAGGCCTACGGCGGCGCGATCTCCGAGGTGCCGGACGCCGACAGCGCCTTCAGCCAGCGGGACGCGCTGTTCGAGTTCGTGGCCGCCGCACGCTGGTCCGATGCCGCCGAGGACGAGCAGCGGATAGCGGCCGCCCGGCGCTATGGGGCGTCGCTCGAGCCCTTCGCCAGCGGCATGTACGTGAACGCGATGAGCGACGAAGGAGCCTCCGGCGTGGCGCGCGCGTATCCGCCCGAGAAGCTCGCCCGCCTGAGGACGCTCAAGACCGCCTACGACCCCGACAACGTCTTCCACCTCAACCAGAACATCGAGCCCGGCTGACCGGTCTCAGCCGGCCTTCGCCGACCACGCGATGTTCGACGCGGTGCAGGCGCCGAAGTAGAGCATCCCGCCCGAGTAGTTCGTGTCGCCGCGATTCATGCCGACCGTGCCGGTCGCGCTGCCGCCGGTCACGCGGCCGCGGATCTTCGCGTTGCCGCTGGCCGGCGGCCCGTCGTAGCTGAACGAGCCATCGCCGCCGATTGCCATCGGGGGCACGTTGGCGATCGCGTCGAAGTTCACACGCTGGTTGAACGGGGTGCTGCAGTAGGTGTTCACGCCGGCCTCGAAGCCGGTGACCTGGCTCCCGCTCACGGTGAACTTCACCGGGCGGTTCTGCACCGTCGTCCCGGTGTAGTTGCCGGAGGCCGGACCGCCACCGCCGCCGCCCGCCGGGGCCTTCTTGGACCCGCCGCGCTTGGGCTTGCGCTTGCAGCTCACCTTGCCGCGCTTGCTCACCTTGTGCTTGAAGCCGCTCTTGCACTTCTTCGCGCACACGCTCTTACGCCCCTTGCGCTTGACCCTCGTCTTGCCCTTGCCGCAGCGCTTGCGCTTCGAGGTGTCCGCCGAGGGCGATGACGCGCTGGCCCCGTCGGATGCGGGCGCGGCGGCCGGCAGGGTGGTCGCCGTGGCACAGCCGGCTGCGACGAGCACGGCGATGAACAGGCGCGGACGCGAGATGAGCCCCCTATGTGTCATGTCCCCACTAGAGGGGCGATAGTCACCCTTGTCAAATCAGGCCCCCCGAATCGGTTTCGGCGAACCTGGCGTGACACCGCCCCCCAGGGCGGGTAGGGTCGTCGATTGATGAGGCGGCTCGCACTGGCTCTGTTCGTTGCGCTCGCGGCTGTCGCGATCGTGCCTGCGGGCGCGTCCGCGCAGGCGCTGTACGTCCTGTCGCAGAAGGACACGGGTGGCGCCGGCCTCACCGGTCTGGTGCAGCTCAGCGACGGCGGCGGCGAACTGCTCAGGAACGGGGTGGGCGGGGCGGCGATCGCCGGATCCGGGGTCGGACCCTACGTCTACAACAGCGGTGGCACCGGGTCGATCAAGCAGTTCTCCGGCGGCACATACAGGACGATCAGGAGCGGGGTCGGCGGCGGCATCCGCAGCATGACGGTCACCGGCCGCGGACTCGTGGTGGCCAACGTCAACAAGCTGCAGTTCGCCAGCAGCAGCGGGCTCTCGGACGTCCCACACGGCACGATCTCCGACGGGCCGTGGGTCTCCATCACCACGCTGCCGAACGGTCACATCCTGGGCTGGGCGTGGAACCAGGGCTGGGGAAGCCTCTACGACTTCAACCTGGCGGGCGGGGCCCCCTCGAAACAGGACTTCACGGGCCAGACGAACGACCCGCTGTTCAACAACCGCAACAACGGCGGCACGTGCGGCGGCGGCCCGGTGCCGAACTCGGGCGGCATCTCGGCCGACGGCCAGGGGGGAGTCTGGCTGGCGAGCGCGGGTTGTGAGGGCCCCAACGGCGGCCTCATCTACTACGCCGCGCCCGGCGGCAGCTTCAACGTGCTTCCGGGCACGACTGCCTTCAACCATCCCCACATCACGTCCACCGGCACCGGGACGGCCTACATCAGCGAGACGTTCGAGACCGGTCCAGCCGAGGGTCATATCTACAAGGCCACGCCCTCGGGCATACAGAGCGAGGTCACCAAGCCGGGCGCGGGCGCGAAGCTCCAGAACTCGGCGCTGTACGGGCTGGCGATCGACCGCTGCTACACCACCTGCGCGGTCTCGCCTCCGAGCATCATCAACCCCGTTGCGACCACCCAGAAGCTCACCGTCCCCAAGGCGAAGAGCGTCAAGCTCGGCAAGAAGGGCTTCAAGCTCAAGCTCAAGTGCTCGATCGCCTGCACCATCACGATCAGCGGCAACCTCACCTTCGGCAAGGTCAACTCCGCCGCCGGGGTCAAGCTCAAGAAGGCGAAGTTCAAGCTCAAGGCCGGCAAGTCCAAGACGGTCACGGTCAAGATGTCCAAGAAGCAGCGCGCCAAGGTCAAGAGGGCCAAGCGCCAGAAGCGCAAGGTCACCGCGAAGCTCAAGCTCGTGGTCACGTCGAAGGGCGTGAAGACCGTGCGCAAGCCGCTCAAGCTGCGCGTGAAGTAGGGCTGGACCGCACCAGCGGCGTTCACAGAACCTTCGCGTGAAGCGGCTGATCGGGGTTAGTCTGGCCGTGCCGTGAGCGACTTCGATCTCAGCCGGCGGGAGTTCCTCGAGCGCACGGCCCATGGAGCCGGGCTCGCGGGGATGGCCTCGACGCTGCCGGTGAGCGTGCTGCTCAGCGAGGCGGCGGAGGCCGAGGCGCGGCGCGCCCGGATGCCGAGCCCGCGCAACGTGCCGATCGACCACTTCGTGATCCTGATGATGGAGAACCGGTCGTTCGACCATTACTTCGGCTGGGTCCCCAATGCGGACGCCACACAGAACGCCCGTTACCGCAATCCGCAGGGCCAGAGCATTCAGACGCGCCACGCGTCGAGCCTCGGCACCGCGATGTGGCAGGGCTGCGACCACCCGGACCCCGGACATGGCTGGGACTCCGGGCGGGCCCAGCTGAGGGGCGGCTTTCTCGACGCCAAGTCGGGCAACGACGAGTTCGCCCTCTGTTACTACAACCGCGGCGAGCTGGGCTTCATCCACGAGGCCGCGCGCCAGTACACCCTCTACGACCGCTACTTCACCTCGCTGCTCGCCTCGACCTGGCCGAACCGCTACTACAAGTGGTCGGGCCAGTCGGGTGGCAGGAACAACAACACCCCGCCCGTCGAGACCGGTGGGAACCAGTGGGAGACGATCTTCGATCGCGCGCTCGGCAACGGGCTCTCCGCCCGGTACTACGCGTCGGACCTCCCGTTCGCGGCGGTCTGGGGGGCCCGCGGCGCGTCGTGGACGAACCCGGTGGAGCGGTTCTACTCGGAGTGCGCGGCGGGCACGCTGCCCAACATCTCGATCGTCGACCCGCCCTTCCGCGACGGCGGCGGCGGCGACGGCGTGTCCGCCGACGAGCACCCGCTGGGCGACGTCCGGCTGGGGCAGGCCTTCATGTCCGACGTGGTGAACGCATTCGTGAGGTCGCCCAACTACAGGCGCGGCGCGCTGTTCATCGTCTACGACGAATGGGGCGGGTTCTTCGACCACGTGCGCCCGCCGCGCGTGATCGACGGGCGGATGAACCGCGACCTCTACAAGGACTTCGGCCAGATGGGGTTCCGGATCCCGGCCGTGGCGGTGTCACCGTTCGCCCGGCCGAAGAAGCGCCCCAAGGGCTTCCGGGTGGACCACGGGACCTACGCTCACGAGTCGATCCTCAAGCTGATCAGCTACCGCTTCCGCCTCGGTTTCCTGAACAAGCGCCACCGCTACGCGCGCAACATCGGCCGCAGCTTCGAGTGGAAGAACCCCGACTTCGAGCGCCCGGCGCTGCCCGACCCGCCGCAGGTGGCATCGCAGCCGTGCACCCTCGGCGGTGGAGGGGTGTTCGACCCCGCGGCGGCCCACTCCAACGACCTGGCCGGCCTGGAGGCGCTCGCGGACCGTTTCAACGTGCCGGCCTACAGCGGCAAGACGCACACGATCTTCACGAAGCCGCACTCCGTGAAGAAGGCCTACAAGAAGCCGAAGCGCAAAACCGCCAAGCGCAGCTAGGCGCCCGGCAGCCCAGCCGGGAACACGACGTTCTCGCAGTCGCTGACGCCGTCCTCGGCCGCGTCCACGAGCACGGTGTCCTCGCCGGGACCGCAGTCGATGGTGTCCTCGGCGCCGTCGCGGGCGTCGATCCGGTCGTTGCCGGTTCCGCCCACGATGTCGTCCTCGTCGTTGCCGCCGGTCATGTTGTCGTTGCCCGGGCCGCCCTCCACGCGGTCGATGCCCGTGTCGCCGCGGAGGCGGTCGTTGCCCGCGCCGCCGAAGAGGTCGTCGCCGGTGCCGTCGGCGCCGGTCGGGCGGCCGGCGAAGAGCACGTCGTTGCCGGCGTCGCCGAACAGCCGGTCGCCGCCGGGGCCGCCCGCCAGGCGGTCGTTGCCCGTGCCGCCCCGGAGCAGGTCGTCGCCGGAGTCGGCGGCCAGCCGGTCGGCGCCGGAGTCGCCGTAGAGGCGGTCGTTGCCGCCGCGGCCGCGGACGCGATCGCGGCCCGCAGAGCCCTTGGCACGGTCCGCGCTGGCCCCGCCGTCCACCCGGTCGTTGCCCCGTCCGCCGGCCAGGCGATCGCGGCCGCGCTGGCCGTACAGCTTGTCCTTGCCGCCGCGCCCGGCGATCCGGTCGTTGCCCCTCCCGCCGCGGATCGTGTCCGCCTTGGAGGTGCCGCGCAGCCGATCGGCGCGCTTACCGCCGGTGATCGTCTTGGCCGCGACGGGCGCCGCGGCGACGAGCAGCATCAGCGAGATGGCGACGGCAAGTCGGCGCACGGGCGCCAGCGTAATACCGAGGGCCCGCTCAATGTGCCGGTGGTGTGAAGCGGGTGATCCTGAGGGCGCGCTCCACGATGATCCTCACGCGCCGCAGCGAGCGCGGCTGAAGGCGGCTCGCGCGGTCGCAGGGCATATGGCGGCAGGGCTCACCGCGCCCGGCCACGCCGAGCTTGGCGGCGGGCAGGCCCGCCAGCTGGAACTCGCGGTGGTCTGAGTTGCCGGTGCCGTCGTCGCGCACCCAGCGCACGCGTGCCTTCGCGCGACGGGCGGCGGTGAGCAGCTCACCCTCCACTCCGCGGCGCACACTGCGCGCCGAGGACCGCAGCCAGTAGCTCGGGCCACGGCCGACCTCGTCGAGGGACAGCGCCCAGCGCAGGCTGCGGCCGCGCGCCTTGCGCGCCAGCGCCAGCGCTCCCAGGTGGTCGGGGGAGCCCGTGTAGATGCGCTCCTCGGCGCCGGTCGCGACAAGCCACACGTCGCACGACGGCCCGATCGCTTTCATCCGGCTCGCCAGAGCGGTGACCACGCCGACCCCCGAGGCGTTGTCGTTGGCGCCGGGCGCACTCGGGGTTGAGTCGGTGTGCGCCATCACGATCCGCAGGCAGCGGGCGGGCGTGTCGTAGACGCCGATCACATTGCGCGAGCGCCCCTTGCCCGGTACCCGGAAGCGCTGGACGACCACGCGCAGCCCGGCCTTGGTGAACGAGCGCTTCACCAGCGCGTGCGCGCGTGCCTCGCGGCGGCCGGCGGCCGGGCGTGGCCCGGCGTTCGCGAGGCGCTTGGCGATGGCGTGGGCGTCGTCGCCGCCCGCCAGCGCGAGCATCGACGCGACTGTCAGCGAAGCAAGGATGCGAGCTCCTCGGGCTCGGTCACCGGGCGCTGACAGGCGAAGTGCTCGCACACGTAGGCGGCGGCGCGGCCGTCGACCTCGGTGCGGCCCTCGAGCAGGGGCACCCCGTCGGGCTCGCCGCCCGCCAGCACGATGTGGGGTCGGAACTCCGAGCGCACCACCTCGGCCAGCGGCCCGGGGTCCGGCCCGGCGAGGGCCACCTCGCGCGTGGGGGAGAGGTGGAAGTCCAGCGCCTGGAGCAGGTGCGCGAAGGCCTGGGGGTGGCGGGGAGCGAGCGGGTGCAGGAGCCGGAGCACGCCGACGGCCGCGGCCTCGTACTCGTGCTCGCCGGTGAGTGCGGCCAGGCGCAGCAGCCCGTACGCGGCGCTGGCGTTGCCGGAGGGGATCGGGTGGTCCTCGGGGTCCTTGCGGCGGGCGACCAGGCGCTCGTGGTCCGAAGAGGTCTCGAAGAAGCCGCCGCGCTCGGTGTCGGCGAAGCGGTCGAGCATGGTGTCGGCCAGCTCCCGGGCGGCGGCGAACCAGCGCGGCTCGAACGTGGCCTCGTACAGCACGATCAATGCCTCGAGCAGGAACGCGTGGTCCTCGAGGTAGGCGTTCAGCCGCGCGTCACCGTCCTTGTAGGTGCGCAGGAGGCGTCCGTCGTCGTCGCGCAGGTCACGCAGCACGAAGGTTGCCGCCTCGGTGGCCGCCTCGACGTAGTCCTTGCGCCGCAGCACGGCGCCCGCTTCCGCCAGTGCGCTGATCGCCAGCGCGTTCCAGGAGGTGAGGCGCTTGTCGTCCAGCCCGGGCCAGATGCGCTTGGCCCTTGCGTCGTAGAGCTCAGCCCTTATCTGGTCCAGGCCCTCCGGCTCGTTTGGTTGGCGGGTGAGGATGGTCTTGCCCTCGAAGTTGCCGCCCGGCTTCACGCCGTAGCTCTGCGCGGCAATCTCTGCCTTCTCTGGCCCGAGCACCTCTCTGAGTTGCTCCGGCGTCCAGACGTAGAACTTGCCCTCCTCGCCCTCGGAGTCGGCGTCCAGTGCCGAGTAGAACCCGCCCTCGGGCGCCCGCATCTCCTTCAGCATCCAGTCGAGCGTCTCCTCGGTGACCCGCCGGAACATCGGCTCGCCGGTCACCTGCCAGCCATGCAGGTACGCGCGAGCCAGCAGGGCGTTGTCGTAGAGCATCTTCTCGAAGTGGGGGACCAGCCAGCGGTCGTCCACCGCGTAGCGCGCGAAGCCGCCGCCGACGAGGTCGTACATCCCGCCCCGCGCCATCGCGTGGAGGGTGTGCGAGGTCATCTCGGTCTCGCCGCGGCGCAGCAGGAACTCGATCGCCGACGCGGGCGGGAACTTCGGCGCGCCGCCGAAGCCGCCGTTGCGGGAGTCGTAGATCTCGCGCAACCGCTCCGCGGCGGCATCCAGCGTGGCCGGATCCATCGGCTCCTTCGATGGCTGCAGGGAGGCGGCGCCCGCCAGCCGCTCGGCGGCGCGCTCCCCGCCGGCGCGGATCTCGTCCGCCTTCTCGTCCCACCCCTCGGCCACCGCGCGCAGCACCTCGCGCCAGCTCGGCATGCCGTGGCGTTCCTCGGGTGGGAAGTAGGTGCCGGCGTAGAAGGGCACCTGCTCGGGGGTGAGGAACACGTTCAGCGGCCAGCCGCCGCGGCCGGTCATGGCCTGGCACGCCTCCATGTAGATCGCGTCGAGGTCCGGGCGCTCCTCACGGTCGAGCTTCACGCACACGTAGCGCTCGTTCATCAGCGCCGCGGTCTCCTCGTCCTCGAACGACTCCCGCTCCATCACGTGACACCAGTGGCACGCCGAGTAGCCGATCGAGAGAAGGATCGGCACGTTGCGCTCCGCCGCGGCGGCCAGCGCCTCCTCGCCCCACGGATGCCAGTCCACGGGGTTGTCCTTGTGCTGGAGCAGGTAGGGGGAGGTCTCTTGCGCGAGCCGGTTCGGCATCGAGTTGAGGCTAGCCCGTTACGGCTCCGCACCAACTCCGCGACAGCCCAGCAACTTCTCGCGGCAGCGGGCTTCCGCGGGCGCCGTGGTGGTGCCAGCGTGGGGCTGGTGAGGGAGGTAGGGACCACAACGCCCCGAAACTCGGTCCGCCTCGCGAGTCCGGTGGGTTATGTGCCTGTGACGCACATAACCCACCAGCTCCGGGGCGTGCGCGGAGTCTTGGTGGGTTATGGCCCCTGACCGGGACCCGGCCGCCGCGCTTGCCGCCCGCCGCCGGCACCCAGTCGCCACGCACGCCGAGCTCCTCGAGGCCGGGCTGAGCCCGAAGGCAATCCGGCACCGGGTGGCGAGAGGCTGGTTGCACCGGCGCCATCGGGCCGTCTACTTCATCGGTGATCCTGATCCGGCGCCGCCCGCTGCGGAGTGCGCCGCCTGGCTGGCGTGCGGCGATCCAAGCGCCGTGAGCCACTTCGCCGCCGGGCGTGGGTGGCGCGCCCTTACGCCGGAACGTGGCCGTATCGACGTCACGGTCGCCGGCGGGCGCGATCCGCGTCCGGCCGGCATCCACGTCCACCGCGTCGCCGAGCTTCACCCCGACGACGTGCGCACCATCCAGGGCATCCCCTTCACTGCCCCGGCTCGCACCCTGATCGACCTCGGAGGCATGCTTGGGCGCGACGCCCTCGAGGAGGTGGTGGACAACATGCGCCGGCTCAGGCTCGTGACGGAGGGCTCCCTCGCAGCGGCCCTCGACCGTGCGCCTCGCCGCCGAGGCGCCGCCCCGCTCAGACGCCTGCTCGAGGAGCGCGGCCATCGCGGGTTCACCCGTTCACCGCCCGAGCGAGGGTTGGTGCGGCTGCTGCGCCAAGCCGGGCTCGACCCGCCGTTCACCAACTACCCGGTGCTCGGCTACGAGGCCGACGCCGTCTGGCCCGATCTGAAGGTCTGTGTGGAGATGGACAGCGCGGCGTTTCACACCTCCCCTAAGGAGCTCGATGCCGATCGTGCCCGCGATCAGCGCCTCGAGGACGCGGGGTGGCGCGTGGTCAGGGTCACCGCGCGGCAGCTGAACCGAGCGCCGCAGAGGGTCGTCGCGCGCGTGGCGGGCAAGCTGGCGGAGGCACGAGCCGAGCGGCTGCTCAGCGGCGCAGCTCTGCGCGCTTGATCTTCCCGCTGGCCGTCTTCGGGAGCGTTTCGGCGAACTCCACGATGCGGGGGTACTTGTAGGGCGCCGTCAGGCCCTTCACGTGGTTCTGCAGCTCCGCCGCCAGCGCCTCGCCGCCCTCGTGGCCGTCGCGCAGCACCACCACCGCCCGTACCACCTGGCCGCGCTCCTCGTCCGGGGCTCCCACCGCCGCTGCCTCCGCCACCGCGGGGTGGGACACCAGCGCCGACTCCACCTCGAACGGGCCGATGCGATAGCCCGCGGAGATGATCACGTCGTCGGTGCGGCCCTCGAACCAGAGGTAGCCGTCCTCGTCCTCGCGCACGCGATCGCCGGTGCGCCAGGTGCCCGCCGGGCCATCGAGGAAGAAGGTCGGGATCGTCGAGGAATCGGCGCACAGCTCGCCGTCCTCGATGAACAGCCGGAACCCGGGCAGCGCGCGGCCCATCGACCCCGGCCGCACCGGTTCCCCCAGCGGCATCCCCGTCAGGGCACCCGTCTCGGTCTGCCCGTACCCGTCGTGGACGTCCACGCCCGCGCCCTCCTGCCACGCGCGCACGACCTCGGGGTTCAGCGGCTCGCCCGCGGCCACGGCGTGACGCAGCCCGGGGAGCCGGCGCAGCTCAACCCGCTTCGCGATCGCCCGGTACTCCGTGGGCGCCATGCAGAGCACGGCCACGCCCTCGCGCTCCACCACGTCGAGGCGCTCGGCCGGGTCGAAGCGGGCGTCGTGCAGCAGAGCGGCGGCCCCGCGCAGCCACGGGGCGATGAACGAGTTGCGGGCCGACTTCGACCAGCCGCTGGCCGCGGTGCACCAGGCCAGCTCGCCGGGACGGGGGCCGAACCAATGCTCGGCCTGCACGGCCTGGCCGAATAGGTAGCGGACTCCATGGCGGATGGGCTTGGGCTCGCCGGAGGTCCCGGAAGTGAAGACGATCAGAGCGGGGTCGTCCGGAGCAAGCTGAGCGACCGGTGCGGCAGCGGAGTCGAAGACGCGCGGATCCGGGACCTCCAGCACCTCCCCCTCAAAGCCGGCTTCACGAACGTCCGCGGCACCGCGCTCGGCGGTGATCACCAGCCGCGGCTGAACCGCCTCCATTCGCAGGCGCAGGTCAGAGACACGCAGCTGCTCGGTGCACGGCAGCGCCACCGCGCCGATGCGCCAGCAGGCCAGCAGGGTGTCCACCCACTCGGGCCGGTTGCCGACGATCGTCATCACCACGTCGCCCGTGCTCACCCCTCGCTCGAGGAGCGTCCCGGCGAGCCGTGCGGAGCGGTCGCCGACCTCGGCGAAGGTGAGCTCGCTGCGCGAGCCGTCCCGCGCGAGGGCCACGAGCGCCGTCCGGGACGGGTCGGCGGCGCCGACCACGTCCTCGGCGAAGTTCAACCCGAGCCCTCGGGCCGCCGCTCGCCGGCGCTCATCCGGTCCAGGCCGAGCCAGAGCATGTCCATCGCTATGGCCACGAGCCGCTTCCGTGGCACGTCCTGGTGCTCGTTCCACCAGTTGGCCAGCGACTGCGCGGACCCCACCACCATCTGGGCGATCATCTCGATGGCCTGCTCGCGCACCTCGGCGTCGGCTCGGCCGGCCTGAACCCGCGGGTCCTGGGCGATCAGCTCGGCCACGAGCGCGCCCACGCCGGCGGTGACCCGGTCGAGCACCGCCGCGGTCTCGGGGTCCGCGGTCTCCCGGAACAGCATCTGCCAGGCGCCCCGGCGCTCCTCCACGAACGCGAAGACGGCGTCCAGCCCGGCCGCCAGGCGGTCCGAGGCGTCGGGCCCGGGCGCCCCCGCCGCGGCGACCCGCTCGACCAGCTCGCCGGCGTACATCTCGATCAGCGAGACGTGGAGGGCCTCCTTGGACGCGAAATGCTCGTAGATCAGCGCCTTCGAGATACCGGCCGCCTGGGCGATCTCGTCGATCGAGGAGGGGTGGTAACCCCGACGCGAGAACACCGCTAGAGCGGCCTCGAGGATTTCTGCGCGCCGTGCCTCTGCGGTGAGTCGCCGGCGCGGGGTGGGGGGCTGAGCCTGGGCCACGACCCGATTCTGTCGTAGATCGGGCTTTGCAGCCCTCGTTGCAGGTGTCACGCAATGAGGGGGATCTTCGGGTTACCCCGTCGAATCCGCCCTCATGATCTGCTAGCTTCGCTGCACGCCGAATCCACCTTTACGGGTGGAACGGGGGAACCAAAGTGGCTTCGGCCACTGGGGCGAACTCCTTTTGAGAGGAGCGCGCAAGCTCTTTCAGCGCGAGCCCGACAGCTAACCCCGTAGGCGTGCGAAAGAGATGTTGCGATTTCCTAAGGACAATTTCCTGCGCTCCTTGATTGTGTGCGCCGCGCTCTCACTGGCCATCCCGGCCGGTGCTGCTGCGCAATCCGGTGGGACCGGTGGGGCCACCTACGTGCCGCCGCCCCCGCCCGCCAAGCGCGCCAAGCTCCACAACGGCATCGCGATCCCCCCGATCGGCGCTCCCGCTCGTGTGAAGCGCGCCATTGCCGCAGCCAACCGCATCATCACCAAGCCCTACGTCTACGGCGGCGGGCACAAGCTCTACGCCAAGGGCGCCACCGCCTCCAGGGTGGAGCTCGACCGCGGCTACGACTGCTCCGGCACCGTGAGCTTCGCGCTCTTCGGCGGCCGCTTCCTCAAGAGCCCGCTCGACTCGAGCAGCTTCAGGAAGTGGGGCCGCAGGGGCAAGGGCCGCTGGATCACCGTCTACACCAACCCCGGTCACGCCTACGTGGTGATCGCGGGCCTCCGCCTGGACACCAGCGGCGGCGACCGCCAGTCGGCCGAGGATCAGCGTGGCGGCTCAGGCCCCCGCTGGCGCAAGTACAGCCGCAAGCCGGCTGGCTTCATGGCGCGCCATCCCGCCGAAGTACTAGCGGGCGCCGGGCAACGCCCGGATATCCTCCGCAGTCCTCATAGACGCCGACACTGGAGCGCTGATGGCCGTAGCCACTATCCAAACGGACGAGCAGAAGGCGATCACCGACATGGTGCGCCAGTTCGCGGACGAGCAGATCCTCCCGAACGCCGAGCACTACGACCACGAGGACGAGTTCCCCGAGCCGATCGTCGAGCAGATGAAGGAGCTCGGGCTCTTCGGCGTGACGATCCCGGAGGAGTACGGCGGGATGGGCCTCGACCTGACCACCTACGCGATGATCGTGGAGGAGCTGTCGCGGGGCTGGATCTCGATCTCGGGCATCGTGAACACCCACTTCATCGGCTCCTACCTGCTCATGAAGTTCGGCTCCGACGAGCAGAAGGAGAAGTACCTGCCGAGGATGGCGACCGGCGAGATCCGCGCCGCCTTCTCCCTCTCCGAGCCCGAGCTGGGCTCAGACGTCCAGGCGATCAAGACCGCCGCCAAGAAGACCGACGACGGCGACTACGAGATCAACGGGCAGAAGATGTGGGTGACCAACGGCCTCATGTCGACGCTGGTGTTCGTGCTCGTCAAGACCGACCCCGACGCCGATCCTCGCCACAAGGGCATGACCTGCTTCATCGCCGAGAAGGAGCCCGGCGAGCACGAGAACACCGGCGACTACGCGGGCTTCACCGTGCCGCCCAAGCTGAAGAAGATGGGCTACAAGGGCGTGGAGTCCACCGAGCTGGTCTTCGACGGCTACCGCTGCCCCGCCGAGAACGTGCTCGGCGGCGAGGAGGCGGGCCTGAACAAGGGCTTCTCGCAGATGATGGACGCGCTCGAGGTCGGCCGGGTGAACGTGGCCGCCCGCGGCGTGGGCATCGCCCAGCGCGCTCTGGAGCTGGCCCTGCGCTACTCGCAGGAGCGCAAGACCTTCGGCAAGCCGATCGCCCAGCACCAGGCGATCCAGTTCAAGCTCGCCGACATGGCCACCCAAGTCGACGCCGCGCGGCTCATGACCCTGCGCGCCGCGAACCTCAAGGACGCGGGCGAGCGCTCCGACCTCGAGGCCGGCATGGCGAAGCTGTTCGCCTCGGAGGCCGGGCGCTTCTGCGTCGAGGAGTCATTCCGCATCCACGGCGGCTACGGCTACTCCAAGGAGTACGAGATCGAGCGCCTGTACCGCGACGCGCCGCTGCTGCTGATCGGCGAGGGCACCTCCGAGATCCAGAAGATGGTCATCGGCAAGAAGCTTCTACAGCGGCACAAGATTTGAGCAGCACGGAGACCAAGGCGCTGATTGGCCAGGCGATCGCGCGCCTGACCGAGGAGGTGCCCGAGCTGGCGCAGCTCAAGCTCGTCACGCGTGTGGAGCTGCGCGCGCGCGGAGGCGACGCGCCCATCTGGCGGGTCGAGCTGCCCGGCCCGAAGGTCGACCGAGATCCGGCCGGCGACGCCCGCATCGACGTGTCCGTTTCGCGCCCGCACTTCAACGATTTGGCGACCGAAGGGCGTCTGAAGCAGTGGGCCGAAGCGTATGAGAACGGTCACGTCCGGGTCAACGGCGATCCTGCGGTGGTGAAGCTGCTGGGCTCCGTGGTGCAGCGAAAGCTGTCCAGGGCGCGTAGTTAACACCTCGTCCGGGTAAAGGAAAGACGTGGGCTTGCCGAGGGGGAGAGTGGATGGATTTCGTGATGCCTGATCAGCGACCGCTGCTCTTCGTCGATGTCGACGGAGTCATCAGCCTGTTCGGCTTCTCGGCCGCCAACCCCGAGGTCGAGGGCCGATTCCACTGGATCGACGGCGTCGGGCACTACATCCCCAACGAGGCCGGCGAACGGCTTGTCCGCCTCGCGGAGGCCTACGACCTCGTCTGGGCCACGGGCTGGGAGGAGAAGGCGAATCAGTACCTGCCGTTCATCCTCAAGCTGCCGTTCCAGGATCTGCCCTGCCTCACCTTCCAGGGCCGAGCCGTGTTCGGCTCAGCGGACTGGAAGCTCGACGGCATCGCGGCGTTCTCCACCGATCGCCCCATGGCCTGGATCGACGACAACCTGAGCGCTCCCGTCAAGGAGTGGGCGATGGCTCGACCCGCTCCCACCTTGCTTGTGGAGACCCGCCCGACCACCGGGATCACCGACCGGCACGTCGAGGCCATGCTGGACTGGGCCGCGAAGCTTGAAGCGCAGAAGCCGAATCAGGACAGCGCCGGCGAAGCGATCGCCTGAGCGCGAGTTTCCTCTAGCCAGGCGAGCTGCAGCGCTAGCCCGTCAGTGAGCGATCGCGACGGCCGGAAGGCGAGCAGCTCACGGGCTCGTGAGGTGTCGGCGAGCGTGTCGCGCGGCTCACCCGGCTCAGCCTCCAGATGCCGGATGTCCAGCTTGCGGCCGGTGAGCTTGCCGATCGTGCCGAGCACGTCCATCACGGAGGCCGGAGCGCCCCCGCCGATGTCGAAGGGCAGTTCGGCCTGCTCGCCGTCGATCTCCGCCGCGGCCAGGGTCGCCGCCACGGCGTCCGCCACGTAGGTGTAGTCGCGCGTCTGAAGGCCATCGCCGAACACCGCCACCGGCGCGCCGTCGAGCGCGGCCGAGAGAAAGCGCGTGAAGGCCATGTCGGGCCTCTGCCTGGGCCCGAACACCGTGAAGTACCGCAGCACCCGGGTGTCCACGCCGTTGGCGAGGCGGTAGATGCCTGCACAGCTGCTCGGCCCCCAGCTTGGTCTGGCCATAGGGGGACACCGGCCCGTCGCCGTCGCCGTAGACCGAGGAGGAGGAGGCGAACACCAGGCGCAGGCCGTCGCGCCCGCGGGCGGCCTCCAGCAGCCGCTGGGTGGCGAGGAGGTTGTTGCGGAGGTAGAGCTGGTAGCGCGAGCCCCAGCCGGAGCGCACGCCCGGCTGGCCCGCCAGGTGGAAGACCACGTCGACGCCGTCCAGCAGCGGCTCGATCTCCGCGTCGGCGAGGTCGGCCTGCCGGTGACCCGGTCCGGGCTGCAGGTCGACCCCGGTCACCTCGTCCCCCCGCGCACGCAGGGCGTCGGCCACGTGCGAGCCGATGAAGCCCGCGCAGCCGGTCACGAGCGCCCTCACGCGGCCACCTCCGCCACCGCGGCGGCGATGTCGTCGAGATCCCCGTCCTCGAGCGTGGGCGACAGCGGCAGGCAGAAGTGGCGTTCCGCGAACTCCTCGGTGTGGGCCAGGGAGATATCGCTCTGGTAGCCGCTGAAGCGGTGCACCGCCGGGTACCAGGTGGTCTGGATCCCGCGCTCCGACAAGCCCGTCGCGGGCGCGGTCGCGGGCCGCGCGATCGGCGGCCAGGACGGGGAAGGCGAAGTGCGATGCCGGCTCCACGGCCTCATCGTCGAACATCAGGTCGATCCCGGGCGTTGCGGTCAGCCGTTCGCGATAGCCGCGCACCACCTCGCGGCGGCGCTCGATCTCGCCGGCCAGGCGGGGCAGGCGCGACATTCCGAGTGCCGCCCGCGGCTCGTCGATGCGGAAGTTGAAGCCGACGTCGTCCACGTCGTAGGAGCGCGAGTAGCCGCGGTGGCGGTCCCAGGTGACGCTGCTCATGGCGTGTGAGCGCAGCGAGCGCGCCTTCTTCGCCAGCTCGTCGTCCGAGCAGATCACCGCGCCGCCCTCTCCCACGCACAGCTGCTTCTTGGAGAAGAACGAGAGGCAGCCGAGGTCTCCGGCCGTGCCGGCCATCGCCCCCGAGGCGCCCACTCGCGCGCAGATGGCCTGAGCGGCGTCCTCGATCAGCATCAGGCCGCGTTCGTCGCACAGCGCGCGCAGGGCGTCGGTGTCGGCCGCGTAGCCGCAGAAGTGCACAGCCATGACGGCCTTCGTGCGCTCGGTGATGCGGCGCTCCACGTCGGCCGGGTCGATCAGCGGCGAGTTGGCCGCGACGACGTCGCAGAACACCGGCTCGGCGCCGCAGTAGCGGGCCGCCGCCGCGGAGGCCACGAAGGTGGCCGAGGGCACGATCACCTCGTCGCCGGCCTCGAGCCCCGCGGCCAGGCACGCCAGGTGCAGCGCCGCGGTGCCGCTGGAGACGCACACCACGTGGGGCACGTCGAGCTCCTGCGCGAGCGCGGCCTCGAACGCCTGCGTGCGCGGCCCCATGGTGAGCCAGCCGCTCTTCAGGCACTCGAGCACGGCCGAGACGTCCTCCTCGGGCATCGGCAGGGTGGAGAGGGGGTAGCGCCAGTTCACGCCGCCAGCGCCTCCTCGATCGCCGTGCACACGCGATCCTGCTCGTCGGCGGTCATGTGGGGGAAGAGCGGGATCGTGACCTCGCAGCGCGACGCCAGCTCGGTGCGCGGGAGCTCCACTCCCGGAAACCGGTCCCGATAGAAGCTGAACTCGTGGATGGCCGGATAGAAGACGCTGGTCTGCACCCCGTGCCGCTCTGAGAGGTGGTCGCGGAACGCGTCGCGGCGCTCGGGATCGAGCACCATCACCGGCATCACGTAGCAGGACGAGGTGGCCACGCCGTCGTCCTCGAAGGGCAGGAGCAGCCCGTCGAGCCCTCCGAGGCGCTCGCGGTAGTTGCGCACGAGCCCCCGGCGCACCTCGATGTCCTCCTCGAGCACCGCGAGCCGTGACAGCGCCAGCGCCGAGCGCGGCTCGTCGAGGCGGTAGTTGAAGCCCAGGTCGGTCACGTCGTAGGTATCGGTGCGCCCGGAGTGGCGGTCCCAGGTGCCGGACGTCATCGCGTGCGAGCGGCGGCTGCGCGCCAGGGCGGCGACGTCGTCGTCGTCGGTGGCCAGCAGGCCCCCTTCCCCGATCGCCAGCACCTTGTTGGAGAAGAACGAGAACGCGCCGGCCAGCCCGATCGTGCCGAGCTTGCGACCGTCCAGGGTGGCGCTGGGGGCGTGCGCCACGTCCTCGATGAACGCGAGGCCGTGGTGGTCGCACAACTCCTCGAGGCGGTTGGCGTCGGCGGGGTAGCCGGCGAAGTGCACGCACGCCACCGCCTTGGTGCGATCGCCGATCAGGGCCTCGACCTGGGCCGGGTCGATGCCCGGATCCTCGAGGCCGACGATGTCGGCGAAGACGGGCGTGGCGCCGCAGTAGAGCACCGCCGCCGCGGTGGCCGCGAAGGTGAACGAGGGCACGATCACCTCGTCCCCGGGACCGACCCCGGCCGCCAGATAGGCGAGGTGAAGGGCCGCTGTGCAGCTCGAGACGGCCACGGCGTGCTTCGCGCCGAGGTGCTCGGCGAAGGCCGCCTCGAACTCGGCGGTGCGCGGGCCCATCGTGAGCCAGCCCGAGCGCAGCGTCTCCGCCACGGCCTCGAGATCGGCGGCGCTCAGCCGCAGATCGGTGAACGGAATGTCCGGACCGCGCTCCCCGTCCGGGCCCACGACCTGGTTGGCCGCGCTCAGGCCCCTCGCTCCACGTCGTGGATCTCGTCGGACAGGTCGAGCGCTGCCTTGCGGTCGGCGAAGAACGGCTTGCCGGTGGGACTCTTCATCGCACCCAGTCGCGCGAGGCGGGCCTCATCGTCGTCCTGGCTCTTGGATCGCCGCAGGGCGGTGCCCAGGGACAGTGCGACGACCCCTGCCACTGCCATCCCGACGATCGCGATGATCAGAATCAGGCTCACGACTCCGAAGAGGATAGTCGGAGTTGAGGATGCTCAGCGTCCGGCGGTGTTGTGAGACGTGACCTGTGCGTCCGTGAGCGCCGAGCGGTAGAGGGCCACCTCGTCGAGGCGGCCGTCGAGATAGCGGGTGGTGCGGTTGGACGATGCCACCTGACTCGCCGAGCCGCAGGTCGCGCGAGGACGCCCAGGTCGGGCCACCGCTGAAGGAGGTGGTCGCGCGCCGTGTCCCGTTCACGTACAGGCGCAGCTCCGTGCCGGTGTAGACGGCCACGATGTGCGCGACCTGTCCGACCGTCAGGGCCGGGGCCAGGGCGGTGCCCTTGGTCGTTGCGGTACGAGCCACGGTGAACTGGGGTCGGTTGGAGCTGTCGACCACGAGTGAGAAGCCATCGTTGAAGTCCGATAGGGCGTCGGTCACGAGGAAGTGGTATCGCCCAGCCGCCTTGGTCGAATCCACGCGCACCCACGCCTCGACGCTGAAGGCCGTCGGGGTGCCGAACGGGGTGGGGGAGTAGTCGACTTGGTCGTTGACTCCATCGAAGTCGCGTGAGGAGTCCCCGCCCGCGATCAGGCTCGCCTGGGCGGTCGGGCCGTTCTGGTAGCTGCCGTTGGCCTGGCCGCGGTCATCGACCGCCGTGGTGCCGGAGTCGCCCAGCCGGTAGTAGGAGAAGATCCCGGTTGTGCCGCGCACGTTGTCGGCGTAGCTCTGCACGGTCCAGATGCGCTCGGCGGGCGTCTGGTCGGTGTTGCCGGCGGCGTCCGTCGCCCGCACGCGGAACGTGTGCTGGGTGCGCGACAGGCCCGTGAGGTTGCGCGGCGAGGTGCAGGCCGCGTAGGCGCCGCCGTCGAGGCTGCAGGCGAAGGTGGCGCCGGCCTCGCTGGTGAACGCGAACGTGGCCGTGGTCGGCTGCACGGTGCCCGACGGACCGGAGCTGATGGTGGTTTGGGGTGCGGCGGTGTCTACCGTGAAGGTGCGGGTGGCGGGGGTTGGGTCGGTGTTGCCGGCGGCGTCGGTGGCGCGGACGTTGAAGGTGTGGGCGCCCTCGGTGAGGTTGGTGAGGTTGCGCGGCGAGGTGCAGGACGCGTAGGCGCCGCCGTCCAGGCTGCAGGCGAAGGTGGCGCCGGCCTCGCTGGAGAATTGGAACGCGGCGGTCTTGGTCGTGATCGTGCCGGTCGGGCCCGCATCGATCGTGGTTTGGGGTGGGGTGGTGTCAGGCGGCGGGGCCACGTCCGTCGGCCCGAAGACCTTGAGGTCCCAGAAGGAGACGCCCCAGAACGTGGCGCGCTGGAGTGCTTGGACGCGCACATAGCGGGCGGTGCGTGCGGTGAAGGTCGTTTCGACGATCCCGAGAGTGTCGCCGTAGGGGACCGGGATCGGGTTCTCGGTGGCGGCGGTCGTCCACGTGGTTCCGTCCGGTGACGTCTGGATCAGGTAGCTGCGCGGGTAGGCGGCGGTCCAGTCGATCCGGACGAGGTCCACACTCCGGTTGCTGCCGAGGTCCACCTGCCACCACTCGTTGTCCGCGAACTGCGAGCCCCAGCGCGTGGCCGGGTTCCCGTCGACCGCCAGGCCGGGCTCGACCCCGGCGAACTGGACGCTGGAAGCGGTCGCCGTGCGCCCCAATGCCTTGTCCACCCGACCGGTGTCGACGGTGAACGTGCGGGTGGCGGGCGTTTGGTCGGTGTTGCCCGCGGTATCGGTCGCGCGGACGCTGAAGGTGTGGGCGCCCTCGGAGAGGTTGGTGAGGCTCCGTGGCGACGTGCAGGACGCGTAGGCACCCCCATCGAGGCTGCAGGCGAAGGTGGCGCCGGCCTCGCTGGAGAATTGGAACGCGGCGGTCGTGGTCGTGATCGTGCCGGTCGGGCCTGCGTCGATCGTGGTTTGGGGTGCGGCGGTGTCCACGGTGAAGGTGCGCGTGGCCGGGCTCTGGTCGGTGCCGGCGGCGGTGGACGCCCGGACCTCGAACTCGTAGGTGCCGTCGGCGAGCCCTGTGAAGGATCGCGGTGAGGAGCAGCTCTCCCACGCGGCGGTGGTGCCAAGCCGGCACTCGAACGTGGCCGACGGCTCGCTTGTGAAGGCGAAGCTGGCGTCGCGGACCCCGATCGGGCCCGAGGGACCCGAGGTGATCGTCGTATCGGGCGCCGGTGCGGCGACATCCGTCGGGCCGAGGACCTTGACGTCCCAGAAGGATTCGCCCCAGAACGTGGCGCGCTGGAGGGTTTGGATGCGGACGTAGCGGGCGGTGCGAGCGGTGAAGGTCGTTTCGACGATTCCGAGGGTGTCGCCGTAGGGGACCGGGACGGGGTCCACTGTGGCGGCGGTGGTCCAGGTGGTTCCGTCGGGGGATGTCTGGATCAGGTAGCTGCGCGGGTAGGCGGCGGTCCAGTCGATCCGGACGATGTCCACGGTCCGGTTGCTGCCGAGGTCCACCTGCCACCACTCGTTGTCCGCGAACTGCGAGCCCCAGCGGGTGCCCGGGTTCCCGTCGACGGCCTTGTCGGGCTCGACCGTGGGGAACTGGGTGCTGGACGCGGTGGCCGGGCGCCCGAACGCCTTGTCCTCTCGGGCGCCGTCGACGGTGAAGGTGCGGATGGCGGGGGTTTGGTCGGTGTTGCCCACGGTGTCGGTGGCGCGGACGTTGAAGGTGTGGGCGCCCTCGGAGAGGTTGGTGAGGGTGTGCTCGGAGGTGCAGGCGGCCCAGTTGCCCTGGTCGAGCTTGCACTCGAACGTGGCGGACGGTTCGCTGGAGAAGCGGAACGCGGCGGTCGTGGTCGTGATCGTGCCGGTCGGGCCCGCGTCGATCGTGGTCTGGGGTGCGGTGGTGTCGACGGTGAAGCTGCGGGTTGCGGGCGTCGGGTCCGTCCCGGCGCCGGTGACTGCCCGGACCTGGAACTCGTAGGCGCCGTCGGGGAGCCCCGTGAACGACCGCGGCGACGTGCAGCTCTCCCACGCTCCCGTGGTTCCAAGCCGGCACTCGAACGTGGCCGACGGCTCGCTCGTGAACGCAAAGCTCGCGTCGCGGACGCCGATGGTGCCCGACGGCCCTGAAGCGATTGTCGTATCAGGTGCGACGGTGTCGACGGTGAAGGTGCGGGTTGCGGGCGTCGGGTCCGTCCCGGCGCCGGTGGCTGCCCGGACCTGGAATTCGTAGGTGCCGTCGGCGAGCCCGGTGAAGGACCGCGGCGACGTGCAGTTCTCCCACGCTCCGGTGGTTCCAAGCCGGCACTCGAACGTGGCGCCGGACACGCTCGTGAAGGCGAAGCTGGCGTCGCGGACCCCGATGGTGCCCGAGGGCCCCGACGTGATCGTGGTGTCCGGCGGCGTCTCATCGTCCGCAGGCCCGAGCACGCGGACATCATTGAAGGAGTTGCCCCAGGCGGTTGCGCGCTGCTGGGTTTGGACGCGTACGTAACGGGCGGTGCGTGTCGGGAAGTCCGTTTCGACGACCCCGAGCGTGTTGCCGTACGGGACCAGGGTGACGTTCTGCGTGGCGGCCGTGGTCCAGGTGGTTCCGTCGGGGGATGTCTGGATCAGGTAGCTCCGGGGGTAGGCGGCGGTCCAGTCGATCCGGACGTTGTCCACCTTCCGGTTGCTGCCGAGGTCCACCTGCCACCACTGGTTGTCCGCGAACGCCGAGCCCCAGCGGGTGTCCGTGTCTCCGTCGACGGCCTGGCCGGGCTCGACCCCGGGGAACTGGGTGCTGGAAGCGGTGGCCGTGCGAGCGAACGCCTTGTCCTCCCGGTAGTAGGCGTTCAGGTCGAAGCCTGACGGGGGCACGGTGAACCCGTTTCGGACTCGCGGCCCGTCGTCCGACCAGCGGTGGAAGTAGAACGTCCGCCCGTCGCGCGTGAAGCTGGGATCCGCTGTCAAGCTCGTCCGGAAGCCGACGGCGGTGGGTTCGTTGACGGGGGTTGTGAAGTCGCGGCCGCCGTAGGTCACGGGCGCTCCGGTGGGGGAGCTCGTGATTCGCGCCGTGGTGGTCTCCGGTCGCAGGATGATGCTGCGTGTTCCGGTCAGACCGGTCGAGTCCCGGGCTGTGAGGGTCACCTCGTAGTACGAATCGGCATCGTGGTCGATGGCGGCGGTGAAGCTCGTCTGCGCCGTGCCCGAAGCCTGGTGGAGCGGGTGTATGTGGTTCCCGTGGTGGAGCAGCACCCGCCAGTCGAGGGCCGAGGCCGCGAGGTTGCCGTCCTGTACGTCGGTGCCCGTGCCGGAAACGGTGATCGTGTCGCCGCCCCGATAGAGCGAACCGTCCGCAGGTGAGGTGATGCTGCCCGTCGGGGCGTCGTTCCCGGGCCTGATCGTCACCGTCGCGGAATCGGTATTGCCCTGTCCGTCAGAGACGGTCAGCCGCGCGGTGAACACACCCGCATTGGTGTACACGTGCCGAGGGTTGACCGCTGCGCTGTGGGCGGAGCCGTCGCCGAAATCCCAGTCGTACGTGAGTCCCTCATCGTCGGGGTCGAAGGACGACGAGCCCGTGAAGTCGACGGTCAGCGGGGTCGGCCCCGATGTCGGCGTGGCCGATGCGACCGCGGTGGGTTCGCTGTTCTCGTAGACGATTTCCCGGATGGCCCCGTCGTTGTTGAACGTCCCGATGTCGAGCGCGACGAGGTTCCCGTTGGGCGCCCTCTCGAGCCCGACCAGCCCCTGCCAGTTCGTCGCGAAGTTCTTGGTCTGGGTCACCTGGTCCTGGCCGTTCACGACGACGGTCCGGATCGACTGCCCGGTGAAGTCGCCGTAGAAGATGTCGCCGTCGTAGCTCGAGGGGTACTGGCCGCCGCTGTAGGTGGGCCCCATGATCACCGTGCTCCCGACCGTGTGCAGGTACTCGTAGGCGGGCCCGCGATGGCCGTCGGGCGTCCCCTCCTTGGCGTACTCCGCCGCGCATTCGGGGAAGTCGCGGTAGCCGGGTGTGCGCTGACTCGCCTCGTAGCAGGGCCAGCCGTAGTTGCCGCCGCCCGAGGGCACCAGGTCGATCTCCTCGCGCGTGTTCCAGCCCACGTCCCCCACGGCCAGCCCGCGTCCCTGCGGGCGCAGCGAGAACTTGAACGGGTTGCGAAATCCCTTGGCGTGGATCTTCGTGCAGACCTGGTCGAGGTTGCCGTTGGCGGGGCAGAACGGGTGACCGGGCAGGCCCCGGCCCTCGCGGTCGATATGCATGATCTTGCCGGCCATGCTCTGCTCGTCGTGGGTGCGGAGGGCGAGCGGGTCGGCGTACCCCCAGCTTGCGCCGTCGCCCGATCCGACCCACAGGGTGCCGTCGGGGTCCGCCCGCACGGTGCCGATCGAATGCGACAGCTCGTCGGAGGGGATGCAGTCGAGGTCGTTGCTGGCCGGGGGGCAGAACCCCTGCCCGTAGCTGCCGAGCAGGACCTTGCTCGGGGTGACCACGTTGGTGGGAGAGATCGTGAACCGCTCCAGGCGGGAGACCATCCTGCCGTCGCTGTTCGGGGTCAGCGGATTAACGTCGTAGGTGTAGAGCAGGTAGACGTAGTTGTTGCTCGCATAGTTGGCGTCCACGGCCAGGCCGAGCAGGCCGCGGTCGCCCCTGAAGTTGACGCGCGCGGAGATGTTGAGGATCTGCGTTTTCGTCGTGCTCCCCGGCGCGACGACCTCCACCCTGCCGTCCTTCTCGGCGATGAACATCCGGCCGTCGGGGGTCCAGGCCACGCTCGTGGGCGCGCCGAGACCGCTGGCGATCACGCGCTCGGAGAAGCCCGTCGGGTAGGTCGGGTTGGGGCGTTGGGCGCCCGCAGGACCCGGCAGCGCCAAGCCCACGAGTACGACGGCCGCGATTGAAGCCAAAATGGCCCGCCGTTGGTACGCGCGATGGAATATCCCCGGCACCTGATCAAGGTAGGTCAGGTCCGGCCGGTTCGCCACTCGCTGGACGAATGGCTGAGACCACCCGATATAACCTCGGAAATGAAGGCAGAGCTCAGGGACCGGCTGAGACTGGGCCGGGCGGGTCCCGTGAGCCGCCGGATGGCGCGTGCAATCACGAAAACAGTCCCCGTCCGGCGGGTCGATTGGCTGGCCTACGCCCTGATCGGGCATCCGCGCGGCCGCGACGTGAGGGTCACCGCACGGCGCTATGGGGCCACGTTCGAGCTGCATCTGGGGGACGACGTCGACCGCCTGCTCTACCTGGACACCTACGAGCGCCTCGCGCTGAGGGACGTGCTGGGTGTGGTGCGGCCGGGCGATCTGGTCGTAGACATCGGCGCCAACGTCGGCCTCTACTCGCTCGCAGCCGCCGCCAGGGGCGCTCAGGTGCACGCCTTCGAGCCAGTGCCCGCCACCGCGGCCCGTCTCGAGACAAGCCTTGCGCTGAACCCCGAGCTCACCGATCGGGTGACCGTGCACAACGAAGGGCTGTCGGATGAGCCCGGAACGCTCACGTTGTTCACTGAGAGCCTGGACGGATACTCGGGCCACGCGAGCGCGCACCTCCCGGCGGAGGCCCAGGTCGAATCAATCGAGGTTCCGATGAACACCCTCGACGCCGCGACCGCCGGCCTCGAGGGACCGGTGCGCCTGGTCAAGGTCGACGTGGAGGGCCACGAGCCGGCGGTGCTGGACGGCGGGCGGGAGTTCTTCGAGCGCATGCGTCCCGAGTACCTGTTCGTTGAGATCGAGGAGGACCACCTGGTCAGGGCGGGGAGCTCGGGCGCCGCGTTCTACCAGCGGATTCTCGATCTGGGCTACGAGGCTCAGGGCGGCTACACGCTGCACCACGGCCTCTGGCCGCACACGGAACCGTCGCAGGACGTGCCGCCGTATCCCGCCGGGCGAGGCCAGTCGATCCTGTTCCGGGCGCGCGGCTAGCCCGCCTCCCCGGGGTCGGGGGCTGGCGGGATCCGGCCGTCTGGCCTACGGTGTCCTGCCTACGGAGGGATTTGCAATCAGGATCAAGGAAAAGCTCAAGTCGCCATGGATGGTGGCGCTGGTACGGAAGCTCGGCCGCTTTCGCTTCCTGTTGAAGGCCCGGCAGGTGCGCGATGAAGGCGTGAGCCTGCGCGAGGACCCGGTCAACGTGCTGCGCTTCGTGCTGCTCGACCCCGAGACGCACAGCTACAGCTACGAGCTGGCCAACGTCGACGAGCTCTGCGAGTTCATCGCGCGCTGCACGGACAGCTCCCCGGAGGAGGCCGCCGCGCACGTGGACGAGGCGCTGAACGATCCCGAGCTGGCCACTGAGCTCACCCGCCGGGTTCGCTGGCGGATCGACTCCAAGCGCGAGATGCCGCTCGGCAACAGGTTGCTCTGGTACGCCCTCGTCCGCGCCGTGAAGCCGAAGCTCACCGTGGAGACCGGGATCTACCATGGCCTGGGGTCGCTCATGCTCCTGCGGGCACTGGCGCGCAACGCCGAAGAGGGCGTCGAGGGCCGCCTGATCTCGATCGACTTCGACCCTGCCAGTGGATGGCTGGTCCCCGAGCGGCTGCGCGATCGCTGGACCCCTGTGTTCGGGGACATCGAGGCCGACCTCGAGCCGGCGCTCGAGGGCCAGGACATCGATCTCTTCATCCACGAGTCCGACCACAACGAGCCGCTGCAGCGGTTCGAGTTCGGCCTCGCCCTCGCCCATGCCGCGAGCGACCTCTACGTGATCGACTCGAGCGGCCGGGAGCTCCCAGTGCTGCGCGAACTGTGCACGGCGCGGGGTGGCGAGCACCAGGTGTTCCAGGAGCGCCCGCGCAACCACTTCTACAGGCCGCCCGGAACCGCGGTCGCGGTGTTCCGCTCGAGTGGCGCTGCGCAGCGCACCGGGCGCTTTCGGAGCGAGGGCAAAGCCGTGCCGGTCGCCGAGGCCTAGCGCCGCCTCCGGCATTCGGTCGGGTCTGGGGCGATTGCTAGCGTCGCGCCCCATGCGCGACCGCCTAAGCGCCTGGAGAGACCGTGCGCGGGTGCTCGCGACGATGCCCACGGTGGCCTCGGATCGCGAGGGCCGCCAGGCGCTGCGCGCCCTGATGAAGGGGGACGGGGCCGGGGGAGCGGCCGGCGAGCCGGTCCCGATCCGGATGCGGGCGCTCGACGGAAGAGCGATCCACCTCCGGCCGGGCACCACGGACATCGACGTGATCGCCGATGACTTCATCTTCCGCTATCAGCTGCCCCCCAAGGAGATCCGTTCCGGCGACCTGCGTCGTATCTGGGAGCTGGGCACCAATGTGGCGGTCGGGCTGGTGGACCTGGCCCTGCGCTATCCGGGCGCCGAGCTGATCGGGGTCGAGCCCGACCCGCGCAACCTGGTCGTGGCGCGACGCAACCTGGAGGGGCTGGAGGACCGCTGCAAGCTGGTCGAGGCCGCGATCTGGGACGAGGACGGCGAGATCGTGGTCGAGGGCGGGCAGGAGTACGGGCTCACGGTGCGCGCCCGCCGGCCGGACGATCCGCCGGAGCTGGAGGCCATGCCCGCCATCTCGCTCAACTCCCTGCTGGAGCGCGAGAAGCCGGACGGCCCGATCGACTTCATGCTGATGGACATCGAGGGCACCGAGCGACGGGTGCTGGCCCGCGACACCGAGTGGGCGGAGCAGGTTCGCGCCATCAAGGTCGAGCTGCACCCCGAGACCGGTTACACCGAGCACGACTGCGCGGCCGATCTGGAGCGGCTCGGGTTTCGCACCCGCCTCGAGCCTCTCTGGTGGGGGGGCTTCGTGATCGGGCTGAAATGAGCCTGAGGGACAGCGTGAAGAACCGGATGCCGGGCCTGGCCGCGCGGATCCGGCGGATGGGACGCTTCCGCTTCCTCCTAAAGGCCCGCCGGGTGCGTGAGGAGGGCGCCCGGTTTCGGGAGGACCCGGTCAACGTGGCCCGGTTCGTGCTCCTCGACCCGGAGACCCACAGCTACAGCTATGAGCTCGGCAACCGCGAGGAGCTCGTGGCGTTCTGCGCCTCGCTGCTGGACATCCCACCCTCGGACGCGGCGGCATACCTGGCCGAGACCGATGGCGACCCAGAGCTCGGCGCGCGGCTGCGCCGCCGCACTCTGCTCCGAATCGACGCCAAGTGGCGGTTGCCGCTCGGCAACAGGCTGCTCTGGTACGTGGTCGCGCGAGCCGTGAAGCCGCGGCTCGTGGTGGAGACGGGGATCTTCGACGGCCTCGGCTCGCTCATGCTCCTGCGCGCGCTGGAGCGCAACGCGGCCGATGGGGTGGACGGCCGGCTGGTATCGGTCGACCTCGATCCCGAGGCGGGCTGGATCGTCCCCGAGCGCCTGCGCGGGCGCTGGGAGCCCGTGTTCGGGGACATCCTCACCGACCTCGAGCCCGCGCTGCGTGGCCGCGAGGTCGACATGCTCATTCACGACTCCGTGCACGAGGAGGGCTTCCAGCGCTTCGAGTTCGGGCTGGCCCTCGCGAACGCCGCCGATCCCCTCTATCTGGTGGATTGCAGCGGGCTCATGCTGCCCGTGCTGCGCGAGCTCTCCGAGGAGCGCGACGGGCGCCACGCGTATTTCCTCGAGCGCCCGGCCAGGCACTTCTACCGACCGCCCGGTACGAGCGTCGCCTTGTTCGAGCGCGGGGGGTGACGGACGTGTCGGGTGCCGAGGCGAGCCCGTCGCGGCTCGTCGCCTGGAACGCGGCGGCACGCACGGTGGGGGAGGTCGTGGCCAAGCTCGCGTCGGTCGTCTTCTTCCTTGTTGTGGCGCGCGAGCTGGGAGCGGCCCTCTTCGGCGATCTGATCTTCGCGCTCTCGTTCATGATCGTCATGACCCTGCCCGCGGGCTTTGGCACGGAGGAGCTGATCGCCCGCGACGTTGCGCGCGACCGCGAGCGGGTGCACGAGTACGCCAGCAATGTGATGGCGATCAAGCTGGCGCTCTCGGTCATCCTCGTCCTGCTGGGAGAGGCGATCGTGATCGCCCTCGACTACTCCGGCGAGGTGCAGCTGGTGGTGCTGCTCGTGGGGGCGGCGGTGGCGGTCGAGAACCTCGGCCGCACCTGGAGCGCGGTGCTGCAGGCCTACCAGCGCCAGGAGGTGGTGGCGGTTGCGCTGATCGTGCAGCGGGTGCTCACGGCGGTGGCGGGGGTCACGGTCGTGCTCTCCGGCGGTGGACTGGTGCTCGTGTCGGTGGTCATGCTGGTCAGCGCGCTGGTGGGCTTCGCGGTGGCCACCGTGGCCATGCAGCGGCTGGTGGTGACGATCCGGCCGCGCATCGACCGTTCGAAGTGGCGGGCGCTCATCTCGGCCGGCATCCCGATCGGCGCGGTGGCCGTGCTGCTGGGCGCGCTCGGCAAGATCGACCAGACGCTGCTCTCGTTCCTCTCGGATGAGGGCAATCGCGACGTGGGCTTCTTCGGAGCCGCGTTCCGCCTGGTCGAGGCGACCTTCTTCATCGGCTGGGCGATCTCGGCCGCGATGCTGCCCTGGTTCGCGGCCCAGGGCGGCGGGCCCCCCGCGATCGCCGCCGGCTTCGAGCTGGGCACGAAGGTCACGGCCGCCGTCCTGGTGCCCATCGGCCTCACGTTCACGCTGTTCGCCGAGCCGATCATCGACCTCTTCTATGGCTCGGGCTACGAGGCGGCGGTGGAGCCGCTGCGCTTCCTTGGCGCGATGGTGGTGTTCGTGGGCATCAACGACCTTGCGGCGATCCTGGTGATAGCTCGCGAGAAACCCCTCGCCTTTGCACGTGTGGTGGGCGTCGTGCTCGTTGTGAACGTCGTGGCCAACCTCGTGGTGATCCCCGCCTACGGGGCCTCCGGCGCGGCCGCGGTGGCGGCCATCTCGGCCTTCATGCTCTTCGTGCTCGGGTTCGTGCTCGTGCGGTCCATGACCGGCCGGGTGCGGCTGCTGCGCCCGCTGGGCGCCGCCGCGGCGGGAGGGTTGGCCATGGCGGGCACGGTGGTGGTGACCGGCCTTCCCGACATCGCCGCCGGGGTGGCGGGTTTCATCGCCTACGCCATCGTCTTCCTGGCCTTCGAGCGGCTGGCCTACCCAGAGGATCTGAAGGTGTTCGGAGCCGTGCTGCGGCGTCGTCCGCCCCCGGTCGAGGAGGCGTCGGCGTGACCCCGCCCCTGGTGCTCGCCTACCACGGGCTGGCCGACCTGCCCTACGAGCTGGACCCCGACGGCCTGCTCGTGCCGCCGGCGGCCTTTCGCGCCCATGTCGAGCGGCTGCGCCGCCGCGGCTACCGCTTCGTGAAGCAGGCGGAGCTCGCGCGGAGGCTCGGAGCGGGCGAGGCGATCGACGGCCTCTGCTCGCTCACGTTCGATGACGCCCCCGAGGACAACGTGCGCCTGCCCGCGCTCCTCGAGGAGCTGGACGCGGCGGCCACCGTGTACGCCTGTCCTGGCCTCCTGGGCGAGCCATACCCGTTCGTTGAGAGCGGGGCGGGGGTGAGAATCGTGACCCGGGAGGAGCTGTTGGAGCTGGGTGGCCATCCGAGGGTCGAGATCGGATCGCACACCATGGATCACCGGAACCTGGGCGAGGCCGGGGCCGACGAGGCCTATCGCGAGATGGTCCAGTCGAAGGAGGCGCTCGAGGACATGCTCGGCCATTCCGTGATCTCCTTCGCCTATCCGTACTGCGACTACTCACCGGATTGCCCCGACGCCGCGCGGCGCGCGGGCTACACCAGCGCCGTGACCTGTGGCGAGCGCGGCGGGTGGGAGCCCTTCGCGCTGACCCGCCAGAGCCCGAGCCCGGGCGATGGCCGCCTGACCTTCGAGCTCAAGTCGCGCGGGCTGTTCTTCCGGGTCCGCCGTTCGCCGCCGGCGCGGCTCGCGCGCCGCGTCCTCCGACCCCTGCGCTACCGATGACGAACGTTCTGTTCATCGCGCCCTTCGGGGAGTACGGCGGCTCGGAGATGGTGCTCCTGAGGGTGGTGGAGGACCTCGATGACTCGTTCGCGGGGCGTGCGCTGCTGCTGGGCGCGGGCGAGCTGGACGAGATGCTCGAGGCGGCCGGCGTGCACACCGACGTGGAGCCGATGCTCGGCAAGCAGGGACTGCTCCGGTTCCCGAGGGCGGTCTCGCGCTGGGCGGAGCGCCTCGCCGGCGAGCGCATCGACGTGATTCACGCCAACCAGGCGAAGGCGGCCATCTTCGGCGCCGGCCTTGCTCGCCGGCTCGAC
Source organism: uncultured Thermoleophilaceae bacterium (assembly GCA_963808105.1). Classification (GTDB taxonomy): domain Bacteria; phylum Actinomycetota; class Thermoleophilia; order Solirubrobacterales; family Thermoleophilaceae; genus JAAYBF01. The sequence continues at coordinate 988,226 of CAWEEH010000003.1, read as the reverse complement.
GTGCCCCTGCTGTGGATGAAGCACGACCACATCTTCGACGGCCGGTTTGCCCGGGCGATCGGGCGCCGGTGCGATCAGATCGTCTGCGTCTCAGAGGTCATGGCCGCCCAGTTCCGGCCCGACATGGACGAGCGGGTGACCGTGGTCTACCCCGGGGTTCGCCTGCCGCCGCCGCCCGAACCGCGCGAGACGGATCAGGTGATCGCCACGGTGGGACGCCTCGACCCGGCCAAGGGCTTCGACTCGATCATCCGGGCCACGGCCATCCTGCGCGAGCGGGGCTACGACGCGAAGGCACGCCTGGCCGGGCCGATCGACCGGATCTATCCCGAGCACGCGGGCGAGCTCGAGGCGCTGGTGGCCGAGCTCGGCCTGAGCGAGCACATCACGATCGGCTTCGTCGACGATCTCGACGAGCACTACCGCACGGCCCGGGTGCTCGTGCTGCCCTCCCCGCCCAAACCGGGCGGGCTGCCGAGCGAGGGCGCGCCGACGGTGCTCATGGAGGCGATGGCGCACGCGACCGCCGTGGCGGGCGCCCGCCAGCCGGGCGTGGCCGAGGTGATGGGCGACGTGGGCACGCTGGTGGACGACCTCTCGCCCGATGGCTGGGCCGACGCGCTGGAGCCCTACCTCGCGGACCCCGCCATGGCGGCCCGAGTGGGGGCGGCCGGCCGGGAGCGGGCCGAGGAGCGCTTTGGCATGGATCGCACCGTCGCGCGCCTGGAGGAGCTGTACAGCGGGCTGGCCGAGCGGGGGCGGATGCCCCGCCGCCTCGGCGGGGCCGTGCGCCGCCGCTAGGCGATGTATCTGGCCTTTTCCGCGGCGTGCGGATCGGGACGCGTTGCGCCCACCCAAATCAGAGCCGCGATGACCCACAGGTGACGCCAGTGCGCGGTGTCCACCACCGCGCTGTTCACCATGATTCCCACCCACGCCGCCAGCAGCGCCGCCGATCCGATCCCGTAGGTGTCGCGCCCGCCGAGAGCGTTGCGGGCCGCCAGGAGGAGAGTGCCGAGCAGCACTCCCAACAGCGCCAGGAGGCCGAGCAGACCCTGCTCCGCCAGCGCCCGCACGTAGATGCTGTGTGTGGCCACCGGGTAGGTGTTGCCCGTCTCCACGACGCTTCGTCCCTCGAACTGACCGGGACCGATGCCCACGGGTTTCTGGAACGCGAGCTCCAGCCCCGTGCGCTGGGCGAGGAAACGCTCGGAGTCGTATGACTGGAGCGTCGCGCGCTCCTGCAGGAACCCGACCGAGCCCGTGGCCGAGACCACCGTGACCCCGACCATCGCAACCACGGAGATCACTATGAGCCCGGCGAAGGCCCGCTTGCTGCCACCCTGGCGCATGGCGAGCACCACGAGCAGCACGATCACGCCGATCACCGTGCTGATCCAGGCTGCCCGGGAGTAGGACAGGATCGTGCCGACCACCAGCACGGCGAACACCAGGCCCTTCTTCGTGGCTCCCAGGCTGAGGAGTCGTGGGTTGATCAGCTCCTCGAGCACGATCAGTGCGGCCGGGATCAGAAATGGCCCGTACACGTTGGGGTCCTGGAACAGTCCCTGCGCCCGCAGGCCGTCCGACGTGAGCAGCAACGTGCTTCCGGGGAAGGAGCCGAACAGCGCCATCGATGACAGCAGCGCGAACACGAACGCCGCACCGACGTACGCCTTGACGAACATCCTGGTCTTGTCCGCGGAGTCGATGTAGCCCGCGAACCAGACGCTGAACACGAGCAGATAGAGGGTGATCGTCATATAGACGAGCGCTCGCGCGGGCTCGACCGCCTCGACGGCAGAGAAGAGGTTGAGGGTGAAGAACACCGCGAGGAAGCTGAGGACCCCGAGCGGTACCCCCTCGAGCCGGAGGCGGCCCGTGACCGCGGCAACCGCGATGCAGATCGCGAATACGGCGTCGACCGGCGCCGGTTCGATCCGGACCACGCCAAGGCACAGGATCCCCAGGCCCACCGCCAGGTCGTACCGCGCGAGCGCGAGCGCGAGCACGGCGGTGAGCCCGATGCAGCCCCCCACCACCAGCAAAAGCGGGGGCGGGTACAGCCACAGCGCGTAGCCGAGAGCCGCCCCTCCGATGGTTAAGATCACCAGGCCCGCCGGCAGGGCAAGCTGCTCCCGTTCTGGCAGCACGAAGGGCCCAGGCGAGTGGCGCAGCGCGGTCATCGCGACCGGAGGGTAGAGCCCAAGGCGGCTGCAAGCTCATGACCGAACCTCTCAAGCCGCCAGAGCCCGCCTCCGCCAGCATCGCCCGTAACGCCGCCGTGCGCACCGGCGGCGAGCTGCTCGCAAAGACCGCCTCCGTAGCGTTCTTCATCCTCATAGCCCGGGAGCTCGGGGAGGCCGCGTTCGGTGACTTCAGCTTCGCTCTCGCGCTCACGTCGACGCTGCTGCTCGCCGCGGGCTTCGGGACAGAGGAGCTCACGACCCGTGAGATCTCGCGGGACCGCAGCACCGTGCACGTCTACATCACGAACGTGGTGGCGATCAAAGTCGTGGCCTCGGTGCTGCTCCTGGCGGTGGCGGTGGGCATCACGGTGGTCGGCTCCTATCCGGAGGAGGTCAAGCTCGCGGTGCTTCTCGTCGGCGCGGGCGTCGCGTTCGAGAACACGGGCCGCTCCTATTGGTCGGTGTTCCAGGCCTTCGAGCGCCAGGAGCTGCTCTCGCTCTCGCTGATCATCCAGCGCTTCTCCACTCTCCTGATCGCGGCGGTGGTGCTCGCCGCGGGCGGTGGTTTGACGGCGGTGGCCGGCGCGTTCCTGGCGGGCGCCGTCCTCAATCTCCTCACCGTTCGCTGGGCCCTGCGCCGGTATGTGATCGACCTGCATTTCGCCCTGGACACCTCCCGCTGGCTGAGCATCATGCGGGAGGGGCTGCCGATCGGCGCCATCGTGCTGCTGGGCGCGCTGCTGCTTCGTCTGGATCAAACGCTGATCAGCTTCTTCACACCCGGTACGGGGAACACGGAGGTGGGCTACTACGCGGCGGCCTTCCGCCTCGTGGAGGCCACGTTGTTCATCGGATGGGGCTTCAACTCCGCGGCGCTTCCGTGGCTGTCGCGGCAAACGGGTAGTGGTGTGGTCGACGCCTACGAGCTGGGCGTCAAGGCGCTCGCCGGCGTGCTCGCTCCGATCACCGTGGTGCTGGTCACGCTCGCGGATCCCGTGATCGAGCTGCTCTATGGCCCGAGCTACGCGCCGGCCGCCGACAGCCTGCAGTATCTGGGCCTCGCAGTCGTGCTGCTGAGCGTGAACTTCTACGCGGCGACGGTGCTCGTGGCGCAGGATCGCCCGGCCTCGTTTGCACGCGCTCAACTCCTCGTGCTGGCGCTCAACGTGGCGGCCAACGCCGTGGTCATCCCTGAGCACGGCGCGGCGGGCGCAGCGGCGGTGGCGCTGGGCTCCGCGGTCCTGCTGTTGGTGCTTGGCGCCATCCAGGTGCAGCGCCGCATCGGGCGGGCCTCGGTGGTTCGCGCTCTGGCCGGGCCGGTGCTCGCCGCCGCCGCGATGGCGGCTGCGATCGAGTTGACCGCGTGGCCGCTGGTTCCGGCCGCTCTCGTCGGCGCTGCTGTCTACCTGGCGGTGGGGCTGGCCTTCGAGCGGGTCGCCTATCCAGCGGACTTCGCGCTGGTCCGGCGCGTGGTCCTGCGTCAGCGCTCCAGCGCAGAGCCGTCGTCGTAGAGCTTCACCACGCGGACCGCGCCGGGTGGTGCGGCCTCGACGCACAGGCCGCAGAGGATGCACTCGTCCAGGTTCTTCTCCACGACCTCGACGCCGTCGGCGGCCTTGAAGATGTCGACCGGGCAGGCCTCCTCCAGCTTCTTGGCCAGCTCGGCGTCGGAGCGCGCCTCGTCGGTGACCTCCACGTCGATGAAGATCCCGCTCACGCCTGGGCCCCCAGCTTCGCCTTGACAGCGTCCGGGATCTCGTCGATCCGCTCCACGACCGGGATGCCCGCGGCCTCCAGGCGCGCGATCTTCTCCGTGGCCGTGTCCTCCTTGCCCTCCACGATCGTGCCGGCGTGGCCGAAGCTCATGCCCTGCATCTCCTCGTCGTCCATGAAGCGGCCGGCCATGAAGGCCACGATCGGCAGGCGCGAGTTGTTCTCGGCCACCCACTCCGCCAGCTGGGCCTCCATGCGGCCGCCGGGCTCGGTGTAGATCACGATCGCCTCGGTCTGCTCGTCGGCCTCGAAGTAGGGCATCAGCTCGGCGTAGGTGGAGCCGATGATCGCGTCGCCGCCGATCGAGATCGCGGTGGACACGCCCAGGCCTGCGGCCGTGAGGGTGGATGAGATCTCGGTGGTCATGCCGCCCGAGCGGCTCATCACGCCCGACCTGGCCGGGCTGGTAGGCCTGCTCGGCGTTCTTGGCCGGGCCGCCGATGCCGCCCATCTTGGCCACGCCCGGCACGATCAGCCCGAGGCAGTTGGGGCCGATGATGCGCGCGTCGTGCATGTCGGCGAGCTCCACCATCTGGGCCACGTCGCGGCGCGGGATGCGCTCGGTCACGATCACCACCGTCTTGATGCCGTTCAGGAGCGCCTCGAAGACGGCGTCCTTGGTGAAGGCGGGGGGGACGGTGACGACGGAGCCGTCGGGCACCTTCCCGTCGTTGTGCTCGATCACCTGGCGGACCGTGTCGAACACCGGCACGCCATGAACCTCACGGCCCTTGCGGCCGGGGGTGACGCCGCCCACGATCTTCGAGCCGTAGTCCAGGCACTCGCGGGTGAGGTTCACGGCCTCGCGGCCGGTGATGCCTTGGACGATGAACGTCGTGTTGGCGTCGATGAGCACGCTCACGACTGGATCTTCTCCACCGCTCGCCCTGCCGCTTCGTGGAGGGACACCGTGCGGTCCGCGTAGTCGATCCCGTACTTGTCGAGGATCTTGAAGCCCTCTTCCTCCCAGGCGCCCGGGATGCGGAAGATCGCGATCGTCTCGGCCGGGTCCTTGCCGAGCTCCAGGCAGGCCTTGATCACGCCGCGGGCGACGATGTCCACGCGAGTGTTGGAGACGATCGACATCATCACCGCGATCTTCTCCACGCCGTCCTTCTGGAGCACCTGCTTGGCCAGCCCGCACGCCTTGGCGACCGACGGGTTTCCGCCGATCTCGGAGTAGTTCGCGGGCTTGCCGCCCTGCGAGCGCACGGCGTCGGTGAGCGTGAGCGAGCCGCCGCCCGCGCCGATCACCAGGCCGATGTTGCCGTGGAAGCCCGTGTCCTTGCCCTGGATCACCCCGCGGTGGTCGGCGGCGTCGATCTCGGCCACCGCGATCTCGAACGGCGTCGGCTCGTGGCCCTCGCGGTTGTCGCCCTCCTCGATGCCGAGCTCGGCGAGCACCTTCTTCTGGCGCGGCTTGGCCTCCTCCTCCATCTCCATGTGCGCGTCGAGCGCCACGAACGAGCCGTCCGCCAGCTCGGCGAGCGGGTTGATCTCGGCCAGGGTCATGTCGCGGTCACGGAAGAGCTGAACGAGGCGGGCGAGGATGGGGGTGAGGCGCTGGAGGGGCCTGCCGGTCACGCCCGCCTGGGCGATCACCTGCTTCGCCTCGAAGTCCGGGATCGGGAAGAGGTTGGAGATGTGGCCGCGGCCGACGTGGTCGGGGTGTTCCTCCGCGACCTGCTCGATGTCGATGCCGCCCATGTCGGAGAACAGGAGCAGCGGGCGCTTGGCGGTGCCGTCCCAGACCACCCCCGCGTAGTACTCCTGCTTGACCTCGGCCTTCGGGTCGACCAGCACGCCGCGGGGCATGTGGCCGTTGATCTCGAGCTGGAGGATGTCCTCGGCGTGCTGTGCGGCCTCGTCCGGGGTGTCGGCGAACTGGACGCCGCCGGCTTTCATCCGCCCGCCCGAGAGGACCTGGGACTTGATCACCGTCGGGCCGCCGATATCGGCGGCGATGTCCCGGGCCTCGTCGGCGGTGGTGGCGAACCCGTACTTGGTGACCGGGATGCCCGCCTGCTCGACCAGCTTGCGGGATTCGAACTCGAAGAAGCGCATGAGCGGGCGGGAACCCTATCTGGCGGCCCACCGGCGCGAGGAGTTCGCCCGTTCGAATAGAAATCAGGCGTGGCTCCTCATGCCTGATCTCTCGCCCATCCTCTGGATCGCGCTCGGGCTGCTTGCGTGGCTGCTGGTCGCGGTCGGTCTCGTGCTGATGGTGGTGGTGCTGCCGAGGTGGCAGCGGTCGGACGCGCGCGTGGAGGCGCGCGCCCGCGCGGAGAGGCGCGCAGGCGACCGTCGCATCGGCCTGCCCGACCCCCGCGAGGTCCAGGTGGAGCGCCGGAGCGGAGTCGATCGCCGGCGCGGGCCGGCCGCGATGGCGTAGCCCGCAGCGCTCGACGGTCGCTACAGGGCGTACGCCTCGGCCAGCTCGGGATCCCTCTCCGCGAGCTGCTCGGCCAGTTCCACCATCACCTTGCATTGCTTCCAGGTGGCGTCGTCCTGCATCTTTCCGTCGATCATGTGGACGCCGCGGCCGTCGGGGATCGCCTCGATCACCTTCTTCGCGAACCGAACTTCCTCGGGATCGGGTGAAAAGACCTTCTTCGCCACTTCTATCTGCGCCGGGTGAAGCGACCAGGCGCCCACGCAGCCCATCAGGAACGCGGCGCGGAACTGCGCCTCGCAGCCGTCGAGGTCCTTGATGTCGCCGAACGGGCCGTAGAACGGCAGGATGCCCGCCGACGTGCAGGCGTCCACCATGCGCGCGATCGAGTAGTGCCACAGGTCCTGCTGTGCCTTCGCGCGTGGCGCCTCGGGATCGTCCGGATCGGGGTCGGCGATCACCAGGTAGCCGGGATGGCCGCCCCCCACGCGGGTGGTCTTCATCCGCCGCGAGGCGGCCAGGTCGGCGGGGCCGAAGCTCATGCCCTGCATCCGCGGGCTGGCGGTGGCGATCTCCTCGAGGTTCACCACGCCCATCCCCGTCTCGAGGATCGCGTGCACCAGGATCGGCTCGTCGAGCCCGGCCTTGGCCTCGAGCTGGGCCAGCAGGCGGTCGACGTAGTGGATGTCCCAGGCGCCCTCGACCTTGGGGACCATCACCACCGAGAGCTTGTCGCCGATCTCGGTGACGAGGCGGGTCAGGTCGTCCAGGACCCAGGGGCTCTCGAGCGAGTTCACACGCGTCCAGAGCGCCGCTTCGCCGAGGTCGATCTCCTTGCCGACCTTCACCAGCCCCTCGCGTGCCGCCTCCTTGTTCTCGACCGCGATCGCGTCCTCGAGGTTGCCGAGCACGATGTCGGCCTTGGTGGCGATGTCGGGCAGCTTGCCGACGATCTTCTCGTTCGAGGGGTCGAAGAAATGGATCATCCGCGACGGGGTGAACGGGATCTCGGTGACCGGATCCGGGGCGCCTACCGCGAGTGGCTTGAAGAAGTCTCGGGGGTTTCTCATGCGGCCGGAGACCCTATCGACCTACTAGAGTGCTCCGCCCCAATGAGCCAAGAATCCACACTTGACACCACCCAGGCCGGCCGCGAGGCGTCCGGCGCCCGCCAGTACGGCCGCTACCTCGAGGAGTTCGAGGTCGGCGCCGTCTACAAGCACTGGCCCGCCAAGACCGTGACCGAGGCGGACGACCACCTGTTCTGCCTGATCACGATGAACCACCACCCGCTGCACATCAACGACGTCTACGCCGCGGCGTCCCAGCAGGGGCGCAACGTGGTGGTCGGCCCGCTCGTCTATTCGCTGGCGCTGGGCATGTCGGTCGGCGACGTCTCGGGCAAGGCGATCGCCAACCTCGCCACCGACGACCTGTCGCACCCCGCGCCCGTGTTCCACGGCGACACGCTGTTCGTGGAGAGCGAGGTGCTCGACGTCAAGGAGTCGAAGTCAAAGCTCGATCGCGGCGTCGTCCGAGTGCACACCCGGGTGCTCAACCAGGACGGAGTCCTGGTGGCGGAATTCAAGCGGTCGGTGCTCGTCCCGCGTAAGAACCCTGGGTAGAGGCCTTACCTACGCGCACCGACCTGCACGACCCAGATCGTCACCAGTCGCCCGCCGAAGCGGCCCCTGGCTCGACCGGCTCCCACGTGGCGGAAGCGACGGCTCAGCAGCGTGCTGCGGTGGCTGCCGGAACGCGACCACATCCTCAGCGCGAAGCGGCCGCTCTTGCGCCAGCCCGGCCTGTAAGCGAGGACCTCGCCCAGCGCCCGGAAGCGGCGGCTCGCTCGGATGTGCGACGCGTGCCCGAAACGGTCGGTGCGGATCAGATGGCGGGCGTAGCGGGCCGCACTCCGATTGAGGCTGCGGCTGACCCGCAGCTTGTGCACGCCGTTCGCGGCCCTGAAGTTGTTGATGTCGTTGGTCAGGCTGCCACCCGCCGACGCCGTGGTGGCCGGCACGAGCAGGGCAGAGCAAAGGCAAAAGGCGAGAAGGGACGCTCTCGTCGGCTTCACAGGTCGAAACTCCTCTTTTCAGGCCTGCGGGGTTAGCTGACGGGCTGGCGCTAAAGAGTGCGCGCCTCCTCGTGGACATGTGCCCACGACGATTCGCCCCAGGCGGCAATTGCCGCCAATTTGGTTCCCCCGCTCGCCATCGACGTGTCCGATGGCGATTCGGCAGTGGCGCGGAAGGCTAACAAAGACCGCGGCGGAATAATGCAGCCAAGGTGTTACGCGTCCTCCTGGCCACCCAGCCCACCGACGGTGGCGTCTTTCAGCATGTGACCGCACTGGGGACCGGGCTCACCGAGAGGGGGCATGAGGTGCTGGTCGCGGCCCCTCTGGAAGGCCAAATCGACCTGCCCAGCCAGCGACTGGACCTGGTTCGGGCGGTCGACCCTCGCGCCGATGCGGCCGCGGTGGCCCGGTTGGCGCGGCTGCTTCGCCGCTGGCGCCCAGACGTCATTCATGCCCACAGCTCGAAGGCCGGCGCGGTGGCGCGGGTGGCCCGGGCTGCGCGCCCGCGGACCCCCCTCATCTACACGCCCCATGGCTATGCCTTCAACGGCTGGTTCGAGTCGGAGGGAGAGCGCGGCCGGTACCGGGCGGTGGAGCGGGCGCTGGCGCCGCTCACGACCACGGTTCTCTGCGTATGCGAGGCCGAGCGCCGGCTGGCGGAGTCCGTGGGGAGCCGTCGCACGGCCGTTGTGTACAACGGCGTGCCCGAGGCTGAGCCGGTGCCTGCGCACCCGGTGCTCGAGGGGCTGCGCGAGCGCGGCCCGGTGGTGGGCGTGCTGTCCCTGCTGCGCCCCGGGAAGGGCCTGGAGACGTTGATCGACGCGGCGCCCGCACTGCTGGCGGAGCATCCCGGCGCCTCGATCGCGATCGCCGGCGAGGGGCTCGACCGCTCAGCCCTGGAGCAGCGGGCGCGGGACCTGGGCGTCGAGGAGGCCGTGGTGTTCCTCGGGCTCGTCGACGGGCCGGGCCCCCTGCTCGCCGGGAGCGACGTGTTCGCCAACCCGTCGTGGGCGGAGTCGTTCCCGCTATCCACGCTCGAGGCGATGCAGGCCGGCCTGCCCGTCGCGATCACCGATGTGGGGGGCGCCGCCGAGGCGATCGTGCCGGGGGAGAGCGGGCTGCTCGTCCCGGCCAGGGATCCCGCCGCTCTCGCGAGCAGCCTTGCCGGCCTGATGGCGGACCCCGAGCGGGCACGGGCGATTGGAGCGGCGGCGCGGCAGCGGGTGCAGGAGCGCTTCGGGGTGTCGCGAATGATCGATCAGACGCTCTCGGTCTATGCCCGGTCCAGCCACTAACATCCGGCGCTGCGCGTAGCTTTGTCGCGTCGCGCACCGCTGGCGTATGCCTGAACAATCGTCCTCATCGCAGTCCCGAGTTCCGCGTTCCGATGAACGCGTGGACGTTGCGCGCTATCTCCAGGCGCTGAAGCGCAGCCGGGGGCTGATCGTGATGGTCATGATCCTCGTCACCGGTGCGGTGGTCGCGGCTTCGCTCGCCCTGCCCAAGATCTACAAGGCCACCACCCGCGTGGTGCTCGAGCAGGACGTCTCGCCGCTGGGCAATGAGGACGCCGAGTCGGTCCAGCGCCGGCTGGCGACCACGGAGGCCCTGCTCACATCGCAGGCGGTGCTCAACCGCGCCGCGCGGGCGGTTCCGGGGCTGAGCGGTGACGACATCGAGGGCAACGTCGAGTCCGCCGTCGACCCGGAGGCGAACATCATCAGCGTCGTGGGGTCCAGCGAGATCCCCAGGCAGTCGGCTCAGATCGCGAACTCGGTGGCCCGGGCGTTCGTACAGGAGCGCACGTCCCTTCAGCGACGCCAGATCGAGCGGGCCCGCCAGGACCTCCTGCGGGAGATAGAAGAGCTTCAGGTCCGCACGGACGCGAACGCGCAGATCGGCGCGATCCGCGACCAGTTGAGCCGGCTCACGGTTGCGGGCGCCCAGGCGGGCGCCGACCTCCAGGTGGCCGAGCGGGCCGAAACGCCGAGCGCGCCGGCCTCGCCGCGCCCGGTCCGCAACGCGATTCTGGCCCTCTTCGGCTCGTTCGCGATCGGGGTCCTGATGGCACTCGGGCGAGATCAGCTCACCCCGCGCGTGAACAGCACCCGCGAGCTCGGGCGCCTGCTTGACCTGCCCGTCCTCGTGGGAGTCCCCCATGTGCGCCAGCGGCTTCGCAGGCGCCGGCGCAGCCAGATCATGACCGGGGTCGAGGCGGAGTCCTACGACACGCTGCGCGGCTGGTTGCAATTCAACCTTCCACGGGACCGCCAGCACATGATCCTGGTGACCGGCGCCCTCCACGGCGAGGGCAAGACCACCGCCACCGGCCGGCTGGGCCTCTCGCTGGCGCGCGCCGGGTCACGCGTGCTGGTGCTCACCGCCGATCTACGTGTACCGAAGATGCACGAGGTATTCGGGCTGAAGCTCGGGGTGGGGCTCTCCGACCTGATCGCGATGGGCGAGTGGGACCAGACGGGGCTCGACGACGACATGCTCGCGCGCGCCGTGCGCACCGTCTATCAGCAGACCACGGGCACGGTGCGCCGCGGCGAGCTTCAGGTGATCACCAGCGGCACCAAGGCGAACGACCCGGGGCGGCTGATCGGCAGCCAGGGCATGGCGATGCTGCTGGCCGATCTGCGCGAGCGCGACTACGACTACATCCTCATCGACGCGCCGCCGCTGCTCGGCCTGGGCGACTCTCAGGTGCTCTCGCGCCACGTGGACGCGATGCTCCTGGTCACCCGCCTCGACCGCATGACGCTCGAGCACGTGGCGGAGTTGCGCGACACACTCGACCGGATCGAGCTGCGCCCCCTGGGCCTCGTGGTGATCGGTGCTCGTCACGAGATCTCGCCGTACTACATGGCGAAGCGACCGAGCTCGGATCCGAGCACGGCCATCATCTCGGCCGACCCCTAGCGCTTAAGGGTCCAGAGCCCGGCGCGGTCGAGCAGCGCCTTCAGCCTGTTCTCGAAGCTGAACCTGCGCCTGCCGCCGTACACGATCGGGTAGAGGCGCTTGCGCCGAGCCGTCATGTCCGACTCGCGCCGGTGGCGCGGCAGGTCCTCGAAGAGGCGAGGGTGGGTGGCCTTGAGGGTCTTGTAGAGCTGCGGATGCTGGTCACGGTTGGTGCTCAGCAGGCGCCCGGAGTGCATGCGGCGCCGGTAGACGATTTCGCCAGGGCCGAGGTGCACGCCCCGGTAGCCGCGCTCGGCGATCGCCATCCAGAGGTTCCAGTCCTCATGACTGCGCTCTGAGAAGCCGCCCGCCCCCCAGCCCCCCAGCTCCTCGAGCAGCGAGCGGCGGAACATGGAGGAAACCGCGAGCTCGTTTGCGTAGGCCACGCGAAACGGGTCGATCTGCTCGGGAACCGCTCGGACGAGGTGCGAGTCCCCGAACTCCTCGTAGTCCCCGAAGCACACCACCGCATCCGGGTTTGCGTCGAGCAGGTCGGCCATTCGGCCGAGAACACCGGGGGCCGCAAGGTCGTCGGAGTCGAGCGGGAACACGTAGCGCGCGGATGTGACCTCCAGTGCCGTCGCACGCGCCGCCAGCACGCCGCCGTTGCGCTCGCGGTGCACGACACGGATGCCCTGGTCCTCCAGTTCGTCCAGCACCGCCTTGGTATGGGGATCCGTGGATGCGTCGTCCACGATCACGTGCTCGAACGGCTCGTCCTCGCGCAGCGAATCGAGGGTCTCGTGGATCAGCACGCCATCGTTGAAGCAGGGTGTGATGACGGTGATCCGCGGCGAGTCGGGGCTCTGCGAGGCCAAGTCGCAAACCCTAGATGACCTGTGACCCCGCCGGAGCCGCCGATATGGTGCCCTCCGGTGGGCTCAAGCGGCGATCGTGTGGTGATCCTGGCGGGCGGCAAGGGCTCGCGCCTGGCGCCCTACACGACCGTGCTTCCCAAGCCGCTGATGCCAATCGGCGACAGGGCGATCCTCGACGTGGTGGTGCGGCAGCTGGGCTCGGCGGGCTTCCCCCGGATCACCATCGCGGTCGGTTATCTGGCGCACCTGATCGAGGCGGTGTTCGGCAAGGGCGAGGGGCACGACGTGGAGATCGACTATCACCACGAGACTGAGCCCCTGGGCACGGCTGGGCCGTTCGCGACCATCGATGGGCTGGCCGACGCGCCGTTCCTGGCGCTGAACGGGGACGTGCTCACCTCGCTCGACTACCGCGAGTTCTTCGAAAGCCATTGCCGCTCGGGCAACGCGATGACCGTCGCGACACACGCGCGTGTGGTGCGGGCCAACTACGGCGTGCTCGAGGTGGGAGAGGGGGAGGGCGACATCCTGCCCGTGACCGGCTATCGCGAGAAGCCCGAGATCCCCTACACCGTGAGCATGGGCGTGTACGCCCTCTCACCCGCCGCGCTGGAGCTGGTGCCCAAGAGCCGCTTCGACATCCCGGACCTGGTCCTCGCCCTACTGGAGGCAGGCCTGCCCGTGGGCTCGTACCCGTTCGACGGCTACTGGCTCGACATCGGCCGGCACGACGATTACGAGCAGGCGCTCATCGACTACGAGACGATCCTGCCGAAACTCCTGGGCTAAGGGTGAGAGCCTCAAAGGGGGGCAAACATGCCCCCCTTTGCAACCCCCCTAACGGCTCCCGCTTCGCGGGACGCCTAGCTCTCCTCCCAGGCGCCCGGTTCGGTTCGGCTCTAGATGTTCGAGAAGCGCGGGCCGGAACGGGTCGCCGAAACCCTCGCGCTCCAGGGTCTCGATGATCTCCGCGATGCCGTCGGGCACTGTCATGTTCGGCTTGAAGCCCAGCTGCTCCTTGACCTTCTCGAAGCTCACCTTGTAGTCGCGTGGGTCCTCGTCGCGGCTCACGAATGACACGTCGCCCCGGCCGAGCTGGCCCGTGATGATCTCCACGAGGTCGAGCTTGCGGTAGTTCTCATCGGAGTGGCCGACGTTGAACACCTTGCCGGCCACCTTCTCGTCGGGCGTGTCGAGGACGAGGGCTATGCCGCGGGCGGCATCGCGGACGTGGACGTAGGGGCGCCAGAACTTCTCACCGAAGACCTCGAGCGTGCGCTCGGCCCAGAGGTCGCGGGTGAACTCGTTGACGGTGAGGTCGAAGCGCATCCGCGGTGCCGATCCGTACACCGTGGCGAAGCGAAGGCAGGTGGGCTTGAGGTCGCCGAAGTCGCCGTCCAGGAGCGCGCGCTCGATACCGACCTTCTGCTCGGCGTAGAGAGACACCGGAGCCAGCTCGCCCTCCTCGTCGATGGGCACGGTCGGGTCGGCCATCCGGCCGTAGTTGGAGCAGGTGGAGGCGAATACCAGTCGGCCGACACCCAGCTCGCGGGCATCGGAGACCACGGAGCGGCTGCCCTCGACGTTGACCTCCGCGGACAGCTCGGGGTCCTTGGCGCACGCGGGGTCACCCACGATCGCCGCCAGGTGGACCACGGCGTCGGCGCCCTCGAAGGCGTCGCGCCTGGCGTCCGCGTCGCGGATGTCGCCTCTCACGACGCGCACACCGAGCTGCTCGAGCTCGGAGGCGACCTCTTCCTGGTCGGGATGGAGGAGCACGTCGAGCACACGCACGTCGTGCCCGCCGTCCAATAGCTCACGGGCCGCCCAGGCCCCGATGTACCCGGCTCCGCCGGTAACGGTGACGATCATGGGCGCGAACCCTAGCCGCCTCGGCGGCTAGCGACGGACCTTGAAGCGGCGGATCGAAGACTTGCGGGCGGCGGATGCACCCTTGCCGCCCAGGTAGCGGACCTGTACGCGGTAGCGACCGCGCTTGAGGCGCTTGAAGGTGCGGCTGAAGCGGCCTCCGGCCTTCACGGCGATGGTGCTGCGGCGAATCGTGCGGTAGCGCCCGTTGCGCTTGCGCTGGATGGCCACGCGAACCCGGCCGCTGCGTGCCCGCTTGACGACGCCACGCACCTGCGCGGCGCGGCGGGTTCGGCGTACCTTGCGAGCGCCTGTCCGCGAGCCGCGGACGGCGATGCGGGCGAAGGGGTTGGGCACCACCCGCAGCTGAGTCTGGGTGCCGGCGGCGGGGCCTGAGCCCACGATCACCGCGCCCTGTGCCGCGGCGAGCGACACGGTGCTGCGCCTGTCGCCGGAGGGGCCGTATGAAGCACCGGAGAGCTTGACCGATCGGCGGGGCGAGTCGGGCTGGTTGACCAGCACGTAGCCGCGCTCGAAGTCGCGTCGCAGCAGGCCCTTCCACTCGTAGCGGCGGCCGCGGGGCGCGCCGAGCTGCACGTCGTAGCCCTTCCACCAGTTGCCGGGCGCTGAGTTCCAGGAGCTGCCGAAGCCGTCGTTGCCGCCGGAGACCAGGAAGTAGGAGGCCATCTCGTACTCGACGGCGCGCTCGCCGTCGGCGAAGGAGTCGAAGATGACGCCCTTGCCGCGGCTGTGCAGGCGGTCGATGCGCTTCATGAAGGTCTCGTAGCCCACCGGGCCGCTGCCGCCGCGCATGCCGGCGTCGTTCACGCCGCGCTCCAGCTCGATGTGCGTCGCGGCATCCAGCTCGCGGCGGACCGAGGGATCCTTGTCGTCGGCGAACCAGATCGCGTTGTGCACGATCTCCTTGCCGGGGAGCGCCGCCTTGATCTGCTCGGTGAACTCGGCGACGTAACGGCGGTAGTTGGACTCGGTCATCTTCTGGCCGGTGCGGGCATCGATGGGCATCACGGTCTCGCCCTGGCCGTTGCCGACGCGAAGGATGGTGTTCACGTCGTCGATGAAGACGCCCTTGTAGCCCTGAGACTGGCTCACGATCTCGTTGATCCAATGGGCGCGGAAGGCCGGGTTGCCGAAGTCACCCGCGTACTGGGGGCAGGTGCCGCCCTCACAGCCGAAGGGGATGTAGAGCTTCTTGCCGGCGGCGTCGCGCAGGATCCACTCGGGGTGCTCGCTGGCGAGCGACTCACCCTGGTAGATCGCGTAGAGGTCCTTGTAGGTCCACGCGTTGCGGAACCAGGACAGGCGCGAGTCGAAGTAGGGGGCGTAGGTGCGCATGCGCCAGAAGCGGTCGCGCATGAAGGCCTGATCGGCGGGACTCGGGCTCTGGGTATGGCGATCGAAGTCCGACTCGGCGGCGCGAGCGAAGTTCAGCTTGCCGGCCTCAGGGCCGGCGGCCGACGCCGGGGCGGCGAAGGCGAGGACTACCACGGTTAGGGCGAGCAGTCGGAGGAGCGACTTGGTGAGCATGGGAGGGCTTCCTTTCGGCAGCTGGGCCATCTCCCGAGTGCTGTGAAGGGGGGAGACCCCTGGCTTTGCGTCCCCGCCTCGCGACGGGTTTGCCGTTGTCAGGGAGGCGTGTTTGCCTCCGAGCTATCTCCTGTATCGGTGCAGGGGTGCTGCCCTCGCGCCCAGGGCGCCAGGCCTGGACACATGTCGGAACGGCTAAGCGACCAGGAAACGGCCGCCGCGGGCCAGCTTGAGGGGGCTCCGTAGCCCCAGAGCCCGGGCTGCGACCCGGTAGTTGCCGTGCGGTACCGCGCTCAGAACGGCCCGGAAGCGCCCATTGCGGCCGATTTTGACGCTCACGCGGCGCACCAAGCGGCGGCCGGAGGCGGTGCGCAGCACCAGCTTCACGGTGAGTCTGCGGCTGGCGCGTGCCCGCTTGTTGCGGGCGATCCGGCCGCGGAGCACGAGCCGGCCTCGGCGCGGGCGGGTGGTCTTGGCCGTAGCCGGCGCAGTCACCGGGGTGGCGGGGCGCGTGGGACGCGGCGAGGGCTTGGGAGTGGGGGTGGGCTGCGGCTCAGGTGTGGGCTCGGGCTCCGGCGTCGGGTCGGGCTCCGGCACCGGATCCGGATCCGGTGTCGGGTCGGGCTCAGGCTCGGGCTCGGGGGCCTGGCGGAGCAGAACGACCCCGTCGCGACCGGCGACGCTCACCGAGGTCTTCGGGGTTCCGTCGAGGCTCTGGTAGCCGGCGCCCACCGAGATCGTGCGGGTCGGGCGGCCGGGCTGGTTCACGAGCACGGTGCCGCGCTCGAAGTCGCGCCGGTACACGCCCCCGGACTCATATCGGGGTCCGACGGGGGCGCCGAGCTCGGTGGAGTGGCCCTCCCACCAATTGTCCGGCCGATCGCCGACGACATTGCCCAGGCTGTCCTTGCCGTTCGAGGTGAGGAAGTAGGTGGCCAGCGCGTACTCGCGGCCCCAGGTCGCCTGGACGTCGTAGATCACGTGCTTGCCGCGCGAATGGATGTAGTCGACCCAGGCCATCACGGTCTCGAAGCCGAAGGTGCCGTTCCCTGAGGTGATGCCCGTGTCGTTCACGCCACGCTCGACCTCGATGTGGGTGGCGGCGTCGATCGCGCGCCGGACATACGGGCTCGAGAGCCCGACGTCGAAGTAGACCTGGTTGTGCACGATCTCGGCGCTGGCGGGCAGCTCGGCTCGCAGCTGCTCCATGAACTCCGCGAAGTAGCGCTGCCAGTCGGTGTGGGTCATCGTCTGGCCCGTGCGCGGGTCCATGGGCTTGACCCAGTTGCCGTTGCCGTCGCTGACCTTGAACGCGAGGTTCACGTCGTCGACGAAGATGCCCTTGTAGCCGCGCGCGATCCGCGCCTTGGCGCGGTCGATGTAGTGGCGGCGCCAGCCGGGGCTGCCGATGTCGGCGGCGTACTGGCTGCAGACCCCGCCGCCGCAGTTGTAGGGGATGTAGAGCCGGCGGTCCTGCGCGTCCTTGAGGATGTACTGGGCCTGGGAGCCCTCCTGGCCGCGGTAGATGGCGTACGCGTTCTCATACGCCCAGGCGTCCGAGTACCAGTCCGTGCGCGAGTCGAAGAACGGGGCGTAGGCGCGCACCCGCGAGTAGTGGGAGTTCATCCACTCCTTGGTGGCCGAGCTGGTCCCGATCAGGTAGTGGTCGAAGTCCGACTGCGCGGCCTTCATGAAGTTGACCTTCCCGGCGTCGGCGGGCGCAGCGCTCGCGACCGGCACGATGGCCAGTGAGAGAGCAGCGCATGCGGCGACAAGCCAAGCGCGCAGGACGGTCATTGCGGAGCTGCTCCTTTCGGCGGCTGGGCCGTCTCCGCTGCGGGAGACCCCTGGCTTTGCGTCCCCGCCTCACGGCGGGTTTGCCTTTGTCGTGGAGCCCCGATCGGGCTCCGTCACGTGGAAGATCGGGCCGCGGGCGGCCGATCGTTAGCCCCGCGGCTGCTGTCTGGACGCCTGGCTAGCGGGGATCTACGAGGACCGCGCCGTCCGCGGGACCGAGAGCGACGGTGCTCACGCGGTACTGGCGATCGGCGGTCTCAAGCGTGCGCGGCAGGACTGCGCTGCGGGTCGGGCTTCCGGGCTCGTTCATGAGCACGATGCCGCGCTGGAAGTTGCGGCGCAGGAACCCGCGCCAGCGGTAGCGCTTGCCCCTTGGGGCCCCAAGACGAACCTTGTACCCGCTCCACCAGTTGGTCGGGTCGCTGGCGCCCTCGCTGGCGATGAGGTCGCGGCCCTTGCTGACCATGAAGTAGCCGGCGAGGCCGTAGTTGCGCCGCGCGGGCGTGTTGGCGTTCTCGTAGAACAGCACCGATGCCTTGCGGCGGTGCACCCAGTCGGCGTAGCGGAAGAAGGTCGAGAGCCCGAATGGGCCGTTGCCCGGGGTCAGCCCGGCATCGTTCACGCCGCGCTCGAGGTTGATCACGTTTGCCGACCGCGTCTGCATCCGGCCCCACTTGCCCTTGGCGCCGGGTGCGAACCAGATCACGTTGTGGGCGATCTCGGTGCGGCGAGGCAGGGACCGGCGGATCTGGCGGGTGAACCTGGCGATCGCACGGCGCCAGCCCACGCCGCTGATCCGGCGGCGGGTGTACAGGCTGCGCGGCACGACCTCCTGGCCGGTTCCGAGCGATGTGCGCCTGATGAGGTTCACGTTGTCGAGGTAGAGGCCCTTGTAGCCGCGCCTGACGATCTTGCGGGCTCGGCGGATCCACCAGCGCCTGAAGGCCGGGTTGGTGGGGTCACCCGCGTATTGGACGCAGCTGCCGCCTGAGCAGGCAAATGGGATGTAGAGCGGGCGGCCGGCCCGGTCGCGCAGGATCCAGCGCGGGTGCCGGCGCGCGATGCTCGATCGGGTGGAGATGCCGTAGAGGTCGAGGTAGGCCCAGGCGCGCGGGTACCAGCGCAGCCTGCTGTCGAAGTAGGGGCTGTGCACGATCATCCGGGAGTAGTTGCGCTGGAAGAACGCCTTGGTGGAGCCCGAGGGGGAGGCGGTGATCGCGTCGAAGCCGGCGCCGGCGTCTTTTACGAAGCGGACATCGCCTGCTGACGCGGGAGCGGCAGCAGCGGGCACGGCAGAAACAAGCGCCGTGCAGACGACCACGAGGGCCGCCAGCGTGGCGCACGGCCGGGTGCGGCCCGGCGTGCGCCTGCGGAACGGAAGACGCAGAGCGCGGCATAGTAGGACATCGTCAGGTCGGATGCGCTGCCTGCCCTGAATGTGAAGCTACCGGGGGTCGACGAGCACTGTGCCGTCGCCGCCGGCCAGCGAGACGGTGCTCACCGTCCGGGTGCGGTCTGCGGTCTGAAGCGGGCGCGGCAGGGTGATGTTGCGGGTTGGCGCCCCGGGCTCGTTCATGAGCACCATGCCGCGCGCGAAGTCACGGCGCAGCAACCCGTTCCACATGTACCGGCCGCGCGTCGGCGCGCCGAGCCTGACCTCGAAGCCAGGCCACCAGTTGTTGGGATCGCTCTGCGTGACGGTGCCGTAGGTGTCGCGGCCGTTGTTCACCATGAAGTAGCCGGCGAGGCCGTAGTCGCGCCGGCCCGGAGTGGCGGCCGTCTCGAGGAACATCACGCTCTTCTTGAGGCGGTGGGCCCAGTCGCTGTAACGCAGGAACGTCCTCAGGCCGAAGGTGGACGTGCCGGCGGTGAGGCCCGCGTCGTTCACTCCGCGCTCGAGGGTGATCACGCTGGCGGAGCGGGTCTGCATGCGACCCCACTTGCCCTTGGCGCCGGGTGCGAACCAGATCACGTTGTGCGCGATCTTGGTGCGCGGCATGGCGCGCCGGATCTGGCGCGTGAAGCGAGCGATCGTGCGGCGCCAGACGGCGTTCGAGATCTTCTTCTTGCGGCCGCGGCGGTGGGGCACGACCTCCTTGCCGTTGGACAGCGCCACGCGCCTGATGAGGTTCACGTTGTCCAGGTAGAGGCCCTTGTAGCGCCGCTTCATGACCTTCTTCGCGTTGCGGATCCACCAGCGCCGGAAGGCCGGGTTGGTGGGGTCGCCGGCGTACTGATCGCACTTGCCGCTCCGGCAGGCGAACGGGATGAAGAGCTTGCGGTTGCGCTTGCCGCGCAGGATCCAGCCTGGATGCTGACGCGCGACCTTCGACCGGGCGGGAATGCCGTACAGGTCCAGGTAGACCCAGCCGCGCGGGTACCACTTCAGGCGACTGTCGAAGTACGGGGTGTTCACCAGCATCAGCGCGTACTTGTTCCGGAAGAACGCCTGGGTGGAGAGCGCCGGCGCGATGGTGAACTTGTCGAAGCTGGCGGGCGCGTTCTTCGCGAAGCGGACATCGCCCGCTGCCGGCGTGGCGGCGGAGGCGGGCGCCGCGCTAACGAGCGCGACGCAGACGATCATGAGGGCTAGCGTGCCCCTGCGAAGCAAGAAACTCAAGAGCGCGGCATGGTAGCGGCCTGAGCCGACGGTGGAACTACTCGGCGCGGAAGAAAACTGCTGAGAGCGTCATTAGCAGGATCTTTAGGTCCAGCGTCAGGGACCAGTTCTCGATGTAGTAGTTGTCCCACTCGACCCTGTCCCGCAGGGACGTCTTACCCCGAAGTCCGTTGACCTGGGCCCAGCCGGTGATCCCGGACTTCACCCTGTGGCGGTCGTCGTAGCGCGCGATCCGGGTTCCAAACGCCTCCACGAACTCGGGCCGCTCGGGGCGGGGCCCAACCAGGCTCATGTCCCCCCGCAGCACGTTCATGAGCTGGGGGAGCTCGTCCAGCGAGGTGCGCCGGAGCAGCGTGCCCACCGCGGTCCGGCGGTCGTCGCCCTCCACACCGCCCGGCCCGACGTCGGTCGGCAGCTGCGTGACGTTGCCCGGCAGGGCCGGCGCCTCCGGTGGGGGCATCCGCATCGAGCGGAACTTCAGCATCGCGAACTCGCGCCCGTCCCGGCCCACGCGCAGCTGCTTGAAGAAGATCGGGCCGGGCGAGCTGATCCGGGTGGCCAGGGCCAGGATCAGCAGCAGGGGGGAGAGGAAGAAGAGCATGAGCGCCGCGGTCACCCGGTCCATGGCGTGCTTGATCGCGAACTGTCCTCCCTTGGGGTCGATCGGCCGCAGGCCGAAGAGCGGCAGGCCCCCGAGGTGCTCGAGCGCGAGATGCACGTTCACCTGCTCGAAGAAGCGCGGGACGAAGGAGACCTGCAGCCCCAGCAGCTCGCACTTGCGCATCAGCGGGATCAGGTCGCGGTCCGGTCCCGACATGAAGCTGAAAACGACATGTCGTGCCCCGGTGCGTTCGATGATGTCCTCGATGTCGTCCGGCCCGCCGAGAACGGGGGTCGTGCGGTCGGCGAACTCGGGCGGCGGTGGGTCGGCATCCAGGTATCCCACGGGCTCGAGGCCCAGCTGCGGCTGGGTGGTGAGGCGCATCTCCACGAGGGCGCCCACGTAGCCCGCCCCGACAATCAGGGTGGGGGTGGTGACCAGGCGCGTCGCGCGCCCGCGGCGCTGCGTGTAGCTCAGCAGCAGGCGCCCGCCGATCAGGAGCACGGTTCCGTACAACCACGCCCGCGCTATCAGGGGCGCGGGGTCCGAGTTGGGGTCCACGTACGCGGCGCCCGCGATCAGCGAGACGGCCGCGAGCGAGGTGGCGGCCACTATCAGGCCCAACCCGTCGATCAGCCGCGCTTGCGTACGCGACGAGTACAGGCCCGCGATTGCCAGCCCCACCAGCACCATCGGCGGGAAGAACCAGATCAGCGTGTGACCGTCGGGGCCGAGGTCGGCCGGCGCCGCGATGTCGGCCGCGATGGGGGCCAGCAGCAGAAGAACGCTGTCGACCGACACCCGCAGCCACTTCCAGCCCTTCCCATTGAAGGCTCTGGACGCGACCAACCGCCGGCGCCGCTCGGCCCTGGGGACTGCCGAACGGCCAGACGCGTCCGCTACCGACCGACGGGGGTCGGTAGCGGGCACGGCGTGGCTGTCGGCTTGAACCTCTTCCAAAGCTCGGATCCTCGCACGACGGCTCGGGGCGATGCCCCTATGTCACCGAGCGACTAGGCAGCAGATTCTGGCGAGCGGGTCAGACGGCGCATTCCAAGCCCGAGGGCCAGAAGCATTCCGCCTGCACCGGCGAGCAGCGCCAGGTCCAGACCCGTGAACGGAAGCTCGTCGCCGTCGTCCGGGGTTTGGGTGGTGGCTGCCGGAGTCTCGGCCTGATCGTCATCCTCGACCTGGTTCACGATGTCCGGTCCCGGTGGGTTGTAGCCCTCTTCAGTCGAGGACTGCCCAACCGCAACGGTCGCGAAGGCCAGCGAGAGGAGCAATGCAGCGGCGAATAGTGTGAGTGTCTTCTTCATAGTCTCCATCATGTGTTGTCGGTCGGCTTACCCCTGGAAATGCCGTACAGATGGTCAGGAGCCGCCCCATCTCCTTCCGTGGAGTGTCGCATACCGTGCGACGTTCTTGCCAGACGGGTTAGTCACCTTGATAGCACGTGTACCACGTTCGCGCCAACGATAACCCAGATCAACGACGTCTTGCACGAGCACGGTCCAAAATCTTCCTATTGACCTGCGCCGCGTTGACCCGGCGCCCCGCCCGTAGATCGGCCAGGGCTTCGGTCACGATCTCATCCCTCGGGCTTTCGCGGCGCGAGCGCTCAATCAGGGCCTCCGCCTCGTCCAGGCGCTGCTCCTCCGCGGCCAGGAGCCCCAGCTGCAGCAGCGCGAACTCGCTGTGTGGCTGGCGCTCCAGCACGTCCTCGAAGTAGCGCCTGGCGGCGACAAGGTCGTCTGTCCGCAGGGAGATCGTGCCCGCAGCCAGATCGGGCTCGGTGGCCAGCGGATTGAGCGTTCTGGCGTTGTCCAGATGGTTGAAAGCGCCCTGGATATCGCTCTTCCAGCCGTTCAGGCCGCGGGAAAGCTCGACCTCGGACCGCCAGGGCCCCACGAAACTCAGCGCGAGCACGGAAGCGCCGGCCACGCCGAGGACACCAATCCACCGGCGGGGGGTGAGGCGCCGGGGAGCGCCCGTTCGCGGTGCCAGCGCGGCGGCCAGCCCGAGCATGGCGAGTGCGGGGGCCGTGAGCCCCGGGAACTCCCAGAACCAGTCGACGGACGCGTGCGCGAGCCAGTACGCGAAGGTCGCGACGCCGGCCGCGGCGGCTGCGCCGACCGGCGCGCGATTGGTACGCAGGGCGGCTATCGCCGCGGCGATGATGGCGCCGAATCCCCCCAGGATCAGCAGGGTGCCCACCAGCCCCGTCTGGGACAAAATTCCCATCTCGAGCGAGTGCGGGTAGTCGGGTTGCTCGCCGCTGTTGCCTCGGCGCAGATAGTCGGCCTGGAAGTTGTCGGCGCCGATGCCGTTGATCGGCTTGTCCTTGAACAGCTCCCAAGCGACGGTCCAGAAGTCGTACCGGTTGCTTCCGGCAGTGGTGAAGCGCGATTGGCCGACCTCCGCCTGCTGCCCGCCGCCCTTGAAGTCGTCCCAGGCGTCTCCGACGGGTGTGAACGGGCTGCCCTTGACCGCGACGAATCCCACGAGGGCAATCACCGCGATGGCCGCGGTGGCGATGGCGGTTGTGCGCCGCAGCCTCGCGAGTTGCTCCGTGCTGGGCCTTAGGCGGCGGTCGGCGAGGGCGATCCCGGTGCCGAGCGCCACGAGAGCGCCCACCATCAACAGGATGGCGCCGGTGGCGTCGGAGAGCAGTCCCTCGAAGCTGGCGGCCGTGAACTCGTCGTGGATTCTGAGGATCGGTGCCGACACGGCCAGCACACCGAGCGTCACGGCTCCCGCCACGATGGCCGCCCGCACGCGGCGCGGCGAAATTGCCAGCCACAGCAGCATGGCCAGCGGCACCGCAAGGACCCAGCCACGGCTCTGGCCGAGCAGCGCGAGGCTCGCCAGGAGGCCCGCGCCTCCCAGGCACACGCCTCGCAGCGCCGGATGCGCCTCGCGCGCCGCGGCGACGCCGAGGCAGGGGAACAGCCCGATGGTCCAGAGGGCGACGTTCGCGTTGATGTAGCCCGCCGGCTCGGCGAGGCGCACATCGATGAAGTAGCCGAGCGGGTTGTCGGCCCAGTTTGCCTTGAGCAGCTCGATCAGCCCGAGCCCGGCGAGCCCCAGCCCCAGCGTGGCGAGCACCATCCGGGCGCCGCGCGCATCCAGCGGCCAGAGCGCGAAGATCGCCAGGACGAGCGCGTACAGCGCGGCGCGGTTGGCGCCGTCCCAGGCGATCGCCTTGTTCTCGGCCCAGGTGATCGACAGATACGCCCACGCCGCGTAGGCGGCGAGCAGCGCCACCCCCACGACAATCGTTCGCGGCGGTGGTGCGACTCGCCCGAGCGCGGCGACCGCTGTCACGCACAGCGCGAGCACCAGCAGGGCGACGGGATACCAGGCCGTGGCGCGGTAACCGGCCTCGCTGGCGCCGAGCGCCACGAACGCCGCCACGGCCAGCAGCACCCCGGGGAGCCATGGGTTGCCCTGGAGGAGCAGCTTCACCGTGAACGCGAGGCGGGGGAGGGGCCGCGATAGGGTCGTCTGGGTGGTCGGCAAGGTTTTCTACTGGCTCGCGGTGGTCGCGATCTCGCTGTTGCTGGTGGTGTTGCTCATCCTGTTCTTCGAGTCCAGGGACGACTCCTCGTTGGATGAGAGCCGCGCTGCGCCTACCTCACAGTCGACTTGACGTCGCGGTTCCTCAAGCGAGCGAACACAACTATTCGCTGAGCCGCGCTGTAGAGCGGGTGGCAGGCGGTGAGGATCAGCTGCTCGTGGCCGACCTTGTTCTTCACCGAGACCTCCGTGGGGTCCACCAGCCGCGTCTTCTCCACCACGTAGGTGAAGCGGCCCTTCGCCATCTCGATCCGGATCAGGTCTCCGCGCTTGAGGTCGTCGATGTTGCGGAACGGCGCACCGTAGGTGGTGCGGTGCCCGGCGATGGCCACGGTGCCGCCCTTGCCGGGTAACGGGGTGTCCTCGTAGTGGCCGGGGCCCTTGCGCAGGTCGCCCGCCTTGGTCCCTTCGACCACGTAGTAGGAGCCGTCGATCTTGGGGATGGTGAGCTTGGCGATGGAGTCGCCCGGCAGCGGCTTGCCGCGCAGGACGCGCGGCGGCGGCTTGGCGAACGCGGTCTCCAGCTCGGCCTGCTGGCGCTCGGCCACGAACCAGCTCACCGGCTCCTGCCACAGCAGCGTGGCGCCGGCGTCCGCTATCAACAGCACGCCGCTCACCATCATCACCGAGGCGACGAAGCGTGCGACGACCCTCAGTGCTCGTCCTCCGCTGTGGAGGCTGGCGGGCGAGACTCCTCGGCCAGGGAGGTGATCGCCAGCGTCCCGCGCGCGGCGCTCTGGAGCACCTCGGTGGCCTCCTCGGCGGAGCGCGCGTAGAACTCGACCAGCATGTGAACCACGATCCGGTCGTCGCCCTCGTGCTTGTGGAACCGGACGTGGGTGAAGAACTCGCGCGTGCCGTGGTCGCCGAAGGCCGCGAAGGCCAGCGAGTCCGCGGCGTCGGGTCCCGAGCAGGACTCCACCTGGTCGCCGTCCACGCTGACCGTGCACGAGGCGACCCAGGGCGTTCCGGTCACCATGCGCTCCCAGCGGTCCTCGACCGCCTCGATCTTGCTGATGCGCCGGCCGTCCTCCTCGTACATGGTGAGGCTGAGGTGTGGCTGATCGTGCATGCAGTCCATGCACTGAACGACCGCCTCCTGGACCTCCTCCACCGGCTCGACGGCCTCGCCGGTCTCGGCGTCGATCTTGAGGATGCCCTCGTAGTGCAGCTGGACCTCGAGGTTCTGCGACCAACAGCGGTAGCAGCGCAGCCAGCTCGAAGAGGTACCGACGGAATCCGGCGCTGAGCCCTCCATGTGCTCATTATGCTCGCAGGCGTGAAGGCGGCGCTATGCCTGGTCGCGGCTGCCGCGGCGCTCGCGGGCTGTGACTCGGGTGGATCGGACCCCGATCCGGAGGTCATCAAGGGCGCGCCGAGACAGGTGGCGGGCGCCGTCGCGGCGCTCGATGCGGCGACCCGCGCCGGGCGTTACAAGGAGATCTGCGACGAGCTCTTCACGCGCGCGGCCCGGCGACGAGCGGGCGGGCGCGACTGCGCCGCCCTGCTGCGCTCGGCCACGGAGGACGTGCGCCGCCCGCGCGTTCGGCTGCTCTCGATCCGCGTGAAGGGCAAGACCGCCGAGGCCCGCGTCCGCACGCGAGCCGCGGGCGAGCGCGCGGTGGACGAGACGATCGCGCTGCGCCGCGAACGCGGCCGCTTCCGGATCGCGAGTCTTTCGCCATGACCACCCTTCCCCTCGGAGCGGTTCTGGCGGGCGGCGCCGGCCAGCGCTTCGGGACGGATTCGAAGCCGATGGCGCTCCTTGCCGGACGGCCGCTGATCGCGTATCCGCTCGACGCGATGCGCGCAGTCTGCGAGCGGACGGTGGTGGTCTGCAAGGGCGACACCGAGCTGCCGCCGCTGCCGGAGGGCATGGAGCGCTGGGACGAGCCCGACGAGCCGCGCCACCCGCTCACGGGCATCGTCCACGCGCTCGAGCGGGCCGGCACGGAGGTGCTGGTGTGCGCGGCCGACATGCCGTTCGTGACCCCGACGGCGCTGCGGGCGCTGAACGGGCCCGAGGGAGCCGCGGTGGTCGCCACCAACGACGGCACCCTCACACCCGTGCTCGCCCTTTACCGCCCGGCCGCGCTGCAGCGCCTGCGCGAGGCTGGTGAGGGGGAGGCGCTGAGAGATACGGTCGCGCGCCTGGACCCGGCGACGATCGAGCTGAGCGAGGCCACGTCCGTGAACACGCCCGAGCAGTTGCGCGCCGCCGAAGCCCGCCTCAGCGCTTGAGCAACAGCCAGACGAGCGTCCCGGCGAACGCGACCTGCCCGAACCCCATCGCGGTGCCGAGGTTCGCCGCGCCCAGGGCCCAGGCCAGCAGCGAAACGCCCGTGAACACGGCCAGAAGCAGCAGCACCTGAACTCCCAGCTTCACTCGGCTTTCTCCCTCAAGGCCGAAACGAGGGCCGCCACATCCAGCGCCGCGTCCTGCGACTCGAGAAATCGCTCGGCCTCGCGCCGCCCTCCGAGCGCCCGCAGCGCAGCCTCCCCATCCTCGGCCACCAGCTCCGCCAGAGCCGCCATGCGACGGGCCCGCAGCCGCGCGGCCGGCACGTCGAGCGACGCTCGGTGGGAGTCCAGCGCCTCGATCAGCTCGGGGATCCCCGACGGGGGCGGCACCGAGGAGACGGCCAGCACCGGCACCTCGCGCGACCCGAGAGCGCCCAGCGCCTGCGCCAGATCGCGCCGCGCTCGCATGGCCACGTCGCCCAGGTCGGCCTTGGTCACCACCAGCACGTCGGGCACCTCCATGATCCCGGCCTTCAGGAACTGAAGGGTGTCGCCCGAGCCGGGCTGCACCACCACCGCGACCGTGTCGCACACCTCCTCGACGTCCGTCTCGGACTGGCCGACGCCCACGGTCTCGACCACCACGATGTCGAAGGCCGCGGCCAGCGCCTGCGCGGCCTCCCGCGTGGGTGCCGCAAGGCCACCCAGCCGGCCGCCCGCGGCCGTGGAGCGAATGAGGATGCCGTCGTCGCCGGGGTCGTGTTCGATCCGCGCCCGGTCGCCGAGCAACGAGCCGCCGGAGCGCTTGGACGATGGGTCGACGGCGAGGACCGCCACGGTTCGGCCGGCAGAGCGCCATTCGCGCACGAGCACGGACAGCAGCGTCGACTTCCCCGCACCGGGCGGCCCGGTCACGCCCACCAGGTGAGCGGGCGCCTCGCCGCCGAGGGCGGCGGGGGAGACCTCGGCGAGCAGGGCCGCGGACGCCTCGCGCGCGCCGGGCGAACGGTCCTCGATCAGGTTCAGCGCCGCGGGCCCCGCGGAGCGGTCGCCTTCGCGCAGCCTGCGGCCGAGTTCCCGTCCGTCAGCGCTCATCGGCCGCGGACGCTACAAGGGGTGCGTCAGTAGCGCCCGATGCGCTTCAGGCGGTCGCGCGCCTTGGAGCGGAAGCCGCCCGTCCCGAGGGAGCGCTGCTGGAGCGTCGCCGCGGCGCCGGCCGGCTCCGAGAACGGCGGCTTGCCGGCGGTGAAGAGCCAGCGGTCGAAAACGCCGTCCAGCGACCGGCCCGCGATCCGCTCGGCCAGCGCGATGAACTCCGGCGTGGTGGCGTTGCCGCCGCTCTTGCTCGCTGTCCAGCGCTTGAGGATGCGGAAGAAGACCTGGTCGCCGACCTCGTTGCGCAGGGCGTGGACCGTCATGGCGCCGCGGTCGTAGACCGCCCCGTCGAACAGCAGGTCGATGCCGGGATCGCCGATCTTGACCTGCCAGAACGGGTCGTCGGCCGGGATCGAGTCGTAGGTGGCCTTGAAGATCTCCTGCGGGGTGGCCTGGCCCTCGTGCTCGGCCCAGAGCCACTCCGCGTAGGTGGCGGGGCCCTCGTTCAGCCAGATGTCCTGCCACCGCGCCAGGGCGACGTCGTCGCCGAACCACTGGTGCGCCAACTCGTGCACGACGACCGGGTCGCCGTTCTCCGGGACGCCCTGCGGGTCGAGCCAGAACAGCTTCGAGTAGACCGGCCGGGTCTGGGTCTCCAGGGCGAACCGCAGGTCGTCCTGGTTCGGCACGATCGCGCCCAGGTCGCGGAATGGGTACGGGCCGAAGCTGTCGCTGAGCAGTTCGACCA
Organism: uncultured Thermoleophilaceae bacterium; assembly: GCA_963808105.1. GTDB lineage: Bacteria > Actinomycetota > Thermoleophilia > Solirubrobacterales > Thermoleophilaceae > JAAYBF01. The sequence goes on along the minus strand of CAWEEH010000003.1, from coordinate 959,915 downwards.
CCTCGCCCTGCCGGCGCAGCGACGAGTCGATCTGGTTGCGCAGCTCGCCGGTGAGGTTGTTGTCGACCGCGTCGTAGGTCGGCAGTCCGGCCTGGACGCTGCGGGTCACGTCCCAGTCGCTGATGTCGATCGTCGCCAGGTAGGAAGCCATCGGCTCGGGCGCGTCCCACACCCAGGTGCTCTTGTTGCCGTGCTGCTGCTGTGAGCGCAGGGAGCCGTTGGCGGCGACCTCGTATCCGCGCGGCACGGTCACGTTGAAGGTGTACGAGGCCTTGTCGAGCGGGTGGTCGTTGACGGGGTACCAGGCGGTCGCCACCTCGGGCTGGCCCGCCACGGTGGCGCCCTCGGGCGTGGTCATCCAGCCGGTTCGCAGGTCGAGCCCGGGGAGGGTGAACTCCTCCGGCGTGCCGCGGTACCTCACGCGTACGTCGAAGCGACCGCGGTCGAGCGCCTCGCGTGGCACCACGGTCAGCTCCTGGCCCGAGCGGCGCCAGCTCGCGCGGCGGCCGTTGACCGTGATTCGATCGATGTTCAGGCCGACGAAGTCGAGGTTGAAGCTGCACAGCCGCTTCTCGGCCCGCGCCCGGATGGCCGCGTCCCCGCGGAGCTGGTCGTTGCCCGGGTCGTAGTCGACGTCGAGGTCGTAGTGGCGCACGTCATAGCCGCCGTTGCCGTACCCGGGGTAGTACTCGTCGCCGATGCCGGCGCTGCCAGGCGTACACGGGCCCGGGTTGGACTGGGCGTGGGCTGAAGTGGGGACCAGGGCCAGCAGGAGCATGGCCGCGGCGGCGGTGAGCAAGCGCATGTGCGGCCCCTACCCAGTCCGCCGCGCGGGTGAAACGTCTAGGCGGGGGTCGGCTCGGCCGGGTTGCGCTCGGCCACGAGGTCGACGATGTCGCCCATGATCTTCGACACCTCGAAGTCCTTCGGCGTGTACACCCGCGAGACACCCGCGGCGAGCAAAGCCTCCTCGTCGGCCTTCGGGATGATCCCGCCGACCACGACCGGCACGTCCGCGCCCGCGACCCGCAGCTGCTCGAGCACCGCCGGGATCAGCTCCTGGTGGGAGCCGGAGAGGATCGAGAGGCCCACCACGTGCACGCCCTCCTGCACCGCGGTGGCGGCGATCCGCTCGGGCGTGAGCCGGATGCCCTCGTAGACCACGTCCATGCCGGCGTCGCGCGCCCGGACGGCGATCTGCTCGGCGCCGTTGGAGTGGCCGTCGAGCCCGGGCTTGCCGACGAGGATCTTGATCCGCCGGCCGAGCGCCTCGGAGACGCGCTCAACGCGGTCGCGCAGCTCGTCCAACGAGTCGTCGTTGGGCGCCGCCGCGGCATCGCCCACGCCGGTGGGCGCGCGGTACTCGCCGAATACCTCACGAAGGGTTCCAGCCCACTCACCCGTCGTTGCCCCGGCTTGGGCGGCCGCCAGGGTGGCGGGCATGACGTTGACGTCGGGTGAGGAAGCGGCCTCGCGCAGGTCGTTCAGTGCCGCGTCCACGGCGGCCTGATCGCGGTCGGCGCGCCACGCGCGCACGGCGTCGATCTGCCCCTGCTCGACCTCGGGGTCCACGCTCATGATCCCGCCGTCCTCGCCCTCCTGGAGCGGCGAGGGCTCGTGCTCGGTGTAGACGTTCTGCCCGATCACCTTCTGCTCGCCCGTCTCGATCCGCTGCACGCGCGCGCGGTGGGACTCGACGAGCTGGGTCTTCATGTAGTTCACGGCATCCACCGCGCCGCCCTGCTCGTCGACGATCGCCATCTCCGCCCGGGCGCCGTCGGCAAGCTCGTCCACGAGGCCGTCCATCACGTGAGAGCCCTCGAAGATGTCGGGGTAGTCCAGGAGGTCGGTCTCGTAGGCCAGGATCTGCTGGATCCGCAGCGACCACTGCTGGTCCCACGGCCGCGGCAGGCCGAGCGCCTCGTTCCATGCCGGCAGCTGCACGGCGCGGGCGCGGGCGTCGCGGCCGAGCGTGACGCCGAGCGCCTCGAGCACGATCCGGATCACGTTGTTCTCGGGCTGGGCCTCGGTGAGGCCGAGGGAGTTGACCTGCACGCCGTAGCGGAAGCGAAGGTACTTCTCGTCGGTCACGCCATAGCGCTCGCGGCCGATCTCCTCCCACAGCCGGCCCATCGCGCGCAGCTTCGCGTGCTCCTCGATGAAGCGGATGCCGGCATTCACGAAGAAGGAGATCCGGCCGAAGACGCGCTGGAAGGTCTCCTCGGGCACCCTTTCGCGGACCTCGTCGAGCACCGCGATGGCGGTTGAGAGGGAGAAGGCGATCTCCTGCACGGGCGTGGCCCCGGCCTCCTGCAGGTGGTAGGGGCAGACGTTGATCGGGTTCCACTTGGGCACCTCGTCGACGGTGAAGGCGATCATGTCCGCGGTGAGGCGCATCGACGCCTCCGGCGGGAACGCGTAGGTGCCGCGCGAGAGGAACTCCTTGATGATGTCGTTCTGCGTCGTGCCCTGGAGCACGGAGCGCTCGACGCCGTTCTCCTCCGCCGTGGTCATGTAGAGGGCGAGCAGCCAGGCGGCGGTGGCGTTGATCGTCATCGACGTGTTCATCTCGTCGAGCGGGATGCCGTCCAGCAGCGAGTGCATGTCGCGCTTGTGCGCGATCGAGACGCCCACCTTGCCGACCTCCCCGCGCGAGAGCTCGTGGTCGGGGTCGTAGCCGGTCTGGGTGGGGAGGTCGAACGCCACCGACAGGCCGGTCTGCCCCTTGGCCAGATTGCGCCGGTACAGCTCGTTCGACTTCTCCGCGGTGGAATGCCCCGCGTAGGTGCGCATCACCCAGGGGCGATCCCGTTCGGGTAGACGATGGTCCACACGGGGAATTGTATGGTCGAAGGGCATGAGCAGAGCCATTGACACCGAGCATCTGGGCCGCGAGCGCGTGATCTGCGCTTTCGAGGCCTATCCCGGGCTGATCGTGGATCCGGGCCCCGCATCCACCGTGGAGACCCTGCTGGACGGGCTCGAGGGCGAGCCCTACGCGCTGCTGCTCACCCACATCCACCTCGATCACGCGGGCGCCGCGGGCGTCCTGGCGCGCCGGTTCCCGGAGCTGATCGTCTACGTGCACGAGCGCGGGCGCGCCCCATCTCGTCGACCCGTCCAAGCTGCTGGAGAGCGCCGGCCGCCTCTACGGCGACCGGATGGAGGAGCTGTGGGGCGAGGTGGCGCCGATCGACCCGGAGCGGATCCAGGCGCTGGCGGGCGGCGAGCGCGCGGAGGGCTTCAGCGTGGCCTACACGCCGGGGCACGCGTCCCACCACGTGAGCTACCTAGACGGCGACACCGGCACCGCATACGTGGGCGACATGGCGGGCGTGCGCCTGCCTCCGCACGAGTACACGGTGGCGCCCACGCCGCCGCCCGACATCGACGTGGACCGGTGGCTGGCGTCGATCGACCTGATCGAGGCGTGGCGGCCCACGGCCCTGTGCCTCACGCACTTCGGCCGCTTCGAGGACGTGCCCGAGCAGCTCGAGCGCGCCCGCGAGTCGCTGAGCAGCCGCGCGCGCCGCGCGCGGGAGCTCTCGCCCGAGGAGTTCGCGGAATGGTCGGAGGCAGAGACGCGCAGCGCCGTGGACGCCGAGACCGCCGAGGCGCTGATCCAGGCGGCGCCACCGGACCAGCTCGGCATGGGCCTGCGGCGCTACTGGGACAAGGTGGCCCCCGCCGCATGAGCTCCTCCACGATCGAGAAGCCCCGCAGCGCCGGCCCCGGCAGCGGCCTGGGCGGTAACTGGCGCGTGATCGTGCTCAATGACAACCACAACACCTTCGACGGGGTCGCCTCGGCGCTCTCGCGCGTGATCCCGGGCATGTCGCTGGACCAGGGTTACGCGATCGCGGACAAGATCCACAACTCCGGCCAGGCGATCGTCTGGACCGGCATGAAGGAGACGGCCGAGCACTACTGGGAGCAGCTGCGCGACGAGGGCCTCACGATGGCCCCGCTCGAGGAGGGTTGATGAAGGTCGGGCGACTGGCGGACGCCGAAGCGTTCACCACGCTCGACGGCTCCACGATCCGCGAGCTCGCGGGGGCGGTCTCGCTGGCTACGGAGAATCAGTCGCTGGCGGAGGCCACCGTGCCGCCGGGAGGGGAGACCGAGGCCCACTTCCACCGGCGGTCGGAGGAGATCTACTTCTTCACCGCGGGAAGCGGGCGGATGAAGCTCGGCGACGAGGAGTCCGAGGTCAGCGCGGGCGACTGCGTGGTGATCCCGCCCGGCGTGGAGCACAAGCTGTGGAACACGGGGGAGGAGCCGCTGGTGCTGCTGTGCTCCTGCGCCCCCGCGTACTCGCACGAGGACACGGTGGTTAGGCCGTCCGGACCCATGTAGCCGGAAGCTGCGTGCGATCTTCCACCACATAGGTGGAAGAGTTCACTCCGCTAGGCCTGAGTCGGGCTAGGCGTCGCGCGCCGGCTCCGGCGCGAGCGTTCCCATCCCGGCGATCTTGTGCACGATGGGGACCAGCGGCACGATGTACCAGCCGGCGATGTCCTCACGAGCCTTGAGCAGCTCGTCTGAGTACCAGTAGCGGTCGAAGTCGAGCTTCGACTCGAAGAACGCGTACTGGGTGAAGTCCAGCAGCCCGTCGGTGTTGCGGAAGAGCGCCCAGCCGGTGGCGCCGAAGTCGAGCGCCGCCTCGGCCACCGGCATCCAGGTCTCCTGGAACTTGTCGCCCCGGAACGGGGTGACCTGCCAGTTGATCTCGACGGCGTATTCGCTCATGCACCAACCTCCGCGACGATGGCCCCCTCGCCCTCGGCCGTCTTGCCCTGGCCCTCCTTCTCGGCTCCAACGAGGATCGAGATCTTGCCCAGGTGTCCGTTGTCGCGCATCAGCTGGTGTGCCTCGGCCACGCCGTCGAAGCCGAACGTCTTCCACAGCACCGGGCGGATCTGGCCGTTCTCGATCAGCTGGTTGGCCTTGTTGCACTCCCACGCGTTGGCGAAGTGCGAGCCGATGATCTGCTTCTGCTTCATCCACAGGTAGCGGACGTCGAAGTCGAGGTTGTAGCCCGTCGTGCCGGCGCAGATCACAACCTTGCCGAACGGCCTCACGGTGAACACCGACGTGGGGAACGTGGCCGCGCCGACGTGCTCGAACACGATGTTGGGCGCCTCGCCGAGGATCTCCTTGACGGCCTTCGCGAACCGGCGCGACTCCTTGAAGCGGGCCTTCTCCTCATCCGGCGTCTCGTTGCCGGTGCGCATCATGCCCTTGAACTCGTTGCGGTCGATCCAGCCGGTGGCCCCGAGCTGCTCCACCAGCGCGCCCTTCTCGGCCGACGACACCACGCCCACGCACTCCGCGCCGGCCATGGCGCACAGCTGCACGGCGAACACGCCGAGGCCGCCGGCGGCGCCCCAGATCAGCACCTTGTCGCCGCCCTGGAGGTTGCACTGGTCCATCAGCATCCGGTAGGCGGTGAAGTAGACGAGGCCGTAGGAGGAGGCCTCCTCCCAGGTGAGCTGCGGCGGCTTGGGCAGAAGCTGCTGGGCCTGGACCTTGGTGAACTGCGCGAAGGAGCCCCAGGTGGTCTCGTAGCCCCAGATCATCTGGCTGGGGGCGGCCATCGGATCGAGGCCGTGGACCTCCGGGTCCTCGTAGGAGGCCATGTTGCAGTGGATCACGACCTCGTCGCCGGGCTTCCAGCGGGTCACGCCCTCGCCGACCTTCCACACGACGCCCGAGGCGTCCGAGCCGCCGATGTGGTGGCCGAACTCCGGGTGGTCGCCGTAGCGCCACACGCCCACCGGCTCGCCGAGGGCGGCCCAGACGTTGTTGTAGTTCACGCCCGCGGCCATCACGCGCACGACGACCTCGAAGGCACCCGGCTCGGGCACCTCGATCTCCTCGAGCTGGAAGGCGTCGCGCGGCTCGCCCTCGCGTTCCTCGCGGATGACCCAGGCGGCCATCTTCTCGGGTAGCTCGCCGGGCTCAGTGGACACGTCGGACACGTTCGTCAGGTCAATGGAGGCCATAGGGCGCGACAGAATACCCGAGTCCCGAATGCGAAATCCCCGCACAGCCGTCACCACGCTCTTCTTTCTCAACGGCGTGGTGTTCAGCTCGTTCTTCGCGCGCCTGCCCGCGATCAAGGACACCCTCGGGGCGAGCGATGGGCAGCTGGGCCTCGCCCTGTTCCTCGCCACGGCGGGGCTGGTGGTGGCACAGCCGCTGGCGGGCTGGATGATCTCTCGCGGGGGAGTGGTGGCGGTGGCGGTGCCGGCCACGATCGTCTACGGCGCGGGCCTGCCCCTGGCGGCGCAGGCCTCGTCGATAGAGGTACTGGCGGCGGTGCTGTTCGCGATGGGGCTGGCCAACGGCGTGCTCGACGTGGCGATCAACGTGATGGGGGTCGAGGTCGAGCGGTCGCGGGGCCGGCGGATGCTCTCCTCGATGCACGCCGCGTTCTCGTTCGGCGCGATGACGGGGGCGGGCCTCGGCGCGCTGGCGGCGGCGGCCGAGGTAGACCCGGAAGCGCACCTGGCGCTCGTGGCCGTGGCGGTGGCCCTCGTCGCGGCGCTCGCGTTCGCGGGCCTGCCGCGCGCGGGGACGCTGGACGGCGGGCCGGCCTTCGCCCGCCCGTCCCGCGCGCTGCTCGCGCTGGGCGTGGCGGCCTTCTGCGTGCTGCTCGCTGAGGGATCGGTGACCGACTGGAGCGCCGTTTTCCTGAACGACTCGGCGGGCGCGAGCCAGGCGCTGGCGGCGGCGGGACTCACAGCTTTTTCGCTGACGATGGCGCTCGGCCGCCTGCAAGGCGATCGCTGGGCCGAGCGGTTTGGGCCGGGGCTGGTGGTGCGAGGGGGAGCGCTCCTGGCCGCTCTTGGCCTGGCGAGCTCCCTCGCGTTCGCTGCGCCCGCGCCATCCGTTGCCGGGTTTGCACTGATGGGACTCGGGCTGGCCTCGGCGTTCCCGTTGATCGTGAGCGCCGCTGCAAGGGCCGGTGGGGATGCCGAGGCTCCGGCGATCGCGGCGGTGTCGGGCGCCGGTTACGTGGGCTTCATGGCAGGTCCCGCCACCATCGGCCTCCTGTCCGGCGCCTCGAGCCTGCGGAGCGCGCTGGTGGTGGTCGTCCTCCTGTGTCTCGCCGCCGCGCTCCTGGCTCGATCCGTTGGAGGGTTGTCGTCGCCATAGCGACCACAACCCTCCAACCGATTCAGATCAGGCCGCTACGAGCTCTCGATCGGGCTCGGGCTGTCCGGAGGGCGCGGTGGCTCGCGTGTCGGACACCAGCAGCCAGGCCGCCAGCGCGCCGGTGAGCGCGAGGCCGGTGGCCAGCCACATGCCGCTCGACAGAGCATGGATGAAGGAATCCTTCACCGCGTGGCCCACCTGCTCCGCCGTGGCGGGATCGAGGCCGCGAACGGTGTCGCCGCCCGCGCCCGCGCCGAGGTTCTCGACCAGGTGCTGTCGCTGCGCGGCGGTCACGCCGGTTCCGGCGAGTGAGTCCGCCAGCCGTTCGTTGCTCAGGTGCTGGAACAGAGCGCCCAGCGCGGCGACGCCGAACGTGCCGCCCACCATGCGGCTCATCGACAGGATCCCGGACGCCGCGCCAGCCTTGGACTCGGTCACGGCGTTCATCGCCGCCGTGGACATCGGGGACATCACGAAGCCCATCCCCAGGCCCATCAGCATGAAGGCGGGGAGGAGGACGCCGTAGCCGCTGTCAACGGTGATGTGGGTCTGGAGATACATCGACACCGCCACCACGAGCAGCCCGCCCGTCATCAGACGGCGCGGCCCGACCTTGTCGGCCAGCCGCCCGGCGATCGGGGCGACCACGATGATCACCACCGTCGCCGGCAGGAACCTCACCCCGGCCTCCAGCGGACCGTAGTCGAGGAAGTTCTGCATGTAGAGCGCCACGAAGAAGAAGGTGGCGAGCATGGCGAACGTGACGATGAACGCCACCACGTTCGCGCCGAGGAAGGTGCGCGAGCGGAAGAAGCGGAAGTCCAGCATCGGAGCGTTCACCCGCCGCTCGAGTACGACGAACCCCACGAGGCCGATCACCGCCGTCGCGAACAGGGCGACGATCTCCGGAGAGCCCCAGCCCCACTGGTTGCCCTCCACCAGGGCGAGGACCAGGGCCGTCAGCCCGGCCGACAGCGTGACCACGCCCGGCCAATCGACCGCGCGGTCAACGGTCTCGTCGCGGGACTCGTGCGCCGCGAACAGCGTGACGGCCACGGCACCGGCGGCCACGGGGAGGTTGAGGAAGAAAATCGCTCGCCAGGAGACGTGCTCGGCGAGCGCGCCGCCCACCACCGGGCCAATCGCCAGCGCCAACGCGGACACGCCTGCCCACGTGCCGATCGCCTTGCCGCGCTCCTCGGCGGGGAACGCGTTGGTGATGATCGACAGGGTCGCCGGGAGCATGAACGCCGCGCCCGTGCCCTGGATCGCGCGGCCTGCCACGAGCCAGGCCTGCGACGGGGCGAACCCGATCGCAGCGCTCGACAGCGCGAACACGACAACGCCCCAGAGGAACATCTTTCGCCGGCCGAAGAGGTCGCCCAGGCGCCCGCCGGTGACCAGCAGCACGGCGAAGGTGAGCGTGTAGGCGTTCACGGTCCACTCGAGGCCCGAGAGCGAGGCCCCCAGGTCGTCCTGGATCGAGGGCAGCGCCACGTTCACCACGGTGTTGTCGAGCATCACCATGAAGAGGGCGAAGCACATGGCCGCGAGCGTCCACCAGCGGCGGTTTCCGTCGTTAAGTCGAATTCGTTCAGTCATCGTTTCCTCCCGGGTATCAGCGCCGCGATCTCCGGGCGCTCCATCAAGGGTTCGAGGCCATTGGCGAGTGCCTCGCGCTCGTCGTCGGTCAGGCCGTCGACGAAAGCCCGTAGACCGGCGAGGCGCAGCTCCATCAGGCCCTCCATCGTCCGGCGGCCCTTGGCGGTGAGGGACACGCGCTTGGCGCGGCGGTCGACGGGGTCCTCGACGCGCTTCACCATCCCGCGCTTGTGCAGGCCATCGATGGCTCGGCTCACGCCCGGGAGGGAGAGGCCGACCTCCTCGCTGATGGCTTTCAGGGTCTCGGGCTCGCGGTCGGCCATGAACATCAAGGTCTTGATCTGGGAGAGCGACAGTTCGAGCCGCTCGACCTCATGGAAGAAGCCCTGCCCCGTGTTCACGAGCAGGTGGCGCATGAGGGCGCCGAGCTCCGGTGCCAGATCTGTTGCTTGCATGCACGCAAGTATTGCAGGCGCGCACACATCCGTCTAAGGTTAGGGTCGCCCTGGTGAAAGCCAAGGTCTACGGAATCCCCGGCTCGCACCCCGTTCGCGCGGGGCTCGCGATGCTCGACCGCAAGGGCATCGAGTGGAAGCTGGTCGACGTCCCGAACGTGCTCTGCCGCCCGTACCTGCGCGCTCGCGGCTTCCCGGGGCCGACCGTCCCGGCCATGCGCTTCGACGACGGCCGTCGCCTGCAGACCACCCGCGCCATCTCCCGCGAGCTGGATCGCATGGTGCCCGAGCCGCCGCTGTTCCCCGGCGACCCCGATCGGCGCGCGGCCGTGACCGCGGCCGAGCAGTGGGGGGACGAGATCTACCAGCCCATCCCGCGCCGGATGTCCTATTGGGCCCTCGGCGAGGACCGCTCTTCGCTGGCCACCTTCCTCGAGCGGCCGCTCATGGGGATCCCCCCGAAGGTCGCCGCGGCCACCGCGGGCCCTCTGATCGCCCTGGGCTCGCGCATCAACAAGGCCGACCCTGACAGCGTGCGCGCCGACCTCGCCGCGCTGCCCGCCATGCTCGATCGCGTGGATGCCCTGATCGGCGACGGGACGATCGGTGGCGAGGAGCCCAACGCCGCCGACTTCCAGATCGGTGCCACCACCCGCCTGCTGATGAACTTCGACGACGTGCGCCCGGCCATCGAGGGCCGGCCGGCGGCCGACCAGGCCACACGCCATTTCCCGGCCTACGCGGGGCGCGTCCCGCCCGTCTTCCCGGCCGACTGGCTGGCGCCGCTGCAGCGCTCCGTTGCAACCTGACGCCCGTTCCGTCAGGACCCAGGCGTAGCGTGCGACTCCAAACCCATGGAAGCCGCAACCCCACTTCGCCATCCCCACGTCTCCGCGCAGGACGACCGCGTCCGCATCGACGGGCTCGTGGTCGCCGACGAGACGCTTGCCCGTCTGGTCGCCGAGGCGCTCGACCCTGACGCGATCGCCATCGATGCGCTGGAGATCGGCGCGCGCGTGCTCGATCGCGAGCAGACGGGCGCGAACGCCGAGTTCGTGAAGACGGAGTTCGAGAAGGTGTCCAAGAACGTCGAGGCCGAGTTCGGCGAGCGCGCCAAGCGGGCGGCCGAGGAGCTCGGCGAGAAGCTCGACGAGGTGTTCGACCCCGACAGCGGTCACCTGTCCAAGTCGCTCGACGAGCTCTTCTCCGATGGCAGCTCCGTAGCCGTGCAGAACCGCGTCAAGGAGCTGGTGGCCGAGGCGCTCCAGCGCTCACACGCCGACCTGCGCAAGCAGTTCGCGTCCACCGACGAGGGCGTGAACCCGCTCGCGGACTTCAAGGCCCGCACGGTCGACGCCATCAAGGAGGCCGACGAGCGCCAGCACAAGACCCAGCGGGCGCTGCTCGCTCAGATGAACGAGCTGGAGAAGCAGCTCCAGGGCCTGCGCGACGAGAAGCAGAAGCTCGAGGAGGTCGCCGAGGAGCGCGAGCGCGGCACCGCGAAGGGGCGCAGCTACGAGGAGGCGGTCGCAGAGGCGCTCGACGCCCTCGCGTCGGTGCTCGGCGACGTGGCCGATCCGGTCGGCGACGAGAGCGGGGCCGGCGGTAAGAAGGGCGATGTCCTGATCGGTATCGACGGCTGCACCGGCCCTGAGCGCGGCCGGATCGTCGTCGAGGCCAAGGACAAGCAGCTCTCCAAGCCCAAGTTCTACGCGGACCTCGACGACTCCATGGAGCAGCGCGACGCCGACTATGCGGTGCTCGTCGTGCCCACGCCCGAGGAGGTGCCGGCCCGCCTGCACTCGCTGCGCGAGTACCAGGGCGACAAGATGATCGCGGTCTTCGACGCCGACGAGGGGTCCACGCTGGAGCTCGAGTTCGCCTACCGCGTCGCCCGTGCGCGTGTGACCGCCCAGCGCGAGGGCGCGGATGAGATCGACGCCGCGGCCATTCGCGCCACCGTGGCCCGTGCGGTCGCGGCGATGGACGACGTCCGCAAGATCAAGTCACAGCTCACCACCGCGCAGAACGGAATCGGCGGAGCGCAGGAGATGCTGGCGGCCGTCGAGGCCCGCGTCCGCGCGGAGCTGACGCAGGTGGACGAGGCCCTGGCGCCGGCGGCGCCGCAGGGCTCACTGCCGATCGAATAGGGCCGCGCGACTGGCCGCACGGCGCGAGCTGAGCGCGATCTTGGGGGATATGGCCCCAAGATCCGACACAGCGCCGGAGATTAGGGCAGCAGCAGCTGGTCGTTGCTCGGGTCGCGATCGGGCCCGATGTCCAGCTCGGCCGGCGGGATCTCCTTCTCGACCGCCTGCTCGGATCCGGCGCGCACCTCGTACTTGCCCGTCGGCAGCGTCTTCTGGATCGTGCCGGTGTCCTGCGGCTGGATCGGGCCGACGGTCTCCTGGACGTTCGTGGCGCCGCTGCCCTCGAGCGTGACGGTGTGCGCGTCGTCGGTCTGATTGGAGATCGTGATCACGAACGGTCCCGCGCCCTCCTTGGAGGGCGAGACGGTCACGCCGCGCTGCTGGATCACGCCGGTGAGCTCGATGGGGACGGCGGGACGCCGATCGTTCTCGAAGTCGTCCCCGCCGCATCCCGCCAAGAGCAGCGCTGTACCGAAGAACAGCGGTGGCCAGATGCGCGTATTCCGTAGCGCCCTCATCCCTCGGCCGCCACCCTAACCGAACCACACGGACGCACGCGAAGCTAGAAGCGCATCGAGCTGCTCCTGGATGCGGGCGCGCACGTCCTCCGCGATCGATTGGACGAGCGCCAGATCCTCCGCCGCATCGGGCCCGTGGTGGGACAGGTCGATCGGCTCGAGGAAGCGGATCTTGAACTTCGCGGGCAGGTACATCATCGCCGCGGCGAGGCCGAAATGCGGGAACGCGTGGTTCACCGGGAAGTAGATGAGGCCGGTCAGCCGCTGCATGAACGGGACGTGGGCGAAGATCGGCATCGCGTCCTCCGCGCCCACCACCGCGATCGGGAACGATCGGCACGCCGGCGCGCATGGCCGTGCGCACGAAGCCGCCGCGGCCGAAGCGCCTGAGCTTGTAGCGCTGCCAGTAGAGCTTGCGGCTTCCCTTCATCCCTTCGGGGAAGACCAGCGCCAGGCGCTGCTCGTCCGAGAGCAGGCGCTGCGCGTTCGCGGGGTGGGCCGGCACCACGCCCATCTTGTTCGTGAGCAGGCCCACGCCCGGATAGCCCTTGAACCAGTGCTCGGCGAGCATGTAGAGCGGCCGCGGCGCAGGGTGCTCGTGGCGGATCGCCTGCATGATCATCGGCGCGTCGGGCGGGAGGGCGCCGGCGTGGTTGGACACGATCAGCGCGCCGCCCTCCGACGGCACGTTCTCCACGCCCTCGGACTCCACCCGGAACCAGTACCGGTAGTAGAAGTCGAGCGCCGGCTGAACCAGGTCGAAGATGCGTTCCGAGCGGCCCCAGTCGTCGAGGCCGCGGCCGGGGTCCTTGGCCGGGATCAGCTCGCGCAGTTCGCGCGGGTCCGGCGCTTCGTCGGCGCGCGCGGGGCGGGGCAGCTCGAGGTCGTCGCCGTGGTGGTCGTATGCCGGCGCGGGCGAGCGCGGGCTCTCGGCTCCCGCGTCGCTGGTGAGCGGCCCGCCGAGCAGCGGGCTGTCGTCGGCGAGGGTTCCCCGGGCGGGTCGGCGGCGCGAGTTCACTCGGAGCCCAGCCTACCCGCGCCTGCGGGGGGCGCAGCGCCGGACGACCAGCGTGCCGCGCTTCACCTTGAAGTGTGCGTGCAGAACGCGCGTCCGGCGGTCGTAGCGCCACAGGCGCCGCTTCAGCCTCCGGCCCTTCAGCCGCACGCTGCACGGCCGGAACGGTCGGCGCAGGTTCGCGAGCGAAGCCTGGAGCCGGAAGGCGTGCTTCTTGCGCGCGGCTCGCAGCCGCAGCGACCATCGCCCCCGCCGCTCCACCGACAGCGCCTTCACGGCCGTTCCGAGATCGGCGCGCGAGATGCCGCGCGGGAACGCCAGCACGTGTAGCCGGTAGCGCCGCTCGCGCAGGTGCACCAGGCCCTTCTGCCTTCCCTCCTCGGCGAGCGTGTCGGTGTCCGGCGGCAGCAGGCCTATCAGCGCGCCCGACTTCACCAGCAGCGGCAGCTCGTCGAGCGGCGCCGGGAGCCTCACGCTTCGCCCTCCGGCCAGCACGGAGGCGCGGCCGAGCCTGAGCCCGCCCAGCCGCCGGTCGTAGGAGGCGCTGCGCCACAGGTCGATCCAGCGCCCGCGCGGCAGTCGCAGGGAGCGCGTGCGCGCACCGCGCTCCACCACCGGCGCCGCCAGCAGGTGAGGGCCGAACATGAACTCGCGCTGGGCGCGCGCCGAGGCGGGGTCGGTGGGATAGGTGAGCGCGAGGTGGCGCACGATCGGCAGCCCGGTGCGCTGGTAGGTGCGCGACGCGGCCGAGATGTACGGGTAAAGCTGCGTGCGCAGCTTCGCGTAGCGGCGCCAGATGGGCAGCACGCCGGGGTTCCACACCTGGGAGCGCCGGGCCCGGTCGTTGCGGAGGCTGTAGCCGTTGGCCTGCGTGCGCATCACGCCGCTCACCGCACCCAGCTGAAGCCAGCGCGCGTTCAGCTCGTCGCTGGTGCGCGACCCGGTGAGCGAGTGGAAGCCGCCGATGTCAGACCCCTGGTAGGCGATGCCCGACAGGCCGGTGTTCACCGCCTGGTGTAGCGCGGCGCAGAGCCCGTCGGTGCAGCTCCAGTCCTCGTTGGGGTCGCCGCCCCACACCAGCCGCGCATGTGGCTGCACTCCGTGGAAGCCGGAGCGGATGAAGACCGCGAAGTCCCCGCCGCGCTTGGCGGTGTGCGCTGTCGAGGTGCCGTGGTAGAGCACCGGGTAGCGATTGTGCATCTCCAGGCCCCGCTTCCCGTTGTGGAAGACCGAGTCCGTGGGCGTGTACTCGCCGAAGTCCTCCATCCAGCCGTCGTAGCCGTCGCGGATGGCCTCGTCGAGCAGGCGCCCGAAGAGCTCGCGCCCGCCTGGGTGGGTGAAGTCCACCTCCGACACGATCTGGTCGGCCGTGAACGGGTTGGTCAGCAGATACGGGCTGCCCTGGGGGTTCTTCACAAGCAGGCCCTTGCGCGCGGCGTCGTCGTAGACCGGCTGGTAGGTCGTGCAGATGTGCGGGTTGAAGTAGGTGGTGATCTTGTAGCCAAGCCCGTGGTGGCGGGACGTGTTGCGGCGCTCGCGCTGCTCGAATCCGCGGTGGATCCCGCACGGCAGGTAGTGGGTGTAGGTCTGGGCCACCGTGGTGGGCACGTCGAGCGCGCGGAAGCGCTCCGGCCAGGTGTCCTTGAACTGCACCCACGGGCCGAAGAACCAGCGCCGCGGATTTGGCTGGCGGCCCGCGTAGCCCGAGTAGCGGCGCACCACGTCGGCGGGGCGCGGGCCGGCGAAAACCGTGAACGCGAACCGCTTCGCCTCGGCCTGCGCGTGCCAGGCGTCGCCGCGCTCGTTGAGCAGGTCGAACGTGCTGCGCTCGCTCTGGTCGATCAGGAGGCCCAGGCCGCGGGTGGAGACGAGCCACGGGATGGGGAAGTTCGTGGTGGTCGGGCCGGTGGGGAAGGTGAATCCGGGCAGGGCCGCGCGCACCTCGTCGTCGTACTCACCGCCGCCGAACGGTCCCTCCTCTGCCCAGGAGAAGACGCGGTTGCCCGTCTGGTCGACGGCGTTGGAGCGCGAGCCGAAGCCGAGGTAGCGCTCCCGGCCCGCGGCGGCGAACGACGCGCCCGACAGCGACGCGAGATCGGCGAGCGGCCCGGAACCCGGAGCGATCCGCGACTCGGTGGTGATCGCCCCGCTCGCGGCGCGGCGCAGGATGACCTCCAGCCGGTGGCCCAGAGGGTCGTTGGTGGCCACGTCGAGCACCAGCGTGCCCGGCCCGGCGCCGCGAGCGCCGCGCAGCCTGGTGGCGCCGAACCAGACCGTCTCGCCCTCGGCCTGGATCTCGTAGCCGAAGAAGGCGTTGTTCACCACGGGCACGCGCAGGTCGAACGAGTAGCCGAGCGAGCCGTACTTGCCGCGCTCACCGCCCGCGCCGGAGAGCGTGCGGAGCACGTCGCCGTCGGCGGCGTCGCGGAACTCCAGCGCGAACGGCTCGCTGCGGACCGTGGCCGTGAGCGGGCCCGAGCGCAGCTCCACTGCGCCCGCCGATGCCGGCAGCGCCAGCCCCACGGCCAGTGTGATGAGAACGGTGCGCACCCCCCGGTCAGTGTGGCACCGGGCGGGGCCGCCGGGCGTCAGTCGATGCGGCCGAATCCCGGCACGAAGCGCCCGACCCTGGCCGCGTATTCGGCGTATGCGCCGCCGTGCACGTTCAGCAGATGGGGCTCCTCCACCAGTCGCGTCTGGATCTCCAGGCCGGTGATCAGCACGGCGAGCGCGAGCAGCGCGACCGCGTTGGGCACCAGAAGCGCGACGCCCACGAAGGCCGGGATCATCGCGCTGTAGATCGGGTTGCGCACGACGCCGAAGATGCCACCCGTCACCAGCTCGGTGCGGTCGCTCTCCTCGACCCCGATGCGCCACGAATCGCCCATTGCGAACTGGGCGAACAGCGTGCCGAGCAGGCCCACCACGAACAGTGCAACGCCGGCGATCCGGACACCGTCGGTGTCGAGTGCGCCGATGGGGTCGAGGGCCTCCGCCGAGGCGAGCACGGCGGCCGCCGCCAGCAGGAGCCACCCAAGCACGAACAGGACTCCGCCCAGCCACTCCGCGGACCCGGGTGCGCCCGACGCCCCGGTGATCCCCGGCGAGCCGGTGCGGCGGTACTGGACGAACCCGCGCAGGCCGACGGTCAGGGCGCCGAACAGGCCCAGGAACCCGAGCGCCCAGCCGGCCATCAGAAGGGCAGGTCGGTAACCGTGGCCGGCGAGCCGCCGACGCTGACCTCGTCGCCCGGTGCCGCCTCGCGGCGCACCAGCGCGAGGGCGATCGGGCCGTGGGTGGGGGAGACGCAGGCCGATCCGACCTGGCCCACCTCCTTCTCGCCGAACAGGATCGGGTCGCCGTGCGCGGCCGGCTCGCTCAGGCGCAACCCACGCAGGTGGCGGTTCGGCTTGCCCTTGTAGTGCAGTCGCGCGACGGTCTCCTGGCCCACGTAACAACCCTTGGTGAAGCTCACCGCGCGCTCGTTCAGCGCGGCCTCCTCGGGGATCGTCGACTCGCCCATGTCGAGGCCCAGCCGTGGACGCCCGGACTCGATGCGCAGGCACTCGGCGGCGTCCTCGGATGCGACCGGCAGGTCGGGGGCCGTGCCGATCACGTCGACGCCGAGGTCGGTGGCCACATAGAGGCCGAGCTCGCCCTCCACAAAGGCGTGCTCGTTCTCTGGCAGATCGATACCCAGGCGCTCGCGGGAGTTCGGGCCGATCACCGAGAAGACGGTGCGCTCGTCGGTCACGTCGTTAGCGCGGACGTCGCGGCCCAGGCTGTAGGTCTCGAAGTTGTGACGCAGCACCGCGCGCGCGATGGCCTCACCATCGGCCTGGAGCGACTCCGGCGCGAGCCGCAGCACGCGCATGTCGGCGCGCAGCTTGCCCTTGTGGTCGAGCAGGGCGGCGTAGCAACCCTCGCCCGGGGCGAGGGCCTCCACGTCGTTGGTCACCTGCCCCTGGAGGAACTCCGCTGCCTCGCCGCCCTCGAGCGTCATCACGGCTCGCCCGGCGCGCTCCACGACGCCGGCGTCCTGCGTGAGCAGCTCGTATTCCGTAGTGGCGATCACCCTTCCGAGTGTAGGCCTGCGGCCTCGAGGGCCTGCTCGTGCTCGGCGAACGCCTCCAACTTCGTCACCAGGCCCTCGCGGAGAGTCCACAGCAGAAACGCGCGCTGCTCGGTGTCGATCCCCGTGGATCGTCCGCGCGCGTGCAGCTTCGTCTCCACAACCACCTGTTCACCGACCGACGTGAAGTCCACGGCCTCCAGGCGGACCCCCTCCATTGCATCGCCGAAGGAGCCGAACCAGCGGCGGACACCGTCGTGGCCCCGGTAGGTGTCCGGCTCTGAGGCAAGCGAGGGCGGAGTTGTGGACTCGTACGCGGGGTCGACGAAGGCGAGCACCGCCTCGAGCCCTTGCTCGGCCAGAACCGCATAGGCGCTGCGGACGATCTCGACGTTCTTGTCCAGCCCAGCGGCTTCGAGCGCGGCGGCCAGATCGCGGCCCCACTCGAACCGAGTGACCTTCCCATCGCGAAAGGTCCAGGTGTGGGCCTCTTCATGGGCCAGTTCGACGTCGCTGCCCCGGGATCGGGCCCGAAACGTCACAGCCGCGACCACCGAGTCGCCGGCCGCGAACAGCTGCCGCAGCTCGCTCGTCGCGCTCTCGAAGGCGCTCACAGCGTCGAAGGCGACCATGACGTCTTCTATTCCCCGACGGGTGCCGGGCTCGATCGCGTCCGCTGGATTGACGAACTCCACGTCCGGAGCAAGTAGCGGGCGCACGTCCGAGACGGCTCGGTCGATGAGCCCGCCGCCGTAGATCCGCCGGACGACCTCCAGGTTGTCCTGCGACATGGCGCTCAGTATCGCTTCACTCCGACAGGCCCGCGGCTTCGAGGGCTTCGGCGCGGTCCGCGAACCACTCGTCGCGATGGCGCTTTCCGTCGCGGAAGATCACCACGACCCAGTAGTCGAACTCGACACCTGCGCCGCTCGTCTTTCCGCGCAAATCTTGTCGCACGTGCGACAAGACCTTGTCGGCCCCCGCAGCCACGAGTTCGGCATCGGCGCTGACGAAGTCCTCGAAGGCTTCCGTGACCTCGACGTAGAAGTCAAAGGCAGGCCCCGGACCGCGAATCAGCCCGGCGTCTGGCCATGCCCCGCTGGCAACCACTTCGAAGTCCTGATCGCAGTGCGCGAGCCAGGCTGGCCGGTCGCGCCGATCAAGGGCTTCCAGCGTTTGGCGCATCGTCTCCATGTTCGCCCCCACCATCGCGCGCCCAGTATCTCCGCTGCCTCGGCCGCGATGAAGGTCCCGACCGACAAGCTCGCCAAGCCAGCTTCGTTACTCCGGCAGCCTGGCCCGGTTACCCGTGTAGAGGTGGATCAAGCCCTTCAAAATCCCGCAACGGCAAGCTCTCGATCCCGCTGCCGTTCGATGAAGCTCTGAAGGCCGCGACTGAAGGGCCAGCCGACAAGCTGGCCAAGCCCAACGGCAAGAAGCCGCGCAAGAAGACTCAAGAAGTAGGCGTTCGGTCTGGCTCGAGGTCGCCGCGGTTGGGCGACGGTCGGGTAGTCGCAGTCCGACGTCGCTGACGCCGCGATGTGGGAAACGGATCGAGGGGGAAGCCCGACGAGCGCTCGCTACTCGGGCGCCCGACTGAACTCAAGCCGTCGCGGAAGTGCTGGGCTACAAGGTCGCCCACGAGGAATGGCCCGAGTGGATCGACCTCTGGGCGGCCGAGATCGAGCGTAGGACGGGGACTGGGTTTGCAAAGTCCATAACCCATCGTGCTTTTAGTCTTGCCTAACTTCTGCTTCAATAGCGGCAGATGTCAGATTCAGGGCCACGCAAAGTCTCGCGCCGCAAGCTGATCGGCGGCGCGGCGGGCGCCGTCGCCGCGGTTCCGCTGATGCACGAGCTGGTTCCCCACCAGGGCGTGCACGACCAGTTCGCGAGCGCGCAGGATCACACCGGGCATGGCGGCAAGGGCAACGACGACAAGCATCTGAAGGGCTCGGGTCATCGCGGCACCGTCGGCACGGTGGACCACGCGGCCAACGGCTTCGACCCCGCCGGGATCGTGCGCGACTTCGACACCGGCACGGTCACGCGCGAGGGCGGCCGCACGGTGCGCACGTTCGACATCGTCGCCGAGGACAAGGAGATCGAGGTGGCGCCGGGCGTGAAGTACGCCGCGTGGACCTACAACGGCCGCGTTCCCGGCCCCACGCTGCGGGCCACGGAGGGCGACCTCGTGCGCGTGAACTTCGTGAACGGCTCCAACCACCCGCACACCATCCACTTCCACGGCATCCACACCGCGCGGCACGACGGGGTGCCCGGAGTGGGGCGGGGGAACATCGCGTCGGGCGAGTCGTTCACCTACGAGTTCGAGGCCGTCCCGTTCGGCCTCCACCTCTACCACTGCCACTCCACGCCGCTGGCCGACCACATCGCCAAGGGCCTCTACGGCGCCTTCGTGATCGATCCGAAGCAGCCGCGTCGAGAAGGCCGACGAGCTGGTGATGGTGATGAACGGGTTCGACACCAACTTCGACCGCGCGAACGAGGTGTACGCCGTGAACACCGTGGCGTTCGCCTACCACGACGAGCCGATCCAGGTGAAGCGCGGCGAGCTGGTGCGGATGTACGTGGTGAACATCCTCGAGTTCGACCTCCTGAACTCGTTCCACATCCACGCGAACTTCTTCGACTACTACCCCACCGGCACGAGGCGCGAGCCGCGCGACTTCACCGACACGGTGATCCTCGGCCAGGGCGAGCGCGGCATCGCCGAGGTGCGGTTCCCGTTCACCGGCAAGTACATGTTCCACGCGCACGTCAGCGAATTCGCGGATCTCGGATGGATGGGCTTCTTCGAGGTCGTGGACTGATGGAGGCCGCCACCGCACCCGCCCGCACGCGCATGCCGGCGTGGCTCGCCGGGCTGATGCCGCTGCTGTCCTCGGCGTCGCCATCGCCGCTCTTCGTTGCGCTCGACGCGCCGGGCCTCGAGCGCAACGGCATCCCGGTGGAGGAGCTTGTCGGTGGAGCGCACCGCGCTGCACCCCGGGCGAGATCGAGGTGACCGTGCGCAACGACGGCCCCGACCCCGTGACGATCGCGCAGGCGGTGGTGAACGACGGCTTCGCGGCCTTCAGCCAGACCAAGGAAGAGATCGGGCATCTCGGGGCGAGCAAGGTGACGGTCGCAGTACCCGTGGATCGAGGGCGAGGCCTACGAGGTCGCGCTGGTCACCAGCACGGGCGGGACCGTGAACGCTTCGGTGGAGGTCGCGACGGAGACGCCCGATGCCGATCTGGGCTTCTTCGGCCTGATGGCGCTCGTCGGCCTCTACGTGGGGGTGATCCCGGTGGCCATCGGGATGCTGTGGCTGCCGTGGATCCGGCGCATCGACCCTCGCTACGTGCAGTTCCTGATGGCCCTCACGCTCGGGCTGCTCGGCTTCCTCGCGATCGACGCCCTCGCTCGAGGGCACGGACTTCGCGGGCCAGGGGTCGCAGGCCTTCGGCGGCGCGGCGCTCGTGTACCTCGGGGCGGCGATCGCGTACCTCGCGCTCGTGGGGGTGGACGCGCGCCTGCGCGGCACCGAGGAGAAGGCGAAGGCCGCGGGTGCGGCGCCGTGGCGGCTGGCGTTCCTCGTGGCGCTCGGCATCGGCCTGCACAACCTCGGCGAGGGCCTGGCCATCGGCTCCTCGTACGCCATCGGCTCGCTGGCGCTTGGCGCCGCGCTGATCGTGGGCTTCGCGCTGCACAACACCACCGAGGGACTCGCCATAGTCGCGCCGGTGGCCAAGGAGAAGGCAGCGTCGCGGGGCAACCTGCGCCGGTTCGCCGGGCTTGGCCTGCTGGCCGGGCTGCCGGCGGTCCTCGGCGCGTGGATCGGGGCGTCGGCCTACAACCCCAGCCTCGCCGCGTTCATGTTCGGCCTCGGCGCCGGCGCCATCGCCCAGGTGATCGTGCAGATCGCGCCGTCGATCCGCGACTCCGCGGGCCGCCTGCTGCACCCGCTCGCCGTCGGGCGGCGTGGTGACCGGCCTGGTCCTCATGTACGCCACGGGGCTGCTGATCTCGCTATGACCGACGGCCGCCCACCCGCCCGAGGTATCGCGAGGCCGTACAGGACTACGCGAAGGCGATCTACTCGCTGCACGAGCGTTCCGGCGAGCCCGCCTCCACCTCGGCGATCGCCGAGCGGCTGGGGGTGTCGGCGGCTTCGGCCTCGGCGATGGTCAA
The DNA here is from genome assembly GCA_963808105.1 of uncultured Thermoleophilaceae bacterium. Classification (GTDB taxonomy): domain Bacteria; phylum Actinomycetota; class Thermoleophilia; order Solirubrobacterales; family Thermoleophilaceae; genus JAAYBF01. The sequence continues at coordinate 938,745 of CAWEEH010000003.1, read as the reverse complement.
GCGCCTCGAGAGCCTCGGGCTCGTCCGCCGCGAGCCCTACCACGGCGTGGAGCTCACGCCCGTGGGGGAGCGGGTGGCGCTGGAGGTCATCCGCCACCACCGCCTGCTCGAGCTCTACCTCGCCGAGGCGCTGGGGATGCCGTGGGACCAGGTGCACGAGGAGGCCGAGGTGCTCGAGCACGCGATCTCGCCGGAGTTGTCGGAGCTGATCGCGCGCAAGCTCGGCAACCCGACCCACGACCCGCACGGCGATCCGATCCCCACCGCCGATGGCGAGATCGAGGCGCGCCGCACGCGCGCCCTCTCGGATCTCGACCCGGGGGAGCACGGCTCGTTCACGCGCGTATCGGACTCGGATCCCGAGATGCTGCGCTATCTCTCCTCGCGCGGGATCGAGCGCGGGCGCCGAGATCGAGGTGGTGGGCCGCGAGCCCTTCGGAGGGCCGCTCACCGTGCGCTGCGGCGGGAGCGAGCACGCGCTGGGCGACCAGCTGGCGCGAGCTATGCGCCTCGACGTGGCGTAGGCTCCTCCCGTGGCCTTGGCTGACGACTTCCAAGCTGTCGTGGACGGCCTCCCGCCCGACTGGACCCAGCTCGAGCTGGACCTCCGGATCGAGGACGAGGACCGCTACATCGACGCGGCCACGCTGCTCACGCAGATCAACGCGATGCCCTACAGCAGGCACGACTGGCACTGGCGCCTGCGCGCCGCGCGCGACTTCGGTCACGCGGCCGCGGCCGAGACCGTGAAGGGCACGCTGGCGCAGCTGGACGAGATGGGGGTAGCCGGCGAGATGGTGGCGCGCGAGGCGCGCTCGGGTCGCGTCGAAGTGGTGCAGATGTGGGGCCGGCCGGAGTCGGTGCGGCAGGAGTTCGCCCGCCGCCGCTCTCAGTAGTGGCGCGGATCGCCCTCCTCTCCCCAGACCTGCTGTTCGGCTCGAAGGTCGAGGGCGCGCTGAAGGTGGCGGGGCACTCCGTGAGCCGGTTCGCCGACGAGGCACGGCTGCGCGAGGGCATCTCCTTCTGCGACCTGCTGGTGGTCGACCTGACCACCGACCAGGTCGACGGGTCGGCGGTGGTGGAGTCCCTGCGGGCGGACGGGCAGCTCGGCGCCCTGCCCACGCTCGGGTTCTACTCGCACGTCGAGCAGGAGACGCGCAAGCGCGCGGAAGCCGCGGGTCTCAGCCGCGTGGTTCCGCGCTCACGGATGGCGCGGGAGGGCCCCGCGCTGGTGGAGGACCTACTGCCGCCTGGCTGACGGGGGGTGTGGGAGTCTCTCCCGGATGAGGGGGAGAGCGGGAACTTCGGCTGGGTTGGTGCTGGCCGTTGTGCTGTGCAGCGCGGCCACCGCCTGGGCGGACTTCGACACGCCGGGCTCGTCCGATCCGAGCCAGCAGTTCGAGGAGGCTCCGGCGCCGCTGGACTACGGGCCCAACGTCCAGCGCGACGACACGCCCGACGATCCCGACTACGACCGCGCCGAGCCGGGCGGCACCTCGACCAACCTCTTCTCCGAGCGCTTCGACCTGTTCGGCTTCGCCTCCGAGCGCACCCGCCTGACCGCCAAGTACCTGGACCCGGGCAACCCGATCACCAAGCTCGGAAAGGCGCAGATCTCGGGCTTCAACGCCGCCGGCGCCTGGAAGCTCACACGCGGGAACCCCGGCGTGGCGGTGGCGGTGCTCGACACCGGCATCAACTGGGACAACCAGGGCCTGCGCACCCAGGTGCGCCTGAACCAGGACGAGCTGCCACAGCCCCAGAAGGCCGACTCCAGCACGTGCGCCTACGACTGCAACGCCAACGGCGTGCTCGACGTGGACGACTACAAGGACGACCCGCGCGTGAACAACAGCGCGCCCACCGCCCAGGACCTGATCAAGGAGTTCGAGAACAGCGTCGACGGCGATGGCAACGGCTTCGTGGACGACATCGCCGGCTGGGACTTCTTCGACAACGACAACGACCCGCAGGACACCTCCAGCTACTTCGCCGCCGAGAACCACGGCACGGGCCGCGCCGAGGAGGCGGTGGAGAACGGGAACGACGACGCTGGGCTCGATCGGGGTGTGCCCGAAGTGCCAGTTCGTGCCGATGCGAGTGTGGGACACCTTCGTCTCCGACCAGAACAACTTCTTCCTCGCCGTGACCTACGCGGCCGACAACGGCGTGAAGGTGATCCTGGGCGCCGACGGCGGGCTCTACCACTCGGCGTTCGCCGAGAAGGCATCCCGCTACGCCTACGAGAAGGGCGTCGCGCAGATCTACTCGGGCGACGACCTCAACACCGGCAACCACAACTACCCGGGCGCGTACAACCACGCGATGCTGATCCAGGGCGTGGCCGCCGACGCCGAGGGGCTGGGGGAGGAGCTGCCCGATCCGGGCGAGGACGATCCGGTCGGGATCCGGGATGCGCTGATCGGCATCCTCGACGGCCTCGGCGTGGGCACCACCGTGCCGGTCAGCACCTACTTCCGCAACGCCAACACCACCCAGTTCGGCGGTAAGTCGTCGATCTCGATGCACGGGCCCACCGGCTCCACGAACACGGGCAAGGCGGCGGGGGCGGCGGCGCTGGTGCTCTCGGCCGCGCTGGAGAAGGGCATCACCCTCAGCCCGGACGAGCTGCGCGCCCTGCTCGAGCAGACCGCGGAGGACATCCTGCCGCTGGACACCATCGGCGCGGGCATCCCCGACCCCGCGCAGACCGGCTTCGACACGCACTTCGGCTACGGCCGTGCGAACGTCGGCGCGGCCGCGGGCGAAGCGTTCGCCGAGCGGATCCCGCCGGAGGCCTCGATCGACTCTCCCGACTGGTACGCGCCGCTGCCGGGCGCCGCCTCGATCGGTGGGCGAGCCAACGCCCGCGGGACCGGCTTCGGATGGACGCTCGAGTACGGCATCGGCCTGGCGCCGACCAGCTGGACCACGGTCCGCACGGGCATGTCGGGCGGCGCCCCGGTCACCGACTTCGGCTCGCTGCCGATGGACGCCATCCGCACCGAACTGGCGGATCGCGCGACCCACCCCGACCGCGACGACACCGGCGGGCCGACGTTCGACCCGGCGGCCACCGACCCCTACGAGGGCCAGTTCACCGTGAGGCTCACCGTGGAGTCCAACGTGGCCGGCGCGAAGCCCGGCGTGCACCGCAAGGTGCTCACCGCCCTCGACGACCCGACCCTGCGAAACGGCTTCCCCAAGCGCCTTGGCGCCGGCGGCGAGGCGCCGCTGCGCTACGCCGATCTCAACGGCGACAACAAGCAGGAGCTGGTGCTGCCCACCGAGGACGGCAAGGTGCACGTGTACCGCCCCGACGGCTCCGAGCTGCCCGGCTGGCCGGTGCAGACCGCGATCCAGTCCTCGGCGGCGGACCATCTCGACGCGCCCGTCTTCCAGGACGTCGACCCGCCGCTCGAGCCGCCGCGCGCGCCCACGATCGCCGACCTCACCGGCGACGGCAAGCCCGAGGTGATCACGGCGGCGGGGGAGCGCATCTATGTGTGGGACGCCGAGGGCGAGCCGCTCGACGGCTGGCCGATCCGGCCCGATCCGTCACGTGCTAACTGCGCGCTGTCCGAGCAGCAGAAGGAGCTCAAGCACCCCAAGTGCGGCTTCCTCGCGTCGCCCGCCGTCGCGCGGCTGGAGGGCTCCGGCGAGCCCCTGGACATCGTCGTGCCAGGCCTCGACGGGCGGCTGCGCGCCTACCGGCCCGACGGCACGGTGGTGCCCGGGTTCCCGGTGCGCCTGCAGGACCCTGACCTGCCGGCGAACGAGCGGATGACCGCCGAGTCGATCAACAACCCGGCGATCGGCGATCTCGACGGAGACGGCAAGGACGACATCGTGGTCGCCACCAACGAGGTCTATGGCAGCGGCGCCGACGCGGGCGGAGGCGACGTCGGCTTCGGCGGGCTGCTGGCCGCGGCCGGGACCACCTCGCGCGTCTATGCGGTGAAGTCCAACGGGACCTTCCTCCCGGGATGGCCTGTGAAGCCCGGCGGGATCATCCAGAACGTGCTGCCGCTGATCGGCCCGGGGCACGACCCCGCGCTGTTCAAGGTCGGCGGCGCCCAGAAGATCGTGGTGTCGGTGACCGGCAGCACGGTGATGACCGTCTACGGGCCCGACGGCGAGGACGGCACCCCGCAGGAGATCCAGCAGACGGCCGGCGGGGTTGGGGCGCTGAACCTGTTCGAGTCCGCCGCTGTCGGCGACCTCGACGGCAGCGGCCCCGGAGGTCTCAGCCTCGTGAAGTACCAGCTCGATCTCGCCCAGGCGGCCAACCTGCTGCTCGTCGGCCAGAACGTGCCCTACAGCCACCGGATCGGGGCCTACGACGCGGCGACCGGGCTACCGCGGTTCACGCCCCAGCCGGTCACCGACGACTACCAGTTCCTGTCCAGCTCCACGGTTGCCAACGTCGCCACGGGCGCCTCCAACCAGATCCTGGCCGGTACCGGGCTCGGGCTGCTGCACGCCTACGACGGCGTGACCGCGCCTCGACGCTCCCGGCTTCCCGAAGGTCACGGGCGGCTGGCTGTTCGCGCCCGCGGCGCTGAGTGACGACGGCCGCGTTGCCGCCATCACCCGCGAGGGCTTCCTGTTCGAATGGGATGCCGAGGACGCGCCCGCGTGCCAGAGCGAGTGGCCGTCCTTCCGCCACGACCAGCAGGGCACCGGCAACTACGACGCCGACGGCACGCCGCCGGGAGCGCCGGGCGCCCTCACCCTCACCAAGCTGGACGGCAACATCTACCGCCTCGCGATGACTTCGCCCGGGGACGACGGAGCCTGCGGCACCGCGGCCAACTACGTGGCGGACATCGACGGCACGCCGCTGGACCTGGGCGCGCCTGTCGCGGGCGGCTCGGCGCTCGCCAAGACGATCGCGCTGCCTCCGGGCGCCGGCAGGATCACGGTGAAGGCGGTCGACGAAGCCGGCAACCCGGGCCATCCCGCGTCGGTCCAGCGGGCGCCCGACGGCGGCCCCTTCACGCCCGTCCGGCCGGCGGGGAGCGGCGGCGGTGGCGGGACGCCGGGCACCCGGAGCCTCGCCAAGCCGCGCCTGCGGCTGAGCCTGCGCTCACGGATCGGCCGCACGCGCACGCGCCGGCGATGCCGGCGCGGCCCCGTGCGCGTGACGGTCACCGGAGCAGATCGGCGCCTGGTGAGGCGGGGCCGCTTCCGTGTAGGCGCGCGCGGCTTCCTCGACTCCCGCCCGCCGCTCTCACGCGTCTACCGCGACCGCCACCGCGGGCCCAGCCACACCCACAAGGCGAGGGTCTCGGTGCGGCTGGAGGACGGCCGCCTGGTAAAGGTGAACAAGCGCTTCCGCGTCTGCGCCCGCGGCAGCTAGGGCGCGACCGCCAGCCTTCTCGCGATCACCCTCCGCGCGCCGGTGCGGTCGCGGGTCGCCAGTCGTATCGTTGCCCGCGTCCCTGCCTGGAGCGTGGCCCGGCCGCGTCGGGAAAGCCTGAGCCGCACGCCACGCGTTCGTGTTCCGGCCGGCAGCCGGATCGGCGCCGCGGCAAGGCGGCGGCCCTTCCGGCGCAGGGTGAGCGACCCCCGGCAGCCGCGCCGGCACCGTAGGCCGATCTTCGCGCTGTGGCCGACGATCCGCAACGTGCTGGACGCGAGACGCGCTGGACAGGAGACGCGCGGCTTCCTCGGCGGGTTGCCGGCCGCGATCGGCGTCGTGATGAAAGCGATCGCACCGTCGCACTCCCTCACGGCGTACGCCGCTCTACCCCCGCGCGCATCGAAGTCGCGGACCGCAAGGATGGGACGCCTGGTGCCGAACCGCGCAACGAGGGAAAACTTCGAGCTCCTCCGGTTCCATGCTGTAAGCGCCGGAAGGTCATCACCGATCTCACGCAGGAGCACGATGTGCGGGCCGTCGATGCGTATCCGCGGATCGGTGGCGAGGGCGACAACACCAGGCTCGAAGGCAGGATTCGGGACCGCCCCGCCAAGTGGCACGTGGAAGATGTCGAAGAGGGGGCACTCCCCGCGGGCGCAGTCCGACTGGCCGTCCTCATGCTCGCCACTCAAGGCCAGCGCTCCGTCGGACGCGACGTCGAAGTCGGGGATCGGATAGCCGCCTGAGAGCCTCGCGGACCCTACGATCCGGCGTTTGCGGATGTCGTAGACGTCAAGACGCTCCCCGAGGTCCGTCGAGACCTCCTGAGTCGCCGGCCCCTCGACGGCGAGGAAGGGATAGGCCAGCCGTAGGCGCCCTCCCGCTCCCGGTGCCCCGGTCATCCAATACTCCTTGAAGGAGGTCGCCTTGACTCGTACACCCTCGAGGATCTGAGGCGGCCCTCCGGATTTCAGGTCGTACAGGGCTATCGACCCGTTGCACCGGGCGACCGCCGCGCGGTGGCCGTCGATCGCGATACCGAACCCCTTGCCGCCGGCGCAGGACTCCAGCGGGCCGACGGCGCCGGCGAGCGGCCCCGCGAAGGCGCTGGTCCTGAACTCTTCATGGGTGGCGCCGCGCAGGCTGCGGACGCCCACGTGTGAGGCCGAGGCGGAAAGGAGCTCGACGCCGTGGGCGCGGAGGATCGTGCGCGGCCTCGATCCCCGGTCGGAGATGCGCACGCTCACGCGCTCCGACTCGGGCCTGTGCGCGGTCCACACCACGCGCTTCCCAGCGAGAACTGGACCGATCGGATTCAGCTCCAGCGAGTCTCGGGCCACGACATCAGCGGCCGTGCTCGATGGAGCCTGTATTAGCGCCGCCACCACGACAGCGGGCAGCGCAAGAGCCAGCGATCGGGGGACCGAGAGCATGATGGCCATTGAACACTCGTTCCCGGCGGATGTCGCGGCGAGATTGCCTAGTCGGGTTTCGCGAACGCGCGCTCCACGTCGGGCGCGCGGCGCAGGATGCCGAAGCGCTCGTCGAAGCGCGCCCAGCGCCGCAGTTGCGCAATGTCCAGCTCGAGCGGGGGCGTCAACGCGGGCGCCACGGCCTCGAGCTGCGCTCGCACCAGCGCCTCGTCCGCCCCTGACTCCGCCGCGATCTCGCGGACCGCGGCTGCGCGGTCCCGCAGCGCCGCCTCGGTGCCCTCCGCCAGGGCGTCAACCAGATCGTCGACCAGCTCACGCCGCTCGTCCAGGGTCTTCCTCGTAACCGCCACGACGAGCTCCGGATAGCGCGGCGCGCCGAACTCGTCGACCCGGAACTCGCGCGTGCGCACCCCGCGCTTGCGCAGCGTGACGCCCTCCGCGTTCCAGAACGTGACCACGGCGTCGACCTTCCCGGCCACGAGCGAGGGCACCGCGGAGAACCCGATGGTGGTGCGGCGCACCTCCGAGAACTCGCCGCCGTCGGACTCGACGACGGCCCGCAGCACGGCTTCGTCCGACGGCAGCCCGGTGACACCCACGCGCTTGCCCTCCAGGTCGCGCGGGCGGCGGATGCCGGCTCTGGCGATCACCGCGGCCAGTGGGCGCTGGACGATCGCGCCCACTCCCACGACGTCCTCACCGCGCTCGCGGGCGAGCCCCAGGTCGTGGATGTCGACGATCGAGGCGTCGGAGCGGCCGGACAGCAGCAGCTTCAGCGAGTCCGTCGACGCCGACGGCACGCGGATGTCGAGGTCGAGGTCCTGTCGGGTCGGCCGCGAAGACCCCCGCGTGCACCGCGTTGGGCTGGAAGTCGAGCGCCAGGGTGGCGCTCTGGCCGTCGTCCCCGGACGTGCCGCCGCCGCAGCCCGCGAGCAGCAGGGCCGCGACCAGGAAGGATTTTCGGCCCCTACCGCGCATTAAGTCGGCACGTTCCCAAACTTGGAGGTCTGACGTGCAGGAGAGAGGCCCTGCCGCCTACATCGCGGAGTTCATCGGCACTTTCGCACTCGTGTTCTTCATCACGGCTGCGGTCACGCTGTACGTGACGGCCCCGACGCCGACGAATCCAGCGCCCTTCATCGACTTCAGCGTGATCGGGCTCGTGCACGTGTTCGTGCTCTTCATGCTCATCCAGACGCTGGCGGTGGCCTGCGGCGCGCACTTCAACCCCGCCGTCACCGTCGCGATGACGGCGCTGCGGCAGATCTCCCCGGCCGACTCCGCCATCTACATCGTCACCCAGCTGGCCGGTGGCGTGGCGGGTGCGTGGCTCACCAAGGCGCTTCTGAAGGACGAGGGCGAAGCCGTGAACTACGGCGCCGTGTCCGTGAGCGAGCGCCTGGACGGCGCGATCTTCCCCGGCATGGTGGTGGAGTTCATCGGCACCTTCTTCCTCGTGTGGGTGATCGTCGGAGTGGCGGTCAACCCGAGGGGGGCGAAGGAGTGGGCCGGCTTTGCCATCGGCGCAACGCTGGGCCTGCTGGTGATGGTGTTCGCACCGCTCACCGGCGCCGGGTTCAACCCGGCCCGCGCGTTCGGCCCGGCCCTGGTCGCCGATTTCTTCAACGGCGGCGGGGACTTCATCCTGGTCTACGTGATCGCGCCCCTGCTGGGTGCGGTGGCGGCCGCGCTGGCCTACTACCGGCTGTACATCACACCCGGCGCGAAGGAGCCCGGCGGCATGGAGCCGGTCGGGTAAGCCCGCCGCGTAGTCTCTGCGCGTAGTGCGCAGAGTCACCTTCTCCCGGAACTTCACGCTCTCGCTCAGCCGCACCTGCCGGTGCTACTGCAAGTACTGCGCGTTCGCCACGCATAGGGCTCACCTCTACTCCCCGGAGGAGGTCGAGGGCTTCATCGAGGAGGCCGTGAGGCGCAACTCGAAGGAGCTGCTCGTGCTCACCGGCGAGAAGCCCGAGGTGAACGCCGAGGTGGCGGCGCGGCTGGCGGAGTACGGGCACGAGGACTTCACCTCATACGTCGCATGGGCGTGCGAGCGGGCGCTGGACCGGGGCCTGCTGCCCCACACCAACCTGGGCACGCTCGCGCGTGACGACCTCGCCCGCCTGCGTGAGGTCACGGCCTCCCAGGGGCTCATGCTCGAGTCGATCAACCCCGATCTCGAGGTGCACCGGGGGTCGCCGACCAAGCATCCCGAGCGGCGGCTGGAGACGCATCCGGCTCGCCGGCGAGCTGAAGATCCCCTTCACCACGGGCATCCTGGTGGGGATCGGCGAGACGCCGGAACAGAGGGTCCAGGCGCTGGAGGCGATCGCCGCCGTTCACGCCGAGCACGGCCATGTGCAGGAGGTGATCCTCCAGAACTTCGTCCCCCACCCGCGCTATTACGGCGCCGAGCCGGCGCAGATCGCCGACGCCGCGCAGCGCGAGGGAACCGAGGGCGAGGCCGCGCCGATGCCGGAGTGGGGGAGCGACGTGTCGCTGGAGGAGATGCGGCGGCTGGTGCGCGTCTCGCGCGAGCTGATGCCCGACGTGGGCGTGCAGATCCCGCCGAACCTCGCGGACTGGTGGCTGCCGCTGGTGGACGAGGGCGCCACCGACCTCGGCGGGCTGTCGGCCAACGGCGACCACATCTCGCCCGAGCATCCCTTCCCGTCGCCGCACAAGATGCGCCGCGCGCTGTCGGACAACGGGCACGCGCTCGCCGAGCGCCTCTGTGTCTACCCGCAGTACATGGACTCCGAGTGGCTCGAGCAGGGCGTGCTCGACGTGATCAAGGCGAAGTACTGGAGCTTCATCCCGCGGCGCGGCTCTGGCCGGCGCGAGGAGCGAGCGATCCACAGCGAGCTGGTGCCCGGCGCCATCGAGAGCGCGCGCGACGGACAGGCGCTCACGCCGGACGAGCTCACCGCGCTGTTCGCGGAGACCCGCCCCGAGGCGATCGAGGACATGCGCCAGGCGGCGGACGAGCTGCGCGCCGAGCTCATGGGAGACACGGTCACGTTCGTGGTGAACCGCAACATCAACGTGTCGAACATCTGCACGGTGGGCTGCGCGTTCTGCGGCTTCGGCCAGGGCAAGCGCTCCCCCGACGCCTACGAACACGACCGCGAGGAGTTCGAGCGGCGCGTGAACGAGGCGGTGGAGTTCGGCGCCACCGAGATCTGCATGCAGTCGGGCATCCATCCCGACTGGGGGCTGGAGGAGTACGAGCACTGGCTGCGGGTGGCGAAGGAGGTGGCGCCGCAGCTGCACATGCACGCCTACTCGGCGATGGAGGTCGACCACATGTGCGAGGTGTCCGGGCTGCCCCCGCTCGAGGTCTTTCACCGCCTGCGCGAGGCCGGTCTGGACTCCACGCCCGGAACCGCCGCCGAGGTGCTGGACGACGGCGTGCGCGAGCGCATCTCGCCGAACAAGCTGCCCGTGGACCGGTGGGTGGAGATCATCGAGGCATCGCACGCGGCGGGCCTGCGTTCCACCGTGACCGTGATGTTCGGCCACATCGAGGAGCCGTGGGAGCTGGCCGAGCACATGCGGGTCGTGCGCGAGCTGCAGGAGCGCACCGGCGGCTTCACCGAGTTCGTGCCGCTCTCGTTCATCCCCTACCAGACCCTGCTGGGCCGCACGCACGGAATCGAGGAGATCTCGCGCGAGGAGAACCTCAAGCACACGGCCGTCTTCCGGCTCGCGCTGGGCCGCACCATCCCGAGCCTCCAGGCGAGCTGGGTGAAGATGGGCCTCGACGCGGCCACCGAGGCGCTGAGCTGGGGCGTGAACGACCTCGGCGGAACGCTGATGGAGGAGAGCATCAGCCGGATGGCGGGCAGCCAGCACGGTGTGCGCCTGGAGCCGGAGGACCTGATCGGGGCGGCGCACGCAGCCGGCAGGCCGGCCGCCGAGCGCACCACGCTCTACGAGATCCGCAAGACACACCCCCTTCACACGCCCTTCGCACCGTCTTCACCAGTCTCCGCCTGAGCCGCGGCTAGCCTCCGCCCCGTGCCCGACCCCCCTCTCTATCGCCGCCGCGAGGCGATCGGCGTGGGAGTGGGCGCCGTCGCGACGGTGGCGCTGGGCGCTGCCTTCTGGGACGACCTCTTCGGTGGCTCGGAGGCGTCGCCCGCGCCGCGGGCGCCGGTGGGCACGTACGGCGAGCTGGCCCCGCCGGACGACAACGGCATCCGGTTGCCCGAGAGCTTCCGCGCGCGCCGCGTGGCGCTCGGGGACGAGATCGTGCCGGGCTCGGACTACAAGTGGCATCGCGCCTCCGACGGCGGCGCCGTGTTCCCCACCGACGATCGCGGCTGGATCCTGGTGTCGAACTCCGAGGAGCTGCGCGGCGGCGCCGGCGCGCTGCGCTTCGGCCCGGACGGCCAGATCAGCGACGCCTACCGGATCCTCGACGGCACGACCAACAACTGCGCCGGTGGGCCGACGCCGTGGGGCACGTGGCTGTCGTGCGAGGAGCACGGGGAGGGGCGCGTCTGGGAGTGCGATCCGGCCGGGGAGAAGGACGCGAAGCCCCATGCCGCGATGGGGGTGTTCAAGCACGAGGCCGCGGCGGTGGACCCGCGCGGCAAGCACGTCTACCTCACCGAGGACGTCATCGACGGCGCCTTCTACCGCTTCACCCCGCGCCGCTGGCCGGACCTGTCGGAGGGCAAGCTCGAGCTGGCGAAGGTCGCCGGCGGAGGAGCGGTCGAATGGGTTGCGGTGCCAGACCCGCTCGCAAGGCGCGAGCAGACCCGCCGCCAGGTGCCGGGTTTACACGGAGTTCTCGCGCGCGGAGGGGATCTGGTTCGACGCGCCCGTTGTCTACGTGGCCACCACGGGCGACTCACGCATCCACGCCTACGACACGCGCACCGAGCGGATCAGGGTGATCTACGACGGCCTGGCGAAGAAGAGCGCCCCGCTGTTGCGGGTGGACAACATCACGGCTTCGAAGAGCGGCGAGCTGTTCGTGTGCGAGGACATCGGCACCGAGGAGATCGACATCGGCGTGATCACCCGCGACCGCAAGGTGTCGAAGTTCCTGTCGGTGACCGGACCGAAGCACGCCGGCTCGGAACTCACCGGCGTGGCATTCGATCCGTCGGGCAGGCGGCTCTACTTCGCGTCACAGCGCGCGGAGGAGCTCCGCGGCGCCGTGTACGAGATTTCAGGCCCCTTCCGGGCTTAGTCCTAGCCGCGATCTCGTACTTGAACGAGATCGCCAGCCGCACGCGGTAGGCGGATACGGCTCCGTTCTCGATCACCACGTCCTGGCGCAGCACCTCGGCCACGCGTAGGTCGCGCACGGACTTCCCGGCTGTCGCGACCGCGCTGGCCGCGGCGGCTTCCCATGAGTCGCTGCTCACTCCGATCACTTCGGTCACGCGATAGACGCTGTCGGCCATACCGGCTCCTCTCGTTGGAATTTCGTGGCGCCTGGGGGCGCCTCTAACCCGACCCTCTCACACCAGCTACCGCCGTGGATGAACCACCGCCGCGCTGCCCCCGCCGCGGCGCACCGGCTCGGCTGCCGCCAGGAGCCCGCCGCGGGGGAGGAACTCGATGCCGGTCACCGCGCCGATCTCGGGGGAGGGCGCCAGGGTGTGGCCATAGGACGCGGCCAGCTCGGCTCCCTCGGGCGAGTTGATGAACGCCTGCTCGGCGGACGTGGTCGCGGTGTTGCGCTGGCTGGCTCGCGGCCGCGCGATCGCCTCGGGCAGGGTGGCCCCGCCCTCCAGGCGCTCGAGCAGCACCTGGAGCACGGTGGTGATGATCGTCGATCCGCCCGGGGATCCGAGGGCGAGCAGAGGCCGGCCATCGTCGAGCACGATCGTGGGAGCCATCGAGCTCCGGGGCCGCTTGCGCCCGTCGGCCCGGTTGGGGTGCGTCGTGGAGTCGATGTTGAAGTCGGTCAGCTCGTTGTTCAGCAGGAAGCCGCGCCCCGGGACCACGATGCCGTTGCCGCCGGTGGACTCGATCGTGAACGTGTAGGACACGACGGTGCCCGCTCGGTCGGCCACGGTGAGGTGGGTGGTCGATTGCGCCGGATGGGTCACGGTGGCCGCGCCGCTGGCCGGGGGCTGTGGGCTGCCCTGATCGTCGTAGGGGTTGCCGGGCGCGACGGGACTGGTCGCGGCGGATGTCTCGTCGATCAACGCCCGCCGCTCGGCCGCGAAGCTCTTCGAGAGCAACCCGCGCAGCGGCACGTCGAAGAACGCGGGGTCCGCCAGATACGTGTTGCGGTCGGCGAAAGAGAAGCGAGAGGCCTCGAGGAACAGGTGAAGCGCGCGGGTGCGCGGTCCGTCCAGGTCGCTGTAGCCCTCGAGCACGTTCAGCGCCTCGCCGACGGTCGACCCGCCGCTGGAGGGCGGGCCCATTCCGTACACCTCGAGACCGCGGTAGGTGCTGCGAGTGGGCTTGCGCTCGGGAGCGTCGTAGCGCCGCAGATCGCCGGCCGTGAGCAGCCCCGGGCGCCATGGGTGATCGGCGTCCTGTGCCACCGGCGGGTCGGTCGCCGCCTTGGCCATCGCGCGTGCGACGGGCCCTGTGTAGAAGCCTCGCTGCGCACCCCGGTCCGCGATGCGCTGATAGGTGTCCGCGAGGTCTCGGTTGCGCAGCCGCGAGCCCAGGTCGCGCGGGGTTCCGTCGGGGTCGAGGTAGAGCGCCGCCGTCGAGGGGACGTCGTCGAAGAAGGGAACGTTGGGTGTGGTCTGGTCGACGAAGGTCTGGTCGACCACAAAGCCGCGCCGTGCCGCGCGAATGCCCGGGCGCAGCGCGCGGCTCAGCGACCAGGTGCCGTAACGGCGCAGGGCCTTCTGCCAGCCACGGACCGTGCCGGGCACGCCGGCTGAGAGGCCGCTGTAGCGGGCGTCGTCGAAGGCCAGGGGCGAGCCGTTCTCGGTAAACGAGTCCGGTCGCATGGCGGCGGGCGACAGCTCGCGGCTGTCGATCGTGGTGACCTTTCCGCCACGCGTGCGGATGACCATGAAGCCGCCGCCTCCGATGCCGCAGGAGAAGGGCTCGGTCACACCGAGCACGGCCGCGGCCGAGACCGCGGCGTCGACCGCGTTGCCGCCCCGGCGCAGCGTCCCGATCGCGGCGCGCGTGCCGAGCGCGTCCACGCTCGCGGCGGCGCCTCCCCCGCCTACCTGAGTCGGCTGTTTGCGCTGAGCATCGGCGGCCGGGGCCGCGACGAGCATCATCAGCAGGGCGGCGAGCGGCAGCAGGCGACGCATGGGCATGTCGGTCGCCTACCCGGACGGCGCGCTATCTGAACAGGTCTTGCTCCGGCGGGCGCCGCAACGCCGCCGCTCCTGGGCCGTCGTCTCGCGGTGATGAACCGGTCCAGCCCCCGCACCAGCACCACGGGCTCCAGCGAGTTCTTTGACCGCGCCAGATCGGCAGCGGCCGCGGCCGCGTCGGCGATCGCGATCTCGGTCGCCTCCAGCGGTCTGCCCACGGCGTCGGGGCGCCCGCGCCAGTCGTCGAGGGCGATCAGCCCCGCGGCGCCGATCGCCACGTCGGTCTGGCCCAGGCGCCACGGGCGCCCGAACGAGTCGGCCACCACCACCGCCGGCTTCCCCGGGAGCGCCGCGCGCAGTGCCCGCGCCGACGCATCGGGGTCCGCGGGCAGCAGGAGGACCTCGTCGGCGCCGCCCGTGTTCGAGCGGTCGACACCGGCATTGGCGCACACGAAGCCGTGAGCGGTCTCGCAGATGAGGACCTGCTCGGACTCGCGCACCACGCGCACGCTCTCGTCGAGCACCACCTGCAGCAGGCGCGGGTCCTTGCCCTGGGCCTCGGCGATTCGCCGTGCCTCGGCCCCGACCTCCACGCCGGCGAGTGAGCGCACTCGCCCCTCGGCCTTCGACACCACCTTGTGCGCCACCACCAGCACGTCGCCCGGCCCGAAGTCGCCGGCGGCGGCTATCAGGGCAGCGAGGTCATCGCCGGGCCGGACCTCGGGGATCCCGTTCAGCGGGGTGGCTGTGAGCGTCAGGCGCTTGCCGCGACGGGTGTCCGGACACGGGACCGATCGAGCTGGCGCAGCGTTCCACGGGTGAGCGGCGCGTGGCCGCGGCACTCCTCGAGCCGGGCGGACAGCTCGGCCAGGTCGTCGGGGGTGTCCACATCGAGCATGAGCGTGGACGCGTGCTCCATCACGGGCTCGATCCCGGAGGCGCGGGCGGCCGCGATGTGCCGAGCGAGGCTGCCCTGTCCGAAGCTCGGCTCGATCGCCTGCGGCGGGGCGAGCAGCAGGCAGTTTGTGCCTGTGCCGTGGCGGTCGGGCACGATCGTGATCCGGTCCGAGCGAGCGAGCATCGCGCCGACCTCGCACGGGTCGAGCAAAGGTGTGTCGCCGGGCACCAGGAGCACTCGTTCGCAGCCGGTTGCGACCGCGTGGCGGATGCCGATCGTGGCGGCGGCGGACTGGCCGGCCTCTTCGGGATCGTGAAGGAGCCGCACGCCGTTCCCGCGCGCGGCCGATTCGGCGACGTCGTTGGCGGTGACGACCACGATCTCGTCGAGCCCTTCCACGTGGCGAAGGGAAGCCAGCACGTCGGAGAACATCGCCTGTGCCAGCGCCTGGCGAGACCCGCTGCCGAGCATGGTGGACAGCCGCTGCTTCGCGGCGCCGAGGCTCTTGATCGGGAGGATGGCGGTGGTGCGCATCTGGCGGCTCGGATTGAGTGGCGACTGTAGCGCGAGGGGGGGCCGGAAATCTCTACGCACGGCGCAGCGATGCCGCAAAGTCCAGCGTCTGCCGCGCCACCCGCGTGCGGGCCTCCGGTGTGTCGAGCAACGTGTCGGTGACCAGGCACGGCAGGCCGTCCACCTGCTCGTCGGCCACGATGCCGTCGAGGAGGCCGGAATAGGCCTCGGCGACGCCGGCCGCCGACGGGTCGATCCCGGCCCAACGGCAGAACTCAAGCGTCGGGCCCTTGAGCACCGCGCCGCCCACGAACGGGCTCACCGCCGCCACGGGGGCGGTCGACCCGGAGACAGCTTCGCGCATCCCCGGAATGGCGAGAAGCGGCTCGATCGAGGCGACCGGATTCGACGGGCCGATCACGATCGCGTCCGCCCGTGCGAGCGCATCCAAGACCGCCTGGGTCGGTGTCGCGTCCGCCGCGCCGGCGTACTCCACGGCCTCGATCGGCCCCCTCGCGCCCTCGACGATCATGAACTCCTGGAAGTCGAACTCGCGGCCACGGGCGGTCACCCGCGTTCGCACGGGCTCATCGGACGCCGGCAGCACGCGCGCGGTCACGCCCATCCCGCTCACCACGGCGGCGTGGGCCTCGGTCTGGGTGGCTCCGTTCGCCATCAGCTCGGTGCGCAGCAGGCACATGGCCAGATCGCGGTCGCCGAGGCGGAACCACGTGGCTCGCCCGGCCTCCTCCAGCGCGTCCATCGTCGCCCAGGTGTCGCCGCGGATGCCATACCCGCGCTCGTCGATGGCGTCCGCCAGCCAGTAGGTCACCAGGTCCGGGTCGGGGGAGACGTGCACGCCGTACATCTCCACGTCGTCGCCGGTGTTGGCGACGACCGTGAGGCGGTCGGCAACGTCGAGCAGCCCACGGGCCAGCTTGGCCCCGCCCGTCCCGCCGGAGAGAAGCGCTACTTCCAGAGCTCGTCCGGCAGACCGGTGATCTTCACGCCCGCGTGGGTCTTGTGCCGGATGTTCACGGAGATGAGCATGGGGGTCAGGCCCTCCACCAGCCGCGAGATCTCGAGCCTACCGGCGTCCACGGGCCGCAGCCCGTCGATCAAGGCGATCAGCTCGGCCACCCGCCGTTTGGCGTCCCGGTCGTCGCCGGTCACCAGCACGTCCTCGTCGAGCTGCTCGTCGAGATCTCGCAGCGCCGCGGCGCCCACGGTGTGCAGGGCGCTCACGACGGTCACGCCGTCGGGCACCATCTCCTGTGCCTGCTGGGCGGCAGAGCCCTGGGGGACGCCGAGCAGGCGGGTGGCCTTGCCCGACACCGCGGCGGCCAGCGGCACCGTCGCGTCGACCAGGATCTGGCCCGGCTCCAGCGCCTCCTTGAGGTTGGTCAGGTTCTCCGATTGGGCACGGAAGGGCACGGTGAGGAACACGATTGGGCCGAGTTTTGCCGCGGCCGCGTTCTCCTGGCCGGTTGCTCCCTCGACCGTCGCCGCGGCCTCCTCCGCCCGGCCGGCGTCGCGGGACCCGATCACAACCTGTCGCCCCGCCGCCGCGAATCGCGTTGCCAAGCCGAAGCCCAGGGCGCCGGTACCGCCGATGATGGGGATGGCTTCCATGCGCGCCGGACGCTATAGCCTGCCCCGCCCATGAGGCTCGAGGGACGGATCGCGCTGGTAACGGGGGGCACCGGCGGCATCGGCGCCGCGACCTGCTCGCGGCTCGCCGCGGAGGGCGCGCGCGTGGCCGTCGCCGACCTGGACCTCGACAAGGCGAGGGAGCTGGCCGCCGACCTCGACGGGCTCGGAGTGGAGCTTGACGTGCGCTCACGCGAATCCGCCGGCTCGGCGGTCACGGCGATCGAGGCGGAGCTCGGGCCCGTCGACGTGCTCGTGAACAACGCGGGCATCGCCGACGACGACTTCTTCGTGCGCTCGACCGAGGACCAGTGGGACCGCCTGATCGCGGTGAACGTGCGCGGAGTGCTCGCCGTTACCCACGCCGTGCTGCCCGGCATGCAGGAGCGCACCTCGGGGAGCATCGTGAACGTTGCCTCGGAGGCGGGCCGCGTGGGCTCTCAGCTGGGCACCGTCTACTCGGCAACCAAGGGCGCCGTGATCGCGTTCACGAAGGCCCTCGCCAAGGAGACGGCTCGCCGCGGCGTGCGGGTGAACGCCGTGGCCCCGGGGCCGATCGACACTCCGATGATGCGCGCGGCGGAGCAGCTCGGCGACATCGGCGAGCGCTTCGTGCAGGGGATGATCATGTCCACCGCCATGCGGCGGGCGGGCAAGCCCGACGAGGTGGCGGCCACCATCGCTTACCTGGCCAGCGACGACGCCTCGTTCGTGACCGGCGAGACGATAGGCGTCAGCGGTGGCCTCGGCATGATGTAGCTCCCAATGGACCGCGTCAGCATCCGCGAGGTCGGCCCGCGCGACGGCTTCCAGAACGAGCCCGAGGTGATCCCGACGGCCGACAAGATCGCGCTGGTCGAGGCGCTCGCGCGCACCGGCCTCAAACGCCTCGAGGTGACGAGCTTCGTGCGCGCCGACGTGATCCCTCAACTTGCTGACGGGCCCGAGGTGCTGCGCGGCGCGGACATCCCCGGCGACGTGTCGGTCTCGGTGCTGATCCCCAACGAGAAGGGGCTGGAGAACGCGCTGGAGCTGCGCGACCGCTTCTCCGAGGTGAACGTCTTCCTGTCCGCGAGCGAGACCCACAATCAGAAGAACGTGAACCGCTCCGTGGAGGACTCCCTGAGCGGCCTGGAGCGGGTCGTCGCCCGCGCGCGCGAGGAGGGCCTGCGCTGCGAGGGCGTGATCTCCGTCGCCTTCGGCTGCCCCTACGAGGGGGAGGTGCCCCCCGAGCGCGTGTTCGGCATCGCCGAGCGGCTGCGGGACGCGGGCTGCGAGGAGATCGCCTTCGGCGACACCACCGGCATGGCCAACCCGGCACAGGTCCGGGAGATCTACGCCGCTGCGTTCGACCGCCTGACGGGTGTCGAGCTCACCGCCCACTTCCACAACACGCGCGGGCAGGGCCTGGCGAACGCGGCGGCCGCGCTGGAGACAGGGGTGCGGTCATTCGAGTCGTCCTTCGGGGAGCTGGGCGGCTGCCCGGTGCCGCCCGGGGCAACAGGCAACGTGGCGAGCGAGGACCTGGTGTCGATGCTGCACGAGATGGGCCACGACACCGGCATCGACCTGCCCGCGCTGGTGGCGTGCGCCCGCCGCGCTCAGGACGTCCTCGGGCGTCCACTCGGGTCGCACGTGCTCACCGCGGGACCCGTGGATTGGCATCACTGAGACGCCGCGGGCTGATGGTTGCCGGGCTCGTGCTGGTCGCGGTGGGCCTGGCCGCCGCCTACTGGTTCACGCAGGTGCCGGAGAAGGTTGCCGCGGACCATCGCGACCGCGCGCTGCCCGAGCACCGGAAGGCGGCTCAGGCGATGGACAGGGTGGAGCTCACGCTCAGCCTCGACAGCTTCAGCGCGGGGGACTACACGGCTGTGAACCGCGCGCGCGAGCCGAGGGTGTTCCTGCGTCTCTACCGGCGCGTGAGCCGCGCCCGCGCCCGGCGGCTGCGCCGCCCCAGGCGGCAGAGCGCGATGGCCCGCAGGACACTCGCCTCGATCGATCGCGACCGGCTGCTCGTGGTCGAGTCCCGGCCATTACTGGACGACACGGGCCCGGTCCAGGACGCGAAGGCGATCACCGGACGCGAGCGGACGTTCCTGCGCGACGCCGGCCGGGCGCTCGATGAGTACGAGAAGGCCGTGGCCTACGCGTTCGCCTTCAAGCGGGTGGACGACCGCGTGGTGAGGGTGATCGCGCGTGGGTTCGCCGCCGTGCCCGACCGCACCGTGTTCGAGCCCGCGCAGCTCACGGTGCCGCTGGATCGGCTGGCCCGGCGGCTGCGGCCGTTTCGCCGGCGCTACCTGCGCTTGAAGCCACCGCGTGAGCTGCGGCGCGACCCGCGACTCGAGGCCCGCGCGCTGACGGTGATCATCCAGGAGGTACGTCGCGCGTCGGCCGCCTACTCGCGGTTCGACAACGCGGGAGCCCAGGCCGCTCAGCGCCGCCTCACCCGCCGGCTGCGGGCGAACAGCCGCCGCAACGGGGACGCCCTCTCCCGGTTCGTCCATGCCTCCTCGATTCGCCGCCTTTTCGACGCGCTCGACAAGGAAGACACCGAGATCCGCCGCGCCTACGACGCGCTGTAGGCTCGCGCCCATGGACCCGCGCGACATCGGCCGCATCGCGGCCGCTGGAAGGGTGCTGGTGGGAAGCGCGCTCACGCTCGCGCCCGGCAGCGGCGCCGGCTGGATCGGCGAGGAGTCGGGCAGGAGCCCGGTGACCGTCTACTCCCGTGCGCTGGGCATTCGCGACGCCGCGATCGGAGTCGGCGTTCTCACGGCGGGCGACTCCGAGAAGCTGCGGCCCTGGATCATCGCCGGGATCGCCTCGGACATCGTGGACTTCGCCGCGACGCTGGAGGCCCGCGACGAGCTGCCGCCGCTCGGTCGCCAGCTCGTGCCGTTCATCGCGGGCGGATCGGCGCTGCTCGGCGCCTGGCTGCTGACGCAGCTGGACTAGCGGGCGTAGCGCCGCAGCGCCGGGCGTCGGCCCTCGGCAACGGTGTGGAACGCGCGCCCGTCCCGGCTCACGGCGAGCGCCTCGCCCTGCCCCTCCGCCAGGAGGTCGGCACGAGCGACGCAGGGCCGTCGCCGGAGCGCCGCAGCGACCGACTCGCCGCGGCGACGCGACCAGACGAAGGCGCTGCCGTACGTGCGGAGCACGATCGTCCTCCCGTCCGCGGATATGGATCCGGCCGTGACGGCCTCGCCGACGCCGAGCGAGACGCTCCCGGCCCGCCGCATGGTCGTGGTGGCGTTGGCGGCCGGACTGTCGGCGACGTACACCCGCGCGTCTCCGCCGAAGCTCTTGGTGACGATCACGAGCGCGCCGCTGGATGGGTCGACGAGCAGGGCCTCCGCGTCCTGAGCGCGATCGGGATACCTCAGCGTGAGCCGCTCCGCCGGCGCAGTGGCCGCCGGCGCTCCGCCGCCGAGGCGCGGCTCCGGCACGCGGTAGACCACCACGGCCGGGCGCGTGGCCTCGTTGTCGCCGATGTCGCCGATGTAGAGCGCTTCACCGGCACCTGGCGACGGGCCCACCGCCATGTCCTCCCAGTCGACGTTCTCCGCGCCCGTCACGGCGAGATCGCCGAGCAGCCCGCCGTCGGGCGCGACGGCGAAGACCCGGGCGGCGTTGCCCGAGTCGTTGTGGGTCCAGAGCACACGCGCCTGCGAGCTCGAGAGCGCGAGTCCCGAGAGCTCGGTCGCCGCCGCGGCCTCGACCCGGCCGGTGGTGCGGACGCGCAGCCGCGTGCAAAGGGCCACGCGCGGCGCGGGTCGCGCCGCCGGGGCGGTTTCGGTGGAGGTTCGGGTGCGCGCGGGGTCGGCCGAGTCCCCGCCGTCGCAGCCGAGCGGCAGGACCGCCGCGACCAGGA
Source organism: uncultured Thermoleophilaceae bacterium (assembly GCA_963808105.1). Classification (GTDB taxonomy): domain Bacteria; phylum Actinomycetota; class Thermoleophilia; order Solirubrobacterales; family Thermoleophilaceae; genus JAAYBF01. The sequence goes on along the minus strand of CAWEEH010000003.1, from coordinate 917,753 downwards.
CCGCGCTAACGCGCCACGCGGTACCGGACATGGGTGGCCGCGGGCGTGCCCACGACCTCGACCGGCTCGAGCTTCGGGTCGCCCACGTCCATCAGCAGGCGCTCGCCCTCCCCGAGCACGATCGGCACGATGTGCAGCCGCAGCTCATCGAGCAGTCCGGCGGCGAGGACCTGGTTGATGGCCCCGGGGCCGCCGGCGACGTGGACGTCGGCGTCACCGGCCGCGGCGCGCGCCTGCTCGAGTGCGGCCTCGACACCGTCGGTGACGAAGTTGAACGTCGTGCCGCCCTCCATCTCGACCGGCTCGCGCGGGTGATGCGTCAGCACGAACACCGGCTTGTGGTAGGGCGGGTTGTCGCCCCACCAGCCGTGCCAGCTCTCTTCCCAGGGCCCGGGCCCGCCTCCGAACATCCCGCGGCCCATGACGAACGCGCCCACATCGTCGTGCATGCGCCCGGCCATCTCGTCGTCGGGCCCGGTCGTGCCGCCCTCCTGACCGTGCTGGCGGCGCCAGTTCTCCGTCGCAACCACCCAATCGTGGAGGTCCTCTCCGCGCTCACCGAGCGGCTCCTCGAGGCTCTGGTTGGGGCCGGCTCCGAAGCCGTCGAGCGAGATCGATATCTCGGCGCGAACGATGCTCATCGGCCCGCGAACTCCGGTGCGCGCTTCTCGAAGAACGCCTTCGCGCCCTCGGCGAAGTCGTCGGTGGCCGCCAGCGACTCCTGCGCCTGCACCTCCTGCTCCAGGGTGACCGCCAGGGCGGGCTTGGCCGCGGCGTCCATCACGCGCTTGGCCAGGCCGACCGCGCGCGGTGCGGCCGCCAGCAGCTCATTGGCGAGCCCCTCGGTGCAGGCGTCGAGCTCCTCGGCGGGGGCGATCCGGTTCGCGAATCCGATCCGGTGCGCCTCGCGGCCGTCGATCGCCTTGCCGGTCATGATCAGCTCCTTGGCGTTGCCCAGGCCGACGATCGCGGGCAGACGCGAGCAGCCGCCGACGTCGGGCAGCAGCCCCACCTTCACCTCCATGATCCCGGCCATCGCGTCCTCGGCCATCACGCGGAAGTCAGCGGCCAGCGCCAGCTCGAACGCCCCGCCCAGGCACGCGCCGTGGATCTGGCAGATGGTGGGCTTGGGCATCTCCTCGAGCAGGTTCCACCAGCTCAGGATCGGCCGCCGGAACCGCCGCAGCTGCGACGGGTCCTCGGACAGGTCGCGCAGGTCGTTGAGGTCCATGCCGGAGGAGAACATCGGTCCGTCGCCCCGGACCACCACGACACGGACCGAGGCGTCGGCCGCAGCTTCCTCCATCGCATGGCCGAGGTCTGAGATCAACTCCCCGTTGAATGCGTTGCGCTTCTCGGCACGCTGCAGGACCAGGTGGCGCACACCGCCGCGGTCCTCGATTCCGACGAGTGACATATAGGCTCCTGCGCTCGAAAACTTTGACGAATGGGACGGTAATGGAGATCAAGAAGGTGGGAGTGCTGGGCGCGGGCCTGATGGGCCACGGAATCGCCCAGGTCGCGGCCCAGTCCGGCTATGACGTGGTGCTGCGCGAGCTCGATCAGGCCGCTCTCGACAAGGGAATCGGCAAGATCGAGAAGCAGCTCGCCCGGGCGGTGGAGAAGGGCAAGATGGAGCAGGCCGACGCCGATTCGGCGCGCGGTCGGATCCAGGCGACCACCGACTACGCGGATCTCGCCGACTGCGACCTCGTGATCGAGGCGATCACCGAGGACCTCGCGACCAAGCTCGAGATGTGGAAGGAGGTGGACGGCATCGTGAAGGACGGCGCCGTGTTCGCCACCAACACGTCGTCGCTGCCGGTGATCGACCAGGCGGCAGCCACCGGGCGGCCCGAGCGCTTCATCGGGCTCCACTACTTCAACCCGGCGCAGGTGATGAAGCTCGTGGAGGTGGTGCGCTGCGTAACCACCGGCGACGAGGCGTTCGACGCCGGAGTGAAGTTCGCCGAGAGCCAGGGCAAGCTGGGCGTGCAGACCAAGGACAAGGCCGGGTTCATCGTGAACCGCCTGCTGGTGCCCTACATGCTGGACGCGATCCGCGCGTACGAGGAGGGGGTCGGCTCGATCGCCGAGATCGACGAGGCGATGAAGGCCGGCGCCGGCCATCCGATGGGCCCGCTCACGCTGGCCGACTTCGTGGGGCTCGACACGATGGGCTCGATCTGCGACGTGATGTTCGACGAGTTCCGCGAGCGCCGCTTCGCGCAGCCGCCCACGCTGCGCAAGATGCTCGCGGCGGGTTGGTATGGCCGCAAGAGCGGCATGGGCTTCTACGACTACTCGGGTGACGAGCCGGTGATGAATGCCCAGCTTTCTTAGAGCCGACCCGGAGCGCGGCAGCCTGATCGCCGTAGGCGCGGTCGCGCTGGTCCTCACGGTGAACCTGATCAACATTCGGTTCGAGGACGAGTGGGGGATCGGAGTCCATTTCGCCTACTCGGCGCTCGCCGCCGCCCTGGTGGTCGCGCTCACGCTTTCGGTGCGCCCGGGGGCCGGCAGGCCTCCCATGTGGCACTCGACGCTGATCGTGGCGTCCTTCGTGCTTGTCTTCGGCGCTCTGTTCAACCTCGCCGACGTGCTCGGCGGGGAAGGCGAGCTGAGCTCCGGAACGGTGTTTTGGGTCGGCTTCCTGGTCGCCAGCCTGATGTTCTGGCTTGCGCACAGGTACGACTCGGGCATCGCCGCGCTGCTCGACGCGCTCACCACGGTTGTGACCGTGGTGGCCTTCGTCGACTGGGCATTCGATCCGGACGGTGCCGGCACGTTCCGGTGGGTTCTCCTGTTCACGGCCGTCGGGGCCGCCGCCTACGGCTTGATGGGCGCAGATGAGGAGCGCCACCGGCGCGTGGGTTGGATGAACGCTGCGGGGATCGCTCTGCTGGGCATCGCCGGGACCTACGCGCTCGAACTGCTGAGCAGCGGCCTGCTCGGCGACGTCGAGGCGGGGACGGGCTGGGAGCTCGTGATGCTCGCCGGCGGGGCGGCGCTGCTCGCTTACGCCGCGGCGTTCGAGCGCAGCGGGCCCGCGTATCTCGGCGTGGCGAACCTGTTCGCGTTCGTGATCCTGGCGGGCGCGGTGTCCGACGACGGCCCGTCCCTGGTCGGCTGGCCGTTGCTGCTCCTGCTGGGTACCGGCGCGCTGCTGGCCGTGGCGCTGCGGCCGCGCACGTAGAATCCGCACCGGATGAGCGATCTGGCAGACGCGCTCGAGCGCGCCCGCGGCGGCGGGCCGCAGCGCCACCACGAGAAGTCCGAGCAGCAGGGCAAGCTGCCGGTGCGCGAGCGCGTTGCGCGCCTCGTGGACGAGGGCAGCTTCACCGAGGATGCGCTGCTGGCCAACTGGGAGAACGAGGGCTTTGGCGCCGACGGCGTGGTGACCGGCATGGCCGCCATCGCCGGCCGGCCCGTTTGCCTGATGGCGAACGATCCCACGGTGAAGGCCGGCTCGTGGGGCCCCAAGACCGTCGAGAAGATCATCCGCATCCAGGAGCAGGCGCTGGAGCACCGGGTGCCGATGGTCTACCTCGTCGACTCCGCCGGAGCGCGGATCACCGAGCAGGTGCAGATGTTCCCCGGCCGCCGCCACGCCGGCCGCATCTTCCACACCGAGGTGAAGATGTCCGGCGTGGTGCCGCAGGTGTGCGTGCTGTTCGGCCCCAGCGCCGCCGGCGGCGCCTACATCCCGGCCTTCTGCGACGTGGTGATCATGCGCGACGGCAACGCCTCGATGTACCTCGGCTCTCCCCGCATGGCCGAGATGGTGATCGGCGAGACGGTCTCCCTGGAGGAGATGGGCGGGGCGCGGATGCACACGGGCGTGTCCGGCTGCGGCCACTTCCTCGTGAAGTCCGACGAGGAGGGAATCGACACCGCGAAGCGCTACCTCTCCTACTTCCCGTCTCACTGGCGGGAGCAGCCGCCCGTCGCCCCGCCGGCCGAGCCGGCGGCGGCGGAGTTCTCCATCCCCGAGGACGAGAACAAGCCGTTCGACATAAACGAGGTGATCGAGGCGCTGGTCGATGGCGACTCGTTCATCGAGGTCCACAAGCGCTGGGCCAAGGAGCTCGTGGTCGGCTACGCGCGTCTGGACGGCAAGGTCGTGGGCATCGTGGCCAACCAGCCCAAGCAGAAGGGAGGGGTTCTGTTCGTGGACTCCTCCGACAAGGCCGCGCGCTTCATCTGGACGTGCAACGCGTTCAACGTGCCGCTGCTGTTCCTCGCGGACGTGCCCGGCTTCATGATCGGGACGCAGGTGGAGCGCCAGGGAATCATCCGCGCGGGCGCGAAGATGATCTCGGCGGTGAGCGAGGCCACCGTGCCCAAGCTCTCCGTGATCCTGCGCAAGGCCTACGGCGCCGGGCTGTACGCGATGGCCGGCCCCGCGTTCGATCCCGACGCCTGCATCGCGCTGCCGAGCGCGAAGATCGCCGTGATGGGCCCGCAGGCCGCCATCAACGCCGTGTTCTACAACCAGGTGCAGGCGATCGAGGACGAGGCCGAGCGCGAGCAGCACGTGGAGAAGCTGCGGCGCGAGTACAAGGAGGAGATCGACATCCTCCATCTGGCGTCGGAGATGGTGGTCGACGCGGTGGTGCAGCCCGAGGACCTGCGGTCCGAGATCGTCCGGCGGTTCGCCCTTTACGCCGGGCGTGCACGGGATTGGCCGGCCAAGCACAACGCGGTTACGCCGGTCTGAGTTTGGTCGCTTCTTTCACCGGGTAGGGGTCGACCGGCGTCTGCCTCGGGCGTGATCCGCTCGGCGGTGGCTAAAGCCCGCCCGGCGTGATCCGCAGGGTGACATCTGATCTGGAGGTAGATGATGCGCAAGCTCGTGCTGCTCGCGTTGGGAGCGATGCTGCTCGCATTCGCGGCGACCGTTTCGGCACACCCCGATGAGGGGGAGGTGTACGTGCCCTGGACGGATCGAGTCGACTCCGATCGGCTGATTCGCGGCTTCCTGGGCGAGGGCGGCACGGAATTCCGCACCAATGCGGCGCCGGAGCCGGCGGGCTCGAACAACATGACGCTCGTGGGCAACGCCGACAAGGACGGGACGGTCAACTCCGACCTGGCCTTCAAGGGCAATCTCGCCTTCGCCGGCAACTACGACGGCTTCCGCATCCTCAACATCAAGAACAAGCAGCCGCGCACGGTTGCCGACGTGAAGTGCCGCGGGCCGCAGAACGATGTGTCGTTCTACGAGATGGGCGGGCGCACATTCCTGTTCCAGTCGATCGACACTCCGCAGACCACCGAGGACTGCTCCAGCGCTGACTCTCCGCTGGTGAACAATGCCCGCGTGGGCTACGAGGGCGTGCGCGTGTTCGACGTCACAACGCCGCAGAACCCGCGCTTCATCGACATGATCCAGACGGCCTGTGGGTCGCACACCCACACCGTGGTGCCCGACGGCAGTCAGGCCTACCTCTACGTCTCGTCGTATCCGCTGGGCAGCAACATCACCCCGCCCGGCGCTGAAGGGCCCGGCGACTACCGGCCCTGCCACGTGCCGCACAAGAAGATCTCCGTGATCAAGGTGAGCGCGCGCAACGGCGTGTTCAAGTCCAACGTGCGTGAGAAGAAGCTGGCCGACCGGACGGCGTTCAGCAACGGCTTCCAGGCATGTCACGACGTCCAGATCTACATGCCGAAGAAGATCGCGCTCGGATCATGCGCCGGCGATGCCCAGATCTGGGACATCTCCGACCCGGCGAACCCGACCACCGGCAACCGCGAGCCGCATACCCACATCTACAGCCCGGGGGTGAACGACCAGTTCGAGTTCATCCACAGCGGTGTGTTCAGCTGGGACGGCGAGACGGTCGCGCTGATGGACGAGACCGGCGGTGGCGTGACCGCGGAATGCGACGGTTCAGCGACCGAGCACGGCTTCTACTACTTCTACAAGACGCCGAAGCCGGGCGCCAAGGCACCGCCGCTGAAGGCGCGCTACACGATCCCGCGGCCGCAGACGCCAGAGATCTGCGTGTCGCACAACGCCAACGTGATCCCGGTGAAGAACCGGAACATCATGGTTGCGTCCTATTACCAGGGCGGGAACACGGTGGTGGACTTCACGGACCTGAACAACGTCCGTGAGCGTGCCTACTCCGATGTCGAGGACAACACCGGCCTGGCCGACTCCTGGTCGACCTACTGGTACAACGGGCGCGCGTACGCCAACGGCGGGCTGAATCGCCGCGGCGATACCGGAAACCGCGGCGTCGACGTGTTCGAGGTGAACCTAGGCGGCCTAGGTAACGCCAAGAAGTGGGCGTACTCGAACCCGCAGACCCAGGAGGCATTCCAGCGGCCGTAGTGTCACGCCGCTTCCTGAAGACGAGCATCGCCCTCGTCGTCCTCGCCGCCGGCTGCGGCGGGGGCGACGAGTCGCGTCCTGCGTCAACGAACGAGATCGTGGACGCCTCCGGCGCGCCGCCCTACGTCGGCGCGCTCTCGGTGAACCCGCGCGACGGCTCGCTGCTGCTGGCCACCAACTCCGGCACGTTCGTCCTGCGCAAGGGCTCGCGGCGCTTGGAGCGGCTGCCAGTACGCGTCCGCGCGGGGAAGAAGTCGGGACCCGCGGAGAGGGGGATGGCGTTCACGTTCGTCGGGCCCGACGAGCTGGTGGGGTCCGGGCATCCCGGCGCCGGGGCTGCCGTTTCGCCCCTGCTGGGATTCATCCGCTCGCGCGACGGCGGGCGCACGTGGAAATCGGTCTCGCAGCTGGGCGAAGCGGATCTCCACGCGCTTGCGGAGCAGGGCGGCCGTGTGATCGCGGCCGATGGGACCGAGGCGAAGGTGCTGGTGAGCGAGAACGGGGGGAAGAGCTTCGACTTCCGTTCCACGCCGCTGCGTCTGACCGACCTGGACGTGAGCCCCCGCGACTCCGCGCGGCTGGTGGCCTCCACCGAACGCGGGCTGTACACCTCCGACGATGCCGGGCGCACGTGGCGCCCCGGTGAGCCCGTGCCCGGCTCACGTTTCGCCTGGCCGGCGCCGGACCGGTTGCTCCGGGTCGACCCCGACGGACAGGTGAGCCGCAGCAAGGACGCCGGCGATTCGTGGGAGGCCGTCGGCAAGGTCGAGGGTGAGCCGCACGCGCTGGCGGCCCTCGATGGGGAGACGCTCTACATCGCCGACATCGAAGGCACAATCAGGCAGTCGCGCGACGGCGGCCGAACCTGGTCGCTCCGGGCGCGCGCCCCGGGGACCTGACGCGTCAGGGGCCGGACAGGCTCGGGCCGACCTCCGCATCGAGCCGGCGTGCAAGCTCGGAGCAGAACCCGTACGCACGCTCCAGCGCCTCCTCCGACGGATCGCCGGAGCCAACACAGGCCACGCTGATCCCCGGCAGCCCACGGGCGATGGCTGCGGCCGCGTCGGTCGGCCTGCGGTCCACGCGCGAGGCCGCGGAATACGCGCCGTCATCGCCATCGTCCTCAGCGATCTCCCCGCACAGCCGCACCAGGTCGCGGTGGCAGCGCAACGGCGCCAGCGGGCCGACGCGGCGCGCGTACCGCACCGGCCCGTCGCTCACCGAGTCCACGTGCAGCACGGCCGTCGTGGCACGGTCGAGTCCCTTGCGGCGCGGGCGCAGCCACGCGCCCATCCCGAGCGCAAACGGCTGATCGGCGCCGGTCAACACCACCTGGATGTCGAAGTGATCGAGCTCCAGGTCGTCCGCCAGGCGCAGGACGGTGGCCGCCGCCGCGGCGCCAGGGCGATCCGCGCGCGCCTCGGCCAGCTCGACGTCCGCCACCGGCAGGATGAGCAGGATGAGTAGGACCGTGGGCACGAACTGCACCGCGGTGAGCAGCTGCGACTCGATGCCCACGATGCGCAGCACGCAACAGACGAGGATCAGCACCATCGCGATCAGCATCGCCAGCCACGGGTCCCGGAGGATGCGCTGCGCGCGATCGAACACGCGACTCTCCCGGGGCGCGCCGTAGCCCGCCGCCAGGATGAGGGTGCCGGGCTTGTCGCCGTCGTCGACCGATTCAACGTTCTGAGACGCGCGCTTGCCCGTGAGCCGGCGGGCCACGTGGAGGATCCCCGCCACGTCGAGGAACGCCGAGACGGCGGCCACGCCCACCAGCGCGGCGCCGATGGCGGGGCTCGACGCGGCCACCACACTGCCGACGATCGCGACCACGAGGTGGATCGAGTGCGCGAGCGCGAAGCGCGGCCGGATGCTGATCGGCTGGAGGGCAGCCTCGCGCCCGGTTGCTCCAAGCCGGTCCCGGACGTGGACGGCCGCGCGCCGCTCGGCGTCGGTGCCGGCCGCGCGCCCGCTGTGGGCCGCCAGGGCGGCGGTCTCGGCCATGGGCTCCATCCGGCTCGGCAGGTTAGAGTGGCGCCGAGTCAGCTGGTGAATTCAATTGGGAGGTAGGCCGTGGATACGTCGAAGGTGAGCTTTGGGGAAATGATTGCGGGGGTGAGCGGCGCAGTCCTGATCCTCTTCATGCTCATTCTCGATTGGTGGGGCTACGACGGCCTCTCGGGCGGGGCCAGTGCCTTCCAGTGGATGTCGTTCCTGGACATCGTGCTCCTCCTGGCCGCGCTGACAGCGGTCGGCCTCGTGGTCGCGCGCGCGGCGGGCTCGATGCCCGACCTTCCGCAGCCTCCCGGTCTGATCATCGCCGGCGCCGGCGCCCTCTGTGTGCTCATCATCCTGTTCAGGATCGTCATTCCCGGCGACGGGCCGGCCGGTGAGCTGGCCGACCTGGCCAACGCCGACGCGACCCGAAAGATCGGGGCCTTCCTGGGCCTGATCGCGGCGGGTGGAATCACCTTCGGCGGCTGGACCGCGATGAACGAGCGCGCGAGCGGGCAGGCGCCTCCGGCGTAGTTAGGCCTTCGGGCCGACCAGCTCGTCGAGGCGGTTCACGCCGCGGGCCCGTGCGATCGAAATCGTGTAGCGGTTGGACCAGGTGTGGGGGATATCCAGCCGATCGCATGCATCGCAGAAGAGCGCTCGGATGTCGGCGGAGCGGTTGTCGAACATGTATCGCGTGTAGGTCCCGCCGCTCACACGATTGTGGAAACGGCACCCGTCTGAGTGGATGAATCCTCTGACGACTTGCTCCGGATAACGATCGGCGATCGCTTCCTGCCATGACGTGAGATGGATTCTGCGTTCGTGCTTTCTCCCTGGGCCGTGCTGCGGGAAGAGGCAGGGCCATGCCTTCGAGTAGCAGCCAACATCGGAGTAGTTGGCGCGTGTATGTCGCTGGATCAGAACCGATCTGCCCGGCATCGCCTCCTGCATTCGCTTCGCGCACTCGCTGATGATTCCGGGGTGCCTGTTGTCCAAGCTGATCCGCAGCCGAAACACCCGTCCTGTCTTGACGATGCTTCCGTCACCCAGGTACTGGCAAGTAGGTAGGCGTAGGCCGGCCCAGGGAGTGCGCTGAAGTCGTGCGCCTCCGCGCCGCCGACCCAAGCTCTGACTGTGAATCGCGAGACACCAGTCGCCCGGGCGATCGCTGAGATGCTCAGACCGTCGGCTCCTAGGCCCGTGACTTCAGCGATCTTCTCGGGCCCGTACATCGAGTGCGGCGGGTGGGACTCGAACCCACAAGCCCTTTCGGGCAACGGTGTTTGAGACCGTCTCGTTTACCAGTTTCGACACCGCCGCAGGCGGCAACCGATTCTAGGGCCGGGTCCGGCGTCAGACCGGCTAGGCGCCGGCCGGCTGCGCCTGATCGGGCGGCTGCGAATAGCCGGCCGGAGAGTCGCTGCTCACCTCGACCTCCACGTTCCACTTCTGCGAGAAGCCGCGCATCGCGAATGCGAGCAGCAGAAGCTGGACGGGGACGAGGATCAGGGTCAAGAGGCCCAGGATGCTGGGCTCGAGCGTGGGGCTGTCGAATCCGACCTTGTCGCGGTCGAACCAGGCGGGTCCTGAGACCCCGGCGATGACTGCGAACAGGACGGCGAGCGCGGCGGCAACCGGGAGCAGGCCACGGTTCCAGTTGGCCACGTAGTAGGCCATCACCAGGTAGATGATGATGTAGGCGAACGCGACCGGCTGGGCGCCCTGGAGCTCCGACCAGCCGCCGGCGGTGATCACGAAGATCAGGCCCGCGCTCACCAGCAGGAGCAGTACGACGATGGCCTTCGTCGCCTTCGACTCAGCCTTGTCCCGATTGGGATGCTCGATCCTCAGCTCGGACATCGAGGCGGAGTGTAATCCAGCTTGCGGCCGCCGTGTGCCGGTGGGTGCGCCTCAGCTGCCGGCCTGGGCGAGCGCCTCGCGAGCGCGCTCGATGGCGGTCTCCGCGGCGGCACGGTCATCGACCACGTTGAGGGTTGCCTCCGTGCCCGTGATCTCGAAGACGCGGCGGGGCGTCGGGTTTGGGCACAGCACGGCCATTCCCTCGCGGGTCCGGGTCTGACGGCGGCTCGCGTTCAGGAGCAGCGAGATCCCGGTCGAATCGATGAAGCCGCAGTTCGAGAGATCGATCAGCAAGCCGCCCGGGTGTTCCTCGGTGGCGCGCCGGAGCACCTCGGAGAACACCGACGCAGCGGACAGGTCCAGCTCGCCGGTCACGGCGATTACGCTGTCGCAAGCCCCGGCGTCACCGGGCAGAAGTTCGATGCTGCTGGCCATGCAGAGTCCCTTCGTGCGGGCCGACCCCTCAGATAACGGCGCCTACACTCTCACGTCCCAGGCGGGCGTGCTGGAATCTGGTAGACAGGCCAGGTTTAGGTCCTGGTGCTCTTCGGAGCGTGGGGGTTCGAGTCCCTCCGCCCGCATAGATCTCGGGGAGGCTGGCGATACCATCCTCCGTCGCGCTGGGGGACTGGTGTAACGGCTAACACGATGGCCTCCAAAGCCATAACTCGAGGTTCGATTCCTCGGTTCCCCGCTTAGAAGATCAGCCCGAGCCGCCGGTCCCGGTGTCGACGCTGCTCGTCACCTCGCCGACGTTGATGGCGCTCAGCTTCGACTCGGACGCGAAGCCGCCGTTGCCGGGGATGCTGCAGACGACGCTGAACGATGCCGGCGCCGTCAGGGATGCCGTGCCCTGGAGCGGCACGGGTGTGGCGCTCGCGCCGCCGGGGATCGTCACGCGGCTCTGGTCGATCGCGACGCCGGCTGCGCGCAGCTGGCAATTGGTGGCGGTGAAGGTCGACCCGGCCGCGCTGCGGACGTTGACCTTGGACGCGATCACGTACGCGCCGGCGGGGACATCGGGCAGCGTGAGGATGGTCAGGGAGGTGGCGAAGGCCGCGGAGTTCACAGGGCCGAAGGCGCGTGTGACCTCCAGCGCGCTCGAAGGGCCCGGGGGGCCCTCGGGACCGGCGGGGCCTGTCTCGCCCGCTGGGCCGGCTTCACCGGCAGGGCCAGGTTCGCCAGGCGCCCCGTCATCGCCCGCCGGACCCTGAGGCCCGGTGGGACCGGCAGGTCCCTGAGCTCCGGCGTTACCGGCAGGACCAGCCTCACCGGCAGGGCCCTGCTCGCCGGCAGGCCCAGCAGGACCGCGGGCTCCGGGAGGCCCGGGCATGCCGCTGGTGCTCCAGCTGATGAAGCGCTCGTGTCGGCGGTAGCAGTCAGATGCCTCGTCGACGATCCGCAGCTTGCCGGTCGCCTTCTTGACGCAGGCTTTGATCTCGCCGGCCGGTGTGTCCGATGGATTGCCCGAGGCCGAGGCAAACGCTGCACCGACGACCGCCAGGGCGAGCACCGCGGTCGCGGTTGCAAGCGAGGTGGTCTTGGCGGTGGACTCCACTGCTCAGGACGGTCGAGCGCGCGCGTGGATATGTCCAGGTCTGGGCCGCGGATCTGGACATTCAGACTGGACATACAATCGACGTCCCCGAGCGAGCGAGGAGCGCAATGCCGACAGTCGAGAGCGTGACCGGCCCCCTGGATGTCGAGGAGCTTGGCGAGACCCTCATCCACGAGCATCTGCTCGCGCGCGACGAGGCGAACGCCCGCCAGTTTCCCCACCTCTATGACCGGGACGCTCTCTATGACGCGGGCGTCGAGGCCGCAAAAGCCGCGCTGAATCGGGGCGTCAAGACCATCGGCGAGCCAACTGCGATGGCCCTCGGCAGGGACGTGCGTTTCGTCGAGCGCGTGGTGAAGGAGACCGGCCTTCAGGCGATCGTCTGCACCGGGATCTACACCTACGACCACCTGCCGCTGTTCTGGCAGAGCCGCTCGCCGGACGTGATGGCCGACGCCTTCGTGCACGACATTGAGCAGGGCATCCAGGAGACCGACATCAAGGCGGGCTTTCTCAAGTGCGCGGCCGACGAGCCCGGGGTGAACGACAACGTGGAGAAGATCCACCGTGCGTGCGCGCGTGCGAGCCTGAAGACCGGCGCGCCGATCATGGCTCACTCGCGGCCGGCGTCCAACACCGGCCCGCGCCAGGTTGAGATCCTGCTCGAGGAAGGCGTTGCTCCGGAGAAGATCCAGATCGCCCACTGCGGCGACACCGACGACGTGGGCTATATCGAGGGGCTGATCGAGAAGGGCGTCTACGTGGGACTCGACCGGTTCGGCATCGAGATGTACCAGCCGATGGAGCGACGCCTGAACACCGCCCAGGCGCTACTGGAGAAGGGCTACGAGGAGAGGCTCTTCCTCAGCGCCGACTCATGCGCGTCGATCGACTGGTTCCCGGACGAGATGGTGGAGATGCTGATGCGTGAGGGAGCGGTGAAGGACTGGACGATCGCGCTCACCCACGACACGGTGATCCCCGCCTTGAAGGAGCGCGGGATGACCGACGATCAGCTCACGACGATGATGGTGGAGAACCCCAAGCGCTGGCTGGCCGGGGGCTAGACTCCGCGCCTCACGCGGGTGTGGTGTAGCGGTAACACTTCAGCCTTCCAAGCTGACATCACGGGTTCGAGCCCCGTCACCCGCTCTACTTCTCGGCTTCTTCCTTCAACCCCTCGGCCGCGCTCTTGGTGAGCATCTCCTTCACCTTGCCCTCCACCGGCCCGCGCAGCAGCATCCCGAGCATCCGGCCCGGGTCGGCGCGCAGCGAGTAGGTGGCCTTGGTGCGGTTCGCGTCCAGCTCCTCCAGCACCCACCGGCCGGTGAGCCACTTCATCTCGCCCTCCTCCTGCTCCCACGAGAGGCCGTCGGGCGGGTCGTAGGAGAAGCGCAGCGTGGAGCGCACCTTCTTCACGGTGGCGTCCGACACCGTCTCCACGACGAGCGCGCGCTTCTGATCGTCGCGCTCGATCACCTCGACGTCCTCGAGCGTGCCCTGCCACGCAGGCGCTGCCCGTATGTCGGCCGCGATCTCATACACGCGGTCGCGCGGCGCGTCGATGTCCACTGTCCAGCTTGCCTCGAGAGTGCCCATAGCTGCGACCCTACCCGGCCGTGCCCGCCTCGCGGATGTCGAAAACGCTCAATCGCCGCTCGCTGGGCCTCATGCTCAGGTCGCCGAGGGAGTTCATCGAGCGTGCCTCCGACGAGGTTGAGATTCTCTCCGACCGCTTCCGTGAGACGCCGGTCTACGAAACCACGGACGCCCGCCAGGCGGCGGACGAGCTCGGCGACCGCCTGGGCGCTCGGGTCGCCTTTCGCGGCGCCGACACTGAGCTCGCGGAAGAGGAGATCCTCAAGCGGGCGCATCTGGTCTCGGCGGCGGGCCCCTTTCCATTCTTCTACACCGCGGGGACAGAGCTCCCGCGCTTCTGTTTCGCCGTATGCCGGGCCCTCCGGCCCACGACCGTGGTGGAGACCGGGGTCGCCTACGGGCTCACCACCGCCTTCATCCTCGCCGCGCTGGAGATGAACGGGCATGGCCATCTCCACAGCGTCGACCGCCCGCCCTGGGCCCCGGGCGCCGAGGCATACGTGGGCGCCGCCGTTCCGGACCGGCTCAAGGGTCGGTGGACGCTGCACCGCGGCAGCTCCAAGCGGATCCTGCCGGGGCTGCTGCCCGAGCTCGGCGAGGTGGATGTCTTCGCGCGAGACAGTCTCTACACGTACCGGACGGTGAAGCGTGAGCTGCGCACGGTTGAGCCGTGGCTCTCACCGGGCGCGGTCGTGCTGGCCGACGACCTCATCGCCAGCGCCGGCTTTCGTGACTGGGTCCACGACGCTGGCTGTCCATGGTGGGCGGCGGTGCCGACCATCGATCCATCGCGCCGCACCCGCTTCGGCGTCGCCTTGGGCCCCGCCGACTAGAGCTACACTGCGATTGCTTCGGGGCGTGGCGCAGTCTGGTAGCGCACTCGGCTGGGGGCCGAGCGGTCGCTGGTTCAAATCCAGTCGCCCCGACTTAGCAAGCGAGCATTCGGCCCCAGGGCCACTGTTGCTTTCACGCGAGAGCAGCAGGCGGGATACTGGGCGCGCGATGTCGCAGGAGAACGTGGAGATGGTGCGACGGATGGCCGAGGCGTTCAACGCCGGGGGCGTGGGCGCGGTGCGCGAGTACTTCCACCCCGAGATCGAATGGCACGAAGACCCGGCGTTCCCCGAGTCGGGCATCTATCGCGGCATCGAAGCGGTGGTCGACTACACGGATCAGTTCCTCTCGGAGTTCGGGGAGATCCACTACGAGGCAGCCCAGCTGACCGAGGCAGGGCAACACGTCCTCGCCAACATGAAAATCAAGGGAAGCGGCAAGACGAGCGGGGCCGCCTTCGAGGTGTCGGCCTGGTGGGTTCTGACGGTCCGCGATGGCCAGGTGATTCGCGGTTACGCCTACCTCGATCGGGCCGACGCCCTCGAAGCCGTGGGGCTGTCGGAGTAGGCGGGCTCTTCCGCTTTGCGCGAGGACCAGCAACGCCGCCGCCTTCTCGGCCTGGCTAGCTCCCGGCCACAGCGAAGACAACCTTGCCACGTTTGCCCCGGGCCGCGACCCGCTCGAACGCCGCTCGCGCGCGCTCGAGCGGGAACGTCGAATCCACCGCGGGCCGCAGATCGCCGTCGTCGGCGATGCGCGCGAGCTCGCTGAGCTGCTCGCGGTTGGGCCCGACGACGAAGTAGTCGGCGCCGGGCGCCTCGGCTGCGATCGTGACGACCCGGTGGGCGGCCGGCACGCTCCGGCCCACGGTGTCGAACACGAGAGCTGCCGGCGGGTCCTCGACGACGTCGGCGCCCGCATGTCGGGCGAGCTGCACGGCGAGATGGCCGACCCCGCCGCGTGCACCGGTCACGATGACCCGCTCGCCGCGCCGGAGGTGCCCGTGCTCGAACAACCCTTGCCATGCGCTCAGCCCGCCCATCGGTAGCGCGGCGGTCTCGACGTGGCTCAAGCTCGCAGGCTTAGGCGCGAGCATCGAGGCCGGGACCGCGGCAAACTCGGCAGCGACGCCGTCCCGGTCGAAGGGCGTCAGCGCGAACACCTCCTCACCCGTGTCGGCGACGACACCCGACAGCTCGTAGGACACGATCGCGGGCAGCCGGTCGGATGGCCATTCCAGCTCGCCGCGAGTGATCCCAGCGGCGTGGACACGGACGAGCACCTCCCCGGCGCCGGGCGACGGGTGCTCGATCTCGTCGATCCTGAGGTCCTCCGGATGAAGGCGGACTGCAAGCATCACCGCCCACCCTGTAGATCGAGGCGAGCCGCGGCCAGCAGCTTCGCCTCCTGCGCTGTCGCGACGTCGTCCATGGAGGCCACCTTCCCAGTTTGTGACCCGAACGGCGAGTGTCGCCGACTTTTCTTCGTCGCCTCGCTTCCGCAATGCGCGAACACGAGCAGCCGATGGCTAGAGGAGCAACCCAGCGCTCGCGGGCATCGTCGGCGCTCGGCGCGAGTGGACCGCGCTGATGACCTCGGTGTTGTCAATTCCCTGCAGATAGACAGACGTGACACCGAGGTCGGCGTGGCCGAGCTGGCGCTGGATGACGTTCAGCGGCACACCCTCCCGGGCCAGCTCGACGGCATGGGCGTGACGGAGCTGGTGAGGAGCGAAACGGCGTCTCACTCCGGCGCCGAGGGCGAGCCGCCGAAGCTGTGTTCGTGCGGCCGGGCCAGACCACGGGCGCCCGCAAGTCGGCCCGTTGACGACGCAGAAGAGCGCGCCGATCGGCATCCGAGCGCGAAGGTCGAGCCACGGGCGAAGCTGCTCCCAGCCCCACTCGTCCATCCCGACCTCACGCCGCTTGCCGCCCTTGCCGTTGCGGACGAGTAGCGCCCCGCGGGCACGGTCGAGGTCTCGCTCAGCTAGAGAGAGACCCTCTGAGATCCGAAGCCCGGCACGCCACAGGACGACGATCAGTCCTCGAAGCCGCGCCCCGTGGATCCCAGGTCCGGCCTGCCGCATGACCGAGACGATCTCTTCGACGCGGGGCGGATCGGCCGGGTAGCGGATCCCCTTATTTCGGGGTGGGCGTCCGGCGTGGTATCCCGGCAGGGTCGCTGGTGAGCGTGGTCGGCCCGCGGCGTCGAGCAGGCGTTCTTCGGTGACGAGCATGAGTTCTCCGTTCGTTCGACGGTCCCCGGTCGGGACCGCGTTGATCGAACGAAGTCATCCACGACGCGGTCTGGCCGCTGCCACGCGGTTCCGACACCCCGTTGCGCTGTATCGGCTTACAGGCCGCTGACATCCACCCCGCGCCCATTGCCCCGGCGCCCGCGCGTGGCGTACGCTCGCCACGTATCCGACAACGGGGGAACAGGCGTGGTGAGCAATGAGGTGAGTATCGACCTCGATGCCTTTGACGACTTCGAGGCGAGTGCTTGGGAGGAGCGGGTCGAGGGGTACACGGGGTTCTTCGGTGCCGTTACGGGAAGGTTGGTGGAGCCGCTTCTGGATCTCGCGCGGGTTGGCCCGGGGACGCGGGTGCTCGATGTGGCGACCGGTCCGGGGTACGTCGCGGCGGAGGCGGCTCGCAGGGGCGGGGCCGTGTGTGCGGTGGACGTGGCCGAGGCGATGGTCGCCCAGGCCGTGGCGGAGCATCCGGACGTCGAGTTCAGGCAGGCGGATGCGCAGTCGCTCCCGTTCGAGGACGGCATCTTCGACGCCGTAGTCGGCAACTTCGGGCTCCCCCACTTCGGCCGTCCGGAACTGGCGGTGGCGGAGGGTGTACGGGTCCTGGCCCCGGGTGGTCGGTTGGCGCTGACGACCTGGGATGTGCCGGCGGAGATGCGTATGTTCGGCGTGTTCCTTGAAGCCGTCGCGGACGCGGGCGCGGGACCGCCGGACGGCTTGCCACCGGGGCCCGATGTCTTCCGGTTTTCCGACGACGAGGAGTTTCAGCACCTCTTCGAAGGACGCGGCCTCGTCGACGTGGACGTACGACGCATTGCTTTCACCCACCCCGTGGGGTCGTTCGAGGACTTCTGGGACGCTCTGCAACGCGGGACGGTTCGGATGGCCTCGCTCGTGCTGGGTCAGCCGGGGGAAACCCGCGAGCGCATCCGGGGCGCCCTCGAGCGCCGCCTGGCCGCCTACGCGACCGACGGCGGGTTCGACCTGCCGGTTTCGGTGAAGCTAGCGGCCGGCCGTAAGAGCGGTTGACCGAAAGCCAGTGGCGGGGAGCACGTTCCCGCGCGCCACTCGCCAGAGGATCCTCGGATGTAGGACCGCCCGGCTCGCATCGTGCGCGATCGCTGCTCCGGGGTCATGGTGTCGGGCACCAAGCGGAGCCTATGCGGTCAACGAAGAGCTAGTCCTCGGCCTGAAGGTCCTGCTCCTCGAACGCCTCGGCGGGCAGGTGCAAGCGATCAAGCTGCTCACGCATCTTCTTGACGTTGCGCTGGTACTCGGGATGCTCGTAACACGCGCCAAAGTCAGCCCAAGGGATTAGTGCACGCCACGGTGTGCACCCCTGGCAAAGTCAGGCGAGGCCGGCGATTTTCGGCACGAGGTCGGCGGGCCTCGGCAGCGTCGCGATCTCGTCGGCCACCTCGGAGGCGGCCCGGCCCAGCCCCGGGTCGGTGAGCAGGCGGTCGATCAGCTCCGCGTCCACCTGATCCGGCTCCGAACGCAGACCGAGCCCGCGCCGCGCCACGGCGTCCGCGTTCATGTACTGGTCGGCGCCGTGCGGCAGCACGAGCTGCGTGACTCCGGCGTCGATCGCGGTCAGCGTCGAGCCGGCCCCGCCGTGGTGCACCAGCGCCGCGCAGGTCGGCAGCAGCGCGGACAGCGGCACCCACCCGGCCGCCCGCACGTTGTCCGGCAGTTCTCCCAGTGGCGACGGGTCCGCGTCGCCGAGGGCGAGTACGAACTCGGCGTCCAGATGCCGTGCCACGTCGACGAGTTTGGTCAACGACGTGAGCGCGCCGACCTGGGTCAGCACCGTGCCGAGTGTCACCGCGACGCGCGGGCGCGCGGGCCGTTCGAGCACCCACTCGGGCAGCACGCCGCCTCCGTTGTACGGCACGTACCGCATCGGCCAGCCGCGCACCGGCCGGTCGACCATGCTCGGCGGCGCCACGTCGATCGACTCGCGCACCTCGGGAAACCCTTGCACGCCATGCCGTTCGCGTTCCTCGACCATCTTCTTGAAGATCGCCTCGGTCATCGACGCCTCGTCGGCGAACCCGAAGCCGTGCGACACGGCCGGCACGCCGAGCTTCGCGGCGACCAGCGGCCCGGTGCCCTCCATCGACGAGTACACGACCACGTCCGGCCGCCACGATTCGGCCGCCGACACGGTCAGGTCCACCGACACGCCGGACAACTTGGCGAAGATCGCGCCGACGAACTCCAACCCCTTCTCGGTGTCGACGTCCGTGCTGTAGTCGAACTCTCCGGGTTGCTCGCTGGCCGCCTGCTGGAACACCGCGCCGATGTCGACACCCGGCGCGGTGTCCACGACGTGCAGGCCGGCGTTCGCGGCCTCCTTGCCGCCCGGGGTCGCCACCAGCACCTCGTGGCCGGCGGCACGCAGCGCGTGTGCTAGGGAGATCGTCGGGAACACATGGCCAAGACCGGGGGAGGTCGCGAAGAGTACGCGCACGATTCCCATTTAACACGCGGGCTCGTCACGCGCATCGGTTAGGAACGCCTCCTCGGAACTTGCGGTGCTCCTGCTCTGCGCGAAAAGGACCAGTGAGGGCTTAGGGCTGCAGCGTGCGACGGAGCTGGCGGATGCGGCGTGGTGGTCAAAGCGACACCGGAGACCTGCGTGGTACCACCGTGGTACCGACTGCTGTGTCTCATGCGTCCAAGCTGTCTCAGCCGGGAAACATGGGGGACGCTGGGGACGCGACGGGACGGATCTACACACGTGCGCCGTCGGCTGGGGGCCGAGCGGTCGCTGGTTCAAATCCAGTCGCCCCGACTGACGAAGGGCCTGTAAAAAGTGGGGCATCGACAGATCGCAGTGCGGTGCATGTCAGGCCCAGTCGCAGCGCCGGGGTTCGACTAGATGCGGAGTTGTTTGTCGAGCCGGTGGGTCGCGACCGAAAGCGAGATCGCCGTCATCGCTGCGAGATAGGCGGCGTGGACGAGCAGGCTCGTGCTGACCGTCCCGGTCGTCAGCGCGCGAAGCAGCTCGATGCCGTGATAGAGCGGCGTGACTTGTACGAGTGTCTGCAGCGCCGGGGTGTACTCCGATAGCGGATAGAAGGTGGTGGAGAACAGGAACATCGGCAGCAGTGCGAGCTGGACCAGCGCCGCATCCTGGGAGTGGCGCATGTACGTGGTCGCGGCGAGCCCGAGGGCGGCAAACGCGACCGCGATCAAAGTGGCTGCGGGCAACGCGAGCAGCGCCCACCACGAGTGGACAAGCCCCAGGGCCAGCATGACGACGAGAAAGCCCGCGGCGTAGAGCACGCCGCGCATGAGCGCTACGAGGATCTCGCCGAGCGCGACGTCGGCAACGCCGATCGGGGTGGCGAGCATCGCGTCGTAGACCTTGCTGTAGCGCAGGCGCCAGAAGATGTTGGACGTGATGTCTGTCATCACGCCCGTCATGGCCGACGCCGCGAGTAGCCCGGGCGCCACGAAGGACGTGTATTCGAGGGTCTGCCCGTCGGCGGTGATCTCCCCCACGAGCGCCCCGAGGCCGAATCCGATCGACAGCAGGTAGAACACCGGCTCGAAGAATCCCGACGCGATGATGAGCCAGGCACGGCGGTAAATAGTGAAGTTCCGCTCGACGAGCAAGAACGCGCGCGAGCTCATCTCACACCCGGAGCCGGCGGCGGAAGGTGCTCACGGCCACGACCGATCCCGCGAGGACCCACAGGACGAGGTAGCCGGCGTGCAGGAGCGCCGAGCCCACGCTGGCCACTCCCAGGCAGAGGTCACGGGCCAGGTCCACGCCGTGCCAGAGCGGCGTGACGTACGCGATCAGCTCGAGGGCGCCGGGGAGCTCATCGATCGGGAAGAAGGTCCCGGAGAACATGAACATCGGGACGATCACGAACCGGCTCAGTACGGCGAACCCCAGGTCCCGGTCCTGCGTGACGGCGAAGGCGGCGATGGGTGTCGCGAACGCCATGCCGGTCAGGACGGCCGCCGGCAGCGCCAGCACCGCCCAGGGGGAGTCGAAGGCTCCGAATGCGGCCATGACGCCGGCGTAGATCGCGCAGCTCGTCCCGATCCGGAACAGGATCCAGAGCAGGTGCCCCTGCAGCACGTCCCTGACGTCCAAGGGCGTGGCGAGCATCGCGTGGTAGGACTTCGTCCACTGGACGGCGCTCCTCACCGGCTGGCCCGCCTCACCTGAGGCGATCTGCATGGCGGTGGCCGCCAGCAGCCCGGGGGCAACGAACGAGAGATAAGCGACGCCGTCCAGGCTGCCCGGGGCGCTGCGGTCCACCACCGCGCCGAGCCCCACGCCCAGCGCCGCGAGGTAGAGCACCGGGGTGAGCCCGCTCACCAGGAGGATCTCGCGCCAGGCGTGCCTGGAGCTGCGCAGCCAGTATTCGAACGACCGGGCTGTGGGCGACCGGGTCATCGCTCAGTCGACCAGCGTCCGGCCGGTCAGGCGGAGGAAGACGTCTTCCAGCGTGCTGCGGCGCACGAGACAGCTGACCGGCGCCACGCCGCGGTCGTGTACCGCCACGAGCGCCCGGTCACCGTCGTCGACGTAGAGCAGCACGCGATCGGGCAGCACCTCGACGCGCTGGGCGAGATCCTCGACCTCGCGGGCCGTGGCCTCGTGGTCTCCCGGGCCGAGGCGCAGCTCCAAGACCTCCCGCGTCGAGAGTCGCTCGATGAGCGCGTGGGGGGATCCCTCTGCGGCGATGCGGCCATCGTTCATCACCACCAGCCGGTCGCACAGTTGCTCGGCCTCGTCCATGTAGTGCGTGGTGAGGACGAGCGTCACGCCCCGCTGCTTGAGCTGGAACAGCCGGTCCCACAGCAGATGCCGGGCCTGCGGGTCCAGGCCCGTCGTCGGCTCGTCGAGCAGCAGGACCTCCGGCTCGTTGATCAATGACCGCGCGATCACGAGCCGGCGCTGCATGCCGCCCGACAGCGCGGACACCCGATCGTCCGCGCGCTCGGTGAGCTGCACGAACTCCAAGAGCTCTTCCGCCCGTTCGCGAACGGTGCGCCGCGACAGCCCGAAGTAGCGGCCGTAGATGTGCAGGTTGTCGCGGGCCGTGAGGTAGGTGTCGAGCGCGTTGTCCTGCGGAACCACGCCCAACCGCGCCCGAATCCGGGGCCCGTCGGCGGCGGGATCCATACCCAGCACCCGTAGCGCGCCCTCGGTCAGCGGCGACACGCAGCCGATCATGCGCATCGTCGACGTCTTCCCAGCGCCGTTGGGGCCGAGGAACCCAAACGCCTCAGCGCGAGCCACGTCCACATCGATCCCGTCGACCGCCGTCCGGCCGTCGAACCGCTTGATCAAACCGCGCGCGTGAATGAGAGCTTCGGTCACGTCAACGCGACAGCTCGAGGCCGCCTACTCCCAGGTCAAGCCGCTCGACGGTCCCTTGCTCGCCCTCGGCGACAAACAGCGACGTCGAGCCGTCGGTCGCGAACGCGCAGTTTGTCGGGGCCGATCCGCGCAGGCGGTATCGCCGCAGGACGTCACCGTCCCGGCCCAGGACGGTGATTTCGCCCTGCCCGAAGACGGACACGTACAACAACC
Organism: uncultured Thermoleophilaceae bacterium; assembly: GCA_963808105.1. GTDB lineage: Bacteria > Actinomycetota > Thermoleophilia > Solirubrobacterales > Thermoleophilaceae > JAAYBF01. The sequence goes on along the minus strand of CAWEEH010000003.1, from coordinate 895,738 downwards.
CGGCTTCGTCGAACGCCATGCCATCGGGACCACGCAGGCCGCTCCCGGCCCAATCCGGGTCCAGCACGTTCCCGAACTCCTCGCGCTGCCAGTCGCCCGGGGAGTAGCGGTAGACGTTCCCGGTCAAGGTTTCGGTTACGTACAGGAGCCCGTCCGGCCCGAAGGCGATGCCGTTGACGAACGCAAGACCGCGATCGATCACGCACGCCGCGCCGCCGCGTCGCGCGATCCGGAACACCTTGCCGTCGAGAGGCACCTCCTGCCAGCCCGGCTTCGGACCGTCACCGTCCATGAAGTCGGAAACGAGCACGCCGGAGTCCGTGAGGTAGAGCGCGCCGTCGGGACCGAAGCAGAGGTCATTGGGCCACAGGAGCGCCTCGCCCGCCAGCCGGTCGGCGACGCGCTCGACCTGTCCCTCGAGCGTGACGCGCAGCAGCGCCGGATCGAGCGACTCGGCAACCCACAGCGCGTCGTCGGCGTCGATCGCCAAGCCGTTCGGGCGACCAGTGGCTGCAATGCGGCGATGAGTTCCGTCGCGACTGATTTGGGTGATGCAGCCGCGCGCCCGAGTCAGCTCCGTGACGACGACGGAGCCGTCGGGCAGCGGCACGGGTCCCTCCGGATACCCGAGATCCTTCGCGAAGAGGTCCGTCTCGACGACGTTCATGTGGCGCCCGCCCTGTCGGACCAGAGCACGGCCGCGACGTCCAGGATCGCTGCCGCCTGCCCGGCCACGACCATCCGCGGGCCGAGACCGACGAGGATGTCGCGCGGTTCGAGGCGACATCGGCTGCTCTCGATCGGAGCGTGCCAGGCGCCGAGGTCTCCGCAGTCTGGGTTTGTGACCGTTGGTAGGCGCACGGCGTTCAGCTAGGAGGCGACCAGATCGGACAGGAAGCGCACGATCCGTGCGGCCGCGGTGTGCTCGGGATCGAGATCGGGGTTGTAGATCACGACGCTGCAGCCCAGGCAGCGCCGTTCCGCCAGCGCCTCTCCGGCGATCTGGGTCAGCTGCTGCCAGCTGAGGCCGCCGGGCTGGAGGTAGTCGGCGGCGGCGAAGTCGTCGGTTTGCAGCACGTCGAGGTCGAGGTGGAGCCAGAACGGGACCGCGTCGGTCTCGAGCGCGGCGATCGCGTCGCGCGCCGAGGCGGTGGCGCCGTGGGCACGCACCGCGGTGTCGTCACGAAACAGGGCCACGGTCCCCTGCAGGGAGTCCACGCCCGCCGCCTCGAGCTCCCTGCGGTCGCGGGGCCCGAGCATCGCCAGGTCCCCGGGCGTGAGCCATGGCGTGAGCCGGTCGAGTGGCTCGGGCAGGTCGTCGACGAGCCCGAGCGCGATTGCCACCTCGCTGTCCGACGCCTCACCGGTGGGCGACAGCCGCGGCGGCCAGGCGTCCTCGTGTCCGTCGACGAGTAGCAGGCCGGCTGCGCCGTGGCGGTCGCGGCCGGCGGCGAGCGCCCCCAGCAGCACCGGGCAGTCCGCGCCGACCAGCAGTGGCCGGCGCCGGCGGTCGAGACTGCGCCCGACGGCCTCCCGCGTCGCTTCCACCAGGCGCCCGAGAGAGCGCTCGTTCAACAGCCCGGAAGCACCACGTGCTCCCGTCGGCCCGGGCAGCTCGAGGTCGCCGGCGTCGCGAACGTCGCCGAGCCTCTTGGCGAGCCCCGCCTCCCTCAGCACCCCGATGGCAGTGGCGATCCCCCCCGGCCTTGCCATCGACGTGTAGGGCACTCCGATCAGGTCGATCGTCACTCGCGTTCATCCTTCCTTCGCCGCCGACCAGGCCGGCGCGGAACGCGCGATCGGGTGCGCGACGATCGCGACCAGCGCGGCAACTGCGGCGACGGCGACGAAGCCGTCCGTGTAGCCCTCGACGAACGTCGGTGCCGCGCTAACCACGGCTGAGATCGCTGCGACGCCGAACGCTGCACCGAGCTCGTGCCCGGTGGTCACGAGACCCGACGCCAGCCCGGCCTCGTCGTCTCCGACGTTGCGCATCGCCGCGATGGATCCGGCGGGGAAGACGAGGCCGACGCCAAAGCCCAGAACGATGAACCCGGGGAGGATGTGGCTCCCGTAGCTCGCGGCGTCCGGGGCGAGGGCGAGCAGCCCCGCGCCGCCGGCGACGAGAACGAGCCCCAGAGCGGCGAGGTTGCGCGGCCCGGTCTGGGAGATGAGGCGGTTAGCCGCGCTGGCCCCGGCGGCGATGACTACGACGAGCGGCAGAAAGGCGAGCCCCGTCTCGATCGCCGACCAGCCGCGGACATCCTGTAGATAGAGCGTGTTGAGGAAGAAGACCACGACCAGCAGGCCCGTGGCCACGAGAATTACGAGCATCCCCGAGATGAGCGGGCGGTTGCGCCAGGTCTTCGGCGGGATGACCGGCTCTCGCACGCTCCGCTCTACGCCCGCGAATGTCGCAAGCAGGACCGCCGACCCGAGCAGCAGAGCAATCGTCTGAGTCGAGCCCCAGCCGTATTCGTTCGCGCCCTCGATCCCGTACAGGAGTACGACCAACCCGGCGACCGCTGTGAGGGCACCGAGGACGTCGAGCCGCTGCCCGATCGCGACCGGAGGTGCACTCGGCACGACCCGGAGCACACCGATTCCCGCGAGCACGCCGACCGGCACATTGATGAAGAAGACCCACTCCCAGCCGAGGCCCGAGGTCAGGATGCCACCCAGCACCACACCGGCGGCTGCACCCGCACTTCCGATCGCGCTCCACGCGGCGAGCGCGGCGGTCCGCTGGCTGCCGTCGTAGGTCGTCGTGACGATCGAGAGCGCTGCTGGGGTGAGCATCGCCGCCCCGAGGCCCTGGACCGCGCGCGCCGCCACGAGCGTCTCCGGGGATGACGCCAGTCCGCTGGCGAGCGACGCGACGGTGAACGTGGCAAGCCCCGCGAGGAAGATCCGGCGGCGGCCGAACAGATCGGTTGCCCGACCGCCGAGCATCAGCAATCCGCCGGTGAAGAGCACGTACGCGGTGATCACCCACTGCAGATCGCCCTCTGAGAACGCGAGGTCCTCAGAAATCGACGGCAGCGCAACGTTGACGACGGTGATGTCCAGGATCACCATGAACTGCGCAAGGCCGAGGAGGATCAGCGTCGTCCAAGGCTTGCGCTCGGAGCGGGGAGGTACTGCGCTGTGGGACTGGTCGTCGATGTGCATACGTCTCTCCTCTCGGGCCTGTGTCCCAGCGTCGCGAGCTTCGGTCGTGCGATCAACAGCCGAGGTGGCAATGCACCGTGAAGGTTTCCTTCACGATCTTTTCCCGGCACGTCCAAGCCGCTCGCGCGCGACGCGGATGAACTCGCGTAGCTTCGGATCGCGCGCCCGCCGGGGCCATACCAGGGCGCTACGAAGGGGCGGCATCCCTTTGAGCGGGACAAATACGAGGTCGGACTCGCCCATATAGGCCTCGGCCGAGGCGACGGTTGGAAAGACGCACTCGCCCCGAGCGACGCGCACGGGCAACTCGAGGAGCGCGCGCTCGCCCGTCGGCGTCCTCGTCCCGGGTATTGGGCGACCGGAAGGTGTACGGGATGGGGTCACCGTTTCGTCGAGCTCCTTCGGTCCGGTCTCGAAGCGAAGGACGCGGTGGTCCGCGAGCTCTTCGACGTCGACGCTGTCGCGCTCAGCCAGCGGGTGGTCGCGGGCGACGGCGAGGACGCGCGGCTGGCGGGTCAGGGTGGGCCCTACGACGAAGTCTTGGTCGCCCAACGGAAGCCAGGTCGCCATCAGCTCGACGTCGTTGTCGCGAAGTCGCCTGACCGGGTCTTCCCATGCCATCTGGATGATCTCCACTTTTGACTCCGGGTGTAGCGCCTCGAATTCACGGACGATCTCGACCAGTTGCGGGCCGCCCGCCGGCCCGCTGAACACGCCGAGTCGTAGCGTGCCTTCGAGGCTACGGGCGGCGGTGTTCGTGCGCTCGAGAACGCCGGCGAGCTGGTCATGGGCAGGGCGGACGTCGGCGAGGAATCTCTCGCCAAATGGGGTGAGTGCCACGCGCCGGCTCGTGCGATGGACGAGTTGGGCGCCGAGCTTCTGCTCGAGCGCACGTAGGCTCTGGCTGACCCGGGAGGGGGTCAGCTGAAGTCTCTCGGCGGTGCGCCCGAAGTGCAGCTCCTCGGCGAGCGCGAGGAACACACGCAGTTCCCGCAGATCAACTGCCTGCCACATCGTGAAGGAACGCTACACGATGCGTCCGCCATTCTTTTGACAGTGGACGAGGGAGTGCGCTGACCGTGAATCGGTATCGCTGCGCGCCGGTAGGACTAGCGGGCGGATCCGCAGCCACCTGTATCGGGCTGTCCAACCCGCCGCTCGCGTTCCGCCTCGGTCGGCCCAAGCTCAGCTCAGCCGACCGCGCCGAAACCGATCTCGTTGCCGTCGAGATCACGATAGGGCCTAACTCCGTCCACGCCGCATCGCGCCCAGGTCGCCCACCGGCCCCAGGTGCCGCAGCTTGTCCGGGTTGACGATCGAGCTCACGCCCTGGATCTGGCCCTCCGCGACATCGAAAATCATCACGGCGATCAGCCTGCGCTCGCGGTCGAAGAACAGGGCACCCGGTTGCCCGTTGACCTCCTCGCGGCGCGAGGTGATGCCGCCGAAGCGGGTCAAGGCGCGCAGCCCCGCCATCAGCGTGCGCGCCACCCTGGCGCGGCCGTGGACGGCACGTGCGAGGGCGGGCACCTTGCCGCCGCCGTCGCCGTGGAGCACCACGTCGTGGGCCAGCAGCTCCTCCAGCCCTTGGAGATCGCCCTCCTCGGCGGCCGCGAAGAAGCGGGTCGCGAGCTCCTCGCGCTGCTCGCGCGAGGCCTTGAACCGGGGGCGCCGCTCCTCCACGTGGCGGCGGGCCCGGGTGGCTAGCTGGCGGGCGTTCTGCTGGCTCGTGCCGACGATCTCCGCGATCCGGTCGTAGGGCTCGTCGAACACGTCGTGCAGCAGGTACGCGGCGCGCTGCTCGGGCGACAGGCTCTCGAGCAGGACGAGGAAGGCGAGCGACAGCGAGTCCGCCATCTCGGCCTTGTGGGCGGGGTCGTCGTGGGCGCTCGCGACAAGCGGTTCCGGAAGCCACTCCCCCACGTAGGTTTCGCGCCGGACCCGCGCCGAGCGGAGGTGGTCGAGCGAGAGCCGCGAGACCACCGTCGACAGGTAGGCGCGCGGGGACTCGATCCGCTCGTCGCCCTCGCGCGCCTGGTGGAGGCGGAGGAGCCCCTCCTGCACCACGTCCTCCGCCTCGCTCACGCTGCCGAGCATCCGGTAGGCGATCGCGAATGCCGACCGGCGCAGCTCGTCGAACTCCTCCTCGGTCATCGCTCAGCCGAGTCCCTGCGCGAGGCCCTGCCGCCAGCTCGGATACCGGAGCTGCCAGCCGAGCTCGCGCTTCGCCTTCTCGTTCGAGGCACCCCGCACGTCGGTCATCATGACCGTCGCCATCTCCCCGGCCAGGAGCCGCCCGAGCCAGCGCGGGATGCGCCTTGGCGGCTTGGCGTCCAGCGCCCTCGCCAGCACCGGCAGCCACTCCCGCACGGTCGCTGGCTCGTCGTCGACGATGTAGTAGACCCCCGGCTGGCCGTGCTCAACCGCGGCGGCGGTCGCCGTCGCGGCGTCTTCGATGTGGATGTGCGACCAGACGCCCCCACCGTCGCCGACGATCGGGAACTGGCGCTTCCGTATCGGCGCCGCCATCTGCGCATCCGGAGCCAGGCTGGTCGAGGTCCCCGGACCGTAGAAGCCGCCGTAGCGCAACGCGAGACCCTCGCCCCACTCGATCGTCGTCACCGCCTGCTCCAGATGGAGGAGCGCCTCCACCACTGGCCGCATCGCCCCCGGCGGGTTGGGATCGAGGGGATCGGCCTCGGTCTGCACCGGGCCGCCCGTGCGGGCGTATCGAAAGGCCCCGAAGCTCTGCGCCACGAAGCGCCGTGCCCCCACGGCGCGGCCGGCGGCCAAGAGATGATCCGTCCCCTCGGTACGCAGCCGGTTGGTCATGGTCGCCGCGAAGGAGCGGTCGGGGTGCCGCGCATCACGAATGCTCATCTTCCCGGACAGCGCCGTGAGCTGATGCACGATCACCTCGGGCTCGGCGGACGCCACTGCCTGGGCGACCGCGTCAGGGTCGAGCGCGTCGGCCACGACCGGACGCGCACCCAAGCTGCGCACCAGATCCTGCTTCGATGCGCTCCTGGTCATCCCGACCACCTCGTGGCCTCGCCCCACGAGCTGCGGGACGAGCTCTCTGCCGAGAACGCCTGTGGCGCCTGCTACGAAGACCTTCATGACTGCTCCCTTCGTCGCGTTTGCCCTCTAAGACGAGATAGAGGCGCCGCCTGTGACAGTGCGTCCCGTCCGCCGCCACATCGATGTCAGTGCTGTAGTACCGCCGTGGTACCGACTGCTATGTCTCATCCGTCCAGATCGTGCACGGGCGGGGAATGCTGTGGACGGGAGGGACGCGGAGCACCAGACCTACAGGTAGGCGGCGTCGGCTGGGGGCCGAGCGGTCGCTGGTTCAAATCCAGTCGCCCCGATTTTCGAGAGGCCTGCAAATCAGCTACATCGGCGGATGGGGGTGCGGCACGCGTCGGCCCAAGCTGCCCCGCCAGGGTTCCAATAGGTTCTATTTCCGCGCGAGAACCAACGTCTACTTCGCGGGGAGCGACGCGGCGAAGTCCGCCCCTGCGTCTACCCACCGGCTGAGGCCGGAAGCGGCGGAAATGCCTGCCGCGTCGACGGTGACGAAGCCGCGCATCGGGCGGCCGGTGAACTCCATCGGGCCGACGTCGTCCTCCGCCAGGACGCGTTCTGCCTCGTCGCGATCGAGCCGGACCATGAGATCCTCGCCGATCACTCCGCAGGCCATGTTGCCGTTGACCATCCAGGCCACGCCGCCGAACATCTTGCGTTCGCTCACCCCGCTGCGGCCGCCGATGACGTCGCGGATCCGCTCCGCCAGCTCTTCGGAGTACGCCATCGCCCCACAGCCTAGGGACCGTTAAGTCTCGTGTAATCCCTCGGTGGGAGGATCACTCGATGGCAAGAATCACGCTTCTCCTGGTCGCAGGCCTGCTGGCGCTCGCGGGCTGCGGTGACGACGACGACTCGAACCCGGGGGACACAACGCCGCCGAAGGAGGCCGCCGCAACTAAGCCCGAGACCGCGACGAAGCCCGATGCGGCGGCGGCGCCCGCCGGCAGGGGCGCGACCATCACCATCGGCGAATCGGACTTCGGCTCGATGTTGTTCGACTCCAACCAGCAGGCGATCTACATCTTCGAGAAGGACCCGAAGGGCGGCACCGTCTGTTACGGCGAGTGTGCGGAAGACTGGCCACCGGTCTTCACCGAAGGGGAGCCCAAGGCGGGCAAGGGGGTGAGGGACTCGTTGCTGGGCACCGTGAAGCGCCGTGATGGGCGGCTGCAGGTGACCTACGCAGGCAAGCCGCTCTACTTCTACGCCCACGAGGAGCCCGGCGTGGTCCTCTGCCACAACGTGAACAAGAACGGGGGCCTGTGGTGGGTCGTCGGGCCGGACGGGAAGAGGCGCGCGTGAGGCGCCTCGCGCTGGCCGCGCTGCTCGCCGCGCTCGGCACCGGTGGCGCGGCGGCGCCCGCAACGGCGGCCGGCACCAAGATCACGGCTCGCGGATCGGAGTTCGGCCAGATGCTGTGGGGCCCCAAGCGCCAAGCCGTCTACGTCTTCCAGCGCGACGGGCGCAAGCGGTCGCGCTGTTACGGGAAGTGCGCCGAGGCGTGGCCGCCCGTCTTCACCAAGGGCAAGCCCCGCGCCGGTCGAGGCGTGAAGGGGTCGCTGCTCGGCTCCATCCGCCGTCGTGGCGGCAGGCGGCAGGTGACCTACGCGGGCAGGCCGCTCTACTACTACGCCCACGAGGGGGCCGGCGAGGTGCTCTGCCACAACGTGCGCCTCAATGGCGGCCTCTGGTGGGTGGTCGGCCCTAGCGGGAAGCGCCGCCCGTAAGCCGGGCGATGTGCTCCGCGACGGCGGGCGCCTGGTCCTCCTGGAGGAAGTGCTTGGCCGCCACGCCGTGGATCGCGTCGACCCCGGCGGCGCGGCGCGCGATCTCGCCGTGGACGGCGAGCTTCAGCGCCGGGTCCTTCTCTCCCCAGACGACCTGCACGGGAAAGGGGGGGTCGGCCAGCAGACCCATGTAGAGCTCGCGCTTCTCGACTGTCCGTTCGAAACCGCGCATGATGCGCAGGAACGCACGCCCGCCGTCGTCGGCGCGCAACAGGTCCACGTAGGCGTCGAGCTCCTCCTTCGGGACCGATTGGCGGTCCTCTACCCCCTGAAGCGCCATCAGGAACCTGAAGGCCGGCTTGGTGAGGGTCCGCAGGTAGGCCTCGCCGACCCCGCGGCGGGCGAAGGGCTCCATCGACCACGGGCGCTTGAACGAGTCGACCTCGACCAGCGTGTTGAGCACCGTGAGCGAGGCGACGCGGTCGGGCATCGCGGCGGCGAGCTCGAACCCGACCGGTCCGCCGATGTCGTGGACCACGAGGTGGAAGCGTGGAAGCTCGAGGGCGTCCACGGCCGCGACGCAGAAGCGGCCCAGCCCGGTCCAGCTGTAGTCGAAGTCCTCTGGGCGCTCGGCGAGGCCGAGCCCAGGGAGGTCGAACGCGATTCCTCGTAGCCCACGGCGGCCGAGCTCGGCGATCACCTTTCGGTAGAGGAAGCAGGACGCCGGCACACCGTGGATGCAGACCACCGCCTCGCCTTCGCCCTCTTCGCGAACGAAGCTCTCGACCCCCGCGGCGCTGAACGTCCGGCCCGCCGCGCGGTGGTGAGCGATGACCTCCCGGCTGGTCACGATCGCGAGGCTACCGGTCAGCCCACCAGCCCGCGGGAGCGTAGGTCCTGGAGGGCAGCGTCCCCGCTCTCCTCGACGGTTTCGCGAGCGACCCATCGGGCGAGCACGGGAAGGCCGTCGCCCAGCTCGACCTCGGCCTCGAAGCCGAGCAGCCTCTGCGCGAGCGCGGTGTCCGCGAAGCAGTGGCGGATGTCGCCGGCACGGAACTCGCCGGTCAGCTCGGGCTCCAGCCTCGAGCCGAGAGCGCGCGCGAGCTCGCTTGCAAGTGCCGCGATCGTGACCTGCCGCCCGGTCGCGACGTTGATCGCGTGTCCCGGAGCGTCGGGGGCGTCCATCGCGGCGAGCGTTGCGCGGACAACGTCGGAGACGTGGACCAGGTCACGCAGCTGGCGGCCGTCCTCGAAGACGATCGGCCGCCGGCCGGCGATCAGGCGCGCGGCAAAGATCGCCGCAACGCCGGTGTACGGGTTCCCGAGCGCCTGGCGCGGGCCGTACACGTTGAGGTACCGCAGCGCGACTGACTCGATCCCGTAGGCGGCGCCGAGCGTGAGCACGAGCTCCTCCTGGTCGCGCTTGGTGATGCCGTAGACGCTGACCGGCCGCAGAGGAGTGAGCTCGCTGCACGGCGCGGGTGTCAGCCCTCCTGAGCAGATGGGGCAGCTCGGCTCCCAAAGGCGCCGACGCAATTGCTCGACCGGGCGTGGGCCTGGCACGACGTGGCCGTGTGCGACGCACTCGTAGGCACCCTCGCCGTAGACGACCATCGATGATGCGGCCACGAGCCGTCGGATCCTGTCGCGCCGGGCGATCAGGGCCTCGAGCAGGGTCGCGGTGCCGCCGCAGTTGACATCGACGCTGCGGCGGACGTTGAACATCGACTCGCCGTTGCCGACGGCCCCACCGAGGTGGACGACGCGGTCGACACCCTCCAACGCAGCGTCGACAGTGTCGCGGTCGCGCAGGTCGCCGACGATCAGCTCGGCGTCGGCGGCGAGGTGCTCCGGTGCCGTGCCATCGGGGTGGGCGAGGGGGTCGAGGTTGTCGAGCACGCGCACCCGGTCGCCGCGGGCGAGCAGGGTGTCGACGAGGTGGGAGCCCACGAACCCCGCGCCGCCGGTGACGAGGACGGCGCTCACCAGACCGTGAAGAAGAGGATTTCGACGGCGAAGGCCTGGGCTGCGAGCAGTCCGATCACGAGCCCCAGCCGTCGCTCGGGCAGCTCCGCCGCGGCAGCCACGCAGAGCAGCGGAACCAGGAAGAGGTAGATCCGCTCGGTCTCCGCCTTCGTGAACCCCAGCACGGCGGAGAACGCGAGGATCGCGAACAGCGCGACGGCGGGCTCGCGGCGAGCGCCGAGCGCGCGCAGCGCGTACCACGTGATCGGCAGGCCGGCCGCGATCAGGAACGCGGCCGGCGAGCCGAGCACCCAGAACGCGTAGGGCCGATTGGAGGCCACGCCCTCGCGGTAGACGCTCTCGGCAGCGCGCACCGCGCCGACCGGGTCGTAGCCGCTGAGTGCGTAGAGCGCGAGGTAGAAGCCGGCGAGCGCCACTGCGCACGCCAGGGCCTGCGCGATCGCGCGCCGAGGTTCGCCACGCAGGAAGCGCACGAGCGCCGCCCATGCCCCGATCGCGAGGTTCGCGTACGAGAAGAACGACGCCAGCGCGAGCGCGGGCGGCCCGGCGTGGCGGAGCCGCCCGCGTGCGACCAGCGGGACGGCCGCGAGCAGCGCGAAGGTTGCGAACAGCGCGTCTGCCGAGGTGGCGCCGTGAAGGACCGCAGCCGGCGCGAAGACGTAGATCAGCGTCGCGATCCGCGCGCGGCTCTCGTCGAGCAGCTCGCGAGCGAGAACGTAGAGCAGCGGAATCGACAGCACTCCGATGCCGATCGTCAGCGCGGCCAGTCCCCCCGGTCCGTCGATGCCGAGCAGGTGGATCGAGCTGAGCAACCCCGGCGGGTGGCCGACCGCATGAACGGGGAACGACGTGCCCAGCTCGGCGAAGCGATCGAGAAACGCGTGCAGGCCGAAGTCAAGCGCGGGCAGGACCGGTAGGTACTCGCTCGAGGCCTCGACCTCTCCGGGCCGGAATACGGTGGACCAGGCGTCGGTGCCGCCGCCGCGCGCAAGCGCCAGCGCCAGGCGCAGCGCCAGCCCGAGGGCGAGCGCTGCGGCGGCGAATGCAAGCGGCGGGCAGCGCGGCGAGCGCAGCCGCGGCGCGAACACGGTCGCGGTGGCGAGGAGCGCGGCAACCGCGAGCGCGGCGGGCGCGAGCTCCGGGCGGAGGCGGTAGAGCAGCGGTGGGCTGGCGGTGCCGAGCTCGGCCCCTGCGGCCTCGGCGAGCAGGCCGCAAGCGACCGTCGCGGCGATGAGCGCGAATCCGAGCATCGGCGCGAGCTCAGCGGCCGTCCTCGGGCGCCCCCGCGCCGCGGTCGCTCCGAGAGCGTTCACACCCGCAGCGTAGGCGCGGCCGGCCCCTCCCCGGCGAGGCCGTTCGGGTTTCGTAATGACTCGGTCGTATGGTCGCGAGCGGTGGCCGAGATCGAGGTGATCCTGCCGGTGCTGGACGAGGCCGAGGCGCTGCCGTGGGTGCTCGGGCGGATGCCCGCCGGCTACGCGCCGCTCGTCGCCGACAACGGGTCGGCCGACGGCTCGGCGGAACTCGCGCGCCGGCTCGGCGCGCGCGTGGTGGGGGAGCCCGCGCGCGGCTTTGGCGCCGCCTGCTTCGCCGGCCTGCGGGCCGCAACCGCGGACGTCGTCTGCTTCATGGACTGCGACGGCTCGCTGGACCCGGGGGAGCTGCCGCGGGTAGCCGAGCCCGTGCTCGCGGGGGACCGTGAGTTGATGCTCGGGGCCCGCCACGCCGAGCCGGGGGCGTGGCCGCGCCACGCCCGGCTCGCCAACCGGGCGCTCGCGCTCGAGCTGCGGCGCCGGACCGGGCTTGCCCTCTCGGACCTCGGACCGATGCGGGCCGCACCTCGGGAGGGGCTGCTGAACCTCGCGCTCCGTGACCGGCGTTTCGGCTGGCCGCTGGAGATGGTGCTGCGCGCGGCCGCGGCCGGCTGGCGGATCGCCGAAACGGACGTCAGCTACCGGGCCCGTGCCGGGCGCTCGAAGGTCACCGGAACCGTGCGCGGAACGGCGGTCACGATCGCGGACATGGCGCGCGCTCTCCGATGAGGCGCGCGGCGCCAATGCTCGCGACGGCGGGCGTGCTTGGTGCGTGCGGTGGCGGCTCGCCCGATCCGCGTGGTGATGATCGTGGCGCGGGCGTGAGCGGCCTCGGGGGCAGCGCGCGCGTGCAGACGCTCGCCCGTGCGGACCTCGCGAACCGACCCGTCGGGGAGCTCGCCTGGATCGCCGACGAGGTGCGGTTGCGCCCGGGCGAGTCGATCGACCATCGCCACGAGCCGGCGTTCGTGTACGCGCGACGGGGGTCCCAACGCCTGCGGGGGCGGCCGATCGATCGCGGCCGGGGGGCCGCGGTGAAGGCGGGGGCGAGACACACGCATTCCGCGGGCAGCCGTGCGGCGACGATCTGGGAGATCCGCCTCGCCGCGCCCGGCGCCCGCCGCGCGGACGGCTTCGGCCGCGGCCGCCGCGTGTTCGAGAGCCGTCCGCTGCGGGGCATCCCGAGCCCCGCGCGCGCGAGCTTCCTCAACGTAACGGTGCCCGAGCGCGGCGGGCGCACCACCGTCCACACCCACCCCGGGCCGGAGCTGATCTACCAGCTCTCGGGCCGAATTGACTACCAGAACGACCTGATCGGGACGAGGCAACTGGGGCCCGGGGGCCTGGAGGACATCCCGCCCGGCACCCCGGTCCAGAAGCGCAACCCCTACGCGCGTCAGGCCACATTCCTGTCCTGGTTTCTGGTGGACCCCGACCGGCCCTTCGCCCCGGAGGCCGAGTTCGAGTGAGCGACGCCGCCCTCGTCGTGATCGCCAAGTCTCCGCGGCCGGGGGTATCGAAGACCCGTCTGTGCCCGCCCTGCACGCCGGCCGAGGCGGCATCGCTCGCGCTTGCCGCACTCGAGGACACGCTCGCTGCGATGGCGGCGACGCCCGCGGTGCGGAAGGTGGTCGCCCTCGACGGCCCGCCCGGCCCCTGGCTCCCGCCCGGCTTCGAGGTGATTCCCCAGCGCGGCGGCGGGCTGGACGAGCGGCTGGCCGCTGCGTTCGAAGACGTCGGAGGTCCCGCCTTCCTCGTTGCGATGGACACGCCGCAGGTCACGCCGGGGCTGCTCGCCGGACCATTGGACCAGCTCGATCGCCGAGGGATCGGCGCGGTGCTGGGTGCGAGCTTCGACGGCGGTTACTGGGGGATCGGCCTGCGCCGTCCCGATGCGCGCGTGTTCGCCGGGGTTCCGATGTCGCGCGCGGACACCTGCGCGGCTCAGCGTGCCCGCCTCGCTCGTCTCGGCCTTCAGTGGGCCGAGCTTCCCGCGTTGATGGACGTCGACACCATCGGCTCGGCGCGCGCGGTCGCCCGCGCGGCACCGGCGACGCGGTTCGCGGCCGAGCTGCGCGCGTGCCGCCTCATCGAGGCCGCGTAACGCGGCCGACGAGGACGAGCCCGTGCCCGATCCCGGCGGCCGAGCGCGGCTCGAGCGCCCACACGCCGCGCGCAAGCTCCGCCGGCGTGCCGGTGTGGCGGGCCACCACGCGGCGGCGGCGCTCGGCGAGCTGGTGGTGCAGACGCGCGGCCGGACCGGCCGGCAGCGGCGGCAGCGGGCGCGCGAGCTCGGCCACCGCGCTGTCGTCACCGGCGAGCATCCTTCCGAGCACCGCTCGGATCGGCGGCAGGCTGGGCCAGTAACGGCCGTCGCCGAGCTTCGGGCCGGCCTGAACGGTGCGGTCGAGCGCCGCGAGCGGGCGGATCCCTGCGGCCGCGAACCGGGCTGCCAGCTCCCCCGGCGCCCATGGATGCACACGGACGTCGGTCGCCATCCGGTAGGCCGTCAGCCGCTCCTTGCCTGGCCGGGTGGCCCACAGCCGCGGCCACTCGAGCGAGCGCGTGCCGAGCGCCTCGAGCGCGACCACGGCGCCGGGCCGCGCGTGGTCGGCGATTTGCCGGAGAAGGCGGGTCAGGGCACCCGGGTCGAGGTGCGAGGCAAACCCGAAGGTCGCGAGGTAGACGTCGAACGGCGCCGTCCCGACCGGCCCGAGGCCGCTACGCAGATCGTGGACAACGTGATCGCCTGGAAAGGCCGCGTCCGGCTCGGCGAGGTCGATGCCGGTATAGCGCTCGAGCCGGTCCCCGGCCAAGGTCGCGCCGAGCCCGTCTCCGCAACCGAGGTCGAGCAGTGCGCCGCCGCCGGCGAGGGCCAGCAGCTTCGGTACCAGCCTGGCGAAGAACGCCACCTCGAACTCGCCTCGAACGGCGTCGTGGCCCTGGTCGGAATACGCGGCAGCCTGCGGGAGGCCGGACATGGCGCCGGACCGTACGGGCCACGACACCTCCGCTCGACGGATTGGGCGGCGCCGTAATGGACCCGAAAGATCGATCGACTCAAATCTCCCGTGTGATTGCACGCCGCCTCGCCCCAGCCCTTGCGCTCGCGCTGGCCGGCTGCGGCGGGACCACCACCGCGCTGCCACCGGCGGCCGAGCCGGCCCGTTCGCCACCACTAGCGCGGGAGCCGGCCGGCCGCGTCGTCTCGATCGGCCACAAGCCCGAAGGAATCGTCGTCGACGAGCGCACCGGAATCGTCGCGGTCGGGCTGACGAACCCGGACCGGCTCGCACTCGTCGACGCCCGCACGCTGCGGGTGCTGCGCCGCGTGCGGCTTCCGGAGGCGCCGCGCCACCTGGCGCTCGCGGGCCCGGGCGGCCCGGTGATCGTGCCGGCGGAGAAGTCGAACCAGCTGATCGAGGTCGAACTGCCGTCAGGTGACCTGCGTGCCACCGACGTCGGCGACACACCGCACGATGCCGCCGCCGTCGGTGGGCGCATATTCGTTGGCGACGAGCTGGGCCACACGGTCTCGGTCCTCCAGGGAGGGCGCCAAATCGCCCGCCTTCCGGTGCCGCGCCAGCCCGGCGGAGTCGTCGCGACGTGGGACGAGCGCGCCGTAGCGGTGGTCGGAGTACGCGAGCGCGCGCTCGAGCTCATCGACGCGCGTCGACTGCGCTCGCTGGGAAAGATCCCCGTTGGGATCGGGCCGACGCACGTGGTCGCCGAGCCCGGTCGGCTGTTCGTAGTCGACACGCGGGGCGACGCGCTGCTCGAGGTCCGCACGGATCCGTTGCGGATCGTGAAGCGCCGCGCCCTGCCCGGCGCTCCCTACGGCGTTGCCTACGACGCGCGGCGCAAGCGCCTGTGGGTCACGCTCACCGCCACCAACAGCGTCGCGTCGCTCCCGGGCCCCAGGCGGGTGCCCACCGTTCGCCAGCCGAACAGCGTGGCGGTTGACGAGCGCACCGGCACGGTCTACGTCGCGAGCCGCAAGGACGGCACGCTCCAGGCCTTCTGATGGACGAGCCCCGCCGACCTCCGTCGCCGCCGATCCCCGAGGCCGGGCCGTTCCGGCCCAGCTTCTGGCGCAGCCCGCTGCGCGGGCCGTGGCTGGCCTCGGTTCTCAGCGGGGCCCTGCTGCCGCTGATCCTCATCTGCGCGCTCACCGGCTTCCTCTCGCATGAGGCCTACGAGAACGACCTGGGCCACAACCGCCTGATCGATGCACCCGACCTCCTGCCGTGGGACTGGCCGACCAACCCGGCCTGGCTCTACGGCGCCACGCAGGGCCTGCACATCATCTCGGGCTTGGCCGCCGTCCCGATCCTGCTGGCCAAGCTCTGGACGGTCCTGCCGAAGCTGTTCGAGGTCCCGCCGGTGCGCTCGCTGGCGCACGCGCTCGAGCGCCTGTCGCTCGCTCTGCTCGTCGGAGGCAGCCTGTTCGTGCTCGCGACCGGGATCATCAACATCCAGCTCTGGTACCCGTTCGGGTTCTCGTTCGTGCTCGGCCACTACTGGGGGGCCGTCGTCTTCCTTGCCGCCCTGGGCTTCCACGTGGCGATCAAGGCCGGGGTCGCTCGCATGGCGTTCCACGAGAATGGCGTGCTTCGCCCACTGCGCGACGACCTCGACGCCACCCGTCCCGAGCCGCAGCTGGAGGGCCAAGTGACCAGCGTGCCGGTGGCGCCGTCCGCCCCGACCGCGACGCGGCGCTTCGTGCTCGGTGGTGTTGGTCTTGGCTCGCTCGGGCTCGCACTGATGGGGACCGGGCAGGTGGCCGGCGGGCCGCTGCGCGACCTGGCGCTGCTGGCTCCACGCGGGCGCGATGCCGGTGACGGGCCGAACGACTTCCAGGTGAACAAGACGTTCGGCCGCAGCGGGATCGCCGAGGCCGAGATCGGGCCAGGCTGGCGACTGCGCCTGCTCGTGGACGGTGAGCGGCGCGCGCTGCTGACTCGGGCAGAGCTGCTCGCCCTCGACCAGGTGACCGCCGAGCTGCCGATCGCGTGCGTCGAGGGTTGGACGACCACGCAGAAGTGGACCGGCGTGCGGATCTCCGAGCTTGCACGGATCGCCGGCGTCGGGGTGGCCGGCGAGGTGGAGGCGCGGTCGCTCCAGCGCCGCGGCACGTTCCGCCGCGCCACGCTCAGCCGGCGCCAGCTCGAGCACCCCGATGCGCTGGTCGCCCTGAAGGTGAACGGCGCCGACCTCTCGCGCGATCACGGCTTCCCGGCGCGAGTGATCGTGCCGGCGATGCCCGGCGTGCACTGCACGAAGTGGGTGCGCGCGCTGGCCTTCCGGGAGGAGCGCGCGTGAAACGCTTTCGCCACGAGTACGGCGCCTCCCCGCTTCACCTGCTGGCCGCGCTCGCGGCCTTCGTGCTCGCCGGCATTGCCCTCCACGAGGTGTTGTCCACGACCGGCCGGCCCGGGCGCTACCTGCTCTGGCTCGGCGGCGCCTCGGTGGCGCACGACCTGGTGCTGTTCCCGCTCTACGCCACGGCCGGCTGGCTGCTCGCCCGCGCGCTGGCGCCCGGCGACTCGCCGTCACGCCTTCGCATCGCAGCGCTCAATCATGTGCGGGTGCCGGCCCTCCTCTCGGGACTGATGTTCCTCGTCTGGTTCCCGGTCGTGGGCCGCCGGGCCCCGTCGACCTACGAGCGCGGGACGGGGCTGTCAGTCGACCCCTACCTCGATCGGTGGCTTCTGTTCACCGCGGCACTCTTCGCCGTCTCCGCGTTGCTGTTCACCGCCCGCGCTGTCACGAGAAGATCGCCCTGAGGGTCTCGAACTCGCGCGTGAGCGACTCGTACTGCGAGTCGAACAGCTCGCTGGGCATGTCGGGCGCCTGGAACATCGTGAACGAGTACGCCGTCTGGTCGCTGGAGAGCCTCACCGCCCGAGTGGGGAAGAGGGCAAGCTGGTCCTTTGTGGGTCCGGCGAGCATGTCGATCACTCCAGTTCGCTCGTCGGCGCGGATCTCGAAGTAGAACTCGCCGAGATTGTTCACGACCTTGTAGTCGCCGTTCTCGCGCTTCAGCTCCCGAGCGAACTCGGTGGCCCAGTTCGGCAGGTTCTCGATGTCCGCCAGGTAGGCGAACACCGCCTCGTGGGAGGCCGGCAGCACGGCGGTCACGGTCTTGCTTCTCATAGGGCGATCATCTCCTTCAGCGCCGCGGGCAGCGCGGCTTGTTGGTGTGTGGACAGGCGCGAGCGGACCAGCTCGTCGAGCTCGCTCAGGACCCTCTCGGCGACCGGCCGGAAGCGTTCGGCGCGGGGTGTGAGGCGGATCAGGAAGGCCCGCCCGTCCGCGGCGTCGCGCTCTCGCATCACCAGCCCGTCTCGCTCCAGCAGACGCACCATCGTCGTCATCGTCTGCTTCGCGAGAGAGGCCCGGCGGGCGAGCTCCCCGATGCGGAGCGAGTCCTCCTCGAACAGCGGCACGAGGATCGAGCCGTAGGCGGGGCGCACTTCCGGGAAGCCGTGGGCCACGAACCGCTCGTAAAGCAGCTCGTTCCAATGCTGAGAGGCCTTGGCGAGCAGGAAGCCCACGTTCTCGCGATTTGTCGTTCCGGTCGGCATCCGATTAGTCCTATATCGGACTATATGGCATGACGGAAGCCTTACGCGTCAGCGCACGCCCCTCGGCCACTGCCACACTGGCCGTGATGGAAAACGGTGAGCCCAGAGGCTCCGTGCTCGTCGTGGACGACGAGCGGACGATCACCGAGGTCGTTTCCCGGTATCTGGAGCGGGCCGGCTATGAGACCCGCGTGGCCGGCGACGGGCCGCGCGCCCTCGAGCTGGCGGGGGCGGATCGGCCCGACCTCGTCGTGCTCGACCTGATGCTCCCCGGCATGGACGGCCTGGAGGTGATGCGCCGCCTACGCGAGCGTGACGGCGTGTCGGTGATCCTGCTGACCGCCAAGGGCGAGGCAACCGACCGCGTGATCGGCCTGCGGCTGGGTGCCGACGACTACGTGGTGAAGCCGTTCTCACCGGCTGAGCTGGTGGCCCGCGTGGACGCGGTGTTGCGCCGCGTGGACACCTCCGCCGAGCCCGAGGAGCCGATCGCTTTCGATGGGCTCGAGCTCGACCCTGTGGCGCGCCGCGTTACCGTTCGCGGTGAGGAGGCCGAGCTCACCGTGCGGGAGTACGAGTTGCTGCTGCATCTCGTGCGCCACCCAGGTCAGGCCTTCTCCCGCGATCAGCTGATGGACTCGGTCTGGCAGTACAGCTTCTACTCCGACACCTCCACGGTGACGGTGCACGTGCGCAGGCTGCGGGCGAAGATCGAGGAGGAGCCGTCGAACCCGCGATGGCTTCAGACCGTGTGGGGCGTCGGCTACCGCTTCCAGCCATGAGCGCGCTCCGCGGCTTCGCCCTGCTCACAGTCGCTGCGGCGGCCGGCGGCCTGGCCATGGGGCTCGTCTACGCGCCGAAGGACGGCCTGCTGACGGCGGCCTATGTCGCCGCTGCGGGGGCCCCTGTGATCGCCGCCGTGCACGTGCTCGCGCACCGGCGGCGCTCCGCTGGCTCGCTGTCGCGGCAGTTCACGATCGCCATCGCGCTCACGGTCGCTCTGATCACCCTGACGCTCGGGGTCGTGGTGCTGCTCATGTTCGTGTCCACCCATGACGCCTTCGTGATGGGGCTGTTGCTCGTCTTCGCGGGCTTCCTGACGGCGTATGCCGCGACCGTGCTCTCGCGCGGTGTACTTGCCGACGTGAAGGCGCTGCGCGACGGCCTGCGCGCGGTTGGCGAGGGGCGGCGCGACAGGCGCATCAGCACCGGAGCGCGCGACGAGTTGGCGGAACTGGCCGCCGCGGCCAACGAGATGACCGCGCAGCTCGCAGAGCGCGAGGCCGAGCGCGATGCGGCCGAGGGCGCGCGCCGCGACCTGATCGCGGCCGTTTCGCACGACCTGCGCACCCCGCTCACCTCGCTGCGGCTGCTCGCCGACGCGATCGAGGACGACCTCGTGGACCCCGACACGCGCCGTCGCTACCTCGAGCAGATGTCCGTGCACCTGCGCTCCCTGTCGGCGCTGATCGAGGATCTGTTCGAGTTGTCCCGGCTCGACGCCGGGGACATCCAGTGGTCGATGCAGCAGGTGCGACTCGACGAGCTGGTCCAGGAGACGGTCGAAGCGATGCGGGCGCAGGCGGATGCAAAGCGTGTAGCCGTCCAAGCCGCCGTGGGCGCGGACGTGGCGCCCGCGCACGCGAACCCGGAGCAGCTCCAACGCGTCCTGTTCAACCTGATCCAGAACGCCATCCGTCACACGCCGGCCGACGGCAGCGTGACCGTCGCTGCCGAGTCGAACGGGAAGCAGGTGGAGGTGGAGGTGGCCGACACCGGCGAAGGGGTCGCGACCTCGGAGCGAGAGCGCGTATTCGAGCCCTTCTTCCGCGGCGGCTACGACGCCGCGCGTTCGGGGGAGGGCACGGGACTCGGCCTGACCATCTGCCGGGCGATCGTGGAGGCGCACGGTGGCGAGATCTGGCTGGCGGAGTCAGCCAGCGGGACGTGTGTGCGCTTCAGCCTGCCGCGCGCCGGGTGACGCGGCAGTGGGAGATCGATCGCGAGGTTCCGTTCAGGGTTCCAGGGCGCGAAGGGCGGAGACCCCCCGCCCCGGAATTGGCGGTCATCCCCGCCTATCGGGTTGAGGCGAGTGCTTGTTGTAGGGCGGCGACGAGCGTCGGCTGTCGCTCCGCGCGCAGATGCTCGTCCGGTCAAGGATCTCTTTAGCCACCGCCAACTTCTCCATCACGGTCGGATTTCCGACCACCGGCCGCTCGAGGAGGTCGACCAATTGCCGAAGGCCAACAGTGACGCCGTCGCCAGCTGCCGCGCAGCCTCATTGACGTTCTCGAGTTGCCGAGTCAGTTCGTCCTTGACGAGGGGATCACCCATCCACAGATAGACGGTCCGACGGCGCACTCCGAGCGCGCCGGCGATCTCGGCTCCTGAGGCCCCGTCGAGCTTGCGCCGGATTGCCGCGTGATGTCGGGGGCCGAAGGCTCGGAGGCGATGGGGCACCCCGGGAACTACACGGTCATTTCCCGGCCATACGCAAGATGGGGATCAACGGCGCAACGAGGAGCCTTCGTTCGCTTCAGCGGTGCCGGTCGGCCGGGAACCTTCCTAAGTTGATAGAGGCCCAGAGGAGCACACGGGGAAGCTCGGAGGCCTACGCGGCGACGCGGGGGGCGCGAGAGTCATCCATGCCGGTGCCGGCGAGCCCGTCTCGGGTCTCCTGTTGGCCGGTCCGTTTCAGTGCGAAGCCGCCGAGCACGAGCAGGGCGCCGAGTCCGAGGAAGGCGAGGTCCCAGCCGAGGGGGGCGCCGACGTCGTCGCGGACGTGGTGGATGGTGAGGATGTGGTGATCGACGATGCCTTCGACGAGGTTGAAGGCACCCCAGCCGATCAGTAGGAGGCCGAGCTGGTGGCGCGAGACCGCGCGGTAGCCGGCTCGCATTGCGCTTGTGAGCAGGAGGATCCCCGCGATGGCCGCGATCCACGTGGTCACGTGAAAGAGGCCGTCCCAGAGGGTGTTGGTCTCCAGCCCGGCGATGGTGGTGGCTGGGTGATCGCCGGTGCTGGTGAGCATGTGATGCCACTGGAGCAGCTGGTGCAGAACTATCCCGTCCACGAAGCCTCCAAAGCCGATCCCCATCAGGATGCCGCCGGTGTTGAATCGTTTCTCTTCGCGCTCGTTGATGGCTGGTGGCCCGGGGCTGGCGGTCGAGGACATGAGCCGGTACTTCCCGTCCGATCAGCTGCCAAACACTTGACTATATGAGTCTGTAGGCATACGCTCATGGGATGGACGTTCCCCATCCCCTGCCCGATCGGCTCGTCGAGCTGATCGCTGAGCGCTTCCGTGTGATCGGTGAGCCGATGCGGATCAAGCTGCTTGATCGGTTGCGCGACGGAGCCGCAACGGTGCAGGAGCTGACTGAGGCAACGGGCGGAACCCAGCCGAACGTCTCGAAGCACCTGGCCGTCCTCCACCGGGCGGGCATCGTCGCCCGGGAGAAGGACGGGATTCACGTCCGGTACGTGATCTCCGATGCTTCGGTATTCGACTTGTGCGAGCAGGTCTGCGGTGGTCTGCGACGGCAGCTCGACGAGCTCGACTCGACGCTGTCGGGTCGAGCGACCTGAGCCTGAGCTTGGCTGAGGTGGGACCCATCGGGCGCCTCGGGCGCTGGGCAGCGACCCATCTACGGGTCGTCGCCATGGTCTGGGTGGCGGTGGTCGTGGGTCTCGGGGCGCTCGCGCCACGGGTAGAGCACGCGCTTTCGGGTGCGGGCTGGGAGGCGAGCGGGTCGGAATCGGTGCAGGCGCGCGAGCAAATCGACGACGATTTCAGGGGTGCCGGCAGCTATGCGCTTCAGGTAGTTGTCAGCTCTTCCAGCCTCACGGCGGACGAGCCGGCCTTTCGTCGCACTGTGAACCGCGTGGAGCGTGTGTTGGCGGAGGATCCGCGGGTCACCGCAGTCGCCTCTCCGGAGCGGGGCACGAGTATCTCGGCAGATCGCCACAGCGCGCTGGTGATCGCCGGCGCTGGGGCGCCGCCAGACGAGATGGTTCGCGCGGCAGACGACCTCAAGGCCGCGGTGGCGGAAGCCGGGAGCGCGGATGTAGAGGCCGACCTGGCGGGCGCCGCCGGGATGTGGTCTGACTTCAACGAGGCGAACAAGAGCGCGATGCTCAAGTCCGAGCTCATCTCCTGGCCGGTGACACTGGCGATCCTGCTACTTGCCTTCGGGTCGCTGGCGGCGGCAGGACTTCCGCTGTTGCTGACGATCCTCGGGCTGGTATCAGCGGCAGGGATGCTCTTCGTGGGCGCGCAGGTGTTTGACATCTCCATCTGGGCGATGAACTTCGCGTTGATGTTCGCGCTGGCGCTGGGCATCGACTACGCGCTGTTCGTGGTCGCGCGCTTCCGCCAGGCCCATATCGAGGACGGACTGTCGCCGATCGATGCCGTGGTCGAGGCGATGGACACCGCCGGCAAGGCGGTGCTGTTCTCCGGAATCACCGTGCTGATCGCGCTCTCGGCGGTGCTGCTGGTGCCGAGCCCGGCCTTTCGCTCGATGGCGGTGGGGATCATGCTCGCGGTCGCCTTCGTGCTCGCGGCATCGCTCACGCTGCTGCCGGCTGTCCTCGCGAAACTGGGCGGCCGCATCAATCGGCTGGCGCTGCCGTGGGCCGAGCGCGGCGGGCAGCGCTCGCCGAGGCTCGGCC
Organism: uncultured Thermoleophilaceae bacterium; assembly: GCA_963808105.1. Taxonomy (GTDB): domain Bacteria; phylum Actinomycetota; class Thermoleophilia; order Solirubrobacterales; family Thermoleophilaceae; genus JAAYBF01. Next base: position 873,190 of record CAWEEH010000003.1, on the reverse strand, counting down.
GTTGGGCCGCCAAGGTGTGGAAGCGGCCGGCGGTGTTTGGCATCGCCGGGCTGCTGGCCGTGGTGGCGCTCGCGTGGCCGGTCACGCAGCTCGATACCGGGATGCCGTCGATAACCGTGGTGCCCGAGGAGGACGGTTCGCGTCAGGGCTTCGAGGAAGTCCAGCGCGGCTTCGGGGCCGGGGCGCCTGGGTCGCTCCAGGTCATCGGCCCGGCCGACGCCGAGCCGACCCTCACGAGGGTCTTGCGTGAGGAGCCAGGCATCGCACGGGTGCTGCCGGTCCAGCACGGTGGCGGGCGAGAGCGTGCTCGTGCAGGCGGTGCCCAGAGGCGAGCCATCGGGGGACAGCGTGCGCGCGACCATTGATCGTCTGCGGGCCGCGCTGCCGCAGGGCGCCGTAATCGGTGGCGCGGTCGCCGAGAACCACGACCTGGAGGTAGCGCTGGCCAACGCCACGCCGGTCGTCATCGGAGTGGTCCTGGCGCTCGGCTTCTTGTTGCTGCTGGTCGCTCTGCAAGCGCCGGTGATCGCGCTGGCCGGGGTCCTGCTCAACGTGTTTGCGACGCTCGCGTCGTTTGGCGTAGCCAAGTGGATCTTCCAGGACGGCGCCCTGGCAGGCCTGCTCGGCTTCGAGGCACAGGGCTATCTGAACGCATGGGCGCCGGTGTTCTTCTTCGCGATGCTGTTCGCGCTCGGGATGGACTACACGGTGTTCCTGCTGGCTTCGGCCAAGGAGCGCTGGGATGCGAGTGGCGACGCTCGCGAGGCCGCCGTCGAGGGAATAGCGGTCTCGGGTCCGGTGATCACCGCCGCGGCCGCGGTGATGGTGGCGGTCTTCTTCACCTTCGCCCTGTCGGGCCCGCTGCCGCCCAAGGAGATGGGCGTGATCCTCGGAGTCGCGGTCCTGATCGACGCCGCGCTGGTTCGCCTGGTGCTGATGCCCGTGCTGCTGCGCCTGCTGGGCGCGAGCGCCTGGTGGCTGCCGCGCTGGCTTGACCGCGTGCTCCCCGACGTGCGCTTCGGCCATGCCTGACCACAACATCCGACCCAGGAGGACTGCGTGATCTTTCGACAGGTGACCCACGACGACCTGGGCTGTGCGTCCTATCTGGTCGGAGACGAGAACGCGGGCGTCGCTGCGGTCGTGGACCCGAAGTTCGACATCGAGGAATACCTCGAACTCGCCCGCTACCTCGGCGTGAGCATCGAGCACATCCTCGAGACCCACAACCACGCCGACCACGTGTCCGGCCACGGGCGGCTGGCGGCAGCCACCGGCGCCAAGATCCACATCCACCGTGACGCGGAACCGGAGTACGACCACGAGGCCATTCGACGACGGCTGGGAGCTCGAGCTCGGCGCGACCCGCGTGCGAGCGCTGCACACCCCAGGACACCGCCCCGAGCACACCGCCTTCCTCCTCATCGACACCGCCCGGGGCGACGAGTCGCCGTGGGCTGTGCTCAGCGGCGACTCGCTGTTCGTGGGGGACGTCGCCCGCCCCGACCTCGCGATCGACAAGGAGGACGGCGCCCGCGGCATCCACCGATCGCTGCAGGAGCAGCTGCTCTCGCTTCCCGACGAGGTCGAGGTCTGGCCAGGGCACCTCGGCGGGTCGATGTGTGGAGGACCGGGGATGGACCTCAAGATCTCCTCGACGATCGGGTTCGAGCGCAACCACAACGAGCGCCTCAGGATCTCGGATGAGGACACCTTCGTGGAGGGGGCGCTGGCAGGGCTCGGGCCCCAGCCGCCCAACTTCAAGAACATCGTCGCCCTGAACACCGGGAAGCTGCGCCGCGAACGCAGCGAAGCCCATCCGCTCGCCGCGCGCCAGGTCGAACAGCATCGAGCCGCCGGAGCCCTGCTGGTCGACGTGCGCACCGAGCTGCAGTTCGACGACGCGCACGTCCCGGCCAGCGTGAGCAACACGATGCTTCGGGCCGGTTTTGGCAGCAAGCTCGCCTGGCTCGCCGATCCCGACCAGGACGTGGTCTTCATCGGCCGCGATGACGACGATGGACGCCGCGCCGCGGAACTAGCGGCGGCCGTAGGAATAAATCGCGTTGCGGGCTACCTGCACGGAGGCATGACCGCCTGGCGCGAGGAGAAGCGCCCCGTCGATGCCACCAAGCGCCTGAGCATCGAGCAGTTCCACGAGCTGTGGGAAGCGGACCGCGATCGAGTCCAGGTCCTCGATGTGCGCGAGGACGCGGAGTGGAACGCCGGCCACATCCCAGGGGCCGTTCACCAGCCCTACCACGACATCGTCGAGCTGCCCCAGGCTCTCGAGCCCGACCGCCCGATCGCCGTGGTGTGCGGCTCCGGCCAACGCGCCGCAGTCGGTGCCAGCCTGGTCCAGCGCCACGGAGCCTCGGATGTCATCCACGTCGTCGACGGTGGCGTCCCCCGCTGGAAGCGCGAGGGCTGGGAGATCGAAAAGCCGGCTGCGCCGGAGGACTAGATGCTGCTCGCAGTTCCACTGGGGCTGTCCATCGGCGCCGCCGTCGGCATGCTCGGTGGCGGCGGCTCCGTCCTCGCCGTGCCGTTGCTCGTCTATCTCCTCGACCAGAGCGTCGAGCAAGCGACCACCGCCTCCCTGCTCGTCGTTGCCGCAGGGTCACTCGCGGGAGGGCTCGGCCATGCGCGGGCAGGCAGGGTCTGCTGGCGACACGCGGGCACCTTCACCGCCGCCGCCCTGCCCGGAATCGTCGTAGGCACGATCGCCGGCAACACGATCAGCGCCAATGCTCTGCTAGCCGCCTTCGCGCTGGTCATGCTCGCGGCGGCCCAAGCGACCTGGCGCAAGGCCGAGGAGCCCCAAGAACCCGACGAAGGCTGGGACGGAGGAGGGGCATGCCCACCGCTGCGCTTGCCGCGTGACCTCGTGGCCGGGCTCGCCGTCGGGTTTCTCACCGGCTTCTTCGGCGTTGGCGGGGGCTTTCTCATCGTCCCGACACTGGCCGTGGCCCTCGCGTTCACCATGCGCACCGCCATCGGGACGTCACTCATCATCATCACATCGACGTCTCTGCTGGGGTTCCTCGTCCACCTCCTCGCCGGGCGCACCTTCGACACCGGTATCGCCTCCGTAATGGCGGCAGCGTGCGTCGTCGGCGCACTCGTCGGCGCTGTGTTGGCTTCACACGTCCCGCAGCGGACGCTCGGCCGTGCCTTCGCCGCACTGGTCACCGGCGTGGCCGTGTATCTCCTGGTCTCTGTGGTGCTTCTGGGCGGGCCGCCGGCCGGATGAGACCCGTGTCGTCGGTCCGCAGCATTCCCGCGGCCCAGGCTTGGGCACTGGTGTTGCGTGGCGAAGCGCGACTACTCGATCTGCGCACCAGAGCCGAGCGCCGCCGCTACGGCTGGCCGCCCGGCGCCCCACGCGTCTCACTTGCGCGCCATATAGCCGCTCCCAATGGCCCCGACGTCATCTACCTCTGTCAGCACGCCAACCGCTCGAAACTCACCGCTCGACGAGGCGCCGCCGAAGTCGAGGACGGATGGGCGGGATGGCAGAAAGCCGGGCTACCAATCGAGCGGGCGTGACGTCGTCGGCGGTACCGCCGCAGTACCGAATGCTGTGTCTTAGGCGTCCAGGCTGTTCGTTCGTGCGGACGATGGGGGACGACGGGACGCGACGGGACACATCGGCACGCACTCCACGTCGGCTGGGGGCCGAGCGGTCGCTGGTTCAAATCCAGTCGCCCCGACTTTCAGCACGCCGACGCTGTGGCATGGTTCACGGCGCCGCAGCGAACGCAAGGCGCTCAGGTCGGCGAGTAACTCGTTGGTGCGGCCCGGTTTGCGGTGCGTTCAGCCGACGGGCCCGTTGACGCGTAGGCGGCCACGAAGCCCGCGCGCCAGCTCGGGTAGCGCAGTTCCCAGCCCAGCTCGCGCTTGGCCTTCGCATTCGAGGCGCCGCGGGCGTCGGTGCCTAGCATCACCGCCGCATCGCCCGCGAGCAGCCGCGCGAGCCAGCGGGGGACCTGGCGCGGCGGTTTGGCGCCGAGCACCTCCGCGAGTACCGGCAGCCACTCGCGCACCGGTGCGGGCTCGTCGTCGACGATGTTGTAGACGCCCGCTCGGTCGTGTTCGAGCGCGAGCGCCGTGGCCGCGGCGGCATCGTCGAGGTGGATGAACGAGAAGATGCCACCGCCCGCGCCGACGATCGGGAACTGCCGCTTGCGCACGGGCTCGACGAGGCCGTCGTTGGCGGCGCCATAGAAGCCGCCGTAGCGAACCACTGTCCCGCCGGCCCCCCTCACGGTCTCGTCGAGATATCGCACCGCGGCAGCCGTGTCGCGTGCGCCCGGCACCGGGGTCGGGTCGAGCGGATCCTCCTCGGTCTTGATCGCCCCGCCCTCGCGCGAGTAGAGCACGCTGGCGAAGCTCTGCGCCACGAACCGGCGCACCCGGGCCTCGCGCGCGGCGGCAAGCAGTGCGTCGGTGCCCTCGGTCCGAAGCCGGTTGGTTTGCGCGAAGGCGCGGTCGAACTTCCGGGAGAAACGCACGTTCGCCAGGGCGGTCGCCTGATGGACGATCGCGTCGGGCTCGGTCTCGAGAACGGCCTTTCGCACTGCGCGAGGGTCGAGCAGATCGAGCCCGATCGCCTCAGCCCCGAGCGCCCGCACCCGCTTGGTGTTTTCACCCGACCGGGAGGTGCCGATCACCTCGTGCCCTCGATCGATCAGCCGAGGAACGAGGCGGGTTCCGATTGCGCCGCTCGCCCCTGCAACGAAGATTCGCATCGCGTTCTCCTTTCGGTGTCCAGACTCCTCGAATGTCACTTCTGAGGAGTGTTTTCGGGTCGGTGGCGATCCACACCGCGCGTGTCACCCGGCTGACACTCCTGCCGCCGCGGCGCGACCGAAGCTCATCGAAGCCTCGCCAAGCGCGGAACGTAAACCGCACAGGCCCGGTGGTACTGGATGCCCGCGACCCGAACACGGCGATCGTGCCGGCCGAACGGCCTTCCGCAGGCTGCACACCGACGTCTACCGCGCGAGAGCCGCTGATCCGTAGGGAAAAGACGGCGCCCCACTTAGACGCACTCCTTGGAACATCTCTGGGAAACCATGATGCGGAAACCCCGCAACAGCGTCGAGGCTGCGCGTCGTGAAGCGCGAGTGTCACCTGGCTGACTGGGCCGAAGACGGGGCGGCGTGAGGCTCCGCGCTCGTGATGCCGGAGCCTCCGCCGCACCCTAGACCCATCTTCCGCGCCGTCACGTCGGCTGGAAGGTGGCGGTACGCATCGGCCGACGGGCTGTTCCCGCCGTTCCCACCATAGGAGGATGCGTCCCGATCATCCTTCGGCTCCAGCGTCGCAGCGGGGCCTGGGAGCCGCTATCCGGCCCACCATGTATCTAACCGTGGTTGCGCACCCCAGCAGGCCGTCGCCGTAGCTTGCGTTCGCTGCTCCACGCTCACGGCGCGGCGTCTCGCGTCAGCCGCTGAATCATGGTGTCGAGTCTCGTTTCGAGCCTAGCTCGCTCCATGCGAAGGACGGCTGCGATCTCGGCCGGAGGAGTTCGATCGACGACCATGCCGAGGATCGGCAGGTCCTCGGGCGGCAGTCTCTCGCCGCTCGCAGCGATCTGGTCCGGCGAAGGCGCCGGAAAGGCCCGTTCTCCTCGCCAGAGGGCGCGAAGGGCGTGGAAGAACTCGTCGGCGGAGGCCCCCTTGTCGAGCAGGCCGTCGGCACCCGCGAGCAGCGCGGGGATCGTCAGGTCGTGGTCGGCGAAGGCGGAGTAGACCAGGACGTGCACGGGTTGAGGCAATTGCTTCAGCCATCGGCAGAGGGTGAGTCCGTCGCCGTCTGGCAGCTGGTGGTCGACGACGGCGAGGTCGGGTCGCCCACGCTCGGCCTGGGACATCGCGTCGTGGGCGCCGGGGGCCAAGCCCGCGATCACGAATCCGGGCTCAGCGCGGAGCAGGCGCTCGAGCCCTGCCCGTACCGCCAAATGGTCGTCGACAACGAGAACGCGAATCATCGGTTGGATCTGCTGCGAGCCTCGCATGGGCGTTCGAGGCCGAATAGGGGGTGCAGCTTGTATCTGCGCAGGTGCGAGGCCCCCAAGCCAAGCCGATCGGCCCCTACGGCTCGATCAAGCCGCGGCGAATCGCGTAGCGCGTCAGCTCGACCCGGTCGCGCATGCCGAGCTTCTCGAGGATGTTCGAGCGGTGACGTTCGACGGTCTTGTCGCTAAGCACCAGGGTGTCCGCGATCTGCTTCGTCGTGTACCCCTCGGCCACCAGCTTGACCACCTCGGACTCGCGTGGCGAGAGTGGGTCCTCCGCCGGCTGCTCGCCGTCGCCCGCCCGCTCCAGGTGATCGCGGATCAGCGCCTTTACCGCCCCCGGGTAGAGGAACGACTCGCCTCGCATCGTCGCGCGGCATGCCTCTACGACGTCGCGATCGGCGACCGACTTGAGGACGTAGCCCGCCGCGCCCACCCGCAGCGCCTCGAAGAAGTACTGCTCATTGTCGTGCATCGAGAGAATCAGGATTCGCAGCTCCGGCCTTCGCTGGGAGAGCTGACGGGCCGCCTGCAGACCGGTCAGGCGCGGCATCGTCACATCCAGGATCGCCAGGTCGATCTCACCTCCCATCGCCTTCTCGACGGCTTCTGCCCCGTCGCCTGCCTCGGCCACAACCTGAAGGTCGGGTTCGCTGTCGAGGATCCGGCGGAGCCCCTGCCTCACCACCGCGTGGTCGTCGGCGAGCAGGATCCGTGTCTTGAGCGGGACCGCCATCAATCCGCGCCTGGCGGGCCGTCGATCTCGAGTCGCACCTCGACGCCGCCTTCGTCCCGCGTTTTCACCTGGAGGTCGGCGTCGATCAGAAGCGCCCGCTCCCGCATGCCGGTTATCCCGGCCCCCTCGGTTGCTCCGTTGAGGCCGGATCCGTCGTCGATCACCCTAAGGCGTACCTTCCTGCCACGCCGCTCGAGCTGCAAGTTCACCGAGCTGGCGTGGGAGTGCCGGACGGCGTTCGTCAGACCCTCCTGGGCGACTCGATACACGACGAGCTCAGCGTCATGGCTGAGCTCGGGAAGGTCGGCGTCCAGCTGGCGCCCCACTCGGAGCTCGGTCTGGCCCGCGATCCGCTCGGCCAGATGGGTGAGCGCGCTGCGCAGACCGAGGTCGTCGAGCGCCTCCGGCCGCAGCCGTTGGGCGATGTTGCGCACCTCCTCCAGGGACGAGCGTGCGGATTCCCGTGCTGCCAACAGATCGTCCGCGAGCTTCGGCGGCGCTTGGCGCGAAACGTGCTCCAGTTCGAGTAGGAGCCCGGTGAGGCTCTGGCCGATCTCGTCGTGAAGCTCGCGCGCGAGACGGCGGCGCTCGCCTTCCTGGGCGGCCAGCGCCTGGCCCGCGCTCTGCCTCCTCTCCCTCTCGAGCCGGTCGACCATCTGGTTGAACGCCATCGTGAGCTCGGTCATCTCGGCCACTCCCGCCTCGACCTGGCCGCGCGGGCCTGGGCGCAGTGGGTTGAACTCACCCATCAATCGGGCGAGCCGTCTCAAGGGAGCGAACGCTCGGCGCAAGAGCAGCAAGTTCACTACGAGCATCAGCGTTACGCCGGCGAGACCGACCGCGGCTTCGTCCAGGGCGTCGAGCGGTGACTGCACGGATGCGGGGGAGAACGCCAGCACCGCCCAGCCAGCCAACAGGATCGCCGCGTTGGTGACGAACACGCGCCAGAACAGAGCGGGCCGTCCCTGTTGCTCGCCGCTTAAATTCGCCACGAGGACCTTGTACCAGTCGCGTGGCGCGTCAGGATTCTGACCCGCTGCGGCCGGAGGTGCGCAACACTCAGGCTGGTAGGCGTTTCGGGGGTGATGGCCAGTCGGATCTTGGGTCGGGATTGGAGGTGGCTTGGGCGTTGCCCGGTCTGTGGGACGAGCGTGATGCTCGATGACGAGTTCGTGCGCTCGCCTCACGCGATCGTTCATGTCGAGTGCGACCGCTACCGCCGGACTCGCGCCGCCTACCGGAACGAGCACGCCTCCTCGCGCCCCGATAGGGCGCCGGTGACCGTCGCTCAGGCGGCGGAGGGCGGTAGGTGAGCCCCTTCCGCTTCCAGTGCGCCGAGCAACCAAGAATCGTCGCCGTTACGGACGATCGAGCCGCTGTCGGAGAGATGTCTCAGCGCAGTCGTCACCGTCGGCCGTTGAGCCCCAATCAGCTCTCCGAGCAGCCCATGCGTCAGCGGTAGCTGCAGCCGCACTCCCTCGGGCGTCACGCGCCCCCAACGCTCGGCCAGGTGCCAGAAGACAACGGCTAGCCGGTCCTCCACCCGCGGCAGTGACGATGCCGCGAGGAGCACCGCGAGCGAGTGGGACCGCCTGACCGCTCGAGAGATGAGCTCGCGCACGACCTCCGGCCAGGCTGCGGCGCTGGCGATCAGCCGGCCGTCCAGGACCACGACACGAGTCGGCGTCGCGACTCGCCACTGCATCGAGGGCTCGGCCGGTAGCCCACCGATCATCTGCAGATCCCAGGGCCGGATCACGTCTCCGGGCCCTAGCAACTCACAGCGCGGCCGCTGGTCGATCACGAGCCGGCGCAGCAGCAGGCCGGCGACCACGAGCAGCGTGGTGTCGGGGGCGGGCGCCTTTCCGAGCGAATCGCTCGGATCGATGGACGCGCCGAGCACTGCGCTCGTTGCCACGATCCGCTCGCGGGCGGCGTCGAACCGTCTTGGATCGAGCGCGTCGCCAAGGCTGGGATCCGCCCGCAGCAGACGCACCGACTGAAGCTCTGACAGGCTCAGGGCCCCGATCTCGCTCGCTGGCACGACCGGTTGCGCTACGCCAATCACCCGTTCTCTTTACGCCGGTGCCGAGACATTCTCACCCCGAGGCTTGCAGGCGCGATCCGTCTGGCCTATCCGGGCTCACCCTCATTTCTGCGGTATATGCCCCCCAGGCCACACCGCCGGCCCGGCCGGGCCGCCTCAAGCTTTGGTGGGGGCAGCCCTGCGGCCGAATACACGTCGGCCCTAGTGACTCGTCGAGGGCACCTGCGCGGTTCCAGCAGCGCGGACTCGCTGCAGCGCAGCCACTGGTTCCAGCCCCCTGGAGCCGCAGACTCGTCGTACCGCCGATTGTCCACGGGCGGGGAGGGCTGGGACGTGTGGACGCGGACGGACGCATCGACACACGTTCGGCGTCGGCTGGGGGCCGAGCGGTCGCTGGTTCAAATCCAGTCGCCCCGATTTTCGCAAGCAAGCATTAGCTTTGCGAGCGTGGACCTCCAGCGTCGCATCATCTCTCGCCGGGGCGAGTTCCTGCTCTTCGCGCTGACCCCGCCGCGGTTGTCGACCACCCCGGAGAAGGCCCAGGAGATTGCTGATATCACCTTCGAGCGCCTGGATCCCCTCGGCGTGGATGGCCTGATCCTCTACGACATCGATGACGAGGCCGACCGCAACCCCGAGGAACGGCCGTTTCCATTCCTGCCAACCATGGACCCAGCCGACTATGTGGACAGGCACCTCAAGTCCTGGCACACGCCGGTGGTGGTCTACCGCGCGACGGCGAAGTACACCGAGGAAGAGCTCCGCGGCTGGATCGGATCCCAGGACACCGCCAATCGGCTGGCCGTCTTCGTCGGTGCTCCCTCGCGCGAGAGGCGTGTCACCACGACGCTCCGAAGGGCCCAGCAGCTCCGCACCGAGGTCGGCCCCGACCTGCTCCTCGGCGCCGTCGCGATACCCGAGCGGCACACTCGCAAAGGCGACGAGCACCTTGGCCTGGTCGCCAAGCAGGAGGCCGGCTGCTCCTACTTCGTCACCCAGGTCGTCTACGACGTCAACGCTGCCAAGAATCTGGTGTCTGACTATGCCTATGAGTGCCGCGACCGCGGACTCGATCCGATCCCAATCGTGTTCACCATGTCGGTGTGCGGCTCGATGAAGACCTTGGAGTTCCTCCGATGGCTCGGCGTCGATGTCCCGCGCTGGATCGAAAACGACCTGCGCCACGCCGAGGACACCCTCGACGCATCCCTCGAGCATGCCGAGGCAACCGCGCTCGAGCTGATGTCCTTCTGCCGCCGCCTGGGTGTCCCGTTCGGCATCAACGTCGAGTCCGTCTCGATCCGCAGAGTGGAGATCGAGGCAAGCGTGCGACTGGCGGAGGGGCTCCGGGGCCAGTTGGCACGCTGATCAGCGCCGGCGAGGCCGCTTCAGGGTCCGCTTCAGCGACCGCCGCGCCCTGTTACCGGCCGCGTCGGTGAAGCTCGCGGCCACGGTGACCTTCAGCGACTTGCGTCGTCGCAGCGCCCGCCGCGCGCGACTGGTGAGCTTCACGCGCAGGTTTCGCCTCCTGCCGGCGGCCACGCGGGCCTTTACGCGGGCGATCACGACCTTCCCGCGCAGCCTCAGGCCCTTGGCGAGCCTGCGGGTGACTCGAACCTCCACGACGGCGGAGCACGCCTCGTTGCACGCGACCCGAACCGGTATCCGGCCCGTCTTGACCGCCTTCGCCAGATTGCGCGACGTGAGCCGCATGGTCCCCCTCGGTGCGGTGCGGTCGAGCCGGCGAGCGACGACGCCGGACGGAGCCGAATCCGACGACACTGCACGGCCCTGGGCGGCGGTCACCCGCACGCGCAGCCGCATGCCAACGTCGGCTGTGGTCGGTGTGTACGAGGCAGCGGTCGCGCCCGCGATCGGGGAGCAGGCCGCGCCATTGGCATCGCAGCGCCGCCACGATCGGCTGAGAGCCGGGCTCCCGGACCACGCGCCGGAAGTGGCGGTGACCGCGGCACCCTCGATCGGGCTGCCGCTCACCGCCGGGCGCGTGGTGGCGAACGGGGCGTCGGCACCAAGCGTCACGCCGTAGGCCGCGCACGTCCCGCCCGGCGGTGTGGCGCTCACGGTGATCTCCCGAGCCCCTCCGGGCGACAGCGGGGCCGAGGTCGCCCCCGGCTGGTTGAACGGGAGGCCCGAGTTGCCCGCGTAGTTGGCCGCCAGCCCTGTCGCCGGTGCGAACGCCGGGTTGTAGATCGCGAGCGCCACGCCGTCCAGGCACGCGGGAGTGGTGCGTGCGACCAGGCAGACGGTCTCGTTGAGGAGACTCGTCACCGGGAATAGGTCGTAGAAGAAGGTGCTGGCCGGCTGGAGGATCGTCGGCGCCGTCGTCGGCGCGCTGCAGCGGCTCTCGAGGTTGGTGCGTACGAAGACGCCGTTCTGCGCACGATCGCCCGCGGCGAGCGACCCTCCGGCTTGCGTCCGGAACGGGATGAACGGCTCGACGACGAGGGATTCCGAAGCGTTGGTGCCATCCGCGTCGGTCGCGTTGTTCCGGAGGCGAAGGGTGCGGCCGATGTCCGCGTTGGTCACCGTGTAGGTGGCCGCTGTGGCGCCGGGGATGTCCGTGCAGTTGCCGCCGGCCGAGTCGCAGCGCCGCCAGCGGCGCTCCACAGCCGGAGTGTCCTTCCAGGTCGCGTTGGTACCGGTGATCGTTGCGCCGACCGCCGGAGACCCCGTGATCACCGGCCGGGCATCGGCCCAGGGCCCGTCGCTGGTGACCGTCAGCGTGTAGGCGCCGCAGCCCTGGTCCGCGTTCACCTCGTGGACGACGATGGCGAAGGACGCTCCGGCGCCAGGCGCGAAGGAGTAGGACCTCGGCGTCGAGGCCGGGGGAGAGGAGCCGATATCGGCGGCGTAACGCGTGAGCGGGTTCGTGGGATCGAAGCCGCCCACGTAGGCCACGCTGAAGATCGCGTTCGCGCCCGTGCACGCCGTCAGCAGCTCGGCGGTTACGCAGACGGGCTGGGTAAGCCGGCTGGAGAACGTGTGGTTCGTGTAGTGAAACTGCGCCGGGGCGGTCAGAGACGGGGAGAACTTGAGCGGGCCATCACAGCCGCTCGCCACGTTGTCGGGGACCAGCCGCCCAGTCTGCGTCTGCGGGCCCGAGCTCGCCACGCCGGCGTTCGCGGTGACGAGGGTCACCGCCTCCGCGGTGGCGGCTGGTCCGACCACGGACACCGCGCAGAGCCCTGCGGCGAGCAGTAGACGCGAAGGACGCTGGCTCGCCATGCCTTAAGCGGACCAGGGAGCGGTGCGCTTGTCAAACCCCGGCCTTCTTTTCGAACAGGGTCCGCACGTCGGCGACGTCGTACTCGGCCACCGAACCCGAGAGCATTGCTGCACCTCGCTTGTTGCGGGGGGCGCGCTTGCGCGTGCAACGCGCCGCTGATTCACCGGCTGAAGCGCAGGAGCCGCGAGGACGCCGATCCCGCCCTCGGCCACCTGATCGCGGAGGTCGAGTCCTATCTCCCTGACGAGCTGCCGAGCGGCGAGGCGACGCAGCCCGTGGTCTCACTCGACCTGCAAACGCCCGCCGGCGAGGTCAGCCTCTTCACCGTGATCGCCACCCTGGGGGCGCCGCTGGAGGTGACGGCGGCAAACCTCGCTATCGAGACTTTCGTGCCGATGGACGCCAAGAGCGCCGCGCGGCTTGGCGAACTCGCTGCACTCTCTTAGCCGACGGCGGCGGCAACCACGCCTAGCACGGTTCCAAGCGCGCTGGCGGCAAGCGCGTAGCCTGCTCGGGGTCGGTGAACTGCGGCAGAAAGGCGAGAAAGACGAGCGCCACCTTGGGGTTGAGCACGTGGTAGGCGAGCTCCGAGGACGCGAGCAGAGCGGAAAGGCCGCCCGCGGCCGCCGCGATGTGCACCAGCGTTCCCGCCTCCACCCCCAGCGCCGAGGCGATCCCGATCGTCCTTCCCTGCGACAGGCTGCGGGCGGCGATGTAGATCGCGTTCGGGCCCGGGATCGCGATGAGCGCGACCGCCGCAAGCGCGAACAGGGCGAGGGTTTGGGTCTCGGGCATGGCCGCCCGTGCTTTTACTCAGCGGGCGGTCGCACCGCCATCCCAGGATCCTGGGGAGCGGGCTACTCCGGCGAAGGGAAGATCGACTCGGTGCGGCCTGCACGCTCCTCGAGCAGCCGGTCGGCGTAACGGAGCAGAGCAAGAAGGGAGACGAGCGCCACGACGCCGCCCACGCCCGCGGCCACGCCGAGCGAGGCATCCGCGATCGCACCGAGCGCGATCGCGATCGCGCTGCCGCCGACCACGCTGTTCACCACGGCGACGACCGTTGCGAAGGTGAAGAACTGCTTGCGCCCCTCGGGCGGCACCGCGGCGTTCTCGAACACCCCTCGTCCGTCGTCGTGCCCGGAGAGCAGGAACAGGTCAGCCTGGTCCCCGGCGATCTGCTTGTAGTAGTTGCGAATCCGGTTGATCGCGACGCCATAGCGGTAGTCCTCGGCTCCGCACTCGACCACTCGCACGAAGGTGAAGACGCCGAGCACATAGAGCGTCGGAAGCACGGTGAGGGCGAAGACATCGAAGGTGGTGCCGGTCTGCGATGCCTGGCCGATGAACCCCAGCGCGACCAAGGTGCTGGAGACCGAGAGGATGTAGAGCGACGCACGGGAGGCGCTCTCGCTCGCGGTCTGCGAGCGGGCGCCCTGGAGCGTGAAGTGCTCGGTGGTCAGAGCGGTCAGGAGCTCCTGGCGATCCGGGACCTCCGCCATCTCAGCGCTCCGCGGCGAGGCGGGGGGCGTAGTGCTCGAAGAAGACCCGCGCCACGAGCTCGCCTCGAGTCCCCGCGCCCGTCTTCTCGAAGATCGACTTCAGATGGTCCTGCACGGTCCACGGCGACAGATCCAGTCGCTCGCTGATGGCGCTCGTGGAGAGGCCCTGCGCGACGAGCTGTGTGACCTCGCGCTCACGGTCGGTGAGCCCGTAGGCGTCGGCGATCATCGGTGCGATCTCGTCCGCCCCGGCAGGGTCGAGGACCACCACGCAGCGTGTATCGGCCCCCTCGCCGAGGACCGACGCATGGATCGACAGCCACGAGCCCGACGACGTTCGGAACCGGACACGTGCCTCCGCCACCGTTCCGCTGGCCGCAAACTCTCGAGCGCGGCTGGCCACGGCCGCGACGATGCCCGGGACGGGCTGGCCGGAGCTTGCCTCCTCCAGCTCCTCGATCCACGCCGCGGCAGCGGGGTTGGCGCTCGCGATGGTGTTGTCGTGCTCCAGCAGGATGACCCCGGTGTCCTGGACGTGCTCGGGCTCCGCCGCCGAGAGGAATGCCTGTACGACAGCACGCCTCAGCCCCTCGGCGATCTGCGGCGAGAGATCGGCGAGGACGCGGGTCTCGGAGGGGGTGAAGTCCGGAGCGTCCTGCCCGCGCAGAAGCGTCAGCCCGCCGCAAACGGCCGAGTCGCCTACGAGTCCCACGCGTAGCTCGTCGCCGAACCCGTTCGGACCCAGGATGTCGCGATGGCGGAGGCTCCGGTCGAGTCTGCCGTCCGTGGCCTCGCTGAGAGTCGCGGCCGGCCGCTTCGACCGGGCGAGCTCGGGGAACTTGTTGAAGTCATCCTCCGCGACCTCGATCTCGGCCATCCGGGACCGTACGTCGGCCGGGAGACAGCTCTCCGCAACCTCCTCGGTGGGAAGCAGGGTGGCCGGGTCCAGGCTGACCAGGGAGAAGCAATCGAACGGCACCGCGCGCCGCAGGATTCGCGCCACGCCCTCCGAGAACGTGCGCACGTCGTGGCCGCGGTCAGCCAGTGCGACCAGATCCTCCCGCCGGCGCTCGACGCGGTCGCGCGGGGTGGGTAGGTGGAGTTCAGGTCGGTACATACCCCTGGGGGGTATCATATCAAGGACGCGGCGTCACCGCGTTCGCCCCCTGGGCGTGGATGTGAACCCTGTCAGGATCCACCCCAGATTCCTGGGATGGACGGAAGCGCCCCGCTGCTGCACCATCCATAGGCTCAAGCGATGGGCGCGGCCGAAAACAAGCACCTGATGCAGGAGGTCTTCTCAGCGCTGGCGGAGGGCGATCGTGCTCCCTTTGCGGCAGCGATGTCCGAAGACTTCTCCTGGACGATCGCGGGGGTGGCGAGCGCGTGGGCGGGTACCTGGCACGGCAGGCAGGCGGTGCGCGACGAGCTCTTCGCCCCGCTCTTCGAGCAGTTCGCCGACACCTACACCAACAGGGCGCTTTCGTTTACCGCCGAGGAGGACCGGGTCGTGGTCGAATGCCGCGGCAAGGTGTCTACGAAGGCCGGCGACCGCTACGACAACCACTACTGCTACGTGTGCCGGTTCAATGAGGAGGGCAAGCTTGACTCGCTCGTCGAGTACGCGGACACCGCGCTGATCGAGGCGGTGCTCGACCCTCCGCCGAGTCCGGCGCCGGCGCGAGGGAGCTGATTCCCGGCGGGCCCAGGATCTACCGGACGATCCTGAAGCCCCGGCGCTTGACCGTCGAGCTGTTCCCTGCGGCGTCGGTGCCGACGCTGCTGAGTCGGTAGCGGCCCGCCCTGAGCTTCCTGCCGCCCATCCGGCCGCGGAATGTGAACTCGTTCTTGCCCGCCTTACCCGGCAGGGTGAACGAGCCGCGTACGGTGGCCCAGCGGGTGCAGGCCTTCTTCCTGCGATTGGACCGCTTGGGCTTGACGCACTTACGGCCGACCTTCCGGCCCCTGGTCTTCCGCTGCACCGTGAACTTCACGCTGCCCGGCTCAGAGAGCGTGAACGACACCTTCGTGCCGATGGGCTTCCTCTTCGCGCTGATCGAGGGGCCCGATCCGGCCGCCCGGAACACCGTTCGGGAAAACCCGACGCTCAGGACCGGGGTGGTCTTGTCAGCCGCTACGGGACACGGTCCCTGGACGGTCCCGTTGGTGGGACAGCCATCCTGGCTCTCGTCGCCGAACCCGTCCCGATCGGCGTCACGTTCGACGTCGGCGTTGAAGAGGGGGGCATGCTCGCCATCGCCATCGGGGGGCTCCGGTGTGGTGGAGAACGTGTTGGTGCCTCCCTCGATCCAGAAATCGGCGTCGGACCCGGGCACGGTGTGGTGGAGGATCTGTGTCGGGCCTGGCCTCTGAATGCCGATGTGGTCGCCGGCCCGAATCGCCAACCGCGTGCTGGCGGTTGCGGTCTGTGAGGTCGCCAGCCCGGCGATCGGCTCGCTGATGGCGACCCGGAAGGCGGTGCCCGTTGCGGTGTAGTGAGCCACCTCCAGCCGGGCCGAACCGGCGATCCGCGCCCGCCACCGCACGATGATCCCGTCGTATGGCGCCACCGTCGTGCGTCCGGGCAGCGTTCTCTGAACGTACGTGCACCCGCTTGCACAGTTGTCCGAGAACGAGCTGGCCTGGAGGGGGCTACCCATCGTGACGGCCGCCTGGGCGCTTCCCGCCGCCATGAGCCCGGTGGTGACCGCGAGAGCGACGAGGGCCGCGAAGCAAGAGCGCATCCGTCGCGAGCCTACCCCGGATGTGCCGCGACCGCCAGATAGGGTTAGGCGGCGGCGTTCGCCGTACCCAATCCTGAGGAGAGCGCCGATGCGGTCGAAGCACCTGGTCCTTTGTGGAAGCGTCATCGTGGTCCTGGCCGGCTGCGGCGGGGACGACTCGTCGGACTCTTCCGACGCGACGACCGAGCAGAAGACGGCGGCCGCGGAGCAGCCCGCGGCCACCGAGACGGCGCCGGCGGCCGCCGACAGCCTGCCCGAACCCGGCGCCGAGAAGCTCACCGCCGCGCAGAAGTCCGGCCTCTTGGCGAAGAACAACGAGGTGGCCCTCGGCGACGATCCCCCGAGCGTGACCGGGCCCGTGGTCGCGGAGAACTACCGCTCCTACGCCGAGCCACTGGCCGCCGGGGCCTGCAAGCAGGCACTGACCGCCTCGGCCGACAACTGGGAGGCGCTCGCCAAGGCCGACGAGGCCGGGGATGCCGCTCAGAAGAAGAAGCTCGGCCAGACCGCCCTGAAGAACTCGACGCGCGTGTTCAACGACTGCTGACCGGCGACCTTCAACGCGGCCTTGTGGCGCGCTCGAGCACCCGGCCCGCGAGGTTCATCTCGGGAGTGCGCCACACGTCTCGCTGCTCGAAGGGCCAGGCGTAGGTCGGGCTGCCGTCGCGCAGCAGGTCGAGCAGGCGTGGTTCGCCGAGCTCCTTCGCTGACCATTCGTACAGAGCCGGCAGCCGCGGCCCGATCACCGCGTAGTCGAGGATCCGGCCGAGCCCCTGCTCGTCGGCGATGTACCGCTCGACATCGAGCCCGAGCGGATAGTCGTTCGGCAGCACGCGACTGAGTGAGAGGAAGGCGCCGGCCATCCCGAGCCTGGGGTCGCCGAGCAGGCGGCCGAGCGGGGCGAACCGGCCGAGAGCCAGGCGTGGCGCACCGGCGAGTGCGTGCGCGTAGAGGACGCGCAGCAGCACCACGTTCATGAAGAAGCGCTCCGGAGCGCCCTCGGCTTCGGCGAGGTCCCGTTGCTCCAGGTATCCCTCCACGATGCTCGCGTTGTGCGCTCGGTACCAGTTGCGCCCAGTCGGTTTCGCGCCGAACTCCAGCCACAGGCGCACGGCGTGCGACGACGGCTCGCCGGCCAACCCGCCGAGGAGAGCGACCGTCTCGCAACCATCCCGCAGCAGTCGCTCGTTGACCGCCCTCCACCACGCGCTGCCGGGCGGCGACGCGTCCAGTGCATTGAGCAGCCCGCGGCCCGCCTGCCAGCGCATGAACGACAGCGCCGCGCGACGGAACGGCAGGTGTCGCGGTGCGCGGCCGGTCGGCCCGAGGAACACCTGCGCCATCAATCCAAGCCGCGCCGCCGGCTCGTCGCGCACCGCTGCCACCTGCGCCCCGGCCGAGGCGAGGGCGTCTGAGCGCGTGCTCATGGCGAGAAGTCTTACGCGAGCAGGGGCACGAGCATCGCGTCGGCGAACTTCCGCAGCGCCTTGTCGTCGTGCGGGTCCGGGTCGGTCGGCGGGAACGCCACATAGGTCACGAACAGGCGGGCGTAGACATCGGCCACGCGCTCGGCCCTGCGCGCGGGAATCGAGGCGTCGGCGTTGCGAATCTGGGTGGCGATGAAGCCCCGGCCCATGCTGAGCAGCTGCGCATCGTTCGCCACCACGGCGTCGACGACGCCGCCCGGGTCCACCTGGGCGGCGCGGCGCATCAACGGGTGCTCACGCACGAAGCGCATGGCGGCCACGAATGCCGCGGCAACACCCTCCTCGGGCTCGACGCCGGCCAGGCCGTCGGCCACCGCGGACAGAAACCGCCGGCACTCGCGGACGACCAGCGCCTCGACCAGGTCCTCGCGGCGCGCGAACCGCCGGTAGACGGTCATCCGCCCGAGCCGCGCCCGGCGCACCACGTCCTCCACGGTCATCCGCTCCAGCCCGACCGCCGCGGCCTCGTCCAGCGCCGCGTCGAGGATGCGCTCTCGGGTCGCGTCGTCGCCGGCCGCCTCTTCGGGCGCGGTCGCGCGATCCAGCAGGTCGGTGAGCTGCGCCTCCATCAGCTAGGCCGCGGCGCCGACGGTCGCCCGGCCGGCCGTCGAAGCGGAGCCGGCCATGCGTGCCTCGGCCATCGCACGGTACGCCGGGACCCCGAATGCCCAGCGCAGGGTGCGCGCCGTCTGTCTGAGATAGGGCTCGAACGCGATCTGGTGGACGAGGCCGGAGTGCGCGAAGCCCGTGAGCTCGCGGGCCCACCGTGGCAGCAGGCTCATCGAGGCGTGGACCTGGAATTGGTCCGAGGGGCGCCGCAACGCGCCGGGCAGGCCGGGCCCCTCCGTGCTGTCCAGCAAGAAGTCGAAGAACTCCCGCGTCTGCTCGGTCACGGCGAGCTGCGGGCGCATCGACTCCACATACTCGGCGAGCTCGCTGGTCGTCGTCGGGATATCGCCGCCACCCCCCTTGCGCCCGATCACCGCCTGCTCGGCCAGGTAACGGTTGCGCTCCTCGGGGCTCAGCGGGCGGTTGTAGCGCTCGAATGCCTTCATCACGAACCAGGGGATGGAGGTGTGCACCCAGCCGAGCAGGGTGGGGTCGGTGGCCCTGTAGGGGGTGCCGTCGGGTCGCGTGCCGTTCACCTTCTCGTGCATCCGCCGCACGCGTGCGATCACCCGCTCCGCCGCCTCGGTGCCCGCGAAGGTCGTGGCGATCACATACCCGGCGGTGCTGCGTGAGCGCTTGAGCGGGTTCGTCCGATAGCTCGAGAGGTCGCTGACCCCGGCCATCACCGACGGGTGCAGGAGCTCCATCGTGATCGCGGCCGTGCCGGCGATCGCCGTCGCCGAGACGTCGCCGTGGATCTCCCACGACAGGCTGCCCGGCCCGCACAGGCCAGGATCTCCCCGGGGGCCGGCGTACAACTCAGGCTCGTCGTTCCGGCCGGTCATCTGCGTGACGGCCGCAACGATCTTCTCCCGTGCGCGCTCCACGATCCCTCCCACTCGATGGTATGGACGAGCATGTAGTCATACCAGGTCTACCTGAGGGAAATGGGGCTGGCGCGCACGGACTCCTCTCGCTATCGTATTTGTATGCCCGAGGCACATATATCACTCGCCGCGAATCGTCTTGGGGCGCTGGCCCTGACGCTGAGCGACGGCGTCAGGGAGGCCACCGAGGCGGCGACCGGAATGGGAGGCGGTCTCCCGGCTGCGCTGGTATCGCTGCGTGAGTGGGCCGACGGCAGCTCGGTGTACGTCCTGGCCGTGGCGATGCGCGTCTCACACTCCCGCGCCGTGCGCGTGGTCGACCGTCTCGAAGAGGCCGGCCTGGCGCGCCGCGAGCCGGACCCCACGGACCGGCGCCGTGCGCTGGTGTGGCTCGAGCCGGCCGGTCACGAACTGGCCGGACTGGCGCTCCAGGCCCGTTCGCGCGTCCTGCTCGATGCGGTGGCCGGGCTCGACCCCGCCGACGAGCGTGACCTCGAGCGCCTGCTCGAGGTGCTGCTCGATTCGACGACCGTCGACGTGCGCGCCGCGAGCGAGACGTGTCGCCTGTGCGATGCGCATGCCTGCGGGCACTACGAGGGGGCCTGCCCGGTGAGCCGGGCCGCCGATAGGCACAGAGCTCTGGCGTGACCCTGCGCCTGGCGGCCGTGTTCGCGTTCGCCGCGGCGGCGCCGCTGTTCTTCAGCGCGGGCGGCGTCGTGCTCAACAACATGGTGCTGGCCGCCGTCTACGTGGCCATGGCGCTCGGGCTCAACATCATCGTGGGCTTTGCCGGCCTGCTGGACCTCGGCTACGTGGCCTTCTACGCGATCGGGGCGTACACGGCCGCCTACGTCGGATCGGGCTTCTGGGCGAACGCCGGGCCCGACGGGAATGGCATCGCCATCCTGGCCGGCGACTCCGTGGCCGGCGCGCCGGGGATCCACCTCAACTTCGTGCTCATCCTGGCGCTCGCGGTTGCGACGACGGCCCTCGCGGGCACCCTGATCGGAGTGCCGACGCTGCGGCTGCGGGGCGACTACATCGCGGTCGTCACGCTCGCCTTCGGCGAGATCATCGGGCAGATCGTGTCCAACGGGCGCAGCATCGAGTTCCTCGGCGGCACGCTCACCTCGGGGCCGAACAGCATCGGGCCGATCGACCCCATCGAGCTGCCGGTGGTCGGGCGCTTCGAAGCCCTGGAGCTACGCCCCTGGTACTGGTTCGCGCTCGTGCTGGTCGCGCTCGCGCTCGTGGTGAACGTCCATCTGCGCGACTCGCGCTTCGGCCGCGCGTGGATGGCGATGCGCGACGACGAGTCGGTCGCCGCCGGCTCCGGGATCCCGATCGTCCGCACCAAGCTCCTTGCGTATGCGACGGGCGCCGCGTTCGGCGGGGTCTCGGGCGCGTTCCTCGCCTCGTACCTCACGTTCGTGAACGCGGACCAGTTCGAGTTCTCGTTCTCGATCTTCATCCTCGCGATGGTCGTGCTGGGCGGAATGGGATCGATCTGGGGCGTCGTGGGCGGCGCGATCATCCTCTCGGTGGTCAACCACTACCTGCTGCCCGACCTCCTGTACGACGTTCCCGGCAAGGTCGGCCTGGAGTTCAACCTGTCGGCGATCAGCGCGGGCGTCTACGGCGCGATCCTCGTGGTCGCGATGCTCCTCCGCCCTAAAGGGTTGGCGGACCTGCCTCGATGCGCCGCAGCACGGGCTCGAGCCGGTCGATCTCGTCGTCCATCCGCCGTCGCTCGTCCCACCAGGTAGCCCCGGCCTCGATCAGCGGGCCGAGCAGGTCACGCGCATCCGAGGCGTTGGCCGGGCTGGGACCGCCCAGCACGATGTCGAACGGCCGGTCCGGATCGCCGTCGCGATGATCGTGGACGAACGCGACGAGGTCGCGGACCTCGTCAACGGGCGGGACATGGCCGTGCCTGGCGGACATGAACATGGGGACGGCGCCGTCCCAGCGGGCGGCGCGGCGCATCGGTCGGGGCTTCGGCCAGTAGCCGCCGATCCAGACCGGGACGCGCGGGCGCTGCAGCGGTGTCGGCCGCAGGGTCACGTCGTCAACCTGGAAGTGACGGCCGTCGTGCGTCACCGCCTCGCCTGACCAGTACCGGTCCAGCAGGTCCAGGCCCTCGTCGAGGCGCTCGGCGATCAGCTTCGGGTCGGTCGGCTCCCCGAAGCTGCCGTACTCGTCCTCGATCGGGGCGCCGAGCCCGGCGCCGAAGATCACGCGCCCGCCGCTCAGGTTGTCCAGCGTCGACACCTGGCGCGCGAGCTGCTGCGGCCGTCGGCGTGCGACGGGGGTGAGCAGCGGCCCCAGCTTGATACGCGAGGTCGCCAGCGCCGCGGCGGTGAGGAGCATCCAGGGATCGCCGAAGCTGCGCCCGTCGCCCTTGTGGTGAACGACGTGGTCCCAGACAAACAGGGCGTCCCACCCGGCGGCCTCCGTCGCCGTCGCCACCTTCGCAACGGTCTCCGCGTCGGCGAAGTCTCCGAAGTTGGGAATGTTGATGGAGAACCGGATCAAGGCTCACCATATGTCAACTACAGTCGCCCGATCGTGGCTCAGGCAGCGAGTTCGGCGGCAACGCCCGCATCCGAAATCCCAGGGCCGCGCATCCCGCGACTGATCCAGACGATGCTCGCCGTCACGCGGCCGCTGGAGGCCAGATTCGGCATGCGGGACCGGTATGGGGGCGTCTTTCGCTCCAACGACGCGATCATCGGCGAGGCATTCCACATCTCCGAGCGCGAGCTGATCGAGCAGATGTTCAAGTGGAAGCCGGCGCAGTACAACGTCGGCGAACCGCGGCAGGTGATGGAACCGGTCACCGGGCCGTCGTCGATCCTCCTCCTCGACGCCGATCACCACATGCGGATGCGCAAGCTGATGCTGCCGCCGTTCCACGGCGAGGCGATCGCGCACTACGCGGACCTGATCGAGCAGGTCGCCAACCGGGAGATCGACACCTGGCGCGAGGGGGACACGATCCGCACGCGCACGGTCGCGCAGCGGATCACGATGGAGGTGATCATCAGAGCGGTCTTCGGCATCACCGATCCCGCGCGCGTCGCAGAGCTCCAGCGCGTTCTGCCGCGGCTGTCGTCCCCGAGCCCGTTCCTTCTGCTCTTCCAGAAGGACCTCGGACCGCACAGCCCATGGGGGCGGTTCACCCGTGTCCGCGACCAGGTCGACCAGCTCCTCTACGCGGAGATCGAGGAGCGGCGCCAGGATCCCGACCGCGAGGCGCGGAAGGACATCCTCACGCTGCTGCTGGGCGCGCGCGACGAGGCGGGTGACCCGCTCACGGATCGCGAGCTGCGCGACGAGCTGATCACGCTGCTCCTCGCCGGCCACGAAACGACCGCCACGTCGATCGGATGGGCGTTCGAGCGCCTGCTCCGCACCCCGGCCGCGCTCGAGAGGCTCGTCGCCGAGGTCGAGGCGGGCGAGTCCCAGGAGTACCTCGATGCCGTTGTGAAGGAGACGCTCAGGATCCGGCCGGTGGTGCCCGAGGTCTTTCGGGCGCCCACGGAGGCGACGGACCTGGGCGGCTACCGGTTCATGCCCGGCGCGCAGCTCGTGGCCTCGATCCTGCTGGTCCAGCACGACCCCGCCCTGTACCCCGACCCCGGCGAGTTCCGTCCCGAGCGATTCCTGGAGGGTGCGCCTGACCCGTACACCTGGGTTCCGTTCGGTGGGGGAGTGCGGCGGTGCCTGGGCGCGAGCTTCGCGACGCTCGAGATGAACGTGGTGATCGCGGCGATCCTCGCCCGAGCCCGCCTGCGAGCCTCCCGAGCCAAGCCCGAGAAGACCCGCTTCCGCGGCGTGACGTTGCTGCCGAGCCGCGGCGGCGAGGCGGTCATCGAGAGGCTCGCCGCCTAGCGGAACTCGCAGCCGGCGAGGTGGTCGTTGACGAGGCCCGCCGCCTGCATGAGCGAGTACGCGGTGGTGGGGCCGACGAAGCGAAAGCCGCGGCGCTTGAGCTCCTTCGCCATCGCCTTCGACTCATCCGTCTGCGAGGCCATGTCATGGCCGCTGCGCGGCGCGGGAGTGGGGTCGGGCGCGAAGCGCCAGAGCACCTGATCGAGAGTCTCTCCCGCCGCGCGCAGCGCGACCACCGCCCTGGCATTGGCCACGGTCGCCTCGATCTTCGCGCGGTTGCGGACGATCGAGGCGTCGTCGAGCAGCCGTTCGACCTCTCGATCCCCATACGCGGCGATCCGGTCGATGTCCCAGTCGTCGAACGCGCGCCGGAAGTCCTCCTGCTTGCGCAGGATCGTGAGCCACGAGAGGCCGGACTGGAACGACTCGAGGATGAGCATCTCGAACAGCTCGGGCTCGCCGTGCATCGGGTGGCCCCAGACGCGGTCGTGGTACTCGATGTACTCGGGCCCACCGAGGCACCACCAGCAGCGCAGCCGGCCGTCCGGGCCCGCCTGCGCTTCCATCGTATGAGCCGGCGCCATGGGCTCGAAGGCTACGTACGACAACACTCGTCCAGGGAGGCCGGGGATTGTGGGAGATCGCCCGTAGTTCGCCGATGGGGTGTGAGCGAGCCAATTTTCCCCTCTGTTCGCCGCCCCCATGAACCGAACCCACCGAAATAACCTTGTCCGTTCCGTGCTTGCCGCGTTCGCGCTGCTGACCGCGGTTGCGCCGGGAACCGCATTCGCGGACTCCTCGGATCCCACGAACCCCCTCAAGGGCAAGCGCGTCTTCATGGATTGCGGGGCGAGCCACGAGTCCACAGCTGCGAAGTACAACCCCTGGTACGCGGTGCGCCACAACCCCGGCGTCGCGGCCCATCTGCGCAAGATCGCCCAGGTCCCCGGCACCAAGTGGTTCGCCGGCATCCAGGAGAAGCCCACCCGCCACGTTGAGCGCTACTTCGCCAACGTCGACGATCCTCAGTGGGGTGGCGCCTCGTGCTCCACGCCGCTCGCCCGTGGCGGCCGTGACGCCTACGTGGGCGACTACCCCGTCGTGGCCATCCGCCGTCTCGTGAACGGCTCCTGCGCCGGCATGAAGCGCGTCGGCAACGAGTACAAGGCCTGGATCGACGAGTTCATCCGGATGTCGCAGCTCACCTACAGGCCCTACTCCGAGCGGTCGTCGTCCCCCGTGTCGTCAATCCCCCTGCTTCCCTACGTGCCGGCTCCCGCCGGTTTTGACGAGGACGAGCGCTACCAGTACTGGATGGGCAAGCCCTTCCCCAAGGGCGAGTGGGTCAAGGCCCAGAACCGCCAGATGACCGTGATCCTCGAGCCGGACGCGCTGGGCCTGATCGGAGCACGCCGCTCCTGCATCAAGCGCAGCCAGGTGGCCAGCCGGCTGGCGCTGCTCGCCTACGCCGCGCAGAAGCTGGGCACCACGCCCGGGATCAACGTCTACATCGACGCCGGCTCATCGACCTGGGTCAAGCGCGGCAAGATCGCCGGCTACCTTCGTCGCGCCGGTGTGCAGTACACCCGCGGCTTCGCGCTCAACTCCACGCACTTCAACCGCACCGCGAAGGAGCTTCGCTACGGCAACGCCCTCGCGCGCTCCCTCGGCAAGCACTACGTGGTGAACACCGCGGAGAACGCCAACGGCTCGCTGCCCAAGCACAAGTGGGGCAAGTACGGCTCGGCCGCGACCACCTGCAACCCCCGCAACGCCGGCCTGGGCACCAGGCCCACGACGTGGACCGGCTCCCCCTACGCGGACGCCTTCCTCTGGATCTCACGCCCCGGCCTCTCCTCGAACGGCAAGGCCGGAAACCCGCAGTGCGGTCGCAAGGGCGGCCCCTCCGGCAACGTCTTCTGGGTCAAGCACGCGGTCAGGCTGGCCCGCCAGTCCAAGCCCGCTCAAGCGGCCTCCTGGCCGCCCGCCGCTCTCTAGGCCAAACCTCTCGTAGGCTGGAGGCGATGGCCTCCGGCAACGCCGATCTGATCCGTCCGATCTACGACGAATGGGGTCGCGGCAACTGGCTGCCCAACTTCGAGGTCTACGACCCGCACATGCACTGGGGGTGGTCCGACGAGTTCCCGGGCCTGGGCGGCGTATACGAGGATCGCGACGACCCCAACCCACGGCTCCGGGCGTGGCTCAGCGGGTGGGACCACTGGCGCGCGGAGGCCGACGAGATCCTGGAGGTCGGCAACTACGTCCTGGTGCTCGCGAGCTACTCCGGGGCGGGCAAGGACAGCGGAGTGGAGATCAAGCAGCTCGGGGCCCACGTCTTCGAGGTACGCGACGGCAAGGTGGTGCGGCTGGAGATCTTCGCGACACGCGAGCGGGCCATCGAATGGCTACGCGACGCCGGCGCGGGCGTGCTGCCCTACAGCCTCCGCGCCACCTAACACCCCTTATGCCGCCTGCCTCGTCTCGATCGCTGCGCTGAGCGCCCTCACCGACTCCGTCCCCACGATCGCGTGGCCGCGTGCGTTGAGGTGGAGCCGGTCGCTCGCGTAGATGCCGGCGTCGGCGGACGCGGGATGCCCGCGCATCTCCACGAGCACCGCGCCGTGGCGCAGCGCGACCGTGCGCGTGACCTCGGCGAGCGCCGCGAAGCGCTCGTCGACCGACTGGGCGTACTTCGCCGGTACGAGACCCGACGCGACGATGTCCAGCAGCTCGAGCATGAGCACGTCCGCTCCGGCGCGCCGCAGCGGCGCGACGATCCCGTCCAGCTCGCGCTCGACGGCGTCGCGGTCGAACGTGGGCCGCAGCGCGTCGTTGCCGCCCGCCGCGACGATCGCCAGGTCGGGCTCGAACGCCAGCGCCGGCACGAGCTGGCGCTCGCGAACCTCGCTGGCGAGCAGGTCGCGCAGGCCGAGGTTCATCACGGCCAGCTCCGAGGCCGCCGTCTGCAGCGGCTCGGCGATGCGATCGATCCAGGACAGGTTGCTGTAGCGAGGGTGTGGCTCGCCGACACCCTCGGCGATGCTGTCGCCGATCACCACGAGGCGCCGCCACGGTGCGTTCTGGAGCAGAGCGGTGCGCTTGCCAAAGGGGAGTGTCTGGATGTCAGTTGCGACGGTCATTCGTTACCTCCTGGGGAAAAAGCACGATCGGTCGTATTTGTAGCATAGATACGAACGGTCGTGCTATTTTCTTGTGTATGAACGCTCCGGCCGATCACCTCGAGACGCTCGCCCGAGCCGAGCCGGCCGTCGACGAGGAGGCCGATGGGCGCCGGCGCCGCGGCAACGCCACCCGCGAGTCGATCCTCCAGGCGGCCGCCGACCTGGCCTCGGTCGAGGGGCTCGAGGGCCTGACGATCGGTCGCCTGGCGACCGAGCTCGGGATGAGCAAGAGCGGGTTGTTCGCCCACTTCGGCTCGAAGGAGGAGCTGCAGCTGGCGACGATCGACGCGGCCCGGCGGCGCTTCGTCGAGCACGTGGTGAAGCCGTCGCGCGGCCTGCCTCGCGGGCGCGAGCGCGTGGAGCAGCTCATGCGCGATTGGCTGGGCTATTACCGCCACGAGGTTTTCGCCGGCGGCTGCTTCTTCCATACGGTCAAGGCCGAGTTCGACAGCCGAGCCGAGAGCCCGGTGCGCCAGGTCGTGACCGACGATGCCCGCGAGTTCCTCTCCTTCCTCACGCGAGAGGTGAGCAAGGCGCAGGAGGCCGGCGACCTCGATGCATCGGTCGACGCGGCGCAGATCGCGTTCGAGCTAGACGCCCTGGGCGCAGCGGCGCACCAGCACTACCAGCTGATGCACGACACGGCTGTCTTCGACCGCGCGGAGAACGCGATCCACGCGCGCCTCGAGGCTCTGGCCGCGAGCAGCTAGGGCGGCTCAGAGTCCGGCGGGGTGCCGGACCTTGAAGCCCGTGCGCTTGCCGATCGCCGGGCGCCAGCGAGCGCCCTTGCGCCCGCCCCCCGGATCGGCGACCGCACTGGTGTCGAAGCGCAGGCCGGCGACCTCCATGTACACGTGCTTGCGGTTCGCGTAGATCGCGACCCAGCGCCCGCGCCCGCGTCTGCCCCAGCGGGCGAAGCCGCCGCTGGTGAGCGGCGAGGTGAGATGGCCGGTGCGAATCAGCGCGAAGCCCACGGCGCCGGAGCAGTCGTAGCCGCGGTCGATGAGCTTGGCGTGGCCGCCGCCCCACTTGTAGGGCTTCCCGACGATCCTGTTCGCGGCGGCGAGTATCGCCCGGATCCGCTTCGGCGCGCCGCGGGGGATCGCGGCCTTGCCGTTGCGGCGCAGCTGCGCCTTCTTGCCGGCGACGGTCGGCGGGGCGTTGCGGATGATCGGCGGCACCACGGGCTTGGGCTCAGGGAGCCACGGATCCTCGGCGTCCGGGAAGTCGGGCTCCTCCGGGTACTCGGGGTCCTCGGGATCGTCGCCGGGGTCCTCGTCCTCGCAGTCCATGTTGTAGAGGCCCTCCTCGCAGTCGGGCCCCTGAGCGTTGGCGACGGGCACGCCGGACGAGACGCCGAGGAGCAGCAGAAGAAGGGCGAGCAGAAGCGCCCTGCCGAGGGTGACCATGAAAAGCATTTCGGCCCGCAACCGGCGTGGCGCGAGGCGCGCCCGGCCTGGGTGGACGCTTCTCCTAGCGGCGTAACAGCACAGTCGCGCTGCGGCGCTTGCCCAGGTAGCGGAAGCGCACCGTCAGCCGGCGGGTTCGCCTGGTCACCAGCACCCGGGTGAGGTTCCCGGTGCGCGAGCGGACTCGCTTGACGCCGCCGTACACCACCATCCTGCGCTTGCCGCGCAGCCGCTCGCCGGTGCACGCGAAGCGCAGCCTCACCACGAACTCCGCCACCACGCCCCGCACCCGGCGCCGCTTTCGCGGCCGGGTGATCGTCGGGCCGCAGCCTCGCTTCTCGAAGCGGCTCCATCCCGACCCACGCCGGCGCTGCCCCAGCCAGACGGCTCCCGAGCCGTGCCGGCGCATCGCCGCGCGCAGCTGCTGGCCATCGAATCCCGTGCGGGGCACGCCGTTCACCACGCGGGTGGAGGCACAGATGCGCGGGGCGGCCCGCGCCGTGGTCCGCGCCGCCGGTACGAACCAATCTCCCCGCGCGTCGCGGCAGGCCACACGGTGGCGCTCGGTGCACGGCCGCGCCCCCCAGCGGCCGTCGAAGCGCTGCACCGCGCAGTTCCCCGACCGCGACGGCTGGCCCGGCGCCCAGCTCCACACCAGCGCGGCCAGGCGCGGGTCCCCGCGCCCGAGGAGGTCAAAGCCCACCAGGTCCACTCCGCAGCGTGCCATCCGCGCGGCGATCGGCGCGTCGATGGGGTCGGTACGGCCCTGGTTGATCGCGCGCGAGAGGTTCGTGGCGTCCTCGTAGTAGCGGATCACCCGCGTGTCGTACTGGCGCCGGGTGAAGTCGGGCCCGCAGCTCGGGAAGTCGCGGAAGGGCGCGTTGTCCGAGCCGGTCTCGCGCAGCTCCTCGTCGTGCACGTAGCCGCGCCAGCGCCCGCCCTCGCCGCACGGGCCCATCATCACCACCTGCTTGCCCGCCGCGCGCACCTGCTCGCGGGTGAGCTGGAGCGGGAGCGGGTCGCAGGCCGCGCCGCGGCTCTTGGTGCGGTAGACGACCGGGCCGATCGTCTCGTCGATCGAGGCGGCCCCGGCGTCGTGGCCCGCCAGCCCCTCGAGATGCGATTCGAGGTAGAGCAGGATCACCTGGCTGCGGTGGCGGTCGAGCCAGCCTTTGATCTGGCGCAGCACCACCACCAGCGGCTTCTCGGTGGTGCAGCCCGCGTGACCCTGGTCCGCGCCGCGTGCGTGGCAGACGATCGGCCCGCGGTTGTCCACGCGCGGGTCCGAGGGGCTGTTGAACAGGTGGGCGTCGATCTCCAGGCTGCGCACGCCCTCGTCGAGCTGCTCGACGATCGTGATCGACTGGTTCGGGTCCCGCGCGGACAGCGTGGGTCCCATCTCGGCCATGCTGTTGTACGAGTTGTGGGTGTAGACCCACGGTGCGTTGCGCAGCTCGACGTCGCTCGCCAGCTCGTACTGGAGCGCCAGCGCCCTCTTGCTCCACTCGTCGGCCTGGGCCGCGGGGGCGGCGAGCACGGTCAGCGCTGCGCACGCCATGGCGATCCTCAGCCGCATCCGGCAAATGTAAATGCGATCTGTGGCTCGCGCGCCGATCGGCGTAGCCTGGATGCGTGACCTTCGTGCGTTACGGCATCCCCGCAGTGCTGATCCTCGTTGGCCTCGTTGCGCTGCTCGCCGGCCCGGATGGCTCCCGTCTCGAGGGGTGGGCGATGTTCACGGGCGCCGGGCTGTCGGTGCTCTTGCTGAACTGGCTCTACCGCCTGGGCGTGAGCGGCGACACGGACCGCGACAGCGAGCAGGACGCGCGCCAGTTCTTCGACGAGCACGGACGTTGGCCCAACGAGGCGACCGGCACCAACGGCAGGAAGTGGAACCTCCCGATGAACGTCGCGACGCCCGAGTCGGAGGCCGAGGACGCCAGGCGGGCTAGCGAAGACCGGCGAGCCTGAGGTAGCGCCTGAGCAGCGCGGGCCGGGCGATCACACCGCGCGCCGCGACGCCGGTGAAGCGCACCCGCCCGCGGCGGAGGCCGAACACGCGGGTGCCGGCGGTCACCAGGCCGCGACCCCTCCTTCGGCTCCCGGGCCGCACGCTGCGGTTGCCATGGCCGGCCGCGGTTGATGCGAGCAGAGCGACGCGGCCGCGGCGGGTGAATACGGCACGCACCGACCCGCGCGAGCCCTTCACGCACCACCGCCACGAGCGCGCCGTGCGCCGGCGCGGAGCGGGGGCCTGACGCAGGAGCCGCCGGCGGGTGAGCCCGACCCCGAGGCGGCCGATGTTCCGGGCCCCGATCGGCGACCGCCGTGCCAGGCAGGAGCCGGGATCGGCGAAGCGGGCCGCCTCCACGTCGAACGTCATCAGCTTGGGGCGCAGGTAGTCCTGGGGGTCGTAGAGCCAGCGGGTCTCGGTGGGCACCGGGGGGCGCTTGGCCAGCTCGCGCCGGAATACGCCCTCTAGCCCCTTGGACACCCCGTACTCCGCGATGAAGTCGTGATGCATCGGATAGAAGAACCGCGGCCGCAGAGCGGTCACGTAGTCGACCGAATCGCGCTGCCCGTTGGTCGGGTCGTTGAAGCCCAGCGTCGAGCCCAGCTCGACGTCGGTGCGGGGCAGCCTGCGGAGCACGCCGAGCAGGGCCGGTGCCCGTTCGCGCAGCGGGCCGACGGTGTCGTGCCAGGTGAGCGTGAACTGGCCGACCTTGAACTGGTAGAGGACGCTGGAGCCCTCGTCGCCGCTGGTGAGCAGCCCGGCCACCGTTCCCGGCCCGGGCGGGTGGAGCAGCAGCTGGTTTGCGTCCGGCAGGGCCGGCGCGGCAAGGCTGGTCTCGTGGTTCTCGCCGTCCGGGGGTTCCGCGGCGCTGTGAATGTGCTTGAGCGCGTTGACCACCACGCTGTCGCCCAGTGGGGTGAGCCGGTTCACCCGGGCGCCGGGCGCCGAGCCGCGACCGACCGCGGCGGTGCAGCGCACCGGCTTCACCGGACCCGCGACGGACTTGGCCTGCTCCCTGGCCTGGTCGCAGTGCTCAGGGGTCCCGACCACCAGCGCACCCGTGCGCGCGGCGATCTCGCCGCCGGTGTTGGCGTGGTCGAAATGGCCGTGGCCGATGAAGATCGCCTCCGGCGCCAGCGCCACCAGCTCGTTGGTGGTGGTGGGCACGTAGTTCGGCCGGTCCTCGGCCTTGTGGATGTAGGTGTCGAGCAGCACGACGCGGCCGTCGATCGCCGCCGCCACGCTGGCCACGCTGAACCACGAGAGCACGATGCGGTCGCGGCGCACGCGCCCCCTCGAGTCCACGTTCTCCGCGCCGAAGAAGTGCCTGCGGGCCTTCACGGTGTCCGCTGCCGCCGCCGCGATCACCGGCTCGGCGGTCGCTTGCCGGCCCGGGTGCCCCGCGTGCGCGATCGCCGGCACGAGCAGCAGGATGGCTAGCCCGGCCCCCGCGAACTTCATCCCTCCGCGCACGCGCAGGAGGCTACCGCCGGGTGTATGGTCCTCGCCTCAGTGGACGAGCACGGAACACGGAAGCCCTACGAGGCGCCGGCGGCCGAGGTCATCGACACCAGCGGCGGGCCGGCCGAGACGGCCGCGACCCTCGTGCCCTCCTCGGCCTGACATAGGATTCGCCCGTGGACGGAGAGAGCTCAGCACCGTACGAAGCACCTCGGGCAGAGGTCATAGACACCCGTGGCGAGCCGGTTGAGGCCGCCGCGAGCGTCGCGCCCTCCAGCTCCTGAGCGCTAGCTGCGCGTCAGCAGCCCGCGCACGACCTGGACGACGAACTCGCCCAGGGAGGCGCCCTTGATCTCGACCCGGCCGATCCGCAGCGGGTCGGTGTCGGGCGTGACGGCCGTGCGGCGAGCCGACACGCCGATGGTGAACCCGTGGGCGCGCACCGCTTCGACGACCCGGTCGTCGAAGTCGCCGTGCGGGTAGGCGAACGCCGTCATGGGCCCGCCAGCCAGGGCCGCCACCTCCGGAAGCCGCTCGGTCAGCGCGGTGTCGAGCTCTTCGTCGTCGAGAACCGGCAGTGAGTAGTGGCGGTGGGTATGGAACCCGATCGACTGGCCCGCCGCGACGAGCTCCGACACCTGATCCTCGGACATCAGGTGCGGGTCGCGCGGGCCCGCCAGGGCGCGCAGGCGCTCCGCCTCGGCGCCGCGGGCGGCGGGGGGCAGCCTCG
Organism: uncultured Thermoleophilaceae bacterium; assembly: GCA_963808105.1. Classification (GTDB taxonomy): domain Bacteria; phylum Actinomycetota; class Thermoleophilia; order Solirubrobacterales; family Thermoleophilaceae; genus JAAYBF01. The sequence goes on along the minus strand of CAWEEH010000003.1, from coordinate 841,216 downwards.
CCGTGTCGTATGTGAGCTGGAAGAGCTCGCGCCCGGTCGGTGCGAGGCCGGCATCGGCGGCGTGCTGGAGGTCGTGCCACCAGAAGTCGACGGGATCCGGGCTCGTCCACGAGCCGGTGAGGAAGAAGGTGGCCCTCACGCCGGTGGCGCGAAGGGCGGGGAGCGCGTGGGCGGTGTGCTCGGGCGCGTCGTCGTCGAAGGTCACGCTCACCGGGTGACGCTGTCCGCGCCGGCGGGCTCGCACGGCCGCCGGCAGCTCATCGAGGGGGACCACCGCGTAGTGGCGGCAGAGGTGCCTGAGCTGCCGCTCGTAGAGGCTCCGTTCGATCGGCGCCACCAGCTCGCGCAGGGGGTCGCCCTGGCGGTCGCTCACCAGGTGGAAGAGCACACCCAGGCCGGCCGGCCGGCCGCTGAGCCGGTGGAGGAGGGCCACGGCAGCCCCGAGCGCCGGCGCGAGCAGCTCAAACACGCGCAGCCGCAGCAGACGCGACAGCATCGTCAGGCGGCCACGGCCTTCAGCGCGAAGTCCACGCAGCTGCGCACGACCTGCTCCGGCTCGACCGCGAACGCCACCGGCACCCCGCGCGCCTCTTGGCGCAGACCGATGCGGATCCGGGCCAGGTGCATTGCCCCCAGCGTCGAGGTCCACAGGAAGTTGGCCATGTAGTCGGGGTCATCCACCTCGAAGTCGCCCGATTCGACGCCCTCGCGGAGCACCACCGCGAGCTGATCCGAGCAGCGCGCCATGCCCTGCCCGAGTCGCAGCCACACCGACTCGGACACGATGTCCTGGAGGTCGCTCGCGGGGCGGCGCATGAGCGACAGCGCGCAGTCGATGAAGGCTGGGTAGCGCACGCAGAACCCGGCGTACGCCTCCGCGCACAGCTCGAGTCGCTTGATGGGTGTGCGCCCCTTGCCGATGGCGTCCGCGAGCACACGGTCCAATTCGGTGAGATAGTCGGTCACGGTGAGCACGAACAGCTCCTCCTTGGAGGAAAAGTGGCGGTAGACCAGCCCGCGGGCGATGCCGGCCGCCTTCGCGATGTGCTCGATCGGAGCGTCCTGCATGCCCCTCTCGTCGAAGAGCGTGCGCGTGGCATGGACGAGGTCGCGCTCCCGCGTCTGGCGCAGCGGTTCCTTGTGTGATGAACGTACGGTTGACACTCGTTCTCATTCAGGCTACTACTTCCGTCAATGGCTGAGACGGGCGCGAGCCCCAAAGTCCCGAGGTTGCAGCGCACCGCCCTGCGCGCGGTGCGTGCTTTCACCACCCCGCTGCTGCCCGACGACTACATCGAGCTGATCAATCCGCTCTGGTCCACGCGCGAGCTGCGGGGAAAGATCGAGGAGATCCGGCGCGAGACGCCGGATGCCGCCACCGTGGTCATCCGGCCCGGGTACGACTGGATGGGCCACGAGCCGGGCCAGTACCTGCGCATCGGGATCGACACCGGGGGCCGCCGGCACTGGCGCGCCTACTCGCTCACGTCGGACCCCGACCGCGCGGACGGCTGCATCAGCATCACGGTGAAGAACGTGGAGGAGGGGGTCGTCTCGCCCACGCTGGTGAAGCGCGGCGAGCCCGGGAGCATCATCAGCCTGGGCGGCGTGGAGGGCGAGTTCGTCCTCCCGGATCCGCTGCCGGAGAAGCTCCTGTTCGTGAGCGCCGGCAGCGGGATCACGCCGATCATGAGCATGCTGCGCAGCCTCGATCACCGCGACCGGCTCGACGACGCGGTGCTGATCCACTCGGCCCGCACGCCCGAGGACGTGATCTTCGGGTCCGACCTGCGCGACATGGCCGAGCGCCATGAGGGCTTTCGTCTTCACGAGCAGCACACGGGGGAGCACGGCCGCATGACCACGGCAACGCTCGAGGAGGTCTGCCCCGACTGGCGCGAGCGCGAGGCGTTCGTCTCCGGCCCCGGGGAGATGCTCGACAGCCTCACCGAGCACTGGGACGCCGAGGCCGACTGCGACCGCCTCCACATGGAGCGCTTCCAGCCGGTCATCGGCAATGCGGAGGAGACGGGGGAGGGGGGCCCGATCCGCTTCCGCATGAGCGAGTGCGACGCGGAGTCCGACGGCACCACGCCGATACTCGTGGCCGGCGAGGAGGCCGGCCTGGAGCTCGCCTACGGCTGCCGCGAGGGCATCTGCCACACCTGCATTGGAACTTTGCGTAAGGGCCAGGTCCGCGACCTGCGCACCGGCAAGATCTCGGGACAGGAGGGCGACACCGTCCGCACCTGCATCAACGCCCCCGAGGGCCCGATCGAAATCGAACTCTAAGGAGATATGACACCCACCACCGAAAACCCCATCCACCGCCTCACGCCCGAGCAGATCGAGGAGATCGGCCGGGAGTTCGACGCGATCCACGACGAGGTCTACGAGGACCTCGGCGAGCGCGACGCCGCCTACATCCGCGGGATCATCCAGCTGCACCGCCGCCTGGTGCTGATGGGCCGCATCGAGCTGTTCGCCTCCAAGAACCCGTTCGCGCGGGCGCTCGGCACGGCCACCCTGTCCGCGGCCAAGATCCTGGAGAACATGGAGATCGGCCACAACGTGATGCACGGCCAGTGGGACTGGATGAACGACCCCTACATCCACTCGCGCTCGTGGGACTGGGACTCGGCCTCGACGAAGGAGGCGTGGAAGCACTCCCACAACTACGTGCACCACACCTACACGAACATCCGCGGCAAGGACCGCGATCTCGGCTACGAGATCATGCGGATCGACCCGAACCAGAAGTGGTACCCGTTCTACCTCGCCCAGCCGTTCTACAACCTGGTGCTGGCGGCGTTCTTCGAGTGGGGCGTCGCGGCCCACGATCTCAACTTCGACGAGATCCGCTCGGGGAAGAAGGACCCCAAGGACCTCAAGCGCGAGCTGAAGGGGATGGTCCGCAAGGGGCGGGAGCAGATCGTGAAGGACTACGTGGCCTGGCCGGCCCTGAGCGGGCTGGTCGCGGCAAGCGTGGAGCACGCGATCGCGCTGCGCAAGCCGGCGAAGCGCAAGCCGTGGCAGCGCCGCGTGAAGGGGCCGCGGTTCGCCGACGCCCTGGCGGGCACCGGACGGGAGACGTTCAAGCAGACCGTCCGGGCCGACTTCACGGCGAACATCGTTCGCAACGTGTGGGCCTACGCGATCATCTTCTGCGGCCACTTCCCCGACCAGACGTACACCTTCAGCCAGGAGGAGACGAAGGACGAGACACGCGGCGCCAAGTACGTGCGCCAGCTGCTCGGAGCGGCCAACATCGAGGGCAGCCCGTTCTTCCACGTGGCCAGCGGCAACCTCGGCTACCAGGTGGAGCACCACCTCTACCCGGACATGCCGAGCACGCGCTACGCCGAGATCGCCCCGAAGGTGAAGGAGATCTGCGAGCGCTACGAGCTGCCCTACAACACGGGGCCGTTCCTCAAGCAGCTCGGGATGGTGCAGCGCACGATCCTGCGGCTGGCGTTCCCAGGCGGCGAGGAGAGGCCCAAGCCGGGGCCCTACAAGCCCTCCGCGAACGGCTCCGAGGCCGCCGAGCCTCAGCCGACGGTGCCGGCGGCGTCCACGTAGTCGACCAGCGCCTCGAGGTCGGTGCCCATCCGCCGCACGTTGCGCCCGCGGCGCAGCACGGAGAAGTCGTCGTTGCCCTCCACCAGGAGCTCGTTGGCCGCCACCGTGTAGGTGCGGTTGGGGTTCAGCACCAGCGGCCGGCCGCTCCAGTGCAGCATCACGTCCGGCTCCTGGGTGGTCTGCTGGGCCTCGAGCAGGCCGATCTCGCGGCCGGTCAGCTCCATCCGCAGCACCTGGTGCTCGTAGGCGGACGCCTCGAACAGCTCCTCGTAGGTGATCGGCCCCGCGGCAACGCTGGCGCGGGCGTTGCCCTCGTTCACCACGGCCATGTCGGCCTTGGCCAGCTGGCGCTGGGCGCGGGCGGCCACCGCGATCAGGCTGCCGCGCTCGGTGCCGGCCAGGTTGCGCACCAGCGTGCGGCGCGCACGGCCCACCACGCGGTGGGCGAGCGGCGCGATCCGGCGCGCGTGGGCCGACACGATCCGGCCGGTCTGCGGATCCGGCGTCACCTGGTCGTGTGACGTTGCCGGCGTATCGCCGGTCTTGGCGGTCACCTCGCCGCTGGACCGGTCGATCGTCATCCGCACGCGGTCGTAGGCGATGCCGAGCGACTTCGCCTCGATCACCAGCTTGTCTCCGCCTCCGGAGCGGTTGGGCACGCGAGTGTTGAGGTAGGAGTGGGTGTGGCCGGCGATCACCACGTCGACGGCCGAGCTCATGTCGCGCGCCTCGTCCACGATCTCGCCGGCCGCGGCTCCGGAGGTGCGGTGCTCGTGCTTGGCGCCCGAGTGCGCGAGCACCACGATCGCCTCCACGCCCTGGCGGCGAAGCGTGGCGGCGTGCCGGTTCACCGTGTCCGAGATGTCGAGGAAGTCGAAGCGCTGCTTGTGGCGGGCGAGCAGATAGTCGGGCGTCTCGTGGGTGGTCACCCCGATGAAGCCGATCCGGACGCCGGCGCGCTCCACGATCCGCGTGGGGGGCAGCCGCAGCCGGCCCGCGTGGTCGACCGTGTTCGCGGCGATGTAGGGGAACCTCACGCCCTCGAAGTCCGGCGCCGAGGTGTTCACCGGCCTGCCGTGCTCGTCGCGCTTGAACTGCAGGCCGTCGGTGCGCTGACCGCCGCGGAGCAGGCGCACCATCTCGTCGCCGCCCTCGTCGAACTCGTGGTTGCCGAGCGTGCCGACGTCGAAGTCCATGAGGTTCATCACGCGCACGGAGGGCTCGTCGTGGAAGTAGCTCGACACCATCGGCGAGGCGCCCACCATGTCGCCGGCGTGCACCCGGATCGTGCGGCCGGGGTGGCTGCGCTCGGCGCGGTCGAGGTGGGCGGCCAGCGCGGCGGCGCCGCCCACACCGCGGCGGGGCGGCTCGAGCCGGCCGTGGAAGTCGTTCACGCCCAGCAGCTGGATCTCGACCGAGCCCGTCCGCTCGTTTTGGCCGCGGGCTTGCGGCTGCGGGTCCGGGACGTCGGTCGGGCCCGCCACCGCCGCCAGGCCCAGAGCGGCCACCGAGATCGCGCCGGCGAACGCCGCCGCCCCGACCTTGCGTGCCTCCGGGCTGATCGCTCGTCGCGCCACCTCGGAAGATCAAGCTACGGTGCACAAAACCCCTGCTTGTTACGGAAAAACCGCCTCCGGTGAAAGGGCTGTGAACGGCGTCGCTAGGACGCCGCCTGGACCAGGATTCCCAGCCCGGCCACCACCAGCAGGGCCCCGATCGCTCGCAGCAGTTGGTCGGTGGAGAGCCTGCCGGTGAGCCTCGCCCCCAGCACCGCACCCGGGATCGACGCCGCTCCGCCCAGCGCGAGCAGCTCCCAGTCCACGCCCTCGGGGGCATGGCCGATCAGGCCCGCGGCGCCGACGCACACGCCCACGACCAGATTCGTTCCCACGGCCCGGTGCGCCGTCTCGCCGACGCTCTTCAGCAGCGCAGGCATCCGCAGGCTGCCCAGGATCAGCCCCACCAGCCCGCCGAGCAGCCCGATCACCGCCCCGCTCACCACCGCTGCGCGGACGTCGAGGTGGTCCTTGGGCTCGATCGGCCCGTCTCGCCCCGGGCGCAGCAGGTCCACGCCGAAGTACAGGAGGGTGAGCCCGATCACGGCGAGCAGGAGCTCGTCCGGGACGGCGCCGCTCACATATCCACCCACGAACGCGCCCGCGATCGACGGTGGCGCCATCCACCGGAACAGGTGCCAGTTCACCCTTCCCGCGCGTATGTGTGCAACAGATGCCGCCGCCGCCGCGATCCCGGAGATGCCGATGTTCGCGCCCGCCCCGGCGGCGGGGCTCGAGGCCGCCGCCAGCACCGCGGGCAGGCGGATATTGCCCAGCACCAGTCCGGCGAGGCCGCCGGCCAGTGCCACGGCGAAGCACCAGGCCGCCAGCGCTGTGAGCGCGATGGGATCTGAGGTCAACGACGCACGCGGACCGTCGCGCCCCGCGCGATGGTCTTGCGGTCCGAGCGCACGTACACCTGAATCCTGTACCTGCCCGCCTTCACGGCACGGAGCTTTCCGCGCCGGCGCGCGCGGGCGTCCCACGCCACGCGCAGTCGCTTGCTGCCCGGCTTCAGGCAGGCGTCGCGCAGCACCCGCACGGTTTTGCCGCGGCGGCGGACCCGCACGAGCACCCGGGCCTGCTGCGACAGGCGTACGCGCGCGACGGTGCGGCGAACCCGTGGGCGCAGGCCCTTCGCTCTCACCGCGCGCACGCGGCGCGCGATCCGCCGGTCGCGCCGGGACGGCACGAGCACGTTCTTCGCCGTGGTCTCGAAGCCCGAGGTGATCGAGACCCTGACGCGGCCCGGGCAGCGGGAGGCGAAGAGGCCGCCCTCGGTCTGCGTGGCCGCGTCGCGGCGCGGGTCATCGCCCTTTGCCTTCAGCGGGGCGATCACCTGCGGATCGCTCGAGGTGAAGATGTGCGCCGGGGTGGGCAGGCTCGCGCGCGGCGTGGTGGTCGGCTCGGACTGCTGCGCCAGCGAGGCGCCGGCGACGCCCACCACCGCCGCGCCGGCGGCGGCGCAGCCGATCACGAGCACCCGGCGCCTCGGCGCCGGCAGGGTGCCGTTCATCGCCATGCCCCCGAGCACCAGCAGCAGCACGGGCACGAAGAGCCAGCCGCCACCGCGGACGAAGGCGCCGACGCCCGAGCTGCTGGCGGGCGGTCTGGGATCGGGATCGCGCAACTCGAGGCTGGGCACCTTGGCGGGGTCGTTGAACACGGGCTGGCGTGCCGAACGCCTCGTACTGGCCCTGGCGACCCGTGCTCAGCGTCTCCGGGCCCTCGAGCCGGATGCCGTTCTTGGTGAAGATCGGGACCGTGTCGGTGGTGATCCGCCCGCCGGCCACCCGGATCAGCCGGAAGCCGTGCCAGTAGCCGTGGTCGGCGCCCACGGGGCCCTCGGTGTAGAGCTCACCGCCGGCGCCGCCGTCGATGAAGTACGGGATGTTGCCGCGGCCCCGGTAGAGGAACTGGCCCTTGATGTGGCCGAAGAACAGGCCGTCGACGCCCGAGCGCTCGGCCACCTGCTCGAGACGGTCGTTGTCAGGCGCCTGCGACGGGTTCAGCCCCTTGCCCATGATGTGGTTGAAGGCCGTGGTGTCGGTGTAGCTCTGGTCGCGCGGGTCGCGCGTGGGAATGTGCATCACGGCGAACGTCGTCATGCCCTTCGCCCGCGCCTCCTTGGCGGTGCGCTCCAGGTAGCCCAGCTGGGTGGTGTTGCCCTGGGCGTCGGGGAACGGAGGGTTCTGGGTCGAGTCGCAGTCCGACAGCCCCCAGCACGAGTTGTCGAGGAAGATCCAGCGCACCTTCCCGTAGTCCACGAAGTAGTGGGTCGAGGCGCCCGCCGGGTCGTTGCCGGGCCGGCTGCGCTGGGCGAAGTTGCGGTCCTTGTACGGCGCGGCGTCCCCGAACGGGTAGGGCCGGCGGGCGAACACGCTCCTGTAGTTGGTGTTCGTCCCCTGGATGCTCGAGTTGAACAGCCCGCCCGTGCCGGGGGGGACGCCCGGCGGAGACAGCCGGTCGTGGTTTCCCACCCCTGGGAAGTACGGGACGTTCGATCGGTCGTAGGCCTCCATGATCTTCCGCCACATCGTCAGCTGGTCGACCGTGCCGTCGTTGTCCTTGTCGCCGGACATCGTGACCAGCGCGGGCCTGTAGCGGCGCGACTCCTCCACGATCTTGGGCAGCAGGGTGAGCCCGTCGTCGTCGTTCCAGTGCTCCTCCCCGTAGTGCACGAACAGGTGGCCCGGCCCGGACATTGGCGGCCAGGGGTTCTTGGCGACCGCGCCGTGCGCCACGCCGGGGGCGCAGGCCAGCGTGGCGACCAGGGTGGTCAGCAGGAGGCGGTTCATGAGGCTCGGCAAGGTTGACCGGTGTATGGCGCGACCGCAACCGGCAACTGTCACGAATCTGTGAAGGGCAGCGCTCGCTAGTCTCTCTGGGCTGATGGGCCGACAGATCAAGGAAAAGCCGCGCCGAGGCAAGCCCGGGATGAAGGGTGAGGTCCGGCGCTACTCGAAGCTCCCGCGCGAGGAGATCGACAAGATCGACTACAAGAACGTCGCGCTGCTCCAGCGCTTCGTCACCGAGCGCGGCAAGATCCGCTCCCGCCGCGTGACAGGCCTCTCGCGGCGCGACCAGTCGAAGATGGCCCGTGCGGTGAAGCGTGCGCGCGAGGTCGGCCTGCTGCCCTACGTGGACGTCACGAAGGGCCTCGAGCGCACCGGCGGCCGCGGCCGCTCGCGCGACCGCGACTAGTCGCTGAGAATCGTTCTCAGTAAGGTCAGGCACCGTGAAAGGTGCAATGGCCCTTGCCTGTATCGCCACCCTCCTCGCGGCCGGGTGCGGTGACGACTCCTCGTCCGGCGACGCTCAGGTGGTGGCGACCACGTCCCAGCTCGCCGACATCGCCCGGTCGGTGGCCGGCGACGACGTCGTCGTAACGCAGCTCCTGCGCCCGAACGCCGACCCCCACGCCTACGAGCCCCGGCCGAGCGACGTCCGCGAGCTCGAGCGGGCGCGGCTCGTGCTCCGCTCCGGCGGCGACGTGGACGAGTGGCTCGGCCAGCTCATCGACAGCTCGGGCACCGGCGCGAAGCAGGTCCAGCCCGTCGAACCGGGCTCCGATCCGCACTGGTGGCAGGACCCGCGCAAGGTGCAACGGGCCGTCGAGGAAGTCCGTCACGCCCTGATCGAAGTCGGCCTCCCTGCCGACGGGGCGAACGAGTATCTCGGCCGGCTCAGGAAGCTCGACCGGGAGGTCGAGCGCTGCATCGGAATGCTCCCTCGCGACGCCCGAAAGCTGGTGACCACCCACGACGCACTCGGTCACTACGCCGACCGTTACGGCCTCGAGGTGATCGGCGCGGTGATCCCGTCGCGCTCTAGCCAGGCGCAGGCTTCGTCCAAGGAGGTTGGCGAGCTGGTGGACCAGATCAAGGAGGAGAAGGTGAAGGCGATCTTCCCGGAGTCCTCGCTCGACTCGAAGCTTGAGAAGGCCATCGCGCGCGACTCCGGAGCGCGTGTGGGCGGAGCGCTGTGGGCGGACACGCTGGGCCCCGAGGGCTCGACGGGGGAGACCTACGTCGAATCGATCGAGGCAAACACGCGAACGATCGCCGACGGGCTCAGCGGCGGAAGGGTCAGGTGCTTCTGATGCACGCCGGGCACGTGCCGTGCAGCGTCACGTCGTGGGCGGCCACGTCGAAGCTCACCTTGTCGGAGAGGCGGTTGATCGCACGCTCCAGCGCCGGGTCCTCGAACGGCTCGACGGTGCCGCAGCTGTCGCAGACCACGTGGTGGTGATGCTCCCCGCTCGGGTGGGCGGGCTCGTAGCGGGCGATCCCCTCGCCCACGTCGAAGCGCTTGATCAGCCGGAGCCGCTCCAGCAGCTCCAGCGCGCGGTAGATGCTGGCGAGGCCGACATGGCTGCCGCGCTCACGCAGCAGCTCGGAGACCTCGCGCGCGGTGACCGAGCAGCCCAGCGAGTCGATCGCGGCGATCACCTCGTCACGGGCCGTGCTCGAGCGGTGACCGGCGCCGGCGAGAGTCTCGCGCGCGTGCTCGGTCCATGCCGTGGCAGTGGTGGAACCCACGCGCGGAAGGGTAGCCCGCAGCTACGATCCAGCCCGTGAGCCGCACGACCCAGCGCAACCTCATCGCGCTCGCGATGCTGGCGTTCCTGTTCCTTCTCGCCGTGACCGGCGGCGGGCTCGCCACCGGTCTGCTCTACGTGGCCCCGGCATTGCTGCTGCTGGTGCCCATGCTCAGCGACCGCGGCGAGCGCGGTGTGATGGCTCTCGCGGAGCGGCTCCCCCGCCTGCGCGACCGGGCGGCCGCCGCTGCTTCGCCGCTTCCCGCGCCCCCCTTCGCTTCGCTGCTCGCCCGCGGCGGGCGCCTGATCGGCGCCGGCCTGGCGGTGCGCCCGCCGCCGCACCTGGCCTGACCTAGAAAAACCCCGGTCACAGGCACCGCCTGTTCCCGGCGGCCGAGACCAGGAGGACGGCGCATGACACGCCGCCTGGGTGGGGTTCTCGCGATCACTCTGTCGATCGCGGCTGCCGCACCCGCATACGCCCACAAGGGCGACCCCAACTACATATCGACGGTGCGATCGGTGACCCCCGAGGTCGCCGGTCTCCAGGTGACCATGCTCGACCGCGACGACCGGCTGGAGCTGCGCAACCGAAGCGGCCGCGACGTGGTGATCCTCGGCTACCAGGATGAGCCCTACGCGCGCGTGCTCGCCGGAGGCCGCGTGCAGGTCAACACCCGCTCGCCCGCGCTGTACCTCAACACCGACCGGGACGCCAGCGGCGACGTGCCGGACAGCGCCGACGCGAAGGCGCCGCCGCGCTGGCGGACCGAGTCGGGCACCGGCCGGTTCGAGTGGCACGACCACCGAGCCCACTGGATGGGCGCGAAGCGGCCCGATCAGGTGCGCGACCCGTCGGCTCGCACGCGGGTGTTCACCTGGCAGGTGCCGATCGAGGTGGCCGAGCGAAGGGGCCGGATCGCGGGGGTCCTCGACTGGGTCCCGAGCGACGATGGAGGGCCACCGGCGGCGGCGCTCATCGCGCTTGCCGTCGCCGTCCTGGGAGGGGCGGCCCTCGTGGTGGTCGTGCGCCGAAGGCGACGGGGCGGGGGAGGGGAAGGCGAGGCCTGGTGAGGCGGACCGTCTCGCTCTGCGGCGCCCTGCTGCTCCTGCTCCCGGGGAGCGCATGGGCGCACGCCGTGGTCAAGGACACCTCGCCGCCGCGCGGCGCAGCGCTGGAGCGCGCGCCCAAGCGGGTGGAGATCCGCTTCAGCGAGGCCGTGGAGACCCGCTTTGGCGCGCTGCGGGTGTACGGGGCCGACGGGAACCGGGTCGATCGCGGCGACCTGGAGCGGCCGACGTCGAAGCGGGTCGCCGTCCGCGTGAGGGAGGACCTGCGCGACGGCCCCTACACGGCCACGTTTCGAGTTGTCTCCGCCGACTCTCACCCGGTGGCCGGCGGCTTCGTGTTCACAGTTGGGCGGTCGGGAGGCCAGGCGGCGGCCTCGGTGGACGAGCTGATCGACTCGGGCGGGTCCGGACGGGTCACCAGCATCGCCTTCGGTGGCGCCCGGGCCGCCGCCTACGCCGCCACCGCGCTGCTGGTGGGCGGCGCGATCTTCCTTCTCGCGGCCTGGCTGCCGGCGCTGCGCGCCCGGCTTCCGGGCCCGGCCGCGACGGCTGCGTTCGAGCGGCGCGCACGGAGCTTGGCGCTGGTCAGCGCGGCGGCCGGGGGCGTGGCCACCGCGCTCGGAATCGTCTGCCAGGGCGCCACCGCCGCGGGAATCAGCTTCTGGTCGGCGCTCGACCCGAGCGTCGTCTCCGACGTGCTCGCCACGCGCTTCGGCTCCATGTGGGCGATCCGGCTGGGCGCGTTCGTGGTCCTCGGCCTGCTCGCGGCGATTGCTCCGCGACCCGGGCGGGCGGCGTGGGTGCTGGTGGCGGCCGCGCTGGCCGCGATGGTGGTCACGCCCGGGCTCGCCGGGCACCCGGGCGCACAGGACTCGGCGCTGCTGATCCCCATGGACACGCTGCACGTGCTGGCCATGAGCGCGTGGGTGGGCGGCGTCGCGCTGCTCCTGGCGGCGGTCCCCCACGCCACGCGGGAGCTGGCGCCGGACCTACGGAGCGGGCTGTTGAGCACGGTGCTCGACCGCTTCTCGGTGGTCGCCCTCGCCGCCGTGGCGGCCCTCGTTGCCACCGGCATCGTGCAGTCCGTGGTGCAGCTCGAGTCACTCTCCGACCTCACCGACACCGCGTTCGGCCGCGCGGTGGCGATCAAGTCGGTGCTGCTGCTCGTGCTCGTGGGCATCGGCGCCTTCAACCGCCGCCGGGCCCTGCCCGGGGTCAGGCGCGCCGCCGCCGACGGCGACCCGCCCGGCGCCGCCGGGGTCTCGATCCGCAGGGCGCTGCGGGCCGAGCTGGCGCTGATGGCCGCGGTGCTCGCGGTGGCGGCGGCGCTCGTGAGCTATCCGCCCGGCGCGGGCGCCGGCGAGGGACCCTTCGCAGCCGACCGCGAACTCGGGCCCGCCCGGCTGGAGCTCACCGTGGACCCCGCACGGGTCGGGCGCAACGAGATCCACCTCTACCTCTTCGACCGCAGGACCGGCGCTCAGTACGAGCGCTTCGACGAGCTCACGGTGACCGCCGGCCAGCGCGAGCGGGACATCGGGCCGATCAAGCTGAGGGCAAGGGAAACCGGACCCGGTCACTTCACCGTCCGCGATGCCGACCTGGTGCCGGGCGGCGACTGGGATCTCGACGTGGCCATGCGCAAGGGGGAGTTCGACCTCTACGAGGCCGAGGTGGAGGTGCCGGTCCGGTGATCGAGCTCGCGTTCTACGCCCTGCCGCTGCTGCTGGTGCTGATCCCGCTGCTGGCGGGGCGGTACCCCGGCGCCGGGGTGCTGGCCGGCCCCCGCCGCCCGCGACCCCGGCCCGCGCGCTCCGCGGGTGCCGTGGCCGCCCCGCGGACCCCACGTCTCGGATTGCCCCGAGGGGGCGCGCTGCTCGCCGCCTCGCTCGCCAAGCGCGGGCCTCCCGCGCCCCTCGCCGTGAACTGAACTCCGCAACGAAAGGAAATGAACATGAGGACAAGCAGAACCGTCGCCGCGATCGCGGTGGCAGCACTGGCGCTCCCGGGCGCCGCCCAGGCACACGTGACGCTCCAGCCCGAGGAGGCGCCCGCGGGCGGCTTCACGCGCCTGGACGTTCGCGTCCCGAACGAGGAGGACGACGCGGGAACGACCAAGGTGGCGGTGCAGATGCCGCCCGGCTTCTACTTCGTCTCCTACGAGCCGAAGCCCGGCTGGACCGCCAAGGTGACCAAGCGCAAGCTGGCCAAGCCCGTGGAGGAGCACGGCGAGGAGATCACCGAGGAGGTGGGCGAGGTCACGTTCACCGGTGACGGCAAGACGGGCATCGTCAAGCCGGGTCAGTTCGACGATTTCGGGCTGTCGGTGGGCGTGCCGGAGGGCAAGGCCGGGTCGAAGCTCACGTTCAAGGCCACGCAGACCTATGAGAACGGAAAGGTCGTGCGCTGGATCGGGGCTCCGGAGGCCGACGAGCCGGCCCCGCAGGTCACGCTCACCGCGGCGGAAGGCGAGCACGGCGCCGAGCCTGCCGCGGCCGAGACCGAGGCCGCCGCGCCGGCCGAGGACGACGACGACGGGCCCTCGACGGGCCTCGTGATCGCCGCCCTGGTCCTCGGCGGGCTGGGGCTGGTCGCCGGAACTGCGGGGCTGATCACCGCCCGGCGGCGTACCGCCTAGAAGCGCTCATCGAATAGCGTCCGGCGTGTGGATGTCTTCCGCACGCCGGACGAGCGCTTCGAGGGCCTGCCCGGCTATTCGTTCGAGCCCAACTACACCGAGGTTGACGGCCTGCGGATGCACTACCTCGACGAGGGCGCCGGCGATCCCATCGTCTGCTTCCACGGCGAGCCAACCTGGTCGTACCTGTACCGCAAGATGCTGGTGCCGCTGGTGGAGGGCGGCCACCGAGTGGTCTGTCCCGACTACGCCGGCTTTGGGCGCTCGGACAAGCCGACGGATTTCGGCTGGTACTCCTACGACCGCCACCTCGAGACCGTTTCAACCGCCCTGGCGACGCTCGACCTTTCCGAGGCCACCGTCGTCGTGCAGGACTGGGGTGGGCCGATCGGTCTGCGCTGGGCGGTTCAGAACGCCGACCGCGTGGCGCGACTGGTGATCCTGAACACCGGCCTCTTCACCGGCCGGGTGAGCAAGGGCTTTATGGCGTGGCGCGACTTCGCCGAGAAGAACCCGGACCTGCCGGTGGGCTTCGTCATCCAGGGCGGCACCGCCACCGAGCTCCCCGACAAGGTGGTGGCCGCCTACGAGGCGCCGTTCCCAAACGCGGAGTCCAAGGCGGGCGCCGCCACCTTCCCGCTGCTGGTGCCCACCGACGAGAGCGCGCCCGGCGCCGCCGAGATGGGCGCGGTCATGGACGAGCTGAAGAGCTGGGAGAAGCCGGCGCTGATCGCCTTCTCGGACTCAGACCCCGTGTTCCCCTACCCGCGCGCGGGGGACGTCTTCGCCGACGCCATCCCAAGCGCGGGGGAGCAGGTCCCGATCGAGGGCGCCGCGCATTTCCTGCAGGAGGACCGGGGCGAGCAGATCGCGGAGCACATGCTCCGCTTCCTCAGCTAGCGCCGGACGATCCTGAAGGCGACCGGCCGGGACGTGCGCGACTTGTTGCCGGCGCTGTCCGTGGCACCCACGGTCAGGCGGTAGCGCCCCAGGGCAAGCCGCTTGCTCCGCGAGAGCCGGCCCTGGAACTTCACGCGGTTGGCGCCCGCCTTGCCGTTGATCCGGAGCGTCCCCGCCTTCACGTAGCGCGTGCAGCGCCGCCGAGCGCGGTTCCTCCGTGTGGGCTTCACGCACCGCCGCCCGACCCTGCGGCCGGTGGCCTTGCGGGAAAACGTGAGCGTCACGCGGGCCTTCTCCGAGAGGCGGAAGGAAATGGTCGTGCCGACGGCCGCCGCGGCTCGCGAGAGAGACGGAAGGCTCCGGCCGCGCCGCCAAGTGCGGCGTGACAGCCTCACCCGGTCGATCTTTGCGGCGGTCGCATCCTTGCCGTTGCCGCCACCGCCGTCGTCCGAGAGCCCAACCCTCACGGTGATCGTGGCGGGGCTCGAGCTCGAGTTCCCGTCGCTGCCGGTGTACGTGAACGTGTCGGTCCCGGAGAAGTTGGCGTTGGGCGTGTAGACGACGGTGTCGGCGTCGTCGTCCACCTCGCCGACGATGCCGCGACCCGGCGGGTCGGCGATCTCGCGATCGATGTTGTCCGTATTGGCGATATCCCGGTCGGTGCACGAGAGCGGGACCGTGAGGAACCCGTTGACGGGCACGTTGAGCGTGCTGTTCTGGCACTGGGGCCGGAAGTTGACCGCCCAGTCGGCGTTGCCGTCGAAGACGCCCCCGGCGCCCGTGATGGGTGTCGGCGAGGCGGTGGACGAGGTCCCAATGTCCTTCTTGACCAGGTCGCCCGCACCGAACGCGCCCCTGGTGAAGGCGATCTCGGTGCCGTCCGGCGACCAGATGCAGTTCAGGCTGCCCAGCACGGGCGCGATGGCGTCTCTGGCGAACTCCGCAGGTTGCTGTTCGCGGCGCTCGTGTTGCCCGTCCAAATGACGGCGGTGTCGTTCTGGGCGCCCCGCAGGAAGCACAGCTTCGAGCCGTCCGGAGACACCGCGGGCTGCCAGTCGTCGGTGTTGCCCGTGACCAATGGCGTCTCCGTGCCGCCCGCCGTGACCGGGGACTTCTTGATGATGTTGCGGAGGTCCGCCCCTACCGTGGCGTTGTAGTAGATGGTGTTTCCGTCGGGGCCCCACACCGGGCGCTCGTCGGACGTGCCGTTGGTCACGAGGTGAAGCGGGTTGGGCGCCGCGGCGGCTGAGGGGAAGGGCTTGACGTAGATCTTGCCGCCGGAGCCGTAGGCGATCTTGGTGCCGTCCGGGGACCAGGTCGGCCGGTCCTGGTTGGCGGCGGCGGACACGAACGGTGTGTCCGTGTTGGCCACCAGGTCCCTGATCCTGATCACGCTCATGCCGCCGCCGATGTTGATCGCGTAAACGATCTTCGTGTGGTCCGGGGACCAGTTGGGCTGACGGTGCTGGCCCATGACGGAGGGCGGGACGATGGTCACCTGGGTCTCGCCGAGTCCGAAGCTCGAGACGGTCCAGATTCGTGCCTGGGCATCGCTGTTCGGGGAGCGCCCGCTAGTGAAAACGAGGTCGCCGTTGGGCCCGGCCGGTGCCGTCGCTCCGGCGCCCGCCGGGAGCACGAACGAGACGATTGCTATGAGAATCACTAGGGCCAGGCGAATGAATCGACCCTACATCGCTCGCAATGTGGCCGCAACGGTGAGAGGATCGCGCCGAACTTTTCGCGATCCAGGAGGTAGTCACGTGAGGAAGCTGGCCCCGTTCGTCGCCTGTGCAGCCCTGCTGCTCGTGCCGGCCTCGAGCTCCGCCGCCACCAACTTCGGCAGCCGGCTGACCAACGAGCCCTCGAACGCGGGCGAGTGCGGCTCGCTGGGGCCGTGCTCGTTCGTGTCGTTCATCCACCCGAGCGACCCGGACGGCGATCCCTACTCCGGCGGCTCGCCGGTCGACGGTGTGATCACGAAGTTCAGGGTCAGGGTCTTCGGCGCGGGGGGCGTTGCGACGAGGGTCACCCTGCGGGTGGCCAACATCAGCCGGCCGAACCCGGGCAACGACGACAACGCGGTGGCCACCCCCACCGGCACCGGCCCGACGGTCGACGTGCCCGCCCCGCCCGGGGTCGACACGCCGATACGCGAGTTCACCGCCCGGCTCTCGGTGGCGAAGGGGCAGCACCTCGGGCTTGACGGGCCGCCCAACCTCTGGGCCACCTACAACAACAGCGGCGACAAGTTCAGCTACGTGTTCGCCCCGCCGCTCGTTGCGGGCCAGGGCGCGCGCGGCTCCACCTCTGCCACCGGCGAGCTGCTCGTGGCGGCGACCGTGGAGCCCGACTCCGACAAGGACGGCTTCGGCGACGAGACCCAGGACAAATGCCCGACACAGGGCAACGCCGGCGCCGCGTGCACCGCCGCCGACCGGAAGAAGCCGAGTCTCACGCGACTGCGGTTCTCGCGCTCGAGCTTCCGGGCGCGGCGAACCGGCCCAAGCCTGCTCTCGCAGACCTCCGGCACGCGGATCCGCTTCAGCCTGTCGGAGACGGCGACCACGACGTTCAGGGTTCAGCGGGCCCGCACCGGCCGCCGGATCCGGGGCCGCTGCCGCGCGGCGACGCGGCGCAACAAGCAGCTCTCGCGCAGGCGCTGCACGCGGTACGTGCGCGTGCGAGGCAGCTTCAAGCACACCGACGGCGCGGGGGCCAACAGCCTGACCTTCACCGGCCGCGTGGGCGGCAGGCGGCTCCGGGTTGGCCGCTATCGCCTGGTGGCCAGAGCGGTGGACGCCGCCGGCAACAAGTCCGCGGTGAAGACGAAGCGCTTCCGCATCAGGCGCTAGCCGCAGCGAGCTAGCCTCAGGACGATGAGGTGGATCGTCGTCCTGGGGCTGGTCGCCGCGCTCGCATGCGCGGCGGCACCGCCGGTGAGCGCGGGGCACAAGTCGAAGAGCTGTGGGGTGATGGCGAAGGGCGATCGCGACTACCGGGTGAAGACCCGCGCGATGAAATGCAAGCACGCGCGCAAGTGGGCACGGGCGTTCCTGCGCTCCCGCAGGCGCGCACCGCGCTTCCGCTGCCTCAACCCGCCGGACCGGAAGATCCCGTTCTTCTGCTCGCGCGGCGTGAAGGCCTACTGGGTGGTGCGGCTAGCGCAGGCCACGGCGGCGCACCCCGGGCACGGGCCGACCACCATCGACACGTCCGGCTTCGCGTTCAAGCCACCGAATGTGATCGTGGGCCAGAACGACACGGTCGTGTGGTTCTTCAGCAGCTCGATCGACCGCAACCACTCGGTCACGTCGGATCCCGGCCAGGCCGACTCGTGGGACTCCGACCCGGGCGTCGCCTCGCCGCCTCAGAAGAAGCCGAACGCCTTCTATAGCCGGGTGTTCAGGACCCTCGGGAAGTTCACCTACTACTGCAAGAACCACGCGAACATGCGCGGCACCGTGGAGGTGCGCCCGGTAGCCGGGCCGACCGACAACATCCCGCCGACCCTCAGCCGGGCGCGGCTGAAGGGGCGGACCCTGGGGTTCGACCTCTCCGAGAAGGCCGACGTGGTCGCCCGCGTCCAGCGCAGGCAGCGCGGCCGCTGGCGCACCAAGCGGACGCTCGACTACAGGGGCAAGAGCGGCCGCAACCGGCGCAAACTCTCGTTCCGCCGTCTCGTGGCCGGCCGATACCGGGTCCTGCTGCGGGCCTACGACGCCGGAGGACAGTCCTCCGGCGCCGTGACCGTTCGGTTCAGGGTGAAGCGGCCGCGCTAGCCGGCTGCTTCGAAACGCTCCGCCACCTTCGACCAGTCGACGACGTTCCACCACGCGTCGATGTAGTCGGGGCGCTTGTTCTGGTACTTCAGGTAGTAGGCGTGCTCCCAGACGTCGATGCCCAGCAGCGGCGTCTTGCCGTCGGTGATCGGGTTGTCCTGGTTGGGGGTTCCCACCACCGCCAGGCCGGAGCCGTCGTGCACCAGCCATGCCCAGCCCGAGCCGAACTGGCCCACGCCGGTCTCCTTCACCTTCTCCTTGAAGTCGTCGAACGAGCCGAACGCTTCGTTGATCGCGTCCGCCAGCGCGCCCTCGGGCTCGCCGCCGCCGTCAGGCGACATCGACTCCCAGAAGAGCGAGTGGTTGAGATGGCCTCCGCCGTTGTTGCGAACGGGGCCGCGCTTGTCCTCGGGAACGTCGGACAGGTTTGCGATCACGTCCTCGATCGGCTTGTCTGCGAACTCCGTGCCCTCCAGCGCGGCGTTGGCCTTGTCAACGTAGGCCTGATGGTGCTTGTCGTGGTGCACCTTCATCGTCGCCTCGTCCACATGGGGCTCCAGCGCGTCATATCCGTAGGGAAGATCGGGTACCTCGTATGCCATGTCTCTCCTTTCGAGTTCTTCATCGAGCCTATCGCCCGCCAATCGGCTCTACCCTGAAGCCATCACCGCGGAAACCGAAAGGCGCCGGCGTCGTACGCCGGAGGAGGCGGAGGGGGAGATCCTCAGCGCCGCCGAGGCGTTCCTGAGGGAGCACCCGTTTCGCGACCTCACGATCGACGAGGTGATGGACGGCACCGGCCTGTCGCGCCCCTCGTTCTACGTCTACTTCCGCGACCGCCACCATCTAGCGCTGCGGCTGATCGAGGAGATCGGCAGCGAGGTGTTCGCCACGACCGGCCCCTGGCTGGAGGGCGACGGCGACGACAGCGAGGAACTGCGGCGCGCTCTGCGCGGCACCGCGAGCGTGTTCGAGACCCACGGGCGTGTGCTGCGCGCGATCGCCGATGCCTCGACGGAGGACGCGAAGGTCGAGCAGGCCTACCGCGGGCTGGTCGAAGGTTTCGTGGAGGCTTCGAGCCGGCGGATCGAGCGTGAGGTGAAGGGGGGCCGCTCGTCGGTGGGCGACCCCGGGCGCGTCGCGGCCGCGCTGGTGTGGATGACCGAGCGCTTTCTCAGCGAGAAACTCGGCCGCGAGCCGGCGGACGATCCGGACGCGACGGCCGAGGCGCTGTTCGCCATCTGGCGCGCGGCGATCTACAGCTAGCCGCCGAGGATCCCGCGCGCGGCGCCGGCGGTGTCCTCGCCGAGCCAGCCCTCCGCCAGCGGATCGTCCCGGCCGCCGTCCACGGCGTCGAGCACGTGCCCGCGCAGCTGGCCCTTCACCGTCGCGTAGGTCTCCGAGGGCGCCGCGGCCATCTCCTTCGCCCTGGTGAGCGCGCGGTCCACCAGCTCATCCGCGGTCGCGAGCTCGTCCAGCACATCGAGCTCGTGCGCTTCCTCCATGCCGATCAGCTCGGACCCGAGCACCAGCCGCCGCGCGGCCGCCTTCGACAGCTCCGCCTGCACGATCGCCATCGCGACAACGGGGTAGGGCAGTCCCGCCCTCAGCTCGGTGAGGCCCAGCTTCCCGGAGTCGGTGCCGATGCGATGGTCGCCGCACAGCGCAAGGATCAGCCCGCCCGCGATCGCGTGCCCGTTCACGGCGCAGACCACCGGCCGCGGGAACGAGTACCAGCCCGCGAACGCGCGGTTGATGCCGGCCACCATGTCGCGCTGCCCGCCTGCGTCGAGGGTGGGCGCGAGCTTGAGGTCCGCTCCCGCGGAGAAGAACCCCTCCCGGCCGGTGAGCACCACGGCGTCCGGCGGATCGGCTCCGAGCTCTTCGACAACGGCGACGCCGTCGTCCAGCAGCTCGAGGTCCATCGCGTTGGCGGGCGCCCGGTCGATCCGGACGAGCGCGATGCCTTCACGGTCCTCCACCGTCACGTGCCGCGGCATCGGCTCAGTCAATCATGCGGATGAGAGGACTCGAACCTCCACGTCCCGAAGGACACGGCGACCTGAACGCCGCGCGTCTGCCAATTCCGCCACATCCGCGTGGCCGCTCCAATCTAGCTGAGCTCAAGCTTTGCACGGGGTCTGCCGAGTAGGTCTCGGAAGGCATGACGCCGCCGCAAGTCGCCCTGCGACAAATAGACCCGAGCCAGGATGGGCTCCTCAGACTTCTCCCCAACACGGGGTGGGATACAGAGCCGCTCCCGGGCGAGACCTCGGAAGAGGCGGCCTACCGCGGTGCCATCGACGCGGCCACCTCCATCCTCGCGGCGTATGACGGCGGGACCGCCAAGCATTCCGACGACGTCCTGACCGTCGCCGAGGCGATTGCCGACCGGCTCAAGGTGACCGGCGATGAGAAGAAGCACCTCACCGCCGTCGCGCAGCTCCACGACATCGGGAAGATCATGGTGTCGTCGGACATCCTCAACAAGCCCGGCCCGCTCAGCGACGAGGAGTGGGACGCGATGCGCCGGCACACGATCAACGGCGAGCAGATGCTCGGCGCCGTCCCCGAGATCTCAGAGGTCGCCGGGATAGTGCGCGCCTGCCACGAGCGCTACGACGGGGATGGATATCCGGACGGCCTCGCGGGCGAGGACATACCGCTGGTCGCCCGCATCGTCTTCTGCGCCGACGCCTTCCATGCGATGCGCTGCGATCGCCCCTACCGCGCCGGACGTCCCGTCGAGGGGGCGCTCGCCGAGATGAAGGCGAACGCCGGCACCCAGTTCGACCCCGTGGTCGTGGCCGCGCTGTGCGACGTTCACGCGAGTCTCTCGATCCAGCGCAAGTACGGCCTCGGAATCCTCAGGTCTGGAGCGCGCAGCCGCAGGCTCGTAGCTCTTCTGGCCACCCTCACGGTTAGTGGCAGCGCGATGGCGGCCACCGGCGCCTACAAGGACTTGCCGCTTGTCCGCGACGCTGACGCCCGCGGCGCCCCGACTAGGACCCATGACCCGATCGCCGGCAAGAGCCCGGTCGTCGGCGCCGAGCGTCCCTCGGCCGACCGGGGCAAGGCGGGCACGTTTGCGACCGTCGCCTCGCGCAACGGGTCCAAGGAGTCATCAAGCGTCAAGACGGAGCCGTCAGCCGCCGCGCCGCGATCGGGCATCACCCCTGCCCCGAACGGCGTGGCCCACGGAGTGAACGGCACGGCGCCCGGGCAGGTCAAGCCCAAGCCGAAGAAGGTGAAGCCGCCCAAGACCGAGCGCCCCGCCACCGCACCCCCGGCGAAGCAGCGCAAGGCAAGGAAGGAGCACAAGCTCAAGCTTCCGAAGGTGAAGGTGAAGGCGAAGCTTCCGAAGGTCGACGTCCCGAAGGTGAAGGTCCCGAAGGTGAAGCTGAAGGTCGAGGTTCCGAAGGTGAAGGCGCCGAAGAACGACCGCTGACTCAGGCGGGAGGCTGCGCTGCCGCAGCCGCCAGCAGCTCACCCGCCGCCGCCTGAAGCCCTGCCGCGGCCACATCGAGATCCGGCAGCGCGTCGCGGTCTCCGAGCAGGCCGAAGCGCACCCCGCCGTCGTAGCTCACGATCCCGATCGACAGCGCCTGGTTGCGCGGGTTCAGCGGCACCGCGGGGAACACCTCCAGCAGCGGCACGCCGCCCAGGTAGAACGTCTGCTGCGGCCCTGGCACGTTCGACACCACCAGGTTGAACATGCGCGGCCCGCTCATGGCCCGCACCGCCAGCGACGAGACGATCGGCGGCACCAGACCGGTGGCGCCGACGATCAGCGCGCCGGCCCGCACCTGAGCCGAGCCCTTCACCTCGTCCATGGCCGCGCTGATCGCGCGTACGCGGTCCAGCGGCTCGCCGCGCAGCGGGAGGTCGACGAAGACCGTGGAGATGCGGTTGCCTCCCTCGCCGCGCTCCTCCTCCGTACGCACCGAGACCGGCACCAGCGCCACGGCCTTATCCGGCGCGTCCTCGCCGAGGTACTCCGACAGCATCAGCGCCACGGTGCTGAGCAGCACGTCGTTCACGGTCGCACCCGTTGCGCGGCGGATCGCCTTCACGTCGTCGAGCCGTGTGCGGGCGAGGGCGAAGCGGCGCTCGCGCCCGATCTCGGCGTTCAGGCGCGTGTCCGGCGCCTGCGGGCGCACGCGCGCGAGCTCGCCGACCACGCCCGCCGCGTCACGGACCTGGCTCGCGTACTTCCTCGGGTCGATCGTGCGCGTGACCGCCTCCCGGGCGAGCTTGCGCGGCAGCTCCACCTGTGCCGAGGCGATCCGCGTGAGCTGATCCAGGCGCGCGAGACGGCGGCGCTCCGCCGGCGCGCGCGGCTCGGGCGGGGGAATCTCGAGGCCCTCTTCGCTGGGATCGAGGATCACGGTGCTCACGTCGACCGCCGCGAGCCCGTCCACCAGCGCGTGGTGCATCTTCGCGATCAGCGCCGTCCGCTTGCGCGGCAGCCCCTCGACCACGGTCAGCTGCCACAACGGGCGCGAGCGGTCCAGCGGCTCGGACAGCACCTGGCCCACCAGCTCGCACAGCTCGCCGTCGCCGCCCGGTGCCGGCAGCCCCACGCGGCGGACGTGGCGGTCCACGTCGAACGCCTCGTCCTCCTCCCACACGGGATTGGCCAGCCCGAGGGGGGCGCCCTCGAGGCGCATCGTGTAGCGCGGGATCAGGTGGATTCGCTCACGCAGGCGCTGAACCACGGTCTCGCGCGCGATCAGCCCGTCGAAGACGCACACACCGCCGACGTGCATGTGCACGGGCCCGCGCTCGGCCGAGATGGCGGACATGTCGGAGGGCGAGAGGGGCTCGGCCACCCGCGGAGCCTACGAGACGAGGGACGGTCGGACGCGCTCCCGAGACCGACACCCGCGACTTGCACGGTGGCGCCCGGGTGTGCTGTCGGATCGCGCTTGGGAATCAGGTCGCGGCTAGGCCGCGACCCCGACCTGGCTGGGCAGCTGGCCCGTTTGCGCCTGGCCGTAGAGGCAGCCGATGAGTTGCTCGGTGACCTCGGGGTCGAACTGGGTGCCGGCGCTCGAGGCCAGCTCGCGGATGGCGGCGGCGTGCTCCATCGCCTTGCGGTAGGGGCGGTCGGACGTCATGGCGTGGTAGGCGTCGCAGGCGAGGATGATGCGGCTGCCGATGGGGATCTCGCTGCCCGACAGGCCGTCGGGGTAGCCCCCGCCGTCGAAGCGCTCGTGCTCGTGGCGCACGATTCGCGCCACGCCGCCGAGCCCAGGGATGGAGCGCAGGATGCGCTCGCCGATCGCTGGGTGCTGGCGCATGATCTCCCACTCCTCGTCGTTGAGCGGGCCGTCCTTGTGGAGCACCTCGTCGGGGATCGCGACCTTGCCGATGTCATGCAGGAGCGCTGCCTGGCGGACCTTGTCGGTCTCGACGCCGTCGAGGCCCAGGCCGCGGGCCACGGTGGCCGCGAGCTCCACGACCGACTCGGAGTGCTCGCCGGTGTAGCGGTCGCGTTCCAGCAGCGCCTCGGCCAGACCGGCGATGGCGTCCTGGTGGGCGCTCTCCTCGGACCCGGTCGCCTCGGCGCCGGCGCCGCGCACCTCGATGCGCCCGCCACCCGCCGCGCGGGCCCGGTCGAGCACGGTGCCGGCGCACGAGACCAGCTCCTCGGAGCTCATGGTCTTGCCGTACTCGGTGATCCCGATCGACACGGCGATGGTCTCGATGGAGCCCACCGACGCCCGTTCCAGCTCGATCAGGATCCGCTCGAGGCAGACCTTGGCGTCCTCCGCGGATGTCTCCGGCAGCATCACGATGAACTCGTCGGCGCTGGCGCGGGTAGTCACGTCGGTGGCGCGGGTGAAGTTCTCGAGGATGTGGGCCACCTTCTTGAGCACGTCGTCGCCCACGTGACGCCCGTTGCGGGCGTTCAGCGAGCGGAAGCCGTCCACGTCGACCATCGCCACCGCGAGCGCGCGGCCGTGGCGGCGCGAGCGCTCCACCTCTTCGTCGAGGCGGCGCTCGAAGGCGGGAAAGGCGAGCAGGTCGGTGAGGGGGTCGCGCACGGCGCGGACCTCGAGCTCACGTTCCAGGGCCGCGATCCGCTTTCGCGCAGAGTCCAGCTCTTGCTCGAGCTGAGCGGCTTGCTCACGTTGGCCCTTGTTCCCCAACATCGATACTGCCTTCGGCAGTCCGGCGGCCAACATGAGGCTTTGCGCCAACTTATGGACGTATTCTCGCGTCTACTGCTCGGAACCCGTGCGCTTCTGGGGGGTCCTGAATACGTAATCCCAGAACGGGGCGCTCACGCCGAAGCCGCGCGTGTCGTCCTGGAAGTGGTGGCGCATGTGCAGCTCGCGGATGACCTTGCCGAGCTTCGTGCGCGGAGTGTGGTGGTGCACGTGGTAGTGGGTCATGTCGTAGGCGAGGTAGCCCGCCAGGAACCCGCACGCGAACAGGTCGTCGCTCTGCCCGCCGATCACCACGTGGAAGAGACCGTAGAACGCGAGCGCCAGGGGGATGCTCACCGACGGCGGCATGACCAGTCGCATCGGATCGTTGGGGTGATCGTGGTGCACGCCGTGGATGATCCAGTGCAGCCGCGCGCCGATTCCCTTCTCCGGCTCGAAGTGGAAGACGAGCCTGTGCATCCAGTACTCGGTGAGGGTCCAGAAGACGTATCCGCCGAGGAGCCAGGCGGTGACCTCCAGCGGCGGCGTGCCCTCCTGCCCGAGCGCGAACGTGACCGCGATCGCGGGGATGAAGATCACAAGCGGCACGACCGGATGCACCCGCGAGAGTCGGTCCATCAGGTCCGAGTCGAACATCCGTGGCGAGGCTCTGAGCACCTCGGTGCGCTTGGGGGATGTCACATGTAGGAATTTACCAACGGCCGCGGTTGGGGTCGAGTCGAGATGGCCCGTTCGCGCGCCCGGTCCAGACCGAGCTCACGAACTCCAGCCCGAAGCCCGCGGCGAGCGCGAACACGGCCCCGCCGACCAGACCCGACGGCCCCTGCGCGGCCTGCTCGAACACCAGCGCGAGCAGGCAGGCGGTGACGGCGCCCATAAAGGCCAGAACCGCCACCCGATGCACCCTGTGCATTGTGTTTTCTCTCATGCACCTGATGGTCGGGCGGTGGCGGGTAACCCCTGTGATCGCGGGGTGACGGCCCTGTGAAAAGCGCGTGAACGGCGGCTCTAGCCCGCCACAGGCACTGCCTCGGTGCCCTCGGCGCGCGCCGACCGGGCGTGCTCGCGGCTGTCCTTCGACGAGATCATCACCGCGGCCAGGAACGCGCCGAGCAGCGCGAAGCCGGCGCAGACCAGGAACGCGTCCTGGAATCCGGCGGTCAGCGCCACGGAGCGGGTGCCCTCACCGGACGCAAACGCGTCGTTCGTGGTGGCGGTGGCGATGGCGGCAGTGATGGCCAGGCCCAGTGCTCCACCGACCTGCTGGCTGGTGTTGATCAGGCCCGACGCCAGGCCGGACTCGTCGGGGCGCACCCCGATCACGGCGCCGATGGTGGACGTGACGAACGAGAAGCCCAGCCCGATCGCCGCCAGCAGCGACGGGAAGAGCACGTCGCCGACGTAGCTTCCGCCCGCCGAGACGTTCGAGAACCAGAAGGTGCCCGCCGCGACGAACAGGAGGCCGGTCACGAGCACGGGCTTGAACCCGATCTTCGTGACGAGCTGGGACGCCACCCCGGCGCTCACGATGATCGTGAGCGCGAGCGGCAGGTAGGCGAAGCCGGCCTTCAGCGGCTCGTAGCCCAGCACCTGCTGGAGGTAGAGCGAGATGAAGAAGAACATCGAGAACAGGGACATCCCGATCAGCAGCCCGGCCACGTTCGACCCGCGCAGGGTCTTCAGCTTGAAGACCGAGAGCGGCATCAGCGGCTTCTTCGTGCGCGACTCGATCGCCACGAAGGCGACGAGCAGAGCAAGGGCCAGCGCAAGCAGCCCGATGGTCTGCGTCGAGCCCCAGCCGGCGGACTCGGCGTCGACCAGCGCATAGACCAGGATCGACAACCCGGCGGTGACGGCCACGGCGCCCGGCACGTCGAACGTGCCCGCCTGGCGGTCGAGGCTCTCGTCGAGGATGCGCGGGGCGAGGAAGGCGGCGATCAGCGTGATCGGGGTGTTCACGAACAGCACCCACTCCCAGCCGAGGTACTCGGTGAGCACGCCGCCGAGCAGCACGCCCGCCGCGCCGCCCGAGCCTGCGACGGCGCCCCAGACACCGAGCGCCTTGTTGCGCTCGGCGCCCTCCTTGAAGGTGTTCGTCACGATCGACAGCGCGGCGGGGGAGACGAGGGCCGCGCCGAGGCCCTGGAAGGCGCGCGCCACGATGAGCATCACGTCGCTCTGCGCGAGGCCGCCGGCGAGCGATGCGACGCCGAACAGGATCAGGCCCGAGATGAACATCCGCCGCCGGCCGAGCAGGTCGGCCATGCGCCCGCCGAGCAGCAGGAAGCCCCCGAACACGAGCACGTAGGCGTTCACCACCCACGACAGGTTGTCCTGGGAGAAGTTGAGGTCGGTGCCGATCGAGGGGAGGGCCACGTTCACGATCGAGGCGTCGAGCACCACCACGAACTGGGTGGCCGCGAGCAGCGCGAGGGCGAAGGTCTTGGAGCGGTCGGTGGTGTCGGCTGGCATCGGAGGTCCTCGTCGGGTCGTATGAAACGGAACTATGCTTCCGGTTGACAAGCGACCATAGCGGAATCATCATTCCGCTTGCAGCTAGGCTCCTTCACATGACCGCACACCTCGCCATCCGACCCCAGCGCGCCGACGCGCGCCGCAACCGCGAGAACATCCTCACGGCGGCGAAGAAGGTGTTCGCCGAGATGGGCTCGGGCGCTCAGATGGACTCGGTGGCACGCGAGGCCGAGCTCGGCGTGGGCACCCTCTACCGCCACTTCCCCACCAAGGAGGACCTACTCGGAGAACTGGTGGCCGAGCAGTTCGCGACCTTCCTCCACCGAGCCCGGCTCTCCCTCGAGACCGTGGACGACCCATGGGACGCGCTCGCCGGAACCCTGCGCGCGAACGCGCTGGTGGCCTCCGAGAACGTGGCCGTGCAGAACGCCCTGACGGGCGCCGAGGTGAACTGGGCGCGCGTCGATCCGGTGCGCGACGAGCTGCTCGAGGTGACCGAGGAGCTGATCCGGCGCTGCCACGCCGCCGGCGTGGTGCGTGACGACCTCGTGGTGTCCGACATCCCGACGGTGATGTGCGGCCTGTGCTCGACGATGGGGACGCGCCCGGACGGCGCGCCCCAGGACTGGCGCCGCCACCTCGAGATCCTGTTGGACGGGTTGCGGGCGCGCTAGGAACTGGCCCGGTGTTACGGTGGCTGCACGCTTCGAACACGAGTCCTCATCGCGCTGACTCTCCTCGCCGCCCTGACCGTCACAGGGGCTTCGCCGGCTGACGCCCGTGTGCCCTTCCTGGGGAAGCGCGAGGCGGCTCGTGCGATCGGCAAGTACCTGCGAGAGGACTTCAAGCACGGGGCAAAGCGGGGATCCATGGACGGTGTGTGCTTCCGAAAGGCCCGCAACCGCGTGAGGTGCAACATCATCTTCACCGCCCGCGATGGGGAGTGCTGGGAAGGGGATGTCTGGGTCCGCGAGCTCCGACGGGGCTACCGAATCCGGACCGATCTGAATATTTGCGACGGCACCCACGACTAGCCGCGGAACCGCCGAGTCTCTGGCGAGCCCCGGAACGGCCCCTGCTTTGGAGAGGGAAGCGTCTGCGTCGCAGGCACCCACTGCACTGCTGCGTTCAGAATGTTCCCGGGCGAGGGGCCGCGAAAACTCGGCTATGCCGCAGTTTCCGAGGAAGCGAGCACGAAAACCTCGGCGGCAATATCGGGATCGATGTGGTTGTCGCTCATGAACGCCACCACTTTGCGCTCGACATGACACTCGACAAGCGCAATCAGCTCTTCGCGCATCACCATCTGGAAGTGGTGGCGGGTCTCAAGCACGTGGTCGGCTTTGCCCGATTCAGCCAGCTTGCGCTCGCCCTTGGTCAACGTATCCCCGAGGATGATCAGCACCGCGTCGTGATTGATGATCGTCCGCGCCTTGGTCGGGCCGCGGCCGGTGTAATCGCGGAGGATCTGCACCGCCGCGTTCGAAATCGCTTGCGACGTGGTCCCGTTCGCTGCTTGTTGGTCGGACATATGGCCCTCCCGGGCCGCGTTCCTCGTAGGGGTGTGTGACCACCGAAAGGGAGAGGAAGGCGTTGGAGGCCCCGCAGCAGCTAGGACCAGTGTACGGAGCAGCGGGTTCGCGGCGGCTAGTCCAAGAACGGCAGCGCTGCGTCGGCACCTGTGAGCTCGAAGACCCGTTGGACACGGCGCGGGCCGCGGACGATCCGAAGACGGTCCGAGTCCGCCTGCGACCGAGCGTGAGCCTCGAGGAGCACTTTCAGCCCCGAGGAATCCATGAACGTGACGGCGCTCAGGTCAAGCACTATCCGGCGGGCATCACTGGCCTCGGCTTCGGAAACGGCGCGCTCGAATGCCTCGACGGTCGACATGTCGAGGTCACCAATCGGCGCGACCACGTAACGGCCGTCATGGCTGGCAACGTGGATCTCCAGCAGCCCACGCTGTTCGATTGGGGCGGGGCCTTCGGCAGGGCGCAGCGGGGACATGTCTCACCTCCAACGGATGGATCTGATCATCCGTCGCGTCCCGGTTTGGCTGCTGACCGCCGGTCCGCTCTGGCACCCCAGACGAGTCCGACGGGGCACATCGCGCTCGCCGCGGGGGAAGGTAGCGCGCCCGACGAAAGTTGTCTATTGGGGACGTGCTGAAGTACCGCCAAGGGGAGTCGAACCCCTGTTTCCGCCGTGAGAGGGCGGCGTCCTAGGCCACTAGACGATGGCGGCTGGTCAGCGCGCGATTGTAGCGGCGCCTGACTTGCGTTCGGCCGCGTCCCGCTAGCTTGATTCGCATGACCTCGCGGCCGAGAACGCTGCTGGCCGGGGCGGGCGCGTGCGCGCTCGCCTTCCTGGTCCTGCTCGGGTTCGCTTACGGCTCCGACTGGGCGCGGTGGGTTGATGCGGCGTCGCTGCAGGGGTTCCTCGGGCTTCAGGGTCCGACCTCGTCGCCGATCGCCTGGAAGGTGGCCGGGCTCGGGGACGCGTTCGAGGTCGGTCTGATCGGGGCCACGCTGGCGTTGATCGCCGTCGCTCGCGGGCGACCGCGGACCGCGCTGTTCGTGCTGGCTCTCCTGGCCGTGACGAGCGTGTCGAGCCAGCTGCTCAAGGCGCTGCTCGCGTATCCGCGCCACGACCCTGAGATCGGCACCACCTTCATCAAGCCGGAGGCGTTCCCGAGCGGGCATGCCACGGCGTCCATGGCTCTCGCGATCGCCCTCGTCGTGGTCGTCCCGAGTCGCCTCAGGCCGGCGGCCGCCATCGTCGGCGGCGGGTTCACGATCGGCGTCTCGTTTTCGATCGTCGCGCTCGGCTGGCACTTCCCCAGCGACGTCGTGGGCGGCTATCTCCTGGCGACCGGCTGGGCGCTCGTGCTGCTCGCCGGGCTCCGCGCCAGTCAGGCGCGCTACCCCGAGCGCCATGTGCGCAGCCGCCTGGCGGCCCGTCTTCAGTCGGCCACCGAGAAAACGGCGACCGTTGGGCTCGCTGCGGCGCTCGCGGGGCTGGCCGTCTTCACGGCGATCGTTTCGGTGGCGATGCTTCCCGACGCCGCCGACTACGCGCGCGAGCACACGGCCTTCATGGCGGTGGCGGGCGCCGTCTCGGTGAGTGCCTTTGCGCTGCTCGCGGCGATGGCCCTTGCTTCAACCCGCCGCGGCTGAGGTAGGATCGCCTAGTCCATAACGGTCGGTGGCCAGGGAAGTCCGGTGAGAAGCCGGCGCGGTCCCGCCACTGTGACCGGGCAACGAAGTCCCACACGCGCGAGAGCGCAGTCACCGGATGGCCATCGGCCGACCGGGAAGGCGTGGGGCGGAGCCCGAAGCCAGGAGACCTGACTCCGGCCGGATCAATCAACCCTCGGAAGAAGGGCGATCCATGACGAACTCGACCCTCCGGCATTTGCCGGCCGCTCTGCTCGCGGCATGCGCGGTTGCCGCTCCAGTGGCGCAGGCGGCTCCAGCCTCCGTTCAGCTCCGCATCGAAGGCCGCAGCTCCACGATCTACGAAGGGCCGGTGACCACCGACGGCAAGGTGGCGAGCCCCTCCGCCGGCGGGAACCACCCGTGCGACGGCACGAACAACGGCGTGAACCCGCAGCCGGGCCCGACCCCGACCAGCGCGCTCGACGACGGCGAGGCGCTGGGCAACTACACGTGGGCGGGGACCTGGTTCCCGAGCTTCGAGGACTACTCGATCGACCGCGTCGGTCCCGACCCGGCTACGAGCTCTGAGTTCTGGGGCCAGCTGGTGAACTTCAAGTTCTCGTCGGTGGGCGGCTGCCAGGAGCGGATCAAGGGCGGTGACGAGGTGCTCTGGGCGTTCGACGCGTTCTCCAAGACCCAGGCCGCCAAGCTGGCCGGCCCGACAAGCGCCACGGTCGGTAAGCCGTTCACGGTGACCGTGACCAACGGCGACACGGGCGCTCCGCTCGCGGGCCACACGCGTTGGCGGCGGCGTGACCGGCGCCGACGGCAAGGCAAACCTGCAGTTCAACCAGGCGGGCATCTACAGGCTCAAGGCCGACGCGGGCGGACTCGGTGCGGTCGAACGCGCTGAACGTCTGCGTCGACCCCGTCGGGGCCGCGCGCGTGCACCTCGACAGACAAGGCCGCGCCGAAGGTGAGGGTGCTGCTGGCGCGCAACCAGGTCGCCACCGCCCGCGGCCGGTCGCGCACCGTGCTGTTCGAGTGGCAGGGAGACGACACCGGCGGCAGCGGGGTGACCGGCTACTCCGTCGACGTGGCGAAGGTGTCCGGCGCCGGCGGGTACGCGAGCGCCGATGCGTTCAGGCCGCTCGTGGCCCGCACCGCGCTCACCCGCGTGTACTTCCGCGGGGACGCGGGCGCCTCCTACAAGTTCAGGGTCACCGCCTTCGACCGGGCCACGAACCGGGCATCGTTCGAGAGTGCTGTGATCTCGATCCCGGTGGACGACCGCGACAGCGCGCTGAAGCTGTCCCGTGGCTGGAAGCGCCTCAAGCGCGAGAACGCCTGGGGCCGGACGGTGATCCGCTCCAGGGTCAAGGGCGCGGGCGCGCTGCTGCGCTTCAGCGGCCGCCGCATCGCGCTGATCGGCCGCAAGCTGCCCAAGGGCGGCCGGCTCAAGGTGAGCGTGGACGGCAAGACGCGCGTGCTCTCCATGCGCGGCAAGCCGAGGTTCAGGTCGGTGGTGTTCACCTCGCGGCGACTGGCCGCCGGCGAGCACACGCTGAGGCTGCAGGCGCTCGGCCGCAACACGGTCGAGCTGGACGCCGTGGCGCCCCTGCCATGAGGCGGCTGGCATTGATCGCGATCGCCGGGGTGGCCTTCTGCGCCGCCCCGGCGCCCGTGGCCGCGAAGGCCCCGTTGGTAAGGCACCTCGTCGCGTTCAAGGACGGCACGGTGAAGGAGAAGCGGGTGCGGGCGTCTGCGGTGAGCGTGAAGGTCGGTCGCCGGCGCTGCGCCGCCGGGCGGGCGACCCCGCTCGCGGCGCTGGTGCGCTCGAAGCCCGGCGCGCTCGGGCTGAAGGACTTCGGCTCGTGCTCGCGCCGGGCCGCGGACGGCGGCCAGCTGTTCGTGCGCTCGATCCGCGGCCAGCGCAACCGCGGGCAGGACGGCTGGGTCTACAAGGTCGGGCGCAAGGTGGCCACCGCGGGCGCGGCCGACCCGAGCGGCCCGTTCGGCCGCGGACGCCTGCGCAGCGGCCAGCGCGTGACCTGGTTCTATGGCCGCATGCGAGGCGGGAGCTTCCAACGCACGATGGAGTTGACGGCCAAGCAGTCGGGCGTGGGCACGCTGGTGGTGCGGGTGCGCGGTTACGACGACGAGGGCAGGGGCGTGGCGGTCGAGGGCGCCGACGTGATCTCCAGGGCGGCCCAGGCGGTGACCGACGCGAACGGCGCGGCGGTGCTCAACGTGCCGCCCGGCTCCTACGTCCTGCGCGCGCACAAGCGCGGGCTGGTGTCCTCGTTCGGCGTTCGGGTGACAGTGCGCTGATGCGCCGGCTGGCCGCGCTCTGCGCGCTGGTCGCACTCGGCGGCTGCGGGCTCGGCGAGGGCTCGGAGAAGAGTGGCGCGGGCGCGCAGCTGCGCGTGACGCGCGACTTCGGCCGTGAGCTGCTCTCGAGCGCGACTCAGGACAAGCTGAAGGAGAGCAGCACCGCCATGCGGCTGGTGCAGGCCAACAACGACGTGGACGTCCGCTACGGCGGCCGCTTCGTGCAGTCCATCGACGGGCTGGAGGGCAGCGGGGCCGGCGGCTCGGTCGACTGGTTCTACTTCGTGAATGGATTCGAGGCGGATGTGGGCGCCGCGGAGAACGCGCTCTCGCCCGGCGACGTGGTGCAGTGGGACTACCGCAACTGGCGCGGCACGCCCGACGTGCGCGCCATCGTCGGCGCCTTCCCCGAACCGTTTCTGAGCGGCAGCGACGGCAAGCGCCGGCCCGTGCGGGTGGAGTGCGCGGACGCGGACGAGGCGTGCGCGACGGTGAAGCGCGTGCTGCGCGATGCCGGCGTGCCGGCCACCGGCTCGTCGCTGGGCGCCAGCGGCACCAAGAACGTGATTCGCGTGGTGGTGGCGCCATGGGACAGGGCGCGCGACCTGCCCAGCGTCCGTGTGCTCGAGCAGGAGCCGAAGCGCAGCGGCGTGTTCGCGCGCTTCAGCGAGGACGGCAGCCTGAGCCTCCTCGACGAGCGCGGCCGCACGGTGCGCGACGCCGGCACCGGCGCCGGCCTGGTGGCTGCCGTGATCCCGCGCGACGAGGAGCTCGTCTGGGTGGTCACGGGCGGCAGCGGCGAGGGCGTGGACGCTGCCGCCAGCGCGCTCGACCCGGCGACCCTGCGCGACGCCTTCGCCGTGGCCGTGACGCCGTCCGGCGCCGAGAAGCTGCCGCTGGAGCGCGAAGTGAGCCTCGTCCCCGTCTATCGCCCGCTTCCCAGCCCGCTGCACTCCGCTCGCGCGGGGGCCACGGCCGCCCTGTGCGGCGCGTTCGCCCTGGTGTGCGCGATCTACCAGCACCCGCTGGTCCTCCTGGCCGTGCTGGCCGGGGTGGTGGGCGCGGGGATCGCGGCCGGCGTCGGCGACCAGCTGTGGCGCACCGCCAGGTTGTCGGTGCCCCTGGCGCTGCTGATCGCGCTGATCAACCCGCTCGTCTACCAGGGCGGCGACACGCTGCTGGTGCGCGGCGGCACCTTCCTCGGCAGACGCTGGGACATCACGCTCGAGGCACTGGCCGCCGGCGGGCTAGCCGGTCTGCGGGTGATCGCGTTCCTGATGGCGTTCGGCCTGTTCTCCGCGTGTGTCGACCCCGACGAGCTGCTGCGCCTGTTGCGGCGGGTGTCCTACCGCTCGGCGCTCACCGCCTCGCTCGCCACCCGGCTGGTGCCGGTGCTCGCGCGCGACGCCCTTCGGATGAGCGACGCCGCGCGCTGTCGCCCGCAGCCACCCGGCCGGCTGGCCGTGGTCCGGGCGGCGCTGGCGGGCGCGCTGGACCGGGCGGTGGACGTGGCGGCCGCGCTGGAGGTGCGCGGCTACTCGCGCGGCGGGCGGCCCGGGCGGGCGGCGCGGCGGCCGTGGTCGCGGCATGACATGCGGGTGCTGGGAGCGGCCGTGCTGGTCGCCTCCTCGGCGGTGGCGTTCCGGATTGCGGGTTATGGCGATGTGGAGCTCTACCCGGCGCTCGAGATCCCCACCGGGGCGGGTGAGGCGATGCTCGCCGGCCTGATCCTGGTCTCCTCGTCGCTTCCGTTCGCCGGGGCCCGCGCGCGGCTGGGGGTGGCGCGTGCTGGTTAGCGCTCGCGACTTCTCCTACGCCTACCCCGAGCGCTCCGAGCCGGCGCTGCGCGACGTCTCGCTCGAGATCGACGAGGGCGGCTTCACCGTTCTGGCGGGCGTGTCGGGATCGGGCAAGTCGACCCTGCTCCGCGCGCTCTGCGGCCTGGTGCCCCACTTCCACGGGGGCGAGGCGAACGGAGAGCTCGAGGTGGGCGGGTTGAGCGTGCGCGACCACGGCCCGGGCGATCTGGCCGCCGTCTGCGGCACCGTCTTCCAGGAGCCCGAGACCCAGGTGGTGATGAGCGGCGTGCGAGCCGAGCTGTCGCTTCCACTCGAGCACCGCGGCGAGTCGGGCGCCGCCATCGCGCGCGCCGTGGAGGAGGTCTCGCTCGCGCTCGGCGTCGCCCACCTGCTCGAGCGCCGCACGGACACGCTCTCGGGCGGCGAGCTCCAGCGCGTGGCGATCGCGGCCGCGCTGGTGCACCGGCCCAAATTGCTCCTGCTCGACGAGCCCACGTCGCAGCTGGACCCGGTTGCGGGCGACGAGCTGATCTGGCTGCTGCGCCGTCTCAACGAGGAGTGGGGGACGGCGGTGGTGATCGCCGAGCACCGGCTCGAGCGGTGCCTGCCGGCGGCGGACCGTGTGATCGCGATGGATGGCGCCCGGGTTGCGTGCGATGCGGCGCCCGCTGCGTTTTTGGACTGGGCAGTCAAGGGGGGCGGAGCGTTGGCTACCCCCGTCGCGCGACTGTTTTCACTCGCCGGGCTGGGGCCCATGCCGGTCTCGGTGAAGGAGGCGCGGCTCGGGCTCGAGGCGGCCGGTCTGACCTCCGTGGGCGCGTCGAGGCCGCATAGCGGCCTGAACGCGCCCAGGGTCCGGGGTGGAGCCCTCGTGGCGCGCGGTTTGTGGCACGAGATTCCCGACGGCCCGCAGGTGCTGCGCGGCCTCGACCTGAAGCTGGAACCCGGGGAGCGGGTCGCGCTGATGGGCCGCAACGGCGCCGGGAAGTCCACGCTCCTGCGGCTGCTCAAGGGGCTGATCGAGCCGACGCGCGGGCGCATCGCGCGCTCGGGCGAGGTGGCGCTGCTGCTCCAGAACCCCGGCGACTACCTCATCCACGAGCACGCCTCCGAGGAGGCGGGGGAGGGGGCGCTCGCGATGGCGGGTCTGGAGGGCCGCGGCGACGCGAACCCGCGCGACCTCTCCGGCGGCGAGCGCCAGCGGCTGGCGCTGGAGGTGGTGCTCGGCACGACAGAACCGCCGGCGGCCGTGCTCCTCGACGAGCCCACGCGCGGCATGGACCGGACGCACAAGCTCGCCCTCATCGCACGCGTGACCGCCCTCGCCGACGCCGGCGCCGCCGTGGTGATCGCCACACACGACACGGAGTTCGTGGCCGGCTTCGCCGACCGGGTGCTGCTGATGGGCCAGGGCGACGTGATCGCCGACGGCTCCCCGCGCGAGGTGCTGGCGGGCGGCTGGCACTTCTCCACCGAGGTGTCGCGCGTGCTCGGCGGCGCGGGCGGGGCGCTCACCGCCGAGGACGGCGCCCGGGCGCTCGGGCGGGAGCTGGTGTCATGAGCTGGGAGCTGGCGTCGACGGCTGTGCTCGCGTTGGTGCTCGTCCTGGGTTTCGCGTGGTACGAGCGGCGCAAGCCGCCCGCGCGGATCGTCGCGCTGGTGGCGGCGCTGGCCGCCCTGGCCGTGGTCGGGCGGCTCGCGTTCGCGGCGGTGCCCAACGTGAAGCCCACCACCGACATCGTGCTGTTCGCGGGCTTCGCGCTCGGCGCCGTGCCCGGGTTCGCGGTCGGGGCGATCACCGCACTGGTGTCGAACATCTTCCTCGGGCAAGGGCCGTGGACCGCGTGGCAGATGGTGGGGTGGGGCGGCGTCGGCGTGGCGGGCGCCGGCCTGGCGAAGGCCTACGGCGACCGGGAGATCGGCCGGTGGCCGCTGGCGATCGCGTGCGGGGTCGCGGGCCTGGCGTTCGGCGCCCTGCTCGACCTCTACCAGACCACCCTCGCCGCGCGGCAGGATCTGGAGACCTATCTGGCGGTGTCCGCCACCTCGCTGCCGTACAACTTGGCCCATGCACTCGGCAACGTGGTGTTCTGCCTCTTGATCGGCCCGGCCTTCATCCGCGCGCTGCGCCGCTACCGGCGCCGGTTCGAGGTGCGCTGGCGCCCGGCGGTCGTGGTGGCCGGGGTGATGGTGCTCGCGCTCGCCGGCACCGCGTCCGCCTCCCCGGCCTCCAAGGCCACGAAGTACCTGGAGCGGGTGCAGAACAAGGACGGCGGCTTCGGCGCCACCAAGGGCAGGCGCTCGACGGAGCTCTTCACCGGCTGGTCGGCCCTCGGCCTCGCCTCCGCCCGGCGCAACCCGCGCGACGTTGCGCGCGATGGAGGCCGGTCGATCATCCGGTACATGCGCGGCACCAGGGCGATCTCCGACCTGGGCGAGCTGCAGCGCACGATCCTCGTGCTGAAGACGGCGGGCATCTCCCCGCGCAGCTACCGCGGGCGCAACCTGGTTGCCGACCTCCTGCGGCGGCAGTCCGGCGACGGCTCCTGGCGGTCCAACATCGCGCTCACCACGTTCGGGGTGCTCGCGCTGCGGGCCGGTGGCCAGGCGCGTGGCGCGGGCTCCGTCCAGAGGGGCGGCCGGTTACGTGGAGCGCGGCCAGAACTCCGACGGCGGCTTCGGCCTCGTGCCGGACTCCCAGTCCGACGTGGACGTGACCGGCGCCGCGCTGCAGACGCTCGCCGCCGCCGGCCGGGGAGGCGGGACGGCCGCGCGCAAGGCCATCGCGTGGCTGCGCGCCGCGCGCAACTCAGACGGCGGGTTCGGGCAGAGCGAGGGCAAGCCGTCGAACGCTCAGTCCACCTCCTGGGCCGTGCAGGGCCTGGTGGCCGTGCGGGCGGCCGTGGGCCCCGGGCCGGTGCGCTACCTCGCCGGCCTTCAGCGCCGCGATGGACACATCCGCTACTCGGCCACAAGCGACCAGACGCCGGTGTGGGTCACCGCTCAGGCGCTCACCGCGCTGCGCCGCAAGCCGTTCCCGCTCGCCACCGTGCCACGCAAGAAGCGGCGCGCCGCAAGACGAAGGCGAAGGCGAAGGCAGCGGCGGCCAAGCGCGAGCAGGCGACGAAGGCGGCCGCGGCGGCGGAAGCGGAGGCGGAGCCGGGCACGCGGCGGCCGCGGCGGCAGGACCGCCCACGTCACGAGGAGGTGGTCGACGTGAAGCCGGCCGCCCGCGAAAACGAGCCGGACGACGGCATCTCGGTCCCGCTTCTGATCGGCGCCGCTGCCGGCGCCGTCGGCCTGGTCCTGCTCGCTCGGCGGCGCCTCCGACGACGGGCTGTTTAGGGCTTCGGCACGACGCCGAATCCCTCGATCGGATTCAGCGGTTGACGCTGGCCATGCCGCTCGGGTCGTAGCGATCCCCGACCGCGTCGGGTAGCTCGGAGTCGATCCGCGCGAGATCCTCGTCCGTCAGCTCGACGTTGACGGCCGCGAGGTTCTCCTCGAGGTAAGCCCGCCGCTTGGTGCCGGGGATCGGCACCACGTCGTCGCCCTGCGCGAGCACCCAGGCGAGAGCGAACTGGCCGGCGCGTGCAGCCCTTCTCCTGCCGCCAGCTCCTCGACCTTGGCGGCCAGCCCGAGGTTCTCGCCCTGGAAGCGCTGACCGGAGCGGCGGTAGTCGCCCTCGTCGAGCTCCTCGCCGGACTTGAAGCGCCCCGCCAGGAACCCGCGGCCGAGGGGGGAGTAGGAGACGAAGCCGATGCCCAGTTCACGGCAGGCGGGCAGGATCTCCGCCTCGACCTCGCGCGTCCAGAGCGAGTACTCGGTCTGAAGCGCGGTGATGGGATGCACCGCGACGGCCCTGCGAATGGTCTCCACCGACGCCTCGCTGAGGCCGAGGTGGCGCACCTTGCCCTCGGAGACGAGCTCGCCCATGGCGCCGACCGTCTCCTCGATCGGCGTATTCGGGTCCACACGGTGCAGGTAGTAGAGATCAACGTGGTCGGTGCCCAGCCGGGTGAGCGAGCCCTCGATCGAGCGGCGCACGTTCTGCGGTGTGCCGTCGTTGCGCATCTTGAAGTCCTCGTCGCGGCGGATGCCGAACTTGGTGGCGAGCACCACGTCGTCGCGGCGGCCGGCGAGCGCCTTGCCGAGCAACTCCTCGTTGGTGTGGGGCCCATACATCTCGGCCGTGTCGAGGAGGTTGCAGCCCAGCTCGATCGCGCGGTCGATCGTGGCCAGCGCCTCCCCCTCGTCGGTGCTGCCGTAGAAGGCGGACATGCCCATGCAGCCGAGGCCGAGGGCGGAAACTTCTAGTGATCCGAGCGTGCGCTTTTCCATGTCATCGACGTTAGCCAAGGCAAATTGTTCGGAACACCGGTACGCTGCGACGGGCGATGCCCGCCGCGATCCAGCGCTCGCTGGTCTCCGACCAGGTCTTCGCGCGCCCTCAGCGAGGAGATCCTCGGCGGGCGTTACGAGCCCGGCGAGAAGCTGCCCACCCAGCGCGCCCTGGCGGCCGACCTGGGCGTGAACATGGCGTCGGTGCGAGAGGCGGTGAAGCGCCTCGAGCAGCTCAACCTCGTGGACGTGCGCCACGGCGACGCGATGCGCGTGAGCGACTGGCGCACCGATGGCGGGCTCGATCTGGCAGCCCAGCTTCTGTTTGCCGCCGGTGGCGTGGATCGCCCCACGCTCGCGGCGCTGCTGGAGGCGCGGCGCCTCATGCTCACCGAGGCGGCTCGGCTGGCCGCCGGGCGCCGCACCGACGAGCAGGCCACGCAGCTCGCCGAGCTCGCGCGGCGGATGGCGGACTCCGAGGACATCCAGCTGGTCGACCTGGCCTTCATGACCGCGCTGGTCGAGGCGTCGGGCAACGTCGTCTTCGTCCTCATCCTCAACACCGTGCGGCGGATCTACCTGGATAACGCCGACCGGCTCCAGGCCGTGGCGGCGCCCGACCTCGCACCCGCTGTACGAGCGTGCGGCGAAGGCGGTGCGCGGCCGAGCGCCGGGGCGGGCGGCGACCGCCATCTCCGAGCTCACCGCCGAGCAGGAACGCCGGCTGCTGCGATGAGGCTCTCCGTGCTCACCCCGCGCGAGGCGTCGATCTTCGCGTGCATCACGCGACACCGTGGTCATGCCCGAGCCGCTGCTGCCTCCGGTGCGCGAGACCGACGCCGTGGGCTTCCTCGATCGCTGGCTGGCGGCCGCGCCCGCTCTCAACCGGATCGGCCTGAGGGGTCTGCTGTACGCGGCCGAGCTGGCGCCGCGCGCGCTCGGCCAGCGCCACCGGCTGCGCGCGCTGGCCGAGCCGGAGCGGGCCGCCGCCCTGGCCGCTGCGGAGGCCGGGAAACGCGCCGAGATGCGCGCGATCGTGAAGCTGGTGAAGGGCATCGCGTTCCTCGCCTACTACGGGGACGACGATGTGATGGGCCGTCTGGGCTACGACCCCGACGCCGTGATCACGCGTGCGCGTGAGCTGCGCGCTCGGGAGGGCCGCCCATGAGCCGCGACACGGGCGCCGTGGCCTACACCGACGGCACCGGCATGTTCGTCCCGCGCGAGGAGCGGGTGGAGCGCGGCTCGCGCATCACCGGCGAGCGCCGGATCAAGGTCGACGCCTGCGTGATCGGTACCGGGGCGGGCGGAGCGCCGGTGGCCAAGGAGCTGGCCGAGGGCGGCATGACCGTGGCCATGCTCGAGGATGGGGAGCGCTTCACCGCGGACGACGTGACGGCGCGCCCACGCGAGATGACCACGCGCCTCTACCGCGACGCGGGGCAGATCACCACGGTGGGGAACACGCCGATCCTGCTGCCGCTTGGGCGGGCCGTGGGCGGCACGACGCTGGTGAACTCGGGCACCTGCTTCCGCACCCCGGCTCCGGTCCTGGAGCTGTGGCGCGAGCGCTTCGGACTCGAGGCGCTCACCGAGGCCGAGATGGAGACGTGGTTCCGGCGGGTGGAGCGGATCCTGAACGTGTCGCAGGTGCCGCCCGAGCTGGCGGGCAAGAACGCCGCGGTGGTGAAGCGCGGGGCCGACATTCTCGGCTGGTCGGGCGACTTCATCTACCGCAACGCGAAGGGTTGCGTGGGATCCGGCGTGTGCGCGTTCGGGTGCCCGACCAACGCGAAGCAGCACACGGGCGTGACCTACGTGCCGCGCGCCTGGGACGCCGGCGCAACCACGTGGAGCGAGGTCCGCGCCACCGAGATCGTGGTGGACGGCGGCCGCGCCCGCGGCGTGGTGGGCCGCACCTGGGGCGGCGGAACCCTCCGTGTGGAGTGCGACCACCTGATCGTGGCCTGCGGGGCCATCCACACGCCTCTGTTCCTGCGCCGCAACGGGCTCGGCGGCGAATCGGGCCAGCTCGGCGAGAACCTGGCCATCCATCCGGCCACCGCAGTGCGGGCGCTGTTCGACGAGGAGATCGACATGCACGTCGGCGTGCCGCAGTCGTTCTACATCGACGAGTTCGCGGACGAGGGCATCATGTTCGAGGGCGCCGCGGGCCCGCCCGACTACCTGGCGATGAGCTTGCCGTTCTCGCGCGAGCGCCACCGCGAGCTGATGCTGCAGTTCCGCCACCTCGCGCAGTTCGGGGTCATGGTCTCCGATCTCTCCCGCGGCTCGGTGCGCGAGCGTCTCGGGCGCGTCGAAATCCGTTACGACCTCTGCGACGAGGACGTGGCGACGGTCGCTCGCGGGATCGACCTCCTGGCGGAGCTGTTCCGCGAGGCGGGGGCGAAGGAGGTCTTCAAGCCGGTCGAGGACAGGGTGCCGCTGCGGGCGTCGTCGCTGACGCTGATGGCGTTCCACCCGCTCGGGACGGCGCGGGCCGACGCCTCACCGGGGCAGGGAGTCGTTGACGGCGACCTGCGCGTGCACGGGGTGGAGGGCCTCTACGTGTCAGACGCGAGCGCCGTGCCCAGCTCGCTGGGGGTGAATCCCCAGATCACGATCATGGCCCTGGCCACGCGACTGGCGTTCAACCTGCTCGGCCAGAGCCCGCCCACCGATGAGCCCGAGCCGGAGTCGATCGCACGCCCGCGAATCACCGCCGCGCACGCAGTCGCCGGTTGAGCAGCCCGGCGAGGGTCACCGCGCCGACGGTGGCGAGGATCCATGCGATCGGCGCGACCTGGATCGAGTAGCGCCACGCGCTGCCGTTGGAGAGTGCGGTGCCCAGCGCCATGCACACCCAGACCGACAGCAACGCGGCACCGGCCGCGCGGCGCTCGCGTGGTCCTGTGAACGGCACGATCAGCGCGGTGGTGGTCAGCAGGGTGAGCACCCACCACACGTCCATGAGCCGGCCCATGCCGCTCCAGAACCGGGCGAACCAGGCACGGCCGTACGGGGGTTCGGTTCGCTCGAGGTCGGCGAGCAGCTCGTATCGCCGGTCGGACCACCGGATGTGTCTGGCGGGCTCTCCGAACTCCCGGACGGTGCCCACCAGGTAGCTCCCGGGGTGCTCGCGCACGCCCTGCAGCGCCAGCCGGCCCTCGATGTGGAACGCCTCGTCGTCGGTCTGGCCGCGCTCCCTGATGCTGGCCCGCATGAACTCGTAGTAGAGATCGGCGTCCTCGGGGATCCGTGCCTGGACTCGCCGGGCGAAGCGGGCGTCGGCCGAGTCGTCGGGGAGTGGTGAGCCGTCCACCTCGAACACGCGGTAGAACAGCGTTTGGCCGCCCTGCACGGTGAGGTGCGGGTTGCCGTAGCGCTCCCAGTTGCGCGCAAGCCACGGCGAGATCGTGATCACCATCGCCGCGGTGACCACGGCCGCGCCCCTCAGCGTGGCCTTCGGGCTGCGCGTGACCAGTAGGAGGGCGAGCGGCGCGGCGGCTACGAAGGAACACTCCCGCCGCCTTCACCCAGACGGCCGCGCCGAAGAGAACGCCCGTGAGCACCAGCAGCCGTGTATGGGGCGTCGCCGGGCGCACCGCCGCGGCCAGGGCGACCGCGCCCACGCACACGACGACGCCGAAGAAGAAGTCGGGCAGGAGGCGATGCTCCTGGACCACCAGGATCGGACTCGCCGCCGCCAGAAGCGAGGCAACCACCGCCGGGACGCGCCCGAACCAGCGCCACGTCACGATCAGCATCCCGACGCTCACGCCCACGCCGAGCAGGTGCTGAAGGATCGTCATGGCGTCCGCTGTCCTGCCGGGCAGAAGGCCCACGAACGCCTCGAACGTCATGTACCCGGGCATCCAGAAGTGGCCCGGATCGCCGTCGCCGTCCAGCAGCCTGTTCGCGACCTGCATGAAGAACTCGTCGTCGCTGTTCGGCGGCACCCGGTGGGGCCCGAACAGGAACGGGAATCGCACCAGCAGGGCGACGCCCGCCACGACCGCCACCCAGAAGCGCAGGGTCAGCGCTAGCTCTCGCGCCACGCGGCTATCTCAGGGCGCGGGCGATCAACGCGTCGAACCAGCGGTCGGGCACCCGCTTGGCGATCGCCCAGCGCAGCTTCGCGTCGCGACCGAGCATGTAGCGCGTGCGCGGCACGGTGGAGGTCACCGCGTGCACGATCGCGTCCGCCACCACGGACGGGTCCATGCCGGTCTTGGTCGCGATCTGCTCGACCTCCTTGCGAATGGCGGTCGCGATGCCCCCGTAGCGCTCGCGGCCCTCCGGAGGCATCGAGGCCTCGATGGCGCCGGCGGTGTCCACGCCCTTCTCCCAGATCGGCGTCTTCACCCCGCCGGGCTCGATCAGCACCACGTCGACGCCCTGGCCGCGCAGTTCCCGGCGCAGCGAGTCGCTGACGGCCTCGAGCGCGAACTTCGACGCCGCGTAGGGGCCTGCCAGCGGCAGAGCGATCCGCCCGCCGATCGAGCTCACGTTCACGATTCGCCCGCCGCCCGAGGCGCGCAGCGCCGGCAGAAACGCCTGGGTGACCGCGATCTGGCCGATCACGTTGATCTCGATCTGCTTGCGCCACTCGTCGATCGGCACGTACTCGACCGGTCCCGAGATCGCCACGCCGGCGTTGTTCACCAGCGCCTGGAGCTCATCGATCTGCTCCGCGGCGGCCGCGATGGAGGCGGCGTCGGTCACATCGATCGTGACCGGTTGCAGACCGGCCTCGCGCACCCGCTCCGCGTCCTCGGGCTTGCGGACCCCGGCGAACACCTCGAGGCCCTTGTCGCGAAGGGCGCCCGCGGCGGCCCAGCCGATGCCGGTGGAGGCTCCGGTGACGAGGACCGCCATGAGCGCGCACGATACCGTCGCCGTCATGGAGCTCGAGGAAGCCATCCGCGGGAGGCGGACCCACAAGGCCTACGCGGCCGAGCCCGTGGAGAGAGAAACCCTCGACGAGTTGCTCGAGCTCGCCCGCTGGGCGCCCAACCACCACCTCACCAACCCGTGGCGGTTCAGGGTGCTGGGGCCGGAATCGCTCAAGCGGCTCAAGGACTCCGCCGGGCCGGACGCGGCCGCCAAGCTCGACCGGGCGCCCACGCTGGTGTGCGCCTCGGTGAAGCTGACCGGCGACCCGGTGCAGGACGAGGAGGACCTGTGCGCCACCGCCTGCGCGGTCTACGCCGTGCTGCTCGCGGCGCACGGCCGCGGGCTGGCCGG
This sequence comes from uncultured Thermoleophilaceae bacterium, assembly GCA_963808105.1. Lineage (GTDB taxonomy): Bacteria > Actinomycetota > Thermoleophilia > Solirubrobacterales > Thermoleophilaceae > JAAYBF01. Next base: position 797,626 of record CAWEEH010000003.1, on the reverse strand, counting down.
GTACTGGCGCACGCCCGGCGTGCTGCGCACCCCCGACGGCGCGGCCGCCGTGGGGATGGGGGAGGACGAGCTGTTCGTCGCGCTCATCCACCTGGGCCGGGGAAAGGGCGACAAGCGGCCGCCCGAGCGCCTGCCCGCCGCCGACTTCGTAACGTACCTCCCGTGATCCCCCGCGCCGACGCTCTCGCAGCCCTCGAGCGCGACGAGTTCGACGTGGTTGTGATCGGCGGCGGCATCACAGGCGCGGGCGTGGCGCTCGACGCCGCCTCGCGCGGGTACAGCGTGGCTCTGGTGGAGAAGGCCGACTACGCCTCGGGCACGTCGAGCCGGTCGTCGAAGCTCGTGCACGGCGGGCTGCGCTACCTGCAGAACTTCGACCTCGGGCTGGTGCGCGAGGCGCTGCTGGAGCGCCAGCTGATGGTGAACCTGGCGCCGCACCTGGTGAAGCCGCTGGCATTGCTCATCCCCGCGTTCGACGGCAAGCGCCCGGACCGGCTCGCCGGCGTGGGCCTGAACGCCTACGACGTGATGGCGCGCGAGCGCCTCCGCGGCCGCGACGACGACGAGTGGAGCCCCGAGCGCCACCGCACGATCGACGCCGAGGAGACCGTGGCGCTGCTGCCCGCGCTCGCCTCGCGCGAGCCGACATCCGCCTACCTCTTCTACGACTGCCAGACCGACGACGCGCGCCTGGTGCTCACCGTGCTCGGGGAGGCGGAGCGCTTCGGCGCCGTGTGCTGCAACGGGGTGGAGGTGTCCGGCCTGGTGGAGCGCGAGGGTCGTGCGACCGGCGTGCTCTGCCGCGACGCCGTCGATGGCGCCGAGTTCGAGCTGATCGCGGCGAACGTGGTCAACGCGACGGGTGTGTGGGCCGATCGGCTGCGTCCCGACGAGTTGCACGACGAGGCCGAGGTGCCCAGGATCAGGCCCAGCCGCGGGACGCACGTCACGGTCTCCCAGGACGACCTGCCGGTTGTGGCCGGCGCGATCGTCCCGGCGGGCTCGGGCCGTTCGATCTTCGTCCTGCCCTGGCTCGGCCGGACGCTGATCGGAACCACGGACAACGACTACGAGGGCTCCATCGACCACGTGCCGCCAGGCGAGGAGGACGTCGAGTACCTGCTCGATGCGACCAACGATTTCTTCGGCAGCTCGCTCACGCAGGACGACCTCACGGGCGCCTACGCGGGCGTGCGGCCGCTGATCTCCACCGGAGATCCCAAGAAGTCGGTCGACATCTCGCGCAAGGCCGAGCTGTACGAGACCAGCTCCGGGATGGTCACGATCACCGGCGGCAAGCTCACCACGTGGCGGCGGATGGCGAAGATGGCCGTGGACCGGATCGTGGAGCGAGAGGGCCGGGACGCTCCCTGCAGGACACACGAGATCCCGCTCGGCATGTCCGCCGAGCCGGACGAGCTCGAGCAGTTCGGGCCGGTGGGGGAGGACTCGCGCGACCACCTCGCGGGCCGATACGGCCACGCCGCCGTCGAGGTGCTGGAGATCGCGCAGTCGTCGCCCGAGATGGCGGGGCGGCCGAGCCCCGACCTGCCCGACCTCGTGGCGGAGGCGGCGTTCGCCGCTCGCCGCGAGCAGGCGCGCTCGCTGGCGGACGTGATGCTGCGGCGCACCCGCCTGGGCCTGCTCGACGCGCGCCGCCTCACCGACACCGCCTCGCCCGGGCCGGAGGCGATGGCGCGCGCCATGGCGCCGGAGCTGGGATGGGACGACGCGGAGGTGGCGGCCCAGATCGAGACGTGGCACCGGATCGCGGGCGTCGAGGGCCTGGTGCCGGGCGCGAGGGAGCCCGTATGAAGCTGATGGGCATCGTCAACGCCACGCCCGACTCCTTCTCGGACCCTCAGGGCCCCAAGGACCCGGCCGAGCTGGTCGAGCGGGGCCTTGCGCTCCGGCGTGACGGCGCCTCGATCGTCGACGTGGGCGGCGAGTCGGGCCGCACCGACCGCGACGCCGTGTCCGAGGACGAGGAGGCCGCTCGGATCGTCCCCGTGATCGAGGGCCTCGTTGGCGAGGGCGTGACCGTGTCGGTGGACACCTGGCGCGCCGGCCCGGCCAAGGCCGCGCTGGATGCGGGCGCGACGATGGTGAACGACGTAAGCGGCCTGTCCGATCCCGTCCTGGCGGAGCTGTGTGCGGAGCACGGGGCCGACCTGGTGATCACCCACACACGGGTGCAGCCAAAGGTGAAGGAGTACGCCGACGTGCCGGACGTGATCGCCGACATCGCCTCGCTATGGGAGGACCGGATCGGCGTCGCGCGCGCGGCGGGCCTGCCCGAGGACAGGATCGTGCTCGACCCGGGCTTCGACCTCGGCAAGCCGCCCGAGGACTCGATCGAGATCCTGCGGCGCCTGGACGAGCTCGAGGACTTTGGGCGCCCGCTCCTGCTCGCGATCTCGCGCAAGGACTTCGTCGGAGCGATCACCGGCCGACGCCCGGCGGAGCGCGACGCGGGCACCCTCGGCGCGATCGAGCCCGCGCTCGACCTCGCCGTGGACGTGATCCTCCGCGTCCACGACGTGGCTGGCGCGCGCGACTTCCTGGCGGTGCGCGAGGCCCTGCGCGAGCCGCGCGTGGTGGTCGAGGAGCTGCGGCCGGAGCTGCGGCGGGAGGCGGGATGAGCTTCGTAATCGCCCAGATCTCCGACCTGCACTGCGGGCACCCGCATTTCGTGCCCAGCCTGCTGGACCGCGCGATCGTGGAGATCAACGAGCTCGAGCCCGACGTGGTGATCGTGTCCGGCGACCTCACCGGAGACGGGTTCCGCGGTGAGTACGAGCTCGCGCGCGAGTACCTCGACCGGATCGACTGCGAGCGCATGCTCGTGATCCCCGGCAACCACGACTCGCGCAACGTCGGGTACGTGCACTTCGAGGAGCTGTTCGGTGAGCGCCGCTCGGAGCTGCACCAGGACGGTGTGTCGATCGTCGCGGTCGACTCCACCGAGCCCGACCTCGACCACGGCGTGATCGGCCGCGGGCGCTACGAGTGGATCGAGGAGCGCTTCAAGGCCAACGAGGCGTTCCTGCGGATCTTCGTGCTGCACCACCACCTGCTGCCGGTGCCCGGCACCGGCCGCGAGCGCAACGTGGTGCACGACGCCGGCGACACCCTGGAGTGCCTCCAGCGCGCGGAGGCGCACCTCGTGCTCTCCGGCCACAAGCACGTGCCCTATGCGTGGCGGCTCGAGGACCTGTTCGTGGTGAACGCCGGCACGGTGTCGACCTCGCGCCTGAGGGGCAAGACCAAGCCCTGTTACAACGTGATCGAGGCGTCCCGCGAGCGGGTAACGGTGTTCCGCAAGTTCCCCTTCCACGACCGCGAGGCGCTGCTCAGCTTCGACCCCACCACGTTCAGGTACGAGAAGCACAGCGGGTTGCTCGGGGAGACCGCCACGGGCTGAGGCCGCTCGCCGCGGCTCTTTAGCCGTCCGTTACCCGCGGCGGCCACGGTCCTGCGCCTGGACCGGATCCACACGCTGATCTGGGCGTCCGCCCTGGTGGACGCCGCCGCGCTGGTCGCGGCGATCGCCTGGTGGCGGGGCCGCGGCGCGCTGCGGGCGATGGTCGCCCTGGCCGCGCTCGGCGCGATGGCCCTCACGAAGATCGTTGTGCTGTTCGCCGTCGGTCTGAATCCCCAGTTCGGCCTGATCCACGTGCTCTACCTCGACCTCGTGGTCGTGCTGCCCATCGGCGGGCTCGCGCTCCTGGTCCTGGGACCGCGGACGCGCGCGGCGCTGGCGGTGGGGGTGGCGGCCCTTCTGATGACTCTGGTCGGGATCTACGGGACGTTCGTGGAGCCGCGGCGGCTGGTGGTCGAGCGCGCCGACGTCCCCGTGCCAGACGCACGGACCGGGGACGCGCCGGTGACCGTGGCGGTGCTCGCCGACATCCAGTTTCGCGAGGTCGGCACGCATGAGCGGGATGCTGTGGACCGCGTGATGCGCGAGCGCCCGGACGTGATCGTTCTGCCCGGCGACATCCACCAGGGCTCGCGCGCCTCGCTGGAGCGCACGCTGCCCGAGCTGCGCGCGCTGCTGTCACGCCTGCGAGCGCCCGGCGGCGTCTACTTCGTGATCGGTGACTCAGAGAAGCTTGCCAAGGCACGGCGCGAGCTGGCCGGCACCGGGGTCCGGCTGCTCCACGATGACGTGGCTCGCATCCGGGTCCGAGATCGCGACCTCACGATCGGCGGCATCCGGCTGAACTGGCGATCGGCTCCAGCCCGGCGGGTGACCGCCGAGCTCGAGCAGGCCCGGGTGCGGGCGACGTGAGGATCCTCCTGGCGCACCGGCCCGACGCCGGGCTCGAGCTGCGCCGCGGAACCCGCGTCGACCTGACGGTGGCGGGCCACACCCACGGAGGCCAGGTGGCGCCGCCGTTGCTGGGGCCGCTCGTGGTGGCCTCCGCCGTTCCGCGCCACGTGGGCGCCGGCGGCCTGCACGACCTGGGTGGCGGCCGGCGGATCTACGTGAGCCGCGGGATCGGCATGGAGCGCGGCCACGCGCCCCCGCTAAGGATCGGCGCGCCACCCGAGGTCTCTCTCCTGACGCTGCGCTGAGGGCTAGACGAGGAGGTAGCGCACGAGCACGGCCGCGTCGTATGCCCACACGAGGACGGCCAAGACCAGCGTCACCGCGCGCGCCTTTGCACTTCCCCGGCCCATCTAGCGGGTATCGGCAGACCAGGCCGCATCCTTATCCCCAATCTGGGCGGCGCCTGCGTCACGGCGCGGCGAACGGCAGAATGGCAGCGTGGCCGCCGGCCCCGTCATCGCGCTGATCGACGGCGAACACCATCCGTCCGCGGTCCGCGACGCGCTGGACCGACTCGACGCCGAGCGTTCGCTGGCGGGCGTGGTGTTCTGCGGCGGCGAGGAGAAGGTGCGCCCCGGCGTGCTGGACGATCCCGTCGCCCACTACGGCCGGGACGTGGTGAGCGGCTCGGCCCCCGCCGCCGCCATCGAGCAGTTCGCCATGCACGCGGTTGCCGTCGTGGACCTGGCCGACGAGCCGGTGCTCCTGCCGGCGCAGCGGATGGACCTGGCGGCTCGGGCCGCGCACGTGGGGCTGGCCTACGAGGCGCCGGGCATGCGCCTCGAGGTGCCGATCTACGAGCCGCTGGACTACGACGGGCCGGCACTTGCGGTGATCGGCACCGGCAAGCGCACGGGCAAGACGGCCGTGGCCGGCCACTGGGCCGCTCTGCTGCGCGACCGCGATCCGGTGATCGTGTCGATGGGGCGCGGCGGCCCGGCCGAGCCGCAACTCGCCGAGGCGGATACCGGGCTCGCCGAGCTGCTCGCGCTGGCGCGCGACGGGCGTCACGCCGCGTCCGACTACCTCGAGGGCGCCGCGCTGGCGGGCGTGCGCACCGTGGGCTGCCGGCGGGTGGGCGGTGGACCGCTGGGGCAGCCGGGCGAGTCCAACGTGGCGGAGGGGGCGGCGCTAGCGGCGTCGCTGAATCCGGGCGCGCTGATCCTCGAGGGCTCGGGCTCCTGCATCCCGCCCGTCCGGGCGGACCGGACCGTGTGCGTGGTGGGCGGGGCGGTCGCGGGCCTCGAGCTGTACCGCGTGTTGCGCGCAGACCTCTGCCTCCTGATGACCAATCTCGAGATCGAGCGCCCCGCTATTCGCTGCGAGCTTCGCCCCGAACCGGCGCAGCCGGTCGCGGACGGCGCCCGCGTGGCGCTGTTCACCACCCGAGCGGAGTCCTGCGAGGGCGTGGAGCCCGTGGTGATCAGCACCAACCTGGCCCGCCGCTCCGCCCTCGCGGCCGACCTGGACCGCGCGGCCGCCGAGCGCTGCGACGTCTACCTCACCGAGCTGAAGGCGGCGGCCATCGACACCGTGGCCGAGCGCGCGGCGGCCGAGGGCGCGAGCCTCGTGTTCGTGCGCAACGCTCCGGTGGGCCTCGACGCCGACCTCGACGCCGCGCTGCTGGAGCTCGCCGATGCCTGAGACGGTGGTGGTACATCGCGGTCGCGGGCTGCCCTACTCGAAGGGGCTGATGTCCCAGACCCTCTCGGCCACGGGGCTCTCGCCGCAGCGTGCGTTTGACCTTGCCCGCTCGATCGAGGACCGGCTGGCGCAGCGGGCCGAAACGGAGATCGACCTTGCCGGGCTGCGCGAGCTGGCCGAGGAGGTTCTGCTCGAGGCCGAGGGCGAGACCCACGTGCGCCGCTTCCGGGATTGGAACCGGCTCGACCGGCTCGATCGCCCGCTGATCGTGATGGTGGGCGGCGCGGCCGGCGTCGGGAAGTCCACGCTGGCGACCATGCTGGCCCACAGGCTGGGCATCACGCGGGTGATCGCCACCGACGTGATCCGCCAGGTGCTGCGGGCGTTCTTCACACACGAGGCCATGCCGGTGGTGCACCACTCGGCGTTCGAGGTCGACCTCGAAGGCTTCGCCGAGCAGGCCGAGCTCGTGGGCACCGGGATCGAGGCGATCGTGGAGCGGGCGGGCGCCGAGCGCACGCCGATCGTGGTCGAGGGCGTCCATGCCGTGCCGGGCGGGTTGCCCCCGGGCCTGCGCGCCGCCTGCGTGGCGGTCGAGGCGCTGATCGTGGTGGACGACGAGGAGACCCACCGCGCGCACTTCGCCCTGCGCGGCGCCGCGAGGCCCGCGGAGCGCTACCTGGCCCGGTTCGAGGAGATCCGCGAGCTGCAGCGCCATCTCGTCGCCCGCGCGCGTGACGAAGGGGTGGCGGTCATCGACAACACGGGCGCCGACGAGACGCTTCGCCTGCTGATGGGTTTGGTGCTGGACGCGGTCGGTAAGCTGGAGGAGAGGACCGAATGAAGCTTTTCATTGACACCGGGCTGGTTGAAGAGGTTGAGGAGATCGCGGCCTGGGGCGTCCTCTCCGGCGCCACCACCAACCCGAGCCTGCTGGCCAAGGCCGAGGGCGACCCGGGGGACATCATCCGCCGGATCTGTGACCTCGTGGACGGGCCGACCTCCGCGGAGGTTGTGGCCACGGACCCCGAGGGGATGATCACCGAGGGCCGCGCCCTGGCGGGCCTGCACGACCACGTCGTGGTGAAGGTGCCCTTCTCGCCCGCGGGCCTGAAGGCCACGCGCGAGCTCACCTCCGACGGCATCCGCGTGAACATGACGCTGGTCTTCTCCGCCGCCCAGGCGATCCTCACCGCCGAGGCCGGGGCCACCTACGTCTCCTGCTTCATGGGCCGCGTGGACGACATCGCGGTTGACGCCACCGCCGTGCTCGCCGAGATCGTGGACGCGCTGCGCGAAAGCGACGCCCAGGTTCTCGCCGCCTCGCTGCGCCATCCGATGCACGCGGTCACCGCCGCCACGCTCGGGTGCGACGTCGCCACGATCCCGGCCAAGGTGCTCAAGCAGATGCTGGTGCACCCCCTCACCACCGCGGGGATCGACACGTTTGCGTCCGACTGGCAGTCCGACCCGCGCTTCGCAGAGTGGCTGTCGGGGCTGGTCGAGGGCGCCCCCGCCCGCGCCTAGCTGTCGATTTTCCTCTCCGGCGTTCGACGCTGAGGTAACCGACGAGAGGAAGACGCTGTGTCCGCAACCGTTCTCTACATGTCCATGTCCCTCGATGGATTCATCGCGGGGCCCAACGAATCGGTCGACAACGGGCTCGGCGACGGCGGGCAGCGTCTGCACGACTGGGTGGTCCCCGGCCCTCCGTCGGGTGTGAATCGCCAGGTCGTCGACGAGTTCATGACGACCGGGGCGGTGGTCGCCGGCCGGGGGACCGTCGAGCCGGCCGGCCACTGGGGCGGCGACCACCACGACGGCGTGCCGATCTTCATCTACAGCCGCAGCGAGCCGAGCGTCGACCTGAGCCAGTGGCCGCTGGTCACCTACGTGGACGACGTCGCGTCAGCGATGACTCAGGCCAAGGAGGCCGCGGGCGAGAAGAACGTGATGGTCCACGGCGCCGCGACCGCGCAGCTAGCGCTTGCCGCCGGCGTGCTCGACGAGCTCGAGCTCTCCGTCGTGCCGGTGCTCCTGGGCCAGGGCCGCCGTCTCTTCGACAACCTCGGGCCCGAGCACATCGAGCTGGAGCGCACCCGGGTGCTCGAGGGGGACGGCGTGACCCACGTGCACTACCGCGTCCAGCGCTGAATCGCCACGCCGGTCAGGCGGACAGAAGCTCGGACAGGGCCCGTGCCGTCTCCGGGCAGAACTGCGAGCCGGCTGCGCTGCGGATCTCCTCCATCGCGTCCTCCTGAGTGAGGGCGCGACGGTAGGGGCGGTTGCTCGTCATCGCATGGTAGGCGTCGCAGACGAAGACGATGCGGCTTGCCACCGGGATCGCGCGACCGGCGAGGCCGTCGGGGTAGCCGCGGCCGTCCCAGCGCTCGTGCTCGGCGCGGATCGATGGCCCGAGGTGCGTCAGCTCGGGGATCGCGCCCACGATCCTGGCGCCGATCTCAGGATGCTCGCGCATCGCCGTCCATTCGTCGGGATCGAGCGGGCCTGGCTTGTTCAACACAGCGTCGGGCACGGCGAGCTTGCCGATGTCGTGGAGGAGGGCCACCTGCTGGACCTCGGCCAGCGCCTCCCGGGGCACGCCCATGTGCTCGGCGACCCTTGTGGCGAGGTCGACCACGAAGCGTGAGTGCTCGCCGGTGTAGCTGTCGCGCGCCTCGACGGCGGCGATCAGCGCGGTCACGCCCGCCGTCTCGGCCAGCAGGCGCTGACGCTCCTGCTGCAGGTAGTCGCGCTCGATCTGGTCGGCGATGAGGCGAGCGAGCACGTGCAGCATCTGCACGTCTCGCTGGGTGAGGTCCGGCATCGGCGTGTGGTTGGCGCAGCACAGAGTTCCGTAGAAGCGGCCGTTGTCGAGGACCACGGGGACGGACGTGTACGCGCCCACGCCGGAGGCCTCGGTCGCCGCCAGCGCAGCGGCTTCGGGCTGAGCCGAGGTGTCCGTGATCGGGTTGGTGAGGCGGCCGTCGAGCAGGCGCTGGCAATAGCTCTCGGCCACCGGGATGACCGTGTCCACGCCAACTCCGAATGACGCGTCGTCGCCGTCGGTCACGCGGAAGACCTGGTCGGAGCCCTTGAACTCCGCGATGTAGGCGAGGTCCATGCCGAGCAGCTCGCGCGCGGAGGCCACGGCTCGCTCGATCGACGGGTGGCGGGCAACCGCGCTGAGGCGCTCCATCTCCGGAGTGGAGTGCGTGGTGTGCGGGAGCGCGGGCACGGGAGACCTCCTTGTCTCATCGGCGGCCTCCACGATGAACTGTAGGGTTCCGCCCCCCGCCGTCTATCCCAGGAGCGTCCCCCAAGTGTCAGTACTTCAGCGCAAGGAGCTCGAGGAGAGCCCCCTCGCCGACCTTCACGCCATCGCGTCCGAGATCGGCATCGAGCGCTACCGCGCCCTGCGGCAGGCGGACCTCGTCAAGGCCATCCTGGCGGCGCAGGGTGGTGAGGCCGAAGAGGCACCCTCTGATGAGGATGAGGACTCAGGCGTCAGGCCTCAGGCCTCAGGGGCGGAGTCCGAGCCGGATGGCGAACCCGATAAGGAGTCCGAGCCTGAGAAGGAGCCCGAGTCGCGTGATGAGCCCACGGGCGATCCCGTAGCCGGCGTTCTTGACGTTCTTCCCAATGGGTCGGGCTTCCTGCGGGCCGCCGAGGGCGACGACGTCTACATCTCGCCCGCGCAGATCCGGCGCTGCGAACTGCGTGCCGGTGACGAGGTTGCCGGCCCGTCCCGGCCGGCCCGGCGCAACGAGCGCCATCCCTCGCTCGTACGCGTCGAGACCGTGAACGGCCGCGACGCCGAGCCACCCGAGGAGCGCCCGCTGTTCGGCGACCTCACGCCCGTGTATCCCACCGACCGGCTCACCGGCCCCGCGGCGCTCGATGCCGTGCCGTTCGGCAAGGGCTCGAGGGTGGCCGTGGGCGGCGGGCCCGGCGCCGGCGCCACGCGCCTGCTGCGCGAGCTCGTGGCCGCGGTGGCCGGTAAGCACTCGGACGTCTCGATTTCCGTGGTGCTCGTGGGTGCGCGGCCCGAGGAGTTGACCGAATGGAGCCGCGACTCCGACGTGAGCGTGACGGGCGGCTCGTTCGACCGCTCGGGCGAGGCCCAGGCGCAGGCGGCGGAGCTCGCCGTCGAGCGCGCGAAGCGGGTGGCCGAGCGCGGCGGCGACGCCCTCGTGGTCGTCGACTCGCTGGAGTCGCTTCCGTCCGGCGTGGCCCGGCGCGTGTTCGGCGCCGCCCGGAACATCGAGGACGGCGGATCGCTCACCGTGGTGGCGGCGACCGGTATGGCGTGGGAGCCCCAGCGGCAGGCATCGACGCGCGTATCGCTGGACCCGCCGGCCGAAGACGGCACTCCCCAGGTGTCCGCGTCGCGTTCGGCCACGCTGCGCGCCGACCTCCTCAAGTAGGTAGCCGCGGCGCATGGCGCGCGACCCCACCAGTCCCGACGAGGAGCTGCTCGAGGCAGAGACGCTCGCGATCGTGTCCCTGCTCGACGACGGCGCGCGCGTCGATCGGGTCGACAGGGAGCTCAGGCGGGGCTTCGGGACACTCGCGCGGGTGGGCAAGGCCGTGTCGGTGTTCGGCTCGGCCCGGACGCCCGAGTCGGATCCCATGTACGAAGCGGCGCGCGACCTCGCGCGGCGGCTGGGGGAGGAGGGGTTCGCGATCATCACCGGCGGCGGCCCCGGGATCATGGAGGCGGCCAACCACGGCGCCCGGGAGGCGGGCGTGCCCTCGATCGGCCTCGGGATCGAGCTGCCCGACGAGCAGGACCTGAACGAGTGGGTCGACGTGCCGCTGGAGTTCCATTACTTCTTCACGCGCAAGGTGATGTTCGTGCGCTACGCCAGCGCGTTCGTGGTCTTCCCCGGCGGCTTCGGCACGCTCGACGAGCTGTTCGAGGCCGCCACTCTCCGTCAGACCGAGAAGATCCGCTGGTTCCCGGTGATCCTCTTCGGCACCGAGTACTGGAGCGGGCTGATCGAGTGGCTGCGCGACCCCGTTCAGACGGAGGGCAAGGTCTCAGGAGACGATGTGGACCTGATCGAGGTCACCGACGACCCCGCGCGCGTGCTGGAGCTGGTCCGCGGTGTGGAGCACCGAAGGCCGCGGGCCGAAGAACCGGGGGACTGAAGGAGGGTTAGCCGCGCGAGGCGCGGGCGTTCAGGGGGGTTGCAAAGGGGGGCGATGTTCGCCCCCTTTGAGGCTCCCCTTCGAGCTATCTCCTATACGCGACGCGGCGCCACGACGGCTCGGGAGATAGCTCGATCAGCTCATAGCCCCGGTCCGGCTGGGCGTATCCGAAGGTGTGCGTGTCCTCCTCGAACACGATCTCCAGCTCGCCCTCCATCACCCTCTGGTCCAGCCAGGCGCCGCGGAACACGAGCCGGCGCAGCCAGTGCACGAGCGAGCGGTCCGACGGCCCATGCAGGTCCGTCCAGCACTCGACCACATGCTCACCGAGCTCTGAGTGCGCGTCGGTCACCTCGCCGTTCACGGCCAGGTTCACCAGGTCCTCGCGCTCCTCGTCGCCGAGCGTTCCGTCCACGAAGCCAAGCTTCACCGCGGCCTGTTCGACCCGCTCGGTGAAGTCGCGCTCGTTGAAGGTGAACCGCAGCTCCCCGTACTCGAGGACATAGTCCGCGCCCGACTCGTAGTTTCCTCGACGTGTGGTGTCCATGAATGGAGCGGCTCGGGCTCCGCAGGGGCGGCGTCCCGAGCGCGTCGGCATCCTAGCCCCGATCCCTTCCATGTCGGACGGAGTGCAACGGGATTTGCATCTTGCTCAGCCGCGGCGCATCAGGCGACCGACCGCGGCCATCAGCTCGTCGGTCAGCTCCTCGGGCCCGCCGGGGCCCTCGCCGCCGATGACGCAATGACGCGCGTGGTCGTCGAGCAGGCCCAGCGCGACCTTGTCCAGTCCAGCCTGAATCGCTGAGATCTGGGTGATGACGTCGATGCAGTAGCGCTCGTCGTCGACCATGCCCTCGATCCCGCGAACCTGCCCCTCGATGCGCTTGAGCCGGGTAAGGAGCTGGTCCTTGGTTGCCGAGTAGCCGCGACTGGGAGTCGGGTTGGTAGCCATGGCGCCAGTGTAGCAATACCCCGGGGGGGTATGCTACGGTGACCACATGGAAGCCGCCACGCACGACCATGACCATCATCACGGGCCGCTGCCCACCTCGGGCGCCGCGCTGAACAGCGTCGCCTTCAGCGCCACCCTTCACTGCCTGACCGGCTGTGCGATCGGCGAGGTCACGGGCATGGTCATCGGAACGGCGCTGGGCTTCTCGAACCTCGGGACGATCCTTCTCGCCGTCGCGCTGGCCTTCCTGTTCGGCTACACGCTCACCAGCCTGCCGATGCTGCGCGCCGGGATGGCGCTGAGCGTCGTGATTCCGATCGCGCTGGCCACCGACACCTTCTCGATCGCCGTGATGGAGATCGTGGACAACGCGATCATGCTCACGATCCCCGGCGCCATGCACGCCGGCGTCGGCGACCTCCTCTTCTGGGGCGCGCTCTCCGTCGCCCTCGTGGTGGCCGGCGCCTTCGCGTATCCCGTCAACCGCTGGCTCATCACCAAGGGCCGCGGCCACGCCGTGCTGCACGAGCGGGGAGTCCACGGGGGCCCGCCCATCCGGGTGGTGGGCTGGGTGGCCGCGGCTGCCCTGGTGTTCGGCACCACCGTCTTGATCGCGGAGGGCTTCGGCGACAGCGGTACCGAGGCCGACCATGGCGGCGAGCATCAGGCGTCCGCCGGTGGGGCGGAAGGGGAGGCCGCCGCGGTTCGCGGGCTGGCCGTGGCCGAGGGCGGCCTCAAGCTGAAGCTCGACCAGCGCGAGCTGCCGCGCGGGCGCCGGGCCAAGCTGAGCTTCATCGTCGTCGGCTCGGACGGAGAGCCGGTGCGCGACTTCGAGGTCGAGCACACCAAGCGCGTCCACCTGATCGTCGCCCGTCGCGACCTCACCGGCTTCCAGCACCTGCACCCCAAGCAGGGGAGTGACGGGCGCTGGACCACAGACATCCGGATCGACGATGCGGGCAGCTACCGGGTGTTCGCCGACTTCAAGCGCGATGGCGAGAACCACACGCTGGCGGCCGACCTCGCGGTCGACGGCCCGGTGGACTGGAAGGGGCTGCCGCGGTCGACGGACACCGCGACCACCGCCGGCGGCTACAACGTCAAGCTGAGCGGCGGAGCCTCGAAGGCCGGCGAGGAGGCCGAGCTCGACTTCACCGTCACGCGGGACGGCGAGAAGGTCGCGGTCGACGACTACCTCGGCGCCAAGGGTCACCTGGTGGCGCTGCGCGAGGGCGACCTGGCCTACCTGCACGTCCATCCGGTCGGGGGCCACGACGGGCCGATCAGGTTCGCCACCGAGTTCCCCTCGGACGGCCGCTACGGCCTCTTCCTCCAGTTCAAGCACGAAGGCAAGGTCCACACAGCCGTATTCACACGGGAGGTACAACGATGAGAAGCAAGCGCATGTTCGCCCGCCATTTCGGCGAGATGCTCCTGGCGATGTTCGCCGGGATGCTCGTCCTCGGTGGGCTGGCAGAGCTCGCCTTTGCCATCAACGGCGGCAGCTTGTCGGATCAGTCGGGCGCGTTCCGAGTGGCGCTGATGGGCTTCACGATGACCGTGCCGATGGTCGCGTGGATGGCCTACCGCGGCCACGACCGGGCCCGCAACGCGGAGATGGCGGGCGCGATGGTGGTGCCGACGCTCGTCGCCGCGGTCCTCGTCTCGACCGGCGCGCTGGGCGACCACGGGGCGCTCATGCTCCAGCACACCGTGATGATCCCGGCGATGCTCGGCGTGATGCTCTGGCGCTACGACGATTACGCGGCGCGGAAGGAGATCGGCAGCTCGTTCAGCCCGTGCACGCCCAGCGGCGTGTCGTAGACGGGCTCGCCGGCGAGCTCCAGGTCCCTCATCCGGGGCGCCAGGAACGCGAACGCCTCCTCCAGCTCTGCGCGCGCCAGGTTCGCGCCCAGGCAGAAGTGGGGGCCGGCGCCGAAGGTGAGGGGCTTGGTTCGCCCGCGGTCCGCGGTGATGTCGAAGTCTTCGGCTTCGCCGTAGGTCTCCGGGTCGCGGTTCGCTGTCAGCGCGCACGCGAAGACGATCGTGTCCTTCGGGAAGTGGATGTCGCGGTACTCGATGTCCTCGAGGGTGATCCGCGCCGTGAACGGGGTGATGGGCTCGTAGCGCAAGACCTCGTCGGCCGCGGCCTTCGCCATCTCCTCAGGCTTCTCGGCCAGCAGGGACCACTGCTCAGGGTGCCCGGCGAACAGGCGGATGCCGTGGGCGAGCTGGGCCTGGGTGGTGTCGACGCCGCCCACCAGCACCGCGCTCACCAGGTGCCCCATCTCCTCCTCGGTGAGGCGGTCGCCGTCCTCCTCCGCCTCGATCAGCTTCGTGATCAGGTCGTCCTTCGGATGGCCCTTGCGCTTCTGGATCAGGTCGGCCACGTAGGCCACGAACTCAACCGACGCCTGCTCGATCGTCGGGAACATCGTCGCGATCTTCACCGGATCGAACTGCCCCTGGATCAGGTTCGCCCACTCACCGAGCTGTGGGGCATCATCGAGCGGTGAGCCCATCACGCCCGCGATCATCCGCGCCGGATAGGGCTTGGCGAATGCCTGGACGAAGTCGCAGGACCCGTCTGACTCGACCGCCTCCCACAGCTTCTCCAGCTCCTGGCGCATGAGCGGCCGCTGCTTGTCGGCCTCCTTGGGCGAGAAGGCCGGCTGCACCAGCTTGCGCTGGCGCCGGTGATCGTCGCCGCGCAGGTCCAGCAGGTTGCCCTTCATCCGCTCCCACATGGGGCCCTCGGTGATCCCCTGCAGCTCGAGCATCAGCACGCCCGGGAAGTTGGCCTCCGACGTGCGCATGAAGAAGGCGACCGCCTCGTGGTCGAGCACGATCCACCCGATCGGGTCGGCCCGCACGATCCACGACTGGTCCCGCAGCTCCGTCAGCACCTCGTGGAAGCGCGGCCCGGTGATCGTCGGGTCGGCGTAGTCCCACGTGGGGACGTCGAGCTCGGTGACGGCGGTCATCGGGGCAAGCCTAACCGGGCTGAAGGGGGCGAACTCTGGTCGCCCAAATTCATGTACTGGGTGTGAAGCACGGGCTGCTCATAGTCGAGGACGACGAGGCCACCGCCGCGTTCCTCTCGGACAACCTCGCCGCCGACGGGTTCGGCGTGGCGACCGCGTCCGGGGCCGGCGAAGCCATCCGGGCGGTGGAGGTGCGCAAGCCCGCGCTCATCCTCCTCGACCTTACGCTCGACGACGGCCACGGGCTCGACGTGCTCGACCGTGTGCGCGCCGCCGACGGCATCGGCTCGCGGATCGATCCCGACGTGCCGGTGATCGTGATCACCGGCCGCAGCGGGGAGGCCGACCGCGTGCGTGGCTTCGCGCGTGGCGCGGATGACTACGTGGTGAAGCCATTCAGCTACAACGAGCTGCTCGGGCGCGTCCGCGCGGTGCTGCGCCGGGCGCAGGGGCGCCCACAGCGTGGGTTGATCCGCGTCGGCGACCTCACGCTCGATCCGGGCACCCGTGCCGTCCGGCTCGCCGGCGAGCCGCTTCACCTCTCCGCCAAGGAGTTCTCGCTGCTGCGTGCACTCGCGGAGGACCCGACGCGTGTGCTCTCCAAGGCGGAGCTGCTGCGCGACGTCTGGGGCTACGCGTCGATCGGCCAGACACGCACCGTCGACGCCCACGCGTGCCGCCTGCGCCGCAAGCTAGGCGCCTCAGGGCGCGAGTGGATCGTGAACGTACGGGGTGTTGGCTACAAGCTCACGGAGTCCGTGTGATCGCGGTCGCCGGCTGGGTGCTCACCCTGGCGCTGGCGTGCGCCTGCCTGCGGCTGCGTCGCCGCCTCGAGCTCGTGGCGATGGCGGAGCACGAGCTGCGCGGGCCCGCCACGGCGATCGGCCTGGCCACCGCGGCGCTGCGGCGCGAGCCGGGCGGGCTGCGGCGAGCGCTCGCCTTCGAGACCCAGCTGGAGCGTATGAGGCTCGCGCTCGACGACCTTGCCGCCGCGCGGCGCGGACGGCGAGCGGACGCCCGTACCGCCGCGCTTCCACTCGAGCGCCTCGTGCGCGGGACGACCGCCGGCTGGCGCGGTGGCGGGAGGCCGATGCGCTTTCGCTGGGATGCGGGCCCGACCGTGGTGCGCGCTGACCGGGGCCGGTTGATCCAGGCATTTTCGAATCTGCTCGCCAACGCGGTCGAGCACGGCTCGGGCCGCGTGGAGGTGCGCGGTAGCCGCGCGGGGGAGAGGGTGCGCGTCGAGGTCAGAGATGGCGGTCCACGGGGCCGCGGGCTGGGAATAGCGGCCCGAGCTGTGGAGGAGGCGGGCGGTGTGCTGGAGGTCGAGCGCGGCGAGGACGGGACGACCGTGGCCGTGGAGCTTCCGCTGGCGGCAGACGCGTGAGCGCGCGGACGCGCCGTCGCCGCGCGGCGGTGCTGCTCTCGCTGGCGCTGGCGTGCGGAGGGCTGGCGGCGTCGGAGGTCGGCAGCCGGGTGCGTGACGTGGAGGCGCGCGTGGGCGCGCCCGTGCCGGTGCTCGTGGCGGCGCGTGAGCTGGACGCCGGCCGGGCAATCGAGCGCGGCGACGTGCGTGTGCGCGAGGTGCCGGAGCGGTTCGCGCCCCCGGACGCGGTGAGTTCGCCCGATGAGTTGGCTGGGGCCGTGCCGGCGGCGCCGCTCGCGCGCGGCGCGTATCTCACCACGTCCTCGCTGGACGGTCGAGCCACCGACGGCGAGCCCAGCGCCATACGCCGGGGTGAGCGAGCGGTAGAGGTGGCGGTGACGGGGGCAGCCGGTCTCGCGGAGATTGTTGGTCCGGGAGCCCGAGTCGACGTGCTGGTCTCGACCGAGCCGCGCGAGGGCCCGGGCCGCAGCTTCCTGGCGCTGGAGGATGTGGAGGTGCTCGATCTCGCCGCGGGACCCGCCGACGCGCCGGCGCCGGAGTCCGACGACGAAGGCCCGGCCGCCACGGCCACCGCCACGTTGCGAGTCACGCTGCGTCAGGCCGTCTACCTCACGGCGGCGCAGAACTTCGCGCGGGAGGTGCGGCTGCTGCCGCGCCCGCCGGGCGACCGCTCGCGTGCGGGGCGCGCGGCGGTCGGCGCGTCCGGGTTGTAGCGGGCTAGAGCAACTCGCGCTCGACGGCGCCCAGCAGGTCGCCGGGCGTGGCAGCCGCGACCACGCGCGCGCCCGAGAAGCGGTGAAACCAATTGTCGAAGGCCCCGCACGCAACCTCCCAGCCGCGCCGGGCATAGACCACGTTCGTGCCGCCGAAGTAGCTCGCGAGATAGGACCCTCCGCCGAGTACCGAGACGAACCGTTCGGAGCCCGCGAGCAGGGAGAGCTGGAGCTCGTTGAAGCTCAGGTCGGCATGGTCCGCATGCAACTCCTGGATGGTTAGGACGTCGGGGTATCGGCTCTTGACCGCCTCGATGTCCCCGGCCTCCCGGATGCTCTGATGGTCGCCGACTATGTCTGTCGCGCGCGGGCGGCAGTAGACGACCTGGTACCTCCCCCGCAGTCTGCCGATCACCGAGAGCGCCAGCTCCATGTCCATGTAGTTGACGGCGAACCCTCGGAGCAGGTACCGCTCGCTGCTGGCCTTGTTGACGACGACGCACAGTTCACGATCGAAGCTGAAGCGATCGTTGCGGAAGTGGTGCTTGTAGGGCGGCGGCGTCCAGCGCGAGGTGTCGAGGGCGGCAGGGAAGGCGAACTGGTCGTAATGCAGGGTTCCGCCATCGCCCACCGGGTACTCGGTGATGGGCACATAGCGGCGTCGGCCGGGCCGCTCCTCGTGGCGCGGGGAGAAGTAGTAGAGCGCGGCGGTGTCCCGGCTCGAGATTGTGAATTCGAGCCGCCCCTCGCGGTGGAGCCAGTACGCGTAGGGCAGGACCGCGAACAGCTCGAAAGCGAACTCGCCCAGGTACTTGGTGCCGCTGTCGAGCAGCTGCTGGGGCGGGCCGCCGAGTCGCTCCGCGAGCAGGTCGGCAAGGGCGAAGTCCTTGGCCGAGAAGACGGCGAGGCGGTCGGCCTCTCCTGCCGCGGCGCGGCGCCACAGGTCGGGCGCGCGTACCAGCGCGCCCAGCCGGGCCCCCCGCGTGGCGAGGCAAGCCCGCAGCAGCCTCTGGCGCTCGCTATTCGTGATTCCGCCACCGAGCCATCCGGTCACCGCCCCCGGCAAGGCTCTGAGCAGGGCGGCGGGGTCGTTCCCGGGGCCGGGCAGATTCCACTCCACGGCTCCTGCGCCCGTCCCCTCCACCTTCCGGGAGGGGTCGGAGAAGCGCTCGAGCGCTGCCACCGTCATCCCCGTCCCCCGAGGGTTCGCGCCAGCGCGCGCGAGGTGAGCGGTGCGAGGAATAGGCGTCGCTGTCTCCAAGCGCCGCGCAGCCGCCGGCGGCGATCGTAGATGTGGAAGAGCCGCGCCTCGTGTGCGTCGAACCGCCTCCGTTGCGCGTGGGACTGGGCGAAGTAGCGTTCCCGCACCCTCTCGAGCGCGGCCACGAGGGGGTCGATGGTCGCGTCGAAGGAGTAGTCGCGCCGGGCGGCCCGGGCCCTGTCGCGGCCTTCGCGCGTCTTGACCTCGTCCTCGAGCTTCGCCCGCAACGCGTCGTAGTCGCGGCCATCGAACGTAACGTCGGCGCCCCGCCGGCGAAGCTCTTCGTACCGGTAGCACCGGGGACGGTGGTCGGTGATAACCGGCAGGCCGGCCAGCAGATATGTCCCGAGCCGGTTCGGGATCGATGCGAGATCGTCGAGCCGGTCTCGCCCGAAGGGTGTTCCGATGTACGACCACGCGGCGTCGTAGCGCGAGAACTCCCCGACCCAGCGGGCCTTCGTGTCCCGGACCTCGCTCCAGTCGGCGGCGGGCGCCGGCTGAAGCGGTTCGTGAACGTGGATGTGGCGCTCGAGCAAGGCAGCGCCCCTGCGCGCGGCCACGGGGGACATCCCGCCGGCGATCGTCCGGTAGACGTCGTCCACGCTGTTCGAGTAGACGTGAACATGGACACCGCACCGGGCCGCAGCGAGGAAGTCGATGCCTATCGGCCTGCCCACGCAGACCGTGTGGATCTCGCCATCCGCCTGCGATAGGGGCTCCGAGAAGCGGTCGTTCATGAACTCGAGCTTCGGCTGATCGCCGTCGAGGAAGAAATGCGCGACCTCATCGCCGAAAACGTCGAGGCCGCGCCCGCCCTCGTCCGCCGGCAGCGACCAGTAGTCGAGCTTCTCCCTATTGCAGAAGATGTGGCCGTCGAGCGCGGCCGCGACCCGCGGGTCGAGGTTCTGCACGTCGTAGCCCCAGTGGTGCACGATCGGCACGTCGAAGCGGCCCCGCTTGCGCTCACCCAGAAGCGAGCGCACGAGATCCCACACATCGTGCTCGACCCCGGGCGAGGGAGGGCCCCACAACCGCCGGTCGTAGGCCTGGTAGAGGGACAGGACGCAGTCGATGCCCTGTTCGCGGATCGTCGTGGCCGCGTCACCCGGCGCGACCTGCGGGACGCAGTCCTCGATGGCCGGATAGGGCCCCTGTTCCCACGCCATGCTCCGTGACCACAGTCCCCACAGCTCGTGGCCGTGCTCGCATAGGCTGCGGACGCGCTCAGGGTTCCACGAGAGGGCCCCGACGAGAAGGAGCTTCATGAGATGAGGGCCGTCGTGGTGGGAGCGGGGTTCGCGGGTGCCTGCGCGGCGCGGATGCTGCGCGAGAGGTTCGGTTGCGAGGTGACGGTGTTCGAGGCGGGCGGCGAGCCGGGCGGGATGCTGCGCACGCTACACACCGAGGAGGGGGTCCCGTACGAGTACGGGCCGAGGGTGGTGAGCGTGTTCCGGGGCACCCAGGACATCCTTCCCTACCTCGCGCAGTTCGCGGATCTCGAAGAACGCCACGTCTATCAGGGCACGCGGCTGAGGCCGGACTACCCGGTGTGTCCCTTCCCGGTCGACCTAGCGAGTCTGCGCGAGCTGCCGTGCGGCGAGGCAATCGAGCGCGAGCTGGCACAAATCCGCCAAACCGAGAGCCCGCCGGCGGGGGGAAATCTCAGGGAGTACCTGGAGTCGTCCGTCGGACCGACGCTGACAGAGCTGGCGTTCGAGGGGTTCAACAGGAAGTTCTGGGGCCGCCGGCTCGAGGAGATGCCGGCGGAGTGGGGCAAGCTCCGGCGCTTGGAGCGGATCGCCGACGTGGGGGAGTACCGGCTGCCGAGCAGCGCTCCGCACCACTACCCGGTGGGAGGGTTCAACCCGATCTTCGAGCGGATGCTCGCGGGCCTCGACGTGCGCATGGAGAGCCCGGTGCGCGAGGTGCGCGGCGAGGGGAGCCGGCCCGTGGTCGTTGTCGAGGGCGAGGAGCTCGAGGCCGACCTCGTAATCGCCACCGCCCCGATCGACGCCCTCATGCAGCACCGGTTCGGCCCCTTGGAGTGGCGTGGATACCGGATCGAGGCGGAGGTCGTGGACGGGAGCGAGGAGAGCGAGCTCGGTAGGGCCCCCGACGGGATCCCGTTCGCGTGGCTGTACACGCCCTGGCCCGAGACGCCGGTCTGCCGTACCACGGACTTCGGCGTGATCCACCACGGCCCCGAGCGCTCGAAGCCTGCGGTGATCCTCAGGGAGATCATTGACGACTCGGTCTCGATGTATCCCGTCTGGTGGGAGGCGGACCGGTTCTACCGCTACCTCGAGGAGGCGACGCGCGTCGCGCGGGTGGTGCCGCTCGGCCGGCTCGGGCTCTACAAGTACGTGACGATGGACAGCACGCTCTCCATGGTCCAGCGGCTCGGCGAGGAGCTGGAGAGCTACCTGGCCGCGGGGCCCGAGAAGCGGTTCGAGATCCTTCGGGCCGTCCGGGGCGACTGGGACGACTGACCTCAGCGCGGGCGGGCTCTGAGCATCGAGTGGGGCCTCATCGGGGTTGGGACCCCGTTTAGTCCCCACTCGATCGCGTGAGCTCCTCGACGCCGCCTTCCGGCGTGCCGAGCAGGGCCCGCTCGGCCATGCCGATGAACAGGCCGTGCTCCAGGACGCCCGGTATTCGCTTGAGCTCCCGGTCCAGCTGATCCGGATCGGTCTCCGCGGGGATGGCGCAGTCGATGATGTGGTGACCCTCGTCGGTCACGTAGGGGCCGTCATCGCCGCCGGCCCTGAGCTCCGCGTCGGGGAGCAGCGCGGTGAGCCGCCGCCGGGTGTCCTCCCACGCGAACCGCGCCACCTCGACCGGCAACCGGAAGCCCTCGCCCAGCCGCTGCACCTTCTTCGGAGTCTCGGCCACCACCACAAACCGCTTCGCGGAGGCGACCACGATCTTCTCCCGCAGCAGCGCGCCGCCGCCGCCCTTGATCAGCCGCAGCTCGGAATCCACCTCGTCGGCTCCGTCCAGCGCCAGATCGGGCTCCACGGACCCGTCCAGGGTGATCACCTCGATCCCCGCCTCGCGCGCGCGCGCATCCGTGCGCTCCGATGCCACCACGACCGGCCCGCTGAATCCGCGCTCGCCGAGTAGCTCAACCACGCGCCATACGGCGCGGCCGGAGCCCAGGCCGAGCGTCATCCCATCGGAAACCAGCTCCACGGCCGCGGCAGCGGCGGCCTCGCGCGCGGGTGATCGTTCCTCGGTCACGCCGGAAACATCTCACACGACGCCGCTAGACTACTTACCTCAAGTAAGTGACTTCGAAAGGCGAACACGTGGAAACCATGCTGCTGGTGCCGGTCGACGACTCGGTTGTCTTCCCCAACATGACGGTCACGCTGACCGTGGACGTCGGCGACGACGAGCACGTGCTGCTGGTCCCGCGCGAGGACGACGAGTTCGCCTCCGTGGGCACCGTGGCCGAGGTCGTGGAGCACATGCGCCTGCCCGGCGGCGGCCGCGCCGTGGCCCTCGCCGGCCTGCACCGCGGAATCGCCGGGGCTGCGCACACCGACCCCTCGGGCGTCCTGCGCGTGGAGGTCACTCCGCACCCCGACGACGAGCCGGTGGACGGCAAGACACGCAACCTCGAGCGCGAGTACCGCGCCGTGGTCGAGGAGATCCTCGAGCTGCGCGGCGACGACGGCCGCATCAGCGCCTTCCTGCGCTCGATCTCCGAGCCCGGCGCCCTGGCCGACACATCGGGCTACTCGCCCGACATCGGCTACTCGGACAAGGTCGACCTGCTGGAGACGCTCGACGTGACCGAGCGCCTGGAGAAGGCCGTCAAGCTCCAGCGCGACCGCCTCACCGAGCTGCAGGTGCGCAGCCAGATCCGCGACGACGTGCAGTCGGGCGCGGACAAGCAGCAGCGCGAGTACTTCCTGCGCAAGCAGATGGAGTCGATCCGCAAGGAGCTCGGCGACGACGACGCATCGGTGGCCGAGGAGTACCGCAAGAAGGTCGAGGCGTCCGGCATGCCCGAGGCCGTGCGCGAGCAGGCCGACAAGGAGATCGACCGGCTCGAGCGCATGGGCGAGCAGTCGGGCGAGAGCTCGATGATCCGCACCTACCTCGACTGGCTGGTGTCGGTGCCGTGGTCCGACACCTCCGATGAGGTGCTGGACCCGGTGAAGGCACGCGAGGTGCTCGACGCCGACCACGCCGGTCTCGAGGACGTGAAGGACAGGATCGTTGAGCACATCGGCGTGATGAAGCTGCGGCGCGACCGCGGCCTGGACGACACCGACGACCGGAAGTCCGGCGCCATCCTCACCCTGATCGGCCCTCCCGGCACCGGCAAGACGTCCATCGGCGAGTCGATCGCCCGCGCCACCGGCCGCGAGTTCGTGCGCATGTCGCTGGGCGGCGTGCGCGACGAGGCCGAGATCCGCGGGCACCGCAGGACCTACATCGGCGCCCTCCCGGGCCGGCTGGTGCGCGCCCTGCGCGACGCCAAGACGATGAACCCGGTGATCATGCTCGACGAGGTCGACAAGGTCGGCGCCGACTGGCGCGGCGACCCATCAGCCGCATTGCTCGAGGTCCTCGACCCCGCGCAGAACCACAGCTTCCGCGACCACTACCTGGACGTGGAGCTGGACCTGTCGCAGGTGCTGTTCATCGCGACGGCCAACGTGGCGGACACGATCCCGGCCCCTCTGCTCGACCGCATGGAGGTCGTGCGCTTCGACGGCTACACCGTCGAGGAGAAGGTGGCGATCGGCCGGGACTACCTGTGGCCGCGCCAGCGCAAGCGCAACGGGCTGAACGACGACGAGGTGACCGTGGAGGACGACGTTCTCCGCACGGTCGTGACCGAGTACACCCGCGAGGCGGGCGTGCGCCAGCTCGAGCGGGAGCTGGGCACGGTGCTGCGCAAGACCGCCACGCAGATCGCCTCAGCCAAGGCCGAGGCGCCGGTGGCCGTCGGAGTGGACGAGGTGCGCGACGCCCTCGGGCGCCAGCGCTTCTTCCAGGAGGCGGCCGAGCGCACGGCGGTGCCAGGTGTGGCCACCGGCCTCGCCTACACCCCGGTGGGCGGCGACGTGCTGTTCATCGAGGCCACCTCGATGAGGGGCAAGCAGGGCCTGGTCCTCACCGGCCAGCTGGGCGACGTGATGAAGGAGTCGGCGCGGATCGCGCTCTCCTACGTGCGCGGCCACGCGGACCGGTTCGACGTCGATGACGACGCGTTCGAGGACCGCGAGTTCCACGTGCACGTGCCGGCCGGGGCGATCCCCAAGGACGGCCCCAGCGCGGGCGTCACGATGACCACGGCGCTTGCGTCGCTGCTGTCGGGCCGACCCGTGAAGCACACGGTGGGGATGACCGGCGAGGTCACGCTCCAGGGCCGGGTGCTCCCGATCGGCGGGCTGAAGCAGAAGGTGCTCGCCGCACACGCCGCGGGGCTCACCGACGTGATCATTCCCGAGCGCAACCGAGGCGACCTCGACGACGTGCCGGAGGAGGTCCGCGACGCGATGACCTTCCACCCGGTGATGACGATCGACGAGGTGCTCGACCAGGCGCTCGAAACCGCGCCCTCTGTAGCCGCCGTCTAGCCGTTCTCTAGATCGACTGGGTAAGGCCGCCGTCCACCCGGACGGCGGCCCCCGTCACGTAGGACGCCTGCTCGGAGCAGAGGAACGCCGACACCGCGGCGAACTCCTCAACGGTGCCGAGCCGGCCCGCGGGCACCTGCTCCTTCGCGGCCTCCTCGGCGCCCTCGAGCGATCCCTGCGTATCCGCCAGGCGGTCGGTGGCGATCCGGCCGGGGAGAACGGTGTTCACCGTGATCCCGTCTCCGGCCAGGTTGCGCGCGAGCGTCTTGAACCCCGCGAGCAGGCCGGAGCGGTGCACGTTGGACAGCATCAGCACCGGGATCGGCTCGCGCACCGCGCTCGAGGACACGTTGAGGATGCGGCCGAACCCGCGTTCCTTCATGCCCGGCACGGCACGGTCGATCAGCGCCATCGGCGCCAGCACGAGGTCGCGGTAGGCGGCCTCCCACTGCTCGCGGCTGAACCCGAGCGGGTCGACGTCTATCGGCGGTCCGCCGGTGTTGGTCACGAGCACGTCGATGGGCCCGAGATCGGCCTCTATCGAGTCGATCAGCCCAGGGGCGGCGTCGAGGTCGGCGCTGTCGTGGACGTACGGGTGCGCGCCGATCTCGACCGCGGTCGCCTCGATGCGCTCGCGCGAGCGCGAGCTGACGGCCACGTTCGCGCCCTCGGCGGCGAGCGCGGCGGCGATGCCGCGGCCTATGCCCTTGGAGGCGCCCGTCACGAGGGCGGTGCGGCCCTTCAACCCGAGATCCACGTCCGCGACGTTATCGTGGGCGAGGCATGGCAATCGGTCGCCTCATCCGTCGCGCCGCGCCGCTCATCGTGATCGGCGTGGCCGGCGCGGTTGCGGCGCGCAGACGAGCTGAGCATGCGCGGCAGGCGCGGCTCGCGGCGCCGGCGTATCCGCCGCCTGTTGCGGAGGCGGGGCCTGTGATCGAGGTGGAGCCTGAGGAGGCGGTCGAAGAGGCGTCAGGCGTCAGGCCTCAGGCATCAGGGTCTGAGCCCGAGCCGGAGGTCGAGGCCGAAGCGCCGCCGGAGCCCGAACCGGCGCCTGAGCCCGAGCCCGAGCCGGAGCCAGAGCCCGAACCCGAGCCCCTGCCCGCCGCTGAGCAGCCGACCGACGAGCAGCCGACCGTCCAGCACACGGCGCTCGAGCATGCGCCGTGGCTCGAGGAGAGCCAGCCCGATCCGCCGGCGGAGGAGAACAGCGTCACGGAGATCGTGGATGACCTGCTTGTGCCCGGCGAGCCGGCGGACGCGATCCAGGATGCCACGGTCGTGGAGGCCGAGCTGGAGGAGGAGCCCCCTGACGACGACGCCCTGGCGGATGCCGCTCGCGCGGCGCTGGCCGATCAGCCCGACATCGAGCTCGAAGTCCGCCACGGAGCGCTCACGCTCACCGGCGAAGTGGAGCGAGCCGAGGCGATCACCGAGATCGAGCGGATCGCCTCCGAGGTCCCCGGAATCCGCTCTGTGAGCAGCCTTCTGCACCTTCCCGGCACTCCGCCGCCGGCGCCCAGCGAACATCGCTGACAAATCTGCTTCAATACTCGACTTCGTTAGTTGTAAGTAATCCAGCCGAGTCCCATTCGCCCAGCGCGGACGGGAACGGGGGAACCACTGGGATCGGAAGTCGGTCCCCGGGGCGAATCTCCACGATCGTGTGGAGTAGCGCACTTTCCAGCGCGAGCCCGTCAGCTCACCCCGTAGGCACCAGGAAAGAGGAGTTGGCCGGGCTTGACGTCAATCGATTTTCGTATTCGTGCGTTGCTGCGCCGTGGCATCTTGGCGCTCGCGCTCGCATCGCTGCTCACCGCGACGGCCGGTGCCTCCGTGGCGCTGGCGGACAGCCCCGGTTCCGAGGCCGGCGCAGCCAGCTCCGTGGTGACGGTTCGCAAGGGCGACAGAGGTCCCGCCGTGAAGTCGGTCCAGCGCCGCCTGCGCCTGCACGCCGACGGCGTGTTCGGGCCCCAGACGCACCGCTCCGTCAAGCGCTTCCAGAAGCGCCGCAGCCTCGAGGCCGACGGCATCGTCGGCCCGCAGACCAGGCGCGCGCTGCGGCTGAAGCCGTTCCGCGCCAGCAGCGTGATCCGTCGCCGCAAGCGCTCGGCACCCAAGGACTCGGGATCAGGGCTTCCCCGCCTGCCCCGCGTGCTCAAGCGCATCGCCGAGTGCGAGTCCGGCGGCGACCCGCAGGCTGTTTCGCCCGGGGGCACCTACCGCGGCAAGTACCAGTTCACGCGTTCCACCTGGAAGGCCAACGGCGGGCGCACGCGCGACCCGATCGACGCCAGCGAGGCCCATCAGGACCGTGTCGCGCTGAGGCTCTACCGCGCTCAGGGCACCAAGCCCTGGCCCAGCTGCGGCTGACCGCGCACACGTAGGAAGGTCGCGGCGCACAGCGCCGCGAGGATCGCGAACGGCACCGCGTCGACCGTGAGGTCGGCCAGCCCGCCGCCGGCGGCGCCGCCCACCACCTGACCGCCGGCCCAGGCCAGGTTCATCAGGCCGAACGCGAAGCCCTGGTCCAGACCGGAGGACTCCGAGGCCTCGGATAGCAGCGCGCCACCCGGGGCCCAGAGCAGCGCCAGCGTCGTCACGGCCACGATCCCCACCGCCACCAGCAGCCAGATGGCCTCGGGCAGGGGGAGGATCACCGCCATCGTGGCCGCGCCCGCTAGGCCCACGCGGATGGGCGGCATCCGGCCATGGCGGTCGGAGAAGCGGCCCAGGATCGGATTGAGGATCGCCTCGATGCCGGCACCGACGAGGAACATCGCGCCGATGGTCACCGCCCCGGCGCCGATGTCGTCCAGCCGCAGCGGCACCAGCACGCTGAAGGTCCCGGAGAACAGCGCCGGCAGCGTGAACAGCCACAGCGCCAGGCGCAGCGGGCCGCCTGTGAGCGCCGTGCGCAGCTCGCCCCAGGACGATTGCGGGCCGGGCTGTGCGCCCGGCACGGCCAGAGCGACCGCGAGCAGCACCGCGGCCAGTACCGAGACCCCCGAGAACACCACCTCGGGGCTGATCTCCGCGGCCGCGCTGCCCAGCACCGGGCCGAGGAGGATGCCGAAGACGGCGGCGCCCATGGCGCCACCGATCAGCTCACCGCGGCGCTCGCCGGGCGCCACCGTGATCAGCCAGGCGAGGCCGCCCGCCCACGAGCAGGCGCCTCCGAGCCCCTGTACGAACCGGGCGCCGTCGAGCACCACGATGGTGTCCGCGTGTGCGAACACGAAGCTCGAGACCACGAGCAGGGAGAGCCCCACGATCATCGTGGCCTTCGCCCCGATCCGCCCCGCCAGCCAGCCCGCCGGGAGGGAGGCGAGCAGCGTGCCCGCCGGATAGGACGCGCTGAGCACGCCCGCGCCGGTCTTCGATAGCCCGAGGTCGGCCTCGTACGTGGGCAGCAGCGGCGCGATCGCCGCGTAGAACATGGTGTCCACCATCACCACGGCGGACACGAGGAGGAACAGGCGGCGCAAGCGTCAGGTCACGTCCGCGATGGCCTCGTCGCGGGTGAGCCAGGCCGCGATCCGGGTGATCACGCCGTCGGCCACGTGGTGGGAGAAGTAGAGATAGTCCGCGTCGCCGCCGATCCGCCGGTGGCCGGCCACGACGACGCCGTGCCCGTGCGGCTCGAAGGTGTACGGCGAGGCCGCGAACTCCTCGCCGCTGCGCTCGAACTGGGCGAAGAACTTCCTGACGCCGTCGTGGCCCTTCCACACCTGTCCGTCGTGTGCCTGGAACTCGACATCGGAGTGGAGGTGCTCGACCGCGGCGTCCACGCCCTCCTCGCGGTAGGCGATCCACATCTGCTTGACGGTGTCGAGGTCGTCACCCATTCGGCGACGGATACTCGCATGGGGGGCGAACTCTGGGCCGGTCGCCCCTACGTAGGACATGGAGGCCCTGGACGACCTCGCCCGGGCGCTGCGTGCCCGCCTGATCGAGCGTGCCCGCAGCGGCGCCGCGGGCGCCGACGTCGCGACGGAGGTGCGGACACTCGTGGACGCCGAGGCGGCGGCCCTGCCCGACGACGCGCGCGAGGAGCTGTGCCGCCGCGTGCTGCTGCTCGCCGGCGGGCTGGGCCCACTCGAGCCGCTGCTGGCGGATCCATCGGTGGACGAGGTGATGGTGAACGGAGCGGGCGCGGTGTACGTGGAGCGGCGTGGGCGGATCGAGCCGACCGCGGTGGCGTTTGCCTCCGACGTCGAGCTGCTGCACGCGATCGAGCGGATCCTGGCGCCGCTCGGGCGCCGCGTGGACGAGGCGTCGCCGCTGTGCGACGCCCGGCTGGCGGACGGCTCGCGCGTGAACGTGGTGGTGCCGCCGCTGTCGCTGTCGGGGCCGCTGCCTCACCATCCGGCGCTTCCGCCGGGAGGGCTTCTCCCTTCGCGAGCTGGTGGCCAACGGGACGATCCCGGCCGCGGCCGCGGAGCTGCTGGCGGTGGCGGTCACCGCGCGGGCGTCGGTGCTGGTGAGCGGCGGCACCGGCTCGGGGAAGACCACGACGCTGAACGCGCTCTCGGGCGCGATCCCGGCGGGTGAGCGGATCGTGACGATCGAGGACGCGGCCGAGCTGTCGCTGCGCCAGGGGCACGTGCTGCGCCTGGAGGCGCGCCCGCCGAACCTGGAGGGCAGCGGGGAGGTGACGATCCGCCAGCTCGTGCGCAACGCGCTGCGGATGCGCCCGGACCGGATCGTGGTGGGGGAGGTGCGGGGCGCCGAGGCGCTCGACCTGCTCCAGGCGCTGAACACGGGGCACGACGGCTCGCTGTCCACGGTGCACGCGAACTCCCCCGAGGACGCCCTGCGCCGGCTCGAGACGCTGGCGCTGATGGCCGACGTGGGGCTGCCGCACGCCGCGGTGCGCGAGCAGGTGGCGAGCGCGGTCGACCTCGTGGTGCACCAGGAGCGCCGCCGCGACGGCTCGCGCGCGGTGACCTCGGTGGCCGAGGTGGTGCGGGTCGCGGGCGGCGCCGCGCACGCGCGAGCTGCTGGACGACGGCCGGCTGCGCCGCCCGGGCGACGGGCGGCTGGCCGGCGGCTGCAGGCGGTGGCCGCGTGAGCGCGGGCGCGCTCGCGTTCGCGGCAGGCGCCCTCGGGCTTCTCGGCCTGGCCCACCTGGGCGGCGATGGGGCGATCGCTCGCGGGCCGCGGGCTGCCCGGGCGGCGGCGGGCCTGGTCGACGTGGTGGTGCGGGTCGGCAGCGAGGGGCGCGATCCGGGGGCGGTGGAGCGTCGCCGGCTGCTGCTCGCCGGTGCTGCCGTGGCGGGCGTGACCGGACTTGCTCTGGCCGGTCCGCTCGCGGGGTTGGCGCTGGGCGCCGGCGGGCCGTGGCTGGTGTCGCGGATGCTGCGCGCGCGGCGCGAGCACTACCGGCGGGCGGTGGAGCGCGAGGCGGCCGGCGCTGGCGGTGGCGCTGGCCGACGCGCTGGCGGGCGGTCACTCCCTGCGCGGCGCGCTGGCCGAGGCGGCCGCAGAGCGTGCCGGGCCCCGCCGGGCACGAGCTGCGGCGCGTGGCGGCCGAGCTGGCCGCGGGCGCGGCGACCGACGACGCGCTCGAGGCGCTGCGCGCCAGGCTGCCGTCGGCGCGGCTCGACACCGTGGTGGCGGCCTGCCTGGTCCAGCGCCGCGCCGGCGGCGACCTGGCCCGGCTGCTGCGCGAGTGCGCCGAGGCGTTCGGCGACCAGGCACGGCTGGAGGACGAGGTCCGCAGCGCGACCGCGCAGGCGCGCTTCACGGGCGTGGTCGTGGTGCTGCTGCCGGTGGGCGGGGCGCTGCTCGCCGAGCTGGCGAGCCCTGGGTTCATCGCCGGGCCTGTGGAGCTCCTTCCTCACCGCCTGGCTCGTCGGGATCGCGGTGGCCCTGCAGATCGTGGCCGCGGTGGCGATCCGGCGGCTGGGGCGGGTGCGGTGGTGATCGCGGCCCTGCTCGCGTTCGCGGCGGCCGCGCTGGGAACGGCGGGGATTGGGCTTCTGCTCCCGCGATCGGCGCGAGCGCCGGGCTCGTCCGCGGCTGCTCGCGCTGGTTGTCCGGGGTGGCACGGCGCGACACCCGCCGCGCGACCTGGAGCGCCGGATCGAAGCCGCCGGCCGCCCCGGCGGCCTCGGGGCGAGGGAGCTGATGGCGGCCAAGGTCGCCGCCGCGATAGCGGCGGGCGTCGCCGGCGCGCTCGGTCGGCGCTGTCGCCCCGGGCCGGCTCGGCCTGCTGCTGATGGCGGCCGCGCCCGTCGCCGGATTCCTGGCGCCCGACGCCGTGGCTCGATGCGCCGAGCCGCCGAGCGGGCCCGGGCCGTGCGGCGCGAGCTGCCCGCGCATGCTCGACCTGCTGCGGGTGACCGTCGACGCCGGAGCCTCCCTGCCGGCGGCCCTCGCGGAGGTCGGGGCGCGGGCGAGCGGACCGCTCGCGGACGAGTGGGCGGCCGTGGGGCGCGAGGTGGCGCTGGGGGTGCCGCTCGCGGAGGCGCTGGACGGCCATGGCGCGGCGCCTGCCGCAGGCGGAGGTCCAGGCTCTGTGCGGCGCGCTGGACCGAGCCCGCCGCCACGGCGCGCCGCTGGGCCGCACGCTCAGCGCTCAGGCGCGCGACGCCCGCGTGGCCCTGCGCCGCCGCGTGCAGGAGGACGCGGCCAAGGCCGGCCCGAAGATCCAGCTGGTCGTGGCCCTGCTGCTGGTGCCGTCGGTGCTGCTGATGGTGGCCGCCGCGCTGGCGTCGGCGCTGCTGGAGTCGGGCGGGCTACCCAGCTAGCTCGGCCAGGCGCCGCTTCAGGAACTCCCGCTCCACCTCGTTCTCCGCCAGCTCCAGGGCACGGCCGTAGGCAGCCGCCGCCTCGTCGTCGCGGCCGACCCGCGCGCAGCAGGTCCGCGCGCGCGGCGTGCAACGGCACGTAGCCGTCGAGCTCCTCGGCCAACTCGTCCATCAGCGCCAGCCCCCGCTCGGGGCCCTCGGCCATCGCGATCGCCGCCGCGCGATTGAGCCGGACGACCGGAGAGGGGAGGACCCGGTCGAGCACCGCGTACAGCTCGGCGATCCTGTGCCAGTCGGTGTCCTGCGGGCGCTCGGCGCGCGCGTGCTCCGCCGCGATCGCGGCCTGGATCGCGTAGCGCCCGGGCGCCGCGAGCGCCAGCGCGCGGCCGCACAGCTCCAGGCCGGCGGCGATCTGCGCCTGGCTCCCAGCGCCCCCGGTCCTGGTCCTCGAGCAGGACCATCGAGCCGTCGCCGCCCACGCGGGCGTCGCGGCGCGAGTCCTGCAGCAGCATCAGCGCGGCCAGCCCGAGCACCTCGGCCTCGTCGGGCATCAGCGCGGCGAGCACGCCGCCCAGCCGGATCGCCTCGGCGCAGAGCTCGCGCCGCACCAGCGCGTCGCCGGAGCTGGCGGCGTAGCCCTCGTTGAACACGAGGTAGAGCACGGCGAGCACGGAGTGCAGCCGGTCGGGCAGCTCGTGCGCCTCGGGCACCACGTAGGGGATGCCCGCCGTCGCGGATCTTGCGCTTGGCGCGCACGATCCGCTGGGCCATCGCGGGCTCGGCCACCAGGAACGCGCGCGCGATCTCGGGCGTGGTGAGGCCGCCGAGCGTGCGCAGGGTCAGCGCCACCCGCGCCTCCGGCGCGAGCGCGGGATGGCAGCAGGTGAAGATCAGCCGCAGGCGGTCGTCGGGGAACTCGTCCATCTCAGGGTCCTCGTGGGCCGGCTCGGCGTCCCGGCGCAGCAGCTCGCGCTTCTCGGCGAGCCGCTTGTCGCGGCGCAGCAGGTCGATCGCGCGGTTGCGGGCGGTGGTGAGGATCCAGCCGGCCGGGTTGTCCGGGGTGCCGTCCTCGGGCCAGCGCTCCATCGCCACCACGAACGCCTCCTGCACCACCTCCTCGGCGAGGTCGAAGTCGCCGAGGAGGCGGATCAGGGTGGCGACCGCACGTCCCGACTCGCGCCGGAACAGCTGGTCGAGGTCCGGCCGGAGCTCAGGCCTTCGCCACGGCCGCGTAGGGATCCTCGTAGCCGAACTGGGTGAAGTCCATCGCCGGCCACACCTCGACTGCGTTCCCCGGCTGGGTCGGAACCTTCTTCGCCCAGGCAAGCGCCTCGTCGAGGTCCGCGCACTCGAGCACGTAGTAGCCGCCGAGCTGCTCCTTGGTCTCGGCGAACGGGCCGTCGGTCACGGTCTGGTCGCCCTCCGCGAAGCGCACCGTGGTGGCGGACGGGCTGGGGTGGAGCGCGTCGCCGGCCACGAACGCCTGGGCTTCGAGCAACTCGCGGTTGAACTGAATCCAGGGCTCCATCATCTCGGCCATCTGCTCGGGAGTCGGATTCTCCGGGACCCGGCTTGGACTCGTCGTTGACGATCGTCAGCAGGTACTTCATCTCACACCTCCGTGGTGGGTGGGTTGTCAACTCTAGGACGAACAGGGTGGCGCCAGATCGACACGCCCCGGTTGCAATTCCGTGTGCAACGGCGCGCGACCGGCTGCAATCGCCCGCCCACTGCGCCGGCCGTGCACGCTGCGCCTGCCGCCCGAATCCCGCTCAGGCAGCGGAAATGGGGCGGGCGGACGGCAAAGTGGGGAAATGTGTTGCTAAGTGGGGGAAGGTGGGGTACGGTGGCGCCAGCTAGATGGACCGGAGTGGCGGGGCTCCTCCCACTCCGCCACTTCGGTCCGATTAGCCAGGTGAAGCCGGATGGCGTTCCAAGGCCACTACGAACACTCCCTAGACGCAAAGCACCGGCTGAGCATTCCCTCCCGGTTCCGCAACGCCTTCTCTGATGGCATCGTCCTCTCCAAGGACACCGACTCCTGCCTGACCGTCTGGACCGCCGACGGACAGCAGCCGACCATCGAGCGCGCGCTCGCGGGGAAGAACCCGCTCGGCCGCGAGTACAAGCAGATCCAGCGCTTCTTCCAGGCCAACTCCTTCCCCTCCGAGCTCGACGGCTCGGGGCGCGTGATCGTGCCGCCTCCTCTCCTCGCGCACGCGGGGATCGAGAAGGAGGTCGTGGTTGCCGGGGTGGGGGACCACCTCGAGGTCTGGTCCCGCGACCGCTGGAGCGAGGAGCAGGCCGTGCTCGACGGAAGCATCGGGGAGGTGACCGAGGGACTTGGCGATCCTTCTTGACATGACGCGCTCCCACGTACCGGTACTGGCCGGCGAGCTGATCGACCTCACGGCCCCCGGGCCCGGGGAGAAGGTGGTGGACTGCACCTTCGGCGGCGGCGGTCACGCGCGCCTGATGGCGGATCGCATCGGCGCCGGCGGAACGCTTGTCTGCGTGGACCGCGACCCGGCCGCCGAGGAGCGCTTCGAGGAGCTGGCCGCGGAGGTCTCCTGCGACACCCGCTTCCTGCGGATGGACTACGTGGACGCGCTGAAGCTCCTGGAAAATGAAGGGTTTTCGGCCGACCTCGTGTATTTCGACCTCGGGATCTCATCCATGCAGGTCGACACGCGCGAGCGCGGGTTCTCCTACTCCTACGACGCGCCGCTCGACATGCGGATGGACCCCACAACCGGACCCGCCGCCCGAGACATCGTGAACACCTACGAGGAGCGCCGCCTGGCCAAGATCTTCGCCACCTACGGCGAGGATCCCAACGCGCGCGCGATCGCGCGTGAGATCGTCCGGCGCCGCGAGCGCGAGCCGTTCGAGACCACCAGTCAGCTCGTCGAGGCGATCGAGGCCGCGCTGCCGGCCGCGATCCGGCGCAAGTTCGGCGGCGGCTCGCCCGCCAAGCGCGTGTTCCAGGCCGTGCGGATCGCCGTGAACGGCGAGCTCGACGACCTGGACGCGGCGCTGCCCGAGGCGTGGCGGCTGCTGCCGGAGGGCGGTCGGCTGGCCGCGATCTCTTTCCACTCGCTCGAGGACCGGCGCGTGAAGCACTTCCTGGCGGATCGCGCGCGCGGCTGCATCTGTCCGCCCGACCTGCCGGTCTGCGGCTGCGGCCGGACCCCGGAGGCGGAGCTGCTCACACGGCGCTCGGTGGCGCCGACCCCCGGTGAGGTCGCCGAGAACCCGCGCTCGGCGTCCGGGCGGCTTCGCGCCGCGCGCCGGATCGCGGTGGGGGAGGCCGCCTGATGGCCGCGCTTCCCGCACGTCGCCGGGTGACCGCGCCGCTTCCCACGCGCAAGCCCGCGCCCGCACGCAAGCCCGCGGCGAAGCAGGCGCCCACCCGTCAGCCGACCGGCGCGATGGTGCTGGACAAGCTCCTGTCCGGCCGTGGCTGGATCGGGCTGCTGTTCGTGCTGCTGGCAGGGATCGTCTTCTTCAACGTCGATCTGCTCCAGATGAACCGCGAGATCGCCCGCAATGCCGACCGCGCCGCGGCGGTGAAGACCGAGAACGCCCGCCTGCGCACCGACCTCGCGCGGCTGGGCTCGAGCGAGCGCATCCAGCAGGTGGCCGCACGCGCCGGGCTGGTCCTGCCCGCGCCCGGGGAGGTGCGCTACCTGCGGGCCGCGCCGTCGGCGGACGCCAAGCGCGCCGCGGAGCGCATCGACGGCGGCGCAGCCGCCGCCCCCGAGGTGGCGCCTGCGGTGCCGCCGGCGCAGGACACCCAGCCCCAGGTTGCAGAGTCCGATACCGCAGAGGCGCAGGCGCAGGATCTGCAGCCGATCGGTGAACTGCAGCCGCCGGGCGCGGCGGGGCCCTAGACCGTGAGCCTGGTCAATCGCCGCATCGGGCTCCTCTTCGCTCTCTTCCTATTCCTCCTCGGCCTCGCGTCGATGCGGGCGGCCTGGCTCGGCACCGTGCGCGCCGACTCGCTCAAGGAGCGGGCCCTCACGCAGCAGGTCGAGGATCTCGACGTCCCCGCACGGCGGGGCACGATCACCGATCGCCGGGGTGTGGAGCTTGCCGTGTCAGAGGACGCGGTCACGGTCTTCGCCAACCCGTTCCT
The DNA here is from genome assembly GCA_963808105.1 of uncultured Thermoleophilaceae bacterium. Classification (GTDB taxonomy): domain Bacteria; phylum Actinomycetota; class Thermoleophilia; order Solirubrobacterales; family Thermoleophilaceae; genus JAAYBF01. The sequence goes on along the minus strand of CAWEEH010000003.1, from coordinate 762,705 downwards.
GATCGATGATCCGGCGGGCACGGCCGAGAAGCTCGCGCCGCTGGTGGGGCGCACGTCGGAGCAGCTCCTGCCGCTGCTGTCCGACCGCAAGAAGGGCTTCACCTACCTGCGCCGCAAGATGGATCCGGGCCTCGGTGAGAAGGTCGACGAGCTGGAGATCGAGGGCATCGGCACGATCGTGGAGCCGAGGCGAACCTACCCGCAGGGCGCGATGGCCTCCCAGCTGCTCGGCTCGGTGGGCCTCGACAACGTGGGCCTTGCCGGCCTGGAGCAGCAGCACGAGAAGACCCTGCACGGCAAGGACGGGCACCGCCGGCTGGTGAAGGACGCGATGGGCGAGCCGATCTCGATCGTCGAGACCGATCGCGCCGAGGCGGGCGAGGACATGCAGCTCACGATCGACGCCGCCCTGCAGGAGCGCGTCGAGGCCGTGATGGGCGAGGTCGGTCAGGCCCATCGCCCGCGGGCCGCGACGGCGCTGGTGATGGACCCGCGCAACGGCGAGGTGCTCGCGCTGTCGAACTGGCCGCGGGTGGACGCGAACGACATCGGCTCATCGCCCGCGTACGCGCGCCAGAACCGCGCCGTGGGCGCGAGCTACGAGCCGGGGTCCACGTTCAAGGCATTCACCGTGGCGGGCGCGCTCGAGGAGAAGCTGATCAACCCCACCACCAAGCTCGACCTGCCGCCCCAGATCCAGGTGGCCGATCGCACGATCGGCGAGGCCCATGCCCGCGGGGCACTCACGCTCACCGTGTCCGAGATCCTGGCCCAGTCCTCGAACGTGGGCTCGGTGATGATCGGGCTCAAGCTGGGCAAGGAGCGCTTCGACAAGTGGGTGCGCCGGTTCGGGTTCGGCCGCACCACGGGCATCGGGCTTCCGGGCGAGGCCGGCGGGATCGTGCCCAAGCCCAAGCAGTACTCGGGATCGTCGCTGGGCAACCTGCCGATCGGCCAGGGCCTGGCCGTGACGCCGCTGCAGATGGCGGCCGGGTACTCGGCAATCGCCAACGGCGGGGTGATGCACCGCCCGCATGTGATCGCCGACGAGGACGACAGGGGCCGGCGGGTGGTGTCGCGCGACACCGCGGGCAAGGTCTCACGCATGCTCGAGGGCGTGCTCGCGGCCGGCGGGACGGCGCAGGAGGCGTCGGTGCCCGGATACGAGCTCGCGGGCAAGACCGGCACCGCGCAGAAGCCCGACCCCAAGACCGGCGGCTACTCGGAGTTCAAGTTCTTCTCGTCGTTCATCGGGTTCGCGCCGGCGCGCAACCCGCGCCTGATGATCGCCGTGATGGTCGACGAGCCGGTCGGCCAGTACTACGGCGGCGAGGTGGCCGCGCCCGCCTTCGAGCGGATCGTGGAGTTCGCGCTCCCGTACCTGCGTATCCCACCGAGGTAGTCTCCTTCCCCACGTGGGGCCTCTGGCGCGCAAACGGCCGGGTGACTGGGACGAGGTCTTCCGCACGGCCCCGACCGGTCCGCTGTGGCGCCGGCACTCCGACGCCGTGAACCGGCGGCTGGTGAGTTATTGGCTGGCGGGCAGGCGGTTCGGGCGCGTGCTCAAGACCGACCTGTGGGACGAGGCCGTGGCCGACGGCGTGGCGCCCGCGCTCGCGGAGCACGCCGACGAGGTGCACGGCGTGGACGTCGCGCCCCTCACCGTGGCCGCGGCGGGGCGGCGGCACCCATGGCTCACGACCGCCGAGGCCGACGTGAGGGACCTGCCCGCGGGCGACGGCGCCTACGACGCGATCCTCTCGCTGTCGACGCTCGACCACCTGCTCGGGCGAGAGGAGGTCGAGGACGGCCTCTGGGAGCTGCGCCGGGTGCTGCGGCCCGGCGGGGAGCTTCTGCTCACCTTCGACAACGGCGCGAATCCAGTCGTGGCGCTGCGCAACGCGCTGCCTGCCCGCGTCCGGCAGGCGTCCGGTCTCGTCCCGTATCCAGTCGAGGTGGCCGTCGGACGGCGGACGCTGGTGCGGCTGGTCGAGCGGGCGGGCTTCGACGTTCTCCGGACCACGGCCGCGCTGCACTGCCCGCGGGTGCTCGCCGTGCGTGCTGCGGCCTCCGCTGAGGGGCGGGGCGAGGCCGCGGCGGAGCGGCTCGCCGGCCACCTGATGGCGTGGGAGAGGCTGTCGGCCCTTCCAACGCGTCAGGTCACGGGCCACTTCGTGGTGGTCCAGGCTCGCCGAAGGTGACGGGCCACAGGCTCGTCACGACCGTCGCGAAGGTCCTCGATGTGCTCGGTTACCGGCGGATGATGCGGCTGGAGTGGTCGGTCGTGAAGACCACCCGTGGGCTGGAGCCCCGACCGGGAGTCAGGCTGGGCTTCGCCGAGCTCGACGAGTACCTCACGCTCGGGCATCCGACCGGGCGGGAGGAGGCCGAGCGCAGGCTGGCCGACGGTCAGCGGATCATGGGCATCTGGCACGACGGCGTGCTGGCGTGGGCGTCCTGGATCGCGGACGGGGCGGTGTACGTCCCCTACCTGCGCGTCGAGGTGCCGCTGGGCCCCCGCGAGCTGTATCACTACGACGGATGGCTGCTCCCTGAGGTGCGCGGCGAGGGCCTGACCTCTCAGCTCGGTCCCGAGCTGGTGAGGCTGAGTGGCGAGGAGGGAAAGGACACCGTGGTGAGCCACATCTGGCCCGACAACGTGCGCAGCCTCCGAGCGGGCTACCGCAACGTCGCCCGTGTGGTGGGCCTTGAGATCGCGATCCGCCTTCCGGGGCGAACCGTGCACCGCACCCGGCGCTGGAAGGAGCCGCTCACGGCCTGGGAGCGTCCGCGCGGCGTCGTGGGCCGCGCCCGCCATCTCTGGTACGTGCGCTACGCGCTCGCCCGGGCGGAGTCGGCGTGAGGCGCAGGACGCGCGTGGCAGCCACGGTGCGGCTGGCGCGTGAGCTGCGGGGGCAGTCGCGGATCCCATTTGAGAGCCCCGCGGAGCTGGCGCACAGGCGCGACCGAGCCGTGAGTGCGGCGGTGGCGCACGCCGCGAAGCGGGTGCCGTTCTGGCGCGAGGCGTTTGGCCGGCTGCCTGTGGCCGCTGGCGACGTCGCCGGGTTCGCCGACCTCGCGCGGCTGCCGCTCGTGACCCGCGAGGACGTTCAGCGCGACCCCGAGCGGTTCCTCTCGGACGGCACCCGGGTGTCCGACTGCCTCGAGCTGCGCAGCAGCGGCACCTGCGGCATGCCCGTCACGGTGTGGTGGAACCCGGGGGCCAGCATGGCCGCGGCAGCGCACATGGAGCGCCAGCGCAAGCTCGTCCAGCGAAGGATCGGACGCAGATCCGGCTATCGGCAGGCGAACCTGGTGCCCTCGCAGTCCAGCGCGGCCAAGCTCGGCGCCGCCTACTTCCGGACGGCCATCACGCTGCCCGCTCGCTTCCACGTGCAGCACGAGCTGATCCCGTTCGACGCTCCGGTCGCGGACCAGCTCGCTCTCCTGCGCGCCTCCGGCGCGGCGGTGCTGGGCGGCTACGGGTCGGCGGTCGAGCGGCTGCTCCTCGCCGGGGGCTCCCCGGACCTCGAGGTGGTGCAGTTCGGCGCCGACAGCTTCTCCGAGGCAGCCCGCGAGGCGGCCGCGGAGCAGGGCGTGCTGGTGCTCGGCGCCTACGCCTCGGTCGAGGCGATGAGGATCGGATGGGAGTGCGGTCACGGCCCCCGCCTCCACCTCAACGAGGACGTCACGCCCACTCGCCTGGTCGACGCCGACGGGGCGACGGTGCCTCACGGCGAGCCCGGCCGCGTGGTGGTCTCCAACCTCGTGAACCGCGCCAGCGTGCTGCTCAACTACGTCCAGGGCGACATCGGGGTGATGGAGGCCGGGCCCTGCCCGTGCGGCCGCAACCTGAGCCTGATGACGCTGGTCCGCGGCCGTGCGGACGAGTACCTGCTGCTGGGGGGCGAGGAGGTGCACCCGCATTCGATGGGCGGCTTCGCCACCGATGGCGTGCGCCGGTTCAGGCTCGTCCAGTCCGAGCCCGATCGCCTCCTGGTGGAGGTGGAGCCGGCGCCCGCCGCGCAGGCGGACGTCGTGCTCGCGCAGGTCGAGCGCTGGTGCTCGGATCGGTTCGAGCAGGGCGCCTGGGAGGTGCGGCTGGTGGAGGACCTGCGGCCGGGCCCGAACGGCAAGCACCGCGTGGTGGTTGGGCTGGGCGCCGTTACCTGAGGCCGGTCTGACGGGGTGCTTGCTCCCCTAACCAACACCGGTATGCCCCCTTGCCGACCCGGGGTAGCCGGTGAAAGTCTGGACGGGTGTCCGTCTCTGTCGTCACCGTCGACGACCAGGCCGTATTCCGGGGGGTCGCGCGCGAGTTGATCGAGGCCACCCCCGGCTTCGAGGCGGTGGGCGAGGCGGATTCCGGCGAGGCGGCTCTCGCGCTTGTGGACGAGGTGCGGCCTCAACTCGTGCTGATGGACGTCCGCATGCCGGGAATGGACGGGATCGAGACCTCCCGCCAGATCAAGTCGAGGCACCCTTCGGTCGTGGTGATGCTGGTCTCGATCGAGGAGTCGGCGAACATCCCCGCGGCGGCGGCCGACTGCGGCGCCTCCGGCCTGGTGCGCAAGCAGGACTTCGGTCCGGCGAAGCTGCGGGACATCTGGAGCTTGCACGGGTCCTGAGTGGGGTGCGCGCACCCTTGCCGCCGCGAAACGCGGGTGCGAGCCTGACCGGAAAGTAAGACCCCAAAAAGGAGACGACCTTGGTAACTGCAGCCGAATACCCCTTCCTGGAGATCATGGGGACGATCATCGTGTTCTTCGCGTGGGTGGCGTGGTTCTGGGTGCTTGTCTCGATTCTCTCCGACGTGTTCCGCCGCCACGACATCTCCGGGTGGGGCAAGGCCGCCTGGACGCTGTTCGTCGTGGTGCTCCCCTTCTTGGGCGTGCTCGTCTACCTGGGCGCTCAGGGCGGGAAGATGGCCGAGCGCAACATCGCGCACGCCAAGGCGGTCCAGGCACAGCTGGGCGGCGTCGACCCGGCGACGGAGATCGCGAACGCCAAGCAGTTGCTCGACAACGGCACGATCACCCAGGAGGAGTTCGACGCGCTCAAGAAGAGGGCGCTGGGCTGAGCCTCTCCGACGAACACCTGGCCGACCTGCTGGGTCTGATGAAGGATTCGGACAGCGTCGAGCTCAAGCTCACGGTCCCCGAGTCCGGCCAGCGTTCGGCGATCCAGGCCCTCCACATGGATCCGCTGGACGGGCAGATCCGGCAGGTCTTCTTCCTCGACACGCCGGAGCTGGCGCTGTTCGAACAGGGTGTCGTAACGCGGGTTCGGCGGGTGCAGGGCAAGGGCGACGACTCCGTCGTGAAGCTGCGACCGGTCGTCCCGGCGGACCTTCCGTCAGACCTGCGTGGGTTGCCGGGCTTCGGGGTCGAGGTGGACGCGATGCCCGGTGGCTACGTGTGCTCGGCGTCGATGAAGGGCAACCCGAGCCCGGACGTTCGCGAGACCGTCACGGGCGGAGGGCCGTTGAGAAAGCTGTTCTCGAAGCATCAGCGGGCGTTCTACGCCGACCATGCGCCGGATGGTGTGGGTCTCGACGACCTGTCGGTACTCGGCCCGATCTTCGTGCTGAAGCTGAAGTTCTCGCCAAAGCAGCTCGGCCGCCGGCTGGTGGCCGAGCTATGGCTCTACCCCGACGGAAGCCGCGTACTGGAGCTGTCCACCAAGTGCGCGCCCTCGGAGGGCTTTCAGGTGGCCGCCGAGACGCGGGCCTTTCTGGTCGATCGCGGCATCAACCTCACGGGCGAGCAGCAGCCCAAGACGCGCAAGGCGCTCGACTTCTTCTCGGCCGAGCTCTCACGCACTGCTTGACTGCTTGCCGCCGTAGGCGCTGAGCCCGTAGATGATCAGCAGGTCCATGCCGAAGATCGCCATCGACCAGAGCGGATAGGCGGGAATCGAGAGCAGTGCGCCGAGTGCGCTCAGGCTCGCTCCGATCAGCCCGACCCAGCGTCCGAACTCTCCTCCGGACCAGATCGAGAACGCGGCGGACAGCTGAATCACGCCGACTCCAAGAATGATCCAGCCCCACGTGCTGAGGTCCTGGATGATGAACCGCTCCTCCTCGAGGAAGAAGCTCGCCTTGTCGATCGCGGCGATTCCCCAGATCACGTTCAGAACTCCGGCCAGCAGGATCACGATTCCGGCGAAGATCAGCCAGCCTTCCCCGCGGACGTCGTCCATGTCTGCTCCTCGTTTCGGGTGCACTGGGATGAACCCACGCCGTGGGGTGCCCGGCAATGGGGCCCGCCGGTGTACCCCAGGGGAGGCGTACTAGTGTCTGGGCCGATGGCCATTCGTGTGGTGCTCGCGGAAGACAGCCTGATCGTCCGCGAAGGCATCGAGCAACTGCTGGACGCCTCTCCGACGGTGGAGGTCGTGGGGTCCTGTGGCGATACCGAGGCACTGCTCGCGCTGATCGACTCCGAGGCGCCCGATGTGGTGATGACCGACATCCGGATGCCCCCGTCGAACACCGACGAGGGCGTGCGGATCGCCGCCGGCCTGCGCGAGAGCCGGCCGGAGATGGGCGTGATCGTGCTGAGCCAGTATTCCGACCCCGCATACGTGCTGGAACTCCTCGCCGAGGGCTCCGACCGACGCGGCTATCTGCTGAAGGAACGCGTGCACGACCGCGGCCAGCTGGTCTCGGCGATCGACACCGTGGCGCACGGCGGCTCGGTGATCGACCCGAAGATCGTGGAGGTGCTCGTGGCCGCGAAGGCGCGGGCGGATCGCACCCCGCTCGCCGCGCTCACACCGCGGGAGTGTGAGGTGCTCGCCGAGATCGCCGAGGGCAAGAGCAACACCGCGATCGCCGACTCGCTCGTGCTCACCAAGCGAGCTGTGGAGAAGCACATCAACTCGATCTTTCTGAAGCTGGGGCTGGCGTCGGCGGACGACGTGAGCAAGCGGGTGAAGGCGACGTTGATGTTCCTGGCGGAGCCCGAGGCCGCGTCGTCGCGCGTCGACAGTCCCTAGCGGCGGGGGGGCACACCTGTCGGGCATACACCGGCACGCGCCATTGCGCGCGCGGCCGGGGGAGGCTTGGGTTGACACATGAGCGCCGATACCAAGCGGCGGCGCACCCTGCCGCTGGTCCTCATCCTCGTCGCGTCGCTGATCGCCTTCCTGGCGGTCTTCGCCGTCTGGGCGAACCGGCAGCTGCTCGACACCGACAACTGGACGGAGACCAGCAGCGAGCTGCTCGAGAACGAGGCCATCCGCGGGCAGATCTCGCTCTTCCTGGTCGACGAGCTGTATGCGAACGTCGATGTGAAGGGGGAGATCGAGCAGGCGTTGCCGCCACGTGCCGCGCCCCTGGCCGGGCTGGCCGCGGGCGGGCTGAGGCAGGTCGCCGAGCGCGGCACCACCCGGCTGCTCGGGACGCCGCGCGCACAGGCACGCTGGGAGCAGGCCAACCGGCGTGCCCATGGGGCTTTCATAACTGTGATCGAGGGCGGCGGCGACGTCGTCTCCACCACCAACGGCGATGTGGTGCTCGACCTGAAGACGCTGCTTGCCCAGACCCAGGAACGGGCGGGCGTGGGCGGCCGGCTGGCGGACAGGCTGCCCGCCGACGCCGCCCAGATCAGGATCCTGAAGTCCGACGAGCTCGGCCTGGCACAGGACCTCGTGAAGTTCTTCGAGGGCCTGGTCGCGGTGCTCGTGGTGCTCACGTTCGGCCTCTACGCGCTCGCGATCTATCTCGCGCGGGGGTGGCGCCGGGAAGCGCTGAGGGCTTGCGGCCTCGGCTTCCTCGCCGCGGGTGCCGCGGCGCTGATCTTCCAGTCGCTCGCGGGCGGCGTGGTGGTGGATTCCCTGGCCGAGACCGACGACGTCCGTCCCGCCGTCGAGGCCACCTGGGAGATCGCGACATCCCTGCTCAGAGAGGCGGCCGGCGCGATGGTGGCCTACGGCATCGTGGTCGTGCTCGCGGCGTGGATCGCCGGGCCCACCGGCTTGGCCGTCTCGACCCGCCGCACGCTTGCCCCGTACCTGCGCGAGCCGCGCTTCGCCTACGGCGGACTGTCCGTGGTGGTCCTGCTCCTGCTGGTCTGGGGGCCGACTCCCGCCCTGCGCAAGGTGGTGCCGGCGCTGCTCCTGATAGCGCTGCTGACCGCGGGCGTTGAGGTGCTGCGCCGCCAGACCGCGCGGGAGCACCCGGATGCCTCGATAGAGGATTCCACGCGCCGCATGCGCGAATGGTTCTCCGGGCGCGGCCAGCGCGGCGCTTCAGGCTGAGCCGCAGTGATACACCTCGACGGTGGCTCCTTCCGGATGGGCAGCGACGACCGGTGGGCGTATCCGGACGACGGGGAGACGCCACGCACGGTCGATGTCCCGCCTTTCGAGATCGACGCCCACACGGTCTCCAACGAGCGCTTCGCGGACTTCGCCGCCGCCACCGGCTACGTGACTGACGCCGAGCGCTTCGGCTGGTCCTTTGTGTTCGCAGGATTGCTCCCGGACAGCTTCCCGGCCACCCGGGGCGTCGAGGCCGCACCCTGGTGGCGGCAGGTCGAGGGCGCCGACTGGCGACATCCCGATGGGCCTCAGTCGGGTGTCGACGAGCGCATGGACCATCCGGCGGTGCATATCTCCTTCAACGACGCTCTCGTCTACTGCGAGTGGGTTGGTGGGCGCTTGCCCACCGAGGCCGAATGGGAGTTCGCCGCCCGCGGGGGGCTCGCGGGCAAGGCCTTCCCGTGGGGCGACGAGCTCGAGCCCGACGGCGAGCACCGGATGAACGTCTGGCAGGGCGCCTTCCCGGCCGAGAACACCCGCGCCGACGGCTTCTACGGAACCTGCCCCGTCGACGCGTTCGCGTCGAACGGCTACGGGCTGCACAACGCGACCGGCAACGTCTGGGAGTGGACCGCCGACGAGCTCACTCCCGACGGCCCGCGGGTTCAGAAGGGCGGCTCGTACCTCTGCCATTCCAGCTACTGCCGCCGGTACCGCGTCGCCGCGCGCCAGGGCAACGAGCCGGACTCCTCCACGGGCAATCTCGGGTTTCGCTGCGCCGCCGACCCGAGCTAGCTCACGCGCGACGGACGCCCACGACGATCGTGCCCGCGAGCATGTCGTGCGCACCGCGGCGGCGGCGATCGAACAGGATCGGCAGGAAGCCGGCGAAGAGCACGAGCGCGGACAGGACGAGCCCGGCGTAGCGCACCAGCGAGGAACGCGGCCGCAGAACCGTCCCGTCCTCGGCCAGGCAGACGCGTATACGCATCAGGCGGTTCCCCGGTGTCTGCCCGGTCGTGCACCAGAACACCACGAAGTAGAGGGCCGTCCAGGCGACGAACGCGGCGCCCGCGAGTGCCGCAGCCCACGCCTCGAGGTCGCCCGAGACGCTGAGCACGGACAGCACGAGCGCGACCCCCGCGGCCGCCACGATCGCGACGAGGTTGATCACGGCGGCATCGAGCGCGAAGGCTATGCCCCGGGTCACCAGGCCGACGTAGCCGCCCTCAGGGGGATTCATCCCGCGTCCGAGGGTGGCGCCGGCGCCCTCCGCAACGCCCGCCGCGCCACCCGCTCGAGCAACTCGTCGGCGTTGCGGGAGCGGGCGCGGACGCCCCCGGCCACCTGGTCGGCGAAGCCGATGCTCTGCTGGGTGATCGCCTCGGTCACCGCGGGGCTCCGGGCGACCTCCTCCACGACGAGCCACAGCTCCTCGCTCTCCAGCAGCTGCGCGACGGCCTCGTCCACCAGGCGGCTGTCGATCACCCGCGCGACCAGGCGGTCCATCGCCGGGCTCTCGAGCGCCGCCTCGGCGACCCGGTCGAGCGTCTCCCCGTCGAGCAGGGGATCCGCCAGTCGCTCGAGCACCGCGTAGCGGGCCAGGTCACGGGCGACGGTGTCGAGCAGTGGCCCGGCAAGGGCCCGGTCCACGATGTCGCGAGCCAGGCGGGATTCGAGCACGCCGTCCACAACGGCAAGCGTGGCGCTGCTGGCGACCCGTGTGACCGGTCGCAGCAGGACACCTCCTAGGCGAAGCACGCCGCCCAAGGTCGAGGGCATGCGGCGATTCTGGCCCGCGGGCGGCAGCGCCGCAATGGTGCTCGCACACCCCCGGCCCGCAGGTGGGCATCCTTGCCCGCGCAGCCGCGGTACGGGAGCCTCGCTGCGATGGAAACCTTGCAACGGTTCTGGTGGATCTGGCTGGGTGTGGGACTCGCGTGGCTGGGAGTCGCCTACGTGGTGCTCCAGTTCGACGACGCGTCCGTGAAGACGGTGGGCGTGCTGGTGGGGATCATGTTCCTGCTGGAAGGCGGCCAGCAGCTCGCCCTGTCCGCGCTGGTCGAACGGGGACGGTGGTTCTACCTGATCTTCGGCTTCCTGTTCATCGCTGCCGGCTTCACGGCGCTGTTCAACCCGGAGGACACCTTCGCCGGCATCGCCGACATCCTCGGCTTCGTGTTCCTGCTGGTCGGTGCGTTCTGGCTGATCGGAGCGCTCGCCTCGCGGGCCATCAACGAGTTCTGGTGGGTGGGCCTGCTCAACGGGATCTTCATGCTGATCCTCGCCTTCTGGACCAGCGGCCAGTTCTACACCGAGAAGGCCTACACGCTGCTCATCTTCGCCGGCATCTGGGCGCTGATGCATGGCATCACCGACATCGTGCGGGCGTTCCAGGTCAGGGGTCTCCGAAGCGAGGGATGAACGTCAGCTGGTGTCGAGCGCGTGGACCGGCAGGCGTCCCAGCACAGTGGTGCCCTCCCCGGGGGCGGAGCGCACCGTCAGCTCTCCGCCGAGGGCCGCCAGGCGGTCGCGCATGTTCACCAGCCCCACCCCGGCGGACCGGGCCGTCGTGTCGAACCCGTCCCCGTCATCGCGCACCTCGAACCCCAGCTCATCGTCCTGCGTCAGCGAGATCGTGATGTATCCCGCGCCCGTGGCGTGCTTGGCTGCGTTCTGCACCGCCTCGAGGCAGCAGAAGTAAACGGCGCTCTCCACCTCGGGGGTGTAGCGCCCGGAGCCGTCGGGATTCACGGTCGACTGAATCGGCATGCCCCGGGTGGCTGACCGCAGCGCCTCGACGAGCCCCTGGTCTTCCAGCAGCGCCGGGTAGACGCCGTGAGCCAGGGAACGGATCGAGTCCAGCGTGTGCTCCACCTCGTCGCCGAGCGCATGCAGCTTCTCCCGCGCCCGCGCGGGATCGCTCTCCAGGGTCTCTCCCATCAGCTCAAGGTGGATCCGCAACGCCACGAGCTGCTGCTGGGCGCCGTCGTGGAGGTCGCGCTCGATGCGCCGGCGTTCGTCATTGGCGGACGCGAGGATGCGCGAGCGCGACTCGTGGACCTCACGCGTCGACGCCTCGACCCTCGCGATCAGGCGCCTGTTCTCGAAGGCCACCAGGGAGTAGAAGCCGACCGCCTCGACGAATCCCGGGTCCTCGTCCAGCGCCTCGTCGTGAATGAGCAGGGCGACGCGGCGACCGTTCTGGCGAATCTCCGTCGCGCCCCTCGCGGACTCCGCCCCCTCAACCGGCGATCCGTCCCCGTCGACCCAGCCCCCCGCCCCGGGGGCCCAGTAGGCGATCTCGAGCGACTCGTCTTCGAGCGTTTCGGCCAGAGCCGACCGCAGCGTGCCCGAGCTCGGCGTCGCACCGATCTTCGCACCGAGGCGCTCGAGGGCCGAGGCGACGAAGAGGCGCGAGTGCAGCTCCGCGAACAGGAACGCCACGGCCATCAACGGGAGCGCGAGCGCGAGGACCCAGAGGACGGCGTCGAGCAGGCCCGATCCCGCGCTCGTCGCCCTGATCGGGAAGGCGATCGCGAATGCCGCGAACCGGATGGCGGCCACCACCAGCAGGGGCGTCAGGGTCCGGCGCATCGGCGGGCTCGCCCGTCGGATGCGCTGTATCAGCCGCAGCGTGACCGCCACAAAGAGCAGCACGGTCAGGGACTCGCGCACCGGCTGCACAAGGGAATCCACGAAGCCCGGCTCCGAGCTCAGCAGAAAGAAGGCGTTGCCGGGGCAGTCGCCGTCACAGCTGCCGTAGGGAGAGGGATCCGGGTAGAAGTCGGTCAGCGGCGTCGTGGGCAGGAACAGCAGCGCCACCACTCCCGCTGTCACTCCCACGAGCCAGCGGTCGACGCCGTCCGGAAGGCGACCCGTGGGGAAGGAGAGCACCAGGTAGACCAGGCCGATCTCGAAGATCCATCCCGCCACCCGGCCGCTGCTGTAGGCGACGTCGTTGCCGGATTCAGCCAGGGTCGTGAGCGACGCCAGGACCGCCATCAGCATCAGCAGCACCCCGAACCGATCTCGGAGCCCACGCCGCCATGCGTACAGCCCCACGGCGAACGGGACCCCAACCATGAGCGCGCGCCCCGTGGCGGCGAGCGCCGCGGTATCGGGCGTATGGTTCGAAGCGGTGAGGACGGCAGCGCCCGCGGTGAGGGCGATTCCGCCGAGGGAAAGGGCTACGAGCTTTGTAACCGCTATGGGTAGATCCTCAGCTGTCCGCATTACATATCTCGGCCACGCGACAGTACTCCTCGACGTAGGAGGTGTGCGGTTGCTGACAGATCCCGTGCTGCGCGCCCGCCTCGGGCATCTGCGCCGCCAGGGGCCGGCCCCCGCCGCGCCACGAGACCTGGACGCCGTGCTGATCTCGCATCTCCACTACGACCATCTCGACCTCCCGTCGCTGCGCGGGCTGGAGGGTCGGCCCCGGCTCGTGGTCCCACAGGGCGCCGGTGGGTTCCTGCGCCGCAGGGGCCACTCCAACGTGACCGAGCTCGCCCCGGGCGAGAGCGTCGATGTGGGAGCTGCGCGGATCACCGCCACGCCGGCCGTGCACGATGGCCGGCGCCGGCCCGTCGGAGGTCCCGTCGCCACCCCGGTTGGCTTTCAGGTCGAGACGGACGGATGCCGGGCGTACTTCGCGGGCGACACCGACGTGTTCGACGGGATGGCGGACTTCGCGGGCGACCTCGATCTCGCGTTGCTGCCCGTCTGGGGCTGGGGCACCACGCTGGGCTCGGGGCACCTCGACCCCGGCGGCGCGGCCCGCGTGGCAGCCATCCTGAAGCCGCGGCTGGCGGTGCCGATCCACTGGGGCACCCTGTTCCCGATCGGGATGTCCCGGCGCCGGCCCGAGCTCCTGCACGACCCTCCGCGCGAGTTCGCCGCTCAGGTGGCGGCGCTGGCGCCCGGTGTGGAGGTGCGCATAGTCGAGCCGGGGGGCTCGCTCGAGCTCTAGGCGGTGGTGTGTGCCGCCCGACCGGAGGCAGGCGACCACCCTTGCCGCCCGCGTGTGGGGCGGCAAGCATCGGAGGGCGGGGGTCAATACGACCGCTAGGAGACTCAACGTGAGCAGCCAATCCGACGACGTCCAGCGCCAGGTTCTGCCGATCCCGGATCGCCGGCACGTCGGCCTGACCACCTACGACGCGAAGGATCCCGACACGTCGTTCCCTCCGATCGAGACGCTGCGCCCGCCCAAGGGCGCGCCCAACGTCCTGGTCGTGCTCATCGACGATTGCGGTTTCGGCGCCTCGAGCGCGTTCGGCGGGCCCTGCGCGACGCCGACCGCCGAGCGCCTGGCCGCCAAGGGCCTCAAGTACAACCGCTTCCACACCACCGCGCTCTGCTCACCCACCCGCCAGGCCCTGCTCACGGGCCGCAACCACCATTCCGTCGGCATGGGCGGGATCACGGAGATCGCCACCTCGGCGCCGGGTTACAACTCGGTCCGGCCCAAGGCGGCGGCGCCGCTCGCCGAGACTCTCAAGCTCAACGGCTACTCCACCGCTCAGTTCGGCAAATGCCATGAGGTCCCGGTGTGGGAGACGAGCCCGATGGGCCCGTTCGACGGCTGGCCCTCGGGCGGCGGTGGGTTCGAGCACTTCTACGGCTTCATCGGCGGCGAGACGAACCAGTACGCGCCGGCGATCTACGACGGCACCGTGCCGGTCGAGCAAGACAGCACCGCGGACGAGGGCTACCACTTCACCGAGGACATGACCGACCGCGCGATCGACTGGATCCACCAGCAGAAGGCTCTGATGCCCGACAAGCCGTTCTTCACCTACTTCGCCCCCGGCGCCACCCACGCGCCGCACCATGTGTCGACCGAGTGGTCGGACAAGTACAAGGGCAAGTTCGACCAGGGCTGGGACGCGCTGCGCGAGGAGAGCTTCGCGCGCCAGAAGGAGTTGGGCGTGATCCCGCCCGACGCCGAGCTGACGGAGCGCCCGGATGAGATCCCCGCCTGGGACGACATGCCTGACGACCTGAAGCCGGTGCTGGCACGCCAGATGGAGGTGTACGCCGGCTTCCTCGAGCACACCGACCACCACATCGGCCGGGTGATCGACGCGCTCGAGGAGCTCGAGATCCTCGACGACACCCTCGTCTACTACATCATCGGAGACAACGGCGCCTCGGCCGAGGGAACGCCGCAGGGTTGCTTCAACGAGCTGATCGTCCTGAACGGCGCGGGTGGCCTGGAGACGACGGAGTTCATGGCGTCGAAGATCGAGGAGTTCGGCACGCCCGAGGCCTACAACCACTACGCCGTCGGCTGGGCGCATGCGATGGACGCCCCGTACCAGTGGACCAAGCAGGTCGCATCCCATTGGGGCGGCACCCGCAACGGGACAATCGTGCACTGGCCTGCCGGGATCACGGCCAAGGGCGAGGTGCGCTCACAGTTCAGCCACGTGATCGACGTCGCCGCAACGGTGCTCGACGCCGCCGGCGTACCCGAGCCCACCTTCGTACACGGGGTGCAGCAGATGCCCCTGCACGGCAAGAGCATGGTCCCCAGCTTCGACGACGGCGGTGCGCCGGAGCACCGCGAGACGCAGTACTTCGAGATGTTCGTGAACCGGGGCATCTACCACAAGGGTTGGACCGCGGTCACCCGCCACAGCATCCCGTGGGCGGCCGCCGAGATGCCGGCGCTCGATGACGACGTCTGGGAGCTCTACGCGCCTGACGACTGGACCCAGGCCCACGACCTCTCGGCCGACCAGCCCGAGAGGCTGCACGAGCTACAGCGCCTGTTCCTCATCGAGGCCGCGCGCTACGACGTGCTGCCGCTCGACGACCGGCGCTTCGAGCGCTTCAACGCCGATATGGCCGGCAGGCCGCAGCTGATCCAAGGCAGCTCGCAGATCCTCTTCGGGGGCATGGGCAGGCTGTCCGAGAACTCCGTCCTGGTGATCAAGAACAAATCGCACTCCGTGACCGCGGAGATCGACGTGCCCGACGGCGGCGGCTCGGGCGTGATCGTGGCCCAGGGCGGCGCCTTCGGCGGCTGGTCGATCTACGTGCACGAGGGCCGTCCGGCCTATTGCTACAACACCTTCGGAGTTGAGCGGTACAAGGTCTACGGCGCTGACGCGCTGCCCGCCGGCGAGCATCAGGTGCGGATGGAGTTCGCCTACGACGGCGGCGGGCTCGGCAAGGGCGGCGACGTGACGCTGTTCGTGGACGGAGCCGAGGTCGGCTCGGGCCGGGTCGACATGACCGTTCCCATGGTCTTCTCGGCCGATGAGACCACGGACGTCGGATCCGACAGCGGCACCCCGGTCACCGACGACGTCGATCCCAACGCGACCGAGTTCACCGGTGGGGTGCATTGGGTCCAGATCGACATCGACGAGGCCGCCGAGGACCTCGACCACCTGATCACGCCGGAGGAGCGTCTCCGAGTCGCGATGGCACGTCAGTAGGGCGCCCGTCGCATGGACTGGTCCCTCGCCATCGTGGCGGTCACGCTGCTTGGCGTGGCGGCGATCTCGCGGCGGCTGTCGGGGACGCCGGTCACAGCGGCGATGGTGTTCGTCGCGGTCGGGTTGCTCGCGGGACCGAAGGTGCTTGGCGAGATCGACCTCGAGAGCTCGAGCGCGACCGTGCGAGCGCTGGCGGAGGCGACGCTGGCGCTGGTGCTGTTCTGCGACGCCTCGCGCATCGATCTCGGGCGGCTTCGGCGCGAGGTCGGGGTACCGGTGCGCCTCCTCGGGATCGGACTGCCGCTCACGATCGCGCTCGGCGCCGTGGCGGCGGCTGTCATTTTCGACCAGCTCACGGTCGAGGAGGCTGTGATCCTGGCGATCGTGTTGGCGCCGACCGACGCCGCGCTCGGGCAGGCGGTTGTCACCGAGCCGCGCATCCCCGGGAGGATCCGCCAGGGGCTCAACGTGGAGAGCGGGCTGAACGACGGAATCTGCGTGCCGCTGCTGTTTGCCGCGGTGGCGGTGGCCGACGTGGAATCGGAGATCTCGGAGGGCCGCGACGCCGCGACGCTCCTGATCGAGGAGATCGGCTACGGGATAGTCGGCGGCGCGGTGGGCGGGTTGGTGGTCGCGGCGATCGTCATCCATGCCGGTCGCCGAGACCTGATCGAGGGACCGTGGCGGCAGGTGATCCCGGGCGCCGGCGCGGCGCTTGCCTACGGGACCGCGGCCGCGCTCGGCGGATCGGGCTTCATCGCGGCGTTTGCCGCGGGCATGGCCTTCAGGCTCGCGCTCGGGAAAGACCCAGAGGATCTCAACGAGCTCAGTGAGCAGGTGGGCAACGTCCTCAACGGTGTCACCTTCGTGTTCTTCGGGGCGATTCTGCTCGCCCCCGCGCTAGGCGAGCTGAGCTGGGAGCTCGCTCTCTACGCGGTCCTCAGCCTCACGGTCGTGCGGATGCTGCCGGTCACGATCGCGATGCTGGGATCGCGCGCCAGGCCGCCGACGCTGGGCTTCCTAGGCTGGTTCGGCCCCCGTGGTCTTGCATCGATCGTGTTCGCGGTGATCGTCGTCGAAGAGTCCAGCCTCCCGCACGAGCACCTGATCGTGCTCGCTATCTACTTGACCGTGGGGCTCTCGGTCTTGGCCCATGGTCTCAGCGCCGCCCCTCTCGCCGGCCGGTACGCCCGCTGGTACGAGCAGCACCCACGCGACAAGGCCCCGCCGATGGAGAGCGCTGTCACCGATGTGACGCGACCCCGCGGTTTGTAGTTGCGTCCTGCCGCGTGGTTACGGTGCGACACCATGGATCAGTCGCCGCAGCGCGTCGAGGTGGTCGTCTCGATCCGCACGCTGCTCGTGCTGCTCGGCGTCGCCTCGCTCGTGGTGCTCGCGGTCTTCTCGCTCGGGACGCTGCTGTCGATCTTCGTCGCAGCCGTGCTGGCCATAGGCCTCGATCCGGTGGTGGCCGCACTCGTGGGCCGTGGCTGGGGACGGGGCAAGGCGGCGCTGGCCGTGTTCGCGGCGCTGTTCGCCGCCGTCGCGGCGATCGTGCTGTTCACCGCGGTGCCCGTGTGGGAGCAGATCGTCGAGTTCGCCAACGCCCTGCCGGCCTACTGGGAGGAGGTCTCCAGCAGCGCCGTCTTCGAGGACATCACCTCAGCCGCCGGCGCCGACGCCACGATCAGCAACGCGCTCAAGGACCTCGCCGCCGGGCTGCCGGATGCCGCATCGACGCTGGCGGGGATCTTCGCGGGGGTGTTCGGCTCGGTGCTCTCGCTGGTCACGCTCACGTTCCTGTCGCTGTTCCTGTTGATGGAGCGGGTGACGATTACCAACTGGCTGTTCGGCTTCGCACCGCCGGAGGTCGAACAGCGCTGGCGGCCGGTACTGGAGAACTCCATCTCCGCGGTCTCGTCGTCCCTGATCGGCAACCTCGCGATCTCGGTGGTGGCGGGTACGGTCGCAGGCCTCTCGGCCTGGGCGTTCGGGCTGCCGTTCCCGATCGTGCTCGGGGTGATCGCCGGCTTCCTCGATTTGATCCCGCAGGTCGGCGCGACGGTCGCCGCGGTCATCCTCGTCGCGGTTGCCCTCACCGTGAGCACGCCGGCCGCGATCGCGATGGCGATCATCCAGCTCATCTACCAGCAGGTCGAGAACTACATCATCTACCCGCTCGTCTACCGCGAGGCGGTCGAGCTCTCCCCGTTCACCACGATCGTCGCCGTCCTGATCGCGAGCGCGCTCCTCGGCGTCGTCGGCGCGATCCTGGCCGTGCCCTTCGCCGCGGTGATCAAGATCATCCTCGACGAGGCAGGGGCCCCCCGACGCAAGAGGATGGCCGCCCTGCGTGACCAGGGCTCCGCCCCGCCGGCCACTCCACCCGTCGCGGGGTGACGCCGGAGCGGCGGCGCGTGAACCGCGAGCGCGTCGTTCAGACGCTCACGTTCTGGCTGCGGCCGGAGTTCGTGCTCCGGGTGGTGAACCGGTTTCAGAAGGTGGCGGGCTTCGACCGCTCGATCGCACTGGCCTCCGCCGGACTCACGGCCACGATCCCGTTGCTGATCGTCACGAGCACGCTGTCGTCGGAGCTCGGGGGGAAGGGCACGGCCGACCGCATCATCGATCGTTACGAGCTCTCGGGAGGCGGCGCCGAGGCGGTGAGGGACATCTTCTCGCCGCCCGGCGGCACGGAGACTGCGCTCGGAATCGTCGGGGTCCTCTTTCTCCTGGTCGCGGTCCTGAGCTTCAGCCGCGCCGTGCAGCGGCTGTTCGAGCAGACCTGGGAGCTCAGCCCGCTGAGCGTCCGCAACACCGTGAACGGGCTCCTGTGGGTCGGCGGGCTCCTGGCGTACCTGGCGGTCAGCGGCTTCATTCACTCCGCGCTGGGGCGCAGCCAGCTGGAGCTGACGGCGGCGCTGGTGGGCGTTCCTGTGACGGCTGTCTTCCTGCTCTGGAGCGGACAGGTCCTCACGGCCCACCGGCTCGTACGCCAGGACCTGCTCCCGTTCGCCGTCCTCGGATCGGCATTGCTGGCGGTGTACTCGGTTGGCGCGACGGTGTACGTCCCGCACCTCTTCGACTCATTCACCAACCGCTACGGCGTGATCGGCGCGGTCTTCGCGATGATTTCCGCACTCTTTTGCATCATGGTCGTTGCCGTCGGATCGGCAGCGGCGGGCCGCCAGGTTCGCGACGAGCTCGACCGCATCCGCCGGGGCGAGCGGCCCGCCGAGGACGAGGTCCGGCGCCAGTGGAATGAGGTCACCGCGGAGGCGCGCTTGAGGTGGGAGACGGTGCGGCAGCAGGTCAACGCGCGCCGGCACAGACGCGACAAGAGCTGAGGTGGGCGCCGGAGTACGTAGGACCGAGGGCATCGCCTTCCACGATCTCCAGCACGGTGGCGGCGCGCGCGACGTCCCGTACTACCAGGAGCTGGCCCAGAGGGCGGGCTCAACCCTGGAGCTGGGAGCCGGCACCGGCCGCGTCGCGCTCGAGTTGGCCGGGCTGACGGAGATCTGGGCCAACGACCGCGACGAGCTGCTGCTCGGGGAGCTGGTCCGCCGCGCCGAGGCTCGAGGACTGCCGGTCAGGCCCGTGCTGGGTGACGCGACCGAGCTCCAGCTCGGCCGGCGCTTCGACCTGATCCTCGCTCCCGCGAGCTTCGCGCAGATCATCGGGGGCCGGGACGCCCGCCGCGCCCTTCTGGACGTGATCTCGCGCCACCTCTCCGAGCGCGGCGTTGCCGTGGTCGCGATCGCCGACGTGGACGAGGTGCTGCGCGAGTGCGCCACGCCCGGTCCGCCCCAGCGCCTGTACCGCCACGGACGGACCTTCGTCAGCCGCCAGCTCGCTTCAACCGAGACCGAGGACGGCGCGCTGGTCGTCTGGAAGCGCGACGTCTATCGGCGGCGCGCAGGGCGCCGGCACGGCCGCCCCGTCGAGTCCGCGGCGCTGACCTACCACCGCCTGGGCCCCGAGGGTCTGGCGGGCGACGCGCGCATGTGTGGCCTGCACGCGCCGCACCACCACCAGGACGCCGGGGATGAGGCGAGCCTGGGCTCGACCTACTGGGTGCTACGCCGCGCTAGGCCCGCGCCGGATCCTCATCCTCCCCATACACGATGATCCCGTGGACGACGTAGACACACAGGGTGAATACGGCGAGGGACCACCACGGATAGGCACCGCCGATGGAAAGGAGTGCGCCGATGGCGCCGAGGCTGCCGGCGACAATCCCCCAAACGCGCCCGAACGTGTTGCCGGACATCAGGGAGAACCCAGCCCCGAGCTGGAGCGCGCCCAGAACGATGAGCACCCAACCCAGCGTGTTGAGGTCGTCCAGGACATACCGGGTGTCGCCCTTGAAGATGTTGGCCTCGTCCAGGGCGCCGATGCCATAGATGATGTTGAGTACGCCCACGAGCAACAGCATGGTTGCCGCGAACATGACGCGACCTGCACCTCTCATCTCAAGTCTCCTTCTTTTGGGGTGCCACGAGGCTCCCACCACCGCCGGACGCGGGCAATGAGGCGCGCACGTCGGTATGGGGGCTGGCAGGCACCCTTGTCGCGACCGCCGCGCGCCGCGAGCATCGGCCCCGGATGAGCGGAGCCGAGGGGTCCCACGAATACGGCGAGACGCCGCGCTGGGAGCCGATGACGCCCCGCCTCCGCCCGCTGCGGCTACTCGTGGCGTGGGTCATCTCCGCCGCGTCGGTCTGGGTCGCCGCCGGCCTGGTCTCGGGTGTCTCGCTGGAGGAGCCGGGAGCGGCCTTCCTGGTGGCCGCCGGCGTGGCCGTGGTCAACGCGATCCTGCCGCCGGTGATAGCGGCGCTGCGGCTTCCCGGGACGCTGGTGGTGGGCTTCCTGGCGGTGCTGTTCGTCGACGCGCTCGCGCTGCAGCTGGCCGCCGACGCTTTTCCAGAGGCCATCATCGTCGGGTCCTTCGGGGACGCCCTGCTGGCAGCGCTTGTGATGGCGGCCACGTCCATCGTCCTCCAGGTGATCGCCGGCACGAACGACGACGACGAGTATTCGCTGCGCGTGATCCGGCGGATCGCGCGCCGGCAGGGCGCGATCACCCCCCAGGACGGGGCGGGCATCGTGTTCCTCGAGATCGACGGCCTCGCACTGCCGGTGCTGCGCCGCGCGATGCGCGATGGGAACGCCCCGAACATGGCGCGCTGGATCTCTGAGGATGGCTACCGCCTCACCGAATGGGAGCCGGACCTCTCGTCCCAGACCGGCGCCAGCCAGGCCGGCATCCTGCTCGGCTCGAACGAGGACATCCCCGCGTTCCGTTGGGTCGAGAAGGAGACGGGGACGATGATGACCTGCTCCGCGCCGGCCGACTGCGCCGAGATCGAGCGCCGCGTCTCCACGGGCGCCGGCCTGCTGGCGGATGGCGGCGCCAGCCGCGGCAACCTGCTCTCAGGCGACGCCGACGAGGTGATCCTGACCGTCAGCCGGATCGAGGCCGAGAAGCGCGCGAACCCCGGCTACCGCGCCTTCTTCGCGAACGGCTTCAACGTCACGCGCGCGCTCGTGCTGTTCATCTGGGAGGTATTGCTGGAGTGGACCGCCGCGATCCGCGCCAGCCGCCGCGACGTCCAGCCGCGCGGCCACCGGGGCGGGATCTACCCGCTGCTACGCGGGGCGATGTGCGTGATCGTGCGTGACCTGGTGGTGTTCGGCGTCCTGACGGACATGATGCGCGGGCGCCCCGCCGTCTACGCGACCTTTGCGAGCTACGACGAGGTGGCCCACCACTCCGGGCTGGAGCGGGCCGACACCCTCGAGGCGCTGCGAAAGCTCGACCAGCAGTTCGGGCGCATCGAGCGCGCGCGGCAGTACGCGCCCCGGCCGTACGAGATCGTCGTCCTCTCCGACCACGGCCAGACCCAGGGCGCCACGTTCAAGCAGCGCAACGGCTACACCCTGGAGGAGCTCGTCGAGCGCTCGCTCGAGCAGGTCGACGTCACGGCGATGGCCGGCGGCGACGAGCAGTCGGCGATGGTCGGCCTCGCGGTGAAGGACGCGACCGGCGGGTCCAGCGAGCCCAAGCGGGCCAAGAACGATGTCTCCGATCGCCAGGCGGTCGTCCTCGGGTCGGGGAACCTCGGGCTGATCTACCTGATGGAGGAGCCGCGCCGGCTGACGCTCGAGGAGATCGAGCAGCGCCATCCCCGTCTGATTCCCGCGCTGCTCGAGCACGCCCACATCGGCTGGGTGCTCGTGCGCTCGTCGCAGCGCGGCGCCCTGGCGCTCGGCCCGAGTGGGACCCACCATCTGAGCGACGGGCGCGTGGAGGGCGAGGATCCGTTGGCGGCGTTCTCACCGACCGCCGCCCGCCACCTGCTGCGCAGCGACGGCTTCACGCACGTCGCCGACGTCATGCTCGGCAGCTTCTATGACCCCGAGCTCGACGAGGGCTGCGCGTTCGAGGAGCTGATCTCGTTCCACGGCGGCCTCGGGGGTCTCCAGACGCGGCCGTTCGTGATGTATCCGCCGCGGCTGCCCGGCCCCGCCGAGCCGCTGATCGGAGCCGCCGCGGTGCACGACCTGCTCCTCGGCTGGCGGCGCGGGCTCGACTAGTCTGCGAACGCCCGAACGCAAAGGAGCCACAGCACATGTTCGAGGACGGGCCGCAGACGGACCAGGTCATCGCCGGCCGATACGGGAACAGCTTCCTCACCGAGGAGGTTCCCTCCCGGACCTTCCCCGCCGCCGGGATGCCGGGGCTGGACGCGATGAGGCTCGTCGACGAGGAACTGATGCTCGAGGGCGACCCGCAGCGCAACCTGGCGACCTTCGTGACCACCTGGATGGAGCCCGAGGCCCAGCGGGTGATCGCGGAGAACCTGCACCGCAACTTCATCGATCATGCCGAGTACCCGCGCACCGCGGAGATCGAGCAGCGCTGCATCCGGATGCTCGCCGACCTCTACCACGCGCCCGGCGAGACCACGGGCGCGCGCACGCAGGGCTCCTCCGAGGCGATCATGCTCGGGGCCCTGTCCCTGAAGTGGAACTGGCGCAAACGGCGTGAGGCGGCCGGCAAGCCCACCGACAGCCCGAACCTCGTGTTCGGCGGCGACGTGCACGTGGTGTGGGAGAAGTTCTGCCGCTACTTCGACGTCGAGCCGCGGATCGTCCCGCTCCAGGAGAACAAGTACACGATCGGGCCCGATGACCTGGACGCCCACGTGGACGAGAACACGATCGGCGTGGCGGCCGTGCTGGGCACCACCTTCACCGGCCACCGGGACGACATCGGTGGCATCAACGAGTTCCTGCGCGACCGCGAAGAGCGGACTGGGGAGTACGTGCCCCTCCATATCGACGGCGCCAGCGGCGGCTTCGTCTGGCCCTTCCTCTATCCGGACTACGAGTGGGACTTCCGCCTCGACTACGTCCGCTCGATCAACGTCTCCGGGCACAAGTACGGGCTCGTCTACCCCGGGATCGGATGGCTCATCTTTCGCGAGAAGAGCGACCTGAGCGAGGACCTGGTGTTCACCGAGAACTACCTCGGGAAGACCGACGCCACCTTCACGCTGAACTTCTCGACCGGCGCGGCGATGGTGCTGGCCCAGTACTACAACCTCGTTCGCTTCGGCCGCGAGGGCTACGGCTACATCATGCGGGCGATGCAGCAGAACGCCGCCGCCCTCGCCAAGGAGCTTGGCTCCAGCGGCGACTTCGAGGTGATCGGCGGGGACGAGGAGCAGTTGCCCCTCGTCGCGTTCAAGCTGGCGGAAGCCCGCAACTACGACGAGTTCGACATCGCCTGGCAGCTGGCCGCCGAACGCGGCTGGATGGTTCCCGCCTACACCCTCCCGCCGAACGCTCAGGACGTCACGATCATGCGGGCGCTCGTCAAGCAGACGCTCAGCCGGGAGATGGTGGACACGCTTGCCCGCGACATCGCCGACGCGTGCGTGACGCTCGAGAAGAAGGGCGGCGCGCACGAGCTCGAGCGCAGGCAGGTGAAGACGGGCACCGGCTACTGATGGATGCCAACCCGTCCGACAACACACCGGTGGGCATCACTGTCCCGCGCGTCCGTGCCTGAGATAGTCGTTTGCCTGCCAACCAGGAGGAGCAGATGGAAGCCAACGAAGAACTAGGCCCAATCGACATAGTCGTCATCGCCTACCCGCCCGGCTCGCCGATGACCGGTGACGCTGTACCGCTGCTCATGGACCTGGTCGACCGCGGGATCATCCGCGTGCTCGACGCCATGTTCGTGTCGAAGGACGAGGACGGGAAGTATTCGGGCTTCGAGGCGAAGGACCTCGACGACAAGGGTGTCGGGGACTACCGGCTCTTCGAGGGCGCTTCCTCCGGTCTGCTGGGCAACGACGACGTCGCCGCCGCCGCCGAGGGCATGGACCCCGGGTCGGCGGGCGTCATCCTGATCTACGAGAACCGCTGGGCGGCGCCGTTCGCCGCTGCGGTGCGGCGCAACGGCGGGAGACTCGTCGCGAACGAGCGAATCCCGGTGCAGGAGCTGATCGCCGCACTCGACGCCGCCGAAGCCGCGGCCTGACGAAAGGAAGACCATGCCAGGACTACTTCGCGGAATGGCCCGTACCGCCGTCGTCGCGGGCACCGCAACCGCCGTGTCGAACCGAGTCAGCCGCCGCCAGGGCGAACGCTGGGCGCAGCAGGATGAGGCCGCCTATCAGGAACAGGCGCCCCCGCCGCCGCCGGCCGCCGCGGCGCCCGACCCCATCGAGCAGCTCAAGGAGCTCGCCACGCTGCACGAGCAGGGCATCCTGACCGACGAGGAGTTCGCTGCGCAGAAGGCGAAGGTGCTCGGCTAGATCACCGCATGACGGAGCCGGACGCCGACGTTGTGCAGCGCACGTCGATGGCGGCCGAGCGGACGTGGCTCGCCTGGTGGCGCACGGCGCTGACCGCGACCGCCGGTTCGCTCGCGGTGGGGCGGTTTGCACCCGAGCTGCTCGACGTTGCTGCATGGCCCTACGTGGTGCTGGGCACCGGCTACGCCGGTCTCGCGATCGGGCTGCTCGTGATGGGCGCCCGCCGCCAGCGTGATCTCCAGCGGGCGGTCGAGAGCGGCTTGCAGGCGCCGCTCAGCTCCGGGCTGGTGATGCTGTTCACGGTCGGCGGCGTGGTGCTCGCGCTGCTCACGATCGTGCTGGTCGTGGCGCAGACCTAGGCGGGGACACAGCCCGTCAGAGGTAGTACGTGAGCTTGTCGCAGAGCCAGCTCTCGAGCTGCTCGCGCGTGCCCGAGGGCGGCTCGCCGCGTTTCGAGCGGGCGATGTCGGGCTCGAACAGCCGCTCGTTCAGCAGCGCCGCCGCCTCGGAGCTGTGGGCGATCATCATGATCTCCGAGTTGCGGTAGAGCGCCCATGCGTCGAGGTTGACCGTGCCGAAGCTCACGACATCGTCGGCCACCACGATCTTGGCGTGCACGACCGTCCCGGGGAGCTCCCATACCTCGGCACCCGCCCCGAGCAGGTCGGCGTAGTGGTGTTTGAGAGCGGCGGTCGCCTGGCGGTTGTTCGACTTCTCCGAGATCACCACCCGCACCTTCACTCCCCGCCGGGCCGCGGCAAGGATCCGCTCCACGATGTCGCGGTCCGTGAGGTAGGGGTTCATCACGTCGAGGCGCTCGCGCGCTCCGTCGATCTGCTCCCGGATCGCCTGCGACGCGGCCACGAAGCCGCCGGGGATCACCTGCGCGAGGGCGACGGGCGTCGAGCCGCGCTCGGCCGGCTCGGGGAAGAGCATCGACAGGTCGGCCGGCACCGGCCCGCCGTGGGCATGGAAGCTCGTGAGGAACGCCGCCTGCGCCTGTCGCACGACGTCTCCTGTGACGCGCACCATCACGTCGTGGAAGCCACCGTCGTTGAAGTGATCCTCGATGCCCGCGCCGCCGGTCCATGCGACCGCCCCGTCCACGACGTAGAGCTTTCGATGGTCGGCGCGTCCCGCCTCGTCCCAGCTCCAGTCCAGATATTGACCGTCCGGGAAGAGGCCGTCCCGGTCGGGCGGGAGCATGTTGTTCACCACGATTTGCGCTCCCGCCGCGGCGAGGCTCGTGAACATCTCCCGCGCCTTCCCATAGGGCCTCGAGCCGAGTCCGTCGACGATCACCCGCACCTCCACACCGTCCGCCAGTTTCGTCTCGAGGAGCGCCGCCAGCCGCAGTCCCACCTCGCCCTCCCGCCAGCCGAACATGAGGATGTGGACGGACGAACGCGCGGCCTCGACGTCCGCGAGGATCCGAGGGAAGAAGTTCACGCCCTCCGCCCAGGGATCGATCGTCGCCGCCGTCGACCACGCGAAGTCCAGCGTCGCATCGCGCGTGCGCGGCCGGGCCCGTGAAGCGAAGCCCTGCGTCGCGGCCATGGCGTCTGTCGCTGTGACGGCGTCCGGTGGTGGCGGCCAGCTGGGTCGCTGTGGGATCCCAAGCACCCGCCGATGGACACCCCACAGAGCCGCCCCGGCCAACCCACCGACCACGAGTGATCTGCGCCCCGGGATCACGGTAGGCTCGCCGGATGGCATCCGAGGCGGCACCGGTCCTGATCGCCTACGACGGCTCGGATGTTTCCCGGGCCGCCGTGCGGCACGCCGCCGAGCTCTTCGCTGGGCGTCCGGCTGTGCTGGTCACGGTCTGGGAGCCGGGGCTGGCGGCCGCGATGGGCCAACCCGACACCTTCGGGATGGGAACAACACTGCCCCAGGATCCGGCGACGATCGCAGAGATAGATCGCCTTCAGCGTGAGCGCGCGTCGACCGTGGCGAGCGAGGGAGCCGAGTTCGCCAGCTCCGTCGGGCTCGCCGCGGAGGCAGAGGCCGTGCCGGACGAGGTTGACGTGGCGGACACCCTGATCGGTCTCGCGCGGGAGCGGGGCGCGGCCGTCGTCGTGGTTGGCTCTCATGGGATAGGGCTGCGTTCGCGCCTGCTCGGAAGCGTTTCGCGGAAGCTGATCGAGCATTGCGATCGGCCGGTCCTCGTCATCCGGGGTGACTAAGCCCAGCCGGCAACGTCCGCGCCGCCCTCGTGGCTGAAGCGCGATCCGAACGACACCAGTGCCGGGTGCGACGCGATCTTGCCGGCCGCGAGTGCCTCGCCCAGGCCGAACGCGGTGGCCCGGTCGAGCAGGCCCGGGGGCACGAACGAGAACACGCCGCCCACGTGTGCGAGATCGGCGACCGAGTTCATCCGCATCAGGACCAGGTTGTCGCACTGCGACAGCACGTTCTCGTGGATCTTCTGTGGCCGCTGGGTGACAACGATCAGGTAGAGCCCGAACTTGCGGCCCTCGCCCGCGATCCGGATCGCGTCCTCGGTGGCCAGCGCGGTGAGCGGATCGCCCGGCTCCGCCGGGCACACGTTCTGCGCCTCGTCGATCACGATCGCCACCGGCTGGCGCCGCCCGCGCTCGCGCCACAGGCGCTCCAGGACCGCGCCCGCGGTGAGCGTCTGCTCCTCGCGGGTGCCGAGCGAGCCCAGGTCCACCACCAGGCACCGCGGACCCCCCGGGTTCACGACCTCGTCCAGCAGCGACTCGCCCTCCGGCCCGGGCCAGATCTCGAAGCCACCGATACCGAGGTTGCGCGCACGCAGCTTCAGGTCCTCGGCCGGCGACTTGGCGAAGTCCTCGACACTCCGGATCGAGTCGTCCTCGAGGAGATCGAGGAGCTGTCCGTACTCCGCGCGGTCCACGAGGGGGTCGAGGCGCAGCAGGCCGGCCTGGTGGGCGGGGCTCAGATCCCGGAAGCGGACCCGGATCGGGTCCGGGCCGTTGGGGCCACCTCGAACCTGAACCGATGCCGCGGCGTCGCGGTATCGCTCGTCGTCGCCTCGCGGCTCTCCCAGGCGCACGTAGTCCGAGTTCGGGTCCAGCACGACGACCCGGAGGTTGGTCTCCATCAGCAGGCGCTCGAGCAGCACGCCGAGTGAGTACGTCTTGCCCGAGCCCGATTGGCCGCACAGGAAGGTGTGGCGGCCGAATCCGCCGGCATCGAGGCGGAACGGCACGCCGCGGGCGAGCGCAAGCTCGCCCACGTCCAGCTGGGGGCCGTCGGGCGCCGTGGCCTCGAGCCAGGCACCCACCTCGTCCGGAGTGGCGGGGCGCACCAGGGCGTCGTGGAAGGGGCGGTCGTCGCCTTGGAGGACGACGCCATCCCCACCGCCGGCGCGGACGCGGACGTGCCCGAGGCCCGGCACGTCGGTGTCCTGATGACGGAGGTCGAGCGACAGCAGCTGGCCCAGGCGGGTGGCGCCGTCCGCCTCGATCGCCACGTACCCGCCCGGCTCGAGCTCCAGCCCGTGCAGCGACACCTGGAAGGTGAAGCGCCGGCCGTCCACGGACGTCGCGAGCGGCAGCACGGCGGTCTCGAGCGCCTCGCGCGTCCCGCGATACTGCTCCAGCGAAGCGCGCACGTCGGTCACATCGCGATCCTATGCTCAACATGCTCAAAGCTCACCTTGGGTCACCCCACGTCTCGCGGATCGTCTATGGAGTGATCATCGGCCTGGCGCTGATCGTCGCCCTGAATAAGCACCCCCCGTCCTCGGGTGTCGTGATCGCGACGCTGCTCGGCACGGCCGTGGCCGTCGGTCTCGCGGAGGTGTACAGCGAGATCGTGGGGACCGAGACCCGCGAACGGCGGCACGTGAGCCGGGCCGACGTGCCCGAGATGGCCTACGACGGGCTCGCCGTGGCGTTCGGCATCGCCTTCCCGGCCGTCTTCTTCGTCCTCGCCGCCGCGGGCGCCATCGAGCAGGACACGGCCTTCTCGATCGGCGCGTGGTCGGGCCTGGGCCTGATCACCTTCTATGGCTTCTGTGCCGCTCGGCTCGCCGGCGAGAGCCCGGTGTTCTCGGTGCTACAGGCGCTCGGTGTGGGGCTCATCGGAGCCATCCTCATCGTGCTCAAGGCGGTGCTGCACTAGCCCCTTCGGTCGTCGCCAGGGATTCCGTCGGCAGTTCCCGAGTGAGCCACAGCGACAGCAGTGCCGCGAGCGCGACCGTGCCGAGCGACAGGCGCAACGCGACGAGCTGCGCGTCGCTGTAGTCGTCGGCGACCGCGCTCGCCTGGTCGGGCGTGAGCCCGCCCTTGACCGCCGCGTCCTCGACCGCGGCCACCGGCACGATGTCGATCCCCTCATCGACCTTCGCGGCAATCTGCTTCTGAGCGGCCGCCGGGACGTCGGGGTTCTCGGTGACGCGTTCGCTGAACCCCGTCGCGAGCTGCCCGAGCAGCACCGCGCCGACGATCGCCGTGCCGAGTGAGGCCCCCAGGTTCTGGGCGGTGCCCTGAAGCCCGCCCGCCTCGCTGGTCTGCGTGGGCCCGACGGAGGACATGATCACGTTTCCCAGCTGCGACGCGAGCAGCCCGGCGCCCGCACCGATGAACGCCAGCGAGACCTTGAACCCGATGTCGTGCAGCTTCACGTCGAGCGTTCCGAGCATCACCAGGGCGCCGATACTCACCCCGATCAGCCCGATCTGCGCGACGGTACGCGGCGACCGCTTCGCCGCCATCCGCGGGCCGAGCAGCGCGAAGACCAGCATCGCCACGGACAGCGGGAGCAGCCGCTTGCCGGTCTCGAACGCGTCGAGCCCCAGCACGACCTGCAGGTACACGGGGATCACGAAGAAGCTGCCCATCAGCACGAGCTGCTGGCCGACCAGCGACGACAGCCCCGCCTTCAGCTGCGAGATGTCCAACAGCCGGGTGTCGAGCAGCTGGTCGCGGCCGAGCCTCGCGCGGCGCTGTTCCCAGGCCACGAACCCCCACAGCACCGCGAGGCCGGCGAGTACGAGGAAGGGTGTCGGGGAGAAGCCCAGCGGCGTGATCTCCGTGCCGCTGATCTCCGGCGGCGTGCGCGGCTGGACGAAGCCCCACACGCTGCTGCGCAGGATGGCGATCACGATCAGCCCGAGGCCGGCCGAGGAGAGCGCCACACCCCCTATGTCGAGCTGCGGCCGCCGCTCCGCCGCGGGTGCCTGCGCGATCTGCCCGCGCAGGAACAGGATGAAGATCACGACCACCGTCTCCGCGGCGAACACGTAGCGCCACGTGAACTCCGTCGTCACCCAGCCGCCGATCAGCGGGCCGGCGGCGACCGCGATCGCCGCGGTCCCCCCGAGCAGCGCGTAGGCCAGCGCGCGGTCCTTGCCCTCGTAGGTGGCGGCGGTGAGCGCGGCGATGGCCGGCACAACGAGCACGGCGCCGAACCCCTCGATCCCGGACCAGCCGACCAGGAGCACGGCGAGGTTCGGGCTGAGCGCGGTCGTGAGCGACCCCACCCCGTAGATCGCCAGGCCGATCGCGAACGCGCGGTTGCGGCCGAGGATGTCGCCGAGCTTCGCGCCGAGCAGCATGAACGCGGCCATCACCAGCGTGTACAGCGTGATCGCCGTCTGCACACCCTGGATCGACGTGTCGAGGTCCTCGACGATCTGCGAGATCGCCACGTTCATCACGCTGGAGTCGAGCACCATGATGAACTGGGCCGACGCGAGGATGAGCATGGGGAGCCACTTGCGCAAGGGCGCGACTCTATCCCGGCGTGCACAACCGGCGAGGGAGTGGGACGATCCGCGACATGGGTTGCGTCTTCGCGCTGTTCGCGGGTTTCTTCCCCCGGCTGGGGCTGGTGATCGTCTGGATCGCCACGGACTACGTGGACCGGGCCTTCGACAGCTTCATCCTCCCGCTGCTCGGGCTCTTCTTCCTCCCCCTGACGACGCTCGTCTACGCGCTGGCCTGGGTGCCCGGAGCGCACCTGGGCAATGGACGCTGGCTGTGGGTGGCCCTGGCCTTCGTGTTCGAGCTGGTGGGGTACGTCGGGACCGGGCGTACGAACCAAGACCGATTCTCGCGAGACTAAGCGGCGTATGTCGAGCGAGCCACCCGCCGCCAGGCGACTGATAGCGGCGCTCGAGAGAAAGCCGCTCACCGCCCGCCGGGCGGCGTTCATCATCGGGAGCTTCACCTTCACTGTCACGATCGCCGGTGGCGTTCTGGTGTGGCTCACCGACCGCCACGACTTCCCCAGCCTTGGGCTCGCCCTCTGGTGGGCGCTCCAGACGGTGACCACGGTCGGCTACGGCGACGTGGTACCCACGACCACCGCCGGGCGCGTGATCGGCGCGGTCGTGATGCTGAGCGGCATCGGGTTCCTGACGGTGGTAACGGCCTCGGTGACCGCCGCCCTGATCGAGGCCGCGCGGAAGCGAGGCGGCGCGATGTCCCAGCATGAGCTGTCCGTGGAGCTCAAGGAGATCTCGGCGCGCCTGAGCGCGATCGAAGAGCGCACGGGCACCTCGCGGCGGCCCCCCGAGGACTAGCACCGAGCATAGGAGCGGCCGGACCCGGCTCTAGACTCGTGTCGCGCCAATGACCCTTCGAGACCTGATGGGATCGGGGGCGCCGGAGGTGGAGGTCACGGGGCTTGCGTACTCCAGCGCCGCGGTGCGCCCCGGCACCCTCTTCTTCTGCGTCCGCGGCTTCACCGCCGACGGCCACGACTTCGCGCCGGACGCGATCGAGCGCGGCGCGGCGGCGCTCGTGGTCGAGCGCCCGCTCGGCCTGGGTGTGCCGGAGGTGCAGGTCGACGACGTGCGCGCCGCGATGGGCCCCGCGGCCACGCGGTTCTACGGCGATCCCACGGCCGCGCTGCGGGTGGTGGGGATCACGGGCACCAACGGCAAGACCACCACCGCCTTCCTCGTGCGCGAGATCCTCGAGCACGCCGGCATCAGCACCGGGTTGCTCGGCACCGTGAAGCAGGTGGTGGGCGGGGTGGAGGAGCCGGTCGAGCGCACGACTCCGGAGGCGATCGACCTCCATGCCACGTTCAGGCGAATGCTCGACGCCGGCGATGGCGCCTGCGCGATGGAGGTCTCCTCGCACGCGCTCGAGCTCGGTCGCGCTTCCGGCATCCGGTTCGCCGCGAAGGTGTTCACGAATCTCACCCAGGACCACCTCGACTTCCACGAGTCGATGGAGGCCTACTACCTGGCCAAGCGCAGGCTCTTCGACGAGCCGGGCCCGGCGGTGGTGAACGTGGATGATGAATACGGGGCACGGCTCGCGGGAGAGCTCGGCGACGCGGTGACCTTTGGAGTCGACAGCCGACAGTCGACAGTCGACAGGGATTACGTCGCGACCGATGTGAGCTTCGATGTGACCGGGTCGCGTTTCGCCGTCGCCGGGGTCCAGATCAGCATCGCCCTTCCAGGGCTGTTCAACGTCTATAACGCCGCTGGCGCAGTCGCCGCCTGCGCCCAGCTCGGCGTCTCGGTCGAGACCGCGGCGGAGGCCCTGGCCGAGGCTCCCAGGGTGCCCGGGCGGTTCGAGCCGGTCGAGGAGGGGCAGGAGTTCGGCGTGCTCGTGGACTACGCCCACACCCCGGACTCGCTCGAGAACGTTCTACGGGCGGCGCGGGAGCTCACCGACGGCCGTCTGCACGTGGTGTTCGGCGCGGGCGGCGACCGCGACCGCGGCAAGCGCCCGCTGATGGGCGAGGTGGCGGCACAGCTCGCCGATCGTGTGATCGTGACCTCGGACAACCCGCGCTCGGAGGATCCGGAGGCGATCGTGGCGGAGATCCTCGAGGGAGCGGGGGAGGCGGGGGAGGAGCGCAGCCCGATCGCTGATCGGGCGAGCACCGCACCGGGGGCCTCCGTGGAGAGCGAGGTGGACCGGCGCATCGCGATCGCCCAGGCGCTGGGCTCGGCCGAGGCCGGCGATGTGGTGGTGATCGCCGGCAAGGGCCACGAGCAGGGCCAGGAGTTCGAGGGCGGGCGCAAGGAGCCGTTTGACGACGTCGAGGTGGCGCGCGAGGCATTGCGCTCGGGGGTGAGGGGATGATCGACCAGACCGCCGCATGGGTGGTCGACGCCGCGGGCGGCGAGCTGGCCGCCGGCGAGCCGGACGCGCCCGCGCCTGTGCGGGCGGTGATCGACACCCGCGAGACGACCGCGGGCGACCTGTTCGTGGGGCTGCCCGGCGCGAGCGCCGACGGCGGCGAGTACGCGCCCGCGGCGCTGGAGGCGGGAGCGTGGGGCGCGCTCGTGGCGCCTGCCTACGCCGAGCGCGCGGTGGCGGCGTCGGGGGGCGTCGCGCCGGTGATCGTGGTCGACGATCCGCTGCTGGGCCTCCAGGCGCTGGCGCGCGCGTGGCGGCGGGAGCTGGGCTGCAAGGTGGTGGGCGTGACCGGCTCGACCGGCAAGACGTCCACCAAGGACATCCTCGCCGCGATCCTCGACGCCCGCTGGCGCACCCACGCGAACCGCGAGAACCTGAACACCGAGATCGGGCTGCCGCTCACGATCCTCGAGGCGCCGCCCGGCACCGAGGCGATGGTGCTGGAGATGGCCATGCGCGGCGAGGGCCAGATCGCCGAGCTGGTGGCGGTCGCCGAGCCCGACGTCGGCGTGATCGTGAACGTTGGGCCGGTGCACCTGGAGCTGCTGGGCACCGTCGATCGCGTGGCCGCGGCGAAGGCGGAGCTGATCCGCGACCTGCCCGCCGGGGCGGCCTGCGTGGTCCCGGCCGGCGAGGCGCTGCTTCAAGCCCACCTGCGCGAGGACCTCGACACGATCACGTTCGGTCCCGGCGGCGAGGTGATGCTGCTGGCCTTCGACGCGGGGAAGGCGGAGATCGAGGCGCGCGAGCAGCGGATCGAGCTGGAGCTGCCCTACGACGAGCCCTACAACCTGCTGAACACGCTCGCGGCGGTCGGCGCCGCGCTGGCGCTCGGGGTCGAGCCGGCGGGCCGCGTGGAGCCCCGCTTCTCGGCGATGCGGGGGGAGGTCATCGAGCTGCCCGGCGGCGTGACCGTGGTCAACGACTGCTACAACGCCAACCCGATGTCGATGCGGGCGGCCCTCCAGCACCTCGCCGAGACGCCCGCGGACCGTCGCGTGGCGATCCTCGGCACGATGGCGGAGCTGGGCCCGGGGTCGGACGCGTTCCATCAGCGACATCGGCCACGAGGCCGCCGCGCTCGGGATCGACGTGCTCGTCACCGTGGGGGAGGAGGCCACCGGGTACGCCGAGGGCTTCGAGGGCGAAACGTATGCCGCCGCCACCCCCGAGGAGGCCGGCGCGCTGCTCGAGGAGATCGCCCAGCCGGGCGACCGGGTGCTGGTGAAGGGCTCGCGCTCGGTGGGCCTCGAAAGGGTCCTGGCCTAGGTGGGCGAGATTCTGATCGGAGGGATGGCCTCCCTCCTCATCTGCATCTTCCTCGGCCCGAAGTTCATCGAGGAGCTGCGCGAGCGCGAGTTCGGCCAGCACATCCGCGAGGAGGGGCCCGAGGGCCACCACGAGAAGGCGGGCACGCCCACGATGGGCGGGATCGTCCTGTTCCTGGCCGTCACCGTGCCGTTCCTGATCCTCAGCGACTACCGGGCGGTGAGCCTGGTGGTGCTGGCCACCGCTCTCGCCACCGCGCTCGTGGGCTTCGCCGACGACTGGACGAAGATCTCCAAGCGCCGCTCGCTCGGCCTGTCGGGGCGCAACAAGCTGGTCGTGCTGGCGCTGATCTCCGTGGCCCTCTGGCTGGCCGCGACCGAGTACGTGGGGCTCAACGACACGCTGCGGCTGCGCGTGATCGACGCGTCCGTCGACCTCGGCTACTTCTATCCGGTGCTGATCCTGCTCGTGCTGCTCGGGCGCCACGAACGGGGTGAACCTCACCGACGGCCTCGACGGGCTGGCCGCGGGCTGCTGCGCGATCGTGCTGCTGGCCTTCACCGCCATGACGTTCATCACCACCGGCCCCGGCCAGATGGACCTCGCGCTGCTGTGCGCGTGCCTGGTCGGCGCGTGCGTTGGCTTCCTCTGGTTCAACTCGTTCCCCGCCGCGATCTTCATGGGCGACACGGGATCGCTCGGATTAGGGGGCGCCATCGCGGCGATCGCCGTGATGACGAAGACCGAGGTGCTGCTGCTCATCATCGGCGGGCATCTTCGTGATCGAGGCCCTCTCGGTCCTGATCCAGGTGTTCGCCTTCCAGCGCTTCCGCCGGCGCGTGTTCCTGATGGCGCCGATCCACCACCATTTCGAGATGCTCGCGTGGTCGGAGACCAAGATCATCCTGCGCTTCTGGATCGTCGCCGCGATCTGCTCGGCGATCGGCTTCACGCTGTACCAGCAATCGATCACATGACGCCGCGGCCTCCTCTGCCGCCAGGGCCCTACCTGGTGGTGGGTCTGGCGCGGTCGGGCCTTGCCGCCGCGCGGATGCTCGCCGAACACGGCGAGGTGATCGGTGTGGACTCGGGGCTGGTGGATCTCGACGGCTCATTCGAGGCTCACCTCGGCGTGGATGGCGTGGACCTCCTGGATCGCGTGGCCTGTGTCGTCAAGAGTCCTGGCGTGCCGCGCGAGGCGCCCGTGGTGGTCTCGGCGTTGGAGAGGGGCATCGAGGTGACCGGGGAGCTCGAGGTTGCCTGGAGGCTGCTTCCCAACCCGTTCGTCGCGGTGACCGGCACCAACGGGAAGACCACGACCGTCGAGCTGCTCGGTGCGATCTGGCGCGCCGCCGGGCTGCCGGTGGCCGTGGCGGGCAACGTGGGCGCGCCGCTCGCGGCCTTGCCCGGCTCGCTCTCGGAGGAGGCGACGGTGGTGTGCGAGTGCTCCTCGTTCCAGCTCGAGGACGCGTCGGAGTTCGCGCCCGAATGCGCGGTGCTGCTGAACGTGGAGCCCGATCACCTGGATCGCCACGGCGATCTCGATCGCTATCGCGCGCTGAAGATGAAGCTGTTCTCGCACTCTCCGGAGCACGTGGTGATGCCGGAGGACCTGCTCGAGGACCCGTTCGATCTCGGCGAGGTGCGGCTGCGGGGTGAGCACAACCGGTTGAACGCCCGCGCCGCGGCGCTCGCCGCCGATGGGATGGGGGTGCCCCGGGAGGCCATCCGTGCCGCGCTCAGCTCGTTCGCCGGCCTGCCGCATCGGCTCGAGGAGGTCGGTTCGCGCGACGGGGTGCTCGCCGTCAACGACTCCAAGGCGACCAACGTCGCGGCTGCGGTGAGGGGGATCGAGGCGTTCGAGGGTGGCGTGCACGTGATCCTCGGGGGGTCGTTGAAGGGGGATGGGTTTGAGGCGCTGCGGGACGCGCTTTCGGCGCGGGCTCGGGCCGCGTATCTGATCGGCGAGGCCGCCGATCGGCTCGCGGCCGACTTGGAGGGCGCCGTGCCGCTCCTTCGCTGCGGCACGCTTGAGCGGGCCGTTGCTGAGGCGGTGAAGGCGGCTGAGCCCGGTGACGTCGTCCTGCTCTCCCCGGCGTGTGCCTCGTTCGATGCGTTTCGCGACTACGAGGAGCGCGGTGAGCGCTTCCGCGAGCTTGTTCTTGAGGAGCTGCGTGAGAAGTTCCACCCATAGGGTGGAAAAGTCCACGCTGCTGCGTGGAATGACTTCGTTCGCGCGCGTCGAAGGGGGTTCGGATGCCGCCGGCCCGGACACGCGCGAAGCGTTCGGTCGAGTACTCGATCCTCTACACGGCGACCCTGTGCCTGCTCGCGGCCGGGGCCGTGATGGTCTATTCGGCCAGCTCCGCGGAGTCGCTCCTCGACGGGTCCGGCGACCCGTCCTTCTACCTCAAGCGCTACGTGGCCTTCGGGCTGATCGGCGTGGTGGTTCTGCACGTGCTGTCACGCCACGGCCTGGCCGCGGTGAAGCGCATGACCCCGCTCCTCCTCGTGGCCTCGTTCATCCTCACGGCGGCCGTGATGGTGCCCGGCGTGGGCGTGACCATCAACGGCGCCACGCGGTGGCTCGGGGCCGGGCCGCTTCAGTTCCAGCCCTCCGAGATGCTGAAGCTGGCGATGATCCTCTACGCCGCGCGGCTGCTGGCCGAGCGGCCGAAGAGCGTTCAGAGCTTCAAGGGCCTGTTCCAGCCGCTGCTGCTCGTGCTCGCGGCGGCCTGCGCCCTGCTGATGAAGCAGCCGGACATGGGCACGACGATGGTGATCTGCTTCGCGATGGGCGCCCTGCTGATCGCGGCCGGGACGCCCATTCGCTACCTCGCGGCACTCGGCGGCGGGCTGGCGGGTGTGGCCACCGCCGCGGCGATCGCCGAGCCCTACCGGATGGCGCGGCTCACGGCCTTCCTCGACCCGTTCTCCGACGCGGGCGACACCGGCTTCCAGGCCGTGCAGGCGCTCACGGCGATCGGCTCGGGCGGGCTGTTCGGGGTCGGCCTCGGGGAGTCGGTCCAGAAGATCTTCTACCTGCCCGAGGCGCACACGGACATGATCCTGGCGATCATCGGCGAGGAGGTGGGCATCGTGGGCATGCTCGCGGTGGCGATCCTCTACGCGATGATCGGCTACGCCGGGCTGCGCACCGCCAAGGCCGCGCGGGACCGCTACTCGAAGCTGCTGGCGGCGGGGATCACCTCGCTCATCTGCTGCCAGGCGATTCTCAACTTCTTCGCCGTGCTGGGCCTCATGCCGCTCACCGGGGTCCCGCTGCCGTTCATCTCCTACGGCAGCACCAACCTGATCGTTCTACTCGGCGGCATGGGGCTGCTGATGAACGTGGCGGCCCACGGCGGGCTCCCCGCCCGTGCCGCCAAGCCGACGCTGCGCGCCATCACGGGAGGCCATGATGCCCAAGGTCGTGATCGCGGCCGGCGGCACGGCGGGACACGTCGTGCCGGCCCTGGCCGTCGCGGAAGCGCTGCGAGCTAGCGGCGCCGAAGTCGAGTTCGCCGGTGGAGACCGGGCCGAGGCGGAGCTCGTGCCGGCCGCCGGCTTTGCCTTCCACAGGCTGGACGTGGAGGGCATCGACCGCCGCAATCCCCTGCGCGCCGCGCGGGCGGTGCTGCGGGCGCTGCGCGCGACCGGCAGGGCGCGCCGGATGCTGCGCAGCACTGGCGCCGACGCCGTGCTCGGTGGCGGTGGCTACGTGGCAGGACCGGTGGGGCTGGCGGCCTGGACCCTGCGGCTGCCGATCGTGCTCACCGAGGCCGACAGCCACCTGGGCGTGACCAACCGGCTGCTGGCGCGGTTCGCGCGGCGGGTCTTTTTGGCGTTCCCGATCGAGGGCCGGGACGGGCCGAAGTTCGAGCTGGCCGGCAGGCCGGTCCCGGCCGGGCACCGGCCGCGTGGATCGCGCCGAGGCGCGCGGGCGGTTCGGGGTGGGTGAGGAGCTGCAATGCGTGCTCGTGTTCGGCGGCTCGCTGGGCGCCCGGCGCCTGAACGAGGCCGCCCTGGAGGCATTCGGGGAGGCCGTTCCCTTTGCCGTGCTGCACGTGGCGGGCAGGCGCGATTACGACCAGCTGGTGGCGCGCCTGGCGGCGCTGGGGTCGCCTCCCCATTACCACCTACACGA
The DNA here is from genome assembly GCA_963808105.1 of uncultured Thermoleophilaceae bacterium. Classification (GTDB taxonomy): domain Bacteria; phylum Actinomycetota; class Thermoleophilia; order Solirubrobacterales; family Thermoleophilaceae; genus JAAYBF01. The sequence goes on along the minus strand of CAWEEH010000003.1, from coordinate 724,640 downwards.
CTACGTCGAGCCCTTCGCCGACGCCCTGGCGGCCGCCGACCTGGTGGTGGCGCGCGCCGGGGGCTCGGTGCTCGAGGTGGCCGCGGCGGGACTCCCGTCGATCCTGGTGCCCTACCCGCACGCCACGGCCGACCACCAGACCGCCAACGCCCGCCACATGGAGGCGGCGGGCGCTGCCGTGGTGGTGCCCGACGGCGAGCTCGACGGCCCCCGGTTGGCCCGTGAGGTGGGCACGCTGCTGCGCGCGCCGGAGCAGATGCGCGCCATGACCCGGGCGGCGCAGGCGGTGGCGAGGCCCGACGCCGCCGAGCGGATCGCCGCCGAGCTGATCAGAGCGACCGCAGAGTGACCTGAAGGCTGCGGTCCGCACCGCGGACGCGGCGCTGTGCCCTCTCGAAGGCCTCCTCGTCGTCTGCGCCGGCGGCCCGGGCCAGCGCCCGGTAGGCGCGGTCGGCAGCGAGCAGGCGCTGGAGCACCCGGCGCCGCGGCCCCGCCGCCTGGGGTGGCGCTTTGCGCCGCCGCAGGGAGCGCGCGGCGGACGCGTGAGCTCGCGCGATCAGATTCGCCGCGTCCTCCTGGGCAGCGGGCGTCGCGGCCTCCCGCAGCGCGCGCAGGCCGCCGGCCCGCTGAGCGCGTAGGCGGCGCATGTCGCGAGCGAGGGCGTTCTTCCAGGCGATCCCCGCGGCCGGGTCGTACGGGCGGGCTCCTCGCAGGCTGAGGCCGCCGGCCGCCTGCGCGCACGCCTCGCTCACCGGGCTGCCCGCGCACACCACCGCCGGAGCGCCCTCCGAAGTGGAGGCGACGTAGACCACGGAAGGCCCACCGCCCCGGAGGCCCTCGAAGCGCATCGCGCTGAGCTTGCCGAGCCGCACAAGCTCCGGGCGTGGTGCACGCCCGCCGAACTCGGCGGCGAGGAGCGACGGATCGAGCACCACCGAGCGATCGACAGCGATCCCCGCCGAGATCGCTCCCGCCGGAGATCCGCGCCGCAGCAGTACCTCGTCCCTGAGCTGAGCGAGGCCCTTGCTCGCCGGAGCCTGCTCCCAGCCAGACGGCACGGCGACCGACAGGGCGCCGGCCGAGGCCTCGCCTGGCTCGGCGGGCGCCTCGGAATCGTCGGACATCTCGCTCACCGCGTAGCCCGCGCCCGCCGCGCCCGCGACGACGAGGATGCCCGCCAGCACCTTCAGCAGGCGCCGGCCGCGTCGCCGCCGCTTCCTTGGAGCGACGGCCTCGTCGTCGCCGGGCGCCGCGCCCTCCTCATCGGTCTGCGCAGGCGTTGCTCGCAGCAGCGCGTGGGCGGCGTTCGCGACCAGCTCGCCGGCGGTGGTGTGATCGCCGGCGGCGGGGAGGTCGGCGTCCGGGAGGCACTCGCGCAGGATGCCCGCCAGCTGTGAGACGTCCTGCTCACGGTCGGGCGCCTCGGGATCGAGCGGGAAACCCACCAGGAGGGCGCGCTCCGACGGCCGTCCCTGCACGATCACGTTCTCCGCCCGGACATCGCCGTGAGCGACGCCCGCGCTGTGTGCCGCGTCCAGGCCGTCCGCGACCTCTCCGAGCAGGCGCACGGCGCGCATGGGCGCGAGCCCCTTGTCCATGAGGCTGCGCAGGGTCACGCCGTTCACCTCGACGGTCGCCAGCCACAGGCCCTCCGGCGCCTCCCCGAAGCCCGTTACCCGAGCGATCGAGCCGTGTGACAGGGCGCTGAGCTGCTCCGCTCGCGCATGGAACCGCGTGACGGCGGCGCGGCCGCCCGGAGGCTTGATCAGCCTGAGCACCACGGGTGTGCGGTCGCGGTCCTCGGCTCTGAAGGCCGCCCCTGAACTGGTGCGCTCGAGCGTCCCGACGATGCGGTGCCCGGCGATCACTGCGCCAGGCGCCGTGGCGCTATCCGCGACATTGAGCGGACACGCTACTCGGCGTCGAAGAAGGGAGTACCGGTGTCGGGCTTGGGGGCGGGCTTCGGTGCGGCCGGCGCGGCGGCGGGGGCCGCGGCGACCGCCGGAGCGCGCCTTCTCACCACGCGCCTTGCGCGACGCGGGGCGGCCGCCGGCGCATCGCGGAGCTCGGGCAGCCTGGCTGTGGCCGGAACCGGCACCGCACGGCTCACCGGTGCCCGCTCTCCGGTCGGAGCAGCGGTCGTCGCGGCCGGGCGAGAGGCGCCGCTGGCCGAGCCCTTGTCGCCCTGGCCGAGCGCGTAGCTACCGAGGAAGGCAGCGGCGGCGGCGAGCACGACGAATGCGACCCGGGCCGTCATCGGGCCTCCGAACAGGGTCGCGGGCCCTTGGTCGCCGGGATCAGGCACAGGTCCCTGCGCCGCGGCGCCCGGCTGCGCCGGAAGGTCACGCGCGTGAACTTGCCGATCCGGTTGCGCCCGGTCACGCGGATCTCCAGGCGCTGTCCGGCCCTGAAGGTGCGCTGCGCGCGGCGGAACCGCAGGCGCTTGCGCTTGCCCACCTGGCCACGCACCTGCCGGAACGGGCAGCGCTTGCCTCTGCAGCGCACGCTCACCCGGGCCCGCCGGGGCGCCCGGACCGTGAACTCGGTGATCTGAGTCCTGGACCCGCGCAAACGCCCCACGATCACGAGGACCGGGAAGGGGGTCAACCGCTTGACGGTCGCCGTGGTCGCCGCGAAGACCGGGCCGAGCGTGGTGGAGGCGACGTAGGACCGGCCGAGGCCCTCCGCTCCCACGACCACGCGTACCTGACGGCCGACATCGGAGGTGGTGGACCGGTAGGTCGCGGAGGTCGCGCCGGCGATACGCGAGCACGAGGCGGCGGCCGCGCTGGTGCAGCGCTGCCACTCATATGTGTAGGGCGGGTCGCCCTGAGCCCGCCCCGACCACACGCCCGGGCTTGCGCTGAAGGTTCCGCCCCTGAGCAGCACTCCGCTGATGGCCGGCAGGCCGTGGTTGCGCGGCGGGTCGGCGGCGATGGGGCCGTAGGGGCCGGACAGCTGCGAGCTCGCACTGCCATCACCGTTCGATGCCACGACCTGCGACCGCATGCGGAACCCGACGTCCGCCGTCCGCAGCACGTAGGAGGTGGCGGCGGCGCCGGGGACCGCGACGCACGACACGGTGGCGAGCGCCGAGCACCGGTACCAGAGGTAGCGGTAGCTGGTGGGCGTGCCAATGCTCCAGCCGCCGTTGCTCGTTGCGAGCGCGCGGCTGTCCGTGCGCGAGATCACGGGCGCGCTGCCTGGAAAGGGCGGCAGGGCGGTGGCGCTTGCGGGCAGCGCGAGCCAGACCAGCGCAGCCGCTGCCCATCCGACCTTCCTGGTGCCTCCGAACCAGAGCATCGACGACCCAACAGGGTACGCGGGCCGCGCGGTCGCCGCCTCAGTTCGGTCATGGGCACGCACTGGGACGGGCGGCGCCCGGACGGATGCAGCGGTCGATCCTGGCGGGGGGCGCGCCCCGGCGGATTCGCAGGCGGGTGTACTTGCCGATCGTGTTGCCCTTGCGCACGATGATCGTGATCACCGTTCCGGTGCGCAGGCGCCGCTCCAGGCCCCGGATTCTCAGACCGGCCCGGCGCCGAATCTTGCGCCGGGCACGTCTGAAGGGGCAGCCGCGGCCCCTGCAGGTCACGGTCACGATCGACCCCCGCGGCGCCCGCGACACCCTGAGCAGCGAGACGAGCACACGGCGCCCGATCAGCCGGCCGCCGATGGCCACGACGGGGAAGGGGGAGAGCCTGCGCAGGGTCGTGGTGCCGCCGGGCGTGGTGGTGGGGGAGCCGCCGCCCGGGCCGCCGCCGGCGGGCCCGCCGGCGCCCGGCCCGCCGCTGGAGACACCCGCCTGCACCTGTGCGCTCTGGGTGGAGAAGGCGGTGGTCGTGTCCGCGGCGTTTGTCGCCGTCACCTCCAGGCGAACCTTGTGGCCCACGTCGCCGGCGGTGAGCGTGTAGTTGAGGCCCTCGGCCGAGGTACCGGGGATGTCCGCGCAGGCGGGTGTGCACCGCTGCCATCGGTAGGCGTAGGTGATGGTCCCTGTTCCCGTCCAGGACCCACGGTTGCCCACCAGCGTCTGACCGCTTCTCGCGCTCCCCGTGAACGAGGGTGCCGTCCCGTTGGTGGGCGATAGGGCGTCGATCGCACCGGTCGCGTCATCGTCTTCGTGAACGCCGCCGGTGATGCTCACGCCGCGTACGCGGAACTTGATCACCCGGTCCACGTCGGCATCGACCAGGGTGTAGGTGTTCGAGCTCTGCCCGGGGATCACGCTGCAACCCGTGCCACCGGCGTTGCAGCGAAGCCAGCCCTGGCTCGTGCTCGCCGCGCCGCTGAAGTTGTCGGAACCGGTGAGTTGCTCGCCCACCCGCTCCGTGCCGCTCACGCTCGCCGTCCCGCTCGGCGGCAGGAGCCCCGAGTCGGGCGCGGGGTTGTCGCCGCCCGAGATCTGCGCGCTCGCCGGCGCGGCGCAGCACAACGCGGCTACCCCCGCGACCAGCGCCGCCAGGCGCATCCGTCGCGCTCGTCTGGACACTTCCCCTTCACTCCCGTCCGTCATCCCGCGCCTCCTTGCTGATGCGGACTCCGCAGGGTACGGACCGTTTGCGCGACCTTCAAGGCATAACCTCACGCGCGATGGCCAGCCGCCCGTTCGCCGACCGCAAGCTCCACTTCGTGGGCATCGGAGGCGCCGGGATGAGCGGCCTGGCGATCGTCGCGAAGGCGCTCGGCGCGACGGTCACGGGCTCGGATCGCGCCGAGTCCTCCTACACGGCCCGGCTGCGCGAGCACGGGATCGAGCCCGCCATCGGGCACGACGCGGCCAACGTTCCGGACGGCGCCGAGGTGGTCGTCTCCACCGCGATCCCGCCCGACAATCCGGAGCTTCAGGCGGCGGGCGCCGCGCCCATCCACCGCGGCGAGCTTCTGGGCGAGGTGTCGCGGCTCAAGCGCTCGATCGCGGTGGCGGGCACGCACGGCAAGACCACGACCTGCGGCATGGCGGCGCACGTGCTGGTCGAGGCGGGCCGGGATCCCGCCTACCTGATCGGCGGCGAGCTGCGCTCGACCGGGTCGAACGCGGCCTGGGGCGAGGGGGAGTGGCTCGTGGTCGAGGCCGACGAGTCGGATCGCTCCTTCCTGGAGCTGGCCCGGGATGTGGCCGTGGTCACGAACGTCGAGCTCGACCATCACCACACCTACGGCTCTCTGGCGGAGCTCGAGGCAGCGTTCGGCGCGTTCACCGAGGGGGCCGGGGCAACGATCAGGCCGGGCGATTTCGATGCCGAGGATCTCGAGCTCGTGCCCCTGGGTTCGCGCTTCACGGTCGAGGGAGTGCCGGTCGAGCTCAACGTGCCGGGCCGCCACAACGTGCTGAACGCCCTGGCGGCGCTCGCGGCCTGCCGCGAGGCGGGCGTGCCGTTCGCGGAGGCGGCGCCGCTGCTCGCGGGGTTCACCGGCGCGGGCAGGCGCTTCGAGGAGCGCGGCACCACGGTGGCCGGGGCGCGCGTGTTCGACGACTACGCCCACCATCCCACGGAGGTCCGGGCCACCCTCGACGCCGCCCACACCCTCGGCGCCAGGCGCGTGATCGCCTGCTTCCAGCCACACCTCTTCTCACGCACGCGGATGCTCGCCCGCGAGTTCGGCGAGGCGCTGGCGCTGGCCGACGTCGTGGCCGTGGTGGACATCTACCCCGCCCGAGAGGAGTCCGAGGACTTTCCGGGGGTGACCGGCCTCACGATCGCGCGCGCCACCGCCGACGCCGCCGGAGGCCGGCGCGTGCTCTGGACGCCGACGGTGGAGGAGGCGGCCGCGCGGCTCGCCGACGAGGCGGGGGAGGAGGACGTGGTGCTCACCCTCGGGGCAGGGGACGTGGACCGCGTCGCCGAACTGCTCAGTGGATGAATATTGAGCAGGATTTCCCTCTAGCACGGCTCACCACCGTGCGAACGGGCGGCCCGGCCGACCACTACGCCCGGCCTGAGACCACGGAGCAGCTCGATGAGCTGCTCGCCTGGGCGGATTCCGTGCAGCTCGAGGTAGGAGTGATCGGCTCGGGATCGAACCTTCTGGTAGCCGATGCAGGTTTCCGTGGACTCGTCATGAAACTGGACGGCGCGCTCGCCTCGATCGAACGCGACGGCACGCATCTCCGTTGCGGGGGAGGCGCCCGCCTGCCGCAGGCATCCGCGCGGGCCGCGCGGGAGGGTCTGACCGGCCTGGAGTTCGGGGTGAACATCCCCGGCACGGTCGGCGGCGCGGTGAAGATGAACGCCAACGCCTACGGCGGCGACCTCTCGCGCGTGCTCGAGTGGGTCGACGTCGCCACCCCCGCCGGCACCGATCGCCGCACGCCCGGGGACCTGGGCTTCTCGTACCGCAAGTCGAACCTCGGCCCGCGCGAGATCGTGGCCTCGGCGTCCTTCGCGCTGGAGGAGGCCGATCCCGCCGCGGTGAAGGCGACGCTCGCCGAGATGCGCTCGCAGCGCAGGGCCGCGCAGCCCTCGGGGATCAAGACCTTCGGCTCCACCTTCAAGAACCCCGACGACCCCAGGGCCGAGGGCCGCAGTGCCGGCGTGCTGCTCGACGAGGCCGGCTGCCGCGGGCTCACCGTCGGCGGTGCCCGCTTCTCCGAGAAGCACGCGAATTTCGTGGAGAACATGGGGGAGGCGACCACAGCCGACGTGATCGCCCTGATGGCGGAGGGACGGCGGCGCGTGCGCGACCGCTTCGAGGTCGAGCTCGAGCCCGAGGTGCAGCTGCTGGGCGACGTGGATGTGCGGGAGCTCTGGGAGTCGTGACCGGGGCGATCACCGCGGTCCGGCTGCGTCTCGCCCCCTGGCTCCGCGCCCTCACACCCTCCCCACGCATGCGCCGCCGCGCCGTGGCGATCCTGGCGGCGGCGGTGGTCCTCTCGGCGTTCTACATGCTGTGGCTGCGCGATTCGCCGCTGGTTGCCGTGAAGCAGGTCACGATCACCGGCCTCACGGGCGAGGCCGCCAAGGACGCCCGGGCGGCGATCGAGCACGCCGCGAAGGACAGCACCACCCTGCACGTCGACCGCGCCGCCATCGAGAAGGCGGCCGAGGGCTTCCCGGTCGTCGAGTCCGTGGTGATCACCCCCGACTTCCCCAACGCGATGAGCATTCGCGTGATCGAGCACCGTCCCGCCGCGCTGCTCACGCTGGGCGCGCGAAAGGTGGCGGTGGCCGGCGACGGCTCGGTGCTCACCGGACTGACCTGGAAGGGCTCGCTGCCCACGATCGAGATCCAGGGGGGCGTCCCGGCCCGTCAGCTGGATCCCGGGCCGGTGCTCGACGCCGCGCGGGTCGCCGGCGGAGCCCCGGCCGTGATCACGGCCAGGCTCGAGAAGATCGAACGTGAGGGCGGCCGCGGCGTGGTGGTGCACGTGAAGGAGGGGCCCGAGCTGGTGTTCGGCGACGCGAGCCGGATCGCCGCGAAGTGGGCGGCCGCCGTGCGCGTGCTCGCCGACAAGGATGCCGCGGGCGCCGAATACATCGACGTGCGCATACCCGAGCGCCCGGCGGCGGGCGGGCTGCCCGTGGAGACGGTCGCCCCGGTCGCACCGGCCGGAGCCGACCAGCCCGCCCCGGTGCCCGAGGGCGCCGCGCAGGCCACGCCCGAGGCCGCCGCGCCCGTTACGCCACAGACGCAGCAGACTCCGCAACCCACGCCTCAGGCGGACCCCGGAGTGACGCCCGCTGAGCCGGGCGGGACGGTGGCTCCCAACCTTCAACCCTGAGTCGAGACTAGCCCAACCCTCGATCCGTGATCGACGGTTGGGATGAAGGATTTGTTGCGAGGTCAGTTGACACTCGCGACGAATGCCACCTACAGTCCCCCTTTGCAGGGGACTTTGGGGCGTGCGAAAACCCTCAAGGATCCCTTCAGACCCGGACGGAACTCACCCCCGAGCAGACGAGGCGAGATCGAAGGCATGGACACCGGCAGCTACCTGGCGGTCATAAAGGTGGTCGGAGTGGGAGGCGGCGGCACCAATGCGGTGAACCGCATGGTCGACGCCGGCCTGAAGGGCGTCGAGTTCATCGCGGTGAACACCGACGCCCAGGCGCTGCAGATGTGCGACGCCGACATCAAGCTCCAGATCGGTGACCAGCTCACGCGCGGCCTCGGCGCCGGCGCGGATCCCGAGGTTGGCTACGGCGCGGCCAACGAGACCCGCGACGAGATCAAGGAGGCCCTCAAGGGCGCGGACATGGTGTTCGTGACCGCGGGGGAGGGCGGTGGCACCGGCACCGGCGCGGCACCCGTGATCGCGGAGGTCGCCAAGCAGGAGATAGGTGCGCTCACCGTGGGCGTGGTCACCAGGCCGTTCGACTTCGAGGGCAGCCAGCGCCGGCGCCAGTCCGACGACGGCGTCAACCGGCTGCGCGAGCAGGTGGACACGCTCATCGTGATCCCCAACGAGAAGCTGCTGGCCGTGGTGGAGAGGCGCACGAGCATCCTCGAGGCGTTCCGCGAGGCCGACAACGTGCTCCGCCAGGGCGTGCAGGGCATCACCGACCTGATCACAATCCCGGGCCTGATCAACCTGGACTTCGCCGACGTGCGCACGATCATGCACGAGGCAGGGTCCGCGCTGATGGGCATCGGGGAGGCCAGCGGCGAGCAGCGCGCGGCCGAGGCGGCCAAGAACGCCATCTCCAGCCCGCTGCTCGAGCAGTCGGTGGAAGGGGCGACAGGCATACTCCTCAACATCACCGGTGGCAGCGACCTCGGGTTGTTCGAGGTCAACGAGGCCGCGGAGATCATCCAGAGTGCCGCCGACCAGAACTCGAACATCATCTTCGGCGCCGTGGTGGACGACGGCCTTGGGGACGGCGTGCGGGTCACCGTCATCGCCACCGGCTTCGAGGGCCACCGCCCCGGGGCGCCGCTGTTCACCGAGGACAGCACCGGTCGCAGGCGCGAGCCGCGGCGCAGGGATGTCTCGATGGACGAGGGCCAGCGCAGCTCGCTGGAGATCTCCGACGACGAGATCGACATCCCGCCGTTCCTCAAGGATTAGCGTCCTCCTCGCACTGCTCGTCGCGCTGCTCGCGGCGGCGCCCGCCCAGGCTGCGCTGACGCTGACGAACGTCGGCGGCCCCTTTGACACGCCGATCTACGCGACCGCGCCCCCCGGGGACGGGGAACGGCTGATGGTGGTCCTGCGCGAGGGCGAGATCCGGGTGGTGAGGAACGGGACGACCCTGGCGCAGCCGTTCCTGACGATCCCGGATGTCGACGATGCGGGCGAGGGCGGCCTGCTGTCGATGGCGTTCGCGCCCAACTACCTGACCAGCGGCCGCTTCTACGTCTTCATGGTCCGCAACGACGCGAATCCCGGGATGGCGCCCCACGGGCCGATCGAGATTCGCGAGTACCGCCGCTCGGCGGCGAACCCGGAGCTGGCGGACCCGGCGAGCGCGCGAAAGGTGCTCGAGATCCAGCACCCGGCCGGAAACAACCACTACGGCGGGACGCTTCATTTCGGTCCCGACGGCCTGCTGTACGCCTCAGTCGGCGATGGTGCCGTGCCGAACAACGCGCCGAACACCTTCATGCAACTGGGCAAGATGCTCCGCCTGGATCCTCGCAAGCTCGGATCCGCCGCGTACCGCGTGCCCGCCGGCAATCCATTCGCCAACGGCGCCGGGGGCGATCCGCTGGTCTACTCGACCGGCCTGCGCAACCCGTTCCGGTTCAGCTTCGACCGTCAGACCGCCGACCTCACGATCGGCGACGTCGGGCAGGGCAAGTTCGAGGAGATCAACTTCCGCCCGAGCACCCAGGGGCGAGGCCTGGGCAACGACTTCGGCTGGCCCGTGTGCGAGGGCTTCGGGCATCCCGGCGACGACGACCCGTGCACCACCGACACCCTGCCGGTGCACGACTACAACCCGCCCACGGGGTGCGCGGCGCTGATCGGCGGCGTCGTGGTGCGCGACCCCAGCCTCCCTGCGCTCGCCGGGAAGTACCTGTACGGCGACAACTGCGACACCTACATCCAGCCGCTCCAGCTCGCTCTGCCCAACGCGACCGTCGAGACGCCACTGTCGGTCACGGTGCCGGACGGCCAGCTCGCGGCGTTCGGCGAGGACGCCTGTGGCCGCGTGCACGTCGCGCTCCTGGGCGGCGCGGTGCGGCGGCTAGAGGACGACGCCGACCCGGGCTCCTGCGACCTGACGGTCACCTACCTGCCCCCCGTGGACGACACCGCCGGGCCGCCGCCTACAACGCCAACCACCCCCATCCCGCCGCCGCTGACGCCCCGGCCGCTCGTCTTCCACATCGGCGGCTCCACGCGACAGCGCCCGCTGCGCAGCGGGAACGTTGGCGTGAGGCTGAGCTGCGAGGCCGCCTGCTCTGCGCGCGCGATCGGGCGGCTGACGCTGAAGCTCAGGGGGAAGCGGATCCGCCTGCGCGACGGCAAGGGGCGGCGTTCCAGCGCCGGCACACTCACGCTGAAGCTCAGGCTGTCCAGGAACGCCCGCCGCAGCCTGCGCCGCGCGCTGCTTGCGCGCAAGCGGGTGCGCGCCACATTGACCGTCCGCGTGCGCGACTCCGCCGGGAAGCTGTCGCTCACGCAGCGCACGGTTCGCCTCGTCCGCTGAGCTAACGTCTCGGCTCGTGCCCGCCGCCGAGACGCTTCGTCGCACGCCCCTGTTCGACCGCCATGAGGCGGCCGGCGCGCGGCTGGTGCCCTTCGCCGGATGGGAGATGCCCGTGCAGTACGAGGGCGTGCGCCAGGAGCACATGGCGGTGCGAACGGGCGCCGGCATGTTCGACGTCTCCCACATGGGCGAGATCCGCACCACCGGCGCCGACGCCGAGCGCTTCCTGCAGCGGATCCTCTCCAACGACGTGACCAAGATCGCCGAGAACGGGGCTCAGTACTCGGTGCTCTGCCAGGACGACGGGGGTGTGATCGACGACCTGTTCACCTACCGCTTCTCCGAGGGCGGCGGCGGCTTTCTCACGGTGACCAACGCGTCGAACCACGATCGCGACCTGGCCTGGGTCCAGGAGCACGCGGCGAGCTTCGAAGGCGACGTGCAGGTCCACGACGCCCATGCCGACTTCGCGATGCTCGCGCTCCAGGGCCCCGACGCCCGCGCCACGCTGCGCGAGCTGCTGGAGGGCGAGGCGCCGGAGCGGATGCGCTGGACCCTCGCAACGGTGGCCGGTGTGCCCGAGGTGGGGGTATGCGGCACCGGCTACACGGGCGAGGACGGCGTGGAGCTGTTGATCCCGCCCGACGGCGCCACCAAGGTCTGGGACGCCCTCCTGGAGCGCGGCGTGGCGCCCGCCGGCCTGGGCGCGCGCGACACCCTGCGCCTCGAGGTGTGCTTCCACCTGTACGGCAACGACCTCTCGATCGACCGCAACCCGATCGAGGCCGGCCTGGGCTGGTGCTGCAAGCTCGACACGGACTTCATCGGCGCCGATGCCCTGCGGGACGTCGAGCCCGAGCAGGCGCTGGCGCCCTTCGTCTTCACCGGCCCGGGCATCCCGCGCCAGGGAAACGCGGTGAGCACCGCGGCGGGCGACGGGGTGGTCACGAGCGGCACCATGTCGCCCTGCCTGGAGGTCGGCATCGGGATGGCGTACCTTCCCCGCGCGGCCGCTGAACCGGGCACCGCTATCGAGGTGGACGTTCGCGGCAAGGCCCGCGCAGCGGAGGTCAGGCAGAAGCCCCTATACGAGAAGGAGACCTGAGTTGGCGGAGGCGAGCTACCCGGAAGAGCTGAAGTACCACCCAGAGCACGACTGGGCCCGGATCGAGGGCGATACGGCCACGTTCGGGATCACGTGGTACGCCCAGGACGCCCTCGGCGAGGTGGTCTTCTACGACCCGCCGGAGGTCGGCGCCACGGTCACCAAGGACCAGACCTACGCGGAGGTCGAGTCGGTGAAGGCGGTGTCCGACGTGTTCGCACCCCTGTCCGGCGAGATCGTCGAGGTGAACGAGGGGCTCGCCGACTCCCCCGAGAACGTGAACGCGGATCCCTACGGTGATGGGTGGATGGTCAAGGTCAAGCTCAGCGATCCGTCGGAGGTCGACGCCCTCCTCGATGTGGCTGCGTACAAGGAGCTGCTCGGCTCTTGAGCCGCTACACGTCCGCAACCGATGCCGACAGGCAGGCGATGCTCGACGCCATCGGCGTCGGCTCGCTGGAGGATCTGTTCGAGGCGATCCCCGCGTCCGTGCGGCTGCAGCGCCCGCTGGACCTTCCCGACGGCAAGTCGGAGTCGGAGGTGTTCGACCACCTGGCCGGCCTCGCGGCGCGCAACACCCACGCCGACGAGGAGGTCACCTTCCTCGGCGCCGGGATGTACGACCACTACGTGCCGTCGATCATCGACTCGATCCTGTCGCGGTCGGAGTTCCTGACCCCCTACACGCCGTACCAGCCGGAGATCTCCCAGGGCGGGCTGCAGGTGATGTTCGAGTTCCAGACCGCGATCTCCGAGCTCACCGGCCTGCCGGTGTCCAACGCGTCGGTCTACGAGGGCCCCTCGGCCGTCGCCGCCGCGGGCTACCTGGCAAAGCTCGAGACCAAGCGCAGCAAGCTGGTGGTCTCCCGGGGCCTTCACCCGCATTCCCGGCAGGCGCTCGCCACCCACGCCGCGGGCTACCGGATGGAGATGGCCGAGGCGGGCCTCACCGCCGAGGGCGCCACCGACGTGGACGCTCTCGCCGCCCTGGTGGATGACGACACCGCCGCGGTGTTCGTGCAGCAGCCCAACTTCCTCGGCACCGTGGAGGAGATCGGCGCGCTCGGCGAGGCCGCCAAGCGCACCGGCGCCCTGTTCGTGGTGGCCGCCGACCCCCTGCCGCTCGGCATCCTGCAGCCGCCCGGCGAGCAGGGGGCGGACATCTGCGTCGGCGAGGGCCAGACGCTGGGCAATCGCCTGGACTTCGGCGGGCCGTCGTTCGGCTTCTTCGCCGCCGACGAGCGCTTCATCCGCAAGATGCCGGGCCGCATCGCGGGCGAGACCCGCGACGTGGACGGTAAGCGCGGCTTCGTGCTCACCCTTCAGACGCGCGAGCAGCACATCCGCCGCGAGAAAGCCACGCACAACATCTGCACCGCGCAGGCGCTGAACGCGCTGGCGGGCGTGATCTACCTGTCGTGGCTGGGCAAGCGCGGCCTGGTGGAGCTGGGTGAGCTGATGGCGCGCCGCACCCACTACGCGCGCGAGACGCTCGGGCTCGACCGCATCAACCCGGGCCCCGTGGTGCGTGAGTTCGCCGTGCGCGTGCCCGACATCGACGGGCTGTTCGAGCGGGCGCGGGCCGAGGGCGTCAACCCCGGCTACCGGCTCGCGGACACCTACCCCGAGTACGAGGACGGCCTGCTGGTGGCGATCACCGAGCGCCGTAGCAAGGCCGACATCGACCGCCTCGCCTCGTTCGTGCGCCAGGAGGTGGCGGCGTGAGCGAGACCCTCACCATCTGGGAGCGCTCGGTGGAGGGCCGGCGCGCCTTCACGCCGCCGGCCGAGGATGTGCCGGAGGTGCCCCTGTCCGAGATCCTGCCCGACTGGGCGCGGCGCTCCGAGCCCGCCGACCTGCCCGAGGTCTCAGAGCCCGAGATCGTGCGCCACTACAACGGGCTGTCAAAGAAGAACTTCGACCTCGACACGGGCTTCTACCCACTCGGCTCGTGCACGATGAAGCACAACCCCAAGCTGCACGAGCGGGTCGCGGCGCTGCCCGGCCACGCACGGCTGCACCCGCTGCAGGACGCCGACCACGCCCAGGGCGCGCTCGACCTGATGTGGAGGCTGCAGGGAGCGCTGGCCGAGATCGCGGGCCTGCCGCACGTGTCGCTGCAGCCCTCGGCGGGCTCACACGGTGAGCTGGCGGGCCTTCTGCTCACCCGCGCCTACCACGAGGACCGCGGCGAGAGCCGCCACAAGGTGCTCACGCCCGACACCGCGCACGGCACCAACCCCGCGACCGTGACGATGGCCGGCTACGAGGTGGTGAAGGTGGGCACCGACGAGCACGGCGGGGTGGACATCGACGACCTGCGCTCGAAGGCCGACGAGGACGTGGCCTGCCTGATGCTCACCAACCCCAACACCCTCGGGCTGTTCGACCGCAACATCGAGGAGATCGCCTCGATCGTGCACGGCGTGGGCGGCACGCTCTACTACGACGGGGCGAACCTGAACGCCGTGATGGGCATCTCGCGCCCAGGCGACATGGGCTTCGACATCGTCCACTACAACCTGCACAAGACCTTCACCCAGCCCCACGGCGGCGGCGGGCCCGGCGCCGGCCCCATCGCCTGCTCGGACCGCATCGAGCCATTCCTGCCGGTGCCCCAGGTGGTGCGCAGCTCGCCGGAGAACGGGCAGGAGCCGCGTTTCGAGCTGGACCACGACCGGCCGAAGTCGATCGGCAAGATGCGCGGCTTCCAGGGCAACTTCGGCGTGTTCGTGCGCTCCTACGCCTACATCTGCTCACTGGGAGGCGACGGCCTGCGCGAGGCGTCGGAGATGGCGGTGCTGAACGCCAACTACCTGCGCGCGCGGCTCGCAGAGGAGGACATCGCCAAGTACCTGCCGATCGCCTTCGACCGCATCTGCATGCACGAGTTCGTGCTCTCCGGCAAGGGCGCCCGCGACCAGCTGGGGATCAAGACGCTCGACATCGCCAAGCGGATGCTCGACCACGAGGTGCACCCGCCCACCGTGTACTTCCCGCTGCTGGTGGACGAGGCGCTGATGATCGAGCCCACCGAGACGGAGCCCAAGGAGCGCCTAGATCACTTCACCGAGGTGGTGCGCTCGATCCTGCGCGAGGCCGAGGAGGATCCGGAGGTGGCGCGCAACGCGCCGTATGACACGCCCGTGCGCAGGTTGGACGAGGCTGGTGCCGCGAAGCGGCCGGTCGTGCGCTGGCGCCCTAGCTGAAGCCCAGCGCGCTGCGCAGCCCCCGGCCCTGGGCGCCGCCGTCGCGCACGGGGATGGGCTTCCCGGTCGACGGCGGCCGCCCGGGTCCAGCGGGCCGGGGCCTGGAGGGCCGTTTGCGCGAGGGCGGGACCAGCGGCTCGAGTCCGGGCCGCTGCGGACGCTTCTCGCGCGGGGAGGAAGGCCTGGCGGGCATGTCCTGTGCGGGTGCCGCGCGGCTAGCGGCGCTTCGGATCGACGTACACGTCGTCGATCGTCCAGCTTGCCGCGCCGACCGGTGTGAACCGGAAGGCAACGGGGGTGCGCGCGCCAGGCAACAGCGGCAGCAGGTTCGCCACCACGAGCATCGGCAGCGTGGGCTGCCAGCTGCGGTGGGCGCCCGCCAGCGCGACGCCGATCGGCAGCGCCACGACCTGGCCGGTGACCAGCTCGAAGAGCACCTCTACCTTCAGCGTGGACAGTGCTGTTCCGCCGCTGCTCTTCGCGAAGAAGCGCATGGTCGGGTGCCCGAGCCCCACGGGGATGACCGCCGAGGTCACCCTGCCGCCTGAGGGGATCGAGAGCGACTTCTTCTCGCTCTTCCCATGGACGTAGTACGTCTCGTTCCCCGACACGACACGGGCACCGGACAGAGTCCACCCTGGAAGGGTGCTCTCGAAGGTGCCGCCGGGGAGGAGCGTGTACTGGGCGGGGTCGAGCCAGCGGAGGAAGGGTCGCTCGAGGGGCTGCGGGACGTAATCGGTGACCGACTTCACGAGGATGCCGGCGTTGGCGGAAGGGGCCAGGGCAGAGCACGCCACCACGGCGCACGCAACGGCGAGCGAAAGCCTGGCGGTGCGTGAAGTGGCGCGCTTGCGAGTCGAAAACGGCATGGAGTCCTTTCCCTGACCGTGCTGCGAGTGGCACCAGGGTGTGGGCGATTGCAGGATTCCGCCACTCCTCTATTCGTCCAGGGCCGCCGACTCGGCTCTGTGACTGGGGTTGAGCGCTGAATCTGCCGATAAGAAGGCGATGCCCCACGACCTCAAGCCCGCCGAGGGCGAACTTCTGGAGGGCTACAGGGCCTACCAGGGCGCGCCCATGACCAGCCGCGCCCGCGTGGTCGAGGCCCTCACCGCGGCAGCGCTCTTGTGCGCGACCGTGTCGCTGGGCCTCGTGGACACCGGGGGAGCCGCGCCCTCCGTCGCGACGGTTGTTGCCTTGGTGCTGGCGTATGCGGCCGCCTCGCGAGTCCAGTTCGCAATCGGCTTCGGCTACACAACTCCCACCCAGCTGGTGTTCGTGCCGATGCTCTTCCTGCTTCCGCCCTGGCTGGTCGTCGTCGCGGTGGTCGCCGCCAACTTCATTGCTGGGCTACCGGAGTTCTTCACGAGGAAGACCCACCACGACCATGTGCTGCTCACGGTAGGCGACGCCTGGCACGCGGTCGGTCCCGCCCTGGTGTTCGCGGTAGCGTCGCCGGGCGCCCCGACGTGGGGTGACTGGCCGGTCTATGTCCTGGCGCTCGCAGCCCAGTTTGCGTTCGATGCCTCGTTCTCGACCATGCGCGAGTCGCTGGGGCTCGGGATAGCGCCGTCCCAGCAGCCGCGGCTCCTGGGCTGGGTATTCCTGGTCGACATCTTGCTCGCGCCCATCGGCCTCCTGGCGGCCTTCGCCGCGGTCGACTCTCCGGGGGCCGCCCTCGCGGTGCTCCCGCTGGCGGCGTTGATGGCAGTCTTCGCGCGCGAACGCCGACAGCGCATCGACGGCGCACTCGAACTCAACCGCGCCTATCGCGGAACCACCCTTCTGCTGAGCGACGTCCTCGAGGCCGACGACGAGTACACCGGCGAGCACAGCCGCAGCGTGGTGAGCCTGGCCGTGGCGATTGCCGACGAGATGGGCCTCGGCGACACGCAGCGCCGCGGGGTGGAGTTCGGTGCCCTGCTCCACGACGTCGGCAAGATCGCGGTGCCCTCCGAGATCATCAACAAGCCCGGGCCGCTCTCTGACGACGAGTGGACCGTGATCAAGGCCCACACGATCGAGGGCCAGCGCATGCTGGACCAGGTCGGCGGAGTGTTGAGCGACGTCGGGCGCATCGTGCGCTCCTCGCATGAGCGCTGGGACGGCATGGGCTACCCGGACGGGCTGAAGGAGCACGAGATCCCGCTGGAATCGGCCATCGTCTGCGCGGCGGACGCGTTCAACGCGATCACCACGGACCGTTCGTACCGAATGGGTCGCCCGCCCGAGGAGGCGCTGGCGGAGCTGCTGGACAACGCCGGCACGCAGTTCCACCCTGGGGTTGTGGATGTGCTCGCTCGCCTGGTGGAGGAAGATCTGCGCGCTCGTGGTGAGCGGATCGCCGGCGCGCCCACCCTTGCCTGACCCCGCGCATACACTCCGCCGCCGTGCGCATCTTCAGTGGCATCCAGCCCACCGGGCGCAAGCATCTGGGCAACCACATCGGAGCGATCCGCGGCTACGTGGAGGGCCAGGAGCGGGGCGACCCGGCGATCTACTGCATCGTGGACCTCCACGCGACCACCGTGCCCTACGACCCCGCCCAGCTGCGCCGGAACGTCTACGACACCACCGCGATGCTGATCGCGTCCGGGCTCGACCCGGATCGCTGCATCCTGTTTCGCCAGTCCGACGTGAAGGAGCACACCGAGCTGTCCTGGCTCCTGTCCTCGGTCACCGCCCACGGCGACCTCAACCGGATGCACCAATTCAAGGACAAGTCGGCCCAGCAGCGTGAGCTGATCTCGGCAGGCCTGTTCTTCTATCCCGTCCTGATGGCCGCCGACGTGCTGGCGTACCGCGCGAAGGAGGTCCCGGTGGGCGACGACCAGCGCCAGCACGTCGAGCTGATGCGAGACATCGCGGTGCGCTTCAACGCCCGGTTCGGCGAGGTCCTGGAGGTGCCCGAATACCGGATTCCCGAGGTCGGCGCGCGCATCATGGATCTCCAGGATCCCACCCGCAAGATGTCCACCACCGCGAGCGAGGAACGCGGCCTGATCTACATCGACGAGGACGAGAAGGCGATCGTGAAGAAGGTCAAGAGCGCCGTCACCGACTCGGGCTCCGAGGTCCGCCGCGGGGAGGGCAAGGAGGGGGTCACCAACCTGATCGACATCCTCGCCGTGATCCGCGGGACGGGCCCAGAGGCGATCGAGGCCGAGTTCGAGGGACAGCAGTACGGCGCGTTCAAGGAGGCCGTCGCGGAGGGGGTGGTCGAGTACCTGCGCCCGGCGCGGGAGCGCTACCAGGCCCTTCGCCTCGACAACACGGCCTTGGAGGCTGCCCTGGCGGGCGGGGCCGAGCGGGCTCGCGCGCTGGCCTCCGAGACCCTTGCCGACGTGCGCCGTGCAATGGGCGTCGGGCCCCCGGTCTAGTCTGCTCCCGATGTCCGTCGCCGCCCTCGACCTGGACCTGGAGGTCTTCCAGGGGCCGTTCGACCTGCTGCTGACCCTCGTGCTGCGCGAGGAGGTCGACCTGCTCGAGGTGCAGCTGGCCGACGTGGTCATCGCCTACATCGATCACCTCGACCAGCGCGGCGAGCTAGACCTCGAGGCGGCCACGGAGTTCCTGGTGCTGATCGCGGCTCTGCTGGAGCTCAAGTCGCGGCTGATGCTGCCCGGCGACGACGACGAGGGGCTCGACCTGGGCCCCGGCGAGGCGGCCGAGGAGCTGCTCGCGCGGATGCTGGAGTACAAGCGCTACCGGGCGGCCGCCGAGTACCTGAAGGAGCGGCTCAAGGACGAGGACGGCCACCGCTACCGCTCGGCGCCACTGCCGCCACAGCTCAGGCGAGTGTCGGTGGAGCTCGCGGAGGCCGTCTACGAGCCCGACCTGCTCGCCGAGGCCATGGGCGGCCTGCTGCGGTTCCCGCCCCGGCTTGACCTGGGGCACGTCGCGCGCGCGCACGTGACGGTCGAGCAGCGCCTGGCGCACGTGCGAACCCTGCTCAAGCGCCTGGGCAGCTTCACCTTCGACGACGCCGTGAAGGGCGCCGATCGCCTCACCGAGGCCGTCACCCTGTTCGCCCTGCTCGAGCTGTACAAGGCGGGTGAGGCGGACTGGACGCAGAAGGAGGCGTTCGGGCCCATCACCATCGAGGCGGGCGCGGGATGAACGACCTGGCCCGGATCACCGAGGCGCTGCTGTTCCTCTCCTCGGAGCCCGTCTCCCTGGAGCGGCTGGCCGACGCGTGCGAGTGCTCCGAGGGGGAGGTGCTGGAGGCGCTGGCCCGGCTCCGAGAGCACTACGCCGAGGGTTTCCGCGGCGTGGTGCTCCGAGAGGTGGCCGGCGGATTCACGCTGGCGACCGACCCGGTGGCCGAGCACGCGGCACGAAGGCTGCTCGCCAAGCCGCGCACGCCGCCGCTCACCCAGGCGCAGGCCGAGTGCCTGGGCATCGTGGCCTACCTGCAGCCGGTCTCACGGCCCGAGATGGCCCGTATTCGCGGCGTGGCGTCGGAGTCCGCGGTGGGCACGTTGCTGGAACGCGGGCTGATCGAGGAGTCGGGGCGCTCGCGCTTCGGCGCGGTGCTCTACCGCACCACCGACCTGTTTCAGAAGCTGTTCGGGCTGGAGGCGCTGGACTCCCTGCCCGACGTGTCGCGCTTCGATCCCTCTCCGGAGGACGAGCGCGAATTGCGCGAACGCCTGCTCAAGGCCGGCGAGGCGCGCTCCGAGCAGCCTGGCTAACGGGCGCCCGGGGGGTGTAAATTGGGTCAAACCCCTGGTTTGGGGGCGACATGGCCCGGAAGCGAGCACGGAAGACAACCGACCAGAGCCAGGCGGAACGCGACCTGGACGAAAGTGAGCGGCGCTACCGGACCCTGGCCGACCAGTTTCAGGTGATCATCGATCACTCGCCGGCGATGATCTTCACCCAGGATCGCCAGCACCGCATCGTGCTGGCGAACAGCGCCCTGGAGCGAATGATGGGCTTCGCAAAGGGCGAGATCCTTGGGCGAACCGAGGCGGAGCTGCTCCCGCCGGACGAGGCGGCCCGGGTCCGGCGGGACAACGAGCAGGTCATGACGACCGGGCTGGCGCGGGAGTTCGAGGAGTCGATTCCCGACCCGGGCGGCAGCGGCAGGCGCACCTTCATCAGCCAGAAGTTCCCGCTGAGAGATGCCGAGGGTGAGATCTGCGGCCTGGGTGCCGTCCTGACCGACATATCCGAGGGAAGGGAGCGAGACGAGAACCTGCTCTCGAGGGTGGAGTGGTCGTCACGGATCCGCGAGGCGATCGCCTCCGACCAGTTCATCCTCCACGCCCAGCCCATCGTCGATCTGTCAAGCGGTGCGCGGGTGCAGGAGGAGCTGTTGCTCCGGCTGGCGGGCGCCGACGGAGAGCTGGTTATGCCGGTGGACTTCCTGCCGGCGGCGGAGCGCTTCGGCCTCGCCCCGGAGATCGACCGCTGGGTGGTCTCGAAGGCCGCCGCGATGGCTCGGCACCGCAGGGTGGAGGTGAACCTGTCGGGCAAGAGCATCGGGGACCCGACGCTTCCCGGGTTCATCGAGGTGGAGCTGGCGGCCGCCGGCGCCGACCCGGCGAACGTTGTGTTCGAGATCACCGAGACGGCCGCCGTGGGTGATTTCGATCAGGCTCGGAAGCTCGCGCGGCGGCTCACTCGGCTCGGCTGCGGATTCGCGCTCGACGACTTTGGAACGGGCTTCGGCAGCTTCACCTATCTCGAGAACTTCCCGGTCAGCTTCATCAAGATCGACTACGAGTTCGTGCGCAAGATCGCTCACGACGAGGTCACCCACCGCGTGGTGGACTCGATGGTCGGGGTCGCGCGCGCCTTCGACATCGAGACGATCGCCGAGGGCGTCGAATCGGCTGAGACGCTCGAAATCCTCAAGGGAATCGGCGTCGACTACGCGCAGGGTTTCCACATCGGCCGGCCGGTCCCCGCCGGGGTCGGGTAGGAAACACGGCCCCCGCTTCACGCTGGAGTGGATGCGCGCCGATACATGGAGGGTGTGCGCAAGAGCCCGGGTTGACCTCGGGCACCACGGCAGCTCAATGCAGGCCCTAGGCGTTGGCAGCTACGAGCTCGACCTGGCGACGGGTGCCATGCAGTGGTCGCCCGAGACGTACCGGATCCACGGCATCGACCCGCAGGAGTACGAGCCCGAGCTCGAGTCCGCGACGGACCTCGTCCATCCCGACGACCGGGACCGCCTGACCGAGCGCTTCCGCCGCGCGTACTCCGAGCCCGGGGTGGCCGATCGGATCGAGTACCGGATCATCCGCTCCGACGGGGAGGAGCGCCTGCTCTCGACCGGCGTCGCCGTGCTGATCGATGACTCGGGCACGGCCACCGGCCTGGCCGGGACCATCGAGGACCTCACCCACCAGCGGCAGGCCGAGGATGACCTGGCCGAGAGCGAGAGCCGCTACCAGGCGCTCGTCGACCAGCTCCCGGCGATCGTGTACACGGCCGAGGCCGGAGATGCCGGGCGGTGGCGTTACGTGAGCCACCAGATCGAGACGACCCTCGGGTACACGCCACAGCAGTGGATGGACGATCCGTCGCTCTGGTTCGAACGTCTTCATCCCGACGACCGCGGGTGGGTGATGGAACATGGCCGCGGGCTGAAGGTCGGAGGGCAGCTGGAGCTGGAGTACAGGATCTACGCGCGCGACGGCAGCATCGTCTGGCTTCGTGATGAGGCGGTGAAGGTCCGGCTGGACGGCGCCGACCTGTTCCAGGGCGTGATGGTGGATGTGACCGACCGCCACGACGCGGAGTTCGCGCTGGCCGCCAGCGAGCAGCAGTACCGCTACCTGGTGGAGACCTCGGAGGACCTGATCTGGTCGCTGGACGCGACCGGGATGTGCACCTTCGTCAACGGTGCCGCGCGAACCATCTACGGCTACGAGCCCGACGAGATGATCGGGCGCCCCTTCACCGACTTCTCGGCGCCGGACCACGCCGCGGCCGACCTCGAGGTGTTCAGGAACTCGGTCGGGGGGTCGAGCGCCAGCCATGAGACCCATCACCTGCGCAAGGACGGGACCGTCCTGGTCCTGAGCTACAACGCAGTGGCCATCGTCGACGACGCGGGACGCGTGGTGGGCAGCACCGGGACCGCTCGCGATGTGACCGAGGCCCGGGCCGTGGAGGCCGCCGTGGCCGACAAGCACGCCCAGCTCCAGGCGATCATCGACAACTCGCCGCTCATGATCTTCGCCATGGATCGCGGGCATCGGATCGTGCTGGCCAACAGCGAGTTCGAGGCCATGCTTGGTCTCCAGCCGGGCGAGATCATCGGCAAGGTCGGGGAGGAGCTGGTGCCGGCCGACGAGGCCGTGATCTTCCGGAAGGTCAACGAGCAGGTCATGGCGACCGGGGTGCGGCGCGAGATCGAGGAGTCGATTCCCAACCCGGGCGGCCCCGGCCGACGCACCTTCATCACCCAGAAGTTCGCCCTGCGGGACGCCGAGGGCGAGATCTACGGCCTCTGCGGGATCCTCACCGACATCACCGAGCGCAAGGAGCGCGAGGAGCAGCTGCTGACCAAGGTCGAGTGGTCATCGCGCATACGTGAGGCGATCACCTCGGATCAGCTCACCCTGCACGCCCAGCCGATCGTAGATCTGAAGACCGGCGAAATGGTGCAGGAGGAGCTGCTGGTCCGGATGCAGGGCAAGGACGGCGAGCTGATCATGCCCGGGGACTTCCTACCGCAGGCGGAGCGCTTCGGCCTCGCGCCCGAGATCGACCGCTGGGTGGTGTCCAAGGCCGCCGTGATGGCGCGAGACCGCCGGGTTGAGGTGAACCTGTCGGCGAAGAGCATCGGGGACCCGACGCTTCCGGGGTTCATCGAGCTCGAGCTGGCGGCTGCCGGGGCCGACCCGGCGAACGTGGTGTTCGAGATCACCGAGACAGCCGCCGCGGAGGACTTCGACCAGGCGCGCGCGCTTGCCGATCGGCTCACGCGACTTGGCTGTGGCTTCGCGCTCGACGACTTCGGCACGGGCTTCGGCAGCTTCACCTACCTCAAGCACCTCAAGGTGAGCTACATCAAGATCGACGTCGACTTCGTGCGCGAGCTCACCGACGACCCCGCCGATCGGCAGGTCGTGAATGCGATCGTCGGCGTCGCGCGCAACTTCGACATCGAGACGATCGCCGAGGGCGTCGAATCGGCGGCGACGCTGGAGCTGCTCACCGAGATGGGCGTGGACTACGCCCAGGGCTTCCACATCGGCCGCCCGGCACCGGCGGGAAACGGCGTCTAAACGGCTACGAGGTCCGGCTGCTCGCGGAACTCTTCGGCAACGTCCTGCAGGATCTGGAGCATGGCCTCGCTGGCGGCCGAGACGTGCGCCTCGCGCAACTGTGCGGCCCAGATCCGGCGGCGGGGAGCGTCCCGGCCCAGTGAGCGGGCCACCACTCCGGGGTGCAGGGGGCTCAGTCCGAGGCGCGGGTAGATCGTGACGCCCACACCGGCCGCGACGAACGCCTGGGCGGCCATCGTCTCGTCGGTCTCGAAGGCCACGTTCGGCGCGAAGCCGGCGTCGAGGCACGCGCGGTCGGTGAGCAGGCGGCAGCCGCACGCCAGCGTCGCTCCGATCCACGGTTCCTCGGAGAGGTCGGCGAGCTTCAGCCGGCGCCGCTTCGCGAGCTTGTGTTCCTTGCTGAGCACCGCGTCGTAGGGGTCGTCGATCAGGTGGGTGAGCTCGAGGTCCTTGCCGAGCGTGTCCGGCACCGGCTCGAAGTCGTAGACGAGGGCGACGTCGATCTCTCCACTGCGCAGGCGCTCCTGGGCCTCCTCCGGCTCGCCCTCCACCATGCTCAGCTCCACGTCGGGGTGGCGGTCGTGGAACTGGGCCACCGCGCGCGGCACGAGCGTGGCGCCGGCGCTCTGGAAGCTGGCCAGGCGAAGGCGGCCGCCGCGCAGGCCCGCGAGGGCGGCGAGGTCGTCCTCGGCGCATTCGATGCGCGAGAGGATCGCGTCGGTGTGCGAGACGAGCGTCCGCCCGGCGTCGGTGAGCCGCACGCCGCGTGGGCCGCGCTCGAGAAGGGTGGTGCCGACCTCACGTTCCAGTGCCGCGACCTGTTGTGAGACTGCGGACTGGGTGAAGGACAGGGCCTCGGCCGCAGCGGAGAACGAACCCCTGCTGGCGACCTCACGGAGGACCTTCATGCGCTTGACGTCGAGCATTAGCCAAGCTTATCGAAGTGTGTCGATATCGTCATTTGGACTGATGGCACTCCTTTGCAAAGATCGGCTCTCGCGATGACCCGACGTTCATGGATCCAGTTCGGCTTCCTCGCCGCCTTCTGGGGGGCCTCCTACCTGTTCATCAAGGTGGCGCTGGACGACGTCTTCGAGCCGCCGATGATCGTGTTCCTGCGAACGGCGCTCGCGGCCGTGGTGCTCGTGCCATTCGCCCTGAAGAGCGGCGCCCTCGGCTCCCTGCGGGGCAAGCTCGGTGTGGTGGCGTTCCTGGCCCTGCTGCAGGTGGCCGCGCCCTTCATGCTGATCTCGTTCGGCCAGGAGCACATCTCCTCCTCGCTCGCTGGGATCCTCGTGGCCACCGCGCCGATCTTCACCTTCCTGCTCGCGATCTGGATCAGCCAGGAGGAGCGCGCCCACGGCGTCGGGCTGGTGGGCGTGGGCCTCGGGATCCTCGGGGTGGTCCTGCTGCTGGGAATCGACGCCGGTGGCGGCGCGGCGGCGCTGGCCGGCGGGCTGATGGTGGTGCTCGCCTCGCTGGGCTACGCGCTCGGCGCCTACTACCTCAAGCGCAACCTGAGCGGGATCGAGCCGACCGCGATCGTGGCCGCCACGATGGCCGCGAGCGCCGTGATCGCCGCGCCGGTGGCCGCGTTCTTCCTGCCGAGCGGCACCCCGAGCGTGGAGGCCGTGGGCTCGCTCGCGGCGCTGGGTGTGTTCGGCACCGGCATCTCCTTCGTCCTGTTCTACGACCTGATCGCCCAGGTCGGCCCCGCCAAAGCCTCGCTGGTGGCCTACATCGCGCCGGGCTTCGCGGTGATCTACGGGGTGGTCCTGCTGGACGAGTCGTTCACGCTCGCCACGGCCGCGGGCCTGCTGCTGATCGTGAGCGGATCGTGGCTCGCGGCGGAGGGCCGGCTGCCCAAGCGGCTAGGTGGTCACAGCCAGCTGCCCGCAGGCGGCGTCGATGTCGCGGCCGCGGGTGAGGCGGACGGTGGCGGGGACGCCGGCGCCGGCGAGCACGTTGCGGAACGCGTCGATCGCCTCCCGGCTTGAGCCCTCGAGGTCCGAGTCGGTCGGGTTGTAGGGGATGAGGTTCACCTTGAACACGTTCCGCGGCTCGAGCAGCGCCGCGAGCTGCAGCGCCTGCTCGTAGCGGTCGTTCACCCCGGCGAGCATCAGGTACTCCACGAACACCTTGCGCCGGCGCTGCTCGTGCCAGCGCCGGCACGCGTCGAGCACGTCCGCCAGCGGGTAGCGGTCGTTCACCGGCATCAGCTCGGAGCGCAGCGCGTCGTCCGGCGCGTGCACGGACAGCGCCAGCCGGATCGTCGGCCCGTCGCGCTCGGCCAGCCGGTCGATGCCCGGTATCCAGCCGACGGTGGAGATCGTGGTGGAGGAGGGATGGATGCCGATGGACGGCAGCCGCTCGCACGCCTCCAGCACGCTGTCGAGGTTGAGCAGCGGCTCGCCCATGCCCATGAAGACCGCATGGTCGACCTCCTCCTTGCGGCGGAAGTGCAACGTTTGGTCGAGGATCTCCGACGCGGTGAGGTTGCGCCCGAACGCCATCGACCCCGTGGCGCAGAACGTGCACGTGAGCGGGCAGCCGGACTGGCTCGATAGGCAGAGCGACCTGCGGCCGTCGCGGTAGCGCATGAGCACGGTCTCCAGCGGCCGGCCGTCGACGGTGTGGAACAGCGCCTTCTCGGTCCCGTCCGAGGAGTGCGCCTCGTGCTCGAGCGACAGGGACGAGAACGGCACCGTCTCCTCGAGCTGCGCGCGCAGCGCCTCCGAGAGGTTCGTCATCTCCTGGTAGGAGGTGGCTCCGCGCGCCATCCACTCCCACACCTGGGTACCGCGAAAGCGTGGCTCGCCGAGGTCGGCGAGTTGCTCTTCGAGAAGGCTCAGATCCACGGGTCTCACGCTACTCTCACGGCGTGGCCGGCCACGTGGAAGGCAAGCGGATACTGCTCACGGGCGGCGCCGGGTTCCTGGGTTCGTGCGTACGCGACCGCCTGGAGGCCGCGGGCGCCGCTGACATCTTCGTGCCCCGGCGCGCGGACTACGACCTCACCGACTCGTCGGCCGTCACGCGCCTGTTCGGCGAGGCTCGCCCCGACACCGTCATCCACCTGGCCGCCGAGGTGGGCGGGATCGGCGCCAACCGCGACAACCCGGGGCGCTACTTCTACGCCAACATGGCGATGGGCCTGCACCTGATCGAGGAGGCGCGCAGCCGCGACACCGCCAAGTTCGTGCAGGTGGGCACCGTGTGCTCCTACCCCAAGCACACGCCGGTCCCGTTCCACGAGAGCGAGTTGTGGAACGGCTATCCGGAGGAGACCAACGCTCCCTACGGCGTTGCCAAGAAGGCGCTGCTGGTGATGCTCCAGGCCTACCGCGAGCAGTACGGCCTCAACGGCGCCTACCTGATGCCGGTGAACCTCTACGGCCCGGGTGACAACTTCGACCTGCAGTCCAGCCACGTGATCCCGGCGCTGATCCGCAAGTGCGAGGAGGCGCGGATCAGCGGGGCCGACCACGTGAGCTGCTGGGGGACGGGCAGCGCCTCACGCGAGTTCCTCTACGTGGACGACTGCGCCGACGCCGTGGTCGCCGCCACCGAGCGTTACGACGCCGCGGAGCCGGTGAACGTGGGGGCCCACAGCGAGATCACGATCAAGGACCTCACCGAGTTGATCGCCCGCGTGACCGGGTTCGAGGGCCGGCTCGAGTGGGATCCAACCAAGCCCGATGGCCAGCCCCGCCGCGCGCTGGACACCTCGCGGGCGAAGGAGCTGTTCGGCTTCCAGGCCACGACCTCGCTCGAGGATGGGCTGGAGCGCACCGTGGCCTGGTACCGCGAGCACGCGGCAGACCCGGCGCACGCCTGAGCGGTGCGGCTGGCGAAGTTCCTGGCGCACGCCGGGGTGGCATCGCGCCGGGCGGCGGAGGGCCTGATCGCCGAGGGGCGGGTGACCGTCGCGGGAGCGCCGGTCACGGATCCCGCGCTGGACGTGGACGAGTCGAGCGGTGTGGCGGTCGACGGCGAGGCCGTTGCGCCCGAGCCGCGCGAGGTGCATGCGCTGAACAAGCCGGCGGGCGTGGTCTCCACGGCCGAGGACACCCACGGCCGCCCGATCGTGACCGACCTGGTCGAGTCCGACCGGCGGCTCTATCCGGTCGGGCGCCTGGACGCGGAGACCACCGGCCTGATCCTGCTCACCAACGACGGCGGGCTGGCGCAGCTGCTCACCCACCCGCGGCACGAGGTGCCCAAGACCTACCGTGCGACGGTCGAGCCGGCCGACGTGGGCGCGGCGGCCCTCCGTGCGCTGCGCGAGGGCGTGAAGCTGGACGACGGCGTCACCGCGCCCGCGGGCGCCCGCCTGGTGGAGCCGGGCCTGATCGAGCTCGAGCTGCGCGAGGGCCGCAAGCGCCAGGTGCGCCGGATGTGCGAGACGGTGGGGCACCCGGTCACCGCCCTGGAGCGGGTTGCCTTCGGGCCGCTGCGGCTGGAGGGGCTCGCGCCAGGGGAGTCGCGACGCCTGACCGCGGCCGAGGTCGAGCGCCTGCGCCAGGCTAGCCTTGCCTCGCCATGAAACTGCGCGCGCTGCGAGGCGCCACCACCGTCGCCGAGAACACCGCGGAGGCCATCGTCGAGGCCACCGAGGAGCTGGTGCGCGAGGTGATGCAGCGAAACGCTCTCGCGCCGGAGGACATGGTGAGCTGCCTGTTCACCTGCACGGAGGACCTGAACGCCGAGTTCCCCGCGCTCGCCGCTCGCAACCTCGGCCTCGGCGCGGTTCCGTTGCTCTGCACCCGCGAGATCGACGTTCCCGGCGCCCTCCCGCTCACCATCCGGCTGATGCTGCACTGCTACGCCGACGAGTCTCAGCCGCCGCGCCATGTGTACCTGCGCGAGGCCGTGGGGCTCCGCAAGGACCTCGAGGGCGCGCAGTGACCGGCATCGAGTACAACCGCCGCCTGGAGGCGATCCCGGTCTACCCGGCCGCGGACACCTACGCGTTCGACGGCGACCTGGTGAAGCTCGCCTCCAACGAGACCCCGTGGCCGCCGATCCCCGCGGTCCTCGAGAAGGCCCAGGAGCAGCTCGCCAACCTCAACCGCTACCCGGACCCGGAGAAGTCGGCGCTGCGCGAGGCGATCGCGCACCGGTGCGACATCGCTCCCGGCCGCGTGGCGGTCGGCAACGGCTCGTGCGAGATCCTTCTGGCCGCCGCGGAGGTGCTGCTCGAGCCGGGGGCCGAGCTGGTGCACGCCTGGCCCTCGTTCTCGATGTACGCGCAGCTCTCGGCGCAGTCGGGCGCCACCGCGATCCGGGTGCCGGTCGACGCCGCGGGGCTTCACGACCTCGACGCGATGGCGCGCGAGATCACGGCCGCGACGCGCCTGGTACTGGTGTGCAACCCCAACAACCCGACCGCCACGGCGCTGCCGGTCGACGCGATCGACGCGTTCCTGGCCGACGTCCCGCGCCACGTGGCCGTGATCCTCGACGAGGCCTACGTGGAGTTCTCCACCCTCCAGGACCCCGACGACTCGCTCGACCTGCTCAAGCGCCATCCCAACCTGGTGGTGCTGCGCACGTTCTCCAAGGTCTACGGGCTGTGCGGCCTGCGCGCCGGCTACGCGCTGTGCTCGGAGGACTTCCGCCTGGCCGTCGACCGCGTGCGCCAGCCCTTCTCGGTGAACGCCCTCGCCCAGGCCGCGGCGGCCGAGGCGATCAAGCACCAGGACGAGGTGGAACGGCGGCTGGAGCACACCGTCGTCGAGCGGGTGTACCTCGAGTCGGAGCTGGCCGACCGGGGCCTCGAGACCACCGAGAGCCAGGCGAACTTCTCCTGGGTTGCACTGGGCGACCGTGATGAGGCGGCGGTCATGGCTGGCCTCACCGAGCGCGGCGTGATCGTTCGTGCGGGGTCGGCGCTGGGCGAGGAGGGGCGCCTGCGGGTGACCTACGGCACCCGGCAGGAGAACGACCGCTTTCTCACTGCCCTCGATGACGTGCTGTGAGAGCCTCAAAGGGGGCAACATGCCCCCCTTTGCAACCCCCCGAACGGCGCTTCGCGCCTAGTGCTGTAGCCTGATCCGTGATGGATCTCGGAGCCACGTCGCGCAGTACCAGCAACGCCCTCGCGCGGCGTCTCTCCTCCTATTGGCGATTTAGCTAGGCGTCCGGCCCGCGGCAGCCCCTGCCGCCGACCGTAACCGAGTCCCTCCGGACGCCGAACCCCTGCTGCCGTACGCCAACCGCAAGACTTAGGAGCACCGAGATGACGATCAGGAGAGACAGTTTCAGCGTGATAGCCGGGCCGTGTGCCGCGGAGTCACGCGAGCAGATGCTCGAGACAGCCCACGCGGCCGCCGACGGCGGCGCCGTGATGCTGAGGGCGGGCGCGTGGAAGCCCCGCAGCTCCCCGCATTCGTTCCAGGGCCTGGGGGAGGAGGGCCTGAGGCTGCTTGCCGAGGCCGGCGAGGCCGCCGGCCTGCCGGTGGTCACCGAGCTGGTGGACGTCCGCCACGTGGATCTGGTGGCCGAGCTGGCGGATGTGATCCAGATCGGCGCTCGGAACATGCAGAACTTCGTCCTCCTCAGCGAAGCCGGCCGGGCGGGGCTCCCCGTGCTCCTGAAGCGGGGGCCGTCCGCGACGTTGGAGGAGCTGTTGCTCGCCGCCGAATACGTGACCTGTGAGGGCAACGACGACGTGATCCTCTGCGAACGCGGCATCCGCACGTTCGAGGGCTCCTACCGCTACACGCTCGATCTGGCGGCGGTGCCGGTGCTCAAGGAGCGCTGTGACCTGCCGGTGATCGTCGACCCCAGCCATGCCGCGGGCCGGCGCGAGCTGGTCGAGCCGCTGGCACTGGCCGCGGCCGCGGTGGGCGCCGACGGCGTGATGGTGGAGATCCACCCCGACCCCGACGCCGCCCTCTGCGACGGGCCGCAGTCGCTGCACACGGCGGACTTCGCCGGATTCGCGGACCGGGTGCGAGCCGCCGCGAGGGAGCCGCTGGCAGCGTGATCGAGAACGCCGACACCCGCGGCACGAACCACATCCGCGACCAGCGGATCGCCGGCTTCGTCTCGCTCGCGGGGCCGCAGGTGCTGCTCGACGAGTTGCCGCTGGGCGACCGGTCGGCCGACGTGGTGCTGCGAGGCCGCGCGGAGGTGAAGCGGATCCTCGACCACCGCGACGACCGCCTGATCGCGATCGTGGGGCCGTGCTCGGTGCATGACGTGGACGCCGCCCACGAGTACGCCGAGCGCCTGGCCGCCAAGGCCAAGGAGCTGGACGACGACCTGTGCGTGGCGATGCGCGTGTACTTCGAGAAGCCGCGCACCACCACGGGCTGGAAGGGGCTGATCAACGACCCCGGGCTCGACGACTCCGGCGACGTGAACCGGGGCTTTAAGACCGCGCGCAGGCTCCTGCTGGAGGTCCTGGAGCTCGGGCTGCCGGTCGGCTGCGAGTGGCTCGACCCGATCACGCCCGCGTATATCTCGGACCTGGTGGCCTGGGGCGCCATCGGCGCCCGCACCACGGAGAGTCAGATCCATCGTCAGCTCGCGTCGGGGCTGTCGATGCCGATCGGCTTCAAGAACCGCACCGACGGCAACGTCAACGTCGCGGTCGACGCCGTTCGCGCCGCGGCGGCGTCGCACGTGTTCACCGGGGTGGACCCCGAGGGCAACCCCGCCATCCTGCGCACGAGCGGCAACGAGGATTGCCACGTGATCCTGCGCGGCGGCCGCGACGGCCCCAACTACACGCCGCAGAGCATCGAGTCGGCGGTCGAGAAGCTGGAGGCGGCGGGCCTGCCGGCGCGCGTGATCGTTGACGCATCGCATGACAACAGCGGCAAGGACCACGAGCGCCAGCCCCGCGTGGTGGACGACATCGCCACCCAGGTCGCGGACGGCGGCACCTCGATCGTCGGGGTGATGGTCGAGTCGTTCCTGCTGGCGGGCAACCAGCCGCTCGAGGATCCCGCCGAGCTCGTCTACGGCCAGTCGATCACCGACAAGTGCATGGACTGGGACACCACCGTCGGTGTGCTCGAGAACCTGGCGGCGGCGGTGCGGGCGCGACGCGACCGATGAAGGTCGCCGTGCTCGGGCCCGGGCTGATCGGCGGGTCCATCGGGCTCGCCGCCCGGGGACAGGGCATCGAGGTCGTGGGGTTCGGCCGTT
Organism: uncultured Thermoleophilaceae bacterium; assembly: GCA_963808105.1. Taxonomy (GTDB): domain Bacteria; phylum Actinomycetota; class Thermoleophilia; order Solirubrobacterales; family Thermoleophilaceae; genus JAAYBF01. The sequence goes on along the minus strand of CAWEEH010000003.1, from coordinate 693,319 downwards.
CACCCGACAGGCTGGCGCGAGCCGCCGAGCTCGGGGCGATCGACACGGCCGTGTCATCGCTCGAGGAGGCGCTGGACGGCGCCGATGCCTGTTTCTGCTGCGCGCCCGTGAGCGCCTTGCCCGCCCAGATCGAGGCCGCACTCCAGGCCGCCGGCCCAGAATGTGTCGTGACCGACGTCGGCTCGGTGAAGCGCAGCCTGGTCGAGGGATTCGACGACGAGCGCTTCGTGGGCGGGCACCCGATCGCGGGCGCCGAGACCGCGGGAGTGGAGCACGCCCGGGCCGATCTGTTCGAGGCCGCGGTCTGGTACCTCACACCCGGCGAGCGCTCGTCGGGCCTGCTCTACGAACGCCTCCACCGGTTGGTGAAGTCCCTCGGCGCTCGCCCGTTGGCGATCGACGCCACGGCCCACGACCGCCTGCTCGCCGCGGTGAGCCACCTGCCTCACGTGCTCGCCAACGTGCTGGTGGCGGGCGCCGCCGGTCGCGACGACGCTCCCCGGATGGGCCCGAGCTTCCGTGATGCCACCCGCGTCGCCGGCGCCAGCTCGGGAATCTGGACCGACATCTACATGTCCAATCGTGAGGCGATCGCCGAGGAGATCGACGCCGCGGTGGATCGTCTGCGCGGCGCCGCGGAGATCCTGCGCGGCGGCGATCCGGACGCGATCACCGCCTGGAACGACTCCGCGGCCGCCGATCGCAGGGCGCTCCTCGAGGCCGACCATGCCGACGGCGCGGTTCACGAGCTTCGTCTCACGGTCCCAAACCGGCCAGGTATCGTCGCCCAGGTGGCCCTGGCCCTCGGCAGAGAAGGTGTGAACATCGTCGACATGGCTCTGGCGCCGGCCCCGGACATGCGCTCCGGCGCGATCACCCTGTGGATCGCGGGGGACGAGCAGGCGGCGCGCGCGTCGGAGTTGATCGGCGACCTCGGGTTCCCCGTCACCAGCGCGTGAGCTCACAGCGCTTCGACCCCTCCGGCCCCCTGCGGGGCGACTTCTCGCCGCCGCCGGACAAGTCGATCTCTCATCGAGCCGCGTTGTTCGGCGCAATGTGCGACGAGCCGGTGCTGGTGCGCAACTACCTCGACTCCGCGGACACGCAGTCCACGCTCGACGCCCTCCTCACGCTGGGCGCCGCGATCGAGGAGTCCAACGTGCCGGGCGAGCTGCTCGTCCGCGGCGTGGGCCTCCACGCCGCGCTGGAGGCGACCGGGGGGCAGCTCGATGTCGGCAACTCGGGCACGCTGCTGCGGCTGCTGCCCGGATGGCTCGCCGGGCAGCCCGGCGGGATCTGGACGCTCGACGGCGATGACTCGATCAAGCGCCGGCCGGTCGATCGCGTGGTCGAGCCCCTGGCGATGATGGGGGCCGGGGTGGAGGCCCGCGAGGGGCGGTTCACGCCGCTCAAGGTGACCGGGGCGGAGCTCCAGGGCATCGAGTACGAGCTGAAGGTGGCCAGTGCCCAGGTGAAGTCCTGTGTGCTGATCGCGGCGATGCTCGCCAAGGGCAGCACCACGGTGGTCGAGTCGCGCGAGAGCCGCGACCACACCGAGCGCATCCTGCGGCGCTCGCGTGTCCCCTTCGAGCGCGACGGCCTTCGCATCACCGTCGCCCAGGTCGACGAGCTGGAGTTGGACGAGATCGTGGTGCCCGGCGACCCATCGTCGGCGGCGTTCATGGCGGCCGCGGCGTGTCTCGTGCCCGACTCGCGTGTGGTGATCCGCGATCTCGGCCTGAACTGGACCCGCACCGGCTTCTTCCGGATCGCGCAGCGCATGGGGGCCGTGATCGTCGGGGATCTCGAGGAGCCCGGCTCCGAGGCCGATGAAGAGCCGGTCGGCGACCTCGACGTGGCCCACGGCCCGCTCGAGGCCACCGAGGTGGGCCCGGAGGAGGTCCCCCTGGCCATCGACGAGCTCACCCTGGTCGCCCTGCTCGGCGCGTTCGCGGACGGCGAGACCGTGGTGACGGGCGCGGAGGAGATGCGCCACAAGGAATCGGACCGGATCACGGGCGTCGTGGACGGGCTGCGCGCCCTGGGCGCGGACATCGAGGAGGCGCCGGACGGCTTCGTGGTGCGCGGCGACGGCAGCCCTCTGCGGGGCGGCACCATCGACGCGTTGGGCGACCACCGGCTCGCCATGCTCGGCGCCGTCGCCGGGCTCGCCTCCGAAGAGGGGGTCGAGGTGGTGGGGATGGAGGCGGCCGGCGTCTCCTACCCGGAGTTCGAGCAGGACCTCAATGCGCTGGTGGGCTGAGCGGCCGCAACCGCGGGCCCTTGGCAGGGTTGGTGCACCGATGAAGCGCGTCTTCCTCCTTGCCCTCGCCTGCACGCTCGCCGCTCCGGCGGCGGCTCACGCCACGTTCCCGGGCGGGAACGGGCGGATCGCCCTCGACCTGCACGGCAAGAACCTCGACGAGACCGGTCAGGCCACATACCGCTCGATCACGACCCTGAAGTCCGACAGCCGCGGCGACAGGTTCGTGCGCGAATGCCAGATCACGGGCGCGGGCACGCGCATGGGCGACTGCGCGATCGACTACCGCACACCCGCCTGGTCGGCGAGCGGGAGGCGCATCGCCTTCGACGCCGGTGACTCACTGGCGCTGATGAACGCCGACGGCAGCGGCTTCAGCCTCCTGGCGCCGTTCACCACCGGCGACGGCGACCCGGCCTGGTCGCGCTCGGGCCGCCAGCTCGTGTTCACCGGGCAGGGCGGCCTCTGGACCGCCGACCTGGCGAGCCGCAAGGCGAAGCGGATTGTCCGCCGCGGCTCGGGGCCCGACTGGTCGAGCCGCAACCTGATCGCCTTCGAGCGCGGCGGCAGCATCTACTCGGTGAAGCCGAACGGCCGCGGCCTGCGCCGCATCGCCCGCGGGAAGGATCCGGGCTGGGCGGCGAGCGGACGCAGCCTCGTGCTCGCCCGCCGCGGCGGGATCTACACCGTGCGCGCGGACGGGAAGAAGCTGCGGCGAATCGTGCGCTGCTCACGCTGCTCGACGCCGGTGCTGTCGCCCAACGGCAAGCTCGTCGCCTACGACCAGAGCGGCGTGAGGGTCGCGCGGGTGAGTGATGGCGGGCGGGAAGCGACGCTGATCGAGGACCTGGGCTCGGGCACCGACGCGGTGGACGCCTCGAATCCGAGCTGGCAGGCGCGCTAGCCGGTCTGGCCGGTGAGGGTGATGCCGATGGCGCGGGCGAACTGCTTGACGTAGCGCTTGGAGCGTGGCTTTGAGAGTACGCGTGCTTCGGCGCGGTAGAGCGCGGCGGTGGCGCCGGCGGGGGCCTTGAAGCGGACGGTGTAGGCGCCGGAGCGGCTGGGCTTGGCGCTGCCGACGGTCTCTAGCCGCCCGCACAGCAGTCGCTTGTTTCGCGTTGGCGCTCGCGCTGAACATCAAGCCGACCAGGCCGAGCGCAAGCAGCAGACGGAGAGATGCGCGAGTTCCTCCCGACGCGTACGACTGCGCCGCATGCCGCCGCCTACCCTTGCCGCCATGGTCATCGCCATAGACGGCCCCGCCGGCGCGGGCAAGAGCACGGTTGCGCGCGCCACGGCGCGCGCGCTGGGCTTCACCTACCTCGACTCCGGGGCGATGTACCGCGCGGCCGCGCTGTCGCTGCTCGACAACGGCGGCACGGCCTCGGAGCGCGCCGAGGAGCTCGAGATCCAGCTGGGCGACCGGGTGATCGCCAACGGCGAGGACGTGACCGAGCGGATCCGCACCCAGGAGGTGTCCGAGGCCGCCTCGCGGGTCGCGACGAACGAGAAGGTGCGCGCGGCCCTCGTGAAGAAGCAGCGCGCGCTGCTGTCGGATGGCGACTGGGTGGCCGAGGGCCGCGACATCGGCACGGTCGTCGCTCCCGACGCCGAGGTGAAGGTCTTCCTCACCGCCGACCCGGCCGAGCGCGCCCGCCGGCGCGCCGAGGAGCTGGGCGCCGACCTGGAGACCGTGCAGCGCGACCAGGCGCTGCGCGACGCCACCGACGAGGGCCGCGAGCACTCACCGCTGATGGCCGCCGGTGACGCGGTGGAGCTCGACACCACCGGGCTGAGCGTCGACCAGGTCGTCGAGCGCATCGCCGAGCTCGCCCGAGCGACGCGATGAGCAGGCCCAAGGTGGCCGTGGTCGGCTACCCCAACGTCGGGAAGTCGACGCTCGTGAACCGCCTCTCGGAGACGCGCGAGGCGGTGGTGCACGAGCAGGCCGGCGTCACGCGCGACCGCAAGGAGGTCGAGGCCGACTGGAACGGGCGCGAGTTCACCCTGGTCGACACGGGCGGCGTGGACAACGTGGAGCAGGGCGACATCGCGGAGGCGGTCCGCCGCCAGGCGCGCGCCGCCATCGCCGAGGCCGACCTCGCGGTGTTCGTGGTGGACGCCCGGGTGGGGATCCGGCCGGGTGACGATGAGCTGGCGCGCGAGCTGCGCGCCGCGGACGTGCCCGTCGTGGTGGCCGCGAACAAGGTGGACGAGGGCATCCAGCAGGGGATGGCCGCGGAGTTCTACAAGCTCGGCCTGGGTGAGCCGATGCCGGTCTCGGCCGCTCAGGGGCTCGGCACGGGCGACCTGCTCGACGCGATCGCCGAGCGCATGCCCGAGTCCTCCGGCGAGACCGACGAGGCCGTCCGCCTGGCGGTGATCGGCCGCCCGAACGCGGGCAAGTCGTCGCTGGTGAACAAGCTGCTCGGCGAGGAGCGTGTGATCGTGACCGACGTGGCGGGCACCACACGGGATTCGATCGACACCCAGATCGAGTTCGAGGGCCGCCCGGTCACACTGGTGGACACGGCGGGGCTGCGGCGCCGGACGAAGGTGGCCGGCACCGTCGACTACTACGCCCAGCTGCGGTCCGAGCGGGCCGCCGAGCGCGCGGCGGTGGCGATCGTGGTGTGCGACGCCTCCGAGGGCGTGACCTCCGAGGACTTCCGGATCGCGGAGATGGCGATGAAGCAGAAATGCGCCACGGTGATCGCCCTCAACAAGTGGGACATCTCGGACACCGACCTCGAGGACGCCACGGCCCGGGTGGAGACCAAGCTGCGTCAGCGCCCCCGGGTGATGGCGGTGTCGGCGAAGACGGGCCGCGGCCTGAAGCGGCTGATCGCGGAGGCGCTGGAGATCGCCGACCGCTCCGCGGAGCAGATCCAGACCGCGAAGCTGAATCGCTTCATCGCCGACGTGCAGGCCGTCCGCCAGGCGCCCGCACGGCGGGGTAGGCGGCTGAAGATCTACTACGCCGCCCAGTTCGGCATGTCGCCGCCGCGAATCGCGATCCAGGTGAACGACCGAAGCCTGATCGCGCGCGACTACGCCTTCTTCATCGAGAACCGCATGCGCGACGAGTTCGGGCTCCAGGGGGTGCCCCTGGTCATTGACTTCAAGACCAGTGGAGAATCGCGACCAAAACGGGATTGAGGCTGTACCCTTCCGCGCCTCTATGACGATCCAGCTTTCAGACAACGAGTACCTGTTCACCTCAGAGTCGGTCACGGAGGGCCATCCGGACAAGATGGCCGACCAGATCTCCGACGGCGTTCTCGACGCCGTGCTGCGCGAGGACCCCTACGGCCGCGTGGCCTGCGAGACGCTGCTGAACACGGGCCTCGTCGTCGTCTCGGGAGAGATCTCGACCACGGCATACGTGGATGTGCCGAAGATCGCGCGCGATGCGATCAAGAAGATCGGCTACGACGACCACGTCTACGGCTTCCACTACGACTCGTGCGCGGTGATCACCGCGATCGACGAGCAGTCGCCCGACATCGCCCAGGGCGTGGACAAGGCCTTCGAGGCCCGCACCGACCCCAGCGACGACGACGAGCTCGATGTGGCCGGCGCCGGCGACCAGGGGATGATGTTCGGCTACGCCACGCGCGAGACCCCGGAGCTGATGCCCCTCCCGATCGCCCTTGCGCACAAGCTCGCCTTCCAGCTCGCCGAGGTTCGCCGCAGCGGCGCCCTCGATTACCTGCGCCCGGACGGCAAGACCCAGGTCTCTGTGCGCTACCGCGACGGCGCCCCGGTGGCGGTCGAGAAGGTCCTGATCTCCACCCAGCACGCCGAGGAGGTCGACTCCGCCACCCAGATCCGTCCGGATCTGTGGGAGCAGGTCGTGAAGCCGATCATCCCGGCGGAGCTGTACGACGAGAACGCGCTCTACACCAGCGAGAACTTCCTGGTGAACCCCACCGGCAAGTTCGTGATCGGCGGCCCGGTGGGCGACTGCGGGCTTACCGGCCGCAAGATCATCGTCGACACCTACGGCGGCATGGCCCGCCACGGCGGCGGCGCCTTCTCGGGCAAGGACCCGTCGAAGGTGGATCGCTCAGCCGCGTACGCCGCCCGTTGGGTTGCGAAGAACGTGGTGGCCGCCGGACTGGCCGACCGCTGCGAGATCCAGGTGGCGTACGCGATCGGCGTCGCCCACCCGGTCTCGGTGATGGCGGAGACCTACGGCACCGAGAAGATCTCGAAGGCCAAGCTCGCCGAGCTCATCGACGGGCACTTCGACCTCCGCCCGGGAGCGTTCCGCGAGGAGCTCAACCTGCACCGGCCGATCTACCAGAAGACCGCCGCCTACGGCCACTTCGGCCGCGAGGACCAGGATTTCACGTGGGAAGCCACGGGCAAGGCCGACGCCCTCCGCGAGGACGCCGGCCTTGGTGCCGCAACTCCTGCCTAGGTGAGTTAGCCGGCGAAGCCGGGCGTTAGGGGGGTTGCAAAGGGGGGCATGTTTGCCCCCCTTTGAGGTTCTCCTAGCAGCTAAGCGCCAAATTGAACGACCGGTCCTCGGCCGTCGTGCCATCCGCTTCGAACGTGGTCACGTTCACGGCGTTGGCGTTGGTCGCGTCGACCGTGGCCGCGATCTGGCCCGGCTCGGCGCCGTCGCGCAGCGCGAGCTGGGTGCACGTCTTCGCCTCGCGGTCGAACACCACCTGGTAGGCGCCGATCCCTGTCTTCGCGGAGGACTTCACGCCCTTGCCGCGGACCAGCTTGCCGTCGGCGCCGTTGAACAGGCCGGCGTAGGCCAGCCCGGCAGCGCCCTTGACCGTGGCCAGGGTGTCCTCCTTGATCTGCGAGCCGGTGATCCCACCGCCGGTGTCGGTGTCCTCGAGCAGCTCATTCGGGCCAACCGAGTCCTGTCCCGCCTCCGACTTCTTCACCGCTCCGGTGATGATGTCGTTGGAGGACACGATGTTCACGCCCTTGAGCGCCGCCGCCGTGGGGGCCATCGCGGCCATCAGGGCGATAAAGGCCACAACCATCGCTGGGGATGGGCGGCCGGGTAGGAAACGTCGCATACGAGAAATGCACTCCTTGATCGGGTTCTCGCTTGTAACGCGGCAGGTGCCCCTCAGGTGCGGTGGGAGAACCTCAAGGGGGCAAACAGCCCCCCTTTGCAACCCCCCTAACGGCCCGCTTCGCGGCGCCTAACTCAACTCGGTAGGTCGCTCTGTGCAGCGGGGCGCACCCGGTGCAGCTTCACTTCGCCATCCACTCCCTTGATGCGCCGCGCGCCCGCGAAGGACCACTTGTAGTCGCCCTCGGCGGCTTCCTTGACCTCCTCGGAGGCGAGCACGCTGCCGGGGCGCGCCACGCCCGTGATGCGCGAGGCCAGATTCACCGGATGCCCGTACCAGTCTCCAGCTCGGCCGATCGCCTCGCCGCGGGCCACCCCCGCCTTGAGCTGCGGGAACCGGTCTGACTCCCCGTCGGCCGCCTCGACCAGCCGTATCGCGGCCATGAGCAGCGCGTCGCTGTCGCGCGAGCCCAGCATCACGGCGTCGCCGATCGTCTTGATCAGCCTCACGGGCGGCTCGGAGACCTCGATCGCCATCTCTTCCAGCCGCTCCGCCACGGCGCCCAGCTCGTCCGCCTCCACGTTCTCGCCGAGGCTCGTGAAGCCCACGAGGTCCGCGAAACAGAAGGTCATCACCTCGGCGCCGGGAACCTCGCCCGCCGCCAGGGCGGCGGTGTCGACGGCCACCTGGCGGATCAGGCTGCGCTGCTGCACGTTGAGGATGTGCTCGAGCATCGGCCCCAGCAGGGGCGTCAGCTCCCTCGATGCCTCGGCGTAGCGCAGTGCCAGCGTCTGCTCGTCGTCACCGGCGTGCGCGTAGGTCTCGCGGAACGTCGCGCCGATCGCGGCCGCCAGGTTCGCCATCGAGCGGCTGGCCACCCGGCTGATCTCGAGGATCCCGTCCTCGGGCATCCCGAGGTCCAGGAACGTCTTCACCCGCTCCGCCGCCTCCAGGTCGGCCTGGGTGTAGACCTTGTCGCCTGGGTCGGCCAGCGCCATCCCCAGCGAGCGCCATAGGCGATCGAGGAACGATCGGTCGACGCCCGTCTTCTCGGCGAGCTCCTCCGCGCTGTAGCGCGCGTCGCCCCCGCCCAGCACGCGCTCGACGGGCACCAGCGCCAGGCGGCCCTCCTCGGTGGCCGTGCGCAGCTCGTCGATCGGGTAGCCGTCGTCCACCAGCTTCTCCAGCAGCTCCAGCCGCGCCTTGCGCGCGGGCCCCTCGAGGCCCTCGAGGAGGCCCTCCTGCTCGAAGTCGATGGCCATGGATCGGCTGCGTACCCTAGATCGCCCGGGCGTCCGGGTCGCGCCATACCTTCAGAGGCGTGATCGCCAAGGTCGAGCCGCTCACCCAGGCGCGCGCCCTGCGCGGCCCGTTCGACTACCTCCTCGGGGGCTCGATGGAGGGGGTCGGCGTGGGCAGCGTGCTCAACGTGCCATTCGGCAACCGGCGCCTGCTGGGAGTGGTCGTGGAGGTCGCGGAGGAGAGCGAACTACCGCCCGAGCGCCTCGCGGAGCCCATTTCCGCGCTGGAGTCAGACGTTCCGGCGGACCTGGTGCGGCTGGGGCTGTGGGTGGCGCAGGAGTATGTGTCCACGCCCGCCCGTGGGCTCTCCCTGGTGCTGCCGCCCGGCACCGGCACGGGGGCGGCGAAGCCCACTGCCGCCCGCACTTCCCTCGCGGCCACGCTCACCACGGCGGGCGCCGAGGCTCTCGAGGGCTCGGAACGGCTGGGGTCGCGCCAGCGCGCCGCGCTTGATGCGCTCGCGGCGGGCCCGTGCCGGGTGAGCTCGCTCCCGACCGGCCACGCGGGTGCGCGCCGGCTCGAGGCGCGCGGCCTGATCGAGATCGCCGAAACGGCCGAGGCGCCGCGCCGGCCCGAGGTCAGGGCGGTCGGCGCGCGCGGCCCCCGTCCGGACCTCACGGAGGCGCAGGCGCGGGTGCTCGCCGAGGTGGTGGATTCGATGGACGATCCCGGGCGCCTGTTGCTGGCGGGGGTCACCGGCAGCGGCAAGACGGAGGTCTACATGAGCGCGGTCGCCGCGGCGTTGGAGCGAGGCCGCTCGGCCATCGTGCTCGTGCCGGAGATCGCGCTCACGCCCCAGACGGCCGGCCGCTTCGTGGAGCGCTTCGGCGACACCGTCGCGATCCTGCACTCCCGGCTCACCGCCCGCGAGCGCTTCGATGAGTGGTCGCGCCTCCGCCGCGGTGACGCGCGGGTCTGCGTCGGCCCGCGCTCGGCGATCTTCGCCCCGCTGTCCGACGTCGGGCTGATCGTGATCGACGAGGAGCACGACTCTTCGTACAAGCAGGAGGGCGATCCCCGCTACGACGCCCGCCGCGTGGCCGAACGCCGCGCCGAGGTCGCCGGAGCCGTGCTGCTGGCGGGAAGCGCCACCCCGCGGCCCGAGAGCGTGCTGCGTTACCGGCGCCTCGACCTGCCCGAGCGCGTGGACGGGCGGCCGCTGCCGCCGGTCGAGGTCGTGGGCATGACCGGGGTCCAGGGGGCGCTGCACGAGCGCACCCTGCAGGCGCTCGAGGAGGTGCGGGTCAAGCAGGAGAAGGCGATCGTGCTGCTGAACCGCCGCGGCTGGTCGAACTTCCTCACCTGCCGCGACTGCGGGCGCGTGTGGGAGTGCCCGCGCTGCGACGTGACGCTGGTGCTCCATCGCGCGGCCGGGCGCGTGTCGTGTCACCACTGCGGGCACTCCGAGCGCGTTCCGGGGGCGTGCCCCGACTGCTCGTCGGTCACGCTGGCCCGCCACGGCCTGGGCACGGAGCAGCTCGGCTCAGAGCTGGAGCGCCTGATGGCCCCGCTTCCGGTGTTCCGCCTGGATGCCGACACGGTGGCGGGGGAGGGCGTGGGCCCGGCGCTCGAGCGCTTCGACGCCGCGGAATCGGGAGTGCTCGTCGGCACTCAGATGGTGGCCAAGGGCCACGACTTCCCCGACGTCACGCTCGGGGTGGTGCTCGACGCCGACGCCACCCTGCGCTTCCCGGACTTCCGCGCCGAGGAGCGCACATTCGCCCTGGTCGCACAGCTCGCGGGTCGCAGCGGCCGCGGGAGCCGCGGCGGCCGGGTTGTGGTGCAGGCGCTCGAGCCATCGGCGCGGGCGCTCACCCACGCGGCGAAGCACGACTCCGCGGGCTTCGCCGACGGAGAGCTGGGCCGCCGGCGCGCGCTCGGCTACCCGCCGCACGGTCATCTGATCCGGGTGGTGTGCTCGGCGCCCGAGCAGGGCCCCGAGGCGGTGGCCGCGCAGGCCGTGCGCGAGTTGATCGAGCTCCCCGGCGCGTCGGTGCTCGGCCCGGCCGCCCTGTTTCGCCGCAAGGGCCGCGAGCGTGCGCAGATCGTGGTGAAGTCCGCCGAGCGCGCACCCGCCATCGCGGCCGTCCGGCGGGCGGTCGAGCAGGTGTCAGCCGGCCGCCACGCCGGCGTGTCCTTCGCGGTCGACGTCGACCCCCAGTAGCTCCAGATAGGCATCCACGTGGCGCTGTTCGGACCACAGCGTCCGGGCGCCCTCCCGCGCACGCTCGGAGAGCGCGTCACGCGTCACGTCGTTGGTCGCGACCCGGACGATGGCGTCCACCAGCTCGGCCTCCGTGCGATAGGCCAGTCCGCCGCCGCTCGCCGCGACGAGCTCGGGCGGCGCGCCGCGGTCGTGCACGATGGCCGGCGTGCCCACGGCGGCGGCCTCCGCCACCACGTAGCCGAAGGTCTCGAAGAACAGCGAGGGCACCACCACCGCGCGGGCTCCGGCGAACAGTCGCCCCATTTCCGCCGGGCCGAGGCTCCCGGCCATGCGAACGTTCGGCAGGTCACGCGCGGCTCGGAGCAGGGCGGGCTCCAATGGCCCGGCTCCGGCAAGCACGAGGTCGACCCCCGGCACCAGGCGCATGGCGTGCACGAGCCCCTCGAACCCCTTCTCCGGCACGAGCCGCCCCGCCGCGGCCACGTACGGACGGTCAGCGGGGGGCGGGGTGGGCGGCTCCGCGAGCCCGTGCCAGTCCGCCGGCACGTGGTAGGGCAGGACACGGATCGGGATATCGACGCCCCGGTCGCGGTGGACCGCGGCGGTGTGCTCGCTCGGGGCGAGCACGTGGTCGAGCGTCGCGATCGCCCGCTCGATCCGGTCGCCGCGGCGCCACAGCTGCGGTGGCCTGCGCGCGTGCAGCGTGCAGACGGTGCAGCTCGGCTTGGTGCACGGCTCGCGCCCGAGCTTCCACAGCAGACTGGTGGGGCACACGAGCCAGTGCTCGTGCAGGGTCATCACGGTCGTCGCGCTCTCCGGCACCAGCTCGATCACGCCGGGCCCGCCGATCAGGGAAATGTTGTGGAAGTGCACCACGTCGAAGCCACCGCCGTGGAGCAGCTCGCGGAGCTCGAAGGCCTTGGGTCCGGGCCCGCCGGTCTGGTGCGTCCAGAGCGGCGACAGGCGGCCCCACGGGCTGCGGAGGGTCCGGATCTCGAGTCCCTCGGGCGGCTCGTACGCCCGTTTCGGTAGGTCCCCGCGCACCGCCTCGAAGGAGTCCGCGCAGTGCACCACGGTCACCTCGTGACCGCGGCGCAGAAGCGCCTGCGACAGACGGTCGACGTAGGCGGCGTCCCCGCCGAAGCTCTCGGGGCCGAAGAACGTGGTGACCATGCAGAACCTCACGCGCGGCCTCCCAGCGCGAGCCGCGCCCAGGCACGGGACTCTCCGGCGCACCAGGCGGTATGCCCCACGACCTGGATCGGCAGGCTCGCGGCGAATCGCCGGCTCCACCCGGCGCTGCGGGCAAGCCGGCCCGCGCGCACCAGGCACAGGATGATCGCCAGGGGCAGTGTTGCCGCCTGGAGCGCGAGCCTCGGCCGCGACCACCGCTCGAAGAGAGCCCGTGCGCGACCGAACTCCTCGCCCCGCGGGAAGCGCTCACGCCACAGGCCCAGCGCCCCCTGGCCATGGTGGTGCGCCACCCTGGCCCTCGGGGCGAACCACGGCGTGGAGCCAAGCTCCCCAGCGTGCCAGCTCAGCAGGGCATCTCCGCAGAACAGATCGCCGTCGAAGGGACCGGCCTGCTCCCAGAGCCGGCGGGCGTAGGCAGCGTTGGCCGTGGGGGCGATCCAGCGACGGCCGGCCGGGAGGCCCGGGAGCAGCGCCGGGAACTTGCACAGATGAGCGCCGTCCTCGCCTCGTGAGGGGCTGGCCACGTCCATGGCGCCCACGATTGCATCCCGGCCCTCGCGATGGGCCTCGACCAGGCTGCTGAGCCAGTCGGGGCGAGCACGGCAGTCCGGGTCTGTGAACACGATCAGCTCACCGCGGGCGCACCCGGCGCCGACGTTGCGCGCGGCGTGGGGGAGAAGGCGCTCGCGGGACTCGACCAGCGTGACGCCCGGGTAGCCGGTCGTCATCACGTCGCTCGTCCGGTCCGCGGGCGAGCTGTTCACCACGATCGCCTCGAAGTCCTGGAAGTCCTGAGCGGCCAGCGCATCCAGGCAGCCCCCGATCACCCCGTCCGAGTGCCAGGCGGGGATCACGACGGACACGGCGGGCGCGTTCACGAGCGCGGGCTGTCCAGCTCCCAGCGGGCGAAGGCGCTCTCCGCCCGGCTGCGGTCGCCGCCCAAGTAGCCGCGTGCCTCGCCGATCGACGACCAGGCGTAATTGGCGACCACGAACGGGAGGACCAAGGCGACGGTCCCCCACAGCCGACGCCGCCCGCGGAGGCTGCGCAAGAGGCGGGCGAGCTTCATCGCGGGTACGGCGACCGGCACCAGCAGCCCGTACGCCATCCGGCGAGCGCGGCTCCAACCGGCCGCTCGCGTCATCGCCATCAGGCGGGTGTACGAGTAGTTCGCGGCGTAGAGCTCGGTCACGCGGGTGAAGTTCTCATGCGCCACCAGCGCGCCCGACTCCAGGTAGGTCCCGAGCCCCTGGGACCTGAGCTCGTCCTGGACGTTGAAGTCCACCACCAGCAGGTCGTCGAGCCGGTCGCCCAGCGACAGCAGCGCCTCGCGCTTGTAGGCCACGTTGTTGCCGGGCAGCAGCCGCAGCGGCCCGTGAGGCGCCGGGTACGCCCACGGGCCGTAGTCGGCGATGTGGGAGACGCGGCTCCCGAAGCTCTCCGGGTTGGCGTTGGTGAAGGCGTAGCCGACCGCCGCCCACGGGCCCTCGTGCGCCCGGGCCACGGCAGCGGCCCATCTCCGGTCCGGCACCGCGTGGTCCTCGAGATAGGCGACGACGGGGGTCGAGGCCCGCCGGGCGGCCTCCCCGCGTGCCGCGGCGAAGCTCCCCCCGGCGGGCATGCGGACGTAGGTGACGGGCATCCCGGCCGGGGTCGGGAGGTCGGGGGCGTCCGCCGGCCCGATGTCCACCACGACCACCTCCATCGACTCGGCGGCGGTCTGGGCGCCCAGGGCGTCGAGCGTCCTCTGCGCACGCTCGCGCAGGTCTCCGACCACCACCGCCGCGCTCAGCGTCGCTGGGCCGCTCACGCCGATCGCACCGTCAGCCCGCCGTGGGGGGACGGCGCCAAGTCGAATCGCGCAGCCGTCTCGCGCAGCACGATCTCGGCCTCCAGCCGAGCCAGTCCCTGTCCGACGCACCCGCGCGGCCCCGCCCCGAAGGGGAAGTAGGAGTAGCTGCGCGCCCCACCCGGCTCGCCCGCGGCGAAGCGGGCGGGGTCGAACCGTTTCGGCTCGGGCCACAGGCGCGGATCGCGCTGCACGACGAAGGGGGAGAGCAGCACCTTCGACCCGCCCGCCACCCGGACGCCGCTCGGCAGGGTGTCGTCACGGCGGGCGACGCGGGCGATCAGAAGCGTCGGGGGGTGCAGGCGCAGCGTCTCGGCCACAACCGCGGCCGCCGCGCCCTCACGGCGCACCGCCTGCCACCACTCCGGTTGTGCCGCGAGCGCCTGCCATGCGGCGGAGACCGCCCTGCCGATCGTGTCGTACGCCGTCACCGCCAGCCCGATCGCCTCGTCGCGCACCGCGTGGTCGTCCTCGATCAGGGCCGCGAGGCTCGAGAGCAGATCCCCGGCCGGGCGCTCGCGGCGCTCGCCGGCCAGGCGCAGCACGTCGCGGTCCAGGTCGGCCAGGAGACGCCTGCCCGCCGGCCGGACGGCGAGCGGCGCCCACCCGGGGACCGGGAGAAGCGCGTGCAGCGCGCGGTCCATCGCGGCCCGGCGCCGCTGGATGCCGCTCGCGATGCGTTGCGCCTCCGGCCCGTCCGGCACGCCGAACACGGCCAGGGGCATCGCGGCCAGCGCGATCCGCCGCGCCTCGGCGTCCGGATCGATCGTCTGGCCGGCCCGCCAGCGGCTCAGCTCCGCACCCACGCGCCGGGTGAGCGGCTCGGTCAGGCGTTCGAGCGCGTCATGGCGAAACGCCGGCTGGACGCGCCGGCGGCGGGGGCGGTGCTGCGCGTTCTCGGCTGCGAACACGCTGTCGCCGATCACGCGGCGGCTGCGCGCGCCGGTCGTGCGCGGCGACTTCTCGTACGCCGCCGCCCCGGTGACCAGCACGTAACGGACATCCTCGGGGCGCTTGAGCAGCACCGCGGGTCCCCCGATCCGCAGCGACACGGCCGCTCCCGGGGCGCTCGCGCAGCGCTCGAGCAGCCTCCGGCGCCTGCGCCGGAAGGCCGGAATGTGGCCGACCAGCGGGGGCGCGGCCGGGCTAGCGAGCGCCTCGCCGGTGTTCGGGGCCATCGATCAACAAACTAGCTCCCCAGACCTCGAGACGCGGGTACACTCGTTCCAATGGGTGACGAACCCCAGGCACCGCCGCCCGAGCTCCAGGAAGAGGACGCTCCGCCGCCCCTTGACCCAGAGGTCGAGGCCCGCCGCGTTGCAGCGATGTCGTTCGTCCGCCGCCTCGGCGATCCGGTGCTCAAGAGCCGCGCCACGGAGGTCGACCGCTTCGACGACTCGCTCAAGGGCCAGGTCGCGCGCATGGCCGGGTTGATGCAGGACGCCATCGGGCTCGGGCTCGCGGCGCCGCAGCTCGGCATCTCGCAGCGGCTCCTGGTCTACCGCGTGGGCCCCGACGCCCCCGTGATCGCCCTCGCCAACCCCGAGATCGAGTGGTCCTCCGACGACGAGGAGACCTTCGAGGAGGGCTGCCTCTCGATTCCCGGCGTGGTGGTCGACGTCGACCGCCCGGTGCACGTCCGCGTGCGCGCGCTCGACGAGGAAGGTGAGGAGCGCCTGGTCGAGGCATCGGGCCTCGAGGCTCGGGTGATCCAGCACGAGCTGGACCACCTCGACGGCGTGCTGATCCTCGACCGCACCAGCCGCGAGCAGCGCCGCGAGGCCATGAAGGCCCTGCGCGAGGCCGAGCAGGCCGACGCCGAAGCCGCTGCCTAGCGCTTCAGCCGGCCCGGTGGTGCTGTGGTGGAAGCTCCTCGGGGTGCTCGGGTACCGGCGCGCGATCCTGTGGGAGCGCGAGATCGGATCCGGGGCCGGCGTCTCGCTGCCGCAGGCCGTGGAGCTGGGCCTGCTCGATGCCGGCGATGTCGAGGAGTACCTGGCGTTTCATCCGCAGGCCAGCCGCCCGGAGCTCGAGCGGAGGCTGGCCGTGGGCGATCGATGCCACGTCGCCCGCTCCAGGGGGCGCCTGATCGCGGTCCGGTGGGTGTCCTTCGCCGAGGCACGAGTGCCCTACCTGGAGCTCACGTTCCGGGTCGGCGGCGGCGAGGTGTTCATATACGACGTCTACAGCGATCCGGCCTGGCGGGGGCGGGGCGTTTCACGCGCGCTCTTTCACACCATGGACGCGCGCCTGCGCTCGGAGGGCTATGGCTTGGCGCTCAGCGTCACCATGAGGGACAACCGGGAGGGGGTTGAGTTCACGGCCAGCACGTCCACCCCCGTCGCAAGCCTCGTGAGTGTGGGATTCGGCCGGTTCCGGCGTCACTTCCGGCGACCGGTCTAGAACATCGACTGGGCGAGAAGCTCCGCCGGGTGCAGCACGGGCAGCTCCCGGCCCAGCTCCCGCGCGTACGCCTGGATCTGTAGGGCGCAGCCGGGGTTGGCCGCGACCACGGCCTCGGCGCCGGTGTCGAGCAGGTTCTGGGCCTTGCGGCGGCCCAGCTCGGCCGCGGCCTCGGGCTTCACCAGGTTGTAGATCCCGGCCGACCCGCAGCAGATCTCCCAGTCGGCGGGCTCGACGAGCTCCACCCCGGGGATGCCGCGGAGCAGCTCTCGCGGCTGCTCGCGCACGCCCTGGGCGTGGGCCAGATGGCAGGCGTCGTGGTAGGCCACACGCATCGCAACCGGCCGCCGCGTCGCGCGGGCGGGGTGCTCGGCCAGGATCTCGGTGAGGTCGCGCACGCGCTCGGAGAAGCGCTGGGCGCGCTCGGCCCACTCCGGGTCGTCGCGCAGCAGATGTCCGTAGTCCTTCATCGACGAGCCGCAGCCTGCGGCGTTCACCACCACGTGATCGAAGCCCTCGAACGCCTCGATCGTGGCGCGCGCCTCATCCCTGCTCTCCTCACCGGCATGCAGCTGCAGCGCCCCGCAGCACCGATGCGCCAAGGGCACCTCCACGTCCCAGCCCTCAGCCGCAAGCAAACGCATCGACGCCAGATTCACATCGCCGAAGAACACGCGCTGGACGCAGCCCTGCATGAAGCCGACGGTGCCACGTCGATCGCCGGCGGCGGGCAGCGACTCGGGCAGCGACACAGAGCTCCGGCGCCGCGGAGCCAGCCGCGCGAAGCGCCCCGGCACAAACCGGGCGAACCACGCGAGGGGCGCGACCCGCGCCAGCCGCCGCGGGTGGGGGAACAGCGCGAAGATCGCGCGCCGCAGGAGCCGCTCGCGCAGCGGCCGGCGCCACTTGCGCTCCACCTGTGCCCGCGTGTCCTCGATCAACTTGTCGTACTGCACACCGGATGGGCAGGCGGTCACGCACGCCATGCAGCCGAGGCAGTTGTCGAGATGGCCCACCATCGGCGCCGACAGCTCGCTGTGGTGGCCCTCGTCCATCAGCACGATGCGCCCCCGGGGCGAATCGGCCTCCTCTCCCCACAACGAGTACGTCGGGCACGTGGGCAGGCAGAACCCGCAGTGCACGCAGTCGTCGATCAGCGACGGCTCGGGCGGGCGATCGGCGTCCCACGCCGGGATGGTGATCGGACCGCTCACCAGGGCAGCGGCGCCAGTGCGCCCTCGGGGTCGAAGCGCTCCTTCACGCGACGCATGAGCTCGCGGGCGCCGGGGTCGATCGGCTTGCCGAAGGCGCTCCGCAACTCGTCGGCCGCCTCCACGTCGTCCACCTCGACCCAGGACAGGCCAAGCCCGGCGCGGCCCACCAACCGCCCGTCCAGGCGCCGGGCGGCCTCGAGCACCTCTTCGAGCTGGGTCTGGACCCCCGAGACGCGGACCAGCTCCCGGGTGGAGAGCTGCCACTCACGCTGGACCTTCCATTCCGGTTCATCGTCCTCGACCACCTCGGCCGCCAGCCCGTGCTCGGTCAGCGCGGCCGCGATCTCCTCGGCGGGGCCGATGGGCTCGGCGCGGCCGACACGGGCGAGGATCGCGCCCTCGCCCTCGTGCCAGCGCACGTCCAGGCTCTGAAGCTCCAGCGGGCGGTGGCTGATGTCGAGCGCCGCGCCGGCCAGCGCGGCCGGTTCCGCCGATCTCCCGATCGCGGTGGCGGTGGCCGGCGGCAGCGGGTGCAGGCGCAGCGCCATGTCCATGATCCTCCCGAGCGACCCGAGCGAGCCGGTGAACAGCTTCGCCAGGTCGTAGCCCGCCACGTTCTTGATCACCTTGCCGCCGGCCTTGGCGACGGTGCCGTCGGCCAGCTCGACGGTGATGCCCAGCACGAGGTCGCGCGCCGAGCCGTAGCGGTGCCGAAGCGGTCCGCTGGCGTTCGAGGCCACCACCGCGCCGGACGTGGGGTCACCCGGCGGGTCGAGCGCGAACATCTGGCGCGACCCGGCGAGCAGCTGCTGGAGCTCCTGCAGCGGCGTCTCGGCGGAGACGACCGCGGTCAGATCGCCGGCGTTGTGCTCGATCACATCCGCTCCGCTATCCCGGCCGCCTCGAGCGGATGCTGCCGGTAGGGGCCGGGCACCTCGCCGCACAGCCGCGGGGTGGGCATCACCTTGCCGGGGTTCGCCAGGCCGTCGGGGTCGAACGCGCACCGCAGCAGCTGGAACGTGGCCAGGTCGGGCTCGCCGAACATCTGCGGCATGTAGCGCTTCTTGTCCACGCCCACGCCGTGCTCGCCGGTGATCGAGCCGCCCTCGTCCACGCACGTCTTCACGATCAGCCCAGCCAGCTCCTCGGCGCGCTCGGGCTCGCCCTCCACCGACCCGTCGTAACACACGAGTGGATGGAGGTTGCCGTCGCCGGCGTGGAAGACGTTGGCCACCTGGAGGTCGTACTCGCCCGCCAGCTCGTCGATCCGGGCCAGCACGTGGCTCAGTCGCGTGCGCGGGATCACCGAGTCCTGGACGTAGTAGTTCGGCGCGATCCGGCCCATCGCGGCGAACGCCGCCTTGCGGGTCTTCCAGATCAGCTCCCGCTCGGCTTCGTCGGCGGCCACGCGCACGCCGGTGGCGCCTCCGGCGGTGCACAGCGCCTCGACCTCGTCGAAGCGCGCCTCGCATTCCGCCGCGGGCCCGTCGAGCTCCACCACCAGCGCCGCGCCGGCGTCCGTCGGGTAGCCCGCGTGGGTGGCGCCCTCGGCGGCGCGGATCGAGAGGTTGTCCATCATCTCGATCGCCCCCGGCACGATTCCGGCGGAGACGATCGCCGACACCACCTCGCCCGCGTCGGAGGTCGAGTCGAAGAAGGCCACGAGCGTGCGGATGGACTCCGGCGCGGGCACCACGCGCAGCACGATCTTGGTGGCCACCCCCAGCGTGCCCTCCGACCCCACGAACGCGCCCAGGAGGTCGTAGCCCGGGGTGTCGAGGCCCTTGCCGCCGAGCGTCACGAGCTGCCCGTCCGCGAGCACGATCTCGAGCCCGGTCACGTAGTTGGTGGTGAAGCCGTACTTGAAGCAGTGCGCGCCGCCGGAGTTCTCGGCCACGTTGCCGCCGATCGAGCACACCACCTGGCTGGAGGGGTCCGGCGGGTAGAAGTGGCTGGGCGCCACGGCGTGCGACACCGCCAGGTTGGTCACACCCGGCTCCACGGTGACCCGCTGGTTCGGCAGGTCCACCTCGAGGATCCGGCGCAGCCGCGTGAGCGCGATCAGCACCCCCTCCTCGACGGGAAGGGCGCCGCCCGAGAGGCCCGAGCCGGATCCGCGCGCCACCCAGGGCACGCCCGCGTCGTGGCAGGCCGCCACAGTCGCTCGCACCTCCTCCGCCGTGGCGGGGAGCACCACCGCCTGCGGCAGCGCCGCGTACTGCGTCAGCCCGTCCGACTCGTAGGTGCGCAGCTGGTGCGTGTGGGTGAGCACGTGGTCCGCACCGGCGATGCCCTTGAGCGAGGAGATCAGGCCCATGCCCCCATTCTTTCCCCTTAGGCTGGTTCGCATGCGCACGGTCTACCTCGGCACCACCGACTTTGCCGCTGCGGTGCTGAAACGCCTTGCCGACAGCGACCATCGCCCGGCGCTGGTCGTGACCCGGCCGGACCGCCCCAAGGGGCGCGGCCGAAAGCTCGGATCGCCTCCCGTCGCCGATACCGCGCGCGAGCTGGGCATCGACGTGGACCAGCCCGCCGACGTGAACGCCGCCGAGTCGCGGGAGCGGATCGCGGCGGCCGAGCCCGAGGCGGTGGCGCTGTGTGCGTTCGGCGCCCTGATCGGCGAGGAGCTGCTCGACGCCCACGAGTGGTTCAACGTGCACCCGTCGCTGCTGCCCCGCTGGCGCGGCGCCGCGCCCGTCGAGCGGGCGATCCAGGCGGGCGACGAGAAGACCGGGGTCTCGATCATGGGCCTGGTCGAGGAGCTCGACGCCGGGCCTGTCTACCTGGCCGGTGAGGAGCCGATCCGCCCCGACGACGTCTACGGCACCCTGGCGCCCCGCCTCGGCGAGCTGGCGGGCGAGTTGCTGGTGCGTGCCCTGGACGAGCGCCCGGAGCCGCGCCCGCAGCCCGAGGAGGGCATCACCTACGCAGAGAAGATCAGCTCGGAGGAGCGCCGCCTCGATCCCGCGCTTCCCGCGACCGGGCTGGCCCGCACCGTGCGGGCGCTCACGCCGCACATCGGCGCCTGGGTGGAGCTGGATGGCGAGGAGCGCCTGGGCGTCCGCCAAGCGAGCGCGGTTGCCGAGCCGGGAGTCGCGGCCGGCGAGCTCGCCGCCCGCGACTCGCGCCTGCTGCTGGGCACCGCCGAGGGCGCGCTCGACCTGCTCGAGGTGCAACCCCCGGGCAAGCGCGCAATGCCCGCCGCCGACTACCTGAGGGGCCGTGATCCCGTCGCCCCTTCACAATCACCGGGATGAGCGACGAGGTGAAGCTCGGGCCGGAATGCCCAGGGTGCGGGGAGCCGTGGCTGCGCGGCACCAACCTGGCGGGCCGCTACCGCTGCGTCTACTGCCTGCGGCGCTTCGAGCTGCGCAGCGAATGCCCCGACTGCGGCATGCACTCGACCATCGCGCGCATGTCCGACACCGCGAACGTGACCTGCAACAGCTGCGGCGGGTCGATGCTGCGCGCGATCTAGCCGGCGGGGCTGACTTCGATCGGGATGCCGCTCAGCACGGCGTTCCCGGAGACCGGCTCGATCACCGACTCGTCGGCCAGCAGGTTGCTGTTCACCCCGGGATGCGCGCTCGCCACGCTCATCTCCGCGCCGGGCGTGTCGTGGCCCCAGCCGTGCGGCACGCTCACCACGCCCTTCATCACGGCGTCGGTCACCTCGACCGGCGCCTCGATCTCGCCGGCGGCCGACCGCAGCACCGCGCTGCCGCCGTCGGTCAGACCGAGGCGCTCCGCGTCGGCCGGGTGGATGTGCGCGGTGCAGCGGTCCTTGCCCTTCACCAGCGGCTCCAGGTTGTGCATCCACGAGTTGTTCGAGCGCAGCTGACGCCGGCCCACCAGCACCATGTGGCCGTTCGAGCGCTCCAGGGCGTCCTGTAGCCGCGGCACGTCGGCCACGATCTCGGCCGGCGCGAGCTCGATCTTGCCCGACTGCGTGCGCAGGATCTCGGGGATCCGCGGCTGAAGCGGCCCCAGGTCGATGCCGTGCGGGTTGTCCTCCAGCCGGGCGAGGGTCAGGCCCTCGGGGTCGGCCCCGAACCCGTCGCCGTAGGGGCCGGAGCGGAGGAGGAAGTCGAGGATGCGCTCGGGCCCGCGGCGCCCGGAGAGCTCGGTGAGGATCTCCTCCTGCTCGCGACCCGCGATCCGCGAATGCGGGTCCGCCAGCTCGCGGCCGACGAGCGTGGCGATCACCATCTCGTCGAGCGCCTCGGGGTCGGCGTCCGGGCCCTGGCCGGTCACGATCCCGGCGAGGCGGGCCATGGTCACCCACTCCTCAGGAACTCCGTTCGTGGGCAGGATCGCCGGCGAGTAGTTCGCCACGTTGCGGGTGGCCAGCTGGTAGAGCGCGAGGTCGTAGTGCGGCTTCTCGAGCGGTCCCGGCGCCGGCAGGATCACGTCGGCGTGGCGGGTGGTCTCGTTCAGGTAGATGTCGATCGAGAGCATGAAGTCCAGGCCCTCGACGGCCCGCTCCAGCCGCGCGGAGTTGGGCGTGGAGACGAGCGGGTTGCCGGCGCTCGTCACGAGCGCCTTGATCTGTCCCTCGCCCGGCGTGTCGATCTCCTCGGCGAGGCACGACACGGGCAGCTCGCCCAGCGCCTCGGGCAGGCCGCGCACGCGGCTGCGCCAGCGCCCGATCGGGAAGCCCTTGCCGCTGCCGGGCTCCCCGGACGTGTTGCGGGCACCGGCGGCGGCCTTGGTGAACATCGCGCCGCCCTCGCTGTCGAGGTTGCCCGTGAGCACGTTCACCACGTCCACCAGCCAGCTGGCCAGCGCGCCGAACTCCTGCGTGCAGGTGCCGATCCGGCCGTAGACGGCGGCGGTGTCGGCCGCGGCCAGCTCGCGCGCCATGCGGCGGATCTCGCCGGCCTCGATACCGCAGGCGCCGGCCATCTCCTCGGGGGAGAACCCGCGCGCGAGATCCTCCACCTCGTCGAGCCCGTTCAGGTGCTCCGCAACCGCGCCCGGAGCGACCAGCCCCTCGTCGAACAGCGTGTGCACGATCCCGAACAGCAGGTGGGCGTCGCCGCCGGGGCGGATGAAGTGGTGCTCGTCGGCGGCCTCGGCGGTGCGCGTGCGGCGCGGGTCGATCACCACGATCTTGCCGCCGCGCTTGCGGATCGCCCGCAGCCGCCCGCGCATGTCCGGCGCCGTGAGCAGGCTGCCGTTGGAAACGAGCGGATTGGCTCCCGAGGATCAGCAGGTGGTCGGTGCGGTCCACGTCCGGCACGGGGATCGACAGCGGGGCGCCGAACATCAGCCCGGCGCGACACGTGCTTGGGCATCTGGTCGACGGTGCTCGCGGTGAAGATGCTCTTGCTGCCCAGAGCGCGGATCCAGACCGGGCCATAGGTCAACGCGGACAGGTTGTGCGCGCTCGGGTTGCCCACGTACACCGCCACCGCGTCGCGCCCGTGCTCCTCGAGGATGGGGGAGAGGCGCTCGTCGATCACCGCCATGGCCTCGTCCCAGGTGGCCTCCGCGAACGTGCCGTCGGGCTGCCTCACCAGCGGGGTGCGGAGCCGGTCGCCGTCCTCGGTCAGGTGCTTGAGCCCGGTGGCCTTCGGACAGATGAAGCCGTGGCTGAACACGTCCTCGCTGTCGCCTCGGACCTCCACCACGTCGCGGCCCTCAACCGTGACCTCGAGGCCGCAGGTGGCCTCGCAGAATGGGCACGTGCGGATGTGGGTGCTGCCATTGGCGGGGAGCCTACTCCTGTGCCAAGCTGGCTCCGATGGCCGCCCCGGGGAGGATCACGCTGCTCGTGGCTGTCCTGCTGGCCCTGCCCGCCAGCGCATCCGCCGACACGATTCGCGTCGCGAAGGGCGGCATCGACGACCTTGATTGCGGGCGCGGAAGCAACCCACCCTGCGCCACCATCGACTACGCGGTGTTGCCGTCGTACCCCACGGACGCCGATGACGGTGACACGATTCTCATCGGCCCGGGGAACTTTGAGGAGGAGGTCGACACCAGCCTGCGGCTCAACTTCGTCGGCGCCGGGAGCGGCGGGGCCGGGGCGTTCGATCCCGCTCGCCACACGCGCATCCACACGGACGGCGAGCAGGCGAACGCGCTCCAGATGACCGCAGGCGGGTCGGTGTCGCGCCTGCGCCTGGAGACCGAGTCGAGCTCGGGAGCCCCGAGCACCTCGCTGTCGCTCCAGTACCCCGGGTCGGGGACGGTGGGCTACGCCGTGACCGACGTCACGTCCCTCGGAAAGGAGGCTGGAGGAGGAATCAGCATCACCACCGCCACTGGAGAGGTAGTCGCGGCGATCGCGCGCAGCCACTTTTCCGGGGGCGAGTTCGGCGGCAAGGCCATGACGCTGGTCGGGTTCAGCGGAGGACAGACGACCACGACGATCACCGACTCCACGGTCAGTTCCCTGACCTTCGGGATGGACGTGCGCAGCCCCGGCCTGACGACGATCGCGCGCACCTCGGTCTTCGGCGACCTGTACGCACTAAGTGGGTCGGGAGACCTCTCCGTGGACCGCTCGAGCTTCCGCAGCAACGGCGTTGCGGCCGACCTGAGGGGTGAGACGCCGGGTCAGGACGCCACGTTCCGCAACTCCCTGCTGCTCGTCGACCGACCGCCCAACTCGCTGGGTGACGATGCCCCCGTACGAGTCGACGGCGCGAACCAGGGACTGCCGCAGACCGTCGACCTGAACCTGTTTGGCTCCACGCTGGTCGGCCGCGGCGCGGTCGACGGCGGACTGTGGGTCAACAGCGGCAGCGGTGACTCCCTGACGGCCGAGCTGCGCGGCACAGCCGTCATCGCGAGCGGTCCCGACCTGCTGACCCAGGGGGTGGGCACGCGCTCGATCACGGCCACACGCTCGGCCTTTGCGGACCGCTCTGGGAACGCGCCCGCGCCCGGCACGGGGACAAACGTGGGGGGCGACCCGCGGATCGGCGCGGACTTCCGCCCGCTCGCGGGGTCGCCGTTGATCGGTCGCGGCGATCCCGCGGTCTTCGCCGCCGGCACGCTCGACCTGGCCGGGGTCCCGCGCGGCGGGTCGCCGGACATCGGCGCCTACGAGTTCGTCCCGGCCGCAATCTCCAACATCGCGCCCGCCCTCAGCAGCGTCTCGATGACGAACAGGTCGTTCGCGCCGGTCGCCAAGGGCGGCAAGTTCACACGCGCGGCCAAGAAGAAGCGCAAGCGCACGGTCAAGCGCGGCACGACGTTCCGGTTCACGCTCACGGAGGCGGCCACCGTGTCGGTCCGGATCGAGCGCCGGCTGAGGGGGCGCAAGGTGAAGCGCAAGGGCAAGACGAGGTGCGTCAGGCCCAGGCGCAGCAACCGCAAGAAGAGGCGCTGCACCTACTACAAGCGGGCCGGCACGGTCACCTCGCGCGAGGCCGCGGGCCGGCAGTCGCTGCGCTTCAGCGGACGCATCCGCGGCAGGGCGCTGAAGCGGGGCCGCTATCGCGCTGGTGATCACCGCGAAGGACGGCGACGGGCCTGGTCGCCAAGCGCAGGACGCTCGCGCTTCCGCATCGTCAAGCCCTAGGCGCGTAATTCGATCCACAGCGCGCGCGAGCGGGCGAGCGCACGGCCCTCCGCGTCGAACAGCGCACACGCCGCCTCGCGCTTGCGCCCGTCACGGCTGAGCTCCCACGAAATGATCACGTGGGGCTCGCCCACGCCGGCTCCTCGTCGATCGCCGCGGCCAGCCGCGCGAGCACGATCGGCGGGTCCTTGTCGGGGTTCATCAACGGTGCGGCGGTCGGGCAGTCGAGGGCCGGCCAGACCATTCCCGGCTCCTCGGGGGTCCATGTCGCGACCCAGCGGCCCTTCTCGAGTTCGACGGGGAAGATGTCCAGCCCGTCCCCGTGATCCCCGCGCGGGCCGCACACGAAGCAGGTCGGGAACGGATGCCCCGTCGTCCAGGTCTTTCGGCCCGCCGACCGCGGCCTCGGCCTCCCCCGGCGTGACCGGCTCCGGCACCGCTCCGACGTCGACGCGGCGCTGCGCGCCTCGGCGACCAGCGTCTCCCCGTCACTCACGGTCACCTCGCCGTCGCGTGCTCCACGGTCAGCTCGGTCTCCAGCGGCGGCGGCGCGCGCAGCGTGACCTCGACCCCGCCGCCTGCAGCTCCGCGGCCACGAGGCCGCACGTGTATCCGCCGTTGGCAGAGTCCCGCGGGCCGTTGAAGCGGGCTGGGATGCGCACGCCGGCCAGCGTACCCTCCACGCGGATGGCGACGGTTCGCATCGGATGCCCGGGCTGGGCGCGCCGGCTGGAGAGCTACGCGGAGACCTTCAACTCCGCGGAGGTCAACGCCACCTTCTACAAGCTCGCCTCGCCCGAGGCGGTGAAGAGGTGGGTGGAGCAGACGCCCCCGGAATTCGAGTTCGCCGTCAAGGCCAGCCGCTACATGACCCACAAGTGGCGTCTCCAGGAGACGGAGCGCCTAGCGAGCGCTTCTACGAGCCGCTGGAGCCGCTGCTCGACGCCGGGCCGATGGGCCCGACGCTGTGGCAGCTTCCGGGCAACTTCCGCCGCGACGACGAGCGGCTCGCCGGCGCGCTCGCGGCGCTGCCGCCGGGGCGGCACGCGTTCGAGTTCCGCCACGAGAGCTGGTTCGAGGCGCCGGTGCTGGACCGCTGCGCGAGGCGGGTGCGGGGCTGGTGATCAGCGACCACCCCGAGCGGCGATTCCAGACCCACGACCTGACCGCCGACTTCACCTACGTGCGCTTCATGCGCGGCCGCCGGGGCGGAAGGGCAACTACTCGGAGACCGAGCTGGACGAGTGGGCGGAGCGGATCGCCGGCTGGAGCGAGCGCGGCGACGTGTACGCGTACTTCAACAACGAGGCCGAGGGCGACTTCGCCCTGGCGAACGCACGCGGGTTGAAGAAGCGCCTGGGCGCCTAGGCCGGGCGCGGGGAGCGAGTCCAGCGTCTTCTGCAGGTCGGCCACCGTCTGGAAGTCCAGGCCCAGGGCGTGATCGTGGCGATGCAGCACCTTGCCGTCCTCGCCGATCACGATCACGGCGCGCTTGGTGACCCCGAGCCGCATCGCGTCATAGAGCTTGGCGACCTCCAGACCCTCATCGGCCAGCAGCGGCACCGTGAGGTCGTTCTTGTCCTTGAAGCGGTTCTTCGAGCCCACGCTCCCGCCCGAGATGCCGACGGCCTTCACCCCGAGGGCCCCGAACGCCTCGGAGTTGTCGCGGTAGGAGCAGAACTGCTTGGTGCAGACGGTGGTCTTGTCGCCCGGGTAGAACAGCAGCAGCACGCGCTCGCCGCGGTGATCGGAGAGCTTGAAGGTGCCGTGCGTGCCCTCGAGCTCGAAGTCGGGGGCCTCCTCTCCGACCCCGGGATGCTTTGCCATCGGAGGAACGCTAGCGCGTAGCACTCGAAGGGCTGGCTGTGGCGAGTTCGTCAAGTCATGCTCGACAAAGTCGACACACCCCTCCGGCCCTAGCCGCGCCGGTACAGCGCGTACAGCAGCCCCCAGAGGACCGCGGCCGCGCCGACGTACGCGACCTCCACGCCCAGCACCGGGTCGCTGAAGTCGGCGGCCAGCAGGAAGGCCACGTATCCCGCGGCCGCCGCCACCCACGCGATACAGGCATGGCGCGCCTGTCCGCGCGCCAGCAGCGCCTGGTTCAGCGTCGCGGCCGCCAGGTACATGCCCATGCCGATAGAGATCAGCACCAGGCCGAGGCGGTCGTAGTCGAACTCGCCGCCGAACACGAGGTCCATCACCCACGGGCCGATGGCGGCCATCACCACGGCCACGATCGCCGCGAAGCCCGCGATCGCCAGCAGCGTCACGTTCACGCTGCGCTTGAACGGGTCGGTCTCGCCGCGGGCGCCGAGCCGGGTGAGGTGGGGGAGGATGGAGGTCTGCACCGCTTGGAACAGCTGCAGGGGGGCGCGGGCGATCAAAAGCACGTTGAACGTGAAGCCCGCGAGCGCGGCGCCCTGGTCGCCCTCGGTGGCCTTCACGAGCAGCGGCCCGGCGTTGAGGAAGGTCTGCTCGGCGAGCATGATCAACAGCACCGCCGCGGCGAACCCCGACCCGTGAGCGAGCGTGAACTCGGGCTCGGTCTCCGCCACGGGCTCCCCTGATGTCTGAGGCCTGATGCCTGAGGCCTGATGCTGCACCCGCAGCGCCCAGGGCACGACGCACAACGACACAACCGGCGCCGCGACCATCCCCAGCGCCACCACGGACTGCCCCGACGCGATCCCGACGGCGACCGCCACCGCGAACAGCACCCGCGACGTGGCCTCCATCAGCACCAGCCCGCCATACAGCCCGAACCGCCGGTGCCCCGCCAGGAACCCGCGCGCGAAGTACGAGGCCGCATAGGCGAGCACCGTCGACGATCAGGATCCAGTAGAGCGTGGACGAGCCGCCGAACAGGTCGTCCTGGAGCGGCCCACGGAACGCGAGCGCCAGCACCGCGAACAGCACGCCGAGCGCGAGCTGGATCGTGGCCGCAACGCGTAGGTGCGACGTGCCCGTGACACCCCGCGCGTCGTGGTCCGCGATCGTGCGCGACAGCAGCTGCTCCACCGGCCGGTAGAGCACCGAAACGGTGATGAACACCGCGGACCAGAGCAGGGTGATCTGCCCGTACTCGGCCTCGGAGAGGTTGTGGCTCGCGAGCGAGAAGTACGTGTAGGTCACGAGCCCGGTCGTCGCGATGCCGACCGAGAGGACCGCCGTGCCGCGACCCATGGGCCCTTAGAGGCGCACTAGCAGCATGGTCCAGGGAAACGGCGACCGCGTCTCCTCGATCGTTCCGTGCCGCGCGAGCATCCGCGCGAACGAGCGCCTGGACCAATGGTTCACGTGGCCTGGGGTGTTGCCCAGCGAGCCCCAGTAGGCGCCGCGGGCCATGTTCAGACCCCGCCACAGCGGCTCGCGCGGCACCGACACGAGCAGCCACCGCTGCGCCACCCGCGCCATCTCTGCCACGGTCGCCTCCGGATCGGGCACGTGCTCGAGCACCTCGATCGCGGTGGCGGCGTCGAACTCGCCGTCGGCGAATGAGAGGGAGGTTGCCTCCTCCGCGCGGTACTCCAGGTTCGCCCGCGTCCTGGTGGACCACTCCTCGGCCAGCTTCTCGTCCTCGAGGTCGATGCCCACGATGCGCCCGTCGCCGAGCCTCTCCGCCCATTCGTGGGTGAGCACGCCCTCGCCACAGCCGACGTCGAGCACCGACTCCGGCGCCGCCTGCGCCCAGAGGTCGTCGAGGTCGGAATGAAACCGGGTCATGAGCCGCCGCACGACGGGGTTCGTGGAGCCGTACTTGTCGAAGGTGTTGCCGGTCGGGACGGCCTCGGCGGTACTCATATGCGCATCGCCTCGCGCTCGGCCTGAGCCGCGCTCGGCTCCGCGCCCTTCTCGTAGTGCGAGGGCTCCACCTCCAGCTGCAGCTCCATCCGCCGCACGCGCTCGAAGATCCGCTGCTGGAGCAGGCGGCTGGCGGCGAGGATGTCGCCGATCACGCCGAGCGCCAGGAACTGCACCGCCACGATCAGCAGGGTGGAGCCGAGGATGAGCGACTGGATGTGGCCCGTGCCCTCGCCCGAGAAGAAGAAGTAGAGGAACCGCGCCCAGATCAGGGTGGCGGGCACGGCGACGATCGCGGCCGCGATGAAGAACACGCGCATCGGCTCGTAGAGGGAGTAGATGCGGAAGATCGAGCCGGCGTTGCGCCGCACGTAGGCCCACATCGACGGGAACAGCCGGGACTCGCGCGTCTTCGGGTTGGTGCGGATCGGCGTGTGGTCGACCGCCACGAGCATCTTGCCCGCCTGGATCAGGGTCTCGAGCGTGTAGGTGAACTTCGACACCACCTGCACCTGGAGCGCCGCCTCGCGGTTGTACGCGCGGAAGCCCGACGTCGCGTCGGGTACCTGGGTGCCGGACGCGCGCGCGACCACGGCGCTGCCGAGGCGCTGGAGCTGCTTCTTCAGCGGCGAGAAATGCTCGATCGTCTGGGTCTCGCGGTCGCCCACCACCATGTCGGCCTGGCCGGCGAGGATCGGCGCGACGAGCTTGGGGATGTCGGCGCCCTGGTACTGGTTGTCGGCGTCGGTGTTCACGATCACGTCGGCCCCGAGCTTCAGCGACGCGTCGAGGCCGGCCTGGAAGGCCGCGGCCAGGCCCTTGTTGTTGGTGAGGCGCACCACGTGATGCACCCCGTGCGCGCGCGCGACCTTCACGGTGTCGTCGCTCGATCCGTCATCGATGATCAGCCACTCCACGGCGTCGATCCCGGGCACCGAGCGCGGCAGGTCCGCGAGCGTGGCGGGCAGCTGCTCGGCCTCGTTGAAGCAGGGGATCTGGATGATGAGCTTCATAGGAACGGCACTGGAGGGTAATGCGCACCCGGAAATGTGAACGAAATGCGGTAACGAGCCGTCAACAAGCTCTGCTAGCCTCTCGGGGTCTGCCGGGCCTGCGCTCTTTCCGCGCCCGCAGAAAGAACCTGATCCCGGCCGCACTGGAGCTAGCTCAACATGGACCTACTCGCATACCTCGATCCCGGCAGCGGCAGCATGATCCTGCAGATCATCGCGGGTGGCGCAGCCGCCGTGGCCGTGACCGCCAAGCTGTACTGGAACCGCATCCTCGTCTTCCTCCGCATCCGCAAGCCGGAGGACGAGACCGTCACGCAGAGTTCCGACTCTTAGGCACGCTTCCGTAGCTAGGATCCACCGCCGCCCGCGTGACGCGGGCGGCGTTTTCATGTCTACGCCCGATACCTCCACTCGCCCAACGCTCGAGCACGGCTCCTTCCGCGACCCGGAGAGCCGCGTCTTCTACTCGGGCGGAGACGTCTACCGCTCGCTCTCGGCCGACGGCCTGGCGGACTTCAACGCGCTCGCCGAGACCAAGTTCTGGAACAACTTCCAGGAGTCCGGCGGCATAGTCGCCACCGAGCTCGCCGAGGGCACCGCCGAGCTGCCGGAGACGATGGTCAAGCAGAGCGCAGGGGTGCTCAAGCACGAGCGGATCCCGTTCGTCTCCTACCCCTACGAGTGGCCGTTCTCCATGCTCCGGGACGCCGCGCTGCTGCAGCTCGACCTCACGCTGGCCGCCCTCGAGGAGGACATGATCCTCAAGGACGCGAGCCCCTACAACGTGCAGTTCAAGGGCTCGAAGCCCGTGTTCGTGGACGTCGGCTCGTTCGAGCGTCTGCGCGAGGGCGAGCCGTGGGCCGCCTACCGCCAGTTCTGCATGCTCTACCTCTACCCGCTGCTGCTGCAGGGTGTGAAGGACTTCGACCCGCGCGCGCTGCTGCGCGGCAACATCGACGGCATCACCCCGGCCCAGATGCGCGGGCTGGTGAGCTTCCGCGACCGCTTCCGCAAGGGCTTCTACCTCAACGTCTTCCTGCACGCCAAGCTCGAGGCCAAGCACGGCAGCCGCGGCAAGGAGGTCAAGGACGAGGTCAAGAAGGCCGGCTTCAAGAAGGAGCTGATCGTGGCCAACGTGCGGCGGATGCGAAAGCTCGTCGCCGGCCTCACCTGGGATCCGCCCGAGGGCGTGTGGGTCGCCTACGGCGAGCGCAACAGCTACACCGATGATGACGCCAAGCGCAAGGACGAGTTCGTCCGCGAGGTGGCCACCTCCCAGCGCTGGGGCCTGACGTGGGACATCGGCTGCAACAACGGCCGCTACTCGCGTATCGCGGCCGAGGGCTCAGATCACGTGCTGTCGGTGGACTACGACCAGGGCCCGATCGAGCTGCTCCACCGCACGCTCCATGACGAGGGCGACGAGAAGCTGCTCACGCTCACGATGAACCTCGCCGACCCATCTCCGGGCCTCGGCTGGCGCGGGGTCGAGCGCAAGCGGCTCGAGGATCGCGGCAAGCCCGACCTGCTGCTGGCGCTGGCGCTCATCCACCACGTGACGATCGCGGCCAACGTGCCCGTCCAGGAGTTCGTGGACTGGCTGGCCTCGCTCGAGACCGCGCTGGTGATCGAGTTCCCCACGCGTGAGGACGTGATGGTCAGGACGCTGCTCGGCCCGAAGCGCGAGGGCCTGCACCCCGACTACGAGCGCGAGAACTTCGAGCGGGTCCTGGCCGAGAAGTTCGAGATCGAGCGCAGTGAGCGGCTCGAGTCCGGCACCCGGCTGTTGTACTTCGCCCGCCCCAAGCGCTGATGGAGGAAGTGCGCCGGAAGGAGGAGGGGGTTCCGACCCTGCTCGCTTTCGCGCACCTGGCCGTGTTGAGCGCGTTCGCGCTCGCGCAGCCGATCTTCAACCTGCTCTCCGACAACCCGGAGTTCTTCGCCGCCCGCGGCTCCACGGCGAGCGAGATCATCGTGTTCGGCGTGCTGCTTGTGCTGGTGCCGCCCGCGATCGGGATCGCGATCGAGCTGCTGGTGGGGCTGGCGAGCGAACAGGCCCGCCGCGTGGTGCACCTGGTGTTCGTGGGCGGCCTGTCGGCCGTGGTGTTCGTGCAGGCGCTCAAGAAGGCGATCGACGCCGGCGACACCGTGCTGATCGTGCTCTCGCTGGCGCTCGGCGTCGCCGTGGCCGTCCTCTACCAGCGCGCCGAGCCGGTGCGCTCGTTCCTGAGCGTGCTCAGCCCGGCGCCCGTGCTGTTCCTCGTGCTGTTCCTCTTCTTCTCGGACGTGTCGGACATCGTGATGCCCGAGGACGCCAGCGCCAAGTCCGCCGCCGGGGTGGCGCGGGTGCCGGTGGTGATGATCGTGTTCGACGAGTTCCCGAGCACGTCGCTGCTGGACGAAAAGGGCGCCATCGACGCGAAGCGCTACCCCGCCTTCGCGCGGCTGGCCAAGGACGCCACGTTCTTCAAGAACGCCCAGTCGGTCTACGACTCCACGAGCCGGGCGGTGCCGGCGATCCTCGACGGCAACCTGCCTGAGATCGAGAACCGGCTGCCGACCGCCTCCGCGCATCCCAACAGCCTCTTCACGATGCTCGGGAAGAGCCACACGATGAACGTGTCGGAGGAGGCGACGAGCGTCTGCCCGCGCGACCTGTGCGAGGACGCCCGCCTCGACGAGCCGTTCGTGGACCGGTTGAAGTCGATGACCGAGGACCTGAGCAAGGTCTACGCCCACGTGGTCGCGCCACCCGGGATCGAGAAGGATCTGCCCACGGTCTCGGAGTCCTGGGGAGAGTTCGGCGGCGGTGAGGGAGGCGGGGGGTCGGCCGCCCCTGCGGACGCCGCCCAGCCCGATACGCGAGCGAACCTGGCCAGCGACCGCAAGGGCCGCTTCGACGAGTGGGTCGGGAAGATCCCCAAGAAGCAGGCGACCCTGAACTTCAAGCACGCGCTGCTGCCCCACGTACCGTGGCAGTACCTGCCCGACGGCCGCCAGTACCGGCGCGACGGCAGCGAGCCGATCCCCCAGATCTCGCGCCAGAGCTACAAGGACGAGGACCAGGTGCGGCAGCTCCAGCTGCGCCACCTGCTGCAGACCGGGTTCGCCGATCGTCAGCTGGGCAAGACGCTCAAGCGGCTCGACGAGCAGGGCCTCTACGACGACGCGCTGGTGGTGGTCGTGGCCGACCACGGCGTCTCGTTCAAGAAGGGCCAGTTCGACCGCCGCGACGTGAACCGCGGCAACATCGACGAGATCACGCCCGTGCCGCTGCTGGTCAAGCGCCCGGGCCAGGACAAGGGCTCGGTGAGCCGCTCGGTGGTGCGGACCATCGACGTGCTCCCCACCATCGCCGACGTGCTCGGCGCGAAGCTGCCGGAGAAGGTGGACGGCCGCTCGGCGTTCTCCGATGAGGTCAAGCGCCGCGACGAGGTCACGATGCTCAAGCGCAACCTGAAGGGCTCGATCACCCTCAGCCTCGACGAGTTCGAGCGCGAGCGCGACGAGGAGCTGGCCAAGAGGGTGCGCCTGTTCGGCACCGGCGCCGACCCGGCGGACCGGATCTACCGCATCGGCCCCAACCAGAACCTGATCGGACAGCCCGCGCGCTCCACCGGACGCTCGCAGGCCCGCGCGTCGATCGCCGACAGCGGCGAGCTGGCGAAGGTGAACACGAAGAGCTTCCTGATCCCGAACTGGATCACGGGCCGGGTGAGCGGCGGCTCGGGCCTGGACATCGCGATAGCGGTGAACGGAAGGATCGCCGGAGTGGGCAACACCTTCAAGCTGGCGACGGGAGGAGGCGAGCTCTTCGGAGTGATGGTGCCGCCGAGCTCCCTGAAGAACGGCCGCAACGAGGTGAAGATCTACGAAGTGGCGGGCGGCCGGCTACTGGCGATGAACTAACGGCCCCGGAGAGCTAGCGCGCGAAGCGGGCCGTTAGGGGGGTTGCAAAGGGGGGCATGTTTGCCCCCCTTTGAGGTCTTCTCACTGCTTGGCCAGGCAGCCTTCGACCTTCTGCAGCACCTCGTCGTTCCCGCTGTTCACGAACAGCAGCGCCGCGCCAACCTGCTCGGCCCCCTGCGCCTGGCCCTGGAACTGCCTCGCCTCCGCCTCGCCGGACGAGACGAAGAACTCGATCCGCGGGGCGTCCGTGCCGTCGACCTGAATCGACTTCTCGCCCACGAGCGTCGCGGGGACGCCGGTGGCCTCGATGCACGACAGCGCGACCCCGCGCTTGTCGTTCGGATTGGGGCCGGCGTTTCGGATCGACTCGTCGTCGCTCCCGCAACCGGCGAGTGCGAGTGCGAGTGCGGCGAGGACTATGAGGGCGCGGGCGGTCACGGCCCGGGCAGGGTAGTGAAAGCGGCGTGCGACCCTGCTACCGTGACCCGCCTTGGCGGGTACATGTGGTGTCCCCGCCCCGCCCGTCTCGACTCTTCGCTGACGCCCTCACAAAGGGCAGTCCGGAGCCGGATTTCAACTGTGAACCGTCGCTTCGTCCTACTTCAGGCCGTCTTCTCCCTGATCGCGCTCGGGGCGGTTGTCTGGTGGGCGTCTCACCAGGAGGCGCCCACGTTTCCGACCTCCCCCGAGGCGCTCACGCTGGCTCGTCGGGGCGGCGCTGCTGTACACCGCGGCGACGCTGATTCGCGCCGAGCGCTGGCACCGCATCCTCGAGCTCACGGGCGTGAGGGCCTCCCGCTCGGACTGCTACGGGCTCACCACGGTGGGCTACATGGGCAACAACGTGCTGCCGGCCCGCGCGGGGGAGGCGCTCCGCGTGGTGCTGCTCGACCAGCAGACCAACGCCGGCAAGCGCAAGCTCGCGGGCACGATCGTGGCCGAGCGCGTTCTCGACGTGATCGTGCTGTCGCTGATGCTGGTCATCATCGCCTACTTCATCCTGCCGGGCGACGTGCTGCCCACCGACCGGCCGATCCTCATCACGGGCATAGGCGTGGCGGTGGCGGCGGTGGCGGCGGTGGTCCTCCAGATCATGCGCAAGCGTGGCGCGCTCACGCGGCTGCGCGACCTGATCCGCCCGCTCGCCGACGCGTCTCGTGCCATGGCCGGTCGCCAGGGCCTCCCGCTGCTCGGCGGATCGATCGTCCTGTGGTTCTGCGAGGGCGCCGTCTACCTGGCCGTGGCGCACGCGGTGGACCTGGGCATCAGCGCCACCGGGGCGCTGTATCTGGTGGCCCTCACGAACTTCGCGGCCGCCCTGCCGGCCGCGCCCGGCTCGATCGGCACCTTCGACGCCGCGGTCGCGTTCGGCGCCCGGGCGCTCGGTGGAACCGGCGCCGTCGTCATCTCGTACCTCCTGCTCCTGCGCTTCGTGCTCTACGTACCGATCACCGCCGTCGGGCTCGTCTTCTTGGTGGTGCGTTATGGCGGCTGGGCGCGGCTGCGTTCGGCTCTCAGCGTCCAGGAGACCCAGGCCAGCGGGGCCTGAGGCGAAGCCTCAGGCAGACCTCAGACCTCAGACTTCAGACCTCAGATGAACGCTTCCGCAGCCCAAGTGCCGGCAGTCCGGCCACAGACTCCCTCGGGCATCTTCGCCGGACCGCGCTCCGGCCCGATGCTGCCGGTGATCGTCGGCTGCCTCGCGGTGGCCGCGCTCACGCTGCTGTTCCCGTCCACCCCCACGTACGACCCGTGGGCCTGGATCATGTGGGGGAGGGAGATCACCCACCTCGACCTGGTCACCGAGGGCGGCCCGTCGTGGAAGCCGCTGCCGGTGCTCTTCACCACGCCGTTCTCGCTGCTGGGCGCCGACCTGGCGCCGTCGCTGTGGTTGTGGATCGCCAGGGCGGGGTCGCTGCTGTCGCTGGTGATGGCCTTCCGGCTCGGGCGGCGCCTGACCGGCGAGGGCCTCCCGGGCTGGGTCGGCGGCGTGTTCGCCACGCTCTTCCTGCTCACCACCTACCAATTCGTGCGCGACTCGATGCTCGGCAACTCCGAGGCGATGCTGGCCGCGCTGTCGCTCTGGGCCTTCGAGCGCCACCTCGACGGGCGCCGCGACCACGCGCTGTACCTCGGCTTCGCCGCAGCCCTGCTGCGCCCCGAGGCGTGGCCGTTCCTCGGCCTCTACGGGCTGTGGCTGTGGTTCCGCGACCCCGAGCTGCGGGTGCGGATCGCGGCGATCGGCGTGGCCGTGCCCGTGCTCTGGTTCGGTCCGGAGCTGTGGGGCTCGGGCGAGCCGCTGCGGGCGTCCAGCCGCGCCAACAACCCCAACCC
The DNA here is from genome assembly GCA_963808105.1 of uncultured Thermoleophilaceae bacterium. GTDB lineage: Bacteria > Actinomycetota > Thermoleophilia > Solirubrobacterales > Thermoleophilaceae > JAAYBF01. The sequence continues at coordinate 657,285 of CAWEEH010000003.1, read as the reverse complement.
CGGCAGCGCGGCATTCGCCGACAACCCGGGCCTCGAGGTGGTGCGGCGGTTCGCCGAGCGCACGGTGATCCCCCTGTTCGCCGCCTCGCTGGTGGCCGTCGGGCTGGCGGCACGGGCATGGATGCGCGACCGCCGCGAGGGCGCCACGCTCGCGCTTGCCGGAATCGCCTTCGCCTGGATCGCCCTCGTCGGAGTGATGACCGAGCTCGGCTACGCCGGCAACCAGCGCTACCTGGTGGTCACCACGGCCGCCCTGTGCGTGCTCGGCGGCGTGGGCGTCGGCTGGCTCTTCGCATGGGTGCAGAAGCTCGCCGACCGCGTGACGGGCAGCCCGCGCCGCGGCCTCGCCGCCACGGGCGCGGTGGCGCTGATCGTGCTCGTCGGGCTTTCGCCGGTGATCCGCGACAAGGCCGACAACATCGACGTGACCCTCGACGTGCTGCGCTACGAGGCCAGCCTGTGGGACACCCTCCCGGGCATGATCGAGAAGGGGGGAGGGCGCGATGCCATCCTCGCCTGCGGGAACGTCTACAGCGGCCCGTTCCAGACCCAGATGGTGGCCTACGAGCTGGGCATCCACGGCATCGACGTGGGGGCGCTCTTCGGCACCACTGCGCCCGGCGTGGTGTTCCGCACCAACACTCGGACCAACAGCCCGCTCGTACCCAAGCTCACCGACCCGCGCATGCGCCTCGCAGCCACCAGCGGCCGCTGGCGGCTGGTGACCGCTCCGCGCTCGGACGCCCGTGGGCGGGACTGCCCCGCCGGCCCGAACGCTCCGCGCGTCGCTCCACGCGACGAGACCCCCGAACTGCGGACCTCCCGCTGACTATCTTTCCCTGATGGCCGCCCTCGCCTCTCGCGCTCGCGCTGCTCGCGCATTTCCGCGTGTCGAATCCATGCTCACCGGCACGCCCGGCGTGGTGCTGCTGGTCGGCGGCCTGCTGCTGATCTCGCTGTACCTGCGCACGCGCGCCCTTGGCGCGTCGCTGTGGATGGACGAGGGGCTGTCGATCGGGATCGCGTCGCAGCCGTTCTTCGACATCCCCGGGGTGCTGAGGCAGGACGGCTCGCCGCCGCTCTACTACCTGGCGCTGCACCTGTGGATGGAGGTCTTCGGCACCGGTCCGGCCGACACCCAGGGGCTGTCGGTGGCCATCTCGCTGCTCGCCGTGCCCGGTGGGCTGTGGGCGGGATGGTCGCTGTTCGGCAAGCGCGCCGGACTGATCTGCGCGGCGCTGGGCGCGTTCAACCCCTTCCTCACGGTCTACGCGCAGGAGACGCGGATGTACTCGCTGATGGTGGTGCTCTCGCTGCTGCTCAGCGCGGCGTTCCTGCACGTCTTCGTCTTCCGCCGGCGCCAGTACCTGCCCCTCTTCGTGGGGCTCCTCGCGGCGATCCTCTACACCCACAGCTGGGGCATCTTCGTCACCGCCGGCACCCTGGTCGCGCTCGCGCCGCTGCTCTATGCGAGCGACGACCGGCGCCCCCTGCTGCGCGACGGCCTGATCGGCTACGGCGTCGCCTTCCTGCTCTACGTGCCCTGGCTGCCCACGCTGCTCTACCAGACCGCCCACACGGGGGCGCCCTGGCTGAACTCACCGCGCCTCGGCGCGCCGGTGCAGATCGCGAAGGGTCTGCTGGGCGGCGGCACGGTGACCGTCGCGCTGGTGCTGGCGGCGGGCTCGGGCCTGGCCGCGGTCCTCGCGCGCAAGGTGTCAGACGACAAGGAGCGAACGGCGGTGCTGACCGCGCTGTCGATCGGCGTCGGGACGCTCGCGGTGGCGTGGCTCTTCTCCCAGGTCTCCCCGGCGTGGACCACCCGCTATCTCGGGGTGGCGCTGGGGCCGATCTTCCTGCTGGCGTCGGTGGGGCTCGCCCGCGCGGGCAAGCTCGGCCTGGTCGCGCTGGCGATCGTGCTCGCGATCTGGGCGGTGCCGAAGACGAGCAATCTGGAGAACAAGTCCAACGCCGCGGACCTCGCGGCGGCGGTGTCGGATGACATGCGCCCGGGCGACCTGGTGGTCACGCTCCAGCCCGAGCAGCACCCCCTGATCCACTACCACCTGCGCAACGACATGACCGAGGCGACGGAGCTCGGCGAGGTGAAGCGCAAGGGCGTGATGGACTGGCGCGACGTGCAGGACGAGCTCGAGAACGCGACACCAGCGGAGAATCTCGTGCCGCTGCTTGATAAGCTGCCGCGTTCGCAACGCGTGCTCCTCGTGCACCCGGTCACCTCGAGCATCGACGACTGGGACGCGCCGTGGACTCAGCTGGTTCGCCGCAGGTCGGCCCAATGGGGGCAGACCCTTGAGCGCGATCAGCGCTTCACCCGAGACAAAGCCGTGCCGGCGTTCTATCGCCGTGCCAGACGGATCGGGGTACGTGGCGTGCTCTACACAAAGACCCGCGACTAGAAGAAGAGATGAGCGATAACTCAAACACAGCAGTCGAGCCCGCCACCCCGGGCATCAAGGAAACGCCCACCCTGATCATCGGCGGTGGGCCGGCCGGCCTGACCGCCGGCTACCTGCTGGCCAAGCAGGGGTTCCCGGTGATCGTCTTCGAGTCCGAGGACCAGGTCGGCGGCATCGCCAAGACCGAGGTCCGCGACGGCCCGGGCGGCAAGTACCGCTTCGACCTCGGCGGCCATCGCTTCTTCACGAAGGTCAAGGAGGTCGACGACCTCTGGCACGAGATCATGAAGGAGGAGTTCCTCGAGCGGCCGCGCATGTCGCGCATCTACTGGCGCAACCACAAGGGCGAGGCCAAGTTCCTCGACTACCCGCTGCGCGGCCCGGACGTGCTCAAGAAGCTCGGCCCGGTCGACCTGACCAAGGCGCTCTTCTCCTACCTCGCGGCCGCCGTACGGCCCAAGGGCAAGGAGGAGACCTTCGAGCAGTGGGTCTCCAACCGCTTCGGCAAGTGGCTCTTCAACCAGTTCTTCAAGTCCTACACCGAGAAGGTCTGGGGCGTCCCGACGTCCGAGATCCGGTCCGAGTGGGCTGCCCAGCGCATCAAGAACCTGTCGTTCTTCCGTGCCGCCTGGTCGGCGTTCTTCGGCAACAAGGACAACAAGGTCACCAGCCTGATCGACAAGTTCAACTACCCGCGCTATGGCCCCGGCCAGATGTGGGAGACGATGACCACCGACATCGAGGCGCTCGGCGGCAAAGTGCTGCTGAACACCCCTGTCGAGAAGCTGGTCGTCGAGGACGGCCGCGTGCAGAAGGTGATCGCGGGCGGCAAGGAGTACGAGTCCAACTACGTGATCAGCTCGCTGCCGCTGCGCAACGTCGTCGGCATGGCCGACCCCCATCCCAAGGCCGAGGTCGCCGCGGCGGCCAAGGGCGTCCGCTACCGCGACTTCCTCACGGTGTCGCTGGTGCTCGACGGGGAGGATCTCTTCCCCGACAACTGGATCTACATCCATGACCCCGAGGTCAACGTCGGCCGGATCCAGAACTTCCGCTCCTGGAGTCCCTGGATGGTTCCCGACGACACCAAGGCCTGTGTCGGCCTCGAGTTCTTCTGCTTCGCGGGCGACGAGCTCTGGGAGATGGATGACGACAAGCTCATCGACCTCGGCATGCGCGAGCTCGATCAGCTCGGTCTCGCGAAGAAGGACCAGTTCAACTTCGGCTTCGTGACGCGCGTGCCCAAGGCCTACCCGATGTACGACGCCGACTACGCCGAGCGCGTGGCCGCCATCCGCGGCTGGCTCGACGGCATCGAGAACCTGCAGCAGGTCGGTCGCAACGGGCTGCATCGCTACAACAACTCCGACCACTCCATGCTCACCGCCATGCGCGCGGTGGACAATCTCGTGAAGGGCACCGACCACGACATCTGGGCGGTGAACGCCGAGTCGGTCTACCACGAGACCGAGGAGCAGGACGAGCAGCAGCCGTACATCGAAGCCCCCGAGACTGAAGCGCAGAAGGAACCTCTGCACCATTAGGGGCGCGGGACGCGGCTGGTTGAGATCCTCAAAGGGGGGCACACATGCCCCCCTTTGCAACCCCCCTAACGGCTCGCCTTCGGCGACGCCTAGATCTCCTGGGGTGCGCGTTGGCGCCGCGCAACTCGCGTGGGTCCGTGGACGCGTGTAGCTTGGGGTCGATGCGAACTCCTCGTCTCGCGGCCGTCTTGATGGCGGCCGCCTTCATGTTGCTGCTCGCCCCGACCGCCATGGCGCAGCAGATCGACCGTCGCGGCGTGTCCGCCACAGCCCCCAACCCGCTCGTGGGGGAGAAGTGGTTCGTCGACACCAAGGAGCCCGCCTACAAGTCCTACCGCAGCTACACGGGCGAGAGGCGGGACCTGATGGGCAAGATCGCGCTCACGCCCCGGTTCAAGTGGTTCGGCCGCTTCAGCCGGCCCACGATCGGCAGCATCCGCAGCTTCATCTCGCGGGCGAAGGCCGACGGCGCCGTGCCGCTGGTGGCCACGCTGCGCCACCAGGGCAAGCAGTGCAACCCCCGCTACCGGGCCGGTGGGCGGGCGGAGGACCGCCGCACCAAGCGCTGGTTCAAGGACTTCGCCCGGGGCATCGGAAACGAGCGCGTGATCATCGCCTTCGAGCCCGACTCGGTCGGCACGATCGAGTGCTTGGCCAAGAGCCGCCGCAAGGCGCGCGTGGCGGTGCTGCGCTACGGGGTCGACCAGCTCGCCAAGCTCCCCAACACCACCGTCTACATCGAGGCGACGGCCGCGGACTGGAAGTCCGTGTCGTACGTGGCGAAGGTGCTGCGCCAGATCGGCGTGGTCAAGGTTCGCGGGTTCATGGTGAACGTGACCCACTACGAGTGGACCGGCGTGAACATCCGCTACGGGCGCCGGCTGTCCAAGCGCCTGGGTGGGAAGCACTTCGTCGTGTCCACCGCCATGAACGGGCGCGGCCCGGTGCGCTATCGCCGCGGTAGGCGCGGCGTGAACGTGCTCTGCCACCCGCTCCACCGGGGGGCCGGCCCCTATCCGACCACCAAGACCTCCGACCGGCTGGTGGACGCCTACTTCTGGATCAACCGCGCCGGCTACTCGGGCGGCAGGTGCAACGGTGGGCCCTCGCCCGTCGGCGCATGGTGGCCCGAGCGAGCGCTCATGTTCGGCCGCCACCAGTCCAACCAGGAGGGCCCGCCGCCGAACTCGACCTTCGGGTTCACCGGCAGCCCGTACTCGCTGCGTCAGGTAGCAGGGGACCAGCTGCGGCGATGAGCCGCCGGTGGCCGATCGTGCTCGCGGCGCTGTCGGCGCTGGCGCTGGCCCCAGCCTCCGCCTCGGCGCAGAGCTCCGAGCCGGACTGCGACTTCCCGCGCCGCGCGGTGAGCGGCGACCGCAAGGGCGTATCGGCCAGGGCGCCGAACCCGCTGGAGGCGGCCTCGCAGTGGTACGTCGACGCGAAGGAGCCCGCCTTCAAGAGCATGCTCGAGTACGGCAACACTCCCAGCGGGCGGCAGATGGCCAAGATCGCGTTGTCGCCCCGGTTCAGGTGGTTCGGCCGGTTCACGAACGTGCCCAGGACCATCTGCCGCTTCATCAGGGAGGCCGAGACCTACGGCAAGGTGCCGCTCGTGGCCACGCTGCGCCACCAGGGCAAGCAGTGCAACTCGCGCTACCAGGCCGGCGGCGTGGCCGAGGACGAGGCCACCAAGCGCTGGTTCGAGGACTTCGCGCGCGGTATCGGCGACTCGCGCGTGATCATCGCGTTCGAGCCCGACTCCGTGGGCACGATCGAGTGCCTGGCGCGCAGCCGCCGCAGTGCCCGTGTCGCCGTGCTGCGCCACGGCATCGATGTGCTGTCCAGGCTGCCCAACGCCACGATCTACATCGAGGCCACCGCCGCGGACTGGAAGCCGGTGAGCTATGTGGCGCGCCAGCTGCGCCAGATCGGCGTCTCCAAGGTGCGCGGGTTCATGCTCAACGTGACCCACTACGAGTGGACACGGGAGAACATTCGCTACGGGCGCAAGCTGTCCAAGCGCCTGGGCGGGAAGCACTTCGTGATCTCCACCGCCATGAACGGCCGCGGCTCGGTGCGTGTCCCGCGCGGCAAGCGCAAGTTCAACGTGCTCTGCCATCCGCTCTACCGCGGCGCCGGGCCCGTATCCCACCACCAGGACCGCCGACCGGCTGGTGGACGCGTACCTGTGGATCAACCGCGCCGGCTACTCCGGCGGTTCGTGCAACGACGGCCCGCTGCCGGTGGGCACGTGGTGGCCCGCCCGCGCGCTCATGTTCGCGCGCTATCAGTCGCAGCGTCTCTCGCCCCAGCGCGGCACGCGCTACGGGTTCAAGAGGGGCCGGTTCTCCGCTCGCCAGGTGGCGGGGGACAGCTTCCGCCCATAAACCTTCAGTCCAGCGTCGGGGAGCGTGATTAAGGGTTTGGACGCGGTGTCGATAGAGATGACATGCGCCGTTCCCTCATCTTTGCCGTATTGGCCGCTCTGCTCGCCCTGTGCGTGACGGCGCCGGGCGCGCTCGCCCAGGTCGACGACGACGAGCCGGACGAGCCCACCTGCGACGTTCCGCTGCTCCCGCCATGTGACGATCCGCTGCCGCTGCCGCAACCCGCGCCGGCGCCGGCGCCCGCGCCCGCGCCCGCTCCGGACTACCGCGGCGTGAACCCGGCAGCGCCCAATCCCCTGCTCAACACCCAGTGGTACGTCGACAAGACGTGGACGCCTCAGTACAAGGCCTACGCCCGCGCCAAGCGCCGCGGCCAGCGCTACAAGGCCGCGATGCTCGGCAAGATCGCCCTGCAGCCCCAGTTCAAGTGGTTCGGCCGCTGGAACGAGGACGACAAGGGCGGCACCGCCGGCAGCATCCGCGGCTACCTGGAGCGCGTGCAGGAGGAGCAGCCCGGCTCGGTCGCACAGGTCGTGCTCATGCGCCACCAGGGCAAGGCCTGCCACAAGCGCTACACCGCCGGCGGCCCGCGTGAGGACGAGCGCACGAAGCGCTACTACCGCGAGTTCGCCAGGGGCATCGGCAACCACCGCCTGGTGATCGGGTTCGAGCCCGACTCCCTCGGCACCATCGACTGCCTCGCCAAGAGCAGGCGCAAGGCCCGGATCGCGACGCTCGCCTACGGCGTCGACGTGCTCTCCAAGCTGCCCAACGTCACGGTCTACATCGAGGCCGGCGCGTCGGACTGGGAGTCGCCCGCCCGCACCGCCAAGCTGCTGCGCCAGGTCGGCGTGGCCAAGGTGCGCGGGTTCATGCTCAACGTGACCCACTACGACTGGACCGCCTACAACAACAAGCACGGCTCGGACATCTCGCGCCGCGTGGGTGGCAAGCACTTCATCGTCTCGACCTCCTTCAACGGCCGCGGACCGGTGCACTACAAGCGCTGGATCAACCGCCGCAAGCATCTCTGGCGCCGCGTCACGGTCTGGTGCCATCCGCTCAAGCGCGGCCTGGGCATCGCCCCGACCACCCAGACCAAGCATCCGCTCGCGGACGGCTACTTCTACATCGGCCGCCCGGGCTTCTCCGGAGGCTCATGCAACGGCGGCCCGCTGCCGATCGGCTCCTGGTTCAACGACCGGGCAGTGATGTTCGGCCAGTACGCCACGAACTGGCTGCGTCCGCCGAGCGGCACGAAGTTCGGGCATCGGCGGGGCAAGTCCCTGCGCGCCTTCGCGGGCGACCAGCTTCAGCGTTAGCTCGACCTCCTACTCTGGGGGCGGTGCTTCTCCGCAGTCTGCTGATAGCGGCGGCAGGCCTGTTGGCCTTCGCCGGAACCGCCCTGGCACAGGACGGGCTCTGCGGCCTGCCCGGCTTGCCCGCGTGCGAGCAGCCCGGGTCCGCGGCCCCCGCGCCGCGGCAGCCCGCTCCCGTCCCGAATTCGTCGCTGCCGCGAGGCCTCGACGAGTACAGCGGCCCAGACCGCCGCGGCGTGAATCCCCGCTCGTCCAACCCCCTCGTCGGCGAGAAGTGGTTCGTGGATCACAAGCAGCCGTCGTGGCGGTACTGGCGCGCCTATCGCAGGCGGGGCCTCAGGGGCCGGGCGGCCACGATTCGCAAGATTGCCCGCGAGCCCAAGTTCCGCTGGTTCGGGCGCTTCAACAGGAGTGCGCGAACGGAGGTGCGGGAGTACATCAACCGCGCCCGCCGCGTGGGGGAGGTGCCGCTCATCGCCACACTGCGCCACCAGGGCCGGGCATGCAACTCGCGCTACCAGGGCGGAGGGCCCCGGGAAGACGCGCGCACGCGCTCCTGGTTTCGCGCCTTCGCGCGGGGTATCGGGCGCTCGCGGGTGATCATCGCCTTCGAGCCGGACTCGGTGGGAACGATCAAGTGCCTCGCCAAGAGCCGCCGGAGGTCGCGCTACCGCCTGCTGAAGTACGGCATCGACGTCTTCTCGAAGCTGCCCAATGCCACGATCTACATCGAGGCCACGGCCTCGGACTGGGTGCCCGCCGCCCGTGTCGCACGCGCGTTGCGCCGGATCGGGGTGTCGAAGGTGCGCGGGTTCATGCTCAACACGACCCATTACGACTGGACCTCGCGCAACATCCGCTACGGCCTCGACGTGTCGCGCCGGATCAACGGCAAGCCGTTCGTGATCTCCACCCACTTCAACGGGCGCGGCCCCGTCCACTACCGCAAGCGCCGCGGCAGGCGCAACCTGCGCATCAACGTGCACTGCCACCCGCGCCACCGCGGGATCGGCATGCCACCGTCCGCCCAAACCGCCCACCCCAAGGTCGACGCCTACTTCTGGGTCGGACGACCCGGCTACTCCGGCGGCTCGTGCAACGGCGGTCCGATGCCGGTGGGCACCTGGTGGCCGGCCCGCGCTCTCGCCCTGGCGCGCAACGGCACCAAGCAGCTCGGGCCGCTGCCGGGCACGCGCTTCGGCTGGCGGCGCGGCAAGTTCACGCTCCGCGACGTGGCGGGCGATCAGCTGCGCCGCTGAGAACACCTATCGTGGTTTCCCTGCCGTTGGTAAGGTTGACTCGCGAGTCAACTTCTCGCTCGCACCCCCACGGATGGCTTCAAAGACGGCCACAGAGCGCGATGAGCGCCACCTGACACGGGCCATCGAGCTGGCCGCCACCGCGCGCGGGCACACCTCTCCCAATCCGCTGGTCGGCGCCGTGATCGTGAAGGGCGACCGCACCATCGGCGAGGGCCTGCATCTGCGCGCCGGCGAGCCTCACGCCGAGCGTGCGGCGCTCAGCGTCTGCGAGGAGGACCCGGCCGGCGCCACCCTGTACGTCTCGCTCGAGCCGTGCTGCCACGAGGGCCGCACCCCTCCATGCACCGAGGCGATCGTCGAGGCCGGCATCGTGCGCGTGGTGGTGGCCTCCGACGACCCCAGCGAGAAGGCCTCCGGGCGCGGGCTCGGCATCCTGCGCGACGAGGGCATCGATGTCGACGTGTTCGATGGCGAGATCGGCAACGCGGCACGCCTGCTCAACCAGCCCTTCCGCAAGCACGCCCGCACGGGCAGGCCCCTGGTGGTCTTCAAGTCGGCCATGACGCTCGACGGCAAGGTGGCCACCAGCACGGGCGACTCGCAGTGGATCTCGGGCGAATCCAGCCGCGCGCGGGCCCACCGCTGGCGCGCGGAGTGCGACGCGGTGGCCGTGGGGATCCACACCGCCCGGCACGACGACCCCCTGCTCACCGCGCGCGTCGAGGGCGTGTCGAGTCAGCCGCACCGGGTGGTGTTCGACTCCGAGGCCAGCCTGCCGCTCGACTCGCAGCTCGTCCGCAGTGCCGGGGAGGTCTCGGTGATCCTGATCTGCTCCCGCGCGGCCAAGCGCACCAACACCGACGCCCTCTCCAACGCCGGCGTCGAGGTGGTCGTGACCGCGGGTGAGAACGAGGCCGCCCGCGTGGCCGCCGCGCTCGACGAGCTCGGCTCGCGTGATGTCCAGTCGCTGCTGCTGGAGGGCGGTCCCCACCTCGCGGGCGTGTTCCTCGAGGCGGGCGAGATCGACGAGGCGCGCATGTTCATCGCGCCGATGCTGCTCGGCGGGCGCGAGTCCAAGGGCGCCGTCGAGGCCCAGGGGCTGGAGTACATCGCCGATGCCGTGCGCGCCGTCCACGCCGATGTCGAGCGGATCGACGACGACGTCCTGGTCACCGCGCGCTTCAAGGAGTGGTGATGTTCACCGGCCTGGTCCAGACCACCGGCACCGTCGCCTCGATCGCCGAGGGGCGGCTGGCGTTGGAGACCGCCGAACCGCTGGGGCTGTCCGAGGGCGACTCGGTCGCGGTCAACGGCGTGTGCCTCACGGCCACCGGTGTCGATGGGAACTCATTCGGAGCCGACGTGATGGGGGAGACCCTGCGCCGGACGGCGCTGGGGGGCCTGGCGCAGGGCGCCGCGGTGAACCTGGAGCTGCCCCTGCGCGCCGGCGATCCTCTCGGCGGCCACATCGTGCAGGGCCACGTCGACGGCACGGGCGCGGTCGAGTCCGTGGACGACGAGGGCTTCGCCCGGGTGGTGCGCATCGCCGCGCCGGAGGACGTGCTGCGCTACGTGGTCGAGAAGGGCTCGGTGGCGGTCGACGGCGTGTCGCTTACGATCGCCGAGGTCGACGACGGCGGCTTCACGGTCTCGCTCATCCCCGAGACTCTGGAGCGCACGACGCTGGGCTCCGCCGAGCCGGGGCGCCAAGTGAACCTGGAGGTGGACGTGATCGCGAAGTACGTCGAGAAGATGCTCGCCGGGAGGACCGCATGACCGACGCTCCCTTCAACACGATCGAGGAGGCGCTCGAGGACGTCCGCGCGGGCAAGATGGTGGTGGTCTGCGACGCCGAGGACCGCGAGAACGAGGGCGACCTCACGCTCGCCGCGCAGTTCGCGACGCCCGAGGCGATCAACTTCATGGCCACACACGCGCGCGGCCTGATCTGCCTCGCGCTCACCCCCGACCGCTGCGACACCCTCGGCCTCGACCTGATGGCCGCCAAGAACGAGTCGCCGTTCGAGACGGCGTTCACGGTGTCGATCGAGGCGCGCGAGGGCGTTTCCACCGGCATCTCCGCGCACGACCGCGCACGCACCATCCAGGCCGCGATCGACCCGGGCGCCAGCCCGCGCGACCTCGTGCAGCCCGGCCACATCTTCCCGCTGAAGGCCAAGGAGGGCGGGGTGCTGGAGCGCACCGGCCAGACCGAGGCGGCCGTGGACCTGGCCCGCCTGGCGGGGCTGACCCCCGCGGGCGTGATCTGCGAGGTGATGAACGACGACGGCACGATGGCGCGCGTGGACGACCTCACCGAGTACTGCGCGGCGCACGACCTGAAGATGATCACCATCGCCGACCTGATCGCCTACCGGCGGCTGCACGACAAGCTCGTCGAGCGGGTGGTGGAGACCCGGCTCCCGACGGCTTTCGGCGAGTTCAACGTGGTGGGCTTCCGCTCGCTGGTCGACGACAAGCACCACGTGGCGATGGTGAAGGGCGAGGTCGAGGACGAGGACGACGTGCTCGTGCGGGTGCACTCGGAGTGCCTCACCGGCGACGTGTTCCACTCGCTGCGCTGCGACTGCGGCCAGCAGCTCGAGGACGCGCTGCTGCGAATCGAGAAGGAGGGGAGAGGCGTGCTCCTCTATCTCGCCCAGGAAGGCCGCGGGATCGGCCTCCTGAACAAGCTGAGGGCATACAAGCTCCAGGAGGAGGGGCTCGACACCGTCGACGCGAACCTCGAGCTGGGCATGCCGGCGGACCTGCGCGACTACGGCATCGGCGCCCAGATCCTGGTGGACCTCGGGCTCACCTCGATCCGGCTGCTCACCAACAACCCGAAGAAGATCGTCGGCCTGGAGGGCTACGGCCTGGCGGTCACCGACCAGGTCCCGATCGAGCATGCGCCGGGTGAGCACAACGCCGACTACCTGCGCGTGAAGGCGCAGAAGCTCGGTCACCTGCTGCATCACCAGGGACTCGCGCTGGACGAGGAGATGATCCAGGAGGAACGGATCCACGACAGGCGGAAGGCCGAGCGCAGGGCCGAGCAGGATCGCGAGGACGAGCCCGCCGGTGGCTGAGGCTCTGTTTGCGATCGCGGTAGGCCGCTTCTACGAGGACCTCGCGGACCGGCTCGTGGAAGGGGCGGTACGAACGTTCGAGGAGGCGGGTGCGAGCGCCGACGTGCACGCCGTGCCCGGCGCATACGAGCTGCCCCTGGCCGCCAAGTACTGCGCCGAGTCCGGCCGCTACGCCGGCGTGGCGTGTCTGGGTGCCGTGATCCGCGGCGAGACGGACCACTACGACTACGTGTGCGCGGAGGCCGCGAGCGGCATCGCCCGCGTGTCGCTGGACACCGGCGTGCCGTGCGCGTTCGGGGTGCTCACCGTGGACAACATGGAGCAGGCCCTGGCCCGGGCAGGTGGCGGAAAACGCCATCAGGGCGAGGACGCGGCGCACGCGGTGCTGCGCATGGCCGAGATGCGCCGCGAGCTCGGTTCGTGACGGTCAACCTCTACAGCGATACGCAGACGCGTCCGAGTGAAGGGATGCGCGCGGCGATCGCCTCGGCCGAGGTGGCCGACGAGCAGCGCAAGCTGGACCCCACCGTCAACGCGCTCCAGGATCGAGTGGCCGAGCTGCTCGGTCACGAGGCGGCCCTGTTCCTGCCCACGGGCACGATGTGCAACGAGATCGCGTTCCGGCTGCACATCCGCGCGGCCGGCGACGAGATCCTCTGCGACAGGCTGGCCCACCCGATCATCGCCGAGGCCGGCGGTCCCGCGGCGCTCGCGGGGGCCATGCTGAATCCGATCGACGGCGACGGCGGCGTGTTCACCGCGGAGCAGCTGGAGTCCGCGCTGCGACCCGACAGCCGGTACATGCCGCGCTCGCGGCTGGTGTCGGTGGAGCAGACCACCAACATCTCCGGCGGTCGGGTGTGGCCCCTGGAGACCATGCAGGGCGTGCTCGACAAGGCGCGGGAGCACGGGCTGCGAACGCATCTGGACGGGGCGCGGCTGCTGAACGCGGTGGCGGAGAGCGGCGTGCCCGCGGCCGAGTGGGCGAGTGGGTTCGACACCGCCTGGATCGACTTCTCGAAGGGCCTCGGCGCCCCGGTCGGCGCCGTCCTGGCCGGCTCGGAGGAGCTGATCGCCGAGGCGTGGCGCTGGAAGCAGATGACCGGCGGAGCGATGCGCCAGGCCGGGATCGTGGCGGCGGGCTGCCTGTACGCGCTGGACCACAACGTCGAGCGCCTGGCCGAGGACCACGAGAACGCCCGCCACCTCGCCGAGGGCCTGGCCGAGATCGACGGGATCGAGATCGATCCCGAGACCGTGGAGACGAACATCGTCATTTTCGGCGTCGACGACGGCCCGGCGTTCGTGGAGCGATTCGCGGACCGGGTGGAGCTGCAGGCAGTCGGGCCAAAGCGGGTGCGAGCCGTGACGCATCTCGATGTGGACCGCGACGGAATCGACCGCGCGCTTTCGGCCTTCAGCTCCTGAGGCCTGACGCCTGAGGCCTGGCGCCTGACTGCTAGCCTCCCCCGCCGTGCCAAAGGTCTGTTATTCGTGCAAGAAGGGCCCTGCGTTCGGCAATAGCCGTAGCCATTCGATGGTTGCGACCAAGCGCCGTTTCAACCCGAACCTGCAGAAGGTCCGCATCGACGTGGGCGGCTCGCCGTCCCGCGAGTACGTCTGCACGCGTTGCCTGAAGGCCGGCAAGGTGACGAAGGCAGCCTGAAACACCCTCGGCCTTCGGTGTAGACGTGGCTGTGCCCGACGAGAGCCTTGTCCGGTTCCGCAATGTCGTGGCCGCGTCGCTGGCAGAGCTTGAGAACCGCCGCGGTGAGGTCAACGACCTGAACGTGTTCCCGGTCGCCGACGGCGACACCGGCGACAACATGGCGATGACGCTGCGCGCCGTGCTGAACGAGCTCGACACTCTCAATGGAGAGCCGATCGACGTGATCGGCCGCGAGGAGCTGGTGTCCGCGGTGGCGCGTGCCGCGCTGCTCGGCGCGCGTGGCAACAGCGGCGTGATCCTCTCCCAGATCGTGCGCGGCGCCGCCGAGGAGCTTGCCTCCCGCCCGGGCGAGCTGATCGACCCGGTGCTGGTGGCCGCGGCGTTCGCCCGCGCCGCCGACGCCGCCTACGACTCGGTGCGCGACCCGGCGGAGGGCACCATGCTCAGCGCCGTGCGCGCCATGGCCCACCGCGTCGCCCAGGACATCGCGCACATCGACACCCCCCGGCTTGGGCCCGAGGCAACCCCCGCTGAGCAGGACGAGCTGATCGCCGAGGTGCTCGAGCGGGCCCTCGACGCCGCCCAGGAGGCGGTCGAGCGCGGCCCGGAGCAGCTGCCCGTGCTCAAGGAGGCCGGCGTGGTGGACGCGGGAGCCTACGGCCTCACCGTGATCATGGCCGGCGTGGTGGCGGCGCTGCGCGGCGATGGCAAGCCCGACCTCGCCCATCAGCCGCCGCCGGCGCACCGGCTGCATCAGCCCGAGCACGAGTCCTCCACCTTTCGCTACTGCACCAACTTCGCGGTGACCGGCAACACGTTCGACGGCCAGGCGTTCGTGCCGCGCCTCGAGGAGATCGGCGACAGCGTGCTGGTGGTGGGCGACGAGAGCACGCTGCGGGTGCACGTGCACACCGACGAGCCCGAGGCGGCGGTGGGGATCTTCGAGCCGATCGGCGAGGTCTCACGGCTCGACGTGGCCGACATGCACGAGCAGGTGGCCGAGCGCACGGCGCGCCTGGGCGCCGAGACGCCGCCGAGCGCGCAGTGCGCGGTCGTGGCCGTGGTGAACGGCCCGGGGATCCGCCGCCTGTACGAGCAGCTCGGCGCCCTGGTGGTGGACGGCGGCCCGACGATGAACCCATCCACCTACGAGCTGCTGGCCGGTATCCACTCGGCGAGCGCCGAGGAGGTGGTCGTGCTGCCCAACAGCCCCAACGTGATCCTCGCCGCCGAGCGGGCCGCGGAGCTCTCCGAGCGCCCGGCCCAGGTCGTGCCGACCCGGGCTCAGCAGGAGGGCCTCGCGGCGCTGCTTGCCTTCGACCCCACCTGCGGCGCCGGGCCCAACGCGGAGGCCGTGGGGACGGCGGCGGAGGGGTTGGCCATCGGTGGCGTGGCGGTGGCGGCCAAGGACGACACCCAGGGCCGCTTCACCTCCGGCGACGCGGTCGGCTACCACCGGGACGAGCTGGTGGCGTGGGGCGATCCGGCCGAGACGCTCAGGGCGACGCTCGCGCGTGTCGCCGAGGGCGCGGAGCTGGTCACCTGCATCGCCGGGTCGGACACGCCGCTCGATCGCGCGGCGGTGCAAGCCGCCATGCCGGACGGCGCCGAGCTGGACTACCACGACGGCGGTCAGCCGGCGTGGTGGTGGTTACTGGCTGCTGAGTAGCCACCACCATCGAAACAAAAAGGGCGGGCGTCCTTGCCCGCCCCCGTGCTATCGCACGATTCGGAACTTGCGGCTGCTCGCCTTGCCGCCGGCGGGCCGCGCCACAAGCACGTAGCGCCCGCGCCGCAGCTTGCGGCCGCGCAGCCGGCCGGTGAAACGGAAGCTGTTCGCCCCGGCGCCGCCGCTGTGGACGAAGCTGCCCTTCAGGGTGAGGTTGCAGCGCTTGCGGCTGCGGTTCCGCCGCGTCGGCTTCTTGCACTTGCGGCCAACCTTGCGCCCGCCCTTGCGGCGCTGCACCTTGAAGGTGACCGGCGCGGCGCGCGAGAGGGCGTAGTTGATCCGGGTGCCCACCTTCGCCCTGGCGGCCAGGCTCCCGCCCCTGCCGGCTGCCCGGAAGGTCGGGTTCCCGAGCCTGAAGGCGCTCAGCGCCGCCACCGCTGCAGCTCCGGCCGGATCGGCCTCGCCGTTCACGAGCAGGATGTTGTCCCCGAACGCTCCGTCCTGGAGCCGTTCCTGGCCCTGGCGGGCCGCGGGCGCGATGAAGGACGTGGTGGCACTCGTGCCGCCGGGCGGGATGTGCGCCGGGGCCGAGCTGCCGAGCGTGAGCAGGCTGATGCCCAGGTAGTCGACGGTCTCGATCGGCTCGCCGTTGATCACGTCGACCGTGTTCGTGACGGGGAGGTTCACCGGGACCGTGTTGATGCTGTTGGGCGCGGGCGTGAACACCTGGCTCTCGACGGGCACCCGGCAGCAGATGAGACCCCCGGCGCCGGCCTGGGATCGGGTGGCGCGGATCACCGTGAACACCATCGGCCCCGTGCGGGGGCCGGTGCGAACGCGGGCGGTCCGGATGACCCACTGGCCACGCGGCACCTGCGACGTCCACGCGCCCGAGACGTCGTGGCCGAAGAAGGTGCAGCTCGGGGGCGGGGGGCTGCCGGGGGGCGGGAGGATGTAGTCACACCCGGCGCTGGGGCTGAAGTAGCCGCTGCTTTGCTGGACGTGGTCGGGGGTGGGCCCCGGGTTCGCCGGCAGGCTCTGCATCATGGCGTTCGTCACGCCGACGGTCACCGCATGGCTCGCCGGGGCAAATGCGAGCCCCAAGACCAGGAGCGCGAGTCCAAGTCCCTTACGCACGTGGCCAAAGTAACCCAGGTCGGGGACATTCGCCAATCGATCGTCGGGCGTCCTTCCCATACTTGAGCGCATCGCCACCATCTTCGCCTCCAAGGACGAGCTGCCGGCCGACGCGCCGGTGCGCTCCATCCCGCAGCCCAGCAGGCTCGCGCAGCCGCTGAAGGCACGCGGGAAGACCGCGAAGGGCCTGGCCGCGCTCGGCATCGAAACCCACGGCGACCTGCTCGAGCACCTCCCGCACACCCACCAGGACCGCCGCGACGCCCGCACGATCGCCACGGTGGGCGTGGGGGAGGAGGCGACCGTGGCCGTGACGGTGCGGTCGGTGTCCGTGAAGCCGATGCGCGACCGCCGCCGCAAGCGAGTGGAGGCGCGCGTGTTCGATGAGACCGGCCCGACGGTGGCGGTGTGGTTCAACCAGCCCTGGGTGGCCACGCAGATGGGCGAGGGGTCCCAGGTGCTCCTCCACGGCAAGATGCGCAACCGAAACCAATTTTGGGTCTCGGCGCACGAGCTGGTCGGCCAGGGCGCCGCGCCCGTGCACACAGTGGGGCTGGTGCCGGTGCATCCCGCGACCTACGGGATCTCGCCCGACACGCTGCGAAAGCTCGCCTGGGAGGACTACCCGCTGCTCCGCCACGTGGTCGAGCCGCTGCCCGCGAGGCTGCGTGTGGCCGAGTCGCTGGCCGACCGGTCCGCCGCCCTTGCCGCCGCGCACTTCCCCGACACCGAGGAGGACGTGGCGGGCGCCCGGCACCGGCTCGCGTTCGAGGAGCTGTTCCTGCTCCAACTGGCGGTCGCGGGCCGCCGGCGGGCACAGGGCGACCGGCGCGCCGCGGCGCCCCTGCCCGCGGGAGGCGGCCTGGTCGAAGGCTTCGTCGCGTCGCTCCCGTTCGAGCTCACCGGCGACCAGCGCGCTGCCATCGACGCCATCGACGTGGACCTCGCGAGGGAGACCCCGATGCAGCGGCTGCTGATGGGAGAGGTCGGCTCGGGCAAGACGGTCGTGGCGCTCGCCGCGATGCTCCGCGCCGCCGAGAACGGGAAGCAGGCGGTGTTCATGGCGCCCACGGAGACGCTCGCAGAGCAGCACCTGATCACCATCGACCGGCTTCTGGGCGGCCTGGTTCCCGTCGAGCTGCTCACGGGCTCCACGCCCGCGGCGCGCCGGCGTGACCTGCTCGCGCGGCTCGGGTCGGGCGAGCTGGCGCTGGTGGTGGGCACCCACGCCTTGATCGAGGACCCGGTCGAGTTCAACGACCTCGCCCTATGTGTGGTCGACGAGCAGCACCGCTTCGGCGTGCGCCAGCGGGCGGCTCTGGATGCCAAGGCGCCGGAGGGCCTGACACCCCATGCGCTGCACATGACAGCGACCCCGATTCCGCGGACGCTCGCCCTCACCGCGTACGGCGACCTCGAGGCGACGGTGCTGCGCGAGCTGCCCGCCGGCCGCCGGCCGGTGGAGACGCACGTGGTGGACGGCGCCCGCGCTCGGGCGCGGGCGTATGAGCGCATCCGCGAGGAGATCGAGAAGGGCCGCCAGTGCTTCGTCGTCTGCCCGCTGGTGGAGGAGTCCGAGGCCCTCCAGGCGCGGGCCGCGACGGTCGAGGCAGAGCGGCTCCAGAAGACCGAGTTCCGCGACCAGCGGGTGGCGCTCATCCACGGCCAGATGAAGCCGGCGGCCAAGCAGGAGGCCATGCGCAGCTTCGCGGCGGGCGAGGCCGACGTGCTGGTGGCGACCAGCGTGATCGAGGTGGGCATCGACGTGCCCAATGCAACGGTGATGCTGATCGAGGCCGCTGACCGCTACGGCCTGTCCCAGCTCCACCAGCTGCGAGGGCGCGTGGGGCGAGGGGAGCACGAGTCGGTCTGCATCCTGTTCGGGGAACCGAAGCTGCCGCGGCTGGAGGCGATCGCCTCCGAGCGTGACGGCTTCAAGCTGGCCGAGGTCGACCTCGAGCTGCGCGGAGCGGGGGAGGTGCTGGGCACGCGCCAGTCGGGGCTGCCTGAGTTCCGCGTCGCACGGCTGCCCGACGATCAGGAGCTGCTGGAGCGGGCGCGCGCGCGGGCCGACGAGCTGATCGCCGCCGATCCCGCGCTCGCCGAGCCCGAGCACGCTCTGCTGCGCGGCGCCGTGATCGAGCGCTTCGGATCGGACCTCGACCCCATTCCGGCCTGATGTAACCCATTGGCGGATCCGGCGGTTCGCGCTTAGGGTGCAGTATGAGAAAGACCACCCTCCTCGCCATCGTCCTGTCCCTCGTGCTCGCCGCGCCCATCGCCCTCGCCGCCGGTGGTAAGTACAAGGGCAAGACCGAGCAGAACCGGCCCGTCACCTTCAAGGTGTCCAAGGGCAAGGTGAAGTCCTTCGAGGCCGGCGCCAACGTTTTCTGCATCGGCGACGGGATCAAGTTCAACGCGGTGATCCCGCCCAAGGCGATGAAGGTCAAGAAGGGCGGCAAGTTCTCCTACAAGGGGCGCGACAAGATCGACAGCGCCAATATCGAGATCAAGGGCAAGGTCAAGGGCAAGAAGGCCAGTGGCACGATCTCGATGACCTACTCGCAGTACGACGCCTCCAGCGGCCAGTTCACCGGCTGCTCGGGCAAGGCGAAGTTCAAGGCCAAGCGCAAGTAGCGCCGCGCGGGAGGGTGGATACTTCCCCCATGGACCTCAAGGAAGTACAGGGACCGCTCAAGGAGCGCTACCGGGCCGACCCGGAGGCGTCGAAGATCACACTCACCGCCCGGGGCAGCGAGGCGGACGCCCCCGTCGGATGCTCGGTCGACCTGGGCCGGGCGATCCAGCAGGCCGAGGCTCATCCCGGCGTGGGGGGACCGGGGGCGGGTGCATGCTCGGGCGACCTCCTGCTGGGGGCGCTCGCGGCGTGCGCGCAGATCACCTGCCAGATGGTGGCCACCGCGATGGGGATCGAGACGGAGCGCATCGAGGTGGTGGTCGAGGGCGACCTCGACCTGAGTGGGACGCTCGGCGTGAACCGGGAGGCGCCGGTGGGCTTCGCGGACATCCGGGTGCGCCTGGAAGTGGAGGCGCCGGAGGCATCGGAGGAACAGCTCGCCGCGCTCCGGGAAAAGACCGAGCGCTACTGCACCGTGTTGCAGACCCTGAAGGATCCGCCGGCCCTCGCGGTTGGCGCTTGAGGATCGTCGGCGGCGAGCTCGGCGGTCGGCGCCTGCAGGCGCCGGGCGGCGGCCGCACCCGGCCCACGGGGGACAAGGTCCGCGAGGCCCTGTTCTCGATCCTCGGCGATGTGTCCGGCGCTCGGGTCCTCGATCTGTTCGCGGGCTCGGGGGCGCTCGGCATCGAGGCGCTCTCGCGTGGGGCCGCTGAAGCCGTGTTCGTGGACAAGGGGGGGCCGGCGGTTGCGGCCGTGAAACGCAACCTGGCGGAGCTCGGACTGGAGGCCGAAGTGCACCGCCGGGAGGTGAGGCGGTTTCTGCGGGGCGCGGCGGAGGAACGCCCGTTCGACCTCGTGTTCTGCGACCCGCCCTATGATTCCGCGACCGCCACGGCGGGAACCCTCGTGGAGCTCCTGCCGCCCCTCCTCACCGAATCAGCCGTGATCGTGACCGAATCCGACAAGCGCGCACCTCTGGTGCTGCCGTTTCCGCTCCTGAGGGAGCGCACGTACGGCGACACCCGTCTGGCGGTGCATCGTGGCTCCTAAGAATGGGGGGACGGCCGTGTGCCCGGGGTCCTATGACCCGGTCACCAACGGCCATCTCGACATCATCGCCCGCGCCGCAAACGTGTTCGACAACGTGGTGGTTGGCGTCGTGGATCAGCCGGTGCGCAAGAAGAAGACGGTCTTCAGCGCCGACGAGCGCGTGACCTTCCTCGAGGCGGAGGTCGGAAAACTGGGCAATGTGCAGGTAAAAGCCTTTGATAACCTGCTCGTCGAGTTCGCCCGGGAGAACGGGGCGAAGACGATCGTGAAGGGTCTCCGGGCAATCTCGGATTTCGAATACGAGTTCGAGATGAACCAGCTCAACCGAAAGATGGCTCCGGACATCGAGAGCATGTACCTGATGTCATCACCTGAGTTCAGCTTCCTCTCATCCAGCGGGGTCAAGGAACTGGCGATGTTCGGGGGCGACCTCAGCGGATTGGTGCCCGACGTAGTGGCCGAGCGCTTGCAGGAAGCCCTGCAGCGCTGACGAACTGAGAGGATCAGCGCAATGGATGTCTTGGTACTCATCGACAAGCTGGACGACACGGTGCATAACGCCAAGCCCGTGCCACTCACCGATCAGGTGCGCGTCGACAAGGAGGAGATCTACGACATCCTCGATCAGATGCGCGCCACGATCCCGGAAGAGATCAAGCAGGCGCGCTGGATCGTCAAGGAGCGCCAGGAGATGCTCGCCGAGGCCAAGCGCGAGGCCGAGCGCATCGTCAAGGAGGCGCGCGAGGAGCAGACCCAGCTGATCTCCGACGAGGAGGTCGTGAAGCAGGCCGAGCGCCAGGCCGAGGAGATCGTGGAGGACGCCCGCGCCCGTGAGCGCGAGATCCGCCTGGGCGCCGAGGACTACGCCGACGACATTCTCAACACCCTCGAGGTGAACCTCGAGAAGTTCATCGCCGCGGTGCAGCGCGGGCGCGATCGCCTGCAGGGCCGCGAAGAAGCCGAAGTCGGCTAGACCGCCGCTCCAGCATCTCCTAGCGCCGCTATCTTCGGAGCTGCGATGGCGGCTCGCACCGAAACGTTCGATCTCGGGTCCCTGAAGCTCACCTCCGGTGAGGGAGCGCACGCCGAGCTCACCGTCCCGCTGGACTCGCTGCGCTTCGCCGAGCAGACCTACCGCGACCCCGCCGACGAGGTCGAGGCGCGGCTGGACGTCTCGCGCACCACCGGCAACGGCTATTCCATGCGACTGCGCTTCGACGCGGAGCTCGAGGGGCCGTGCATGCGCTGCCTCTCAGACGCCGGCGCGCACGTGGAGGTGGATTCCCGCGAGATCGACCAGCCTGCCGCGGGCGACGAGGACATGCGCTCCCCCTACGTGGAGGAGGGCCACCTCGACCTGCGCTCCTGGGCGCGCGACGCCCTCGCGCTCGCCCTGCCGGTCCAGATCGTGTGCGGCGAGGACTGCCGCGGCCTCTGCGTGGTCTGCGGCCAGAACCTCAACGAGGATCCCGAGCACGAGCACGAGCGCGAGCCGGACCCCCGCTGGGCGAAGCTCTCGGAGCTGAAAATCGACTCCTGATTTCCGTTGTCGGGGGGCCGGCTTCTGACTATCGTCGGAGGAGCCAAGTGGAGCTATTCCCACGGGCCCCGCTCGTGGGAGCGAGGGAGTGAGAGATATGGCGATCGCAGTTTCGGGCGAGCAGCAGGCCGACGCCTTCGTCGGCGCGCAGCACAAGCTCCTGATCGATGGCGAGTGGGTGCCATCCGCATCGGGCAAGACCTTCGAGACGCTCAACCCGGCGACCGAGGAGAAGCTGGCCGAGGTCGCGCACGGCGAGGCGGAGGACATCGACCGCGCCATCCAGGCGGCGCGCCGCGCGTTCGCCGACGGGTCGGAGTGGCGCACGATGAACGCCTCCGATCGTGGCCGGCTGATCTGGAAGATCTCCGAGCTGATCGAGGAGAACGGCGACGAGCTGGCGATGCTCGAGTCGCTGGACAACGGCAAGCCGTTCACGGTGGCCCGGGCAGCAGATATCCCGCTGGCGGCCGACCTGTTCCGGTACATGGCGGGCTGGACGACCAAGATCCACGGCACCACCGTGCCGATCTCGGCGATCCCGGCACCCGGCGAGTACCACGCCTACACGTCACGCGACCCCGTCGGCGTGGTGGGCCAGATCATCCCGTGGAACTTCCCGCTGCTGATGGCCGCGTGGAAGCTCGGCCCGGTGCTGGCGGCCGGCTGCACCGTGGTGCTGAAGCCGGCGGAGCAGACGCCACTGTCGGCCATCCGGCTCGGTGAGCTGATGCTCGAGGCGGGCCTGCCGAAGGGCGTGGTCAACATCGTCACCGGGTTCGGCGACGCGGGCGCGCACCTGGCCGCGCACGACGACGTGGACAAGGTGGCATTCACCGGTTCGACCGAGGTGGGCAAGCTGATCGTCAAGGCCGCCGCGGGCAACCTGAAGAAGGTGAGCCTGGAGCTGGGCGGCAAGTCGCCCAACGTGGTCTACGCGGACGCGGATCGCCAGGGCGCCATCGAAGGCGCCGCCCACGCGGTGTTCTTCAACCACGGCCAGTGCTGCAACGCGGGCACCCGCCTGTACGTGCAGAAGGACGCCTTCGACGACGTCGTCTCCGGCGTGGCCGATGCGGCGAAGTCGATCAAGGTGTCTCCTGGGACCGAGCCCGACTCGCAGATGGGCCCGCTGATCTCCGACGAGCAGTTCGGCAAGGTGCTCGGCTACCTCGAGGAGGGCCAGAAGGACGGCGCGAAGGCTGTGGCCGGTGGCGATCGGTCTGGTGATCGCGGCTACTTCGTGCAGCCGACGATCCTGACCGACACCACGCCCGACATGTCGGTGGTCCGAGAGGAGATCTTCGGGCCGGTGGTGTGCGCCATGCCGTTCGACGAGCCCGAGGACCTCGTTCCGATGGCCAACGACTCCAGCTACGGCCTGGCCGCGGGTGTGTTCACCAACGACCTCTCCAAGGCTCACCGCACGGCGAAGATGCTGCGGGCGGGCACGGTGTGGATCAACACCTACCACGTGTTCGACGCCGCGATGCCGTTCGGCGGCTACAAGGAATCGGGCTGGGGACGGGAGATGGGCAGCCAGGTGCTGGAGAACTACCTCGAGACGAAGTCGGTGGTCGCCGCCCTCTAGACTGGCGGCCAATGGCCGTCCCAAAGCAACGACAGTCGCACGCCCGCACGAACAAGCGGCGCTCGCAGCACAAGATCACCGCGCCCGCGATGGCGGTTTGCCCGCGCTGCGGCGAGCCGCGCATCCCGCATCGGGTGTGCGGCTCGTGCGGTACCTACGCCGGCCGCGAGGTCGTCGTCCAGGCGCCTGCCGAGACCGACGACGAGTAACGCCTCGCCGCCGTGATCGCGGTTGACGCGAACGGGGCAGACGCAGGGCCGGCGGCGGTGGCCGACGGTGCCCGCCTGTCCGGCGAGCAGGTGCTGGTCTTCGGCCCCGCTGCCGAGCTGGGAGACGGGATCGAGGTCGTGGACGCGCCGCTCGGCGTCAGCGGGAGCGAGGAGCCCGTGCGGGCCGTGCGCTCCAATCCGGACGCCTCGATCGTTCAGGCGGCCAAGGCGGTGGCCGACGGCCGGGCCGAGGCGCTGGTCTCCGCCGGCAGCACAGGGCCCACGCTCGCTGCCGCGACGCTGAGCATCAAGCGGCTCAAGGGCGTGCATCGCCCGGCCCTGGCGGTGCTGATCCCGATCCCGGCGAAGCCGGTCCTGCTGCTCGACGCCGGTGCCAACGTGGAGGTGCGGCCCGAGCACCTCGTGCAGTTCGCCTACATGGGCGCCGCCTTCATGGAGGCGGTGGCGGGCGTGGAGCGTCCCAGCGTCGGGCTGCTCTCCGTCGGGGAGGAGTCCGGGAAGGGCACGCCCGATGTGCTGGCGGCCCGCGAGCGCCTCGAGGAGGGCTCGCTGAACTTCATCGGCAACGTCGAGGGCTTCGATTTGCCGGGCGCCTCCGCCGACGTGGTCGTCACGGACGGGTTCACCGGCAACATCGCCCTGAAGGTCCTGGAGGGAACGTCCAAGGTCGTCACCGGGGCGATCTCCGACGCGATCCGGTCAGGGGCGGTATCGAGCGTGGGTGGCCTCCTGATCAAGGGCGCGGTGGGCAAGCTGCGCCGCCAGCTGGACCCCGAGGCCGTGGGCGGCGCCATCCTGCTCGGCCTGCGCCGCCCGGTGGTGGTGGCGCACGGCAGCTTCGGCCCGCAGGGCATCTCCAGCGCGGTGAAGGTCGCCCGCCGCGCGGTCGACGAGCGCATGGTCGAGCGCACCCACGCCGCCCTGGAGGCCGCCGGGGCATTGCGATCCGCCCCCGCTGGTAGCTTCGACCCCCGATGACTCGCGAAGAGGTCCTGTCGCGCATCCGCGACCACTTGGCCGAGGAGCTCGAGATAGAGCCCTCTGTCATCACCGACGCCACCCGCTTCAAGGAGGACCTCGAGGCAGACTCACTGGACCTCGTTGAGCTCACTGTCGAGCTCGAGGACCACTACGGGATCCGCATCCCCGACGAGGAGGCGGCTCGGATCCTGACCGTCGGTGAGGCAGCCGACTACGTCGCCGCCCATGTCAACGGCTCCGAAGGCTGAAACGGAAACGCTTGCGGACCTGCTGGACCAGCTCCCAGACGATCTTGCGCGTCAGGCGTTCACCCACGCGTCGTGGGTCGACCACCGCATCGAGTCCTACGAGCGCCTGGCGTTCCTGGGAGACGTCGTGCTGAGCCTCGCGGTCTCCGACCACCTGTTTCCCCGTTTCGAGCGCTACGGCGCCGGGCGGCTGACCAAGGTGCGCGCCCAGACGGTGAGCGGCGCGTCCTGCGCCCAGGTGGCCGTGGACCTCGGCGTGCCCGAGCGGCTGCGGGCCGCGGCCCCCGACAACACAGGGCGCAGCTTCGAGATGCTCGCCGAGAGCGAGCGGGTGCTCGCGTCGGTGTGCGAGGCGGTGATAGGCGCCGCCTACCTGGCATTCGGGATCGAGCGCACCGCGCCGGCCGTTGTGGGGGCCTTCGAGGCCGAGATCGAGGACGCGCTCGAGAACCCTGTCGACTACAAGTCGCTGCTGCAGGAGCGGCTGGCGCAGCGGGCCGAGGTGGTGGCCTACAGGATCGACTCCGAGGAGGGCCCCGCGCACGCCCGCAGCTTCGTGGCGGTGGCCGAGGTGGGCGGATCCGAGATCGGGCGAGGCGAGGGCCGCACGAAGAAGGGCGCCGAGCAGAAGGCCGCCCGGCAGGCGCTCGAGGGGATGGAGGGCTGATGCACCTGCGCTCGATCTCCATGAAGGGCTTCAAGTCCTTCCCGAGCCGCACAAAGCTCGAGTTCTCACCCGGCGTGGCCGTGGTGGTCGGCCCCAACGGCTCGGGCAAGTCGAACATCACCGACGCCGTTCTGTGGGCGCTCGGCGAGCAGAGCCCGCTTGCGGTGCGCGGCCAGACGATGAAGGACGTGATCTTCGCCGGCGGCCACGGCGTGAAGGGCTCGAGCGCCGCCGAAGTGGAGGTGGTGATCGACAACTCCGACGGCGGCCTGGAAACCGAGTTCGGCGAGATCTCGATCGTCCGGCGGCTGGATCGCCAGGGCGAGGGCGAGTACCGCCTCAATGGCGCTCGCTGCCGGCTGGCGGACATCGCCGAGGTGCTCTCGGACACGGGGCTCGGCAAGGAGATGCACTCGGTCGTCTCCCAGGGCCGGGTCGAGGCAATCGTGCTCTCGCGCCCGCGCGACCGCAGGCTGCTGATCGAGGAGGCCGCCGGGCTCGGCAAGCACCGCAAGCGCCGCCGCCGCGCGCAGCTCAAGCTCGAGCGCACCGAGGAGAACCTCTCGCGAGCGCTCGACGTGGAGCGCGAGGCGCGGTCGCGGTTGCGCCCGCTCAAGCGCCAGGCCGAGGCCGCCGAGCTGCATCAGCGCCTGGAGCGCCAGACGCTGGAGGCGCGCTACGAGCTGTCGCGCGACTCGGTCCGCTCCGTTCGCTCCTCGCTCGCCGAGGCGGAGGCCCTCGCGGGCACGGCTCGGGCGCAGCGCGAGGAGGCGGAGATGCTTCTGGCGGGTGTGGGCAAGCGGCGCGAGCAGGCCGAGGAGGCCTTCGCCGCGCTCTCGCGCGAGCGCGAGGCGCTGCAGGCGCGGCTGTTCGCCGCCCGCTCCGCCCGCGACCGCATCGCCATTCGCCTCGAGCGCGCCCAGGACCAGGGGCAGGCCGCGGCCGACGGCGCCGAGCGCCGCACCGCGCAGCTCGCCCTGCTCGAGGCAGAGCTGGCCGAGGCGGGCGATCCCTCCGAGGGAACCGCCGACCGCGTCGCGGCCCTGGAGAAGGAGCTTGCCGCGCTGGACGGCGAGCGTGACGGCCGCGTGCGCGACGCGATCGCCGAGCTGGAGACCGAGCGCGCCGAGGCCGAGGGCCGGCGCGCGGAATTGGAGGCCGCGGCCGCCACCGTGCGCGTGGCGCTCGAGGAGGCCGACGCCGCCGCCGAGAGCGCTCGCAGCGAGCGGGTGGAGGCCGAGCGCGCCCTCGAGGCCGCGCGCGCCGCGGCGGCCAAGGCCGGCGCCGAGCTCGCGGCCGTGAACCAGTACCTGCGCACCGCCGGCTCATCCGGCGCGGCCAAGCCGCTGTCCGAGTTGCTCGACGTCGAGCCCGGCTACGAGCTCGCGCTCGCCGCCGCCCTGGGCTCTCGGTTGGGCGCCGGCGTGGTGGACAGCGTCGAGGCGGGTGAGGCCGCGCTGGACTCGGCCGGCGAGGACGGTGGCCTTGTGTTCGTCGCGGGGGCCGGAGCCGCGGCCGCCGGCGGTGAGTCGCCCTGTGCCGGTGCCGTGCGCCTGCTCGATCACGTGAGCGCAGCTGGAGACGCACAGGAGGTCGCGGAGGCGCTGCTGGCGGGCGCGTGGGTCGTGGACTCCCTCACCACCGTGTCCAGGGACTTCGATGGAATCGCCGTCACGGCCTCGGGCCGTGTGTGGCGACCGCGCGCGGGCGAGCTGCGCCAGGCGCCCGCCGGCGGCCCGGAGCGCATGCTCGAGCGCCGCAACCGCCGGGCGGAGCTGGTTGCGGCCTCCGAGGCTGCCGTGGGCGCCGAGGCCGAGGCCCGGTCGGGCCTCGAAGCGGCCGCCGAGCGCGTGGTCGCGGCCGACGCCGAGCGCGAGGAGGCCGACGTGGCGCTGCGCCGCGCCATGCGCGAGGTCGAGGAGGCCGCGGAGGCCGTGCGCCGAGCCGACTGGCTGATGGAACGCCGCCGCGAGTCGCCCGACGAGGGCCCCGATGCCGTGCGCCGGGCAGAGCTGGCCGCCGAGGTCCGCGCCGAACGCCGGGTGGCGGAGTCGGCGGTGCGCGAGCGCGCCGAGCGCGAGGCTCGCGCCAAGGCTCTGCAGGCACGAATCGCCCGCGATGGCGCGCTCGCGCAGCACGCGTCCCGCGCCGCCGCCGCGCTCGCGGGCGCGCGTGACGCGGTGGCCGAGCGCGTCACCGCCCTCGAGGCCGACCACGACGCCGGGGCCCAGGCCGGCGAGGAGACGGCCGCCGAGCTGCGTGCCTGCGCCCACGAGGAGGCCGAAATCCAGGCGCGCCTCAAGCAGGCGAGTGAGCGGGTGACCGAGGTCGAGGTGGCCGCGCAGCAGGTGCGCGACGCCGCCGCGGAGGCCGAGGCCTCGCTGCGGGACGTGGCGGGCAAGCTCGGGCTTGAGGCAGAGCCCGCCGAGGAGGCGCTCGACGAGGAGCGCCGCGGCGAGCTCGACGCGCGGATCGAGCGGCTGCTGCGCCGGCGCGAGCAGCTCGGCCCCGTGAATCCGCTGGCGGCCCAGGAGTACGAGGAGGCCGTGGCCCACGTGGACGAGCTGGAGGGCCAGCGCGAGGACCTGGAGGGCGCCCTCGCCGAGCTCCGGAGCCTGATCATCGAGACCGACCGGCGTATCCGCGAGAGCTTCGAGGAGACGTTCGAGGCTGCCGCCAAGAACTTCGAGGACGTGGTGGCGCATCTGTTCCCGGGCGGCCGCGGGCGCCTGCGGCTGGTGCACCCCGACCAGGGCCCCCGGCCGGTGCTCGGAGGCGAGGAGACCGCCTCCGATGACGACGCCTCCGATGGCGACGCCGAGGCCGAGGAGCAGCCGCCAGCGGAGGAGCCGGGGGTGGAGGTCGAGGTCACACCCGCCGGCAAGTCGATGAAGCGCCTATCGCTGCTCTCGGGCGGCGAGAAGTCGCTGGTCGCCCTGGCGTTCATGTTCGCCGTGTTCCTCGCCCGGCCGTGCCCGTTCTACATCCTGGACGAGGTCGAGGCTGCGCTCGACGACCTCAACATCGACCGCTTCCTCCAGCTCGTGCGCCGCTACTCCGACCGCGCGCAGTTCATCGTCGTCACCCACCAGAAACGCACGATGGACGCCGCCGATTGCCTGTACGGCGTGAGCATGGGCGGCGACGGCATCTCGCGCGTGGTGTCACGCAAGCTCGGCGCCGCCGAGCCGGCGCTCGCCGACGACGAGACGGCCGCCGGCGCCGCCTGACGAAAATCGGTCGGTCCGCCATCGAGTGGGGCGTTATAGGGGTTGGGACCCCGTTGAGTCCCCACTCGATTACAGAAGTGGCCTAGCTTCCGGCCGTCCGCAGGCTTCGCAACGGGTCGCGCTGGCCGAGTCCGAACCGATCCGGGAGCGGCGCCTCGTCGCGAAGCGCGGCGGCCATCACTTCCGCCATCGCTGGCCCGTGTTTGAACCCGTGCCCTGAGCCACCGCCTATCAGCCAGACGCGCTCCTGCTCGGGATGTGGCGCGGCGATGAAGCGCGTGTCCGGTGTCAGCTCGTATCGGCACGACCGTGCGGCGGCCAGCGGTGCGTCCGCCAGGGCGGGAAAGCGCTCGCTCAGGTAGGTGCGGACCTGCGGCTCGGTGGCGCCCGCCTCCTCCATCTCGTCGTCGGCGCTCACAGCCGGCCCCTCCAGGTCCAGCGACGCCTTGAACCCGTGTCCGTCGATGTCCGCGGTGCCGTACATCGCGCCGTCGTAGTCCACCCATGCCGGCTGGCCCTCCCGCCACTCAGGGCCGCCGTCGAAGAACAAAACCTCTTGGCGGGTCACCCTGAGCGACACCAGGGGGCTGAACAGGTCGCCGAGCCACGGGCCGCAGGCCCACACGACGGCATCGCCCTCCAGCCAGGAGCCGTCCTCGAGCAGGACCGCGGCGCCGTCGGGCCGCGCGCGGCCGCGAACCCGATGTGCGCCGTATCCCTCGGCCTGGGAGACCAACGTGCGCACCGCCCGCTGAGAGCGCAGAACGCCCGCCTCGGGCTCCAGCAGAGCGAACGCCAGGTCGTCGGCTCGGAGACTTGGATAGAGCTCGGACGGGTCCACCCGCTCCACCGGGATCTCCTGGGCGGCCAGCGTGTGCTCGGCGTCGGCCTCCCACCCGTCGCCGCGCCGCGCGAACCAGGCCATGCCGCACTCCTCGTAGAGCGCCTCGCCGGATTCCTCCTCCAGCTCGCGCCACAGCGACCGGGCGCGGCGAGCGCTGGCCGTGTAATCGGCATCGGAGCCATGGCAGCAGCGCATCAACCGCGTCTCGCCGCCGGAGCTGGCGCGCGAGTCGCCGGGCTCGAACTGGTCGACGAGCGTCACCTGCTCGCCCGAGCGGGCGAGCGTCCAGGCCAGCGAGGCGCCGAACGTGCCGGCGCCGACGATCACGACTTCCATGGCTGAGTTGTACCTCGGCGGGCATCCCTGCCCGCCCCTTGATGTTCTGGGCGCCGTCCCGGCGCCTTGAACGGCCCGCGTCGCGGGCCTCCTATGCGACCATCCGCGCCGATGGGAGCGCAACTCCACGGCCCCGGCGAGGGCGAGCGCCACGCCGTCGGTCCCGCCGAGGTGGTGATCAAGGCCACATCCGACGATTTCTTCCTGTCCGAGAACGTCCTTCCGCCGGACATGCCCGGCCCGCCGCCGCACACCCACGAGCGGATGACCGACATGTTCTACGTGCTCGAGGGCACCCTCACCGTGCTGGTCGAGGACGAGTGGCGCGAGCTCGCGGCGGGCTCGTTCGTGGCCGCGCCGCCCGGGGTGACCCACACCTTCCGCAACGCCTCCGGCGCCCCGGTGCGGTTTCTCAACCTGAGCACGCCCGGTGGCTGGGAGCGCTTCATGCGCGACCTGTCCGAGGCCGTGGCGTCAGAGGGCATCACGCCCGAGGTGATGGCGACCCTCTCTGAGCGCCACGACGTGCAGCTCACCTAGGTTTAGATGGTTGATTCCTCATTCCCGCACCCACGGATGACGCGCCATACCGGCGCTGGATCGCCACCCACGGTCTCGCAGGTAGCGCTGCTACCTGCTTCGCCCGCGTGCGGTGCCCAGCTTGGTCTGGCGCGCCCCCGCGGGCACGTGAATTCGGAATCAACCACCTAGTGGCGCGCGACTGGAACGAGCTCTTCCTCACCGGAGAGCCCACGCCCGCCGCGGAGCCGGCCGACGAGCAGGAGGAGCGCAGGCGCGGGTTCTTCTCCCGCCTGCGGGAGAACATGTCCAAGACCCGCCAGGCGCTTGGGGCGGAGCTGCAGGCCACGATGTTCGAGACGGTCGACGACGAGGCGTTCGAGCGGCTCGAGGAGGCGCTGATCATGGCCGACGTCGGGGCGCCGACCACCGCGAAGATCGTCGCGCGCCTGGAGGCCGAGGCACCCGAGACCGGCGAGCAGCTCACGAACCGGCTGAGGGAGCTGATCGCCGAGACGGCGACCGTGGAGGGCGACACGATCGACCTGACCCAGCGCCCCACGGTGATCCTGATGGTGGGCGTGAACGGCACCGGCAAGACCACCACCATCGGCAAGATCGCCTCCCATCTCACCGGGGAGCTGGGCAAGACGGTCCTGCTCGCCGCCGGCGACACCTTCCGCGCGGCCGCCGCCGAGCAGCTCGAGGTGTGGGCCGAGCGCAGCGGCGCCGACGTGGTCCGCGGCGCCGAGGGCTCGGACCCGGCGGCGGTGGTGTTCGACGCGCTCGAGGCGGCCATCGCGCGCGACAGGGACGTGGTGATCATCGACACCGCCGGGCGCCTGCACACCCAGCAGCACCTGATGGACGAGCTGGCGAAGGTGCGCAAGGTGATCACGTCCAAGCTCCCGGGCGCGCCCCACGAGACGCTGCTCACCATCGACGCCACCACCGGCCAGAACGGCCTACGCCAGGCGCTTCTGTTCCGCGAGGTCGCAGAGGCCACGGGGATCGTGCTCACGAAGCTCGACGGCACGGCGAAGGGTGGCATCGCGCTCGCCATCGCCCAGGAGCTCGGCGTTCCCGTGAAACTGATCGGGATCGGCGAGGGCCTCGAGGACCTGCGCCCCTTCGACCCGCAGGATTTCGCACGGGCGATCCTCGAACCGTAGGATCCGCGCCATGGAGGACTGGGTCTACTGGATGATCGCCGCGGGGGTGCTCGCCATCGGCGAGATCTTCTCCCTCTCGTTCTTCCTCGGGCCGATCGCGGTGGCCGCGGCGGTGGCCGCCGTCGCTGGGCTCCTCGGCGCCGGCCTGGCCGTCCAGATCGCGGTGTTCATCGCCGCGTCCGCGGCCTCGCTGGTGGTGCTGCGCCCGATCGCCCGGCGCCACCTGCGCACCCCCGCCCAGCTCCGGACCGGCACCGCCGCGCTGGTGGGCGAGAGCGCCGTGGTGCTCGAGCGCGTGGACCGCGACGGGGGCCAGATCAAGCTTGCAGGTGAGATATGGACGGCGCGGACGTACGACGAGGACGAGGTCCTGGAGCCCGGCGCCCGCGTTCAGGTGATGCAGATCGAGGGCGCCACGGCGCTCGTTTCCGACTAGAGAGGACACCACCGAATGGCAGGCCTAATCGTTCTGATCGTGATCGCGGCGGTGGTGCTGATCACCATCGCCCAGGGTGTGCGGATCGTGCCCCAGGCGCGGGCGGGAATCGTGGAGCGGCTGGGCCGCTACCACCGCACCCTCGACGCCGGGCTGGCGCTGGTCGTTCCCTACGTCGACCGGGTGAAGCCGCTGCTCGACCTGCGCGAGACCGTGGTCAGCTTTCCCCCGCAGCCGGTGATCACCGAGGACAACCTGACGATCCAGATCGACACGGTCATCTACTTCCAGGTGACCGATCCCAAGGCCGCGACGTATGAGATCGCCGACTACCTGTCCGCGATCGAGCAGCTCACCACCACCACGTTGCGAAACGTGATCGGCGGGATGAACCTGGAGGAGACGCTGACCTCGCGCGACAAGGTGAGCACGGCGCTGCGGATCGTGCTCGACGAGGCGACGGGCAAGTGGGGCATCCGCGTGAATCGTGTCGAGCTCAAGGCCGTGGACCCGCCGCCCTCGATCCAGGAGGCGATGGAGAAGCAGATGCGCGCCGAGCGCGACCGCCGCGCGGCGATCCTCACGGCCGAGGGCGTGAAGCAGTCGCAGATTCTCACCGCCGAGGGCGAGAAGCAGAGCTCGATCCTCAGGGCGGAGGGCCAGCGCGAGTCCCAGATCCTCCAGGCGGAAGGCCAGTCGAAGGCGATCGAAACTGTGTTCGAGGCCATCCACCGCGGCGACGCCGACCCGAAGCTGCTCGCCTACCAGTACCTGCAGATGCTGCCCCAGATCGCGCAGGGCGATTCGAACAAGATCTGGATCATCCCGTCGGAGTTCACCCAGGCGCTGAGCAACATCGGCGCGGCGGTGGACTCGCTGCCCAAGCAGGGCCCTCCGGCCCCACCGCCGCCGCGCCCGGAGTAGACGTGGAGCTCACGGCGCGGCAGCGGCGGTCGCTGGAGTCGATCTGCGACACGATCTGCCCGCCCGCGAACGGCGTGCCCTCGGCCACCGAGCTGGGCGTGCCCGACGCGATGCTCGACGCGGTGGCGCTGAACCCGCGCGAGTCCGAGCGCAAGCAGCTCCTCCAGCTGCTCGGGCTCTGGGACACGCGTTTGCTCACCGCCGTCGGTGGTGGCGGCCTGAAGCGCTTCAGCGGCCTGACGCAGGAGGAGCGCGAGAAGGTGCTGCTCTCGTGGTGCGACTCGCGCGTGTCCCAGCGCCGCGCGGCGTTCCAGGCGCTGCGCAAGGGAGCACTGCTCTTCTACTGGATGCTCACGCTGCCGGACGGCTCGCGGAACCCCGCATGGGACGCCATCGAGTACACGGGCCCGCTCGGCGAGAACAAGGGCGCCCCGCCCAAGCCGCTCGACCCGATCGAGATCGACCGCGACACCGACCTGGAGTGCGACGTGGTGATCGTGGGCTCCGGCGCCGGGGGCGGCACCGCGGCGGGCGTCCTCGCCGCGGCGGGGCTCGACGTTGTGGTGCTCGAGGCGGGTGACTACTACGACGACGCCGACTTCGACGGCTCCGAGCTCACCGCCCTGACGAAGATGTACGCGGGGGCGCCGTCGGCATCGGAGGACCAGAGCGTCGGCCTGCTCGCCGGCGCCTGCCTGGGCGGGGGGACGGTGATCAACTACTCGACGTCGTTCCGCACGCCCGACGACGTGCGCGAGGAGTGGGCGGGGCACGGCGTGCACGCCTTCGCCGAGGACGACTACACCCAGAGCCTCGACGCGGTCTGCGAGCGCCTCGGGGTGAACCACGAGCACTCATCGCCGTCGTCTCGCGACCGCGCGATGCGCGAGGGCTGCCTTGCCCTGGGCTGGCACATCGACGCGATGCCGCGCAACGTGCGCGGCTGCGACCAGGGGGAGACCTGCGGCTACTGCGGGCTGGGCTGCCGGCTGGGCGCCAAGCAGTCGGTCACCAAGACGTGGCTCAGCGATGCCGCCGGCGTGGGCGCCCGGCTGGTGATCAAGACCCGGGCCAAGCGGGTGATCGTGGAGGGCGGCGAGGCGCGCGGGGTGGAGGCCGGCACGATCGACGGCCACCGCGTGACCGTGCGCTCGCGAGCGGTGGTGGCCGCCTGTGGCGCCATCCAGACACCGGCGCTGCTCAAGCGCTCCGGGCTCGCCAATCGCAACATCGGCCAGCATCTCAAGCTCCACCCGGTCACTGTGATCTGGGGCCACTTCGACGAGGAGACCAAGCCCTGGGAGGGCACGATGCAGGCCCTCTACTCCGACCAGCACCGCGACCTACACGAGGGGTATGGGCTGAAGTACGAGACCGCGGCGCTGCACCCGCACCTCGTGCTGGGGTTCTGGCCCTGGCGAAGCGCGCGCCAGCACTTCGACCTGATGGGCGCGCTGCGCAACGCCGGCGGGGTGGGAGTGCTTCTGCGCGACCGCGACGGGGGAGAGGTGCGGGTCGGCCGCGACGGAGAGCCGGTGGTGCGCTACGCGCTCTCGGACTTCGACCTCGACCACATGCGCACCGGCGTCGACGGCGCCGCGCAGATCCTCGAGGCAGCAGGGGCGCGGCGGATCTTCAGCTCCCAGTCGAAGTGGGTGTCCTACGACCCGGGGATGAAGGGCGACCGCGCGGGGTTCATGTCGGACGCGGACGCCTGCGGGTGGGGCGCGGGTCAGACCCAGATGGGCTCGTTCCACATCATGGGCAGCGCCCGGATGGGCGGGTCGCCGAACAACTCCGCCTGCACACCGGGTGGCGAGACGTGGGACGTGCGCAACCTCTACGTCTGCGATGCCTCGGCGTTCCCGACCGCGTCGGGGGTGAACCCGATGATCTCGATCGAGTCGATCGCCCATATGAACGCGCGCGGGATCGCCGCCGCGCTGGCTTAATCGAGATCTATGCGGACCGTGAGCAGATCGGTCTGCATCACCCGGACGACGGCGGAGTTCGCCTTGTTCGGGATCCGCCGCTGACGCTCGCGCGGGTCGTCGTCGGGCAGCGGGTGGGCCGTGGCGGTCCGCCAGCGCCGGCCCAGACGGACGCGCACCTGGGGGTTGGCCTTGATGTTGCGCACCCACGCGGCCTTATGCCCGTGCTCGGCGACCACCCACAGGGTGTCGCCCTCCACGGCCTTCCCAACGGGCGTGCGGCGCGGCTGGCCGGACTTCCGGCCCGTCGTCTCGATGATGGCGATGCCGGGCAGCGGGAGGCCCGCGCGGACGGCGCTCTTGACGACCGGGTTCAGAACGTACTTGGCGAACCCCGTGCTCAGCCGGCGCTTATCCACGGTCAGCGAACGACGCGGAACTTCGCGCGCTTCGCTACCGCGCGATTCCCAGCGGCGTCGCGCGCCGAGGCGACGATCCGGTAGCTCGCGGCCCTAAGCCGCTTGCCGCGCAGTCGCAGCACCAGGCGGAAGCTGTTCGCGCCCGCCTTCCCGCTGCGGGCAAAGCTGCCGCGCAGCTTCACGTAGCGGATGCAGCGGCGAGCGTTGCGGTTGGCTCGGGTGCGCTTCACACAGCGCCGGCCGCGCCGGCGGCCGCTGGTGGCGCGCTCGACGGTGAAGGTCACCCTCGCCGCCTCCGACAGCCGGAGCGAGAGCCGGACTCGGCGGCTTGCCTTGAACCGCTTCGGTGAGACGCCGAGGCGGGTCACGCTGGGCCGGATTCGGTCGAGCGCGGCCACGGCCGGGTTGGGTGCTGCCTCGAAGGCGCCGATGTCACATGCCGCGCCGAGCGGGCGGGGAATGCCGCGCTGGTCGAACCCCGTACAGGCGCCGGCCGCGTCGCGGGCCGCGCTGGCGGCCAGCAGCGAGTGGGTCGCGGTATAGCCGCCGTTGGCGGCGAGGGGCCCAAGCCCGGCGTTGGCGCCGCCGAGGTCGCCGGCGGCGCCGAGGCCACATTGGCCCGCCACGGACGAGAGGTTTCGGCCGAGCGATACGAACCCGGTGCCGGAGCAGGCGCTGGCGGCGCCGGCGCCGGTGTTGCCGGCGATGAGAGTGCGCTCCAGCTCGAGCCGCGAGATCGGGGCGGTCGGCGTGGACAGCAGCCCGCCACCCGCCCCGCCGGCGACGTTGCCCGCCACGGTCACTCCGCGCAGGCCCAGGACCACCTGGAACTCGAGCGACACCCCGCCACCTCCAAGGGCCGAGCGGTTGGAGGAGATCGTGCTGTTCGAGATGAGCACATCCTGTCTCCCTCGACGGACAGGCCGCCCCCTCGCCCACCTCGTGACGTTGCCGTTGAAGGTCGAGTTGCTGATCCGCGACTCGGCGTCGTTCTGGATGAAGGCCCCACCGCCGTCGTTGCTCGCGCGGTTGCCGCTCACGGTCGTCTCGGTGATCGAGGAGTTGGAGTCATTCTGGATGAACATGCCCCCGCCGCGATCGCCCGCCGTGTTCCCGGAGACGGTTCCGCGGACAAGGGACAGGGTCGACTCGTTCTGGTTGAAGATGCCGCCGCCGTCACCGGTCGCGAGCGCCTGGTTGCCGGAGATGGTGGTGTCCACGATCACTGCCCCGCCGGAGTTCTGGTTGTAGATCCCCCCGCCGCCGGAGGCGGTAGCCGTATTGCCCGTGACAGCGCTGTCGGTGACGAGCAGCCGGGCCTCGTTCTGGCTGAAGATCGCCCCGCCCCTCGCGGCCACGTTGCCCCGCAGCACGCTGCGATCCACGCTGACCCTGGCGCCTGAAGTGCCCTCCGCGTGGGTCGCTCCCCCGCTGCTCGCGGTGTTCGACTCGAGGACGGAGCCGGACACGTGCACGTCGCCGGCAAGCGTTTCCACGGCGCCCCCGTTCCCCGCGCCGGCGTTCCCGTCGAGGACCCTCAGGTTCCGTAGGACGAGGTCGCCGAAGCCCGTCAAGTGAAACGCCCGATCGATGTCGTCCGCGTCGATCGTCGTCAGCGCCGGGCCCGCGCCGCGGATCTCGATCCGGTCGAACCCGCTGGCGATGTCGAGGTCGCCCGTGGCCGCGGCGTTCTCGCCGGTGCCGAAGATCGACAGCTTCACGGTGCGGGCACCAACGAGGATCACATCGTCGACCGCGTTGCCGTTCGCCGCCACCACCGCCTCCCGCAGCGAGCAGTCGGCGTTGCAGGCTCCCACTGGAGGATCGTCGCCGCGGGTGACCGTGAACGTGGTGGCTCCGGCAGTGGGCGCCAGGACGAGGGCCCACACGACTGCGGTCAGTCCGGTCTTCGTCCACACGGTCGCGCGAACGTATCGCAGGGGGTCCTCCTCGTCTAGCCTCCGTCGACCGTGTTCGACACGCTTTCCGAACGCCTGAACGAAGCCCTGGGCGATGTCCGCTCCCGCGGCACGCTCACCGAGGACGACGTGAACAAGGCGATGCGCCAGGTGCGCCTGGCGCTGCTCGAGGCCGACGTGAACTTCAAGGTCGTCAAGGAGTTCACCGCGGCGGTGAAGGAGCGTGCGCTCGGCGCCGACGTGCTCGAGTCGCTCAACCCCGGCCAGCAGGTGGTGAAGATCGTCGACGAGGAGCTCACCCAGCTCATGGGCGGCTCTGGTCGGGACCTGGTCTTCGCCAAGAACGGCCCCACGGTGATCCTGATGGCCGGCCTCCAGGGCTCGGGCAAGACCACCGCTTGCGGCAAGCTCGCCCGCCATCTGCGTGAGGAGAAGAAGCTCGACGTCGCGCTGGCCGCCTGCGACCTGCAGCGCCCCGCGGCGGTGGATCAGCTGGTGAAGGTGGGCTCGCAGGCCGGCGCCACCGTGTACGAGCAGGGCACCAGCCGCGACCCGGTGGACGTGGCCGAGTGGGCTCTCGGCCAGGCCAAGGCCGACAAGCGCGACGTGTTGATCGTGGACACCGCCGGCCGCCTGCACGTGGACGAGGACCTGATGGCCCAGCTCACGGCGGTGAAGAAGCGCACCAAGCCTCACGACGTGCTGCTGGTGGTGGACGCGATGACCGGCCAGGACGCGGTGAACGTGGCCGAGGCTTTCAGCGGCGCCACGGACTTCGACGGCGTGATCCTCTCCAAGCTCGATGGCGACGCCCGGGGCGGCGCGGCCCTGTCGGTGAAGGCGATCACCGGCAAGCCGATTCTCTACGCCTCCACCGGCGAGAAGCTCGACGCGTTCGAGCGCTTCCACCCCGACCGGATGGCCCAGCGCATCCTCGGGATGGGTGACGTGCGCACGCTGATCGAGAAGGCCGAGCAGCGGATAGACGAGAAGCAGGCGGCCGACCTCGAGCGCAAGATCAAGAAGAACCAGTTCACGCTCGACGACTTCCTCGACCAGCTCAAGCAGGTGCGCAACATGGGGCCGATCGGCTCGTTGCTGAAGATGATTCCCGGGATGAGCCAGCAGCTCGGCTCGCTCAACGTCGACGACAAGGAGCTCGACCGCCTCCAGGCGATCATCACGTCGATGACCCCCGAGGAACGCGCCAACCCCAAGCTGATCGACGGCTCGCGCCGGCGCCGGATCGCGCAGGGGTCGGGCACCAACGTCCAGGCCGTGTCGCACCTGGTCAAGCAGTTCGCCCAGATGCAGAAGGTGATGAAGCAGATCTCCAAGGGCAACATGCCCAACCTGCAGCAGTTGGCGGGCGGGCGCTAACCTTCCGCAGCCTCATGGCCGTCCGAGTAAGGCTCACGCGAGTGGGCAGCAAGAAGAACCCGATCTGGCGCGTGGTCGTCGCAGACCGCCGCTCGCCTCGCGATGGGCGCTTTATCGAGACGATCGGGCATTACAACCCGCAGACGAAGCCGTCGACGATCGTGCTCGATCACGAGCGCCTCGATCACTGGCTGGCGCTGGGCGCCGAGCCGACCAACACGGTGAAGAAGCTGATGCGGGCGAAGGACAACCCGCAGACGGTCGTGCCCGAGCCCGCCCCGGAGCCCCAGGCCACGCCGCCGAGGGAGCCGGAGCCCGAGGCCAAGCCGGAGCCGGCCGCTGAGGCCGAGGCAGCGCCCGAAGCTGAGGCGGCGCCCGAGGCCGAGGCGCCCGACGAGCCCAAGCCCGACGAGTCCTAGCCTCTGATGGAGGACCTGCTCGCATTTCTCGCGCGGGGCCTCGTGGACGATCCCGACGACGTCGTCGTCGACTCCTTCGAGGAGGACGACGGCACGATCGTGCTCGAGCTCACCGTCGCGGACGGTGACGCCGGCAAGGTGATCGGCCGCGGCGGCCGCACCATCGCCGCCCTCCGCACCGTCGTCAAGGCCTCCTCGGTGCGCGAGAACCGGCGCGTGCTGGTCGACGTCGTCGACCCGCAGTAGCCGTCGTGGCGGCGGACAGCCGGCTTCGCGAGGCAGGGCGCGTGGGGCGCCCGCATGGCCTCGACGGCAGCTTTCACGTCCGCGAGGCGAAGGACCCGTTCGCCGAGGGCACGCTCGTGACCGTGGGCGGAGCAGAGCGCAAGGTGCAGCGCCGTGCCGGCACCGACGCTACGCCGGTGGTGCGCCTGGAGGGCGTGACGAACCGTGAGGCCGCCGCGGCGCTCACGGGCGAGCCGATGGCGGTGGCCGAGCCCGCCGCGCCGCTGGAGGAGGACGAATGGCTCACGGCCGACCTGGTCGGGTGCGAGGTAGAGGGCGCGGGGACGGTGACGGGAGTCATCTCCGGGCCCTCCTGCGATGTGCTCGAGCTCGACGACGGCACCCTCGTGCCCCTCGTGGGCGACGCGATCAAGTCGATCGACACCGAGGCGCGCCGGATCGAGATCGACCGCCACTTCCTGGGGCTGGCGTGAAGATCGACGTCTTCACGCTGTTCCCGGCCTGGTTCGGTTGGTTCACCGAGCAGCGCCACGTGACGAACGCGCTGGCTCTGGGCGCCTCCTTCGAGGCGGTCGACCTGCGCGCCACCACGCCCCTGGGATCCGGGCAGGTGGACGACACCCCCTACGGCGGCGGCGCGGGCATGGTGATCCGGGTCGACGTGGTGGAGGAGGCGCTGCGCGCGCGCTGGGGCGCGGATCCGGTGGAGGGGCGCGGCACCCGCCGGGTGATCGCCCTGGCGGCATCGGGAAGGCGCTTCGACGACGCGCTGGCGTCGGAGCTGGCCCAGGAGGACGAGATCGCACTGCTGTGTGGCCGCTACGAGGGCTTCGACGAGCGCGTCCACGACCACCTCGCGACCGACGTCGTTTCGATCGGGCCGTACGTGCTCGCCGGTGGCGAGCTCGCCGCGATGGTGGTGGCCGACGCGATTCTGCGCAAGCTCCCGGGCGCGCTCGGACACGAGGACAGCGTGGTGGAGGAGTCGTTCAGCGAGGCCCTCGGTGGCGCCCCGGAGTACCCCCACTACACGCGACCCGCTGACTGGCGGGGCCATGGTGTGCCCGACGTGCTCGTATCCGGGGACCACGGCCGCGTGCGTGAATGGCGGCTGGCGCAGAGCCGCGGTCGTAGTTAGAACCCCGCTACCATTCGCCGCCGCGCGTCGCCGGTTTGGTCTGGCCGCCGCGCCCCTCAGTCATGTCCGGTGTCATCGACAGCATCGAGCGCGCTCAACTGCGCCGTGTGCCCGCCTTCCAGGCCGGGGACCGGGTGCGAGTCCACTTCCAGGTGGTCGAGGGCACCCGCCGCCGTACCCAGGTGTTCGAGGGCGTCGTGCTCAAGCGCCAGGGCAGCGGCGCCCGCGAGACCTTCACCGTGCGCAAGCAGTCCTTCGGCGTGGGCGTGGAGCGCACGTTCCCCGTCCATTCGCCGAAGATCGAGAAGATCGAGGTGGCCGGCCGCGGCGATGTCCGCCGGGCCAAGCTCTACTACCTGCGCGACCGCGTGGGTCGCGGCGCCCGTGTGCGCGAGCGCCGCTTCACCGGTGAGCAGGCCGAGGTCTTCGAGGAGGGAGCGATGCCGCCGCCGGAGGTCGAGGAGGCCATCCAGGCGGGCGAGGTGGAGGATCCGCGTGACGAGGGGGTCGAGGAGGTCGTCGAGCAGGAGCAGGCGGAGGCAGAGGCCGCCACCGACGAGCCGGCGGCCGAGGAACCTGCCGCCGAAGCCGAGGAGCCCGTAGCCGAGGAGCCGGCTCCCGAAGAGCCCGCCGCTGACGCCGAGCAGCCCCCCGAGTCCGACGACCGGCCCGAGGCCTAGCGGCCCGCCGCTCCGGATCGCGACCACCCTGCAGTGGCAAAAGGCAAGGAGCAGAGCGCTGCCGGCTCGCTGATCGAGCTGGTCACCATCGTCGCGGTCGCGCTCGGCCTGGCGCTGGGCATCCAGGCGTTCCTGGTGAAGCCGTTCCGGATTCCCAGCGAGTCGATGGTCCCGACCCTCGCGGTCGGTCAGAGGGTCCTGGTCGACCGCGTGACGCTGCGATTCAGCGATCCACAGCGCGGCGACGTGATGGTCTTCAAGCCGCCGGCCGGCGCCGACGAGAACGTCTGCGGCGGCCGCCACCCGGAGGGCACCGCCTGCAACACGCCGACGAAGGCGCGGTCGGACACGAACTTCATCAAGCGCGTGGTCGCCGTCGGCGGTGACCGGCTCTCGATCCGCGACGGGCGGGTCTACCTCAACGGAAAGCTCCAGGAAGAGGACTTCATCCGGCCCGACGACGAGTGCGCCATCTGCAACCTCCCACGCCCGATCACGATCCCGAAGGACCACTTCTTCATGATGGGCGACAACCGCGGTGAGAGCGCCGACAGCCGCGAATGGGGCCCGGTCCCGAAGAAGTGGATGATCGGCGAAGCGCGCGTGACCTACTGGCCTCCCGGCAAGATCGGCCTCCTCTAAGAGAGCCTCCGTGCGGTGCTCGCCGGATCAACGATCCGGCTCCGCTCCTCCGGCAGCAGTTTCTCCGCCGGACGCCGTCCTATGATCAGCGCCACCTTGGGCGACCCGAGCAAAGCCGCAGAGGCCGCACTCCCCGAGACCCCGCCGACCGCGGAGCCCACCAAGCGCCAGAGCCGGGCGGCGCGCAAGGCACGCAGGCGCCGCCACAGCGGTCGCCGGCTGTTCGCCTTCGACCGGGAGGTGGGCAGCAGGTGGGTCGCGGGCGCTGACGAGGCGGGCCGAGGCTCGCTCGCCGGCCCGCTCGTGGCGGCGGCGGTGCTGTTCGACCTCGATCGCCTCACGCTCTCCGATCGGCGCGCTCTCTCCAAGCTCAACGACTCCAAGCAGCACACCGAGGCCGCCCGTGAGGAGCTCTACCCGCTGGTGATGCGGGCCGCCGCGCGGTCCACCATCGTCACCCGGTGCGTGCGCGGCATCGACGCCCGCGGCCTGCACGTGACCAACCTCGACGCCCTGCGCTCCGCGCTGCTCGCGGTGGCCTGCCCGGGCACGGTCTGCCTGGTCGACGGCTTCGCCGTGCCCCCGTTCGAGCACGAGCAGCGCGCGGTGATCGACGGCGACTGCCGCAGCGCTGCCATCGCCGCGGCGTCCGTGCTGGCCAAGGTCAGCCGCGACCGCTACATGCGCCGCGTGGCCGTCCGGCATCCCGAATGGGACTTCGGCACCAACGTCGGCTACTCCACGCCCGAGCACCGTGCGGCGATCACCTCGCACGGCGTGACACCGCTGCACCGGATGTCGTTCCAGAGCATCGCCTACACGCAGCTCCCGCTGGCGACCTAGAACGCCCCCTCCACATGCTCGAGCGCAAGTAGGGCGCCCGCGCTGCTCAGCGTGATCCCGATCGCGTCGAACCTCAGGGTCTCGGCGCGAGGGTGCGACCCGTTCGCCGACAACCACTCGCGCGCCAGCATCCGGAGGCGGCGCCGTTTGGCGTTCCCGATCGCGTCGAGGGGCCCGACGGGTCCGGCGCGACCCCCCGCGATGCGCGTCTTCACCTCGCAGAACACCAGCGCTCCGTGCCCCAGCGCGATCACGTCGATCTCGCCCCGCCGCGAGCGGTAATTGCGTTCCAGCACCGAGTAGCCCGCTCGCTCGAGGTGTTCCCGGGCGAGCCGCTCGCCGAGGTCGCCGAGCCGCCTGCGCGGATCTGGATGGGCGATTGCCGCCATCCCGGGCACGCTAGGACGCACCTCCAGACGTGTGGGTTACGTACGTAACGATTCGGCGACGACCTCGGCCGGAGACCGTCGCCAGATTGGTGCGCAGACGTCCCCACCGGTCCGCCGGCGCGACCTAGCGTCCCGCCCATGCTCGCCAGAGTCGCCACATTCGCGGTCGAAGGGGTGGAGGGACGGGAGGTCACCGTCGAGGTCGACGTCCGCCGCGGCCTGCCGGCCTTCTCGCTCGTGGGGCTGCCCGATGCGTCCGTGCGGGAGGCACGCGAGCGCGTCCGGGCCGCGCTGCTGAACTCAGAGCTCGACTTCCCCCAACAGCGCCTCACCGCGAACCTGGCTCCGGCCGCAGTGCGCAAGGCAGGCCCGGCGTTCGACCTGGCGATCGCCGTCGGCGTGCTCGTCGCCAGCGGCCAGGTCCCTGGCGCGGCACTTGAGG
Source organism: uncultured Thermoleophilaceae bacterium (assembly GCA_963808105.1). Taxonomy (GTDB): domain Bacteria; phylum Actinomycetota; class Thermoleophilia; order Solirubrobacterales; family Thermoleophilaceae; genus JAAYBF01. The sequence goes on along the minus strand of CAWEEH010000003.1, from coordinate 613,935 downwards.
GCACCGCGGTCTGCGGGGAGCTCTCGCTCGGCGGCGAGCTACGGCCGGTGCGTGGGATCCTCGCCGCCGCCCTGGGCGCCCACGCGCGCGGGTACCGGCGGATGATCGTCCCCGAGGCCAACGGGGGCGAGGCGGCGTTGGCGAGTGGGGTGGAGGTGCTCGGGGTGGCCACGCTGTCACGGCTCGTCGACGTGCTCCATGGGCGCTGGGAGCCCGAGCCCGCGCAGCCCGCCCGCCAGGGGCCCGCGGCGGTCGAGGAGCTGCCGGACATGGCGGACGTGCGCGGGCAGGCCGACGCCAAGCGGGCACTGGAGATCGCGGCGGCCGGGGGCCACAACCTGCTGATGGCGGGACCGCCCGGCGCGGGAAAGACGATGGTGGCGCGCCGCCTGCCGGGCATCCTGCCGCCCCCCTCCTTCGAGGAGGCGCTCGAGATCACGAGGATCCACAGCGTGGCCGGGCTCGGGTCCGGCGGCCTGGCCACCGCGCGACCGTTCCGCGCCCCGCACCACACGATCTCCGCCCAGGGCCTCGTCGGAGGTGGTACCCGGCCCAAGCCGGGGGAGATGACCCTCGCTCACCGGGGCGTGCTGTTCCTCGACGAGCTGGCGGAGTACTCGCGCGCGGCCCTGGAGGCGCTGCGCCAGCCGCTGGAGGACGGGCAGGTGGAGATCGTGCGCGGCCAGCGCGCGCTCTCGTTCCCCACGCGCGCGATGCTCATCGCGGCCTGCAACCCGTGCCCGTGCGGGGAGGTCGGCGGCGAATGCTCCTGCCGTGAGATCGACCGCGACCGCTACCAGCGCCGCCTCAGCGGACCGCTGCTGGACAGGATCGACCTCCTCTGTCGCGTCTCGAGCCCGGCCGCGGCCGAGCTGGTGGTGCCCGGGCGAGCGGGAGGGGAGAACTCGGGCGCGATCGCCGAGCGCGTCCTGGCCGCGCGGGAGCGCCAGCGGGCGCGCCTGGCCGGCAGCGGGGCGCTCTGCAATGGCGAGATGGACGGGCGGCTCACACGTCGCCACGTGCTGCTCGGGGGCGGGGCGGTGGAGCGGCTGCTGGCCTCCGCGGGCGCGGGCGCGCTCACGGGGCGCGGCCACGACCGGGTCCTGCGCCTGGCGCGCACGATCGCCGACCTGGCCGGGCGGGACCGCGTGCTCGACGAAGACGTGGACGAGGCGCTCGGGTATCGGTTGGCGACGCCGGGGCTGGTCGCGGCGTGAGCCCGGACGTGGACGCGTGCGAGCCGTGCCTGCGGCGCGGGCACCTACTCGGCTTCCTGGCTCCTCATCTGGCCGGCGTGCTCGAGCGGCGCGAACGGGATCGCGACCGGGTGCGCCTGCGTGGCCTGCTCGCGCTTCCCGACGCGGACCTCATCGACGCGGTCGCCGGGGCGGCCAGCGGCGAGGCGTCACGGTTCGTGGAGGAGTTCGACGCCCACGCCGCGGCGCAGCGCCTGGAGGCGCGCCGCGTGAGCGCGGTGTGTCGTCACGGCGAGCGCTTCCCGAAGCAGCTGTCGGCGCTGGTCGACTCGCCCCAGGTGCTGTTTGGCACGGCGTCGGTCGCCCGGCTGGCCGAGCTGGCGGCGGGGAGGGCGGTGGCGCTGGTGGGCGCCCGGCGCGCTTCGCCCTACGGGCTGGAGATGGCCTACGAGCTGGGCCGAGGGCTCGGGGCGGCCGGGGTCACCGTGGTAAGCGGCCTCGCGCTCGGCATCGACGCTGCCGCGCACCGTGGTTGCCTGGACGCGGGCGGGCCCGCGATCGCGGTCCTCGCGGGTGGTCCCGACGTGCCCTATCCGCGCAGCAACCTCGGCCTGTACGAACGCATCCATCGCGACGGCATCGCGGTGTCGGAGGTGCCGCCCGGCATCCGTCCCTATCGCTGGAGCTTTCCGGCGCGCAACCGGATCATGGCCGGGCTGAGCGCCACCACGGTCGTCGTCGAGGCCGCCGATCCCTCCGGTTCGCTCATCACCAGCAGCTTCGCGGGCCAGGTGGGCCGCACCGTGGCCGCCGTGCCGGGACGCGCTAACGCGCGGCTGGCGGCGGGCGGGAACAACCTGATCAAGGACGGCGCGCTGGTGGTCACGTCCGCCGAGGACGTGCTCGAGGACCTGTTCGGGGTGGGCACCCGGCCCGATCCGCCGCCGCGGCCGGCGGTGGCGCCGTCGGATCCGGTGGACGCCTCGATCCTGGATGCGGTGGAGGCGGACATGGACATCGACGCCATCTGCGCCACCTCCGGCCTGCCGGTGCGCGAGGCCCGCGCAGCGCTCACCAGGCTCGAGCGGGCGGGCTCCGTGCGCCGGGATGGAATGGGCGCCTATCGCCGCACGGCATAGCCCGCCATCGGCCCTAGACTGCGCGGCCGTGCCAGAACCACCGCGTGTGCTTTCCATCGCCGGGTCGGACTCCGGGGGTGGGGCCGGGATTCAGGCCGACCTCAAGGCGTTTGCGCGCGTCGGCGTGCACGGCATGACGGCGATCACGGCGATCACGGCCCAGAACACGGTCGCGGTCACGGCAGTCCATCCGATTCCGCCCGAGGTGATCGTCGAGCAGGTGCGGGCGGTGGTCACGGACATCGGGGTCGATGCCGTGAAGATCGGCATGCTCGGAACGGTGGAGACGATCGAGGCGGTGGGCGAGGCGCTCGACCTCATCGGCGCGGTTCCGGTCGTCCTGGACCCGGTGATGGTGGCGGAGAGCGGAGCCGTGCTGCTCGACACCGAGGCCCGGTCCCTGCTGCGCGAGCGGCTGCTGCCGCGGGTGACGGTGGCCACGCCCAACGTGGCCGAGGCGCGCGTGCTCGCGGGCGGCGGCAAGGAGGACGCGACCGAGCTCGCGCGCGCGGTGCATGCGCTCGGGCCCGGGGCGGTGGTGGTCACAGGCGGCCACCGCGACGTGGCCACCGACGTCTTCTTCGATGGTGGGGAGCCGATCGCGATCCCGGGGGAGCGTCATCCCGACGGCGCCGCCCACGGCTCGGGCTGCACCCACTCCTCGGCGCTGGCTGCCTATCTCGCGCTGGGCGCCGAGCCGCTGGAGGCGGCCACGCAGGCCAGGTCCGTGGCCGCGGAAGCCGTGCGCGACGGCCTGCCCGGCCTCGGCGCGGGCACGGGGCCGGTCGACGTGCTGGGCGTCGCCGCCCGCCGGGGCGGCTGACCACCTTTGCCATAATCGCCCTACGGCTGCCTCCGCACGCCGGCACGATCCAGATGAGGTTCCTTCGCATGAAACCCGGGCACGGCGAGATCCTCCTCACGGAGGGTGATCGCGACGTGCGCGAGGACGAGGAGCGGTTGGTGGAGGAATTCCGCCGCCAGCTCGACCAGGGGATGTGGGCCGCCGTGCCCGTCGAGGACGGGCGCAGCGGGCGCCGGGAGGCGCAGATGGTGCGCCACTACGCGGACATCCCGCCCGAGGCGGAGCGCGTGATCTTCTTCCCGCGCGCCGCCGGCGGCTGAGCGGCCGATGCTGCTCCCGCTCCTGGCGCTCGGGCTAGTCGTGGCCGTTCTCGCGGCGTCGGTCGGCGCCCGCGAGCTCGCGCGCCGCGCCCGCGCCGCGCGCAGGCGAGGGCGGGAGGCGCAGAGGTCCCCGATCGCCTACGACCCCGGTCGCGAGCGCCGCGCCGAGCAGCGCGCCCGGCAGCTGCTGCGCTCCTGCGTGAACGACGAGGAGTGGGGCATGTACCGCGACCTGGGCTTCATCAGGGTCGCGGGCCACCCGCTACCGCGTGGGCGCGCCTCCGACGCCGACCTTCCGCCCTACGCTTACCTCGTCTACCCGCACAAGCCGATCGTCGCCTACGTCCCGGAGAGCGGCCGGCTGCTCAGCGAGTACTGCGTGGAGTTCCCCGACCTGACCGGCGAGGGGAATGGCTCTCGGCTGCCTGCCTCGGACGACGTGCTGGCGAAGTGGATGGCCCTTACCTCCGACGAGAGCCGTGTGATCGGGCAGGCCAACATGCACCTCGTGGGCCGCCAGGTCGACCCGGCGCGCGTGCGCCGCGACCTCTGGCGCCTGTCCGAGTGGGAGCGCCGCCGCGGGCATGCCGTCGAGGCACGCGGCGGATGACCAGAGACCTCCGCGCACGCAGCCGGGTCCAGCTCGACGGCCCGGACCGGGCCCCCGCCCGCGCGTATCTGAAGGGGATCGGCTTCGACGAGGACGCGCTCTCGCGCCCGATCGTCGGCATCGCCAACACCTGGACCGAGGTGATGCCCTGCAACTTCCACCTGCGCCGCCTGGCCGAGAAGGTCAAGGAGGGCGTGCGCGAGGCGGGTGGGACCCCGATGGAGTTCAACACCGTCGCCGTGTCCGACGGCATCACGATGGGCACGGAGGGCATGAAGACCTCGCTGGTGAGCCGCGAGGTGATCGCCGACTCGATCGAGCTGGTGGCCCGCGGGCACCTGTTCGACGCCGTGATCGCCATCTCGGGCTGCGACAAGACGATTCCAGGCTGCGTGATGGCGCTGGCGCGGCTCGACCTGCCGAGCCTGATGCTCTACGGCGGCTCGATCGCCCCCGGCAGGTTCAAGGGCGAGGACGTGACGATCCAGGAGGTGTTCGAGGCGGTGGGCGCCCACGCCACCGGCGACATGTCCGACGAGGATCTCGCCGAGCTGGAGTCGGTCGCATCCCCGGGAGCCGGCGCCTGCGGCGGCCAGTTCACCGCCAACACGATGGCGATGGCGTTCGAGATGCTCGGGATCTCGCCCATGGGGAGCTCGATGGTGCCCGCCGAGGAGGGCAAGAAGGGCGCGGTGGCGCAGGAGTGCGGCCGGCTCGTGATGGACGTTCTGGAACGCGACCTGCGGCCGAGCTCGATCATCACCACCGACTCGCTGCACAACGCGATCGCGGGCGTGGCGATGACCGGCGGCTCGACCAACGCGGTGCTGCACCTGCTGGCCGTGGCCAACGAGGCCGGCGTGGAGCTCTCGATCGACGATTTCGACCGGATCGCGTGGGCCACGCCGCTGCTCGCCGACCTCAAGCCCTTCGGCCGCTACGTGGCGCCGGACCTCTGGCGGGCCGGCGGAGTGCCGCTGGTGGCGGCGCGGCTCAACGAGGCCGATTCGCTGCGACGCGACGCGATCACCGTCACCGGCCAGACGATCGGCGAGGAAGCCGACATGGCCGACGAGGTCGAGGGCCAGCCCGTCGTTCGCCCGCTCTCCGAGCCGCTGGCGCCCAACGGGGGGTTCGCGATCCTGCGCGGCAACCTGGCGCCGGAGGGGTGCGTGGTGAAGCTCGCCGGCCATGGCCGGCGCGAGCACAGCGGCCCCGCGCGCGTGTTCGAGTCCGAGGAGGACGCCTTCGCCGCGGTCAAGGCCAGCGCGATCGAGGCCGGTGACGTGGTGGTCATCCGCAACGAGGGCCCGGCGGGCGGCCCCGGCATGCGCGAGATGCTGGGGGTCACCGCAGCGCTCCAGGGGGAGGGCCTGGGCGACTCGGTGGCGCTGCTCACCGACGGCCGCTTCTCCGGCGCCACCCACGGGTTCATGGCCGGCCATGTGGCCCCCGAGGCTCCCCGCGGCGGGCCGATCGCCGCCGTGCGCGACGGCGACACGATCACCTTCGACGTCGAGAATCGCGAGCTGAACGTTGAGCTCTCGGCCGAGGAGATCGCGGAGCGGGTCGAGGCCTACGAGCCGCCCGCCCCCAAGTACGAGACCGGCGTGCTGGGCAAGTACGCCCGCCACGTGGGCTCGGCGGCCCAGGGCGCGCTCACCACATGAGCACTCACACGCGTCTGGAGCTGCTCGAGCAGGACGGCTACGTGGTGCTCGACCGGGTCGGCGAGCTGCCGGACCCCGCGGAGTGGGAGGGCCTCGACTACATCGACTGGGTCAGCGGCGGGGACACGCGCTTCGCGATCCTCGCGTCGGTGAACGGGGACGAGCGTGAGGCGCGTTACCGGTTCACCGAACGGCCGGACAAGGACGCGCTGTGGACGCCGCAGGCCGACCGTAGCCCGTCACTGAAGCGCTGGGTGGAGGACTGCGGCGCCCGCTACGGGCGCGTGCGTGTGATCCACCAGGGCGAGCTCAGCTACGACGAGACGATCTCCGAGCACCTGCACCAGGACAACAACAACGCGTTCAATCCGGAGGGAGAGGGCTGGGTGGTCCGCGCCTGGCTCGAGCTCACCGACGACCCGGACAGCTTCATGGTTCTGCGTGACTCGAAGGACGACGTCGCCTCGGAACGGCGCATCCCGCTGCCGGCGGGGTCACAGGTGGTGGTCGACTCCGAGCGTCTCTGGCACGTCGTCTGCCACTCAGGCACGCGGCCGCGCTGCGCCCTGATCGCGAGCTTCGAGAGCGGGCCGGAGCTGGAGCGGTGGATGGGCGCGCGGATGGGCGCCGGGCTTCGCGCCTAGGCGGCTGTTTCCGCGTCCAGCTCGCCCTCCAGCTCACCGTCCGACACCTCGTAGGTGAGGAACTCCTCGAGGCAGTCGTTGAACGAGCACGGGCGCTCCAGCATCGGCACGTGCCCGGTGTCCTCGAAGATGAGCTTGCGGGCGCCCGGGACGAGCGACACGAAAGCGTCGGCGTCGCGGACCGGGATGATCATGTCCTTCTCGCCCCACACCACGATCGTGGGACATCCGATGTCGGGCAGGCGCTCGCGGAAGTCGTATTCCAGGCACGCTCGCAGCGCGGCCTCGAAGCCGGGCTTGTTGGCTCCCTTCATCAGGCCCTCGAACATCACATCGCCCTTGATGCGGCTGGGATGGCGGCACACCAGGCTCATCACCCAGTGGCGAAGCTTCGGACGACGCGCCGTCATGCGCATCTGGGCCACGCTGCTGGTGGCCAGCAGCCCGGCCACCTTCCCCGCGGCCAGCACCGGGGTCTTGGCGACGTCCATCTGGGATACGCCGGCGGACGAGAGCAGCATCAGGCGCTCCACGATCTCGGGGCGCCTGATGGCCACCTCGGCCGACACGAAGCCGCCCATCGAGTTGCCGACCAGCACGGCCGGCGCCAGATCGAGCCGCTCGCACATCTCGGCGACCACGCGCCCGTAGAGCTCGATCGTGATCCGCTCGCGCGGCTCCTCGGAGAGCCCGAAGCCGGGCAGGTCCATCGCCACCACACGGCGCTTCTGCGCGAAGCGCGGGATGTTCTCGAGCCAGTTCTCCCACTGGCCGCTCAGGCCGTGGATGAACACGATCGGCCGGGACCTGCCCTGCTCGCCGAGGTCGACGTAGTTCACCGACCGCCCGTCGATCTCCATCTGCCGCAGCTCGGCCAGCCAGTCGATGCTGCGCCAGTCGGGGCTGTCGCTCACGCCGTAGTCGTCCCCGGCCCCGTCGGCGTGGCGGAGCCGTGCCGGAGCCACGTTGCTGATCGGAAGTCGCTTCATGGGCCGACTACCGTACCGGCCGTGGCCCGTATTGCGCTTGACATCGACTCCACGCTGCACCACTACTGGGACCTGCTGGAGCGCATCGCGCAGGAGCGCTACGGCGTGGCGCTGCCGTACGCGGACCAGAGCGACTGGGGAATCAATGCGCTGGAGCGCGACCAGCTGATCGCCGTGGTGGAGGAGACCCACTCCGACGAGAACATCGAGAACGCCGAGCCCTACGAGGGAGCGGTCGAGGCCGTGCGCCGCTGGCACGAGGCCGGCCACTGGATCCACGTGACCAGCCACCGCCGCACCTCATGCGACCCGGCAACGCGCCGCTGGCTGGAGTCAACGGGAATCCCCTACGACGATCTGCACTGCTCCTTCGACAAGATCACCCGCTGCGTGGAGCTGAACATCGACGTCCTGGTGGACGACAGCCCGGTGAACATCAGGCGGGCCCTAGAGGAGGGAATGCTGGCGGCAACGCTGATCCATCCGTGGAACGAGCCACTCAAAGAGGAAGCCGGCGTAATCGCCGCGGAGACATGGGCCGACCTGGAGCGCCAGGTCAACGAGGCCCTGACGCCTGACGCCTGAGCCTTCGGCGTAGCCGAACCGCTCCAACACAGGAATCTCATGAATCTGCGGCGGCTGAAGGTGATCCCACAGGATGCCTGGAGGCCGCTTGTAGGCGCCGTCGACCTCGATCACCGCCCGTGACGTGGCCACGATGTTCACCGGGATGTCATGGCTGGTCATCAGGAGGTTCTCGCGCAGGATCTGGATCGGGTGGACGGTGGTGGCCACCACCGTGCGGCGATCGATCTTGCCCGACTCCAGCAGCAGGCCGTACTCCAGGTCGGAGAAGCCGCCGCCCTTGCCCATCCGCGCGCCCTTGAGGTTCACGGCCACCGACCCGGTGAGCACGAGGTCCAGCTCGGGCACCTGATCGAGGTCGATCACCTCGCCATGGCGCAGCGCGCCCTTGATGGTGGCGGCCTCGCGCAGCTGGTCCTCGTCGAGCTTGGAGGGGTCGAGCAGGCGGAACGGATGCTGGTCGCGCAGCCGGGGGACGGCCATCACGAGCGTCTTGCCCTGCGTCAGCGCGAGGCGCCGCGCGTGGGTCTGCGGCGAGTCCGGATTGGCCTTGATGGTGCTCGCCTCGACCCAGGCCGGGTGCTTGGCAAGGCGCTCCGCCGCGCCCTTCGCGCCCGCGAAGTTGGGGATGCGCCCCTCGGCTCCGGGGAAGCGCGACACGCCCTCGCGGTCCATGGACCGCCACACGTCACGGCGTACCTGGTCCTTGGTCCGCATCCGCCGGGATCCTGCCAGAATCGCCAGACGTGGCCGAGTCAACTCGCACACCGCTGAGCCCGGGGCAGTCGCCCGCACCCGCCGGGGCACCCGCACCACCGCTGCCCGCGGTGCAGGAGGGGGACCTGCGCCGGCACCTCCCGGGGCTGGAGCCAGACCGCACGCTCACCGACTGGGGCCGCTCCGAGCGCATCGAGGGCCTCATGGACCGCACCCTGATCGAGTTCTACTACCGCTACTGGTTCAGGGCCGAGATCGAGGGGATCGAGAACGTGCCCGCCGCGGGCGGCGCCCTGCTGGTGTCCAACCACTCGGGCGCGCTGCCGCCGGACGCCGCGATGATCGGCAAGGCGATCCGCGAGGAGCATCCCCACCCGCGGCCGCTGAACATCACCGTCGAGCACTTCTTCAAGGGCTATCCGGGCTTCTCGATGCTGATCCCGAAGATCGGGTGCGTCGCCGCCCACCCCGCCAACGTGCAGCGGCTGCTGTACGACGAGGGCCAGCTGGTGCTGGTGTTCCCCGAGGGCCGCAAGGGCACCGAGAAGCTCTACAAGGACCGCTACCGCCTGCGCCGCTTCGGCCGCGGCGGCTTCGTGGAGGCGGCCATGCGCGCGCAAGCGCCGATCGTGCCGGTGTGCGTGGTGGGGGCCGAGGAGGCTCAGCCGGTGTTCGCGCAGCTCAACCTGCTCAAGCGGATGACCGGGCTGCTCTACACGCCGCTCACGCCGACGTTCCCGCACCTGGGCCCGCTCGGCATGCTCGGCTACCTCCCGGCCAAGTTCAAGCTGCGCTTCCTCGAGCCGATCACCTTCGACGAGCCCGGCATGCACGAGGACAAGGGCCTGGTGCAGTCGACCGCCCACGAGGTGCGTGCGCGGATCCAGGAGAACCTGTTCGAGATGGTCGCGAAGCGCAAGTCGGTCTGGTTCGGCTGACATGCCCTCCAAGCGAGTCCTCATCACCGGCCTGTCCACCTACTGGGGCGGGCGCCTGGCGCAGGCGCTGGAGGCCGACCCCTCGATCGAGGCGATCGTGGGCGTGGACAACGAGGAGCCGAGCGTCGAGCTCGAGCGCACCGAGTACGTGAAGGTGAGCAACTCGCACGCGCTGCTGCGCCGCGTGGTGGACGCCGCCGAGATCGACACGGTGGTGGACACGCGGCTCGTGGTCGATTCGGTGGTCACCTCCTCGCGCAAGGCCCACGAGAACAACGTGATCGGGACGATGAACATCCTGGCGGCGTGCAGCGGGCCGGTGACCACGGTGCGCAAGTTCGTCTTCAAGTCCTCGACTCACTTCTACGGCTCCGAGCAGGACGACCCCGCGTTCTTCGACGAGACGATGGGGCGCCCGCACGCGCCGCGCACCCCGATCGAGCGCGACATCCTCGAGGCCGAGGCGTCGGTCACCGAGTACGCGGACACCAGCCCCGACGTGGACGTGACGATCCTGCGCTTCGCGAACGTGCTGGGGCCCGACGTCGACACGTCGCACATCGACCTCTTCTCGCTTCCCGCCGTCCCGATGATCCTCGGCTTCGATCCCCGCTACCAGTTCGTGCACGAGGACGACGTGGTGCACGCGCTCGAGCACGTGGTGCAGCGGCGGCTCCCCGGCGTGTACAACGTGGCCGCCGACGGCGTGCTCGCCCTGTCGGAGGTCGCGAGCCTGCTCGGCAAGCCCTACGCGCCGATCCTGCCGCCGTGGGGGACCGGCATCGCCGCGAGCGTCGCCCGCCGGGTCGGCCTCCGGATCCCGCCCGAGATGCTCAACCAGCTGCGCTTCGGCCGCGGCGTGGACAACAGGCGGCTGAAGGCCGCCGAGTTCGAATACGGCCACACCAGCCGCGAGGCCGCGATCGCGCTCGGAGAGCACATGCGCCTGCATCCGCTCATGCGAGGGAACGGGGAGCCGTATCGGTATGAGCGGGAAGTCGAGGAGTTCCTGAGGTGGAGTCCCAACGTGCGGCGGGCGCAACCCAAGCAGGCCTCAGACCTCAGGCCTCAGGCCTCAGGGGCTGAGCCCGAACCGCCCCCTGTTCAGCCCAAGCCCGCGCCCGAGCCCGAGCCCGCTCCTCCTCCCGCTCCCGCCGGGCCTCCCGTCGATCATTACGACGATCTCGCGGCTGAGGAGATCATCTCGTTGCTCGGGTCGCTCGAGCCGCCCGATCTGGTGGCTCTGCGGGAGTACGAGCGGACTCACGCGGGTCGTGCGCCGGTGCTGGGAGCCATCGATTCGGTGCTCGCCCGGGCATCCGGATCGCCGCTTGGCGCGTAAAAGCTCGCAACAAGACCTGCGCTCTTGTGAAACCGCTGCAAGCGTCCCTATATTGAGCGGGCGCGCCCCGGCCATCTCGGCGCGGAGTCATCACTATGGGCACCCGGTCATTCATCGCCGTTGCGGCGCTTCTGTTCACGCTCCTTGCAGGCGCGGCGGCCGTCTATGCCTATGACTCCTCGAACGAGGACAGGATTGCGAACGGCATCCGCGTCGCCGGCGTGAGCGTCGGCGGCCTCAACGCCGATGAGGCGCGCGAGAAGCTGCAGCGCAAGCTGCAGGACCCGCTCGAGAAGCCGATCGTCGTGGAGCACGGCAAGAAGCGCTTCACCCTCTCGGCCGAGGACGCCGCCGTGAGGGCCGACGTGGGCGGGATGGTCGACGACGCCGTCGCCGCCAGCCGCGGGGGCAACATCCTCGGCCGCGCCCTGCGCGACGTGACCGGCGGCGAGGAGCCCGCTCAGATCGATCCGCGCGTGAGCTACTCGAAGATCGCCGTCGCGAAGCTCCGGGCGCGCGTGGAGAAGGGCGTCAACCGCAAGGCGCGCGACGCCACGGTGAACTTCCCCTCGCTCACCCAGGTCAAGGAGCAGAACGGCGTGAAGACCGACCGCGCCGGCCTGGAGCGCAACATCCGCGCCGCCCTCTTCAGCCCGGACGACCGCACCGCCGAGGTGCCGGTGTCGACCACCAAGGCCAAGGTCACCCGCGAGCAGCTGGCGAACAAGTACCCGAAGCTCCTGATCGTGGATCGCGGATCGTTCAAGCTGCGCTTCTACGAGAAGCTCAAGCTCGCGAAGACGTACACGGTGTCCGTCGGAGCCGTGGGATTCGACACTCCCGCCGGCCTCTACAACATCCAGAACAAGGGCGTGAACGTGCCCTGGAGCGTGCCCAACAGCGCGTGGGCCGGCGACCTCGCCGGCACGGTTGTGCCGGGTGGGGTGCCCGCCAACCCGCTCAAGGCGCGTTGGATGGGCATCTACAACGGAGCCGGCATCCACGGCACCGACCAGGTCGGCTCGCTGGGCAGCGCCGCGTCGCACGGGTGTGTGCGGATGGCGATCCCCGACGTGATCGAGCTGTACGACAAGGTGCCCGTGGGGGCGCCGGTCTACATCGCCTAGCGGCTTCTAGACGCGGATCTCGTCGACGGGGATCTCCTCCCAGCCGGCCTCCTCCAGGGAGGCTTGGCGGCCCACATGCCGAATGCACAGGGTGCCGATGAACACGCCCTTCTCACGCTTGCGAAGCACGGAGTACCACATGGTCGAGGCGTCGCTGGGCCCCTGGATCTCGAACCAGGGCAGCTCGGGCCGTTCGTCGGCAATCGCCTCACCGGCCTCGACCAGCTGGGTGCGCGTTGCCACCCGGCCGTCCTGAGTGTTGACGAAGAACCGCGACACCTCGGTTTTGGAGCCTAGATGGGGGAAAGCCCTGGCCGGGTTCGACACCGCGCTCTCCCGTCAGGGGATGGCGGAGAAGACCCGCCGCGCATATGGGGTTGACCTGGGCCAGCTCGCGGCGTGGGCCTCGGCGCACGACCTCGCTCCCGAGGACGTCGACCACCGCACCCTGCGCCGCTACGCCGGGGTGCTGTCGGAACGGGGTGCCTCGAAGACCACAGTCGCGCGCAAGCTGGCCGCGATCAGGGGCTTCTACCGCGAGCTGCTGCGCACAGGGGCCATCGCCGCGAACCCCGCCGACCTCGTGGCCTCCCCGCGCAAGGACTCCCACCTGCCCACGGTGCTCAAGCAGGCCGAGGTGGGGGACCTGCTCGAGCGGATGCCCGGCTCGACCCCGCTCGAGCTGCGCGACAGGGCGATCTTCGAGCTCTGTTACTCGGCCGGGTTGCGGGCCGAGGAGCTCGTGAACCTCGACACGTCCAGCCTCGATCCCGACGCCGAGCAGCTGCGGGTGGAGGGCAAGGGCGGGCGCACGCGCATCGTGCCGGCCGGGGAGCCCGCGTGGCGCAGCCTCGAGGCGTATCTGGAGCGAGGGCGGCCCGCGCTGGCGAGCGAACCCGAGCCCGCGCTGTTTCTCTCCAAGAGCGGTCGGCGGCTGTCCACGTCGGACATCCGGCGCCGGCTGGCGCTCGCCGTTCGCCGTGCCGCGGTGCAGGCGGGCGTCTCGCCCCACACGCTCAGGCACTCCTTCGCGACCCATCTGCTCGAGGGAGGCGCCGATCTCCGATCGATCCAGGAGCTGCTTGGACACGCGTCCATCAGTACGACCCAAACCTACACTCGGGTAGAGTCGAAGCGGTTGAAAATGGCCTACGCGCGGGCACATCCCCGCGCCTGACAACGAAAAGCAGGGTGGAGACAAACCTCAAGGCGATCGAGCTCAAGGACCTCTGGAAGCGTTACAAGGAGGAGGAGGATCCCCGGGCTCGCGAGCGGCTGGTGTTGGCCTATGCGCCCCTGGTCAAGTACGTGGCCGGGCGGATGTCGAGTGGCCTGCCCTCCCACGTAGAGGAGGCCGACCTCATCTCCTACGGCCTGCTCGGGCTGATTTCCGCCATCGAGCGCTTCGAGCCGGCCCGCGAGATCAGGTTCGAGACCTTCGCGATCACCCGCATCAAGGGCTCGATCATCGACGAGCTGCGCTCGCTGGACTGGGTGCCGCGCTCCGTGCGCGCGAAGGCGCGCGAGATCGAGAAGGCCAACGCCAAGCTCGAGCACCAGCTGCACCGCGCGCCCACCGACCAGGAGATGGCGGACGCCCTGGAGACCACGCTCGACGAGTTCCAGGAGTCGCTGGTACGCATCTCCAACTCCTCGGTCGTCGCTCTCGACGAACTGTGGACGGTCTCAGACGCCTCCGGCGACCAGGTGTCCCTGCTGGACACGATCCAGGACCCCGGCGCGATGGACCCCGCGCAGGAGATGGACATCACCGATATGAAGGACCGGCTTGCCGACGCGATCGCGCGGCTTCCCGAGCGGGAGAAGCTGGTGGTGGCCCTCTACTACTACGAGAACCTGACGCTGCGAGAGATCGGCGAGGTGCTTGGCGTCACCGAGTCGCGCGTGTCACAGCTCCACACCAAGGCCGTGCTGCGCTTGAAGTCTCGCCTCCAGGGTGATTCGCTAAGCGACCCTGACTGACCGGCACACACGTGCTCGAGCGTCGTTCCGAAGACGAGCTACGGACCAGACTCCGCCAGCAGGCGGCGGTGGCCGAGTTCGGCCGCCTGGCCCTGGCAGGCACCCCGGTTGGCCAGCTCGCGGACGAGGCCGTGAAGCTCGTGGCAGACCAGCTGGGGGTGCCCTACGTGACGATCGTGGAGACCACGGAGGGCGGATCGGAGCTCACCGCGCTCGCGGCGGTCGGTCTTCCGGACGACCTCACCGCTGAGCCCTTCCTGCCCCGGGCCGACGAGGGTCAGACCGGCTTCACGCTGGCATCGCCTGAGCCGGTGGTGGTGGAGGACCTGAAGACCGAGCGGCGCTTCGAGCCCGCGCAGTGGGTGCTCGACCTCGGGATGCGCAGCACGGTGAGCGTGCCGATCGGCGTCCACGGCAGCCCATCGGCGGTGCTCGCGGCCGCCAGCCGCCGGGTCGCGGACTTCTCGGACGAGGACGTCCACTTCCTCCAGGGCATGGCGAACACCCTGGCCGCCGCCACCGACCGCGGCCGCGCCGAGCTCGAGGTGCGCGAGAGCGAGGCGCGCTTCCGCGAGATGGCAGACACGGCCCCGGTGTTCATCTGGACCGCGGATGCGAAGGGCATGGTCGACTTCATCAACCGCGGGTGGCTGGACTTCACCGGGCGGCCGATGGCCGAGGAGCTCGGTGACACCTGGGACCTTGGCGTGCACCCCGACGACGCCGAGGGCGTGCGCTCCACCTGGTGGCGCGCGTTCAACCGCCGCGTTCCGTGGGAGCGCGAGTACCGGCTGCAGCGCCATGACGGCGAGTACCGCTGGATCGTCGACCGCGGGGTGCCGCGCTTTCACGGGGACGAGCTCATGGGCTACGTCGGCACGGCCACGGACATCCACGAGCGCAAGGAGATGGAGGAGAAGCTCAGTCGCGCCGCCGCCGCCGATCACGAGGTGGCGGAGGTGCTCCAGCGCTCACTGCTGCCGGAGAGCCTGCCGGCGATCGACGGAGTTGAGATCGAGGCGCGCTACCTGCCCGCCAGCCGCGGCGCCGCGATCGGCGGCGACTGGTACGACGCCATCGAGCTCGAGGACGGGCGCGTTGCGGTGGTGGTGGGCGACGTGGTGGGGCACGGGCTGCGTGCGGCCACGGTGATGGGCCAGCTGCGCAACGCCTTCCGCGCCTACGCCCTGGTCGAGACCTCCCCGGCGCAGACGCTGGTGCGGCTCAACCGGCTGCTCGCCAAGGACGGCCGCGATCTTATGGCCACTGCCCTATGCATCGCGATCGACCGCGACACCGGCGAGATCGAGGTCGCCAGCGCGGGCCACCCGCCTCCACTGGTGATCGAGTCCGGCGCGCGCGCCTACTTCATCGAGGAAGGGCGCTCCGTTCCACTCGGCACCGCGGACCCCGCGCCCTACACCGAGAGCAAGACGCGGCTCGAGCCCGGATCCACGCTGATCCTGTACACCGACGGCCTGGTCGAGCGCCGCGACACCTCTCTCGACGACCGCCTGGCCCAGCTGGCCACGGTCGCGTCCGTGGCCGACGGTGAGCTCGGGGACGTCTGCGACCAGCTGCTGGAGGGCAGCCTCGGGGGCAAGCGCCCGGCGGACGACGTGGCGGTGCTCGCCCTTCGACTGGAGCTCTCGGAGCCGGGGCGCCTGGCGCTGCGGCTGCCGGCGGACCCGGCCGCCCTGGCGCAGCTGCGCCGCCGCCTCGGGCGCTTCCTCGAGGCGGCCGGGGCGGAGGAGGGCGAGCGCTTCGAGATCACGCTCACGGTCTGCGAGGCGGCCGCCAACGCCATCGAGCACGCGTACGGTCCCAGCGACGCCGAGTTCGAGCTGGACGCGCGCACGGATGGCGAACTGGTACAGATTTCGGTGCGGGACTTCGGAGTGTGGCGCGAGCGGCGCGGAGAGGATCGAGGACGCGGCCTGACGATCATGGAAGGCATGATGGATGAGGTGGAGGTGAGCCGGACGTCGAACGGCACGACGGTGAGGATGAGCCGTCGGCTGGGCATGCGCGCGGCGGCATGAGCACCAACGCGGAACTGGGGTTCGAGCGCCACGAGCTGGCGGTGGTGGCCACCCTGAACGGGGAGGTGGACATGACCAACGCCGAGTTCGTGCGCGACCAGATCACGGCTCAGGTGCCCAACGACGCGCACGCGCTGGTGATCGACCTGAGCGGGACGCAGTACCTCGACTCGGCGGCGATCGAGTTGCTGTTCGAGCTCTCGCGCCGGCTCGGCCGCAGGCGTCAGCAGCTGCACCTCGTGGTGCCGGAGAGCTCTCCACTCACCCGCCTGCTCACCCTCACGGACGTGGGCAGCGTGGCGCCGGTGCACTCCGAGCTTGCCGAGGCCCTGTCCTCGGCGTAGTTTCCCCGTCTGACAGCCAGGAGAGGAGCAGTCATGCCGCATGAGGGTGCAAAGAGGATCCGCAACGTGGCCTTGGTCGGCCACCGGGGGAGCGGCAAGACCTCGTTGAACGAGGCCCTGCTGTTCGAGGCGGGCGCGATCAACCGGCTCGGCACCGTGGCGGACGGCTCCACGGTCTCGGACTCCGCGCCCGACGAGAAGGCGCGCGAGATGTCGATCGCCTCCAGCCTCACGACCTTCCGGTGGCAGGAGCGCAAGATCAACCTCATCGACACACCCGGCGAACCCAGCTTCGTGGCGGACGCCCTGGCGGCGCTGCGCGTGTGCGAGGGCGCGGTGTTCGTGGTGAACGGCGTGATGGGAGTCGAGGTCGGAACCGACCGGCTCTGGCATCGCGCGGCCGACCTGGGGCTGTCGCGCCTG
This sequence comes from uncultured Thermoleophilaceae bacterium, assembly GCA_963808105.1. Lineage (GTDB taxonomy): Bacteria > Actinomycetota > Thermoleophilia > Solirubrobacterales > Thermoleophilaceae > JAAYBF01. The sequence continues at coordinate 597,061 of CAWEEH010000003.1, read as the reverse complement.
ATCTACGTGAACATGCTCGACCGCGAGCGCGCCGACTTCTTCCGCACACTCGACTCGCTCAAGGAGGCCTTCGGGCAGCACGTCGTGGCCACGGAGATCCCGATCGGCGCCGAGCACGAGCTGCAGGGCGTGATCGACTTGATCGACATGAAGGCGTACCGCTACGACGGCGCGGGTCGCGGCAGCTCGGAGGAGATCGACATCCCCGAGGACCTCGCCGAGCTGGCGCAGGAGTACCGCGAGAAGCTGATGGACGAGGTCGCCGAGGTCTCCGACGAGCTGATGGAGCACTACCTCGAGGGGCAGGAGATCTCACACGAGGAGTGCGTCTCAGCGCTGAAGGCGGGAGTCACCGCCGGAACGATCTTCCCCGTCACCTGCGGCGCGGCCACGCGCAACCTTGGCTCCGACCGTCTTCTCGACGCCCTGGTCGAGGATCTGCCCTCGCCCGGCAAGGTGGGCGCCGTCCACGCCGGTCAGGACACGCTCGAGCCCACCGAGGACGGCGAGATGGTGGCGTTCGTGTTCAAGACGCTGGCCGACACCTTCGCGGGGCGGATCAACCTCTTCCGCGTCTACCAGGGGGTGATGAAGCACGACTCCCAGGTGCAGAACTGCCGCACCCATCACAAGGAGCGCATCGGCCAGCTGCTGGTGCCTCAGGGCAAGGAGTACGACCAGGCCGACGAGTTCGGTCCCGGCGACATCGGCGCCGTGGCCAAGCTCAAGGAGACCCATGCCGGCGACGTGCTGGCCGCCAAGGACGGCGAATGGGACCTGAAGATGCCGGAGCTCCCGCGGCCGGTGATGGCGTTCGCCATGGAGCCCAAGGCCAAGGGCGACGAGGAGAAGGCCTTCGCAGCGCTGCGCCGGCTCCAGGAGGAGGACCCGACGATCGACGTGCACCGCGACCGCCAGACGGGCGAGGAGATCGTCGCCGGTCTCACCCAGATTCACGTCGAGGTGATCGTCGACCGGATGAAGGACCGCTTCGGCGCCGAGGTGAACCTCAAGCCGCCGCGCGTGCCCTACCACGAGACGATCCGGGGCCCGGCCAAGGCACACGGGCGCTACAAGAAGCAGACCGGCGGGCGCGGGCAGTTCGGCGACTGCCACATCGAGATCGAGCCGATGCCGTCCGGCAGCGGGTTCGAGTTCGTGAACAAGATCAAGGGCGGCGTGATCCCGTCGGGCTTCATCCCCGCCGTCGAGAAGGGCATCGTCGAGACGATGTCCAGCGGCGTGATCGCCGGCTACCCGGTCGAGGGCGTGCGCGTCACGCTCTACGACGGCTCCTACCACTCGGTCGACTCGTCGGAGATGGCGTTCAAGGTGGCCGGGTCGATGGCGTTCAAGGAGGCGATGGAGAAGGCAAAGCCGGTGCTCCTCGAGCCGATCATGACCATCGCCGTGTCCGTGCCCGAGGACTCGGTGGGCGATGTGATCGGGGACCTCAACTCGCGCCGGGGCCGTCCACTCGGAATGGAGCCCAAGGGCGGGGCGACCGAGGTCAAGGCCGAGGTGCCGATGGCCGAGATCCTCAGCTACGCGCCTGACCTGCGCCAAATCACCGGCGGACGCGGCGATTACACGATGGAGCTGGCGCGGTATGAGGAGGTGCCGTCCCATCTGGCCGGCAAGGTCGTCGAGAAGGCGGAGCAGGAAGGGGAGGCGGTGCAGGCCTAGACCTCAGACCTCAGACCTCAGACCTCAGACACCGGGCCCGAGCGCTGTTCCTGATGTCTGACGTCTGATGTCTGATGTCTCGCCAGTACCCTCACTCTGGATGAAGAAGGAGCTTCGCCCGTTTCACGACCATGTGACCTGCGACGTCTGCGGGCGCACGATTCTCAAGGGAGAGCGCACCGAGTCCTACCTCGCCCCCGGCGGCGAGCGGCATGGGGTGTGTGAGCTCTGTTTCGTGCGCGCCGAGCACGCGGGCTGGATCCGCGAGGCCGGACGCGACGAGCTCCCAACACGCGGCGCCCGGCCGCAGGAGCGCCGGCCGTTTCTCGGGCGGCTGCGGCGCACGCGCGAGCCGGAGCGCGAGTCCGGGCCCGAGCCTGAGCCCGAGTTCCGCGACGACGAGCAGGAATCGGAGCCCGATCCGGCGCCGGTCCAGCGCGAGCGCCCACGCGACCCGCGCCATGTGCGCGCCGTGCCCACCACAGCGGATGTGAAGGTCGAGCGCGCGCTCGACCTGTTCAACGGGTCCCACCACCACCGCACGGTCGCGGGCCTCACGCGCAGCCTCGGCCCGCCCTACGCCACCGCCAAGCCCGATCCGGACGCGCCCAGTACCGTCACCGTGCTCGTGGCGTGGGAGCTGTCCTGGTATCGGTACCGGGTGGATCTGGGCGACTCGGCCGACCCCGTGTCGCTTCAGGGCAAGGGAGATGAGCTGGGTGACATCGACGAGCCGCTGCGCGACTGGAATGCCGGACTGGACTCCGAAGGGCGACTGGTGATAGGAGTGGAAAGCGAATGATCTACTGCGTGGTGCCACAGGCCCTGGAGGACGAGCTGCTGGAAAAGCTCACCGACTACTACCGCGACGACCCCAACGTGGAGGTCATCGTGGATCGCCGCGCGCAGGGCGGCGAGCCGGGCACCCACGACCCGCACTCCGAGAAGCGGCGCCAGAGGGTGAAGGGCACCTTCCCGCCGATCGAGCTAAAAGACTGAAGGTCGTAGTCCACGTGGACGGTGGGGCCCGCGGCAACCCGGGCCCGGCCGCGGTGGCCGCCGTCGCGAGCACACCCGACGGCGGCGAGCTGTCGGATCGCAACGCCTACATCGGAGAGGCCACCAACAACGTGGCCGAGTACAAGGCGGTGCTCCTCGGCCTGGAGCTCGCGAAGGAGCTCGGGGCCGACGACGTAGAGGTCGTGAACGACTCGGAGCTGATCGCCAAGCAGATCACCGGCGAGTACCGGGTCAAGAACAAGGGCCTCCAGCCTCTGTACCTGGAGACGATGGCGGCGCTGCGCGAGTTCCCTACGTGGGCCGTGCGCAGTGTGCGCCGGGAGAGCAACGAGCGCGCCGACGAGCTGGTGAACGAGGCGCTGGACGAGAGGAGCCGTCGATGAGCGAGGTCGTGGTCGTCGCAGTGGCGAAGTGCAAGGAGGGCGAGCAGGAGCGCATGCGGGCCGTGCTGTCCGAGGTGGCCGCCGCATCCAACGAGGAAGAGGGCTGCATCTCGTACGTGATCCACGTCGACAAGAACGACGCAAACCGGCTCGTCGTCGTGGAGCGCTGGGCCTCCCAGCAGGCGCTCGACAACCACTTCACGCTCCCTCACACTCAGCAGGTGGCCCAGAACATCGACGCGCTGGCCGAGCCGCCGCAGATCTACTTCTGTGAGGTGCTGCCGGGATGAAGCGAAACGCGCTGGTGCTGACCGCGGTCTTCCTGTCGTTCGCGCCCGCGGCCCAGGCCGCGTCCTACAAGGCGTGCAAGCCGGTGAAGAACCCCTACGCCGGCACGCGCTACGACGGCGTCGACCTGAGCCGCATCCGCGCGCTCAGGGTGTCGTGCGCGGGCGCGCGCCGGGTGGCCAAGGGCGCTCACCGCAAGGCGCTGGGGTTCCCACCGGCGGGCCCGATCCGCCGGTTCACGTGGAAGGGCTGGTCCGTGACGGGTGACCTCCGCCCGGAGTCGGATCGCTACGTGGCCAAGAAGGGTCGCAAGCGGGTGCGCTGGCGCTTCTGAGCCGAGGTTTGCCGGGGGCGTGTCCGGGAATCGCTGGGGTCCCAGGAAACCCCGCGACAGGAAGGCCCTCCGATGATTCTCCGTATCGATCGCTTGCAGACCGAGCTGCCGCCGCCGTCGGATCCCGATCCCGCCGGCGCCGCAGTCGTCCAGGAACTGCTGGGCGGCAAGTTCGGCGAGATGTCCACGTTCATGAACTACACGTTCCAGTCGTTCAACTTCCGCGCGCGCCAGGGCGCTCGCCCGTTCTATGACCTCGTCGCCAACATCGCCGCGGAGGAGTTCGGACACATCGAGCTCGTATCTACAGCAATCAACACCATGCTCACCGGCGCGGGGGAGAAGGGCGCGCTGCCCGACCCCGAGAAGGTCCTCAATCCGCAGCACTTCGTCGCGGGCGGCGCGGGAACGCTGGTCCAGGACTCCAACGGGAAGCCGTGGAATGGCGACTATGTGACCTCCACGGGGGACCTCGTCGAGGATCTCACCCACAACTTCTTCCTGGAGACGGGTGCGCGCAACGGGAAGCTCAAGGTCTACGAGATGGTGGATCACCCGGCCGCACGGGCCCTCACCGGCTATCTGCTGGTCCGCGGCGGCGTGCACCAGGTGGCCTACGCGCGCGCGGTCGAGAACCTCACCGGGGCGGACCTCATGAAGCTCTTCCCCTCGCCGCGCATCCCCACCGACACGATCCCCGAGTGCCAGCCGCACATCGCCAAGGGGGAGCACAAGAAGCTCTACCGGTTCTCCCCGAGCGACTACAACGAGCTCGCCGCGGTCTTCAACGGCCCCCATCCGGAGACCGGGGACGAGCTGGAGGTGGTGGACCAGGCGCCCGAGGGCGTCCCGCCGTTCGATCTCCCGGCGCAGGAGGGCGTGTTCGCACCCGACTACGCGCCCGAGGAGATCGCCGAGATCGCCCGCAAGCTCCGCAATGCGGCCGGCCTCGGTGACGAGCCGACCGGCGTGGTGGCGAACGACACCAATGGCGTGGTCGACAAGGTGAAGGGCGCAGTGGAGAGTGCGGTCTCCTGATGGCAACGCTCACCAAGCTCGAGAGCAAGGTCGCCGAGGTGCTCGGCCTGGCCATGGCCGCGCAGGACTCGGTGCAGGAGGTGCGCGGCATGCTGGGCAGCGAGCACGAGCCGCTGGACAAGAAGCTGGAGCAGTCCCGGGACGATGCTCGGGAGGTCGAGCGCCGCTGCGTCGCTCTGGCCTCCAGCTTCGACGGCAAGAAGACCGCGATCGTGGACGAGGCTCGCACGGTCCGCAAGGACACGAACGAGATGCGTGAGGCCTACCTGGGGGGCGAGGAGGACCCCCTCGACGGGTTTGAGTTCCTCACGATGGCCGAGGCCGGCGAGGTCGGCCACTGGGCGATCGTCGCGAAGATGAACGAGCGGGCCGGGATAGGCGAGCTACGCAAGCTGACCGACTGGGCGGTGCCACTGCAGGAGCGCCACCTTCAAGAGGTGCTCGATGGCTCACTCAAGCTGGCCGCCGCCGAAGATCCGGCCGAGGAGGCCTGACGCGCACGATCCGGTCATAGAATGGCCCGATGACCGCCTCTCCCGACCGCGCTCCGGACGCCTCGAGCGAGGAGCTCACCGAGCCCGATTGGACGGTCGGCGTCGAGGCCGAGCAGGGCTTGAGCATGACGGCACAGGTCGCCAACGCCATGGTCGGGCTGAAGAAGAAGTTCTACGGTCGCGGCCCGGACAAGGCGAAGGCGTACATCAACGACAACTACGTGTTCTGCGTGCTCGACGGGGGCCTCACGCAGAATGAGAAGACACTGCTGGATGCCGGGGAACACCTCCTCGTGCGTCAGGTCCGCTTGCGCTTTCAGGAGGTCATGACCAAGCCGACCACGGAGGCGGTGGAGCGCATCACGGGGCGGCAGGTGCTCACCTACCAGAGCCAAATCCTCTTCGAGCCGACCGTCGCGATCGAGATCTTCGTGCTCGACGGCGAACCGTCCCGACAAAAGGTCTAGTCCAAGAAGGGCAGCACATCCTCGGTGTCCGTGAGCTCGAAGACGCGGTTCACCCGTCGTGGGCCACGGATGAGCCTCAGACGCCCGGAGTCGCGCGCAGCCCGCTGCTGTGCGTCGAGGAGGAGGTGGAGGCCGGAGCTGTCCATGAACGTAACCCCGGTGAGATCCACGACGATCCTCTTGGCGTCCGTGGCTTCGGCCTCCTGGATGGAGGCGCCCAGGCGCGCACTGGTCGACGCGTCCACATCACCCTTTGGGCTGATGACGTAACGGTCGCCCCGCCGGCTGGCATCGATGCTCAGCAATGAGGCGCATTCACCCTGCTTGCAGCGCAGGGGAGGCGGGGTCAGGGGAGTCAGGCGAAATACAGACATGGGGGCCTCCGGGTGGGGATGGTGTATCCGACCGTCCGCCCCTGGCCCCTTGAGAACCCGGGTGTCCGCTTCGGTGCTCCTGGAGCCGAAACGCTCGTACGATTCAGCCCGTCGGCCAGGTTAGCAACGGGCTCGGAGAAGGATCCGTCGACGGCTACCCCGTTGGGGCGCCGACCCCGGTGGCACCCGGGCGTGTCCACTGGGGCACCGGTCGGCCGCCGTTTCTCGGCCCCATCGGCGCACCGTGCTCGTCGGTGCGCAGGAAGGAGTGGGTCGGGAACTGCGGCCACCCCTCGGGGGAGTCCTCCCACTTCTCCCTCCGCCCGTAGACGGTCCTGTCGAGCAGCCCGAACAACGGACTCATCACCTCGTCGCCCCGGCCGGTCGTCCAGTACGTCAGGTAGATCTTGTCCTCCCGCCGCAGGTAGCACGCGAGCCGGCCTTGGTGGCTCACCGTGGGGTGGTCGAGGTGGGCGTTGGAGTACCACGGCGTCGTGTAGCCCATGAAGTCCCGGAATGCCGCGAGCTCCTCGTACGGCCCCCTGCCGAGGATGACGAAGGTGATCCCGTAGGCGTTGATGCCGGCTGCGTCGTCGGCGTGCTGCATCGGCCACGAGTTCCTGGTGCAGCCCTCGCACTGCCACTCCCATGGCTCCCCGGGGTAGAACATGTGGCTGTAGACGACCAGCTCGTCGCGCCCGTCGAAGACATCGCCGAACGGGACCGCGCCGTCGGGGCCTATGACGGTGGTGTCGGGTGGCACCTCTGTCATGGGCAGCCGGCGCCGGGCCGCGGCGATCGCGTCGCCCTCGCGGGTGTGTGCCTTCTCGCGCTTGCGCAGCTCGAGAAGCTGGCGCTCGAAGTCGTCGTGGTCGGTGACTGGAGGCGCTGGGATGGTCATGCCCGTAATCTACAACCAAATGGTTGTAGACGAACTCAAGGACGACGCGGTCGACGAGCTCTTCCGCGCCTTGGCCGACCCGACCCGTCGCGACATCCTTCGTCGCTGCGCAGGCGGCGAGCGCTCGGTTTCCCGGCTCGCGCAGGCCTACCCGATGAGCTTCGCGGCGGTGCAGAAACACGTCGCCGTGATGGAGCGGGCCGGCCTGGTCACCAAGGAGCGCCGCGGGCGCGAGCAGCTTGTGCGCACCGATGCGGGTGCGCTCGGCCGCGCGCGGCAGGCCCTCGACGAGCTCGAGGCGACCTGGCGCGGGCGAGTCGACCGGATGTCCGACCTACTTCGATGAGAGGAGCCAGTTGAGCGTCACCAGCGTCGATAAGGACTACGACAACTTGACGGTGACCCTGGTAGCCGAGTTCGGCGCCTCGATCGATCAGGTATGGGAGTTGTGGTCGGATCCGCGCAAGCTCGAGCGCTGGTGGGGGCCGCCGGGCTATCCGGCGACCGTCGAGACGCACGACCTCACCCCGGGCGGCCAGGTCAGGTACATGATGACCGGGCCGGAAGGGGAGATGCACCACGGCGTCTGGAAGGTCACGGCGGTCCGTCGACCGGCCTCGCTGGAGTTCACCGATGCGTTCGCCGAACCGGACGGGACGCCCAGCGCGGACACTCCGGTCACCACTATCAGGGTCACGCTCGTCGATCGTGAGGGCGGCACGCGGATGCAGGTGCGCGCGATGTTCGAGTCCCGCGCGGACATGGACAGGTGGGTGGCCACGGGTTCGGCCGAGGGCCTGCAGGGGGCCATCGGCCAGATGGACGCCCTGCTCTTGCATGCCTGAGTGATTCCATGTCGAGAAGCCCGGGCCGGCTCCGCTCACAAGGTGAAGGGCCACGACAGGCGCGGCCCCGACACCAGGAGACACCATGCCGAAGTACCTGCTTCTCAAGCACTACCGCGGCGGCCCGGAGCCGCACCGTCCCGTGCCCCCGATCGACGAGTGGGCTCCCGAGGACGTGGAGGCGCATATGGCCTTCCAGCGTCACGTCAGTGAGCTGCTCGAGGAGAATGGCGAGTACGTCGACGCACAGGCGCTCGCGCCGGCGCGCACCTGGGTGCGCTACGGCGGCCCGGACGCCGCCCCCGTCACCACCGACGGGCCGCACCCCGAGACCAGCGACCTGATCGCGGGCTGGTGGATCATCGACGTCGAGTCCTACGAGCGCGCGGTCGAGGTCGCGGCCTACGCCTCATCCGAGCCCGGGCCGGGCGGGACGCCCCTGTACGAGTGGATCGACGTCCGGGAGATCATGTGGGAGCGTCCTCAGACGACTGACGCGGCGTGATCGACGGGTCGACGCAACGGTTGGACGAGGGCGCGCTGCGCGCCCTCGTCCCGCGGGTGCTCGCGGGCCTCGTCCGGCGGGGCGAGGACTTCGACGCCGCCGAGGATGCGCTGCAGGAGGCGCTGCTGGAGGCGCTGCGGGTATGGCCCGAGCAGCCACCGCATGAGCCGCACGCGTGGCTGGCGACGGTCGCGACCAGGCGCCTCATCGACGATCGCCGCAGCGAGGCCGCCCGCCATCGCCGCGAGGAGGTCGTCTACGCCGAGCCGCCGCGCCTTGAATCCACCGAGGAGGGCGACGACACCCTCTTCCTGCTCTTCTGCTGCTGTCACCCCGATCTCACCCCCGCGTCCCAGGTGGCGCTGACCCTGCGCGCCGTCGGCGGTCTGACCACCCGGGAGATCGCCGATGCCTTCTACGTGCCGGAGGCGACGATGGCGCAGCGGATCAGCCGCGCGAAGCGCGACCTGCGCGGGCGCCCCATGGACCAGCCCGGCGACCTCGCCGTGGTGCTGCGCGTGCTCTACCTCGTCTACACGACCGGCCACGCGGGCCGCGTGAACCTGGCCGCTGAGGCGATCCGGCTCGCGCGCCAACTCACGCTCGCCACCGAAGAGCCGGAGGCGCGCGGGCTGCTGGCGCTGATGCTCCTCAACCACGCGCGTCGCGCGGCGCGACTCGACCCGGAGGGTCGCATCGTCACGCTCGACCGGCAGGACCGCGGCCTGTGGGACACCCGCGAGATCGCCGAGGGTGTGCGCGTCCTGCAGTCGGCGCTGGCCCTCGAGCGCCCCGGCCGCTACCAGGTGGAGGCCTCCATCGCCGCCCTCCACGACGACGCGGCAAGCGCCGAGGAAACCGATTGGCCGCAGATCCTCGCCTGGTACGACGAGCTCGTCGCCCTCACCGACGACCCGGTGCGCGAGGACCCTGCAGCCGTGCTCGGACGCGCGGTCGCGGTCGGCCATGTCCTCGGCGCGGCAGGCGGGCTGCGGGAGACCGACCGGCTGCGCGACGTGATCGGCGAGCGGCACCGGTGGCACGCCGTGCGCGGGCATCTGCACGAGCTCGACGGCGACCTGCCCACGGCCGCCACGGCGTACGCCGAGGCCGCCCGGCGGGCGACGAACGTCGCCGAGCGCGACCACCTGGTCCGCCAGGCCGCCCGCGCGCGGGCCGGCGAGCCGTTCAGCAGCCACATCAACGAAAGGAAGACATGACGGTTCATCGGATGGATCACGTCGGCGTTGTGGTCGAGGATCTCGCGGCTGCTGTCGCGTTCTTCGTCGAACTGGGCCTGGAGCTGGAGGGCCAGACAACGGTCGAGGGTGAATGGGCCGACCAGCTGATCGCGCTGGACGGCGTCAAAGCGGACATCGCCTTCCTGCGTACCCCGGACGGCCACAGCCAGGTCGAGCTGTCGACGTTTCGGTCGCCGGTGACCACCAGCCCTGCGCCGAGGGCGCCGGTGAACGTCCCGGGCATCCCTCGCCTCACGTTCGTCGTCGACTCCGTCGACGACGTCTTCGAGAGCCTGCGCCCCCACGGTGCCGAGCTCGTGGGCGAGGTGGCGCAGTACGAGGACATCTACCGCTACGCCTACGTCCGCGGGCCCGCCGGCGTGATCGTCGGACTGGTCGAGGAGCTTCGCGCGGAGCATTCCTGAGTCGGCGATGCTGTGACGCGTGGAGTACGTGTCCAGAGTGCCGCGACCACCGCTGGACGGGCTGATCATCGACCTCTACTACCTGGAGGGCGCGCCGCCGTACCCCCGGCTGACGCTGCCACCGATGCCGGCGGCGTTTCTCATCGTGAACCTCGGGGCGCGCCGTTCGTGCCGATGCCCGCGGCCGAGCTGTGCGACCGGCCGGTGACGCTGGAGGAGGCCACGCGCTGGACGGCTGGCCGCTGCCGGCCGATTGATTTCTTACAAGACTTGCCACTCCCGAGACGCCACTATGGACACTTCCCGAGCAGAGGAGAGAGCCCATGGGCAAGGTGGTCCTGTACAGCACGGTGTCGGTGGACGGCTTCATCGCGGACGAGAACGACCAGCCCGGACCGCTGTTCGACTGGTTGGTAAGCGGTGACGTCCCGTTGGACGAGAGCGGCGAGGTGAAGGTGTCGCAAACGTCCTACGACTACACCCGGCCGTACTGGGACGAGATCGGAGTGACGATCGCCGGCCGCCACGTCTTCGACCTGACGGACGGCTGGGACGGCACGCCGCCGGGCGGGATCGACCACGTGGTTGTCGTGACGCACCGGCCGAAGCCCGAGGGCTGGCACCCCGAGGCGCCGTTCCACTTCGTCGACGGCGTCGAGGCGGCCATGGCCAAGGCACAGGAGCTCGCGGGCGACCGTACGGTCGAGGTCGCGGCCGGCGACGTCGGCGGCCAAATGCTTGCCGCGGGCCTGATCGACGAGGTGCGCATGGACGTCGCGCCCGTGGTGCTCGGGTCCGGCAAGCGCTACTTCGGGTCGGTCGACGCACAGCACCTGCTGGAGGATCCGGACGTGGTGATCCAAGGCAACCGGGTGCTCCACGTGCGCCATCGGTTGCGCCGATGACCGACCCGAGCGGGTGCGCGAAGCGGCTGATGGGATTCGAACCCACGACCTTCTGCATGGCAAGCAGACGCTCTAGCCAACTGAGCTACAGCCGCGCGAGGGCCCGAGTATAGGAAGTGGGGGCTCACGCCCCCACGCCCCCGTTATCCCATGGCAGCGCCCTAAGCTGCCCGCCGTGGCCGACTTCGAGCGGGATACCGCCATCAGCCCCGCCGGAGACGGGGTCTTCGACTGCGAGTTCCACACCGCGTGGTGGGTGATCGCGGGGCCCAACGGCGGCTACCTCGCCGCGATCGTCACCCGGGCCCTCGAGGCGGTTGTTGCGGACGGGCGCCCGCTGCGTTCGCTCACCGTGCACTACATGCGCGCGCCGAAGGAGGGCCCTGCGCAGGTGCGCACCGAGACCGCACGCGAAGGCCGCAGCGTGAGCTTCATGCGAGCGACAATCGAGCAGGGCGGCGAGCCGCAGGCGACCGCGCTGGCGGTGTTCGCGGCCGATCGCGAGGGCGCGGCGTTCGGCACCGCCCGTCCGCCGGGCATCCCCGCGCCCGAGGATGTACCGCTCCAGGGCGAGACACGCCTGCAGGCCCCGCCGTTCGCGCAGCAGTTCGACTTCCGGCCCGCCATCGGCGGCAAGCCGTTCGAGGGCTCCGCCGAGGCGATCACGGGGGGCTGGCTGTGGCCCAAGGAGGGCGCCAGCGAACTCGACGCGGCGCTGGCCGTGGCGCTGTGCGACTCGTGGTTTCCGGCGCTGTTCACCGCCGCGGAAACACCGCTGGCGGTCCCGACCCTCGACCTGACGGTGCATCTGCGGGCGCCGCTGCCCCGGCCCTCCGACTGGGTGCTGGGCACCTTCTGGACGCGGCGGGTGCAGGACGGCTTCCTCGAGGAGGACGGTGAGCTGTTCTCGCGCGACGGCGAGCTGCTGGCCCAGTCGCGCCAGCTGGCGCTGTCGGTCTAGCTCAGCTTCGCGTCCACCGTGATCTCGCCGACGCCCGCCAGGGCATTCGACACGAGGCAGGCGTCCTTGGCCTCCGCCGCATGGTTCTCGAAATGCTCCTGGTCGATGTCCGGCACCACGCCCTCGGTCTCGAGGGCGATGCGCTGGATGGCGGGTCCGGAGTCACCGCGCTCCAGGTGGACAGAGGCGGTGGTGTTCACCGACTCTGGCTCGTGGCCGGCCTCGGCGAGCATGTGCGAGAGCTGCATCGAGTAGCACGCGGCAAGCGCGGCGCCGATCAGCTCCTCCGGGTTGGTGCCCTCGCCCTCCTCGAAACGTGACTTGAACGAGTAGGCGCCGGTGAAGACTCCGTCGCCGACGACCAGCTCGCCCGAACCGCCCTGCAGGTCGCCCTTCCACTCCGCGCTGCCCTGACGTGTAGCCATTCCTTCTCCTTCGGGTCGCTTCCAGCCGAGACTAGCCGGGCGTGCTCAGCCGCTTCTCGAACCAGTGATCGGCGTAGGGGTTGTCGTTGTAGCGGGAGGTCTCCACGTAGCCGCGGCTGCCGTACATCGCCTTCGCCTCGTCGAGTGAGCGGTTGGTGTCGAGCAGCACGGTGTGGTGGCCGAGCTCGGCCGCCTGCTCCTCCAGCGCCTCGAGCATCCGCGCGCCGAGCCCCATGCCGCGGTGGGGGCGATCGATCCACATCCGCTTGATCTCGGCGATCCCCGGGCGCACGGTCAGGATGCCGCCGCAGCCGGCGGGCTGGCCGCTCATCCGTGCCATTAGGAACGGGTCGAGGGCGTCGGCCGGCGTCGTCCCCGCCGGGTCAAACGACTCCTCGAAGCGCTCCGCGAGCTCGGCGAAGTAGTGACGGATGCACCACCTGGCGTCGGCGGACGATGGGTCCTCCGGCTCGATGGTCACCATCGAGATCGCCAGCAGCCGCCGCGCCTCGGCTTGGGCGGCCAGCAGGCGCTCGCGCTGCTCTGCGGTGAGGGGGTCCAGCACAGCCTCGGCCATCTCGTCCGAGATTCGGTCCAGCTCTTGTAGCTCGGCGCGCCCGGCGGCGGTCAGGGTCAGGCGCTTGGTCCGGCGGTCGGCCGGGTCGGGCCGCTGCTCGACCAGCCCGTCGCCCTCCAGCGCGCGGACCATCCGCGAGACGTAGCCCGAGTCGAGGCCGAGGCGAGCGCGGACGTCGCGGGGTGTGGCGCCGCCGAGCCCGATCTCGAACAGCACACGCAGCTCGCCGAACGGGCGGCGACCGAGGTAGCGGTCGTTCAGCACCCCCACCTGGCGGGTGACGAGGCGGTTGAAGCTGCGGACCTGTTCGATCGCTTGCGTCTGTGGCATATCCCTGACCTGAGTCAGAGATATTACCCCGGTCGCGCTACTCCCAGTGCTCGGTGCGGTCGTGCTTCCAGTAGCCGAGCACGTGCGTGGCGGTGGTGTCGAGTCCGCGCTCCTCCCGCAGGTGGCGGCGCACGTCCCGCATCGCCTGCGCCTCGCCGCCGCCCCAGGCGCGCCCCGCGCCCGCGGGTAGCTCGAGGCGCTCGGTGGCCTCGCCCAGCAGTGCGGTCGTGCCCGCCGGCGCACCGTCGCGGTGCAGCCACCTCACGTCGAGATCGGCTGGCGAATCGATCGCGAGCTCCTCACCGGCGTCCTCGACCTCGACCAGGGCGATGGCCGGCATGCCCGCGGGCAGGTCCTCGGCGATGGCCGCGAGGGCCGGCAGACCGGTCTCGTCGGCGGCCAGCAGCACCCATTCCGCATCCACGTCGCTCACCCAGTGCATCCGGGAGCCGGCGAAGCCCACCTCGGAGCCCGGCTCGGCGGCCGCCGCCCAGCGTGAGGCGCGCCCGTGGTCGCCATGCACCACGAAGTCGATGTCGATCTGGGCCGAGCCGGGCTCCCAGCTGCGCACCGTGTAGTTGCGCGCGTGCTGGCGGTCCGCCACGCCGGCGGGGAAGCGCCAGCCCTCCTCGGGGAGCACCAGCTCCTGTCCCGGCTCCGGCCAGAGCAGGGTCACGATCTCCCCGGGCTCCTCGACCGGCAGGTCCTGCAAATACTCCGAGAGCAGGGTGATGCGGAGCATCCGGTGCGTCAGGCGCTGCACGTCCACCACCCGCGCCAGGCCGGTGATGAGCGGGAACGGCCGCCTGGCGGCGGGCGGGACCGCGACGGGAGAGGTGTGGGTTTGTCCGGCCACTATTAGGGCACCCTAACTGACGTGCCTAGACTCCGGCCGGTGGGTGGCGCCGCCAAACCGACGATGGGCCTGCTCGTCCTACTTGCCGGGCTCGCGGCGGCCGGTTGCGCGTCGCTCGCGCTGGGCTCCCTGCAGATCTCATTGGAGGACGTGGTGGGCGCGTTCATCGACTACGACGACTCGGACGCCCAGGCGATCGTGCGCGACGCGCGCGGCCCACGCACCCTGGTGGCCCTCGCCGTGGGCGGGTCGCTGGGCGCCGCGGGCGCGCTCATCCAGGGCCTCACCCGCAACCCGCTCGGCGATCCGGGGATCCTCGGCATCGAGGCCGGGGCGGCGTTCGCGGTCGTGCTCGCGATCTTCCTGCTCGGTATCTCGTCCGCCACGGGCTTCGTGTGGTTCGCGTTCGCCGGGGCGGTGGTCGCGGGCTTCGTGGTCTACGCGCTCGGGGCCACGGGGCGCAGCGCGCATGCCGCGCCTGTGAACCTGGCGATTGCGGGGGCGGCGGTCGCCGCACTGTTCGCGGCGCTCACCTCGGCCGTGATCGTGGTCGACGCGCACACGCTGAACGAGTTCCGGTTCTGGGTGGTGGGCTCCGTCGCGGGGCGCGACCTGGACGTGCTCGCGGTGGCGCTGCCGTTCATCGTGGTGGGCCTGGTGGTGGCGCTGCTCTCGGGGCGCGCCCTGAACGCCATCGCGCTTGGCGACGACGTGGCGCGTGTCCTGGGCGAGCGGGTTGCGCTCACGCGGGCGATCGTGATCGCGGGCTTCATCCTGCTCGCGGGAAGCGCCGTGGCCGTGGCCGGGCCGATCGGCTTCGTGGGCCTGATGGCGCCGCACTTCGCGCGGGCGATGGTGGGGGCCGACTACCGCTGGGTGGTTCCGTACTCGATCCTGCTCGGCGCGATCCTGGTGCTGGTCGCGGACGTGATCGGCCGGCTGGTGGTGAGCCCGCGGGAGATGCAGGTGGGGATCGTGATGGCCGCGATCGGTGTGCCCGCGTTCATCGCCATCGTCCGCCGCGGCCCGGTGGCCGACCTATGAGCGCCTGGATCGTGCGCTCGCGGCGGGCGGGGGTCTCCGCCCGCGTGGACACCAGGCTGGCCTGGGCCTGTCTCGGCCTGGGGCTGGTGGGCTTCGCCGCGGTCGCCGCCGACGTGGCCTACGGCGAGCTGGGCCTCCCGCTCTCGCAGGTGGTGGCCACGCTGCTCGGCGGGGGTGACGCGGGCACCTCGT
This sequence comes from uncultured Thermoleophilaceae bacterium, assembly GCA_963808105.1. Classification (GTDB taxonomy): domain Bacteria; phylum Actinomycetota; class Thermoleophilia; order Solirubrobacterales; family Thermoleophilaceae; genus JAAYBF01. The sequence continues at coordinate 581,770 of CAWEEH010000003.1, read as the reverse complement.
TCATCGTGCTCGAGCTGCGGCTGCCCCGGGCCGCGGTGGCGGCGCTGGCCGGGGCCGCCCTCGCACTGTCCGGGGTGATCTTCCAGACGTTCGGGCGCAACGCGCTCGCGTCGCCCGACATCATCGGGGTGACCAGCGGCGCCGGGCTCTTCGGCGTCACCGCGTTCGTGCTCGGCGGGTCGCCGTCGCTGGCGCCCGTGGCCGCCTTCACCGGGGCGCTCACCGTCACCGCGCTGATGTACGCCCTGGCCTGGCGCGGCGGCCTCTCACCATTCCGCCTCGTGCTGGTGGGCGTGGGGCTGGCGGCGCTGGCCCAGGCCGGCATCGCCTACGTCCTGATCCAGGGCCGGGTGGAGGACGTTCAGCAGGCCTACGTGTGGCTGGTGGGCAGCGTGAACCTGCGCAACTGGAACGACTTCTGGCCGCTGGCGCTGGCGTTCGCCGCGCTGCTTCCCGCTGTGGCAGTGTCCGCGCGCTCGCTCGACGCGCTGGCGCTGGGGGACGAGGTGGCGGGCGCCCTCGGCGTCCGCGTGCAGAGGGCGCGCCTCGGGCTGGTGCTGGTGGGAGCGGCGCTCGCGGCGATCGGCGTGGCGGGCGCCGGCCCGATCGGGTTCGTCGCCTTCGTCGCACCGCTCATCGCGCGCCGCATCACCGGCGTGCACGGGGCGGCCGTGATGCCGGCGGCGGCGCTCTGCGGCGCCGCGCTGGTGCCCGCGGCGGACGTCCTCGGGCGAGTGGTCCTCTCGGACACCGACCTCCCCGTGGGGATCGTCACCGCACTGCTGGGCGCGCCGGTGTTCCTCTATCTGCTCCATCGCTCGGCCCGCCGCCAGGTGGCAGCGTGACCTCCCGGCTCCAGGCCGACGCGCTCACACTCGCCTACGACGGCGGCGATCCGGTCGTGCGCGAGCTGGACCTGGACGTGCTCGTGGGCGGCGTCACGGCGATAGTCGGGGCCAACGCCTGCGGCAAGTCGACCCTGTTGCGCGGCCTCGCCCGCCTGCTGGCCCCGCGTACGGGCGCGGTCCTGCTCGACGGGCGCGAGATAGCCGCGGTGCCCACTCGCGAGCTGGCGCGAAGGCTGGGCCTGCTGCCCCAGGCGCCCGTGGCCCCGGAAGGGCTGACCGTGGAGGACCTGGTCTCGCGCGGGCGCTACCCGCACCAGAGCTTTCTCCAGCAGTGGTCGCGGGAGGACGGCGAGAAGCTCGAGTGGGCGCTGCGTGTGACGGGGCTGCCCGAGCTCAGGGACCGCCCGCTCGACGAGTTGTCGGGCGGCCAGCGCCAGCGTGCGTGGGTGGCGATGGCCCTGGCGCAGGACACGGAGCTGCTGCTCCTGGACGAGCCCACCACCTATCTCGACCTCGCCCACCAGATCGAGCTGCTGGACCTGCTCCGCGAGCTCAACCGCAGCGACGGCCGCACGATCGTGATGGTGCTCCACGACCTCAACGAGGCCTGCCGCTACGCCGACCGCATCGTCGCGATGACCGCGGGCCGGATCCACCGGCAGGGAACCCCGGCGGAGGTGGTGGACCCGGCCATGGTGCGGGACGTCTATGGGGTGGAGGCAGAGGTGATCCCGCACCCCGTGGCGGGGACCCCTCTCTGCCTCCCGGTCGGGCGGACCGCCGTTACTCGACTTCCTTGACCTTCGTCGCCGGATCGCCGTCCACCGCCGCCTTCAGGCGCGGCACCGCCTGCTGGAGCGCGTAGGGGAGGCTGTACGGCGTGGATAGGCCCACGGCGCCGAGCAGGTTGTCCTCGTTGTCCATGTAGACCTGGCGGCCCTCCTTGACCAGGTTCAGCCGCTGGAACAGGGGGTCGTCGTCCGCCTGCGCCCGCTTGGACCGCGGCGCGCCGTACATCAGCACGGCGTCCTGGTCGAGGAGGCGGAACTGCTCCTTGCTGAACTCCACGTAGAACTCGTCGCCGGCCAGCTCGTCCACCTTCTTGGGGACCTTGAAGCCGAGCTCGCGGATGAACCGGGTGCGCAGGTCCTCGCTCGTGTACGCGCCGAAGGTGCCCGGCTCGAACTGGTACGCCACCAGACCCGTCTTGCCCTTGAACTCCGGGTTCTCCTCGCGTGCGCGCTCGAAGCCGCCTTCGAGCTTGCGCACCATCGCCTCGGCCTTTTCCTCCTGGCCCAGCGCCCGGCCGGTCACCAGCAGCTGCTCCTGCCAGGGAGCGCCGAAGTCCACGAAGCCCTTCGGGGGGGCGACCGTGGGGGCGAGCCGCGACAGCGTCTCGTACTCGCGCTTGGTGATCCCGCCGAACAGCCCGATGATCAGGTCGGGGCGAAGCTTGGCGACCTCCTCGACGTTGAGCTCGTCGTTGGAGAGCAGCTTCGGCTTCGGCTCGATGCGCGCGATCCGCTTCTTGGCCCAGGGGACCTCCGTCACGGGGCCCACGCCCACCCAGTCGCGGATGCCGACGGGCTCGTGGCCCAGGGCGAGCACGAACTCGTGGTCGTTGTAGCCGACCGTCACGATCCGCTTCGGCGCCTGTGCGATCTTGGTGGTGCCGAACTTGTGGGCGATCTCGACGGGGAAGCCTTCGGACGCGGCCGAGCCGCTGTCAGAGTCTTGCTCGTCGCCGCACGCGGCGAGGGGGACGAGAGCGCAGGCCAAGGCCAGGCGGATGAGTCGGGACTTCAAGAGACGCCTCCTCAATTAGGGAACCCTAAGTTAGGGAACCCTAATCAACCTTGGTGGGTTCCTGCCGTCCGGCCGTCCGGTACCGTCCCCGGCCCGCATATCGCCGATCCGACCCCCAAGGAGCCCCCGATACACGTGAGTCAGACGACCGTTCCCACGCAGAACAAGAAGCTCCAGGCGTGGGTCGAGGAGATCGCAGCGCTTACGAAGCCCGACCAGGTTCACTGGTGCGACGGGTCGGCCGAGGAGTACGACGAGCTGGCTCAGCAGTTGGTGGACGCGGGCACGTTCGAACGGCTCTCGGACGCCAAGCGCCCGAACTCATATCTCGCGCTCTCGGACCCCGACGACGTGGCTCGCGTCGAGGACAGGACCTTCATCTGCGCCGAGACCGAGCAGGAGGCCGGCCCCAACAACAACTGGCGGCCGCCGGACCAGATGCGCGAGACCCTCGACGAGCTGTTCGAGGGATCCATGGAGGGCCGGACCATGTACGTGGTGCCGTTCTCGATGGGCCCGCTGGGCTCGCCGATCTCCCATGTAGGCGTGCAGCTCACCGACTCGCCGTACGTGGTGGTGTCGATGAGGATCATGACCCGCATGGGCCAGGCGGCCCTGGACGTGCTCGGCGAGGACGGCCAGTTCGTGCCGTGCGTCCACTCCGTGGGCGCGCCGCTCGGGCCGAACGAGGAGGACGTGGCCTGGCCGTGCAACGCCGACAGCAAGTACATCGTCCACTTCCCGCAGACACGAGAGATCTGGTCCTTCGGCTCGGGCTACGGCGGCAACGCCCTGCTCGGGAAGAAGTGCTTCGCACTGCGCATCGCCTCGGTGATGGCGCGCGACGAGGGCTGGATGGCCGAGCACATGCTGATCCTCAAGCTCACCAACCCCGAGGGCCGTTCGAAGGTGATCACGGGCGCGTTCCCCTCGGCGTGCGGCAAGACCAACCTGGCGATGATGATCCCCACGCTGCCGGGCTGGAAGGTCGAGACGATCGGCGACGACATCGCCTGGATGAAGTTCGGCGACGACGGCCGGCTGTACGCGATCAACCCGGAGTACGGGTTCTTCGGCGTCGCGCCCGGCACGGGCGAGCACACCAACCCGAACGCCATCGCCACGATCTCCGAGAACACGATCTTCACCAACTGCGCGAAGACCGACGACGGGGACATCTGGTGGGAGGGCATGACCAAGGAGCCGCCCGCGCACCTGATCGACTGGCGCGGCGAGGACTGGACACCCGAGTCCGACGACCCGGCGGCCCACCCAAACGCGCGCTTCACGGTGCCCGCCGCGCAGGACCCGGCGATCGCGCCCGAGTGGGAGGACCCCAAGGGCGTGGCGGTCGACGCGATCCTCTTCGGCGGCCGCCGTGCCGCGGTCGTGCCCCTGGTGCACGAGGCCTTCGACTGGGAGCACGGCACGTTCCTCGGCGCCACCATGGCGTCCGAGAAGACCGCCGCGGCGGCGGGAGGCCTCGGCGAGCTCCGCTTCGACCCGTTCGCCCAGCTGCCCTTCTCGGGCTACAACCTGGGCGACTACATGGCCCACTGGCTGAAGATCGGCCGCATCGACGGCGCCGTCCTTCCGCGCATCTTCTACGTCAACTGGTTCCGCAAGGGCGAGGACGGGCGCTTCCTCTGGCCCGGCTTCGGCGAGAACAGCCGCGTGCTCGAGTGGGTCTTCCGCCGCTGCGATGGCGAGGGCGAGGCGGTGAAGACGCCGATCGGCCTGGTCCCCGCCGAGGGTGACCTCAACGTCGAGGGCCTCGACATCTCCGACGAGGACCTCGCGGAGGTGATGCGCGTGGACTCAGACCAGCTGCGCGAGCAGCTCCCGCAGATCCGCGCGCACCTCGACCAGTTCGGCGACGCCCTGCCCGCCGAGATGACCGCCCAGCTCGACGCGCTCGAGCAGCGTTTGGGCTAGTCGCCCGGCGTCTCGATCAGCTCGCTCAGCTTCTCCCGGTAGAACGAGGCGTACCCGGCGATCTCCGAGACGTCGTCGATCGGATCCGGGTAGGCCCAGATCGCGTCCTCGACCACTCTGTCGCCCACGCGGACCGACCAGTAGCGGGCGTCGCCCTTGAACGGGCAGTGGCTGGTCTGCTCGGACTCCTCGAGCAGGCTCGCGTCGAAGTCTTCGAGCGGCACGTAGATCCGATCCGGCAGGCGGCCCTCGTGCAGGACCTTCGCGCGCTCGGTGTCGAACAGCTCCGCGCCGTCCACCAGCCCACGCACCCGGCCGGGGTGGTCTTCGATCTCGATCGCGTGCACGCGGGATCCGAGGCTCATGGCGGAGATGTTCCCGGAAAGCCCGCCGCTACGCTTGTGCCGCTCTGGCGCCGTGGCGGAGTGGCTACGCAGCGGCCTGCAAAGCCGTTTACACCGGTTCGATTCCGGTCGGCGCCTTACCCGTGCTCGGGCAGGCCGGCCGCCCGCAGCGCCTCGGCGTGATCGAGATAGCCACGAATGCGTGAGATCGCCCCGTCGCGAAAGTCGAACACCATCCCCAACGACGAATCGACCGGGACGCCACTGCCCTTGCCAAGTCCTTCCAGACGCCCGAGCATGACCACGATGTCCCCGCCGTCGCGAAACCGGTCACGGGAAATGTGGAAGCTCTCCCAGGAGTTGCCGAGGCTTTCGAAGTACCTGTCGATGCCCTCACGTCCCCGGTAGGTCTCGCCCTCGATCGCCACCATCGACGGGGACCATTCGAAGTCCGGCGTCGTGAGGGCGCTGAACGCGTCGACGTCGGTTCCATTGAAGGCCTCGATCGCCTGCGTGGCGACCTCCACGTTCTCCCGCGACATCGGTCCAGGCTACCCTCGGGCCAATGCCACACGCGGGCCAGGAGATCGAGGGCTACGGCGGCTTCCGCCTGCTGCTGGTCAAGACCGGCGAGGAGACCGGCGATGAGCTGCTCGAGATGGAGGCCAGCTACGGCGAGGACTCGATGCTCCCGCCTGAACACCTCCACCCGAGCCAGGACGAGCACTTCGAGGTGCTCGAGGGCGCCGTCCTGACGGTCATCGCCGGGGAGGAGCGCCGCTACGAGACGGGGGAGAGCTTCGACGTGCCGGCGAAGACGCCGCACCAGATGACCGGTGACGGCCCAGCACGGGTCCGATGGCAGGTCAGGCCGGCGCTGCGAACCGCGGAGTTCTTCGAGCGCCTCTACAGCGGCGCGGGGGAGGATCTCCGCGAGGAGTTCAGCCCCGAGATCCAGTTCACCGCGACGTAGCTACGCGGGCGTCGACAGCTGGCGCAGCAGGCCGACGGTGTCGGTCAGCCCGCGGTGCTCCACGATCCGGCCGTCCTCCACCCGCACCATGTCGAAGCCGCGCACGGAGAGCCGCCGCCCGGTGGGCTCGACGCCCATCAGGGGGCCGGTGTGGGTGCCCTCGATCATCGTCGCCACAGCCGCGCGGTCGCCCTCGGCCACGATCTCGTCGATTCGCACCTCCACGTCGGGCATCCCCTGGCGGAAGGCGCTGAAGAACAGGCGCACCCCCTCGATGCCCTGCGGGAATCCCGGCGGCATGTCGTGGCTGATCACATCCGGCGCGAAGAATCGGTCCAGCGTCGCCAGGTCGCCGCTGGCGAAGAGTTCCGTGTGGAGCCGCTCGACGAGCTCGCGCGGCTCCATGCCGGCTAGGACGCCTTGGATTCAGGCGCGCCGCCGAGGGCCTCGAGGCAGCGGCGCTCGACCGCGCGGATGTCGCGCAGCTCTCGCTCGAGATCCGCGATTCGGCCTCGGTTGCCAAATCGCCTCACACGCAGCCGGCTCAGCTGTGACTCCAGCTCATCGGCCTGCTCCTTCGCCCTGACCAGGGCGCGCGCGGCCGCACTGGTCTCAGATCGTCTTTCTTTCCCTTGCCACATCGCAAGAAGACTTTGCCAGACGCCCGCGCCAGGCGCGCCGATCGGCCCCTGGGGAATAAACCATTTCGGTTTGGGGTAGTACGCGCCATAAGACGCCAACGGCCAGGGTCGCCCTTGTTTGCGGCCCTCCCGATACGGCGAGGGAACCAAAGGAGGAGCGAATGAGGGAGGAGAATGGCTCCGGCAGCGGCATGCCCGCAGGAGCTCAGGGAGGTTCGGCCGAGTCCGACTCGATCGACTGGGTTGCTGCGGAACGCTCACCGGAGTTCAGGGAGCTGGTCACGAGGCGGCGGAGGTTCGTGCTGCCCTGCACCGTGTTCTTCCTGTCCTGGTACTTCGGCTTCGTGATCCTGGCGGGCTATGCGCCTGAGTTCATGGGCGAGTCCGTCTACGAGGGCCTGACCGTGGGCTACGTGCTCGCGTTGAGCCAGTTCGTGATGGTTTGGGGCCTCGGCTGGTGGTACCTGCGCAAGGCCGACAACGAGTTCGATCCCCTGGCCAGGAAGGCTGCGCAGGTCGCGATCGATGCCGGCGCGGGCAAGCGGACCGGAGGCTCCCAGCCTCAGCCCGCTGCGCCGCGTAAGACGGAGGAGGTGGCGTCATGACCGTCTTTGCGGCCGACCTCAACGAGCTTGCACTTGGCATCTTTGGCCTGGTCGTGGCGATCACGCTGGGCGTCACCTACGTGGCGTCGAAGCGGATGTCCACGGCCACGGACTTCTGGGCTGCCGGGCGTGGCATCACAGGAGTGCAGAACGGCTTCGCAATCGCCGGCGACTACATGTCGGCGGCTTCGTTCCTGGGCATCGCCGGGCTGATCTTCCTGTTCGGCTTCGACGGCTTCCTGTACTCCGTCGGGTTCCTGGTGGCGTTCCTCACGGTGCTGTTCCTGCTGTCGGAGCGGATGCGCAACTCCGGCAAGTACACGATCGCTGACGTGCTGTCGTTCCGGATGAACGAGAAGCCGGCGCGTGCCGCTGCGGCTCTGGGCACGCTCTCGGTGGTCGCCTTTTACCTGATCGCCCAGATGGTGGGCGCGGGTGTGCTGATCCAGGCGCTGGTGGGCATCAGCTTCGAGTTGTCGGTGCTGATCACCGGCGCGTTCATGCTCATCTACGTGGTGGCCGGCGGCATGCTCGCCACCACCTGGGTGCAGATCATCAAGGCCGTGCTGCTGATGACCGCGACGACCGTGCTCTCGATCTTCGTGCTCAACCGCGTGGGCTTCAACCCGATCGAGCTGTTCAACAAGGCGGAGGCGGCGTCGCCAGAGAAGCACAAGTACCTGGAGCCAGGACTGTTCCTGGACACGCCGATGGACACCGTCTCCCTCGGCTTGGCGCTGGTGCTGGGCACCGCGGGCCTGCCGCACATCCTGATGCGGTTCTTCACCGTGCCTGACGCCAAGGCCGCCCGTTCGTCCGTGGTGTGGGCGATGGGGCTGATCGGCGTCTTCTACGTGATGACCACCTTCCTGGGCTTCGGCGCCCGGGCGGTGCTGGGCACCGCGGGTGAGGCGGCGGCAGGCACGGGCGGCAACCTGGCCGCACCGCTGCTCGCAGAGGAGCTGGGAGGCGGCGCCGGCACGGTCGGCGGCGACCTGTTCCTCGCCATCATCGCGGCGGTCGCGTTCGCCACGATCCTGGCCGTGGTCGCGGGCCTGGTGCTCTCGGCCTCGGGCGCCGTGGCACATGACGTGTGGTCGAACATCGTTCGCAAGGGCCAGGACTCCGAGAAGGAGGAGGTCTATGTGGCGCGGATCGCGGCCGTCGGCATCGGCGTGATCGCGATCGCCGTCGCGATCATCGGCGGGGCGGGGCTGAACGTGTCGTTCATGGTCGGCCTGGCGTTCGCGGTCGCAGCGAGTGCGAACTTCCCGGCGCTGCTGCTCGCGCTCACGTGGCGGAGGTTCAACACCACGGGCGCGGTCACCGGTGTGCTGGTCGGGGTGTTCAGCTCGATCTTCCTCGTCATTGTCAGTCCAGGCGTGTGGCCCGGACCCGACGCCGAGGGGTCCCCAATCGGGTGGACGCTCGCAAATCCCGGCATCCTCTCCATCCCGCTGGGTTTCATTGGATGCTGGCTGGGAACCGTTCTAAGTACGGCAGAGTCCCGTGCGGATCGCAGCTTCGATGAGCTGTACGTCCGCTCTGAAACGGGACTCGGCGCCGAAGTCGGCGCCCGTACCTGAATTGGCCCATCGACCCGGCGTCGCGTCCCCCCACGCGGCGTCGGGTGAGGGTCTGCCATAACCCCGGTGGGGTAGAACACCGCCACCCACGCACTCAGGAGGAGAGATGGAAGCGGGCACCACGTCGGACCACGAAGCTCGGATAGCTGAGCTGCTCGACCAGGAGACCTTCGACCCGCCGGCCGAGTTCGCAGAGCAGGCGCTCTGGGGCGACGAGTCGGTGTACGAGCAGGCCGCATCGGACCCAGAGGGGTTCTGGGCCGAGCAGGCCGAGGCGCTCGACTGGTCCAAGAAGTGGGACACGGTGCTCGACGACTCCAACCCGCCGTTCTACAAGTGGTTCGGCGGGGGCCAGCTGAACGCGTCGTACAACTGCGTCGACCGGCACGTGGAGGCCGGCAATGGCGATCGCGTCGCGTTCTACTGGCATGGGGAGGAGGGCGAGGAGAAGGAGGTCTCCTACGCGGATCTGCACCGCGACGTCCAGAAGCTGGCCAACGCGCTGAAGGCCCGCGGCATCGGCCAGGGCGACGTGGTCGGGATCTTCCTGCCGATGATCCCCGAGGTGGTGGTGGCGATGCTCGCCTGCGCGCGCATCGGCGCGCCGCACAACGTGGTGTTCGGCGGCTTCTCCGCTGACTCGGTGAAGGAGCGGATGCAGTTCTCCGAGGCCAAGGCGCTGATCACCGCCGACGGCGCGCGCCGCAAGGGCAAGACCGCCGCCGTGAAGAGCGCGGTCGACGACTTCCTGGGCGACGTGCCGTCGATCGAGACCGTGGTCGTGGTGAAGAACACGGGCGAGGAGTGCGAGATGGACTCCGAGCGCGACGTGTGGTTCCACGAGGCGCTCGAGGCCGCCGACGACGAGTGCCCGGCCGAGCCCTTCGACGCCGAGAACCCGTTGTTCGTGCTCTACACCTCAGGCTCGACCGCCAAGCCCAAGGGCATCCTTCACACCACCGGCGGCTTCCTGACCGGCGTGGCGATGACGCACAAGTACGTCTTCGACCTCCGCCCGGAGGAGGACGTGTACTGGTGCTCGGCCGACGTCGGCTGGGTGACCGGGCACTCCTACATCGTCTACGGGCCGCTCATGAACGGCGCGACATCGGTGATGTACGAGGGCGCGCCCGACTACCCGCACAAGGGCATCTGGTGGGAGCTGTGCGACCGCTACGACGTAACGCTCTTCTACACGGCGCCGACCGCCATCCGCGCGTCTGTGAAGTGGGGCGCGGACCTGGTGGCCGAGCACGACCTGTCCAAGCTGCGCCTGCTCGGGACGGTCGGCGAGCCGATCAACCCGAAGGCGTGGGTCTGGTACCACGTGGTGGTCGGCGGAGAGCGCTGCCCGATCGTCGACACGTGGTGGCAGACCGAGACCGGCCACATCATGATCGCCGGCCTGCCGGGCCTGGTGGCGCAGAAGCCCGGGTCGGCCACGCGGCCGCTGCCCGGCGTGGACGCCGCGGTGCTCGACGAGGAGGGCAACGAGGTGCCCGACGGCGAGCAGGGCCTGCTGGCGCTGCGCAAGCCGTGGCCGGGGATGCTGCGCACGCTGTTCCGCGACGACGACCGCTTCGTGGAGACCTACTTCGAGAAGTTCGGCCCCGAGACCTATTTCGTGGGCGACGCCGCGCGCAAGGACGAGGACGGCAACTTCTGGATCATCGGGCGCGTCGACGACGTGATCAACGTGTCCGGCCACCGTATGTCCACCGCGGAGGTGGAGTCGGCGATCGTGTCCCATCCCAAGGTGGCCGAGTCCGCCGTGATCGGCCAGGCCGACGAGGACAGCGGCCAGTCCATCTGCGCGTTCGTGACGCTCGAGGGTGACCTCGAGGGCAGCGACGAGCTGATCGAGGACATTCGCGAGACGGTCGCGAAGCGGATCGGCAAGCTCGCGCGGCCCAAGCGAATCGTGTGGGCCGACGACCTGCCCAAGACCCGCTCCGGCAAGATCATGCGCCGCCTGCTGCGCGACATCGCCGAGGGCCGCGAGCTGGGCGACGTCACGACGCTGCGCGATCCAGACGTGATGAACCAGCTCGAGGGGCGCGTGAAGGAGCTGCAGGCCGAAGAGGCGTGAGTGGTCCGTGCTGGGCTCGAACCAGCGACCTCCGCCTTGTCGAGGCGGCGCTCTCCCAGCTGAGCTAACGGACCGGGAGCCCGAGAATAGCGTCCATTCGTCCAGGTCGCTAAAGGCCCCTGGGCAGCCGCCGATATAGAGATCAAGAAGACTGACGAACCAGCCTCGATCTAATACGAACTGGTGGCACGTCTTCACGAGATAGGGGCCTCCGGGCCCCTTTTTCGTGCCCGTGTACCGTCCCGCGGGGACTCGTGGCTTCGGACGTGGACATCGTGAGAGCGCTTTTCGACGCGTTCGCCCAGCGCGACATCGCTCGCGTGGAGCAGCTGATCTCCGATGAGATGGAGTTCCATGCCGTTACCGCGGAGGTGGCAGGACGCGACGGGCCATACGTGGGTCACGCCGGCATGGAGCTCTACTTCGCCGACGTCGAGTCGATCTGGGAGGAGATCCTTCTCACGCCGACCGACTTCGAGGAGGTCGGAGAGGTGATCCTGGTCACCGGAAGGGTCTGGGCCCGCGGCAGCGGCAGGGTCGTCGACTCCTCGACCGGATGGCTCTTCAAGGTCAGCGACGGCCGCCTCGTGTGGGCCCAGGTGTTCGAGTCGGCCGCGGAGGCCACGGCCGCCGCTCGCGCCTGACGCTCACCGGCATTTACAAGTCCTTTGCAACTGCTAGCGTGGCCGCGCGATGCGCCTCTCAAGCGTCCTGGCCCCGCGCGACCGTGAGTTCTTCGACCTCTTCGAGGAGGCGGGGGGCAACATCCTCCGCGCGGCGGACCTGCTCGACCGCATGCTGCGCGCCTTTCCCGACGGCAGGCAGGACCTGGCGCGGGACATCCTGATCTGCGAACAGGAGGGCGATCGGATCACCCACGACATCATCCGGCGCCTCAACGAGACCTTCGTCACCCCGATCGACCGCGAGGACATCTACGCGCTGGCATCGGCGCTGGACGACGTGGTGGACTACACGGAGGAGGTCGCGGACTACCTCGGCCTCTACAAGATCGAGGCGCCGATGGAGCAGTCGCAACGCCTGGCGCACGTGCTGCTGGACTGCGCTCGCCAGGTGAACGAGTGCATGCCCCGCCTGCGCGGGTTCAAGGACATCAGCCACTACACGATCGAGATCAACCGGCTCGAGAACGACGGCGACCGCATCACCCGAGAGGCGATCGCCGGCCTGTTCGACAACGGCATCGACCCGATGGTCGTGATCCGGTGGAAGGACATCTACGAGCGCCTCGAGTCGGCCATCGACGCTACCGAGCACGTGGCGAACATCCTCGAGGGAATCACCATCAAGAACTCGTAGTTCCGCATGGAGAACGATCTGATCATGGTGATCGTCGTGGCCACGGCGCTGGCCTTCGACTTCACCAACGGCTTCCATGACACCGCCAACGTGGTCGCCACGTCGATCTCCACGCGGGCGATGGCCCCGAAGCTGGCGGTGGGCTACGCGGCGGTGCTCAACTTCGTCGGCGCGTTCCTTTCGCTCGAGGTGGCCGCCACGATCGCGAACGGCATCGTGCAGTCGGACCTCATCACACCGCAGATCGTGTTCGGGGGCCTGATCGGGGCGATCAGCTGGAACCTCATCACCTGGTACTACGGCCTGCCGTCGAGCTCGTCGCATGCCCTGATCGGCGGGGTGGTCGGCTCCGCGTTCGCTGCCCAGGGCGCGGACGCCGTACTCACCGACGGCCTGATCGGCAAGGTGGCCGTGCCCGCGCTCGTGGCTCCGGTGCTCGCCTTCGTCGTGGCCGGCGTCGCGATCCTCCTGATCTACAGGATCGTTGGCCGGCAGAGGCCCGGACCGGTGACGAACGGCTTCAAGGCCGGGCAGGTCATCTCGGGCGGCCTGCTCGCGCTGGCGCACGGGACCAACGACGCGCAGAAGACGATGGGCATCATCACCCTGGCGCTGATCGCCAATGGCAACCTCAGTGAGAACGCCACCACGCCCTCCTGGGTGGTGGTGTCCGCAGCCACCGCCATCGCCCTCGGCACCTACATGGGCGGCTGGCGGATCATCAAGACGATGGGCAGCCGCATCATCAAGATGGACACGGCCCAGGGCTTCGCGGCCCAGGGCAGCGGCGCGGCGGTCATCCTCGCCTCCACCCACGGCGGGTTCCCGCTGTCCACCACGCACACGATCTCCGGCGCCGTGATGGGCGCCGGCGCGGCCAAGCGTGTGTCGGCCGTCCGCTGGGGCGTTGCCGGCAACATCGTCGTCGCCTGGGTGCTCACGCTTCCGGCGGCGGCGGTCATCGGCGCGGCCACCTACGGGCTCACGCGCATCTTCGGGACGGGGGCGGCCGGGCCGCTCGTCGTATCGGTCCTCATCCTTGTCGTGATCGCAATCGTCTTCGCGCGCCGGCTTCAGCAGGGTTCCCCGATCACGGCTGCCGAGGGCTCGTGATCGCCGACGCGGTCGTGGACTGGGGCGCGCTGCTCGAGGTCGTGTGGACGTCGCTGCTGGGCGGAATCGGCGTCACCGCGATCTTCGCCGTGGCGATCCTCGGAGCCACCCGGGCCGTCGATCTGCGCCGGGCCGGTAGCGCGGTGGGCGCCGGCGCCTACGGCGTGCTGACCGTCGCCGCGCTCGCCGCGGTGGCGCTTGCCGTGGTGCTGGGCATCGTCGTCATGACGTCGAAGTAGCCAGGCGCTCCAGCTCGTCCTCGGTCGCCCAGGCGCCCACCGACGCGCGCACGTACGGCGTGCCCGGCAGATGGCGGATCACGAAGCCCACGTCGGCGAGCCGCTTGCACTCCGCTTCGGGATCCGCGGTCTCCCAGGAGACGAGCGTCGACGGACCTCTGGGCGCGACGGTGAGCCCGCGTTCGGTCAGTTCGCCCGCCAGCCAGGCGGCGAGCTCGGGGCCGCGACTGTGCACGTACTCCCAGCCCGCCCTGGCCAGCACGTCCATTGCCGCGAGCGCCCAGGCGGAGTGCTGCAGGGTGGGCAGGCCGCAATCGAACCGCGCCGCGCCGTCGCGGAGGCCAGAGTCCAGCGCTCGCTTGGGATCCTCGACCGAGCCGTAGCCGGGTGAGATGGGGGAAAGCTGCTCGACTCGGTCGGGGTGCACGTAGAGATAGCCGCTCCCGATCGGCCCGCACAGCCATTTCTGCCCCGACGCCGCGTAGAAGTCGCACCCCAGCTCGCCGACGTCGATCGCACGCGCGCCGACGCCCTGGGCGCCGTCGAGCAGCAGCGGCGGGGCGACAGCGGCGAGGGCGGGCACGTCCACCACGCGCCCCGTGTGCCAGGAAACGTGGGAAACGGCGATGAGCTTCGTGTCAGGCCCGGCGGCTGCGGCGACCTCCTCGAACGGAGCGATACGGATCGAGATGCCGTGGCGCTCGCGCGCGGCGGCCAGCGGCGCCAGGACCCCGGGGTGTTCCTCATCGGTGGTCAGCACCTCGTCGCCGGGGCCGAGCTCCATGCCACCCACGACGGCGTTCACCCCGTCGGTTGTGGCGCCGGTGAGCGCCACGTTCTCCGCCTCCGTGCCGAGCAGCTCCGCCGCTCGAGCCCGGAGCCGTTTCGCCTGCTCGACCTGGCGCTCGAACAGCTCGACCCCGGCGAGCGTCCCGTCCGCCTGGGCGCGAAGCTCCGCGATCGCGGCATCGGTGCCGGCTCGCGGCGTGGGCCCCACCGAGCCGGCGTTCAGATAGGACAGGCGGTTGAAGACGGGGAACTCTGAGCGCAAGGCCTCTGACACGCGGCCCACACTAGTCTCAGCGCCATGATCGTTGAACGCTCGATGAAGTCCCCTGAATGGCTGTCCAACGCCTACCTCGTGGCCGACGAGCCCGGTGGCGCCGCCGTGATCATCGACTCCGGCGGGCCGTCCGAGCCGCTGCTGGCGAAGATCGAGGAGATGGACCTGAAGCCGTCGCATCTGCTGCTCACCCATCACCACGCCGACCACGTCGCCGAGAACCACGTCTACAAGGAGAAGTTCGGCGTCGAGATCCTCGCGCACCCGCTCGAGGCCGAGCGGCTGCTCGACGTGGATCGCACGATCGACCCGGGGCCGAAGGTGCTCGAGCTCGGGGGCCTGAGCATCGACGCGCTGCACACCCCGGGGCACACCGACGGGATGCTCAACTTCGTTGTGAACCACACCGACGTGTTCACCGGCGACACCCTCTTCAAGGGCTCGGTGGGTGGTGTGAAGGCCCCGGGATCGACGACCTTCGACGATCTGAAGGCATCGATCATGGATCTGCTGATGAAGCTGCCGCCCGAGACTCGCGTTCATCCCGGTCACACCGACCCGACCACGATCGGCGACGAGTACGAGAACAACGCGTTCGTCCGCCTGTGGCGGGGCGAGGGCGAGGAGGGCGACGAGAAGGTCACCGTCTGGGAGGACCCGGCGACCCTCGTCCTATGGGGCGACGACTACGACGGCGGCCACAAGGCCTGGATCCGCTGGGAGGAGTCGGGCAAGGACGACATCGTGCCCGGCTCGCAGGTGGTCAGAGCGGGGGACTCCGCCTGAGTTCGGTGACCTACGCGCCGCAGACCGGCCATTGGCCGGCACCGCTGCGCGCGTAGAGCATCGCGGCGCGCTTGTCCTGCTCGGCCTCGCTGGCGGCGGCGGGGTCGCCCTTGCCGCCGACTCCGGCCCAGGTCGCGGTGGAGAACTGGTACTTGCCGCGGTAGGTGCCGTTGGAGCTGATCGCGCGCGGGTTGCCGCCCGACTCGCACTGGGCGATCGCCTGGAGGGCGGGCGACACGGCGGCGGGGCAGCGGCGCGGCGCCGGCGCTGGGCTCGGCGTGCGAGGTGGTGGTTCACCTCGGCTGCGCGACTAACGCGCTCGGCGTGAACTGCTGAAGAGCTCAGCGGGGTGCCGGCATCCGTCCGCGGCGGGACGGCGGGTCCGGGCACGCCGGTGGCCGCCACTGCGGCGGGGACGAGCACGACGAGGAACAGCAGGGGAACGACAAACAGCCTTCGCATGTAAAGACGACTCCGGGATCGGGGTCAACGCGCTTTCGCGCGAACGGGAGCCGCCGCGGGCAAATAGCCCCTGCCTGACGGCTCAGAACTGGGTGAGGCTAGGGGGGAGAGGTGAGAGAAGTGTGATGGCCATCACATTTCTCTCAGGGCCCCGCGCCTTTGCCCTCGGGTAAACGTCCACCCACTCCGTTTGGGATCCGCGGCTGGGCCGCATACCGGTCGTATGAGAGAACCCTTCTCCATCGTGCAGCCCAGGCAGGAGTGCATCAACTGCTCCGCCCAGACCTACGGATACACCTGCACCACGTGCGGGTCGATGAACCTCCGGCGGCTCACACCGAGTCCGGAGGACATTCGCCGTGTGGGCGACCTGCCGCTGTCGATGGAGGCGCTGCGCGTCTGGCAACTCGACGCCCTGAGCGGCCTTCCGCGGGTCTAGGCCGCCGAACGTCTAGTACACGGGCGTTTCGTCGCCATTTGCGGGGCTATGACCGATACCAACGACATGTCCCCCGAAAACACCTCTCGCGAGCCCGTACGCAGCCAATGCACCCGCTGCGATTCGCAGACCTTCGGGTCGACCTGCCCCGCGTGTGGCTCGATGCACCTGAGGTCGGTCGAAATGACCGCCGGTGACGTGGCCAACGCCGACGCACCCCTGACAGTCGCCGCGCTTCAGTTCCAGCGACTCGGCGCTCAGCGCTAGCGACCCCGAAGGTAGGCTGCGCCCGTCCATAACCGGCCGGGAAAAGGGGAAGCAGATGCCAGTAGTGCTGGTCCACCAGGGCCCGAGCGTCACGCAAGAGAACTACGAAGCGACCGTCGAGAAGCTGACCGGCGGCAACGGCGGCTTGGAGTCGCTCTCAGATTGGCCCGTCGAGGGGCTGCTCGTGCACATCGCGGGGCAGAGCTCGCAGGGTTTTCGCATCGTCGACGTGTGGGAGTCGGAAGAGGCCTGCCAGCGCTTCGGCGAGGTCCTTCAGCCGATCCTGCAGGAGGTCGGGATCACCGACCCGCCCGAGCTCTACCCGGCAGAGGCGTTCGTCTCGGACTGACGCCGGAGGGCGATGTCCCAGGAGAACGTCGACGTCGTGCTCGACCAGTTCGCCGCCACGAACGAGCGGGACTTCGCGCGCGCGATGAGCCATTACGCCGAGGACGTCGAGCTCGTGGTGCACAGCGATGCCTCTCTCGAGGCCGGCACCTTCAGGGGGCGGGAAGCCGTCGGGCAGTGGTTCGGTAACTGGTTCGGGACGTTCGAGCCGGGCTACCACTTCGAGATCGAGGAGGCGCGCGATCTCGGGGACGTCGTCCTTCTCAGCGCGACCCACCACGGGCGAGGCCGGACCAGCGGGATAGAGGTCCGCGGTGAGATGGGCTACCTCTACACGGTCCGGGCGGGCAAGATCGTCCACGGGGAGCTCTTTCGGACTGCCGCGCAGGCGCTCGAGGCGGTGGAGCGGGAGGACTCGCTCTAGTCTGCGCCGCCATGGCGGCGGCGCTACAGGCGATGGACGTGGGAGTTCGCCCGCTGGGCGACCACGCGCCCGCGTGCGGAGCCCAGGCCATCGAGCGCATCCGTGCCGCCGCGACCCCCGTGGCCGGGCGGCGCGTGCTTCACATCAGCGCCGCCGGCGGCGGTGGGTCCGTGCCCGACCTGCTCGGCGCACTTCTTCCGCTGGCCACAGATGCCGGGCTGGCCCCGGAGTGGCGGGTGCTGTTCGGCAGCGACGAGGTCTCGCGGGTCGCCGCCCAGCTGCGCGACGGCCTTCAGGGCGCCGAGACCGCCATCTCGGACTCGGACTGGCGCGCTTACCTGGACGCCTGCGCCACGGCGGCTTCGGACATCGAGCACGACGTGGTGGTGCTCCACGATCCCGGCACGCTCGGCCTCGCGCCCGCCCTGGCGGGCAAGCGGGTGCTCTGGCGCTGCCACCTCGACGCGTCGCACCCCGATCCGCCCGCCTGGGAGCTGGCCCGCGCTCTCGCCGAGGAGTGCGACATCGTGGTGGCGGACCCGTCGTTCGCGCCGCCGGAGGCCACCCCGCTCACGTCGATCGCCCCCGGCATCGACCCGCTCAGCCCGCGCAACCTCGAGCTGGCGCCCCGGCTCGCGGGCCGGGCGCTGAGGCGTCTGGGGCTCGACCTCGACCGCCCGTCGGTGAGCCAGCTGATGCGGCTGGATCGCTGGAAGGACCCTCACACCGCCCTCGACGCGTTCGCGCGCGTGCGCGAGGAGCTGCCCGGCCTACAGCTCGTGTTGGGGTGCGAGCTCGACGCGGAGGGCTTCTCCGCGGTGAAGGAGATCACCGACTTCGCGGAGGGCCAGGAGGGCCTGCATCTGCTCACGAGCTACTCGGGCCTCGGCAACCTGGAGATCGGCGCCCTGAACCAGATCTCCCGTGTGGCCATCCGTCTGTCGCTGCGGGAGGGCTTCGGCCTGGCGGCCTCCGAAGCGCTGTGGCGCGGCACGCCGGTGGTCGGCGGTCGCGAGGGCGGCACCCGCGTGCAGGTGCGCGACGAGGTGGACGGCTACCTGGCCGACGGCGCGGAGGAGGTCGCGGCGCGGGTGATCGAGCTCGTGTCCGATCCGGGGCTGGCGATCGAGATGGGCGGGGCCGGTCGCGGCCACGTGCAGGAGCGCTTTCTGATCACGCGTGTGCTCGAGGACGAGCTGCGGCTGCTCGCCTCACTCCAATAGGTTCAGAGCGATGACGGTCACGCTCCCCGACGGCACCCAGCTCGAGCTGCCCGACGGCGCCACGGGCGCCGACGCCGCCGCTGCGATCGGCGAGGGGCTGGCGCGGGCCGCGCTGGGCATCAAGGCCGACGGCGAGCTGCTCGACCTCTCGGCGCCCCTGCCGGACGGCGCGGCTATCGAGATCGTGACGAACAAGAGCGGCGAGGACGCGCTCTGGCTCGTGCGCCACGACACCGCGCACGTGCTGGCCACCGCCGTGATGGAGCTCTACCCGGGGGTGAAGATCTCGATCGGGCCCCCGATCGACGACGGCTTCTACTACGACTTCGAGTTCCCGGAGGGCGTGACCCTCAGCGACGCCGACTTCGAGCAGATCGAGGCCAAGATGCGCGAGCACGTGAAGGCCGACGAGCCGTTCGTGCGCGAGGACGTGCCGGTCGCCGAGGCGATCGAGCGGTTCAAGGCAGAGGACCAGCCCTACAAGGTCGAGCTGATCGAGGACCTGGTGAAGGACCAGGGCGTGGAGACCGTCTCGCTCTACACCAACGGCCCGTTCACAGACCTCTGCCGCGGCCCCCACGCGCCGTCCACCAAGCGGATCAAGTCCTTCAAGCTCACCAGCGTGGCCGGCGCCTACTGGCGCGGCGACGCAGCGAATCAGATGCTCACGCGCGTGTACGGCACCGCGTTCCTCTCCAAGGAGGAGCTTGCCGAGCACGTCGAGCGCCTCGAGCAGGCGCGCGCCCGCGACCATCGCAAGCTCGGCCGCGAGCTCGACCTGTTCATGTTCAGCGAGCTGTCCGCCGGCTCACCCTTCTGGAAGCCCGCGGGCGCGAAGGTGTGGGCCGCGCTCGCCGACTTCTGGCGCAAGGAGAACGTCGCTCGCGACTACGAGGAGGTGCGCACGCCGATCCTCTACGACGTCGAGCTCTGGAAGCAGTCCGGGCACTGGGACGTGTACCGCGACAACATGTACTTCACCGACGTCGAGGACCGGCCCATGGGCCTCAAGCCCATGAACTGCCCGGCGCACATCCAGATCTACAAGTCCGCGCGGCGCTCCTACCGCGACCTGCCGATCCGCTACGCCGAGGCCGGCCTCGTGCACCGCCACGAGCCCAGCGGCACCCTCCACGGCCTGCTGCGGGTGAGGCACATCACCCAGGACGACGGCCACATCTTCTGCACCGAGGAGCAGGTCAAGCACGAGGTGCAGCTGTGCCTCGACTTCGGCTACTTCATCTACGAGACCTTCGGGTTCGAGCCCCACCTGGAGCTCTCCACCCGCCCGGAGAAGCGCGTGGGCAGCGACGAGATGTGGGATCGCGCGGAGGCGTCGCTGCGCGAGGCCCTCGAGGAGAAGGGGCTGGCCTACGAGCTGAACGAGGGCGACGGCGCCTTCTACGGCCCGAAGATCGACCTGCATATGACGGACTCGATCGGGCGCTCGTGGCAGCTCGGCACGGTGCAGCTGGACTACTCGATGCCCGAGCGCTTCGAGCTCACCTACACGGGCGAGGACAACGCCGACCACCAACCGGTGATGATCCACCGCGCGCTGATGGGCAGCTTCGAGCGCTTCATCGGCATCCTGATCGAGCACTACGCGGGCGAGTTCCCGCTTTGGCTGACTCCGGTTCAGGCGGTGGTGCTGCCGATCGCCGACCGTCACGCGGAGTACGCGCACCGCGTTGCCCGCGAGCTCCGCGACACCGGCCTGCGGGTGGACGTCGACGAACGCACGGAGTCGATCGGCAAAAAGATCCGCGAGAACGAGCTGCGCAAGGTCCCCTACCTGCTGGTGGTGGGGGACAGCGAGGTCGAATCAGGCGAGGTCGCGGTGCGCCGGCACGGGGAGGGTGACCGGGGCGCGGTGCCGGTGGGGGATTTCGCGGCCTCGATAACCGCGGCTATACTCGCTCGCGAATGACGATTTCGCATCAGCTCTGCCTTTGAACCCCAGCCAGAGCCCTCACTAAGTGCCGATCCCACGCAGGTTTGATCGGCGCCCGCCGGACCGCGACGACACTCGCACGAACGAGCGCATTCGCGTCAAGGAAGTGCGCCTGATCGGCGACGACGGGAACCAGATCGGCGTCGTGCCGACCGAGAAGGCGCTCGAGTACGCCCAGGAGCGCGACCTCGACCTGGTGGAGGTGGCGCCAGAGGCCAAGCCTCCGGTCTGCCGTGTGCTCGACTACTCGAAGTTCAAGTACGAGCAGGAGCAGAAGGCCAAGGCCGCCCGCAAGCACCAGAAGCAGGTCAACGTCCGCGAGATAAAGCTGCGGCCGAAGATCGCGGACAACGACTACGAGACCAAGAAGAACCACGTCGTCCGCTTCCTCACCGGGGAGGACCGGGTGAAGGTCACGATCATGTTCCGCGGGCGCGAGCAGAGCCATCCCGAGCGGGGCACCGCGCTGCTCATGCGACTGGCCGAGGACGTCGCCGAGCTGGGCACGATCGAGCAGCGCCCGATCCAGGACGGGCGCAACATGACGATGCTGCTCTCGCCGGTGCCCAAGAAGCAGGTCGAGGCCGCGGACGCCGAGAAGCCCGAGGCCGACGCCGCCGAGTCCGCCTAACGGGCTACACTCCTCGGTTCTCATGCCGAAGATGAAGTCCCATTCGGGCGCGAAGAAGCGCTTCCGCAAGACCGCCAAGGGCAAGCTCCGGGCGCGTCACGCGATGACCAGCCACATTCTCGAGAAGAAGAACGCCAAGCGCAGGCGGCGGCTGGGGCGGCCGGTTGAGGTGGCAAAGGCCGACGAGAAGCGCGTCAGGAAGCTGCTCAGGTAATGGCCCGCGTCAAGCGATCAGTTCATGCGCGTAAGAAGCGGCGCGCCACCCTCGAGCGGGCCAAGGGCTACCGCGGCCAGTCGAGCAAGTCCTACAAGCGCGCCAAGGAGGCCCTGCTCAAGGCCGACACCTACGCCTACCGCGACCGGCGCAACAAGAAGCGCGACTTCCGCAGGCTGTGGATCACCCGCATCAACGCGGCGGCGCGCCAGGAGGGCATGACCTACGGCACGTTCATGCACGGTCTCAAGCTGGCCGGCGTGGAGCTCGACCGCAAGGTGCTGGCCGACATCGCCGTGCGCGACCCGGAGACTTTCCGACGTTTTGCCGAAACCGCCCGGGAGGCGGCCGCTGCCTAGAACGGCAACGACCGCAATGTCAGTCTCCCGGGCGCCCTAAGAGGCGCCCTTTTTGTTTCCTGACACCTGAGGCCTGAGGCCTGAAACCTTGATCACTTCACCCGACAACTCACAGCTCAAGCTCATCCGCAAGCTCCAGCGCAAGAAGGAGCGGGATTCCAGCGGGCTGTTCGTGGCCGAGGGCGAGGATCTGATCGAGGCGGCGCAGGACGCCGAGTGGGAGCCCGAGGTGCTGCTGTTCTCGGGCGACGACGTCGAGCCCGAGCTGCTCGACCGGGTCAGCTCGCTGGGGTCGGGCAGCAGGGTGATCGGCGTCTACCGCCAGCGCTGGTCGGAGGCGGTCGGCGACCTGTGCGTCTACCTACACGGCGTGGGCGACCCCGGCAACGTGGGCACCGTGATCCGCTCGGCGCACGCGCTGGCCGACGGGCCGGTGATCCTCGGCCCCGGCTGCGCCGATCCGTTCGGGCCGAAGGCGGTGAGGGCGAGCATGGGCTCGGTCTTCGCGCGGCCGCCCGCGCGGGCGTCGTTCGAGGAGCTGAGCGGCGCGTTCATCGGGCTCGACTCGGAGGGACAACCGCTGAGCGAGGTGGAGGCGGTCGCGCCCGTGGTCCTGTGCGTGGGCGGCGAGCGTGGCGGGCTGCCGCCGCTGGAGGTCACGGCCCGGATCCCCATGCGGGAGGGCGGCCCGGAATCGCTGAACGCCGCGATGGCGGCCACCGTGGGTCTGTACGACCTCGGGAATAGGATCGCTCGCCATGCCTGACCCCTCCGCCCGCCTGCCAGAGATCCGCGCGGAGGCCGTGGAGGCCATCGGTGCCGCGGGCACCGCGGCCGAGCTCGAGGAGCTGCGGGTGCGCTACCTCGGGCGCAAGGCCGAGCTCACCACCATGCTGCGCTCGATCGGCGACCTCCCGGCCGAGCAGCGCGGCCCGGTGGGCAAGGGCGCCAACGAGGTGAAGAACGCGCTGGAGTCCGCAGCTCGACGAGCGCACCACCGCGCTCGAGGCCGGCGAGATGGACGAGCGGCTGCGCACGGACGCCATCGACATCACCCTGCCTGGCGACCCGCCGCGACCGGCGGGCCACCTTCACCTGATCACCGAGACCCGGCGCGAGATCGAGGACGTCTTCCTCGGCCTGGGTTTCTCGGTGGCCGAGGGCCCCGAGGTGGAGTTCGACTACTACAACTTCACCGCCCTCAACCATCCGCCCAACCACCCGGCGCGGATGCTGGCCGACACCTTCTACTTCTCAGAGGACGTGCTGCTGCGCACGCACACTTCGCCGATGCAGGTGCGCGCGATGGAGCTGCAGGAGCCGCCGATCTACATCGTGGTGCCGGGCAAGACCTACCGGCGCGACTCCGACGCCACCCACACGCCGATGTTCCACCAGGTCGAGGGGCTGGCGATCGATGACGGCATCACGCTCGCCGACCTCCAGGGCGTGCTGCTCGAGTTCGCGCGCGCCATCTTCGGCGACGAGCGCGAGATCCGGCTGCGCCCGCACTACTTCCCGTTCACCGAGCCCAGCGTGGAGGTCGACATCTCGTGCTTCAACTGCGCGGGCGAGGGCTGGATGCCCGACGGCTCGCGCTGTTCGCTGTGCAAGGGCTCGGGCTGGATCGAGATCCTCGGCTCCGGGATGGTCGACCCCAACGTGCTCGGGTTCGTGGCCGACAACGGCTACGACGCCGAGAAGGTGCAGGGCTTCGCGTTCGGGATGGGCATCGAGCGGATCGCGATGCTGCGCCACGGCGTGCCCGACCTGCGCCTGTTCTTCGAGAACGACGTGCGCTTCCTGGAGCAGTTCGGCTCATGAGGGTCCCGCTCTCATGGCTGCGCAGCTACTGCGACCCCGGCCTGTCGGCCGAGGAGATCGCCGAGCGTCTCGACCTGACCGGCACCGAGCTGGAGCGCCTGGAGCGCATCGGCGTGCCCTCGGACGAGGGGTTCGTGGTCGGCAAGGTGCTGAAGGCCGAGAAGCACCCGGACGCCGACCGGCTCACCGTGTGCGAGGTCGATGACGGCTCAGGTTCCGCGCGCACCATCGTCTGCGGCGCTCCCAACGTGGCCGCCGGGCAGACCGTGGCGGTGGCGCTGCCCGGCGCCACCATGCCCGACGGCTCCGAGCTGGGCGAGGCCGAGCTGAGGGGCGTGAAGTCCAGCGGGATGATCCTGGCCGAGGACGAGGTCGGCATCGGAGAGCTGCACGAGGGAATCATGGTGCTGCCAGACGACTTGGCGGCTGGGTCGCCGCTACGCGATGCGCTGCCGATCGCCGACGAGGTGCTGGAGCTGGAGATCACGCCGAACCGGCCCGACTGCCTGTCGGTCTACGGAGTCGCTCGCGAGGTGCACGCCGCCACCGGCGCCGAGCTCGCGGACGACCCGAGCAACGCGGACGCCATCGCGTCCGGCCAGGACACCGCCGAGGACCACGCCGCGGTGGAGATCGCCGACCCCGACATCTGCCTGCGCTTCACCGCGCGCGTGTTCGAGGACGTGAAGCTCGGCCCGTCGCCCGAGTGGCTGAAGCAGCGGCTCACCGCCGCGGGCCAGCGCCCGATCTCGAACGTGGTCGACATCACCAACTACGTGATGCTCGTCACCGGCCAGCCGCTGCACGCGTTCGACCTCGACGAGGTGCGCGGCAACCGCATCGTGGTCCGCAAGGCGAAGGCGGGGGAGAAGATGGTCACGCTCGACGACACCGAGCGCGAGCTCGACGCCGAGATGGGCCTGGTGTGCGATGCCGAGGGTCCCTCCGGGATCGCCGGCGTGATGGGCGGCCAGATCTCCGAGGTGTCGGACAAGACCACCCGTGTGCTGATGGAGGCGGCGACCTGGGTCGGGCCCAACATCCTGCAGACCTCGAAGGCGCTGGGGCTGCGTTCGGAGGCATCGGCCCGGTTCGAGAAGCAGCTGCACCCGGAGAACGCCCTGGCCGGCCAGCGGCTCGCGGCCACGCTGATGGTGGAGCTGTGCGGCGCGCGGCTGGTGCCCGGCACGATCGACGTCTACCCCGAGCCGATGGAGCCGCGCGTGGTGGGTCTGCGCGCCGCTCGCACCGAGCGCCTGCTGGGTGAGGCGATCCCATCGCGAGGAGAGCGAGCGCATCCTCACCTCGCTCGGGTTCGTGGCGGACGGCGAGCAGGTGACCGTGCCCTACTGGCGCGACGCCGACGTACAGCGCGAGGCCGACCTGATCGAGGAGGTCGCGCGCATCTACGGCCTCGACAAGCTGCCGACCACGCTGCCCTCGCGCGAGCGGGCGGTCGGCCGCCTCACGCGCGCTCAGCGGCTGCGGCGGCGGCTCGAGGACGCCCTGCGCGACCGCGGCATGCACGAGGTGGTGGCGTTCAGCATGACCTCGCCCGGCTCGCTGGCGAAGCTGCGGCTGGCCGACACAGAGGTGCTCACGCTCACGAACCCGATGAGTGAGGACGGCAGCGTGATGCGCCCGCTTCTGCTCCCCGGCCTGCTCGACGCCGCGCGCCACAACACCGCACATGGCGCGAGCGAGCTCGCGCTGTTCGAGTCGGCCCACACCTACCTCCCGGGCGATGGCCTGTCCGCGCCCGACGGCAGCCCGAAGGGGCGCCGCCCCCGCCACCGAGCGCCACCACCTGGCCGGCCTGCTCACCATCGGCGCGCCGGGCAGCTGGCGCCGCGAGCCGGCCGCGGCGGACTTCTACGCGGCCAAGGGCTACGTCGAGGCGCTGTTCGGGGCCGCGGGCCTCGAGCTCGAGCGTGGCGGCGGGCACACGGCCCTTCCTGCACCCCGGCCGTTCGGCGATCGCGCTCTGCGGCGACGGGCGCGAGGCGGGCTGGATCGGGGAGCTGCACCCGCTGGTCGCGCGCGAGTGGGATCTCGAGGGCGCCGCCGCTTTCGAGCTGGACTTCGATCGTGCTGGCCGAGGAGGCCGGTGGCGACGTGGCGTTCGCGGACGTGACGGCGTTCCCGGCCGTGCTGCAGGACATCGCCGTGGTGGTGGCCGGCGATGTGAGCGCGGCCGCAGGTGGTCGACACGGTGCGCGAGTCCGCGGGCGATCTGCTGGCCCGCGCCGAGGTGTTCGACGTGTACGAGGGCGAGCAGGTGGGGGAGGGCAACCGCTCGCTGGCGCTGCGGCTGGAGTTCCGCGCCCCCGACCGCACGCTCACCGACGAGGAGGTCACCGAGCGACGGACCGCGATCGAGGCCGCGCTGGGCGAGATCGGGGGGAAGCTCCGTGCCTAGGGTCGCCGTAATCGGCGCCGCCGGCTTCGGCGGCGCGCTCTGCGCCGGCATCGTGCAGCGCCACCCGTCGCTGGAGCTGACCGCGGTCACCGCGCGCAGCGACGCCGGCCGCCGCCACGACGAGCTGTACCCGATCCACCGGGTCGAGCTGACCATGGGCGAGTTCGACGCGGACGCCATCGCCGAGCAGGCGGACGCCGCCCTTGTCGGCTATCCGCACAAGGCCGCCGCGATCGCCGTGAAGGAGCTGCGCGCGCGCGGGCTGAAGGTGGTCGACCTCTCGGCCGACTTCCGGCTCACCCAGGAGGCCTACGAGCACTGGTACCAGCCCCATGAGGCGCCTGAGCTGCTGGACGAGGCCGTCTACGGCCTGCCGGAGATCGGGCATCGCGACGCGATCCGGGAGGCCGACCTGGTGGCGGGCCCCGGCTGCAACTCGACCGCCGCCCTGCTCGGCCTGTGGCCGCTGCGCGAGCACCTCGCCGACGCCGTGGTGGACATCAAGACGGGCGTGTCCGGCTCCGGCCGGGAGGCGACCCAGGAGACCCACTACGTGTCGGCCGCCGACAACGTGAACCCCTACAAGACCGAGGGCCACCGCCACAGCGCCGAGCTGGAGCAGGAGATCCCCGGCGTGGACTTCACCTTCGTGCCGCACCTGATCCCCGTCGACCAGGGGCTGATGGCCACCAACTACGCGATCACCAAGTCCGACCTCACCAAGGACGAGGTGGTGGCGCTGCTGCACGACGCGTATGCCGACGAGCCGTTCGTGGACGTGGTCGCCGAGCCGCCCCACACCTCGCACGTGCGCGGCACCAACCGCGCGCGCGTGTACGGGACCGTGACCGGCAGCCGGGTGCTCACGGTGTGCGCGATCGACAACCTGTGGAAGGGCGCCGCCGGCCAGGCCGTGCAGGACCTGAACCTGATGCTCGGCCTCCCGGAGACGGAGGGGTTGGAATGACCTTCTTCGCCTCCAGGTGGGTCGAGCGGCCCGCGCACGTGAAGGAGCTGGCGCCAACCGCGCTTCCGGAGGGCTTCGAGAGCGCCGGCTACGCGGCCGGCATCAAGCCGGAGGGGCTCGACGTGGGGCTGATCCACTCCCAGCGCGACCGCACGGTCTCCGCCGCGCGCTTCACCACCAACGCGCTGGTGGCCGCGCCGGTCGCGGTGTGCCGGGAGTCGGAGCTGTCGGGGTTGCGGGCGGTGACGGTGAACTCCGGCAACGCCAACGTGTCCGACGGCGAGCGCGGGCTGGCCACGGCGCGGGCCCAGCGGGAAGCCGCCGCCGAGGCGCTCGACCTGCCTCACGAGGCGGTCGCGGTGGCCTCCACCGGGGTGATCGCGCGCGAGCTGCCGCGCGACAAGCTCGTGGCCGGCATCCGCAACGCCGCCGGGGCGATGGCCCCGAACAGCGAGGCCTTCTCCGAGTCGATCCTCACCACCGACGACGGCCCGAAGCGCGCCTGCCTCGAGGTCACGCTGCCCTCCGGCGGGCAGGTGAGGCTGGCGGCGCAGGCGAAGGGCGGCGGGATGATCTCCCCACGCTTCGCCACGATGCTGTGCTTCGTCCAGACCGACGCCGGCCTGGCGCCCGAGACCGCCGAGCTGCTCACCGGCGTGACCGTGAAGCGCTCGTTCGACCGGATCTCGGTGGACGGCCAGCTGTCCACCAACGACGCGGTCTTCCTCCAGGCCAACGGGGCGTCGGGCGTGGAGATCGAGCCCGAGACCTCGGACGAGCTGGCGGTCGGCGAGGCACTGGACGCGCTCATGCGCCAGCTCGCGGTGATGATGGTGGCGGACGGCGAAGGGGCGTCGCGGGTGGGCCGCGTGGTGGTCACCGGTGCGGGCGACCTGGTCGAGCCCGTCGCGCGCAGCGTGGCGAACTCCCCGCTGGTGAAGACGGCGCTCTTCGGGTCGGACCCGAACTTCGGGCGGATCCTCCAGGCGGTCGGCCAGGCCATGTCGGGCGCCGCGCCGTTCGTGGTCGATCTCGCGATCGACGGCCTCCAGGTGGTGTCGGCGGGTGCCGCGATCGACCTCGACTACCCGGAGGAGTGGGCGCGCGTGGAAGCTTCCATGACGGCTCCCGAGGTGGACTTCGAGGTGACCATCCCGGGTGAGGGCGGCGAGACGGAGGTCTTCTTCAGCGACCTCTCCCACGACTACGTGACACTCAACGGGGACTACACGAGCTGATGCGCGACGTTCAGACACTTCTCGAGGCGCTGCCCTACATCCGTGACTTCCACGGGCGCACGGTGGTGATCAAGTACGGCGGGGCGGCCATGACCGAGCCCGAGCTGCGCGAGGAGTTCGC
This sequence comes from uncultured Thermoleophilaceae bacterium, assembly GCA_963808105.1. Classification (GTDB taxonomy): domain Bacteria; phylum Actinomycetota; class Thermoleophilia; order Solirubrobacterales; family Thermoleophilaceae; genus JAAYBF01. The sequence continues at coordinate 553,532 of CAWEEH010000003.1, read as the reverse complement.
GCGCGACGTGGTGCTGCTCAAGTACGTCGGCATGAACCCCGTGGTGGTGCACGGCGGGGGTCCGGACATCACCCACTACATGGAGCGCCTCGGCATGGAGGTCGAGTTCGTCGACGGCCTGCGCGTGTCCGACGCCGCCACCGTGGAGGTGGCGAAGATGGTGCTGGTCGGCAAGCAGAACAAGGACATCGTCCTGCGGCTGGGCCGCCACGGGCAGCCGGCGGTGGGGCTGTGCGGCGACGACGGGATGCTGTTCACCTGCAAGAAGCAGCTCGCCGGGGGCCGGGACATCGGCTTCGTCGGTGAGATCGAGCGGGTGAACGTGGACGTGCTCAACCACATCGCCGAGGACTACATCCCCGTGATCGCGTCGGTGGGCGCCGACGCCGAGGGCAACTCCTACAACGTGAACGCCGACGCCGCGGCGGCCGCTGTCGCCGCCGCGCTGCGCGCGTACAAGGCGATCTTCCTCACCGACGTCGAGGGCTGGCTGGCGGATCCCGCCGACCACGCCTCGCTGATCTCCGAGAGCACCGCGAAGGAGATCGTCGCCGCCCTTCCGGAGGTGAGCGGGGGGATGCGACCCAAGCTGGAGGCGTGTGTGCAGGCGCTGGCCGGCGGGGTTGCCAACGCGCACATCGTCGACGGCCGCCGCCCGCACTCGCTGCTGCTGGAGCTGTTCACCGACGAGGGCAGCGGCACCAAGCTGTGGCCGTAGAGGAACTGCAGGCCCTCGAGGCCCAGGGCACGATGGGCACCTACGCCCGCAACCCGGTCGAGTTCGTCCGGGGGGAGGGCACGCGGCTGTGGGATGCCGACGGCAACGAGTACCTCGACTTCCTCGCGGGCATCTCGGTCGTCCAGATAGGCCATTGCCACCCGGCGCTGGTGGCGGCGGTCACCGAGCAGGCGTCGCGCCTGATGCACGTGGGCAACCTCTACTACACCGAGCCGGCGATCCGGCTGGCGGCGCGGCTGTCCGAGCTGTCGCTGGGAGGCAAGGCGTTCCTGTGCAACTCCGGCACGGAGGCGATCGAGTGCGCGCTCAAGCTCGCGCGCCGCCATCACGCCCAGGGCGACTTCGTGGTGGTCGAGGGCGGCTTCCACGGCCGCACCATGGGCGCGCTCTCCGCCACGCCGCAGGAGGCCAAGCAGGCGCCGTTCGCGCCGCTGGTGCCCGGCTTCGCCACGGTGAGACGGGACGACCCCGACGCGATCGCCGCCGCCGTCGGCCCCGACACCGCGGCCGTGCTGCTGGAGTGCATCCAGGGGGAAGGCGGCATCCATCCCCTCAGCGCGGAGACGCTCGCCGCGGCCCGCGCCGCCTGCGACGAGCACGGCGCTCTGCTCATCTGCGACGAGATCCAGTGCGGCATGGGCCGCACCGGCGACATGTGGGGCTGGGAGGAGGCCGGCGTGCGGCCCGACGTGATGACCGTGGCCAAGGGCCTCGGCGGCGGGCTGCCGATCGGCGCCTGCCTCACCACGCCGGAATTGGCCGACACCCTTCAGCTGGGCGACCACGGCTCCACGTTTGCCGGCGGCCCCGTCGTGGCCTCCGGCGCGCACGCGGTGCTCGACCTGATCACCGCGGATGGCTTCCTCGACGAGGTGCGGGCGAAGGGCGAGCGGCTCGCAGGCGGCCTGCGTGACTCAGGGCTCGACGTTCGCGGCCGGGGGCTGATGCTGGCGTTCGCCGCGGCGGACGCGCCGGACCTCGCGCGCAAGCTGCTGCTGGAGCAGCGGCTGGTGGTGAACGCCACCGGCCCGGACACGATCCGCCTGCTGCCGCCGCTCACGGTGGGCGAGGAGGAGATCGACGAGGCGGTTGGGCGCGTGAGGACGGCGATCGCATGAAGGCGGTCGTCTGCCAGAACGCCGAGCTCGACGTGGTCGACCTGCCCGAGCCCGCTCCCGCGCGAGGCCAGGTGCGGCTGCGGGTGGCGCGGTGCGGCATCTGCGGCTCGGACCTGCACGCCCGCCACGGGATCGACGACTGGGCAGATCTGGCAGAGCAGGCGGGCTATGACCGCTTCGGCCGCTCGCACGAGCAGATCGTGTTCGGCCATGAGTTCTCGGGCGAGGTGGCGGAGTACGGCCCGGGCACCAAGGGCGACGTTCCGACCGGCGCGCCGGTCGTGGCCCTGCCGCTGATCCGGGGCGAGCAGGGGGTGGACACCGTCGGCCTGTCCGCACACGCTCCTGGCGCATACGCCGAGCAGGTGATCGTGCACGAGGCGCTGATGCTGCCGGTTCCCAACGCGCTGCCGGCGGACGTGGCCGCGCTCACCGAGCCGATGGCCGTGGCGTGGCACGCCGTCCGGCGCGGCGAGGTGGGCAAGCGCCAGGTGGCGATCGTGATCGGGTGCGGGCCTGTCGGTCTCGGCGTGATCCTGATGCTGAAGGCGAAGGGCGTCCGAACCGTGGTGGCCGCCGACTTCTCGCCCGGCAGGCGCGCGCTGGCCTCCGCGTGCGGAGCCGATGTGGTGGTGGACCCCGCCGATGAGTCGCCCTACACGGCGCGCTCCGCCAAGGGCCACCTCGACGACATTCCGGCCGCCCTCGAGCTCGCGGTCGGCGCCAGTGAGCGGCTGGCCAGGCTGCCGGTGGGGGAGTGGAGCGTGTGGCGGGCCGCCGAGCGGCTGGGGGCCGGCCCGAAGGGCCCGGTCGTGTTCGAGTGCGTGGGCGTGCCGGGCGTGATCGAGAGCATCGTGACGAGCGCACCGCTGTTCTCGCGTGTGGTGGTCGTGGGCGTCTGCGTCGGGCCGGACACGTTCCGGCCGGCGATGGCGGTCAACAAGGAGCTCGATCTGCGCTTCGTGGTGGGCTACACGCCGCTGGAGTTCCGCGACACGCTGCACATGCTGGCCGAGGGCCAGGTGGATCCCCGCCCGATCATCACGGGCGAGGTCGGGCTCGGGGGCGTCGACGCCGCCTTCACCGCGCTCGGCGACCCCGAGCGCCACGCGAAGATCCTGATCGACCCGGCGAGCGCGGCCGACGCCCCCGCCGCCTAGATCCGCAGCGTCAGAGTGCTTCTGGCCGTCGACGTCAGGCCGGCGGCGTTTTCGAGCTTCACCGTCACCCGCAGCTGGATCTTGCGGTTGCGCCGCAGGATCCGGAGGTTCTTCTTCGACAGCTTGATCCGCAGGGTCACCTTGCCGCTGCCCGGCACGCTGAACGCCCTGCGGGCGAGCGTGACCTTCCGCCGGGCGCTGACCCGCACCTTCTTGACGCTTGTGAAGCTCGCCGAGCCGCTCGTGCCGCGGGGCGCACGGAAGCTGTAGGTGAAGCGTCCTCGACGCAGGCGCTTCGAGCTGTGCGCGCCGTTCGAGCTGGCCTTGGCGAGGACGATGACGGGAGGGAGCTGGGTGATGCGCTTGGTGGCTCCGGTGCTCCCGGTCCCGCCAGGCTTGGGCGCAGGCGGGGAGCCGAACTGATCGAGCGGGCCCTGAAGGAACCCGAAATAGGACCCGTTGATCGCATGGCCCGGGTCGCCGTTGAAGCCGTAGCCCGGGTTCGAGCCGTTGTAGCTCTGGGCCTGCGCGCGCAGGTATGAGATGACGGCCGCCGGCTGGAGTGCGGCACACGGGCCGGCCGCGCCGCCCTCCCCGATGCACAGCGCCACGATCCCCGCCATGTGGGGTGAGGCCATGCTCGTCCCCGAGAGCTGGCCGTGGCCGCCGCCGGGCACGGTGGAGTTGATGCACACTCCGGGTGCCGCGATGGTGTGAGCGGCTCCCTCCGCGGTGGTCGCGAAATTGGAGAACGTCGCGGGAGCGTCGTCGGTCTCGCCGAAACGGCAGCTCGGCGCTCCGCCGGAGGCGCCGGGTAGCCCGTCGCTGTCTGACACCGCCGTCACGGTGAGCACCTGGGGGTAGGCGGCGGGCACGTCGGGCTCCTCCGGCAGGTCGAACTCCCAGGCATCGTTGCCGGCGGCCACTACGAAGTTGATCCCAGCAGCGGTTGCGTTGCAGATGGCCTGGTGCTGGGCGTCGTTGGGCGAGGCACAGGAACCGAGGGGGTCGCCCACGCCGCCGAGGCTCATGTTCGCCACCCTGATCCCGAGCGCGGCGCGGTTGGCGACCACCCACTCGATGCCGCAGATCACCGACGCGGTGCTGCCCGAGCCCGAGGAGTCGAGCACCTTCACCGCATAGGTCCTGGTGCCGGGTGCCACACCCACCACGCCGGCGCCGTTGTTGCGGGCGCTGATCGTTCCGGCCACGTGGGTGCCGTGGCCCTGGTCGTCCTCGGCGGGCGTGCCGGGGCTGATGCAGTCCTTGCCATCGGCGGCGTTGAGGTCGGGATGGTCGAGATCGATGCCGGTGTCGATCACGGCCACGCTGGTCGTGCTGGCTTGGCGGGCGGTGGTGGCGCTACCGGCCAGCATCCGGCGGGCGCCGAAGGGTGTGCTGTCGCCGGCGACGAGCGGCACGTTGCCGGTCGCCTGGACCCGGCGATTGGGCGTGACGAAGTTCACCTCGGGGTCGGCGCGCAGCCGGCTCACCTGAGCGGGCGTCAGCGTGGCCGCGAAGCCCTCGATCGCCCGGCTGAAGCGGCGGCCGGCTTGGAAGTTGTGGCGGCGCTCGCGCGTGGTCGTCTCGGCGGACGGGTCGGCCACCGCGCGCTTGTAGACCACGATGTAGCTGTCGTCGATGGCCTGGCCCGCGGCGGCGCTCGGCAGTACGAGCGCGCACACCAGCGCGGCGGGAGCCGCGAGCGCGCGCAGGGGTGGCCTGAACCGTGCCATCGGTACTTTGCCCATCGGACTCCAGCGGGTGCCAGTTGAGCCGTTGCTCAAGGTACGGCACATACGTCCGGGCGGCCAGGGGGCTGCTGGTAGGTTCCGGCGCCCATGAGCGACGCCCGCCCACTTGGCGCATACGAGGCCGCCCCCGGCGACGTGGGCCGCGTCCTGCTGCTCTACAGCGGTGGGCTCGACACGAGCGTGATGCTCAAGTGGATCCAGGACGAGTACGAGGCCGAGGTGGTGGCCCTGTGCGTGAACCTGGGCCAGCCCGACGAGGACTTCGACGTGATCAAGGGCAAGGCGCTGGACCTGGGCGCCCTGGCCTGCGAGGTGATCGACGCCCGCGAGGAGTTCGCCCGCGACTACGTGCTGCCCGCCATCAAGGCGAACGCCCGCTACGGCGGCGGCTACCCGCTGTTCACCGCGCTGGGCCGGCCGCTGATCGCCAAGCTCGCCGTTGAGAAGGCCCGCGAGCACGACTGCGGCGCCGTTGCCCACGGCTGCACCGGCAAGGGCAACGACCAGGTGCGCATCGACGCCACGGTGCTCGCCCTGGGGCCCGACCTGAAGATCGTCGCGCCCGTGCGCAACTGGAAGATGGGCCGCGACGAGGAGATCGCCTACGCGCGCGAGCACGGCATCCCCGTCAAGGGAGGCAGCGAGGCCACGCCGTACTCGATCGACGACAACATCTGGGGCCGGTCGTCGGAGGGCGGCGCCATCGAGGACCTCTCCGAGCCCCCGCGCGACGACGTGTTCGAGCTGGTCACCGATCCGCACGACGCTCCCGACGAACACCAGGACCTCGTGGTGGGCTTCGAGCGCGGAGTTCCCGTATCGCTCGACGGCGAGAAGCTGGGGCTCGTGGAGCTGATCGATCGCTGCGCGGCCGCCGGGCGCCGTCACGGCGTGGGGATCCTCGACCACATCGAGGACCGGATCGTCGGCCTGAAGGTGCGCGACCTGTACGAGGTGCCGGCCGCCGAGATCCTCCTCACCGCCCACTCAGAGCTGGAGAAGCTCGTCTGCACGATCCATCAGAACGAGTTCAAGCACATGCTCGACCGCAAGTGGGCCTTCCTCGTCTACGCCGGGCTCTGGCAGGAGCCGCTGCGCGAGGACCTCGACGCCTACATGGAGTCGGTCAACGAGCAGGTCACGGGCGAGATCACGATCCGGCTCTACAAGGGCTCGGCGCAAGCGGTCGCGCGCAGTTCCCCCAACGCCCTCTACGACCAGGCCCTGGCCGGCTTCGGCGAGTCCGGTGGCCTGTTCAGCCAGCAGGCCAGCCCGGGCTTCATCGAGCTCTGGAGTCTGCAGACGCGCATGGCTTACGCGTTGCGTAATCGGGAAAGGAAGGACCAATGAACTCCAAGAGCTACACACTCCTCGGCTGGATCGTCTGGCAGATCGGGTCGCGAGTGGCGAAGAAGAAGATGTCCGCGACGATGGCCGAGAACCGGGCGAAGCTCGGGGCGGCCGGCGTGGTGGCGCTTGTGGTGGTCGGCGGCCTCCTGGCCGCGCGCTCCGACGACGATTCCTAGAAGCGCACCAACGGCGCGAGGCGGCAGACACGCTCGACCCGGGCGGCGGACGAGATCTCATCCCGCCGGAGGTCGCGCGCGATCGCGATCCGCGTGCCGCGCCGCAGCACGCGCCTGCCCGGGCGCAGGTGCACCAGGCCGCCGGGACCGGGGCGCATCCCCAGGCGCGCGGCAAGCACCCCGGCCACCGACTGGTCGTGGCGGTGCTCGGACCTGTCGCCCCTGAAGGCGGTGCCGCGTCGCGCCTCCTCCAGCCACTGGTCGAGGAATGGCTGCTCGGCCCGCAGCCCGAGAGCGGCCGCGTTCAACTCGGGCATCCCCATGGCCTCGTCGCGGGTCAGGCCGAGCGCGGCCAGCGCGTGAGGGGCGGCCCACTCGCCGACCCGCCACTTGCCGTTTCGGAACAGGACGTGGCCGCGGCTCTCGATGCGGTCGAAGATGGGCTCCTGCGAGCGCACGGCCACGCAGGCGGCGTCCATCCACAGCAGCGTGTCGAAGCCACGGCGGCGGGCCTCGGCGAGCGCGAACGGCTTGAAGGCGAAGGGGACGTCCTCGTGCGCGGGCGATCCCGGCGGGAACTCGTCGTGCTCCCAAGCCAGCAGCGGCACGCCGGGAGCGTGGCGCGCGAGGCTCTCGCGCAGCCGCGCCAGCGCCTCGGGGAAGCGGCCATGGTCGGTCGCCAGGCTCACGACGCAGCGTCGCGGCCCCGGCGTCACGGGCGTGCGAGCCGCCGCGGAGCCAGGTCGTACGCGACTTCAGCCCCTTTGGGGTCAAAGGGTGTGGAGGCCGCGGTCAGGGTGAACAGCGGAACCTCGCCCCAGAACGAGGCCCAACGGTTGTAGGTGCTCACCGGGCCCACGATCAGGTCGCACGAGGCGAGGGCGTAGAGGTCCTCGAGCTCGGTGCCGGGCGCCGTGAGCAGCTCGAGCCCTGCGAACGCGTCGTACGGGACGGGCTCGTCGGAGCAGACGAGGAAGGCCACGTCGCGTTCCGGGTGGGCCGCCTGCACCTCCAGCATCACCCTCCGGTACTCCGAGTGATCGAAGAAGCGGCTTCCGCCGTCGAAGGTCGCATAGTCCCCCCGGCGGATATGGATTCCCGCGACGAGGCGCCCGCGGTTCTGGGCGGGGCGCACGGCCCTCGCCGCGCGCTCCAGCCGGTGCGGATGGGGCGTGAAGTAGTCCCGCAGTACCGCGGCTTGGCGGCGGACGGCCTCGTGGTTGCGAAAGCGCCAACCGAGCACGAACAGTGCGCGTTGGGCGCGCGCCTTCTCCAGGAACTCGGTCGAGTCGAGATCGAGCTCGCCGTCGAGCTGGATGCGCATGACCGGGGCGTCGAGGCCGCGCCGCTGCGCCTGCCAGAGCGCCTCGGCCGTCACCCGGGCCACCGCATAGCTGAGGTTTCGCGCCGGAGGCGGCCAGGGAAGCGCCGCTCGCCCCGCGGGCCAGCGCGGTACCAGCGTCCGCGAGGTGGCCGGGAAGTAGCGCGCGTAGTTCTCCAGGGCCGGGTTGGCGATCTGGAGATCGTGTTCCGCGGCGGTCGCGATGAGATGCGCGAACAGCACCACGCGGTTGGCGAGCCGCCCGACCTGCTTGGCGACCACGATCACGTGCGGGCGACTGACACGATCGGTTGCAGAGACTCCAGGGGGCGGGATTCTATGGCGATAATCCACAGATGGCCGAAGAGCGGCGCGGCGGGGGAGGCTGGGATGAAGTGCTCGAGGCCGAGCCCTACCTTGTGGCACCCGGCGGGGAGTGGCGCTCGGAGCTGTACCGGGTGGCCGTCGACCAGTTCACGCGCGCGGCCGACCTGCTGCGCATCGAGCCCGACGTGCGCGCCCGCCTGCTGGAGCCGCGGCGCGCGCTGGTGGTGAACTTCCCCGTGCGCCGCGACGACGGCGAGGTGGAGAGCTTCACCGGCTACCGCGTGCAGCACACGCTCACGATGGGCCCGATGAAGGGCGGTATGCGCTATTCGCCGGGCGTCTCGCTCGGAGAGTGCGCCGCCCTGGCGATGTGGATGACCTTCAAGTGCGCGCTGATGGGCCTGCCCTTCGGCGGCGCCAAGGGCGGTGTGCGCTGCGATCCCAACCGCCTGTCGGAGGACGAGCTGGAGCGCATCACCAGGCGCTACGCGTCGGAGATATTCCCGATCATCGGCCCGGACCGCGACATACCGGCGCCCGACATGGCCACCGGCGAGCGCGAGATGGCGTGGTTCATGGACACCTACTCCCAGCAGGTGGGCCATCCCGTCCCCGAAATCGTGACCGGCAAGCCGATGGTGCTGGGAGGCACCGAGGGGCGGGACATCGCCACCGGCCTGGGTGTGGTGTTCGTGCTCGAGGACGTGCTCCGCGCCAGGAATGAGGAAGTTTCGGGGCTGAGGGTGGCGATCCAGGGGTTCGGCAACGTGGGCGCGGTGGTCGCGCGCGAGCTGGCGGCCAGGGGGGCCACCATCGTGGGCGTGTCCGACGTGACCTGCGGGCTGGTCGACCCCGACGGTCTCGACCTCGAGGCCGTGTTCACGTGGGTCGGCGAGCACGACTTCCTGCGCGGATTCCCCGGCGCCGAGAGCGTGGGGCGAATGAGTGTGCTGGAGGCGCCCTGCGATGTGCTGGTGCCGGCGGCGTTGGAGAGCCAGATCACCGCCGAGAACGCGGAGAGCCTGGACTGCAGGCTGGTTGTGGAGGCGGCCAACGGCCCCACCACGCCCGAGGCCGACCAGATCCTCGCCCGTCGGGGGATCGACGTGATCCCGGACGTGCTGGCCAACGCCGGCGGCGTCACCGTGAGCTACTTCGAGTGGGTGCAGGACCAGCAGAAGTACTCGTGGACCGGCGAGGAGATCGTGGCCCGCCTGCGCCTCCAGCTCCAGGACGCCTTCGCCCGGGTGGTGGCGGCGCGAGACCGCTACGACGTGGACTGGCGCATCGCCGCCCAGTCGGTGGCGATCGAGCGCGTGGCAGAGGCCTCGCGGCTGCGCACTATCTACCCGTAGTTCCGGAAACGGGCCCCCGAGAGGTCCGGTCCCGACCCTATATTCGTCGGGCGTGTCCGCCGCCCATCTCCACGTCCATTCCGAGTACTCCCTGCTCGACGGCGCCTGCCGGATCGACGCTCTGGCCGAGCGTGCGGCCGCCCACGGGCAGCCGGCGCTGGGGCTCACCGATCACGGTGTGATGAACGGAGCGGTCGAGCACTACAAGGCCTGCAAGAAGCACGGGATCAAGCCGATCATGGGCTTCGAGGCCTACTTCGTCGACGATCGCACCTCCGACGCGGTTCGCTACGAGCGCAACCATCTCACCCTGCTCGCGGCCAGCGACGAGGGCTTTCGCAACCTCGTAAAGCTCACCAGCGCGGGCTTCCTCGAGGGCTATCGCCGCGGCAAGGCCAACGTCGACCTGGAGCTGCTCTCGCGCCACTCCGCCGGCGTGCTGGCGCTCACCGGCTGTCTTCAGTCGCGCTTCTGCCAGCGCCTGGTGGACGACAACCCCGCCGAGGCCAGGGCCCACGCCGACGAGCTGATGCAGGTGTTCGGGCCGGAGAACGTGTACTTCGAGGTCCAGAAGAACGGGATCGCGGCGCAGGACAAGGCCAACGAGGGCATCGTGCGCATCGCCCGCGAGGTGGGCCGGCCGGTGGTGGGCACCGCCGACGTTCACTACCTGGGCCGCGAGGACTACGACAACCACGCCGCGCTGCTGTGCGTACAGACCAAATCGCAGCTGTCGGCGCCGAAGATCAGCTTCGACACCAACGAGTTCTATTTGAAGGACTCCGGGGAGATGCAGGCCGCCTTCGCCGAGTGGCCGGAGGCGATCCCCACCACGATGGAGATCGCCGAGCGCTCCTCGGTCGAGATCGAGCTGGGCAAGATGCTCATCCCGAGCTACCAGACGCCGGACGGCGAAACCGAGGGCGCCTACCTGCGCCGGCTCGCCGAGGAGGGGCTGCGCCGCCGCTATGGCGACCCGCCGCCCGCCGAGGCCGTCGAGCGGATGGAGATGGAGCTCGAGGTGATCGGGCGGATGGGCTTCGACGCGTACTTCCTGATCGTCTGGGATTTCGTGAAGTACGCCAAGGACAACGGCATCGCCGTTGGGCCGGGGCGCGGCTCGGCGGCCGGCTCGATCGTGTCCTACGCGCTCGACATCACCGAGGTCGACCCGATCGCCTTCGACCTGCTCTTCGAGCGCTTCCTCAACCCCGAGCGGGTGTCCATGCCGGACATCGACATCGACTTCTCGGTGAAGGGGCGCGAGCGGGTGATGCGCTACGTGGCCGAGAAGTACGGCCGCGAGTCGGTCGCGCAGATCGTCACCTTCGGCCGCATGCTCCCGCGCGCCGCCACCCGTGACGCCGCCCGCGTGCTCGGGTTCGACTACGGCACCGGGGACAGGCTGGCCAAGCTCATTCCCGAGCCGATCATGGGTCGCTCGCTCTCCTTCGAGAAGTACCTCAAGGAGGAGGCCGAGCTCAAGCGCGCGTACGACACCGAGTCCGAGGCACGGCAGGTGATCGACACCGCGATGGGGCTGGAGGGCATCGTCCGCAACGCCTCCATCCACGCCGCGGCGGTGGTCATCGCCGACCGCCCGCTCACCGACATCGTGCCCCTGCAGCTGGCCGAGGACAAGGGCGCGGCGGTCGACGGCGAGCGTGCGTACCGCACGGTCACGCAGTACTCGATGAAGCCGATCGAGGAGATCGGGCTGCTGAAGATGGACTTCCTCGGCCTACGCAACCTCGACGTGATCGAGGACTGCCTGGACATCCTCGAGCGCTCCACCGGCGAGCGGATCGACATGACCAAGCTGCCGATGGACGACGCGACGACATACGAGATGATGGCCCAGGGCAAGTCGGTGGGCGTGTTCCAGTTCGAGTCCGACGGCATGCGCGACGCGCTGCGCAAGGTCAAGCCGACGGAGTTCGAGGACCTGGTTGCCCTCAACGCGCTCTACCGCCCGGGGGCGATGCGCCATATCGATACGTACGCGCGGAACAAGCGCAACCCCGACTCGATCGCGTACATCGACGAGCGCCTGCGCCCGATCACCGAGTCCACCTACGGCGTGATCCTCTACCAGGAGCAGTCGATGCGGATCGCCAAGGAGATCGCCGGCTTCTCAGGCGCGGAGGCGGACGACCTGCGAAAGGCGATCGGCAAGAAGAACCGCGAGGCGATGGCCGCCCTGAAGGAGCGCTTCTTCGAGGGCGGACGGGGCACCGGGACGGCTGAGCGGGTGATCAACGAGCTGTGGTCGGTCAACGAGGCCGCCGCTGACTACTCGTTCAACCGCTCGCACGCGGCCTGTTACGGACTGATCGGGTACCGCACCGCCTGGCTGAAGGCCAACCATCCGGCTGAGTACATGGCGGCGCTCATCTCCTCGGTGATGTCGACCAAGGACAAGGTGCCCTTCTTCGTCTCCTGCTGCGAGGAGATGGGCATCGAGGTGCTGCCGCCCGACGTGAACGAGTCGGGACACGACTTCGTGGTCAGCGGCGGCAACATCCGCTTTGGGCTCGACGCCGTGAAGAACGTGGGCTTCGCGGCGGTGGAGGCCATCTGCGCTGCGCGCGACGAGGGCGGCCGGTTCCGCTCGATCTGGGACTTCTGCTGCCGTGTGGACTGCCGCACCGTGAACAAGAAGGCCATCGAGGCGCTCGTGAAGTGCGGCGCGCTTGACTCCACCGGCGCCACGCGCACGGGGATGCTGTCGGTGCTCGAGCAGGCGCAGGGCGCGGGCCAGAAGACCCAGCAGGACGCTCTGCTCGGGCAGTCCTCCATCTTTGACCTCGAGGAGCCTGCGCCCGGCGGGGCGCAGGCCTCCGGGGGCCCCGAGCTCCCGGTGCCGCGGTTGGAGGACGAGCGCGCCCAGCTCAACTCCTGGGAGAAGGAGACCTTGGGGCTGTTCCTCTCCAGCCACCCGCTCAAGGAGGTTCGCGCCGCGCTGAGGGCGAACGTGGACTACTCGCTGCGCGAGCTGCGCGAGCGAAAGGACGGCGAGTGGGTCACCGTCGGCGGAATGGTCACCGAGTGCAAGCGCATCCGCACCCGCAAGGGCGACCCGATGATGTTCGCCACGCTCGACGATCTCGAGGGAACCGTGGAGATGCTCGTCTTCAACTCGGCCTACGCCGCCAACTCGGAGAAGGTGGACACCGACGCCGTGGTGATCGTTCGCGGCCGGGTGGACCACAAGGAGGCGGGCGAGGTGAAGCTGATCGCCCAGGAGGTCACTCCGTTCGAGCCCACCGCCGAGGAGGTGCTGGCCGCCCAGGAGGCCGCGCTTGCCGAGCCGACGGTCAAACGGCTGTCGCTGGATGTCCAGGCCGACGTCCCGGAGAGCTTCCTCGAGGAGCTCAAGGAAGTGGTGAAGGGCTTCCCCGGCGAGTACGAGCTCATGCTCACGGTGGGCCGGCGCAGCCTGCTGCTCGGGCCGGAGTACCGGGTCTCGGCCGATCGCGCCTGCAGGGCGGAGTTGTCCGCGCTGCCAGGGGCGTCGGTGATGGCCGCCTAGAGCAGCGCGCCGATCACCGATCTCCCGAACCTCCGGTCCCGATGATTGGGGCTTTCGGGACGCATATAGGGGTTAAGGCCCCAACCGATCGAAGTCGCCCCGCCTCGCCCGCTAAACCTCCGCTGGACAGATATTGACCGGGCCTGTGCAAACCGGGCCGGGCCTGCCACTCTTCAACGGCGGAAACCAGGGAAGGAGAAAGTGTGGGGCGACTTCAGAGGTGGCGCCCCTCGCCGTCGATGATGGTGGCCTTCGTGGCCCTCTTCATCGCCGGGGCGGGAAGCGCGACGGCCGCAAGGCTGATCACCGGCAAGCAGATCAGGAATAGCTCGATCACGTCCACCGACGTGCGCAACGGGTCACTGCTGCGCAGGGACTTCCGGAGCGGGCAGCTGCCCCGCGGCCCGCAGGGGCTGCCGGGCGCATCCGGCCGCGCGGGGCGCGACGGCTTCGGGCAGGTGACCTACGGCTCCGGCGAGGTGAAGGATGTCACCTCCGGTGCATTCTTCTTCGGCTGCCCGGCCGGCCTCGTGCCGGTGGGAGGCGACGCCTACGCCGTCGATGGGGCGGAGGAGATCGTTCCCGGCGCCGACATCGCCGAGTACTTCTACGCGAACAACTCCTCGGTGCCCAACGCCTGGGGCGCCACACTCGGGGCGGGGGCGGGCAACGTGGATCTGATCATCGAGGTCATCTGCGCGAACGCGTCCTCGGCGACCCTGACCGGTGCTCCCGCCAAATCGGGGGGCGCCCAGGCAGCGAAGCCGCGCGAGTAGCCGTTGCGCCGGGTCGTCATCCCGATCGTGCTGGTCGTGGCCACGCTGCCTACGGCGGCGTCGGCGGCGCCACGCGTGGTCCGCGGCGCCCCGGTCGGCATCGACGCTGCCCAGGCGCCCGACTCGCAGCTGCGCGAGGTCGTGACGAAGCGGTCGGGCGCCCGCCGGATCACGCGCTATCGCCAGGTGGTCGGCGGCCTGCGGGTGTTGGGCGGCGACACGGTGGTGACCGACGCCCCGGGCACCCGCGGCGACCTGCTGGTCGACGGCTCGCAGCGTCTCGGCAACCCGGCCCGGGCCACCGTCTCACGCGCGCGAGCGATCAGGGTGGCGGTGGGGGGTGGAGACGCCCGGCGGATATCCGCGGCCAAGGCGGTCCTCCCGGCGAAGGGAGGCGCCCGGGTGGTGTGGCGCGTGGTGTTCCGCACCAGCACGCCGCTGCGGCTGCTCGAGGTACTGGTGGACGCGCGCAGCGCGAAGGCGCTCCGCACCCGCGACCTGGCCCGCCACGCGCCGCAGGAGGCGCTGGTGTTCGACACCAACGCTCTGGTCGCCCAGCCGGGCCCGCGCGGGCTGCTGGCGGACGCCGATGACCTCGCCGGTCCCGAGTTCGACCCGCTCTACGAGGTGAAGAGCCTGGCCCGCCTCGGCCCGGAGTTCGCCGGGGAATGCCTGATCGGCGACTACGTCGAGGTCTACCTCTTCGACAACCTGGCCTGCAGCCTCGACGGCGACTTCACCACCGTGGTCGACCCCGACGATCCGCCGAACAGGATCCCCACGACCCGCGCCCACGATGAGTTCGAGGCGGGCATGGCCTACTTCCACATCGATCGGGTCCAGGACTACCTCCAGGGCGTCGGCGTTCTCAACGCGAACAACCGCCGCACCCGCGTGGACGTGAACTTCATCGCCGAGGACAACTCGTTCTATCTGCCGGACACGGACTCGATCGTTTTCGGGGAGGGGGGAGTCGACGACGCGGAGGACGGCGAGGTGATCGTGCACGAGTACGGCCACGCGATCCAGGACAACCAGGTGCCGGGGTTCGGCGAGACGCAGCAGGGCGGGGCGATGGGGGAGGGGTTCAGCGACTACCTGGCCGCCGCCATCGCGACCGAGTTCGCGCAGCGCGACGGTTACGACGCCTGTATCGCCGAGTGGGACTACTCCTTCATCGAGCTGGTCGACGATCCGCCCTGCCTCCGTCGCGTGGACCGCAACATCACCTTCGCCCAAGCCCAGGCCGGCCAGGGCTGCTCGGACCCCGGTGAGTTCATCTACTGCGGCGGCGAGGCGTGGTCGGGCGCGCTGTGGGACATCCGCACGCAGCTCGGGATCGCCGACGACGTCGCCGACCGCAAGGTGCTCGAGTCCCACGACAGCCTCACGCCTCAGTCCGACCTCCACTCCGGCGCGCTGGCGCTCGTGGCCGCCTACGACGGCCATCCCGAGCAGGCCGCCGTTCGCGGGCTGCTGATCCAGCGCGGCCTGCTCGACACAGAACGTCTCGATGACCTCCCCGGCTCCGCTGTCCCGCTGGCCGTTCCCGGCTCACGCGCCGGCTTCCTGCAGTTCGGCCGCGACAACGATGATGTGCTGCGCGTCGGGCTCACGGCGGGGCAGGGCGTGGTGATCAGGCTGCGCGGCGCCAGCGGCGACTTCGACCTGCGGCTGCTGCGTCCCGGGACCAGCTCGCTGAACCAGTCCGGCGCCGTGGTGGATCAGGCCGAGACCGCGGGCTCCAACGAGGACCTCGCCCACCGTCCCACGAGCACCGGCCTGTACTTCCTCGACGTGCGCGCCTTCCAGGGACAGGGCAACTACACGGTCGCGGTGCTGATCGACCGCGACTTCGACACGCGACCAGACGCCGAGGACAACTGCGTGGGGGCTCAGAACCCCGGCCAGGAGGACGCGGACGGCGACCGCCTCGGTGACGCGTGCGATCGCTTCCCCGACGACCGCGCCAACGACGCGGACCGCGACGGCCGCGCGGCCGACGAGGACAACTGCCCGGCGCTGGCCAACAGCGCCCAGACCGACTGGGATGGCGACGACATCGGTGACGCCTGCGATCGCAGCAAGCGCGTGACCCTGAAGAGGCTCCGCACGCGCGGGCGCAAGGTCACCCTCCGCGTAACGTTCCGGCCCACGCTCCTCGGCGCCAGGGCGGTGACCCTGCGAGTGCAGCGCCGCAAGTGCAAGCGCTGCAAGTTCGGCAAGGTCACCTCCATCAGGCGCGGCAAGGACCGCGGCCAGGGGCGCGTCGACTTCACCGTGAAGGTGCGTCGCGGCGTCTCCTACCGGTTCCGCGCGAACCTCGCCGACAAGCGCTTCGGCGCGAGAAGCAGAACCGTCCCGCTGCGGCTACGCTGACCACTGTGGAAAGCGCCGCTGCGAACGTCACCGAGCTGCACGAGTGCCGCCAGTGCTGCTCCTTCTGCGACCGCGTCGTCCATCCCGCCGGATGCATCGAGTCGGGCTGCGCCTTCCTCTACCTCTTCGATGACGAGGAGACCGGGCGGCGCTACATGGGCTGCATGAACAAGGTCTTCCGGCCCGAGATCGACGTGGAGTCCTTCGAGGCGGCCCAGCGCACCCGGCACGGCTTCGGCGGGGTGAAGATGACGGGTCTCCCGCTGCCCCAGTGCCGCAGCTCGGTGGAGCGCGCGTACGACGGCTACGGCGACGCCTTCGACTGCGTGAACCCGGAGTTCTTCGACCTCCGCGCCGGGCTCTAGCCGCGGGCCTTCAGGCCCGCCTTCCTCAGCTGCCGCGCTCGCTTCATGTCCTTCTCGGTGGGCGCCTTGCCATCGATGCCAGGGCCTTCGAAGAGCGTGGGCAGGCCCTCGAACCGCGGCTCTGACAGGAACGCGGCGCAACCCTTCCGCCCGAGCTCGCCCTCGCCGAGCGGGGCGTGGCGATCGCGGTTGGAGCCCAGCGGCATCTGGGAATCGTTCACGTGCAGGCAGCGCACCCGGCCCTTGCCGGCGATGCGCTGGCAGTCATCGATGACCTCGGCAAGGCCATCCGTCGTGCGCACGTCGAACCCGCTGGCGAGCAGATGGCAGGAGTCGAGGCACAGCCCCAGGCGCTTGTGACCGCCGGCGAGCTCGATCAGCTCGCCGAGCTCCTCGAACGTGCGCCCCAGCGTGTTGCCGGCGCCCGCGGTGTCCTCGAGCAGGAGCGGGCATTCGCCGGACTCCTCCAGCGCCTGCCGCAGCGACTCACCCACGCGCTTCAGCGCCTCGTCCTGGGGCTCCCCAACGGTGGAGCCGGGGTGCAGTACGACTCCCGCGGCTCCGATGCGGTCGCCCGTTCGCAGGGAGTGGGTGAGCGAGTCGATCGACTTGCGCCGGATCTCCTTGTCCTTCGAGGCGCAGTTGATGAGGTAGATCGCGTGGATCACCACGGCCTCGATCGGCCCGTCTTCCATTCGCTCCAGGAACTGGTCCACGTCGGCGTCCTTCCACGACGTGGGCTTCCACATGCGCGGCGACTGGCCCCAGATCTGGATCGCGGCGGCGCCGATCTCCACGCCGCGCTCGTGGGCGTTCACCAGACCGCCGGAGGTGGACACGTGGGCGCCGATCAGCACGCGCGGAGTTCTACTTCACGACGCGCACGGTGAGGCGCTGGGCCGGCGAGCGGTTGCCGAGCGAGTCGGTGAGCGACACGTCGATCCGGTAGCGCCCCGGCTTCAGCGCCCGGCGGCCCAGGCGGCCGGTGAACGGGATCGTGTTGGCACCGGTCTTCACCGCGCGGGAGAGCGTGGTGGGCTTGCCGAGCCTGGTGCAGCTCTTGCGCTTGCGGCGCTTGCGCGTGGCCTTCAGGCAGCGCTTTCCCACCCTGCGGCCCTTGACGAGCGGGGTGACCACGATTCGTGCCGTGCCCGCCTCGGAGGAGTTAAACGAGATCCGGGTGCCCCGCTTGGCCTTGCGCTTCTTGGCCGCCGCCAGGGGAGTGGTGCCCTTGCCGAGGCGGAAGGTCTTGCGGCTCGCGATCAGCCCCGTGAGGAGAGGACCGGTTCCGTCAACCACCCAGGTGCGCGAGGCTGCGGTGGCATCGGCGAATCCGAGCCGGTCGCGCGAGCGCACGGACACCGTGTGCGAACCGTCGGCGAGCACCGGCGTTGTGAACGTGGCCGGGCAGGCGGCGAACGGCTTGCCGTCGAGCGAGCACTCGAAGGTCACGCCCTTCTCGTTGGACGCGAACGTGAGCCGTGACGAGCGAGCGGCAATCCGTCCGGTGGGCCCGCCGGCCACGGAGGTGTCGATCTTCGTCCGGGTCTCGCAGTCGACGTTGATCGTGTCGGGGTCGGGCGCCACCAGCTCCACTGCAACCGAGTCGGCGCCGTTCCCGCAGTCGACGCTGTCGGCCCCCCCGTCGCGGGGGAGGATCAGGTCATCGTCGTCGTTCCCGTCCAGCTCGTCCGCGCCGCCACGGCCGCCGAGCAGATCGTTCCCGGCCTGCCCGAACAGGTGATCGGCTGCGGCCGTCCCCAGCAGGACATCGGCATGGTTGGAGCCGAAGACCCGTTCGAGGCCGGCGCCGAGCGTCATCGTCCCGATGCCGGTCTGCTGCGGCCCGGTGATGCTGAGATCGAGTGTCAGACCGGTGGCGGCGGAACTGAAGAAGAGGTCATCGGTTCCGGGTCCCGGGTCGAATTGATCGTTCCCGCCCGCCGAGAAGAGATCGTCGCTGCCTCCTCCGCCGACAAGGATGTCGGCGCCAAGCACATCGAAGCTGGTCTCGGCCGAGAGGTCATCCCCGGCGCCGCCGCCGGTGATCGTGTCGTTGCCGCTCTGTCCGTTGAGGGCAAGGGCCGTCGGAAAGACCGCGCCGGTGCCCTTCCCGCCCGCGCCCGAGATCACGTCGTCGCCGTCCCAGCCGTTCACGGTGTGAAACTCGACGCCCGAGAAGGTGAGGTCCTTGTCGATCACGTCCCCGGCGGTCTCGCCTGCATTCAGGTTGATGCCGTCGTCGCCGTAGCTGAAGTTGTCCGCGCTCGGCCTGCCGTTGAGCAGCAGCAGGTCGTTCTGGGTCCCCGCGGCTACGTCGATCGGGATCTCGTTGTCACCGAGCACACCCGACTTGATGAACGGCCCCCCGGAGAGGTCGATGAAGAATTCGTTCGGGCTATCGGTGGAGACGTCGTCCCAGTCGATCGACTGCACGTTCGCCCTCGGGGTCGTGCAGACGGTCGTGTTGCCCTGGACGACCATGATCTGCTCGTTGCCCGCGCCACCCCGCTTGAGCGTCGCCTGGCCGCCGTTGAACGTGGGCCCGTCCGTGTAGTCGATCTCGAGCACGTTGCCGTTGAGTTGGCAATCCGTGTCGGCGCGCGCGGGACCTGCCGCCAGGAGAGCGGTGAAAAGGGCAAGCGAAACTATCGAGAGAGGCCTCATGCCTCTCTGACGGGCCATTGACGCATAAGTTACGCCGCATGGCACGAGTCCGCTTCGCCCCGTCCCCGACGGGCGCGCTTCACATCGGCGGCGCGCGCACGGCCCTCTTCAACTGGCTGCTGGCGAAGCAGGGTGGCGAGCTGGTGCTGAGGATCGAGGACACCGACCGCGAGCGCTCCACGCCCGAGAACGTGGAGCAGATCCTCGACGCCCTTGGCTGGCTCGGCCTCGACTGGGACGAGGGGCCGATCTCCCAGGCGGAGCGCGCGGAACGCCACCGCGAGGCGATCGACGCCATGCTCGCCGCCGACCACGCCTACGAGGACGACGGCGCCGTGCGCCTGCGGGTGCCCGACGACGGCGAGACGGTGGTAACCGACGAGATCCGCGGCCAGGTGACCTTCCCGCACTCGGCGATCGACGACTTCGTGATCGCCCGCTCGGACGGTAGCCCCCTCTACAACCTCGCCGTGGCGGTGGACGACCTCGACATGGGCATCACCCACGTGGTGCGCGGCGAGGATCACCTGTCGAACACCCCGCGGCAGGTGATGGTGCTGAAGGCGATGGGCGCCGAGCCGCCGGTGTACGCCCACCTGCCGTTGCTCCACGGGCCCGACGGCAAGAAGCTCTCCAAGCGCCACGGCGCCGCGTCGGTTCAGGAGCTGCGCGAGGCCGGCTACCTCCCGGAGGCGGTGCGCAACTACATCGCACTGCTGGGCTGGGGTCTCGACGAGGCCACCACCTTCATCAGCACCGAGGAGCTGATCGAAAGCTTCTCGCTTGCGCGCGTGTCGAAATCACCGGCTGTCTTCGACGAGCAGAAGCTGCGCTGGATGAACGGGCGCTACCTGCGCGAAATGGAGCCCGCGGAGCTGGCGCGCCGGCTCGAGGAGCTCACGGGCCGCGAGGGATTGCAGCCCGCGGCGGAGGTGGCGCAGGAGAAGATGCAGACGCTGGCCGACTTCTGGCCGCTCGCCGCGTTCCTGGTGGAACGCCAGCCCTACGACGAGAAGGCGTGGCGAAAGGTGATGGAGCGAGAGGGCGCGCCGGAGAACCTTGCGGCGGTCCGCGCCGCGCTCGCCGAAGTCGAGCCGTTCGAGCTCGAGGCGGTGGAGGCCGCGTTGCGTGGCGTGGTCGACGCCACGGGCGCCAAGCCCCGTGACGTCTTCCAGCCGCTGCGCGTCGCCATCAGCGGCTCGACCATCTCACCGGGCATCTTCGAGTCCGCGGTCGCCCTCGGCCGCGACGAGACGTTGACCCGCGTCGATGCCGCACTGGAGCGCCTCCAGGGCGCGCCCTGACGCCGCTCAACATTCCCCCCAAGGTGCCGATAACGCTGGTGACCGCCGGTAACAAGGCGGGAAGCCCATGCCAGCCGTCATTTCACAGACACCCGCTTCCGCCGCAGGCAACTTTGGTCGCCAGAACGAGGGCCACGGACGCCGGCTCACGGCCGCGTTCGATGCGCTCGAGGCATTCCCGGCGCTAGCCGAGTCACGCAACCGAGTCCTTCGGCTCGTCCGCGAGGACCGCACGTCGGTCGGCGATGTCGTCGCGGCGGTCGAGTCGGATGTCGCCATGCTCGTCACGGTGCTGCGCCTGGCCAACCGGATGCCCGGCAAGCGCAAGGGCAAGATCGCCACGGTCCCCGAGGCGGTGGAGCTGCTCACGCCCGAGGGCGTCGAGCAGATGGCGAGCCGGATCAGGGTCTTCGACTTCTTCGAGCGCATCCCCGGGTGGGACTCCGCGCCCGAGCAGTTCCGGCTCCACGCCGTGGCCACCCAGTCCGCCGCGGACCGCCTCTCCCGCGAGCTCGACTACCCCAAGCGCGACGAGCTGCTCACGTCCGCGCTCCTGCACGACATCGGCAAGCTCGTGCTGGTGCACGCCTACCCGGCGTACCCCGCCCAGATTCACGGCCAGGCCAAGACCCCCGAGGAGCGCGTTCACCGCGAGCGCCGCGAGCTGGGTGTCGATCACGCGCTGGTGGGCGGCGTGCTCGCCCGCCGCTGGGGCCTGCCGAACACACTTGCGACCGCCATCGAGCGCCATCACTCCGAGGACGCCGAGGACGGTGCTGCCATGGTGCGGCTGGCGGACATGCTGGCCCACTACGGCCACAGCGAGGCCGTCGATCCCAAGGCCCTGCTCCATGCCGCCAAGGCGCTGGAGCTGACCCCCGAGATGCTGCGCTCGATGATGTACGAGCTGCCGCAGGGCAATGGTTCCGCGAAGCGACATGTGGATCCCTGCCCGCTGTCCAACCGTGAGGTCGACGTGCTCAAGAAGCTCGCCGAGGGCAAGGTCTACAAGCAGATCGCCCACGAGCTCGAGCTGTCCACGAGCACGGTCCGCACCCACCTTCACAACACCTACGCGAAGCTCGGCGCGAATGATCGCGCGCAGGCCGTTCTGATCGCTACCGACAAGGGCTGGATCTGATTCGGATTCCGTAACGCGATCCCGCGGCTGGCGGGACCGCCACCGTGCAAGTCGCGGAGCTCGCCTTCTGTTGTGCGTAGGATGCTCCTCGTGGCAGTAGAGGAGCGCGTCACCTTCTGCCGGATCTGCGAGCCGCTCTGTGGCATGGTCGCCACGGTTGAGGACGGCAAGCTCGTAAAGCTGCGGCCGGACTCGCAGAGTCCTCTCTCCAAGGGTTACGCGTGCCCCAAGGGCATCGCGATGACCGAGGTCCAGAACGATCCCGACCGGGTCACCCATCCGCTGAAGCGCACCGCCGCGGGCGAGTTCGAGCGCGTGTCGTGGGACGAGGCGCTGGACGACATCGGCGACCGGCTCGGCCGGATCCTGGCCGAGCGTGGCGCCGGAGCTGTCGGCTGGTACATGGGCAATCCCGGCGCGTTCAGCTACTCGCACGCACTGTGGCGCAAGGGCTTCCTCGACTGCATCGGCTCGCCGCACGCCTACGGCGCCGGCTCGCAGGACGTGAACAACCGCTTCGCCGCCAGCGCGCTCATGTACGGCACCCCGCTGGTCATTCCCATCCCCGACATCGAGCGCACGGACTTCCTGTTCATGGTGGGCGCCAACCCGCTGGTCTCGCACGGCTCGGTGCTGAGCGCTCCGCGCGTGCGCGAGCGCCTGCTCGCGATCGAGGAGCGTGGTGGCCGGGTTGTATGCGTGGATCCGCGCCGGTCGGAGACCGCCAAGCAGTTCGAGCACCAGCCGATCCGGCCCGACGGCGACGCCTGGCTGCTGCTCTCGATGATCCACACGATCTTCGACGAGGGCCTGGCGGACGAAGGCTTCCTGGACACGAACACCGACGGCTGGGGTGAGCTCCGCCGCTTCGCCGCCGCCCACCCGCCGGAGGCCACCGAGGACAGGACGGGGATCGCACCCGAGCGGGTGCGTGAGTTGGCGCGCGACTTCGCCGGCTCGGAGTCCGCCGCGGCCTACGGGCGCACGGGAGCGTGCCTCGGCCGCTTCGCCACGCTCGTCGCGTACCTGCTCGACGCCCTGAACGCGGTAACGGGCAACGTGGATCGCCCCGGCGGAAGCGTGTTCGGAGACTCGCCGATACCGCTCGACGTCATCGGCGCCCGGATCGGGCTCGACACCTACGGCGCGGACAGGGCCCGGTTCGGCGACTTCCCCGACGTGCTCGGCGAGCTGCCGGCGTCGCTGCTGCCTCTGGAGATCACCACCCCGGGTGAGCGCCAGCTCCGGGCGCTGTTCGTGTCCGCCGGCAACCCGGTGCTGTCGGTGCCCGACGGCGACGCCCTCGAGGCGGCTCTCGGCGAGCTCGACCTGATGGTGTCGCTGGACTTCTACGTGAACGAGACCAATCGCCACGCCGACTACGTGCTGCCCACCACCACGATGTACGAGCGCGACGATGTGCCATTGGCGCTGATGCCGTTCTTCGCCACGCCGTACATACAGGCCACTGAGGCCGTGACCGAACCGCCGGGCGAGGCTCGGGAGGAGTGGCAGATCATCGACGCGATCACGCGCCGCATCGGGAAGGCGCCCTACAGCGTGCCGGCCCTGCGGGCGCTGGCCAAGACGGGCCTGCGCCTGTCGCCCCGGCACCTCCTGGATCTTCTGCTTCGCACCGGCCCGAAGGGGGATTGGTTCGGGCTGCGGCCATCCGGGCTCAGCGTGGCGAAGCTCCTGCGCCGCCACCCGCACGGCGTGGTGCTGTCCGACCACGTGGAGACCGGACGACTGCGCAAGCGTCTGCGCACCGCGTCGAAGCGAATCGAGCTGGCGCCCGCAGCGATCGTCGCTGAGTTCGAGCGGCTGGGACGCGAGGTAGCCGCCGACCGGGGTGAGTTCCCCCTGCGGCTGATCGGGCTGCGCGAGCTGCGCTCACACAACTCGTGGATGCACAACGCGCCGCTGCTGATGCGGGGCGAGCGCGTCCAGGCGCTGCGGGTGCATCCCGACGACGCCGCGGCACACGGGCTGGAGGACGGCGGCACGGCGACGCTGCAGTCGAAGTCGGGCGCGGTGGAGGTGCCGGTCGCGGTCACCGACGAGATGACTCCGGGTGCGGTGGCGCTGCCCCACGGCTGGGGCCACAGCGGCGGCTGGCAGCTGGCCAACGCCAATGCCGGCGTGAACGTGAACCTGCTCGCCAGCGGCGCCCCCGAGGATCTCGAGGCGCTGGCCGGCATGGCCCACCTCAACGGGATACCGGTGCGTGTCTCGGCTGTCAGCGCCCCCGCTGCCGCGACGTCCGTCGCGGCAGCGGCGCCGTAACCGTCACGGTCGTCCCATCCTCGGAGCTGTCGATCGACAGCTCGCCACCGAGCATCTCCGTGCGCTCGCGCATCGTCGCCAGCCCGATGTGCCCGGGCTGTGACGCAGCCAACGGGTCGACACCGCGGAACCCGCGGCCGTCGTCGGTCACCCGCAGCCGGAATGAGCCCTCGGCCGGCTCGAGGCACACCGTCACCCGGTCGGCCGTGCCGTGGCGCGCGGCGTTGGCCACGGCCTCCTGGGTGATGCGAAACAGCTCGCCCTCGACATCGGAGGGCAGCTCCATCTCCTTGGCGTCGAGCGTGACCGAGAGGTCGTAGCGCCGCTCCCACACGTCGAAGCAGCGCTCGACGGCGGAGGAGAACGAGAACTCCTCGTAGGCGTAGGGCCCCAGGTCGAGCATCTCGTCGCGCAGCTGGTTCACGCTCCGGACCGCCACCGCGCTCGCATCGTCGATCATGGTCGAGGCGCCCTTGATGTCGCCCTGCGCGGCCGCGTTCTTGGCGGCCACGAGCATCATGTCCAGGCTGATCAGCTCCTGCACGGGGCCATCGTGCAGCGACTGCGAGAGGCGCCTGCGGATGTCGTTCTCGGCCCGCAGGGTGCGGCGGCTGATCTCGCGCGCGCGAAGGCGCGAGGCCGACTCCTCGGTGCGGAAACGCCCCACGAGGGTGACCGTGCCCAGCGCGGCGGCCGCGAAGGCCACCTCGTAGAAGATCCGCAGGTTGCCCTCAACCGGCAGGTCGTCGTTGAAGAACGCGGTGGGCGCCCCCAGCAGGACCACGGCGAAGACGCCGACCATCAGCCCCACGCGTTCGCCCTGGAAGTGGGCGTGCACGGCGAGCAAGAACAGAGCCGTGAACCGGACGACGCCGTAGAGTTCCGGCGCGACGGCCTCGATCGCAGCGAGCACCATGATGTCGCCCGCCGCTATCAGTGGGTTGGTGGCGCGCTCCGGCGCCCGCCGCGCAAGCCACACGTTGTAGAGGCTCCAGGGCACCGCCACGCCCGCGATCACGGCAACCATGCGACCCTCGAAGGGGAAGCTGAGCACCAGGATGAGGACCAGCGCCGCGTTCGCCATCACCACCCGAACCAGGGCGAACACAACCATCGGCCGAGCCGACTCGATCGGGAGCCGCTGTAGCGCCGAGCTCAAGCGGGCACCCGCTCGCGCCGGCGCGCAAGCAGCGCTATCGCGGTGGCGGCGCCCGCGAGGTCGATCAGGACGTCTACGGGGGTGCCCACGCGCGTGTCGACGAAGGTCTGATGGACCTCATCTGTCACCGCGTACCCGGCGGCGAGCGCGAACGCCGCCATGAGCGCCGTGCGGGGCTCGACCCGCGTGCGCAGCGCGCGCCACCACAGCGCGGCGAGCAGCGCGTACTCGCTGAAGTGAAAGGCCTTGCGCACCAGCAGCTGGAGGAAGCTCCGATCGGGGTCGTCACTTGGCAGCGAGGACAGCACGAAGATGAGCACCATCAGGGCGATCGGCGGCCCCCAGAGCGCCACGGCGCTGCGCATCTCCCTCATGGGCATAACCTAGACTCAGCGGCCGGTGCTGGCGATCACCTCCAAGTCTCCGTACGCCGTCCACGCGCTCGCCGAGCTGGCCAGCCGCGGTTCCGAGCAGCCGGTGCCGATAGGCGAGCTAGCACGTGCGCGCGACATCCCGGTGCAGTTCCTCGAGGGCCTGTTCGCCACGTTGCGGCGCGCCGGCGTGCTGCACAGCCAGCGGGGTGTGAAGGGCGGCTACCTGTTCGCAAGGCCACCCGCCGAGGTGACCGTGCTCGAGGTCGTGGAGCTGCTCGAGGGCGAGCTGGGCGCCGAGGCCACCGAGGCGGGTCCCGTGTGGGTCGACGCGAGCGAGGCCGTGAGGGCCGTCCTGCGCTCGACCACGATCGCCGATGTGGTGGAGCGCGAGGCGCGGGCGGGAGCCCAGCCGATGTACTACATCTGAGGTAGCGCTCAGCCCCCGGCTGCGGCGCTACCATCTGCCCTTCACCCGTCTACTCAAGGCAGGGGTTCGGGTTTGAAGCTCGCAGTCTTATCGGTAGCGCTCGTTGGTTTCATCGGGATTGTTGCGCCAGCCGGCGCGGCGCCGCCCACGGTTGTCAACTTCACGTTCACGCCGAGTGCGCCCCAGCCGGGCACTCAGGTCCGGTTCACGGAGGCCGTTCAGGACGACGACGTGGGGGGCGCTTCGTCCTTCGCATGGGATCTCGACGGAGATGGGGGCTACGACGACGCCGAGGGCGAGAGCGTGACGCGGGAGTTCGCGACGGCCGGGTCCAAGATCGTGCGCATGCAGGTGACCGACGGTGAGAGCAACGTCCGGACCGTTCAGAGAACCGTGACGGTGTCCCCGCCCCCCAACACCGCACCCGTCGCCTCCTTCCGCCACTTCCCGGCAGCGCCGAAGGCGGGGCAGGTAGTCGACTTCGTCTCGGTCTCCTACGACCCCGACGGGCCGCTGGTCGCTCAGGAGTGGGACGTGGACAACGACGGGCAGTTCGACGACGCCAGCGGCGGTGGGGTGGCCCGCGCCTTCCCGGCCGGTGCCCGCACCGTTCGACTGAGGGTGCGCGACTCCCGTGGCGCCGTCGCGGTCACGAGCCGCACGATCACCGTCGCGGCGCCGCTCGTTGCCGCGGCCGTCCCTCTCAGCCCCTTCCCGGTGGTGCGGATGGTCGGGCGCCTCACACGCACCGGCACGAGGGTTCAGCGGTTCACCGTTCAGGCTCCCGCCGGGGCGTCGGTCATCGTGCGCTGCAACGGCCCGAAGTGTCCCCGCCGGCGCCTGGCCAGGACTGTGACGGCCAAGCGGATTGTGCGCCTCCGGCCGTTCGAGCGCCGCCTCAGGCCGGGCGTGGTGCTCCAGGTGTTCGTGAGCCGGCCCGGCTCGATCGGCAAGTACACCCGCTTCGGGGTGCGCCGCCGCAAGGCGCCGTCGAGGCGGGATCGCTGCCTGGCCGACGGCGCGAGGAGTCCGACCCCATGCCCGTGATCGCTACCCGTAGAGTTGCCATATCCGTGCTTCCGGCCCTGATCCTCTTCGCCGCGTCCTTCGGCGTCGGCCGCGCCGGGCAGTCCGAGCCCGAACCCGCCGCCCCGCGGGCTGCGAAGGCGCCCGCGATCGGCACGCTCAGCACACCCGCGGGCGGTGCCACCGCTCGCCCGCGCGCCGCGTCGCAGGCCAAAGCCGGCTCCGAAGCCGGTCGCGGCCCCGGTCCCCGCTCCGGCTCCAGAGCCGTTGCCTGAGCCCGAGCCCTACGTCGCGCCCGCGCCGGCTCCGGTGCAGGCACCCGCGCCCCAACCGGCCCCGGCGCCTCGACCCGCTCCAAATCCGGCCCAGGCTCCCGACGGCTTCGACGACTCCGGCTGATGGGCCTCCTCACCGAGTCGCGCACGCTCCAGCCGACGCTCGTGGGTGGTTGCCGCCTGCACCAGGTGATCCTGGATCGCCCAGGCTTTCCGACGCTCTACGACGCCGTCCGCGTGGAGACGGGCGAGAAGGCGTCCGTTCGGCTGTACGAAATCGAGGCCAACCGTCGTCTGACGCGACGCTTCATGCGCGCCGTCGAGCGCCGGGCCGCGCTGGAGCACCCTCATCTGCTCGAGATTCACGGCGCCGGCGTCTGGGAGGGCCGCCTCGTGCTGGCCATGGGCGCGCAGGACATGCCCAGCCTGGGCTACCGCCTGAAGGCCGGGCCGCTCACACCCGGGGAGATGCTCGAGGTGATGGGCGAGGTCGCCGACGCGGTCGACTTCGCGGCGGACGCCGGGATCCTCACGCGCGAGCTTGGGGTGGGGAGCATCCTGCTCGATCCCGCACGCGGCGTGCAGCTGGGCGATCTCGGGCTCTGGGTCCCGTTCACAGCGGACCTCGCGCCGTGGCAGCACCCGTACCCCGCCCACATCTCCCCTGAAGCCGCGCGCGGGGAGCCGCTCGTCCGGGCGAGCAACGTCTATTCGCTCGCCTCGCTGATGTTCGACTGCCTCACCGGCGCACCGCCGTTCGAGGGCCATGTGGTGAAGGTCGTGGAGGCACACGCGAACGCCGCGCCGCCGCGGCCATCGGAGCGCGACCCGGGACTGGGTCCCGAGCTCGACCGAGTGTTCGAGATCGCCATGGCGAAGGACCCTGCGGAGCGCTACCCGACGGCGCTGGAGATGGTCAAGGCCGCATCCGACGCGCTCAGCATCGTCCCCATGCGCAAGCAGCGGTTCGCCGGGCCGGTGGCCGTCGAAGAGCCGCGCGTCCGTCGGCCGGGGCGCCTGCGCCGGCTGGCCGGTCTCGGTGGCGTGCTCCTCGGGGTGGCCGCGCTGGCCGCCGGCGGATACGTGCTCGGGAGCGACGGTGAGGCCGAGCCCACCAAGGCACCGGCGCCTGCCGAACCCGTTCGGCCGGCCGCCTCCGCCGCGCGGGACATCAACGCCGAGCTGCGGCGTGTGGATCGTGGCTTGGTGGCCGGCCGCGCTCGCCTGTCGGCGGCCCGGACCCGGCGTGGGCAGGCGCAGGCGGCGGCCTCCCTGGCCCGGGAATACCGGCGTAGCGCCGGGGTCATCGGCGCGATCGCTCCGGCGTCGGGGCTCGACCCGGCCGGGTTGAGCTCGCGCCTGCGCTCCGCCGCGGGCGCACACGCTGCCCTGGCACGCGCGGCGAGGAGCGGTGACCGCGCCGCCTACGCGGTGGCGATCCGCCGGGTGAACGCGGCCGAGGCCGCAGTTCGCCGCGACTTGGCCAACCTCTAGATTCGCTGTCGTGCCCGACGGCGCGACCACACCACTGGTGAGCCTCGACCACGAGGAGCTTGTCATTCGCCGTGGGCGGCGCTCGGGCCTCTACACGGTGGTCGCGGTGCACTCGACGGCCCTCGGCCCGGCGCTCGGCGGCTGCCGGATGTGGCGCTACCAGAGCTCCGCCGACGGCGCGCGGGACGCTCTCAGGCTCTCGCGCGCCATGACCTTCAAGGCCGCCGCGGCGGGGGTGCCGCTCGGCGGAGGCAAGGGTGTGATCGCCACCGAGCCGGGCAGGCCGCCAAGCGGCAAGCGCCGCCGAGCCGCGCTGCTGGACTTCGCCGACACGGTGAACACCCTCGACGGTCGCTACGTGACTGCCGAGGACGTGGGCACCAGCGCGCGCGACATGGCCGTGCTCGCCGAAGGCACCAAGCACGTGACGGGCCTCGCGCGCTCCAAGGGCGGCAGCGGCGACCCGAGCCCCTTTACCGCGCAGGGCGTGGAGGCTGCGATGCGCGCCTGCTGCGAGCGCCGCTTCGGCAGCGCCGACCTCAAGGGGCGCAGCGTGGCGGTGGTGGGGGTCGGCCGGGTGGGCTCGCGCCTGGCCAAGCGCCTGGCGCGCGCCGGCGCGAATCTCATCGTGTCCGACATCGACGAGTCCCGGCGGGAGCTCGCGAAGTCGCTCGGTGCGAAGTGGGCGGCGCCGAGCACCGCGCTCCTCGCCGAGGTCGACATCGTGGCCCCCTGCGCGCTGGGCGGCGCGATCGATCAGGTGGTGTCCGAGCGCCTGCGCTGTCAGGTGGTATGCGGGTCCGCGAACAACCAGCTTGCGCACGACGGCCTGGCCGAGGACCTGGCGGCGCACGGGATCCTGTTCGCCCCCGACTTCATCGCGAGCGCGGGCGGCCTGATCAACATCTCCGTGGAGCTCGATCGCTATGACCCGGCGCTAGCCAGGCGCCGCGTTGCGGGCATCAGGGAGACGATGGGCACCGTGCTCGACCGCGCGGAGGCCGATGAGGTCACGCCGCTGGAGGCGGCGTATGAGGTCGCTCGCGCCCGGCTCGCCGCTACGGTGAGCGCATGAACGTGAGCCCCGTAGGGCGCGCGATCGCGGCCAATCTGTCTGAGATCGTGGGTGGAACTCCCATGGTGGAGCTCACACGCGTCGCGCCCGATTGCGGCGCCGAGCTGCTGGCGAAGCTGGAGTCCTACAACCCCGGCGGCAGCGTGAAGGACCGGATCGGCGTGGCGATGATCGACGCCGCCGAGTCGGAGGGCCGCATCAAACCCGGGCGCACCACCGTGGTCGAGGCCACCTCGGGGAACACCGGCATTGCGCTCGCCTTCGTGTGCGCGGCGCGCGGATATGAGCTCGTTCTCGCCATGCCCCAGGGCATGAGCCGGGAGCGTGAGGGGCTTCTGAGGCTCTATGGCGCCAGGGTGGAGATCACCGAGTCGATGGGCGGGATGAACGAGGCGGTGGAGGCGGCGCAGCGGATCGCCGACAGCGTCGGCGACTCCTTCATCCCCGACCAGTTCTCCAACCCCGCCAACCCCGAGATCCACCGCCGGACGACCGCGGAGGAGATCTGGCGCGACACCGACGGGAAGGTCGACGCGTTGGTGTGCGGCGTGGGCACCGGCGGCACAGTGACCGGAGCCGGCGAGCGGCTGAAGGAGCTCAACCCCGACCTGCTCGTGGTGGCGGTCGAGCCGGCCAGCTCGCCCGTGCTCTCCGGCGGCAAGGCCGGGCCGCACAAGATCCAGGGGATCGGAGCCGGCTTCATCCCTCCCGTGTTCAACCCCGACGTGGTCGACGAGATCCTCCAGGTGAGCGACGAGCACGCCATCCAAACCGCCCGCGACTGTGCCCGCACCGAGGGGGTCCTCGTGGGGATCTCCTGCGGCGCCGCGCTTCGCGGCGCGATCGACGTGGGCTCGCGCCCCGAGATGCGCGGCAAGCGGATCGCCGTGATCATGCCCGACTCCGGGGAGCGGTATGTGAGCACTCCCTTCTTCGCCCCCGCCTGACATGTACGGCCTCGGAACATTCACCCGTGTGGCGCGCGAGCTGCGCGCCGACCTCACCGCGGCGCTCGAGCGCGACCCGGCAGCACGCGACGTGGGCCGCTTCGAGATCCTGCTCACCTACGGCGGCGTTCAGGCGCTGCTGGCGCACCGTGTCGCACACGCGCTGCACGAGGTCGGCGTGCCGCTCGCCCCGCGGCTGCTGGCGAACGCCACGCGCGTGACCACCGGCGTGGAGATCCATCCCGCGGCCCGGATCGGGGAGGGCCCGTTCATCGACCACGGCAGCGGCGTGGTGATCGGCGAGACCGCGCAGATCGGCGACAACGTGACGCTCTACCAGGGCGTGACTCTCGGGGGAACGGGTTTCCAGCGCGGCAAGCGCCATCCGACGGTGGGGCACGACGTGGTGGTGGGCTCCGGAGCCAAGCTGCTCGGTCCGATCGACGTGGGCGACCGCGCGAAGATCGGCGCGAACTCGGTGGTGATCCACGACGTGCCCGCGGACTCCACCGTGGTCGGCAACCCCGGGCATCCCGTGCGCGTGGCCGGGGAGCGCCCCGAGGGCCCCGACGCCGATTGGGCCCATCTGCCCGATCCCGTGGCCGATGCCCTCAAGGGCCTGGCCACCCGCCTGGGCGAGCTGGAGGGCATGGTGGCCGAGCTCACGGGCAAGCGGCCCGAGGGGGCCGAGGTGCGCCCGCTGCGCCGCGGCGGCGGCAACGACCCTGCATCGGGCTAGGCGCTTGCGAAAAGCGCCGATCGCACCTAGCGTGGAGACGTGGCCCGCCGCTCCGCCCTCGTAGCGCTCGCGTTCCTGCTCGTCCTTGCGGTCGCACCCGCCGCGGACGCCAAGAAGCCGAAGTGCAAGGCCTACAAGGAGACGAAGGGCTGCAAGCTCAAGGGCGGCGTCTTCGCTGCGAGCTACAAGTCGCGGAAGCCGGGCTTTTGGGTCAGCACCACCCGCAGCGCCGCCTACGTCATCGGTGGCGACCTCCTCTGCCCGGGCCGCAACGCGACCTGGTGGTTCAACTTCAACGACGCGGAGGGCAACCAGCGGCTGAAGGTGGGCAAGACCTCCAAGTTCAGCGGGGGCAGCATCAACACGAGCGTGGTCGGCACGATCAAGGTGCTGAGCGCGAAGCGAGCGCGCCTGAAGCTCACGGCCGCGTTTTCGGGGTGTCAGGTGCCTTACACCGTGACGCTGAAGCGGCGCAAGAAGGCGCCGAAGCTCCCGCGGCCGACGTTCGAGGGCTACTCGCCCGGCCAGATCTTCTACGTCTAGTAGAAGACCGTCCGCGTCCGGTGCCGCGGCACCGCCTTGTAGCGCGCCTCCTGCCCCCGGTTCCACAGCCACATGTCGAGGATGCGCGGCGCGACGCCTAGCTCGGCGGCGATCGACTCGCACGCGTGCAGAGCGCAGGCCCGGATCTCACGCTCCTCGCGACCGGGCTCCAGCAGCTCGCCGGCGTCGATGCGGGCCGCCAGCTCTGGGTCGTAGCCGAGCACGCCGTCCATGCGCAGCACGTGGGGCACCAGGTTGTCCGCGAAGATCGTGAGCCGGTCGAGGTCGTCGAACTCCGCGACGCCCGCCAGCGCAAGGTCGCTCGGCACGATCTGGGCGCGCTTGTAGAAGCCACGGTCGTCGAAGAAGGGCATGCCGTCCGCGAGCTGCCCGGCGAGCCCCTCCGCCGAGCCGCCCACCACGTCAAGGGCTCTGCGCTCACCGAGGAACAGCCCAAGGTCGTTCAGCGCCCGCGCGTACAGCCCCATCAGCTCGTGCGACGGCTCCTGGCCCAGGACGGCCGCCACGTCTCTCCCCGTCAATGAACGAAGCTGTCCCGGGCTCCACGGACCGCTTCCTCGGAAGCGGTCGGCCAGCGCCCACGCAACCGTGAAGTAACCGGAACATCCCGGCCGCTTTCGCAGCGTTGGGAACCAGCCCGAGCCGAAGTTGATCGAGTCGAGGGTGAGCGTGTACATCGCCACGTCCTCTTTCGACCCCTCGAGGTAGTGGCGCTCGGGGTCTAGCTCCGGCGCTGGGCCGTGCTCGATCGAGGCGACGCTATCGAGGTCGATCCGCACCGACCGCGCGGAAGCCGCGATCTCCGCGCACGAGCGTCGCACCTCCTCGCAGAGAGCCATGGCCAGAGCGTCCCAGACGCGCACTATCGTGGACGTGGTGAGCGCCGCCGCCACCACCGAATCGCTGCTCGAAGGGCTGAACGACCCCCAGCGGGAGGCGGTCACCCACGGCGAGGGGCCGCTGCTCATCCTCGCCGGAGCGGGGTCCGGCAAGACCCGCGCGCTCACGCGCCGGATCGCCTATCTGGTGGGCACCGAGCAGGCGCATCCATCAGAGATCCTCGCGATCACCTTCACCAACAAGGCCGCCGGCGAGATGCGCGAGCGGGTGATGGAGCTCGTCGGCGCCCGCGCCAAGGCGATGTGGGTGATGACCTTCCACTCCTCCTGCGCGCGCATGCTGCGCTCCGACGCCGAGCGGCTGGGATACACCCGCGGATTCACGATCTACGACGACGCCGACTCGGTCCGGTTGGTCAAGCGCTGCATCGAGGAGCTGGGTGTGGACCCCAAGCGCTTCCCGCCGCGGGGCATCAAGCGCCAGATCTCCGACGCCAAGAACCAGCTGCTGGACGCCGAGGCCTTCCGGATCAAGGTCGGCTCCTACTTCGAGCAGACCGCCGCGGAGGTCTACGACCTCTACGAGCAGCGGATCCACTCGATGAACGCGATGGACTTCGACGACCTGCTGTTCCGCTGCGTGAACCTGTTCGAGCTGTTCCCCGAGGTGCTCGAGCGCTACCGCAACGCCTTCCGCCACGTGCTGGTCGACGAGTACCAGGACACCAACCACGCGCAGTACCGGTGGCTGCGGCTGCTCGCCGACGGGCACCGCAACCTGGCGGTGGTCGGCGACGACGCACAGTGTCTGGTGGCCGGGACGCTCGTGACGATGGCCGATGGCTCTCGTTGCCCGATTGAGCTGGTGAAGGAGGGGGATGAGGTGCTGTCGTGGGATGGCGGCTTCGTCGCCGCCCGCGTCACCGACGCGTTTGCGTCCCGGGCGTCGGAGCTGGTCGAGATCACCACCCGCTCGGGCCGCCGACTGGTCAGCACCCCCGAACACGCCCACTTCGCCGGAGCTGTGACGGCTCTTGGGGGATATAGCCCCAGGATCAGTCACAGCTCAGCGATTCTGACCGCTCCGGCTCTCCCTCAATGCCGAGCCGAGGCGGTCGAGCCCGGCATGGCGATGCTCGGGGATGAGGGCACGTACGACGTGGTGGAGCGGGTGCAGAGGCTCAACGCCGAGGCAAGCGTCCACGACCTCAACGTCGAGCGCACCCACAACTTCATCGCCAATGGACTGATCACGCACAACTCCATCTACGCCTTCCGCGGGGCCGACATCAGGAACGTGCTCGAGTTCGAGAACGACTTCCCCGACGCCACCGTGGTCAAGCTCGAGCAGAACTACCGCTCCACCCAGACGGTGCTCGACGCGGCCAACGCGCTGATCGCCAACAACCGCAGCCAGAAGCCAAAGCACCTCTGGACCGATCAGGGCCAGGGCGAGTCCGTGCACCTGAGGGAGCTCGAGGACGAGCACGCCGAGGCGCGCTTCGTGGCCGGGGAGATCGAGCGCCACGTGGACGGCGGCGGCTCGCGCAACGACGTCGCGGTCTTCTACCGCGCCAACGCCCAGAGCCGCGTGCTGGAAGACACGCTGGTCCGGTACGGCGTCGGCTACCAGGTGATCGGCGGCACCCGCTTCTACGAGCGCGCCGAGATCAAGGACGCGCTCGGCTACCTCACCCTGCTCGTCAACCCGCACGACGTGGTGGCCTTCGGGCGCGTGGTGAACTCACCGCGGCGGGGGATAGGGGACACCTCGCAGGCGCGAATCGTGGCCCACGCAAACACGATGGGCGAGCCGATCTTCGACGTCGCGCTCACGCCCGAGGACATCCCGGGCCTGGGTGCCGCGGCGGTGAAGGCGGTCGGGCGCTTCATGGACACGATGGAGAAGCTGCGCGACTCCGCCGAGGGGTCCTCGGTGGGGGACCTGCTCGAGGAGACCCTCGCCGACTCGGGCTACACGGACGCGCTGCGGGCCGAGCGCACGATCGAGTCCGAGGGGCGGCTGGAGAACCTCGAGGAGCTCGTGAGCGTCGCCCGCGAGTACGACACCAGCGCGGATGAGCCCTCGGTCGAGGAGTTCCTGCAGCAGGTGGCGCTGTTCTCCGAGCAGGACGGCCTCAGCGACGACGACGGCGTGGTCACGCTGATGACGCTGCACAACGCCAAGGGGCTGGAGTACGACATCGTCTTCATGCTCGGCATGGAGGACGGCGTGTTCCCGCACTCGCGCTCGATCGAGGCCGGGGACATCGAGGAGGAGCGGCGCCTCTGTTACGTCGGGGTCACGCGCGCGCGGCGCGAGCTGTACATGACCCACGCGCGCACGCGCGCCATGTACGGCGGGCGCGAGTGGAACGTGCCGAGCCGGTTCCTGGGCGAGATCCCGTCCGAGCTCACCGATGCCGCCGAGCAGCCCTCGGCGCGCAAGGTCGCGGGCTCGTGGGGGAGCACCACGCCCGCGCCGCCCCCTCAGCGGATCGAGCCCGGCCCGGCCGCGACGTTCGCGCTCGGCGACGACGTGACCCACGTCAAGTTCGGCGACGGCGTGGTGGTGGGGGTGGAGCCCGGCGGCCTGGTGGTGGTGCGGTTCGCCTCCGATGGCTCCGAGCGCAAGCTGATGGCCGACTACGCGCCGCTCAAGAAGCGTGGCTGAGGCGCGGCTGATCGACGGCAACGCCGTCGCGGCCCGGGTGCGCGACCGGGTGGCCGCGGAGGTCGCCGAGCTCCCGGCGCCGCCGGGGTTGGCGACGATCCTCGTGGGCGACGACCCGGCATCGGCGACCTACGTCCGCATGAAACGCGAGGACTGCGCCAAGGTGGGCATCGAGTCGTTTCACAACCAACTCGGGGCGGACGCGTCGCAGCGCGAGCTGGCCGAGCTGATCGACTCGCTCAACGCAGACCCGCGGGTGAACGGGATCCTTCTTCAGCTGCCGCTCCCGGTGGGCCTCGATCAGGACCCCCTGATCAGCGCGATCGATCCGCTCAAGGACGTGGACGGGCTCACACCGGCCAATGCCGGCCTCCTGTTTCAGGATCGCGAGGGCCTCGTGCCCTGCACGCCGGCGGGCGTGATGGTGCTGCTCGACGAGGCCGGGGCGGAGCTGGAGGGCGCGCACGCGGTGGTGATCGGCCGCTCGATCCTCGTCGGCAAGCCGGTGGCCCAGCTGCTGCTGGCCGCCAACGCCACGGTCACCCACTGCCACTCGCGCACGCGCGACCTGGCGGCGGTCTGCCGCGAGGCGGACGTGCTGGTGGCCGCGGTGGGCTCGCCGGGCCTCGTGACGGGCGACATGGTTCGCGAGGGAGCGATCGTGATCGATGTCGGCACCAATCGCGGCGAGTCAGGGCTGGTCGGCGACGTGGACTTCGAGTCCGTGAGGCAGGTGGCGGGTGCGCTGACTCCGGTGCCGGGCGGTGTGGGCCCCATGACGCGCGCGATGCTGCTCTCCAACACCGCGCGCGCGGCTAGGCTCTCGTCGGATGGATCTGCGACGGCTTAGAGCAGGCGAATGGATCACCGGCACGGCGGGACTCGTGCTGCTTCTCTCCCTGTTCATGCCGTGGTACGAGGTTGGCGGCGCGGATGTGAGCGCGTTCGATGCGTACGCCGTCACCGACGTCGTCCTTGCGGGGCTGGCCTGCACTGGGATCGCTCTTGTCGCGATAACGGCCTACCAGCAGAGCCCGGCCGTCACGATCGCCCTCGACGCGCTGATCACCCTGGTCGCCATCGCGATATCGGTCGCGCTGCTCATCCGGGTCCTGAACATGCCGGGCGACCTCGACGCGGCGGGGGCGGAGCGGGCGGCGTTCGCCTGGGTCGGCGTCGTGGCCACGTTCGCTCTGGTCGCCGGCGGGCTCGTGGCCATGCGTGACGAGCGCCTGTCCGAGCCGGGCAGGTGGACCGACCCCACGGGCGCGCCGATCGACTCGCCGCCCGAGATCGAGACCATCTCCTCACCGTGACCTTCAACCGGCTGCTGCGCGCGGACGCCGTGGCGATGATCGCCGCCCTCGTCCTGCTGTTCGTGATGGCGCTCGACTGGTACAGCACCAACCTCGGCGAGGAGGCCCGTAGGCAGGAGAAGCTCGCGCAGCCGAAGGGCGCGACTGGTGGCGAGATCGACCGCAAGATCGACGAGGAGGCGCCGATCGTCGCGGAGAACGCGGAGCAGAACGCCTGGCAGGTCGACGGCGCGATCGACCGCCTGATCCTCTTCGGCCTCCTTGCGACCATCGTGCTAGCTATCGGCGCCGCCTATCTCCGCGCCGCGGCCCGTCGGTTCGAGCCGCCATTTACGCCCAGTGCGCTGGCGGCGATTTCCGCGGCCGTCACCGCGCTGCTCATCGCCTACCGGATCATCCAGGAGCCGGGCCTCGACGAGGCGACCGTTGTGAAGCCGGGCGCGCCGCTGTCCCTGATCGTGCTGGGCGTGATCGCCCTGGCCTGCCGCTCGGCGCTCGCCCAGGAGGAGGCGGGCACGGCGTGGCGCGAGGACGCCCCGCCCGCCGAGACGCCGGCCACGACCTGAGAGGCTGTTCCCAAGCGACCCGGGAGCGGCCTTGGCCTACGACAATCTGAAGTACGAGCAGGACGGTCACGTGGTGACCCTCACCTACGACCGGCCCGAGCAGCGCAACGCGGTGAACCGCGCGATGAACGCGGAGCTCCACGATGCCTGGCAGCGATTCCGCGACGACGACGAGGCGTTCGTCCTGGTGATCACCGGCACCGGTGAGGCTTTCTGCGCCGGGTGGGATCTGCAGGACGCGGCGGAGATCGAGCTCGGCGATTGGGACGGCTTCCGCACGCAGCTGCACAAGTCGCCGGGGGAGTGCGGCTACACGCGCACGGCGGACGTGTTCAAGCCCGTGATCGCCGCCGTGAACGGCTGGGCCGTGGCGGCCGGTCTGGAGAACGCGCTGCTTGCCGACATCCGGATCGTGGCGGAGAACGCGGTGTTCGGAGCGCTCGAGCGGCGCTGGAACATCGTTGCGGGGGACGGGATGACCGTGCGCCTGCCGCTTGCCGTGGGCTGGTCGAGGGCGATGGAGCTGATCATCACCGGCCGGCCGGTGTACGCCGACGAGGCATTGCGAATCGGCCTGGCGAACGAGGTCGTGCCGGAGGGCAAGTCGCTCGAGCGAGCGCTGGAGCTGGCCCATGAGATCGCGGCGCTGCCGCAGGGCGCGATCCGGACCGACAAGGAATCGCTGATGCGCCAGATCGGCCGCACGCTGCCCGAGCAGCTGGCGATGGAGGCCGAGGCGTGCCTGTCCATGTTCATGCGCCGCGACTCACACGCCATCGGCGCGAGCGCCTTCAAGGAGGGCCGACAGCCGGAGTGGCCGAACCGGGGACTCTGATCTACAGCGCCGACCTCCCTAGAATCGCGCGCCCATGATCGACCGCGAACAGGTTCTGCACGTCGCCCGCCTCGCACGGCTCCGGCTGAGCGAGGACGAGGTCGAGGCCATGACCGGCGAGCTCTCGAAGGTGCTCGACCACATCGAGAAGATCTCCGAGCTCGACCTCGACGGGGTGGAGCCGACCTCTCACGTGGTGGAGCTGGAGAACGTGCTGCGCGAGGACGTGCCGCGGCCGAGCATCCCACGCGAGAAGGCACTCGAGCAGGCGCCGGACAGCGACGGCAGCGGCTTCCGCGTCCCGAGCCCCGGCGCATGAGCACGGAGATGCTGGAACTGACCGGCGCGCAGGCGGCGGAGCGCATCGCGGCGGACGAGCTCGACGCCGGGGAGCTGTTCGATGCCTACCGCGAGCGCGCCTCCGCCGAGCAGCTGAACGCCTTCCTGTGGGTCGCCGACGAGGCGCCCGACCCCGTCGATGGACCACTCGCCGGCGTGCCGCTGGGGGTGAAGGACCTGTTCTGCACCGAGGGCGTCCCGAGCGCCGCGGGGTCACGGATTCTCGAGGGCTACCGCCCGCCCTACACGGCCACGGCCGTGCGCAAGCTCACTGGAGCGGGCGCCGCGCTGCTGGGCAAGACCAACATGGACGAGTTCGCCATGGGGTCGTCCAACGAGAACTCGGGCTTCGGGCCGGTCAAGAACCCCTGGGACGAGACGAAGGTCCCGGGCGGGTCGAGCGGCGGCAGCGCCGCCGCCGTGGCGGCCGGCCTCGTGCCCTGGGCGATCGGCACCGACACCGGCGGGTCGATCCGCCAGCCCGCGTCGCTCTGCGGGATCGTGGGGCTCAAGCCCACCTACGGGGCGGTTTCGCGCTACGGCATGATCGCCTTCGCCTCCTCACTGGACCAGGCTGGGCCGCTCACCCGCGATGTGACCGACTCCGCGCTGCTCTTCAGCCACATGACGGGCAAGGACCCGTGCGACTCCACTTCGACGGGACACCCGGAGGAGATCCGCCTGCCAAGTGCCGAGCGCGTGGACGGGATGAAGTTCGGGGTCCCACCGGAATTGACCGGCGAGGGCGTCGAGCCTGGCGTGAGGGAGGTGTTCGAGGCGTCGCTGAAGCTCCTCGAGGATCTCGGCGGCGAGCTGGTGGAGGTCGGGCTGCCGCACTCTCCGCATGGGATCGCGGCCTACTACGTGATCGCGCCCGCGGAGGCCAGCGCGAACCTGGCCCGCTACGACGGCGTGCGCTACGGACCGCGCAAGGGCAACGGCGACCTGATCTCGCTGTACGAGGAGACCCGAGCGGAGGGCTTCGGCGACGAGGTGAAGCGGCGGATCATGCTCGGCACCTACGCGCTCTCGTCCGGCTACTACGACGCCTACTACGGCACCGCGCAGAAGGTGCGCACGAAGATCGCCGACGACTTCCACACCGCCTTCGAGCAGGTGGACCTGATCGTCACGCCCACGAGCCCCACGGTGGCCTTTGGCCTGGGCGAGCGCACCGAGGATCCGTTGGCGATGTATCTGTCAGACGCTCTCACCGTGCCGATGCCGCTCGCGGGGATCCCGGCGATATCGATCCCGGGCGGCCTGTCGGAGGGCCTGCCGGTGGGCATCCAGCTCGCCGGGCCGGCATTCAGCGAGAACCGCATCTTCGAGGCGGCGCATGCGCTCGAGGGCGCGATCGGGTTCGACGGGAGCGCCGCCCGTGTCTGACGTCACCTACGAGCCCGTCATCGGGCTGGAGATCCACGTCCAGCTCAAGACGAGGACGAAGATGTTCTGCGGCTGCGAGCTGTCCTTCGGCGAGGAGCCCAACACGCGCACCTGCCCGGTCTGCCTGGGCCACCCCGGCACGCTGCCCGTGACCAACGCGGAGGCGGTGCACTTCGGTCTCATGATCGGCATGGCGCTGGGCTGCGAGCCCGCGCCGCGGTCGATCTTCCACCGCAAGAACTACTTCTATCCCGACCTGCCCAAGGGCTACCAGATCAGCCAGTACGACATCCCGCTTGCGCGCGACGGACGGCTTGGCGACATCCGCATCCACCGGGTGCACCTCGAGGAGGACGCGGCCAAGCTCGTTCACGCCGGCGAGTCGGGCCGGATCCACTCCGCGGAGGCCAGCGTGGTGGACTTCAACCGCGGCGGCACCCCGCTGGTGGAGATCGTGACCGAGCCCGACGTGCGCTCCGCCGCGCAGGCGTCGGAATGGCTGCGGCTGCTGCGGGTCACGCTGCGCCAGCTAGGTGTCTCGGACGTGAATATGGAGGAGGGCTCGCTGCGCTGCGACGCCAACGTGTCTATCCGCCCCGCGGGCGAGGCGACGCTCGGCACGAAGACCGAGCTGAAGAACATGAACTCGTTCCGGTTCCTCGAGCGCGGGGTGGAGGCGGAGATCGAACGCCAGGAGGAGATCCTGCGCTCGGGCGGCGAGGTCTCCCAGGAGACGCTCCACTTCGACCCCCGCAGCGGCGCGCTCAGCGGCCTGCGCTCGAAGGAGGAGGCCCACGACTACCGCTATTTCCCCGAGCCCGACCTGGTGCCGGTGGCTCCCACCGAGGAGATGCTGGAGCGGGCGCGCTCGGCGCTGCCGGAGCTGCCGGCCCAGCGCGCGGAGCGATTCGAGAGCGAGCTCGGGCTGGCCGCGGACGCCGCGAAGCAGCTGGCGTTCCGCGCGGAGCTCGGTGACTTCTTCGAGGCGGCGGTGGCCGCTGATGGCTCGGACCCGA
Organism: uncultured Thermoleophilaceae bacterium; assembly: GCA_963808105.1. Lineage (GTDB taxonomy): Bacteria > Actinomycetota > Thermoleophilia > Solirubrobacterales > Thermoleophilaceae > JAAYBF01. The sequence goes on along the minus strand of CAWEEH010000003.1, from coordinate 512,728 downwards.
GGGCCTTGGCGAACTGGGTGACCGGTGAGGTCGTCGCGCGCGTGGGCGACGAGGACCCGGCGGCCACGAACCTGGATCCGGCTGCGCTGGCGAAGCTCGTGGGCATGGTGGGCGAAGGGGCCGTGGCGGGTTCGGCCGCCAAGGAGGTGCTGGCCAAGCTGGTGGCCGACGGTGGAGATCCGGCCGCGATAGTCGAGTCCGAGGGCCTCGGGCGCGCGGGCGGCGACGAGCTGGCCGCAATCGTCGAGAAGGTGATGGCTGACAACGAGGATGCCGTCCAGAAGGTGCGCGACGGCAACGACAAGGCGATCGGGGCGCTGATGGGCCCGGTCATGCGGGAGACGAAGGGCACCGCCGACGGTGGCGAGGTCCAGAGGCTGATTCGAGAGCGGCTGTGAGCGAATCCGCCAACTCCGCGATCGAGCGGGAGAAGAAGCGCTTGCCGTTCGGCTGGGGCCGGTTCGGCAAGGCGCTCGATCACCTCGCCGAACTGCTCGAGCCCGGCGAGACCCTGGAGACGACCGCGGTCGGCGTCTACACCCTGTACCGCGAGCAGATCTTCGGGCACTACGGCGCCGGCCTGCAGAACATCCTGCTTGGGGTGACCGACCGGCGCCTTTACTGGGTCGGCACGACCCTGAAGGGCAGCCCTGTCGGCCACCATTCCGTCGAGTGGGCCGAGTTGACCGAGTTCACGGTCAACTCGGACAAGAAGCGGAGCATCCTCGTGGGCTGGCCTGGCGGCGCGTTCGCCGTCGACAGCATCGCGAAGTCCGCCTTCGGAGATCTGGTGACCGCCGTCGCCGCGCACGCCGAGGTGCGCCGCTGACGTGGGCGTACCATTCCCATGAAGACCTCGACGAAGGAGCGCCCATGTCCCGGCTGATCAGGATGGACCACACAGGCCACACCACGCTGGCGGAGTGGACTGCCGAGGACCAGGCGGCCTACGAGGTCGCGGAGAGGCAGTTCCGCGGCGCGCTCGACGAGGGCTGCATCGCCGTTGTGAGCGAGAGCCAGACCGAGGCGACGCAGGTGCGCGAGCTCCCCCGCGAGGCCGACCTGGTGATCCTGCGCCGCCCCATCGCCGGCGGTTGAGCGCGCAGCCGGCAGCAGCGCCGGCTCTCGCCGAGCTGGCGAACATCCCGTGGCGCAAGCCCACGGACGCCCGCTTCCTGCGGCGCTTCGCGCGGGTGTGGACGGTGTGGACGGTCGCCACGACCGTGCCCTGGATCGCCGCGGGCGTCGCACTCCTGACGCTCGAGCCCCTCACGTTCCCCGTGGCGGCCGCATGCTTCGCCCACGCCTGGATCATCCCCGAGCTTCAGGCCTACCGGGGTGCGAGCGTGCTGCGGCCCAAGGGCAGGCGGAGCGAGAGCGCCGAGCCCGTCGCCCAGGGGCTGCTGGGCGATCTGCTCGGGCACGAGGCGCGGGAGCTTCAGCGCAGGACCGGCCTGGCGATGGAGCGCTCGGGCATGGGCGTCTGGCTGGTGGGGGAGGGCGGAGCGATCCTGCTGCCCGAGGGAAGCCGCAGGGCCCACTGCTTCTGCGTGAGAACCACGGACGCAGACCTGCCGCCCTCGGACCGCGTCGCCCACCTGCTGCTCGCCCTGCGAACCGACGAGGAGGGCTTCGCCACCGTGGCCAACCACTCGTTCTGCGGCGCCGCGTGGCGGGTGCGGCGCAGGATGCCGAAGACGATGCGGCCCGCCCTGGATGTCGCTCGCGCCGCGCGCCGCTAGCCTCGCGATCGCATGAGCGCCCACATCGTCATCGCGGGGGGAGGCTTCGGCGGCCTCTACGCCGCCCGTCGCCTCGAACGCCGGCTGCCCCGCCACAGCGCGCGCATCACGCTCGTCTCCGACGTGAACTTCCTGCTCTACACGCCGCTGCTGCCGGGTGCGGGAGCCGGCTCGCTGGAGCCGCGTCACGTGGTGGTGCCGCTGCGCGAGGAGCTGAAGTGGACCGACCTCCGGCTCGCCCAGGTGACGGGCGCCGACCCGGCCGTGAATGAGCTGAGCGTGACCACGCTCGACGGCCGCAACGAGGTGCTCCATTACGACCAGCTGATCGTCGCGCTCGGGTCGGTGCCGCGCCTGCTGCCCGTGCCGGGGCTCGCCGAGCACGGCGTGGGCTTCAAGACCCTGCCCGACGCGATCGCCCTGCGCAACCGCGCGATCCTGCATCTGGAGATCGCCGAGTCGCTCGATGACCCCGAGCTGCGGCGGTCGTGGCTCACCTTCGTGTTCGTGGGTGCGGGCTACGCCGGGCTCGAGGGCATCGCCGAGCTGCAGGACTACGTGGCCGACATCATCGACCGCTATCCGCGCTGCCGCCTCGACGGCACCCGCTGGATCCTCGTGGAGGCCGAGGGCCGGGTGATGCAGGAGATCCCGGCCAAGCTGGCCGAGTTCGCCACGCGGGAGCTCCGCGGCCGCGGCATGGAGATCCGCACCCACACCCGCCTGGACGAGGTCACCGAGGACACGGCGGTGCTGTCGACGGGCGAGCGCGTCCCGGCGCGAACGGTGTGCTGGACCACGGGCGTCAGGCCGGCGCCCGTCGTCGCCCAGCTTGGGCTGCCACTCGATCAGGGCGGCCGGATCCAGGCGGACGCCACCATGCGCGTGCCCGGCCGCGAGAACGTGTGGGCGATCGGCGACGCCGCCGCGGTGCCCGACCCGGCGCGGAAGGGCAAGGCCTCCCCGCCCACGGCTCAGCACGGGCTGCGCCAGGGCAAGGTGGTGGGGGAGAACGTCGCGGCGGCGATAGCCGGCCGCAAGCTGCGCAAGTTCCGCTACCGCACGCTCGGCGTGTTCGTCGACATGGGCCAGCACCAGGCGGTGGCGACCATGATGGGCGTGCGCCTGAGGGGCTTCCCGGCCTGGTTCGCGGCCCGCACCTACCACCTGGTGGCGATGCCGGGCAACGCACGGCGGCTCCGGATAGTGGTCGACTGGACAGTGGGGCTCTTCTTCGGGCGCGCCTCGGCCGAGCTCGGCGCCCTCGGGCATCCCGTGCCGCTGGTCGAAAAGACGCCGGCCGATAAGACACCGGTCGGCGAGTGAGCACAACCGCCGAGCTCACCTTCCGGCCCGGTAAGCCCGCCGACCTGCGCGCGACCTTCGAGATCGGGGAGCGCGCCCTGCACGCGACCATCGGCGAGCCGCTCGACGAGGCCGCGCTCGAGTTCGAATGGGCGCTCAGCCGCGAGCTGATCGAGTTCGCGATGGCTCAGGAGGGCTGCTACTGGATCTGCGAGGAGGCCGGGGAGCCTGTCGGCTACACGCGCACCGCCCGCTTTGGGGAGATGGACGAGATGGCCCGGCTGGCGGTTGCTCCGAGCCATCAGGGGCGGGGCATCGCGCGCAGCCTGCTGCGGCACTGCTGGCCCGATCCCCCGACCCCGGAGCTCGGGCGGGTGGTCGTCGCGCCCGGCGGCCCCGCCGACCTCAGCATTTTCCTCGACTTCGGAGTGATGCCGGTGTCCGGACACTGGTTCATGCGTGCTCCGACCGAGGAGTACACGGAGCACCGCTCGCTGGAGATCGACTCATCCGAGCCGCCAGTGGTCGCGCTCTCGGCGGACCGCGCGGTGTCCGAATGGAAGCGGCTCGAGCCGCAGGCGATCGGGCATCGGCGGCCGCTGCTGCACGAGTTCTTCGGCCGCACTCGCACCTGCCTCGCGACGATGGACGGCGACCGCGCCTCGGCGCTGTGCTGGATCGGCGCGCACGGCGAGATCGGGCCGGCTGTCGGCGCGACCCCGGAGGACCTGGTGCCGGTCACGCTGCAGGCGCTGGATCGGGTCGCGCGCAAGATGGAGCCGGAGGTCCTGCGGATCTACTGCTCCACGGATTCCTGGTGGCTGCTGCGGCGCCTGCGCAACCTCGGGTTCCGGGTGCGCTGGCCGAGTCACGTGATGTCGAGCATCCCGCTGCCGGGCCTGGACCGCTACCTGCCCACCCGGCCGGCGCAGCTTCTGTAGCTAGGCTTCGAAGCGTGAAAGAAGCCGCTTCAGGCGCCGGTCAGAAGCTCCTCGCCCTCGGGGTCCTGCTGGTCGCGGCCTACGTGCTGTTCAAGCTCGTGGTCGGTTTCATCACGTCGATCGCGGTGATCCTCGTGGTCATCGTGGCGGTGATCGCCGTGATCTGGGCGATGCGCGTCCTCTGACGGGCCCGTCGCCGTGGAGCTCATCGTCATCGCCTTCTTCTTCGGCCTGTCCGCGGCCGCGATCGGCAAGATCAAGGGCTCGTCGTTCTTCCTCTGGTTCCTGATCGGCTTCTGCCTGCCCTTCATCGGCACGATCGCGGCGCTGCTGTGGCGAAACGAGCGGGACGATCCCACCCGCCAGTGCCCCGAGTGCGGCAATGTGATGAAGGCCTACGTCCAAGTCTGTACTCGCTGCGGACGCGATCTGTAGGATCACTCGTCCGGCCCCGGCGAACACCACGTCGCGGGACACAGCAACGCCCGGAAGATCCCGGAAGGAGTAAGTCGTGAGAGCTGTCGACGCCATCATGGAATGCCTCAAGGCCGAGGGCGTCGAGCACGTCTTCGGCATCCCCGGGGGCGCGAATCTCCCCACGTACGACGCGCTCTACGACGCCGGCGTGCGCCACATCCAGTGCCGCCACGAGCAGGGCGCGGGCCACGCGGCCGAGGGCTACGCGAAGGCCTCCGGCAGGGTCGGCGTGGCACTGGCCACGTCAGGGCCGGGCGCCACGAACCTCGTCACGGCGATCGCCGACGCGATCATGGACAGCGTCCCCACGGTGTTCATCACCGGGCAGGTGCGCACCGACCTGATCGGCACGGACGGCTTCCAGGAGGCCGACGTGAGCGGCATCACCATGCCGGTCGTCAAGCACTCGATCATGATTCAGGACCCGCGCGAGATCCCGAAGGCGATGCACGAGGCGTTCCACATCGCGCGCACTGGGCGTCCGGGCCCTGTGCTGGTGGACATCCCGCAGGACCTGTCCCGCGCCGAGATCTCCTACGAGCCCGTCGACTCGGTCGACCTGCCCGGCTACCAGCCCACCACCGAGGGCAACGCCAAGCAGATCCGCCTGGCGGCGAAGGCGCTGGCCAACGCGCGCCGCCCGGTGATCTACGCGGGCGGCGGCGTGATCAACGCCGAGGCCTCGAAGGAGCTCACCGAGCTGTGCCTGGCCGACAAGTTCCCGGTCACGTGCACGCTCATGGGCCTGGGCGGGTTCCCCGCTCCACACGAGCAGTGGCTGGGCATGCTGGGCATGCACGGCACCCGCGCGGCCAACTACGCCATGGACGAGGCGGACCTCATCTGCTGCGTCGGCGCGCGCTTCGACGACCGCATCACCGGGAAGCTGTCGGAGTTCGCCCCGCGGGCGAAGTTCATCCACATCGACATCGACCCGGCCGAGATCTCCAAGAACGTGCCGGCGCACATCCCGATCGTGGGCGACGCGAAGAACATCGTGCCCAAGCTCACCGCCGAGTACCGCGCGCTGGAGACGGATCCGTCGCGGCTCGACGGCTGGTGGGAGCGGATCGACGGCTGGCGCGAGAAGCACCCGCTCGGCTACGAGGATTCCGACGGCTCGGAGATCAAGCCCCAGCGGATGATCGAGGCGCTGTACGAGGCCACGGGCGGCAAGGCCATCGTGACCTCCGACGTCGGCCAGCACCAGATGTGGGCCGCCCAGTACTTCCACTTCAGCGAGCCGCGCCAGTGGATCAACTCCGGCGGGCTGGGCACGATGGGCTTCGGCCTGCCGAGCGCCATGGGGGCCAAGGTCGCGCGACCCGACGAGGACGTGGTCTGCGTGGCCGGCGACGGCTCGGTGATCATGAACATCCAGGAGCTCGCGACCTGCGTCGACGAGGACATCCCAATCAAGGTCTTCATCATGAACAACGGGTACCTGGGCATGGTCCGCCAGTGGCAGGAGCTGTTCTGGGACAAGCGCTACAGCTCGGTGAAGATGGGCTCGAGCCCCGACTGGGTGAAGCTGGCGGAGGCCTTCGGCGCCAAGGGCATGAAGATCGAGGACAAGTCCGAGCTGCTGGACGGCATGAAGTCCGCGCTGGCCGAGGACGGCCCCGTGGTCTGTGACGTGCGCGTGACGCCCGAGGAGAACTGCTACCCGATGATTCCCGCCGGCCAGGCCGCGCGGGACATGGTGGGCTGAGGCATGGGTGAGCCAGGCACCAAGGAGGTTCTGAACCTCGACGAGCTCGAGGCATCGTCGGGCTTCCGTACCGGCCGCCGGCACGTGCTGTCGCTGCTGGTGGAGAACAAGCCCGGCGTGTTGGCCCGGATAGCCGGCCTGTTCGCACGGCGCGGGTTCAACATCGACTCGTTGGCGGTGGGTCCCACCGACGACAGCTCCATGTCGCGGATCACGCTCACGGTCGACGGGGCCAACCACCCGATCGATCAGGTCACCAAGCAGCTCCACAAGTTGGTGCACGTGATCAAGATCCGCGACCTCGAGCCCGAGGAGGCGGTGGCGCGCGAGCTGGCGCTGTTCAAGATCGCGGCGGACGGCGATAACCGGGCGCAGATCATGGAGTACGCCGACATCTTCCGCGGCCGGATCGTGGACGTGTCCAAGCGGTCGGTGACAGTCGAGGTCACCGGAGCGGATGACAAGATCGAGGCGTTCGAGCAGATGTGCCGCCCGTTCGGGCTGATCGAGATGGTCAGGACCGGCGAGATCGCCGTGAGTCGCGGCCGCTCCGCCACCTAGGTGCAGCTTCGCGGCCTGCTGAAGCGCCGCCTCCTGCGCGCCCGCCTGCGCGGCGACGCCGTGGAGTGCCCCTGCTGCGGCCACACGTGGTCTGAGTTCGCCCCGGACTGGAACCGGCCCAACGCGCTCTGCCCGCACTGCGGCTCCCACGAGCGCCACCGCGCGCAGTGGCTCTACCTCTCGCGGGAGCTCGGGCTGGGCAGCGAGCCCCTGAAGCTGCTCCACTTCGCGCCCGAGCACGCGCTGCGGGGGCTGATCGAGGCCCGCGAGCGTGTCGACTACGTGACCGCCGACCTCGATCCGGCGGGCGTGGACGTGGCGGCCGACATCACCGCCCTGCCGTTCGACGACGCCGCGTTCGACGCCATCGTCTGCAGCCACGTGCTGGAGCACGTGGAGGAGGACCGCGCGGCGATGGCCGAGCTCGCGCGGGTGCTGCGCCCGGACGGCTGGCTGCTGGTGCTCGTCCCGCTGGATCTCGACCGCGACACGACCTACGAGGATCCCTCGATCACGACTCCCGAGGACCGCGAGCGAGAGTTCCTCCAGCACGATCACGTGCGCCTGTACGCGCCCGACATCGCCGAGCGGCTCGGGGGCGCGGGCCTCACCGTCACGCCGCAGCGGATGGACGAGCGCTTTCCAGCCGCTCGGTACGGGCTCCTCCCCAGCGACGTGATCTTCCACTGCGCCCATCCGTCATCCTTATGAGCGTGAACGCGCCAACCGTCCGCTTCCAGGACAGGCCGTTCGCGCTCGCCCCACCGGCGGAGGCGGCGCTCGAGCGGCGGCTGGACGATGCGCTCGCGCTCGCCCGCCGAGCCGGCGAAGCGGCCGTGGCCTCGGTCACCCAGGTGGTCGATCCGGCGCTGGACTTCTCCGCGGCTGTTCTGGGCTCACGCCGTGCGGACGACCGCTTCTTCTGCATGGAGCAGCCCGGTCGTGAGGGCCATGTGGTGTGCGGTCTGGGCAGCGCGTGGCTGCTGCGAGCCGATGGCCCCGACAGGTTCGACCGCGTGGCGGCGGCCGGCCGTGAGCTGGGCGCGCGAACGATCGCGGACGATCCCGCGGCCGATCCCCTGGCACCGGCCGGATCGGGCCCAGTACAGCTGGGCGGGTTCGCCTTCTCCCACGCCGGCGGGCGTTCACCCGAGTGGGCGGGCTTCGAGCCCGCACAGCTGGTGCTGCCCGAGGTCTCGTTCGCTCGCAGGGGCGAGGAGGCTCGCATGACCGTCGCGGTGGCCGTCGATGGCGACGAATCGCGGCCGGCGCTGATGGAGCGCGTGGCGGCGCGCCTCGCCGGGCTCAGCGTGGGGGAGATCCCGCTGATCGACCCCGATCCGGTAACCCGGCCCCGAGTGGCGGGCGCGGCCCCGCCGGCCCACTACGAGGAGGCGGTGCGGCGGGCGATCGAGCGCATCCGAGCGGGAGAGCTCGAGAAGGTCGTGCTCGCGCGCGAGGTGAGGGTGATCGGGAGCGCGGACATCGACCCGGCGCCCGTGTTCGACGGCCTCCGCGCGGCCTTCGGCACGTGCTACTGCTACTGCATCGGCGGTGCCGACGGCGTGCTGGTCGGCGCCAGCCCCGAGCTGCTGGTCCGCCGCGACGGCGCCCGCGCGCAGACGGTGGCGCTGGCGGGCACCACCCGCCGCAGCGCCGACCCCGCGGTGGACGACCACCTCGGCGAGCAGCTCCTTCAGAGCTCCAAGAACCGGGCCGAGCAGGCGATCGTCACCCAGCGAATCGAGCGCGCACTGGACCCGGTGAGCGTCTGGGTGGCGGCGGCGGACGAGCCGGTGCTGGTGAAGGTCCAGAACGTGCAGCACCTGGGCACGCCGATCCGCGCCCAGCTCTCCCAGGCGCTGTCGGCTGTTGAGCTGGCGGGCCTTTTGCATCCGACGCCCGCCGTGGGTGGCGAGCCGACCGCGGCGGCCGAGCCGATGATCCCCGCCCTCGAGGGCCTCGACCGTGGCTGGTACGCCGGTGCGATCGGCTGGACGGACCTCTCGGAGGACGGCGAGTTCTGCGTGGCGTTGCGCTGCGCCCTGCTGCGCGGCCCAGTCGCCCACCTGTACGTGGGCTGCGGAATCGTGGCCGACTCGGTGCCGGCGGAGGAGCTGGCGGAGACCGAGGTGAAGCTCGAAGCGCTGCTGCCCCTTCTGGTTTAGGCGATTGCGCCAATAGGGTCTACCCTGGCCGTAGCTGTTGAACGGCAGCGGTTGGGAGAAGGCGCAGTGGCCCGCGACGCGGAGCCTCAATCGGCGGACTCGGTCCGACGGCTCTTCGAGCTGTCGGCTGACATGCTCGGCACGGCGACGTTGGACGGGCATTTCACCCGCCTGAACCCCGCCTGGGAGCGAATACTCGGCTGGACACGCGAGGAGCTGATGGCCGAGCCGTTCATCTCCTTCGTCCACCCCGACGACGTCGAGGCGACGCTGGCCCGCGGCGCCACGCTTGCGGACCCTGAAAGGGACGCGGTCACCGGGTTCGAGAACCGCTACCGCACCAGCGACGGCGGCTACCGGCACCTCCAGTGGACGTCGATCGCCGAGGACGGCGTCCTCTACTTCGTCGTCAAGGACGTGACCGACCGCAGAGCAATCGAGCACGAGCGCGACGAGGCTGCGGGCATGACCCGAGCCATCACCGACAGCGTGCCGGAGGGGCTCTACGTGATGGGGCGTGACGGGTCGATCCTCTATGTGAACGAGTGCGGCATGGACCTGCTCGGGTACGAGGGCGACGAGCTCCTCGGCCTGCCGGCTCACTCCACCCTGCACCACACCCATGCGGACGGAAGGCCGTTCCCCGTCGAGGACTGCCCGCTGGCGGGCGTGAGCAATACAGGGGTGCCATATAAGACCGCCGAGGACTGCTTCTGGCGTAAGGACGGCTCGATGCTGCCGGTCGCCTACTCCTCGTCGCCTGTGCCGCTGGGGACAAGCGCCGGAACGGTGGTCCTGTTCCGTGACATCACGGCCGACCGCGCCGCCACCAAGGCCAGGCGCGAGGCGGAGCTGGTGGTCCGCAGCTCCGAGGTGATGCACCGCACCCTGACCGGGAACCTCCCCGACACCAGCGTCTACCTGCTCGACCGGGACCTTCGCATCCTGATCGCCGATGGCGAGGCGATCAGGCGCCTTCCGTACCTGGATGAGGACATGTTCCGCGGGCGCAAGGTGGCCGAGCTGTACGCCGAGGTCCCCCACGAGGTGCTCCAACTGTGCCTCTCGAACTACAGCGCCGCCCTGCAGGGAGAGCGGCGAGCGTTCGAGTTCACGAGCGAGGGCCTGACCTTCGCCATCGAGGCGGTGCCCGTCCGCGGGGATGACGATGGCGAGGTTGAGTCCGTGCTGGTGGTGGCCCGCGACGTGACCGAGCACGCCAGCGCGCAGGACCAGATCGCCCGCGGCGCCCGGCTGCAGAGCGCTGTCGCAGACCTCGGCCGCTTCGCACTCGAGAGCAACGACCTGGGTGAGCTCATGATGGTGGCGGTCACAACGGTGACGGCCACGCTCGACGTCGACATCGGCGGCGTCCTGGAGGTCAACGAGGCGGGGGAGAGCCTGGACGTGGTGGCCAGCGTGGGCTTTCCGGACGGACTCGGCCGGAAGTTCCCCGTCGGCGATGGTGCCGTCGCACACGTCCTGGAGACGTGCGAGCCCACGGTGATCGAGGACATATCGACCGAGACGCGCTTCGACCCGCCGCCGGTCCTGCACAAGCTCGGGGTCGTCAGCTCCGTCATCGTCCCGATCGAGGGGCACGACAAGATCTTCGGGCTCCTGAACGTCTACACGCGCGAGCGGCGTGTGTTCGCCCAGGACGAGCTGCTGTTCCTAACCGCCGTTGCGAGGCTCATCATCGTGGCGGTCGAGCGCGACCGCCAGGAGCAGGCGACGCGGCACGCCGCCCTTCACGACCCGCTCACCGGCCTGCCGAATCGCACGCTCGCGCTCGACCGGCTCGCCCACGCGCTGGCCCGCCGGCAACGTGACCACATCGATGTGGCTGTCTTCGTGGTGGACGTGGACGGCTTCAAGATGATCAACGACTCCTTCGGACACGCCGCCGGCGACGACGTGCTGCTCTCGCTGGCGCCCCGGCTGGCCACCGCCGTACGGTCCACGGACACCGTCGCGCGCCTGGGCGGCGACGAGTTCGTGGTCATCTGCCCCGATGTCGACGGCGCCCGGGGCGCGACGGAGGCGGCCGACCGCCTCGCCGCCGCGGTCGTCCGCCCGCTGGTCCTGGACAGCGGCGAGCACTTCTTCACGATCACTGCCGGTATCGCGCTCGCGAGCACCAAGCTCGACACGCCGGAGTCGCTGCTCGGCGACGCCGACGCCGCCATGTATCGGGCGAAGGCACTTGGCCGCGGCCGCTACGAGCTCTTCGACGAGGCGATGCGCACCAGCGCGATGGAGCGCCTGCGCACCGAGAACGAGCTGCGTCACGCGCTCGACCGTGACCAGCTGGAGGTCTGGTACCAGCCGGTGATCGATCTCGCCACGCGCCGTCCGGTCTCCACGGAGGCGCTGGTGCGGTGGCGGCACCCCGAGCGTGGCCTGGTGGCACCAATGGAGTTCATCTCGATCGCCGAGGAAACCGGCCTCATCGCCCGGCTCGGCGTGGAGGTCCTGAACAAGGCCTGCCGTCAGACGGCGATCTGGCAGCGCGATTTGGCCGCTGAGATCGGGGTGTCGGTGAACGTCTCGGGGCGACAGGTCAATCCGATGTTCCCCGCGCAGGTCGCCGCGATCGCTCAGGAGAGCGGGGTCCACGCGGGCACGTTGGCGCTCGAGATCACCGAGACGGTGTTGATGGAGGACACGGAGTCCGCCGAGGCGGTGCTGAGCACGTTCCAGGAGCACGGACTGACCATGGTGCTGGACGACTTCGGGATCGGGTACTCGTCGCTCAGCCGCCTCAAGCACTTTCCTCTCGACGAGCTGAAGATCGACCGGTCGTTCGTGTCCGGCATGGAGACCAACGCGGACAACCGCGCGATCGTGAAGGCGACCATCGACATGGCCCATGCGGTGGGGCTCAGGGTCGTCGCGGAGGGTGTCGAGACCCACGAGCAGGAGGAGTATCTGCGCTCGTTCGGCTGCGACCGCGCCCAGGGCTATCTGTACGCGAAGCCCCAGCCCGCCGAGGCGATCACGGAGTTGCTGGCGGCGGCGCCCCGGTAGCGCGCTCCGCGACCTCCCGGTGCAGCCGCACATTCTCGGCCCGGTCCGTGCGGAACTCCACAAGGCCCGGGCCCGCCGCGGCGGCCGCGCGTACCTCTTCCGCCGTTGCGGCCAGGCGATGCTCCATGCCGGCAAGTGAGGCCAGCTTCGCGAGGTCCAGCGCCGCGGGGGTCGCGATGTGCTCCTCATAAACCGCTTGGTCCGCCGCACCCGCCACCGGCAGAAAGTCGAAGATGCCCCCGCCGCCGTTGTTGGCGCACACCACCGTGAGCGGGATCTCCGCGCGCGCGGCGGCGAGCAGGCCGCCGATGTCGTGCAGCAGCGCCACCTCGCCGATGAGCACGGTGACGGGGGCGCCGGTGGCGCGGGCGGCGCCGGCCGCTGAGGAGATCACGCCGTCGATGCCGTTCGCGCCGCGATTGGACAGGAAGCGGATCGCCTTGGGTGACGAGGGGAAGAAGGCCTCGACGTCGCGAATCGGCATCGAGGAGCTGACCCACGCGACGGCGCCGTCGGTCATGGCCGCCTCCAGGGCGGCCCAGGCCTTGGGCTCGAACGGGTCGGCCGCTGCCGCCAGAGCGCGCCCCACAGCGGCATCGGCGGCGCGCCAGGACGCCAGCCACTCCGGGTCGCGTTCCGCGGTCAGCATCTCCACAGCCGCCGCCAGGGCGTCGCACGCCGGCGCGGCCGCCCCGTGGAGGATGAGCTCGGCCGCACGGGTCGGCTCGTGCCAGGAGGCGTGAGGGTCGAGCAGCACCTGGGGCGCCTCCGCCAGCCAGGCCCGTAGCGGCTTGGACGTGGGCATGTCGCCCACGCGCACCACGAGGTCCGGCGCGGGCCGGTCGCCGCGAAGGATCACGTCGTAGTGGGGGATCACGTGCGAGCGGTCGTGATCGCCGCAGCGCAGGCCCGAGGTTGGCTCCGCCAGCACGGGCCATCCCGTCGCGGCGGCCAGGCGCGAGACGGGCTCGGCCAGATCCTCCGCGGTCGGGCCCGCGACGATCACGCCACGCGGCGAGCCCGCCATCCGTGCGGCCAGCGTCTGGACGTCGTCTCCGTGGGGGGCAGGGGAGTGGCTGCGCAGCTCGGTCCAAGGGCGGCCCTCGGGGCGCCCGCCCCAGTCATCGGCGCCGAGCTCCTCGGGTGACGGCGCGAGCGGCTCGCGCAGGGGGAAGTTGAGGTGCACCGGGCCGGGGCGCTCTCCGGCCGCCGCGTAGTACGCCCGGCAGCCGAGCTGGCGGTGGTGCACGGCGGTGGCTCGCGACGGCTCGTGGGATCCGACCTCACAGAACCACCGCACCGCCGATCCGTAGAGCTTCACCTGGTCGATCGCCTGCCCGGCGCCCACCTCGCGCAGCTCAGGCGGCCGGTCGGCGGTGAGCACGATCAGCGGCACCCGTGCCTGGCTCGCCTCGTGCACCGCGGGCGCGAGGTTGGCCGCGGCCGTGCCCGAGGTGCACGTCACCGCGACCGGGCGCCCGCTCGCCTTGGCCATCCCGAGTGCCATGAAGCCTGCGGAGCGCTCGTCGATCACCGAAACGCAGTCCAGCCCGTCGTGGGCGGCCAGCGTCAACGCGAGCGGGGCGTTGCGCGACCCGGGCGACGTGACCGCATGGCGCATGCCGCAGCGCACCAGTTCGTCGACCAGGGCCTGCACGGGCGCGTAGGTGCGGTTGATAGGAATCATGCTCGCCATGCCAGCCCCCGCGATCGTCCTCATTCCCGGCTTCATGCAGCCCGGGGCCGCCTGGTCCGCGGTGGCGCAACGGCTGCCCGAACGCTACTCAAGCCTGATGCTCGACCACGCCGAGCACACCTTCGAGGGCCGACTGGGCGAGATCGAGCGAGCGGGGGAGGGGGCCGTGCTGTGCGGATACTCGATGGGCGGGCGGCTCGCGCTGCACGCCGCGCTGCGCGCACCGGACCGCTACAGCGGGCTGGTGACGCTGGGCGCCGCCGCGGGTATCGAGGCTCCGGCAACCCGCGCCGCACGCGCGGAAGCGGACGCGAAGCTCGCGTCGTGGATGGAGACCCAGCCGATCGAGGAGATCGTGGCCGTGTGGGAGCGCCAGCCGCTGTTCGCCGACCAGTCGGACGCGCTGGTGGATGAGCAGCGCCCGGGGCGCCTGGCGCAGGACCCGCGCTCGCTGGCCCTGCTGCTGCGCACGGCGGGCCAGGGGGCGCTCGAGCCGGTGTGGCAGCGCCTCCCAGAGCTGACGATGCCGGTCCTCACGATGGCGGGCTCCCTGGACGATCGCTATTCCGACGCTGGCCGCCGCATCGCGCGCAGCGTGCCGGACGGCCGGGCGTCGATCATCGAGCTCGCCGGACACGCGGCCCATCTGCAACGCCCGGACGAGGTGGTCGCCGAGCTAGGCGATTTCCTCGACCAGCACCTCGGCCAGGGCTGAGTCCGACACCTCGACCCCGATCCCGGGGCCGTGGGGCACCGCCATCAGGCCGGTGCGCGGCGCGGGAAGCGCGCGGGCGATCTCGGCGTCGAACAGCTCGAGCGTGGCCAGGCCGCAGGCGAGGGAGAGGCGCTCGCCCGAAGCGAGCTGCAGCGCGGCCCCGATGCCCCACGGCCCGTCGAGAGTCGAGGACAGCCATGCCTCGATGCCGCCGTCGCGAGCGGCACGGAGGGCGTCGCGCGCGGGCCCGAAGCCGCCGCTGCCGGCGAGCTTCACGTTCACCGCGTCGCAGGCGCCGAGTTCGATGGCGCGGCGCACGTCGTCGGGCCCGGCGATCGGCTCGTCGGCCGCCAGTGGGACCTCCACGCGCGCCCGCACGAGGGCCATCTCCTCCAAGGTCGCGCACGGCTGCTCGATGAGCTGAAGGTCGTTCACGGCCAGCGCCTCGATCCCCTTCACGGCCTCGTCCACGTCCCAGGCGCCATTGGCATCCACGCGCAGGGCCGGCCAGGGCCCGACCGCCTCGCGCACCGCGGCCACGCGCTCGTCGTCGTCCGGCAACCCCACCTTCACCTTGAAGCAGGAGTAGCCCTCGCGGACCCCCGCGGCGGCGGCCGCGGCCACCTCATCGGCGGGCCCCGCGGGGAGCGTGAGGTTCACGGGGATCGAATCGGCCCAGGGCTCCGACAACGGCCGGTCGGTGCGGCGCATCTGCAGATCGAGCTCCGCGAGCTCCCAGGCGGCTCGCGCCTGCGGTGGCGCCCCGCGCTCGGGCGGGCCCTCGCGCAGGGCATCGATCACCTCGTCCACGGTCACGCCGTCGTATGGCTCCAGCGGCGCTGCCTCGCCGAACCCCAGGCGCCCGTCGTCGTCCTCCAGGCGGATCACGGCCATCTCGCGCGCGGAGACCACGCCGCCCGAGGTCACGAACGGGTCGCGCAGCGGAATCGCCAGGCGCAGCAGCGAGCGTCTCACGAGAGCAGGATGCCCGCCGAGAGCAGCAGCGAGAACACGGCCAGGAGCCGCCCGGTGGCCGCGAGGGCGTGGTTGAGCGACGGGCCGTCGGTCTTGGTGGACACGGTGCTCCACAGCGACGGCACCAGCGGCAGCGAGGCCAGCGGGAGCAGCGCCCACCACGACAGCCCTCCCGCGAGCGGGATCGCCACCGGCACCGCATACGACACCGCCAGCATCGCCGCGAACAGCCCGCGCGCCCGCGAGCGGCCCAGCTTCACCGCCAGTGTTCGCTTGCCGGCGCGCCTGTCGGTGTCCACGTCGCGCACGTTGTTCACCACCAGGATCGCCGCGGCAAGCAGGCCGACCGGGACCGCCAGCGCCAGCGACTCCCAGGTGAGCTCCTCCGTCTGCACGTAGTAGGAGCCGGTGACGGCCACCAGCCCGAAGAAGAGGAACACGAACACCTCGCCCAGGCCGGCGTAGCCGTAGGGGCGGGGGCCGCCGGTGTAGAGCACGCCGGCGGCGATCGACACCACGCCGACGGCCAGCATCTCGGGGCCCGCTACGTAGGCCAGGTAGGCGCCGCAGGCCACCGCCACCGCGAACGCGACGTAGGTGCCGGTGAGCACCCGCTGGGGCGGCATCAGGCCGCCGGCGGTGACCCGCACGGGCCCGAGGCGGTCCTCGGTGTCCGCGCCACGGCGCGCGTCGGAGTAGTCGTTGGCCAGGTTGGTGCCGATCTGGATGAACACGCTGCCGATCAGCGCGGCGGCGAACGCCAGCGGGCGGAACTCGTCCTCGGTGATGGCGAGCGCGGTGCCGACCAGCACCGGCGCCACGGCAGCCGGGAGCGTGCGCGGCCGCGAGGCCACGATCCACAGACGGAGCGCGCTCAAGGGCGCTTGGGGAACTTGCCGAAGTCGGGCTTGCGCTTCTCGCGATAGGCGTCGCGGCCCTCCTGGGCCTCCTCGCTCCCGTAGAAGAGGAGGTTGGCGTCGTGGGCGAGCTGCTGGATGCCCGACATGCCGTCCTCCGCCGCGTTGAAGCTGGCCTTCATGAGCCGCAGCGAGAAGGGGGAGAGCTCGAGCATCTCGCGGCACCAGCGCACTGTCTCCTCCTCGAGCTGGTCCAGTGGCACCACGGCGTTCACGAGGCCCATCTCCAGCGCCTCCTGCGCGTCGTACTGGCGGCAGAGGAACCAGATCTCCTTCGCCTTCTTCGGGCCCACCAGGCTGGCGAGGAGCCCGGCCCCGAAGCCGCCGTCGAAGGAGCCGACCTTGGGGCCGACCTGGCCGAAGCGCGCGTTGTCGGCCGCGATCGTCAGGTCGCACACGATGTGCAGCACGTGGCCCCCGCCGATCGCGTATCCGGCCACCATCGCGACGACGGGCTTGGGCAGCCTGCGGATCTGGATGTGCAGGTCGGTCACGTGGAAGCGCCCGACCGTTCCCGGCTCCATCTCGTAGCCCGAGTCCCCGCGCACCCGCTGGTCTCCGCCGGAGCAGAAGGCCAGCGGCCCCTCGCCGGTGAGCACGATCACGCCCACCGATGTGTCCTCGCGCGCGCGCTCGAGCGCGTCCGACAGCTCGATCAGCGTCTGGGGCCGGAAGGCGTTGCGCACCTCGGGCCGGTCGATCGTGAGTTTGGCGATGCCTTCCGCCGTCTCGTAGCGGATGTCCTCGTAGTCGCCTGCGGGCTGCCAGTCCATGCGGCCCGGGAGGATAGTTCTAAGGCGTGATCCCGCCGCCGGCCATGCCGGGGGAGGACCACGAGAACCGCGTCACGTCGTCGCGAGGGGCCAGGGCGCCGGTGCGCGAGCCGCGCCGGACGAACAGCACCGGCGACGGAGCGGCGCGGGCGATCTCGGAGCGTGTCGGCCCAAGCCCCTCGTCGCGCCAGCGCTCGGAAAGCCCGACCACCAGCAGGCCGGCGCCCGCAGCCGCTTCCACGATCCCGTCGCGCCCGCGCTCAGCCACGACCGGCTCGGAGCTGACCCCGGAGTACTGCTGCACGAGCAGACCGGCGTCGCCCAGCATCCGCGTGACCTTGGTGCCATCGCCCTCATCGGTTTCCCCGGCGGCCCCAAGCAGCTTCAGCGGCGCGCCGGTGGCGGACGCGATCCACGCCCCCAGCTCGAGGGCGGCCCAGTCGTGCTCGACACCACCGAAGGGCACGATCACGGGGGCCTCGGGCCCGGGGGTGACCGAGATGTCCTGGCGCGCCACGAGCACCGCGACATCGCTGGGCGCCTCCTCCAGCATCTTGCCCACGGCACCCCGCGGCACGCCCTCACCCAGGAGCGGACGCGCACCGTCGGTGAGCAGCAGGTCGACCTCCTCGCGCTCGGCCAGGCGCGCGAGGTCGGCGCCGGCGTCGGCGGAGATGAACGCCACCGATCGCGCGGCCACGCCCTCCGCGATCAGGTCATTGCGCTCCTCGGCCATCTCCTTCGTGGCTTCGTCCAGCGCGCGGTTCTGGGTCTGCAACCCGCCACGCACGCCCGACGTACGCGGGGGCCGCACCAGGCGGGCGAGGATCAGCTCGCGCGGAGGCTCGGAGGCCGCCAGCGCCCTCGCCAGCGGCGCGAGGCGCTCCAGGCCGTCCTCGGACTGGGGCGCCACGAGGATCGACCGATCGGGCACCTCGAGAGCGGGGAACTCGGCCTGCGACTCGGCGCGGGCTTCGTCGAGCTCCTCCTCGACCGGCGCGCCGTAGTCGTTCTTGGGGTCGAGCAGGCGCAGCAGGGGTCCCGCCATGAACGTGGTCGCGAGCGCCATGAGCACCAGGGAGGCGAACAGCGCCTCGGAGATCACGCCTGCCTCAAGAGCCAGGTTGAGCACGATCAGCTCGGTGAGCCCGCGTGTGTTCATCAGCGTTCCGATCACCGTGGAGGCGCGCCAGTCGAAGCCCGTGAGACGAGCGGCCAACATCGCGCCGACGAGCTTGCCGACGATCGCGACCGCGATCAGAACACCCGTGAGCAACCAGAGCTCGGGCCGATCGAGCAGCCCCACGTTGGTCCGCAGCCCCGTGAAGGCGAAGAAGAGCGGGAGCAGCAGGGTGACGACGAAGTCCTCGATCCGCCGAGTCACGTCCTCCGTGAGCTCGGCGTGGCGGGGCATGATCGTGCCCATGATGAATGCGCCGAAGATGAGCGCGATCCCGATCGTCTCGGTCGTGTACGCCGACAGCAGCACCCCGGCGAAGATCGCCGCGACCCAGCCGCCCGGGACCCGCCCGGCCTCGTCGTAGGCCTGCGAGACGCGGCCCAGCAGCGGCCGGACGAGGAAGCCCATCACCAGGCAGAAGGCGACCGCCAGAGCCACGGTCACCACCACGTCGCTGGCGTTCCCCGCCACGGCGACCGCCGTGGCCAGGGCAATCAGGAACCAGGCGGTGACGTCGTCGATGGCCGCGCACGCCAGCGCAAGGGCGCCCACCGGCCGCTTGAGCATCCTGCGCTCCACGAGGATCCGCGCCAGCACCGGGAACGCTGTGATCGACATCGCCACGCCCATGAACAGCGCGAAGGAGATGAACTTCGTGTCGGGCCCGACCAGCTCGTAGATGGGCAGGGCCACCGCGATCCCCAGCATCATCGGCAGGGCGACGCTTGCGTTGGAGATCGCAGAGGCCTGCGCGATCCGGCCCTTGAGCTGGCTGGGGTCGATCTCCAACCCGACGAGGAACATGTAGAAGATCAGGCCGAGGTTGGCTGCCACCCCGATGGCCGGGATGATGTCCTTCGGGAACAGGGCGGCCTGGAGGTCCGGCGCCAACATCCCGAACAGGGTGGGACCGAGCACGATGCCTGCCACCACCTCACCCATCACCCGCGGCTGGGCGATCTTCACGGCCAGCCAGCCGAAGAGGCGGGCCACGAGCATCACCACGGCCACCGCGAGGAAGAAGGTTGCGAGGGTCTCGCCGAACTCGCGCTGCTTGGTCGCCGTCACGCGCTCGGTGGCGTTCTCACCCGTGAACGTCAGGCGAAGTTCACGGTCCACCGCCTCGCCGCTGACCTCAACTTCGCCGCGCGCGCCGCAGGTCGCCTCGCCGGTGATGTCGCCGTCGGAGTAGTGGAGCTCGCCGGCGTGACGCTCCTTGGCCAGCAGCCCGACCGTGGAGCCGCTCCCCTCGAGTTCGATTCCCCCGCCGAGGCACAGCGACTCCGGCGCCAGCTTGTATTCGCCGTCGATTGAGGACGGCTTGAGTGGGCGCTGTGACCCCGCCGTCGGTGGATCGCGCTCGAGCCGCGCGGCGAGCGGCCTACCGCCGAGGACCCCGACGATCCGCTCATCGCGCACGCGGGCGTTCAGGTCCTGCTTGCCTCCGCTCACGCAGTCCACGTCGCCGGTCAGGCGCTGGCCGTCGAGCTCGAGCACGGCGCCCAAGGTGTCGTCGGCGTTCTCGAGCGAGACGAACTGGCCGGACTGCTTCACATCGAACTGCGCTCCGAGGCAGGGGTTGTCGGCCGCCGTGTCGTACCCGCCCGCGATGGCCTTCTGGGCTTCGCGGTTCTGTCCGGCTGAGAAGACTGTGATGGCCACCACCGCGGTGGCGATCGCCAGGGCGACGTAGAAGAGCGTGACGCGCCGCTTGGACGGCGCGTCTGGGGTGTCGCTCACCCGCCCCCTTCCTCGAGGGACTTGAGGGCGGCTGTCACCGACCTCTCGCCTGCGGTGGCGGCAACGCGGCCGCGGTTGTAGCGCGAGGCGCTGTTGGCACGAGCACCGCTTGCCATGCGGCTATATCCGGCGGCCGTCCTGCGCAGGGCGCTCACTAGCTCGGCGTTGGCGGGCACGACCGCGGGGCTTGCCTCCACTCCCGCGAGCGTCTTGGCGGCGGTGGTGTAGCTGTTTCGCAGCGCTGCGGCCGCTCGCGCCTGGCCGGGGCCGGTGCGGGCCTTGCGCAGCGCCGCGTTGCGGCTGGCGCGCTCGCCGTTGAGCTTGTCGATGGTGCCGTCGAGAGTGCCCAGGTAATCCTCGTCGGGACCGAGCGGATAGGGGTCGCCGGTGGTGAGGACCAGCGACGTCGCGGCGCCCTCGCAGTCGGCCAGGAAGGACTCGGCCTTTGCCGCGGGCGCGGTGCAGGCGACCGTTGCCACGCCCTCCGTGGTCGGCACGACGTACATCGTGAGCGGCTGGTTGAAGCCCTCGGGCTTGAGGTTGCGGTAGCGATAGGCATTGAGGTCGCCCAGCTTCACCGGATCGTTCTGGGCGGGTGCCTTGCCGAGGCTGTCGAGCAGCTCCTTGGGCAGCAGCGCCGGGCCGGTCGCCTCGGTGAACCCGGTCGAGATGGTGCCCTCCGCGGCGTTTGCGTTCGGCGCAAGCGTGGTGGAGCCGCCCTCGAACGAGAGCCCCGGGATCGATGCGGCCTTCGAGCTGGCGCGCCAGTCCTCGGGGGTGCTGAACTCGAGCGCTCCAGCGGTCACGGCCCTGGTGCCGCCGGAGTCCGCCTCCTCGCCGCCGCCTGAGCTTCCGATGAGGAAGCCCACGATCGCGATCACCAGCAGCCCGATGCCGGCGCCGATTGCAAGCGGCGGCGTGCCCTTGCGTTCGCCGGCGGGCACGGTGTCTCGGGGAGCCGAGGGAGCCTCCGCGGAGGCTCCCATCTTCGTCTCGGCGGGCACGGCCTTCGCCGCGCGCGTCTCCTGGGGCGAGACCTTCGTCTCGCCCGCGGACACCTTCGTCTCGCCGCCGGAAACCTTGGTCTCGCCGGGGGACACCTGGGTCTCGCCGACGCGCGTCTCGCTGGGGGAGACCTGAGTCTCGGCGGCGGCCTGGCCCACCACGGTCTCGCCGGGCTCCGCCTTCTCCGTGGCGGCCTCGCCAACCACGGTCTCGGCGGGCGGGGCGTCCGGCTGCACGGGGGAGACGCTGGTCTCGCCGGGCTCGTCCGCGGGCTGCTGGGTGTCGGTCTGGCGGGTGGAGACGTCCTTTTCCGCGGCGCGAATGCCCGTCTCCTCGGGAACCTCGATCGGGCCGGGCGGCGTGAACGCCGCGCGCGTGCGCCGGCTGAAAGCCTGATTGATCTCCTGAAGCAGCTCACTCGGGCTGCCGTAGCGGTTGGCCGGATCCTTGTCCATCGCCTTGACCAGGACCTGATCGAGCTGGCCCGGCAGGTCGGGGCGCTCCTTGGTCACCTCGGGCGGCGGGTCGGCCATGTGCGCGTAGAGCACGGCCGCCTCGGAGTCCTTCGGGAACGGAACCACGCCGGTCAGGCACTCGTACAGCACCGCGGCCAGGGCGTAGACGTCGCTCGCTGTCGTGGCGTGGTCGCCCTTGATCTGCTCGGGCGAGATGTAGTCCAGGGTGCCGACGAACTGGCCGGTCTTGGTCAGGCTCTTGTCGCCGGTGGCCTTCGTGAGGCCGAAGTCGGCGAGGTATGCCTGGTCGCGGCCGCCCACCAGCACGTTCTGGGGCTTGATGTCGCGGTGGATCAGGCCGGCCTGGTGCGCGGTGTCGAGTGCGTCGGCGACCGGGGTGAGGATCCGCATCGTCCGCCCGGGGTCCAGCTCCCGGGACACGATCATGTCCTTGAGGTTCGGCCCCCGTACGAGGCGCATGGCGATGAAGAAGCCGTCGTCGGTCTTCCCTGAGTCGAACACCGTGACGATGTTCGGGTGGTCGATCTTGGCCTGGATCTGGCCCTCGCGCTGGAACCGCTGGATGAACGTGATGTCCTCCGTGAGGTGCGACGCCAGCACCTTGAGCGCCACAACTCGGTCGAGCGACAGCTGCGTGGCCTCATACACCACGCCCATGCCGCCCTGGCCGAGGATGCCGTCAATGCGGTAGCCCGCGAGGGTGGTGCCCTTGTTAAGGACCCCTGACGTCACGCGCGGGCTACCTCAGCCGTGCCCGGACGACGAAGAACCGGCGGGTGGGGACGCTCAGACCGGAGACCTTCAGGCGGTCGCCCGAGCTCTTCGAGCCGATGATGTCACAGGCTTCCGCCACGGATCCCACCTTCGTGTCGTCGATCTCGAGGACCGCGTCGCCGAACGCCAGATTCGCACGTTCGGCCGGCGAGTTGGGGTCCACGCCGGTAATGAACAGGAACTCTGTCCCCCCGTCGGTTTTGATCGGCACCACGTTCCAGCCGACATAGCCGGAGCTGCGGTTGGCTGTGAGGTCCTTGAGGAGCGAACGCGCGCGGTCGATCGAGATCGCGCCGTTCTGGTTCTGGCGCCCACCCTCACCGGTGGAGGCGAGCGTGTTGACGCCTACGACCTCGCCGCGGTCGTTGAACAGCGGGCCGCCCGAGTTACCCGGGCTGATCGGCGCCTGGTGCTGGATCAGGGCGGGGAACTTCGGCAGCGTGTCGCCGATGCTGGCCGAGGTGATGCCGGAGGAGACCGTGCCGTCCGTGGCCTGGAGGCGGCGCTCGGTCGTCTCTTCCTCGAACGCGCCCGGGAACCCGAGAGCCGTGACCTTGTCCCCGGCTCGCACGCTCGTGGCCCGTCCGAGCTCGGCCTGCTTCAGGCCCGAGGGCTTCGGGCGCATCTCCAGGACGGCCAGATCCTCACACGGGGCCCGCCCGCGCACGACGGCGTTCACCTCGTTGCGGCCCACCGTCACCTTGATCGAGCTCTGGCCGGCCACCACGTGGGCGTTGGTGAGCACCAGGCCGCGGGCGGCGTTGAAGACGATGCCCGAGCCGCCGCCGTTCACCACGATCCGGTTGTCGTTCTCGTCACGCGCCGGCCCGCGGGTGTTGATGCGGACGGTCGAGGCGCGGTTGGCGTCGATGATCTCCCGGGTGTTGAGGACCTTGTTCTCGTCGCCGCCGTCGTCGCCGCCGCCAGTGAGCGCCAGCACGCCGACCACTACGCCGGCAACGATGAGGAGTCCGAGCCCAGCGAGCAGCGCGGTGCGGCCGCCACCACCGCCGCCGGAGCGGGCGGGCTGCGGGCGCGGAGGTGCGAGCGGGGGCTGGCCGCCTCCGCCGGGCGGGGGCGCCGCCTGTGGGGAGCGCGCCACCGGGGCGCTGGGCACGGGAGGCGCCGGCGCGGCGGGCTTGGGAGCGGGTGGAGCAGGCGTCGGAACGGTGGAGGCGGCCTTCGTGGCGCCCTCGTCGGGGTCGGGCTGGGTCGTGCCCAGCGCCGTCGCCTGGAGGGCCTTGCCCTGGGCGTCGAGCACCTGAAGGGTGGTCGTGCCCATCTTCAGCGTGTCGCCGGGGGTGAGGGGCGTGGGCGCCTCGATCCGCTTGCCGTTGACGAACGTGCCGTTGGTGGACCCGAGGTCCTCGATGGTCAGCTGATCGCCGGCGCGGCGCGTGATGCGCGCATGACGCCGTGAGATCTCGGGGTCGTCGCCCAGCGTTCCGTCGCCGTCCGCCGCGCGGCCGATCTCGAACTCTTCGTCGAGCGAGATCTCCGTGCCGCCTGCGTTTCCAGAGACCACGCGAAGCGATTCACCGGCCAAGGTCAGTTCCTCCTAGTTCGAGATCGATGAGTGATCCGGGACTGGCGTCCCGGCCCTGCCAAGTCAGTTGTTCTCCTCGGGGGGAGGCGAGGGTGACGGCGACGGACTAGGAGATGGGCTGGGCGAGGGAGAAGGCGAGGGAGAGGGAGAGCTGGGCGTCGACGGTGCGGCCGGAGTGCTGGCGCCGCCGCTGCTGGGAGCGCTCGCGCCGCCGCCCCCACCAGAGCTCGCCGCCGGCGCCGAGCGCTTCACGCGCAGCCTCGGAAGCCTGCCCGAGGTGTTGAGCTCCGGGGCGTCGGCATCGGCGGAGGCGACCTCGCCCTTCGGGGCCGCCTTGCCGGCGCCGTCACCACCGTCTCCGCCTCCAGCGGTTGCCTTGCCGATGCCGAACGCGACACCGAAGGCGACGATCAGTCCCACGGTCGCCAGGATTGCCAGTCTGCGGTTTGCGGCTGTCATCGGACCGTGCTCACTTTCGAACAGGAGGTGAGGCGCTTGGTGCCGGGAATCACGCAGCGGCTGCTTCGGGAGACACCGCGCTTGCCCTTTTTCTTCGCCTTGATCACGTAACGGCGGGTCACGTAGCCGGACTTCGAAACTCGGACCACCACGCTCCGGCCGGGCCGCAGGCGCTTGCCCTTGAGCTTGCCGAAGCTGACCTTGCGGCCGCGCTTGGTCTGCTTGCGGCAGACGCTGCGCTTGCTGCAGCTCACCTGGACGCTGGTGCCGGCCGGGAGTCCGCTGACGCTGAGCCTGGTGATCTTCACGCCGTTGCGAACGAACCGCCCACGGGAGCGCGAGAAGAGCGTTGAGTTCGGCATGGAGACGACGTTGGCCCCGAACTTGCGCAGGTCGAGGCAGCCGTTGCGGTTGGCGTCCCGGGCGCGCGCGTTCTCGGTCGCGCAGCGGTCATCGAGGTTGGCGATGCCGTCGCCGTCGCTGTCGGGGCAGCCGCGCAGCGTGGAGGGACCGGCGGCGGTCGGGCAGCGGTCGTCGATGTTCACGACCTTGTCCCCGTCGCTATCAGGGCATCCCTGGGAGGTCGCCGGCCCATCGGTCGTGGGGCAGCGATCGTTCGGGTCGAAGGTCTCGTCGAGGTCGCGGTCGCGGTAGAAGGTGATCCGGGTGAGGTGGGTGCCCGCACCCCAGGCGCCGAACGTGGGGCTGGCGTTGTACACGCCGACCTGGATCGCATAGCGGGCGCCGGCCCCACCCACCAGGCCGACGATGAGGTTCTCGGGGGCGGCGGGGTTCGCGTCGTCGATGCAGCGGGCGTTGGAGAAGTCTGGGGTGTTGTTGCCGCCCGTCACGCCGCTGCCAGGGTTGACCGCGAGCAACCTGACCACGGCGTCGCCGCCGCTGGTATTGATCTGAACGAAGCCGCTGACGTCGGGGAACACCCAGTACCAAACCGTCTTCGTGAGCGGTGCGTTCACGAAGGGCGGCACGCACGTGAGGTCTTCCGCCGTGTTGGACGAGTCGCCCATGCCGCCCGTCTGGTTGTCGGCCTCGTCGATCGTGCCCATGAAGTCCTGGCTGCCAGGGGCCGCCGGCCCGATGCTCCACTCGACCGGTGAGTTGTGCTGGAAGACGGTTCCGGGGATGTTGGCGACCCTCGGCGTCTCGTAGTCGTCGTTGCCCGGGTCGGCGGCCTGAACCGAGGCCGGAGCGGCGACCACGGCAGCGAGGATCGCTGCCAGGGCGAGCAGGACGCGAGTCCGCGGGGCTTTTCTGGGGTGAATATGGGCCATGGGTGGGGTACGACGCAGCATGGCACCGGGGTCGGACCCGGTACTCGGCCTAGTTGACCACGACTAGGCGGAATTCGCAAGTTGACGCGGAACGCAATCTCAACGACCCTCGCGGCATGCGGCTTTTTCGCGCCTCCGTCTGCCCCGCCCTCGCGGCGGCGCTGATCGCGCTCGCCCTCGGCGGCTGCGGGGGAGACGACGAGGCGCCCCGGTCCGCCGGATCCACTGCGACCGCCCCCACGACCACGCCGGCTGCGCGGACCGCAGAATCGGAAGCGACCCAGCCGGACAAGGCCGTGGCGAAGAAGGGCTCGGGAACGAGCTCCCCGGACGACAGCGCTTCGAAGCCGAGACGGAAGAAGGCCGGATCGAAGAAGGACGCCGACGCAGGATCGGGCTCTGACTCGGGCAGCGCACCTCTCCCAGGGCTCGTACCCGCACCGCCCCGCTCCCCCAGCGAGGCCAAGCGGGCGGAGAAGGAGGCACAGGAGGCCGCCGGTGACGCGCCGATCATCGGCGGCGGGATGCCGGACCGCTAGCCATTCGCCACCCACTATTTGCAAATCCCGCCGGTCGGGTTAGGGTGGAGCCGCCCCAAGGGGCCTCCAGCTTTTGAACTCCTCCAGGCCCACAGCGCAGGACTTCACGATCGGCATCGTCGGGGACGGCTTCGGCGCCCTGCTCACGTACGTGACCGCCGTTTACCTCGGCTTCCGTCCCGAGCAGATCGGGATCTTCGGCGAGCACACCGATCCGGTGCAGACCTACCTCGGCTTCGCCACCAACCTCGGCCAGACCGTGCTGCGCTCCGAGTCCGAGTCCCATTTCCTGCCCGCGGACTGGCCCACGTTCGCCGAGATGGACGCCTTTGCCCGGCTCGACCCGGCCCCCCTCATGCGCTCCGTGGGCCGCAAGTTCAACCCCGGAGTGCCCGAGATCATGGCGGAGGCGCGACTGGTCAGCGAGCGGCTCGGCTTCCCGCGGCAGCTCGTTGGCGGCACCAAGGTCGGCTGGCTCACACGCGAGGGCGGGCCGCCCGCGCACTACTCGCTCTACGACGAGCAAGCGAACCTGCTCGGCCGCGCGAAGCACGTGATGATCTCGATCGGCCACGGGCCGCTCACCTACCCCGGCCCCTACGGGAAGGCGAAGGAGAACCCGGAGATCGGCGACCGGATCGTCCAGGCCTACGAGCCCAAGACCTACTACCCGGGCGGGCGCTACGTGGTGCTCGGGTCGGGCATCGCAGCGGTGAACGAGTGGGTGAACGTGCTCGAGGCCGGCGCCTCCTGCATCGCGCTGCGGCGCAACCCCGAGCCCGACGAGCAGGACCTGAACGTGCCGCGCTGCCTCTTCGACGGCAGCGGCATCGACGCGTTCAGCGGCCTGTCCTTCGACGAGCGCGTCGACTTCCTCGGCCAGGTGCTCAAGGGCACGGCGCCCCAGCGGCGCAACTGGGCCGGGAAGGTGAAGCAGGGCAGGGACGAGGGCCGCTACGAGGAGATCATCGGCACAGCTCGCGAGGTGCGCCCGGGCCCGGCGGGGCTGGCCATCGACCTGGACCTCAAGCCCACCGGCCAGGTCACGCTCGACGTGACCGGCGTGACGTGCGGCACCGGATTCGTCAAGTCCGCACTCGCGCTGCCGCTGCTGCGCCGGATGGCCCAGCTCTACGACATCCCGATCGAGCACGAGCGCGTGGTGCTCAAGACCAACTGCGGCGTCCCGCCGCTCGACCGCGAAGACTCACGGCTGTCCCTGATGGGCCTGAGCGCCAACACGATCGTCCCCAACGGGGACACGATCGCGGGCCTGAAGTTCATCGCCCGCCGCTTCGTGGGCGACGTCGCGCGGGCCGAGAACCTCCGCTATCGCTCGTTCCCCTCGCGCCTTGGCATGCAGCTCTCCCTCGCCCGCGGCACGGTGAAGGAGCTGCGAAAGGTCCAGAAGACGGAGCAGCTGGCCTAGCCATGTGCCCGACCCCGCTAGGCCGCGTCCACACCCGCACCATCATCATCTTGGGCCCGGCCCTCCTCGGCCTGATCCTGTGGATCGTCGACGGCCGCCCGGACTGGATCGTGCTGGTGGGCATCTACCTCCTGCTGGGTGTCGCGCTCGACACGCTCGTCTACCCGTGGCTGCTGCGCTACCAGCCGCCGTGGATGAGCTTCGTGCTCGCCCTCGGCGAGCTCGGCCTGCTCTACACGCTCGCGCGGGTGCTCGAGCTGAACCTCACCTCGGCCGAGGCGATCATCTTCTACTGGGTGTGCTGGGCCACCGCGGCGGCCTCGCGGATCGCACTGCTGCCGATCCTGTCGCTCACCTACATCGAGTCCTCGTGGGAGATCAGGCGTCCGGCGTGGTCCCTGCCGCCCGACCGCGTGCCGTTCCCGGTGGTCGCGTCGGTGGAGATCGAGCAGGGCCCCGCTCTGCGGGCAGCCTCGGGCGCGGAGATCCCCATCCCGATCGAGCGGCTCCCGAGCCCGTCGGGCGTGCACCAGCTCCCCACGCAGCAGGTCTAGGCTGTGACAGCGGTGGCCGACACCTCTAACCGCGACGCTGCTGAGCTCGCCACGGGCGACCGGGTCGGGCCGTACACGATCGAGGGTCATCTCGGCGAGGGCGGCATGGGCCTCGTCTACCGGGCGACCGATGCCGACGGCACCACCGTGGCCCTCAAGGTCGTGCGCGGCACCCTCGCGAGCGACATCGTGTTCCGCAAGCGCTTCGAGCGCGAGGTCAGGGCGGCCGAGCGCGTCACCCACCCGCACGTGGTGCCCGTACTGTCGATGGGCGACCACGAGGGCCTGCCGTACATGGTGCAGCAGTTCATCAGCGGCGGCTGCCTCCAGGAGAAGATCGAGCGCGACGGCACCGTCTCGCTGGAGGAGACGGTCAAGCTCTGCCTCCAGGTGGCCAAGGGGCTCTCCGCGCTGCACGAGCAGGGGCTCATCCATCGCGATCTGAAGCCGGCCAACATCCTGCTCGACGAGAACGGCTCGGCCTTCATCGCCGACTTCGGCCTCGCGAAGGACCGCGACGCCAGCGTGCTCACCAAGCCCGGCCAGGCGGTGGGGTCCATGGACTACATGGCGCCGGAGCAGATTCGCGGCGAGGAGGTCGGTCCCCAGGCCGACGTCTACTCGCTGGGCTGTGTGATGTACGAGTGCCTCGTGGGCGCGCCGCCGTTCGCGGATCGTCAGGGCATGCAGATTCTGTGGGCGCACCTTCAGGATGAGCCGCCGGACCTTGCGGAGAAGCGCCCGGAGGTGTCCAAGGACGTGAGCTGGGCGGTGCTCCGGGGGCTCGAGAAGGAGGCGTCCAAGCGCCCGCCGAGTCCGATCGCGTACTCGCGGATGGTCCAGGTGGCGGCAGGCACGCCGCCGTTGAGCCCGAGGGGGGACTGATGACGAAGTTCATCGAGGAGAAGCCGATGGCCGGGCGCGAGCTGGAGATCACCGCCGGCCTGGTGGTCGGCCGCACCGGGTCCGACATCGAGCTGGCCGATCCCGAGGTGTCCCGCCGCCACGCGACGTTCCGCGACGTGGACGGCGGCATCGCGGTCGAGGACCTGGGCTCCAGCAACGGGACATACGTGAACGAGCAGCCGGTGCAGGGCATCGTGACCCTCAAGCCCGGCGACAGCGTGCGCTTCGGCAACACCGTCTGGAGGCTCGGCGGAGACGAGGGCGCAACGGTGGCGGCAGCCACTCCGGCGGCCGCCGCTCCGGTCGCGGCCGCTCCCCAGCCGGCGGCCGGCGGCCCTGACCGCCCCCCGACCGGCATCCGTCAGGCCATCGGCGCGGAGCCCGTCTACGGCGAGGCCCTGCCCACGTTCGACCCGTCGCGGGCACCCAGCCCGGTGCTCGGGCGATCGGCCGCGCGCCGCCTCGAGGTCACGCTCTACTCGTACACCGCTGTGATCGTCGCCGCCGGCGGCGTCGCGATCTACTTCATCCAGCGCTGAGCAGATCGCGTAGCTCGCGCAGCATGTAGCGCGGGTCTTCGATCACGTCGGCGTAGGTGTAGCGGCGGAACTCGTCGCCGCGCGCTCTGGCTTCGCGTTCGCGGCGGTAGTCCTGTTCCCAGCTGTGGCGTGAGTTGTGGAAGCGGAAGCTGTTCAGCTCGACGGTGAGCTCGTGGTCGGGCCAGCGGCAGTCGACGCGCTTGGTGCCGGCGGGCTTGTTGGTGACCGGCAAGGGGAGCCGTGCGTCCTTCAGTTGGGCGATGAAGGAGGACTCCAGCTTGCTGAGGGTGACCAGCTCGTCGCCGTTCATGATCCGGCGCAGCTTCCGCGCGCCGGTCGCGTTCGGCTTCCGGGCGAGCACCGCTTCCACTTGTCGCGGCGTGGTCCTGTGGAGCACTCCCGCTTCGTGGCAGGCGCGGGCGAGCGCCGCGGCGCCCATCAGCGGCGCCAGGTCGACGAGGGTTCTGGCTGGGCTGGTGATGGGGATGCCCTTCCAGAGTCCGGTGTCCGCGCCGCTTAGCGTCCGGCAACGGATGCTGCGCAGGCCCGCGACCCTGATCTCTCGCCTCGCGACGACCTCCGGCGCGGGTGCGTCGCCCTTCACCAGCCCTAGCGCGTGTGCGGCCGCGCGGCGGGCGATGTAGGTGCCCGGTCCCCCCGCCTTAGTGGCCGCCATGTAGTCCGACTCCTGGCTGGGCGCGACATGGCCAACGCCGTAGACGCCGCGGTACTTCGGGATCAGCGCGCCCTTCTCGATCCGCCGCTCAACCATCCGGGGGCTCACGCCTGCCGCGATCAACTCACCCCGATCGGCGATTCCCCACTGCCCGCCCGCGATCAAGGCGATCCGCTGTTCCGCTGTCCTGACTTTGCCACCCATGTGGTGGTTAAGTCAGGACGGCACCCAAGTTCGCCCCCCTCGGGCGCCGGAGCTACGTGACGCCGAAGTAGATCAGCACGGCGAGGCCCGCCGCTGCGAGCAGCGCGAACGTGGCCACGCCGGTCTGGCGCTTCACGTTGGTGTCCACCAGGGCGGCGAGGGCGGCGTAGTCGTCGCCCACCGGGGCCGTGTTGGTTGCGGCTGCCACGCCCAGGCCCTCGGCGCCGGGTGCGGCGAAGGGCGGAAGCTCGCGAACGGCGGAGGGCTGCGCCGTCACGGCGGCGCGGTCTCGCAGCTCGATCACCGAGAGGCCTATTCGCACGCGGTCCCCGGGGTTCAGCTGCCGGCTGCCCGAGATCGGCTGATCGTTCAGGTAGGTGCCGTTGCTCGAGTCGAGGTCGGTCACGATCGCCGCGGCGCCGGAGGGCTCGATGCGGGCGTGGTGGCGGGAAGCCTGGTCATCGCTCAGCGTCAGGCCGGCGTCGGCGCTGCGCCCGGCCTCGACGGCTTGGGTCAGCGGTAGCTGCAGCCCGGCCTCGGGCCCTTCGATGATCTCCAGAATCAGGTCGCTCACGTCGTAGCGCCGAGCCTAGTCCGGATCGCCGTCTGACGCCACCCGTGTTAGCTTCGCTGCGTGGATTCCACGCGCCGCCGTCACGCGGTTCTCGCTCTCAGCGCTGCATCCGCGCTCGTCTTCCTCGCGGCCGCGCCCGCCGGAGGACAGCAGCGACAGGGGCGAACGCCCGACCCGGTGTTCGACGTACGGGGCAACGCGAGCGACTCGGTCACGGGCACCCGCCACCTGGTGGCGAACCGGCGCGGCTTCCTGACACGGCGGTCCCGCAGAAATCCCTCCTCAGTAGCCCTCGACTACGTCCTCGACAACCGCGGCGCCTTCGGACTGGACGCCGGCGACGTGAGCGCCCTGCGCCAGGTGAGGCGCTACCGCTCGGCGTCCGGCGCGACACACCTCCAATGGGAGCAGACCTACCGCGGGCTCCCGGTGTTCGGCACCGAGGTGCGCGCCAACGTGGCCCGCGACGGGCGGCTGATCAACGCCGGCGGCGCGCCGCTGCCCGACCCGTCGGTGCGCTCCATCGACCCCGACCTGTCCGAGCGCGCGGCCGTGCGCGTCGCCGGTGGGCGCAGCGGGCTCGGGTGAGCTGGTGCTGTTCCCCGACGTCGACCGCGTGCGCCTGGCCTGGCGGGTTCGCGCCAAGGAGGACTCCCAGCACGTGTGGGACGCGGTGGTGGACGCGAACAGCGGGAAGCTGCTCTTCAAGCGCAATCTGGTGCTGCGGGTGGCGGCGGTGGCGTTCGACAACTACCCCGGAGCTCCCCGAGGCGGTAGCCAGCAGCTCAAGGACTTCCCGCCGGCGTGGCTGAACTCGGGCACCAGCCTTCAGGGAAGCAACGCCCACGTCTACTCCGATCCCGACGACGACGACGTGCCCGGTGCGGGCGATCAGATCCCGCGTGAGGGCGGGGTCGACTACACCTACGCCGCCGATCTCCGCGCGGCCACCCACTTCGGAGAAGGTCAGCGATGCCCACCGGTGGGGGGCTGCTCGTACAACAACTACGCCGAGGCCGGCGATCCGGGCGAGTTCAACTGGACCGTGAACCGCAACCAGGCGGGCACGCAGCTCTTCTACTACGTGAACCGTTTCCACGACCACCTGCGAAACGCGCCTGGAATCGGGTTCACCGCCGCCTCCGGCAACTTCGAGGGACCCGATCGCCTGGAGGCACAGGCAAGCAACGGCGCCGCCACCGACGTTGGGCCCTTCAACAACCTGCCCACCTGCGGCTTCGTCAACAACGCCGACTTCACTCCGACGCCGGACGGCTCCCCGCCGCTGATGCAGCTCTACCTCTGGACGAGCAACTGCCTCGGCGCCTCGCCCGCAACACGGGACGTCGACGGCGCGAACGACGCCTTCATCGTCTACCACGAGTACGCCCACGGGCTCTCCAGCAGGCTGATCACCGATGCCGCCGGATTCCCCGCGCTCTTTGGGCCGCAGTCCGGCGCGATGGGCGAGGGGTGGAGCGACTGGTACGCCCTCGACTTCGTCGTGGCCGCAGGGCTCGAGGTCGACACGGCCAGCCCGGGTGAGCTGCGCACCGGCCAGTACGAGGGCACCGCCGTGCGCACCCAGCCGTTCGACTGCCCGGTCGGCGGCGGGCCGCCCTCCTGCCCGGGCACCGGGTTCAGCGGCCAGGGCGGATACACCTACGGCGATTTCGGGCACGTGGCCGGCAACGACCCGGAGGTGCACGACGACGGCGAGATCTGGGTCCAGACCCTCTGGGACCTGCGCCGAGCGCTGGTCGCCAAGCACGGGAACAACGAGGGCGTGACTCGCGCGCGGGCGTACATCACCGACGGCATGCGGCTCTCACCCGCCAGCCCCACCTTCCTCGCCGCACGCAACGGCATCCTCCAGGCCGACGCGAACGGCGGACTGAGGGACCGCGACCTGATCTGGGCGGTCTTCGCCGCGCGCGGGATGGGCCTGAACGCCAGTACCACGGGCGACGACGACCGCTTCCCGGTCGAGGACTTCAGCCGCCCGCCGCCGCTGGTCGTCCCGGACAGGACCGCCGCGGTCATCTCCCGCTTCTCGATGAGCCGCAAGCGCTTCCGTCTGGGCCGCACCCGCACGCCGCGCACCGCGGCGACCAAGCGCGGCACGGCGTTCCGCTTCCGCCTGTCGGAGCTGGCGGACGTGACGATCACCGTCCACCGCAGCCTGCCCGGGCGCCGCGTGGGCAAGAGCTGCAGGAAGCCGAGCCGCAGGCTGCGCAAGCGCCGCAAGTGCACGCGCTACGTGCGCCGCGGAGCTCTCACGCGACGGAAGCTGAAGGCGGGGTCGCGCCGGGTCTCGTTCACCGGGCGGATCGGGAGCACCAAGCTCAAGGTCGGGAGCTACCGGGCCACGATCTCGGGTACCGACGCCGCCAAGAACCGCTCGAAGTCACGCCGCACCACCTTCCGCATCGTCCGGCGGTGAAGGACTGGGTCAGGCAGGCGTCGGAGGCGCGGCCCGACCATCGAGCGGTCGAGGCCGCGGCCGGCACGCTCACCTACTCCCAGCTGGACTCCGAGGCGGACGCCACCGCACGCCGCCTGG
The DNA here is from genome assembly GCA_963808105.1 of uncultured Thermoleophilaceae bacterium. Taxonomy (GTDB): domain Bacteria; phylum Actinomycetota; class Thermoleophilia; order Solirubrobacterales; family Thermoleophilaceae; genus JAAYBF01. The sequence continues at coordinate 479,261 of CAWEEH010000003.1, read as the reverse complement.
CCGCGCTCGGGGTGGGGGAGGGCGACCGGGTGGCGACCACGCTGCCGCCGGGGCTGGACTTCGCCGTGCTGCTCCACGCGGTCCCGCGCCTGGGCGCGGCGCTCGTTCCGGTGAACACACGTCTGCCTGAGGCCGAGCAGCGCCGGCAGGCCCACCTCGCCGGCGCGGACACGGTGATCGACTCCCCGCTCGACGGGCTCGAGGCGGACCCCGAGCTGCGCACGGAGCTCGACCCCTCGGCGGTCCACACCGTGCTGTTCACCTCGGGCACGACGGGAGAGCCGAAGCCGGTCGAGCTCACGGCCGGCAACCAGGACGCCGCGGCCGCCGCGGCCTGGGCGGGAATCGGGACGGACCCGGGCGACCGCTGGCTGTGCGTGCTGCCCCTCTTCCACATAGCGGGGTTGGCGATCCTGGTGCGCAGCGCGCGGGAGGGCACCACGGCGGTGATCCAAGAGCGCTTCGAGGCGAAAGAGTGCATCGAGGCGCTCCAGACCTGCACGCTGGTCTCCCTCGTCGTCGACCCAGCTTCACCGGCTGCGAGACGCGGGGCTGGAGGCGCCCGGGGCCCTGCGCGCGGTGCTCCTCGGCGGAGGGCCGATCCCGCCCGAGCTGCTCGGCTGGTCGATGGAGGCAGGCCTCCCCGCTCGCTGCACCTACGGCATGACCGAGACCTGCTCCCAGATCGTGGTCACCGAGCCCGGCGAGCTCGCCGGGCCGGCGCTGCCGGGCGCGGAGATCGAGATCGCCGCCCGCGGACAGATCCTGGTGAGCGGCCCGATGGTCGCCCCCGGCGAGCTCTCCCCGGACGCCCGGCTGCACACCGGCGACCTGGGCTGGTTCGACCGCCACGGCCGGCTGCACGTGGAGGGGAGGCTGAAGGACGTGATCGTGACCGGTGGCGAGAACGTCGCGCCCCCGGCGGTCGAGGCGGTGCTGGCCGCCCATCCGTCGGTGGGCGACGCGGCCGTGGCCGGCGTGCCCGACGCCGAGTGGGGGGAGGCGATCACCGCCTTCGTCGTGGAGCGCGCCCCGGTGAGCGACTATGAGCTGCTCGCCTTCTGCCGCGAGCGGCTGGCGGGCTACCAGGTGCCCAAGCGCGTGATCCGCGTGGACGCGCTTCCACGAGGCGCCGGCGGCAAGCTGCTCCGCGACCGCCTGGGCACGGGCGGCTAATCTCCCGCGCCGATGATCTACGACAAGGACGCAGACCTCTCCAAGCTCGACGGCAAGACCGTCGCCATCCTCGGCTACGGCTCACAGGGCCACGCCCATGCGCTGAACCTCAAGGACTCCGGGGTGAGCGTCGTGGTCGGGCTCCGCGAAGACTCCTCCTCGGTCGCCAAGGCCGAGGCGGACGGCCTCGAGGTGGTGCCGATCGCCGACGCCGCCAGCCGCGGCGACGTGGTGATGATCCTGCTGCCCGACGAGAAGCAGGCGGAGATCTGGGAGTCGGACATCTCCGACGGCATCGCCCCGGGCAACCTCCTGCTGTTCGCGCACGGGTTCTCGATCCACTTCGACCAGATCGCCCCCAGCGCCGGCGTCGACGTCGGCATGGTCGCTCCGAAGGGCCCGGGCCACCTCGTCCGGCGCCAGTTCGCAGAGGGCAACGGAGTGCCGGGCCTGATCGCCATCCACCAGGACGACTCGGGCACCGCACGCGACCTGACACTGGCCTACGCCCGCGGCATCGGCTGTACCCGCGCCGGCGTGATCGAGACGTCCTTCAAGGACGAGACGGAGACGGACCTCTTCGGTGAGCAGGCCGTGCTCTGCGGCGGAGTGACCGAACTTGTCCGGGCCGGCTACGAGACTCTCACCGAGGCGGGCTACGACCCCCGCCTGGCCTACTTCGAGTGTCTGCACGAGCTCAAGCTGATCGTCGACCTGATGTACGAGAAAGGCATCACCGGCATGCGCTACTCGATCTCTAACACCGCGGAGTACGGCGACCTCACCCGCGGCAAGCGCGTGATCGGCGAGCCGACGCGGGCCGCGATGAAGGAGATCCTCGGCGAGATCCAGTCGGGCGAGTTCGCCCGCGAATGGATCGCCGAGAACCGGGCGGGCCAGGAGAACTTCAAGCGCATGCGCGAGGAGGAGTCCCACCACCAGGTCGAGGAGGAGGGCAAGCAGCTGAGGTCGATGATGGACTGGATCGACACGGAGTTCTGACGGTGGCCGGCTACCTCCCGCCCGAGCCCGGAGGCCCGGAACCAGACCTCGGCGCGCCCGCCCCGGCTCCGCCACCGCCACCGCCTCCTCCGCCACCGCAGCCGCAGTATCAGCCCCCGCCCACCTATCAGCAGCAGCTGGGCTGGGGCCAGCAGCAGCCGCAGCACCCACAGCCTCAGCAGCCGTGGGCGTGGCAGCCGCAGCCGCGCATACCCGACAACGGCGCGGCCATGGCGGGCTTCGTGCTGTCGATGGTCGCCGCCGGGCTGATCGTGATCTCCGTCGGCATCTCGAGCATCGTCTCGATCGTGTGCGCCGGCCTTGGCATCTACTACTCGCGCCAGGGCAAGCAGCGTGTGGAGCGCGGTGAGACCCCCAAGCACGGCAGCCTGGCCCAGGCCGGGTTCATCACCGGGATCATCACGCTGGTGGTGTCGCTACTTGCGACGTTGTTCTGGGTTCTGATGATCGTGCTCTACGCCACCGACGACGAATTCCGCCGCGACTTCGATGAGGACTTCGAGAGCGCGACCACGGTGATCCAGTACGTGGCGGCCTTCCTCACGTGAGGAAGACGGCCGCGCTCGCCGCGCTGCTCGCGGCGGGGGCCATGGCGCTTCCGGCGCACGCAGCCGCGAAGCCCCGCACGACGGTGGTGATGGTGGTTCTCGACGAGATGCCCGTGCACTCGCTGCTGGCGCGCAACGGCAGGGTCGATCGCGTGCGCTATCCGAACTTCGCGGCGCTGTCCCGCTCCTCGACGTGGTTCTCCAACGCCACCACCGCCTCGGACGCCACGAAGTTCGCCATCCCGGCGATCCTCGACGGGCGCACTCCGGACACCCGCCGTGCGGCGACGTTCCGAGCCCATCCGCACAACCTGTTCACGCTGCTCCGGCGCCAGGGCTACGGGCTCGACGTGCACGAGGAGGCCACCGACCTCTGCCCGTACCGCAACTGCCGCCGTACCAACACGGCCCGCGAGTTCCTGGCCAACGACAGGATCAAGCGCGTCCGCGACTTCATCGCCTCGCTCAAGCCCTCGAAGCGGCCCAAGCTCTTCTACGAACACGTGCTGCTCCCGCACGTGCCGTGGATCTTCCTGCCCTCCACACGCCGGTTCGACCGCACGGTGCTCGGGCCGATCACCGGCCTGAACAGCAGCGACCGCAGCGTGTTCGACCGCACCCTCGTGCGCCAGTCCTGGCAGCGCCATCTGCTCCAGGTCGGCGCGGTGGACACGCTGCTCGGGGAGATGGTCGCCCAGATGAAGCGAACCGGGCTCTGGAACCGGGCGCTGGTGGTGGTGATGGCAGACCACGGCGTGTCGTTCAGGGTGGGGGCCACGGACCGTCGGACGATCGTGCCCGCCAACGCGAAGGACATCGCGCCGGTGCCGATCTTCATCAAGTACCCGCGTCAGCGGCGCGGCCGGGTCGACCGGTCCCTGTTCCGCACCTACGACGTGCTCCCGACGATCGCCCGGCGGATCGGGTTGCGGCTGCCTCGCGGCCTGAGCGGCCGCCCCGCCGGTTCGCGTGCCATCCGCCGCCGCGGACGGATCTCGGTGCTGTCGCGAGCGTCGATCCGGCGCGTGACGCTCTCCCGGCGTGGCCTGCTGCGGGCCAAGCGTGTGGCCCTGCGCCGCAAGATCGCCCTGTTCGGCCAGGGCCCGCGCAGCCTGTTCGACTTCGGGCCCAACCGGCATCTCCTGCTGAAGACGGCAAATCGCTTCTCGCTCGCCGGGGCCTCCGGCCGCCTGCGCGCCCAGCTGTCCGATCCGAGCGAGTACGAGAACGTGCGGCTGGGCTCCACCTTCACGCCCACCCACGTGACCGGGCAGGTGCTCGGAGGCCGCAGGGGCGCACGCCGCGACCTGGCGGTGGCCATCAACGGCTACATCCGGGGCGTCACCCGAACCGCCTACATCAGGGGTCGCAAGGGCGAGTACTTCTCGTTCCTGGTCGCCGAGAGCGCCCTGGAGCCGGGCCGCAACCCCGTGGAGGTGTTCACCGTGGGCCGGTCGCGCAACAAGAAGATCCTGCTCAGGCGCATCTACGGGAGGCCGTTCCCGGGCAGAAGTTAGCCGCGCTATCCTGCCGAGTCCGTCGCGACTGGCGTCTTAGGTGGAGCACCACCGGGGAGCGGCGGGCAGCAACTTCGCCGCGCGCCTGGGCACCGAATCCTCACCCGAACCGGAGAGCCCATGACGTCGACCGCCCTGCAGATACCCGCCGAACTCAAGCCCACCGACGGCCGCTTCGGCTGCGGCCCCTCGAAGGTCCGGCCGGAGCAGATCGAGAGCCTCGCCCGCGACGGCGCCGCCGTGATGGGCACGTCGCACCGCCAGGCCCCGGTGAAGGACGTGGTCCGCCGGGTGCGCGAGGGCGTGACCGAGCTGTTCGGCCTCCCGCCGGGCTACGAGGTTCTGCTCGGCAACGGCGGCACCACCGCGCTCTGGGACGCGCTCGCCTTCGGCGTGGTGCGCGAGCGAGCGCATCACCTCACCTATGGGGAGTTCTCGTCGAAGTTCGCGAAGGTCACCGCGGGGGCGCCGTTCCTGGCCGACCCGGTGGTCACCGAGGCGGAGCCGGGCGACGCGCCGCCGGTGGCGGGCGCCGACGGTTGCGACGTGGTGGGCTGGGCCCACAACGAGACCTCGACGGGCGTGATGGTGCCGGTCACGCGGCCCGAAGGGGACGCGCTGGTGCTGGTGGACGCCACCTCGGGCGCGGGCGGCCTGCCGGTCGACATCGCCGAGGCCGACGTCTACTACTTCGCCCCCCAGAAGTCCTTCGCCGCCGACGGCGGCCTGTGGCTCGCCGCGATGAGCCCGGCCGCGCTGGAGCGCCTGGAGGAGATCGCCGGCTCGGACCGGTGGATACCCGACTTCCTGTCGCTCGCCACCGCGCTCGAGAACTCGCGCAAGGAGCAGACCTACAACACCCCCGCCGTGGCCACGCTGTGGCTGCTGGCCGAGCAGCTCGACTGGATGAACGAGAGCGGCGGCCTCGAGGCATTCTGCGTCGCGCGCACGCGGGAGTCGTCGGAGCACCTGTACGGCTGGGCCGAGGCGACCGAGTACACGACCCCGTTCGTCGCCGATCCCGCCAAGCGGTCGCTGGTCGTGGGCACGATCGACTTCGCCGAGGGCGTCGACGCGGCCGGCGTGGCCGCGGCGCTGCGCTCCAACGGCATCGTCGATACCGAGCCCTATCGCAAGCTGGGGCGAAACCAGCTGCGGATCGGGATGTTCCCGGCGGTGGAGCCCGACGATGTGCGCGCGCTCACGGCCTGCATCGACTTCGTGGTGGAGAACGCGTCATGACGCGGGTGCTCGTGGCAGAGGACATCGGCGCCAGCGGCGTGGAGCTGCTGCGCTCGCACTTCGACGTCGACACCGCGTTCGACGCCGAGGACTTCGACCTGGAGGCGCGGATCGGCGACTACGACGGCCTGCTCATCCGCAGCGCCACCAAGGTGACCGGCGACCTGATCGCCAAGGCCACGCAGCTGCGCGCGATCGGCCGGGCCGGCGTTGGCGTGGACAACGTGGACGTGGACGCCGCCACCCGCCGCGGCGTCCTGGTGGCAAACGCGCCGCAGTCGAACGTGATCACCGCCGCCGAGCACACCATGGCGATGCTCACCGCGCTGGCGCGCAACATCCCGCAGGCGCACGCCTCGCTCACGGGCGGGGCGTGGGACCGCAAGAAGTACAGCGGTGTGGAGATCTATGAGAAGACGCTGGGCATCCTCGGTTTCGGCCGCATCGGCCAGCTCGTGGCCCAGCGCGCCCGCGGCTTCGGCATGCGCGTCCTGGCCTTCGACGCGTACGTGGCCGAGGAGCGCTTCCGCGAGCTGGGCGTGGACCGCGCCGAGACCTCGGACGAGGTGTACGCCGAGGCGGACTTCATCACCGTCCACCTGCCCAAGACCCCGGAGACCGAGAACTGGCTCGACGCCGAGGCGTTCTCGAAGATGAAGGACGGCGTGAGGGTGCTCAACGTGGCGCGCGGACCGCTCCTGGTGGACGCAGACCTCAAGGACGCCCTCGACTCGGGCAAGGTCGCCGGCGCGGCGCTCGACGTGTTCCGCGAGGAGCCCATGACCGAGCATCCGCTGTTCGGCTACCCCAACGTCATCGTCACGCCGCACCTCGGCGCGTCCACGGCGGAGGCCACCGACCGCGCCGGCTTCCAGGCCGCGGAGCAGGTGGTGGCCGCGCTCACCGGCGGGGTGGTGACCAGCGCCGTGAACGTGCCCGCCGTGGCCAGCGAGGACATGGAGGCGCTCGGCCCGTTCCTGGGTCTGGCCGGTTCCCTCGGCCGCATCGGCGTGGCGCTTGCGGAGGGCACCTCGGTGGAGGGCATCGAGGTCGAGTACCTCGGGCGCATCGCCGAGCGCGACACCCGCTTCCTCACGATTCAGGTGCTCAAGGGAGCCCTTGCGGGTCACACGGAGGAGCAGGTCAACGACGTGAACGCGCCCGGCATCGCCGAGGAGCGCGGGATCGCGGTGGCCGAGACCAGGCAGACCAGCGCGCGCGACTTCTCCGACCTGCTGCGGGTGACCGTGGTGAGCGGGGGAGGGGAGCGCACCCGCGTTGTGGGCACCGTGCTCGGCCGCCGCGACCGCCCGCACCTGCTCGAGGCGTGGGGCTCGCGCTTCAACGTCCAGCTCGAGGACCACCTGGCGATCTTCCGCTACGAGGACAGGCCCGGCATGCTCGGCCGGATCGGCACGACCTTTGGCGACAAGGGCGTGAACATCCGCTCGGCGGCGGTGGGACTGGGCAAGGAGGGCGACGGCCAGGCGGTGATGCTGATCGTCTCGGACGCGGTGTCGCAGGAGCTCGTGGATGACCTGGTCGCCACGGACGGCTTCACCGCGGGCCGCGCCGTCAGCCTGTAGCCGGAAGCGGATCCAGCGCGGGCGTCGCGGTGGCGGTCTCCTCGAGTGAGGCGACAAGCCGCTCGTGCAGTCGCCGGCGCTCACGCTCGGCCGCGGGGGTGCGGCCGCGGCCGGAGCTCTTGTCCACCAGGTTCACCGCCTCGATCGGGTCCGCCTCCAGGTCGTACAGCTCGTACTCGGGCTTGGCGCGGCCGTACGGGTCGAGGTAGACCGCGTACTTGTGCCGGCCGTCGCGCACGCAGCGGATGCGGTTGGGCTGGCCCGGGGCTTCCTGGAACGCCGTGCCCGCCTGGTGGTCGTCGTAGGTGAAGAGGACGTCTGAGCGGGCCGCCGTCACCGGCGCCGGCGCGTCGGTCACGGCGGGCACGTCGATTCCCAGCCGGTCGAGGCCCTCGCGCTCCGGCCGGGCGTGGCTCGCCAGCACCGGCGTCAGGTCCACGCCGTCGAGCACCGCGCCGCCGGCGTCGGCGCCCGCCATCGAGAGCAGCGTGGGCACGACATCCACCAGCGACACGGGCGCGTCGCTCGTGGCCGGGGCCGGGAAGAGGAGCGGGTTGGAGATGATCAGCGGGACCCGGATCGACTCCTCGTAGGCGTTGAACATCTTCTGCCGCAGCCCGCCGTGGGCGAGTCCCATCTCACCGTGGTCGGCGAACCGGACGATCATGGTCCGGTCCCGCAGGCCTCCCAGCGCGGACACGATTCGCCCCAGCTTCTGGTCGACGAGACGATGGAGGTAGGCGTAGAAGTTCACGTAGTCGCAGCCGCTCGCGGTCGTCCTTCAGCGCCCCGAGATACGCCGCCTGGCCGAGCTGCGCCAGCGACTGCACGCCCGGCTTGTCGTGCAGGTTCTCGTCGACCGTCTCGGGCAGGTCGACGCCGAGATCGCGGAACGCGCTCGGGTCATAGCCGCCCTTCTCGTAGGAGGCCGGGTAGCCGAGCACGTCGTGGGGGTTCACGAGCGACACGATCAGGCAGAACGGCTCGGGCAGGTCTGCCTGCGCCAGCCATTGCTCGGCCTGCCGCGTGTAGTCCTCGTCCCAGCCCTCGCCCGAGCGGCCGGCGTTGCCTCCGCCGAAGTGGTGCGCCTTGGCGGTGCCGCCCGCATCGGGCGGCTCCCAGCCCGCGAAGCCGTAGTCGCGCTCGAGCCGCAGCGTGTCGGCGCTGCCGAACTCATTGCCGTCCACCGGCTTGGTGAGGTGCCACTTGCCCTTGAGCACCACCTCGTAGCCGCGCGCCCGCAGCATCCGCGCGATGGTGGGCACGCCGGCCGCCAGCTCGGGCTCGCGGCCGCTCTTGGGCCCCAGGCGCAGGCTGCTGCGCCCGAACGCCCGCGCCAGCCTGCCGCGCGACACGTCGCCGCTGGCCAGCAGCCGCCCCGCCGTGCGCACCACGTCGGGCATGTTGGACGGGTCCGGCCAGAGGTCGCCGTAGGTCAGCGTGAGCCGGACTCCGTGGCGCGACGGGTAGGTGCCCGTCAGAAACGACGCCCGGCTCGGGGAGCACATGCACGTCGCCGTGAAGGCACGGTTGAAGGACACCCCGTTGCGGCGGAGGGCCGCATCCGTGGGCGTGAGCGCGTCGAGCCAGCCCGGCTCCTCGGGCCAGTGCATCGGCCCGCGCTGCTGATCGGTGACCAGCAGGAGCAGGTTTGGCGGGCGCCCCACTCAGGAGCCCTTGAGCGGAACCTGGCCGCCGTCGTCACAGCGGATGAGCGCGGCGCGTTCGAGCCCCGCCTCGCGGTGGGCGAGGGCGGTCCCGATCTCGGGATCGAGCGCGAGGCCGAGGAAGGCCTCCATGCTGGGGTAGCGCACAGCGATCACCTCGTGCCAGCGGTCGCTCTCGTCGCCGACCACGGTCATCGTGGCCTCCGTGGCCCAGAGGACCTCGCCTCCCTGGCGCGCGAGCACCTCGATCGCCTTGCCGGCGTAGCGCTCATACGCCTCGCGTCCGCTCACGTCGGGCGACTCTCCGCCCGGCGGCGCGCTCTCGTAGTGCGCGCGGTCGCGATAGCGGTTCAGGTTGAGCATCACCAGCGGCCCGTCGGCGTCCGAGCCGGCGACGGCGGTCACCTCCTGGAGCTGCTCGGGCGTGGGGCTACTCGGCATGGGGTTCCTTTCCTGGATGCGCGACGGCCATCCAGATCTCGGTGAGGGTCCGCACGACCGTCTCGGCCGGCACGCGCGGCTCGCGCCCGAAGGCGTCGAGCAGGTAGGCCTCGTTCATGAGGTTGAGCGCACGGGCGATTTCGGACAGGTGGGCGGGTGGGAGCGAGGCGACCACGGGCAGCCCGCGCAGCGCGGCCGCGGCGAGGTCGGCGAAACGCTGGCGAACGGCCTGCTGGCCCGCGGCGATCTCCTCGTCGGCCGCAGCGGCCTCGGCGATCGCCCGCAGCAGCGGGCCGTGGCGGCTGTAGACGGCGACGGCGGGCACGAACGCGCTCCGGATCGCGTCCCGGCTGTCGGCCATGGGCGCCTCGCCGAAGGCGCGCTGGGCCTCGAAGAGCTCGTCGATCGCCTCGCGGCCCGCGCGCAGGAGGAGGTCGGCGAGGTCATCGAAGTGGCGGTAGAAGATCGTGCGGCTCAGCCCGGCCTCGCGCATCACCTCATCCACGGTCAGCTCGGCGAACGACATGCGGCGGACCAGGTCGGTGGCGGCGGAGACGATCTGCTCGCGGACCTGGAGGCGGGACGCACGGATCTCGGCTCTGCGAGTGGCCACGGCGGCGATCGTAGCCGATGTTTGACAGCGTGTCACACGCGATGTAGCGTGGCCTCGAATCCATGGCCGCCCGCTCACTCGCAGTTCTCGCCCTCCTGTTGCTCTGGCCCGCCGCCGCCGAGGCCCGGCGCGCGTCCGCCGCGAAGGACGGGCGTCCCAACATCCTCGTCGTGATGACCGATGACCAGGCGCTGACCGACATCGCGAAGATGCCCAACGTGCGCCGGTACCTCGCGGCGAAGGGCACAAGCTTCTCCAACGCCGTCGACTCGTTCCCGCTGTGCTGCCCATCGAGGGCCACCTTCATCACCGGCCAGTACGCGCACAACCACGGGGTGCTGGGCAACTTCCACCCCTTCGGCTGGTACGGGATGAAGCGGCGCGGGAACATCCTGCCGGCCTGGCTGCAGCGCTCCGGGTACCGAACGGCGCTGATCGGCAAGTGGCTCAACGGTTACGGGGCGCGCGACGCCCGCGGCGAGGTCCCGAAGGGCTTCGACATCTGGCGCGGGCTGCTCGACGTGTCCGCCTACGACTACTTCAACTTCGTGATGAATATCAACGGCAGGCTGAAGTCCTGGGGCGACGCCGACTTCGCTCGCAAGCTCGTGAAGTTCGCGAAGATCGAGGTGATCCCTGACCCGGGCGGGCTCGAGGGCGTCCTGAAGCAGTTGAGGGCCGTCTTCGGACCCCCGCCCTACAAGTATTGGGGGGCGCAGAAGGCGGCGGACTACTCGCCCGACGTGACCGGCAAGGTCACCGAGGACCTCGTCCGGCGCGAACGGCGGTCGAAGAAGCCGTTCTTCATCTGGTGGGCGCCGGCGGCGCCCCATCGCGAGGACGTGGCGACCACCCTCATGCGACGCCCGGGACGCGACCCCCGCCCGGCGCCGCGCTACTCCACCAGGAGCAAGCGCTTCAGGCTGCCGCGGCCGCGGAGCTTCAACGAGGCCGACCTCTCCGACAAGCCGTCCACCCTCCGTAAGGCGGCGCCGCCGCTCACAAAGGAGCAGATTGACCAGCTCCAGCTCGACTACGAGGGACGGATCGGATCGCTGCTGGCGGTTGACGACCATGTCAAGCACCTCGTGAAGATCCTGAAGGCCACGGGGCAGATGAAGAACACCACGATCGTGTTCACGTCCGACAACGGCTGGATGCAGGGCGAGCACCGGATCCCTGGCGACAAGTTCCTTCCCTACGAGGAATCGGTGAAGGTGCCGTTCATCGTCCGCGGACCTGGCGTGCGGGCCAACAAGACCGTGCGCGGGCAGGTGTCGAACATCGATTTCGCCCCGACGCTGCTGGATATCGCGAAGGCGCGCGCCGGCCGCAGGCTGGACGGCGTGTCATTGACGCCGACGCTGAGGCATTCGCGCAAGCCGCGCGCACGGGTGATCAAGCTCGAGGCGCCACGCCCGCTCTTCGCGGGCAACATCCCGATCAACGGATGGGATCGGCCCTACGAGGGGGTGCGGACCGAGCGGTACACCTACGTGGTCTACACCGAGACCCGCGAGCAGGAGCTCTACGACCGGCGCAGCGACCCGTCACAGATGCGCAACGTGGCGGCCTCCCCGGCATACGCGCGGATCAAGAGGCGCCTCCAGAGACAGCTCCGCCGGCTGGACCACTGTCGGGGCCGCGGCTGCAACGTCAGTCCGTGAGAAGCACGGGCTCGCGCGCGTACTGACCGGCCCTGACCAACAAGGCAAAGGTGGCGCTACTAATCCGTTCGGGCGTAGCGGGGTTGGTTGGTTTCGGGGGCGAGGTACGGGCGCAGGCGCCCGAGGTTGACTTCGCCGTATCGGCCACCCGGCTGCCGTCGAGCGGTCCCCATATCCCGTCCGGCTCACCCTGACCAACCGGGGGCCGGCGAGCGCCCACGTGAGCGACTCGAGGGACTACGTGGGCTTCACCTATGCACGCTAAGGGGTGTTCAGGAGGTCGGCCCTCCTGCCCCGGGCTGCACGGCCGACCCGGACCAGACGAATCATCCCGGCGAACGGACGTGCAACCTTGGGCAGTCACTTGCTCCAGGCCAGTCCACGTCCAGTGGAGATGGTTCCGGCAGCGAACCCAGCGTCGCACCCGTTCGCATCTCCAAGAAGCGACTCAAGTTGAAGGGGCGCAAGGTGCGGGTGGGGCTGCGCTGCGTAGCTCCCGCGCCCCGGCGCTGCAGAGGGGTGATGCAACTGTTCACACGCGGTAAGCGACCCGTACAGCTTGCGGGACGGTTCGTGAACGTTGCCGGGGGTAAACGAGCGACGTACACGCTCACAGTGCTCAAGCGAAGGCTCAAACGCGTTCCCCGCAAGAGGAACAGGGTGCGGCTCACACTCAAGCTGAGGAACGGCAGCACGGCGTCACGCAACCTTGTCCTGACGCGGTGAGCATCCCCACACGGGCACGCAGCTCGGTGCGCGCGACAGGCACCTACGGCGCCTGCGACCGGCGGTTTTCCAACACTGCCTCCCGCCTGTACTGCCCGGTCTCCCGATTCAGGGATTCCTCCAGCTCGCCCGGGGTCTCCGGGCCTTCGGCGAAGTAGAGGAGCACGTCGGCGGGATCCGTCCAGGCCGCGATCCCGGTCAGCCCGGGAGCGGCCGCGGTCCAGTACACCAGCGCCTCCACCTCGCGGCCGGTCCCGAGGCGCGCCGTCACGCGCTTCGCGCTCTGGCCGCCGCGTGTACCGGGTGCGTCATCGGCGCGCTCGACCGTGACTGTGTCGCGGCCGGGGCCGCTCGCCTTCCTCACCGCGATGTCTCGCAGCGCCAGCCGCTTCCGCCTTACCAGTACCGCCGCGGCGATATCGATCGGTAGGAGGGCTAGTAAGAGGAACCCAAGTGGGCCTGCGAAGGCCGCCAGCATCGCTCCGGCCACGACCGTGCCCGCCGCGCCGGCCATCAGCGCGTTTTCGGTCACCGGGCTCAGCTCGGCGCGCAGGCTGCTGTTTGTGGCGGGCCTTTTCACAGGACGAGTGTCCTGTACCCTGAAACCAATGCAGTTCCAGCTCGACCTCCTGCTTCTCCTCCTCCCTTCGGGGAGCTAATTGCGCGTGGCGGCCGCCTAAGCCGCAAGCACAGGAGAAGGCAGGTCGGGTAAGGAAAGGAACAGCATGAGCGGCAGAGACGAAGCAAACCGGGTCAAGATCTTCGACACAACGCTGCGCGACGGTGAGCAGTCGCCCGGAATCTCGCTCAACAAGCAGGAGAAGGTGGAGATCGCGAATCAGCTCTCGCGGCTCGGCGTCGACGTGATCGAGGCGGGCTTCCCGATCACCAGCCCGGGCGACTTCGAGGCGGTCGAGGCGATCGCGCGCGAGGTCCAGGGACCCGTGATCTGCGGGCTCGCGCGCACGAGCGCGGCTGACATCGATGCCGCCTGGAACGCCATCAAGGACTCGGAGCGCCCGCGAATCCACACCTTCATCGCCACCAGCGACATCCATATCGAGCGCAAGCTCCAGACCACTCGCGAGGACGTGAAGGGCCAGGCGCGCGCGGCCGTCGCCCAGGCGCGCGAGCACACCGACGACGTGGAGTTCTCGCCGGAGGACGGCTCGCGCTCGGACGTGGAGTTCATGGCCGAGGTGATTCAGATCGCGATCGACGAGGGTGCGACCACGATCAACGTCCCGGACACGGTGGGCTACACCATGCCCGACGAGTACCGGGCGATGTTCGAGCAGCTCTACGCGCTGGTCCCGGACCTGAAGAACGTGACGGTCTCGGTCCATTGCCACAACGACCTGGGCCTGGCCGTGGCGAACTCGTTCGCCGGGCTGCAGGCAGGCTGCCGCCAGGTGGAATGCGCGGTGAACGGGATCGGCGAGCGGGCGGGCAACGCCTCGCTCGAGGAGATCGTGATGCTGCTGCACACCCGCGAGTCGAGCGTCGACCTGTGGACCGGCGCGACCACCGAGGAGATCGCCCGCACCAGCCGGATGGTGTCGCGTCTGACCGGCTACCAGGTGCAGCCCAACAAGGCGATCGTGGGTCGCAACGCGTTCGCCCACGAGGCCGGCATCCACCAGGACGGCGTGCTCAAGGAGCGCACCACCTACGAGATCATGGACGCCACCACGATCGGGCTGGAGGCCAACTCGATCGTGCTCGGCAAGCACTCGGGCCGCCACGCGCTGCGCAAGGCGCTGGAGGAGCTCGGCTTCCACGTGGACGGTGGCGCGCTGAACACGGCGTTCAAGCGCTTCAAGGAGATCGCGGACAAGAAGAAGCAGGTCACGGCGCTCGACCTGGAGGCGATCGCCTCCGACGAGATGCGCCAGTCGACCATGGGCTTCGAGCTCCAGTCGTTCGAGATCGAGGCCGGCTCCGACCGCGTCCCGTTCGCCAAGGCTCGCGTCGGGCTGCCCGACGGCGAGGTGGGCGAGGGCAGCTTCACCGGCGACGGCCCGGTGGAGGCGCTGTTCAGCGCGCTGAACGCCGCCACGGGCCACGAGGGGCGGTTAAAGGAGTACCACGTGTCCGCGGTCACGGCTGGGCGCGACGCCCTCGCCGAAGTCACGGTGCTCGTGGATCTCGACGGCCAGATCGCCCAGGGCAAGGGTGTCTCCCCGGACACGATGGAGGCCTCGGGCCGCGCGTACCTGCGCGCGATTGCGACCGGCATCGCCATGGCCAGCACCGACCACGCAGAGCCCGTCCCCGCCTCGTAGTGGAGCGCGACTTCACGTTCCGCGACGGCGAGCGGGTGATCCGCTTCGCCGCCGGGGCGGTGGGGGAGACGCAGGCGCTGCTGGGCGGACACGGCTTCGACGACTACGCGCTGCTCACCACCGAGCGGGCCGGTAAGCAGGCCCCGGCGGTGGTGGAGGGCGCCGCTGCGGTGCTCCTCGTTCCCGCCGGGCCCGTGCCCGACATCGCGGCCGAGGTCAGGGGCGGTGTCGAAGGCAGGCCGGTGGTCTCGCTGGGCGGCGGCCGTGTTGTCGACGCGGCGAAGGCCATCGCCAGCGCGGACGAGCTGCGCTGCGCGGCGATCCCCACCACGCTGGCCGGCTCCTCGTTCACGCCCTTTCACCGGCTGCCCAAGCCGCTCGAGGGCTACGGCTTCGTCCGCCCGGCCCTCGTGGTGGCCGATCCGGCGCTGATGGCGTCTCAGGACGAGAAGGAGCTTGCGGCCACGGCGATGAACGCCCTCGCGCACGCCTCGGAGTCCCTGTACGCGCCGGGCGCGAACCCGGTCGCGGAGGGCGCGGCGCTACGGGCCGCGCAGTTGTTCGCCAGCGGCCTGGCGCCCGGAGAGCTCCGCCGCGAGGACCTGGCGCTGGCCGCGTTGCTGGGCGGCTACGCCGTCGGCACCACGGGTCTGTCGCTGCACCACGCGCTGTGCCAGACGATCGTGCGCACGGCCGGCACGCCCCACGCGCCCACCAACGCCGTGATGCTGCCGCACACGCTGCGCTTCATGCAGGCCCGCTTCCCGGAGGAGCTGCGAAGGCTCGCTGGGGCGCTCGGCGGCGACGATGCTCCGGCCGCCGTCGCCAAGCTGGCCGCGCGCTCGGGCGCGACGCGGTTGGACGACCTGGGCCTGGACGCCGGCGCCATCCCCGCGGTCGTCGAGAACGCGCTGGCCCACCCGGGCATTGCCGCGATGGATCCTCCGCCGTCGGCGGACGACCTGCGCGGCGTGCTCGACGCCGCCATGTGAACGACTGGCGAGATCGCCTGAGCGCTCCTATAGTCGGCTCGCGATGGCTCGACTCGCGCTCGCGCTACTGCTGGCCGCAGCGGCCTTGGCCGCCCTCCCGGGTGCTGCCACGGCACAGAACGGGCGCCCGATCATCCTCGGCACCTGGGTCAGCCCTCCGGGCAACGCGCCCGCCCTGGGCAATCCCCCGATCAGGGTCGAGGTCACCGGCAACGGCTACACGGCCCGTGCCACGAAGCGGGATGGATGCGTCGCCAACCGCAAGGAGGCTTGGCGGATCGACTCGGCCAACGGCGGCTTCGCATACGGCGGCGTCAACTACTACACGTTCGGCAACTGCAACAGCGTCGGATACGGCCCGGCGACGTGGACCTTCACCAGCCTGAACACCGGCCGGGTCTGCGCCCAGCCCCCGGGCGGTGGCGCAACGACCTGCGTAGATCTCGTCCGTGCCGGGTCGCCCGCCGCCCTGCCCGCGGTGTACGGCCTCTCGCGAGCGATGCTGCGCTGCCTGACCCTGAGGACCTGGTGGCTGCGTCAGCTGGCCTGTTCGCAGGCCTACAACGCGCCCGGACCGGGCACGGTGCGCACTCAGACGCTCGTGTGCAATCGGCCGTCGCTCAGCCCGTTCTGCTCCACCGAGATCCAGAACTGTGTGACGGGCGGCAACTCCTGGGTGGGCAGCCCGCCGGCATGCAGGGCGGCAAAACAGCGGGCGACGCGGATCGCATCCGGCACCCTGGCGGCCACGCGTGGCGGCGAGGTGCAGCTCGACGTGAAGGTCACCGGCAAGGGCCGCAGGCTGCTCCGCAAAGCCCGCCTGCGCTCCGCGCGGCGCAAGAGGGCCAAGCGCCTGCGCAAGGTGAACGCGATCGTCGTCACCACCTTCACGCCGGCGGGCGGCGGCAAGACCGTCGGCCGGGTGAAGCGGGTGAAGATCCGCGTCAGGTAGCCAGACGCTGCTGCTGGCGCTCAGGCGTGATCCGCACGACGTTCCAGGCAAGACCGAGGCGGCGCATGGCTCGGATCACCAGGCCCGACACGTCGACCTCCCACCACTTCAGGCCCTGCACGGCAGCACGAGGGAACGCGTGGTGGTTGTGGTGCCAGGCCTCTCCCAGCGAGGGGAGGGCGAGCCAGAAGACGTTGGTCGACATGTCGTCGGTGTCGAACCTGCGGCGCCCGAAGAAGTGGCACACCGAGTTGATCGACCACGTGATGTGGTGCACGAAGAAGATCCGCACGAGGCCGCCCCAGAGCAGCGCGAGCAGGCCGCCGGCGAGCGTGCCGGTGATCGCCAGACCGAGCACGAACGGCAGTGCGAGACCGAGCGCCACCCACCACAGGAAGTGGCGGCTGATGAAGCGCATGCCGTTGTCCTCGAGCAGGTCGGGGGCATAGCGCTTGGCGTCGGAGATGCCGTTCTCCTCCCATAGCCAGCCGACGTGGGCGTACCAGAGACCGCGCAGGCCGCTGCCGTGGCCGACGTGCGGCGAGTGGGGGTCGCCCTCCTCGTCTGTATGCGCGTGGTGCTTGCGGTGGTCGGCGACCCAGGCGATCACCGGGCCCTGCACGGCCATCGAGCCCATCACGGCGAACAGATACTTCAACGGCCGGTAGGTCTCGAAAGCCCGGTGGGTGAGCAGGCGGTGGTAGCCGATGGTGATCCCGAATGCCGTGGCGAGGTAGACCCCCACGGTGATGGCGATCTCGGTGGGTCCGACCACCTGGTTCCAGAGCAGGATGACGGCGGTGAGCACCGCCACGAACGGGACGATCACCGCGCCGATGTTGGCGTTTCGCTGTAGCCGGGTCATGCTTATGAAGGTACGAAGTAGAACTCGGACTGTGTACGCGGCTCACACCAGACCTATGGCCTGTTTCTTGTAGCTTTCCTACAAGTGACCGAGCTGCTCAACCAGCGCCCGTGGACCGCCCTGCCCGCCGAGACGGCGACCGTGCTGCGGCCTGAGCTGCCGGGCCTGTCCGACGCGATCGTGGAGGCGATCAGCGTGGGCGTGCCCGACTACGCCCGCGACCTCGAGGGCCCGTTCGGCATGGCGCTGCGCACAGGGGTCGAGGAGGCCCTGCGCCAGTTCGTCGACCTGGTCCAGCGCAGCGACCCCGAGCGGGGCGCGGGCCGCGAGGTCTACGTGAACCTCGGCCGCGGCGAGATGCGCGCCGGGCGCAGCCTCGATGCCCTGCTCGCCGCCTACCGCCTCGGCGCACGAGTCGCTTGGCGGCGACTCGCCGCGGCGGGCGAGGCCGCAGGCCTGGAGCCGCGCACCCTGTACCTGCTCGCCGAGTCGATCTTCGCCTACATCGACGAGCTCTCCGGGGAGTCGATCGAGGGCTACGCGATGGAGCAGGCGGCCGCCGCGGGGGAGCTGCAGCGGTTGCGCAGGCGCCTCGCGGGGCTGCTCGTGCAGGATCCACCGGCCGACGCCGTGGCCGTACAGGCGGCGGCTCTCGCCACCGGGTGGGCGCTACCGGAGCAGCTGGCCGCGGTCGTGGCGGAGGGCGACGAGCCCGACCGTCTGGCCATGCGGCTCGGCACGGACGTGATCGGCGTGTACGTGCCGCCGCATGTGTGCGCGCTGGTGCCGGACCCCGACGCCCCTGGCCGCCGCGCCCAGCTCGAGGCCGCGTTCGAGGGCCGTCTCGGGTCGATTGGGCCCACGGTCGGCTGGCGCCACGCGGCCGTGAGCGCCTCGCGCGCCACGGCGACGATCGGCCTGGCCCGGGAGGGGGCGATCGAGCCGCCTGAAGGGCTGCTCGACGCAACCGATCACTCGCTCGCCCTCCTGATCGCGTCTGACCGCCGCCTGGCACGCGACATCGCCACCGGCGCGCTGGCGCCGCTCGACGGCGAGACGGAGGCCTCCCGGGAGCGCCTCACCCAGACGCTGCTCGCCTGGCTGCGGGGGCGCGGGCGGACCGAGCAGGTGGCGGCAGAGCTGCATGTCCACCCTCAGACGGTGCGCTACCGGCTCGGCCGCCTCCGCGATCTCTATGGCGATCGGCTGGACGAGCCGGACTTCCGCTTCGAGCTCGAGCTGGCGCTCCGCTCGGGCGCCGCGGCACCACGGTAGGATCGGCCCATGCCAGGTCCCCTTGACGGACGCGCGGTCGCGATCACCGGCGCGTCCTCGGGTATCGGCGAATCCACAGCGCTGGCTCTCGCGGAAGCCGGAGCGGCCGTGGCGCTGGGCGCTCGGCGCGCGGACCGCATCCAGTCGCTGGCCGAGCGGATCGAGGGCGATGGCGGCCGCGCCGTGGCGATCGAGGTCGACGTGGGCGACGAGGCGGCCGCACGCGGCTTCGTGGAGCAGGCGCATTCCCAGCTCGGCGGCCTGCACGGGCTGATCAACAACGCCGGGGTGATGCTGCTCGGCCCGGTGGAGGGCGCGGACACCGGCGAGTGGCGCCGGATGGTCGACGTGAACGTACTGGGGCTCCTCTACTGCACCCATGCCGCGTTGCCCCTGATCCGCGAGAGCGGGGGAGGGGACGTCGTGAACGTCTCCTCGGTGGCCGGCCGCCACGCCGCCGCCGGGGCGGCGGTCTACAACTTCACGAAGTTCGGGGTTACCGGCTTCTCCGAGGCGCTGCGCCAAGAGGCGCTGCACTCGAACGTCCGCGTGACCTGCGTCGAGCCCGGCTTCGTCGAGACCGAGCTCCAGGGCCACAACAAGAACCCCCTCGTCCAGCAGGGCGTGAAGAAGCAACGCGAGCAGATCGGCGATGTCCTACAGGCGGAGGACATCGCGAACGCGATTCTCTACGCCGTCAGCCAGCCGCCGCACGTGAGCATTAATGAAGTCCTTGTGCGCCCGACCGGCCAGCGGCGGTAGAGAGGCCTCAGGCGTCAGGCCTCAGGGCTTGGGCCCGAAACCTGAGGCCTGAGGCCTTTGGTTACCTAATCCGCGTGTAATCCCCGTACGCCCGGCAGTTCTTCGACTGCCCATTGACCACGGCGTGCACGTTGCCTGAGAACGAGCGGCCGGATGGCGCCGTTGCGCTGAACCCGTCCGCCGCCGAGTTGGTGTGGTTGGTGGCCGCCGGACCCGCGGCGATCTGGCGCAGGACGCGCTGACCCTCGGGGGTCGCCGCGTTCAGGCTGCCCGACGTGTTCTCGACCGAGCCGAACGCGGAGCCGGCCTCGCTGCCGGTGATCAGCGCCCGGAACCGGGTGTTCACCCCGGCTGCCTGGCACTGGCCGACGATCGTGAACGACTCGTAGGTGGCCAGCGTTACCTGCCCGCCGAGAGCGATCGTGACCGGGCCCCACTTGCGCACCGGCAGCCCGGAGGCGCCGAGATCGCGGCTCGAGATCGTCGCGTTCCGGATGTCCGCGCCGCGCACGGTGTTGTTCTTGATCTCCCGGCCGTCGATCGATCCGGTGGCGAGCCCGTAGGACACGCCGCCGAGCGACAGGAAAAGCGCCATCGCCGCGAGCACGAACGCCGGCGATGGGCGCCGCTTGATGAGACGTTTCATAGAGGGTCCCCTCCTGGTTGGTTTGAACTGTTGAGCCAACCCGGGAAACGCCGCCGCGTTGCGGTGGACAACTGTCCGTGATAGCGTACGCAGCATGGCGGTGGCCACCCGACCCCCTGAGACGACGGACGTCGGGCCGCGCGTGCGCGCCCTGCGGGACGCGATGGATCTCTCGCTCCGCGATCTCTCTCTGCGCTCCGGAGTCTCGGCTCAGATGCTGAGCCAGGTCGAACGCGGCGAGACGAGTCCGACGCTGTCGGTGGCGGCCCGGATCGCCGGTGGGCTGGAGCTCACGCTGTCCCAGCTCCTGCGCCTCGACGAGGGCGACGGCGTGGCGGTGGTGCGTGCCGGCGGAGCGCTCCACGGGCGGCTCGCGCCGGACCGGCCACGCCTACGAGGTCGTCACGCCGGCGGTCCCCGGCCAGCGCGCCGAGGTCGCGGTGCACACGCTCGACTCAGGCGCCGTCACGGGCGGGGCGGGCGACCCGCCGCTGCACGAGGCCGGTAGCCGCGAGACCGCGCTGGTGCTCGAGGGTGCCCTGCGCCTTGTCTGCGACGGCGTCCCACACGACCTGGCCGACGGCGACGCGGTGACCTTCGACGCCGACCTGCCCCACCACTTCGAGAACCCGGGCGAGGGCGAGACCCGCTTCCTCGCCGTGATCGCCGCCGGGCTGAGGAGGAGTTGATGCCACAAACGCTGCTCGACAAGATCTGGGCCGGCCACGAGGTTGCCGAGGACCTGCTCTACATCGACCTCCACCTCGTGCACGAGGTCACCAGCCCGCAGGCGTTCGAGTCGCTGCGGCTCAACGACCGCACGGTGCGCCGCCCGGATCGCACCCTGGCCACCGCCGACCACAACGTGCCCACCGACGGCTCGAAGGTGGCCGCCCAGATCGCCGACCACCTCTCGCGCGTGCAGGTGGAAACGCTGGAGAGCAACTGCGCCGAGTTCGGCGTTCCGATCTATTCGATCGGCTCCGATCGCCAGGGCATCGTGCACGTGATCGGGCCCGAGCTGGGAGTCACACAGCCGGGCATGACCATCGTCTGCGGCGACTCCCACACCTCCACGCACGGCGCCTTCGGCGCGCTGGCCTTCGGCATCGGCACCAGCGAGGTCGAGCACGTGCTCGCTACCCAGACCCTGCAGCAGCGCAAGCCCAAGTCCATGCGCATCCTCTACTCGGGCGAGCTCGGCTACGGCGTGAGCGCCAAGGACCTGATCCTCGGCACCATCGGCCGGATCGGCGTGGAGGGCGGCGTCGGCCACGTGATCGAGTACGCCGGCCCCCCGGTCGAGGCACTGTCGATGGAGGGGCGCATGACCGTCTGCAACATGACGATCGAGGGCGGGGGCCGCGCGGGCATGATCGCGCCCGACGACACCACGTTCGAGTGGGTCGAGGGCCGCCACGCCGCTCCGGCCGAGCTGCCGCTGGAGGACTGGCGGGAGTTGCGCACCGATGACGGCGCGAGCTTCGACACGGAGGTGGAGATCGACGCTTCCGAGCTGTCCCCGCAGGTCACCTGGGGAACCACGCCCGGCATGGTCACGGACGTGACCTCGGCCGTTCCCGAGCCGGCGACCGAGGGTGACGAGCGCGCGCTGGAGTACATGGCGCTGGAGGCCGGCACTCCGATGCAGGAGATCCAGCTCGACCGGGTGTTCATCGGCTCGTGCACCAACTCGCGGATCGGCGACCTGCGCGAGGCCGCCGAGATGGTGAAGGGCCGCAAGGTCGCGTCGACGCTCAGCGCGATGGTGGTCCCGGGCTCACAGCAGGTGGCCGCGCAGGCCGAGAGTGAGGGGCTGGACCAGGTGTTCAAGGCCGCCGGCTTCGACTGGCGGTCGGCCGGGTGCTCCATGTGCCTGGGAATGAACCCGGACATTGCCGAGCCCGGCGAGCGCGTGGCGTCCACCTCGAACCGCAACTTCGAGGGCCGCCAGGGCCGGGGGGCGAGGTCGCACCTGGTGAGCCCGAAGATGGCGGCCGCGGCGGCGGTCGAGGGTCGGTTCGTGGACATCAGGGAGTGGAGCTGATGGAACCCGTGAACGTGATCGAGGGTGACGTGTCGGTGCTCGACCGCGCCGACGTCGACACCGATCAGATCATTCCCAAGCAGTTCCTAAAGCGCGTGGAGCGCACCGGCTTCGGGGAGTTCCTCTTCTACGACTGGGCGAAGCAGGACGGCTGGGACCTGCCCTCGAACCCGATTCTCGCCGTGGGACGCAACTTCGGCTGCGGGTCGTCCCGGGAGCACGCACCCTGGGCCTTGGAGGACTACGGCTTCAGGGCGATCGTGGCGCCGAGCTTCGGCGACATCTTCTTCACCAACTGCACCAAGATCGGCCTGCTGCCGGTCGTGCTCAGCGAGGAGGAGGTGCGCGGCGTGATGGCCGCCGGCCGGGCGAAGGTCGACCTCGAGGCGCAGACGGTGAGCTACGACGGGTCGACCGCGAGCTTCGACATCGACGCCGAGATCAAGCGCCGTCTCCTTGGCGGGCTCGACGGCATCGGAGTCACGCTTCAGTCCGAGGACGCGATCGCGGCGTACGAGAGCGACCGCGAGCGCACCGGGCCGGTTACCACGCAGCTGTGAGCCCCCGCGACTGGGAAGCCCGGGTGTACGACCGCGTCTCGGGCCCCCAGGTGGCGATGGCGGGGCCGGTGATCGAACGGCTCGCCCTGCGCGGCGATGAGACGGTGCTCGACGCCGGCTGCGGCAGCGGGCGGGTGACCAAGCTGCTGCTCGAGCGGCTGCCCCGCGGTCGTGTGATCGCCGTCGACGCTGCGCCGTCCATGGTCGAGGAGGCCCGTGCCGCGCTCGGCCCCGCCGTGGAGGTGCTCCAGTCGGACCTCACGGAGCTCGAGCTCGACGAACGGGTGGACGCGGTGTTCTCGAACGCCGTCTTTCACTGGGTGCCCGATCACGACGCGCTCTTCGCGCGCCTGCACGCGGCGCTGCGCCCAGGCGGGCGCCTGGTGGCGCAGTGCGGCGGCGCGGGCAACGTGGAGCGGTTCCACGAGGTGGCGAAGGAGGTGGGGGACGAGGAGCCGTTCGCGGAGCACCTGGCCGGGTGGATCGGCCCCTGGAACTTCGCCGGGCCCGAGGAGACCGAGCAGAGGCTGGCCGACGCCGGCTTCAGCAACGGGCGGGCGTGGCTCGACCCGCATCCCGTGGTGCCCGAGCACACTCTCGAGTACCTGCGCACCGTGTGTCTCGGCCACCACGTCCTGAGGCTGCCCGAGAGCCTGCGCGACGAATACGTGGCCGCCGTCGCGGAGCGCTGCGGCCAGCCGGTTGAGCTGGACTACGTCCGGCTCAACATGGAGGCGGATGTGTAGCCGTCCCCAAATTTGGGTAGGTGGTTGTCCGCAGGAGTGGGGAACTAACTACGAAGCATCAGGGGAGGCAGCTACCAATGCAGAGACGGATCTTTGCCGGGCTCGTATGTGCGCTCGCAATCGCCGCAGTCGGACCGGCGACGGCGTCAGCGCAGGACACGATTCATCCGGGCGTTCAGACGTTCACTCAGGGCGCCCAGTGCACCGCCAACTTCATCTTCCAGGGTGGGGGGAACACGTACATAGGCCAGGCGGCGCATTGCTCCGGAACCGGGGCGGCCACTGACACCAACGGCTGCGATGCGGGCTCGCTCCCGCTCGGCACGCCGGTGGAGATCAACGGCGCCACGCAGCCGGGCACCCTGGCGTACAGCTCGTGGATCGCCATGCAGAGCTCCGGCGAGACGAACGCCGACGCGTGCGCGTACAACGACTTCGCGCTGGTCCGGATCGCTCCGGCCGACGTGGGCAGGGTGAGTGCGTCCGTGCCTGGGTTTGGCGGGCCGCTCGGAGTCGGCGGGCCCAGCTCGACCGGCGCGACGGTCTACTCGTACGGCAACTCGTCGCTGCGGGCGGGCATCACGCAGCTCAGCCCGAAGCAGGGCGTCGTGGTCCAGACCACGGGCAACGGCTGGAGCCGCACCGTCTACACGGTCACCCCTGGCATCCCGGGTGACTCGGGCAGTGGCTTCCTGGACGCGTCGGGCAGGGCGATCGGCACCCTCAGCACGGTGGCCATCGCTCCGCTGCCGGCGTCCAACGGCGTGGCGGATCTCGGCCGCGAGCTGAGCTACGCAGCGTCGCACGGCACCTCGGTGTCGCTGGTGAACGGCGGTCCGTTCAACGGCAACATCGTGGGCGCCATTCTCGGCTCCTAGGCACAAGCCGGACACAGGGTCCATACGATCCGCGCCATATGGCGCGGATCGTGACCCTGCCCGGCGACGGGATCGGCCCCGAGATCATGGGGGCGGCCCTCGAGCTGCTCGCAGCGCTCGGCGGCGAGTACGAGCTCGACGAGCGTCCCATCGGCGGCGCGTCGATCGACGCGCATGGCTCCGCTCTCACAGCCGAGACGCTCGCCGCCTGCGGAGACGCCGACGCCGTGCTCCTGGCCGCCGTGGGCGGTCCCAAATGGGACGCGGCCGTGGCGAAGGACCGCTCCGCTCCTCGCCCTGAGCAGGGGCTGCTCGGACTTCGCAAGGGCCTTGGCCTGTTCGCCAACCTGCGCCCGGTGCGCCCGGCGCCCGCGCTGCTCGACGAGAGCCCGCTCAAGCGCGAGCGCATCGAGGGCACCGACCTGCTGGTGGTTCGCGAGCTCACCGGCGGGATCTACTTCGGCGAGTCGGGCCGCGACGGCGACACCGCCCACGACGACTGCGCCTACAGCGTGGGGGAGATCGAGCGGATCGCCAGGGTCGCCTTCCGCAGCGTCCGCACCAAGGTCACCAGCGTGGACAAGGCAAACGTGCTGGAGACCTCGCGGCTGTGGCGCGAGACCGTGACGCGCGTCCACGCGGAGGAGTTCCCCGACGTGCCGCTGGACCACCTGCTGGTGGACAACGCCGCCATGCAGCTCGTCTCTCGCCCGGCGGACTTCGACGTGATCGTCACCGAGAACCTGTTCGGCGACATCCTCAGCGACGAGGCGGCCATGCTCACCGGCTCGCTGGGCATGCTCCCCAGCGCCTCACTAGGGGGCGATGGCCCCGGGCTGTTCGAGCCGGTGCACGGCTCCGCGCCGGACATCGCCGGCACGGGCAAGGCCAACCCGCTGGCCATGTTCGGCTCGGTGGCCCTGATGCTCCGTCACGGATTGGACTCGGAGGACGCCGCCGCTGCCGTAGAATCGGCCGTGGATCGAGCGCTCGAGGAAGGCCTGCGGACGGCGGACCTCGGCGGCGACGCCACCACGGAGGAGGCCACACGGGCCGTCCTCGCGAACCTGTAGGAGAGCACGTGGACACCGCGGAACTCATCTGGCACAACGGGGAGTTCGTCGCCTGGGAGGACGCGAAGGTGCACGTACTCACCCACGCGCTGCACTACGGCACGAGCGTCTTCGAGGGTGTGCGCTGCTACGACACCGAGCAGGGGCCCGCCGTGTTCAGGCACGACGACCACCTCGACCGGCTCGAGGCCTCGGCGAAGCTGTACTACATGGACCTGCCCTTCTCGAAGGAGCAGCTCCGGGAGGCGACCCACGATCTGATCGGCCGCAACGGCTTCCGCTCGTGCTACATCCGCCCACTGGCCTTCCGCGGCCATGGGCCCATGGGACTCGATCCCGAGGCCAACCCGGTCGAGGTCATCATCGCCGTGTGGGAATGGGCGCCCTACCTGGGCGAGGAGAGCAAGAAGCACGGGGTGCGCGCGAAGGTGTCCTCGTGGCGGCGCATCAGCCCGCAGTCGCTGATCCCGCACTCCAAGGCCGGCGGCCAGTACCTGAACTCGGTGCTGGCGAAGATCGAATCGAAGCGCGGCGGCTACGACGAGGCCATCCTGCTCGACGACCTCGGCCGTGTGTGCGAGGGGTCCGGAGAGAACCTGTTCGTGGTCCGCGACGGCAAGATCGCGACGCCGCCCCAGACCGCCAGCATCCTCGACGGCATCAGCCGCAAGTCGATCATCACGATCGCCGGCGATCTCGGCATCGAGATCGTGGAGCGCGACGTGGCGCGAGCTGAGCTCACGCTGGCCGACGAGGTGTTCATGGCCGGCACCGCGGCGGAGCTGGTGCCCGTGCGCGAGATCGACGACATCGAGATCGGCCCGCCGGGCGAGATCACCCGCCAGATCCAGCAGGTCTACGACGACGCCCTGCACGGGCGCGACGAGCGCTACACGGAGTGGCTCGACGTGGTGGCTGTACCATCGAAGGCGTGAGCAAGGCGCGGCACGAGCGAATTACCGAGACGGCCTGACGGCCGTCCCACCGCTCGTTCCTCACTCCAACCGAAAGGCGCTCACCCGATGAAGGTCCTCCTCTACGACACCACCCTCCGCGACGGCATGCAGGGCGAGGGCATGTCCCTCACCGCCGACGAGAAGGTTCGAGTCGCCCACGCGCTCGACGGCCTGGGCATCCAGTTCGTGGAGGGCGGCTTCCCCAGCTCGAACCCCAAGGAGGAGGCGCTGTTCGACCTGCTCTCGCGAGAGACCTTCGAGTACGCCGAGATCGCGGCCTTCGGCATGACCCGGCGCAAGGACGGCACGGCCGAGGACGACGAGGCGCTGCGGGTGCTGGCGGACTGCTTCGCGGGCGTGTGCACCCTGGTCGGGAAGACCTGGTCGCTGCACCTGGAGAAGGTCACGCGCGTGGACCCGGAGGAGAACCTGCGGATGATCGCCGATTCCGTGGCCTTCCTGCGCGGGGAGGGCAAGCGCGTGATCTACGACGCCGAGCACTTCTTCGACGCCTTCGCCGACGACGACGCATATGCGCTGCGCTGCCTGCGCGCGGCCGCGGAGGCCGGCGCCGAGAACGTGACGCTGTGCGACACCAACGGCGCCACGCTTCCCTCGCGGGTGGCGGAGGTCACGGCCCGGGTGGTGGCGGAGCTGGGCGACCACGTACAGATCGGGATCCACACCCACGACGACTCGGGCTGCGGGGTGGCCAACGCGCTGGTGGCGGTCGAGCAGGGAGCGCGCCTGGTGCAGGGCACGATGAACGGCTACGGCGAGCGCTGCGGCAACGCCAACCTGGTCACGATCCTTCCCGACCTGCAGCTGAAGCTCGGCTTCGACGTGGTCCCGCCCGAGCTGCTGGGCCGCCTCACCGAGACCGCCCACCTCGTGGACGAGATCTGCAACGTGGCGCCGAACCCCAACCAGCCCTACGTGGGCCTCAACGCCTTCGCCCACAAGGGTGGTATGCACGTGGCGGGCGTGAACCGCGACTCGCGCACGTTCGAGCACGTGGGGCCGGATGAGGTGGGCGCCGACCGCCGTGTGCTGATCTCGGAGCTCTCCGGAAAGGGCACGGTGCGGGCGCGCGCCGAGCAGACGGGCACGGCCCTCGACGACGAGGGGGCGGGCCGTGTGGCCGACCGGGTGAAGGAGCTGGAGCACCGCGGCTACCACCTGGAGGCGGCCGACGGCACCTTCGACCTGCTCATCCGCCGCGAGACGGGCGACTACGAGCCGCTCTTCCGCCTGGAGTCCTGGCGGGCGATCGTGGAGAAGCGCGAGAACGGCAACGTCCAGACCGAGGCCACCATCAAGATCTGGGTCGGGGGCGAGCGGTTCGTTCGCACCGCGGAGGGAAACGGCCCGGTGCACGCGCTCGACAAGGCCCTGCGCGACGCGATCGGCGAGACCTATCCCCACCTGCGCGACATCGAGCTCGTGAACTTCAAGGTCCGCATCCTCGACGAGACCAAGGGCACCGGCGCCGTGACCCGCGTGCTGCTCGACGCCAGCGACGGCCACGACACCTGGGGCTCGATCGGCGTCTCGGAGAACATCATCGAGGCGAGCTGGGACGCGCTGGTCGACTCGCTGGAGGCCGGGATGCTCCCCGGACGCGCGGAGCGCGGCGCCGAGGTCGCCAAGTGACAGACGAATCCATCCCGCTCGCGCGCCCGATGATCGGTGAGCGCGAGAAGGAGCTGGTGGCGCAGACGCTCGACTCCCGCATGCTCGCCCTGGGCCCGAGGCTCGGCGAGTTCGAGGCAGCGCTGTCGGAGCGGCTGGGCGCCGAGCACGTCTCAGCCGTGTCGAGCGGCACCGCGGCCCTTCATCTGGCCATTCGCGCGTGCGACGTCGAGCGGGGCGACCGGGTGGTGACCACTCCGTTCAGCTTCGTCGCCTCCGCCAACTGCCTGCTCTACGAGGGCGCCGAGCCCGTGTTCTGCGACATCGACCCGCGCACGCTGAACGCGGACCCCGCTGCTGCGGCCGCGGCGGTGGACGACCGCACCACGGGCCTGTTGCCGGTGCACATCTTCGGCTACCCGGCCGACATGCCCGCGTTCGAGAAGCTGGCCGCGGAGCGCGGCCTGTGGATCGTGGAGGACGCCTGCGAGGCGCTCGGCGCCGTCCACGCGGACGGCGCACAGGTGGGCGCGCGCGGAAACCTCGCCACGTTCGGCTTCTACCCGAACAAGCAGCTGTCGACGGGGGAGGGGGGAGCGCTGGTGTCGCCCTCCGCCGAGATCAAGGAGCGCGTGGACAGCGAGCGCAACCAGGGCCGGGCTCCCGACATGGGCTGGCTCGACCACGACCGGCTTGGGTTCAACTACCGCCTCTCGGACATCGCCTGCGCGCTTGGCCTCGCCCAGCTGGAGCGGCTCGAGGACATGCTCGCCGCCCGCGCCCGCGTCGCGGCCGGCTACGGCGATGCACTCGCCGGGATCGAGGGGCTCGAACTCCCGTGCGCGGACTCCGACGGGGATCGGCGCAGCTGGTTCGTCTACGTGGTGCAGCTGCCGCGCGGCGTGGATCGCGACGCCACCGTCACGGCCATGCGCGAGCGCGGTGTGGACACCAAGCCGTACTTGCCGGCGATCCACCTGATGAGCTTCTACCGCGAGCGGTTCGGTCACACGGATGGCGAGTTCCCCGTCTGCGAAGACGTGGCCGCCAGATCGCTGGCGCTGCCCTTCTTCCCAGAGCTCACCGAGGGTCAGGTCGCCAGGGTTGCGAAGACGCTGCGCGAGGTCCTCAGCGCAGCTGCTTCAGCAGCGACACACCACCCGGCAGCCCGCTGATCGCGGGCGTGTAGGCGACCTCCTCGAAGCCCGCGCTCAGGTAGAGCGCGCGGGCCTCCTTGTTGTCGACCCACGTGTCCAGCGCCACCGACTTCAGCCCGTGGGTGAGCGCCCGGCGATCGGCTTCCTCGAGCAGCGCGCGGGCGACCCCGCGCCGTCGCTGAGGCGCCGCGGTGGCCAGCGAGTCGATATAGAAGCACGCCGGCGGGGGCTCGGGAGCGGTTCGCCCGCTGGCCCGGTAGAGCCACAGCGCCGTCGGCCAGCGCCAGGGCGGGATGCTCCGCAGCGTCACGCGCAGGAAGCGCTTCGCGCGCGGGGTCCACTCGTCGTAGGGCATGGCCGCCATCACGCCCACCACCTCCTGCTCGATCTCCGCCACCCACACCACCTCGGCGCTGGCGGTGTTCCCATCTCGCGTCAGCGCGCGAGCTATGGCTCGCTCGGCGAGCTTGCGGTTCCCGGCGTAACGGTCATACATCCCCCCCGAGCTCTCGTACAGCAGAGCGGTGGCCGCCGCCGAGTCACCGGGCCGATAGGGCCTTACGGAGGACTCGGACACGACGCGGCATCCTACGCGGCACGGACTGGTCCTATGCTGCCGGGCCATGTCGCGCTTCTCTGAACCGCAGGACCCGCTGTTCCAGGCGCTCAACTCGTCGATCGCATTTGACTTCCGGCTGGCGCCCTACGACCTGGACCAGTCGCTCGCGCACGCGCGCATGCTCTGCCACAGCAAGATCATCGGCGAGGAGGACCTGGCGGAGATCGAGCGCGGCCTCACGCAGATCCGGGCGGAGGTCGACGAGGGCACGTTCGAGATCAGGGACGACGACGAGGACGTGCACATGGCGATCGAGCGCCGGCTCACGGAGATCGTCGGTGACCCCGGCGCACGCCTGCACACGGCTCGCTCCCGCAATGACCAGGTGGCCACCGACGTGGCCATGCTCGTGCGCGCGCACAGCCTCACCGGCACCGAGCGCATCAAGGCGCTGATGGGCACGCTCGTCGAGCTGGCCGAGCGCCACCTGGATTGGCCGATGCCCGGCTACACCCACCTGCAGCGCGCCCAGCCCGTCTACCTGTCACACCACCTGCTCGCGTATTTCTGGAAGTTCAGGCGCGACCTCCAGCGGTTCAGGTTCTGCCTCACCGCCACGGACGACCTGCCGCTGGGCGCGGGCGCGCTCGCCGGCGTGAACTTCGACACCAGCCGCATGTTCGTGGCCCAAGAGCTGGGTTTCAGCGGCATCGCCGAGAACTCGCTCGACGCGGTCTCCAACCGCGACTTCGTGCTCGACTACCTGTCGGCCGCCGCCACGTGCGCGACCCACCTGTCCCAGCTGGGCGGGGAGATCGTGATCTGGTCCAGCGAGGAATTCGGCTTCTGCGAGGTGGCCGACCGGTTCGCGTCGGGCTCGAGCCTGATGCCGCAGAAGAAGAATCCCGACGCCGCCGAGCTGCTGCGCGCCAAGGCGCCGCGGGTGGTCGGGCGCCTGACCACGCTGCACGGCGTGCTCCACGGCCTGCCGCTCACCTACAACAAGGATCTGCAGGAGGACAAGGAGCAGCTCTTCGACGCCATCGACACGGTCGAGCTGTGCCTCGAGGTGGCGAACGAGATGCTCGGCGGGATCGCGTTCAACCGGGAGCGGCTCGCCGCCGCGGCCTCCGACGACTTCCTGGCGGCGACCGACGTCGCCGACCTGTTGGTCAAGCGCGGCATGCCGTTCCGCACCGCGCACGGCGTGGTGGCCGGGGTGGTGCGCGGTGCCGTGGAGGCGGGCAAGTCGCTGGCCGAGCTCACGGAGGAGGAGCTGGCCGAGCTCGCGCCGGAGCTTGACTCCGAGTTCTATGAGCTGCTGCGGGAGGGGGCGTGGCTGGAGTCGAAGGTGTCGGAGGGCGGCACCTCGCTGGCCCGCGTGAAGGACCAGCTGGGTCAGGCCCGCCACATCCTCGAACAGGATTGAAGACCGAGTTCTACGACCGGCCCGTGCTCGAGGTGGCGCGGGACCTCGTCGGGTGCGTCGTCCGTCACGGCGACACCGCCGGGCGCATCGTCGAGACGGAGGCCTATCACCAGATCGAGCCCGCCTGCCACGCCTTCAAGGGGCTGAAGCCGAGCACCGAGGTGCTGTTCAGCCGCCCGGGCCTTGCGTACGTCTACCGCTCGTACGGCATCCACGCGATGCTGAACGCGGTCTCCGAGGAGGACGGCGTGGGCGCCGCCGCGCTCATCCGCGCCCTGGAGCCGCTCGAGGGGCTTGACCTCATGCGCGAGCGCCGTGGGCTGGAGCGGGTCGAGGATCTCTGCTCGGGCCCGGGGAAGCTCACTCAGGCGATGGGCATCTGGCTCGACCTGAACGGCACGCCGCTCCTCGACGGCCCGATCCAGATCCTCCCGCGCTCGGGGCCCGTCCCGGAGATCGCGGTGGGCACACGGATCGGGATCAACGTGGCCATGGATCTCCCATGGCGGTTCTGCGACCTGAGCAGCCGCAGCGTCTCGCGGCCCTGGCCCCGGCCCTAGCCGGGCGAAGCGCCGCCGGCCCCGCCGCCCGGGGTGGGCGTGGGAGTCGGGGTGGGAGCAGGCGCGGGCGTGGGTGCAGGCTTGGGCTTGGGCGTCTGCTGAGGTGGTGCCGACGGCTCGCGCTCCTTCGGCGCCTCCTGCCCGCCTTCCCCTTCGGGCGCGGCCGGGCCGGTGGTCTGGCCCTCCGGCGCGACGGGCTGGGGGTTGTAGGGCTGGGACTCACCGTCCTCGTCGTCCTTCTTGCCGCGCTCGGCGTCACGCCGCTCGCGGACGGCTGATCCATGACCGCATGAAGTCGTGCCAGATCTCCGTGGGGAAGGTGCCGCCGGCCACCTCGCCGCCGTGGTACTCGGTCTTCATGTACTGGAGCCGGTCGGGGTAGCCGACCCAGACGGCCACCGTCAGCTCCTTGTTGAAGCCCACGAACCAGGCGTCGCCGTAGTTCTCGGTCGTGCCGGTCTTGCCGGCGGCGAACTCGCCGATCTGCGCGGCCTTCCCGGTGCCGCCGAGCACCACGCCCGCGAGCAGCTCCTGGGCGGTGTCGGCCACGTTTGCGGGGAACACTCGCTGGCGCCGGGCCTCGTTCTCGTCGTCTTTGCCGGCGCCGTCCACCTTCTGGATCGCGACAGGGCCGCCGTCGTAGGACGCGAGGCTGCCCGACACCTTCACGCCGCGGTTGGCGATGGTCGAGTAGGCGAAGGCCATCTCGAGCGGGGTCACACCCTCCTTCAGGCCGCCGAGGGTCATGGCGGGGTTGTCGGAGACCTTGGTCTTGATGCCCATGCGCTGCGCGAGGTCCGCGACCCGCCGGGTCTTGACCTTCAGGCCCAGCTCGGCATAGACGGAGTTGTCGGAGCGCGACGTCGCGGCGCGTAGCGACGCGATTCCCGAGTAGGAGCCCTCGTAGTTGTTCACCACGAACTTCTCGCCCTTGGAGTTCGGCACCGGGAATTCCTTCTTCTGCGAGGCGAACGTGGCCTCGGGGCTCACACCGTCCTCCAGCGCGCGCACCAGGATGAAGGGCTTGAAGGCCGACCCGGGCTGGCGGTGGCCGTTGGTGGCCAGGTTGAAGGGCTTCTGCTCGAAGTCGGTGCCGCCGACCATCGCCTTCACCTCGCCGGTCTTGTTCTCGATCGCAACCAGCGACGCGCTCGGGCCCACGCCCGCGAGGCGGCCGTTGATCGCCTGCTCGGCGGCCGTTTGGAGCTCGGGATCGAGGGTGGTCGTGACCTTGAGGCCGCCGCTGAAGACCGCGGGGGCCTTGTAACGGTCGACGAGCTGCTGGGTCAGCCAGCTCGTGAAGTAGGGCTGGTCGGAGTCGGGCTGCGGCGGGTCGATCTCGTTCTCCGTGGGCAGTGCGTCGTCGACCGCGTCGGCGTGCTCACCCCTGGAGATCAGGCCCTGCTCGAGCATCCGGTCGAGCACCAGGTTGCGCCGCTGGATCGCCCGGCGCGGGTTCTCGACCGGGTCGTACAGGGTCGGGGAGGAGATGATCCCGGCCAGGAACGCGGCCTCCGCCGGCGTCACGTCCTTGGCCTCGCGCCGGCTCGCGGGATCCTCTTCCTCGGCCTGCGCGGCGGGGTCGAGACCCGTGGGCATCGTGGCCGTGTCCTCGTCGGTGTCGCCGCGGAAGTAGGTCCTCACCGCGGCCTCGATCCCGTAGGCGCCGTTGCCGAAGTAGACGCTGTTGAGGTACTGGGTGAGCACCTTCTGCTTGGTCCACTTGCGCTCGAGGTGGTACGCCAGCGCCGCCTCGCGCAGCTTCTGGAACACCGAGCGGTTGCCCTGTGCGGTGAGCGCGTTCTTCACGAACTGCTGGGTGATGGTCGACCCGCCCTGGGCAGCCCGCTGCTGGCGCAGGTCCTGGAACAGGGCGCGGCCGATGCCCTGGTAATCGACGCCCTCGTGCTCGTAGAAGCGGCGGTCCTCGATCGAGATCACGGCGTTCTTGATGTTTGCGGAGATCTCCTCCTGCTTCACCAGGATCCGGTTCTGGTTGCCCGTGAGCGTGGCCAGCTCCTCGCCGTCCTTGTCCTTGCCCTCGGGGAACACCTTGGAGTTCTGGGCGCGCTTGAACTCGGCCTTGTTCTCGAGCGCCGGCAGGTCGCTCGCGACGGCCATCATCATGCCGAACACGGTCGATACGCCGGCCAGCACGAGCAGTCCGGCGATGATCAGTCCGAGCCGGAGCTTCTTGACCTTCGGCTTGACCTTCGGGGGCGCGCCATTGGGCCCGGACGCGCCCGGGGAGGGAACGTGCGAAGGCGTGACTGTTGTCGGCGGCGTCCCCATCTGGTGGTGCCGCGCGAGAGTCTTAGGGCGGCGTTGAAAACGGCTACCGGCCCCGCTCGGCGACGGGGCGGCAGTCTAGCATTGGCGTCATGACGGCAAGCCCGGGCGAGGAGGCCCGTTTCCTCACCCGCAACGCCGTCGACGCCTTGCCCGAGGGGGCCCTCGAGAAGCAGTTGGGGGAGGGCAGGCCCCTGCGGGTCAAGCTCGGGATCGACCCCACGGCGCCCGACATCCACCTCGGTCACACGGTGGTGCTGCGCAAGCTCCGGGAGTTCCAGGACCGCGGGCACACCGTGGTGCTGATCATCGGCGACTACACCGCGCGCGTCGGGGACCCCAGCGGACGCTCGTCCACCCGCCCGGAGCTCTCGGGCGACGAGATCGACGCCAACGCCGAGACGTTCCAGAAGCAGGCCTTCCTGGTGCTCGACCGCGACCGCACCGAGGTCCGGCGCAACGGCGAGTGGCTCGACATGGCGATGGAGGACCTCTTCAAGCTCGCCCGGACGACCACGGTGGCGCAGCTGCTCGAGCGCGACGACTTCGCCCAGCGCTATGCCGCGCACGAGCCGATCTCGATCCTCGAGCTGCTCTACCCGCTGCTCCAGGGCTACGACTCGGTGGCCATCGACGCGGACGTGGAGATGGGGGCCACCGACCAGAAGTTCAACATCCTCCTCGCACGCGACATCCAGCAGGCCTACGGCAAGACCGCCCAGTCCATCCTCACGATGCCGATCCTGCCCGGGACCGACGGCAAGCAGAAGATGTCGAAGTCGCTCGGCAACCACGTCGGTCTCACCGAGCCGCCCGACGAGGTCTTCGGCAAGCTCATGCGCGTGCCGGACGAGGCGATGCCGGTCTACTACGAGCTGCTGCTGGACGAGCCGTTCGATCCGGCGGCCCCGGCCGTCGAGTCCAAGCGTCGGATGGCGGGCCTGCTCACGGCGCGCCTGCACGGTGACGAGGCAGGCCCGCAGTGCGGAGGAGCGCTTCGACCGCCTCCACGTCGCGCGCGAGATGCCCGACGAGATCGAGGACCTGGAGGTGGCTCCCGGCGACGGCTCGGTCCACCTCCCGGCCGTTATCAAGGACGGGTTCGGCCTCTCCTCATCGGAGGCGCGCCGGCTGCTGACCCAGGGCGGAGTCAAGCTCGACGGCGAGGCGCTCGGCGCCGAGGATCTGGACGTGCCGGCCGACCGCCTGGACGGCCGCGTGCTTCAGGTGGGCAAGCGCCGTTTCCGGCGCCTGCGAATTCGCTAGGCACAGCCCTTCTCGAGCGCTATACTGCCCGGTCCCGCACGAGGAGACCATTCTCTGGGGCCTCTCAGCGAGAGAGGCCCTTTTTGTGCGGGAAGTGATGTTCGAGGCGGAGTCCCCGCCTTCCGAGGGTCGCGACGGTCTTTGAAAACTCAGCAGCATGTGCGACCGACGAGCTCTTCGGAGCTGGTCAGTCGCGTCCAGGTTCGACCTCCATTCGCCTTCGGGCGAGATGGAGCTTGAGCAGAAAAGAACCCGTCGAGTCCGAGGTGTGTCGCACTGTGTACGCGGCCACCGAGTAGTTCGGAAATCGACAGCTTTCCTGACTAGACAGTGAAACCAGCGCCCTCGGGTGCTGGATGACACGACAGTCTTTCACGGAGAGTTTGATCCTGGCTCAGGACGAACGCTGGCGGCGTGCTTAACACATGCAAGTGGAGCGACGAACCAGGGCTTGCCCTGGGGCAGAGCCGCGAACGGGTGAGTAACACGTGGGTAACGTGCCCCGATGACTGGGACAACCCGGGGAAACCCGGGCTAATACCGGATGTGCCCCCTCACATCAGTGAGGTGTGTAAAGGAAGCTTCGGCCTCCGCATCGGGATCGGCCTGCGGCCCATTAGCTTGTTGGTGAGGTAACGGCTCACCAAGGCATCGATGGGTAGCTGGTCTGAGAGGACGATCAGCCACACTGGGACTGAGACACGGCCCAGACTCCTACGGGAGGCAGCAGTGGGGAATCTTGCGCAATGCGCGAAAGCGTGACGCAGCAACGCCGCGTGGGGGAAGAAGGCCTTCGGGTTGTAAACCCCTTTCAGTTGGGACGAAGGTCGGGCCGTTAATAGCGGTTCCGTCTGACGGTACCTTCACAAGAAGCCCCGGCTAACTACGTGCCAGCAGCCGCGGTAATACGTAGGGGGCAAGCGTTGTCCGGAATCATTGGGCGTAAAGAGCGTGTAGGCGGCCCGGTAAGTCCGTTGTGAAAGTCGAGGGCTCAACCCTCGAATGCCGGCGGATACTCCCGGGCTAGAATCCGGAAGAGGCGAGTGGAATTCCTGGTGTAGCGGTGAAATGCGCAGATATCAGGAGGAACACCAATGGCGAAGGCAGCTCGCTGGGACGGTATTGACGCTGAGACGCGAAAGCGTGGGGAGCAAACAGGATTAGATACCCTGGTAGTCCACGCCGTAAACGATGGACACTAGGTGTGGGAGGTGTCGACTCCTTCCGTGCCGAAGCTAACGCATTAAGTGTCCCGCCTGGGGAGTACGGCCGCAAGGCTAAAACTCAAAGGAATTGACGGGGGCCCGCACAAGCAGCGGAGCATGTGGTTTAATTCGACGCAACGCGAAGAACCTTACCTGGGCTTGACATGTTCCTGACAGGTGTGGAAACACACTCTTCCTTCGGGACAGGATCACAGGTGGTGCATGGCTGTCGTCAGCTCGTGTCGTGAGATGTTGGGTTAAGTCCCGCAACGAGCGCAACCCCCGTTGTATGTTGCCAGCATTTAGTTGGGGACTCATACAAGACTGCCGGTGACAAACCGGAGGAAGGTGGGGATGACGTCAAGTCATCATGCCCCTTATGTCCAGGGCTACACACGTGCTACATTGGCGCATACAAAGGGCAGCGATACCGCGAGGTGGAGCGAATCCCAAAAAGTGCGTCTTGGTTCGGATTGGAGGCTGAAACTCGCCTCCATGAAGTCGGAGTTGCTAGTAATCCCGGATCAGCAACGCCGGGGTGAATACGTTCCCGGGCCTTGTACACACCGCCCGTCACACCACGAAAGCGGGCAACACCCGAAGCCGGTGACCCAACCTTAGGGAGGGAGCCGTCGAAGGTGGGGCTCGTGATTGGGGTGAAGTCGTAACAAGGTAGCCGTACCGGAAGGTGCGGCTGGATCACCTCCTTTCTAGGGAGCTCCCATAACAATGGGGAGTCCGTTCACAGGACTTAGTGCCTGTGAACGTCCTTAGCATGTCGACCGAACCTGGCCGAAACGCGCAGACGCTTGCGCACACATGCTGCTGAGTTTTGAGAGACCGCCGCGGGAAGTCCTCCCGCGGCGCGTTCCTCGCCGGACCTTGAAAACTGCACAGTTGGCCGAGCTCGGGTAGCCATCGAGGTATCCCGAGCTCAAATGGGTATCACCGAGACCGGCCGCAAGGCCGGCCTCAGATCACCGTCAAGATAGTAAGGGCGCACGGTGGATGCCTTGGCATCAGGAGTCGATGAAGGGCGTGGACGACTGCGATAAGCCACGGTGAGGCGTTGAACAACCTTTGACCCGTGGATTCCCGAATGGGGCAACCCAGCGCCGGTAATGCGGCGTTATCCCGGACTGAATACATAGGTCCGGGAAGGCAAGCGAGGGAACTGAAACATCTCAGTACCTCGAGGAAAGTAAATCAACCGAGACTCCCCGAGTAGTGGCGAGCGAAAGGGGATCAGCCCAAACCCGGCACGTGTAAGCGGACATGCGTTGCGTGCTGGGGGTTGTAGGGCGTCTGTTCCGAGTCATGTCCGGCTCGGCAGGAGTTACAAAGTCACGTGCTAGCCGAAGAACAGTGGAATTCAGGCACCAGAGCGGGTAACAGTCCCGTAGGCGAAAGCGCGAGGCCTCCTGTCAGACGTTCCTGAGTAGGACCGTTCCCGTGAAACGCGGTCCGAACCTGGGGGGACCACCCTCCAAGGCTAAGTACTCCCTGATGACCGATAGCGGACTAGTACCGTGAGGGAAAGGTGAAAAGTACCCCGGAAGGGGAGTGAAATAGTATCTGAAACCGCGCGCCTACAAGCGGTCGGAGCATTCTTCGGAATGTGACGGCGTGCTTTTTGCATAACGAGCCGGCGAGTTACTCGTCACTGGCAAGGTTAAGCGATGAGCGGAGCCGCAGCGAAAGCGAGTCCGAATAGGGCGATTCAGTCAGTGGCGGTAGACCCGAAACCGAGCGAGCTACCCATGGGCAGGTTGAAGCGAGGGTAAGACCTCGTGGAGGACCGAACCGACCTAGGTTGAAAACTGGGCGGATGACCTGTGGGTCGGAGTGAAAGGCTAATCAAGCTCGGAGATATCTGGTTCTCTCCGAAATATATTTAGGTATAGCGTCCGGTTATTGCGTACTGGCCGTAGAGCACTGCTTGGACTAGGGGCCCTACCAGGTTACCGACTTCAGGCAAACTCCGAAGACCATTACGTTTACCCGGGCAGTCAGTCTGCGGGGGATAAACTTCGTAGGCAAAAGGGAAACAGCCCAGACCGCCAGCTAAGGTCCCAAAGTTCTAGCTAAGTGGGAAACGATGTTCGAGTGCACAGACAACCAGGAGGTTGGCTTAGAGGCAGCCATCCTTGAAAGAATGCGTAACAGCTCACTGGTCAAGTGTTCGAGCGCGGAAAATTCAACGGGGCTCAAGCTAGTCACCGAAGCTGCGGGTGTACGGTCCTTCGGGATCCGTACGCGGTAGGAGAGCGTCCTCGCGTTCGCGAAGCGGCAGCGTAAGCTAGCCGTGGAGACTCGAGGAGTGAGAATGCCGGCATGAGTAACGAAAGAGGGGTGAGAATCCCCTCCACCGATTGTCCAAGGTTTCCTGAGTAAAGTTCGTCTGCTCAGGGTCAGTCGGGACCTAAGGCGAGGCCGAAAGGCGTAGCCGATGGCCAACGGGTTGATATTCCCGTACCACGTCGCGTCCGTTATGACCGATGGGGGAGATCGGGGAAGGCTAAGGGAACCCAGGCGAAGGTCGTCCTGGGGTAAGCATGTAGCCAGGGCTCTCAGGTAAATCCGGGAGCCCGTTACGGCGAGGTGCGATGCCAGCTGGCCGGAAGGCCGGCGAGTCCCTGACGCCATGCCCCCTGGAAATGCCTCTAGGCAGGATGCGCGTGCCCGTACCCCAAACCGACACAGGTGGACAAGTAGAAAATACTAAGGTGATCGAGATAACCCTCGTTAAGGAACTCGGCAAAATGGCCCCGTAACTTCGGGAGAAGGGGCGCCCCGGTAAGGTGAACCGACCGCTTGCGGCTCGGGGAGCCCGAGGGGGCCGCAGTGAATTGGTCCAAGCGACTGTTTACCAAAAACACAGGTCTCTGCTAAGTCGAAAGACTACGTATAGGGGCTGACGCCTGCCCGGTGCCGGAAGGTTACGTGGAAGTGTTAGCCGTCTTCGGACGGCAAAGCACTGAAACTAAGCCCCGGTAAACGGCGGCGGTAACTATAACCGTCCTAAGGTAGCGAAATTCCTTGTCGGGTAAGTTCCGACCTGCACGAATGGCGTAACGACTTGGACGCTGTCTCAACGAGGGGCTCGGTGAAATTGCAGTCTCGGTGAAGATGCCGAGTACCCGCGGCAAGACGGAAAGACCCCGTGAACCTTTACTACAACCTGATATTGGAGTTCGAAGCGCCTCGTTCAGGATAGGTGGGAGGCTTGGAAGCGCTGGCTGCGGCTGGCGTGGAGCCACCCTTGAGATACCACCCTTGGTGTTTTGGGTTTCTAACACTCCGCCGTGAATCCGGGGAGTGAACAGTGTCAGGCGGGTAGTTTGACTGGGGCGGTCGCCTCCCAAAATGTAACGGAGGCGCGCAAAGGTTCCCTCAGCACGGTTGGAAATCGTGCGTAGAGTGCAAGAGCATTAAGGGAGCTTGACTGCGAGACAGACACGTCGAGCAGGTGCGAAAGCAGGCTTTAGTGATCCGGCGGTAGCAAGTGGAAGCGCCGTCGCTCAACGGATAAAAGGTACTCCGGGGATAACAGGCTTATCGGGCCCAAGAGTCCACATCGACGGCCCGGTTTGGCACCTCGATGTCGGCTCGTCGCATCCTGGGGCTGAAGTAGGTCCCAAGGGTTGGGCTGTTCGCCCATTAAAGCGGCACGCGAGCTGGGTTCAGAACGTCGTGAGACAGTTCGGTCCCTATCTGCCGTGGGCGTTGGAGAATTGAGAGGAGTCGTCCCTAGTACGAGAGGACCGGGACGAACGGACCTCTGGTGTACCAGTTGTCCCGCCAGGGGCACCGCTGGTTAGCTACGTCCGGATGGGATAACCGCTGAAAGCATCTAAGCGGGAAGCCCACCTCGAGATGAGTTCTCCCATCCCCTTGAGGGAGTAAGAGCCCTGGAAGACCACCAGGTGATAGGCCGGATGTGTAAGCACGGTGACGTGCTCAGCAGACCGGTACTAATGCTTCGAGGGCTTGACGGATAACTTCTCGGCCCGTCTTCGGACGAGTCGAACGTGATACCCAAGGCCAACTGTGCGGTTTTGAAGGCCCGGCGAGGGGCCTGGTCGCTCACCATTCTCGGTGGCACTAGCGAGGGGGAAACACCTCTTCCCATTCCGAACAGAGCAGTTAAGCCCCTCCGCGCCGATGGTACTTGGCCCGCAAGGGCCCGGGAGAGTAGGTCGCCGCCGGTTCTTGATGCGAGCAGCGGGCCGTCCTCAGGGCGGCCCGCGCTTCGCTTTCTACCCTCCATCACACCGTGTCCGTACTGGCAATAGTCCTGATCGTCGTCGGCGCCCTCGTGGCGCTGCTGTTCGTTGGCGGGCTGATCGCCCGGCGCCGGCACGACGAGCAGCTCGCACCGGACTACCTGCGTCACATCGCGGAGGCCGACAACGCCCTCGAGCAGGCGCGCGCGGCCGATCGCGGCTGGCACCGCGAGGAGATGGAGACGCTCGCCCGCCAGGCGCTCGAGACCGCCCACCCGGGCACCAGCTTCGACCGCCTCCACCTCGTGCTGGTGGACGACCAGCCGGGCGTCCAGGAGGATCGGGCCCACTTCGAGGCCTGGGACGGAGACCGCTCGGTGCGAGTGGTGCTCACCCGCAGCGATGCGGGCTGGGCGGCCGACGTCGGCGCTTGACCACCGCGCCGGAACTGATCGAGGGCTTTCAGCCGGAGACGGAGCTGGAGCGGCGCCTGACGCAGGATCCGAAGCTGCTCGAGGGACTCGCCTGGGGCCGGCCGCGCAAGGGCCATCCCGAGGGGTCGGTCGGACGCCATGTCTCAGATCTGCTGCGCAGGATCGACGAGTGGGGCGAGTCCGGCGACCGCCGCGCCGACCTGCGCTTTCTGGCGCTGGTGCATGACTCGCTGAAGTCAGAGGTGGACAACTGGCGCAGGCGCGTGGGGGAGAACCACCACGCGATGCGCGCCCGCCGATTCGCGGAGCGCTACACCGACGACGAGCGGCTGCTGGCTGCCATCGAGCTCCACGACCAGCCGTACCACATCTGGAAGCGCCTGCAGCGGACCGGCAACCCTCAGGAGCAAGCGCTCGCGAAGATGCTCGAACGCATCCCCGACCGGGATCTGTTCGTGCGGTTCGTGGAGCTCGACGCGTCTACCGAGGGCAAGAATCCCGAGCCACTCGCGTGGCTGCGGGAGAACGTCTGACCTGGCAGTCGCCGCGCGGCGCACGTGCGCCCGTGGGCTCCGTGGCGATGGGCAGGCCGTCGTCGGCCAGGCCGTATTCGCCGAGGGTGGAGACCTCGATCACGAGGTCGAGCCGGTCGAGCAGTGCGCTCGAGAATCGCTGTGAAATACGCGGGAACATGTGTTCGTGGAAGCTACGCAGGCGCGCGGACGGAAGTGGGCGGATCCTGCAAGAACCCTTGCATATGGGCCCTACTTCTTGAGGCGGATCGTGCCCGAGTACCGCGCTGGAGAGCCCCACTTGTAGCGGTAGTAGCCCGGGCGGCGACCGCGCAGGCGGAAGCCGAAGTAGCCCTTCGAGTTGGTGAGCACCTGGGCCACCAGGCGGTAGCGCCCGCGGCGGGTGCGCTTGTGCTCGATCCGCACCGTGTGGGACCCGCCCGGGCGCACCTGGCCCCAGAAGCGGCTGCCGGTGATCACGAACGGGTTCGAGAACACGTCGTAGGCCGGCTTCTTGCGCCGGTTGCGGAACAGGAGACCGGACTGGAACTCCTCGAAGCGCCGTGCCCCAGAGCCCACGATCGCGCCGTCGGTGAGCCGGAACTGGTTGATCTCCTTGACGCGCGGGCTGCGCCAGGCCACGTAGGCGGCCTGCTGGATGTAGCGCCGCTGGGTGCCCAGCGAGACCCCCGCGAAGGGATCGGGTGGGCTGGTCTGGTAGCCGAACTCCGTGTAGCGCAGGGTGAGCCGGCGGCCCGCGCCCAGCCGGAAGGCGCGCAGGCGGGTGAGGCGATCGAGCACCCGCAGCAGCTTTCGGCTGTCGTTGATCGCGGCGTCGTGGCGGTTCGTGGAGTGCAGGAAGGGCGAGGTGAGCAGCTGGTAGGGGTGGTGGCCGATGGCGTCGACGGGGATCCGCTGGAAGTCCTTGCAGCGCCCGGTGCGCTTGCGCCGGTAGCGCCCGTCGCGGCAGGCCATCTCGCGGTAGAAGATCAGCGGGCGGATGTTCACCGTTGCGCCGCGGCCCCTGCGACCGCTCGACGCGAGCTCTCCGATCAGCACGGAGGACCCGGGGTCGAACGCCTTCACGCGCGGGTACGAGGCGAGCACCATGTTGCGGTAGTGGTGGGGCGCGAAAAGGCCCCTTCGATCGCTCTGGGGCTGCAGCCAGACGCCCTGGTTGGGCTCGTTGGAGATGCCGTACGCCTCGGCGAGGTCGGCGTAGCGCTTGGCGACCGCCTCGCTGAAGTCCGCGAACTCGGGCACGCTCGGCTTCCACAGCGGATTCGGCGTCCGGGTCTGGCCGGTCGCCCAGATCGGCGCAGGCATCGAGATCGAGATCATCACCTCGAGCCCGTGGTTCACGGCGGAGGAGACGACGCGGTCCAGCGGCGCCCACGCGTACCGCGAGTCGAGGTGGTTCTTGCCGTCGAAGCCCGCCGGCTTGGTGCGCGACTGCGCCGCGGGCGCGAGCTGATTCCAGAACGCCGACACGCGCAGCCGGTCGGCTCCAAGCGCCACGAACGTGCTGATGTCCCGGTCGACGCTCTCCTGCGACGCGCCGAGCAGCAGCTGGTCGTCCATCACCGACAGCTCGGCGCTGCGGTCCGCCGAGGCGGCCGCGGGAGCCATCAGGGCGACGGCGGCGAGCAGCGTGAATGTGAGGGCTAGGCGTGACATTCGAAGGGTGCAACCGGCGGCCGGGCTGAAAGTCGCGGCGGATGATGATGGCAGTACGCTCCGCCCGGTGACCCCGCCGTTTCGCCATCGCCTCCGCGTGCGCTACTCGGAGTGCGATCTGCAGGGCGTGGTGTTCAACGCGAACTACCTCACCTACCTGGACGAGGCGATGACCGAGCTGTTCCGCACCGCCCTCAACGGCGGCTACGGGGCGATGGTCGAGGCGGGGGTCGACATGGTCGTCGCCGAGAGCACGCTCCGCTACCTCGCTCCGGCCAGGTTCGACGACGAGATCGA
This sequence comes from uncultured Thermoleophilaceae bacterium, assembly GCA_963808105.1. Lineage (GTDB taxonomy): Bacteria > Actinomycetota > Thermoleophilia > Solirubrobacterales > Thermoleophilaceae > JAAYBF01. The sequence goes on along the minus strand of CAWEEH010000003.1, from coordinate 435,775 downwards.
GGTCGAGGCGACCGTGACCCGCCTGGGCACCACCGCCATGACGACGGCCATGCGGATCACGCGCGCCGGCGAGCCGCTCACGGAGGCGGAGATCCGGCACGTCTTCGTGTATGCGGGCGAGGGCGGCAAGACGCCGATCCCGGACGCGGTGAAGACGGCGCTCGGGGCCTATCTGTCAGACGGAGGTGCCGAGCGATGACCAGGCTTCGATCTTCACCCGCACGCGGGAGATCACCTCGTCGGTGAACTCCGTCGTGGAGGCGTGCCCCGCGAGGTCGGGCGTGCGAACCCCCGCGGCCACGGCCTCGAGCACGCTCTCGTAGATGGCGCGCGACGCCGTCTCCGCCTGCGCGTAGTGCAGGACTGCGGCGCCCGCGAGGATCATCGCCATCGGGTTCGCGATGTCCTTGCCCAGGAGGGCCGGCGCGGTGCCGTGCGGCGCCTCAGCCATCACCGCGGTCGGCTCGTAGTCGTCGTCCAGTGCGAGCAGCACCGACTCCGCGCCCGCGATCGACCCGAACATCGGCAGCACGAAGTCCGACAGGCAGTCCCCATCGCGGTTCAGCGCCGGGATCACCAGCGGCTCGTCGGGGGCGCCTCCCACGAGCCCGGCGTAGGTGGCGTCGATCAGCACGGGGGAGTAGGGGACGTCGGGGTGCCGGGACGCGGCGGCGTCCATCTCCTCCTTGAGCATGCCCTCATAGACGGGGCTCACCGTCCACTTCGGGCCGCCGTACACGCGGCCGCCGATGCGGTCCGCGGTGCGGAAGCTGTACTCCGACACCGCCGTGCACACCTTGCGCGAGATGCGCTCGGTGCGCCACGCGATCTCGTCGCCGTCGACCTGCTCACGGCCCTGCTCGGCGCCGTAGGCGTCGCCCACCGCCATCCGGACGACCGCGATCGGGTGGTGCACCCCGGCGACCGGCGTCACCCCGGGGATCCGCCGGCCGGTGCGGATGATCACCCGGCCGTCGAGCTCCTCGCGCAGGATGCGGTTGGGGCTGCCCACGTCGTCCTTGCCCTCGGGCGTGACCGTCGCCGCCTTCAGCCCGAAGCGCGACTCGCGCATGGCCGCGGCGGCCTCGGTGACAACCACGTTGGAGGTGGCGCGGCGATTCTCGAGGGAGAGGTCGAACGGAACGAGCTCGGTCTCCACCCCCGTGACCGCGGGGTCGAGCACCCGGACGGCCTGATCGAGCAGCTCCTGGCCGGTCTCGTCCCCCTCGAGCACGATGATGCGCAGAGCGGCCATGGCGGCTGACGATACATCCGTGAAGTGCAGCTGGTGCGGCGCGCCGGTGGAACCCGACGACGGCTACCGGCTGGCCGAGGAGCCCGGCGCCCGGCATGCGGCGTTCTGCCGTCTGGAGCACATGGTGCCGTGGGTGATCCAGGGGGCACATTGGGAGGCGGGGGAGATCGACACCGGAGCGGACGACGTGGACGTCTGCTCGCACTGCGATGAGCCGCTGGGCGAGGTCAGGCTGGTGCTGGTGCGCCACCGCGGAGAGCACCGCATCCCCGACGGCTTTTGCTCACCCGACCACCTACGCGCCTGGGCCTCCGCCGGCGGCCGATGGGGATAGTCCCAGCTCCTCGGCGCGCTCCTCCATCGCCGCGATCACGGTGCGGAGGTGCTCGTCGAAGTCCACGCCCAGCTCCTGGGCGCCCTGCTGGACCTCCTCGCGGTTGACCGCGGCGGCGAACGAGGGCTGTCTGAGCTTCTTCTTCACCGACTTGGGCGCCATGCCCTCGATCCCCGTCGGACGCACGAGCGCGCAGGCCGCGATGAAGCCGCTCAGCTCGTCCACCGCGAACAGGGTCTTGGCCATCTTCGTCTCGCGCGGGACGCCGAGGAACGTGGCGTGCCCCGCCACGGCGTCGATCAGCTCCCGGGGGTAGCCCTTCTCCTCGAACAGCTTCAGCGCCACCCGGGGGTGGCCGGTCTCCAGATCCGGGTGCTTCTCGTAGTCGAGGTCGTGGAGGATCGCCGTCGCGGCCCAGAGCTCCTCGTCCTCGCCGTACTCGCGCGCGTACGCGCGCATCGCCGCCTCAACGCCGAGCACGTGCTTGCGCAGCGAATCCGACTCGGTCCACTCGCAGAACAGCTCCCAGGCCTCGTCGCGAGTCGGCGTCGGCATGCGGGGCAGGGTATCGCCGCGCCGAAACGAACTTCGGGTGCAGATGGCCTTCGCTACCCTTGCGCAGCCGCTCGCAGCCTCGGAATGGGCGGCTTCACGCATGGAGAAGTTCATCATCGAAGGCGGCCAGCCGCTGTCGGGCACCGTGGTGCCCGCCGGTAACAAGAACGCCGCCCTACCCGCTCTTGCGGCCACGCTCCTCACCGAGGAGGAGGTCGTGCTGCGCAATATCCCGCGCATCCGGGACGTGGAGGCGATGGTCGACCTGCTGCGCGGCCTGGGCGCGACCGCCGAATGGCGCGAGGAGAACGTGGTGGCGATCGACGCCTCCGGCGTGAACCACACCGACCTCGATCGAACTCTGTCCGAGCGCATCCGCGCCTCGTTCCTGCTGGCCGGGCCGCTGCTGGCGCGCTTCGGCGAGGCCGACATGCCGCCTCCGGGCGGCGATGTGATCGGCCGCCGCCGCCTCGACCCGCACCTCGACGCGTTCCGCGCGCTCGGCGCGAGCGTGGAGGCCAACCGCTCGTACAAGCTCACCGCGCCCGACGGCGGGCTGAAGGCCTGCGACTTCTTCATGGACGAGCCGTCGGTGATGGCCACCGAGAACGCGCTGATGGCCGCCGCGCTCACCCCGGGCTCGACCGTGATCCACAACGCGGCGTCCGAGCCCCACGTGCAGGACCTCGCGCGGCTGCTGCTCCAGATGGGCGCGCGGATCGAGGGGATCGGGTCGAACGTGCTGATCGTTCACGGCGAGTCATCGCTCGGCGGTGGCGACTTCGCCATCGGGCCCGACTACATCGAGGTCGGGCAGCTTCATCGCGCTTGCCGCCTGCACCGGAGGCGAGCTGCGGGTCAAGAACGTGGTGGCCGACGACCTGCGCATGACCAAGCTCGGCTTCGAGCGGCTCGGCTGCCGGATCGAGTACGACGGCGACGACGTCATCGTCCCGGCGGGCCAGACTCTGCGCGTGAAGGACGACGAGGGCGACGCTGTCTCGAAGATCGAGGACGGCCCGTGGCCCGCGTTCCCCGCCGACCTGACCTCCATCGCCCTCGCCCTGGCCACCCAGGCCGACGGCATGGTCCTTATCCACGAGAAGATGTTCGAGAACCGGCTGTTCTTCGTCGACAAGCTGGTCTCGATGGGCGCTCGGGTGATCGTCTGCGACCCGCACCGCGCGGTCGTAAGCGGCCCGAGCCGGCTTCACGCGGAGCGCATGGAGAGCCCGGACATCCGGGCCGGCATGGCGATGCTCATCGCGGCGCTGTGCGCCGAGGGGACCTCGGAGATCGGCAACATCCGCCAGATCGACCGCGGGTATGAGCGCATCGACGAGCGCCTGCGGGCGCTGGGCGCGCGGATCGAGCGCGTCGCCACTGAGCCTCTCCCGGTCTAGGCCCCCGGTGCCCGCGGCGAACCGAGCCGCTGTGGTGGAAGTTCCACCGTATGGGTGGAAAAGTCCCCACAGCTCCACGAAAGGTGGGTCCCGGTGATCCACCCGATCCCCCCGGGCACCCGGGACATGCTGCCCGACGAGATGCGCGAGGTGCGCGCGATTACGCGCGGGCTGCGGCGCGCCTTCGAGGGAGCCGACTACGGCGAGGTGTGGACGCCGGCGCTCGAGTACGAGGAGGTGCTGCGCACCGGCGACGAGAACGCCGCGGGCGCGGGCTTCCGCACGTTCGACGAGCAGGGCAACGTGCTGGCGCTTCGCTCCGACATGACGATCCCGATCGCGCGCGTGGTGGCCACGCGCTACGCGCAGCAGACGAACCCCCTGCGGCTCTGTTACTTCGCCCACGCCTACCGCGCGGTCGAGCAGGGGACCGGCCAGCAGCGCGAGTTCCTGCAGGCGGGCATCGAGTTGATCGGCGTCGAGGGCCCGGAGGGTGAGGCGGAGGTGATCGCGCTGACCTTGGAGGCATTGGACGGCGTGGGCCTCGCGCGTCACCGCATCGGCCTGGGCGACGGGGCGCTCTACCGCACCCTGCTGGCCGAGCACGAGGTACCTGAGGACGGTCTGCTGGAACGGCTGGCGGTAAGGGATCTCGTCGGCCTCGAGCGGCTGGTGAAGGGGTTTGGGCTTCCGAGCGAGACCGAGAACGTCCTCCTGTCATTGCCCGAGCAGCGCGGCGGGCCCGAGGTCTTGGAGCAGCCGATCGAGGCGCTCGACGGCCTGAGAACCCTTTACGCGGAGCTGGAGACGCGAGGCGTCGCCGACCGGGTGATCCTCGACCTGGGCCTCGTGCGGATGCTTGGCTACTACACCGGTGCGGTCTACGAGGTCTACGACCCGGCCGTGGGCTTCACGCTCGGCGGCGGCGGCCGATATGACGAGCTGATTGGCCGCTTCGGCGCGCCGCGGCCCGCATGCGGGATCGCGCTCGACGTCCAGCGCGTGCACATCGCCCAGGCCGCCGAGGAGGGGATGACGGAATGAGCCTCACCATCGCGGTACCGCGCGGGGCGCTGTTCAACGGCAGCCTCGACCTGCTCGACCAGCTCGGGGTGGACACCGCCGAGGTGCGCTCGAACGACCGCAAGCTGCTGTTCGAGGACGCCGGCATCGTGACCATGCGCCCGAGCGACGTGCCCACCTACGTGGAGCACGGTGCGGCCGACATCGGCATCACCGGCAAGGACGTGCTGCTGGAGCAGCCCGAGCGCGAGGTGTACGAGCTGGTCGACCTCGGCTTCGGGCGCTGCGAGATGGTGGTGGCCGCCCGCCGCGGCGACGACGCGCTCGGCGAGGCGCTGCGGCGGCTCGGGCGTGTGCGCGTGGCCACCAAGTACCCGCGCATCGCGGAGGAGCACTTCGCCGGCACGGGCCGCCAGGCCGAGATCGTGGCCGTGAAGGGGTCCGTGGAGCTCGCGCCGCTCACCGGCATGGTCGACGGCATCGTGGACCTCACGGCAACCGGCAAGACCCTCGCGGAGAACGACCTCGAGGTGGTGGAGGAGATCGTGACCTGCACCGCCCGGCTGATCGCGAACCCGGTGGCCCACAAGCTGAAGGCGACGGAGATCGACGCGCTGGTGGAGAGGATCCGGTCGTGATCGAGGACGTGCGCGCGATCATCGAGGAGGTACGCAGGGACGGCGACCGCGCCGTGCTCCGCCTGACCGAGCGCTTCGACGGCGCCGACCTCGGGCCCGAGCAGCTGCGCGTCGACCCCGCCGAGGTGGACGCGGCGATCGGCCTGCTGGCGCCGGACGTGCTCGGCGGCCTCCGGACGGCTATCGCCAACGTGAAGCGGGTCGTGGAGGCGCAACTCGGCGACCCGGTGACCGTCGACTTCGAGGAGGGCCACCGAGTCGAGGTGGTCGAGGTCCCCGTCTCGCGCGCGGGGATCTACGTGCCCGCCGGCAAGGCGCCGTACCCCTCGACCGTGGTGATGGGTGCCGTCACGGCCCGGGCGGCGGGAGTCGACGACGTGGTGGTGTGCGCCCCGCCGGGCCCCGGCGGCGAGGCGAACCCCGTGATCCTGGCCGCGTGCGCGCTGTGCCGGGTGGACGAGGTCTACCGGATGGGCGGCGCCCAGGCCATCGCCGCGCTGGCGTACGGAACGGAGTCGGTGAAGGCTGTCGACGTGATCGCCGGACCGGGCAACGCGTGGGTGCAGGAGGCCAAGCGGCAGGTCGTAGGCCAGGTGGGCATCGACGGGATCGCCGGGCCCAGCGAGCTCGTGGTGGTGGCCTCCTCGGGCGCCGACCCCGAGCTGATCGCCCTCGACCTCCGTGCCCAGGCCGAGCACGGGCCGGAGAGCATGGTGGCGGTGATCGCCACCGAGCAGGAGCTGCTCGACGCGGTTGTCGCGAGCGCCGGAGAGGTGAAGGCCATCCTCGCCGCCGACGCGAAAGCCGCGCTCCGGACCGCGGAGGAGCTCGCCCCTGAGCACCTCGAGCTGGTCGGCGCGGAGGCGGAGGCGCTGGCGGGCGAGGTCCGCCGCGCGGGGTGCGTGTTCGTGGGTCGCGACGCCGGCACGGCGTTCGGCGACTACGTCGCGGGCTCCAACCACATACTGCCCACCGGGGGCGCCGCGCGGTTCCAGTCGGCGCTGTCGGCGTCCACGTTCCGGCGCAGGATGGCTCGCGTATCGTTGGGAGAGGGCGCGGCAGCGCGCCTGGCCCCGTCCGGCGCGGCCCTCGCGCGGGCGGAGGGCTTCCCCGTCCACGCCGAGTCCATGGAGCGCCGCGCGTGACCCGCACGGCAGACATCAAACGCACCACCAACGAGACGGACATCACCCTGTCCCTGGCGCTCGACGGGGACGGCTCCGGCGAGCGCACCACCGGCGTCGGCTTCTTCGACCACCTGCTCGACGCGCTCGCCCGCCACGGGCGACTCGATCTCGACGTGAACGTCGAGGGCGACCTGGAGACGGGCGCCCACCACACCGTGGAGGACACCGGCATCGCGATCGGCCAGGCCCTCGATCAGGCGCTGGACGACCGATCGGGCATTCGCCGCTTCGGCCACGCGGTCGTGCCGATGGACGAGGCGCGAGCGGCGGCTGCGATCGACATCTCGGGCCGCCCGTTCGCGGCTGTCCGGGCCGACTGGCCCGACGCGCCGCTCGGCAACTTCGAGCCCGGGCTGTTCGAGGAGTTCGTGCGCGGGCTGGCCAACAACGCGAAGCTCACGGTGCACGTGGAGGTCGAGGTGCAGGGCGACACCCACCACGAGGTGGAGGCGTGCATGAAGGCCTTCGCCCGGGCCCTGCGCGAGGCGGTGTCGATCGACCCCGATGAGACCGGCATACCGTCGACCAAAGGCCTGCTGTGAGCCTCGCGATCCTCGACTACGGCATGGGCAACCTGCGCTCGGTGGAGAAGGCGTTCGCCCACGTCGGGGTGGAGGCGGTCATCACGCGCGACCACGAGGCCGTGCGGGCGGCCGCCGGCGTGGTGCTCCCTGGCGTCGGCGCCATGCCCAAGGCGATGGAGGCGGTCACCGAGCTCGGCTTCGACGAGCTCCTGCGCGAGCGCCGCGACGCGGGCGTGCCGATCGCCGGCATCTGCATGGGCATGCAGCTGCTGTTCGAGAGCACCACCGAGCACGGCGGGGCGGCCGGGATCGGGCTGCTGGAGGGTGCGGTCGAGGCGTTGGACGCGCCCGGCCTCAAGGTGCCGCACATCGGCTGGAACCACGTGAGCTGGCGCCGCGAGTCGCGGCTCACGGAGGGCCTGCCCGACCCCACGGCCTTCTACCACGTGCACTCGTTCGCGCCGCGGCCGGCGCGGGAGGACGACGTGCTCGGCACCGCGGTGTACGGATCGGAGTTCGCGAGCGTGGTGGAGCGGGGCAGCGTCTTCGGAGCCCAGTTTCACCCCGAGAAGTCCGGGCCCGACGGCCTGCGGCTGCTCGCGAACTTCGCCGCGCTCTGCGCCGTGCCCGCATGATCCTTCTGCCGGCGGTGGACATCCGCGACGGCAAGGCCGTGCGGCTGCGCCAGGGCCACTTCGACCAGGAGACGATCTACGCGGACGACCCGCTCGAGGCGGCCCGCTCCTTCGTCGAGGCGGGCGCGCGCTACCTGCACGTGGTGGACCTCGACGGCGCGCGCGAGGGCGAGCCCGTGAATCTCGAACATCTGCGCCGGATCACGCGCGATGCCGGCGTGCCGGTGCAGTACGGCGGTGGCCTGCGCTCCCTGATGTCGATCCGCAAGGCCCTCTCGGCCGGCGCCGAGCGCGTGGTGGTCGGCACGGCCGCCTACGGGGATGCCGAGTTCCTCGAGGAGGCGATCACCACCTGGGGCCTGCGGGTTCTGGTGGCCGTGGACGTCCGTGGCGGCAAGGTGTCGGTGTCCGGCTGGACGCGCGAGACCCAGATGCGCCCGGAGGAGCTGATCGAGCGCCTCCAGCGCCAGGGCGCACACCGGTTCGTCTACACCAACGCCGACAAGGACGGGATGCTGGAGGGAGTCGATGTGGACGAGGTGAGCCGCATCTCGGCGGCGGTGCGAGGCAGGTTCATCTGGTCGGGCGGGATCGGCTCGCTCGATGACCTGCGCACGCTCCGCGATCTCCGGCTGCTGAACCTCGCCGGCGTGATCTCCGGCAAGGCGCTGTACGAGAACCGCTTTGGGGTGGCCGAGGGGCAGGCCGAGCTCGAGGCCCGGCCCGGCTGAGATGGCGCTCAAGCGGGTGATCCCGTGCCTGGACGTGGACAAGGGCCGCGTGGTGAAGGGCACCAACTTCGTCGACATCCGGGACGCCGGCGACCCCGTGGAGCTGGCGGCGCGCTACCAGGAGGAGGGGGCCGACGAGATCGTGTTCCTCGACATCACCGCGTCTCATGAACGCAGGGACACGGTGGCCACGCTGGCGCGCCGGTGCGCCGATGAGGTCTTCATCCCGTTCACGATCGGCGGCGGCATCCGCTCGGTGGATGACGCGCAGGCGGTGCTCGACGCCGGCTCGGACAAGGTGTCGGTGAACTCCGCCGCCGTGCAGCGCCCGGACCTGATCGGGGATCTGGCCGAGGTCTTCGGCGCGCAGTGCGTGGTGCTGGCCATCGACGCGCGCAAGCGCGCGGGCGGGGACGGTTACGAGGTGGTCGTACAGGGAGGTCGCTCCGAGACCGGCCGCGAGGCGGTCGAGTGGGCGCGCGAGGGCGCCGAGCGCGGGGCCGGAGAGATCCTGCTCACGAGCATGGATCGCGACGGCACCGAGGATGGCTACGAGCTCGACCTCACCCGCCTGGTGGCGGACGCGGTCGACATCCCCGTGATCGCGTCGGGCGGCGCCGGCAACCTCGATCACCTCGTCGACGCCGTGAAGGTGGGCGGAGCCGACGCCGTGCTGTGCGCATCGATCTTCCACTACGGGCAGTTCACTGTCGGCGAGGCGAAGCGGCGGCTCGATTTGGCGGGCGTCCCGGTCCGGCTGTAGCTCGAAGTTCTAGCTTGTAGGGGTGCCGCTGCGCGAACGTGTCGAAGCCCTGCCCGGGATGGGCACGCTGCTCCCTGCGCTGGACGGCCTCGAGCCGGCCTACCTCGTGGGGGGCGCGGTGCGGGACCTTCTCGCCGGTGGCCCCTCGGTCGACCTCGACGTGGCCGTTGAGGGCGACGCCGTCGCGATGGCCGAGGAGCTCGCCCGCCGGCTCCAGGGCACGGTGCGCGCCCACGAGCGCTTCGGGACGGCGACCGTCAGCGCCGGCGATCTCACCGTGGACCTCGCCTCCACCCGGAGCGAAACCTACGAGCGCCCGGGTGCGCTGCCCGATGTCGCGCCCGCCGGGATTGCCGAGGACCTGGGCCGTCGCGACTTCACGATCAATGCCATGGCGGTGGCGCTGACCGGGCCCGCTGCCGAGGAGCTGATCGACCCACATGGCGGGGCGGCCGACCTCGACGCCGGGACGGTGCGAGTGCTTCACGACGCGAGCTTCGCGGACGATCCCACGCGCCTATTGCGAGCGGTGCGCTACGAGACCCGGCTTGGCTTTGCCCTCGACCCCGAGACGGAGCGACTGGCCCGGGAAGGCGCGGGAGGGCTCGCCGACGTCTCGGGCGCCCGCGTGCGCGACGAGCTGCTCGACCTGCTCGCGGAGGAAGAGGCGCCCGCCGCCGTCGACCGCCTGCGCGAGCTGGGCATCGCGGAGACGCTGAACCTGCGTGCCCAGGGTGACCTGGTCGCCGCGGCGCAGCTGGGAAGTGCCGAGACGGGCGCCGACCGCGTGCTGAGCGGGCTCGCGGCCCTGGCGTCCGGGGGCACCGGAGACCTGGTGGAGCGCCTCGGGCTCGGCGCGGCGGAGCGCGACCGGACGCTGCGTGCGGCCGAGCGCGGCCCCGGCCTCGCGGAGGAGCTGGCGATAACGAGGCGGCCGTCCCAGCTGCACGCGCTGCTCGATCCCGAGCCGCCGGAGGCGCTGGCGCTGGCGCTGGCGTTCGGCGCCCCCGCGGAGCCGGTGCTGGAGTTCGTCGCCGGCCTGCGCGATGCCCAGCTCGACATCGGGGGCGAGGATCTGAAGGCCGAGGGCGTGCCGGAGTCCGCCGCGATCGGCGCGGCGCTGGCGGAGACACTGCGGCGCAAGCTCGACGGCGAGATCTCGACCCGCGAGGAGCAGCTGCGCACGGCGCTGGCGCTCGCCCGGGAGGCCTCGTGATCGAGCTGGAGCTCGAGGGCGCGCGGGTTGCGTTCTCCACCCGCGAGGGCGGCGTCAGCCAGGGCCCGTACGAGTCGCTGAACCTCGCCATCCTCACCGACGACGAGCCCGACCGGGTGTTCCGCAACCGGGCGATCGTGGCCGAGAAGGCGGGGCTCGACCCGCAGCGGGTGTGTATGGGGTGGCAGGTTCACGGGACCGAGATCCAGCGCTGGGAGGGCCCGCCGGCGGCGGGCCGCAACGGCTTCGCGGAGCCGGGAGCGGAGCTCGCGCGGGTGGACGGCCACGTGACCGACATTAAGGGACTGGGCCTGCTGGTGATCGGGTCCGACTGCCTGCCGGTGGCGCTGTCGGGGCCCGGCCGCGTGGCGATGCTGCACTGCGGCTGGCGCGGCCTCGCGGGCGGCATCGCGGCACGCGGGGTCGAGGCGTTCGACCAGCCGCCCGCTGCCGTAATCGGGCCGGGCATAGGTCCATGCTGCTTCGAGGTGGGGGAGGAGGTGCTGGCCGAGTTCGCGGACGTGGAGGGCGCCGCGCGCGGCCGGATGCTCGACCTGAGGGCCGTGGCAGAGGCCAAGCTGCGCGCGGCTGGGGTGACCATCGTGGAGCACGTGGATCTCTGCACCAGCTGCCGTGCGGACCTGTTCTTCTCGCACCGTCGCGACAACGGGGTGACCGGCCGGCAGGGCGGCCTGGTGTGGAGAGAGGCATGACCGTCGACCCCGCCACGGTGCGCCGCAATCTCGAGCAGATCCGCGAGCGCGTTGGTCCCGACGTGGAGATCCTCGCCGCCGTGAAGTACCTCGACGCGGCCGACCTGCCCGCGCTGGCCGAGGCCGGCGTGACGCTGGTGGGGGAGAACCGCGCCCAGGACCTGGCCGCCAAGCAGGACGCCCACGGCGACCTCTTCGAGTGGGATTTCATCGGCGCCCTGCAGAGCCGGAAGGTGAAGGACCTGGCGCCGCGGGTCAGGCTGATCCACACGGTGGCGTCGGATTCGGCACTCGCGAAGCTCGAATCGCACCCCGTCGCCGAGGTGCTCGTGCAGGTGAACGTGGCCGGGGAGGAGGGCAAGGCCGGGATCGCACCCGACGAGCTGGCCGACTTCGTGGAGCGGTGTCCGGTCCCGGTCGGCGGCCTCATGACGATGCCGCCGTTCACGGAGGATCCTGAGGACAGCCGCCGCCACTTCGCCCGGCTGGCCGAGCTCGCGGGCGAGCACGGGCTGGCACGGCTGTCGATGGGAACCACCCAGGACTACGACGTGGCGGCGCAGGAGGGCGCCACGATCGTGCGCATCGGCTCGGCGCTCTACTCCTGAGCCAGGAACTCGGCGATGGCCCGGGAGAGCTGGGCGCCCTGCCAGGCCAGCGGGGCCTTGCCGGGCTCCTCGACGACCAGCTTTCCCCGTGGCAGCCGGCGCGCGTACTCCTCGGCGACCGCGAGCGGGTGCCCGGGGTCGGATTCGTCGCGGCTCCCGACCACGAGCGTCGGGATCTGCAGCCGCTCGAGCCCCTCCAGCCCGTCGAACGCCGCCGAGCGGGGCACCACGCGGAGCGCGTCGGACACGGCTCGGAGGTGGCGGTGACGCTCGATGCGCTGGCGCGTCGCGAGCCGCGCGCCCTCACGGAAGCGCTCGGGGAGCGCGTTCACGCCCGAGCGCTCGACGAACGCGTCCACGTCCTCATGCTCGAGCGCGTTGGCCAGCGAATCCCAGTGAGTGAGGTCGTCCGTGCGAGGGGCGCCGGCGAACGCGGGGGTGATCTGCACGAGTGCGGCGACGGTGTCCGGCTGCTCGAGCGCGAGCGCCATCGCGGTGGCGGCGCCCATCGAGCTGCCCACCAGCACGGGGCGTTCGATCCCCAGCGACTTCAGCACCGCGCGGAGGTCGGCCACCAGGTCGGAGTACTCGTAGGCGGACGGGTCCGGCGGGGGCTCGGACTCGCCGTGGCCACGCGCGTCGTAGGCCACCAGCCGGCAGCCCTCGCGGACGAGCAGGCGCGAGCCCTGGACCACGTTGCGGCGTGTGGCGGTGAGGCCGTGGAGCAGCACGAGATCGCGCCCCTCGCCGTCGGTTTGGCCGTACAGGGGCGAACCGTCCGCTGAGAGCGTCTCGAAGGGCGTTGTCTGCGCGTCAGTTATGGGCATCAGAGGGGTTCGTACTCGATAACGTGTGCCGAAGGGATTTAGCCCTACTGGGCGAAACCCCACCCGAGATGGCTGTCTCAGACACATGGCATCGCGCGCTCGTCTACTTCGGCCTTGCCGAGGAGGGTGAGCGCCGGTACGAAGCCGTTCCCGACGAGGATCAGCCCGAGCCCGAGGCCGCACTCGAGGACCGCTATCGCGAGCGTCCCAACGTCCGCAGGCTTCAGCGCCGCGGCCGGGACGAGTTCGACGACATCTTCGCCGACGAGGGCGGCGCCCCGCCGCCCGGCCGCGAGACGCGGGTGCTGCGCCCGGTCGGCGGCAACGGCATCGCGGGTATGGACCAGGTCCATCTGGTGATCCCGAAGGCTTTCAACGACGCCCAGGAGATCGCCAACCAGTTCAAGGACGGGATCCCCGTGATCCTGAACCTGCAGGGCATCGACGTGGACCTCTCCAAGCGCCTGATCGACTTCTCCTCCGGCCTGACCTACGCCCTCGACGGCGGGATGCAGCGGATCGCCGACAAGGTGTTCCTGCTCACCCCCCGCAATGTCGAGGTGTCGGCCGAGGAGAAGGAACGCCTGATCGAAAAGGGCTTCTTCAACCAGAGCTGAGCCTCGCCCCGGCTAGAGTCCCGGGCCGCATGAGGATCGGTTTCATAGGCGCAGGCAGCATGGCCTCCGCGCTTGCGCGTGGCCTTGGTGAGCCCGCGCTCGTGTACGACGTGGACGAGTCCCGGGCGGAGGCTCTGGCGGCGGAGATAGGCGGTAGCGCCGCCGCTTCCAACCAGGAGGTCGCACAGGGGTCCGACCTCGTGATCCTCGGCCACAAGCCCGCCCACACCGAGGAGGTCGCAGAGCAGACCGGCGGATCGGTCAAGGCGATCGCCTCGATCGTCGGCACCGTGCCCACCACGCGCCTCGAGGCGGCCTATCCGGGCGTGCCGGTGTACCGCTTCATCCCCAACATCCCGGTCGAGGTGGGTCGCGGAGTGCTCTGCTACGCACCGGGCGCGCTGGCCTCGGACGGGCCCGAGGACGACGTCCTCAAGCTGTTCGGTCGCGCGGGAACCGTGGTGCCCCTCCCTGAGGACCAGATCGACCCCGCGATGGCGATCATGAGCTGCGGGCCGGCGTTCGTCGGCCTGGTGGTGGACGCCATGGCCGCCGCCGGCGCCCGGCACGGCATCGAGCTCGCCACCTCCACGCGCCTGGTGACGGAGACGATGGCCGGCACAGCCGCCTACCTCGACGCGAACGGGCTCGACCCGCAGGAGCTGATGGACCGCGTGGCCACCCCCGGCGGCGTGACCGAGAAGGGCCTCAAGCTGCTCGAGGACACCGGCCTGCGCGACTCCTTCGACGGCGCCGTCGACCTCGTGGTGGAGTCGTCGCGATGACGCTGCTCGCAATCACCCGGGCAGACGTGGCCGACTACGTCTACACGCTCGCGCTGGTCTACGTGGTGCTGATCTTCGTCCAGGTGATCGTGAGCTTCGTGCCGCGCATTCCGTACAACCGCTTCCTGAGCGCGTTCCTGGGCTTCGTCGGCGACGTGGTGAACCCCTACCTGGCGCTGTGGCGACGGGTGCTCCCGACGGTGCGGCTCGGCCCCGGCGCCCTCGATCTCAGCCCCATGGTCGGCACGTTCGTGTTGCTGATCGTGGCGGGCATCGTGGCGAACCTCATCCGCGGGTAGATGTCCCGCGGTCAGGCCTGGGCCCGGGCGCTGGCCACGCTGGCGGCGGCCTTCGCCGCCGACCAGGTGACCAAGCAGTTGGCCGACTCCCGGCTGATGCGCGGGGAAAGCGTGAACGTCTTCCTGGGCATCGACTTCACGAACGTGCGCAACCGCGGCGTCGCTTTCGGGGCGCTGGAGGGCAGCGGGGTGGTGGTCGGCATCCTGATCGGCCTGGCGCTGGTCCTGCTGCTGGCCTACTTCGCCGCGAACGCCACCAAGCCATTGCTGTGGCTGCCGGTGGGCCTGCTGCTCGGCGGCGCCCTGGGCAACCTCGCCGACCGGGCGCGCGAGGGAGCCGTGATCGATTTCATCGACCCGATCGCCTGGCCTGCCTTCAACCTGGCCGACGCGATGATCGTGGTGGGGGTGGTCCTGCTGCTGTACGTGATCGAGGGCCGCCGCGAATGAGCTTCCGCGCCGGAGCCGCCGAGGCCGGCATGCGCCTCGACGCCGCTCTGGCGGCGCGGGGGGAGGCCGCCACGCGGTCGGAGGCCCAGCGGCTGATCGACGCCGGGGCCGTGACCGTGGACGGCGCGCGGCAGCCCAAGTCGCATCGCCTCGCCGAGGGGCAGTTGGTGGAGCGCGCCGAGCTGCCCGCCGAGGACGAGCCCGACGCCGGCGATGTCCCGTTCACCGTGGTGCTCGAGGACGATGCGCTGATGGTGATCGACAAGCCCGCCGGGGTGGTGGTGCATCCCGGCGCGGGGAGGCGCACCGGGACGCTTGCCCAGGCGCTGCGCGGCAGGGCCGCGGGAGGGCCGGATCCCGACCGCGCCGGAATCGTTCATCGCCTCGATCGCGACACGTCCGGGCTGATGCTGGTGGCGAAGTCCGACGAGGCGCACGGGGCGCTCACGGGGCTGATCCGGCGGCGCGAGGTGGAGCGCCGCTACCTCGCCCTCGTCGAGGGCCGGCCGGACGCGCGCGCGGGCACCATCGACGCCCCGCTCGGCCGCGACCGCGCCCGGCGCACCGCCATGTCGACCTCGACCGACAAGGCGCGCGCGGCCGTGACGCATTTCGAGCTCGTGGAGGCCCTGCCGCGCACTTCGCTGCTCGAGGTGCGGCTCGAGACGGGGCGCACACACCAGATCAGGGCACACATGGCCGCCATCGGACATCCGGTGTGCGGAGATCCCCGTTACGGGGGCGGCCCGGCCGGGACGAGACTGGGGTTACGGCGCCAGTTTCTTCACTCGGCGCAGCTGATGTTTAGTCACCCGATCACTGGGGCACAAGTCGCCTGCGAGTCCAAACCACCCGCTGACTTGCTTCGAGCACTCGAAGCGGCGAAGCGGGAGCCAGTCTCCGGAGGGCCAGACGGGGACTGAAATTAGGAAAGGGCGCTCCAATAGGGGCGCCCTTTCTGCGTCTCGGGGCTGAGGCCTGAGGCCTGAGGCCTGGCGCGAAGCGCCCAAACGCAACGGGGCAGCCAATCCTGGCCGCCCCGTAGCGCACTTCGACGAACCGGACCACCGGAGGTAGGGGAAGGGAGGACCGGCTCGACTTCTCCTGAAACGCACCGCGCCTCGGAAACTTGCGGCTTTCTTCTATCCTCGTCCGTTCAGACGAACCACTACCCCCACGGGGCCGCTGCGGCCCTGCCCGGGCATTGAGCCTGGGTCCGCATTTCGCCCGCGGGGATCCGCACCACAATCCAAAGGGAGCACTCAGTTGGCTCAGGTAACACTCAGAGAGCTGCTGGAGGCCGGCGTGCACTTCGGCCACCAGACGCGCCGCTGGAACCCCAAGATGCGCCGTTTCATCCATGGGGAGCGCAGCGGGATCCACATCATCGACCTTCAGCGCACGGAGAAGCTGCTGGCGGAGGCGCAGGAGTTCGCATCCGGCGTGGCCGGACGCGGCGGCACCGTGCTGTTCGTGGGCACCAAGAAGCAGGCCCGCGACACCATCGCCGAGGCGGCGACGGCGGCGGACATGCCCTACATCCACCAGCGCTGGCTGGGCGGCCTGCTCACCAACTTCCAGACCGTCTCCAAGCGGATCAAGCGGCTGCACGAGCTCACCGATTGGACGGAGAGCGGCACGCTCGACCTGCTGCCGACGCGTGAGCGGATCGCGGCCACCAAGGAGCGGGACAAGCTCGAGTTCAACCTCGGCGGCGTGCGCAACATGCAGCGCCCGCCCGACGCGCTGTTCGTGGTGGACCTGAAGACCGAGGAGATCGCCGTCCGCGAGGCGGTGCGCCTGCGGATCCCGATCATCGGCCTGGTGGACACCAACTGCGATCCCGACCCGGTGACCTACGTGATCCCCGGCAACGACGACGCCATCCGGTCGTGCAAGGTGATCATCGAGGCGATCGCCGGCGAGGTGGCCGAGCAGCACGAGCGCTTCCGCACCGAGGAAGAGGCCGCGCGTCGCGAGAAGGAGGAGCAGGAGC
The DNA here is from genome assembly GCA_963808105.1 of uncultured Thermoleophilaceae bacterium. GTDB lineage: Bacteria > Actinomycetota > Thermoleophilia > Solirubrobacterales > Thermoleophilaceae > JAAYBF01. The sequence goes on along the minus strand of CAWEEH010000003.1, from coordinate 419,216 downwards.
GCCTCGCGCAGGAGGAGCAGCAGCGCAAGGAGGCCGAGGAGGCCGCCCGGCGCGAAGCCGAGGAGCAGGCCCGCAAGGAGGCCGAGGAGGCCGGTCAGGCCCCGCCGCCGCCGCCCGAGCCCGAGCCGGCGCCCACCGGCGCCGAGCAGCGCACCTTCGACCCGAACGAGGGAACCTCGTGACGGTCTCTGCCGCCGATGTGAAGGCACTGCGCGAACGCAGCGGCGCGGGGATCATGGACGCCAAGGGCGCTCTTCAGGAGACCGACGGCGACATGGACAAGGCCATGGAGCTGCTGCGCGTAAAGGGCCAGGCCAAGGCCGCCAAGCGCGGCGAGCGCGCCGCGAGCGAGGGCCTGGTTCACAGCTACGTGCACCACAACGGCAGGGTCGGCGCCCTGGTGGAGGTCGACTGCGAGACCGACTTCGTCGCGCGCAACGACGAGTTCGCCGACTTCGTCCGCGAGGTGGCCGCTCACGTGGCCGCGGCCGCGCCCATGTACGTGGCCGAGGACGACGTGCCCGAGGACACGCGCGAGGCCGAGATGCGCGTGTTCCGCGAGCAGGCCGCGGGTGAGGGCAAGCCCGAGGAGGTGCAGCAGAAGATCGCCGAGGGACGTATGAAGAAGTGGCTCGAGGAGAACGTGCTGCTCCAGCAGAGCCACATCAACGCGGACAAGCACGACGGCCAGACCATCGAGCAGCTGCGCGCCGCGCTATCGGCCAGCACCGGCGAGAACGTGGTCATCCGCCGCTTCGCGCGCTTCCAGATCGGCGAGTAGGCGGATGCCCGAGCCGAAGTTCCGCCGGGTGCTGCTCAAGCTCTCCGGCGAGGCGTTGATGGGCGGGTTGGAGTACGGCGCCGACCCCGCGCGCATCGCCGACGTGGCGGCCCAGGTCAAGCAGGTCACCGAACGCGGCGTCGAGATGGCCGTGGTGGTGGGCGGCGGCAACATCTACCGCGGGCTGTCGGGTGCGGCGGCCGGCATGGACCGCGCGACCGGCGACTACATGGGCATGCTCGCCACGGTGCTCAACGCACTTGCGCTGCAGGACGCGCTCGAGAAGATCGGCGCCGTCACGCGGGTGATGTCGGCCATCGAGATCTCGGAGGTCGCCGAGCCCTACATCCGGCGCCGCGCCATGCGCCACCTCGAGCGCGGCCGCATCGTGATCTTCGCCGCCGGCACGGGCAACCCGTTCTTCACCACGGACACCGCCGCCGCGCTGCGCGCGCTGGAGATCCACGCCGAGGTGATCCTGATGGCCAAGAACGGGGTGGAGGGTGTGTTCACCGCCGACCCCCGCAAGGTCCCCGACGCCGAGTTCATCGAGTCGATCAGCCACCGCGAGGCGATCGAGCAGCAGCTGCAGGTGATGGACGTCACGGCGCTGTCGCTCTGCATGGACAACGGGCTGCCCATCCACGTCTTCAACATGGACGACGAGGGCAACATCGATCGCATAGTCTGCGGCGAGCGAGTGGGGACGGTGGTCGCGACAGGTGGATGAGGAGCTCTATAACGAGCTGATGGCCGACGCCGGGGAGCGGATGACCCGCGCCGTCGAGGCCACGCGCACCGAGTTCTCCACCGTCCGCACGGGCCGCGCCTCTCCCCATCTGCTCGACCGCGTGGACGTCGACTACTACGGGGCGATCACCCCCCTGAAGCAGCTCGCCAACGTCTCCGCCTCGGAGGCCCGGCTGCTCACGATCACCCCCTACGACAAATCCTCGATCAAGTCGATCGAGAAGGCGATCCTCGAGTCCGACGTCGGGCTCACCCCGTCCAACGACGGCAACTTGATCCGGCTCACGATTCCCGAGCTCACGGAGGAGCGCCGCAAGGAGCTCGTGAAGGTCGTGCACGGGATCGCCGAGGAGGGGAGGGTGAGCGTGCGCAACGTGCGCCGCGAGGTGATCCACGACCTGCGCGAGATGAAGAAGGACGGCGACCTCGGGGCCGACGACGAGCACCGCGCCGAGACCGAGCTCCAGAAGCTCACCGACGCCCGCATCGGCGAGATCGACAGCCTGCTGGCGGGCAAGGAAGAAGAGATCCTCCAGGTTTGACCCCGCCCCCTGCCGGATCGCGAACGGACGAGCGATCCGGCGCGCCAGATTCGCCGAAGTACGTCGCGATCATCACCGATGGCAACGGGCGCTGGGCACAGGCTCGCGGGCTGGAGCCCATCGAGGGTCACCGCGCCGGGGCCGACGTGGTGAAGGCGCGGCTGCGCGACGCGGCGCGGCTCGGCATCGAGGAGCTCACGGTGTTCTCGTTCTCCACGGAGAACTGGACCCGCCCACAGGCCGAGGTGGAGGGCCTGATGGCGATGTTCGGCGAGCGGATCGACCGCGAGACCCCCGAGCTGCACGAGGAGGGCGTGCGGATGCGCTTCATCGGGCGCCGAGAAGGCGTTCCCGCCGAGCTGCGCGAGAAGATGGAATGGGCCGAGGGGGTGACTGGCGACAACACGCGCATCACCCTCTTCGTGGCGTTCAACTACGGGGGCCGGGCGGAGATAGTCGATGCGGCGCGAACCTTCCAGGGCGAGAGCGAGGATGAGTTTCGCTCCCATCTCTACGCGCCCGACATGCATGACCCCGACCTCCTCATCCGCACGAGCGGCGAGCAGCGGATCTCCAACTACCTGTTGTGGCAGTGCGCGTACTCGGAGTTCGTGTTCCGCGACGAGCTCTGGCCCGACTTCGACCGCGAGGCGTTCGAGGCCTCCCTGGAGGAGTACCAAAACCGGCGGCGGCGCTTCGGCGCCCGGTAGGCGGGCATGAGCTCGGACCTGCGCGCGCGGATCCTGGTGGCCATCCCGGCCGTGGCGTTCGCGATCTTCATCGTGGTCAGCGGCGGGGAGATCTTCGCCGGCGGCCTGATCCTGCTCGGCTGTCTCGCGCTGAACGAGCTGTACTCGCTGCTGCGCCGGGCAAGACCGATCGACCTGGCGGGCTACATGACGCTGATCGCGATGGTGCTGCTGGCGCTCTACGAGGAGCGCGCCGACGTGCTCATCGCGCTGGTGGCTGCGTTCCCCGTGGTGTTCCTGCTCGCGCTGACGCGGGCACGGCTCGACAACGTGGCCTGGGGAATCGCCGCCACGATGTTCGGGATCGTGTGGATCGGCCTGCCGTTCGCGCATGCGATGTTCCTGCGCGAGCTGCCACATGGCGACGGCCTGCTGATCGACGTGCTGGTGGCCACGTTCATCGGCGATACCGGCGCCTACCTCGTGGGGCGCGCCTGGGGCCGGAACAAGCTGGCCCCTGACATCTCGCCCAACAAGACCGTGGAGGGCCTCGCGGGCGGCATCGTCGCGGGCACTCTGGCGTTCTGGGCCGCCGGCCTCTACCAGGACTGGCTGAGCGGGCCCGACGCGCTGCTGCTGGGCTTCCTCGTGGCCATCACGGCGCCTGTGGGGGACCTGTTCGAGTCGCTGCTCAAGCGGGATCTGGAGGTCAAGGACACCGGCAGGCTGTTCGGCGTTCACGGCGGGGTGCTCGACCGGCTCGACGCGGTGTTCTTCACGGTGGTCGTCGGGTTCTATGCAGCGGTCGCGCTCGGGTACGGCTAGAGCTTAAGAAAGGCGCATTTAGCGCCGATAGCAAGGATTAATGGCCGAGCAACGGAATGCCTCGGTGGGCTCGCTGCGCCGCCGGGCGATCAATCGTGGGCTCCACGCGGTCCCCACAGTCACGGACACGCGCCCGCGCGCGCAGGCGGACCGCGAGACCCTGATGCGAGTTGCGGCTGCGGCGGCGAGCGCGAGCAGGCTCGACGAGGTGATCGAGCTCGTGGCCGAGGCCGCACTCGAAGCGGTGGGCGCCAGCTCGCTCTCCATGAGCAAATGGGATGCGGAGCTTCGCGGGATCAAGGTGCTGATCAACGTTGGCGAGCTGAGCCCGATCGAGGAGCGGCTGCCGGAGAACGAGGTCTATCCGCTCGTCGACTTCCCCGCCGTCGAGCGCCTGATCCAAACCGGCATCCCGTACTTCACCGCGGTCGACGACCCCGACGCCGAGACCAAGTCGGTCGAGCTGCTGCGCAGTCTCGGTAAGGAGTCCGACATCGGCGTTCCGGTGATCGTCGACGGCAGCGTCTGGGGCGAGATCTGGGCGACGACCGCGCCGGGTCAGCCGCGCTTCCACGGTGGAGACGTGCGCTTCCTGGAGGGCATCGCCGCGCAGCTCGCGGGTGTGATCGCCCGCGCCGAGGAGTTCTCCGACGTCGCACGGCTCGCCTACGAGGACCCGCTCACCGGCCTCGGAAACCGGCGGGCGCTCGAGGAGAAGCTCGAGGAGGCGGCCGAGCGCTGGCGCGCGGACGGCACACCGGTGAGCCTCATGCTCTGCGACCTCGACGACCTCAAGACCATCAACGACAGCCGCGGGCATCACGCCGGCGATCGCGCGCTGCGCCGGGTCGCCGAGGCGCTCGTGGCCGCCGCGGCTTCGTTCCCATCCGCCGTGGTGGCGCGCCTCGCGGGCGACGAGTTCGCTGCGGTCCTGCCCGGCCTCGGCCTCGAGGACGCACGCGACCTCGCCGTAACGGCCATCCGCCTGCTCGATGAGGGACGCGACACGCCGGTTGCCATCTCCTGCGGCGCCGTGGAGGCGGGCCCTGGTCTCGAGTACCCGAGCCAGCTGCTCCGTGCCGCCGACTCCGCCCAGTACGCGTCCAAGCGCAGGGGTGGGGGACAGGTGTGCACGGCCGAGGCCAGTGCGCTGCGCGAGTTCCCCGGAGAGCGCCCGCGCGTCAAGAAGCGCGGCCTCACCGAGCGTCTCGACGCCACCAGCGCCAGCGTGCTCGAGCGGCTCGATGGTGAGCTCGCCGAGGTGAGCACCCTCGACCGGCTCGAGGTCACCGTCGCGCACTTCGCCGAGACCGTGAACGCCGCGGCGTGGACCATCTCCTTCGCGGCACACGGCTCTGCCGATATCCGCTCGATCTCAACCGCCGACGACCGCGACGGGCGCCTGCGCGGCGTCCGCGTGGGTCTGGGCGACGAGGTCTACTCGATCGACGACTTCCCGGCGACCGCCCGCCTGATCGCTGCGGGGGGCGGATCCTTCGTCATCGACCGCCACGACCGCGACGCGGACCCGGCGGAGCGCGAGTTGCTCTCGGAGCTCGGCTTTTCAGGCGTGCTCGCCGCCGCCAGCTCCGACGTGGACGGCGTATGGCTGATCGAGCTCTACGGCGACGGGGACACGGCCGACCTCGCCCTCGCCGACCTGCGGCTCCAGCTGGTCAGCAGGGCCGCGGCGGGGCGCTCCTCGGCGGCGGCGGAGCGAATGAGCCAGCTGCAGAAGCGCACCCGTCAGCTCGCGCTGACCGGCTCGCTGGGGGCGAAGCTCTCGGGCATGACCGATGAGGACGAGATCGTGGAGGTGGCGCTAGAAGAGCTGCGGGCCGAGTTCAAGTGCACGGGCTGCTGCATCCTGCGCCTCACCGACACGAACGAGGTGGTGATCGCCACCGTCCGCGGCGAGAGCGGCGAGCGGCTGAAGTCCAGAGGGTGGCGCCAGCCTGCCGGCCTGGGGCTGATCGGGCGCGCACTGCGCGAACGCGCGGTCGTGATGACCGGCGACGTGCGCCTGGAGCCCGACTACCGCGCCACGGCCGAGAGCACCGCCACCAGATCCGAGCTGTGCGCCCCGCTGTGGGCGGGCGATCACCTCTGGGGCGCGCTCAACATGGAGGACGACGCCGCGAACGCCTTCGACCCCGACGACGCCCGCCTCGTGCGCACGGTTGCGGACCAGGTGAGCGCAGCGCTGCGATCGGCGCGCCTGTACGCAAGCGTCGAGCAGGCCTACCTCGACACCGCCGAGGCCCTGGCGTCCGCGCTGGAGGCCAAGGACTCCTACACGGCCAAGCACTCGGAGTCGATCGCCGACAACGCGGCTGCCGTCGGCCGAGTGCTGGGGATGGATCCCGCCGAGGTGCGGATACTGCAGTTCGGGGCGGCCTTCCACGACATCGGCAAGCTCGCGATCAACGGGGCGGTGCTGAACAAGCCGGGCCGGCTCACCGAGGAGGAGCGCGCCCACATCGAACAGCACACGGTGATCGGCGAGCAGATCATCGCCCCGATCGACTTCCTCACACCGGTGCGGCCGCTGGTGCGTCACGGCCATGAGCGCTGGGACGGCGGCGGCTACCCCGACGGGCTCGCGGGTGAGGCCATTCCGCTGGGCGCACGGATCATCTTTGCCTGTGACGCCTACGACGCCATGACCACGGATCGGCCATACCGGGCGGCGATGAGCGCGGCCGAGGCCACGGCCGAGCTGAGGGCGAACGCCGGCACGCAGTTCGACCCCGCGGTGGTGGACGCCCTGATCCAGGCGCTGGCGGAGGCCTCCGCGGCCGCAGCGTAGGCTGCGCGGGGTGCCTGGCGACCCCGAGCCAATCCTCTATTCGACGTCCAAGCAGGGCCCGCGCGCCCGGCTGGCATCGAAGGTCGGCACCCGCTCCCGGCGCAAGCGTCACGAGCGGATCTTCTCCCTGACGGGCGTGACCGAGGAGTCCCGGATCGTGGACGTCGGATGCGGGCGCCTCGGGCTGCGCGCGCTGGCGCCCCAGCTCGACGTGACCGGCGTGGACATCACCCCGCGCCCTGAATACCCCGGGCCGTTCGTGCAGGCCGACGCCACCACGCGGCTCCCCTTCGAGGACGGCGAGTTCGATCTGGCCTACTCCTCCAGCCTGATCGAGCACCTGGCCCCTGAGCACCGCGCGGCCTTCGCCGCCGAGCTCAAGCGCGTGGCCAGAGGCTGGTACGTGCAGACTCCCGCGTTCTCGTTCCCGATCGAGCCGCACGCGCTGCTGCCGTTCGCGCACTGGCTGCCCGTGGGCCTGCGACGCCGGTACTGGCGCCTGGGCGCCGCCGGCTACTGGGAGGAGATCCACATGCTGCGGCGCGGCGAGATGGAGGCGCTGTTCGGCCCGCCCGTGGCCGAGCGACTGGGCCCTCTCGTGAAGAGCTGGGTGAGCGTTAAGGCCGTTACCTAGACTCAGGTCGATGCGCAGGATCCTGATCGTCGGCTCGACCGGCTCGATCGGCACGCAGGCGCTCGATGTGGTGGCCCGCAGCGACTCGCTCGAGGTGGTCGGCCTCGCCGCCCACTCGAACGCCGAGCTGCTGCTCGAGCAGTCCGAGCGCTTTGGAGCGCCGCGGCTGGCGCTCGCCGACCCCGATGCCGCGGCGCGCGCGGGGGAGGGGGTGCTTGCCGGGCCCGAGGGCCTCGTGGAGCTGATCACCGACACCGACTGCGACCTGGTGCTGAACGCGCTGGTCGGCTCGGCCGGCCTGGGCCCGACCGTCGCGGCGCTGGGCGAGGGGATCGACCTCGCGCTCGCCAACAAGGAGAGCCTGGTGGTGGGCGGCGATCTGGTCACCGCGCTGGCGGAGGCCACGGGCGCTGCACTGCTCCCGGTGGACTCCGAGCACTCCGCCCTGTTCCAGCTCGTGAACGGCGAGCGGCCGGGCACCGTCGACCGGCTGGTGCTCACGGCCTCGGGCGGGCCCTTCCGCGGCCGCACCGACCTGGACGGCATCACCGTGGAGGACGCCCTGGCCCATCCGACCTGGGACATGGGCGGCAAGATCACCGTGGACTCCGCCACGCTCATGAACAAGGGCCTGGAGGTGATCGAGGCCCACCACCTCTTCGGCGTCCCCTACGACCGGATCGACGTGGTGGTGCACCCCCAGTCGATCGTGCACTCGCTGATCCATCTCAACGACGGCGCCACTCTCGCGCACCTCGGCTACCCCGACATGGCGGTGCCGATCTCCTACGCGCTGCACCACCCCGACCGCGCCGACGTGCCGGTGGACACGCTCGACCTGGCGAGCGTGGGCAGCCTCGACTTCGAGCCGCCCGACGAGGACACCTTCGCCTGCCTGCGGCTGGCGCGCGAGGCGGGAATCGCGGGCGGCACCGCGCCGTGCGTGCTCAACGCCGCGAACGAGGTGGCGGTGGCGGCCTTCCTGGCCGGCCGGCTGCCGTTCGCGGCGATCGCCGAGGTGATCGAGCGCACGCTGGAGTCGATGCCGGTGGCGCCGGTGGGCCACTTCGCCGACCTGTTCGCCGTCGACGCCGAGGCGCGCGAGCGCGCCGGTGAGGCCGCCCAGGGAGTGCTGGCGTGAGCTGGATCCTTGCCTTCGCCGGTTTCGCCGCCCTGGTGATCCTGCACGAGCTCGGGCACTTCGCGGTGGCGAAGTGGGTGGGCATGCGGGTGGAGAAGTTCTCGCTCTTCTTCCCGCCCACGATCATCTCGCGCACGCGGGGCGAGACCGAGTACGCGATCGGGGCCATCCCCGCGGGCGGCTACGTGAAGATCACCGGGATGAATCCCGACGAGGATCTCCCCGAGGAGGTCCGCGACCGGGCCTACCACGCGCAGCCCGTGTGGAAGCGGATCTCCGTGATCGCCGCGGGACCGGCGGTGAACGTGATCGTGGCGCTGATCCTGATGTTCTGCTTCTTCGCCTTCATCGGGCGTGAGGGCCCCAGCACCGAGGTCGGGCCGATCGAGAAGGGCTACCCGGCCGCCGAGGTGCTCAAGGAGGGCGACAAGCTGATCGCGGTCGACGGGGTGCGCGGCGACGCCGTGAAGCTCTCGCCCCAGATCTCCAAGCACAAGTGCGCGCGAGAAGCCGCCGACGAAGGGCTGCCAGGCCGCCACGCCGGCGACGCTGCTGATCGACCGCGACGGCCGCCGGGTGACCATCGCGGCGAAGCCGATCTATGACCCGGTCGCAGAGCGCACACGCCTGGGCTTCGGCTACGCGCCCGGCCCGCGGGAGACGCTCGGCGTGGGCTCCAGCCTCACGGAGTCGCTCGACAGCTTCTGGTTCATCACGAAGCAGACCGTCTCGCTGCCGGCCAAGATCATCGACCCCGAGGAGCGCAAGCAGATCTCGGGCGTCGTGGGCTCCTACGAGGTCACCCGCCAGACGATCCTCAGCGACGTCGCGGAGGTGGTGGGGATCCTCGCGATCATCTCCCTCTCGCTGGCGATCATCAACCTGTTCCCGTTCCTGCCGCTCGACGGCGGCCACATCTTCTGGGCGGTGGTGGAGAAGGTGCGCGGGAGGCCCGTGCCGCTGTACGTGATGGAGCGCTCCGGCGTGATCGGATTCCTGCTGGTGATCGGCCTGTTCATGATCGGGCTGACCAACGACATCGACCGCCTGTCCGGCGAGGGCTTCCAGGTCAGATAGGCTCGCGTCTAGACGACGGAGGAGGAGTGATGGAGAGCGCAACGACCACCCGTGAGAAGGTTCCTGCCGGCCTCGACGCGAGCACCTTGGCCGAGGCATTTCAGCTGACCGCCAACGCCTATCCGGACCGCCCGGCGATCCGCACCAAGGGCGACGAGTTCACCTCCACCTGGGGCGAGTACGCCGCCAAGGTGGAGAGCGTCGCGCGCGGCCTGGCCGCCCTCGGCCTGGGCGCCGGCGACACCGTCGGAATCATGCTCACGAACCGGCCCGAGTTCCACTTCGTCGACTCGGCCGCGCTGCACCTGGGCGCGACGCCGTTCTCCATCTACAACACCTACACGGCCGAGCAGATCGAGTACCTGGTGGGGGACGCCGCGAACAAGATCCTCATCACCGAGAACGCCTTCCTCCCGATCATCAAGCAGGTGAAGGGCATCGAGACCATCGTGGTCGTCGATGGCGACGGGAGCGGCGGCACGCTCACGCTCGAGCAGGTCGAGGGCCGCGGCAGCGACGACTTCGATTTCGAGGGCGCGTGGAAGGCCGTGAAGCCCGACGACGTGCTCACGCTGATCTACACGTCCGGCACCACGGGCCCGCCCAAGGGCGTGGAGCTCACCCACGAGAACCTCGTCGGCGCGGTGAAGGCGTTCGACCAGGTGATCCCCTTCCCGGACGACGGCCGCGTGATCTCGTGGCTGCCGTACGCGCACATCGCCGAGCGGGCGTGCAGCCACTACCTGCCGCTCATGCTCGGCTTCACCACCACCGACTGCCCCGACCCGCGCCAGGTCGTGGCCTACCTCCCCGAGGTGCGCCCGAGCTGGTTCTTCGCGGTGCCGCGCATCTGGGAGAAGCTGAAGGCCGCGATCGAGGCGGGCATCGCCGCCGAGCAGGATCCCGGGCGCAAGGCCGGAGTGGAGAAGGCGATCGAGATCGGCCTGAAGAAGATCGAGCTCGAGCAGGCCGGTGAGGAGGTCCCGGAGGAGCTGGCGGCGGCATACGCGCAGGCCGACGAGCAGGTGTTCTCCAAGATGCGGGAGCGGCTCGGCTTCGACCAGGTCGAATCGGTGAACGTGGGCGCCGCGCCCACGCCGCCGGAGGTGATCAAGTTCTTCCATGCCATCGGCATCCCGCTCGCCGAGCTGTGGGGGATGTCCGAGACCTGCGGGTCGGGCTCCGTGAACCCGCCGGAGAAGATCAAGATCGGCACGGTCGGCCCGCCGTCTCCCGGCGTGGAGATCAAGCTGGCCGAGGACGGCGAGGTGATGGTGCGCGGCTCGGTGGTGATGAAGGGCTACCGCAACCAGCCCGACAAGACCGCCGAGACGATCGACTCCGACGGCTGGCTGTCGACCGGCGACATCGGCGAGTTCGACGAGGACGGCTACCTGAAGATCGTCGACCGCAAGAAGGAGCTGATCATCAACGCGGCCGGCAAGAACATGTCGCCCGCGAACATCGAGGCCAAGGTGAAGGCGTCGAGCCCGATCATCGGCCAGGCGATCGCGATCGGCGACAGCCGCCCGTTCAACGTCGCGCTGATCACGCTCGATCCCGACGTGGCGCCGGGATTCATCGAGCAGCACGGGCGCGACGGCGCCGAGGCCGAGGTTCAGCGCGGGGTGGATGCTGCCAACGAGAAGCTCGCCCGCGTGGAGCAGATCAAGAAGTTCAAGCTGCTCGACGAGGACTGGCAGCCGGGCGGCGAGGAGCTCACGCCGACCATGAAGCTCAAGCGCAAGCCGATCAACGCGAAGTACGAGAAGGAGATCGAGGCGCTCTACGAGCGCTAGCTGACCGCATCCAGGCGCAGGACGTGGGAGTCCTGCTCGGCCGCGGGCCACTCGACCGGGCCGTTCAGATCGATCGCCTCGTGCACGTCGATCGGCTCGCCGCCGTTCAGTGTGGCGTAGGGGATGTCCGAAACTTCTTGGCCGTCGGCGAGCTCCCAGTCGGATAGGCCGACGTACTCCCAGGAATTGCGGGCCGACTGCTCCATCCAGGGGTCGGCGTCGGCTTGATCCACGGCCCGGCACGCCACCGAGAGGTACCCCGAGGACTTGCCGGTATCGAACTCCGGCTCCATCAGCTCGTGCGGCAGAAAGAGGCAGTCGATCGGCTCCAGCCGCAGATAGCGCAGCAGGTAGTCCAGCAGGCGCGCCGAGAGGTACCAGAACGTGTTGTCGTGCTCGTGCAGGCCGCCGGCCACGTTGAACTCCATCGTGGGCTCCGGGTCGAGGGTCACGTTGGTCGACACGATCATGATTCCGCCGCGCTTCACCAGTGAGCGCACGGACGCCAGGACCGACATCGGGGAGAACACGTGGTAGAGCAGCCCGGAGCAGTTGACCACGTCGAACCCGCCCGGCCTGAGCTGCTTGTGGAGGTCGTACATCAGGCCGACGCTGCGGTGCCCGAACGTGACCCCGTGGTAGTGCTGGACCGCCATCAGCTTCCCGACCACGTGGTGCGTGAAGTCGACGCCGAGCACGTCCTTGGCGCCGCGCTTGGCCATCAGCACCGGAATCAGGCCCTCCATCGTGCCCAGGTCGAGGCATGACCGGCCCTCGACGTCGCAGCGGCGCAGCATCAGCCGCGGCAGCATCGGCATCTCGTCCGGATACTGCCCAGCCGTAACGACGCCGGGCAGCAGCTCCACCGAGTAGTACCAAGGGTCCCGGGCCAGGCCGCTCGCGCGCAGCTCGTCCGCCGAGCTGGGGTAGCCGCGTCGCAGCAGGCCGGTCCGATAGCGGTGAATCGCCCTCTGCCTGGCGAGCGGCTCGAGCGCCGTGGCAACGGGGCCCGGCAGGCGCGAGCGCAGTGTCCCGCGAGGAGGTTGCACGGCGGCGAGAGTACCCACCCGCCGGATGAGACCCGGTCGAGACCATCTCGATACTGCGCGGCGTGTTTCCGGGGCCTACCGTCGCCTCAAGCGACCAAGGAGGCTCCAATGTCCCGTCCATCCCCGGCAACGATCATCGCGATCATCGCGCTGGTGGTGGCATGCGGCGGGGTGGCCGCGGCCGCGATCCCGAGCCCGGAGGGCAACATCCACGCCTGTTACGGGCGCGACCTCGTCCTCAGGGTCGTCAATCACAACGAGTTCTGCCGCGCCGGGAACACGCGCCTCGTGTGGAACCAGAAGGGCGTGCCGGGCGTTCCCGGCATCAGCAACTACAAGATCGTCTCGGCCGAATCGCCGACGCTCAAGGGAGCGGGCAAGGACTTCAAGGTCGACTGCCCCGCCGGGCTCGACGTGCTGGGCGGTGGAGCGTCCGTGCACAGCAGCGGTGGTCAGCAGCGGCTGCCCCGGAGTGTCCCGCGCAAGCGCAAGGGCTCCAAAAGGGCCAGCTGGCTCGCCACGGGCCGCCGTGGCACCAGCTCGGGCAAGTGGTTCATCCGCGCCTACGCGATCTGTGCGTCCGTGAAGCCCTGACCCCGCCAGATACCATCATGGCGTGGCTTCGAAGCGCCAAATAGACGTTGGCGGGGTGAAGATCGGCGGCGGCGCCCCCGTCGCCGTGCAGTCGATGACGAAGACCGAGACCGCGGACTTCGACGCGACCATGCGCCAGATTCACGCCATCGCGGACGCCGGCGGTGACCTCGTGCGCTGCGCGGTGCCGCGCGACAAGGACGTGGAGGCGCTGGCGCGGATCGTGAAGGAGTCCCCGATCCCGGTGATCGCCGACATCCACTTCAACCACACGCTGGCGCTGAAGGCGATCGACGCCGGGGCCCACTGCATCCGCCTCAACCCGGGCAACATCGGCGGGCCCGACAAGGTCGCCGAGGTGGCCGAGCGCGCGAAGGCCGCCGGCACGCCCATGCGGATCGGGGTGAACTCCGGCTCGCTGCCCAAGCATCTACATGCGCTGGAGCGCGAGAACTCCGTCGAGGCCCTCGTGGCCGCCGCGGTCGAGTTCGTCGATCTGATGGAGCGGCTGGACTTCCAGGACTTCAAGGTCTCGATCAAGTCCACCAACGTGCCGAACACAATCGCCTCCAACCGCCTGCTCTCCGGGAAGATCGACTATCCCCTTCACCTGGGCATCACGGAGGCCGGCACCAAGTGGTCGGGCTCGCTGAAGTCCTCGGTCGGCCTCGGCACCCTGCTCGCCGACGGCGTGGGGGACACCATTCGGATCTCGCTCTCCACCTTCCATGCGGAGGAGGAGGTCAAGGTCGGCTGGGAGATCCTCAAGGCGCTGAAGCTGCGCGAGCGCGGCCCGGTGCTGATCGCGTGTCCCACATGCGGGCGGCTTCAGTTCGACATGGACACCGTGGTCACCGAGATCGAGCAGCGGCTCGAGGCCTACGACGATCCGTTCGAGGTTGCCGTGCTCGGCTGCGCCGTGAATGGCATCGGTGAGGCCTCGCACGCGGATTTCGGCATCACCGGCGCCAAGAACGAGGGGCTGATCTTCGCCCACGGCGAGCCGCTGCGAAAGGTTCCGCAGGACCGCCTGGTTGACGAGCTGTTCGCCGAGATCGACAAGACGATCGAGGTCGGCCGCGTGGTTGTCGACTCCGACAAGGCCGCGGAGGGCGCGGCCTGGCTCTCGAAGATCGAAGAGGAGAACGCCGGCGAGCTCACCCCCGAGCGGATCGCCGCGATGGAGGCCAAGGCCGCTTCCGCGGAGGCGCTCGAAGGCGCCACGGCGCTGCCGATGGCCCCGGTGAAGCTGGATGAAGAGGCCTCGCCGACGGCGGGCCGGCGCTTTACCCGCGCCTAGGCGGCCGGGACCGGCGTGCGCGCGAGCGCCGCGATGAAAGCCTCGACCACGTCCGGGTCGAATTGGGATCCGGCGCAGTTGCGCAGCTCGGCGAAGGCTTCGTCCATGGAACTCGCGGCGCGGTAGGGCCGCTCGGACACCATCGCGTCAAACGCGTCGCAGACGCAAACGACGCGTGCTCCCAGCGGGATGCTGTCGCCGGCAAGGCCATCGGGGTAGCCCCCGCCGTCCCAGCGCTCGTGGCTGGAGCGAACGAGCGTGGCGACCGGGATCAGCGCGGGGGCGGCCGCGAGGATGCGCTCACCGATGATCGTATGGCGGCGCATGAAGGCCCACTCCTCGTCGTCGAGCGGACCGGGCTTTTCCAGGATCGCGTCGGGGATCGCCATCTTGCCGACGTCGTGCAGCTCCGCCGCACGCGACACCTCGTCGACCTGCTCGATGGTCATGTCCAGCTCGCGCGCGGTGGCCACGGCCGTGTCGGCGACGCCCGTGAGGTGGTCGTGCAGGTGGGGCTGGCGCTCGCGCAGCGTGCTGAGCAGCACGTCCCGGGTCTGACGGCCCGCCGAGACGCGACCCTGGCCCTTCTGCGCGTACATGCGGCTGTCCGCGAGCTGCAGGGCCTGCTCCACCGTCGTCGCCTCTGCGGGGATCAGGACGCTGCCCTGCGAGGCCGTGATCTCGAACCCCTCACCGGTCTCGCTGAGGGCTGCCTGGGTGGCCGCGATCACGGTCGCCCTGCCCGCGAGGTTGGTCTTGGCCAGGACGCAGAACTCGTCGCCTCCGAGCCGGAACGCCGCGCCGTATGGCCTCGCGGCCGCGGCCAGCCTGTGGCCCAGGCGGATCAGCAGTTCGTCGCCGGCGGGGTGCCCGTAGGTGTCGTTGTAGCTCTTGAAGCCATCGAGGTCGAAGAGCACGATCAGCCTGGGATCTTCCGTGGTGGCGTCCAGCAGCGCCTCCTCGAGGTCGATCATCACGTTGCGCCGGTTGCCGAGCCCGGTGAGCGCGTCGGTCAGCGCCTCTACACGGCTGAGCGAGAGCAGCTCCTGGTTGTCCCAGAAGGCCCATGCCATCCGCCCGGTCACGAGGAACAGGGTGGCCAGGCTGAGCGCCAGCGTGGCGTCGCCGAGCGTGGTGAGGCTCGTCGCGGCTGCCAGCCCGATGGCGAGCATCCCACAGGCGGCGGGAACGATCACCATGCGCAGGCCCTCGAGCTCGAATCGCGTCTCCCGCACGGGAGAGCGGATCCATGCTGAGAAGCCCACGAGCAGGGCGGCCGCCGGCCAGAGTGCGTCCAGGAGGCCGCCCTCCACATAGGTGCCCTCGGCCGACTGGAGCAGATAGACGCCGTCGGCGACCGCCATCAGCGCGAGCCCGGCGCCGATCAGCTTCCACGCCGTTGCGGGCCTCCATCCGGATAGGCCGAAGACTCCGACCACCAGGCCGAGCAGCACGAGGTCCCCGATCGGATACGCCAGGCCGGTCGCCACGGGCAGCACGTCGCCGGAGGTGCTGACCTCGATGATCCTCTCGAACGCGAGTGCGGCGGCGACGGCGGATACGGCGAGCGCCGCGATCGCCCCGTCCAGCCAGAGGCTGCCGCGGAAGCCGGGCATACGGGCCTTCACCAGCAGCGCCAGCGCGATGTAGCAGGCGGGATAGAAGACCAGGTAGCCCGCGTCAGCCAGAGAGGGGATCGGTACCTCGTCTCGGTGCGACAGGGCCACGGCGTAGTAGATCTCGCCAGCCGTCCAGGCGAGTATTCCCAGGCCCATGACGGTCCACGCCGCGCGCTCCTCGCGGTAGAGCGCCGCACGGATCAGGCAGGAAGCCGCGGCGGCCAGGATCAGGCTGTCGTAGACCCAGGCGTCGAAGAACGTGTTCAGGCTCTCCCCGCCGAGCCCGGGCCCGAGGTGAGCGACGTACGCGATCCAGACGACGGCCACCGCGATGGCGGCGGGGACGACGAACCGCTTGTGTCCTATCAATTGGGGCAAGGAGGGCTCTACTCCTGTATCGACACCCTTCGGAGTCGGGCTTAGCCCCAATTCAGGCGCCGAATACACTGCGGCGCCGATGCCCCGCCTCTCGACGTACCTGCTGCCGACCGAGAAGGAGGCCCCGGCCGACGCCGAGGCCGTCTCGCACAAGCTGATGGTGCGCGCCGGCCTGGTGCGCCAGGTGGGCGCGGGCATGTGGACCTTCCTGCCCGCCGGGTGGCGCACCCACCGCAAGGCGGAGCAGATCATCCGCGAGGAGCTCGACGAGATCGGCTGCCAGGAGATGCTGATGCCGCTGCTCACACCGGCCGAGCTGTGGCAGCGCAGCGGGCGCTACGAGATCGACGAGGTGTTCAAGCTCAAGGACAGGCGCGGTGCGGACCTGATCCTCGCGCTGAGCCACGAGGAGACGCTCACGTTCCACATGGCCCGCGAGGTCCGCTCCTATCGCGACCTCCCCAAGCTGCTCTACCACTTCCAGACGAAGGAGCGCGACGAGCTCCGGCCCCGTGCCGGGGTGCTGCGCACGCGCGAGTTCATCATGAAGGACGGCTACTCGTTCGACCGTGACGAGGAGGGTCTCGACGCGTCCTACGACCTCAACGTAAAGGCCTACGACCGGATCTTCGACCGGGCCGGGCTGGAGTGGTATTCGGTGGAATCCGACGTGGGGATGATGGGCGGCATCGGCGCCCACGAGTACATGGCGCCCTGTGCGGCGGGGGAGAACGACGTTGCGCTCTCGGATGCGGGCTACGCCGCGAACGTGGAGGTCGCCAGCGCCACCCCCAAGCCCGTGGACGGTCTGCCCGAGCCACTCGACGCACCGGAGCCGGTGGACACGCCTGGCGCCACAACGATCGAGCACGTGGCCGGGGAGCTCAGTGTGCCCGCGGGCGCGCTGCTGAAGGCGCTGCCCATGGTGCTCGAGGACGGCGAGCCATTGCTCGTGGTGGTGCGCGGCGACCACCGCCTGAACCCGATCAAGCTCCAGAACGAGGTCGGCCAGCCCGCCCGGCCGGCCACCGGGGAGGAGATCACGAGCCGCTTCGGCGCTCCGCCGGGATTCATCGGCCCGGTCGGATACGAGGGGCCCGTGCTCGCGGACACCGCTCTGGAGGGCCTGAAGGGGCTCGTCGCGGGCGCCAACGAGGCCGACCGCCACCTGCGCGGCGTGGAGCCCGGCCGGGACTTCGAACCGCGCTTCGCCGACGTGCGCACCGTCGAGGCGGGGGACACGTGTCCCGATGGCGGAGAGATCCGAATCGAGCCCGCGATCGAAGTAGGGAACATCTTCAAGCTCGGCAAGCGCTACTCGGAGCCGCTCGACGCCACCTTCCTGGAGGAGGACGGCTCGGAGCAGCACATCTGGATGGGCTCCTACGGCATCGGGCCGGCGCGCATCATCGCGGCCGCGGTGGAGCAGTTCGCGGACGAGCAGGGGATCTCGTGGCCGCGCTCGCTGGCCCCGTTCGACGTGCACCTGGTGACGCTCGGCAAGGAGGGCGAGGAGGCCCGCGCGGTGGCCGACGGTCTCTACGACGAGCTCAAGCAGGAGGGCCTCGACGTGCTCTACGACGACCGCGACGCCAGCCCCGGCGAGAAGTTCGCCGACGCGGAGCTTCTCGGCTGCCCGCTGCGCCTCACCGTGGGCAAGCGCGGGGTGGAGTCGGGCGAGGTGGAGACGCAGGTGCGGCGCGGCCAGGAGAAGGGCTCGCTGCCGCTGGACGGCGCGGCAGCCGCCGCGGCGGAGCTGTGGCGCGGCCTTCCCTGACCAAGCGCCAGCTGACCGGCCTCGACCGCTCGGCTGGCCCGCCCCCGGAGACGCTGAAGGGCGCGCCGTTGCGCCCATTCACGATCCCGAACGCCGATCTCCTTCGTGCGGATGGCGCTGCTGCCGGTGTTCATCCTGCTCGCGTTCGAGGCCGACGGGCGCGACACCACGGCGGCGCTGCTCTTCTTCGCGATCGCGTGGGGGGACCAGCTCGACGGCCTGGCTGCCCGCCTGACCGGCCAGTACAGCCGCCTCGGCGCCCTGCTCGACCCGCTCACCGACCGTGCGCTGGTGCTGGCCGGCGTGGTGGTGTGCTTTCACTTCGAGCTGCTCCCGCGCTGGGCGCTCGCGCTGCTGGCGGCGCGCGAGGTGTTCATGCTCTTCCTCAGCCAGTGGGGCCTGCGCAAGGGGTTCGACCTGAAGATCAACATGGTCGGGCGGTGGGCGGTGTGGCCGGTGATGTTCGCGATCTTCCTCACGCTGCTGGTGGACAGCTGGGTGGCGGAGGTCTCGCTTTATCTGGGACTTGCCCTCACACTGTGGGCGACGGTGATCTACGTGCAGGACGGCTTGCGCCTCACCAAAGCCTCAAGCTCGACTTGACACCTGGGTCTATACTCGCCCCTCTCGTACTCCTCGAAAGGACCTTCTGAAGCATGGACACGTTCCCCGACCTGGGCGCCCTCTCCGACACCGAGCTGAAGGACATGATCCAGCAGCTCACGGATGAGGAGCAGGAGGTCTCATACCAGCGCCGCATCCTGCACGGGAAGATCGACATCCTGCGGGCCGAGCTCGTGAACCGGCTGCGCAAGAAGCACGAGGAGGGCGAGTCGGCGATCACCGGCGCAGACGTCCAGCAGCTCACGGACATCCTCTCGGGGAAGGCGATCCCCGACTCCGACAAGGAGTAGAGCCGTGCACTGCCCCGAGTGCGGCTTCGCCAACGCAGAGGGCGCTAACTACTGCCAGAAGTGCGGAGCGTTCCTGGCGGAGGCCGGAAACCTGGAGGGCGACACCACCGCCGCCTACCAGCTCGACGAGACCGGTGAGCTGAAGCCCGTCGACATCGAGCAGGTGTCGGGCGAGGGCGCCACGCTCGCCATCCGCGCCGGCGGTGGCCGAGCCGGTGAGGTCTTCGCGGTGGCGGGGGAGAAGATGACGATCGGGCGCAGCCCCGACGCCGAGGTGTTCCTCGACGACGTGACCGTTTCGCGCAACCACGCGCTGCTTGTGCGCCGCCGCGACGGCCTCTACGTGGACGATCTCGGCTCGCTCAACGGCACGTACGTGAACCGGCGCCGGATCGAGTCGCACAAGCTCGCCAACGGCGACGAGCTGCAGGTCGGCAAGTACAAGCTCACCTACCTGGAGCGTTGATGAGCGCCACTCGCGACACCGAGCCCGTGCCGGCGGCCAAGTCGCTCACCATCGGCGCCGTCTGCAAGCAGCTCGAGCGCGAGTTCCCCGACATCTCGATCTCGAAGATCCGCTACCTGGAGGACCAGAAGCTGCTCGCGCCGCGGCGCACCGCCGGGCGGCTACCGGCTGTTCGCCCCGACCGACGTGGCCCGGCTGCGCACGATCCTGCGCCTTCAGCGCGACGAGTTCCTGCCCCTGCGCGTGATCCGCCAGGAGCTGGCGGCGGGACGCACCGAGCAGGACGACCTGGGGAACGGCGAAAAGGCCGAGCAGCGCCCCGTGCGGCGCGCGACGGTCGACGTGCGCGCGGTCGGCGGCCCTTCGTACGCCCTGGAGGAGATCCTGGAGGACACCGGTGCGGACGCCTCGCTGGTCAAGGAGCTCGAGGACTACGGCGTGATCCGCGGCGAGAAGCAGGACGGCGAGATGGTCTACGACGACACCGAGCGCGAGATCGTGCGCGCGGTCACCGAGCTGAACCGATTCGGCGTCGGCGGGCGCAACCTGCGCGTGTTCCGCACGTCCGCCGACCGCGAGGCCGCGCTGCTGGAGCAGGTCCTCGCGCCGTCGCTGCGGTCGCGGAACCCCGAGCGGCGCAAGGAAGCGGTCGAGGCCCTCGAGAACCTGGCCGCCACGGCCTCCTACCTCAAGCACCTGCTGCTGGTCCGCGACCTGCGCAAGATCGCCAAGTGAGCGAGGGCTCCGCGCCCGACCTGCGCGGCTTCATCGAGGACATCCCGGACTTCCCCAAGCCCGGGATCGTGTTCAAGGACATCACGCCGCTGTTCCTCGATCCGGGCGCCCTGAAGGCCACCGTGGCGGCGCTGGCGGAGCACGCGCGCTCGGTCGAGGCCGACTACCTCGTGTCCGCCGAGGCGCGCGGCTTCGTCCTGGGCGGGGCCGTCGCCGCGGAGGTCGGCGCCGGGTTCATCCTCGCCCGCAAGCCGGGCAAGCTGCCGCGCGAGACCGCTTCGGCGGAATACCAGCTCGAGTACGGCGTCGACGCGCTCGAGGTCCACTCCGACGCCATCGGCGCCGGCGCCAGGGTGCTCGTGCACGACGACCTGCTGGCCACCGGCGGCACGGCGTCCGCGCTGTGCGATCTCGTGGAGGGCGCGGGCGCCACCGTGGCCGGCTGCGCGTTCGTGATCGAGCTCGCCTTCCTGAACGGCCGCGAGCGCCTGACGCCGCATCCCGTCCACAGCCTGATCACCTACGAGAGCTGAGGATGCCGGTGATCTCGCGCAGCCGCACCGTGAAGGCCGCCCCGGAGCGGATCTGGACGCTGGTGTCCGACCCCGAGCAGCTCACCCAGTGGTGGCCCGGCGTGCAGCGGGTGGAGGACGCGTCGCGCAAGGCGTGGACCACCGTGCTGATCACGCCCGAAGGGGCGCACGCTGCGCGCCGACTTCACGCTGCTGGAGTCCGACCATCCACGGCTGCTGCGCTGGCGCCAGGAGGTGGAGGAGTCCCCGTTCGAGCGCATCCTCGAGGAGGCCGTTACCGAGCTCGAGCTCGAGGCGGCGGGGGAGGGGGAGACCGACGTGCGGCTCACCCAGCGCCTCGCCCTGCGGGGCTTCTCGCGGCTGGGCGGCTTTCAGATCCGCCTCGCCACGCGGCGCCAGCTCGAGGGAGCGCTGGAGGGCCTCGACGGCGTGGCCGAGGGCTGGAGGGCGGCGTCGTGATGCGCTGGTGGGGCTGGGGCGAGGACTCCGGTGCGATCACGCTGCCCGAGCTCGGCGCTCGCCCTGCTGCGCGATGAGCTGGGCATGGATGGCTCGGAGACCGGCGCACGCGTGGAGCTCGGCGAGGTCGAGCTGCCGGCTCCGGCGCTGCCGGAGGCCGCACGGCGCGAGCTGGGCGACGTGGGACTCAGCGAGGACCACGCCGACCGCGTGTCGCACGCGGTCGGGCGCAGCTATCCCGACCTGGTGCGGATCCGCTCCGGCGACGGCTCCACGGCGCCCGACGCCGTGGTCACGCCGGAATCCGTGGCCCAGCTCCGGGCGGCTCTGGCGACCTGCGCGCGAGCGGGCGTGGCGGTCACCCCGTTCGGCGGCGGCACGAGCGTGGTGGGCGGCGTCGAGGCCCTTCGCGGCCCTCACTCCGCCGCCATCTCGCTCGACCTGTCGCGCCTGGATTCGCTGCTCGGAGTCGACCCCGTCTCGCTCACCGCGACCGTGGAGCCGGGCCTCTTCGGCCCCGAGCTGGAGCGCCGGCTCGGCGCGCAGGGCATGACCCTCGGCCACTTCCCTCAGTCGTTCGAGTACTCCACGGTGGGCGGCTGGGTCGCCACCCGCTCGGCGGGCCAGGCATCGACCGGCTACGGCCGCATCGACGAGCTCGTCGAGGCCGTGCGCTGCGAGACGCCGGCGGGCGAGCTGTCCACCCTGGATGTGCCCGCCACGGCCGCCGGGCCGTCGCTGCGCGAGCTGTTGGTGGGCTCGGAGGGCGTGCTCGGCGTGATCACCGAGGCCACGCTGCGGGTCAAGCCGCTTCCGCGCGCCCGCCACTACGAGGCGTGGGCGTTCCGGTCCTTCGAGGAGGGGGCGGAGGCCTACCGCGTGCTCGAGCAGGGCGGGGCCTCTCCGGATGTGGCGCGCCTGTCCGACGAGAGCGAGACACGGCTGTCGATGGCGCTCTCCTCCAGCGGCAGCGTGGCCGAGCGGGCCGGCCGGGCCTACCTCGGCCTGCGCGGGCGCAGCGAGGGCTGCCTCGCCTTCACGGGCTTCGAGGGCACCCCGGACAGTGTCGCTCGGCGGCGCGGGCGCTCCGCCGCGGTGCTGCGCGCCCACGGGGCCGTCGCGCTGGGCCAGAGGCCCGGGCGCTCGTGGCTGAAGGGCCGCTTCGCGGCGCCCTACCTGCGCGACGAGCTGCTCGACCGCGGCGTGATGGTGGAGACGCTGGAGACGGCCACCACCTGGTCGAACCTGCATCGCCTCTACGACGCCGTCGGAGCGGCGCTGAGGGAGTCGCTCACGGCCCGCGGGACGCCACCCGCGGTGATGTGCCACATCTCCCACCTCTACCCGTCGGGAGCCTCCCTGTACTTCACCTTCATCGCGCGCCAGGAGCCCGGCGACGAGATCGCACAGTGGCGCGCGGCGAAGACGGCGGCCTGCGACGCGATCACCGCGAACGGCGGCACGATCACCCACCACCACGCCGTCGGAGCCGACCACGTGCCCTGGATGGAGCGCGAGGTGGGCGAGCTGGGCCTGGACGTGCTCGCGGCCGTGAAGGAGCGCGTCGACCCAGCCGGGATCATGAATCCCGGGAAGCTGCTGCCTACGGGGTAGTGGTGGTGCCCTGCTGCTGGGGCGCCTGCTGCTGGGGCGCCTGCTGGTCGCCCTGGCCCGTGCCGGTGTTCTGCGGCGGCGCCTGGATCTGATCGATGCGCCCGCGCAGTACGGAGCGGCCGGAGTGGTTGCGATCCACCTCGTCGGTCTTCTCGATCGAGATGTCGATGTAGCGGAAGCGATCGAAGTTCTCCGGCAGCGGGCCGGCGCCCTGGAACGTGCCCTGCTGGTCGGTGACCTGCGCACCCAGGGACTGGGCGTCGCCCTTCGAGTTGTAGAGCCAGACCTCGTAGGCCTCGGCCTGCTTGTTGTTGGGCGCGCGCGTGGGCAGCTGCGCCTGCACGATCAGCTGGCGCTGGCCGCCGCGCTGGGCGATGAATGCGACGCCCGCCGTGTTGCGGCCCTGATCGCCCTGGGGGCGCAGCACCAGCTGCCCGACGATCCGTGGCTGCGAGGCCGCGTTGTTGCTCGCCTTCGCGGGCTTGTCGTCGTCCTTGAAGAACAGCACCTTGCCGGGCCACGCCAGAACGCCGAACAGCAGGATCGCGACCAGCGCACCGCCTCCCACCATCCGCCGCTTGCGGATCGCAGCGGCGGCGCCGGGCGACAGCTCGCGCTTGGGGCGGGGCTCCCTCGGCTCGCGCTTGGCGCGGGGCTCCTTCGGGGCCTTGGGCTCCTTGGGCTTGCGCTCACGTCGGCGCCGGGGCTCTGGAGCGGCCTCGCCCTCCGGGATCTGCGGGATCTCGCCGTCCTTGTAGAACTGCTCGAGCGAGTCCAGCACCGAGCGCGCCCAGCCGCGAGCGGCCTCCGACCGGCGCAGGTGGCCCTTGGTGGCCGTTCCCTCCGGGCCCGCCTGCTGATTGAGCAGGTAGTCGCCCAGCTGGCCGCGCCAGTCGTCGTCCACGGACGCGGCCGAGACGGGGGAGAGGCGCACGAGCGCGTCGCGCGCCAGCTCTCGCACCCGCGAGGTCGGCATGCCGAGCATCTCTCCGAGCTCGTCGTAGCTCTGCCCCTGCTTGAGGACGAGCTCGATGATCGCCCTCTGCTCGGCAGAGAGCTGGTCGAACGTGGCCATGAGCGGGGAAAGATAGCCTGGAGGCGTGACCGATGAGCCGGACCTCGCCCAGCGCGACGGGCCAGACGCTGGACGGGACGCTCGGTTTCGAGCTCACCGAGGCCGGCGAGGAGCTCGCGCGCGGGCATTTCGAGGTGACCGATGCGGTGCGCCAGCCGATGGGAATCGTGCACGGCGGCGCCTACGCCGCGATGGCCGAGACCCTCGCGTCCGCCACCACCTACGTGCACGTGCAGCCCGAGAGCATCGCCGTGGGACTCTCGAACAGCACGAGCTTCATGAGGCCCGTCTCCGAGGGCACGGTGCACGCGGAGGCCAGGCGCCGCCACCGCGGCCGCACGACCTGGGTCTGGGACGTGGACTTCACCGACGACGAGGGCAGGCTGTGCGCGTCGTCGCGGGTGACGATGGCGATTCGCCCGACGCCCGCGTAATTCGGGCCGCGTAATTCGGGCGGCTGTACCGGGGCTCTGGCAAGGAGGCGCGGGGGTGTGGGGGCGTGAGCCCCCACAGGTTCTCTTGCCCTCGGCGTAAGTCGCCGGGGCCACGGCGGTTGGAGGGGCAGTCAACCCCCAAGGCCAACCCTAAGGAGGCCCCAAATGAAGAAGTTCCGAATCAACCCGTCGCTCCTGATCTCCATGGTCGCTCTGTTCGTCGCCCTCGGCGGCGTCAGCTACGCGGCCGCCACGATCGGCAGCGCCGAGATCAAGAACAACTCGGTCCGCAGCAAGGACGTCAAGAACGGCGATCTTCGCGGCAAGGACCTGAAGGCGAACACGATCGGCGGAAGCCGCGTGCTCGAGTCCTCGCTCGGTCAGGTTCCGAGCGCGGCCAGCGCCGACAACGCCACGAAGGCACAGAGCGCCGACACGGCCACCAGCGCGGCCAACGCCGACACTCTGGACGGCGTGGACGGAGCCCAGTACGTGCGTGTGAAGACGCGTGTACGTGCGATCAGCGACACCACCCAGGACTCCGACTACGCCAACAACAGCAACCTGGCGCAGCTGTCGAACCTGGCACCCGGCCAGTACACGATCTCCGCCAAGCTCCACGTCGACAACGACGGCGGCGCGGACGAGATCATGGACTGTGACCTCGTGCGGACCGGTGCCGTGGTGCTCGACACCTCGTCGCAGGATCTCGGCGCCAACGGTGCCTCCGCGCAGCAGCTGAACTTCGTGCTCATCGGCACGTTCACAGCTGGTGCCACGGGAACCGACGACGTGTACCTGCGCTGTGCGCAGCCCGCCGGCAACGACAACGACGCCGACGAGATGCGGATCATCGCCACTCTCGTCAACTAAGAAGTCGCAGGGAAGCGAGCGCTAGAGCGCCCGGAGCTTCGGCTCCGGGCGCTCTGCGTTTGGCTGGTAGCGGTTCGTGATCGGCAGGCGGCGGTCGCGGCCGAAGGCCTTCGTGGAGATGCGGATGCCGGGCGGGGCCTGGCGGCGCTTGTACTCCGCGCGGTCGACCATGGCGATCACGCGCTCCACCTCTTCACGCGGGAGGCCCTGCGCCACCAGCTCGGCCGCATCGAGGTCCTGTTCCACGTAGCCCGCGAGGATCGCGTCGAGCACGTCGTAGGCGGGCAGCGAGTCCTCGTCGAGCTGATCCACACGTAGCTCGGCCGACGGCGGGCGATCGAGCACCGACTCCGGCACGAGCTCCTTCTCGTCCTGAGCGTTACGCCAGCGCACCAGCCGATAGACCCAGCCCTTGAACACGTCCTTGAGCACGGCGAAGCCGCCGGCCATGTCGCCGTAGAGCGTGGCGTAGCCCACGGAGAGCTCGGACTTGTTGCCGGTGGTGAGCACCAGCCAGCCGAACTCGTTCGAGAGCGCCATCACCACGTTTCCGCGGATGCGGGCCTGAAGGTTCTCCTGCGCCAGGCCCGGCTCGCGCCCCTCGAAGGCATCGCCGAGCAGCCCGTCGTAGCGCTCCATCACGTCCTCGATCGAGAGCTCCAGCAGATCAGTGCCGAGATTCGCGGCGATCGCCCGGGCGTCGCCCTTGGTTCCCTCCGAGGAGTAGGGCGAGGGCATGCTCACGCAGGTCACGCGGTCCGCCCCGAGCGCGTCCACGGCCAGCAGCGCCACGAGTGCGGAGTCGATTCCTCCGGATAGACCGAAGACCACCCGCTCGAAGCCGTTCTTACGCACGTAGTCGCCCAGGCCGGTGCGCAGCGCGGCGTAGACCTCCGCCTCCGGCTCCAGCACGGGGGTCACCGGGCCGCCCACCTCGGCCTCCCCGCCGGGCGCCGAGAGCGACGCCAGCCGCACCGGGGCGGGGCGCGCCGATGCGCGCTCGCGCTTCACGGCCGTCCGATGGCGCGGGTCGCGCAGTCGCGCGGCCCCCACCGCGCCGGCGTCGATCGTGCAGAGGGTGAGCGACTCCTCGAACTGCGGCGCGCGGGCCAGGATCTCGCCCTCCTGGTCGATCGCCACGCTGTGGCCGTCGAAGACCAGCTCGTCCTGGCCGCCGACCATGTTGCAGAACAACACCGCCACGAGGTTGTCGCGGGCGCGCTGGACGAGCATGCGCTCGCGCTCGGCGCCCTTGCCGGCGTGGTAGGGCGAGGCGGACAGGTTCACGAGCACCTCCGCGCCTGCCAGCGCCTCGGAGGTCGCGGGCGGCCCCGGCTCCCAGATGTCCTCGCAGATCGTGAGGCCGAGCGTCACGCCGTTGATCTCGAAGGTGGCCGGGGCGTCACCGGCCTGGAAGTAGCGCTGCTCGTCAAACACCCCGTAGTTCGGTAGGTGGATCTTGCGATAGATCGCCGCCACCTCGCCGTCCGCGAGCACGGCCGCGGCGTTGTAAACGTCGTCTGATCGCTCCGGGAACCCGACCAGGGCCACGATCCCGCGGGTGGACGCCGCCAGCTCGGCCAGGGCGCCCGCCGCGCTGTCCAGGAAGTGCGTCTTGAGCAGCAGGTCCTCCGGCGGGTAGCCGGTGATAGCGAGCTCCGGGAACACCACCAGCTGGGCGCCCGCGTCGCGCGCCTCGGCCGTGCGAGCGGCGATCAGGCGCGCGTTGCCGGGGATGTCCCCGACGGTGGGGTTGATCTGCGCAAGCGCGGCGCGCAGTGGCTCCGGGCGCTTCGTCATGCATCAAGTATGGCGCGGAGCGCCGGGCCTAGGCGACAGGCGCAACGGTGGCCGAGGTGCAACCGGCCAGGGCCTTCGGATCGATCTCGAACAGGCTGTGGCCGTCGCCGCCGGCCGCCCACACGCGATCGTGCTCCAGCAGCGTTTGATCGAAGACGACGGGCAGCCCGTGCCCGAACGGCGGCACACCGCCAACGGAGAACCCTGTGGCCGCGCGGACCTCCTCGGGCGTGGCCTGGCGCACCTCCGCCACATCGAGCACGTCGGCGAGCCGATCCATGTCCACGCGATGAGCGCCCGACGCTATGCACACGACCGGGTCGCCGTCGGCCACGAACACGAGCGACTTGGCGATCTGGGCGTCCTCGCAGCCGACCGCGAGCGCGGCGGCCTGCACCGTGGCGGTGGAGGCGTCGAGCCGGCGCACGTCAACTTCGAGGCCAAGGGCCTTGGCGCTGGCGATGACCTTCTCCCGCACCTCTAGGAGGTTAGGGATGCCGGCTCGGGCGCCGGCGAGGACCAGTCCACCCCCGCTGCCTCTGCCAGCTCCGCAAGCGCCTCGTGCAGGTCCTCGGCGAGATCGTCGATGTCGTGCATCACGTCGTAGTCACCCACGAGGCCGAAGTTCATCTTGCCGTTGTAGGACATGATCGCGATCCCAAGGCCCTGACCCTTCGCCAGCGGCACCATGGGGAACGGGTCGGTGGCCTCGCGGCCCATCAGGTAGAGCGGGAACTGCGGCCCGGGCACGTTGGTCACCACGAGGTTGAACATGCGCTGGCGGCTCATGACGCGGGACGCCTGGGCCATCACGGTGGTGGGCGCAAAGCGCGTGAGGTCGGTGAGCACCTGGGCGCCCACCGCCTGACCGCCCTCCTTGAGGTGCTTCATCTCCTCGCGCACGATGTCGAGGCGCGCGACGGGCTCCTGGCACCACACCGGCAGCGGCGCCATCATCGCGGCGACCTTGTTGCCCAGCTGGCCGCGCTCGGAGTCGCTGCGCACGCTCACCGGCACCATCGCCTTCAGCTCGACGCCGTCGGTCGGCTGGCCGCGGCGGCGCAGGTGCCGCCCCAGCGCTCCGGCAACCGAAGAGAGCACAACGTCGTTCACCGTGCCGCCCAGCTCGTTCTTGATCGCCTTCACGTCGGCGAGCTCGGCGCGCACCCACGTGAAGCGGCGGTGGGGGCCGATCTCCCCGTTGTAGGGGCTGTCCGGCGCGGGGTTGAGCCCGGCCCAGGCCATGGCGCCGACGCCGGCGGCCGCGTTCACCACGCTGTTGGCGACCTGCCGCGGCCCGCGGAAGACCGCGCGGGCCGTGCGACCAAGCTCACCCGGCACGGTGGCGCGCTCCACCAGCGCCTCGCCCAGCAGCTGAGCGCCTGAGGGCTCCGGGCGTGGCAACCAGCGCTGGCCCGGATCCGGCGGCGCAGCGGGCTCCGGGGAGGTGTCGAAGAGCACGGTCACGATGTCCACGCCCGAGATCCCGTCCACCAGTGCGTGGTGGGTTTTGGAGAGCAGCGCGAAGCCGCCCTGCTCCAGGCCCTCGACCAGCCAGATCTCCCAGAGCGGCTTGTCCCGATCGAGCTGCTGGGCGAACACGCGGCCGGACAGGTTGCGCAGCTGCTCCTCCGAGCCGGGGGAGGGGAGGGCCGTGGAACGCACGTGGTAGCGCAAGTTGAGGTGGGGATCGTCGACCCAGCGCGGACGGCCCTGGCCGAGCGGCACGTACGCCAGCTTCTGGCGGTAGCGCGGCACGAGGTGCAGGCGCCGGTCGATCGAGTCGAGCAGCTCGTCGTAAGGGGGCGGATCCCCCTCGAAGAGCATCACCGAGGCCACGTGCATGTGGGACGAGGCGTCCTCGAGGTGCAGGAAGGATGCGTCGAGTGCGGTCAGGCGGTCCTGGGACATGGGTGCAAGCTACCGCGTCTAGCTGATCAGCTCTAGCTGATCACCCGGCGGAGCGGCCGGGCGCTCCTCCATCCCCGCTACGCCGACGCCGAGCAGCCTCACCGGGCGCTGCGGATCGAGCGTGCGCAGGAGGTCGCGCGCGACCGAGCCGATCGTCTCGGCGTCGCTCACGGGGGAGGGGAGGGTGCGCGCCCGAGTGTGGATCGAGAAGTCGTCGAGCCGCACCTTGAGCCGCACGGTGCGCCCGCCGCGGCCGTTGCGCTCCAGGTCGGCGCCGAGCTGCTCCGCCAGCCTGGCCAGCTCGGGCTCCATCTGCCCCAGGCCGTGCAGGTCGCGGTCGAAGGTGGTCTCCTTCGATTCGGACTTGCGTACGCGGTCGGTCTCCAGCTCGCGGTCGTCCTCGAACCGCGCCAGGCGGCCCAGGTGTGGGCCCAGGCGGGACCCGAACAGCTCGGACAGCTCCTGATCGCCCATCTGGGCGAGCTGCTCGAGGCGCTGAACGCCCCGTGCCTCGAGCCGCTCGGCGGTCTTGGGCCCGATCCCGGGCACGAGCCTGGGCGACGCGCCGCCGAAACGGGCACGAGCCTCCTCGGCGGTGAGCGAGAGGAACCCGTCGGGCTTGTCGGCGTCGGAGGCCACCTTGGCCACCAGCTTGCTCGGGCCGATGCCGATCGAACAGGCGAGGCCGGTGCGCTCGGTGACCGCCGCCTTGATCCGCCTGCCGGCGGCGTTGGGACTGCCGAAGCCGGTGAGATCGAGGTAGGCCTCGTCGAGGCCAACCACCTCCACGACGTCGATCTGCTCGCGAAGCACCTCCATCACCTCACGGGAGCGCTCGCGGTAGTGGGTGAAGTCGGGCGGGACGAAGATCGCGTCGGGGCAGACGCGCCGGGCGCGCGATGCGGGAGTGGCGGAGAAGACGCCAAACTTGCGCGCCTCGTAGCTGGCGGTGGTGACCACGGCGCGTGGGCCGCTGCCCGCCACTACCACCGGCTTGCCCCGCAGCTCAGGACGCCGCTGCAGCTCGCAGCTCACGTAGAACGCGTCCATGTCGAGGTGGGCTATCCGACGGGACGGCACACCCCAAATCTAGGCGTCAGGTCGGCTGGTTGACGGGCCGCACGAGCACCTCGTTCACGTCCACGTGCTCGGGCTGCGAGAGCGCGTACATCACGGCGCGCGCAATGTCGTCGGCCTCGAGAGCCCCGGTCGGGCGGTTGTCGAAGAACGGCGTGTCCACCATGCCCGGTTCGATCAGGGTGGTCTTGATCGCCGTGTCCGCCACCTCCGCGCGCAGGCTCTCGCCCATGGCGGTCACGGCCCACTTCGTGGCGGAGTAGAGCGAGCCGGGAAGGGCGCGGCGGCCGGCCACGGAGCCCATCAGGAGCATGTGGCCGTGGCCCTGCTCGCGGAACGGCCCCAGCGCCGCCCGAATCGAGAGCGCGGCGCCGTAGACGTTGGTGTCGATCATCGCCTTCCACTGCTCCACGCTCTCCTCCTGGAAGCCGCGGGCAGCGCCAAAGCCGGCGTTCGCGAGGAAGGCGTCGAGCCGGCCGAAGCGGTCGATCGCCGCGCTCACCGCGGCCTGCTGGTCGTCCCAGCTGGTCACGTCGCAGCGGATGGCCGTGGCGACGTCGTCGCCGCCCAAGTCCTTCGCCAGGTCGGCGAGCTTGTCCTCGGAGCGGGCGGCCAGGGCAACGCGCCAGCCGGCATCGACAGCGTGACGGGCGGTGGCGGCGCCGATGCCGCTGCTGGCGCCGGTGATCAGGAGCACGTTGGAGTCGGCCATGGGTGGCAGTCTGCCAGTAGGGTCCTGCCGGCATGGGGGAGAGGCGAACCACCGCGCGCTTCACGGAGATGCCCGCCAAGGCGGGCCACTACGAGAGCTTCTACATCAAGGCCTGCCATCCGTCGGAGCGGGTCGGCCTCTGGATCCGCCACACGGTGCACAAGCGGCCGGGGCAGGCTCCTCAGGGCTCGCTCTGGTTCACGCTCTTCGGCGACGGTGCCCCGCTGGCCGTGAAGGAGACGCTCGCCGACGTGGGGGCGGGGCAGGACGAGTACGTCCACATCGGCGCCTCGAAGCTCGGCTTCGGCACCGCCACGGGCAGCGCGGAGGGGGAGGGGCGCAGCGCCTCCTGGGACCTCACCTTCGACTCTGCCGAGGATCCGCTGTTCCATCTGCCGCGCGACTGGATGTACCGCGCGCCCGTGCCGCGCACGAAGCTTCTGAGCCCCTACCCGGACGCCCGGTTCTCCGGCCGCGCCTCGTTCGGGGACCGGGAGGTGCAGCTGGACGGGTGGCGCGGCATGATCGGCCACAACTGGGGCGCCCAGCACGCCGAGCGCTGGATCTGGATGCACGGCACGGACTTCGAGGAGGACCCCGCCGCGTGGTTCGACGGCGCGCTCGGGCGGATCAAGCTCGGCCCGGTGACCACGCCTTGGATCGCGAACGGGGTGCTCTTCCTCGACGGCGAGCGCCACCGCCTCGGCGGCCCGGAGAAGGCGCGCCGCACCGAGGTCGACGAGCGCCCCGACGGGGCGACCTTCACGCTGCCCGGCAGCGACCTGACCGTGCAGGGCACCGTCGGCGCGAACCGCGAGGCCTTCGTCGGCTGGGTATACGCCGATCCCGACGGCTCCGAGCACCACACGGTGAACTGCTCGGCGTCGGACATGACGCTCACGGTTTCGAAGCCGGGGGAGGGGGCGCGTACCCTCACCGTGGCCGGCGGTGCCGCGTATGAGCTGGGCATGCGCGAGCATGACCACGGCATGGAGATCCAACCCTTCGGAGACGGATGACCGAGTCGCGAACCTCTCGGGCCCTGGGCGTCACCTTCATCTTCGCGGGGGTGATGCACTTCCTGCGGCCGAGGGCTTACGAGGCAATTATGCCGCCGTACATCCCCGCCCACCCGGAGATGGTGGCCATCAGCGGCGCGGGGGAGATCATCGGCGGTCTGACCGCGCTCTTCCCGCGCACGCACGGCTTCTGCCGGCTGTGGCTGATCGCGCTCCTGATCCTCGTGTTCCCGGCCAACGTCCACTGGGCCGTGAACCCCGATCAGGTCCAGGGCCTCCCGGATGTCCCGCAATGGCTGCTGTGGGCGCGACTGCCCGTTCAGGGGCTCTTCATCGCGTGGACGATCGCCGGCACCAAGGGCGAGTGAGCTAACTAACCGCCGCAGCGGGCGGGGATCGCCACGAGCGGCTTGCCCTTGTTGGAGCCCTCGCCGGGGCTGCCCGCGATGCGGCACCAGGTGAGCTCACGCCCGTTCGCTATCGCGCGGTAGGGGAAGCCGATCGAGCCCTCCCGGCTCACCTCGCCACCCGGCAGGTCGCTCGTGACCGCCGTGCACGAGTAGCGCCCTCCACCTCCGCGGATCGCCGTGCACTGGGTGCGCAGCACGCGATTCACGTCGGGGCGACTTCGGGCATCGACAGTGATCTGGCGCTCGAGGTCGAGCCTGGGGTTCGCCGGGGTGTCCGTCGTGCCCGTGCGCGGGCGCACGAGCTCCTGTAGACGGGCGATCTCGCGCTCGCGCGCCTCGGCGGCCTCGCGGCGGTCACGAGCCGCATTGTTCTCGCGGGTGTCGGCGATCTTCGGCGCCAGGATGATGATCGCGGCCACCACGGCGAGCCCGGCCGCGATGGCGAGCGCACGACCAACGCGTCCCAGACGTGACCAGAGCAAGCTGGGAAGCCGCGTGACGGGCGGTAGGGGCTCGTAGCGTTCCTTTGTCGGCACGCCCCTATTCTGCCCTTCGAACACGGTAGGCGAACCACCGATTTCTACCGGTGAGCGTAATCTCAGCTGAATCGTGCTCGATGTCCGGAGACTCAAGCTCCTCAGCGAGCTCTCCCGCAGGGGCACGATCGCGGAGGTGGCGCGGGTGGTGGGCTACACGCCGTCCGCGATCTCCCAGTCGCTCATGCAACTCGAGCGCGAGACGGACACGCAGCTCCTGGAACGCGACGGGCGCAACGTCCGGCTGACGCCGGCGGCGCGGGGGCTGGTGACCAGGGCCGATCGCGTGCTCGCAGAGCTGGACGTCGCGGAGGCGGAGCTGGCGGCCGAGCGGGAGACCGTGCGGGGGGAGCTGGTGATCGGCTCGTTTCCAAGTGCCGCCAGCCTGCTGGTGGCACCCGCCATCCACGAGCTGTCCGAGCTGCATCCCGATCTCGAATGCAGCATCCGCGAGCACGAGCCGGAGGACGGGATCGGGCTGCTGCGGTCGGGCGACCTGGACATCCTCGTGTCCGAGAGCTACGACCTCGTGGAGACCGCCCCGATCGGGGGTCTCGAATCGCAACTCCTGCTCGAGGAGCCGCTCCTGCTGGTCCTGCCGCGCGACGACGGTACCCAGGGACCGGTTCGCCTCGAGACGCTGCGGAACGTCGATTGGGTGGCCGGGCTGGCGGGCACGCAGTTCGCGGCCGCGTTCGATCGCGCGTGCAAAGGGGCCGGCTTCGCTCCGCGGATCGCGCACCGCGCCGATGAGGCGTACCTGTTCCAGTCGCTCGTCGCGGCGAACCTGGGCATAGGCCTGCTGCCGGAGCTCGCCTGCACCGACGACGCCAACCTGCGTTTCACGCAACTGGCACCGCCGGTGCCGAGCCGCAACGTGTCGGCGTTCTTCCGTCGTGGGGCGGAGCGCCGCCCCGCGGTCGCGGAAACGCTGGACGCCCTTCGGCGGCGCGTATCCATTCGCAATGCTCGATAACCGATCTTATGTGAACTCACGCAGCAGAATCGGCCCTCAGGAACCCGAGAATCCGCTCGTTTACCTCGCTCGGAGCCTCGAGATGCAGGAAGTGACCAACGCCGGGCACCACCTCGGTGGCCACGCTCGCCTGCGCCAGCCGCGCGACGTCGGCCGAGATGCAGCCGTCGTTCTGGCCGTGTAGGTACAGCGTTGGCGTATCCGACAGGTCCCGCGGCAACTCCGGTACGCGTGGATGCCCGCGGCCGCGAGAGCGTCGCTGACGCCAAACCGCCCGGTAGTAGCGCAACGCGGCGGTCGCGTGTCCCGGCGGTGCGAGCGCCGCCAGGACGGCGCGGACGTCCTCGTGCGCGGCATATCCCGGCGACCACCTGGCCCACAGCCGGGGCACGATCCGGCGCAGCAGGCGTTCGCTGCCGGGGATCTGCTGGAGCGCGATGTAGCGGGACATCCACAGCTGGCGTGCGAGGAGCCCGGGATGGCGGCGGAGGTTGTCCAAAGCCGGCTGAGGCGGCACGGCCAGGGCGACGACACGGCGAAAGCGGTCCGGGGCGACGGCCGTAGCGATATAGGCCTGCTCGGCGCCCCAGTCGTGGCCGACCACCACCGCCTGGGAGTCGCCCCCTAGGGCCTCGTGCGACGCGAGTACGTCCCCCACCAGCGCCTCCAAGGAGTAGCCGCCGTCGGGCGCCAGGGCGGTTGGTGCGTAGCCGCGCTGGAACGGCGCGACCGCGCGGAAGCCGGCCTCGGCCAGCGCGGGCCCGAGGTGGCGCCAGGTCGATGCGCTGTCCGGATAGCCGTGCAGCAACAGAGCGAGAGGCGCCTCCGCGTCACCCCACGCATGCGCGGCAACCGCGAGCCCGTCAGCGTCGTAGCGGATGAGCTCGTGAGCGCGCGCCATCACCGGGCACGCAGATGCTCGCAGACCGTGTGGGCGGGCGGTGTGGTCTAGCGCGCCAGCGAGAGCGCGTAGAGGAAGCCGTTGGCCTCCCCATCGGTCACGCCCAGGGCGATCAGCCGGTCGTAGGAGGACCCCAGCTGATCGGAGAACTGGTTCTCGGCGGCGTTGCGCTTCTTCACGATGTAGCGGGCCATGTGGCCGTACACGGCCCCGGCGAGGCCGTCGAACTGCGCCTGCGCGCGGCCCTTGCGCCTGATCGCGCGCACCCTCTTCAGCCGCGACTCGAAGGTCTTGCAGCTGCCCAGCGCCACCAGCTTGTCCTGGACGGTCAGGCGGCGGCGCTGTGCCGCCACGCCGGCGGCGAGCGTCGGGTCGGCGATGCCTGCCGTTTCAAGCTGGTTGACATAACGCCCCATCGCGCCCCGTAGCGGTCGCAGGCGTGCGTTCTGCTGCGCCAGCTCGTTCAGTTCCTTCCAGAGGATGCGTGCCCCGCCCGTGTAGAGACGCCGCTGGGGGGCGTCCTTGAGCTTGCGGATGCGCTTCCAGCCCTTGCCCTTGGAGCGGCACTTGGCCATGGACTTGGTCGCCCGCGCCAGCAGGGTGGTCTGGGTGGGCTTGGCGACGCTCTTGGCCTGCCAGAGCCCGTCCAGGGCGCCGCGGAGCTTGACGGTGTCGGGGGTGGCGGCGGCGGCCGGCGATGCCAGCACGGCGGCGGCGACCAGGGCAGGGAGAATGCAGCGGAGGGCCTTCATTACCTCTGGATTCGGCATTCCGAAGGGCTTCCTTTAGCGCGGAGGCACCACCTAAGCTCCTTTCGGTGGAGCACACGGAGCTGGTTCTCTTCGGGCTGCTCGTCGCCGTCGCAGCGCTCGCCGTCCTGGCGGGGATGGTGCGTGTCCCCTACCCCATCCTGCTGGTGCTCGGCGGCCTCGCCGTCGGCCTGATCCCGGGTGCGCCCGAGGTCGACCTCGACCCGGACATCGTTCTGCTGATCTTCCTGCCGCCGCTGCTGTACGCGGCGGCGTTCTTCTCGAACCTGCGCGAGCTGCGGGTCAACGCTGGAGCCATCGGCCTCCTGGCGATCGGACTGGTGATCGCGACCATGCTCGCGGTGGCCGCGGTGAGCCACTGGGTGATGGGGCTGGAGTGGTCGGTGGCGTTCGTGCTCGGCGCCGTGGTCTCCCCCACCGACGCCGTCGCGCCCGCGGAGATCCTGCGCCGGCTCGGGGTGCCACGACGGGTGATCACGGTGGTCGAGGGCGAGAGCCTCACCAACGACTGGACCGCGCTGGTGGCCTACAAGTTCGCGGTGGCCGCGGTGGTCACCGGGAGCTTCTCGCTGGCGGAGGCAGGCCCGAAGTTCATCGCCACCGGCCTCGGCGGAATCGCCATCGGGGTGGCCGTGGGGATCGTGATCGCGGCGGTTCGCCGCCGTCTCGACGACCCGCCGACGGAGATCACGATCTCACTGCTCACCGCCTACGCGGCCTACCTGCCGGCCGAGGAGATCGGCGCGTCGGGCGTGCTCGCCTCGGTGACCGTCGGAGTGTGGCTCGGCTGGCAGGCCTCCGAGCTCACAACGCCCGCCAGCCGCCTTCAGCTCAGCGCCATCTGGGCGATCCTGCAGTTCCTGCTCAACGCCTTCCTGTTCGTGCTGATCGGGCTGCAGCTGCCCGTGGTCTTGGACGCGATCGAGGCGCACTCGACGGCCGAGCTGGCCGCCTACGGGGCGCTGATCGGCGTGCTCGTGCCGCTCATGCGGATCGCCTGGGTGTTCGCCCTGATGGCGCTGCCGCTGCATCTGTTCCGGCGGATACGGGGCAACGAGCCGGTGCCGGGGTGGAAGGGCGCGACGATCGTGGCCTGGAGCAGCATGCGCGGCGCCGTGGCGCTGGCCGCGGCCCTCGCCATCCCGCTGGAGACCGACGCCGGCACGCCGTTTCCCGAGCGTGACCTGATCATCTTCCTGGCGTTCTGCACGATCCTCGTGACGCTGGTGGCGCAGGGGCTCGCGTTCCCCGCGCTGATCCGCGCCCTGGACCTCGAGGAGGACACGCAGGACAGCGACGAGGAGCTGGCGGCGCGGCTGGAGACGGCGTTCGCCGCGATCGACCGCATCGACGAGCTCGCGGAGGAGGAATGGGTCGACGACGATCTGGCGAACCGCATGCGCGGGCTGTACGACTATCGCCGCCGGCGCTTCCGGTCCCGCGTCCACGGCGAGACCGACGAGGACGGCGCGGGACCCGAGGACTTCGAGGCGCGCACCGACAGGTTCCGGCGCTTCCGGACCGACGTGATCGGAGCGGAGCGGGCCGTGCTCCGCCGATTGCGGGACGAGGGCCGCATCACCGACGAGGTGCGCCGCAGGATCGAGTACGACCTCGATCTCGAGGAGGCGCGGACCGGCGGGACCTAGCGCTTGAGGATCAACTTCTTGGTGGTCTTGCCGTGGCCACCCAGGTTCACCGTGAGCGACACCCTGTTGCGCTTCCTCGGCACCCGTCGGCGGGCCTTCCCCGACAGCTTGAGCGTGACCTTGGCCGTTTTGCGATCGCGAATGTTGATGGACTTGGATGCCAGGAGCTTGGGCTTCTTGGCGCGCGTGCGCAGCCGCACCTTCCCCTTGCATCGCGCGCCGGTGGTCGTGTCACAGCGCACCCGCACGGCAACCTTGCCCTTGCGGAGCTTGAGGCTCTTGCTGGTGATCGTTGCGGCGCCGGGGCCATTCGGGATCTCCTCGCCCGGGGCGGCCCAGTCGAATGCCATCAGCACGACCCAGTTCGGGTAGGACCAGGTGTTGTTGTTCGCCCTGCCCGGTTCGATCTTCGGGTAGTACGCGTGCGCCGTCGGAGTGGAGGCCTGGGTGCCGGCCGCGGCGGTGTGGGGGCCCACCGAGGCGATCGGCAGCTGCCCGGCGCCGACGGCGCTCACCGCCACGATGTCGTGCCAGCCCGACGCCCCGTTGATCGACTGCTCGGTATCCACCGGCAGGTTCACCGTGACCTCGGTGACGGCGTTCGGCCTGGGGTTGAAGGTGGCGCTCTCCCTAACGCCGGTGCAGCACTGGGCGTCGGTGATCTCGTTGGGGTTGTTCGGATTGGTCTGGAACAGCCGCCGGATGATCGCTATCCGCAGCGGCGCCGGGGTCGGACCGGACTTCACGCGGACCCTGCGCACCGTCCCGTCGCCCGGGACGAGGAACGTGTCGTTGATCGTGACCCCGGGCATGAACGTGGTGCAGGTCGTGTGCCCAGTCGCGAAGGGCTCGTACGCGAAGTCCGGCGGTGTGAAGCCGGGGCTCCAGGCCGTCTCGCAGCCAAAGCCCCCGTCGGCAGCCTCGGCCAGGTTGCTGCCCTGGGTCCTGGTCTGGGCGTGGACCGGTGAAACGCCCACGCAGAGGGCGGCCGCCACCGCGCAGAGGACCGCTGGACGCACAGGGCGACGATAGGGGCGCTTCTCCGATTTCGCCACCGCGGCGCTCAGCGAGGTCCGACGAGCAGGCTCTGGGTGGCGCGCCCCACCAGGCCGTGCTCGTCGTACAGCCCCGTGTCGGTGAGCCCGATCCCATCGGGCTCGACCCACGTGGTGGCGTCGAGGCAGACCCACTCACCGCGCAGCGGCCTGCGCAGCGCCACCGACAGGTCGGCGTTGATGAACAGCCAGCGCCGGTAGTCAAGCGGCGCGCTCACGCCGTTGCCCGAGTCGGCCGCGACCAGCACCCGGTCGCGTGGCTCGACCTCCTCGCCCTCGATCAGCGGGTGGAGCATCCGCATCCACGCACGGGCCGGGCCGGGCTCGAGGTACCCGCCCTCCAGGTACCGGACCTCCATCGCTGTGTGGTAGCCGGTGTCGGCGCCCGTCGGGAAGAACGGCTTGGTCTGCGCCTCCCCCGGTCCAGGCGGAGGCGACTCGCCGGGCGGGCTCTCGTCGAGGTCGAGCGCCTCCGTGCGGATCCGCCAGCCGCGAGCCTGGATCAGCGGCGTGCCGCCGCTGGAGAGCGTGCCCTCGATCAGCTCCACGCTGCGGCCCGGCCGCACGACCTCGGTCGACACCTCCATCGAGGCGATCGGCACCGGCTTGAGGATCTCGAACGTCGCCCGCGTGAGCCGCGCCTCGGCGAGCCCACCGCCGCGGTCCATTGCCCGTCCCAGCAGCGCGCACGGCGGCCCCGCGTGCTGGCTGCCCTCGTCCCACGGCCCGCGCGTGAGCTCGGTGGCGGCGAACGCATCGCCCTCCGGGACGTAGAAGGCGCTCAGTAGGACTTGGGCAGGCCGAGCGAATGCTCGGCCACGTAGTTGAGGACCATCTCGCGCGAGACCGGCGCGGTGCGCGCCACGCGGGCGCCCCACCACAGCTGGGTGAGGCCGTACTCGAGCGCGAAGCCGTTGCCGCCATGGGTCTGGATCGCCTGGTCGACGCACTTGATCGACGCCTCGGCGGCCGCGTACTTGGCCATGTTCGAGGCCTCCCCCGCCCCCTTTGCCCCGGCGTCGTAGAGCGCCGCGGCCTTCTGGGTCATGAGGCGCGCCAGCTCGAGCTCGATCTTCGCCTGCGCCAGCGGGTGTGAGATGCCCTGGTGGGTGCCGATCGGCGCGCCGTTCCAGACCTTGCGCTCGCGCGCGTATTCGGCCGCGCGGCCGATCGCGTGGCGGCCGATGCCCGTGGCCAGCGACGCGCCCATGATCCGTTCGGGGTTGAGCCCGTCGAAGACCGGGCCGAGGCCGCCGTTGTAGCCGCCGATGAGGCGCTCCTCCTCGATCTCGACGTCGTCGAAGAACAGCGTCCACTGCTTGTCGGGGCCGAGGCGCGGCATCGGGATCACGTCGCGGGTGAAGCCCGGCGTGTCCACGTCGACGATGGCGAGCGACGGCAGACCCAGCGACCCGTCGTCGTTGCGCCCGCGCGCGACCACCAGCACCGCGTCCGCGTCCTCCACGCCGGAGATGTAGGTCTTCTGCCCGTTGAGCTTGAACTTGTCGCCGTCCTGCTCCAGCGAGGTCTTGAGGTTGTGGGAGTTGGTGCCGGCGTCCGACTCGGTGATGGCGAAGGCGAGCTTGGTGGTGCCCGCGCCTATGCCGCGCAGCCAGCGGTCCTTCTGCTCGGGCGTCGCGTGGCGGGCGATGATGCTGCCCGCGATCGCGGGCGAGACCACGATCAGCAGGAGCGAGCACCCGGCCGCCGAGATCTCCTCGCCGACGGCGGACAGAGCGCTCATGCCGAGCCCGCCGCCGCCGTACTCCTCGGGGATGTTCACGCCGAGGTAGCCGCGGCTGGCCAGGGCGTCCCACAGCTCGGTGGGCGGCACCTCGTCGTCCACGCACTTCTCCGTGTACTTGGGCCCGAAATCCGAGCAGATGCCCGCCACCGCTTCGCGCAGCAGCACCTCCTCCTGCCTCGGGACGACGTCGAGGGTCACGCCGGGGTCGGCCACGGTTGCCATCGATGCGGGATCCTACGGCCAATGCCTCGCGTGAAGCTCGGCCGCCAGCAGCCGAACGGGATCTCCGCGTCGATCTATGGGCTCGTCGAGCGGGGCATGCAGCGGCGGCCGCGGGTGGCGAAGGCGATCCGGGGAACGGTCGAGTTCCGCTTCGAGGAGGACTTC
Organism: uncultured Thermoleophilaceae bacterium; assembly: GCA_963808105.1. Classification (GTDB taxonomy): domain Bacteria; phylum Actinomycetota; class Thermoleophilia; order Solirubrobacterales; family Thermoleophilaceae; genus JAAYBF01. The sequence goes on along the minus strand of CAWEEH010000003.1, from coordinate 379,399 downwards.
GCCCCGGTGCGCGTGACCTTCGGCGACGACGAGGTGCTGGTGGAGGACGTGCCCCGTGCCCGCAAGGCCAACCTGGTGATCCGCGGCTCGCTGCCGAACGTGGTGCAGCTCACCGCCGCCCCGGTGGTCGGCGCGGTGGCCAGCGTCGCCCGCGGCAAGGTGAAGATCGAGGGCAGCCCGCAGCTCGCCCGCCGGCTGCTCAAGCTGCTGGAGATATAACGGCCCTTAGACTCCTCGCCGTGGCCAAGCAGAAGCAGATCAAGATGCAGCAGATGCAGGTCGGCGCGCTCGCGGCGATCCAGCAGCTCGAGGACCGCACCGACGAGCAGCTGCAGGGCGAGTCCAAGCACAAGGTGGCCGCCAAGGCCCTGCTCGGGGCACGGGCCGCGGAGCGCTACGACGCGAAGGCCGCCCGGGCCTACTTCAACGAGGCCATGGCCGGATGCCACCCCCAGGAGCGCCAGGCGCTGCAGCGGATGATGAAGGCCTCGCTGGCGCTGGCGGAGCGCCGGCCCGACGACCTCAAGGCGGCTGTCGAGAAGCTGGGACAGGAGGCTCCCTCCGGCCGCCAGCTCTTCCTGCTGCGGATGATGGGCCTGATAGCCCCGCCGCCCGGTGCGAGCCTCGCGATCCGAGCCCGCGGGATCTTCATCGTCGTCGCGCTGGTGGTGCTGCTCGTCGCGCTCGGCTTCGGCCTCGCGACCCTGGTCATGCTGCCCTTCGGCGGGTCGGGCACCCTCGCCACGCTGCTGCTCGGCCTGGTGATCGTGGCCGGCATCCTCGGCCTGCTCACGCTGTTCGGCAGGCGCCGCCAGGCGCGCATGAAGGCACAGCGCGCCGGGCCCAGTGGCTGAGGCACCCCCGCTCGAACCACTGATCGGCAACTGGGTGCTGGGCGACCCGTCCGCTCCTGTCGGCAGGGCATCGTTCGAGTGGCTCGATGGCAGCTTCTTCGTGATCCAGCGCTGGGAGGTCGACATCCCCGAGGCGGCCGGATAGGCCCGCCGACCTACTTCTCCTTCAGCGTCGCCTTCTCGATCACAACGGTCTGAAGCGGCGTGCCCTCTCCCCCGCTCTGGGGATCGCCGAGCGCGTCGATCTTCATCGCCACGTCCATGCCCTTCACGACCTTGCCGAGTAGCGCGTACTCGGGCGGTAGCCCGGCGTCCTGCCCGGTGACCACGTAGAACTGGCTGCCGCTGGTGCCCGGGGGCTCGTCGCCGGTCTTGGCCATCGCAACCACGCCGCGGGTGTAGGTCGCGTTCTCCGGCGGCTTGTCGACCACCGAGTAGCCGGGGCCGCCCGTGCCGGTGCCCGTGGGATCGCCGCCCTGGATCACAAAGCCGGGGACGATGCGGTGGAAGATCGTGTCGTCGTAGAAGCCCTTGTCCGCCAGCGCGGCGAACGAGGCGGCGGTGTTGGGCGCGGCCTTCTGGTCGAGCCTGATGGTGAACGAGCCACAGCTGGTGTCGACCTTCACCTCGTAGGTCTTCTCCGGATCGAGGTTCGACATCGGCTTGCGCTCGTTGCCCTCCTTGCCGGGTTTGGGCGCCTCGACCTGCTTGCAGTCGCCGGCCGGCGCCGAGGCCTGCTCGGCGGGCGCGTCGGCCTCGTCGTCGGGTGGACCCTCCTCCGCGCCGTCGGAGCCGCACGCCGCCAGGGCGAGCGAGCAGAGGACGAGCATCAGCAGCAGCGGTCGAGACACGAGCAGGAGGGTAGCCACCTAGTCTTGGACGATGGCCGGACTTTCCCCGCTCCTTCGCTCCTACGACCAGGTCATTCTCGACCTCGACGGCTGCGTCTGGATCGGCGACGAGGCCGTAGACGGGTCGGTGGATGCCATCGCCGCCCTGCGCTCCGCGGGGAAACGGATCGCATTTGCCACCAACAACGGCTGGCACGCGGGCGAGGACCACGTGGCGAAGCTCTGGGGCATCGGCGTGCAGGCCTCGCTCGCCGACGTGGTCACGGTGGGCGGCGCGATGCAGCACCTGCTCGCGGACAGCACGCACGCCGCGTCCGCGTTCGTGATCGGCACCCAGGCCATGCGCGACCACGTGGCCGACGCCGGCCTGAAGGTGATGAACGGGACTGACCTGGGCTCGCGCGCCGACGTGGTGGTGGTGAGCGGTACCGACGACGTTCACTACCGGGATCTGCGCGACGCGACCCTCGCGGTGAGTCGCGGCGCGACCTTCCTCGCGACCGGGCGCGACCCCACGCTGCCGATGCCCGAGGGCCACTGGCCCGGCACCGGCGCGCTGCTAGCGGCGGTCGAGACCGCGACGGGCCGCACCGCCGAGATCGTCGGCAAGCCCTCGCCGCGCCTGTTCGAGACGGCGCTCGACCGGCTGGGAGACGGCAAGACGCTGGTGGTGGGCGACCGGCTCGACTCCGACATCGCCGCGGCCGATGCGGCGGGCCTCGACGCCGCCCTGGTGCTCACCGGCGGCGCAACGGCCGAGCCGCCGGCCGACGGCCCTCAGCCGATAAAGGTGGCCGCGAACCTCGCGGAGCTCGTGGGAGCCCGTTGATGGCCAAGCGCACACATCACAAGCACAGCTCGACGAAGGGCTACCGCCGCCTGCTCGACTCCCTCGCCGACCTCGAGGGCGTGCACAGCGTCGCCACCGGGCGGGTCAAGCCCCGGATGGGCTCCGGGCGTCCGGTCGCCCAGATCTCCAAGGTGCGCCACACGAAGTCCGGCCTGTCGATCACGATCAACGCCGACGGTGCGATCGTCGACGCGTACGTGGTGACGGACCAGCCCGATCAGGTCGAGGCCGCCATGCGCGAGCGCGGCTGGACCGCCTCGTAGTCCACGCCGAGCAAGGCGCAGGCTTCGGGAGTGAGCATCAGGCCCGCCTCGCGCGCCTCGGCAAGGCTGTCCGCGGGGTGAGTCCCGCGGTGCTCGTGCAGGTGCGCCGCGCAGACGGCCGCCACGAAGTCGGTGTGCCGGTTGCCGTGTAGCGCGACCGCCCCGGCTGCACGGAGGCTACGCCGCAGCAGCGTGATCAGCTGGTCGAGGGCGGTCTCGCCGCCGGCGATATCCGGCACCGGCACGTGGTGGCACTCGAGCCCGGCCGCCTCGTACGCCGCCAGGTTGTGGCGCGTGGCCATCGTGGAGATCACGGTGCGCACGCCGTGCTCCTTCAGCCACGCGATCTCCGCCTCGCGGCGCTCGGGCCGGTGGCTGCGCCCTCCCCCACCCGGCCGCTCCAGCGCGCACAACTTGCGCGGCCGCGCCCACCAGATCCGCATCGGCTCCTTCATCCCGTCCTCCCGTCGTCGGTTGTGGGAGGTACAGGGATCGGGCGCGCCCTTTTCGCCCCCTGCCAGTAGGCATAGACTGGACGCATGTGCCGAGTCTTCGGCTGCGTCGCCTCCGAGCCAGTGTCGATCCGGCACGAGCTGCTCAAAGCCGATCTCCCGGTCATCCGCGATTCCGAGCAGGGTGACTCCGGGTGGGGCATGGCCGTCTACGAGCGAGTCGAGGGCCGCGCCCCCGTGCTCAAGAGGTTTCCCGACACGGCGCGCGACGACCCCGAGATGGAGACCGCCGCCTCGAGGACCGGCCGGATCTTCAACGTGCACGTCCGCCGCGCAACGTCCGGCCGGCGCACGCTGGTGAACACACACCCGTTCGTGCTCGGCAACTACAGCTTCGGCCACAACGGCACGGTGAGCGCCCATCGCCGGCTGGCGGAGCCCGGCGTTCAGGCGCCCGCCGGCGAGACGGACTCGGAGGTGGTGTTCAACTACCTCATGCGCTACTTCGACCCGGCGGACGTGCCCGGCGCGCTGCGGCGCGCGATGTCGGCCGTGGTCGCCCGTTCGGCCTTCTCGAGCCTGAACTTCCTCTTCTCCGACGGCGAGCGGCTGTACGCGTACCGCCTCGGAAACTTCGACCTGCACTGGCTGGCACGCGACGACCGGTTGATGGTGGCCTCCGAGCAGGTCACCGAGGAGGCCTGGCACACCGTGCAGCAGGACGTGCTTCTCACCCTCGACCCCACGAACCCGGAGGAGCCGCACGCCGAGCGCCTCCTGGGCGACGGGCTCGTGGAGCGCGCAGAGATCGACCCCCTCGCCACCGTCGGTTGAACCGCCGCTTCCTGCTCCTTGTGAACCCGTCAGCGGGCGGGGGCCGGGCGCTCGATCGCCTGCCCGCCGCCGAGGCTGAGTTCGCCCGGCTCGGCGCGGAGTTCCGGACCGCGCGAACGCGAGACATCCAGCATGCCGCCGACGAGGCCCGCACCGCCGTAGAGCGAGGTGAGACCGTGGCCGCCATGGGCGGTGACGGCCTGCTGCGCCCGCTCGCGGGAGTGCTCCACCACACCTCGTCGGCGCTCGCGATCATCCCCGGCGGGCGCGGCAACGACCTCGCGCGCGTGCTCGAGATCCCCGAGGACCCGGCCGAGGCCGTCCGGGTAGCGGTCAACGGGGACGAGCGCATGCTCGACGTGGGCTATGTCGACGACACGCCCTACCTCGGCATCGCCAGCTTCGGCTTCGACTCCGACGCCAACAAGATCGCGAACGAGGCGCGCCTGGTGCGCGGGAACCTCGTGTACGTCTATGCGGCCCTGCGCGCGCTGATGTCGTGGAAGCCCGCGACCTTCACCGCCACGATCGACGGCGAGCGCCATGAGATCACCGGCTACTCGATGGGGGTCTGCAACTCCAAGGCCTACGGCGGCGGCATGTACGTGGCGCCGCAGGCGGTGCTCGACGACGGCAAGCTCGACATCGTGGCCAAGGAGACCGTGCCCAAGCTGCGATTCCTGTTCGCCCTGCCCAAGTACTTCAAGGGCACCCACGTCGACGACCCGAGCTACCACGCGTGGACCGGCGCGGACATCGAGGTCGGCGCAAGCCGCACCTTCGAGATCTACGCCGACGGGGATCCGATCGGCGCCACGCCGGCGCGGATCACCGTGCGCCCGCGCTGCCTGCGCGTGATCGCCCCGGCATGAGCCCCCTGCTGGAGTTCCTGGCGCGCTGCGTGCGCGCGCTCTCGCGGCGCCTGGGCCGCGGCGGCGGCACCACACTTCCCGGCCGGCTGCTGCTGCGTGCCGACGACAGCGCGCTGGAGCGGATGTCGTCGCGTCTCGATCACGGCGCGGTGCTCGTCTCCGCCACCAACGGGAAAACCACCACGTCCGCGATGGTGGCGGGGATCCTTGAGGCATCGGGCGAGCGGGTGGTGCACAACCGCGCCGGCTCGAACATGGGCTGGGGCGTGGCGACGGCCCTGCTCGACGCGGGCCGCGAGACCGACCAGATCGGCCTGTTCGAGGTCGACGAGGCCTGGCTGCCCCGGGTTGCGGGCGCCGTGCAGCCACGAGCGTTCCTGCTCTCGAACCTGTTCCGCGACCAGCTCGACCGCTACGGCGAGCTGGAGCTCCTGGCCGACGCCTGGGCCGAGCTGGTCGGCGAGCACGCGGGCCGCGCGCGCTTCATCCTGAACGCCGACGACCCGCTGGTGGCGGACCTTGGGCGCGAGCGCGAGGGCGTCGTCTACTTCGGTGTGTCGGACGACTCGCAGGCGCTGCCTGAGCTCCAGCACGCCGCCGACTCCAAGCACTGCCGCAACTGCGGCACGCCGTACGTCTACGAGGCCGTCTACCTCGGCCACCTCGGCCGCTACCACTGCCCCAACTGCGGTCGCACGCGCCCGGAGCCATCCGTGGTGGCCGAGCGCGTGAAGCTCGACGGCATGCGCGGCGCGGACGTGACGCTGACCACGCCCGAGGGCACGGTTGACCTGCGCCTCCCCCTCCCCGGCCTCTACAACGTCTACAACGCCGTGGCGGCCGCGGCGCTCGCGCTCGACCTCGGCGCCTCTCTCGAGACCGTACGCGGCGCCCTCGAGGGGTTCGGAGGCGCGTTCGGCCGCGTCGAGACGATCCCCGTGGCGGGCCGTCCGGTCTCGATACTGCTGGTGAAGAACCCCGCGGGGGCGAACGAGGTGCTGCGCACCCTCACGCTGGAGGACGACCAGCTCGACCTGTGGCTGGCGCTGAACGACAACATCGCCGACGGCCGCGACGTGTCCTGGATCTGGGACGCCGACTTCGAGCTGCTCGCCGGCCGGGTGCGGCGCGCGACCTGCTCGGGCACGCGGGCCGAGGAGATGGCGCTGCGGCTGAAGTACGCGGGGATCGACGCCGAGCTCGAGGTGGAGCGCGACCTGGAGGCATCGCTGGACTCCGCGGTCGCATCGGGCAACGGAGCCCCGCTGTTCGCCCTCCCCACCTACACGGCGCTGCTGGAGCTGCGCGAGCTGCTGGCCCGCCGCGGCCTAGCGCGGCGCTGGGATGAGTGACCACGTCTTCGGCTACGGCTCGCTGGTGCTCGACGGCGCCGGGGCCGTCGAGACCCTGCCGGGCCATCGCCGCGTGTGGGGCGTGGCCACCGACAACGTGCGCCACATACCCGGCTACAAGAAGTACCTGAGCCGGGAGGACGGCTCGCGGCCGGAGATCTACGTCGCCTTCGTGGACATCGAGCCCGACCCGGGCAGCGTCGTGCGGGGGCTGGTCAGGCCGCTGGCGGACGGAGAGCTGGAGGGTCTGGACGCGCGCGAGCGCAACTACGATCGAATCGACGTGACCGACCTGATCGAAACCGATTTCGGCGGGCCCGTGTGGACCTATCGCGGTTCACCCGAGGGGCGCGAGCGTCTGCGTCTGGGCCGGGAGGAGGGCCGTGCGGTGATCTCCAAGGACTACCTGGCGAAGGTGCGCCTCGGGCTGGAGGCGATCGACGAGCCGGTCCCGGAGACCGCTCTGCCGGTCTGGGACCTGGAGCGGGTGGACCTGTGATCGCCGCCTGGCACGACGTGGAGTGCTCGTCCTACGGCGCCGACCTGCCGCTGTGGCGGGAGCTGGCCGAGGAGCGTGGCGCGCCCGTGCTCGACATCGGCGCCGGCACGGGCCGCGTGGCGCTCGACCTGGCCGCCCTCGGCCACCAGGTGGTGGCCCTCGACGCGGACCCCGATCTGGTCGAAGTGTGCGGCGCACGAGCCCGCGAGCGCGACCTGCCCGTTCGAGCCCACGCGGCCGACGCACGTTCGTTCGACCTCGGAGCGCTCTTCCCGCTGGCGATCCAGGCCATGCAGGTGGCGCAGCTCCTGGGCGGGTCCGCCGGCCGCGCGGCCATGCTGGCGACCGTGCGCACGCACCTCGAGCCGGGCGGGCTGCTCGCCGTGGCCCTGGCCGACCCGTTCGGCGGCGTTCCGGCCGGAGAGTTCCTGCCGCCGCTCCCGGACGTGCTGGAGGTGGACGGCTGGGTGCTGTCCTCCACCCCCGTCGACGTGCGCGACGAGCCCGAGTACGTGTCGGTGGACCGCCATCGCCAGGCCGTATCACCGGAGGGTGAGCTATCGGAGGAGGTGTTCACGCTGCGCCTGGACTCAGTGACCGCCGCGGAGCTCGAGGCCGAGGGGGCCGACGCGGGCTTCACCCCACTGGATGCGCGCGAGGTGCCCGCCACGCGCGACTACGTGGGCAGCACGATCGTGTTGCTCGAGGCGCCGCGATGACCCTTCGGCTCTGCGCGCTCTACCCGGAGCTGATGAACATCTACGCCGACCGCGGCAACATCGCCGTGCTCAGGTCCCGCTGCGAGTGGCGCGGAATCGGCTTCGAGCTCGGCTCGGCAACCGTCGGGGAGTCGCTGGACCCCGATGCCCACGACCTGTTCTACATCGGCGGCGGGCAGGACCGCGACCAGGTGGCCGTCGCCCATGACATGGCGCAGGGCAAGAGCGAAGCGATCCACGCCGCTGCCGGACGGGGAGCGGCGCTGCTCGCCGTGTGCGGCGGCTACCAGCTGCTGGGCCACAGCTACGAGATGGGCGACGAGACGCTTCCGGGCATCGGGCTGGCCGACCTGCGCACGGTGCGCGCGGACGGGCCGCGGCTGATCGGCAACTGCGCGATCGAGGTAGACCTCGGCGACGGCCCGCGCGTGATCGCAGGGTTCGAGAACCACGGCGGGCGCACGCACCTCGGCGACGGCGCCGAGCCGCTCGGCAAGGTGCTCTCGGGCCACGGGAACAACGGCAGCGACGGATACGAGGGGGTGCGCGCTGGCAAGGTGATCGGCACCTACCTCCACGGCCCGCTGCTGCCCAAGAACGTGTGGCTGGCGGACTGGCTGATCGAGGCGGCGCTGGGAACCGGGCTCGAGCCTCTTGACGATGCGATGGAGGATGCGGCGCACGCGTCGGCGCGCAGGGCCGCGGGGGTCTAGACCGGACCCTCCGAACTGAGCTGTGGAGGATTCTGGGGCTATAGGCCCCACAATCCGCCACAGCGCCGGCGTTTAAGTGCTCGGCACGACGGGGACCTGGAACCGCTGCCGGTAGGCCCCGGGCGTGAGCCCGGCCAGCCGCTTGAAGAGCCGCCTGAACGAGGCCGGGTCCTCGTAGCCGACAGCCCAGCTGATCTCCTCGATCGGATCGCCGGTGGTCTCGAGCATGCGCTTCGCCCGCTCGACCCGGATGCGCTGGACATAGGCGATCGGTGTGAGGCCCGTGGCCGCCGTAAAGCGGCGCTTGAACGTCCGCTGGGCGAGCCCCGACCACTTCACCATCTCCTCAACAGGTGATGCGACGGCGAAGTTCTCGGCAATGGCGCGCTGTGCCGCCAGGACGGCGGCATCACCGTGATCCGTCGGCGGGCTGAAGACCTGGAACGCCGCCTGGCCGTCGCGATGCCACTCCCAGAGCAGGAACCGCGCGACCGCCTGTGCGGTGGCCGGTCCGACGCGGCTGGCGATCAGGTAGAGCGCGAGGTCGTGCCACGCGGTCGCCGCCCCGGAGGTGATCAGCCGCCCGTCGTCACCGGCGATCACCAGGACCTCCTCGAGTCGCAGCTCCACGGAGGGGTGTCTCTGGCGGAAGTTGCTCGCCGACATCCAGTGGGTGGTCGCGTGCTGTCCGTCGAGCAGGCCCGTCTCCGCGGTCAGGTTCCCGCCGGTGCACGCGGAGCAGATCGTCGCGCCGCCGTCGTAGACATCTCGTAGCCATCGGACGAGCTTCGGGTATCGCCCTGGGATCCAATCGCCCTCGCGGTCGAACGCCATGGAGGGCACGATCACCACGTCGGTCTCCGTCACCTCCCCCACCCCCCGGTGCGCGGTGATGACGAGCCCGGAGGCGCCCTCGATCGCGCCTGCGGACTCGGCCACGATCTCCACCTCGAACGGGTCCCACCCCTCCGCGTGCCGATCCTCGGGCGCGACGAGGGGCGCCACGGACATGAGCGTCTCGTACATCCCGATCGCCGGGGAGACGCTCGAGTCGGGCGTCGCGACGATGCTGATCCGGGTCGGCTTGGGCGTTTGGCTCACAGCATCTCGTGGTGGCACAAATGAACCGCTCACGCGCATTATGACCCTGGCTCGAGACGGGTGTGGGCGGCAGGCTGGCCTTCGTACTCAACGACCTACGAAGGAGCACCTGACATGGCCCTGCGCATCATCACTCGCGACCTCCCCACCCTGCTCGCCGAGCACCTGAGCGGGGACGTCATCGCACCCGGACACGAGGACTACGACAGCGCGCGCCGCGTCTGGAACGGCATGATCGACCGTTATCCCGCGGTCATCGCACGCTGCACCGATGCCGACGACGTCGCGACCGCCGTGCGCTTCGCCCACGAGCACGGGCTGCCGCTCGCCGTGCGTGGCGGTGGGCACAACGTCGCCGGCACGGCCGTCTGCGACGACGGGCTCGTCGTCGACCTGTCGGAGATGTGCGGCGTGCGCCTCGACGCCGGCGCGCGGACCGTGCACGTGCAGGGGGGCGCCACGTGGGCGGACGTCGACGAGGTGACCGCGCCGCTCGGCCTGGCGACGACGGGTGGGGTCGTCTCCGAGACGGGCGTTGCCGGGCTGGCGCTGAACGGCGGCGTGTCCCACCAGCGCCGGCGCGACGGCATGACGATCGACAACCTCGTCTCCGCCGAGGTCGTCCTCGCCGACGGCCGACGGGTGCGCGCGAACGCCGACGAGCATGCCGACCTCTACTGGGCGCTGCGTGGCGGCGGCGGGAACTTCGGCGTGGTCACCGCCTTCGAGCTGCGCCTGCACGACCTCGGGCCCGAGGTCTTCGCGCTGCACGTGGCGTATCCGCTCGAGGATGCCGCGAGGGTGCTGGCCGGGTGGCGCGACGCGGTGGCCGGTGCGCCGGACGAGCTGTCCACCGCTGGCCTGATCTGGACGCTGCCGGCGGTCGACGAGCTGCCCGAGCCGCTTCGCGAAAGGCCGTACGTTGGAATCGCCGGCATGTGGGCGGGCGACCCGGACGAGGGCGACCGGGCCACCCGGGCTCTGCGCGAGCTCGCCACCCCGCTGATCGACATGAGCGCGCCCGCCGACTACCTCGAGTTCCAGCGCTCGCTGGACCCGTTTTACCCGGCCGGCCTGCGCTACTACTGGAAGGCGCTCTACCTCGACGGGCTGTCCGATGCGGCCGTCGACATGACCGTCGACTGGTCGCTGCGCCGGCCGTCCGAGGACACGCTCGTGATCATCCGCCACTGCGGCGGCGCGATCTCCCGCGTCGGGGCCGAGGAGACCGCGTTCGGCGACCGCGGCTCGGAGTGGATGCTGAGCATCGACGCGACGTGGCGCGAGGAGGAGGGCGACGAGGCCAACATCGCCTGGACGCGCGACTTCTACGAGGCCGCGCTCCCGCACTCCGACGGGAAGACCTACTTCAACTTCCCGGGCCTGCTCGAGGAAGGGGATGCCGCGGTGCGGTCCACGTACGGCAAGAACCATGAGCGGCTGGCGCGGATCAAGGCCGAGTACGACCCCGAGAACCGCTTCCAGCTGAATCAGAACATCAAGCCGGCGAACGACTGACGGCTAGGCGGTTCCGCCAAGGATGCGAAGCGCCTCTTCCATGGAGGTGACGCCCTGACGAACCTTGTCCAGCCCGTCGTCGCGGAGGCGGCGCATGCCCTGGGACACGGCCACGGCGGCGATCGCGTCGGCTGAGCGCTTCTCCACGATCAGCTCACGCATCTCGTCGCTGACGGTCATCACCTCGTAGACGCCGATACGGCCGCGATAGCCGCTGCGCGCGCAGCGGACACAGCCGACGGGCTTGAAGGCCTTGACCGGCTCCGTCTCGTTGGTGAAGCCGTTGCGCTGCAGGGCCTCGACGCCGATCTCGGTCTCCTCCTTGCAGTCACAGAGGGTCCGGGCGAGGCGCTGGGCGACCACGCAGTTGATGCCCGATGCGACCAGGAAGGGCTCGATGCCCATCTCGATCAGCCGGGCCACGCTCATCGGCGCGTCGTTGGTGTGCAGCGTCGACAGGACGTAGTGGCCCGTGAGCGCGGACTCGATCGCGATCTGGGCGGTCTCGCGGTCGCGGATCTCGCCCACCATCATCACGTCGGGGTCGGCGCGCATCATCGAGCGCAGGCCGGTGGCGAAGGTCAGGCCGGCCTTGTTGTTCACCTGCACCTGCTTCACGCCGTCGAGCTCGTACTCGACCGGGTCCTCGATCGTGAGCAGAGTCTTGTCCGGCGTGTTGAGCTCGGTGAGCGCCGCGTAGAGAGTCGTCGTCTTGCCCGAGCCGGTCGGCCCGGTGGCCAGCAGCGACCCGTGCGTCTGGCTGATCGCCTGGCGCAGGCGGGCCACGTCGAGGTCGGCCATTCCGAGCTTGTCGAGGTCGAAGTCCATGCCGCCCTTGTCGAGCACACGCATGACCACCGACTCGCCCTGAACGGTGGGAAGCGTGGCAACACGGATGTCGATGTGACGGCCGTCGACGTTGAGGCCGACGCGCCCGTCCTGGGGCAGCCGCTTCTCAGCGATGTCGAGGTCGGCCATGATCTTCACGCGCGACACGAGGCCGGCGACCATCCCGCGGGGCACGGTGGTGGTGTCGCTCACCACGCCGTCGACGCGGAAGCGCACGCGCATCGACTTGTCCTCGGGGTCGAAGTGGATGTCGGAGGCGCCGCGCTCGACGGCGTCGGCGACGATCGAGCGCACGAGCTTCACGACCGGCGCTTCCTCGGCCGACTCCCGCAGCTCGATGATCGGGGCCTCGTCCTCCTCCTCGGTGATCTCCTCCACCGTGGCCTCGAGACGACCCATGCGGCCCAGCAGCGCGTCGACGTCCTCCTCGGTCGCGACCACGCGGCGGATCTCGTAGCCGGTCATCATCGACAGGTCGTCGAGGGCGAGCACGTTGGCGGGGTCCGCGGTGGCGACCAGCAGGACGTTCTCGTCGAGGAAGGCGATCGGCACCGTGCGGTGCTTGCGCAGCACCATGGGGTCGACGAGCGAGGTCGCGCCCTTGTCCACCGGATATTCGTTCAGATCGACGTGATCGACGCCGTAGCGCTCGGCGACCGCGCGGGCGAGCTGTGCCGGGGTGACCACCCCGCCTTCGAGCAGGGTCTGCCCTGTCGTGCGACCGGTCTCGCGCGCCTCAACAACGGCGCGCTCAACCGCCTCACGCGTGGCAAAGTCGTGCTCGACGATGATGTCGCCGATCCGGCGCATGCCAGGCCCCGGCGCGGGGGCCTGGGATGCGGCAGGGGCGGGGCCTTGTGTGCTCACGCTACGTATATCGGCATTTCGTCCATATGGTTGACCCCCAATGCGGGCATTTGTGACCGGCGGATCGGGGTTCATAGGCGGCGCGCTGCTGCGCAGGCTGGCGGCAGACGGCGTGCAGGCCACCGCGCTCGCCCGCTCCGACGCATCGGCCGAGAAGGTGCGCGCGCTCGGTGCTGAGCCATTCGTTGCCGATCTCAACGGTGATCTGGCCCCTGGGCTCGAGGGCTGCGACCTGGCCTACCACGCGGCGGCGAAGGTGGAGCAGTGGGGCCCTTGGGAGGAATTCCAGGTCGCGACGATCGACGGCACCCGCAACGCGGTCGAGGCGTGCAGGGCGGCCGGAGTGAAGCGTTTCGTGCACGTGGGCACGGAGGCCGCGCTGGTGGACGGCAACGCACTCGTGAACGCCGATGAGACGTGGCCCCTCAAGCCCGACTCGCGGGCCTACTACCCGCGCAGCAAGGCGCGCGCGGAGCAGTTGGTGGTGGCCGCGAACGGAAACGGCGGCATGGAGACCGTGGTGCTGCGGCCGCGCTTCGTGTGGGGCCCCGGCGACACAACGCTGCTGCCCGCCATCGTGGACCTGATCCGCTCAGGCAAGTTCTCCTGGGTCGGCGGCGGTGGCAACCTCACCTCAACGGCGCACGTGGACAACGTGGTGGAGGGCATGGTGCTGGCGGCGGCCAAGGGCCGTGGCGGCGAGGCCTACTTCGTGACCGACGGCGATCCGCTTCCGTTCAGGGAGATGATCACGGCGATGGTCGCCAGCCAGGGCGTGGAGCCCGGCAAGCGCAACGTGCCGGCGGGGGTGGCGAAGGGCGCGGCCGCGGTCGCCGAGGGCGTCTGGCGGACGCTGCGCCTGAAGGGCGAGCCCCCCATCACGCGGCTCGCGGTTTGGAACTCCGCCCTGGAGTGCACCGTGAGCGATGCCAAAGCCCGCGCCGAGCTGGGCTACGAGGCGGTGATCTCGCGCGAGGACGGCCTGGCCGCGCTCAGCTCGTCCCCGTAGAGCCGAAGCCCGCGGCGCCACGGGCGGTCTGCTCGAGCGAGTCGGCCTCCTCCACCCCGCCCACCTCGTGGCGGACCACCACGAGCTGGGCGATGCGGTCGCCGACCGACACCTCGAACGCTTCAGAGCGGTCGGTGTTCAGCAGCAGCACGCGCACCTCGCCGCGGTACCCGGCGTCGATCAGCCCCGGCGCGTTCACCAGCGCGATGCCGTGACGCAGCGCAAGCCCGGATCGCGGCAGCACGAGGCCGGCGCAGCCATCGGGGATCTCCACGGCGAGGCCGGTGCCCACGCTGGCCCTCTCCCCCGCTCCGAGCACGATCGCCTCTGCGGCGCGCAGGTCGTAGCCCGCGTCACCGTCATGGGCGCGCTCCGGCGCCGCCGCTTCCTGCGAGAGACGGGTGAAGCGCAGGTTCAAGGGCGGTCGCCGTTGAGGGCGAACCGCTCGAAGCGCTGCACCGCGGAGGCGGGCACCCGTGCCTTCACCCTCACACCCTCGGCGGTCTCCTCGCGCTCCATGTCCCCGGCCAGCTCATGCAGCTCCGAGAGCTTGTCGCCGTCCGCGTAGGGCAGCAGGAGCTCCATCGGGCGCAGGGTGGCGAGGAAGCGGGCCTCCACGGCTTCCCGCAGCTGATCGAGGCCCTCCCCGGTCTCGGCCGAGACCTGCACCGCCTCGGGGAAGCGGAAGCTGAGCTCGCGGCGGTGCTCGCGATCGAGCAGGTCGACCTTGTTCAGAGCGAGCAGCCGCGGCCGCTCCGCCGCGCCGATCTCCACCAGCACGTCCTCGACCGCGGCGAGCATCTCGTGCAGCTCCTCCTCCGGGGCCGAGGCGTCCGCCACATGGAGCAGCAGATCGGCCTGCAATGCCTCCTCGAGCGTGGCGCCGAAGGCCTCCACCAACTGATGGGGCAGCTTGCGGATGAAGCCGACGGTGTCGGTGAGCAGGTACTGGCGCCCGCCGATCTCGAACGAACGGGTGGTGGGATCGAGGGTGTGGAAGAGGCGGTCGCGCACCCCCACATCGGCGCCGGTGAGCGCGTTGAGCAGCGTGGACTTGCCGGCGTTCGTGTAGCCCGCGAGGGCGACCGTGGGCAGGCCCGCCCGCTCGCGCTCGGAGCGCATCACCTCGCGCGTGCCCTTCGTGTGCTCGAGGCGCCGGCGCAGCGCGCTGATGCGGTCGCGCGCCAGGCGGCGATCGGTCTCGATCTGCGTCTCACCCGGGCCCCTCGTGCCGATGCCGCCGTCCATGCGGCCGGCGCCGAGGCGCTCGAGGTGCGTCCATAGCCCGCGCATCCGGGCGAGGTTGTACTCCAGCTGCGCCAGCTCGACCTGGAGATTGCCCTCGGCCGAGTTCGCGTGGTCGGCGAAGATGTCGAGGATGATCGCCGTGCGGTCGATCACCGGCTTGCCGAGTGCCTCCTCGAGGTTACGCTCCTGTCGCGGCAGCAGCTCGTCGTCGCAGGCCACAAGGGTCGCGTCGGACTCGCCGATGGCCCGCTTGAGCTCGGCGAGCTTGCCCTTGCCGAAGTAGCGGTCGGGGTCGGGCGCGGGGCGCTTCTGGGTCATCTCACCGGCAACGGCCACGCCCGCGGTGAGCAGCAGCTCGCCCAACTCGGCCAGGTCCGGCTCGTCCGGCCCCGCGGCGATCAGAAAGGCGCGCTGGCGCGCGCGGCGGTTGGGTGCTCCGTTGTCCTGCACCTCTACGAGTGTAGGACTCAGCCGCCGGTTAGAGTGCGCGCCCGTGAAGGCATTCCTGACGGGGGCAACCGGTTTCATCGGCGGGCACGTGGCCAGGCTGCTGAGGGAGCGGGGCGACGAGGTCGTGGCGCTCGTGCGCTCGCCCGAGAAGGCGGATGCGCTGCGCGAGCTCGGCTGCGAGCTGGTCGAGGGCGACCTCTCCGCCACCGAGGCGATCCGCGCGGGCATCCAGGGCTGCGACGCGGTCTTCCACATCGGCGCGGTGTACGAGGTTGGCATCTCGAAGTCCCAGCGCCCGGCGATGCTCGAGGCGAACGTCGGCGGCACGGAGCGCGTGCTGGATGCCGCCATCGACGCCGGCATCCCGCGCATCCTCTACGTCTCGACCGTCGGCGTGTTCGGCAACACCCGAGGCGAGATGGTCCAGGAGGGATGGAGCCGTCCCGATCGCGAGTTCACCTCCTACTACGAGGAGACCAAGGTCCTGGCGCACGAGGTGGCCGACGACCGGATCGCCAAGGGTGCACCGATCGTGATCGTGCAGCCCGGCGGGGTCTACGGGCCGAACGACCATTCCGAGCTCGGCAACCTGATCGAGCAGGCGGCCACCGGCAAGCTGCCCGCCAAGGTCTTTCCCGACGCCGGGATCATGATGTGCCACGTCGAGGACATCGCCGCTGGAATCGTGCTCGTCTTCGACAATGGCGAGATCGGCGAGGCCTACATCCTCTCCGACTTCAAGGCCACCTTCGGGGATCTGGTGGATCGCGTGGCGGCGATCGCCGATCGCAAGCCGCCCCGCTTCACCATGCCGACCGGCCTGCTCAAACTCAGCGCTCCGCTCGGCCCGGTGATCGGCCCGATGATGGGCTTCCCCAAGAACCTCCGCGAGCTGATCACCACCTCGGACGGCGTGACCTTCTGGGCCAGCGACGAGAAGGCCCGCCGCGATCTCGGCTTCAATCCGCGCGGCGTCGACGCCGGCCTCAAGGAGACCGTCGAGAGCGCCCTGAGCGGGTCCTAAGGGCCGGCCCGCTCCTGAGCGCGCTCGCGCGCGTTCGCCTTGTCGTCGAGGCTCATCGCCCCCGGATGCCCATCACCCGGCCACGGCGCCAGGAACAGCAGCAGCCGCGAGTCCGCCTGTGCGCGCACCTCGTGCTGCTCCTTGGGGTCGAACTCCGCGAGCAGGCCGGGCCCACCGCTGACGGTCTCCCCTCCGCTCTCGATCTCGATCTTCCCGTCCACGACGATCACCCAGGCGCGCTCGTGCACCTCGTGCTGCTGTAGCTCCTCGCCCTCCGGCAGGTGCAGCACGATGACGCGGGCGGCCTCGGTGGAGGTGATGATCTCCGGCTGATGGGCCTCCACGTCGAGGCCGTGCGTATCCCAGGTCTTCATGGGGCGAGCCTATCTCGTCCTCGGCGCCAGATGTAGGGTGCGCACGTGGCCAGGTGGGCCCGAAGAGCCGGCGCGGTTACGGCCTTTCTGGCCGTGCTCGCCCCCGTTACCGCCGCGCCCGCAGCACCGCCGTGAGGCTCGAGCTGACCGTCCGGGGCTCCGACGGCCACCGGACGCGCATCGTCACCGCCCTCGTGCGCCGCTAGCCCCCCGCAAGGCTGGATCGCATCCGCTCGACGGCCTCGGTCAGCCGCTCGTCGCCGATCGTGAGCGATATGCGGAAGAACCCCTCTCCGTTGGGGCCGTACGAGCTCCCCGGGGACACCACCACGCCCGACTCCTCCAGCACGAGCTCGCAGTACGAGGCGGACGTGTGCCCCTCCGGAACCGGAGCCCAGACGTAGATCGTGCCCTTGGTGGGCTGCACATCCACCCCGATCTCGCGCAGCGCACCGACCACGAGGTCGCGTCGGCGCTGATAGACCGCGCTCATCTCCTTCGGCACCTGATCGCCCTCGTCGAGCGCCTTCGCCGCGGCGAGCTGAACGAACTCGGGCATGCCCGAGTCGATGTTGGTCTTCAGCTTCCAGTAGGCGCCCACGGCGTCGGCGTTGCCGACGATGGCCGCGGTCCGCCAGCCGGTCATGTTGTAGCCCTTGGAGAGCGAGAAGACCTCAACTCCGATCTCCCTCGCGCCGGGGGTCTCGAGAAAGCTCGGCGCCACGTAGCCGTCGAACGTGGTCTCGGTGTAGGACGCGTCATGCACGATCAGCACGTCGTGCTCGCGGCCGAACTCCACCGCGCGCTCGAACAGCCCGTCGGGCAGCGTGGCGCCGGTCGGGTTGTTCGGGTAGTTGAGGTACATCAGCCGCGCGTTGGCCGCAGCCTCGGCCGAGATGGCGTCGAGGTCCGGCGCGAAGCCCAGCTCGGGCACCAGCGGCATCAGCTCCGCCTCCGCGCCCGACAGCAGCGGCCCGCCGGTGTACACCGGGTAGCCGGGGTCGGCCGCCAGCGCCACCGTGCCGGGGTCGAGGAAGGCGAGGTTGAGGTTGAAGATGCACTCCTTCGCGCCCAGCGCGGGCACGATCTCGGTCTCCGGCGTCCAGCGTGACGCCGAAGCGGCGGTCGTAGAAGCGCGCGAACGCCTCGCGCAGCTCCGGGCGGCCGCGGTTCGACGGGTAGTTGTGCGTGCCCGGGTCCTTGGCCGCGCCGGCCAGCGCGTCGATCACCAGGTCCGGGGTCGGGGTATCGGGGTCGCCGATGCCCAGGCTGATCACGTCGACGCCCGCCGCCTTCTTCTCGGCGATCTTTCGCTCGAGCTCGGCGAACAGGTACGGGGGCAGGCGGTCCAGCCGCTGCGCTGCTCTTCATGCGCTCTTCAAGGCCTCCATGAATTCGTCGCTGAACTGGCCCGAGTAAACGCGCACGGCCCAGCCGGTCAGGTCGATGTGCAGGTCCTCGGCCACGTCCACCTCGAGCTCGCCGCCGTCCAGCCGGACGGTCACCGGGCTGTCGAGCCCCCGCAGCACCGCGGCCACGGCGGCGCCGGTCGCGCCGGTTCCCGACGACATGGTCTCCCCCACCCCGCGCTCGAAGATCCGCGCGCGGATCGCCGCATCCCCCTCCCGGCGCCAGAAGGAGACATTGGTGCGATTCGGGAACAGCTCGTGGCTCTCGATCGGCGCGCCCAACTCCGCCAGGTCGAGATCCTCGAGACCGTCGTCCACCTCGATCGAGCACTGTGGATTGCCGACCGACACGAACTGGAACGAGAGTTCGCGCCCGGCCGCCGTGAGGGTGCCCGCGCCATCGTCATCGCCGGACGGGAAGTCCTTCTTCGACGCCAGGCTGGCGCGGCCCATGTCCATCGTGCAGGTCTGCGGCCGTCTGATGTGCGCGCGCACCTCGCCGGCGGCTGTGGAGATGGAGAACGAATCGGAATCGGCCCAGCCGTGGCGACGCAGGTACATCGCGGCCTCGCGAGCGCCGTTCCCCGATAGCTCGGCCTCCGACCCATCGGGGTTGAAGATCCGCAGCGACGCCACGAATCCCGGCTCCTCCGTGCGTGAGAGAAGCAGGATGCCGTCGGCGCCGACCCCGGTGTGCGGCTCGCACACCGCGCGCGCCCGCTCAGGCGTGAGCTCGAACGGGAGCAGCGCCTCCTCGAGGATCGCGTAGTCGTTGCCCAGCGCCTGCCACTTTTCGAACTCCACGGCCGGGCACTAAACCAGAGCGGCGCTCGCTACCGGTGCCCGCTGAACGAGATCACCTGCTGGATCCCGGTCGGCCGGTTGGTGTACCGCATGGTGAACGGCAGCAGGCCGGGCACGAACGTGATCCGCTCGCGGACGGCGTCCGAGCGCCACTTCGTGGGGTCGGCGCCCTGCGTGCGGGCCAGCTTGGCGCCCGCCTTGTCGATCGCCCTCCACAGGTCCGCCCGGCAGCGCCTGATCTTGCCTCGGCCGCAGTAGCGGTTCTTGTACTTCCCGCGCACCCGGCTGCCGAGCAGCGTCCGCAGGTCCTTGTCGAGGTAGATGTGCCAGCCGCTGAACTGGCCGCTCGGCGGAAGGTCGAAGCGGCTGATCAGGCTCTCGTCGAGCTGGTCGGCAAGCTTGGGGCCGAGCACACGCCGCAGGCCGGCGTTGGCGATCCCGTCCCAGGCCGTGTCGAGAATCGCCGCGCCCGGATCGTCGATCTTCCCGTCGAGGTCGCGGTCGAGCCGGCTTCCGCCTGAGCGGCGCCATGCCTCGAGCATCCCGAGCATCCGCAGCGCCCGGGCGCTTGGCGCCCTGCCGCCGCGCAGCAGCTTCGACAGGACGGGCTGGAACACCACCGCGCGCACGTCCTGGGTGGCCGCGGCGTTCATCGCCCCGGTGACCGACGCCAGGTCGTGCTTGGAGCGCTTGGCGATCCCCTTGTTCAGCAGGTCGACGCGCTGCTCGGAGCCGTACGCGAACTGGTCGTCGGCGCCGGGGAACCCGAGGGCCGGCTTGTTGTTCCAGTTGTTCAGCACTCCGCCGCGGGGGTTGCGGCCCTGCGGGTGCGCCTTCGCGGACAGGTAGCCACGCCACTCGTGCTTGCCGCGGCCGTCGGTCGGCAGTCCCGAGTCCACGCCCTTGGCGCGCAGCGGGAGCCGCCCGGACGTGTACATGGCGATGTTGCTGCGGTCGATGTAGAACGAGTTGAACGTCTGCGGCGTCTGGCTCGCGGCCTTGTAGAAGCTCGCGGGCGAGCGAACGACGCCGCGCGTGAGGTCACGGTAGAGAAGCTGGTCCACCACGTCGCGGCCGTAGCTGGAGCGCTTGCGCGAGACGGCCACGGTGCGGCCCTTCACCTTCGCGTAGCCGACCACGGGACCGTGCACGGTGCGAAGGAACGTGACCTGTCGTTCCTTCTCGCCGCCCCCTGCGCTGAGCTTGCCGGCATCGAACGGGGTCATCCGCCGGCACTTGCCCTTGTAGATGTAGCGCTGGCGGCTACCGCCGCAGAGGCGCTCGACGTAGTGATCGATGATGTCGCCGCCCGCCGAGGTGAGGGTCCACGCGAAGTCCTCGCCGCGCCCGATCAGGATGTAGCCGGGGAATGGCGCTGAAGTGGCGCCGCGCGCCTGCCAGCCGGGACCCTTGAGGTCCATCTCCAGCGTGAGGCCGGGATAGAAGTAGCCGATCTGCGGGCCGCCGACCATCAGGGGCCGGCCCGAGGTGGAGCGGCGGCCTGTGACCATCAGAACGTTGCTGGCCTGGTGGTTGCGCACCGCCGCCGCGCCCGCTGCGACGCTCGCGGCGGAGCCGTCGGCGGGCTTGAACGAGCCGTTGTCGAGCACCACGTTGCCGCTTCGGCTCTTGGGCAGCTTTGCGTACGGGAAGCGGCCGTCCACCGACACCGGGGTCTCCGGGTCCTGGCGGTTGCGCAGGTCGTTCCACACAGAGAAGCCCTTGCGCCGTCCCAGCCGGCGCTGCAGACCGTTGAGGAACATCGCGCTGTTCACCTCGCCGCCGCCGCCCTGGCCGACGAACTGGCCCTTCAGCGCGTTGACCGCGTAGATGTCGTTGCGGGTCCACGGCTTGGCGGGGTTGTTGTTGGCGCGGTAGTAGGCGTTGATGCCCGCCACGTAGACGTCGATGTCGTGCAGCACCGCCCGCCCCTTGGCACCGGCTCGCTGCAACGCCGCCGTCTGCTTGGCCAGCTCGCGCTCGGCCTGCGCGGTGGGCGTGAAGTTACGCAGGCTCGAGATCAGGCCCAGGGCACTGAGGCCCGGGGCGTCGACCGCGGCGACGCGCGAGTTGTAACGCGCCTGCTCCAGCAGCAGGCCGCGATCCTTGGCGACCACCCAGCCGGTCGCGAAGGTCACGTCGTCGTTGGTCGCGCCCTCGATGTGCGGCACGTTGAAGTTGTCGCGCGTGATCTTGATGCCCGTGCGTCCCGGCACGGGGTCGTTCGTGAGCGGTCCCTGCCCGGCCGTGCCGAGCGCCTCGGACTTGAAGTATTTGAGGAGGTCAGCAGGGCCGACCCTGTTGAACAACGGAGTGAGCCCGTCGTACATCTGCGCCTGGTCATCCGCGGCGGGAACGATCGGGAGGCCGCCGTACTGGCCGGACGGGATGACGTTGCGCGCGGTGGACGCGTAGTCGGCCGCTGAGGCGGACGAGCAGAGCAGCGCAAGCGCAACCAGCGCAAGCACGGGGGCCTTGGGGGACGTAACGGACTCCTTCGTTTGCCGTCGGATGACGGCGCCTACCCGCGGGCCAGTATAGAAGCGATGCCGCCGGCGGCCTCGCGAGCGTCCAATCCCGTGACGTCGATCTCCTCGAGCCCGCCCATCTTGCGCATCCACGTGAGCTGGCGCCGCGCGTAGTTGCGACTGCGCTTCTTGAGCGCCTCCACGTCGCCCGCCAGCAGCTCGTCGAAGCCCAGAGCCTTGCGCGCGGTGATCGACGCTGCCGCGGCCGCCCTCACCTCGGACTCGGCCCCGGCGCCGACTATCGCCTCCGTGCGCCGGTCGATGCGCTCGTAGAGAGCCTCGCGGTCCATGGTCAGCCCGATCAGCACTGTCGGATGCCGCGTCTCCTCCGACCACAGCTCATCCTCGTCCTTGCGCAGTGACAGGTTCGCGAGCGCCCCGCGCATGTAGAGCCCCGTCCCGCCCACCACGATCGGCCGGCGGCCG
Source organism: uncultured Thermoleophilaceae bacterium (assembly GCA_963808105.1). Classification (GTDB taxonomy): domain Bacteria; phylum Actinomycetota; class Thermoleophilia; order Solirubrobacterales; family Thermoleophilaceae; genus JAAYBF01. The sequence continues at coordinate 357,533 of CAWEEH010000003.1, read as the reverse complement.
GCCGCGAGCGCGGCGTCGATCTCCGCGTGCGCGAGCGGCATGTACTGGCCGAGATCGAACTTCTGCGTGACGGGGATGACGCCCACGAGCCGGTGCTCGAGGCGCTCCTGCTCCTCCGGCGTGGCCGCCCCAGTGAGCACACCCAGGCCCTCGTAGACCTGGAGCGCATCGGCGCCGATCGCCACCGGGTCCTCGCCGTCCTCGCGCAGCAAGGCCGCGAGCTCAAGCGCGACGGCGGTCTTCCCCACCCCCGTAGGCCCGAACAGGGCGAGGACGTCAGGCAACTCGGGAAAGGAGGCGCTCCTCGCCCGCCAGCGTGGTGCTTGTGCCCGAGGCGATCTCCACCTCGGTCATCTCCCCCGCTGCGGCGAGGCCCGCGAAGTTCACCGTCTTGTTGTGCCGGATGCGCCCGCGCAGCCGGCCGGGGTCGTTGCGCGACGGTCCCTCCACCAGCACCTCCATCGTGCGGCCCACGAACCGCTGCGAGCGCTCGTTGGCGATCCTCTGGACGGCCTCGACCAGTCGCTCCATCCGCTCGCGCTTGACGTCGTGCGACACGCCGTCCTCCAACTCAGCCGCGGCGGTGCCGCGGCGGGGCGAGAAGATGAATGTGAACGCGGAGTCGTAGCGGACCTTCTCCACCACCTCCATCGTCTCCTCGAAGTCGGCGTCGGTCTCGCCGGGGAAGCCCACGATGATGTCCGTGGTGATGGCGCAGTCGGGTACCAGCTCGCGGATCATCGCCACGCGGTCCATGTAGCGCTCGCGGTTGTAGGTGCGCTTCATCGACTTGAGCACCCGGCTCGATCCCGACTGCAGCGGCAGGTGGATGTGCTCGCACAGGGCCGGCAGCTCGGCGTGCGCGCGCAGCACGTCCTCCTTCATGTCCTTGGGGTGCGGGCTTGTGTAGCGGATGCGGTCGATCCCCTCCACCCCGTCCACCATCGCGAGCAGCTCGGCGAACGTGGCCTTCGCGCCCTTGGGCAGGTCGCGGCCGTAGGAGTTCACGTTCTGGCCGAGCAGCGTGACCTCGCGCACGCCGTCGGCGGCAAGCCGCTCGACCTCCTCCACCAGCTCGGCCGGCGGGCGCGAGACCTCACGCCCGCGAGTGGAGGGCACGATGCAGTACGAGCAGACGCTGTTGCAGCCCACGGAGATCTGGACCCAGCCCTGGAAGTCGCGCTCGCGCTTCATCGGCAGGTGGCCGGTGAAGCCCTCGAACTCGAAGTAGCCCTGGGCGCTGAGGCTGTCGCTGTTCAGGAACTCGGCGAGCCGATGCACCTGGCCGGGGCCGAACGCCACGTCCACGAACGGGAACTGCTCGAACACCTTCTCCTTCATCGACTGCGACCAGCAGCCGCCCACCCCCACCACCCGCGACGGGTCCTCGCGCTTGAGCCGGTGCGCCTCGCCCAGGTGGCCCACCAGCCGTGTGTCCGCCTTCTCGCGGATCGAGCAGGTGTTGAAGAGGATCAGGTCGGCGGCCGCGCGCTCCGGCGCCTCCGCGTAGCCGAGGGACTCGAGCATGCCCTTCATCCGCTCCGAGTCGTGCTCGTTCATCTGGCACCCGAAGGTGGTCAGGTGGTAGCGCTTCATCGCCGCAACCGTACCGCCCTAGACCAGCTCTCCGAGGCCCGGATAGCGCACCACGAAGCCGTCCTCGTCGAGCTCGAGCTCTCCCTCGAACGAGCGGTGGCGGCCGACGTATCGCACCGTGGTGGCATCGATCGGCTCGTAGCGCTGCTCGGATCGGTGGACGGCGAGGCTCGGCACGGCGATCCAGGCCATCACGAACTCCTTCGCCTCACCGCCGCGCGTGATGCCCTCACGCTGGTGCGGCATGAAGTTCGTGAGCGGGCTCAGGCCGAGATCGCAGTCCAGCGCGCCCGACAGGTCGGGCAGGTCTGCATTTGCGTCCCACGTGCCGTCCTCCGCTCGTCTCAGGTCCAGGCTGCGCTCCCCGTCCTCCGTGCGAGCCGTCAGGGCGATGCGGGTGGTCACGAGCTCGGGGTCGGTCTCCAGCTCGTAGTCCAGCCGGTAGCGGCCGGGGATGTCGACGGCCTCCCCGTCCTCGGCGCCCTGGGCGACCCCGGAGGTCCCGACCTGGACCCCACGCGCGGACAAGCCGCCGGGCCCCAGCGCGACCTCGGCGAACTCCATCCGCGGAAAGTCCAGGCCCCGCCACGTGAGCAGTCGCTTCAGCGCCACGCGACTAGGCGCGCGCAGCGCGCCGTTCGGGGGTTGCAAAGGGGGGCGGTGTCCCCCTTTGAGGCTCTCACTTCGCGTAGTCGGTGGCGCGGCTCTCGCGAATGACCGTGATCTTGATCTGCCCCGGGAAGTCCAGCTCCTGCTCGACCTCGCGCGCGATCTTCTGCGACAGCATCGCCGCGGCATCGTCGTCCACGTCCTCGGGCCGGACGATCACCCGGATCTCGCGGCCGGCGTGCATGGCGTAGACCTTGTCGACCCCCTCCTGGCGCTCGGCGATCTCCTCCAGCTCGTGCAGGCGGGTGACGTAGCTCTCCAGCGACTCGCCGCGCGCTCCCGGGCGTGCGCCCGAGACCGAGTCCACGATCTGCACGATCACGGCCTCGATCGTCTTCATCTCGACCTCGTTGTGATGGGCCTCCATGGCATGGGCCACCGCCTCGGTCTCCTTGTAGCGGCGCGCGAACTCGCCACCGACCAGCGCGTGCGGGCCCTCGACCTCGTGGGAAACCGCCTTGCCGATGTCGTGGAGCAGCGCGGCGCGCGCGGCGGTCTTGGGGTTCGCGCCGAGCTCGGCCGCCAGCAGTGCGGCCAGGCGCGCGCATTCGATCGAGTGGGCGAGCACGTTCTGCCCGTAGCTGGTGCGGAAGCGAAGCCGGCCGAGCAGCTTGATCAGCTCGGGATGCAGGGTGCCGACATCGGCCTCGTAGGCGGCCTGCTCACCGAGCTCGGCGATGTGGCGGTCGAGCTCCGAGGTCGCCTGCGCGAACGCCTCCTCGATCCGAGCGGGATGGATACGGCCGTCCTGGAGGAGCTTTTCGAGCGTGATGCGGGCCACCTCGCGCCGAACGCCGTCGAAGCCCGAGAGCAGCACCGCGCCCGGGGTGTCATCGATGATGAAGTCGATCCCGGTGAGGGTCTCGAGGGTGCGGATGTTGCGTCCCTCCCTGCCGATGATGCGCCCCTTCAGCTCGTCGGACTTCAGCTCCACGACGGAGACGGTCGTCTCGACGGCGTGACCGCCCGCCATCCGCTGCATGCACGTGGCGAGGATGCTGCGCGCGCGGCGGTCGGCGTCGTGGCGGGTCTCCTCCTCCACCTGGCGGATCAGCCTGGCGCTGTCGTGGCGCAGTTCGTCCTCCAGCTCGCGGAGGAGGATCTGCTTGGCCTGGCCCGCGCTCAGGCCGGACACACGCTCCAGCTCGCGCACCTGCTGGCGCTTGGCGTCCTTGAGGCGGGCCGCGCCGTCGTCGAGGTTGCGATCCCTGTCGGCGAGCACGCGCTCGCGCTCCTCGAGCGTCTTCTCCTTCGCGCGCAGGCGCTCCTCGAGCCGTGCCACCTCCTCACGCCGTGCGCGCAGCTCAGCCTCGAGGTCGTCGCGACGGCGCCCCTTCGGTGCCGAGCGGGCGCGGGGTTCGCCCTCGTGCTCGCCCTCGGGTGCGGGCCGGGTTGGGCCGGACGTGCCGGCGGGTCCCGCCACCGCGGGGCCGCGGAGCCGGAGCGCGAGCAGGACGACCAGCGCGGACACTCCTGCAGAAACAAGAGCCGCAAGCAGAATCTCCATGTCGCAGTCTCCTCCCCCGGACGGGTCCGGGCTCGTTCTCTCATGGGGACGGCCGACTCGGCGTCCGCGAGAACACAGGGGCTGCTTTGCGGTCGCGCGCTTCCGGGGCGCGCGGCACTTCGTTAGTTCAAGTGTTTGTGGGCCAGTGGTGCCGGAAGGGGATCGATGGTGCTTTCCGCGTCAATCAAGCCAAAAAATCTGAGTTCAGGTGTCTCGCGGCGGCCATTGTGACCGTCGCCACCAGCGTAGCCCCGCGGCAACGATCTCGCAACATGGCGGGAACGAGCGTTCAGGCCGCGCGCCGGGCGCCGTGGGCGCGCACGGCGTCGTAGGCCAGGTCGGGCTCATAGCCCTTGCGGACGAGCAAACGCCAGGCCTTGTCGCGATCGCGCTCGCTGTCGGGCGGCGCCACGCGCTGGGTCAGGAGGTCAAGCGCTGCTTCCAGCTCGGACTCCCGCTCCCGTCCCGCCGCGATCCCCTCCACGATCTCAGCCGGCACCCCGCGCCGCAGCAGGTCGAGCCGGATCCGCTCCGCCCCCCACTGGTCGAGGCTGCGCTTGTCCTCCGCGTAGCGCTCAGCGAAGCGCGCGTCGTCAAGGAACCCGGCCGCCGTGAGCTCGTGGACCGCGTGATCGATCCCCTCGGGCGCCACGCGCTTGCGCTCCAGCCATGTGCGCATCTCCGCCACCGTGCGGTCACGCGAGGACAGCGCCCGGTACGCCAGCTGTACGGCGCGCTCTTTCTCCGGCAGCGCCATCGCCTAAGCGGCCTTCTCCTCCTCGGGCTCCGCCTCGGAGCCCGAGTCCGCGTCGGCCACCGCGAGCGGCACGGGCACCGCGTTCTGCTCGACCCCGACGGCGTCGTAGATCTTGGCCTCGATCTCCTTGGCCATCTTGGGGTTCTCGCGCAGGTAGCCCTTGGCGTTGTTGCGTCCCTGGCCCAGGCGTTCCTCCCCGTAGGAAAAGAACGAGCCGGACTTCGTGACGATGTCGTGCTCGATGCCGAGGTCGATCAGGCAGCCCTCGGTGGAGATGCCCTGGCCGTACTCGATGTCGAACTCGGCCTGGCGGAACGGCGCCGCCACCTTGTTCTTGACCACCTTCACGCGCACCCGGTTGCCGACCGCCTCGGTGCCCTCCTTCAGGGTCTCGATGCGGCGGATGTCGAGACGCTGCGAGCTGTAGAACTTCAGCGCGCGACCGCCCGGCTGCGTCTCCGGGGAGCCGAACATGACGCCGACCTTCTCCCGGATCTGGTTGGTGAGCACGCACAGCGTGTTCGCCCGGTTGAGGTTGCCGGCGAGCTTGCGCATCGCCTGGCTCATCATTCGCGCCTGGAGGCCGACCGACTGGTCGCCCATCGCGCCCTCGAGCTCGACCTTCGGCGTGAGCGCCGCGACCGAGTCGATCGCCACGACGTCGATCGTGCCCGAGCGGATGAGCAGGTCGGCGATCTCGAGCGCCTGTTCGCCGTGATCCGGCTGTGAGACCAGCAGCTCGTCGACGTCCACCCCGATCCGCTTGGCGTACTCGGGGTCCATGGCGTGCTCGGCGTCGATGAACGCGCAGATGCCGCCCAGCTTCTGCGCCTCGGCGAGCACGTGGTAGATGAGCGTGGTCTTGCCCGAGGCCTCGGGACCGAAGATCTCGACCACCCGGCCGCGCGGGAGCCCGCCCACGCCCAGCGCGAGGTCGAGCGACAGCGCGCCCGTGGGGATTGCGGCAACCTGCACCTTGAAGGCATCGTCGCCCATCTTCATGATCGATCCCTCGCCGAACTGGCGCTGGATCTGGGTTATCGCGCTGGTGAGCGCGGCGTCACGGGCCTTGGCGGCCTTTTCCTGTTCCTTCTCGGTCATCGAGTTGCCTCCGAAGTTCTGGTTGGAAGCAGACTAGGAACGGGATCGGACGGGTTGGGCACCCGCGTGCGACAGCTCGGCGACGGGCGCGTAACGATCTCGTGTGCAGAACCAGGCCGGAATCTCCGGAGAAGTCGTCGCGCTTCGCCGCCGGGGGCCGTCCGGTGCGAGGTAGCGTCGGCACATGACGCCTGCGGACCAGAAGGTCCCAGTCTCACGTCGCGCTCAGCAGCAGCCAGCCGGCATGTCCCTCGCCGAGATGGCGATGTACACGGGCCTGTCCTTGCAAGCGGTCCAGCGCCTGAAGTCCGGAGAGGACTGGCTTCAGTGGATGCGGGTCGAAGAGCGCTCTCAGAGCTCCCGGCGCTCCAGGGCCTCGTAGCGCGAGCCCCTCGGACCAGGGTGGCTGCGGTACAGCGTGAGCGCCTCCGGTGTGAACGCGGCGAGGTTTCCGGGAGGCCGCGGCGCCTCCGGCGGGCGACCCTTGCGGACCCGCACGAGCGTCACGTGCGGCCAGAACGGGCGCTCGACGGCCACCCCCAGCGCCTCGCAGACGGCGGCCTGCAGCGCCGCTCCCCTCCCGCCCTCGTCCTCGAGGTCCAGAGCGAACAGCCGCGGCCGCCGGCGCGGGACCCCCACGACGCCCTTCGGGGCGAACCTCGGGGCCGGCTTGCCCTCAGCCGCCGGCGAAGCGCTCTCCCAGATCCCTTCAGCCGACGCCCTCTCCCCGAGGAACAGGAGCGTGACGTGCAGCTTGTCCGACCCGCCCAGCGCAGCGCGCACGTGGTCAGGCAGGTCGAGCGCCAGGAACAGCCTCAGACGGGAAACTCCTCGCCGCGCATCAGCCGGCGCAGCAGGTGCATGCCAACGGTGGTCGAGCGGTCGCGCACCTCGTTCCGGTCGCCCGGCATGCGCACGTCGCGGGCCAGCGTCGCCCCATCCGCGCGCTTCGCGCACCAGCAGACGGTTCCAACGGGCTTCTCCTCGGTGCCTCCGTCCGGTCCGGCGATGCCGGTGATGGCGATCGCCACGTCGGCGCCGAACCGGTCCAGGGCCCCCACGGCCATGGCATCGGCGACCTCCGGTGACACGGCGCCGTGCTGCTCGATCAGCGCGGGATCCACCCCCAGCAGCTGCGTCTTCGCCTCGTTGGCGTAGGCGACCGTCCCGCCGGCCACGTAGGCGGACGAGCCCGGCCGCTCGGTGAGCCGTGCGGCCATCAGCCCGCCCGTGCACGACTCCGCGGTGGCGACCATGAGGCCGTCCAGGAGCCTCGCGACCTGCTCGTCGACCGTGGATCCGTCGGTGGAGAACAGCGTGTTGCCGTGGCGCTCGGCGATCAGCGCCTCCAGTGCGGCCCAGGCCTCTCCCGACGCGGGCTCGTGGCGCACAACCACCTCGACCTCGCCACGGCGCAGGCAGGTCGTGATCTCCAGATCCTCGAAGCCGGCGATGTCCGCCTCCGCCGCGCGCAGGGTCTCGGCGATCTCCGACTCGGGGATGCCGAACAGCCGCAGCATCGACTGCTCGTACTCGCTGGCGCTGCCGACGGCGTCGCGGAAGGCGTCCGTCGCCACGGCCTCGTGCCACATGTGGTGCAGCTCCCGCGGCGGTCCGGGCAGGATCACCACGGTCGGCCCGTCGTCGTCTCGCGGCGGCACCACCATTCCCGGGGCGGTGCCGGCCGGCTCGATCACCGTCGCGCCGTCGGGCACGAGCGCCTGCTTGCGGTTCGCCGCGCGGATCGCCTCGAAGTCGAGGTTGCGCCAGCGCTTCATGAGCGGCTTGAGGATGTCGGCGATCCGCTGCTCCAGCGCCTCGTCGAGGGCCAGCTCGCGGCCGGCGAAGCGCGCCACCACCTCGAGCGTGAGGTCGTCCGCCGTGGGGCCCAGTCCGCCGCTCGTGACGACGAGGTCCACGCCCTGCTCGGCCATGAACGCCAGCTGCGCCTCCATGTCCTCGGGACGGTCGCCGCAGATGGTGATGTGGGCGAGCTCGATGCCGAGCTCGAGCAGCCGATCCGAGAGCCAGGGGCCGTTGCGGTCTCGCACCCTCCCTGTGAGGACCTCGGTGCCCGTGATGACGATGCCCGCGCGGGCGCTCACGCGCAGGGCCTCGGGCCCTCGGTGATCTCCTTGGCGCCGGCGCGCGTCACGCGCAGGCCCAGGGGCTCAGGCGTCTGCTCGATCTTCACCGTCTTCCCGTTGGCCTTGATGACGGCCGAGCGGCGGCCCAGGTTGACCCGCAGCTCCTTGGCGTTGCGGAAGGTGCGCGCCTCCTCGAGCGTGCCCTCGAACAGCCTGTCGGTGCCGTCCCCCGTGTCGAGGCAGGCGTACGTGGGGCCGTCCGGGGCTATCCGCACGGTCACCCCCGCGGGAGCGGGCTTCGGCTTGGGCTTCGGCTTCGCGCGCGCCGGCGCGGTTTCCGTGGCCTGGGTGCGGGCGGCCTCCGTGGCATCGCCGCCGCCGCCGCCGTCGTCGTCGCCGCCGGCCAGACCGAGGATCAGCAGGAAGATGACGACGGCCGCCACCAGGGCTCCGATCACCGGGAGCCGGCTTGGAGGTCCCGAGGGCGGCGGGCGGCGGCGGGGAGCGCGGCGCGAGGGGCGCGCCGCTATCGGCTGCAGGTCCTGGGGCTCGTCGGCCTCGTGCTGGGTCCGGTACTCCTCGACCAGCAGGTGCGGATCGACCCCCACCACCTCGGCGTAGGTGCGCAGGAAGGTCTTGACGAAGGTCGGCCCGGGGAGCAGGCCCCACTCCTCGTTCTCGAGCGCGCGCAGATACTTCGCACGGATCTTCGTGCGCTCCTCGACATCGGCGATGTCGAGCTTTTGGCGCATGCGCGCCTCCCTGAGCGTCTCACCAATTGGCGGCATCCCCCGCCTATTCTGGCGGTCCGGCGGCCACGGGCTCCTCCAGGGCGGCCAGCACCCTCGGGAGGTCGGCTTCCGTGATGAGCACCTTGCGTGCCTTCGAGCCCTCGTAGCCCGAGATCACGCCCCGGCGTTCGAGCATGTCGATCAGCCGGCCCGCCCGGGTATATCCCACGCGCAGGCGGCGCTGGAGCATCGATGTGGAGGCGGTATCCATCTGCACGACCGTTCGGATCGCCTCGGCCAGCAGGTCGTCCTCGTCGGGGTTGAAGTCGCCCGCGGGCTCCTCCTCCTCGTCGCTCTCGACCGCCTCGAGCAGCTCCTCGCGCAGCTCGGGCTCGCCCTGCTTGCGCCAGTGGGCGGTGATCTTCTCGATCTCCTCCTCGCCGACGAACGCGCCCTGGATGCGGCTCAGCTTGGTGCCGTTGCCGGGCTTGAACAGCATGTCGCCCTTCCCCAGCAGCGACTCGGCGCCGTTCTGGTCGAGGATCACGCGGGAGTCGGTCTGGGAGGAGACGGCGAACGCGATCCGGGCCGGCACGTTGGTCTTGATCATGCCGGTGATGATGTCCACGCTCGGGCGCTGGGTTGCCAGCAGGAGATGGATGCCCACGGCGCGCGACTTCTGCGCCAGGCGGATGATCGCGTCCTCCACCTCGCCCGGGGCGATCATCATCAGGTCGGCGAGCTCGTCGATCACGCACAGCAGGTAGGGCAGCGGCCGCTCCCCCTCGCGAACGCGGAGCCGGTTCAGCTCCTCGAGCTTGCGGGTGCGCGCGCTCGACATCAGCGTGTAGCGCTCCTCCATCTCGCGGATCAGGTTCTGGAGCACGTTGGCCGCCAGGCGCGGGCTGGTGACCACGGGCGTGAGCAGATGCGGAATGTGTTCGTAGAGATTCAGCTCCACCTGCTTGGGATCGATCAGCACCATCCGTACCTCGTTCGGGCTGGCGCGCATGAGGATCGAGGAGAGCATCGCGTTCACGCAGCCGGACTTGCCGGAGCCGGTGGTGCCGGCCACCAGCACGTGCGGCTGGCCGGCGAGGTCGATCCCGATCGCCTTCCCGTCGATGTCCTTGCCGAGCCACACGGTGAGCGGCGACCAGCCCTCGGGCGCCTCCTGGGCGACGTCGCCGAGGTGCACCATCTGACGCAGCTTGTTCGGCACCTCGATGCCCACCGCGCGCTTGCCGGGGATCGGGGCGAGGATGCGCACGTCGTCGGCGGCCAGCGCGTAGGCCAGGTCGTCGCGCATGTTCGCGACCTTCGACATCTTGATCCCGGGCGCGAGCCGCAGCTCGTAACGGGTCACGTGAGGGCCGCTCACGCTGCCCACCACCTGGGCGTCGACGCCGAAGTGCCCGAGCGCCTCCACGAGCTGAGCCTGAACACGCTCGTCAGGACCGGTCTTCTTCTGCTTGCCGCTCGCCTTGAGGAACTGGGGCTTGGGCAGCGAGTAGTCGAGGTCGTCGGCCTCGGTCACCCCGCCGCGTGCGTTGCCCATGGGCGTGAGCCGCTCCTGGATGGCCCCCTCGGGCATGGGCGTCTCGACGACCGAGGGATCTTCCTGCTCACCGTCGGGCTCGGCCACGGGCTCAGGCTCGGCCTCGGGCTCCTCTGAGGTCTGAGGTCTGAGGTCTGAGGTCTCCTCATCACCAAACAGATCCGGAAACCGCGACTCAGCATCAAGCGCCGGCGCTTCGACATGCGTGGCGTGCACCACGGGCTCCACCTCAGGCGGCCGCACGTCGCGGGCGAGCACAACGGTCTTCTCGGCCTGCTTGCGCACCCGCTGGGTCGTGTCGGCGACGCGCCGGGAGGTGGCCGACACGATGCCCGCGATCGAGGCGCCGGTGAGCAGGAGCGTCCCGCCCGTCATCAGGAAGAGGAAGAGGATGTGGGCGCCGAAGTCCGAGACGAGGCTGCGCGAGCCCTCATAGAGCAGCTCGCCCATCACTCCACCGCGATCGCTCACGTATGCGCGGTCGAGCAGCGGCTCGTGCGCGGAGGCGCCGGGGCCGAGCCCCAGCGAGCCGGCGGCCAGCCCGAGCGTGATTCCCAGCAGCAGGCAGATCGCCCCCGCCCGGAACGGCGCCACCGCGGGGATGAGCTGGCGAAGCACGATCAGCACCCCGGCCGCGCACAGGGCCGGCGGGCCGAGGTAGGCGGCGCCGCCGAGCAGGAACCGCAGCCCGTCCTCGGTGCCCTCCCCCACCCTTCCGCCAGCCGCGCCGGTGTAGAGCACGAAGGCCAGGAACGCGGCAAACGCGACCAGCCCGAGGCCGATCAGATCGAGGTGGTGCTGCTCCAGCTTCGGAGGGCTCCAACCCGCATTGGAACTACGGCGGCGAGCCGCCGGCTTGCTCTTGCGCTTGGCAGCCATGACTGACTTCGTTCCTTCGACGGCAGAGGGGCCGCCCCTCCCTACCATCCCGTGGATGGAGAAGTCCGCGCGAGTGCTCGTGGTGGAGGACGACGTCGACATCGCCGACGTTGTCCGCCGCGCGCTGGACAAGGACGGCTACGAGGTGCGCCTGGCGGGTGACGGCGAGGCCGCGCTCGCGGAGTCCTCGGTGTTCGAGCCCGACGCCGTGGTGCTCGACCTCGGCCTGCCCAAGATGGACGGCGTGGAGGTCTGCCGCCGGCTGCGGGAGAACGGCGACGTTCCGATCCTGATGCTCACCGCTCGCGACTCCCTCGACGCCCGCGTGGAGGGCCTGGACTCGGGCGCGGACGACTATCTCGTGAAGCCCTTCGAGCGCGCCGAGCTGCTGGCACGCGTGCGGGCGCTGTTGCGCCGCCGCCCCCCGCGGGGCAGCGCGTCGCTGGTATGCGGCGACCTGCGCCTGAACCCGGACACCCACGAGGTCGTCCGCGGTGACCGGGAGATCGAGCTCACGGGCCGCGAGTTCGAGCTGCTCGAGCACCTCATGCGCAACGAGCGCCTGGTGGTCTCGCGCGACCGCCTGCTCGAGGAGGTCTGGGACTACAGCCCATTCGCGGAGACGAACACCGTCGATGTGTTCGTCTCGAACCTGCGCCGCAAGCTCGAGGCCGGCGGCGAGCCGCGCGTGCTCCACACGATCCGCGGCTCCGGATACGTGCTCAGGCCGGCGACGTGAGAACCCCAGCTCGCAGGCGCCGCCTGCTCACAAACAGATGAGCGGACCCCGGACCGTCATCCAGCGCACCCGCCTGCGCCTGCCGATCCGGCTGAAGCTGGCGGTGGTATCGGCCGGTCTGACCTTCGTGATCCTCCTGCTGTTCGCGCTGGTCGTCGGTGCGCTCACGGAGAACCGGGTGAAGAACGGCTTCAACGACGAGCTGCGCGCCACCGCGGCCGACCTCCAGGAGCAGCTGCGCGTGCAGCGCGACCTGTCCGGCGAGGCAGAGCTCGCCGTCGAGCCCGAGACGCTCCAGGCGGCCGCCGCCGGCGGTGCGGTGATCCGCGTCGTGAACCGCGTCGGCAGCGTGCTCAATCAGACCCCGCGGGCACCGGACCTCGGCGCTCCGGTCGAGGGCAGCGTCCGCGACGTGGGCGACTTCCGCGTTGTCGCCCGGCCCCTCTTCGCCGCGTCGCTGGACCGCAGCGGCAGCTTCAGCCAGCGCCCCAACTCGCTCGACGGCGCCGTGGCCTTCGTGCAGTACGCCAAGCCGCGGCGCAACCTCCAGGGCACGCTCGGCCGCTTGCACCTGTTCCTCGCGCTGGGCGTGCTCGGCGGCACCGGCCTGGCCTTCCTCGCCGGCTTCGCCGTCGCGCGCCGCGCGATGCGCCCGATCGCCGGGCTCACCCAGGCCGCCCGCGAGGTTGCCCGCACCCGCGACCCCGCCATCACCCTGCCCAAGTCATCGGCCAAGGACGAGGTGGCGAAGCTGGCGGACACGCTGGAGGACATGCTGCGCGAGCTGGATGCCGCCCGGTCGGAGACCGAGGCCGCCCTGGATCGCCAGCGTGAGTTCGTGGCGGACGCGTCGCACGAGCTCCGCACCCCGCTCACCAGCATCCTCGCGAACCTCGAGCTGCTCGAGGACGAGTTCAACCAGGCCGACGGCCCCACCGATCCCGAGGCGGCCGCCGAGATCGCCGGCTCCGCCCTGCGCTCCTCGCATCGCATGCGCAGGCTCGTGGGCGACCTGCTCCTGCTCGCGCGGGCCGACGCGGGCCGGCAGGTGCCAACCAGCGCGGTCAACCTCGCGCTTGTCGTCCGCGAGGCGGCGCTGGAGGCCCGTCCGCTGGCGTCCGGGCACGACCTGAGCCTCGATCTACCCGCAGCGGACGACGACGGCACGTTCGTGCAGGGCTCCGCGGACGCGCTGCATCGCCTGGTGCTCAACCTGATCGAGAACGCCTACCTGCATACCCCGCCCGGGACACCGGTGGTGATCTCTCTCCGCCGCGCCGGCGAGGCCGTGACCCTCGAGGTCGCCGACCGCGGGCCGGGCGTGCCCGCCGAGATCCGCTCCCGTGTGTTCGAGCGCTTCACCCGCGAGGGCGGGGACGCGGGATCGGGCACGGGCCTGGGCCTTTCGATCGTGCGCGCCGTGGCGGACTCCCACGGCGGTACCGTTGAGATCAGGGAGGCACCCGGCGGGGGCGCCGCATTTGCTGTCACTCTTCCGGCCGCACCGCTCCGATCACCCATCGAGGGTGTTCTGTCACCCGAAACCGGATCCGACCCGAAAGAGGCTGAAACCACGTGAAGCTGCGACGTCCGTCCCCCGCACTGCTGATCTCCTGCCTGGCGCTGTTCATCTCGCTCGGAGGCGTCTCCTATGGCGTCGCCACTGGCTTCATCGACAGCCGCGAGCTGAAGAACAACACCATCCGCACCCAGGACATCCGCAACAACGACATCCGCGGCAAGGACATCCGCAACAGCACGATCGGAGGCCGGGATGTGGCTTTCAACACCCTCACCGGCTCGGACATCGCCGAGTCTCGGCTGACCGCCGTGCCCGACGCGCTGAAGCTGGGCGGGGTGGCGGCCAGCTCCTATCTCAAGGCGGACACGACGGGCTTCGTGAACCTGACGCTGAGCACCGGATGGACCGCAGTCCCCGGGGAGCAGGTCCCTCAGTTCGACGTAGACCCGCTGGGCTACGTGCACCTGCGCGGCACGTTCACCGGCGTCACCACTCCGTCCGCCGTGCTGCCCACCGGCGCACGTCCCCCGGCGGACAGCCACCACATGGCCAGCAACCCCAATGGGAACGCGACCGCCGTGAGGGTCGAGCCCGATGGCGAGATCGCGGTCGACGGCACCGTCGCCTCCCTCGACGGCATCACCTTTAGGGCTGCGCCCTAAGGGAGAACCTCAAAGGGGGGCGAACTCGCCCCCCTTTGCAACCCCCCTAACGGCTCGCTTCGCGACGCCTAACTAGACCTCGACCACCACTGGCAGGACCATCGGGCGGCGCTTCAATCGCTTGTAGACGAACTCGGCCAGGTCGTCGTGCAGGTGGCTCTGCAGTATCGAGATCTCGGTCACCCCGTCCTTGGCCGAGCGCTCCAGCGACTCGACTACCTCGGCGCGCAGGTCCTCGGTCAGGTCCTCCGCGTCGGACGGCGACGGCACGCCGCGGAAGATGATCTCCGGATCCGCCACCGAGCGGCCGTCCTGCTCGGAGACGGTGGCCACGACGATGAAGATGCCGTCGGCGGACAGCATCCGGCGGTCGCGCAGCGCGACGTCCTCGATGTCGCCCACCTCGACCCCGTCGACGAAGATCAGCCCGGACTGCTCGTGCTTGCCGAACGATGCGCCCTTCGAGTCGATCTCCAGCGGCAGCCCGTTCTCGCCCTTGAAGATGTTCTCGGGGGCGATGCCCACCGCCTCGGCCAGCTCGGCGTGTAGCCGGATCCGCTTGTGGTCGCCGTGCGCGGGCATCACGTAGCGCGGCTTGGTGAGGTTGAGCATGAGCTTCAGCTCCTCCGCGTAGCCGTGGCCCGAGGCGTGGATCGGCGCGTCGCGCGCCGTGATCACGTCGGCGCCCAGGTGGAAGAGCCTGTCCACGGTCTCGTTCACCGCCCGCTCGTTGCCCGGGATCGGAGTGGCCGAGAACACCACCGTGTCGCCATCGTGGAGGTCGACGTGCGGGTGATCGCCGCCGGACATGCGCCGCAGGGCCGACAGCGGCTCGCCCTGGCTGCCGGTCGAGATCACCACCAGCTTCTCGTCGGGGAAGTCGCTGAGCTGCTTGGGCTCGACGAGGATGCCGTCGGGCACGGTGATGTGGCCCAGCTGGCGGCCGATGTTCACGTTCTTGCGCATCGAGCGGCCCACCAGGGCGACCTTGCGGCCCAGGAAGGACGCGGCGTCGATCACCTGCTGAACGCGGTGGATGTTCGACGCGAAGCAGGTGACGATCACGCGTCCCTTGCAGCGGGCGAAGGTCTCCTGGAGATGCGGGCCCACGATGGTCTCCGAGAGCGACCAGCCGGCGCGGTCCGCGTTCGTGGAGTCCCCGCAGAGCAGCAGGATCCCGTCGCGGCCCAGCTCCGCCAGGCGCGCGACGTCGGCGGGGATCCCGTCGACCGGCGTCTGGTCGAACTTGTAGTCCCCGCTGATGAGCGTGGTGCCCAGCTCGCAGGAGATCGCGTAGGCGAACATGTCCGGGATCGAGTGGGCCATCTTCACCGGCTCGACGTCGAACGGGCCGGCGTCGATGTGCTCGCCGGGCCGGATCTCCTCGAGCGGCACGTCCTTGAGCTTGTGCTCGTCGAGCTTCGAGCGCACCATCGCGATCGTGAGCGGCCCGCCGTAGATCGGCGGCCAGTCGTGGAACTGACGCAGCACGAACGGCAGCGCGCCGACGTGGTCCTCGTGCCCGTGGGTGAGCACGATCGCCTCGATGTCCTCCTGGCGCTCGCGCAGGTAGGTGAAGTCGGGCAGCACCAGGTCGATGCCGAGCTGATCCGGCGCGGGGAAGCGCAGGCCGGTGTCCACGACGACGATCCGGCCGTCGTACTCGACGACCGTCATGTTCTTGCCGATCTCACCAAGCCCCCCGAGGGGCAATACGCGCAGCTTGCCGCTCAGCTCAGCCCACTCTTTCCAAGAGACCCTGGGCCTCGAGCGCTGCACGTACGGTGGCCAGCTCCTCGTCGCTCAGGTCGACGATCGGCAGGCGGGTGCCCCCGACGTCGGTTCCGAGCAGGCGAAGCGCCGCCTTCACCGATGCCGCCAGGGGCGCCACACCGAGCGCGTCGTACAGCGGCTTGAGCGACTCCTGGATCTCCGCACGGCTGTCGGGCTCGTCCACGATGCGGCGCATCTCGGAACCCACCAGGTGGGAGGCCACCAGGATCCCGCCCGTGCCGCCCATGTCGAGCACCTCGGCGAGCACGTCGTCGTTGCCGGCGAGCAGGTCGAGGCCCTCGATCGGCTCGAGCTGCTCGTAGCGAGCCTGCTTCACCGCCACGACGTTGGGGATCTCGGCCAGCTCCGCCAGCAGGTCGTTGGGCATGTCGATCACAGACCGCGACGGGATGTTGTAGAGCACCACGGGCAGGTCGGTGGCCGCGGCGGCCGCGGTGAAATGCGCCACCAGCCCCGCCCGGTTGGGCTTGTTGTAGTAGGGCGTGACCACCAGCACACCGCTCACGCCGGCCTCCTGCGCCCGCTCGGTGAGCTCCACCGTGTGGCGGGTGTCGTTGGAGCCGGTGCCCGCGATGATCGGGGCTCCGCCCGCGGCGGCCACGCCGGCCTCCCACAGCGCCACCTTCTCGTCGTCGTCGAGCGTGGCGCCCTCGCCGGTGGTTCCGGCCAGCACGAGGCCGTCCGACCCGTTGGCCAGCAGGTGGCCCACCAGGGCGGCGGCCGCGTCCTCGTCGACGGCGCCGTCCGAGCCGAACGGCGTGACCATCGCGGTTAGTACACCTTCGAACGTCACTGGCTCACTGCAACGGCTTGAACGGGTCCGGGTTGGCGTCGACGCCCTCCTGCACGGGCGCGGGCTCGACCGGGGTCTCCTCGGCCACCGGCTCCTCCGCCGGCGGTGCGGGCGGCGCCGGGGGTGCCGGCTGTGCGCCTGGCTCGGCAGGGGGTGCGGGCGGTGCAGGCGGCGCCTGGGCCACCGGTGCCGGAGGGGCCTCGGCCGCCGGAGGGGCGTCGGCCACCGGCCGTCCGTGCTCGTCGAAGCGCTGCGCGGCCCCACCGGTGCCGCCGCTCTTCTGTGACTGGCCCTCGTTGAACTGCTTCTGTGCCTCGTCGATCTTCTGCTGAGCCTGCTCGGCCATCTGCTTGGCCTTGTCCATGAAGCCCATATCGGCCTCCTCTCTGGTCGCCTGGCTGCACGTTACCGGCCGAGCATTTGTAAATGGCACAATTACAGTCAGATTCGCATGCCTGAGAAGGACTACAGCCACCGCACCACCGTCCAGAAGCTGGGCGTAAAGCCCGATGAGCGCGTTGAGATCACCGGCGACGTCGGCCCGGGCATCCGCGGCGACGTGAAGGCAGCGATCGGGCGCGGCCTGGTCCGATCCGGCAACCTCGACGGCGCGGTGGTGGCCGTGGACTCGATGGACGCCGCCCAGGAGGCGCTGGTGCGCTACCGGGCGCGGCTGCGCGACTCCGGCTACCTGTGGGTGATCACGCGCAAGCGCGGCCACGACAACTACCTGAACCAGATGAGCCTGGTGCCCTACGCCAAGCGCGTGGGCCTGATCGACAACAAGACCTGCTCGATCGACGGAGACCGGTCGGGCATTCGCTTCGTGGTGCCGCGCGCGCAGCGCCGGACCGGCGAAGAAGCGGCCTAGGCAAAGAGCAGCGTCTCGAGGCCCACCGTGGGTGAGCCTTCGAGCGACCCGACGCGGCGCACGGCGAGCAGCACGCCGGGCATGAACGACTCGCGCGAGATCGAGTCGTGGCGGATCGAGAGGGTCTGCCCCTCGTCCCCGAACAGCACCTCCTGGTGCGCCACCAGGCCGCGCAGCCGCACCGAGTGGATCGGCTCGTGGACGTTGCCGCCGGCGGCGGCGATCAGCTCGGCCGTGCGGGCAGCGGTGCCCGACGGCGCATCGAGCTTCTGATCGTGATGCAGCTCCACGATCTCGCACTCGGGCATGTGCGGCGCGATCAGCTTCGCCGCCTCCATCATCAGCACCGCGCCGATGGCGAAGTTGGGCGCGACGAACAGGTTGGCGCTGCCCACACCCTCCAGCTCGGAGAAGTCCGCTCCGGTCGTGCCCATCACGCAGTGCACGCCGGCCTCCAGGCACAGCGCGCGCGTTCTCGAGCGCGGTGTCGGGCTGCGAGAAGTCGACCACCACCTCGCTGTCGCCCAGGATCTCGGACAGCTCGGTGCCGAGAGCCGGGTCGGCCCGGCCCGAGAGCTCCATGTCGTCGGCGCCCTCCACGGCGCGGCACACGGTCTCCCCCATGCGCCCGGCGGCGCCGGAGACGCCTACGCGGATCACGCCGCGAGCAGCGCCGGGTTCACCGGCTCGAGCGCCGCACGGAAGACGTCCTCGCTCGTGCCCACGCCCGCGGCCGACATCTGGCCCGGGTCGAACAGCTCGGCCGCAAGCGTCTTCACGTCCTCGATGGTGACCGCGTCGGTGGCGGCCAGCACCTCGTCCAGGGTGAGCAGCGGCACCCCCATGAGCAGCGAGCTGCCGAGGCGGTTCATCCGCGCAAGCGTGGACTCCATCGCCAGCGTGGTGCGGCCCTTCACGTTCTCACGGGCGCGATCGAGCTCCTCCTCGCCCACGCCCTCCTGGGCGATCCGGCGCAGCTCGGTGCCGATCACGTCCATCGCCTCGGCGACGTTGTCGGGGCGTGTGCCGACGTACAGCCCCACGTGGCCGGAGTCCGCGTACTGGCTCGAGTAGGAGTAGACGGCGTAGGCCAGCCCGCGCTTCTCGCGCACCTCCTGGAACAGGCGCGAGGAGGTCGAGCCGCCCAGGATCGTGTCGAGCACGCGCAGCACGAAGCGGCGGTCGTCGCCGCGCGAGAGGCCCGGCCCGCCGAGGCAGAGGTGGTACTGCTCGGTGTCCTTCTCGTGGAACCGCACGCTCGGCACCACGCCGGCGGGCGCCGGCTCGGGTTCGGACGCGGCGGCGGTCTTGGCGCCCTGCTGGGCGCCCTCCACCAGAGCCACGATGCGGTCGTGCTCCACGCTGCCCGCGGCGGCCACGACGATGTTCGACGGCGGATACCGCGAGTCGTGGTAGGCGGCGATGTCCGGCACCGGCACCGAGTCGACCACCTCGGCGCGCCCGATCACGGGCCGCCCGAGCGGGTGGTCGCCGAAGATCGCGGTGGCCAGCACGTCGTGGACCTTGTCCTGCGGCTCGTCCTCGTACATGGCGATCTCCTCGATCACCACCTGGCGCTCGGAGTCGATGTCCGGGTAGCTCGGGCGGAACACCATGTCCTGAAGCACATCGAAGGCGCGGTCGAGGTGGCGGTCGAGGAACCGCGAGTACACCGACGTGGTCTCCTTGCCAGTGCCCGCGTTCACCTCCGCGCCCATGGCGTCGAAGGTCTCGTCGATCTCCAGCGAGCTGAACCGGTCGGTGCCCTTGAACAGCAGGTGCTCGAGGAAATGCGAGAGCCCCGCCTGAGCGGGGCTCTCGTTACGGCTGCCTGTCTTGATCCAGAACCCGAGTGCGACGGAGCGCACGGCGGGGACGTGCTCCGTTACGACGCGGAGACCTGAATCGAGCTCTGTTATCTGGTGGGCGTCGTTCATCGAGAGAAGTCAGGCCTCAGGGTTTTGCCCGAAACCTGATGCCTGAGGCCTGATGCCTGAGGTCTCCTTAGCGGCGCTCGCGACGTGCTCCGCCGTCACGCCCACGTCCACCGCGGTCGCGGCCTCCGCGTCCGCCGCGGTCTCCGCCGCCGCCGCCCTTGTCCCCGGTGCCGACCGAGGCCAGCTCCTCCGAGGTCTTGCCGGCGATGTCGGGATCGTCCGCGAGGCGCAGGCCGACGCGGCCGCGCTCCTTGTCGACCTCGACCACGCGGACGTCGATCTCGTCGCCGCGGTTGAGCACGTCCTCCACCGTGTCGACCCGTTCGCCGGGCTTCACGTTGGAGATGTGCAGCAGGCCGTCGTTGCCCTTGGACAGCTCGACGAAGGCGCCGAACGTGGTCGTCTTCACGACCTTGCCCTTGAACTCGTCGCCGACCTCGACGTCCTTGGTCATCGAGCGGATCCGGTCGATCAGGGCGTCGCCCTGGTTGCCGTCGACCGCGAAGACGCGGACGATGCCGTCGTCGTCGATGTCGATCTGGGCCTCGAACTCCTCGGACAGCGCACGGATCGTCTCGCCGCCCTTGCCGATGATCATGCCGATCTTCTCGGTGTCGATCTCGATCTGGCCGATGCTCGGCGCGTGGCGCGAGAGCTCGGGGCGCGGTCCGTCGATCGCCTCGGCCATCTTGCCGAGGATGTGGTCGCGACCGTCCTTGGCCTGCGTGAGCGCGTCGCGCAGGATGTCGAACGTCACGCCCGTGATCTTGATGTCCATCTGGAGAGCGGTGATGCCCTGCTCGGTGCCGGCGACCTTGAAGTCCATGTCACCGAGGTGGTCCTCAACGCCCGCGATGTCGGAGAGCACGATGTAGTCGTCGCCCTCCTTGATCAGGCCCATCGCGATTCCGGCCACCGGGCGCTTGATCTGCACGCCCGCGTCCATGAGGGCCAGCGAGCTTCCGCACACCGACGCCATCGAGGACGAGCCGTTGGACTCGAAGATGTCCGACACGACGCGAATCGAGTACGGGAACTCCTCGGGGTCCGGCACGACCGGCACGAGCGCCCGCTCGGCGAGCGCGCCGTGACCGATGTCGCGGCGCTTGGGCCCGCGCATGAAGCCCGCCTCCCCGACCGAGAAGGGCGGGAAGTTGTAGTGGTGCCAGTAGCGCTTGGTGGTCTCCAGGCCGAGCGTGTCGAGACGCATCTCGTCACGCGTGGTGCCGAGAGCGGCCACTGAGAACGCCTGCGTCTGCCCGCGCGTGAAGATCGCGGAGCCGTGCGTCCGGGGACCCACGCCGACCTCGATCCAGATCTCGCGGATCTCGTCGGCGGCGCGGCCGTCGGGGCGCTTCTTCTCGACGGCGATGCGCTTGCGGATGGTGTCCTTCTCGAGCTTGTCGAACGCCATCTGGACCGCGGCGCGCTTCTCCTTGTAGTCCTCGGCGTCCTCGTCGCCGGAGAGCGTGTTCAGCGCGTTCTCCTCGACCATCTTCGTGGCGTCCTGACGCTCGAGCTTGTCCTCCACCGAGGTGGCCTCGCTCAGTGCCTTGCCGAACTCGGACGTCATCTCGGACAGGATCGACTCGTCGACCTGCGGGACCTCGACCTCGGTCTTGGGCTTGCCGGCCTTCTCGGCCAGCTCGCGCTGGGCGGCACACAGCTTCTTGATCTCTGCAGTGCGCGATGTCGAGCGCGTCGAGGATCGCGGCCTCGGAGATCTCGTTGGCGCCGGCCTCGACCATGAGGATGGCCTCCTCGGAGCCTGAGACCACAAGGTCCAGCGGGCTCTCGAGCATCCACTCCTCGTCGGGGTTCACGACGAAGTTGCCCTCCTCGTCCTGGCCGATGCGCACTGCGCCGACCGGGAAGGGGAACGGGATGTCTGACACCATCAGCGCGGCGCTGGCGCCGTTCATCGCGAGGATGTCGTAGGGGTTGACGTGGTCGACCGACATGGGGATCGAGACCAGCTGGGTCTCGCGCCTCCAGCCCTTGGGGAAGAGCGGGCGAAGCGGGCGGTCGATCATGCGTGCGGTGAGCGTGCCCTTCTCGCCGGAGCGGCCCTCACGGCGGAAGAAGCTGCCGGGGATCTTGCCCGCGGCGTACATGCGCTCCTCGACGTCGACGGTCAGGGGAAGGAAGTCGACGTCGCGCAGGTTGCCTGCGGTCGCCGTTCCGAGGACCATGGTCTCGCCTGACTGCACGACCACGGATCCGCTCGCCTGCTTGGCGAGCTTTCCGGTCTCAAAGCTGATCTCGGAATCGCCGATCTCAACTGAGACACGGGTTACATCTGGCTTCATGTGTTCCTTTCGGTGCCGCCTCCGGTTGGCGGCTTGTTTCATGACTTCTCGATAGAGGTCAGCCGGTGAGGCTAGCACCGGACCGCCGAGCTGAGCCCACCGCGCTCACGATCACGCGTGTGGCGACGGGCAACCCTGCGCTAGAGGCGCTTGCCGCGCTTATCCCACGCGCGCAGGAGCCTGACGGTGCCGCGGCGGGTCTTCGTGAGCGACTTGCTCGCGAGGCCGACCTCGTACACCTTGCCCTTGCGGGTGCGGAAGACCAGCTTGGAGCTCTTGCCCTTGGCGTAGTACCAGCGGTTGCGCCCGATCCTCACGCTGCGCTCGCCGCGGAGGCGCTTGCGAAGGGTGCTCACCTTTGAGCCGCGCCGGATCTTGCGGATCTTGAACTTCTTGCTCGTGCTGAGCAGCAGCACCGCCTTGCTCTTGATGCGCCGGCGCGTCTTGCGCTTCAGCTTCGAGGCCAGGCGGGCCGTCGGGTAGCCGGCGCGCATCGTGCCGCCGCCCGCGACGCAGTAGCGGTCGATGCCCTTGCGATCGGAGAAGCGGGTTCCGAACAGCGTGGCGCGCTGCCGGGTCCGGGTGCGGGCGAGCCGGGCCGCGCCGACGCGGGTGCCGCGCACCCCGCCCTTGGTGGACACGCAGGTGCGCACCACCTGGAGGCAGGCCGCGAGGTCGATGGCCTGCCGGGCGCCGCGGGCGATCGTGACCGACTTCCGCTGGCCTACCTTGCCGGTCTTGGACTCGCAGGTGAGGTTCCACGCCTCGGTCCGGGCCGGCACGAACGGAGCGGGCCCGCCATATGAGAAGCGCAGGGTGTAGGGCTCCACGCCGAGGTAATTGACGACGCGGACGACGTACTTCTTACCGGCGATCACCTCGGCCGGCTCGCCGAAGGTGGCCGATTCGTTGTTGGTGGTACCGGCGGCCGAGGTGCCCACGGACTGGGTCTCGTTCAGCGAGCTGCCGTCGCCGTTGGAGTCGCGGAACACGGTCATGTCGTAGTCGCTGGCCGCGGTCCCCCACTGCAGGTCGACGGTGGCGGTGGCGTTGTCGATCCCTGCCCCCGCCGGCACGGTGAAGCCGTAGTCCTTGTAACACGCCGGATTGGTGGCGTCCGCTGCTCCGCAGGGGGCCGCGGGCGTCGGCTCGCTCACCGTGGTGGGGCCACTGGGCCTGCCGCGCGCAGCGCGCCCGGTGGCCTTCGCCACGACCGGCCGCGTCGAGGGGTTGATGTGCCACGAGTACTGCCCCGAGGACGGCACGTCCATGAGCGTGTTCAGCGTGTCGTCGAAGAGGATCGGCTTGCCCTCGACGCCGGCGGCGTCGATGACCGGGGACGTGCTGGTCTTGAAGCTCTTCTTCAGCCGCAGGACGGCCCCGGGGGGCGCCTTGCCGGTGATGCGCGAGTGGCGCGCATGCGTCGCGGTGCTCTCGAGCGCCTTGTAGTAGGCCTCGCGGTTGCCGCGGCCGGCGCCAGACTCCTCCGACGTGCCGTCGTACTCCTGCGCCGTCTCGGCGAACGGCGGGTGGAAGCCGAGCAGGCCGATCTCGAACGTGAAGCCGAGGCCGCCGGTCGAGTAGTAGGTCCAGTCCTCGGTGCCGCCGGTGGTGTCGTAGAGCTCGTAGCTCTTCTGGCTCGTGTAGCCGTTCTCGAACGCCATCGAGTCGCCCAGCGTCTTGTAGACCGGCTCGTCGGGGGGCGGGCCCTGCACCTGGATGCCGGGCGGGCGCAGCAGCAGGTTGGAGAACGTGTGGTTCGTGATCAGCGTGACCACGTGGCGCTTGGAGACGAGGTCGCGGATGTTGCGCGTCTCGGGCTCGGAGAACGGGCCGTTGCCGCGGTAGTCCTGGGCGTAGTCGCCGCCGGGAGGAGCCTCGCCGTCGGCCGCCGCTCCGGGGCCGCCCCAGAAGCCGCCGTAGTTGCGGTTGGGGTCGACGCCGAACTGCGCCAGGCCGGTTGCGGGCTGCTGGGTGCAGTCGCCCTCGTTGGGATCGGTGCCGCTCGTGTTGTTCACGCGGCAGTTCTTGCGCTGGTACTCGTAGGGGACCAGCAGGTTGGCCGTCTCGATGGTGTCGTTGCCCGGGCGCCCGCCACCCACACCGCCGGTCTCGCCGGCCTCCCGGGACGTGTTGAAGCCCTCGGGGTTCACGATCGGGATCACGATCGTGCGGGTGGAGCCCAGCAGGCGCTTCGTCCGGGCGTCGTTGCGCCGGTAGCCGTTCACCAGCTCGTGGGCCCACTCCATCGCCATCTCGCCGGAGGGCCACTCGCGCGCGTGGTGCACGCCCATGTTCAGGAACACTGGCTTTCCGTCGCGGGCGCCCACGTTCTCGGTGATCTCGATGCCCTGCACCGACATGCCGGTCCAGGTCTTGAACGGCAGCGTGATCGGCTTCACCAGCTTCGGATTCTTCGCCACGAGCGCCTTCATCTCGTTCTGGTAGTCGGGGAGCCGGCGGTATCGACCGGTGCGCCCGCTGGGCAGCGCGGCCGCGCGGGCCACGTTGCGGGACCCGGTGAGCTCGGCGCGACGGTCGCGCCGGTCGTTGGCGGCCAGATCGGCGATCCGGGTGACGTAGGTGAAGTTGTGCCTGCGCAGCAGCGCGGCATCGTCGGCGCCGTGGAGCAGGACCTCCACGAAGCCCCGGCCGCCGTGCTCGGTGAGGTCGAGGCCCGCCTTGTTCAACTCGGCCTTGCGCGCCGCGGTGGGCGTGGAGACCTTCACGAGTGAGACCTTCTCGGGCTTGACGCTCGCGTCGAGAGCCTTGAACTCGACGTCCACCGAGGCGGTGCGGGCGAAGCCCGAGCGCCTGCAGGCCTGGAGCACGAGCCGCTGGCCGCTGAGCACGGCGCCCTGCGCGAGCTCGGTGGCGCCGAACTGCGCCGAGCCGGCGACCATCCGGTTCGCGCTCGCGTCGAACAGCGCAACGTCCCAGTCACCCGACCCCGCCCGGAGGCGAGCGGTGACCCAGCCGGCGGACGGCACCGTGACCGTGCGCTTGGCGACGCTCGATCCACTCAGCACCCCAGCGATGCAGTTGCGCGCGGACGCGTCCTGGGCCTCCAGGGTGGTCGAGAGCAGCGACTCCGCCGAGGCCGGTGCGGCGCCGAGCGCGAGCACGGCGAACACGGCCGCCGTGGCGACCGCTCCCCTTCGGGTGCGCACCCTGCCCATGGCGGGGAGTTCTACTCGATCCGTCAACGCGTTACGGCTCCTTGGTTCGTTAAGAGTTAGGCGCCGTCCCCCCGTCGCGGCGCCTTGCTCACTGCAACGCACGCGGGCGGAAAAACTTGCGCCTAGATTCGAAACAGGGCGGGGGTGCTCGTGACCCCCGCCCGGATGCCGCTGCGGAAATCGCGCTCGACCCGCTCCGCGACTGGCTCCGAGCGGCGATCGGACTCGAACCGGTCGACGTCGATTCCCAGCTCGGCGCAGCGTTGCCAGAGGTGTGGATCGTCCACCCGGCCCGGATCGGCGAACACCGAGTCCACGAACTCCCAGAACCGGTCCTGCAGCGCGGCGGCCTCGGCCGCATGGGCCAACGGCCGCGATCGCGGCCGGCGCGAGGCCACCGGGAAGTGACGGAACACGCGGGTGACGTCGAGCCCGGTCCGCGCGTGCGCGGCCGCGCAGGCCGGGCAGGCGAGATCGGCGTACTCGATCACGACCGGGCCCTCGCCGCGCACGTGGTCGTCCTTGCCCGGCGGCGGAGGAGGGTTCGAGCTAAGCGGCGTCGACGGCGTCAAAGATCAGATTGGCGCCGGGAATCTCGAGAGGGGTGGGTGCCTGGTAAGCCCACTTCACGATTAGATCGGGCCCAATCATCACCAGCCCACGGTGGTTCTGCCCGCGCTCTTCGAGGAACGCGTCGTAGGCCTTTGCGACCTCGCCCTTCGGGTGGAAGTCCGAGAGCAGCGGAATGGTCACGCCGAGGTGCTTCTGGAACGCCTTCAGGACGAACGCGTTGTCCACCGAGATGCCCAGCAGCTTCACGCCCTGCTCCTCCAGCTCGGGGAGCACCTCCTCGTAGACGTTCAGCTGATCGGTGCAGACGGGGCTGAACGCCATCGGGAAGAAGACCAGCACGGTGGTCTGCCCCGCGAGATCCTCGAGCGAGACCTTGTTGCCGTCCTGGTCGGGCAGCGTGAAGTCGGGCGCTTTGGAGCCCGACTCGATCAACGGCGCAGGCCGAGCTCGGCGATGAGCGCCCGATACCGGTCGAGATCGCTGCTCTGCAGGTAGCCGAGCAGGCGACGGCGCTTGCCGACGAGCATGAGCAGCCCGCGGCGGGAATGGTGGTCCTTGACGTGCTCCCGCAGATGCTCGGTGAGCTCGTTGATGCGCGCCGTGAGCAGGGCAACCTGGACCTCGGCGGAGCCGGTGTCGTTCTCGCCTCGGCCATGCTTCTGGACGATCTCCTGCTTCTGCTCGACGGTGAGAGTCATGCGGCGGGAAAAGGTAGCAGTGAGCGTGCCTGCTCCACGTCTCGCTTCATCTGCTCGACGAGGGCGTCGACCGACTCGAAGCGCTTCTCGCCGCGCATGCGCTCCACGAATGCGATCCGCAGGGTCTCCCCGTAGAGGTCGCCGTCGAAGTCGAGCAGGAAGGCCTCCACCAGCAGGCCGCGACCGGTGTCGAAGGTCGGGCGCACGCCCACGTTCACCGCGGCCGGGTGGCCGTGGGCCCACGCGGCGTAGACGCCGTGGCCGGGGCTCACCAGGGTGTCGTCCGGCACGATGTTGGCGGTCGGCATGCCGAGCTCGCGGCCGCGCTTGTCCCCCGGCACCACCTCGCCCTCCAGCAGGTACGGGCCGCCCAGGAAGCGCGCGGCGCCTGCCACATCACCCGCCGCCACGAGGCCGCGGATGTGGCTCGACGAGATCGTCTCGCCCTCGGCCTCGACCAGCGGGACCACGCGTGTCTCCAGGCGCTCCGATAGGAACTCCGGCGTTCCCTTGGCGCCCTTGCCGAAGCGGAAGTTCTCCCCCACCGAGACGCTGCCCGCGCCGAGCCTCCCGATCAGCTCCTCCTCCACGAACGCCTCCGCGCTGCGCGAGGAGAACTCGCGATCGAACGGGATCACCACCAGCTCCTCCACACCCAGCCCGGCGATCAGGTCCTTCTTGATCGAGAACGGCATCACGAGCTTCGGCATGGCCTCCGGGCGGATCACCGACATCGGGTGCGGATCGAAGGTGAGCACGGTGTCGTTGCCGCGAATCACCTCGCGGTGCCCGAGATGAACACCGTCGAACGTGCCGATCGCCACCCGCCGCGGAGCGTCCGCCCGGCCGGCGTCGGGGAGGCTCGTGACCTTCACCCGGCGAACACTACGACGGGCTGAAGCTCGCCGTCCGTTGGCTCGGCGATGGCGATCAGCTCGCCGCCATGCGTGAGCCGCGTCGGGCCATCGGCGTCGCCGGCGACCCTCACGCCATGCGCCACCTTCGCCGCCTCCTCCCCGTCAAGGGCGTGCTCTGGGAGGAACGAGAGGGCCTGGGCGACGGGGATCACCGTCTCGGGGTCGGCGTCCTCGATCGCGAACGGGCCGATCGCGGTGCGCCGCAGTTCCTGGCAGTAGGCGTCGCCGAGCGCCGTCACGAGCTGGCGCACGTAGGTGCCGGCCGAACACTCGATCTCGAAGGTGGCGGTCTCCGCGTCGTGCTCGAGCAGGTCCGCGCGGTGGACGGTGACCGGCCGCTCCTCCCCCTCCTCCGGCTCTCCCCTGCGCGCCTTCTTGTAGAGCGCCTCGCCGCCGACCTTCACGGCCGAGTAGGCAGGCGGGCGCTGGCCGAACGTGCCGACGGGGATCTCGAGCCGCTCGGGCACCCGGCCCGTCTGCTCCAGCCGGCCGTCCCGGTCGCCGGTGTCGGACGTCCACCCCAGCCGCGCCACCACCCGGTAGGTCTTCGGCAGCCCGAGCAGATATCGCTGCACGCGGGTCGTGCGCCCCGTGAGCACCAGCAGCAGGCCGGTGGCGAACGGATCCAGGGTGCCGGCGTGACCGACCTTCATCCGTTTCGGCAGCCCCCCGCGGACGCGGGCCACAACGTCATGCGATGTGACCCCCTCAGGCTTGTCAAGAAGGATTACCCCTGGGGGGCTCACGCCCCCCAGACCCCCGCGCACGGTTCCGGGTTTGCTCAAGGTCAGGCCAACTGCGCCGCGACCTGGGCCCTGATCAGCTCTACCAGCTGATCGACCGACAGCTCCGTGGAGGCGCCCGCCGCCTGGCGGTGCCCGCCGCCTCCCAGCTCCCGTGCGATCGCCGAGACGTCGACGGAGCCATCGGTGGCTCGCAGGCTCACCTTGCTCTGGTCACGCCTGTCGTCGGCCAGCAGCTCCCGGACGAGCACGGCCACCTTGGTGTGCTCGACCGACCGCAGGTGGTCGATGATCCCCTCCGAGTCGGTCTCCAGCGCGCCGGTCTCCTCGAAGTCGGCGCGCGTGAGCGCGGCCAGGGTCACCGCGCCGTCGTCGTAGCGGGCGAGCTTCTCCAGCGCTCGCGCCAGCAGCTGCAGGCGCCGGAAGGGCAGGTCCTCGAACAGCCGCCGGTAGACACCGTGGGCATCAACCCCCGCGTCGATCAGGTCCGCGGCCATCCGGTGGGCCGCCGGCGTGGTGTTCTCGTACATGAACTTGCCGGTGTCGGTGACCAAGCCGACGTAGAGGGCGTCGGCGATCTTCGGAGTGATCTCGGCACCCAGCTCCGCCGCGAGGCCGAACACGATCTCGGCGGTGCACGACGCCTCGGCCGAGACGAGGTTCACCGTGCCGAAGCGGGTGTTGTCGTGGTGGTGGTCGACGTTGAGGATGTGGATGCCGTCGCGCTGGAGGAAGTCGACGGGCATGCGGTCGATGTTTCCGCAGTCGAGGAACATCACCACGCGCTCGCTCATGTCCTCCGGCGGGGCGCCCACGAGGTCGTCGAAGGTGAAGTCGCGGTACTCGTAGGGCAGCGGGAACTCGTCCGGCGAGAGGTACATCAGCGAGTCCTTGCCGAGCTGCTGGAGGATCCAGTGCATCCCCAGCAGTGACCCGAGCGCATCGCCGTCCGGGTTCTCATGGGTGGTGAGCAGCAGCTTCTGCGCCTGGCGTATCTCCTCCACCACCGCGTCGACCTCCGTGGACACGCTCACTCCGCCTCATCCTCCTCGAGCAGCTCGGAGATGCGGAAACCGTGGTCGATCGACGGGTCGTGAAAGAACTCCAGCGTTGGCGTGCGCTTCATCCGCACCTCGGCCGCGATGCCCCTCTGGAGGTAGCCGTGCGAGGAGGCGAGGCCCTCCAGGGTCTCGGCGCGCTCGTCCTCGTCTCCGAGCACGCTCACGTACACCTTCGCGTGGCTTAGATCAGGGCTGGTTTCAACGGCGGTCACAGTCACGAATCCGACTCGAGGGTCCTTCAGTCCTTGTGCGATGCGGGCGGAGAGGACCTCCCTCAGGGCCTCGTTCACGCGCCGCATGCGGTCGGGGCTCATCCTATTCGTCCCAAAGTTCGGCGGTCGTGAGCATGCGTCGGTCCCATCTCGTCAGGTCTCCCAGCCGGGCGTCCGCGTAGCGTTGCAGCGCGTCGGCGCGCTCCCGCAGCGCGGACTGGTCGCCGCCCACCAGCGCGAGGGTGAGCGTCGTTCGCTGCCACAGGTCCTGATGGGCTGTCTCGGCCACCGCGGCGCCGAAGCGCCGCTGGAGATTCGTCCTCAGCGACTGCAGCTGCTTGCGCTTGCCCTTGAGATCCGCGCCGTCAGGAAGGTGAGCGTTCAGCTCGATGAGGCAGAGGAAGGCCACGGCCTCAAAGCTCCCGCTCGACCTGCCTCACCTCGTAGAC
Organism: uncultured Thermoleophilaceae bacterium; assembly: GCA_963808105.1. Taxonomy (GTDB): domain Bacteria; phylum Actinomycetota; class Thermoleophilia; order Solirubrobacterales; family Thermoleophilaceae; genus JAAYBF01. The sequence continues at coordinate 328,189 of CAWEEH010000003.1, read as the reverse complement.
CTCGAGCACGTCCTCGACCTTCACATCGGGGAAGTTCTCCAGAACGATTCCGCACTCCATCCCGGAGGTGACCTCGCGCACGTCGTCCTTGAAGCGGCGCAGGGAGCCGATCTTGCCGTCGTAGATGATGGTGCCGTCGCGCACCAGACGGGTCTTGGCGCCACGCGTGACGGTGCCGTCGGTGACCATGCAGCCGGCGATCGTGCCGATCCGCGACGCCTTGAAGGTCTCGCGCACCTCGACGGTGGCGACGGTGTCCTCGACGTCCTCGGGCTGGAGCAGGCCCTCCATCGCCTGGCGCAGGTCCTCGATCACCTTGTAGATGACCGAGTAGGTGCGGATCTCGACGCCCTCGTGGGTGGCCACCGCCTTCGCGTCGCCCACCGGGCGCACGTTGAAGCCGATGATGATCGCGTCGGAGGCGGCGGCCAGCATCACGTCGGACTCGTTGATGCCGCCGACCTGGTCGTGGATCACGTTCACGATGATCTGGTCCTGGGGGAGCTTTGCGATCTCGTCCGCGAGCGCCTCCAGCGAGCCGGCGACGTCGGCCTTCACGACCAGGCCGAGCTCCGCGCGCTCGCCCTCCTTGGCGCGGGCCATCACGTCCTCGAGCGAGACGCGGACGCCGGCGCGGCGCGCGAGCGCCTCGGTCTTCAGGCGGTTCGCTCGCTCGCCGGCCACCCGGCGCGCCTCGCGCTCGTTGCCCACCACGCGAACGTGCTCGCCGGCCTCCGGGACCCCGTCGAAGCCGAGCACCTCGACCGGCATCCCGGGGGTGGCGCGCTTGAGCTTGTCGCCGCGGTAGTCGTGCAGCGCTCGCGCGCGGCCGGGGTGCTCACCCGCCACGAGCGCGTCGCCCACCTTCAGCGTTCCGCGCTGCACGAGCAGGCTCACCACGGGCCCGCGGCCGGGATCAAGGCGCGACTCGATCACCGTGCCCGACGCCTCGGCGTCGGGGTTGGCCTTCAGCTCCTGGATGTCGGAGAGCGTGATCAGCGTCTCGACCAGCTCGTCGAGGTTCTGACGGGTCTTCGCGGACACGTCCACGAACTCGGTGTCGCCGCCCCAGTCGGCCGGGGTGAGGTCCTGCTGAGCCAGCTCGCCGCGGACGCGGTTGGGGTCGGCGCCCTCCTTGTCGATCTTGTTGACGGCCACCATGATCGGCACGTCGGCGGCCTTCGCGTGGTCCACGGCCTCGACGGTCTGGGGCATCACGCCGTCGTCGGCGGCCACCACCACGACCGCGATGTCGGCGACCTGGCCGCCGCGGGCGCGCATGGCGGTGAACGCCTCGTGGCCAGGGGTGTCGAGGAACGTGACCGTGTGGTCGCCGTGATGCACCTGGTAGGCGCCGATGTGCTGGGTGATGCCACCGGCCTCGCCGGCGGCGACCTCGGTCTCGCGAATGGCGTCGAGCAGCGAGGTCTTGCCGTGGTCGACGTGGCCCATGATCGTCACGACCGGGGGCCGCGTCACGAGATCGCTCTCAGCATCGTCGTACTCGGGCTCGGCGATCACCTCGTCGGCGGCGTGCTGGATGTCGACCTTCTTGTCGAAGCCGTCAGCCAGCACCTCGATCGCCTCGTCGGAGAGCGTCTGGGTGAGCGTGGCCATCTCGCCGAGCTCCATCAGCTTCTTGATCACGTCGGGGGCCGAGAGGCCCAGCGACTCCGCGACCTCCTTGACGGTCGCGCCCGACGGGATCGGGGTGATCACGACCTCCGGCTCGGCGGGCTCCGGCTTGGCGGTGAGATCGGGCTCGACCCACGGGGTGCGGCGGCGGCGGCCACGGCGACGCGGCGGCGCCTGCTGCTGGGGCGGCATCCCGGGGGTGCGGCGGGATGCCTGGGAGTCGATCACCACGCGGCGACGGCGGCCCCCCTGGCCCCCGCCGGACGACGGCGCGCTCTCGCCGCCACGGCCGCTGCGTGCGGGCCGGGGCTTGGCCGCGGCCTCTTCCTTGGGCTCGGCGGACTCCGTCGTGGCCTCCGCGGGCGTCTCCGTCGCCTCGGGCTCCTTGGCGGCGGGCTTGGGATCAAAGGCCGTGACGATGTCGTCCTCGTCCACGCTCGAGGCGGCGGCCTTCACGTCGAAGCCGGCCTTCTGGAGGATCGCCAGAACCTCCTTGCTGGGGATTCCCTTCTCCTTGGCTATCTCGTGGACGCGTTTCTTGGCCATGCGGGGCTAGGCCTCCTCCTCCGCCGCGACGGGCGCCTCCTCCGGCTCGGCGTCTACCGGGACCGCTTCCGGCGCGGGCTCAGCAGGGGCCTCCTCGACCTCAGGCTCGGGCTCGGCCTCGGGCTCAGCGGGCGCCTCCTCCGATACGGGCTCCTCGACAGGGGCTTCCGCCTCGACCGGGGCCTCGTCAGCGGCGGGACCCTCATCCCCTGAGGCCTGAGGCCTGACGCCTGACTCCTCTTCGTCCTCAGCATCAGCGCCAATCTGATCGCCCTCCTGATCCACGAGCGCCTGATGAGCAGGCAGCCCGCAGTAGCGCGAGCCGGTCAGCGACGCGTTGGGGCAGCGCTTGCCGTTGGCGAGGATCGCGGCACAGCGGCCTGCGACCTCTTCCTCCTCGTAGCCCATGGTCGCCTCCTCCTCGGCGAACTCGGTCTCCGAGCGGATGTCCACGCGCCACCCGGTGAGGCGGGCGGCGAGACGGGCGTTGAGGCCGTCCTTGCCGATCGCCAGCGAGAGCTGGTCGTCGGGCACGATCACGGTGGCCTGCATCGCTTCGTCGTCCACCAGCACCTCGCGCACCCGGGCGGGTGAGAGCGCCTTGGCGACGAACCGGGCCGGCTCCTCGTTGAACGGGATGATGTCGATCTTCTCGCCGCGCAGCTCGGACACGACCATGCGCACGCGCGACCCGCGCGGGCCGACGCAGGCGCCGACCGGGTCGACGCCGGAGGTGTGCGACACCACCGCGATCTTGGAGCGATAGCCGGGCTCGCGGGCGACGTTCTGGATCTCGACCAGGCCGTCGGCGATCTCGGGCACCTCGAGTTCGAACAGCTTGCGGATCAGCTCGGGCGAGCGGCGCGAGACGATGATGCTCGGGCCCTTCACCTGCTCGGAGACGTCGGTGATGATGGCCTTCACGCGGGCGCCGTGGTCGTAGCGCTCGCCGCCGACCTGCTCGGACCGCGGGAGCAGCGCCTCGACGCGCTCGCGCAGCTGCACCAGCGTGTAGCGGGAGTCGGACTGCTGGACGATGCCGGTGATCAGCTCGCCCACCCGGTCCTGGTACTCGTCGTACATCATGTGGCGCTCCGCCTCGCGGATGCGCTGGAGGATCACCTGCTTGGCGGTCTGCGCGGCGATCCGGCCGAAGTCCTCGGGGGTCACGTCACGCTCGTCGATCTCGTCGCGGTGCTCGGCCAGCTTCTCCTGCGGCAGCTCGGGCTCCTCGGGCTCGCGCAGCTCGCCGGTGTCGGGATCGACCTGGCGCTCGACCTCCTCGCCCTCCTCCTCGCGCTCTGCCTCGGCCTCGGCGAGCAGCTTCTCCTCGAGGTCGGGCGGCAGCAGCAGCTCGAAGACCTTGAAGTCGCCCGTCTCGTGGTCCACGTCGACGCGCGCGTACTTGGCCGAGCCGGGGCTCTTCTTGTATGCCGAGAGGAGCGCGTCCTCGAGGGCGTCCATGAGCGTGTCGGCAGCGATTCCCTTCTCCTGCTCGAGCACGTGAATTGCGTCAACGATCTCCTTGCTCATTCCTTCCCTCCTCCTAGCTGCAGCAAATTGCTCCGGCTGATCTCCGTGTACGGAATCGAGACGAGGGCGCCGTCGGCCGCCACGGTCACCTCGTCCTCGGTCGCGCCGACGAGCTCGCCGGTGAAGCTCTTGTGGCCCTCGCGCGGCTCGCGCGTGCGCACTCGGGCCCGCTGACCCAGAAAGCGGCGGAAGTGGTCGGGCTTGGTGAGTGGGCGCTCGGGGCCCGGCGACGACACCTCGATCGAGTACTCGGCGAGGAGCTCGGTAAGCGCCTTCGTGACCCGCTCGCAGAGCTCAAGCGTGACCCCGTCGGGGTGATCGATGAAGAGCCTCAGGCGCTCCGCGGCGACCCGTTCACACGCGAGCAGCTCCACCTCGGGCACGGCGCCGGAGAGGCGGGTCTCGATGTCGGTGTGCAGGGTGTCTGGGAGGCTCATTTTGGTCGAAAAAAAGGTGGGCTGCGAAGCCCACCTTCAGCACGGCCCGAGGGCCGCGAAACGTCTGAAAGTCCTAGCGGTGATCGAGTATAACCGTCACAGGGCCGTCGTTTACGAGGCTCAGTTTCATGTGCGCTCCGAAGCGGCCGGCCTGCGCGTTCAGGCGTTCGCGGATTAGCTGGTAAAGGGGTTCGGCCTCTTCGGGTGGGGCGGCTTCGATGAAGCTCGGGCGGTTGCCCCTGCTCGTGTCGCCGTAGAGGGTGAACTGGCTAACCACTAGCACCTCGCCGCCGGCCTGGCGGACGTCCAGGTTCATCTTGCCGTAGGCGTCCTCGAAGATCCGCAGCGCCTCGAGCTTGCGCCGCCATCCGCTCGGCCTGCTCAGCGGTATCGCCGGCCCTCACGCCGAGCAGCACCAGCATGCCCGGCGCCGATCGCGGCGATCTCCTCGCCGTCCACCCGCACGGCGGCCTCACTCACCCGCTGGACGATCGCCCGCACGCCGCGGACCGTACCCTGGGGCGATGGCCGCGGTTGACACGATCGACGCCTACGTGCAGGCCCTTCCCGGGGCCTGCCGCCGCGTGGCCCACGGCGAGTGGGGCGTGACCGTGGCCGGCGAGCAGGCGGGCGGCTGGCCGCTGGAGGTGGGGCTGCGGCTCTCCGAGGGCCTGCTCACCGCGAAGGCCCACGCGCTCTCAGACCCCGACGGCATCGACCCGTGGATGCTGCTGTGGTGGAACCGCTCGACCCGCTTCGCGCGCTTCGCTTCAACGGAGTCGCGCGAGGTGTGGGTGCATGCGGACCTGCCGGTCGCCGCGGTGGACGACGCGACGCTCGACCGCCTGCTCGGCCTGGTGGTGGAGGGCGCGGTTGCGGTGCGGGAGTATCAGGCGGCGCGCAGCCGGTCCCTGAAGGCCCGGTAGTCCGGGCGATCGGGGCGCATGCAGGCCGCGAGTGTGGCGTGGCGGCGCGCCTCGGCGGCGCGGCCGGTCTTCCACAGGGCGCGGCCGAGGCAGAAGTGCGCGTAGTCGTTCACGGGCGAGCGCTCCACCACCGCGGCGAACTCCTCGCCCGCGGCCTCGAAGCGGCCTGAGCGGAAGTACGCCCGGCCGAGCGCCTCGCGGATCGAGGTCTTCTCGGGCTCCAGCGAGCGGGCCTTCTCGAGCGGCACGGCGGCGGCGGCGAAGTCGCCGGCGTCGAGCAGGGCGCTGCCGCGCTTGTAGAGGTCGTAGACCACCTCGCCGTGCTCCTCAGGCGTTGGCACGCTCACCTCTCAGCTCGGTCACCCGATCGAGGATGGCAGCCGCCACGGAGTGCTTGGACCCGCGCGGCACCGGCTGCTCCCCGGCCGCGGTGATGATCACCACCTCGTTGTCAGGGGCGTCGAATCCGATCGATGGATCGGAGATGTCGTTGAGCACCACGGCGTCGAGTCCCTTGCGCTCGAGCTTGCCCCGGGCGCGCTCGAGGCCGCCGTCCCCGTGCTCGGCTGCGAAGCCGACGAGGAGCTGATCGGGCCGGCGGGCGGAGGAGAGGCCGGCGAGGACGTCGGCGGTCGGCTCCATCTCGACGACCAGGTCCTCCCGCCCTCCTTTGCTGATCTTCTCGTCCGCCGCTGCCGCCGGACGGAAGTCCGCGACCGCGGCCGCCATCAGCAGGACATCGCAATCGGGAAACGCCTTCCGGGCGGCGGCGTCGAGCTCGGCGGCGGTCGACACCGAGATCGTGCCGGGAGGTGTATCGAGCGCCACGTTCGCGGCGACCAGCGTTACCTCGGCCCCCCGCCGCTCAGCCTCCTCCGCCAGCGCGATGCCCATCCGCCCGGACGAGCGGTTGCCCACGTAGCGCACCGAATCGATCGGCTCCCTTGTCCCGCCGGCGGTGACCAGCACGCGGACACCCTCGAGCGACCGTGGCGAGAGCGTGCCCTCCACTGCGGCCAGGATCTCGGCCGGCTCGGCAAGGCGCCCCTCGCCCCACTCCCCCTTCGAGGCGAGCGGGCCGGTGCCCGGCGGGACGATCGTCGCGCCGCGCAGCCGCAGCGTCTCGACGTTGCCGCGGGTCGCGGGGTGCTCCCACATGTGGTTGTTCATCGCGGGCGCGACGACAAGCGGCACGGTGGACGCCAGCGCAGCGCTCGTGAGCATGTTGTCGGCATGCCCACCTGCCAGCTTGGCGATCGTGTTCGCCGTGGCGGGAGCGATCACGTAGGCGTCACAGCGGTCGACCACCTCGAGGTGGGCGATGCCTCCGGACGGGTCCGCCTCGAACTCGTCGACGAGGACCGGCGCGCCGGTAACGCCCTCGAAGGTCGCCCGGCCGACGAAGTTGAGGCTCGCGGGCGTCTGGATCACGCGAACCTCATGACCCGCCTTGGTGGCCAGGCGCACCAACTCGACGGCCTTGTAGGCCGCGATGCCACCGGAGACGCCGATGAGGATGCGTGCCATACCTAAATCCTAGGTGCGCGGTCCAGCGTTCTCAGCCCGGGCACCGCGCCTTGCAGGGCGCGGTGCTGCTAGTCGCGGTACTGGTACTTGATCTTGCCCTCTGCGACTTCGTCGAGGGCGATCTTGAGGTAGTTCTTGGAGCCGGTTTCGACCATCGGCGGCGGGTACTCGTCGAACGTCCCCTCGCCGAGGTTGTGGTAGTACGAGTTGATCTGGCGGGCGCGCTTGGCGGCGACCAAAACGCACGCGTAGTGCGAGTCGACCTGCTCCAGCAGCGTGTCCAGGCGAGGCTTTATCACGTAGTCAATCGTCCTTTGGTTGCGGAGCAGGCGGGCCACACATCGTAGCGGCGAGCTCAACGAGCTCATCCAGGGCCCTCTCGACCTGGTCGTTCACGACCACATGCCCGAACTCCTGCTGAGCACGCCATTTCGACCTCCGCGGCGTCCAGACGCCGCGCGATCTGCTCCGGGCTGTCCGACCCCCTCCCCTCCAGGCGCTCGCGCAGATCCTCGGGCGAAGGGGGCGCTATGAAGATCTGAGTCGCCTCGGGCAAGGTCTCCCTCACCTGCCGCGCGCCCTGGAGGTCGATCTCGAGAACGATCCCGTCCGCGGGACGCTCCAGCTCGGATCGCAGCGTGCCGTAGCGGTTGCCGGCGTACTCAGCGTGCTCGAGGAACTCCCCAGCGCGCACACGCTCGTCGAACTCCGGTCCGCCGAGGAAGTGGTACTCGCGGCCGTTCACCTCGCCCGGCCTCGGCTCTCGCGTTGTGGCCGACACGGACAGCTGCAGGCCCGGGCAGCGTTCTAGGAGGCCGTTGATCAAGGTCCCTTTCCCGACCCCCGAGGGCCCGGTTATGACGAGGACTGAAATCACACGCGAAGTATTCGGCGTCCTGCCGAAAACTTCACCGCCGCAGGTACGAAACGAGCTCGTTGCGCTGCCGCTCGGAGAGCCCGCCGATCGTCTTCGAGGGCGAGATCCGGCAGTGGGTGAGGATGCGATTCACCTTCACGCGGCCGTACTTCGGAACCGCGAGCAAAAGGTCGAAAACCTTGGCCGTTTGCAGGTATTCCGGCGGATCCAGTAGCAGGCCATGGATCTTCACCCGGCCGGCCTTGAGGTCCCTTTTCAGGGTGGCTCGGCGGGTCCGGATCTCGTTCGCTCGCTTCAATGCATCCATCCTCTGAGTCAACGAACGCTCCGGGGTCAGGCCCGGCTTGGCGGGCGATTGCGGCGCGACCGGCATGGGCGGCGACTATACACACGGATCACCCGTGTCCAAGCCGTTAACGACGATTTTCTGCCGAATTCAGCTGGACCTCGACCTGAGCTTTAGCCTGGTTGACCCCGCCTGACGGTTTAGGGCCTCTTTGCAGGCGCTTTTCCGCAGTTTGCGGGGTCAGACCGAGGTCAGCGCACAGATTTTGGCTTGTTAGACGCTTCAACCGCCCCAATCGCGCCGAGCTCGTCCCCAATCCGCCTGCCCGCGGCCGGGTCGAGGAAGTTCTCCGTGCCGACCGCGATCGCCGCGGCCCCGACGGCGATGAAGTCGGCCGCGTCCCGCCCGGAGGCGATGCCCCCCATGCCGATCACGGGCACATCGACCGCACCCGACACCGAGGCCACCTGCTCCAGCGCGATCGCCCGGATCGCGGGGCCGGAGACACCCCCGGTGCGCCCCCCAAGCCACGGCTGGGCCGTCCGGGGATGCAGCGCCATGCCCTTCAGTGTGTTCACGAGCGAGACCGCGTCGGCGCCGGCCTCCTCCGCGGCGCGCGCCACCGCGCTTGGATCGGTGGCGTTCGGCGTGAGCTTCACGATCAGGGGCTTCTCGGTGAGGGGGCGCAGGCGCTCCACCGCGCGAGCCGTCTCATCGGGGTCGGCGCCCATGATCAGCCCGGTCTCCACGTTCGGGCACGACACGTTCAGCTCGATCAGCGCCACCTCGTCGCGCGCGCCGACGGCCTCGACAAGCGCGGCCAGCTCGTCGCGGGTGAAGCCCATCACCGAGACCACCACCGGGACCGGCACCTCGGCGATCCGGGGCAGATCCTCCGCGAGGAAGCCCTCGAGCCCCTTGTTGGGCAGTCCGATCGAGTTGATCATTCCGGCGGGCGTCTCCCACAGGCGTGGCGGCGGATTGCCCTGGCGCGGCTCGAGGGTGATCGTCTTGGACACGTAGGCATCGAACGGGAAGCGCTCGAGGAGTGCGTCGCCGAAGGCGCGCCGGGCCGCGATCGTGTCGAAGGTGCCGCTTGCGTTGAGGACGGGGCCGCGTTAGGGCTACGCCGCAGAGGGAGACCTCAGACATCAGACCTCAGACCTCAGACATCAGGGCCGCGGGCGCCAGCGTGTCCGCTTCGAAGATCGGGCCGTCCACGCATACGCGTTTGTAGCCGGTCTTTGTTTCGACGACGCAGCCGAAGCACGCTCCGTAACCGCACGCCATTCCCGCTTCCAGTGCGAGCTGCGCCGGCGTCTCGCGCTCCTCGCAGAGTGCTCTCACCGCTTCCAGCATCGGCGGTGGGCCACAGGCGTAGACGGTGGCCTCGGCGGCGGCGTCCAGCTGTTCGCGCAAGGGCTCGGTGACCAGGCCCTGGCGACCGGCCGAGCCGTCGTCGGTCATCAGGGCGGCCACGTCGCCGAAGAGGTCCGCGGCTTCCGCGTGGGCAGCCGAGCGGAAGCCCAGCACCACCGGCGCCTCCGGGTGCTCGTCGCGCAGAGCGAGAATCGGCGCCGTCCCGATGCCTCCGCCGACCAGCACCGCGGTCGACCCGGCCGCGGGTGCCGCGAAGCCCGCGCCCAGCGGGCCGAGCAGCATCAGCGCCTCGCCCGGCTTCAACTCGCCCAGGCGGCGGGTGCCCGGGCCCACGTCCTCCAGCAGGAACTGCAGGTCGGCGCCACCGCCCGCGCCGGGTCGCACGCGGGCGAAGGAGAAGGCCCGCGGCAGGTAGGGCCGCTCGCCGCTCCCCCCTCCCCACCGGTCGCCCGCGGCGAGCATGTAGAACTGGCCGGGCCGGGGATCCGCCGGGCCGGCGAGGTCGCGGGCCGCGATCAGGTCGTAGGCGCCGAGCCGGCGCACGTCGCGCACCTCGGCCACGCGCCGCTCGGGCGGGCAGAGCGTGCGGTCGCTCACTCCGTGCTCACGCGGGCTTGGCGCGCTCCGTTCGCGTGCAGTTCCTGAAGGGGCAGAACCTCGGGCTCGCCGGACCGTCGCGCCCGGATGGCGCGCTGTGCCGCGCTGGCGCCGCTCATCGTGGTGATGCAGGGGATGCCGCGCGCCACCGCGGCGCGGCGGATCTCCCAGCCGTCGGCGCGGGCGCCGGATCCGGTGGGGGTGTTGATCACCAGGTCGACGTCGCCGGTGGCGATCCGCTCGGCCACGTTGGGCGAGCCCTCGAAGATCTTGAGGATGCGCTCCACCGGCACGCCCATGCGCCGGATCGCCTGTGCGGTGCCGCCCGTCGCGAGGATCTTGAACCCGTCGTCGTGCAGCGCGGCGGCGAGCTGTGTGGCGCTGGGCTTGTCGCTGTCCGTGACCGAGATGAACACCGTGCCCGAGACGGGCAGCTGAGCCCCGGCGGCCTCCTGCGCCTTGCCGAACGCCGCCGGGTAGTCCTGGGCGACGCCCATCACCTCGCCGGTGGACTTCATCTCGGGCCCCAGCAACGAGTCCGCGCGCGGGAAGCGCCCGAAAGGCAGTACCGCCTCCTTCACCGACACGTGCCCGGGCGTCGCCGGCAGGCCCAGGTCGTCCATGTCGGCGAGGCGCTCGCCCAGCATCAGCCGGCAGGCGATCTTGGCCAGCGGCACCCCGATCGCCTTCGACACGAACGGCACGGTGCGCGACGCGCGCGGGTTGGCCTCGATCACGTACAGCTCGCCCTGCTCGTCGATCGCGAACTGGATGTTCAGCAACCCGACGACGCCCAGGCGGAGCGCGATCCGCTTGGTGGCCTCCTCGACCTGGGCCAGCATGTCGGGGCCCATCGACATCGCGGGGATCACGCAGGCCGAGTCACCGGAGTGAACCCCGGCCTCCTCGACGTGCTGCATGATCGCGCCGATCCGCACCGATTCCCCGTCGCAGAGCGCGTCGACGTCGATCTCGATCGCGTTCTCCAGGAACCGGTCGAGGAAGATCGTGGAGTCGCCGTTGGTGGGCGCATGGCGCTCCAGGTAGCTCGACAGCGCGTCGCGTGAGTAACAGATCTCCATCGCGCGGCCGCCGAGCACGTACGAGGGGCGGACGAGCAGCGGATAGCCCACCTCGTCGGCGGCATCGAGCGCGTCGGCCGGCGTTGCGGCGGTGGCATACGACGGCCCCTTCAAGTCGACGTCGTCCAGCAGCGCGCCGAAGCTCGGGCGGTCCTCCGCGAGGTGGATCGACTCGACCGGCGTGCCCAGCAGCGGCACGCCCGCGTCGGCGAGCCCCTGAGCCAGCTTCAGCGGGGTCTGGCCGCCGAACTGCACGATCACCCCTTCCGGCTGCTCGATCTCGATCACGCCGAGCACGTCCCTCAGCGTGAGCGGCTCGAAGTAGAGGCGGTCGGAGGTGTCGTAGTCGGTGGAGACCGTCTCGGGGTTGCAGTTGACCATCACCGCGTCGCGGCCCGACTCACGCACGGTCATCGCCGCGTGCACGCAGCAGTAGTCGAACTCGATCCCCTGCCCGATGCGGTTGGGGCCCGAGCCGAGGATCACGACCGAGGCGTTGTCGCCGCGCTCCACCTCGTGGATCGCCTGGCGCTCCCAGCCCGAGTAGAAGTACGGCGTGCGGGCCTCGAACTCGGCCGCGCACGTATCGACCGCCTTGTAGCAGCGCTGCAGCCCGGCCTCGGGGTCCTCGCCGCCCGCGATCGCGGCGATCTCCGCCATGAACCACGGGTCGATCTCGGTGCGCGCGCACAGCTCCTCCTCGGAGACGCCGCGGCGGACGGCCTCGAAGAGGTGCTCGTAGCGCTCGTGCGAGGGGGTCTCCAGTTCGCGCAGCAGCTGCTCGGTGTCCTCCGGCAGCGGCGGCAGCACGTCCAGCTCGCGCGAGCGCATCGCCTTCACGAACGCCTGCTTGAACGTGCGGCCGATGGCCATCGCCTCCCCCACCGACTGCATGTAGGTGGAGAGCGAGCCGTCGGCGCCGGGGAACTTCTCGAAGGCGAACCGCGGCCACTTCACAACCACGTAGTCGATCGTCGGCTCGAAGCTCGCGGGCGTGACCCGCGTGATGTCGTTATCGATTTCCTCCAGCGCGTAGCCAACCGCCAGGCGCGCGGCGATCTTCGCGATCGGGAAGCCCGTGGCCTTCGAGGCCAGCGCGCTCGATCGCGACACGCGCGGGTTCATCTCGATCACCACGATCTCGTCGGTCTTCGGGTTGACCGCGAACTGGATGTTCGACCCGCCGGTCTCCACGCCCACCGCGCGGATCACCTTGATCGCCTGGTCGCGCAGAGCCTGGTACTGGCGGTCGGAAAGGGTCTGCTGGGGGGCCACGGTGACCGAGTCGCCCGTGTGCACGCCCATCGGATCGATGTTCTCGATCGAGCAGATCACCACCACGTTGTCGCTGTGGTCGCGCATGAGCTCGAGCTCGAATTCGCCCCAGCCGATCACCGACTCGTCGATCAGCACCTGGCCGATCGGGCTGGCGGCCAGCCCCTCCGCCACCCGCTCCCGGAACTCCGGCTCGGTGCGCGCGATCCCGCCACCCTCGCCGCCCATCGTGAAGCCCGGGCGCACGATCGCCGGCAGGCCGAGGTCGGGCAGCGCCTGCTCGGCCTCGCGCATGGACTTCACCACGGCCGAGCGCGGCACCCGCAGGCCGGCGCGCTCCATCGTCGCCCGGAACAGGTCGCGGTCCTCGGCTCGGCGGATGGCCTCGTAGTCGGCGCCGATCAGCTCCACCCCGAAGCGGGCCAACGTGCCGTCCTCGGAGAGGTCACGCGCGATGTTGAGCGCCGTGCCGCCGCCGAGGGTGGGCAGCAGCGCGTCGGGGCGCTCCCTGTCGATCACACGGGTTACGGATTCGGGCAGCAGCGGCTCGATGTAGGTGGCCGTGGCGAACTCGGGGTCGGTCATGATCGTCGCCGGGTTCGAGTTCACGAGCACCACCTCGTAGCCCTCCTCGAGCAGCACCTTGCACGCCTGAGCGCCCGAGTAGTCGAACTCGGCGGCCTGGCCGATCACGATCGGGCCGCTGCCGATTACCAGGATCTTCTTTATGTCGTCCCTACGCGGCAAGGCGCTCCAGGAAGCGGTCGAAGAGGTGCAGCGCGTCGTGCGGGCCCGGCCCTGCTTCTGGGTGGTACTGCACCGTGCTGGCCGGGACGTCGCGCAACACCAGTCCCTCGACGGTGCGGTCGTAGAGGTTCAGCTGCGACAACTCGGCCGCGCCGAAGTCGGTCTCCCAGCGCATCGCCTCGCCGCCCTCGATGGTCTTCTCCCCGCCCGGGCCGAGCACCGCGAAGCCGTGGTTCTGGCTGGTGATCTCCACCTTGCCCGTCTCCAGGTCCTTCACCGGGTGGTTGGCCCCGCGGTGGCCGAAGGGAAGCTTGAACGTCTCCAGCCCCACCGCGCGGCACAGCAGCTGGTGGCCGAGGCAGATCCCCCACACGGGCAGCTCGCCGACGAGCTCGCGCACCGTGTCGACGACGTAGCCGAGGGCGGCGGGATCGCCCGGCCCGTTGGCGAGGAAGGCGGCGTCGGGGGAGTTCACCAGCAGTTGGTCCCTGCTCGCCGTGCACGGGTGCAGCTCCACGGTCGCGCCGCGTTCGCGCAGGTTGCGCACGATCGAGTCCTTGATGCCCGTGTCCAGGGCGGCTATCCGGAGACCGATGTCGTCGCCGAGCGGGCCGAGGATGACCGCCTCGGAGGGCGTGACCTCCTTCGCCAGGTCGGCGCCGGTCATCGACGGCTCGCCCATCACGCGTTCGCGGGCCTCGGCCTCGGCCAACTCGCCGGGGAAGACCCCACCGCGCATGGCGCCCTTGTCGCGGATGTGGCGCACCAGCGCGCGGGTGTCCACTCCGGTGAGGGCGGGGATGCCGCAGTCCGCGAGCCAGGTGAGCCAGCCGCCCTCCGCGTGGGCGGCGTCCTCGCGGTCGATCCCCTCGCGCATGATCACGGCGCGTGCGTGGATGGCGGGCGACTCCATGTGGTCGGCCGCCACGCCGTAGTTGCCGATCAGTGGATAGGTGAAGGTGATGATCTGGCCGCGGTAGCTGGGGTCGGTGACGGACTCCTGGTAGCCGGACATGGCGGTGTTGAAGACGACCTCGCCGGTGGCGGCCACGGGTGCACCCGCGGCGTCACCGTCGAAGCGGGTGCCGTCCTCGAGCAGCAGGTAGGCGGCGCTCTGTACGGAGAGCAGCCGGCGGCTGCGAGCGGAGGTTTTCACCGTATGAGTGCCTGCACGGTCTTGAACTCCGGCCCGCCCGCCCCGCCGAGCAGCTCGAACAGGGCGGTCTCCACGCTCGTGACGACCGCGCCTGCATCGCGCATCCGGTCGAGTCCGAGCTCGCGGTTCTCCTCGGTTCGCGACGTGACCGCATCGCGCACCACGTGGACCTCCACCCCGCGATCGAGCAGGTCGGATGCGGTCTGCCACACGCACACGTGGCTCTCCATGCCGCACAGAACGGCCTGGTTGCGCCTGCCCAGGTTGAAGCCACTCGCCCGGACACCGGAGAACACGGTCTTCTCCACCGGCCGGACGCCGTTGAGGTGGTTGCTCACCTCCGGGGCCGTCAGGCCCAGCCCCTTCGGGTACTGCTCGGTGAGCGTCACTGGAAGCCGCATCGCGCGAAAGCCCTGGGCGAGCACGCCGGCGTTGTGCGCCACCCGCTCGAACTCCAGCACCGCCGGGCGGAAGCCCTCCTGCACGTCGACGACGACGAGGGCGGCCCTTTCGCGATCCAGGATCACGCCACCGCCCCGATCGCAAACGAGCGCTCGCGGAAGGCCACGGCGCCGGCGGCCACGGTCATCCGCACGCGGCCGGTGAGCCGCCGGCCCGCGAAGGCGCAGTTGGCGGAGCGGCTCTCATAGCCCGCCTCCCCCACCTCCCACTCCGAGGCCAGATCCACCAGGCAGATGTCGGCGGCGCGGCCCTTCTCGAGCCGAGGCACGTGCAGGCCGAAGGGCTCGCCCCCGGCCGTGAGGCGCTCGACCACCAGCGCCAGGTCGAGCACGCCGGGCACGACGAGGCCCGTGTGCACCGCGGCGAACGCGGTCTCGAGCCCGGTCACACCCATCGGCGCCAGCTCGAACGGCTCCTCCTTCTCCTCGCGCGAATGCGGCGCGTGATCCGTGGCGATGCAGTCGAGGGCGCCCGAGCGCAGGCCCGTCGATCAGCGCCTGGCGGTCCGCCTCGGCGCGCAGCGGAGGGTTCATCTTGCGGTGGGTGTCGAGCTCGCGGACGTCCTCGTCGGTGAGCAGAAGGTGGTGCGGCGTCGCCTCCGCCGTGACGTGCACCCCGGCCGCCTTGGCCTGCTCGATGATCGCCACCGTCTCCAGCGCGGAGACGTGCTGTACGTGGATGCGGCCCTCCTCGTAGGCGGCCAGCTCGGTGTCGCGGGCCACCATCACCGACTCCGAGACGGAGGGGATGCCCGCCACCCCGAGCAGAGCCGAGACCTCGCCCTCGTGCATCACGCCATCGCCGCTCAGGGAGGGGTCCTCCTCGTGCAGCGCAAGGGTCCGGCCGGCGAGTCGCTGGTACTGAAGCGCCTGGCGCATGACGCCGGCCGAGCGCAGGGGCAGGCCGTCGTCGGTGAAGCCCGCGGCGCCGGCGTCGGCCAGCTCCGCCATCTCGGTGAGCTGCTCGCCCTGCTGTCCGACCGTGACCGCCGCGGTGAAGCCCGTGGGAATGCGCGCCTCGTCGCGAGCGCGCTCGCGCAGCGACCCGAGCACCGACGCCGAGTCCACCACCGGATCGGTGTTCGGCATCGCGAGGATCGCGCAGAAGCCGCCGGCGGCCGCGGACCGGGTGCCGGTCTCGATGTCCTCCTCGTCCTCGCGCCCGGGCGTGCGCAGGTGCACGTGGGGATCGACGAACGCCGGGAAGGCGTGCAGGCCCGCGGCGTCGATCACCTCGATGCCGTCCTGCGCCTCGATCGAGCCGGGGGCGCCGACCTCGGCGATCTCCCCGCCGCGGACCAGCAGGTCGCCGGGCCCGTCGAGGCCGGCGCGGGGGTCGAGCAGGTGCGCGCCCGTGATCAGCAGGTCGGCGGGCGGCGAGTCCTGGCAGTCGAGGACGCTCATGCGGGCTGGGGCTCCGTCGTCTCGTCCGTGGGAGCGCCCTCGATCGCCGCCGGGCCCGAGCCCTGGCCGCCGGCCAGCAGCTCGTAGAGCACCGCCATCCGGACCACCACGCCTGACTCGACCTGGTTGGTGATCAGCGCCTGGGGCGAGTCGATCACCTCGGCGGCCAGCTCGACGCCCGCGGTTCACCGGGCCCGGGTGCATCAGCAGCTGGGCGCTGCCCAGCCGGCGTCCGTCGATCTGGTAGCGCGCGGCGTACTCGCGCAGCGACGGGACGAAGGAGCCCTTCATCCGCTCGCGCTGCATCCTCAGCGCGTAGACCACGTCGGCCTCGCCGAGCTCGTCGAGGTCGTAGCGCACCTCGCAGCCGAGCGACTCGACTCCGCGCGGGATCAGCGTCGGCGGGCCGCAGACGGTCACGTGGCAGCCCATCCGCCCGAAGGCGAGGATGTTCGAGCGCGCCACCCGGCTGTGCAGCACGTCCCCGACGATCCAGACCTTGAGGCCCTCGAGGTGGCCGGCGCGCCGGCGCAGCGTGTAGAGGTCGAGCAGCGCCTGGGTGGGGTGCTCGTGCTTGCCGTCGCCGGCGTTCACCACCGAGGCGGAGGTCCAGCGCGCGACCAGCCCGGCGGCGCCGGCGTTGGGCGAGCGGAAGACGATCGCCGCGGGGTCGTACGCGGTGAGCGTCTGAACGGTGTCCTTGAGCGACTCGCCCTTGTCCACCGACGAACCCTGCGCCTTCACCGTCACCAGGTCGGCCGACAGCCGCTTGGCGGCGATCTCGAAGGAGGAGCTGGTGCGGGTCGAGGCCTCGTAGAAGAGGTTGATCACGGTGCGGCCGCGCAGGGTGGGCACCTTCTTGATCTCCCGGCCCGACACCTCGGCGAAGCTCTCGGCGCGGCCGAGGATGCGCTCGATGTCGTCGCGCTCCAGGTCGTCGACGGACAGCAGGTGCCGCTTCACTCGCCCTCTCCCTTCGTGATCCGGATCTCGGCCGACTCCTCGATGAAGACCTGGTCCTCGCCGTCCAGCTCCTCGACCTGGACGTTCACCCGCTCGCTGCGCGCGGTCGGCAGGTTCTTGCCCACGTAGTCGGGGCGGATGGGCAGCTCGCGGTGGCCGCGGTCGGCCAGCACCGCCAGCTGCACCCGGCGCGGGCGGCCGTAGTCGAACAGGGCGTCGATGGCCGCGCGCACGGTGCGGCCGGTGAAGAGCACGTCGTCCACCAGCACGATCGTGGTCTCCTCGACGGGGAAGTCGACGTGGGAGGCGTGCACCACCGGCTGGGCGCCCGGGTCGCGCATCCCGACGTCGTCGCGGTAGAAGGAGATGTCCACGTCGCCGAGCGGGACCGGCTCGCCGACGAGGTCGGCCACCAGGTCGCGCAGGCGGCCCGCAAGGAGAGCGCCGCGGCGGTGGATGCCCACGATCGCGATCGGCTCGCCACCATTCTTCTCGACGATCTCGTGAGCGATGCGCACCAGAGTGCGCCGCACGTCGTCGCGGTCGAGCACGACCTTGTGAGTCAACTGGAACGTCCTTCCTGGCCTCGCGGGACCGGGTTAAAGGATGCGCGGTGAGCGTAGCAACGGCAGGCGTCAGACCTCAGGCTCAGGCCTCAGGGATGTCGCTCCTTGCGTGCTTCGGCTCCCCGCGTTCCGGGAACGGCAGCTCCACGCGGTCGAAGTCGCGCGGGATGATCGTGTTCTTGAAGGCCGCTCGGGCCTCCTGCTGCAGGGCACTCACCGGGTAGCGGGAGGAGATGTGGGTCAGTGCCAGGAGCTTCACCTCGGCGTCCGCGGCCAGCTGCGCCGCCCCCTTCGCGGTCGAGTGGCCGGTCTCCCGTGCGCGTTCGGCGTCCTCCTCGCGCGAACGTGGCCTCGTGCACCAGCAGGTCGGCCTGCCATGCCACCGCCTTGGTCATCTCGCAGGGGGCGCTGTCGCCCGCGATCACCACCCTCCGGCCGCTGCGCGACTCGCCCAGCACCTGCTCCGGCGTCACGTCCCCCACCGCCTCGCCGTTCTGCAGGCGCCCGAAGTCCGGCCCGGGCTTCACGCCGAGCTCGACTGCCCGTTCCTCGTCGAAGCGGCCCGGCCGCTGGTCCTCGACCAGGGCGTAGCCGAGCGCGGGCACCCCGTGCTCCACCGCGAAGGCGGCCAGCGTGTAGTCGTCTCGGCGCAGCTCGTCGCCGGCGTTCAGCTCCTCCAGCTCCACCTCGAACGGGAGCCGGCCGATCACCGGCGAGAGGACCTTGAAGAGGCGCCGCAGGCCGGCGGGGCCGAAGACCCTCAGCGGCACCTCGCGCGCCTGGAGCCCATAGGTCTTGAGCATCCCCGGTAGCCCGAGCACATGATCGGCGTGGAAGTGCGTGATGTAGACCTCGTCTATCTGGAGCAGGCCGACGGAGCGCACGAGCTGGCGCTGCGTTCCCTCGCCGCAGTCGAACAGCAGCTTCTCGCCGCCGCGGCGGAGCAGGGTGGCCGGCAGGCCGCGGCGCGCCGTGGGCGCGGACGCGGCGGTGCCGGCGAAGAGAACGTCGAGGTCCATGGCGCCGGGTAGTTTCGCGGGTCAGCCGACCACGACGAGCTCGAACTCGATCGAGTCGCCCTCCACGCGGGCAAGCCCCATCGTGTGAGCGGGCGCCCGGCGGCGCTCGGTGGGGCTGCCGGGATTGAAGATCTGAAAGCCGCCGGCGGACTCGTGCAGGGGCATGTGGGAGTGGCCGAAGACCGCGGCATGTGCATCGGGAAACCTCTGGCGCAGGCGCTCGAGCCGCCCCTTCGCCGGGCCGCCGTCGTGCACCATGCCGATCCGCGCGTCACCGGCCTCCACGATCCGCTCGGCCGGCAGGCGCCCGCGCAGCTCCTCGTCATCGACGTTGCCGTGCACCGCCAGCAGCGGCGGGCCGATCAGCTCCAGCTCGGCGTGGGCGGTCGCGCTGATGAAATCGCCGGCGTGGAGGATCAGGTCGGCGGACTTCGAGCCGCTCCACGCAGGCGTCCGGCAGCCGCCGGGCGCCGCGGGGCATGTGGGTGTCCGAGATGACGGCGATCAGCATCTACACTCGCCCGACCCGCGCCCGTAGCTCAGTGGATAGAGCGCCGCCCTCCGGAGGCGGAAGTCGGAGGTTCGAATCCTCCCGGGCGCGCTTAGGGCCGCACGAACGTATCCGGGTCCGGGCCCCTCCGCTCCCCGGCGTCGAGCGCGTCGATCTCGCTCATCTCGGCGTCGCTCAGGTGGAAGCCGAAGATCTCGAAGTTCTCCTCGATCCGCTCCGGGGTGACCGACTTCGGGAAGACGATGTTCCCCAGCTGGATGTGCCAGCGCAGGACGATCTGGCCCGGGGTCTTGCCGTGGCGCTCCGCCAGTGCGGTGATCACCGGCTCGTCGAGCACATCGCCCTGTGCCAGCGGGCTCCACGCCTCGGTGGCGATGCCGCGCTCGGCGTGCTCGCGCCGCAGGCCGGCCTGCTGCAGCCGCGGGTGCAGCTCGATCTGGTTCACCGCCGGGATCACGCCGGTCTCGTCCACGATGCGCTTCAGGTGGGGAGCGTTGAAGTTCGATACGCCGACCGAGCGCACCAGGCCCTCTTCGCGCATCTCAACAAACGCCTTCCAGGTCTCGACGTACTTGTCCTGAGCCGGCGCGGGCCAGTGGATCAGGTAGAGGTCCACAAAATCCAGCTCGAGCCGGTCGAGGCTGGATCGCAGCGCCTGCTTGGCCTGCTCGTAGCCGTGGTCGTCGTTCCAGCACTTGGTGGTGATGAAGAGCTCGTCGCGATGGAGGCCGGACGCGCGCACGGCCTGGCCGACCCCGGCCTCGTTTCGATAGGCCGCGGCGGTGTCGATGTGGCGATAGCCGGTGGCGATCGCGCGGGTGACCACCTCGGCGGTCTTCTTCGGCGGGATCTGGAAGACGCCGAAGCCAAGCTGGGGGATCGAGGCGCCGTCGTTGAGGGGGACGTACGGGACGGTGTCGGTGAAGGTGGTCATGCGTGACGCCTACCCGTTGAGCCGCTGCTGATACCACTGCCAGCTCGCCCTCAGGCCGTCGTCGAGCTCGCGCGACGGCTCCCAGCCGAGCTCCTCGCGGATCGCTGTCGAGTCGAGGTACTGGCGGTCGATCTCCCCGTGCGGGGTCCCCTCCCCCTGCACATCGGGCTCAACGTCCACGCCGGACACGGCGATCAGGCGATCCACCACCTCGCGCACCGGATGCGGCGCGCCCCAGCCGGCGTTCCACGCGCGCCCGCGCAGCTCCGGGCGTTCCAGCGACTGCGCCACGGCGAGGTAGGCATCCACCGCGTCCTCCACGTAGAGGTAGTCGCGCTCGGGGGTGCCGTCGGAGCGGATCACCGGGCGGTCGCCGGTGGCCAGCGCTCGCGCCGTGTCGGGCACGATCCGGGTCCAGTTCACGTCGCCGCCGCCGTAGACGTTGGCGAGCCGTGTGACCGCCACCGGCAGGTCGTAGGTGTGTGCGTAGGAGCGAGCGATCAGGTCGGCGCAGGCCTTCGACGTGTCGTAGGGGTAGCGCGGCTGGAGCGCGAAGTCCTCGCGGTAGGGCAGCTCGTCGTGCTCGCCGTAGGCCTTGTCTGACGAGGCCACCACGATCCGCTGGACCGGATCCCCCACCACGCCCACCGCCCGGCAGGCCTCCAGCAGCAGGTACGTGCCGCGCACGTTGGTCTCGAACGTGGACAGGGGCGAGCGATTCGCGGTGCCCACGATTGTCTGCGCCGCGAGGTGGAACACGGTCCCGACCGAGTGCTCGTTGATCACCCGCACGAGCTCCTCGTAGTCGAGCAGGTCCGCCTGCGCGATCACGCATCGCTCCTCGATGCCGTCGGTGCGGAAGCGGGATTCGGGCTCGACGTCTCGGCGGAGGGCGACGACGGTCGCGCCCTCGTCCAGCAGCCGCTCCGTGAGCCAGGAACCCACGAAGCCCTCGGCCCCGGTTACCAGCACCGACTGGCCGGCAAAGGACGCGGGGCTCACGGCGCGACACCCTAACGGTCAGTATTCGCCGCGTGCGCGTCCTCGCGGTCGGAAACATGTACCCACCCCACTCCCTCGGCGGGTACGAGGTGATCTGGCGCTCGGCGGTCGGTGATTTCCGGGACGCCGGCCACGACGTGCGGGTCCTGACCACGGACCACAGGGAGGCGGGACGCGAGGGGACGCCGGAGGATCCGGACGTGCACCGCGAACTGAGCTGGTACTGGTCGGATCATGATTTCCCGCCGATGACGATGCTCGAACGGCTGCGCCTGGAGCGCCACAATCGGAAGGTGCTGAGCCGCCATCTGGCCGAGCACCGCCCGGACGTGGTGAGCTGGTGGGCGATGGGCGGGATGTCCCTGGGCCTGATCGAGCAGGTTCGCCTGCGCGGCCTGCCCGCCGTGGGTGTGGTTTGCGACGACTGGATGGTCTACGGGCCGAAGGTGGACGCGTGGGTGCGGGCCTTCAGCACGCGGCGGCCCCTCGCGCGAGCGGCAGAGCAGGCCACGCGACTGCCGACCGAGGCCGACCTGAGCGCGGCCGCCACGTGGCTGTTCATCAGCGAGTTCTGCCTGGAGCGCGCCGCGGCGGAGGGCGGGCATGAGCTCAGCAGTACCGCCGTGGCCCACGCCGGCATCGACCCCGGGCGCTTCACCCCCGGCCCGGAGGGCGAATGGTCCGGCAGGATGCTGTACGCCGGGCGCATCGACGAGCGCAAGGGCATCCAGGACGCGATCGAGTCGGTCGCACGTCTCGACGAGACCGTGCGGCTCGACGTGGTCGGAGACGGCGACGAGGGCCACCGGACCGAGCTCGAGCAGCTGATCGCGAAGCTCGGGCTTCACGATCGCGTGAAGCTTTCCGGCGGAGTGCCCCAGGACCAGCTCTCCGGCCTCTACTCGGCCACCGACGTCCTCGTGTTCCCGGTCCGGTGGCCCGAGCCGTGGGGCCTGGTCCCGCTCGAGGCGATGGCATGTGGCACACCGGTGATCGCCACTGGGACCGGCGGCTCCGGGGAATACCTGCGCCACGAGGACAACTGCCTACTGGTGGAGACCGAGGCCCCCGACGCGATCGCCGCGGCCGTCCGGCGCCTCGGGGAAGACGCGGGCCTGCGCGGCCGCCTGCGCAGCGGCGGCCTCGAGACGGCGGCGCGATTCACGGAGCAGGCCTTCAACCAGACCATCCGCTCACACCACGAGCGCCTTGCGGAGGATCGCGATGCCGCTGCGTAGCGCTCTGGCCGGGAGGCTCTCCTACGAGCAGCGCCGCCACCTGCGCAACGTCGCGGAGATGGTGACCAACCGGCGCGGCCAGCGCCGGCCGATCTCACGGGACTATCTGTTCCACCTGACCGCGAGGTTCACGCCGTCGTTCACGATCGAGTCGGGCGATGCCCGCTTCGTGCTGAGCACCGCCGACAAGGAGATCAGCCGGATCCTCTTCATCTACGGCTACTACGACCGGCTGCTGCTGCAGGACCTTCACCGCGTGCTCTCCGCCCTCAACGGCCGTCCGTTCGACCTCGCCGGGAAGCTGTTCCTCGACATCGGCGCGAACATCGGCTCAGCGACCGTGGAGGCCACCGTGAACTTCGGCGCGGCGGGCGCGGTGGCGTTCGAGCCGGACCCGGAGAACTTCCGCTTCCTGAATCAGAACCTGGCCGCCAACAACCTGCTCGACGTGGTCGACGCCCGCCCCGTGGCGGTCTCGGACTTCTGCGGCAGGCTCACCTTCGAGAAGTCGCCCGACAACTGGGGCGATCACCGCGTGCGGCGCGGCGCACCGCTGGTAGACGGCATGGGCGAGAGCGCCAGGGAGGTGTCCGAGGTGGAAGCGGTGACCCTCGACTCGCTGGTCGAGTCCGGTGAGCTGGATCTCGATCGCGCCGGCCTGGCCTGGATCGACGTCCAGGCGCACGAGGCGGAGGTGCTCGAAGGCGCCCGCCATCTCACCGCCTCGGACGTTCCGGTGGTGCTGGAGTACTGGACCTACGGGCTGGCGGACGCCGGCAGCCTTGACCGCCTGGACGACGCGATCGCCGACGCGTACACCCACTTCGTTGACACCAAGGCGGACCTGACCGACCCGGAGGCGGCGGTCCAGCCCGTCTCTCGGCTGGGCCTGCTCAGAGAGCGTTACCCGGCCCCCGACCAACCCACGGACCTGGTGCTGCTGCGGCGCTAGCGCTTGGCGAAGGGCGAGCCCGGCTTGTGCGCCTTGAGCACGGAGTGGCGCACCTTCCAACCCTCGCGCGCGACGAGCTGGAACCGGCCGATGTCATCCACGCTCTCGAAGCCCGCGGTCTTCAGCATTGCCTTCCAGGCGCGGACGTTCGGCTCCCAGAACACCACCGCGGCGTCGCGGGCGGCCTGGTAGCGGGACACCGGGAACGGCAGGAGGTTGAGCCACTTGTCGTAGGACTCGACCGAGATGAAGGTGCCGTGGCAGAGGTTGCCGATGCGCTCGATCGCCAGCGCCTGATCGCGTAGGTGGATCAGCACCGAGCCGCAGAAAACGATGTCGAACGTGCCCAGGTCCTCGGGCAGGGCGTGGTAGATCGACCGGCTCACGCGCTCGACCTTGGAACCGAAGACCTCCTTGGCTAGAGCGAACCCGGTGCCGCGCGGGGTCTCGGGGTAGCTGTCCGGGCGCCTGTCGGCGGGCCAGTCCAGGTCGCGCTCGTCGTCGAGGTCGAGGGCCGTGACCTCCGCCCCGCGCCGCTCCATCTCGAACGCCCAGAAGCCGTCCCAGGTGCCGACGTCGAGCGCCCGGAGCCCATCCATGTTCTCGGGCAGGTGGTAGTTGTCCACCACTCCCCGGAGATCGAACATGCCCGGGGTGACATACCCCGGCGCGAGCTCCAGCGAGTGGTACCAGGTGAGCTGCTTGGCCCTCTCGACGGCGTCCATGCGGCGGTACCGTACTATGCGGCCGCCGATGCTCGCTGCAAGCACCGCGCGGATACATGACGTGTTGGGGCCCGACGACGTGGTCCTCGACATCGGCGGTTGGGGCAAGCCGTTCGCCCGCGCCGACTGGGTCATGGACCTGATGCCCTACGACACTCGTGGCCTCTACGGACCGGCGTCCGAGGGCGATCAGCGCTACAGCGCGGACACCTGGATCCAGCGCGACATCTGCGCTCGGGAGCCCTATCCGTTCGAAGACGGAGCGGTGGATTTCGTGATCTGCTCGCACACACTCGAGGACGTGCGCGACCCGATCTGGGTGTGCGACGAGATGCGCCGGATCGCCAAGGCCGGGTACATCGAGGTGCCGTCCAGGCTGGAGGAGCAGACGTACGGCTTCCAGGGGCCATGGGTGGGCTGGGGGCACCACCACTGGCTGATCGAGGTGGTCGGCGACCGGATCGAGTTCGTGTTCAAGCACCACGTGCTGCACGGCCGCTCGAGCGACCAGTTCCCCGAGGGATTCCTGGACGAGCTGTCCGACGAGGAGAAGGTCGAAACGCTCTGGTGGGAGGGCGGCTTCGAGGCGGTCGAGCGCGTCTTCATGACGGCGGAGGAGCTCGATCCATACCTGGCGGACTTCGTGTCGCGCGAGCTGGCCGCGCGCCCTAAGCCGCAGCGCCGCGGACTGCTGGACCGCCTGTCGCGCTAGCCGCCGGCGACGGCGGGGAGGATCGTGACCTCGTCGCCGTCCTCGACCTGCGTCTCGAGGCCATCGAGAAAGCGGATGTCCTCGCCGCCGACGTAGACGTTCACGAACCGCCGCAGGTCGCCGTCCTCGGCGATCCTGTCGCGCAGCCCGTCGTAGCGGTCATAGAGCCCGTCGAGCACCTCGCCCACCGTGCCGGCCTCCTCAACGGTCGTCTCGGCCTCGCCGCCCGTCACGGTGCGCAGCTGGGTGGGGATCTTGACCGTCACGCTCATCGGCGGCGCAGCCTATCGCTCGTTCTCACTACGCCACGGCCGCGAGACCGGTCGCCTGCTCGAAGGACTCGAGCGTCGGGTCGATCTCAACCGTCTCGAAGCTACCGCGGACCGCGTCGAGGGTCTTCAACCCGTCGCCGGTGATCACCAGCACCACGCGCTCGCCCGCCCCGATGTCTCCACGTTCGGCGAGCTTCGCGAGCGTGGCGGCCGTGACGCCGCCGGCGGTCTCGGTGAAGATGCCCGTCGTCTCGGCCAGCAGCCTGATCCCGGCCCGGATCTCGTCGTCGGTCACGGAGTCAACCGTCCCTCCGGAGCTGCGCGCGAGCGTGAGGGCGTAGGGCCCATCGGCCGGGTTCCCGATCGCGAGCGACTTGGCGATCGTGTCGGGCTTCACCGGCTTGCAGAAGTCCTGGCCCGCCTCGAACGCCTGCGCGACGGGAGAGCATCCCTCGGCCTGGCTGCCGTTGAACACCGGCAGATCGCCCTCGATGATCCCGATCTCGCGCCACTCGTCGAAGCCGCGGGCGATCTTGGTGAACAACGAGCCGGACGCGATCGGCGCGACGACCCGGTCCGGGAGCTCCCAGCCGAGCTGCTCGGCCACCTCGTAGGCGATGGTCTTCGAGCCCTCGGCGTAGTAGGGCCTCATGTTCACGTTCACGAACGCCCACTCGTGCTCGCCCGACAGCTGCGTGCAGAGGCGGTTCACGTCGTCGTAGTTGCCACGGATCGCGATCAGCTTCGTGCCGTAGACGCCCGTGGCGAGGACCTTTTGCTCCTCGAGGTCGGACGGGATGAACACGTAGGACTCGAGGCCGGCAGCGGCCGCGTGCGCGGCCACCGAGTTCGCCAGGTTGCCGGTCGATGCGCATGCCACGACCTTGTAGCCGAGCTCCCGCGCCTTCGCGATCGCCACCGTGACCACGCGGTCCTTGAACGAATGGGTGGGGTTGGCGGTGTCGTTCTTCACCCACACCTCCCCCAGCCCGAGCCGCTCCGCCAGCCGGTCCGCCTTCACCAGCGGCGTCACGCCGGCGGCCAGCGCCGTGCGCGGCGCGGTGTCGAACGGCAGGAAGTCGGCGTAGCGCCAGATCGTGTCCGGCCCCGCCTGGATCCGCCGCTTCACCGTCTCCGCCTCGAGCCCCGAGAAGTCATAACGGACCTCCAGCGGGCCGAAGCACTGGTCGCACACGTACCTCGCCTCGAGCGGGTAGTCCTGCTTGCACTCCTTGCACTGCAATGCCTCAACAGCCATCGAAACGCTCCTTGAAATCGGAAAACCCTCCGCCGCTTTCGCTTGTGACGGAGGGCTTTTGAAGCGCTTCGTCACATCTTTCAGGTCCTAGGACCTGATGGACTTGGCACCTTTCCCGGTGGCTTTTGGGCCATCGAGATGGTTGCCGGAGCTTCGTAGGGCCATTTCCCTCCACTCCTCTAGATGCGTACGGCTATGTGGCGCGAAGCATAGCGCTCAGCCCGCCCGGATGTAGATCCGCAACGGAGTGCTCAGCGCGTAGGCCTTGCCCGCCCCCACGAGGTGGTAGCCGTCGTTTCTCAACCACCGCTCCTGCCTCCTGGGCAGCCCGGGGTCGAGGTCGTAGCGATCCTGGACCACCATCACGTCGTAGCGCCCGGCCCGCACCGCTCGGTCGAAGGCGGCCTCGTCGAGGTAGGGGCGCAGGGTCCCGTCCACGCGCGGCCCGACGTACTCGACCTGGTTGCGCCAACCCGGGCCGAAGAGCGGGTAGTTGCCCCAGCCCTCCCCCACGATGCCGACGCGGGAGCCGGCCGGCAGGTTGGTGCGAAACGCGTTGATCGCCGGGTCGCCGCCCAGGTAGCGCTCGGCGTCGAAGTTGACCTGCTGGTCGCGCCCGATGGCGACGAGCAGCAGGGCCACGGCCGCCGCGGCCGCAAGCGCCGGCCGCCCGCCGGCCCGCGCCCTGGGGACGAGCCAGGCCAGCAGCGCGACGACCAGCGCGCAGAGGATCGCGGCGGCGAGGAGGCCCAGCAGGTGGAGATCCGGCCTCGGCAGCTCGAGCATGCGCCAGAGGCCGTGGAAGCCGGCCGCCACCACGGCCAGCTCCAGCGGCACGCGCCACCGCCCGGCCGCCGTGAGCACCCATGCGAGCGGCGCCACCCCGAGCACCAGGGCCGGCAGCACGTAGCGCGAGTTGACATACCCGAAGGTGGCCTCCCCCTCCGGCCCGACGGCCGTGTAGGGGGTGAGCGCGAAGCAGACGCCGATCACCGCCGCGGCTGCCACCAGCCCGAGGACCCGAGCCGCGTCGCCGCGCGCCGCCACGCCGCGCATCCGGCTGAGCCCCACCACGCCGGCGGTGGCCAGCCCGGCCCAGAGCGCCGCCGCGGCCCAGCTCATGGCACCCAGATAGCCGGGCCAGAGGTAGCGGCGCCAGACGTCACCGTCCCCCGCGTAGTCCGCGATCGAGTACCCGACCGCGTCGCGATAGACGTCCCGCGGAGCGTCGAAGATCGTGACTCCGCCGAGCTCGAGCTTGACCGGGAAGAACGGGTTCCCGGAGATCCCGAGATTGCGCGCCATCCAGAAGCCGCCCGCGAGCAGTGCGAGGCCCGACAGGACGGCGGCCCCGCCCAGCACGCGCCGCCAGGGCCGACGCGCGACCAACCACGCCGCAACCCAGACTCCGATCACCGCCGCGACCGCGTAGACGGCGTACCAGCGGGTGCCCAGGGAGAGGCCGAGGGCGAGCCCCGTGAGCACGAGGTCGGCCGCGGCGTTGGTGCGAGCGTGGCGAAGCAGGAAGTAGCAACCCGCGGCGAACGTCGCGAGCATCATCGTGTCCGCGAGCGTGGCGAACGCCACCCAGCCGACGACGGGCAGCGCGACGAACGCGGCTGCGACGAGCGCCGACGTGGCGGCGGGCGCGCGCAGCTCACGGCCAAGCCCGTAGCAAGCGTGGGCCGTCATCGCCAGCAGCGGAACGTTCACGAACCGCACCAGGAAGTCGTCGCGCCAGGGGAGCATCGTCGAGAGGAAGAGCACGTCGGCGGTGGCCGGGTAGCTGCCGGCCGAGCGGTCCGGCACGAAGTCGTCGACCCGCCACAGCGTCCCTTCGCGGATCCAGCCGGCGACGGTGGAGAGGTGGATCGAGACGACGTCGATGTGCCACGGCGCAACGCGCGCGTCGGCGAGCGCGAAGTACACCAGCAGCACACCGGTCGCCCCGCCGAGCACGCCGGCGAGCAACCAGGTGCTGAGCCCGCTCTCGGCAGCGGGCGCCGGGAAGGCCTTCGGCTCGGGCTCAGGGATCGGCCTGGCACGCGTGAGCCCGTATACGCCGGTCACGATCGCCAGCGCCGTGAGGGCGACCTCGACCCGGCCGAGCAGGCCGACCGCCCCGGGCAGGATGTGCGCCGCGACCAGGCCGAGCAGCCACAGCACCGCGATCCCCAGCGTCCGCGGGGTACCCGCGGGGAGCGCGGTACGGCGTATGGCGATCAGCGCGGCCGTCCAGGTGGCGCCGAAGACGACCGCGAAGAAGGCCACGCCCTCGAGGTAGGCGCCGAGGGACACGACGCGAGGGGAGCCGGCTAGTCCTTCGCGAGGCGCACGTAGCAGTACTGCGTGCCCTCGCCGAGCACGCGCTCCACCCGCATCCCCCCGTCGCGCGCCGCCGCGCGGAGATCCTCCAGCGCCACCGCCGAGCCCACCCAGGATGGGTTCGACTGGCCCTTCGGCGCCCGGCCGAGCAGTGCCTTGGCGCGCAGCTTGAGCCCCTCGACCCCGCCCGGGAACGAGTGGATCCCCGGGTCGTTGGAGATCTGGAACGCCGCCCAGCCGCCCGGCGTGAGCACGCGGCCGATCTCGCGGATGTAACCGAGGGTGATGGCCGGATCAGGGATGTGCTGGAAAACCACGTGCGAGAAGCAGCCGTCGACGCTGGCGTCCCCGACCACTCCCAGGGTCGTTCCATCCCCCACCGTCCACGTCACGTTGTCCAGCACCCCGTCGTTGTGCTCGCGGGCGCGGGCGATCATCTCGGGCGAGACGTCGAGCGCGATCACCTCACGGGCGTGCTCGGCGAGCACCCGGGTGAGGCGGCCCATGCCGCAGCCGATCTCGAGCAGCCTCTCCTCGGCGCCGATCTCGACTCCGAGCGGCTCGAGGACGGCGGTGATCGCCTCGTGCCCCGAGGCCCAGAACTCCTCGAGATCCGGATCCGTGTAGTCGATCCGGTTGTCGATGAAAAACGCGGCGTTCTCGCGGGCGCGCTCGTCCCAGAACGCGCCCATCTCGGGATCGGGCGTCATCGCGGCGTGAGTGTAGACGGGCGCCTTTCCGCCATCGGGGGCCTTCCAACACGGTGGACCGTCAGTTCCGCCGTGGCCTCCTCGGCGGCCGGTTCCCCGTCGCGGGCGAGGCGCTGCCAGAGCGCGACGGACGACCAAGCGGCCAGGATCACGATCACGGGCTCGAACGGGACGCGGTAGCGCGTGGCCGCCGCGACCGTGAACACGACCGACGCCGCCGCCGCGCCGGCGACCACCGGGATCACCAGCGTTCGCCTCCGGCGCAGCCCCCAGAGCGCGAACAGGGCACCGGCCAGCAGGATCCAGTAGCCGACGATGCCCGCCTTCGCGACGGTGCGGTTACGGCCCTCGAACGGGACCTCATCGAGGATCCGGGCCGGGCGACGGATGTCCCAGGTGCGCACGAGCCCGTTCCAGAAGAACGCCTTCGGGACGGCCGACGGGTGATCCTCGAGCCAACCGCGCGCACGGTGGTACATCTCGCGGCGCAGGTCGGCGTCGGAGAGCCTGGTGGTGGCCTGCGGGCCGAAGATGTCCTTGTCCCGCTCGGTGTACGGGCGCCACGCGTACGGATAGACGGGGTCGTTCGCGGAGTCGTCGTTGAAGGTGCCGGCGATCGCTATGTCCTGCAGCGACAGCGGGACGAACGTGTCCGTCACGGCGTAGTTGCGGACCGTCCACGGCGCGATCACGAGGGCGGCCACCCCGATCGCCACGGCGGTGGTGACGATCGCCTTCCGGGCCCCGGCGGTGGTCCAGAACGCGGCGAACACCAGCGCGAGCATGAACACGCTGGTCGGGCGGACGAGCATCGCCAGGCCGAGCGCGATCCCGACGAGCGCGCCCTGCTTCCGGGTCGCCGGGCGCTCGAGGGCAAGCAGCAGGATGAGCACCCCGAGCGGGAGCGCGAGCGCCTCGGAGTACAGGCGTCCCTCCCACTGCCACATGTTCGGATAGAACGCGGCGATGGCCGCCGCGACGACCGCCACGCGGTGGTCGAAGAGCCGCCTGGCGAGCAGCCAGACACCGCCGATCACGAACGGCGAGATCAGGGCCTGGACGAGCAGGACCCTCGTCACCCCGGGACCGATGAGCGTGTAGACGACGCCGATGAAGCCCGAGTAGCCGGGTGGCCGGGCAACGCTCTCGTGGAGCTCGCCGTACGGGAACGTGGTGTGGAACCACAGGCCGTCGGCGGCAGCGCGGCCGATCGCGTCGTACTCCACCTGGTCGCCGCTGAGGGTGTAGTCCTTCGTCGCGAGGATGTACGCGATCCGCAGCGCAAGCCCGGCGACGATCAGGGCAGCGACTATTACGAGCTCACGGCTCGCGATCGCCCTACCGCTTAGCCTCCCTGCCCAACCAGTCAGCGCCTTCCCCTTCCCCTGAGCGGGACTGTACAGGACGGCCTAGACTTGAGACATGCCGACCACGCAGGACGACCCCCTCAGTACGGGCGATGCCGAGCATCCCCCGCCCACGCCTTCGCAAGGCCCCGCGTGTTGGGGTCGACGCGCTGCCCGCGCACGCACCGCCTGAGCCGAACGTCGAGACGATCCAGGCGCGCGGCCTGCGCTGGATCAACATCGAGCGGCCCGGCGCGATCGACCGCGCCTGGCTGGAGGAGCATTTCGACTTCCACCCGCTCGACTACGAGGACGTCGCGTCGCGCAACCAGCGACCGAAGATCGACGAGTACCCGGACTACATCTTCATCGTCCTGAACTTCCCCGTCTTCGACAAGACGGTCGGGCGGCTGAACGCGGCAGAGCTCGACATCTTCGTCGGACCCGACTTCCTGATCACGCTTCCGAACCGGCCGATCCCACCGGTCGACTACCTGTTCGAGCGCTGCGAGTCCTCCGAGGAGGTGCGAGAGGCGCTCACGTCCAAGGGGCCGGGCTACCTGCTCTACAAGATCGTCGACGACTCGTTCGACTACTGCTTCCCGATGCTGAGGAAGGTCGGCAACAAGCTCGAGCGGATCGAGGAGGACATCTTCCTGGGGCGCTCGCACGAGGTGGTGCGGGACATCTCCAACGCGAAGCAGGAGATCATCAACTTCCGCAAGATCATCCGCCCGCAGCGGCCCGTCCTGCGCGATCTCGAGCGCACCAAGCAGCGCTACATCCCGGACGACCTCGACCTCTACTTCGACGACATCGTCGACGCCTCCGAGCGGATCTGGGACATGCTCGAGAACTACAAGGAGGTCGTCGAGGCCCTCGAGTCGACCAACGAGTCGGTGCTCGCCCACAACTTCAACGACGTGCTGCGGGTGCTCACCGTGTTCAGCATCGTCTTCCTGCCCGCGACGCTGATCGCGAGCATCTGGGGAATGAACATCGGCCTGCCGGGCGGCGGCGATCCGGCGAGCTCATCGCTCGCCGTCTTCGGGGTTGTGATGGGCGCCATCGTCGCCGTGGTGGTCGGCATGATCGCCTTCTTCCGCCACCGCGGCTGGTTCTAGAGCAGCAA
Source organism: uncultured Thermoleophilaceae bacterium (assembly GCA_963808105.1). GTDB lineage: Bacteria > Actinomycetota > Thermoleophilia > Solirubrobacterales > Thermoleophilaceae > JAAYBF01. The sequence goes on along the minus strand of CAWEEH010000003.1, from coordinate 296,655 downwards.
CGACCTGGAGCTCACGCTTCCCGCGAGCAGCGCGCCGAGCCCGACGGCATCCGCGGCGGCGTCGACCGCAGCGATCGCCGGCGCCCGCCCCCGCCCGAACTCGCGCGCCCGGCGCGCCGCGATCACCGCGTAGGGCAGCGCCGCCAGCAGCGGCAGCTTCGAGCGCGTCGCAGCGGCGGCGCCCACCCCGGCCATGGCGGCGTCGAACGCCGCGGTGCGCCGGTTCAGGAACACGCGGTTCCAGCACAGCGTCTCGCGCAGCTCGGGCATCTTCGCCACCATCGCCGGGAAGTGCTCGAGACGCCGGCGCTCTCCCACGTAGCCGGCCGGACTGCGCCTGAACACGGCGTGGTAGACAAGCGCTTCGGCGCTGAAGACCGAGCGCGCCCCGGCTCGCCGCAGCCGCCAGCCAAACCAGACGTCCTCGGCCATCGCCTTGCCAAAGCGCGGCGCGAGCCAGTCCTCGAAGCCGCCAACGCGGTGAAACCATTCGCGCCGGACGAGCAGGTTCGCGGTCTCATAGAGGCCTATCTCGCTGCCGACCGAGAGCGTGCGGTCGAACGGACCGGCCACGACGTCGGGGTCGGGCAGCACGCGGCCCTGCACGAGGTCGGCATCCGCGAGCGCCGCCGTGCCGGCGGCGAGCCAGCCCGCCTCCGGGAAGCAGTCGGAGTCGGTGAAGACGAGCATGTCGCCCTTCGCCTCGGCCGCGCCGCGGTTGCGCGCGGCGGCCGGCCCGAGGGAGTCCTGCTCGATCACGCGCACCGTCCCCGGGGCCGCCCGGGCGAGCTCGACCGTGGCATCGGTCGAGCCGTCGTCGACGACGATCGTCTCCCATTCCCCCTCAAAGCGCTGCGCGGCGATCGCGCGCAGCGCGCGGGCGATCGTCGCCTCAGCGTTGCGCGCGGGCACCACCACGCTGACCGCGACCATGCCGAGCCACGCTATCGTGACGCGCCCTCCATGTCCGAAACGCTCCCACCCGACGCACAGGGCCAGGCGGTTCCGGCCGACGCTTACGACCGGGACTACTTCCTTTCGGACATCTGCGAGGGCTTCGAGGAGTTCCAGGAGAACGGCGGGATCTCCTACAACAAGAGCAAGCAGGTCAAGGTGCTCGCGCCGGCCGAGGGGATGAAGATCCTCGATGCCGGATGCGGACGCGGCGAGACGCTGCTCGCGTGCGCCCGGCTCGGAGCGGAGCCGTACGGCATCGACTACTCCGCCGCCGCCGCCGACCTCACCCGCGAGGTGCTCGAGAAGCACGGGTTCCCGAACGCCGACATCCGGACCGGCTCCGTGACCGCCCTCCCCTGGGCCGACGACACCTTCGACCGGATTCAGTTCTCCGACGTGATCGAGCATCTCGACCCACCGCAGACGGTGCCCGCCTTCGCCGAGTTCCGGCGCGTGCTCAAGCCCGGCGGGTTCCTGCACGTCCACACGGCGCCGAACCTCTACTTCATGAAGTACGGCTGGCCCGCCTCACGCCCGTTCGTGAAGCTGATCGGCCACAGGGAGATCGCCGACAAGGTCGACCACTGGTTCAAGATCGCCGAGGAGTACCACGTGAACGAGCAGTCGGTGCACTCGATGCGCAAGGCGCTCAAGCAGGCCGGCTTCGCCGACCCCCACGTCTGGCTCGATCCCGACGTGCTCCGCGGCGGCAAGTTCCACCTGCTCGAGGGCTTCGACAGCACGCCGGTGCGGCTGGCGCAGAAGGTTGCCGGGTGGCGCCCGGTGCGGCTGTTCATGAGCAACGACGTGCTCGCCGTCGCTCACAAGTAGCTCAGCCGCGCTCCTTGCCCATCAGCGTGATGGCTCGTCCGCGGGCCAGCACCCGGTAGCCGGCCTGCTGTGCCCAGCGCTCGGATGCGACAGTCGGCGCGGGCGGTCGCCCTCGCCCGATCAAGATCAGGTCGTAACGGCCACGCCGGAGCGCTGCCTGGAAGCCCGCCCTCGTGCGGTACCGGCGCTCCAGTTCCTGGTCGTTGCGCCCGATGTAGTCCACGCGGTTCTCGTACCGCGGCCCGAAGGCGAGCAACGGCGGTGTGGGTATCTCGTCGGGCCAGGTCCCGTCGATCCCCACACGCTGCTCACGGTCCGAGGACAGCAGCATGTCCGCAACCGGATCCAGATTCGCGTAGCGCTTGGCCGTGTAGCGGTCCTCGATCTCCGACCCGCCCGCGATCAGCACCACCACCGCCAGACCTCCCAGGACCGCGAGCGCTCGCCGCTCCGCCCGTCCCTGCAGCTTGAGCAGCCTCGGCGCGATCGCGAGCGCCATCACGCCGAGCAGCACGAGCCCTACCACCACGGTCGCGGCCTGCTCCTTGGTCGCGCCGGAGTGCAGGCCCTGCTTTGTCTCGAGGATGCCGTGCCCCACCGCCACGAGGCCCGCCAGGCCGAAGATGAGGGGCCCTCGCCGGACCCGCCCCGCCAGCCAGGCGCCGAGGACCACCGCCACCACGAGCGCGGGCACGATGTAGCGGGCATCGGCGCCCGTGAGCACCGGCATGCCCTCGGGGCCGCCGGCGGTGTAGGGCGTGATCACGTAGGTGCCCACCAGCAGCGCGGTACAGGCGACAGCAGCGGCGATCAGACCCGTCTCGGGCGGACGATCGGTACCCCGGCGGGTGCCGAGGAACGCCGCGGCCCCCGCCGCCGTCGCGAGAGCGAAGGCCGCGGGAAGGGCCAGGGCGTCGCGATATTGCGGCAGGATCGTGTCCCACCACACCCGAGGCTCGCCGAAGTAGTGCGCGATCGTCCAGCCCGCCAGCTCGCGGATCCTGTCGGGCGGCGCGTCGAAGATCGTGACGCCGCCGGGAGCCACGCGCACGGGGAAGACGGGGTTGGCGGACTGGATCAGATTGCGCAGCATCCAGACGCCGCCCGCGAGAGCGATGAGCCCCACCAGTGCCCCGCCCTGACGCAGCACGGTTCCAACCCCCCTTCGCGCGATCAGCGACCCCGCGGCCCAGACGAAGACCACGATCGGGACGGCCGAGACGGCGTACCACTTCGTGCCGAACGAAAGGCCGAGCGCCAGACCGGCGAGCACGAGGTCCGAGGTGTCCCCGGTACGCCAGTGGCGCACGAGAAACAGCAGCCCGGATGCGAACCCGAAGAGCATCACGGTGTCGACGAACGCGCCATCGGCGGCGACCAGTGACACCGACGGCACCGTGAGCAGCAGGCAGGCCGCCGTGACCGCCGCCGCCCGCGGGGCCCGCAGCTCCTGTGCGAGCGAGTAGGTGGCCACGCCGAGCAGGGCCCAGAACGGGAAGGTCACGAGCTGCGCGAGCCAGTCGTTGTCCCAGGGCAGGATCGCGGCCATCAGGTAGACGTCGCCGTTGTTGGGGTAGTGGCCGGGCGCGAGGTCCGGCAGGTATTGGTCGATGTGCCAGATCGAGCCCGACTGGATCCAGGCGCCCACCCCCGGCAGGTGGAAGTTCATGGCGTCGACCCCCGGCGGCGCGGAGATGAGCTCGTTGCGCAGGAGCACGAGGCCGAGCAGGATCGTGGCCACCGCCGCGACGGCGGCGAGCGCGGTGGCGGCGGGCCCGCTCTCCCGCACCGGCGCGGGCGGCGGCGACGGACCGCTGTAGGCCACGGCGGGCACGGCGTACGCCGCCACCAGCCATACGCCCGTGGCGACCAGCACCGCCGGGCGGCTCAGCAGGCCGAGCATGCCCGGGACGAGGTTCACGGCGAGCACTCCCAGCGCGCCGACCAGGCCCAGCGCGGTAACGCGCTGCGCTCCGACCAGCCCGGGGAGCCGCTTGCGTGCGATCAGGGCCGTCCCCCACGCCACGCCGAGCAACATCCCGGCGAACAGGAGCGCCCCCACCACGTACTCGCCCGCGGGCATCGCCACCAAGGCGCTAGTCCGCCGGTTTCGTCCGGGCGGGCGGCCGGGCGATCATGATCATCCGGTCGCCGAAGTCAGGCGTGAACATCCGATCGGCGAAGCCGAGCTTCTCGGCTCCGGCGATCAGGCGCTTTGACAGGCCGGGCAGGTAGCCGCCCGCCCTTGTTGAAGTAGTAGCGCCACGTGAAGTCCTTGGGGTCGGTGGCCACGTACAGCGGCTCGTACCCGTGGCGGCGGAGCATGGTGGCTGCGCTGTTGCGGGTGAAGTAGTGGATGTGGGTCGGGATCACCGACCACCAGCGCTTACCGAGGATCTTTGCGACGCGGCTGCCGGCGTCCGGCAGCAGCAGCACCAGCACTCCCTCCGGCTTCAGCAGCGTGGCGACCCGCTCGAGCGCGTCGTCAGCCCGGGTGAGGTGCTCCAGCACGTCGCCCATCACCACGGCGTCGAACGGGGCCTCGGGCAGGTCGGCCGTGTAGAGGTCGTCGGTGCGCACCGCCAGGCCCAGCCGGTCGCGGGCGTAGTCGGAGGCGAAGTCGCTCGGCTCGATGCCCACCGGGTCCCACCCACGGTCGCGCGCCTCGGCCATCAGAAAGCCGACCCAGCAGCCCAGGTCAAGCAGTGTCCCCGGCCCGGCGTAGCGCTCGGTGCGCTCGAGCACGCGCGCGGCGCTCACTCGCTGCCCGGCCTCCTCCTCCACGTAGTCGTCCGAGGCGGCCTTCGCGTACTCGGCGGTCAGCTCGTCATCGGTCGGGAAGCGGTCGAGCTGCATGTGACCGCACTCGTTGCAGCGAAGGATGTCGCCGAGCGCCGTCCCGAACTCCTTGGTGGTGGGGATCAGGCCCTCTTCGCCCATGTCGCCACGCACCTTGAAGTGCAGAAACAGCGATTCAGAGCCGCAGGCAGCGCAGCTGGTCTGTTGCTCTGCGGCCACGAGCGGGCGGAATATATACGGGATAGGTGCGACCACTCCCCAGTTCATCCGGTACAGTCGGCCCCCGCGCTCGGGGGCGCCGCAAGGGGCGGCGTGGGCGCAAATCGCCAGGAGGGCGACCGGAGGTGGTACGGAGAGCATGGCTTCCCGCCGCAGTCTGATTCGCGACGCACGCCGGCTGGCTTCAGGCTGGCGATGGCGTGCCGGCTACATGATCGGCACGAGCATCCCGGCCGAGTACGACGACGAGCTCGTCGCGACCATCAAGGCCGTCCGCCGGCACACGCTGTCCAGCGCCCAGCGCGTGGCCGCGCTCTGCGACAGCGTCGAGTACGTCTCGCGACACGGGATCGAGGGCGACTTCGCGGAGTGCGGAGTCTGGAAGGGCGGCAGCATGATGGCCGCCGCGCTCACGCTCAAGCGCCTGGGAGACACCGACCGGGACCTCTACCTGTACGACACCTACAGCGGCATGGCGGAGCCCACGGCCGAGGACACGCCGTCGCCCTACGACGGCTACTCGCCCTATAAGCGCTGGAAGCGCAACAAGGAGAAGTCGGGCATCGACGACGGCGGCAGCGGCTGGGCCGCGATCTCTGTGGAGTCGGTTCGCGAGGCCATGCTCTCGACCGGCTATCCCGCCGATCGCATCCACCTCGTCAAGGGGCTCGTGGAGGACACGATCCCGGCTCAGGCGCCCGAGCGGCTGGCCATGCTGCGCCTGGACACCGACTGGTACGCCTCGACCAAGCACGAGCTCGAGCAGCTCTACCCGCGGCTGTCCGAGGGCGGCGTGCTGATCGTTGACGACTACGGCCACTACGAGGGCGCGCGCAAGGCGGTCGACGAGTACTTCGACGCGACCGGGCACCGCGTGCTTCTCAACCGCATCGACTACACGGGCCGGATCGCCACCAAGCAGGGCGCCCCGGTACCGGTGCAATGAGCGCCGACCAGCCGGAACCCGGGACCGACCCGATCGAGCGCGCTCCGGTGCGAGAGCTCGGCCTCGTGAGCGTGGTCGCGCCGATCCTCAACGAGGAGGAGATCCTCCCGACCTTCTACGAGCGGGTCGTATCGGCCCTCGACGGGTTCGACTGGGAGCTCGTGCTCGTCGACGACGGCTCGCGCGACTCCACCCCTGAGCTGCTCGCCGGGCTGGCGGCCTCCGACGAGCGCGTCCATGTGGTCGAGCTGTCGCGCAACTTCGGCTACCAGGCCGCGATGAGCGCCGGCGTGGACCACGCGTCGGGCGACGTGGTCGTGACGATCGACGCCGACCTTCAGGACCCCCCCGAGCTGATCCCCAAGCTGGTCGACCACTGGCGGCGCGGATCGGACGTGGTCTACGCGGTGCGCGAGTCGCGGGAGGGCGAGAGCTGGCTCAAGCTCACCACCGCGCGCTGGTTCACCAAGGTCTTCATCAAGCTCGGCGGGCTGAACGTCCCCCAGAACGTGGGCGACTTCCGGCTGATGGACAGGCGCGCGGTGATGGCACTGCGTGCCATGCCGGAGCGCAACCGGTTCATGCGCGGGATGGTCGTCTGGGTCGGGTACACGCAGACCTCGGTGCCCTACAAGCGCGACCAGCGCTACGCCGGCGACACCAAGTACCGCTGGGGCACGCTGATGCGCATCGCCCTCGACGCGGTGTCGTCCTTCTCGCATGCCCCCCTTCAGGTCGCGACCGCGCTCGGGTTCGTGGTGTCGTTTCTCGCGTTCCTCGGCATCCCGTACGTGGTTGTCAATCGCCTCCTGGGGTTCTACGTGGAGGGCGTCAGCACCCTGCTGTTTGCGATATTGATGCTGGGCGGCATCCAGCTGATCACGCTCGGAATCATCGGCGAGTACATCAGCCGGATCTACGACGAGGTCAAACGCAGGCCGCTGTACGTCGTCAAGGAACGCAGGAACGTGGATGAACCCGGCTCGATCGCCCCTGGGCGAGACGAGCGGATGTCAAGGACTACCTCGGAGGTCGGTCGATGAAGGTTGCGGTACTTGGAGCTGGAATGGCAGGGCTCGCGGCCGGCCATCGTCTGGTGGCGGAGGGTCACGAGGTGGACGTCTACGAGCGCTGGCCCGGGCTCGGCGGCCAGGCGGCGATCATGGACGCCGGCGACGGCGTGCTGATCGAGCGCTACTACCACCACCTGTTCACCTCCGACGAGGAGATCCACGCGCTCTGCCGTGAGATCGGAATCCCGGACGAGCTCGCCACGTGGAAGTCGGACATGGCGATGTTCTCCCACGGAAAGCTGTGGCCGTTCACCAGCCCGCTCGACCTCCTGCGCTACAAGCCGCTGTCGATCCTCTCGCGCATCCGGCTCGGGGTGGCGACCGTGCTGCTGCAGCGCAAGCCCGACGACGTCGGCCCCTACGAGGGCCTGACGATCAAGGAGTGGGTCCACAAGCACATGGGCCGCCAGGTCTGGGACGAGATCTGGCACCCGATGCTGCGCGGCAAGTTCGGCGACCGCGCCGGCGACATCTCGATGTCGTGGCTGTTCGCGAAGCTCCGCAACCGCCGCCAGACCAAGGGCGAGGAGGCCAAGCAGGAGCTGCTCGTATATCCCCGCAACAGCTTCGAGGCGATCTTCCAGCGCCTCCAGGAGAAGATCGAGGAGAACGGGCGCGTGCTGATCGACCGGCCCGCCGCTCGCGTCAGCAGGACCGAGGACGGGGCGTTCCTCGTGCACCCGGCGGCACCCGATTCGTTCCGCAAGGGCCACGACCCGCGCGAGTTCGAGTCCGGTGGCGAGCCGGAGCGCTACGACGCCGTGATCGGCACCGTGCCCACGGACATCTTCGACCAGGTCCTCGATCCGGCGCTCAGGGACGAGGTCGACGACGACTACTTCGACAAGGCGAACTCGATCGAGTACTTCGCGGCGCTGTGCCTCGTGCTCGAGCTCGACCGCAAGTTCCACGACTACTACTGGACCAATGTGGCCGACGAGGACATGAAGTTCATCGGCCTGATCGAGCACTCCAACCTCGTGGGGCCCGAGCACTACGGGGGCCGCCACTTCCTCTACGTGGCCAACTACCTGCCCCGCGACGACGAGCTCATGAAGCTCGACCTCGATCAGCTCATGGACGTCTACGAACCCGGGCTGAAGAAGGTGAACCCCGCCTTCACGCGCGAGTGGATCAAGGGCAGCTGGCTGTTCAAGGAGCCCGCCGGCCAGCCGCTCGTGATGCCTAACTACCCCCAGCGCATGCCGCCGTATTCGACCGGCGTGCCCGGCCTCTACATGGCCAACACCACCCAGGTCTACCCCGACGACCGCGGCACCAACTATGCGGTGCGCGAGGCCGACGAGGTGGTCAAGGAATTGCTCGCCGAGCAGGCGAGCCTCCAGGGCGCGCCTGCCTGAGCGTTTAGATTCCCCGGCGTGACCGACCCGGGGATCTTCAAGGCCTACGACGTCCGCGGCCTCTACGGCGAGCAGCTCGACGAGGACCTCGCCTACCGGATCGGGCGCGCGTTCCCCAGGGTGCTCGCCGACATGTACGGAGCCGACCCCGGCGAGCTGCGGCTCGGGATCGGGCGCGACATGCGACTCACCGCGCCGGCCATGTCCGAGCGCTACGCGCAGGGCATGCGCGACTCCGGGGCATCGGTGCTCGACATCGGGATGGTGGGCACCGAGATGCTCTACTGGACGGTCGGCTCGCGCGAGCTCGACGGCGGGCTCATGTGCACCGCCTCCCACAACCCCAAGGCCTACACCGGTGCCAAGTTGGTCGGGCGCGGCGCTCTGGCGCTGTCCGGCGACGCGGGGATCGGCGAGCTGCGCGACATCGTGATCGCCGGCGAGCCGGGTGAGCCCGCGGCCCAGCCCGGCGAATACACGACGGAGGACGTGGCCGAGCCGTTTCGCGCCGACGCGTTGAAGTTCATCGACCCCGCCGCGGTGAAGCCGATGAAGGTGGTGCTCGACGGCGGCAACGGGATGGCGGGCCCGATGTGCGGCCCGCTGCTCGACTCGCTCCCGATCGAACAGGTGCAGACCTACTGGGTGCCCGACGGCGAGTTCCCCGACCACGAGCCCAACCCGCTGCTGGAGGAGAACCGGCGCTTCATCGTCGACAAGGTGCTCTCCGAGGGCGCAGACCTGGGAATCGCCTGGGACGGCGACGCCGACCGCTGCTTCTTCATCGACGACACCGGCGCCTTCGTTGACGGCGACTTCCTCACTGCCCTGCTCGCGCAGTCCGTGCTGGAGAAGGATCCCGGCGCGGCGATCCTCTACGACGTGCGGGCCTCGCGCGCGGTGCGCGACCTGGTGGAGGCCGCGGGCGGCAGCGCGCACGTGAACCGGGTGGGCCACGCGTTCTTCAAGACCCGGATGCGCGACGAGGGCGCCGCGTTCGGCGGCGAGGTCTCGGGCCACTACTACTTCCGCGACTTCTACTGCGCCGACTCGGGGACGCTGCCCGCGCTCCTGATCCTGGAGCTGCTCGGCAAGCGCGGCGCCACCATGGCGGAGCTGCTCGACCCCCTGCGCGAGGGCTACTTCATCTCCGGCGAGATCAACTCCGAGGTGGCTGACCAGCCCGGGAAGATGGCGGAGATCAAGGAGCGCTACGGCGACGGCGAGATCACCGAGCTGGACGGCGTTTCCGTGGACTACGAGGACTGGCACTTCAACGTGAGGCCCTCGAACACCGAACCGCTGCTGCGCCTGAACCTCGAGTCGCTGCGCACCCGTGAGCACATGGAGGAGAAGCGCGACGAGGTGCTCGGGCTGATCCGGGCGTGAGCGACGACCCCTTCGCGGCGGCGACCGAGGTCGGGATCCACCGCCTGGCCATCCCGACCCCGTTCGCGGTCGGGCGCGTGAACGTCTACCTGATCGAGGACGAGCCGCTGACGCTCGTGGACGCGGGCCCCAACTCCGGCACCTCCTTCGACGAGCTCACCCGCGGGATCGCCGGCCTCGGCCACTCGCTGGAGGACATCGGCCTGATCATCCTCACCCACCAGCACATCGACCACCTGGGCCTCGTGTCGCTCGTGGCCTCGCACTCGGGCGCCGAGGTGGCCACCATCGACGCCGCCGTGCCGTTCGTCGAGCGCTTCTCCGAGGAGGCCGAAGCGGACGACGAGTTCGCGCGCGACCTGATGCTGCGCAACGGCATCCCCGAGGACCTGGTGAGCGCCCTCCAGTCGGTCTCGCGCGCGTTCCGCGCCTGGGGCGCCCGGGCCGACGTGACCCGCGTTCTGCATCACGGCGAGACGATCCAGCTGCGCGACCGCTCGTTCGAGGTCTTCCACCGCCCGGGGCACAGCCCGACCGACACGATCTTCCTCGACGCCGACCGCAAGCTGCTCCTGGCGGCCGACCACCTGCTCGCCCACATCTCCTCCAACCCGCTGATCACGCGCCCCCGCGACGGCTCGGGCGAGCGGCCCAGGGCGCTGGTGAACTACCTCGAGTCGCTCGCCGCGACCCGTGAGATGGACCTGGACCTGGTGCTGCCGGGCCACGGCGACCCGATCACCGATCACCGCCCCCTGATCGACGAGCGCTTCGCGCTGCACCGCCGCCGGGCTGAGAAGCTGCACCGCCTGATCGCCGAGCGGCCGCGCAGCGCCTACGAGCTGGCGCAGTCGCTGTGGGGCAACATCGCGGTGACCCAGGCCTTCCTCACGCTCAGCGAGGTGCTGGGCCACACCGACATCCTGCTCGGCGAGGACCGGGTGCGCGAGGTGGAGGACGGCGGCGTCGTGCGGTTCGAAGCCGCGTAACCCGCTCCGGGAGCGGGGTAACAACCCATCGTGGCCACGCCCCAGAGCACGCTAGGTCGCGCGGAGCAGCTCGCCGAGCGCCTGCTGCCCGAGCGCACTCCCAAGAAGCGGATGCTCGTGATCGTGAATCCCTACGCGACCACGGTCTCCGACCGTCTGCGCAACCTCGTGGTGTACGCGCTCGAGTCGCGTTACGCCGTGGAGGCCGTGGACACCGAGAAGCCCAACCACGCCACGCAGATCTGCCGCGAGGCGGCGCAGGAGGGCTACGACGTGGTGGTGGCCTTCGGCGGCGACGGCACCGTGAACGAGGCCGCGAACGGCCTGGCCGGCTCGGGCACACCGCTCACCTGCCTCCCGGGCGGGGCCACCAACGTGTACTGCCGCACCCTGGGAATCCCCGGCGACGTTGTGGACGCCACCGAGCACCTGCTGCGAATGGCCGATTCATTCGAGCCCCGGCGCGTGGACCTCGGCCTGGTGAACGAGCGCCACTTCACCTTCTCGTCCGGCGTGGGGCTCGATGCGAGCGTGGTCGAACGCGTGGATGCGCACCCGTACCGCAAGGCCCGCTTCGGCGAGTACTACTACACCTACGCCGCGATCTCGACGTTCAACAAGCGCTACCTGGTGAAGCCGCCTCACGTGCGGGTCACCACCGGCGGCACCGAGCTCGAGGGAGTGACCGTGGTCGTCCAGAACTCGGACCCGTACACATACTTCGGCAAGCGCCCGATCCGCATCAACGAGGGCACCGCGCTCGACAACGGCACGCTCGGCCTCACCGTGCTGAAGCGCGCGACGCCGATCGAGCTGCCCACCGTGCTCTGGCGTGCCTTCTCGGGCAAGGCCGCGACCGTCGCGCGGCACCGCCAGATCGAGCCGTTCACGGGTGTGACCGAGGCGACCATCGAGGCGGTGGACGACCGCCCCTTCCCCGTGCAGGTGGACGGCGACTTCATCGGGCGGTTCGAGTCGGTGCGCTACGGCGTGGCGCCGGGCGCGCTGGCCGTCGTCAGCTAGAGCGACCTACCGGAAGGAGCCGCAGCCGCTCCTGGCCAGGCGCAGCGGGCGCTTGGGCTCCTGAGCGGGCAGCTGAAGCACCCGGAAGCGGTCGGCGGGGATGTTCTTCAGGTACTCGAAGCCGTCCGCCGGCATGTCGCGCCCGTAGGGGTTCTTGGACTTGAATGACTGCGCGGCGACTCCGTACACCGACGGCGCCTCGCCCGTATCCCCCACGATCATCCCGTACTCCTGCATGGCCCGGGCGAGCACGCGCTCGTGACGCGAGAGGTTGAGCCGTTTGAGGTCGAGATTGGGGTCGAGCTGGATCCGGGCGCCCTGGGGGATCGTCTCGGGGCCCGAGAAGCGTCCGTCGGAGGCGGTGGCGGGCGCGACGGGCCCGCCCGCCCGCGTGTAGGGGTAGGCGAAGAAGAGCGCGTGCTTGATCCGGCCGGAGCGAAGCTCGTGGGGCCAGACGTACCCCGCCGCGCCCGCAAGGCCGGTGCCCTTCGACGAGAGCCCGGCGGGATAGACGCCGTTGCCCGAGGCCCGCGTGCTGTTCCCCCATACCGCCTGCCAGCGCCCGTTCCGCACATGGGCCCCGTAAAGGTCGTACTCGCACCCCGTCGGTCGATCGATCACGGTCATGTGGGCGTCGAGCTGGGCATCCGGGCGGGCGCGCCTGGGGATCGGGACGTTCGCCAGAACGGTCTCGCGGGGGTGCATCCAGGAGTAGTCGGTCGCCAGGCCAGGGGGGCTCGCGCGGAGGTTCGCCGGTGTCCCGTACGCGCCTGTCCAGGCCGGCGGCGGCTCGGCCAGCGACACGTCACGCCGGGGAGTCGCCCCGTCCGCGAAGTAGACGGGCACCGTCCATTCCTTGGTGGCGAACACAAAGCCCCGCTTGCTCCGGGCCCGCAGGATGCTGCGGACCATCGCCGGCGACCCTGCATCCGGCCGTGCGCGGCGCGAGATTGGTTGGTTGAAGGGGCTGTTGCGGGAGTAGAGCCGGGTCGACGTCCGAATGCGAAGCCGCAACTGGGCGGGCTTGACGCGGGCCCCACGCGTGCGCCTGCCGCGGGGCAGCCGCACGGACAGCACGCCTCGCCTTGCACCACTGCGCAGGGCGCTGGTACGCACACCGCGGTGAGCACCGTTCTTGTAGACACGCGCCGAGCGGATGGTCCGGGCGAAGGCCGGGTCGAGACGGAACTTGGCCGTCGCTCCCCTCTCCGCCGCCGGACGCACCACCACCGTCTCGTTGTCCGCCGCCTCGGCCACCGCGGCGGCCTGAGCACCTGCGAGCACGGCTACGGCCCCCACGGAGAGGGCGAGCGTGCGAAGAGTGGGATGTTTGAGGGCGAGCCACATGGGCGGAGTTGCGGGACAACAGAGGGCCTACCCAGATGAGATCGGCATCCACAGGCCCGGGGACAAGGGCCGGGAGCGGACTGGCCGGATGTACTAGTGCCTGAATTACATCCCCGTGGCGAGCGTGTTCCCAAACCAGCCGCGCTCCGACGCTACTCTGCGCGCGCATGCGAACGGCGGTGGTCATCCCGTGCTTCAACGACGGGGAGCTGCTCCCAGAGGCGCTGGAGTCCGTCACACGGCAGGAGGCGTGCGAGCTCGTGATCGTGGACGACGGCTCCACCGACCCCGCGACCCTCGAGGTGCTCGAGGGGCTCCGGGACGACGGGTTCGAGGTACTCCGCCAGGAAAATCAGGGCCTCGGCCCCGCGCGCATGACCGGCGTGGCGGCGACCACGGCCCCCTTCATCCATCCACTGGACGCCGACGACCGCCTGGCCGATGGGGCGCTCACCGCGCTCGCCGACGTCCTCGAGGCCGCGCCCGAGGCGATCGGGGCCTGGGGGAGCTTTCACAGCTTCGGGGCGACTGACTGCCACTACCCCACCGCCTCCCGGCTCGACCCGTGGCGGGTCACGTTCCTCAATGAGATCCCAGCGACCTGCATGTTCCGCCGCACCGCATTCGACGTATACGGAGGCTGGGACAACCTGGCCTTCGAGGACTGGGACTTCTGGATGCGGATGGCGGAACAGGGCGCCGACGGCGTGGGCATCCCCCAGGTCACGCTCCACTACAGGGAGCATTCGTCGGAGCGGCTGTTCGCCACGATGCTCGAGAGCCATTCCGAGCACTACGACTACCTGCGCTCCCGCCACGAGGGGCTCTTTCGGGACCGGCGCAAGCACCGCCGCCGATCAGACTCCCCGCTCGGGGTGAAGCTGCTCTTCCCGCTGATCGACGCCGTCCCGGGCCTCGCGCCGCGGCGCAAGTGGCAGCTCTGGGGGCTCGTCAGGTACCTGTTCCAGCGCGAGGCCGCGTCGAGCTGTTACCGCGGGCCGATGGAGCGCCTGCGCGGGCTCGCACGGAAGCGGTCAGGAAAATAGGGCCGCCACGCGGGCGGCCTCGGCCTCGAGGGTATGCCGCCGCGCCAGAGTGAGCCCCCGCTCCACCCGGCCGTCCCGCTCACCGGGCTCCTCGGCGAGGGTCTCGACGGCTTGCACGAGCGCGTCCATGTCCGCGGGAGGGACCATGAGCCCGAGCGCGCCGCCCTCCAATGCCTCCGGCACGCCCCCGACGGCCGTGGCCACGATCGGCGTTCCGCTGCCCATCGCCTCCGTGAGGACCTGTGGGAACGCGTCGGTGTTCGCCACGTGGAGGAAGGCGTGCGACTCGCGGTAGAGACGCAGCAGGTCCGGCCCGAACGGGACGTACCCCCGGAAGTCGACCACGCCTCGCTGCCGGAGGTCGGATGCGCGGGCGCGCACCGACTCCATCATGGGCCCATCGCCGACCCAGGTGAGCCGGAAGCGTCCCGGGTGCCTCTCCTCCAGCGCGGTCATGGCGTCGACCAGGAGCAGGGGGTTCTTCTCGGCGTCCACCCGGCCGACCGTGAGCAGCTCGATCGTGCCGTCCCAGTCGTGTGACGGCGGCGCCTCCACGACGTCTTTCTCCCTGACCAGCGAGATCCGGAGCGCGGTGAGCTTCGGCCTCGGGCCTCCGTACTGGCGCTCGAGGTGGGCTCCGACGACCACCGTCGGGACCACCCGCGAGGCCAGCCGGTAGAAGCGGTCGACGAGCCACAGGGGGGCGAGTACCGGCGCGGCGAGCTTCCGAGGGAGCCGGCTCCTGAAATAGCGCATCGTGTCCTGGCGGACACCGAGCACCACGCGGCGACGCCTCATCAGGGCGAAGGCCACCAGCACCGGGCTGAAGGGATAAGGGCCGAAGACCCACACCGCGTCGACCTCGTCCAACCCGCGCCACATCCCGGCAACGGTGCCGGGCGTGGCCTTGAGCACCTGCATCCCCTTCGCGAGGTTCTCGTAGTACGGCAGGTACGCGACCCGCGCCGGAGAGGGGAGCGGTCGCTCGGCGACCCCGCCGGGATCGCGGCGCCCAAACAGGGTCAGGCCGTCGAAGTGGCCCCCCACCTCGCACACAAAGTGGAGAAAGGGGAGCGGCGACGCCTCCGTGTAGACGCGATCCCCGGCGTCCTGCCGGTAGACGGTGTCCACGTACGCCGCGAGCCTGCGCCCCCGTGGCGTGCCCCCGCCGTCTGGCTCGATTTCCCGCACGCGACGGCATGATTGCAGCGGCTCGGATACGGAGATGAGCGTCTACCCTCTGGCGCAAGTTCCGACGGCAGCGGGGGATATGAGCTCAAGGACGCGCGAAGCAGTGGAGGAAACAGTCGAGGACGCGGGGCGGGTCGATGTGAGCGTGCTGATCCCCGTGCTCAACGAGGCCAAGCACCTGCCCGAGAGCGTTCCCAGGATGCAGCGCCAGCAGTTCGACGGCGAGTTCGAGCTGCTGTTCATGGACGGCGGGTCCACCGACGACACCAAGGGAGTACTGGAGCGCTTCGCGGAGGACGACCCGCGCATCCGGGTGTTCGACAACCCCGGGCGGCATGCGCCGCGGGCACTGAACATCGGGCTGCGCAACGCACGCGGCGAGTTCGTGGCCAGGATGGACGCCCACACCGCCTACCCGGAGAACTATCTGGCCGCGGGCGTTGAGCGGCTCCGGCGCGGGGACTTCCAGTGGGTGAGCGGGCCGATGATCGCCCATGGGGACCACGGGTGGGAGCGGCGGATCGCGCGCGCACTGAGCACCTGGCTCGGGGTCGGCGGCGCCACGTACCGCCGGGCCGAGACCGAGACCGAGACCGACACCGGGTTCACGGGCATCCTGAGCCGCAGCACGCTCGAGGAGCTGGGCGGCTGGGACGAGGACGCCGGGGTCAACGAGGACACCGAGCTGGCCTCACGGCTGCGCAAGTCCGGTGGCCGGATCGTGACGATCCCCGAGATGGGCGCCCTCTATACGCCCAGACCCGACCTGCGGACCCTGGCGCGCCAGTACTGGCGCTACGGCTTCTACCGCGCCCGCACGAGCTGGAAGCATCCGGAGAACCTCCGCCGCTCCCACGCTCTCGCGCCGGGGCTGGCGCTCGCCGTCGTGGCCGCGGCGCTCCCACTCGGCCTCCTGTCCCGCTCGGCGCGGCGCGCGCTCGTGGTCTATGCGGCGATCGTGCTCGGTGTGAGCCTCGATGCCGGTCGCGAGGACGGGCTGGCCGAGTCCGCGCTGATCGCGCCGGCGTTCGTGACCATGCACCTGGCGTGGGGCTTTGGATTCGTGCTCGGCGTGGTGCGCTTCAGCCCTCCGTTCTCGCCGGGCGATCGATAGGGTCGCGCGGTGGCAGGCAGCTCAAAGGGTCCGGCGTCGTCCTATCTCGGGGCGGTCCAGGCTCATCCCCTCGTCGCGATCCTCGTATTCCTCGCCACCCTCGCCGGTTGCGCGGCCTACCTCGGGACCCGTACCGAGCAGTACGAGGCCACCGCCGAGGTGCTGGTCACCCCTCTGCCGGTGGAGGAACAGGGCCTGCTGGGCCTCCCGGTGGTGACCGAGGCGGCGGATGCCACGCGCGTCTCGCAGACCGCCGCGGCCCTGCTGCGCAACAGCAGGGCGGCATCGCAGGCAGCCGCGCGGCTTGGGCCGGACTGGACGCGCAACGAGGTCCTCGAAGCGGTGGAGGTGGCGCCCCGGGGAGAGAGCAACGTGATCGCGCTCACCGCGACCGCCGACGGCGCCGCGCTTTCGGCGCGGGTCGCAAACGAGTACACGCGCGCAGCGCTCGGCGTCCGGCGCGCCGAGCTCGGGGCCATCATCCCCCAGCGCATCCGCCGCCTCGAGGCCGAGATCGCCAGCGGCATCGCCCCGGCCGAGCAGAACGACCTCCGCCGCCGGATCGCCGGGTTCCGCGCCATCGAGCAGGGCGGCGACCCCACCCTCTCGCTGGCTCAGCGAGCCGTGGCGCCTTCCTCCAGCTCGTCTCCGTCGGTCGCCCTCGTCGCCGCGGGAGGCCTGCTTGCCGCGATCGTTCTCGCCTTCGGGGCGGCCCTCGCCGTCGCCGTGCTGAACCGCCGCCTTCACGACGAGGACGAGCTCTTCTCCGTCTTCCCCCTCCCCGTCCTGGCGCGGGTCCCCGACTCTTCGAGGCGCGCCGCCAAGGCGCAGGCCGCCGAGGCGTTCCGGACCCTCCTGCTCGAGCTGGAGGGCCTGAGCGGGCCCTCCAAGGTCGTGATGGTGACCAGTGGGTCGAGCGGTGATGGCAAGACCACGTCGGCCATGCAGCTCGCGCTTGCGGCACGCGAGGCCGGGAGCCGGGTCGTCTATCTCGATTTCGACGTTCGTGAACGGACGCGGACGCGGTGGCGCCGCCGAGCGCGGCAGGAACGGTCATTCGGCCTGGACGCCCGCGACCCCGACCTCCCCCGCCTCAAACCTGGGCGCCGGCTGGCCGAGGCGCTGATCAACCCCTACGACGATCCCGACCTCTCCGTCGCCATCCCTGCCGTCCAGGGCGACCTCGCCGGCCTTGCGGCGCTCACCCGGGAGCTGCCGCGGTTCATCGGGGAGGCCCGCTCTCGGGCGGACGTGGTGATCGTGGACACGTCCCCCCTGGGCGAGGTGGGCGACGCGCTGCGGCTCCTCGACCACGTCGACCGCCTGCTCGTGGTGGTCCGCCTGGGCCACACACGGCGCGCCGCGTTCAAGCTGGTCAGGGACCTGACCCTTCGCGCCCGGCGCGCGCCCGAGGGCCTCGTGGTGGTGGGCGCCACCCCCACGGACACCACCGCCAGCTACCACCGTGAGCTGACCGCGGCCGGCGCGCGGGTCCTGCCGCGCGATGGCTAGCCTGCGGGCCGCCCGTCCGAGTCCCGACAGCCTGACCGTCGCCGCGACGGCGGGCGCCATGCTGATCGCGGCGGGCGTCGGCGCGCTCATCGCCCTCAAGCCGGCCCTGGGAATCGGCGCCATCGCCGCCGGCGTGTACGCACTCGCCGCGGCGACGAGCCTGCCGCGTGCCCTCGCGCTGTGCGTGCCCAGCTTCTTCTTCCCCTTCTTCACGGTGGGCAACGTGTGGCTGAAGGGCGGCCTCGCGCTCGTCGGCTTTGCCGTGCTGGGCACGGTCGTGGCTCAGCGCGCTCAGGTCAAGGAGCTGGCCGTGGCGCATGGCCGGCTGCTTCTCCTCGCCCTGGCGTTCGGCACCTGGCTCGGCCTGTCGATCTTGGGGTCGCCGGAGCCCGCCTCCGCGCTGTCGGAGTGGTTCAAGGTCCTGCTCTGCCTCGGTGTGCTGCTGGCCGTGCTCGTGGCCATCCAGCGGTGGGCCGACGCCAAGCTCGCACTCGGCGCCTTCGTGGGCGGCGGGATCCTGTCCGCGGTCTTCGGCCTGGTCGGCACGCCCACCGGCACCACGGGCAATCCGGACGCCGCCGCGTCGATCGAGGCCGCCGGCCGCATCACGGCGGGCAGTGGCGATCCAAACGTGCTCGCGGCGAGCCTGGTGGCCACCGCCGTGCTGGCGATCTGCATGGCGATCCTCGCCAAGGGCCCCCTGAGGGCGGGGCTGGCGGTCGGCGCGCTTTTGTGCGTCATGGGCGTCGCCGCGACGCAGTCCCGCGGCGGGCTCATCGCCACCGCCTTCGCGATCGTCCTCAGCCTGTTCGTCTTCCGCCGCAACCTGCGGCAGGTGCTCCCGGTCGCGACGATCGCCCTGGGCGCTCTCGTGCTCTACTTCGCGACGGTCCCCAACGGCTTCGACCGTGTCACCGACTTCGAGGACGAGGGTTACGGGCGCACGGAGCTGTGGCTCGTCGGGTGGCGGGCCTTCGGCGACCAACCGGTCGCCGGCATCGGGTTGAACCAGTTCCGGGTCGACTCGAGCCGGTACGTCCTGGAGCCCGGCACGCTGAAGTTCGTCCAGGTCATCAGCGAGCGGCCGCTGGTGGTTCACAACACCTATCTCCAATCGCTCGCGGAGACCGGCGTCATCGGCTTCGCGCTCTACATGTCGATCATCGCCGTCTGCCTCACCGCGGCATTCCGGGCCGCGCGCACCTTCGACCGGGTCGGCGCGGTTGAGGAGGCCACCATGACCCGGGCGGTGATCGTGGCGCTGGGAGCTCTGATGGCGGCCGGCTTCTTCTTCTCGGCGGGCGTGGACTACAAGACGTGGCTGCTGCTGGGTCTAGGCCCCGCCCTTCTGCTGGTCGCTCAGGGCCGCTCGGCCGCCAGGCCGCGGCCGCGAACGAGGGCAGCCAGAGCCTGAACGTCCCGGGGCCGGGGGACCAGGTCCTTCGCAGGAACGTCGAGCCGCCGGACGAGGAACCAGGCCGCCACCGCCCCCGAGACCGTGTAGGCGACGGTCGAGGCGATGGCCGCGCCCGCGCTCTCCAGGGACGGGATCAGGGTGATGTAGAGCACGATCGCCACCGCGAACCCCGCCCCCATCGCCGCCGACTCCAGCAGGGGCCGCTGCTGCGCGGTGAGGGCGTTGCCCACCACCTTGAGCCCGACGATCCCGATCGAGCCCGCGGCCAGGAGCCTCAGCGAGATGGCGGCGTCGGCGAACTCCTCCCCGAAGACGACGGAGCAGAGGATGGGAGCCGCGAGCACCATCACCACCGCCAGGGCCCCGGTCACGAGCGCGGTGGCCCTGAACAACGTCGCCGCCAGCCGGCCGGCCTCGTGCATGGTGGCGCGCACGAGGTCCGGCCTCGCGACCGCCGAGATGGCCGTGGGGAGCAGGAACAGGCCCTCGAACCACGCGACCGCGACGCTGTAGAGGCCGAGCTCGCGCGGCCCGGCAACGGCCCCGAGGATCCACTGGTCGAGCCGGTAGCTGCCCGTCGCCAGGACGCCGCCCAGGTGCGCCTTGGATCCCAGCGCGATCGCCTCGCCGGCCAACCGCCGGTCGGCGCGGCCGAACCCCAGCTTCACGCCCGCGTGCCCGAGCAACAGCACCACCGACAGGGCGTTACCCGCGGTCCAGGCCGCCAGCGCGCTGGTCACCGTGAGCGCGTCTCCGAGAGCCATCACGACGTTTGCGATCAGCGTCACCACGGGCGCCGTGAGGAGGCCCGCGTTCGCCGCTCCGAACGCGTAGACACCCCGCGCCAGGTAGACGAGGTAGATCTGGAGGATCAGGAACGGGATCGACGCCAGCGCCAGCGCGAGGTCGTCGTCGGGCACATCGGCCTCCAGGAAGGGGGCGTAGGCGAGCGCAGCGACCGCGACCACGGCGGCTGCGCATCCCAGCACGATCGACAGGGCGAGCGAGTTCGTCGCGAGAGAGCCGGCGCGGTCCTCCCTCAGCCCTGCGAGGTTGCCGTTGGCCTCCTGGACGCTGAGGTTGAACGCGAACGCCGTCAGGCCCGCGACCGTCATCAGGAATGTCACCTCTCCGCGGCCCTCGGGCCCCAGCACGCGAGCCACCAGAAGCACGTTCACCAGGGCGACCGCCGAGACGCCGATGTACGACGTGTAGGTCCAGAACGCTGTGCGCCCGAGCCCGGGCCGCGCGACGGAGGGTTAGCGGCGCCGCCCTGCTGGTCGTTCATCCGCTCTCATCGGGCCACAGCTCGTTCCACTCCCGGATCGCGTCGGGGCCGGCGGTGCTCGTGTACCACCGGCGCAGCTCCTCGTCGGCGGCGGCGCCCTTGCCGGGCTCGTAGTCCAGCGCCGGCCCGGGCGCCTGCCCGCTGAGCAGGAACGGCTCCGGGACGGCCGCGGCCGGGTCCTCGGTCGGCGGCGAAGCGGCAAACGCCTGCTGCAGCCGCTGCTCGAGCCGGGGGGCCTTCAGGCGCGCGAGGGCGACGATGCCCGCGTCCTTCACCGAGGGCGCCTCGCGCGCCAGCGACGGAGGGAGGGAGCGCAGCCATAGGGCGGACTCGGACGCGATCCGCGCCGCCAGCGACATCCCCGCCCGCCTTCGGTGGTGGCGCAGCGCCGCCTCGGAGCTGCGCTCGTCCAATGCCGGCAGAGCGGGAAGGCCCAGCGTCTCGGTGTGCCAGTCGAACAGGTCGCGCCAGGTGGAGGCGGGACTGTCCAGGAGGTTGACCACCCCGGAGCGCCGCCCGCCGAGCACCACGGCGCGGACCCCGGCGCCCACGTTGTGCGCGTGGATCGCGTTGGAGGGGAGCGAGCCGTCGAAGGGCAGGCCCCGCCCCTCCGACACGATCTTCAGCGCGGCCTTGGAGACCCACTGGCCCGCCCCGTAGACGTGGCCGAGGCGCAGGGCCACGACGTCCGTCGACCCTTCGCCCGCCAGGCGCTGGGCGAGCCTCTCCAGCAGCAGCTTGTCCCGTCCGTAGGGGTCGTCGGGACGGGGCGAGTCGAAGGTGTTGCGCGCGGGGTCGACGCAGGTGCTGTAGACGGCCACCGAGCTGAAGTGGACGAGCAGGCGCCGCCCCGGGACCGAGGTGATCGCCCGGAGCATGGACTCGTCCTCCTTGCGGCGCTTTCCCGGGTAGCCGCTCGCCCAGGCCAGATTGACCACGGCGTCGAGGTCGCCGATCAGGCCGTCGCGCGCCCCGGCGTCCAGCAGTGAGCCGACCATCACCTCGTGCCCCTCCGCACGAAGCGGGCCGGCCGTGATCTCGTTGCGGCAGATGCCTCTGGGCGAGACCCCGTCAGCGGCCGCGAGCGCACGCATGATCGAGGTCCCGGTCTGGCCCCCGGCCCCGACCACGCCGACCCTGATCTCACCGCTCATGCCCGGCCCCGCGCGTTGCATTCCTCGATGAAGGACGTGGTGAGCAGGCCCGTGGCGGCCTCAGGCGAGGCCTGCGGGGCGCCGGTGGCCCCCAGGAAGTGGGTCCATTGGGCCCCGATCGCCTCCAGCACGTCCTGCGGGCGCCCATCGGCCCCGAAGGACGCCAGCCGCACGCCCTTGCGGGAGTACAGCACCACCTGGTCGTCGGGCATGAGCCCCATCCGGAGCTCGCCGCGGGCACAGCGGATGAGAATCCCGCTCCACGAGTCGCGGATCCGGCTGACCACGAGCGACAGCGCCGGCTCCGACCCGTCCCGCAGCTTGAGCGTCCCCCTCACGCTCGTCTCCACCTCGAGCTCGCCCCGGTGAGCCTGGCGGCACACATCGATGCCGTACCCCTCGGCCCCGCACGCGGAGAACACCTGGTCGATCAGGTGCGAACCGGTCTCCGAAAGCTCGCCGCCGCTCGCCGCTGAGCTCCCGCGGTAATAGTCGGTGCCGCGCCCCGTGCGGCGCAGGATGGTCCCCGCACCGGCGACGACCTCCTCGACGGGCCCGAAGGCCCCTTCTGCGATCAGCAGGCGCGCGACCTGCGTGGACGCATAGAACCGGCGCATGAGCCCGACGCCAAGGTGGACGCCGTGGCGCCCGGCCTCCTCGACGAAGGCCCGGTGCTGCTCGACCGTGAGCGCAAACGGCTTCTCACACAGCGCATGCCACCCCATTTCGATCACCGCGGGGACCACGGCTTGCCTGGCGCCGACCGGGACGGCGACCAGGACCGCGTCCACGGGCCGAGCATCGTCGAAGGACTCCGACGCCGCGCCGGCGCCCAGGTCCGACGCCAGCGCGCGGGCGGCGTCGAGGTCCTTGTCGACGACCCAGGCGACTTCGATCGATGGGTCGGCCTGCAGGACGGGCAGGTGGTAGTCGCGGACCACCGCGCCGGCGCCGATCACGCCGATCGAGGAAACCGCAGAAGAGCGATCTGGAGCTGTCGTTGCCGCAGGAGTCATGCTTGGTCGTCCCCGCCCGTTGAGTCCGCGACGCCGGCCGGCGATGATAGCCGCGCGCCAGAGGTACTAGGCCGAGCCGCTGGTCCGGGGGTCACCGGCGCCCGGGATGCGCTCCGGCTTCGCGCCGCGACGATGGCCTTCCTCGGCGAGCAGCGCGGTGTCGCCGAGAACCGCCCTTTTTCCCAGCACAGCCGCCTCTTGCGCCACCTCCGTCGGGCCGAGAATGAAGGCCTCCGAGAACGTGAAGTGCCCGTACTGGACGTCGGCGACCAGGGTCCGGACGGTCTCGACGAGTGTCAGGAGATCGAAGACCAGGGACCGGTGCTTGATGTAGTAGAGGTCGTGGCAGAGCTTGAACGCGGTGCCGAGTTCGCTGCCGCTGTAGCCGGAGCGCACCTGGGCCCACCCCGTGATCCCGGGATTCACCAGCACCCGGCGTGAGTAGTACGGGATCTTCTTCTCCAGCTCCGCGACGAACTCGGGCCGCTCGGGCCGCGGCCCGACAAGGCTCATGCTTCCGCCAAGCACGTTGAGCAGCTGGGGCATCTCGTCGAGGTGCGAGGCGCGCAGGTACTTGCCCATCCGGGTGACGCGGGGGTCCGCCGCCTGCGCCCACTGCGGCCGGCCGACCTCCTCGGCGTCCGCCTGCATCGTGCGGAACTTGAGCACGTCGAACTCGCGCCCCCCGGCACCCACGCGCCGCTGCCGGTAGAGCACCGGCCCGCGATCGCCCAGCTTCACCAGCGCCGCGACGATGGTGAAGAGCGGCAGCAGGAGCACCAGAAGCGCGCCGGAGACGAGCAGGTCCATGAGGCGCTTCGACCAGGCAGCCTGAGGCGAGAAGCGAGGATGCATGAGGTAGGCGAACCACGCCTCGTTGATCGCGCCGATCGGCACTCGACCATGCATCTCCTCGTACAGGCGCGCCGCCTGGACCATGCGCACCGGCAGGTCGACGCAGCTCTCGACCGTCGCCTGGTAGATGTCGCCGGTGCCGGGCGAGGGGGCCATCACCAGGAGGTCGATCTCCTTCGACAGCACCACCGCTCGGATGTTGCTGAGTGGCCCGAGCCAAGCCAGCTCGGGGTGCCCGATGTCAGGCCCCACCTCGTGGATCGCGGTGGCGCCCTCCGTGTCGTCCGACACCCACCCGAGCATCGTGTGGTCCCGTACGCCCTCGTTCTCCATCTCCAGCGCCAGGGCTCCCGCCAGCTTCGGCTCCCCGATCACCGCCATCCGGATCGGGCGCTCGGAGTTGAAGGTCTCCTCCAGCCAGCCACCGGCGAAGGTCACGAACCAGGCGCCCAGCAGCGGCACGACCATGGCCTGCAGCTCCAACGGCACGTTCCACACGCCCGCGCCAAGCAGGGCAGCCCCGATGCCGACGGCCGGCATCACGAAGTCATAGACGAGCCGCGCGACCCCGGCCAGGTGCAGGGGGTAGCGAGTTCCCGTCATCACGATGGTGGCGAGCAGCATCGCCACGAACACCGCCACGGCATCGCCGTTGCGCGAGGTGTGGTTCAGGGTCAGCGCGGCCGCGACCGCGGGGGGCGCCAGCCGTCTGGCGGTCTCCCGGAACAGCTCCTGCGCACGGTAGTTGCCCAGCTCTGCCCACGCGCGCTGCGAGCGAAGGCTTGCCAGCAGGCTCGCGATCACCCACAGCGAGACGAGGGCAACCACGAAAACCACGAAGTCGGGGCGGTTCGGCGCGTGATCCGCCGACGGCCATTCGAAGATATCGGCGAGCGTCAGGGCCACCGCGAGCACGGCGACGCCGACCATGATCGGCGTCTGAGGTGTATGTCGGGTTAGAAATCTCATGTCATTCAGTGCCGGGCTGAGCACATCGGCACGCCGTGTGGCGCGTTCCGCGTCAAAGCCCCCTGAGGTGCAGGTCCAAGCCCCCTTTGAGTCTCAGCGACTGAAACGGGTGAAGCGTGAAGATCTTGCGCCCGCCCACCCCTCGATTCATTTGGCCAGTACCCGCGAGCCGGCCGTTGCCGACATCGCCTCATCGAGTGGGGGGCGCCACCCGTGTGGGTCAGAGTAGGTCAGGTTTGCGAACGTCGCAAGTAACGCTAGTGATGCGCGCGCCGCGCGACGGCGCGGCGGTGGTGCAACCGGCCCTCAGACGGGCACGCGGGAGCCGCGGCTCGAGGCCAGACGTCTTCGAGATCGGGCCCGAACCGGCCGGCCACACGCTCGTCGCGCGAGCGAAAGAGAAGGAGGAGAGAGCCGAACACCACCGCAGGGACCACAAGGGTCCAGATGAAAAGGGCGATGGGCATGACACTGAGCACTACACAGGCCTCTCTCTCGTTCCCGGAACGTATCGGCTGGTGGTGACGGAATCGTTAGCCGCGACGCCCGAAAAACCTGCAATTTGGCGGGTGGCCGTCGTCAGGTGGGCGCCACGGCGACCGCGTGCGGGTACGGCCGGCTGTGGATCTCGGCCACCTCGAAACCGGCCTCCGCCAGCTCCGCCTCGATCTCCGCCCGCGTGAACACGTGCACGTAGGTGTCCCGCATGGTGTCGCCGAGCTCCGCGGGAGCGCGTCCGCGTAGCCGCCGCACGGTGGATGCCACCGCTCGCACCACGCGGAAGTAGCGCCCCTCCGCGTCCGGCCGTTCCCAGAACGACAGCACCAGCACGCCTCCGGGCCCCAGGCTCTCCCGCGCCGCGCGAAGCATGGTCACGCGCCGGGCTCGCCCCTGGATGTGGATGTAGGACCCCCACCCCACCACCACGGCGTCGTATGGACCGATGGCGGGAAAGGCGTCACGGCCGCTCACCTCCAGCGTCGCCGCCCCGCCCCGTTCGGCGATCAGGCGCCGGCCCGCCTCCACAAGCGCCGCATTGGGCTCGAACCCCTCGACGTCGAAGCCGCGCTCCGCGAGGGCCAGCACCTCGCGCCCGCCGCCCGCCGCGGTGACCACCACACGAGAGCCCGGCGTGAAGCGCTCGTCCACGATCCGCGCCTCCCAGTCCTCCAACCCGGAGAGGTTGTGCTCACGGCTCTCGAACATGGCCTCGGCCCCGCCGTGGCGGCGGTAGAAGGCCTCGTCCACCGCGGCCAGATCGGCCGGCCCCAACACGCCGAGCCAAATGCCGTCGAAGGCGGCCTGGAGCGCTCCCACGCCCCGGGCCATCGCCTTGCGCGCAGGCGCGTACGCGCGAGCCAGGTTCGTCCCCATCGCCGGAGCATCCTACGATGGCCCGGTGGTGCCCGCCCGCTACCGGCTAACGCCGCTCGAGACGTGCGTCGGTTCCCCCTACGGCGCGGACCCGCTGGCGCCGGCACTCCCGCCGCCCCTCGACAGCACCGCGCGCGCGGCGCTCGAACGCGCGGTTCTGGAGAGCCTGTCGCGCCCCCCGTGCCTGGTCACCTTCTCGGGCGGCAGGGACTCCTCGACGATGCTCGCGCTCGCCCTGCGACTGGCTCGGGAGCGGGGCCTGGAGGACCCGATCGCGATCACGCACCGGTTCCCGGAGTCCCCGGAGAGCGATGAGAGCGACTGGCAGGAACTGGTCGTAGCCCACCTCGGGGTGACCGAGTGGGAGAAGCTCAGCTGGACCGACGAGCTCGACCTGGTGGGCCCCTACGGCGGCGCCGTCCTGCGACGGCACGGTCTGGTGATGCCCTTCAACTCGCACTTCGTCGTCCCATTTCTCGAGCGCGCCCGTGGGGGCTCCCTGCTCACGGGCATCGGCGGGGACGAGCTGTTCGGGCCGGTGGATCGCCCGCTGCTCGCACGGATGCTGTTCGAGCGGCGGATGCCGCGCCGCCGCCATGCGCGTGCGCTCGCCGGGGAGATGGCGCCTCGGATCGTGCGCGAGCGTCGCGCCCTGCGAGACCATCCGTTCGAGAAGTTCGAATGGCTGAGGCCGCCGACGTACGAGCAGCTCGCCCCGGAGTACGTCCGCACCTACTCGATGCCGCTGCGGTGGGACGACTCGATCGATCACATGTGGCGCAGCCGCTACCTCCAGTGCGAGCGCGCCACCATGGCCGCCCTCGCCGCCGACCACGACGCGGTGCTCGACGCGCCCTTCTTCGACCCGCAGGTGCTCTCGTCCTTCGCCGCAGCCGCCGGTGCCGCCGGGCTGGGCAAGCGGGCCGCTTCGCTACCGGCGCTGGTTGGAGATGTGATCCCGGAGCGCCTTGCCCAGCGCACCACGAAGGCCAGCTTCGACCCGGTGTTCTTCGGCCGTCACACCAGGGAGTTCGTGGACAGCTGGGACGGCTCGGGCGTCGATCCCGACCTCGTGGATCCGGACGCGCTGGCGCGGGAGTGGCGCCGCGAACGGCCCAGGGCCAACACCTTCAGCCTGCTGCAGCAGGCGTGGCTGGAGACTGACGCAGCGCATCCACCAGCAGATCCAGCGAGCGATCCAGCTGATCGAGACCCCGCGGCCGGGTGAACGCCAGGAACGGCGCGTCCGCCAGGGCGAGCAGCCCCTGCGGGTCGGGTGGCACGAGCCTCAGAGCAAGGCTCCTGGCCAGCGCCGTGAAGCGATCGCCGGGGCTGGGCCGCACCACCGCCGCCTCTGTTCCCCAGCTGAGATCGACCCAACCCGTGAGCGGCAGCCGCGTCTCCACCGGGCCCAGCGGCGCCCGCCAGCGCTCCCGCGCGCCCACCACGCCGAGGGGCTCGCCCATGCCGAGGTACTTCGCCGCGTCCTCGCGCAGATCCGTGAATCGAGGCCCTGCGTAGCCGCGTCGCTCACGGTCGAGCACCAGCACGTCGTCGCAGAGGATCTCGACCCCCTCGCGGCGTGACAGGAACCCCAGCGTGGATGTCTTTCCCGAGCCGCGATCGCCCAGGATGCCCCACACGTTGCCCTCCACCACCACGGCGCCGGCGTGGAGGTAGTCCCAGCCGCGCCAGTAGGCGGCCACCGCGGCGATCAGGCCAAGGTAGGGGTGTGCGATCGCGTGCGTGGGCGGCTCAGCCATGTGGAGAGCCGCAACGCGCTTCGACCCGTCGATCGCCGTCCACCCTCCGCCGGAGAGGCGCAGGCGTGCGCGATCGGGCCAGAGCTTCTCCAGCTCCCACTCCTCGTGCCCCGTCGCTCGATGCTCCAGCGTCCAGGCGGGCCAATCCACCGGGGCCGGCCCGAGCAGGCGCGCCGTATCCGGGGGGATGCCGGGGAGGGCAAGTCCGTAGGCGCCGACGTGCCCGGTCACGTGCCCACCGTACCGGGGCTGGTGCGGGATCGGGGCAGGTGCGAAAAAAGTAGGAAGTCGCGACCGCTGAGCCGCTAAGTCCGTATCTTCGCGGTCGATAGGGGGCGACTCGCCCGCGACACGAAGTCACAGGGAGGCAATATGGACACGACCTACGAGACACCGGAAGTCACGGAGCTCGGTTCGCTGGAGGAGCTCACGCTGCTCGGCGTTCCGAAGTTCGTCGCGACGACGGATGGCTTCTCCTTCCAGGGAGTCGACATCGGTCAGCCCAGCTAACGGGTTCTTCATCTGAAGCTTGAGAGAGGGCGGCCAACTGGGCCGCCCTCTCTCGTTGTTGTGGAAAGATGCGCGCGGCCCGCATGACCGACTCGCAGCCCGATGCCCTCGAACAGATCTTGGACCGCACCGCGACCGTGCCGAGGCATGTCACGTTTCGCGAGTTCGCCCAGGAGACGGTCGCGCTGGACATCGAGTCGGGCAAGTACTTCCACCTGAACCCGACGGCCGGCCGCATGCTCGCGGTGCTGCAAACCGCGCCCACCGTCCGTGCGGCCGCCGAGACGCTGGTCGCCGAGTACCCCGACGCCGCCGACCTCGTCGAGCGCGACCTGTGCCGCCTCTGCCTGACGCTCTCCAAGCGCGGGCTGCTGCAGCTCGGGACGGAGTGATCCCGTGTGGCCGGTCGCACCCGACCCGGCTCGCTCGCTGGGCCCCTTGGCGCGCCTCCTGCTGACCGCCGAGATCCTCTTCGACTACACCCGCGCCCGCCGGTGGATGCACAGCACCAACCTGGAGGATGCGCTGAAGCGCCTGCGCAACCACACGGCCGCGGAAACCGTGCCCACGGCCCAACAGCACTTCACCGCGATGCGGCTGGGGCGGGCCGCGATGCTCATCATGCGCCGGCTCCCGACCGACCGCCGCTGCCTGGTGCGGTCGCTCGCGGTGAGCGGGATGCTGGCGAGGCGCGGCATCCCGGCCCAGCTGGTGCTGGGAGTCCGGCCCGATAGCTCGGAGCCGTTCACGGCTCACGCCTGGGTGGAGCACGGCGGCGAGTGCGTGCTGCCGGACGAGGGCTTCGAGCGGCTACACGCGCTCTAGTCCGCGTCGCGCGGAATCGAGAGGATGCCCACCCCGAGGCCCGTGCGGGGGTCGAGGATCCGTGCGACGGCCTCGTTGCGCGACTTCACGCCCAGCTTCGAGAAAGCCGACGACAGGTGGCTCTTGATGGTGCTCTCGGCCACGTAGAGGCGAGCGCCGATGTCGGCGTTGGAGAGTCCCATCACCACCAGCGACAGCACCTGGCGCTCCCTGCCGGTGAGCGCCGGCGGCAGCGCGTCCTCCCGCCGCTCGGCCGGGATGGCTGACTGGCCGGCGGCCACGGCGAGGATCGTCGGCACGAGCGCGGCGGAGACCTCGGCGGCACGGACATATCCCCCGACGCCGCCACGCAGCGCGCGGCGGACGACCACGGCCTCGTCCCCGCGATCCGCGTCGGAGACCAGCACCCCGAGCGCCGCGCCATCGAGATCGTCGTGCGAGCTCACCACGACCACGTCCGCGTCGCCGGGCTCCGTGCCTGCGTCGTATGTCACGGCTGAGTGGTCGAGCGCTGCCTCGATGGCCTTCCGCGCGGGACCGCGCGAGGCCACCAGCGCGACGCTAACCGGTTGGCGTGACTCTGTAGGCGTCAAAGACCGAATCGATGTTGCGCAGCCGCTGGATGCACATCTTCAGCGCCTGCGTGTCCCCCACCTCGACCACGAAGCGGTTTTTCACCATCGGGTGCACCACGGTGCAGCGGGCCTCGATGATGTTGATGCCCGTCTCGGCGAAGGTGCGTGAGAGGTCCTCGAGCAGGCGCGTGCGGTCCCAGCCGTCGATCTCCAGCTCCACCCGGAATGAGCTGCTCGATCCCTCGGCATCCCACTCGACCTTGGTGAAGCGCTCCGGGTTCTTCTTCAGCGCCACAGCGTTCGTGCAGGCCTCGTGGTGGATGGTGATGCCCTTGCCGAGCGAGATGTAGCCCACGATCGGGTCGCCCGGCACCGGCCGGCAGCACTTAGCCAGGCGCAGCATCACGTCGTCGATGCCGTCGACCACGATCCCGTAGCCCGACGACGAGCCGGTGGGCTTCGGGGTCTCCTTCTTGGCCTCGAGGCCGGCGACCGGGTCGGCGGGCTCGACAGCGGATTCGCCGGCGCGCAGGCGCGCCATCACCTTCTGCGTCACGACCTTGGCGGAGATCTTCGCCCCGCCGAGCGCGATGTAGAAGTCGTCGGCCTTGCGGAAGCCCATCTCACGGATCACGTCCGCCAGCAGCGGCGAGCCGGCGATCTTCTGCGGCGGCAGTCCCTCTCGGCGCAGGCTCTCCTGGAGGATCTCCCGCCCGGTGCGCTCGGAGTCCTCGCGGCCCTCGCGCTTGAACCAGGCCCGGATCTTCGACTGAGCACGGGTGGTCTTGGCAAGGGCGAGCCAGTCGCGGCTGGGTCCGCGCTCCTTCTTGGAGGTGAGCACCTCGCAGATGTCGCCGGACTGGAGCTCGTACTGCAGCGGCACGATCTTGCCGTTCACCTTCGCGCCCACGCAGCGGTGGCCCACGTCTGTGTGGATCGAGTAGGCGAAGTCGAGCGGCGTTGCGCCGTCGGAGAGCGACTTCACCTCGCCCTTCGGCGTGAACACGAACACCTCGTCCTCGAACAGGTCCGCCTTCAGCGTCTCGGCGAACTCCTGCGGGTCCTGCAGCTCCTTCTGCCAGTCCACGAGGTGCTGGAGCCACTCCACGCGATCGCCCGGCTTGGCGCCGTCCGCGTCCTTGTAGATCCAGTGCGCGGCGATGCCGTACTCGGCCGTGTCGTGCATCTCCTGTGTGCGGATCTGAATCTCCAGCGGCCTGCCCTCGGGCCCGATCACCGTGGTGTGCAGCGCCTGGTACATGTTGAACTTGGGCATGGCCACGAAGTCCTTGAAGCGGCCGGGCAGCGGCTTCCACAGCGAGTGGATCACGCCGATGGCGCCGTAGCAGTCCTTCACCGAGCCGACCAGGACGCGCATGGCCGTGAGGTCGTAGATCTCGTTGAACTCGCGGCCCTTCTTGGTCATCTTCGAGTAGATCGAATAGAAGTGCTTGGCGCGGCCGGTGATGGCGGCGTCGATGCCGACGGCCTCGAGCTCCTTGTCCAGGTACTCCCCCGCGCGCGCCACGTAGCCCTCGCGCTCCTCGCGCTGCTGGTTCACCAGGCCCTTGATCTCCTTGAACTTGCGCGGGTGCAGGGTGGCGAAGGCCAGGTCCTCCAGCTCCCACTTGATCGCGTGGATGCCGAGCCGGTGCGCCAGCGGGGCGAAGATCTCGAGCGTCTCGCGCGCCTTCTCCTGCTGCTTGTTCTTCGGCATCGCGTCGATCGTGCGCATGTTGTGCAGGCGATCGGCGAGCTTGATGAGGATGACCCGGATGTCCGAGGCCATCGCGACCATCATCTTGCGGTAGTTCTCGGCCTGGCGGTCGTCGCGGCTCTGGAAGGTGATGCCGGTGAGCTTGGTCACGCCGTCCACCAGCGCGGACACCTCGTCGCCGAACTCCTCCCGCACCTCGTCGAGCGACGCGCTGGTGTCCTCCACGGTGTCGTGCAGCAGGGCGGCGCAGAGCGTGGCCGTGTCGAGCCGCATGCCCGCGCAGATCTTCGCCACGCCGACGGGGTGCACGATGAAGTCCTCGCCCGAGGCGCGGCGCTGGTCGGAGTGGCGGTCGCAGGCGAAGACGAACGCGGCCTGGACCTGCTTGCGGTCGACCTTCTCGGCGGCGTCGGACGCGTGCTCCTCCACCACGGCGAACAGGTCGCCCAGCATCACGCGCTGGTCGTCGGTGAGGCTGGCCGGGCCTACCCGCGAGCGACCGGTGGCGACGTCCACCTGTACGTGCTCGTACTGGGGATCGGCGACGGCCGTGGACCCCGCTCCGTTGGAGCGGCGGTTACGCGGCTTCTTCGCCGCGGCGGGCTTCTTCTCGGCCTTCTGCCGAGGTACCTTCGGCATGCGGCAAGTGTAGAGCGGCTTGCCCCAGGTAAAGCGCCGATTCGGCAAGCCTGGCCGCGTAGGCGCGGTGGGCCGCCGAGCGCTCGAGGTCCGTGCGGGCGCCGGGCGTGGCGGTGAGCGAACGGCCCTCGACCCGCGCGAGCCCCAGGTCCGCCAGCACCCGCAGCAGGCGACCGCACAGCGCGCCCGAGCGCGGATAGGCCCCTTCGCCGCGCAGGACGGCCTCGAGCCCCTCGGCCTCCAGCGTGCCGGCCTCCGACACCGCGCGCCACAGCTCGATCAGCGCCGGGCGCAGGTCGAGCTCCGAGCGCCAGTGCCCCAGGGCGAAGTCACGCTCCGGCTCACCCCAGGCCAGGCACGCGAGCCCCTCGCCGGGAACCGCCCGCAAAAGATCGACCCCGGCC
Organism: uncultured Thermoleophilaceae bacterium; assembly: GCA_963808105.1. Taxonomy (GTDB): domain Bacteria; phylum Actinomycetota; class Thermoleophilia; order Solirubrobacterales; family Thermoleophilaceae; genus JAAYBF01. The sequence continues at coordinate 264,352 of CAWEEH010000003.1, read as the reverse complement.
GCGACCGGCGGTGGGTCGAGCGCCAGAAGATGGCCCTCGTGACCGGCGGCGCCCACCGCCGCCCAGCCGCAGGCGCGAACGCCGGCCGGGTCCAGGCCTCCCAGCAGAGCCTCCAGCCCGGCGCGCCGCCGCTCCACGTCGGCAACCACGAGCAGCACGGGATCGCCGCTGGTGAGCAGGTCGCCGGCCACTCCGGCGATTCCCTCCCCGCGGCGATCGCTCACGACGCGGGGCTCGAGAGCGGGCTCGGGCCGCGTGCCGAACCAGTCGGCCGGATTGCCCGCGGCCTCGGCGTCCACGGCCTGCCAGAAATCTTCCGGCGCGATGTCGGTGAGCGCGCCCGGCCGAGTCTCCGAGATCGACCGCAGCACCACCCGCGCCTCCACGGCGCCGTTCCAGCGATTGCGCTCGAGGCTCACCGTGGCGTCGTGAGGAGTCGCTCCGGCAGTGGCGAGTGCCCGCTGCGACGTGCGGAAGGCCACCCCCCGCGCGCGGGCGCCACCGCTGCGCAGGGAGAAGCGGGCGTGGTCGCGCTCCTCCCCCATCGCGGTCACGTGCTCCACGCGCGCGCCGGGCACCATCAGAACCGGCGCGCGGTTGCCCTGCCCGAACGGGCCGAGGCGCTCGAGCTCCTCCGCCAGGTCCAGGTGAAGGGCCCCGCCGGACACGACGGCGTCGACCGCCTGCACACGCTCGAGGTCGCCGGGCGACAGGTGCTCCCCCGCATGCCGTGCCAGGGCGGCGCGGAACGCCGGAATCGCGGCCTCGTCGATCTCGAGCCCCGCCGCCATCCGGTGGCCGCCGAAGCGGGTGAGATGCGCGCCGGCGGCGCCCAGCCCGGCGTGCAGGTCATACGGCTGGATGCTGCGTCCCGAGCCCCGTCCCGAGCCGCCCTCGAGGGCGATCACCACGCATGGGCGCCGGTGGCGCTCGACCAGCCGCGAGGCCACGATGCCCACCACGCCCGGGTGCCAGCCCTCGCCGGCAACCACGATCGCCGCGGCGCTCATCTGATCCGCGCACGCGGCGTCCGCCGCGTGCAGGATGCGCTGCTCGGTCTCGCGGCGGTCGTGGTTGAGCCCGTCCAGCTCCTGGGCCACCGCGTCCGCCCTCGCGTCGTCGTCGGTGAGCAGCAGCTCGAGCGCGGCGTCGGCACGCTGCAGGCGCCCCGCCGCGTTGATCCTCGGCCCGAGGCGAAAGCCCGCGGCGCGAGCGTCCACGTCGCCCGGCTCGAGGGCCGCGACGCGCATCAGCGCCCTCAGTCCCGGCCGCGTGGTGCGCGCCAGGGCCGTGAGCCCCTCGCGCGCGATCCGCCTGTTCTCGCCGTGCAGGGGCACCATGTCGCACACGGTGGCCAGGCCGGCCAAATCGAGGTCGCGCTCTTCCCCGGTGAGCGCGGCGGAGAGCTTGAAGACGACCCCCGCCGCGCACAGCTCGGCGGCGCCGGGGTGAACGACGGTGCAGTCGGGCAGGGTGTCGCCCGGACGGTGGTGGTCGGTGACGATCACGTCCATGCCCAGCTGCTTGGCCCCGTCGACCTCGGCCACCGCGGTGATGCCGCAGTCGACGGTTATCAGCAGGCCGGCCCCCTGGTCGTGGAGCTCACGGATGGCATCGAGGGAGAGCCCGTAGCCCTCCTCCCTGCTCGGGAGGCGCCAGAGCGGCTCCGCGCCCAGGCTTCGCAGGGTGCGGATCATGATCGCCGTGGAGCAGACGCCGTCCACGTCGTAGTCGCCGAAGACGGCGACCTTGGTGCCCTCTCCTACGTGCCGCCTGATCAGTGCCGCTGCCTCGGTCACCCCGCCGAGCTGCTCGGGCTCGGTGCGAACGGCCGCGTCGAGGAAGGCGCGGGCCTCGTCGGGGTCGGCGTACCCCCGGCGAGTGAGGATCGCGGCGGCGGCCGGGCTCAGGCCCAGCTCACCGGCGAGCGTCGCGGCTTGCGCCACGTCATACGGCTCGCACGTCCATCGCGCCGACGGAAGCATGTGGGCCATCCTGGCCCCGGTGGGGGACGGAACGCGGGTCTAGAGCACTTCGGGGCGGTGCTCGCCCTCGGTGCGCGAGCCATAGACCCAGGAGAGCGCGAGCGCCATCACGGCGCCCGGCACGGCGATAAGCGCCTGCACGAGCTCCGTGTCGCTGCGGCCGGGCACCGTGAGCCCCGACACCACGAAGCCGAACAGCGCCGCTCCGGCAACCGCGGCCAGGAACGCGCCCACGATGCCGCCCCAGAAGCGGTCGGGTACGAACACGGCGAAGTGCCAGATCGCGATCCCCATCATCACCCAGACGACCATGCCCATGGCTCAGCGCCTCCCGTGCTTCTTGCGGGGCTTGGAGCTCTTCGCGCCCGGCTTCGGTTTTGGCTTTGAAGTCGATGACGTGGACGGCGGCGCCTCCGGTGCGGGCGGGTCGGGCTGGGGCTCGGCGGGAGCCTGCGGGGTCGGTGGAGCCGGAGCGGGCGCGGGCGTGGCCGCCACGGGAGCCCGGCGCTTGCGCCGCGGCACCCCGCCGCCCTTGCCCGGCGCCGGAGCCGCGGGCGCGGACTCGTCGCCGCCACCGATGACGCCCGGGGCGAAGACCGGCACCTTGCCGTACTCCTCGATCTGGATCTTGCGGCGGCGCACATAGACGGGCTCGCGCTCCTTCCACAGGGTCAGCACCGGCGCGCCGATGAAGATCGACGAGTAGGCGCCGGACGCCACACCCACCAGCAGCGCGAAGGCGAAGTCCTGCAGGGTCTCGCCGCCGAACAGCAGCAGCGCGCCGATCGGCATCAGGGTCGAGAAGCTGGTGGCGAGCGAGCGCGTGAGCACCTCGGACATCGCCCGGTTCACGATCTGCGAGTAGGTGGCGCGCGGCATGCGCGGCACGTTCTCGCGCACACGGTCGAACACGATGATCGTGTCGTAGAGCGAATAGCCCAGGATCGTGAGGAGCGCCGCGACCGTCGACGTCGTCACCTCCCGGCCAACCAGGGCGTACACGCCGCCCGTGATGAGGATGTCGTGCGCCGCCGCGATCAGCACCGGCACCGCGAACTTGAACTCGAACCGCAGACCGATGTAGAGCGCGATCAGGATGAACGACGCGATGATTGCGATCAGGGCCGTGCGCGCGATCTGGGCACCGAACGTCGGCCCGATGGAACTCGACGAGAAGTCGGCGCGGTCGACCCCGAACTCGTCGTCGAGCGCCTGGCGGACGTCGGCCACCTCGCCGGGCTCCAGCGTCGGCGTGGAGATCTGGAAGACGTTCTTGCCGAGGTCGGGTTCGTCGACCTTCTGGATCTTCGACTCGTCGAGCCCGAGCGGCGCGAGCGAGTCCCGGACGTCGTCAACGCTGGCCTCCTGCGCGACGGGCGTCTTGATCCGAGTGCCCGACTCGAAGTCGATGCCGAACTTCAGGCCAATGCCCGCGATCGCCAGCGCGCCCACCACGAGGATCAGGCCGGAGGCCGAGAAGAACCACTTCGACTTCCCGATGAAGTCGAACTTCCAGCCCTCGCTCTCGGTGGCGCCGATGGCGAAGCGCGACCCGATGATCCGGGTCCGCGCCATCGCGCCGAGGATCGCCGAGGTGGCCAGCACCGCGGTGAAGAGCGACACGATGGTGCCGATCCCCAGCGTGAACGCGAAGCCCTTCACGCTCGACGTCGAGAGCGTGAACAGCACGAACGCGACGCCGATCGTGACCACGTTGGCGTCGACGATCGTCCGCAGCGCCTTGGTGTAGCCGTTGGAGATGGCGGCCGGGATCGACCGCCCGGCTCTCGCCTCCTCCTTTATTCGCTCGAAGATGACGATGTTGGCGTCGGCCGCCACCGCCAGCGTGAGCACCATGCCCGCGATGCCCGGCAGCGTGAGCGTGATCGGGATCAGCTTGACCAGCGCGAACAGCAGCACCGCGTAGATCACGAGCGTGGTGGCCGCCACCGCGCCCAGCACGCGGTAGAAGACGAGCAGGAAGATGATCGTGCCCAGCAGGCCGATCGCGGCGGCGAGCAGGCCCTGGTCGAGCGCCTGCTGGCCCAGCGAGGCCGAGACCTGGGTCTGGGAGATCAGCTTGAGGTCGATCGGCAGCGCGCCGATGCGCAGGCTCTCGGCGAGGTCCTGGGTCTCCTGGATCGACCCGATGCCGTTGATCTGGGCGCCGGTGCGGCCGTCGATGCCCTCGGGGTTCTCACGGAAGTCGATCGTGGCCAGCGAGACGATCTTGTTGTCCAGCGTGATCGCGAACCGCTGAAGGCCGGCGTCGCGATCGGACCCCGGCGGCAGGATGATGTTCGACCCGCGCTCGGCGATCCGCTTCGTGACCCGCGCGAACGCCTCGCGACCCCTGTCAGTGAACTCCATCGTGACGATGGGCTCCTGGGTGTTCTGATCGATGTTCTGCTCGGGGTTCTTGATGTCGGTGCCCGAGAGCTCCGAGTCGTCGGAGAGCACGAAGAAGCGCTGCACGGACTCCGGCTGGTTGGGCGCGCGCTCGGCCTCGATGACGACGATGCCCTGCGGCACCTTGAGCACCTCGCTCTTCGCGGGCGGGCCGCTGCGGAAGGGCGTCTCCTTGTCGGTGGGCGTGCCCGCCGTGCCGACCGGGACCGCGGCCAGCTCGTCGCGGCACTCGGTGCCCTCGGGCACGGCGTCCGCCCCGCGGGGCGGGCCGCGGGTGGACTCGAAGTCCACCAGCAGCTCATCGCAGGTGGTGGCCGGCCCGGTGATCAGGCGCTGGTCGGGCCCGAACAGGTAGTAGCGGTCCTTGGCGGTGTCGTTGTTGCGGTCGGCCTCTTTGAGGGACGTCCCCTCGGGCTGGCCGGCGGCGTCGGTGCGCTCGGCCTTGGGCTTTGACTTCGAGGCCAGCTCCACCGCGTTGTACAACGCCTTCGAGCCCGCGAACGGCGCGTCGGGCCCGCGGTCGCCGAGCACGTTGGGCTCCCAGTCGTAGAACTGCAGCTTGGCTGTGGTGCCCACCTGCTCGATGGCGCGATCGGCGTTCTGGACGTCGGGCAGCCCGATCGAGATCTGGTCCGCCCCCGCGCGCTGGATCTCCGGCTCCGACACGCCGAGCGAGTCGGTGCGCTTGCGGATCGTCTCGATCGCGTCGTCGATCGCCGCCGGCGTGACCTCGGGCACCTGAGGCGTCGGGCGCCCCTCGTAGACCAGCTCCACGCCGCCGCGCAGGTCCAGGCCGAGCACCGTGCGCTTGGAGGTGATCACGTAAGTCGAGCCCGCGACCAGCACGAGCATGAGCGCGATGATCGACAGGTTGCGGGAGCGTGAGGTCATTGATTCGCCGGCTACTGCGGCGTGAGGACGAGCAGCAGGCCGCCGTCGTCGTCATAGGCGGGGAAGATGTCCGCCTTCGCCGGTTCGGGCCGGTCCCCTTCCGCGTGCACGGTAACGGGCTTGTCGAGCACGCGGACGCCCCATTCGAGGGCTGTGCCGATGTGGTCGTCGCCGCCGTCGAACGACAGCCCGAGCACCTCGCCGACGGGGCGCCCGATCACGTCGAGGTCGCCGAGGCCGGTGAGCTCACGGGCGCCGCGCCCGGCGCCGATCAGCTTGGCGTTCTGGTCGCAGAGGAAGAAGGCCGCGTTGGGAGCCGGGTAGTAGTCGTCGAGCAGCTCGAAAAGGAAGCCGAAGCCGCACTTCTTGCACCCGCGAGCGCGGCTCTGGAATCCGGCCGTGCGCTCGGTGGACATGCTGCGATCGCCGCAGCTGGGACAGATGAAGTTCGGCACGTTTCGGAGACTAGCGGCGCGCCTTGCGGCGGCGGCGAGTCTTGCGCTTGCGCCTCTTTGGCCGCGCCCGCCTGGGCACCACGCGCTCCCCGACGATCACCCCGGGCGTGCGGTGCTTGAAGCCCGCCGGCCGGGCCGGCAGGCCCAGATCGGCACCGCGTTTCGTGAGGTGCGCCGCGGCGCGCTCGCACACGGCGGCGATGGTGAGCGATGGGTTCACGCCCAGCGAGGTCGGGATGACCGAGGAGTCCATGCAGAACAGGCCCTCGTTCCCGTAGGCCTCGCAGCGGTCGTTCACCACGCCCAGGGCGGCCGAATCCGCCATTCGCGCCCCGCCGAGCGGATGCGCCGCGTAGGCCCCCTGTGTCTCGGTGAGCCTGAGGAACTTCGCCAGGCCGCGCCGCTCGCCCACCTGCGCCATCGCGCGGTCGGCCAGCTCGCGCACGCGGATCGACTGCTCCGAGAGCGTGTAGCTGAAGGTGCCGATCACCACCGGCCCGGCATTGGGCCGCACGCCGCCGCCCTGCGGCGGGACGAGGTCGAAGCGGCCGTCCATCGTGTCCTCCACCATCGCCAGCAGCTCGATCCGGTTCGACCACTCGGAGATCGAGCGCTTCTTCTGCACCCCCCACCAGGACGGGTCGCCGGCCGGCGAGCGCCCGTCGTCGTAGAGGAAGTTGGTGAGGCTCGACAGGAAGATCTCCTGGAGCGTGAACCGGGTCCCGTCGTGGCGGTGAGAGCGCTTGCCGACCCAGAAGTCGTAGGTCATGGTGGTGATCGGCTTGCCCTTGTGGAACTGGCCGTACGCGGGCAGCTTGAGCACGCGCTTGATCTTGCGCGGGTTGTACTCCAGCGCGGCCACGTGATCGCCGTTCACGCCGAGGTGCAGGCCCGCCTGGTCCGAGAGTGACGGCAGGTCGCCGCGGGAGCGCATCAGGATCGGCGGGGTGTTCATCGCGCCAGCCGCCAGGATCAGCACCTTGCACTCGATCTCCTCGCTGCCGGCCGGCTGGCGCGTGGGGTTCGGACCCTCGTTGTCCATCACCGACGCGGTCACCACGTAGCGGTAGCCGGAGGCGTTGGCCTGTGAGCGACGGATGCGCTCGGCCTGGCGGTTGGGGCGCACCCGCACCCCGGCGCGCTCCGCCGAGGCCAGGTAGTTGGTGGTCACCGTGTTCTTCGCGCCGAAGATGCAACCGGTGTGGCACCACTTGGCGTCCACGCAGCGGCCGAAGTCGATCGCAAGCGGCACGCGATCGCACGTGTGCCCGGCGGCGTCGAGGGTCGCGGCCCAGAGCCCGCCGGACTTCGACACCTCCTTCCACGACGGCTGGCGCACGCGCAGCCCGCGCTCCACCCGGAGGTACCAGTTGTCCATCTGCTTGCGCGAGATCGCCTTGGGCCACATGCGGCGGTCCGGGCCGTCGTCGGGATGGTGGTCGCGGCGCTCGAACGTCTCGCGCGGCGCGCGGATCGAGGCCGCCAGATAGAGGTTCGAGCCGCCGCCCACGGCGTTCGCCGTGACCACCTGGGCGCCGGTGCCGCCGGTCGACTGGATCAGGTTGTAGACCTCGGACAGGTGGTCGACGTCCATCGACTGGCGGAAGTCGGTGTGCTTGAACCGCCGGCCCCGCTCCAGCACCAGGATCCGTGCCGGGTCGACGCCGGCCGCCCGGTACAGCTCCGCCAGCCGCCAGGCGGCGATCGAGCCGCCGAAGCCCGAGCCCACGATGCACACGTCCACGCGCTCGGCCATTAGCTGAGGTTGCCCTTCTTGGTGCGGCCCCTGGCCAGCCGGCGGCGGTAGGAGAAGCTCTTGTAGCCGTTCGGCGCGGTGCCCGGATGGCCCATCACGCGCAGGCCCGAGGCGGTCCGGCTGGTGGCGTTGCGCTGGGTGCCCGCGGCGCAGAACGCCACGAAGGGAATGGCGGCCGCGGCCTCGTAGAGCACGCGGTCGACGTTGCCGAAGGCGAGGCCGTCCTTCACGACCGCCACCCGGTTGTCGTAGGAGAGGTCGATGAACAGGCCGCCCCGCAGCGCGGACCGTGCGCTGAGCTCCGCGAGAAACGCGGGGGCAAGAGTCGGAAAGCCGAGCAGCGGCGACTGGAACAGGCGCAGGGCGTCGGCCTCCACCGCGCCCGGCTCGGGATCGACCCCCGCGATGGCGCGCGGATCGATCTCGTCGCCCAGATCCGTGCGGGAGGCCTTGCGCCCGGGAACGATCGTGTCGGCGAAGGCCTGGAGGATCGCGCCGTCCACGGGCACGGCCGCGGCGGCGGGATCGGCCGCCAGGATGCGCTCGGCCACCGGCAGCGCGCCGAGCATCAACGCCCCCGCGCCGAGGGCCCCGGTGTGCGCCAGGAAGTCCCTCCTGGACAGCTCGGCCATCGCTCGAACATACCGGCGCGCATGTGCGAGCGCGCCAGTATTCTCGCCCCGATGCGACCGCTCCTCGCAGGGCTGTGCGTCGTCGTGGTGGCGCTCTGCGCGGCGCCGGCCGGCGCCCAGCAGCCGTCCGGCGGCTGGGACGGGTCCAACCCGTTCCGGTGCACGCTGCAGAACGTCGGCTTCGGCACCGCCTTCCCGCAGCCCGACGCCGATCCGTTCTGCGTGGAGTTCGACAAGAGCCGCCAGAACGTGACCGAGCTCGGCGTCGTGGAGTTCGCCACGCAGGAGCCGGCGCGCGTGGCCGCGGCGTCGCCCAAGTGCTTCTACTACCAGACCGATCACTGGCGCGGCTCGATCGTGCAGGGCGACCCGGCCACCGAAACCTACGGGTACGACGGCAGCTATTTCTTCGACAAGGCCAGGGGCGCCGGCGGTGTCGCGATCAAGAACTTCCGGGTGGCCGGCCAGCAGGGCGACCCCACCGCGGTGCCCGGCTTCCCGGCCGAGTACCGCCCGTATTTCGGCAAGGGCAAGGGTGGCTTCCAGTTCTCCGGCGCGGGCATCGATGTGGAGCCGCGCTGCGTGGAGCTGGCGAAGCGCAAGCCCGTCTACCAGCCCCCGGGCGTCAAGCGCCGCTGCCGCCTGGCGGGCGGCCGGATCGGGCGCGGGATCGGCGGCATCCGGCTCAAGGCGCGGAGGGCGGGCGTGCGCGACGCGCTCGGCGCACCCACGTCGGAGAGCCGCTTCGCCGTGCGCTATTGCCTGGAGGGCGGCGGCACGCTTTCGGCCGGCTTCCTCGGTGTGACCCCGCGGCGCCGCGCGGTGATCGTGAAGGCCGACCATCCGGCCTTCACCTACCGCGGGATCGCCGTGGACGAAAGCCTGCGCTCCGCACGCCGGTCGATGCGCCGGGAGCGCGTGCGAAAGCGCCGCGACGGCACCCGTCTGCTGATCGCGAAGGGCCGCGCCCGGACCTTCGTGGTCGCCGCGAAGCGGGGCCGTGTGGCCTGGATCGCAGTGGCCCGTCCCAGGATTTCCCTACGCACGCTGGCGCGCGACCTGCGCCGCGTGAAGTGACCCCTGGCTAAAGCGCGGGATCGGGGGGACGATAGGGCCGTCATGAGGTTGCTACTGGCCTGCATCCTGTGCGCCGCGGCTCTCGCTGCGCCCACCACGGCTGGCGCCGCCGGGCTCTCGCTGCCCGGAATCGACCGCCAGGCGGCGTCGTCCAGATGCCCGTTTGGGATCGTGCTGCTGCCCGGCACCGTCTGCCCGCCGGTCGAGCAGATCCCGCCGGGCGATGCCGAGGCCGACTACGCGGCCCATCCGCCACCGGGTGGGCGGGCGCTCACCGGCGCGCCCGCGCCCTACTCGGCGCACTCGATGATCTACGCCTGCTGCACCCCCCTGGCGCAAAAGGAGCGTGCATTCGCCTCCGCCCGCGCCAGCGGGGCGGGCTACGTGCGCCTCGACGTGAACCTGCGCGGCGTATTCGCCGTGCACAGGGGTCAGCCGCGCCGCCCGGACTGGTCGGCACTCGACCAGATCGTGGCGCTCGGGCGCCGCTACAACCTCCCGGTGCTGGCGGTCCTCACCCACGTGCCCGACCACATCACCCAGTGCAAGAACGACAACCAGCGCACGTGCCCGGCCGGCGACTTCGAGGCCTACGGCCGCTACGCGGCGCTGATCGCCGACCGCCTCAAGGGCGTGGCCACCCATTTCGAGATCGTGAACGAGCCCGACGGCGAGTGGGCCTTCCGAGGCTCACCCTCCGAGTACGCGCGCATGCTGGAGGCGGCACACCGCCACATCCGAACCCGCGTGCCGAAGGCGCGGATCCTTCTCGGCGGCCTCATGTACCCCGATCGCAAGTGGATCGCAGCGATGCTCAGCACTCCCGGCGTGGACGCGATCCGCAAGTTCGACATCGCCAACGTGCACCTGCGCGGCCGCGCGAACACGATGGCGATCGCCGTCAAACGCTGGCGTTCCTACTTCGCGGCCCGGGGCTTCAAGGGCCAGCTGTGGGTGACCGAGCACGGCTATCCCGGCCGCACCCTCTTCCAGTACGACCGCACCTTCAGGGGTGGAGAGCGAGCGCAGGCGGCGTTCCTCGGCAAGTCGCTTCCCGCGCTTCGCAGCGGCGGCGCCCGTCAGGTCTTCTTCACGCTGCGCGACAGCTGGCGCAGTGAGTTCACCGGTGAGTACCTCTCGGAGGGCATCCTCAACCTCGGAGAGCGCGCCCCGTACTCGGTGCGCCGCAAGCAGTCCTTCACGGTGGTGAGCCAGCTGAACGCCCGCTGGCGCAAGGCCGAGCGGCTGCGGGTTCTGCGCAAGCGGGCCCTGAAGCGGGCGAAGCGGTACAAGCGGCTCGGTCGCAAGCGCGCCGCGAAGAGGCAGCGCAGCGTCGCGCGTCGCTACACGAAGCGCATCCGCAAGCTCGACCCGAGCTAGAACCTCTGGGGGCTCACGCCCCCAGCCCCCCGCCGCAGGGACCCGGGCTAGAAGAGACTGGGCGGGGTCACTGTGGGGCCCCTGGCCGGCGCCTCTAGGCCGAGGTGCGCGTAGGCCGCCGGCGTGGCAACCCGGCCGCGGGGCGTGCGCATGATCAGGCCCTGCTGAAGCAGGTAGGGCTCGTAGACGTCCTCCACCGTGTCCTGCTCCTCGCCGATCGCGACGGCCAGCGTGGAGAGCCCCACCGGGCCGCCGCCGAACTTCTCGCAGATGGTGCGCAGGATCTCGCGGTCGAGGCGGTCGAGGCCCATCGCGTCGACCTCCAGCATCTCGAGGCCCTCTGCGGCCACGCCGGCGTCGATCGATCCCGCCCCGCGCACCTCGGCGAAGTCGCGCACTCGGCGCAGGAGCCGGTTGGCCACCCGCGGCGTGCCGCGCGATCGCGAGGCGATCGCCTCGGCCCCCGCCGGGTCGATCTCCACGTCCAGGATGCCGGCCGACCGGAGCACGATCTGGCCGAGCTCCTCGGGGCCGTACAGCTCCAGACGGTGGGTGACGCCGAAGCGGTCGCGCAGCGGGGTGGTGAGCAGGCCGGCGCGAGTGGTGGCGCCGATCAGCGTGAACTCCGGCAGGTCGAGGCTCACGACCCTCGCCCCGGCCCCCTGCCCCACCGTGATCGGCAGCCGCCGGTCCTCCATGGCCGGGTAGAAGGTCTCCTCCAGCGCCCGCGGGAGGCGATGGATCTCGTCCACGAAGAACACCGACCGCGGCTCCAGCGAGGACAGGTAGCTGGCCACATCGCCCTTGCGCTCGAGCGCCGGCCCGGCCGTGGACACGAACGGCGCGTCGAGCTCGTTGGCCACGATCTGGGCGAGCGAGGTCTTGCCCAGGCCGGGCGGCCCGGCGAGCAGCACGTGGTCGAGCGCCTCGCCGCGGGCGCGGGCGGCCTCGATGAAGACCGCCAGCTGCTCCTTGACGGCGGGCTGGCCTACGAAGTCCTCGAGTCGTTTCGGCCGCAGCGAGCGGTCGAGGTCGTCCTCCGCGGCGACGGCCTCCGCCGCCTGGATGCGTTCCACCCCAGGGGTGCGGATGGGGCTCACCGCGTGCCCTTCAGCGCCCCGGCGATGAGCTCCTCCGGGCTGTCGCCCTTGGCGGCGTCAAGCATCGAGTCGGCCTCCTGCGGCGTGAAGCCGAGGCCCACGAGCCCCTCGCGGGCGATCGTGCGCGGGTCATCGGATGCGCGCGTGACGACGATCTCGTCGCTCACCACGCCCGCCACCTTCTCCTTCAGCTCCACGATGATCCGCTCGGCGGTGCGCTTGCCGATGCCGGGCACGGCCTGGAAGCGGGCCGAGTCGCCGGTGGCGATGGCGGCCAGCAGCTCGCGCGGCGAACCGCCGCTCAACACAGCCAGCGCGACCTTCGGGCCCACGTTCTGGACGCCGATCAGCATGAGGAAGAGGTCGCGCTCCGACTCCGTCGCGAAGCCGAACAGGTGCATGCCGTCGTCGCGCAGGATCAGGTGCGAGTGAAGGGAGACCTCCTGGCCCGCGCCCGGCACCGTGCCGAGCGTCTCCGCGGAAACGGCAAGCCGGTAGCCGATGCCCCCGGCGGTCTCGATCACCACCTCGCCAGGCCGCCGCAGCGCAACCTCGCCGCTCACCGAGGCGATCACGCCAGGGCCGCCTTCATGGGAGCGCCGTTGGCGTGGCAGATGGCCACCGCGAGGGCGTCGGCCGCATGGTCGGGCTCCGGTGGCTCGGGCAGGGAGAGCAGCGCGCCCACCATGGTCTGCACCTGAGCCTTCTCGGCCCGCCCGGACCCGCAGACCGCCTGCTTGACCTGCTGGGGCGTGTAGGAGAAGCACGGCAGACCGGCCATCCCGGCGGACAGCAGGACCACCCCGCGCGCCTGGCCGACCGCGAACGCGGAGCGCGCGTTCTGCCCGAAGTAGAGCTCCTCGATGGACACGGCATCGGGGCTGTGCTCGGCGATCAGGTCACACACCTTCGCGTGGATGTGCGCCAGGCGCCGCTCGAGGGGAAGCCCCGCGGCGGTGTCGATCACGCCGCCGTCGAGCGCCGCGAGCGCGTTGCCACGGGAGAGGACCACTCCATAGCCGGTATGGGCGGTACCGGGATCGATGCCGAGGACGACCACCATGGGGGTGATTCTGCGCCCAGCGGCGGACGCCTCCCTATGCCGCAGCCACTCGCTCCAGCACGTCTGCGTCGATATCGAAGTTCGCGTGGACCGCCTGGACGTCGTCGTGCTCGTCCAGGGTGTCGATCAGGCGCATCAGCTTGCCCGCGTCCCCCTCGTCGATCTTCGTCCGGGACGTTGGCCGCATCGCCATCTCGGCGGACTCCAGCTGCACACCGGCCTTCTCCAGCGCCTCACGCACCGAGATGAAGTCCGCCGGCGCCGTCACGACCTCGAACACGTCGTCGTCGAGCGAGACGTCCTCAGCGCCCGCGTCGATCGCCGCCATCAGGTCGTCCTCCGAATAGCGCGAGGCGTCCACGACCAGCTCGCCCTTCTTCTCGAACTGCCAGGCCACCGAGCCCGGCTCGCCCAGGTTCCCGCCGGACGAGGCGAACGCGTGACGGACCTCCGAGCCGGTCCGGTTGCGGTTGTCGGTGAGCGCTTCGACCAGGAGGGCGACCCCTCCAGGGCCGTAGCCCTCGTAGTTGACCGCCTCGAAGGCGTCGGCGTCCTGGTCCGCTCCGGTGCCCTTCGCGATCGCGCGCTCGATGTTGTCCTTGGGCATCGAGGCGTCCTTGGCCTTCTGGACCGCGAGCCCCAGCGAGGGGTTGCCGTCCACGTCACCCCCACCCTCGCGCGCGGCCACGGTGATGGCGCGCGTGAGCTTGGTGAAGAGGGCGCCGCGCTTGGCGTCGGTCGCCTTCTTCTTGTGCTTGATCGACGCCCATTTCGAATGACCGGACATCAGACCACGAACTTTCCGTCCTTCTGCAACTCCGTGCCGTCCACCGTGATCGAGCCGCCCTCGCGCAGATCGCACACCATGTCCCAGTGCACGGCGGAGTCGTTCACGCCGCCTGACTCCGGATAGCTCATCCCGATGGCCATGTGCACCGTTCCGCCGATCTTCTCGTCGAGCAGTATCTCCTTGGTGCCCGTGGCGATGCCGTAGTTGGTGCCGATGCCCAGCTCGCCGAGCCGGCGCGCCCCGTCGTCGGTGTCGAGCATCTCGATCAGGAAGTCCTCGCCGCGGTCGGCCGAGGCGTCCACGACCTTGCCCTCCTCGAAACGGAATTTCACGCCCGAGACCTCGCGGCCGCCGTAGGTGGCGGGAAACGAGAAGGAGATCTCCCCTTCGACCGAGTCCTCGACGGGCCCGGTGAAGAACTCCCCGTCGGGCATGTTGTGGTGGCCCGTGCACGGGATCCAGGTGCGGCCGCTCACGCTGAGCTTGATGTCGGTGCCGGGCGCCTTGATGTGGACCTCCTCCTTGCCGTCCATCCACTCCGACAACCGGTTCACCTCGTCGGACTGGCGCTCCCAGGCCGTGACCGGGTCGTCGTCCACGGCCAGGCAGGCGGCGTAGTAGAAGTCCTCGTACGCCGAGAGCGACATGCTCGCCTCGCCGGCGTACGCATGTGTCGGGAACAGGGTGACCACCCACCGGTGCTCGCCGGCGGCGGAGCGCTTCATCGCCGTGTCCATCAGGCTCTTGCGCGCCTTCTGCGTACGCGCCTGCTTCTTGGGGTCGGCCTGCGACAGCGCGCGTGAGTTGGCGTCCGCCATCAGCACGATGCGCACATCGGCCTTCTCCGCCGCCCACTCGGCGGGAGGCGGGACCCAGTCCAGCTGCTCGTCGGAGGCGAGCTCGTAGAAGGCGGCCGGGGCCTCCTCGGGCGTGATCTGCACCACCGGCATGCCGCCGGCGCGGAGGACCTCCTCGTAGCACGCGAGCGCCAGCGGCTCGGCCTGCGTGGTGCCCTGGATCACGCAGACGTCGCCGTTGCTGACCTTGGTCGAGTACTGGACGAGGATCTGCGCGAGCGCCTCGGCCCGATGGTCCTTCACTGAATGCCCCCTCCGTTCCTGGCGGCCACCTGCGCGAGCAGCCACTCGTGCAGACGGGTCTCGCCCTCGATCTCGGGATGGAATGCGACCGCGAGGATATTGCCCTGCCGCACCGCGACCGGGTGGCCGTCGACCTCGGCGAGCACCTCCACGCTCTCGCCGTGCTCCGATACCCAGGGAGCGCGGATGAATACGCCGCGCACCTCGCCCTCGAACCCGGGCAGCTCCAGGTCCGCCTCGAAGCTGCGCACCTGGCGGCCGAACGCGTTGCGCTCGCAGGCCAGGTCGAGCAGGCCGAGGTGGTCGCGGTCGAGCAGGATCAGCCCGGCGCAGGTGCCGAGCACCGGCGTGCCGGCGCGGATGAGCTCGCGCAGTGGCTCGGCCAGGCCGTCGCGCTCGACGCCCAGCGTCATGGTCGTGGACTCGCCGCCGGGGATCACCAACGCGTCGAGCCCCTCCAGTTCCCCCGGCGTGCGGACCTCGCGCACTCGAGCGCCGAGATCCTCCAGAACCTTTCGGTGTGCCTCGAAGTCGCCCTGAATCGCCAGGACGCCGACCGCTACCAACCGCGTTCGGAGAGCAGCCCGCCGGCCTCGTCGATGCGATCCATCCCGATGCCGGTCATCGGTGCCCCGAGGTCGCGGGACGCGGCGGCGATGCGCTCGGGGTCCTCGAAGTGGGTGGTGGCCTCCACCACGGCGGCCGCTGTGCGCTCGGGGTCCTCGGACTTGAAGATGCCCGAGCCCACGAACACGCCCTCGGCGCCGAGGCGCATCATCAGCGCGGCGTCCGCCGGGGTGGCGACGCCACCGGCGGAGAACATCACGACCGGGAGCCTGCCCGCCTTGGCCACGTCGCGCACGAGGTCGACGGGCGCCTGGAGCTCCTTCGCGGCGGTGGGCAGTTCGGTCTCGTCCAGCGAGGACAGGCGGCGGATCTCCCCGCCGATCGCGCGCATGTGGCGCACGGCCTCGACCACGTTGCCGGTGCCGGCCTCGCCCTTGCTGCGGATCATCGCGGCGCCCTCGGCGATCCGCCGCAGCGCCTCACCGAGGTTGGTGGCGCCGCACACGAACGGGACCTTGAACGCCCACTTGTCGATGTGGTGCGCCTCGTCGGCCGGGGTGAGCACCTCCGACTCGTCGACGTAGTCGACCTCGAGCGCCTCGAGCACCTGGGCCTCCACGAAGTGCCCGATCCGGGCCTTCGCCATCACGGGAATCGTCACGGCCTGCTGGATCTCCTCGATCTTGGAGGGGTCCGACATGCGCGAGACCCCGCCGTCGGCCCGGATGTCGGCGGGCACCCGTTCGAGGGCCATCACCGCCGCTGCACCCGCGGATTCGGCCACCTTGGCGTGCTCGGCGGTGACCACGTCCATGATCACGCCGCCCTTGAGCATCTCGGCCAAGCCGGTCTTGACCCGGAATGTGGCTTCTTCCTTCACAGGGCTCATGGTACCCCCCGCGATTGCCGGGACCATGGCGTACAAGATGCCTTTGACCTACGGCGCCCGCCAAGGCCGCTTCCTCTAGACTCGCCCGCCTTGCGGGTGGGGGCTTGCCTATCGATGAGGCGTGCGAGGCGCTGGGCGCTGCTCTGCTCCCTGCTCGTGCTCGCCGGCGCGGTGCAGGCCGCTCCGGCCGCCGCGCAGTCCGGCTGTGTGCTCGGTCTGCTGTGCTCCCCGCCACCCGCCGCGAACCCGCCCTCGGCCGCCTGCGCGGGCATCGGCACCGCCGACCGCAATCCCACCGACGCTCGCGTGGAGCCGCGCCTGGGCTCGCCGCTACTCGCACGGCGCGCCGACGGGAGACCGCAGCTCGGCTTCAACGACTACGCGGCCTGGGACCACCCGCCGCGGGCCACCTATGCCGAGGACATGGCGCTGCATCGCAGGGTGGGATCCGGGTTGATCCGGATCGGCCTGCCCTGGGGACACATCGAGCGCACGCGCGACAGGTACGACTGGGCCTCGAACGACCAGCTCTACTGCGCGGCGGTCGCGAACGGCGTGCGACCCCTGTTCGTGCTCCTCGGCTCGCCGGTATGGGCGGTCGCGGACATCACCGAGTGCATCGTCTCGCCCTGCTCGAATCCTCCGAAATCCACCTTCGACTACAAGCTCGAGGCGTTCGCCGAGGCCGCGGCGATCCGGTATCCCGACGCGCTGTTCGAGGTCTGGAACGAGCCCAACCTGGAGTCGTTCTGGGGCAGCCAGCCGAGCCCACACCGCTACGGCGCGATCACCAGGAGCGTCTACCGCGGCATCAAGGACGGCAACCCGGACGCGCCCGTGCTCGCCGGAGCGCTCTCGAACAACCAGACGGATGGCCCGGGACGGAGCTCCGTGCTCACGTTCCTGCGGGGGATGTACGCGGCCGGCCTGGCGGACCACATGGACGGGGTGAGCTTCCACCCCGCCCCGGTCTACCCGGACCCGGCGCGCGAGGTGGCCACCAGGACCTTCGACCAGGTCCAGGCCGTTCTGGCCGAGAACGGCGAGCAGGGCAGCCGGCACATCGTGGCCAGTGAGACCGGTGCCTCAACCACGCACGCCGACGGCGCGACGTTCACCCAGGCACAGCAGTCGGAATGGCTGCGACGGGTCTATGACACCGCGAGCTCGCACCCTAATGTGGACGCGGTCGCCTACCACACGCTGATCGAGCTGCACTCGGGGCCGAAGCTCGGCTACGGATGGGTCCATCGCAAGGACGGCGCCGGGAAGTTCAGGGCGAAGCAGGTCTACTGCGATTTCGCGGCGGCGTTCGGGAACGCGTTCGACTGCGCCCAGCCGATCCCGGTGCAGTGATGGGCGAGCAGAGCGGGCGGCGCGACTGGGAGGAGCTCGCCGATGCCGACCCGCTGTGGGCCGTGCTCTCGGATCCCAGCAAGCGCCACGGAGGCTGGGGCCGCGACGAGTTCTTTGCGACCGGCCGGGAGGAGATCGAAACGCTGATGCAGGCCGCCGACTCGCTCGGCTACCCCAAGGGCCGCGCCAGCGCGCTCGACTTCGGCTGCGGGCCCGGGCGCCTCACCCGCGCCCTCGACGACCGCTTCGACCATGTGCTCGGCGTGGACATCTCCACCGGGATGATCGACCAGGCGCGGGAGATGAACGCCGACCGGCCGGGGTGCTCGTTCAGCGTGCTGTCCAAGGACCAAGGCCTCGCGGACATCGAGCCGCGCGCGTTCGACCTCGTCTACACGGGCCTCGTGCTCCAGCACATGTCGGGCAAGCGCGAGATCCTCGCCGCCATCGACGACCTGGTGGAGCGCACCCGGGACGACGGTCTGCTCGCGTTCCAGCTCCCGGTGCACCTGCCGCTGCGCCGCCGGCTGCTGCTGCGCAGGCGGCTCTACAGGCTGCTGCGTCTGCTGCGGGTGCCGTCGAATCGGCTCCTGCGGCTGGAGGCTCTGAATCCGATGCGAATGAGCTCGGTGCCCCGGCGCGAGGTGGAGGAGCTGCTCGAGGCGCGAGGCATGCGGGTACTAGACACGGCGGAGACCCGGCTTGGGCCGGACGCCGCGACGTCGCTCACGTTCTTCGCGACGCGGGCCGGCTCTACTTGAGCCTGAAGGCCTTGATGCGATCGGCGTACGCGGACTCGTCCAGCGCGTACACGCCGTAGGCCAGCGCCTGCACGAGGCTCAGCAGCGCCGCATGGGACCTCACGTAGGCGGGGCTGTTGGAGGAGTAGAAGAGCTTGTGGTCGCCGAGCTTGGTCACCTCGGACAAGGTGGCGTCGGCGATCGAGATGGTGGCCGCGCGCCGGTTGCGGGCCAGCTTCATCGCCCGCACCACCAGTGGATGCGGGCGGCCGGCGGAGAAGCCCACCAGCACGGTGTTCTCGTCGATCCGGCCGAGCCGGGCCAGACCCTCCTGGCTGGGGCTTGCCACCACCTCGCAGCGGAGGTCGAGCAGCATCAGAAGGTGGCGCAGGTAGCTCGCGAAGAAGGCCATCTGGTCGGTGCCGCACAGCACGATCCGCTCTGCGCGGGAGATCAGCTCGATCGATGCCTCAACCTCGTCGCGGTCGAGCTTCTTGGCGGTCTCCTCCACGTTCACGTGGTCCGCGGCGAGCGCGGCTTCGAACTCCGTCTGATCGATCGGGAACAGCGGCGGGTTGGCCAGGTCGACGGCCCCCTCCTCGCCGTCTCGAGCACGCCGGTACTCGTCGCGTGCGGAGGCCTGAAGCTCGGGAAAGCCCTCGAAGCCAAGGGCTTGGGCGAAGCGCACGACCGTGGAGCTGGAGGTGTTCGCGCGCCGCGCCAGCTCCTCCGCCGTATGGAAGGAGGCTTCGTCCAAATGGTCGACGATGTACTGCCCCACATCCTTCTGCGAGCGGGAGAACTCGTCGAAGCGGGAGCGGATCTCGGCCGAGAGGGTGAGTGCTGCGGTGCCGGACTGCTTCACGGCCCAGTGTTTCGCCCACCGGGCGGGAGTTCCTTCAGAGGAGCAGTGAACGGTGCCGTATCGACCCGCGAATCAGGCCCACCTCAACGGCGAGGTCGAACAGGAACGTCTGGCCGAGGCGAAACAGCAATGCGACCGGGTTGCGCCTGCGCGGGGCCCGCTCCGCCAGGTACGGCAACGCCCCCAGCAGAGCCCAGGGCCGGCGACGGGAAGCGGCAACCCCGGCGAGCGCCAGCAGCAGCTTGGCGCTGCGCGGGCGCAGGAACACCCGGTGCCAGAGCAGCTGCTCCCGCAACTCCGGGTACAGCCGCACGATCCGGGCGAAGTTCCCGTACATCAGGCCGCGCCTCAACCACCACGGGTAGCCCGGGTAGGTCACGTCGTGGTGCACGAGGGCGCCGGGCGCGAATCGGGTCCGCCAGCCATCCCTGACCATCGCGGCGCCCCCGGCGGTGTCCTCGCCGAAGAACACCTGCTCGTCAAAGCCCGCGGACCCCAGGAGCGCTTCCCGGCGCACGATCAGGTTGCAGCACTCGTATCTCCCGGTCCAGGCGGGCAGGTCCTGGCTCACGCACCAGGGCCGCCCCGGGGCCGTGGGATCGGGGAGCGTGGGCCCCTGCACCAGGCCAAGCCGCTCGTCCTCCTGGAACGGCGGCACCGCCTCCGACAGCCAGCCGCGCGTGGGCATGCAATCGCTGTCGGTGAACGCCACCACGTCACCGGTCGCCAGCCGGGCCGCACGGTTTCGCAGCCGGCCGACACTGCCGGGCTCCACCACCACCCGCACCGGCACCTCGGAGGCGCCCGCGCGCTCGAGACAGGCGGCGCCGGTCCCGTCCGTGGACTCGTTGTCGAGGATCAGCACCTCGTACCCCTCGTAGTCGAGCTCGAGAAGCGCGTCGAGACAGCGCAGCATTTGCTCGCGACGGTCGCGGACCGGCACCGCCACGGTCACCAGCGGCGGGCTCAACGCTCGAGCAGCTCCGTGTACAGCCGCTCGTAGGCCTCGGTCGTCTTGCGCGTCGAGAAGTCCTCGGCCCGGGCCCTGCACGCGGCGGCGGTCCCGGGGTCCTCGGACAACTCCAGGCACTCGAGCAGCGCGGTGGCCAGCTCCTCCTCGGAGCCCTCGAACACCACACCGATCGAATCCCGGTCCAGCACCTCCGGGATGGCGCCCGCCCGGCGGCCGACCACCGGCGTGCCGCATGCCAGCGACTCCACCAGCACGAGCCCGAACGCCTCGCCCACCGAGGGCAGAGCAGTTATCCACGCGGACCCGTAGGTGCGCGCGAGCGCGTCGCGGTCGTCGACATCGGCGAACCACTCGACCCCCTCCTGATCTCCCGCCACCCGTTTCTCATCGGCGGGATCCGGCGGGCGGCAGAGCAGGAGCCGCGCTTCCGGGCGCCGCGCGCGGACCAGCGCAAAGGCGCGCACGAGCTGATCGACCTTCTTGGCCTTCGCGTCCACCGCGGCCGCGCAGAAGATCGTGGGCGCCTCCGTCCGCTCCGGTCCGGGCCGGAAGGTCTCCGTGTCCACACCCGGCGGGATCACGCGCGCCTCGATCCCGAGGGTGTTGTGGAACTCGTCCGCCACGACGCGGCTGAGAGCCGTCACCACGTCGCAGTCGCGAGCCGCCTCGAGGGTCAGCTTCAGGCGCATGCGCCGGGACGTGAGCCAGTGGCGGTCCGGGATCCCCATGTAGGAGAAGATCGAAGGCCGCCCGGTGGCTCGAGACCAGCGCGCCGCCACGGCGCCATCGGTCGGGTACAGGGCCTGGGCGATGTCGAACCCTCCGGTCCTGAGCGCCAGGGCGCTGAGCGGGGCGTGGGCCATGTAGTCCTCGAACATGCGCCGGCGCAGCTGGCCCTCGGGCGGCCGCGGAAGCCGGATCACCTTCAGGCCGTCCTCCATGGTGCTGGACGGCATGCCGCGGTGGCTCGTCACGAGGGTCGGTTCGTAGCCGTCCTCCACCAGGCCGTCGGCCAGCTCCCGCATGATCCGCTCGGCGCCGCGGTGCACCTCGGGCCAGTAGCAGGGGGCGAGCAGTGCCACGCGTGGAGTGCGGGCGGGGGCCGCGCTCACAGCAGCAGCGACCGGTGCTTGACGCTGCCTCTGGCGAGCGCGGCCATCTCCACCGAGTCGTGCACAAGGCGCCCGGGCAGCTCGGACATCTCCCGCAGGCGGCCGTTGGGGTCGCTGCCGTGGTGGGGCGCGCTGTGGGCCACCCACGGCGCCGCGAGCGCGAGCCACAGGGGGTTGCGCCGCCCCAGCACCAGGCCGGCCAGCGCCAGGGGCAGCCACACGTGCGTGCGCTTCCAGAACAGGTTGAGGTGGAACTCGCCGCGCATCTCGGGGTGGCGCTTCACGAGCCACGCGAGATCGCCCCAGCGCCAGAGCGACCGCACCCGGTTCGGCAGCGACGCGGCCTGGATCGCGTGATAGGTCAGCACCTCGGGGTCCCCCACGTACTCGGCGCCGGCCTGCTTCTGCGCGCGGAGGGCCAGGTCGGTGTCCTCGCCGGCGCTCAGCGGGGGCTCCTCCACGAAGCCGCTCACCTCCTCGAGCAGCGCCCGGGGGTAGACGATGTTGCACGTCTGTGCGTAGGCGACCGGCGGGTTGATGGCCTGGTGGTGCACGTGCGGCCCGTGCCATTCGACCTTGTCCTCTGGGTCGTCCGCGGTGCGTCCCTGCACGATCGCGCCGGGGTGCTCTCGAGCGGCATCCAGCGCCCGCTCGACCCATTCGGCGGGCGGGCGGCAGTCGTCGTCGGTGAATGCGATCACGGGAGCGCTCGTGGCGCGCCACCCGGCGTTGCGCAGCTTGCCGGCCGACCACGGCGAGGGAGGCAGCGTGAGGTGCCGGAGGGTCCCGGCCTCGGCCAGCGGGTGGGTGCGGAGCAGCTCCTCGGTCTCCGGCCCGGTGGAGTCGTGCGCCACCACGACCTCCCATCGATCGTCCGCGAGCGTCTGCTCCTGAAGCGCGTTGAGCAGCCAGCGCAGCCGAATCGGCCGGTCCTTGGACGCCACGACCACGGCGATCTCCGGCGTATCGGTCATGCCCACAGCTTCCAGGGCGCATCGCCCGCCCAGAGGTCGTTCAGAGCGACGGTGTCCTTGTAGGTGTCCATGCACTCCCAGAATCCGGTGTGACGCCATGCGTGGAGCTGGCCGTCGTGAGCAAGGCCCTCGAGGGGCTCTCGCTCCAGGATGCTGGCGGCGTCGAGGTACTCGAGTACGCCCGGCTCGAACACGAAGAAGCCGCCGTTGACCCACTGGTCCGCACGCGGCTTCTCCTGGAAGCCCTTCACGCGCCCGTCGCCGTTCATCGCGGGCACGCCGAAGGGGAGCTCTGGCCGTACGACGGCCATCGTGGCCAGGTCGCCGTGTCCGGCGTGGTAGCGCAGCTCGTCGCTCAGGTCGACATCCGCGACGCCGTCGCCATAGGTCACGCAGAAGGTGCCGCCCGAGAGGCGGTCCGCCGCCTGGAGGATCCGCCCGCCCGTGGGCGTGTCCTCACCGGTGTAGGCGGTCTCGACGACGACACCCTCGGGCCACGTCTCCGCGACGGCGAAGGCGTCGATCAGCTCGCTGCGGTGCCCGGTCAGCAGCACGAACCGCTGGAAGCCCTGCGCGGCGTAGATCTGGATCACGTGCCAGACGATCGGCCGGCCGCCGATCTCCACGAGCGGCTTTGGAAGCGAGGGCACGTGCTCCTGCAGCCGCGTCCCACGCCCACCGCAGAGGATTAGGACTTCTCCGTGCATCACGGCCGCGCAGTATGCGCCATTCTGGACGCGACCATGACCGATCCCGCCATACCGTCACCAGGCGAAATCCCGCCGGGCGCCGGGGACGATCGGTTCGCCGGGCGGTTCGAGGTGAAGGACGGCGTGCGCCGCCACGTGGCACGCGGGACGATCATCAACGCGGGCTTCCTCGTCGGTCTCACGGCCCTCGGGTTCCTCAAGGGCTTCCTGGTCGCGGCCTTCCTGACCGCGGAGGACTACGGGCTCTGGGGCATCCTCGTGATCTCCATCGCCACGCTCGCGGTGCTGTCCCAGAGCGGAATCGGCGCGAAGTACATCGAGCAGGACGAGGAGGTGCAGGAGGAGGCCTTCCAGAAGGCGTTCACGCTCCAGCTGGGGTTCAACCTGATCTCCACCGCGGTGCTGATGCTGCTCGTGCCGCTGATCGCCCTGCTCTATGGGCGCGACGAGATCCTGGTGCCCGGCCTGATCCTCTGCCTGGTGTTCCCGGCCTCCTCGTTCACGGCCCCGATCTGGGTCTTCTACCGGCAGATGAAGTTCTTCCGTCAGCGCGTTCTGCAGGCGGTCGAGCCCGTGGTCGCGTTCGTCGTGACCATGGGCCTGGCGATCGGCGGCGCCGGCTACTGGAGCCTGATCATCGGATTGCTGGTGGGCGCCTGGTGCAGTGCGCTCGCGGCCGTCCTGTCCACCCCGTATCCCCTCAGGCTCCGCTTCGACCGGCAAACGCTGCGCGAGTACACGTCGTTCTCGTGGCCGGTGATGCTCTACGGGGCCAGCGGACTCGTGATCGCGCAGACCTCGGTGCTGGTGCTCAACTTCAAGGAGAGCCTCGCGGTGGTGGGCGCCGTGGCCCTCACCGCCACGATCACCAACTTCACCGATCGCGTGGACGGCATCGTGACCGGCACCCTCTACCCCGCGATGTGTGCGGTCAAGGACCGCATGGACCTCCTGTTCGAGTCGTTCGTCAAGTCCAACCGACTGGCGTTGATGTGGGGAATGCCGTTCGGGATCGGCGTCGCGCTGTTCGCCGGCGAGCTGGTCGAGTTCGGGCTCGGAAACACATGGGACGACGCGGTCCCGCTGCTCCACGTGCTGGGCGTGATGGCCGCCATAAACCACGTGGGCTTCAACTGGGACGCCTGCTACAGGGCGCGTGGTGAGACGAAGCCGATCGCCGTTCTCAGCATCGTGACGTCGGGGGTCTTTCTCCTGGTCGCGCTGCCGTGGATGCTGATCTCAGGCCTCGAGGGCTTCGTGGGCGGCATCGTGGTGATCACGCTCGTCGGGCAGCTCGGCCGCGCCTACTACCTGCGCAAGCTGTTCGGCGGATTCGGGATGCACAGGCACTTCGCCCGCGCCATCGCCCCCACCATCCCGGCGGCCGCCGCGATCCTGCTGTTCCGCGCGGTGGACGGCGCCCCGGACACCGCGTGGCTGGCGCTGGCCCAGCTCGTCATCTACCTGGCGATCACCGCGCTGGCCACCGCGCTCCTCGAGCGTCCGCTGATCCGTGAGATGAGCGGCTACGTGCGGTCGCGAGCGGTCGAGGGAGCACCGGCCGCGACCTGATCGTGCCGGAGCGCCCCCGCATCGCCGTCGTCTTCGCCACCCACAATCGCGCCGGGAGCCTGCAGGTGCTGCTGGATTCGCTGCGCGAGCAGACGCTTCCCGCCGACCAGTTCGAGGTGATCGCCGTGGACGACGCGTCCACGGACGAGACCGCCGCCGTGCTCGACCGCGAGCGCGAGCGCGGAGATCTCAACCTCACCGCGCACCGCCTGACGCAGGGGACCGGCCCGGCGGCCGCACGCAACGCAGGCTGGCGGGCGGTCACGGCGCCGCTCGTCGCGTTCACCGACGACGACTGCCGCGCGGCGCCCGACTGGCTTGAGGCCGGGCTGCGCCGGCTCGACGAGTCCCCGGGCGCGTTCGTGCAGGGCCGCACCGAGCCGGACCCGAGCCAGGCCCATCTGGCGGGGGCGTTCTCGCGCACGATGTCGGTGGACCGGCTCGGGCCGTGGTTCCAGACCTGCAACATCTTCTACCCGCGGGATCTGCTCGAGGCCGTCGGCGGGTTCGACGACGGCCTGCGGACGGGCGAGGACGCCGACCTTGCCTGGCGGGTGATCGAAACCGGCGCCGCGCCCGCCTTCGCGCCCGGGGCCCGGGTGCTGCACGCCGTGAATCGCATCGGCCCGCTGGGCAAGCTGCGCGTGGGCTGGCGCTGGAGCGACACCATGGCCGCGTTCGCGCGCCACCGCGGCCTGCGCGAGGCCCAGCTCACCTACCGCGTGTTCTGGAAGGGTTCCCACTACCTCCTGTTCCGGCTGCTGCTCGCACTGGCGCTGCGGCGAGCTCCACGCGGGGTGCGCATCTGGCTCGCGCGCCCCTACCTGCTTCACCTGCTCGAGCGGGGACGTGTGGAGGGCGGAGGACCCGCGATGGCTCCGTACTACCTCGTGCACGACCTGGTCGAGATGGCCGCGGCGATTCGCGGCAGCGTCCGCCACCGCACCGTGGTGCTCTAGCGACAGCCGCGCTTCGCGCGCCGCGTGAGGGCCCGCAGGGCCGGGCTCGGCCTTCCGTCGGGGAGCACAAGCGCGTAGCCGGTCTCGGGATCCCCGACCCTCCGCGGATCGGTCAAAAGGGTGTGGACGAGCACCATCTTCACGGTGGGAACACGCGCGAGCCGGCAGAAGCCGCCCGCAAGCGCCTCGGCCTGCTCGGCCGGGCTGTACCGCAGGTCGGGGTCGGGCCCATCCCTGGTGGCTCCCAGCTCCGTTACCCAGAGCGGGCGGCGCTCGTCGTCGTGCTCCGTCATCACCTCCAGGACGTCGGCCACCGAGCGAAGCAGCAGCGGCTCGGATCGGCTCACCGGGTACGGATGCAGCGAGACGGCATCCATCCCCTCCTTCGCACCGGCGTCGTACATCTCCGCCAGGAACTCGCTCGCCGACACGTTCCCATTCTGGGTCACGCGGTTGTTCGACAGGCCGCCGTTCACGACCGGCATCCGCGGGGACACCCGCTTCACCGCCGCGTGGGTGGTGCGCAGGAGCCGCGTGTAGCGCGGGGCATCGGGGCGCGGCTGCCAGAACGTGGTGAGGTTCGGCTCGTTCCAGACCTCTATCCCGGCCGAGCGCGGATAGCGCCGGGCGATCCGCGCCGCAAGCGCGCCGTAGCTGGCCTCCGCGGCGGGGGCCGGCGGGTAGCGGCAGTCCGTGACGCACCCGGTGTCGGGGTCCCTCGCCCAGTCCGGAGCGAACATCACGATCCACAACGGCGCTATCCCCCTGCGCCGGAGTGCCCGGTAGATGCGGTCGTAGACCGCGAAGTCGTAGACCCCGGGCGCGCGCTCTGCGAATCGCCAGTCGAAGGTGAACCGCACCACCTGGGCGCCGGCGGCCGCGGCGAGCGAGGCTTGCCGGGCCGGCGAGGCCAGCCCCGCCCTGGGGGAGTTGTCGTTGAATCCGAAGAGCGGCCGGCCGGGCGGACCGTACGGGACGTCCGCGGCGCCGTCCCCGCCTCCCCCGCAGCCGGCCGCCACCGCAGCGGCGACCACCACGGCGCCTCTCAGCGCACGCATCCGGCGGGAGCCCGAGCACCGGTCTCGCGCGCGAGTGCGCAGAACGCCGGCTTGGGCGTGTGGTCCTCGCGCATGACGCCGAATCCATGCTCACGACTGCTGCCGCGCCGGTACGACTCGAGGAGCGTGTGCACCAGCACCACCCGTGCGCCCGCCCGGCGCAGGACCCGCACCGTTGCGATCAGCCCGGACGCCTGCTGCTCGGGAGTGGCGCGGTACCTCGGGTTGGGGTCGCCGGTGCTCAGGCCGGTCTCGGTGACCCAGAGCGGCACGCGGTGATCGCCCGCCTGCGCGGGGATGTCACGCACGGCGGCCAGCGTGTGGGGGATCGCGTCCAGGCGCACGCTCTCTGGGTACGCGTGGAAGCCCAGCACGTCGAAGTTCCCACGGGCGCCGGCCCCGTAGATGCCACGGAGGAAGTCCGCGAGACCCATTCCCGCTTCCTCGTTGCGGCGGCGGTTCGAGAACCCTCCCGTGAGCACGGGCATGTCGGGAGCGACGGACTTCACGCCCGCATGTGCGCTCGAGAGGAGCTCCGCGTAGCGCCCCGGATCAGGCCGGGGCGACCAGAACTCCCGTTCGTTCGGCTCGTTCCAGACCTGGATGCCCGCGGCACGCGGGTACCTGGCCGCCACGGTGGCCGCGAACCGGCGCCACTCCGGCAGGCGCTCGCGCGCGGGCGGGAAGCGGCAGTCGGGGAGGATGCAGACCGCTAGCGAGTCCCAGGCCCATTTCGGTGCGAACGCGAGGATGAAGAGCGGGCGGACCCCGCGGTCAAGCATCGCCCGGTAGATGCGGTCGTAGTCGGCGAACTTGAACGTGCCCGGGGAGGGCTCGGCGAAGCGCCAGTCCAGGGTGAGGGCGTGGATACCCGCGCCCACGGACTCGGTCAGCTGCGCCTGCTCCTCGGCGGTGTTCTCACCGCCCCGGATCGCGTTGTCGTTGAACCCGAGCCAGGGCGCGAGCGTCGCGATCCGCGCCCCGCAGCGCGGTTTCGCGGTTCGCCGGAGCCGGACCCTCCTGCGCCCGGCCCGGCGCACGACCCTGGCGCGATAGGAGCCGCGGCAGCGCTGGAGGCGGTTGGGCGTGGGGCGGCGGCGCGCCCGCCAGGCGCAGCGAAGCCTGCGGCTGCGCTTCGGGCGGGCCTTGCAGCGCACCGCCTCCACACGGTCAAAGCGCTCCGAAAGCGCGGACTTGACGGCACGCGCGGCGGCGCGCCGCTCGCCCTTCGTCGCCGCTTGCGCAGGGGGGATCGCCACGAGCAACATCGCGAGGATCCCCGCGGCGACAGTCCAGGCAAGCCCCCTCAGAACGCCGCGATCATATCCCCGGCGCAAACCTGGACGCAGGTACGAGCTCAGGCGCATGTACGACAGGCGCGGGGCCCTCCGGTCGATCAGGAAGCGATGCGGCTCGCCCCTACGCTTCCGCTTGCCCTTTTCGCCACCCTGGCGCTGACCGTCTGCGCGCCCGTGCCCGACGCTGCCGCCAAGGGTCAGCGCGCAGCCGCTCGGACGGCCGTGATGAAGTCGCTGGCCCGACAGCTCCCCGCGTCGCGCTCCGTCGCCTGCCGCGCGGCCTCGGGCACCCGCACGTGGCGCTGCCGCTGGCGCGCCGCGACCCGGAGGACGAAGGCCGGCCGATCCCGTTGCAGCGGCCTCGCAAGGGTGGTCATCCGGCGGCGCGCCCGCGTACGCCACTCGCGTAAGCGCTGCCGGTGGGTGGCCGAGCGCAACGCGGCCCGACGGTCGCCGATCCCCGTCCCCGCCTCCCCGCGCCCGGCCCCACCCGAGACCACCGGACCGACCCCGCCCTCGACGGGCAAGAGGCCGTTCTTCGGCTTCAACGACAACGCCATCCGGGCCGGGCTGATATCGGCCGCCGACGACGCCGCGCTCACCCAGCGCGTCGGAGCCGATGTGCATCGCCTGACGCTCGACTGGCGCTGGCTCGAGCCTCTTCGCGGCAAGTTCAACTGGACGGCGTATGACGAGATCTATCGCGAGATGCGAGCCCGGGGCATCCGGCCGCTCTTCATTCTCATGTTCTCCCCGACCTGGGCGCTGGACCCCGCCACGCCTTGCTCGCAGTGGCACTACGACTGCCGGCTCCCCCCCGGCCGCGCGCATCAGGCCGACTGGGAGCGCATCGCGGCGATGATCGCCGCCCGCTACCCCGAGGCGGCCGGAGTCGAGATCTGGAACGAGCCGAACGAGACGACTTTCTGGCAGACGGGCGCGGACCCGAGGCGCTACGCCGAGCTGCTGCGGGGCGCGTACACCGCGATCAAGCGAGTGGCCCCGGATATGCGGGTCGTCGGGGGCGGGCCCTCCAACCGCCAGCACCTGGAGGGGACCTCGATGACCCAGGCCGAGTTCCTGCGACGGATGTACGCGGCCGGCGCCGGCGGTGCGATGGACGCGCTGAGCGTGCATCCCTATCCGTGGGCCCTGTCCCAGACGCTCACGCTGCAGAGTCTCGACCAGGCGCGCGAGGCCCGTGATGCAGCCGGCGACCGCGACGTGCCGCTGTGGGTGACCGAGATCGGCCTGTCGACGGGCGGGTTCGACCGCTACGCGTTCTCGTTCAACGACCAGGCCCGTGGCCTGACCGATCTGTACCGGACCCTCGACTCCATGGACGACGTGGACGCGATTCTGTTCCACACCCTGCTGGGAGCCGATGCCGGTCCGGGGAACCGCGAGGCCGGCTACGCCGTGCTCGAGCCGGACCGCGCCGCGAAGCCCGCCTACTGCGCCCTCGGCCGGCTGCGGAGCGTCGACGCCTGCCCGTCACCCTGACGGGCGCGCCGCCGCGTCGATCAGCGCACCCAGCTTCGCCGCCTGTTTGTCGACGTCGCGCTCCGACATGACCCACTCCCGACCCGCGCGCCCCATCGCGGCTCGCTCCTCCGCCGGCATCCGAAGCAGCTCCTCCAGCCCTCCCGCGAGCCCCTCCGGATCGCCGGGCGGCACCAGCCTCCCCCACTCCGGCTGGATCGCCTCCGGCAGGCCGACCTCTCGGGTCGCGACCACCGGGATCTCCATGGCAAGCGCCTCGTAGACCACGTTGGGCATCGAATCGCGGTCGCCGTCCTCGGCCACCACCGACGGCATCGCGAACACATCGGCGCGCTCGAGCAGCTCCCGGACCTGATGGTGGGGCAGCGCGCCCAGCAGCCGGACCTCGTTCGCCAGCTCGAGCTCGGCGATCCGCGCCTCCAGCGGCTCGGCCAGGGGTCCATCGCCTGCGATCAGCAAGCCGTCGAGAGCGTCGGCGTCGCGCAGCCGCGCCGCCGCGGCGATCAGGTCACCGAAGCCCTTTTTCTCGATCAGCCGGCCCACCGCGACCACCGTGCGACCACCCGGGTAGGGGTTCGAGCGGCGAAATGCCTGTGTGTTCACACCGGCGGGTAGGAAATGCACCCGCTCCGCGACCGGCGGGGCGACGAGCGAGCGCAGGTGCTCGGTCGCGTAGTTGGACTCACCGGTCGAGAACGCCGACCGCGTGAGCTTCTCGGGCAGGTTCCGGACGTCCCTGAACACGTCGTAGGCGTGGGCGCTGACGCTGTAGGGAAGGCGCAGGAGCTCGGCGCAGCGCATGGCGTCGAGCGCCGCGGTGTCGGCGAAATGCACGTGCAGATGGCGCTCGCCGGCGCGGGCGATGCGCCTGGCGCGGGGGGCCAGGGCGCGCAGCGTGCGCGGCGCCTCGTCGCGCTTCCATCGCCGGCGGCGCCCGAGGTCGCGGAGCGCGCCGAATGGGTGCCGGGCCACCAAAGCGAGCGCGGTGCCCAGGCGTCTCGCCAGCCCGTCGTCGGTGAGATAGTCGATCCGCAGGCCGCGCACCGCCTCGCGGCCGGGCCGAAGGGGCCGCGCCGCGGCCTCCACACGCACGTGGCGCCCGGCACGCTGGAGCGCGAGCAGCTCGCCCGTCACGAAGGTCTCCGATAGCTCCGGGAAGCGATCGGCGATCAGCACCACCGGCGTGGCCGGCGAGCCGGACGCTGCTCGCGGCGGGGGCCGTACGCTCGCGTTGCTGAGGAACCAGCCGGCACACTCGGCGGTCACGACGACCGCGTCCAGCGCGCTGAAGGCCGCCCGCTCGAAGCGCAGCGCGGCGAGCCACGCCCCCGTCCCGGCCATGGCGCGAGCGAGCCTCTTGGTGGCCTTGGGCCGCTCGAACGAGCCCTCGTGCTGGCGCGCTATCCACGCACGCCCCGCCCCGTAGCGAAGGTTCTGGCGCACGAGCGCCCTGATGGACTCGCGGTGGCGATGCTCCACCACCGCCCCGGGCCGGTACTCGAGCTCGCCAGCCCAGCTCCTGGATGCGCCACGAGAAGTCGGCGTCACCGCTCGACCGCAGCGACTCGAAGAACCCTCCGGCGTCCTCCCAGGCGGCCCGGCGCACGAGCATGTTCGCCGTCACCCCGAACGGGCGGTGCGGATGAGCCAGGTGCGCGGCCTGGTTGAGATGCCCGCGTGACCGTGCGTAGCGAGCCACGAGCGACGTCTGCCCGGGCACGCCGAACACCGCTCCCGGCAGGGCGCCGGTGCTCTCGCCGGGCGGCGACTCGAAGAACGCGTCCACCAGCTCCGGTCGCAGGCGGCAGTCCGAATCCACGAACAGGAGCCAATCCGACGTGGCGGCCTCCGCGCCGATGTTCCTTGCGTAGTACGACGAGCCCTCCGCGGTGGCGGATATCACCGTCGCGCCGCGGGAGTCCAGGCCGGCGAGCACGTTCTGCTCGGTGTTGTCCACCACGAGCGTCGCGTCCTGCGGCCCGAGCGCCAGGCACGCGAGCTCCTCGAACAGCGCCAGCCCGTCCTCGGGCGATCCATAGAACGGGACCACCACCGTCACGGCCGGCCGCCCCTGGGGAACGGGCCTGGCGAGGCCCCCGCGCAGCTCCTCGTCGGCGGGCAGCGGGGCGCGCCCGTACCCGGACGCGAGCGCGCACCAGTGCGCGACCTTGAACCACGGCCGCGCAGCTCGCCCCGAGAGCCGTTCGCCACCGGGGAGCCGGATAGCCGCCGGCGCGAGTGCTCGGCCCGCGGCGGCCTTCACGCCGCGCGGCCTGGGCGCGGGCGGGGGCCGGCGCTCGTCGTGAAGGCGGTTCATCAGCTCCGCGCCGTGGCCCATCGCGTGCATCCGCCGCAGCGAGTCCGCCAGCGTGTAGCGGTGCGAGTGTTCGACGCGGAGCTCGGGCCGGTAGGCCACGCGCCCGCCCAGATCGGCCATCCGCAGCGCCAGGTCGAAGTCCTCCCATCCGTAGCCCTGGAAGCGCTCGTCGAAGCCGCCCGCGGCCGCGATCGCCTCACGCTCCACGGAGGCGTTGCCGGTGTAGAAGAGGAAGGGCCCCGGCTCGACCTCGGCCAGCCGCCGGTAGTCCAGCATCTTCCCCGTCTCGTCGAGCCACCTCATCACCGGCGTCACCCCTACCCGCTCGTCCCAGTCGATCTGCCCCACCACCGCGACACCCGCCCCCTCCTCCCGGTGCGCGGCCAGATGTCCTGCGATGAGCCCGTCGTCGAGCGGCCGGCAATCGTCGCCGAGGAACAGCACGAGCGCGGCCTGTGCCGCGGACACGCCGGCGTTGCGCGCGGCCGCCGCTCCGCGTGCGCGCTCGCGCAGGACCCGGATCGAAAAGGGCCACGTGCCCGACGCGACCAGCTCCTCGGTCCGCTCCCTCGAACCGTCGGCGGAATCGTTGTCCACCACGATCAGGTCACAGGCGATTCCGTCCAGCCGCTGGCGGGCGAGCACCGCGAGCGTCTCCGCCAGGACCGCGAAGCGTTCCCGGGTGGGCACGACGACGCTGATGTCGGCGGCTCGGCTCGCCAGCTCGTCGCGCATCGGCGGAGCACGATACCGTCGCCGCCCATGCACGCGGGCGGCCCAGGCGAAAACGTGGCTGCCGTGATCCTGAGCTACAACGGGCGCGACGACACCCTCGTCTGCCTCGAGTCCCTCGGAAGGTCGGAGTGGGATTGCGCCACAACGATCGTCGTCGACAACGGCTCAACCGACGGCACGGCCGCCGCCGTCAGGGAGGCCGAGCCCGACGCCGAGGTCCTCGAGACCGGCCGCAACCTCGGCTTCGCCGAGGGCAACAACGTGGGCATCCGGCGCGCGCTCGACCTGGGAGCGGACTACGTGCTCTTGCTGAACAACGACACCGTCGTGGCCCCCGACGCCATCGGCCTGCTCATGGACGAGGCGCGCCGGCGCCCGAGGGCGGGCGCGCTGTGCCCACTGATCCTGTTCGCGGACCCACCCGGCACGATCTGGTATGCCGGCGCCCGCCACGACCCGCGCAAATGGCACAACGGACGCCAGACCGGCTACGGCGAACCAGAGACGGGTCAATTTGCCGCGCCTGAGCAGACCGGGCGGCTGAGCGGCGCGGGCGTGCTACTTCCGAGGGCCACCTTGGAGGACGTCGGGCTCATGGACGCCGACCTCTTCCTCCACGTGGAGGACACCGAGTGGTCGCTGAGGATGTCCCGCGAGGGGTGGCAGATCTGGCTCGTACCCGCCGCGCGCGTGACCCACATGGTTTCGCACGCGACCGGAGGCGAGCACTCACCCACCATCGCCTACTACGCGGCGCGCAACACGATGGAGGTGGGGGACCTCTATGCGGGCGGGGGCTGGCTCCGGCGGACCGTCCGCCATTCGGGCACGCTGGCCGTCCACCTCGTCCATGCCCGTAGGGCCCCGGACCCGCTGGCTTGTGCGCGGGCGGTGCTGGCCGGATGGCGCGATCACCGGAACGGGCTACTGGGGCCCAGCGACTCGCCGCGACCCCGCGCGGGACCGCCCCCGAGCCGCCGCTAGTCCGCCGTGCCGTCGTGTCGAAACGGCAGCTCGTTCTCGATGTCGCGTAGCAGCGGTGCGTTCGCATCTCGATCGGAGGGCACCAGCTCCACGTCGGGCCACTCGATCCCCACGTCGGGATCGTCGTACTTGATCCCGCGCTCGATCGACTCGTCGTAGTAGGCGTTGCACTTGTAGATCACGTCGGCGGACTCGCCGGTCACGCAGAACCCGTGCGCGAACCCCACCGGGCAGTAGAGCTGATGCAGGTTCTCGTCGTCGAGCTCGAACGCCTCCCACTCTCCGAACGTCGGCGACCCGCGGCGGAGGTCGACGACCACATCCACGATGGCGCCTGAGCTGCAGCGGACGAGCTTGGACATGCCGTTCCCCACCTGGAAGTGCATCCCGCGGACGATGCCGTGGCTCGAGCGCGAGTGGTTGTCCTGCACGAACTCGTCAGGGATGCCCAGATCGGCGTACACCTCCCGGCGGTAGGACTCGTGGAAGAAGCCGCGGTGATCGCCGTGCACGACCGGCTTCACCAGGATCGGGCCGTCGAGCCGTGTCTCCAAGCGTTCCATCGACGCGGGGAGAGTACCGCCGCCGCTATGTTCCAGCGCCGTGACCGACCAAGCGCAGCCGCCGGGGCTCGGACGCGTGCTGCTCACCGGAGGCGGCGGCCAGCTGGCCAGCGACCTCGCGGAACTGCTGGCGCCCCGGGCGGAGATCGTCGCCCGCTCGCACGCCGAGCTCGACGTCACGGACACACGGGCACTCGACGCGGCCTTCGACGATCCCCCGCAGCTCGTCGTCAACTGCGCGGCGTTTCACAACGTGGACGTCTGCGAACGGGAGAGCGCGCAGGCCTTCGCGGTCAACGTGACGGCGGTGAAGGAGATCGCGCAGCGGTGCGCAGCGGCCGGAGCGCAACTGGTCCACCTGAGCACGAACTACGTCTTCGACGGTGACCGGTCCGACCCGTACACGGAGACCGACCTCACGGCACCGCGCAGCATCTACGCGATCACAAAGCTCGCGGGCGAGCACGCCGCGCTCGCGTATGCGGATGGAGCGCTGGTCGTGCGGACCGCGGGGCTGTACGGGCTGCACGGGAGTGCATCGAAGGGAGGCAACTTCGTCACCCGGATGGCCGCACGTGCCCGTGAGACGGGAGCGCTCAAGATGGTGGCCGACCAGCGCCTGACGCCGACGTTCACCGCCGATCTGGCGGCGGCGATCATGGCCGGCGTGGAGGCCGGCGTCACCGGTCCGCTGCACGTGACGAACTCGGGATCCTGCTCGTGGTTCGAGTTCACCGAGGCGATCCTCGAACGCGCGGGGATCGAGGCCGAGGTCGAGGCGGTCTCGACGACGGTGCCGGAGGGAGGCGCTCAGCGGCCGCTCAACGGTGTGCTCACCAGTCCGCGCAGCGAGGCGGCGGGCCTGGAGCCGCTGCGGTCGTGGCAGGACGCGCTGTCGGACTACATGCGGCGCGCCGGGCTCGCGGACGCCGCTATATTCGACGTGTGAGCGAGGCCAAGGCAGGCGGCTCCATGACTGGTAGGCGGGGGAACGGGCTGGCGCCGGAGGCGCCCGACCGCGGCCGCACCGTGCTGGTCACCGGCGGGGCGGGGTACATCGGCTGCATCCTCTGCAGCCGTCTGCTGGAGCGCGGCTACAAGGTCCGCATTCTCGATCGCCTCTACTGGGGCACCGAGCCGCTCGCCGGGCTGGAGGGCGCCGCGGATGTGGTCGACGCGGACGTGCGCGACATGCCGGCCGACGCCCTCGACGGCGTGGACGCCGTGATCCACCTCGCGGGCCTCTCGAACGACCCGACGGCCGAGTACGACCCTGACGCAAACTGGCAGATGAACGCGATCGCGACCGAGGCGCTCGGCCGTGCGTGCGTGGAGCGCGGCGTGGAGCGGCTGGTCTTCGCCTCCTCGTGCTCGCTCTACGACGGGCTTCCCGCCGGTATGCACGATGAGACGGCGCCGGTCCAGCCGGTCGGCGCCTACGCCACGTCGAAGCGATACGGCGAGGAGCAGCTGCTGGCTCTGATCGACGACGGTCTGTGCCCGGTGATCCTGCGCAACGGCACGGTGTACGGGCACAGCCCGCGGATGCGCTTTGACCTGGTGGTCAACACCTTCGTGAAGGACGCCCTGCTGCACGAGCGGCTCTCGCTGCACGGGGGAGGCTGGATGTGGCGTCCGCTGGTGGACGTGAGGGACGTCTCGGATGCGCTGATCGCGTGCCTGGAGGCGGATGCCGACCTCGTCCGCGGGGAGATCTTCAACGTCCTGCACTCCAACTACCAGATCCGGGAGCTGGCGATGTTGGTTGCGGGATCGGTGCAGCTGCTTGGGCGCACCGTTCGACTCGAGGAGACGCCCGCCCCGAAGCTCAACCGCGATTACGAGTGCTCGAACGCCAAGCTGGCTTCCACGCTCGGCTTCGTGCCGACCCGCTCCGTGGTCGAGGCGGTGTCCGATCTGCTGGAGAACATCGACGTGGCCGACCGCGCGATGATGAGCGACCCGCGCTACTACAACATCCGCTGGCTGGAGTTGCTCAACGAGGTCGCCCCACGAATCGAGCGGTTCGACTCGGTCCTGTAAGGGCGATGATCGAGAGGCTGCGGCCACCGTCGCTCGTGCTGCTGGCCACCCTCGCAGCCACGGCGCTGACCTGCCTGCCCGGCCTGCTCCAGCTGTATGGCTACGCGGGCTTCGGCACGCTTCCGCTGTTCCCCATCGCCCCGGTGATCGTGTTCGTGATCGGGCTCGGCTTCGACGGCGCGCTGCGCAAGATTCTGCTCACGGCCGCCGGATGCGGCCTGCTGCTGCTCCTCGCGCTGTACCTCGCGGTGGGCGTGGAGTCCCAGCCGGCGTACGGGCTGGTGCCCATCGCGGTGCTCTCGGGGGCCGTCGCCGCCGCCCGGGCCCCCGTCGCCACGGCCCTCGTGGTGGCCGCGATCAGCGGCGCCTACGGAACGATCGCGGCGTACACGTCCATCAAGCACGGGATCGTCGTGGACTTCCTCCTGCTGAGCCTGTGGCTGGCCGCCCTGTGGTCGCTCTCCCGCGGCGCGGAGCAGGCCCGGGCGTGGATCTGGCCCGGGGTGATCGGCATCTCGGCGTACCTGCTGCTCACCGGGCTCTCGGTGGCCTTCGCCGACGACACCGCCGCGGCGCTGCGCTCCTTTCGCAGCTCGGGCTGGTACGCGATGGCGTTCGTGCTGGTGGCCTATGCGCCCTGGCCGCGCGGCAGCCTGATGAAGCTCACAAGGGGACTGCTCGTGATCGCCCTCGCGGTGGGCGGCTACGCCCTGCTGCGGTGGCAGATCGGCGCCTCCGTGAAGGAGACGGAGCTCGCGAGGCTCACCAGCTACACGAACTTCCTGGATGGCGAGCTCGGCGTGGTGGGCACGCTCACCAGCCGCAAGGAGCTGGCCGCCTGGGGCGCCATGGTGCTGCCGCTCTGCGTGGCCTACGCGCTGGCGATGAACGACGCGTGGCGGACGGTGGCCGGCGCCGGGGCCATCGCCTGCGCGGGGGCCGTGTTCGTGACCGAGGTGCGTATCGGGCTGGTGGCGGCGCTGGCGGGCGTGGCCGTGACGCTGCTGCTGATCCAGCTGGCGCCCGGGCTGCCCGGGGCACGTCTTGGCATGGGCATGGTCGCCCTGATCGCCGCGCTCGTGGTGGGCGGCGGGGCGTTCGTGCTGACCACCAGCGGGGACGACGCCTCACGGGACCGCTTCGAGAACATCCTCACGCCCGAGAACGACCCCTCGGTGCAGGCCCGGCTGTACAAGTGGCGGACCGCGATCAAGGAGATCGACGAGAGGCCGTTCGGCTACGGGCTGGGCACCGCCGGGCTGGCGCAGATCCGCGATGCCCGCTTCCTGAACACGGCCTCGCTCGACCTCGACAGCGGCTACCTGAAGGTTGCCTACGAACAAGGACTGTTCATAGCGGTGCTCTACGGGCTCGCGGTCGCGGCGTTATTGGTCGGCCTGGTGCTGAGGGTGCTCACCGCGGTGGAGAGAACGGGGGTGGCCCTCGGAGCGGCGGGCTGCGGGGCGCTCACCGCGCTAATCGTCCTGATGGTGGCCGGCACCTATCAGGAGGGGCTGCCTGCACTTGCGGCCTGGATAGTGGTCGGCCTCGGGGTGTCGCAGTTCTCCCGCGTGGCCCCCGCCGCTCAACCTCGGTAGGAGCGCCGTCGCGCGCGGATGCTGGGCCCTGCCTGACGCGCCAGCCAAACCAGCCTGCGCGCATACAGGCGGGGCAGCGAGGTCCCGTCCAAGCCATCCGTGTGTGCGCGCCAGAGCATGTGCGACGGCGGGGGGAAGGCCTCCCTCAGGCCGAGCATCAGCTTGGAGCGCAGGCCGCGTGCGCGCGCCATACGCTCGAATCCCTGCACCAGCGGCCCGTTACCCGCCAGCGCCGTGGTCGCGACGGTGGGGTCGACCAGCCCGAGCCGCCGCGCCAGCTCGGCGCCGCCCTCGGCCATCCCCAATCCCGAGGCAAAGGTGAGCTCTGTCTCCAGCTGCTCCGCGAGCGCAGCCGCGCCCGCCCAGACCTCGTCCCCGGCGACGGCCAGCGCGCGGCGCAGGTCCTCCGCCGGCTTGGCCACACCGGGTCCATGCTGCGCAGCGTGGATCGCCACGAGCAGCGTGCGAACCTCGAGTGAAGGAACCTCCAGGTCCGCGCCGCCGACGTCGAGTTGCTCCGTTCCCGCCGTGACCAGCGGCCAGACCTGCTCCGGCGGTACGCCACACCCGAAGACCGTGTAGTGAAGGTCCACGCCTCCTGGAAGCCCCCGGCGGCGCCAGGGCTCCGCGTGCTCGGGCGTGCCGGGCGGCGCCTTCCCTTCTTCGTGAGGGGCAAAGCCGAGCTCCTCGAGGGTGCGGCGAGCGTCGGCGAGCCGATCCGGCGCCACAAGGAGGTCGGCGTCCACGTAGGTTCGCTCTGACGGCTGGTCGTACAGCCACCGGGCCAGCGCCGGCCCCTTGAGCAACACCGCCCTGATGCCTCGTTCGCGCAGGGCGGTGGAGACCTCCGCCGCTGTCGAGTCGGCCTCGAGGCTCACGGCGCCGCGCAGGAGGAGGCCGACGGATTCGGGGACTTTGGACGGCCCGGTCGCCACCAGCCGAGGCTACTGGGAACTGAGGCCCGCTGTGGGGGGCCATTGCTAGCCTGCCGCCACATGGCTCGTGGGCCTCGCTACCGGACGTTGAGGGACTATCTGGCCGTCATCCGGGCGAGGCGAATCGTCATCGTCCTGTGCACGCTTCTGTTCGGGGGCGCGGCCCTGGCGCTCACCCTCCCCCAGACGCCCGAGTACAAGGCGGAGGCCGCGCTGGACTTCCAGGCCGTCGAACGCGAGCTCGACCTGTTCGGCACCCCGGTCGCCCCTAGCGGCACCCCGCAGGCAAACGCGACGATCAACGCGGAGTTCACCGAGAGCCAGGCCGTGCGAGACGCCGCCCGGCGCAAGCTGAGGACCCCCGGGAACCCTCGTCCGCAGCTGGGCCGGGTTCAGGCGGAGGCCGAGGCGGCCACGGGGTTCGTGATCATCGAGGCGCTCTCGGCGAACCGCGTGCGCGCCGCCGCCACCGCGAACGCCTTCGCCGAGGCCGCGCTCGAGATCAGGACGCGGCGGGAGAAGACGCGGCTTCAGCGCGCGGCCACGTCCCTGCGCCGTGAGCTCAGGAGGGCGACCAAGGGAGCGGACCGGTTCAGCGCCGCGCTGTTCGGCGAGCGGGTGGCCCGGATCGAGGCGCTCGCCGACTTCGCGCGGCCGGTCGAGATCGTGAGGACGGCGGACGTGCCGAGCAGCCCGGCCTCGCCCAAGGTCGCGCGCACGACGTTGCTCGGATTGCTCATCGGGCTCGTGGTGGGGCTGGTCCTCGCGTTCGTTCGCGACGCGCTCGACACGCGGGTTCGCGCTTCGTCCGACGTGCGCCGCGAAGTGGACCTGCCCTGGCTCGGCTCCATCAGGCGCGGCGCCCTGGGGCGCACGCTGCCGGATCCGAGCGGCGGGGATCCGCGGGACATCGACGCCTTCCGCGTGATTCGCACGAACCTCGACTTCCTCTCACCCGACCGGCCGATCCGCACCGTCGCCGTGACCAGCGCCGCCGAGGGCGAGGGCAAGACCACCGTGGCCGCGGCGCTCGCCCGCGCGGCAGCGGCGTCCGGGCGCAGCGCGCTGCTGATCGAGTGCGACCTACGCCGCCCGCAGCTGGCGGGGCGACTCGACACCGCCCCCTCCCCCGGTCTGGCCGATCTGCTCACGGGCACCGCGCATCCGCGGGACGCGATCAGGCGCCTGGAGCGCGGCCCCGACAGCTCCGACCCCGCGGGCGGGCTCGACTTCATTCCCGCCGGGGAGGCCAGCGGCGCGTCGTTCGAGAGCCTGGGATCACCGGCGTTCCGCGATCTGCTGGCGGTGCTCTCGCGCTCCTATGACCAGGTGATCCTCGACACCACGCCGATCCTCGCGGTGGCCGACACGCTGCACGTGGTCCCGCTCGTGGACGCCATCGTGCTCTGCGCGCGGTCGTCGCGGACCACCCGTGACCAGCTGCGGGCCGCGAAGGCCGCGCTGGACCGTTTCCCGGCGCGACCCACCGGGGTCGTGCTCACCGGGATCGCGTCATCCGACGCGGCGCATTACGGCGACTCCTACGCCGGTCAGGCTCCCGCACCCGCGGGCTGACCGGCCGTCACCGCCTCCACGGCGGCCACCACCCGCTCCCTGAACCGCGGACTGTCCCATTGGAGGGCGTGCTCGCGAATCCGGGCCGGGTCGTAGGCGCCCGGGTCGAAGCGCTCGAGCGCGCCGCGCAGCTCGTCCGCCGTCTGGTGGGCGAACAGCTCCCCCGTCACCCCCGGCACCACCGTGTGCAGCGCTCCGCCGTCCGCGTACGCCACCACGGGCCGACCGCACGCCATCGCCTCCACCGGAATCAGCCCGAAGTCGTCGCGGCTGGGGAAGACCAGCGCCTCGCAGGCCCGCATCTCCTGCACCAGGGCGGCGTCCTCGAGCTCACCCAGGAACTCGACGTTTGGCGAAGCCGCTGCTTTCAGCTCGGCCAGCGCCGGCCCGTCACCCGCGATCCTCAGACGGTGCGGGAGGCCCCTGAACGCCTCGAGTGCCATCCCAACCTGCTTGTAGGGCTCCACGAGGCGCCCGCAGATGAGATACGACCCGTTGGTCTCTCCATCGCCCGGGTTGAAAAGGCTGCAGTCAACGGGAGCACCGATCACGTCGCAGTCTTGGCCGTAGAAGCGCTCGATCTGGCCGGCGGTGAACGGCGACTGGGTGAGGTAGCGATCCACCCGCGTGGCGGCCCGGCGGTCGGAGCGGCGCATGCCCGCGGCCAGGATCCCGAACCCCGCACGCGACAGCGGCCCCCGGGCGTGTCGCTCCCGGTAGTCGTCGGTCATGCTCCACGCGAATCGCAGCGGGCTGTGGCAGTAACACACCAATGCGGCGCCCGGAGTTCGCATCCGGTGCGCGAAGCCGTAGCTCGAGCTGAGCACCACGTCGGCGGCCGGCAGCTGGACGCGATCGGCGATCGCCGGGAAGGCCGGCGCGAGCACTCGGTAGTGGCGCAGCAGGCCCGGCCGCGGACGCAGGACGCTGGTGAACCGCTCCGCCACGCCCATGCGCCGGGCCACCGCCTCGCGGCCGATCAGCGCGACCACCGGTGCGTCGGGAAACGCCTTCGCCAGCTCCGCCGTCACACGCTCGGCGCCGCCATAGGTCTCCATGAAGTCGTGGGTGATCGTGACCCGGATGGCGCGGACGCTACCGCCAGGCCGCACGCCGGTCGCGCGCGCTCTGGTTCAATGCCCGCCGGTGGGCAGCCCCCTCTACGTGATCCAGCAGCACGACTACAGCGGGGCGGAGATCATGCACCTGCCCTTGCTCAAGGGCGACCAGAACGCGCTTGTCGCGTGTCCGCCGGACTCGCGGACCGAGGCCTGGCTGCACGACAACGGCGTCGCCACCGCGCCGCTCGAGTTCCGGAGCCTGCGCCACAGCGGCGGCCCGGCCGAGACCGTCCGGTCGCTCGGACGAGGGCTGCGCAGCGCCGCCGCCCTGCGGCGCCTGGTGCGTGAGCACCCCGATCGCGACCTGATCTATTGCATCTCCCTGCGGCCCGGGATGCTGGCCGCGGTCGCCTCCCCCGGCCTCGGCAGGCGCGTCGTCTGGTACGTCACGGACTTCGTGCCACGCGGCCCGGTGGGCGCTCTCGTGCGGCTGCTCGCCCTCCTGCGCTGCGACGCCGCCGTCGCCACGTCGGAGGCCGTTCGGCGTGACTTCTCCCGCGGCTCGAAACGAATCGCCGAGCGCACCACCACGATCGTGCCGGGCGTCGATCCCGACCGCTTCTCACCCGAACGGTCGAAGCCGGGCGCTCCCCGAGCGGCCGTGCTGGGGCATGTGTCGCCAACCAAGCGGACGGACCTCGCGGTGACCGTCGCCGGCATCGTCGCGCGGAAGGTGCCCGGGTTTCGGATCGACATCGTGGGCAGCGCGCAGTTCCGCGACGAGGACTTCGCGTTTGAAGAGAAGCTGCACCAGCGGGTCGCGGAAGACAGCGTGCTCTCCGAAGCGGTGCGCTTCCCGGGCTACACGCAGGACGTGGCCGCGGCGCTGCACGGCTGCGGCCTGCTGCTGCACTGCCGGCCCGACGAGCCCTTTGGAGTGGCCGTCGCGGAGGCGATGGCCGCCGGGCTGCCGGTCGTCGCCCCGGCCGCCGACGGCCCCGCGGAGATCATCGAGCACGAGCGGACCGGGCTGCTCTACCCCCCGGGGGACGCGGAGCGGGCCGCGGCCGAGGTGCTGCGGGTCCTGGATGACCCCGAGCTCGCCATACGGCTTGGCCGGAACGCCCGCGAGGCCGTGCTGGAGCGCTTCGACGAACGGCGCCAGATCGAGCGGCTGGCTGAGTTCGTCCGAGCTCAGGGAGATCCGGAAACCAGCTCGTAACACCTCCCCGTGGACATTGCGGCGGAATCCACTTACGATGGCCACCACGCGGACACTGGGGGGGTGTACGTCCGACCAGGCACGGAGAGGTCCGTTGCCGGAGGAACAGTATGGATACTGTCGCAAGGGGGAGCACTACTGAGCTACGACGGCACGGGTCGGCCGTCGGTTCGACGCTGGACCACTTCGATGAGGTCGTCGGCGCCGGGCGAACCGACCGCTCGCGACGGGATTCCGTGCGGCGCCGCCTCCTGGCGGTTGCAGACTTCACCGCGTTGGCCGTCGCCTACGCCGGCGTGTGGCTGCTGGCGCCTCCCAGCGGCGATCTGAGCGAACGGCTCATCCTCGCGGCCGCCCTGCCCCTGTGGATCGTGTTCCACAAGCTGCTCGGCCTCTACGACCGCGACGCGCACCTGCTTCACAAGTCGACGCTGGACGAGCTGCCCAAGCTCGCGCTCTCGGCGGCCCTCGGGACGTCGATCGTCTTCCTCGTCGCTCCTCCTCTCACCGGATTGGAGATCGGCCGGCCACAGACGCTGCTGTTCACGGGGTTGGCCTTCCTCACGCTGCCCACGTTCAGGGGGCTCACCCGCTACACCCTCACGCGGCGTTTTCCACCCGAGCGCTGTGTGATCGTCGGCTCGGGGTTCGTGGCGGACACGGTCGCACGCAAGCTGGCGGTGCACCCCGAGTACGGCGTCGACCTGGTCGGGTTCGTCGACGTGCCGGTGCTCGACGAGCAGGAGGAGGAGCGAACGAACGGAACCGCGGCCCACCTCGGGGACATCGACCGGTTCGAGGAGGTGTGCAGCGAGTTCATGGTCGAGCGCGTGGTGATCGCGTTCTCGAGCATCTCGCACGAGCGCCTGATCGAGGTCATCCGCGCCAGCAAGCAACTCGGCCTGGAGATCAGCGTCGTCCCGCGCCTCTTCGAGGTGATCGGCCATCAGGTCGAGGTGGACCAGCTCGAGGGCATGACCCTGCTCGGATTGCGCGGCTTCGGCCGCACGCGCTCCTCCCTCGCGCTCAAGAGGGCGATCGATGTCGCGGCGGCACTCACCGGCCTCCTTCTCCTACTTCCGGCGCTGGCCCTCGTGGCCCTCATCGTCCGGCTCACATCGCGTGGCCCCGTCCTGTTCGTGCAGTCGCGCGTCGGCCGCGGCAACCAGGAGTTCTCGATGTACAAGTTCCGCACGATGATCGACGGGGCGCACTACATGAAGCCCGCCCTAGCTCACCTGAACGAGTCCGACGGTCCCATGTTCAAGATCGCCGACGACCCGCGGATCACCCGTGTGGGCCGCTTCCTGCGCAGGACGAGCTTCGACGAGCTGCCCCAGCTGTTCAACGTCCTGCGGGGCGACATGTCGCTGGTTGGGCCGCGCCCGCTGGTGCCGTCCGAGGACGTGCACGTGCTCGGCCGCCACCGGGAACGGCTGTCGCTCACACCCGGCCTCACCGGGCCGTGGCAGGTGCTGGGGCGCACCGCGATCCCCTTCGCGGAGATGATCAAGCTCGACTACCTGTACGTCGCGGAGTGGTCGCTCTGGAACGACCTCAAGCTGCTCCTGCGCACAGCGCCCGTCGTCTTGCAGCGCAGCGGGCGCTAGATCACCGCCATACTCGCGCGATGAGCACCCTGGTCGGCACCACAGCTGCGTTGAACGCCTCGGGCATCGTGCGCCGGTGGGGCGACGCCGAGGTGCTCCGCGGCGCCGATCTCCTGCTCGAGCCGGGGGTGCGCGCGTTCCTCGGCGGTCGCAACGGGGCGGGCAAGACCACCCTCCTGCGGATCTGCGCGGGACTGGTCGAGCCCAACGAGGGCGAGGTCAGGATCAACGGGCTTCACCCCGTCCGCGACCGCCTGGCCTACCAGCGCCTCCTCGGCTACCTGCCCGCCGGCAACGGCGGCCTCTACGCGAGGCTCACCGTGCGGCAGAACCTCGAGTTCTGGGCCAGCCTCGCCCTGCTGCGCGGCGCCGCCCGCACGGAGGCCGTGGCCCGATCGCTGAGGGCGTTCGAGCTCGAGGGCATGGAG
The DNA here is from genome assembly GCA_963808105.1 of uncultured Thermoleophilaceae bacterium. Classification (GTDB taxonomy): domain Bacteria; phylum Actinomycetota; class Thermoleophilia; order Solirubrobacterales; family Thermoleophilaceae; genus JAAYBF01. The sequence goes on along the minus strand of CAWEEH010000003.1, from coordinate 220,067 downwards.
CGCAACCGCGTGGACCGGATCTCCATGGGTCAGCGTCAGCGCGTGCGGCTGGCCATGACGTTTCTCCACCAGCCCGAGGTGGTGCTGCTCGACGAGCCGCACACGAGCCTCGACGACGAGGCGCTCTCGCTGCTGCGTGACGCGCTGGACGCGCACCACGCCAAGGGCGGGACGGCGCTCTGGTGCGCGCCCGCGTCCAGCCAGGCGGAGATCGATGCCGACGTCGCGCTCATGGTCGAGGACGGGATCGTGGTGCCGGCATGAGCCGCGTGGCATCGGTCTGGGGCGCAACCATGGCGGTGGTCCGCCGCGACCTTCAGATCGCCATGAGCTACCGCGTCCCGTTCCTCAGCGGGCTGGTATCGGTCTTCTTCTCCCTCACCCTCTTCTACTACGTGTCCCGGCTCGTGCAGGTGAGCGCGTTCGAGTCGCCCGATGACTACTACGCGTTCGCGGTGATCGGCCTGATCATCCTCCAGATTCTCTACTCCACCCTGCAGACTCCGCCGCAAACCCTCCGCACCGAGCTCGTGGCCGGAACGTTCGAGCGGATGGCGATATCGCCCTTCGGGCCGGTCGGCTCGGCGATGGCGATCATCGTCTTCCCGTTCGTCTACGCGCTGGCGACGGGGATGGTGATGATCGCGTTCTCGGGCGTGGTGTTCGGAGTGTCGATCGAGTGGGCGACGCTTCCGCTCGCCATTCCGCTCTCCATCCTCGCCGGCCTCTCGTTTGCACCCTTCGGCCTGGCCCTCCTGGGAGTCGTCCTGATCGCAAAGCAGGCCATGGCGGGCACCACGTGGATCGTCGCGGGCATCACGCTCGTCTCCGGGATCTATTTCCCCACGGAGCTGCTACCCGGCTGGATCGAGTGGATCTCCGAGGTTCAGCCGTTCACTCCCGGGGTAGATCTCCTACGTAACGTGATCGTCGGAACGCCATTGAGGAACTCAGCGTGGTGGGACCTCGCGCGCCTGGTCGGATTCGCCGCCGTTCTGATGCCCCTGTCGGGTCTCGTGGTGCACAAGGCGGTACAGATCAGCCGACGCAGCGGAACACTGATCGAGTACTGAGGGTTCTGTTGCCGCGCGTGGACGACATCCTGGACACCCGCCCGGTAGTTCCCTCCCACGTCGTGTATCGCAGCTTCGAGGGAGAGACACTTCTACTCAACGTCGAGTCGGGCGAATACCACGGCCTCAACGAGACCGCCGCCCGGATGCTCGAGCTGATGAGCGACGACGCCGTGACGCTGCGGAGCTCGATCGCCCGGCTGGCGGAGGAGTACAACGTAGACGCGTCAGAGATTGAGCCCGACCTCGTGGAGTTCTGCCGGGCGCTCGCCGACCGCGGGCTGCTCGAGCTGGCCGACAAGCCCTGAGACGCAGCACGGCCGGCGCCATAGGCGCCGGCCGTGGGCTACGAAAAGGTGGGTTCCCCCGGCGGCGGTCCCTCAGGGACCGTCGCGTCCGGTGCGTCACCCTCCGACATCATCGACGTGAGGTCCACGATGAGCCCGAGGTCAGTGACCTCCGGCTTCTCGAAGACCTTCGTCGTATCGCCTCCCGTCGTCATACCTAGCCTCCATGTAGGAATGCCGTTCCTGAAGGCTAAAGGCTCCGTTGCACGCGCGCAACGGGGAACCGACCGACCCCGGGGTCACGCGTCGGCGCCGTCCAGGTACTGGCTGCACGAGGACGGGTCGCCCGTCTGGAAGCCGCTGCTCCAGGCATCCTTGCGCTGCTCCGGCGTCCCGTGGTGGCTCGGGTTGGTGGCGTCGAAATCGCCCACTGCAAGCGCGGCGTCGAGGGCCTCCTGCACGTCGCCCTCCTCGAGCCGGTTCTCCTCGTAGGCGCTCTTGGCCCATGTGCCGGCGAAGCAGTCGGCCTGGAGCTCGATGTTCACCGTCGCGTGACCACCCTGGAGGACGCCCAACTCGCCCTGGACCTGATGGGCGTACTCGTGAGCGACGATGTATGCGACCGAGAAGTCGCCGATCGTCCTTCCGTAGCCCTGCGAGCTGCCGGGGAGCGCACGGTCGAGGGTGCCGTTGTAGATGTCGGTCGCAAACTTCTGCGAGATGTAGAGCGTGTCGTCGCTCGGGCAGTACGCAGCCGCGTCATCGCCCAGCGTGCCGTCCTCGTCCCCGCACGCGCTCGCCGCGGTCTGGCCGGCGGGGATCCATGCATAGCCCACCCTCGGCTCCGGCAGGCCGGAGTCCTCGAACACCCGGGTCCAGTAGGTATCGACGTCCTTCGTGACGGCGGTCAGGAACTGCTCCATGCTCTCTGGCTGGGAGCCGTCCTGCGAGCCAACCGTCAGCCCCTGCGGGGCGCTGGCCTTCGCGGAACCCGCCTGCTGCGAGGCGATGGCGAACGCGGCCGCCAGTAGTGACAGCAAGGCGGCGACGGCGAACAACCTGGGGCGGCTCAGTAGGTGCATCCGGAGCACCGTGGCCGCCGTGACTCAACGCCGGGTAAAGGCTTCTGATGGGCGCGTCGTGTTTCACTGTTGGGGGATGGCCACCGAGCGATCAGCAGGACGCCGGCTGACCGATGCGTTCATCGCACGGGATGCGCCGGCGATGGTCGCCGAGCTCGCTCCGGATGCGGTCTTCCACAGCCCCGTGGCCGACTACGAAGGGCATGATCGGATCGGCGCGGTGCTCGCCGCGGTCACCCAGGTGGTGGCCGCGCCGCGGCCCAGCCGGCTGATCGAGGGCGCCGACGAGACGCTGCTGGCGTTCACCGCCGAGCTCGAGGGCAGCGCCGGCGACGGTGTCCTGCTGGCCGCCGGTGAGCGTGATCGCGCGATCTCGGAGCTGACGCTGATGGTCAGGCCATTGGCGACGCTCCTCGACGCCGTCGACCGGATGAAGGTGCTGCTCGGCGTGGCTGGTCCGGTCCAGCTCGAGCAGGACGAGCTGTCCGGGCCGTTCGTTGGCGCCGACCACGGCGCCAACGTGTCGTTCTTCCTCGCCCGGCCGCAGCCCGGGCGAGGGCCCAGCCTGCACCGCCACCCGTACGAGGAGACCTTCATCGTGCATGAGGGTCGGGTCCGCTTTACCGTCGACGACCAGGTGATCGAGGCGACGGCTGGTCAGATCGTGGTCGCGCCGCCCGGCAGCGCGCACAAGTTCGTCAACGTCGGCGACGCGCCCGCCCACATGACCAACATCCACCCGCGCCCACGGATGGCGCAGGAGGATCTGGAGTAGCCCCGCAGGGCGTTCGCGATGGGCCGGCCTGGACTCGAACCAGGGACCTACGGATTATGAGTCCGCTGCTCTGACCAACTGAGCTACCGGCCCTTGTCCGGCACCGTACCGCCCGCTGCCGCTGACCATCACGCGGACCCCACAATGGCGACCGGGACGTGGCCTGCGGCGCTCCCCGACACGCTTCGGGACCTCCCGGGGATTAGTTTGTCCGAAGCCTTGACAAATCATTTCCCATCGAAGAGGGTCGCCCACATTGCCGGATCGCTCGAATCCCTACGCGAGCTGAACAGGTTGCGCATCGTGGACGCCCTGCGCGATGACGGGACCGCCAGCCGCGCGGACATCGCCCGCCGAACGGGCCTGTCGCGCTCCACGGTTTCGACGCTGATCGCAGAGCTGCAGGATCGCGGGCTGGTGGTTGAGGGCGAGGTCCTCCCTGGGGGTAGGCAGGGCCGGCCGGCAGTCCAGCTGGCGCTCGACCCCTCCGCCGGCTCGGCGGTGGGGATCGACTTCGACCACGACAAGATCCGCGTGGCGGTGAGCGATCTGGCGCGAACGGTGCTGGCCGAGGCCAGCCTGCACCTGGACGTGGACCACGACGCCGGCGCCGCGATGGAACGAGCCGCCGAGCTGGTCACGCAAGTGCTCGACGAGGCGAACGTCGATCGCGATCGAGTGCTCGGCGCCGGCATGGCGCTGGCGGGGCCCGTCGACCACGACCGGGGCGCCCTCCACCCCAGCCCGATCCTCTCCGGCTGGACCGACTTGGACGCCGCGGCCGAGGTGGAGCGGCACATCGGCATCCCGGTCCACCTGGACAACGACGCGAACCTGGGCGCGCTCGCGGAGGTGACCCTCGGCGCGGGGCGGAACGTGAGCACCGCGGCCTACGTGCAGATGTCGTCGGGCATCGGCGCGGGCCTGATCGTCGAGGGGCGCCCCTACCACGGGCATCGCGGCACCGCGGGCGAGATCGGGCACATGCTCGTCGACGAGCGCGGCCCCATCTGCCGCTGCGGCAACCGCGGCTGCCTCGAGACCTTCGCCTCGGGCCCGGCGCTGCTGGAGCTGCTGCGCCCCAGCCACGGCGAGCACCTCACGGTCGAGGCCATGATCGCGCTTGCCCATGAGGGCGATCCAGGCGCCAGGCGGGCGATCGCCGACGCCGGCCGAGCCGTGGGGCGCGTGGTGGCGGGACTCTGCAACCTTTTCAACCCGGAGATGGTGGTGATCGGAGGCGACCTGAGCACGGCCGGCGATCTGCTCATCGAGCCGCTCAGCGAGTCCGTTCACCGCTACGCCCTCCCATCCGCCACAGCGCAGCTGGAGGTCGTGGCGGGCGAGCTGGGAGAGCGGGCGAACGTGCTGGGCGCGCTGGCTCTGGCGATCGCCCAATCCGGGCAGGCGGTGGCGCAGCGAATCGCCGGGGCGGTGGCGCCCGCATGAACTTGGCAACACGGACTGCAAACGAGAGGGAGAGGAGGAAGTGATGCTGAGAAACAAACGATGGGCACTGGTCACGGCCAGCCTGCTTGCCGTAGGAGCAATCGCCGCAGGATGCGGCGACGACGATGACGACGGAGGTGACAGTGGCGGTGGTGGCGGAGACGCCAAGGCCGGCAAGGTCGCCGTGCTGCTCCCGGACTCGAAGTCCTCGGTTCGCTGGGAGACGGTCGACAGGCCGTTCCTCAAGAAGGCTTTCGACGCCGCTGGCGTGGACGCCGAGATCGTGAACGCGGAGGGTGACAAGTCCACCCAGCAGCAGCAGGCGGAGCAGGCCATCACGAACGGGGCGAAGGTCATCCTGCTCGTGAACCTGGACTCCGGCTCGGGCGCGGCGATTGCCGCGAACGCGAAGTCCCAGGGCGTGAAGGTGATCGATTACGACCGCCTGACGCTCGGTACGGACGCCCAGGACTACTACGTCTCGTTCGACAACGAGGCCGTGGGCAAGCTCCAGGGTGAGGGTCTGGTCGACTGTGTTGGCAACAAGCAGGGCGCCCAGGTCGCAGTGCTCAATGGCTCGCCCACCGATAACAACGCCACGCTGTTCAAGAACGGCTACGACTCGGTGATCAACCCCAAGTTCGAGTCGGGCGACTGGAAGAAGATCGACGATCAGTCCGTGCCGGACTGGGACAACCAGAAGGCACTGACGATCTTCGAGCAGATGCTCCAGGCCAACAACAACAAGGTGGACGGTGTGCTCGCGGCCAATGACGGCCTCGGCAACGCCGCCATCTCGGCCCTGAAGCAGCGCAAGCTGCCGCAGGTTCCGGTCACTGGCCAGGACGCCACGCTCGAGGGCATCCAGAACATCGTCAATGGAGACCAGTGCATGACGGTCTACAAGGCGATCAAGAAGGAGGCCGACGCGGCCGCGAAGCTGGCGATCGCGCTGGCGAAGGGCGAGAAGCCCACGGAGACGACCGTGCCGATCGACAACGAGAAGCACAAGGTCCCGTCCGTGCTGCTCGATCCGGTCTCAGTCACGAAGGACAACATCAAGGAGTACATCGGCGAGCCGGACTTCCCCAAGCAGGAGGAGATCTGTGCCGGGAAGCTCGCCTCCAAGTGCGAGGAGGTCGGCCTCTAAGCACCAACCGCGTGTGGGCCCGGGGCGCCTCGAGGCGCCCCGGGCCCCACCCGCACGAAAGGAGAACGCAGTGAGCGACGGTCCGGTTCTGGAGCTGCGCGGGGTGTCCAAGCACTTCGGTGCTGTGCTGGCCCTGCATGAGGTCGACTTCCACGTGGGCCCCGGCGAGGTGATGGCGCTCGTCGGCGACAACGGCGCCGGAAAGTCGACGCTGATCAAGTGCATCGCCGGCATCCACCACGTCGACGGCGGAGAGATCCTGTTCGACGGCAAGCCCGTGAACATCGCGGGCCCGAAGGACTCCGCAGCCCTCGGGATCGAGGTCGTCTACCAGGACCTCGCGCTGGCCGACAACCTCGACGTGGTCCAGAACATGTTCCTAGGGCGCGAGCGGCTCGACGGCCTGAAACGGCTCGACGAAACGGGGATGGAGTCGCGGGCGCTGAAGACGCTCGACGAGCTGTCGGTCACCACGATCGGCTCCGTACGACAAACCGTGGCGGGCCTGTCCGGCGGACAGCGCCAGTCGGTGGCGGTGGCCAAGGCCGTGATGTGGAACTCGCGCGTGGTGCTCCTCGACGAGCCCACCGCCGCACTCGGCGTGGCGCAGACCGCGCAGGTGCTCCAGCTGGTCAGCCGCCTGGGCGAGCAGGGCCTGGGCGTGGTCGTCATCTCCCACAACCTTCATGACGTCTTCGAGGTGGCCGACTCGATCACCGTCCTGCGCCTCGGCCAGAACGTGGCCGAGTTCAAGCGCACCGAGACCACCCAGCAGGAGGTCGTCCAGGCGATCACATCGGGCGAGCTCTCGAAGGTGCCTGGCCAGGTCGACGCCGAGGAGGTGACCCAGTGAGCGCCACCGCGGCCCCCGGCGGGCCCAGCGTCGCGCCCGCGGCCACGCTCCGCGAGGTCGTCCAGCGCTGGTGGACCGACGTCAAGTCCGGCGAGCTCGGCTCGCTGCCGATCATCGTCGGCCTGATCCTGATCGCGATCGTGTTCCAGTCGCAGAACGACCGCTTCCTCACCGCCGGGAACTTCGTGAACCTGATCGTCCAGTCGGCGGCGTTCACAACGATCGCCATGGGCATCGTCTTCGTGCTGTTGCTGGGTGAGATCGACCTGTCGGTGGGCTACGTGTCCGGCGTGGCCGGCGTGGTGGCCACCGTGCTCCTGATCCCCGACGGCAATGAGGTGCCGACCGCGGTCGCCCTGTTCCTGGCGTGCGGCGTGGGGCTGGCGATCGGGACGCTGCACGGGCTGTTATTCGCGAAGGTCGGCATCCCCTCGTTCGTGGTCACGCTGGCGGGCTTAATAGCCTGGAACGGTGTCGTGCTGCTGCTGATAGGCAGCCGCGGCACCGTGATCCTCCAGGACGACTTCATCATCGACCTGGCCAACGGCTTCCTCTCGGAGGGCGCCTCGTGGATCCTGATGCTGGTCTGCGCGGCCCTGTATGCGGCCACGCAGCTGAACGAGATCCGTGTCCGGCGCAAGGCCGGTCTCGAGCAGGAGCCCTACCTGCTCGTGGGCCTGCGAATCGGCGGGCTGGCCCTGGCGCTCGGGATCGTCTGCTACGTCGCCAACCAGGACCGCGGCATCCCCTACGTGGGCGTGCTGGTGGCGGCGCTGCTGGTGTTCTGGGCCTTCATCCTCGGCCGAACCAAGTTCGGGCGCTACGTGTACGCGGTCGGCGGCAACGCCGAGGCGGCGCGGCGCGCGGGCATCAACGTCGACCGGATCCGGATCTACTGCTTCGCGATCTGCTCGCTGATGGCCGCCATCGGCGGGATCATCCTCGCGTCGCGCCTGCGCTCGGTCGACACCAACGCCGGCGGCGGGTCGATCCTGCTGTATTCGATCGCCGCCGCCGTGATCGGCGGCACGTCGCTGTTCGGCGGGCGCGGCCACATCAAGAGCGCACTGCTGGGGGCGCTCGTCATCTCGTCCATCGACAACGGGCTCGGCCTGCTCGGCCTCGGCTCCGGGGAGAAGTTCCTGATCACCGGCGGCGTGCTGCTGCTGGCGGTCACGGTCGACTCGGTGTCGCGGAAGCGCCAGGCGCAGTCGGGACGCTTATAGCTGCGTTATTCGTCACCGGGGCGAGTCGCGGCGTGGGCGCCGCGGTGGCCCGCCGCTTTGCGGCGGAGGGATGGCGCGTGGCCTGCGCGTCGCGCAGCGGCGACGACCTGGGGCTGGATGGCGCCCTGGGCTTGAAATGTGATGTGAGGGACCCGGCGCAGGTAGACGCCGCGGTTGCCGGCGCGATGGGTGAGTTCGGCGGCCTGGATGCCGTCGTCGCGAATGCCGGCGTGGGTGCGTACGGGCCGTTTCTGGAGCTCGACCCTGAGCACGTCGAGGACATGATCGACGTGAACCTCAAGGGGACGCTCTACACGGCCCGTGCGACCCTCCCCCACCTGATCGAGTCGAAGGGGGACTTCCTCTCGATGGCATCGGTCGCGGGTCTCCGCGGCTTCCCGGGCGAGACCGTCTACAACGCCTCGAAGTTCGGCCAGCTGGGCTTCACCCGCTCGCTCGACCACGAGATGCGCGAGCAGGGCGTGCGCGTGACCAACCTCTGCCCCGGCGGCATCGCCACCGACTTCGCCATGGGCACCGGGCGCACCGAGGACATGCCCGAGCTCGAGGGGATGATGAGCGCCGAGGAGGTGGCCGACGTGGCCTGGTTCGTGGTCTCGCGCCCGAAGGGCCTGCGGATGATGACCGTGTCGTTCCGCCCGATGAACGAGGGCTCCTCGGGATGACGCTGCGGCTGGGTCTGCTGAGCACGGCCGACATCAACGCCAAGCTCGTTGAGGGCGCTCGGCACGCGGACGAGGTGGAGGTGGTGACGGTGGCGTCCCGCGACGCGGGCCGGGCCCGGGCGCATGCCGACGAGCTGGGGGTGCCGGGCGCGGTCGGCTCCTACGAGGAGCTGCTGGAGGACGGCGACGTGGACGCGGTGTACATCTCGCTTCCGAACGGGATGCACGTGGATTGGTCGATCCGTGCGCTCGACGCCGGCAAGCACGTGCTGTGCGAGAAGCCCCTCACGCGCCGCCCCGAGGAGGTGGACCAGGCCTTCGACGCCGCCGAGCGCAACGGACGGGTGCTTGCCGAGGCGTTCATGTGGCGACACCACCCGCAGGCGCTGCGACTGCGCGAGCTGGCGAGTGAGCTGGGCGAGCTGCGTCTCGTGCGCAGCGCGTTCTCGTTCTCCCTCGATGAGCCGGAGAACATCCGGCTGGCCGCGGACCTCGACGGAGGGGCCCTGATGGACGTCGGCTGCTACTGCGTGTCGGGCGCGCGGTTCCTGCTCGGGGAGCCCGAGGAGGTGACCGCCCACAGCGTCGTACGGGACGTGGACGTGCGCTTCGTGGCGACGATGCGCTTCGCGAGCGGGGCCCTCGCCCACTTCGACTGCGGCTTCGACATGCCGCCGCGTGACGAGCTGGAGGTGGTGGGCTCAGAGGGCTCGCTGTTCCTGGACGACCCGTGGCACTCGCGCACGGCCGTGATCGAGCGGCGCGGGCTGGACGGGAGCGTCCAGGAAGAGAAGATCGAGGAGGCGGACGCCTACGGCTGCGAGCTCGTGGACTTCGCGCGCGCGTGCGCGGGCGAGGCGGACCAGCCCTTCGGGCGCGAGGACGCCGTCGCCCAGGCGCGCACGATCGCCGCGCTGTACGAGGCGGCGGACAGCGGCCGTGCGGTCTCGCCCTAGGCGCGGCTCACGTGCCCGGCTGCACGTGCCGGCCGTCGCGGGCCGACGCCAGGATGGCGTCGCAGATCTCAGCCGCGCGCACACCGTCCTCGAAGGTCGCGCCGTGCGGCTCGACCGTCCCGCGGCCGCCGACCGCGTCGAGAAACCGGCGCAGCTCGAACACGAAGGTGTGCTCCCAGCCCAGCACGTGCCCGGGCGGCCACCAGCCGTCGGGGTTCACCAGCGTCCGCTCGCCGTCGATCACCAGCTCGTTCAGGCGCTCGAGGTCGAAGGACAGCGAGCGCTTCGACCCGTTGATCTCCCACGTGAAGCGATTGAGGTTCCCGGTGGCGAAGCGGGTGGCCTCGATCGTCCCGATCGCGCCGCCGGCGAACGAGACCGCGGCCGCCACGGCGTCGTCCACCTCGCGCCCCGGCACGAACGTGACCACCTGGGACGCCACGCTCTCGACGTCGCCCACCAGGTAGCGCGCCATGTCCACCACGTGCGAGGCCAGGTCCCCCAGCGCGCCGCCGCCCGCCAGCGCGGGGTCGAAGCGCCAGATTCCCTCCCGCGCCGGGTCGCCGCCCCACGACTGGCGGTAGGTGCCGCGGAAGTGGTGCACCTCGCCCAGGTCGCCCGCCTCCAGCATCTCCCTCGCCCGGCGAACGGCGGGTACGAAGCGGTAGTTGAAGGCGCACAGGTGCACCACCCCGGCCTCCTGCACCGCCGCGAGCATCTCGCGTGCCTGCGGCGCGTCGAGGGCCAGCGGCTTCTCACAGACCACGTGCTTGCCGGCGCGCGCGGCGGCGATCGTCGGCTCGGCGTGGAGGTGGTTGGGCAGCAGGTTCTCGAGCACCTGAATCTCCGGGTCCTCGACTACCTCGGCCCAGTCCGCCACGTGGCGCTCGAAGCCGAAGCGCTCGGCAAATGCCGTCCGCTCGCCCTCGTCGCGCCCCGCCACCGACACGAGCCGCGGCGCGACCGCGGGCGGGCCCGTCATGTGCGCCAGCGTGATCAGCGCATGGGCGTGCGCCCGGCCCATGAACGCGTAACCGAGCATTCCGATCCCCGGGGTCTCCACGGGGACAACTTATCCGCAAGGAGGAGCTTCAAATGAAGACCAGCCTGGGCATCTGGGCGCTGGGCCCGATGGTCACCCGCTTCGTCCCCGTCGGCTATCAGCCTGAGCACGCCAACGAGTCGACGGCCGACAAGGTCCGCCGCGCCGTGGATGGGCTCGGCGACCTGATGGACGGCTACGAGTTCCACTACCCGCACGAGCTGTCGCCCGACAACCTCGACGACGTGCGGGCCGCGCTCGGCGACCACGACATCTACTGCATCGCCTCGGGCCTGCACCTCGACCCGAAGTTCGGTCGCGGCGGCCTTGTCTCGCCCGACAGCGGGGTGCGCGACGAGGCGCGCCGGATCACGCGCGAGGCCGCGGACTTCGCCGGCTCGCTCGGCGCCCACTTCATCATCTGGCCGGGGATCGAGGGCTACAACTACCCGTTCCAGACGCCGTACGCCGCCTCGTGGGAGTGGCTGATCGAGGGCGTCGGAGAGGCCGCCGCGGTCTGCGCTGGACACGGCGTCAAGCTCTTCCTCGAGCACAAGAACTCCGAGCCCGCGATGAAGATCCTGATGCGCAACATGGGCATGACGCTGCACGTGGTCCACAAGCTGCGCGTGGAGGGCGTCGACAACGTGAAGGTGAACATGGACTGGCAGCACCTGCTGATGAACGACGAGCACCTGGCGGAGTACGCCGCGCTGCTCGCCTCCGAGGGCCTCCTGGGCCACCAGCACGCGAACTCGGGCTGGGGCACCTTCGACGACGACAACATGGTGGGCACCACGGCCTTCATGGAGACGATCGAGCTCGCGCTGGAGCTGCGCCGCGCGGGGTACGGCGACGCCGGAGAGCGGCTGGGCTTCGACCTCTACCCCTACACCGAGGACCAGGTGGCGGCGGTGCGCCGCTCGGTGGAGCAGTGGAACTTCATCGACGGCGTGGCCTCACGCATCGACGACGCCGCCCTCCGCGAGGCCCAGCAGGAGAAGGACGCCGTGCGGGCGTACGAGCTGGTGTACGCGGCGCTCGGTGCGTGACGGTCTTCGGGCTGGACATCGGCACCAGCGGGGTGAAGGGCCTCGCGCTGGCGGAGGACGGCTCGGTGCTCGCCCGAGCCGAGGAGACCTATCCGTTCGAGACCCCCCGTGCCGGCTGGGCCGAGCAGGACCCCGAGCTGTGGTGGACCGCCGCCGAGAGGGTGCTGGAGTCGCTGCGCGCCGCCGGCGAGCCGGCAGGGATCGGCCTCTCCGGCCAGATGCACGGGCTGGTCACGCTCGACGCGGCCGACGAGGTGGTGCGGCCCGCGATCCTGTGGAACGACCAGCGGACGGCCGCGGAGTGCGCCGAGATCGAGGAGAAGGTCGGCCGGGACGAGCTGATCGCCCAGACCGGCAACCGCGCCCTCACCGGCTTCACCGCGCCCAAGCTCCTGTGGCTGCGCCGCCACGAGCCGGAGGCGTACGGGCGCATCGCGTCCGTGATGCTGCCCAAGGACTACGTGCGCCTGCGCCTGTGCGGCGAGAAGGCCACCGACGCGGCCGACGCGAGCGGAACGCTGCTGTTCGACGTGGCCCAGCGGCGCTGGTCGACCTCGGTGCTCGCGGCCCTGGAGCTCGACGAGGCCTGGCTGCCGCCGGCCCTGGAATCCCCGGCGGTGTCAGGGGCCACCCCCGCCGGCGTGCCCGTGGCCGCGGGCGCGGGCGACCAGGCGGCCGGGGCGCTCGGCGTGGGGGTCGACCGGCCGGGCCCAGCGTCCGTGGTGATCGGGACCTCCGGTGTGGTGTTCACGGCGCTCGACGCGTTCGCCGCCGATCCCGAGGCGCGCGTACACGCCTTCTGCCACGCCGTACCAGGCGCCTGGCACGCAATGGGAGTGATGCTCTCGGCAGCGGGCTCGCTGCAGTGGCTCCGCGACGTGGCCGCGCCCGGCGAGGACTTCTCCACCCTGGTGGCCGAGGCCGAGCGCTGGGAGCCGGGCGTCGAGGGTCTCACCTTCCTGCCCTACCTGGCCGGGGAGCGCACTCCGCACGCCGACCCCGACGCCCGCGGCGCCTTCACCGGCCTGTCGGTGCGCCACGACCGGGGGGCGCTCGTGCGGGCGGTGCTGGAGGGAGTGGCCTTCGGACTGCGCGACTCGCTCGACCTGGTCACGGAAATGGGCGCGCCGCCGAGCCTGGGCCGCGTGTCGGGAGGCGGCGCGCGCAGCGAGCTGTGGCTGAGGATCGTCGCGTCGGTGCTCGAGCTGCCGCTGGAGCGCACGGCCGCGGACGAGGGCGCCGCATTCGGTGCGGCGCTGCTGGGCGGCGTGGCCGGCGGCGTGTGGAGCGACGTGCACGAGGCCGTGGCAACCACGGTGCGGGCCACCGACCCCGTGGAACCGGTGACGGAGTGGATCGGCCCGTACCGCGAGGCCCGCGAGCGGTTTGGCGCGCTGTACCCGGCGCTGCGGGCCGTGCCGTGATCGAGGCCGTTGTCTTCGATCTCGACGGCGTGTTGCTCGACTCCGAGCAGCTGTGGACCGACGCCAAGCGGGACCTGGTCGGCGAGCACGGCGGGCGCTGGACCGAGGAGGCCGAGCACGCGATGCTGGGCATGAGCTCGCCGGAGTGGACCCGCTTGCTGCGCGACGACCTGGGAGTCCCGTTGGAGGCCGATGAGATCTCGGCGGACGTGGTGCGCCGGATCGAGGCGCTCTATGAGAGGCGGTTGCCGGTGCTGCCCGGCGCGGACGAGGCGGTGCGCCGGCTCGCCGCCCGCTGGCCGCTCGGCATGGCCTCCTCGTCGAACCGGGAGATCATCGACCTCACGCTGGAGAAGTCCGGCTGGACCGACCTGTTCGACACCACCGTCTCCTCCGAGGAGGTGGCACGGGGCAAGCCCGCGCCCGACGTCTACCTGGAGGCGGCGCGGCGCCTGGGCGCCGATCCCGAGAACTCAGCGGCGGTCGAGGACGCCGCTGCCGGGATCCAGGCGGCCGCCGCGGCGGGCCTGCGCGTGATCGCGATCCCTAACCCCGATTACCCGCCGGGTGATGAGGCCCTGGGGCTGGCCGCGGTGGTGCTGGAATCGGTGAAGGGGCTCGACGAAAAGGTCGTCCAACGACTCTGACACGGCGTCGATAATTCGCGCCATTGGCCAATCGCCCCTACCGTAGGGAAGTGAGGCGCCTTACATTCACCGTGATTGCCCTTGCTGCGGTGATGGCCCTTCCCCCCGTCGCCTCGGCAGGAGATCCGGCACCGTCGGCCACCGAGAGCGACTTCGCCGCGCTCCTCAACAAGGAGCGAGCCAACCGGGGTCTCCCCACCCTCGCGATCTCACCGGACCTGACCGAGATCGCCGGCGACTACGTGGCCGAGAACGTGGACCGGGGCGGCATCGATCACAACCGCGACGCTCCGTACACCGCCCGCGCCAACAGCGCGGGCTGCAGCGGCTGGTCGGGCCCCACCCTCGCGCACGGCTATGGCCGCCCCGCCGAGGTCCTGCGGGCGTGGCTGAATTCGCCTGCTCACCGCGAAATCCTGCTGGACTCGAAAAACACCCACCTTGGCTCCGGCTTCCAGGACGATCAGGCGGTCGCCTTCGCACTGGATTGCACACCCGAGTCGAACGCGTTCGGGCTGTCAGAGCCCTCCGCGGGCGGCATCGGCGCCTCCCTGAGCGTGTCCTCCAAGCGGCCCCGCGCACGCGGGCGAATGATCTCGGCCAGCGTGCGGATCCGTACCGGCAAGGGCACACTCGCACTGGCAGCGCGCTCGGGTAAGCGCTCCGCGCGCGGGCGTCGGATCAAGGTGGTCAAGCGTGCTCGCTCGTACCGAGTGGCGGTCAAGGTGAGCCGTCCGGGGCGCTGGAAGGTGTCGCTGCGAGTGAACGGGCGCATCACACGCCGGTTCACGGTACGCGTTCGCGCCGGCCGCTAGCCCTTCACCGCTGCGTCCACCGCGCGCTCGAGCTCCTTCGCGCTGTACGCACCCTCGAGCCGCGCCGCCACACGGCCCTTGCGGTCGACCGCGAACACCCAGGGCTCGGTCGGCAGCTTCCACCTGAGCACCTGCGGCCGGAAGCCCTTGTCGATGTCGTTGTCCACGAAGATCTCCTGGTGGATGAACTCGGCCTCGCCGCCGCGACGCGCCTTCACCTGTTCGGCGATGTCCACCACCGGCCCGCAGACCCGGCTCTGGCACAGCGCAGGGGTGGCGAACAGCAGGACCACCGGCTTCTTCCCCACCACGTCCGCGAAGTCGGCGTCGTGCATCGTGGAGGGCGGCTGGCGGGTGTCGATGCTCTCGATGTCGCCCCCTGCGTCCGCCTTGGTGGGCGTGTGGACGCGCGGAGCGCGCTCGCCGACATCCGGCACGCGGCCGTTTTCGGTCACCGTCACCGGGCCGCCAGCGTTACCGGCCGCGACGAGGCGGCCGTCGAGACGCACCACCCCCAGCACGTCGTAGCGGCCGGGCTTGGCGAACTTCACGTCGGCCACGTAGAGCGACTTCGCCGCATCCGGATCCGACGAGACCGAGCGGCTCTGGAACTGCGCCTCGACGGCGAGCGACTCGTAACCCGCCACGATCGGGCCCGTGGCCTTGCCGCCGCCCACGGGCGCGACGTAGAGAGCCGCGGGCGCGTCGGCGATCTGAGCACGGCTACGGTCGAACAGGCCGAACCCGAAGCGGTTCTCGCCCGGCTGGAACTGGGAGACGGACGGCGCCAGGACGGGACCTTCGGCGCCGAGGTCCTTCTCGAGCTGGGCGAGCGTGCGGCCGCCGACCTTGGGGAAGTCCTCAGGATTGGCCGGGGGCGGCGGCTTGTCCGCCCCCTCGTCGCTCGAGTCGCCGCCGCACCCGGCGATGCCGAGAGCGATTGCCGCAAGGATGACTGCCCAGGTCCTGATCACGCGGCAGCAGGTTAGGGGATAGGGTCTGCGACCTTGGCGGCACGCGCGGCACTCATCACCGGCGGATCGAGCGGCATCGGCCTCGCAATCGCGAAGGCGCTGGGCGAGGACGGCTATGGAATCACGGTTTCGGCTCGGCGGCCCGACAAGCTCGAGGCGGCAGCCCAGGAGCTGCGCGACGCCGGCATCGACGACGTTGAGGCCGTCCCGGCGAACATGGCCGAGGAGGACCACATCAAGAACCTGGTCGCCAAGCACAAGGAGCGCTTCGGCCGCCTCGACGTGCTGGTGAACAACGCGGGCGTGGGGATCGGCGGAGCGATCGCGGACGCCGAGACCAAGAAGCTCGACATGCAGCTCGACGTGAACCTGCGCGCGGTCTACCTCACCACCCGTGAGGCGATCCCGATGCTCAAGGAGGCAGGTGGCGAGCACGGCAAGGCGCTGGTGGCCAACACGGCGTCGATCGCCGGCAAGTACGGCCAGGGCTGGCTGGCCGCCTACTCGGCGACGAAGTTCGGCGTGGTCGGGCTCACCCAGGCGATCCACAAGGAGCACGGCAACGACGGCATCCAGGCCACAGCGCTCTGCCCGGGCTTCGTGGCGACCAACATGACCGACTGGGTCGACGGCGTGCCGAAGGAGGAGATGATCCAGCCGGACGACATCGCCGAGGGAATCCGCTTCTTGCTTCGGACCACGCCCTCGTGCGTGGTGCCCGAGCTGCAGTTCATCCGGCCCAGCGACGCGATGTAGCTAACGGGCGACGGTGAGCGTGGCCGAGTCCCGGCCGCGTTTCGACCGCCCCGTGCGCATCTCCTTCGCGGCGATCCTCACCCGGTAGCTGCCCGCCGACTTCGGCCGCCAGCTGAACGCGCGCGACCCACGGCGGAAGGTGGCGAGCGTCTTGAACGCCATCTTCCGGCCCTTGAAGATCCGCAGCTCCACCACCGACAGCTTCGAGAGGCTGAAGCGCACCCGCATCATCCGCTTCGGCCGCGCCTGCGGCGGAAGCCTCAGCGTGAGCTTGGGCGGGGCGGTCTGATAGTCGCGATAGCGGATCGCCCGCAGGCAGTAGGGGCCGGTCAGGCCGAGGCGGCGACCGAGGCCCTGGAGCACCTCCCGAAGCAGCTCGTGGTACTCCTGGGTCGACTCGCGGCCGCGGAACGAGTAGCGCGACCAGTCGCCCACGTCGCTGTGGGGCATCTCGCGCCGGGCCTCGGGCTCCGCCTGCTGGAAGAGCTGCGTGGCCACCGGGTCCTTTGCCAGCCGGCCGTAGTCGTACAGGCCGATCAGCGACTGGCCGAACGCGTTGAAGATGTACAGCCGCGGCGAGAACGAGTACTGCAGATAGTGCACGCCACCCATCGGGCCGCGGGTGCGGACCCCTGTGGGACGCCGGGTGGAAAAGGCCCCGAGCGCGTTGTGGGCGGTCACGTTGTAGTCCGGCCGCTTTAGCGTGCGCGCCGCCCGGCCAAGGGCCACGACCGCCACCGACTGTGCCATGCCGCTCATCCAAGGGGGCGAGCCGCCGCCGAAGTGGAAGTTGTACTCCCAGGCGATGAACTTCCCGCGCCTGACCGCGAGCGCCGACAGCTCGTCGAGCAAGCGGCGCAGCCGTGCCGGCCGGCACGGTGTGCCCTTCTTAGGCCCCGGCGGACGGGCGCCGCAAACCGGCTTGCCGGCGCGGCCGCCGCCGTCGGCACAGGCGCCGTGCAGGTTGTTGGCCTTCTTGAAGTTCGACAGCGGGTGCAGCTGCAGGCCCCGGCCCGGGAAGTACTGGTAGAGCAGCTCGCTGCCACGGAAGGAGAGCTGGTCGCCCGAAGCCGGGAACGGCTTGGAGGCCCAGTAGGTGCGGTTGCGGCCCAGCTGAAGGAACAGCGCGGGCATGCGCGTGGTCGTGAGCCGCCCGGCAAGCGCGATTCCCTCCAGCGACCGGACCACGTACCCGAGCTCGGTCCGGCGGGCTCCCCGGAGCTTGCGCAGCGTGGACCGGGCGCGGTTGTAGGTGCGGCGGTACGACGCTCGCTTGGAGCGCGTGAGCTTGGCCCTGCGAAGCGCGCGGCTTACAGCGCGCGCTCCGGAGGCCGAGCCGATGGCCTGGATGCGCGGCCGCCCCGGCGCCGGGCCGAGGTCGGTCTCGGCCCGTGAGGGGACGAACGGGTCCTCCACGCGCTCGGTGCCGGTGGCGCTCACCACGACCACCTCGGAGGCCTGTGCGGGCGCCGCCCACGCGACCCCCGCCGCGAGTGCGATCAGCGCAAGCCGGCTAGGAGTGCGCAGGCTCTTGGAGATCCTGCTCGGCATTGCGATCGAGCCGGGCCAGGCGCAGGCCGAGCGCGGTGAGGTCCAGGTCGACCGGGGCGTGCTCCTCCCGGCGAGCGCGCTCCGCCTGGGACTGGCGATGGTCGGCGATCGCCTCGCCGAGAACCGCACCGCCCTGCACGTCGTCGATGGCGATGCTCGACTCCAGCATCGTCTTGAGCGTGCGCACCTCGCGCGTGCTCGCGCGCCGGGGCTTGCGCCCCGCCCGGGTGTAGCGATCCCAGGCGCGGGCGAAGCTGGCGAAGCTCGTCCGCCCGCCGTTGCGATGCGCCGCCAGCATCGGGCAGATGCCACCGCTGCCGTCGGTGTAGCCCCCGACGATGATCTGGTTCTCCTGCACGGCCTCGTACATGGCTCGCTTGGTTTCGAGCGGCATGCAGTCGATCGCGAGACGGAGCTGGTGAGCGGGTCGGCGTGGTCGTCGCAAGGTGTGGCAGGCTAGGACCGGCCGTCGGGGACTTCAAGGTCGATCCTCCGGATGAAAGGGGACTTGCATTGCGTTTGGGGCTGCACGTGGGTTATTGGGGACTGGGGCTTACCGCCGATCAGCAGCTGGAGATCGTGAAGGCCGCCGAGACGGCGGGCTTCGACTCGGTCTGGGCCGCCGAGGCCTACGGGTCGGATACCGCCAGCGTGCTCGCCTGGCTGGCGGCCAACACGTCGAAGATCAAGCTCGGGTCGGCCATCTTCCAGATGCCCGGCCGCACGCCCGCGATGACAGCAATGACCGCGGCGACGATCGACAACATCTCGGACGGGCGGATGCTGCTCGGGATCGGCTCCAGCGGGCCCCAGGTGGCCGAGGGCTGGCACGGCCAGCCGTTCGCCAAGCAGCTGCAGCGCACGCGGGAGTACGTAGAGATCCTGCGCATGGCACTCGCGCGCGACCGGGTCGAGTTCGATGGCGAGATCTACACCCTGCCGATCCCCGATGGCCCAGGCAAGGCGCTGAAGCTCACGATCGCGCCCGTCCAAGAGCGGATCCCGATCTACATCGCGGCGATCGGCCCGAAGAACACGGCGCTCACCGGCGAGATCGCCGACGGTTGGATCCCCACCTTCTTCTCCCCGGAGAACGTGGGTGAGTTCCGCGAGCTGCTCGGCAACGTGAGCGACGACTTCGACATCGCCCCGATGGTGAACGTGGCCATCGGCGACGACCTCGACCGCGCCCACGACGCCATGCGCCCGATCCTCGCCCTCTACGTGGGCGGCATGGGGTCGCGCGAGAAGAACTTCTACAACGCGCTGGTGCGCCGCTACGGGTTCGACGACGCCGCGCAGGAGGTCCAGGACCTCTACCTGGACGGCAAGAAGGAGGAGGCCGCGGCCGCCCTCCCCGCCGAGCTGATCGACCGCGTCTCTCTCTGCGGGCCCAAGGAGCGGGTGGCCGAGCGGCTCGCGGTCTACCGCGACGCCGGCGTGGGCACGCTGATGTGCACGCCGATGGCCTATGACGCCGAAGGTAGGACGCGGATGATCCGCGAGCTCGCCGAGATTGCCGCCTAGCCAGCGCTTTCTCCTTGCGGCCTTCGGCGACCCGGGGCACGCGTTCCCGGCGATCGCGCTCGGCAGGGCCCTCGCGGGCCGCGGCCACCGCGTGTGCCTGCAGACATGGGAGAAGTGGCGCGAGGATGTGGAACGCGAGGGAATCGAGTTCGCGCCCGCGCCCGAGTACTCGGTGTGGCCCACGGGCCGAGACCTGACCGCCTACGAGGCCGCCGTGCGCGCCGTCGAGGAGAGCGTGCCGCTGGTGCGCTCCTTCGATCCGCACGCCGTGGTGGCGGACATCCTCACCGTGGCGGGCGCCATGGTGGCGGAGAAGGAGGGTCGGCCGTGGGCCACGCTGATCCCGCACGTCTTCCCCACGGGCGAACCCGGGCTGCCGCCCTACTCGGTCGGCGCACGGCTGCCGCGCACCCGGATCGGGGCAAGCGCCTGGGGACTGCTCCGGCCGCTGCTCGCACGGGGCGAGGAGCGCGGCCGGCGTGAGCTGAACGACGCGCGCCGGATGGTGGGGCTTCCGGACCTCCAGCACACCCACGGGGGAATCTCGCGGGAGCTCGCGCTGGTGGCGACATTTCCTCAGCTCGAGTACCCCCGCCACGACCGCCACCCCTCGGTGCGCGTGACCGGGCCGCTGCTGTGGGAGAAGCCGTTCGACGCCGTCGATGAGCCGCCGGGTGAGGATCCGCTCGTGCTCGTCGCACCGAGCACCTCACAGGATCCGTCGCACGACATGCTGCGCGCCGCGCTCGACGGCCTCTCCGGCGAGCCGGTCCGCGTTCTGGGCACCACCAACCTCCGGGACCCCACCTCCCCCCTGTCCGTTCCGGGCAACGCCCGCGTGGTCGACTGGCTCTCCTATGGGCGCACGATGCCCCGCTGCGCCGCCGTGATCTGCCATGCGGGGCACGGCACCGTCGCCCGGGCGCTGGCGAGCGGCGTGCCCGTGATCGGCTGCCCGGCCGCGGGCGACATGGCGGAGAACGCGGCACGGCTCGCGTGGGCCGGTTGCGGCATCTCGCTGCCCCGCCGGCTGGTGACCCCGCGTGGGATCAGGCTGGCGGTGCGCAAGCTGTTGGCAGAACCCGGCTACGCGGCACGGGCGGGCGACCTACGGGCCTGGAGCGAGCGCAACGACGGCGGTGAGGTCGCGGCGACGGCGGTCGAAGGCCTCGCTGCCTGAAGCTCCGGGGGTGGGACTCGAACCCACAACCTATCGGTTAACAGCCGATCGCTCTGCCGATTGAGCTACCCCGGAACGGCGGTCCACGATACCCGCCTCCGGCCCCGATCGGGCGCTAGTGGTCGCCGGCCATGCCCTCGAGGATCGCCGCGCGGCCCGAGGACTTCAGCATCTGCAGCGTCTTCACCTCGATCTGGCGCACGCGCTCGCGGGTCAGGCCCACGCGGGTGCCGATCTCCTCGAGCGTCAGGGGGCCCTCCGGGTCGAGGCCGTAGCGCAGCTCGATCACGCGGCGCTCGCGCAGGGGCAGCCCGTCGAGAACGTCCTGCACCCCGGCCTCGCGCATGAGCTTGGTCACCTGGGCGTCGGGACGGTCACGGACCTCGTCCTCGATGAAGTCGCCGAGTGCGGCCGGATCGTCGCCGGTGCCGACGGGCGCCTCCAGGGACACGGGCTCCTGGCCCATCTTGAGCAGCTCCTCCACCTTCTCCGGCGGCATCTCCACGCGTACCCCGATCTCCGCGGGCGTCGGAGCGCGCTCCAGCTCCTGGGACAGCTCGCGGCGCGCCTTGGCCACCTTGTTCATCCGCTCCACCATGTGGACGGGGATGCGGATGGTGCGCGACTGGTCGGCGAGCGCGCGCGTCATCGACTGGCGGATCCACCAGGTCGCGTAGGTGGAGAACTTGAAGCCGCGGCGCCAGTCGAACTTCTCGACCGCTCTGATCAGCCCCATGTTGCCCTCCTGGATGAGGTCCAGCAGGGTGAGCCCGCGACCCTGGTAGCGCTTCGCCACCGACACCACCAGCCGCAGGTTCGCCTCGATCAGCGCGTTCTTCGCGGCCATGTCGTTCTGCTCCACGCGCTTCGCGAGGCGCACCTCGTCGTCCTTGGTGAGCAGCGCCACGCGCCCGATGTTCTGCAGATAGAGGCGGACGGCGTCCTCGGTGCCACCCTCGGGCGCGGCGACTCGCAGGCCGGCGGTGACCACGCCGCCCTCGTCGAAGCGCTGATAGACGTCGCGCGGCTCCTTCTGCTCGATCTCGTCGAGCGCGCTCGTTGCCGGCTCTTCGCTCATGTCTGTCCCATCGCGGTTCCCATTTCGGTCTTGACCTGCTGCAACGCCTTAGTGAGGTCCGTCTGGCGAGAAAGGTCGCCCTCGCTGCTCGCGCGCCGCACCTCGCGCTCGAGCCTACTCCGCTCCAGAAGCAGGAAATCCGTGCGCAGCGCGTCGCGGTCGCTTTCCTCCATCCCCTCCGACAGGCCCACGATCTCGTCGATGACGGCCGCCAGGCCCGCGTCGTCCCCGGGGACCGCCGCCTGCGGATCGCTCTCGTGGGCGAGCAGATGCTCCCGCGCGCGCCTCAGGGTGGCCGAGGGAAGGTGCTCGGGGATGAGGCGCTCGAGCGCCTCGCGCCCAGCCGCCCCCGCGCTGATGCAGCGCGCCAGGAAGCTGATCTCCGCCCGGTGCGGCGAGGGCGCGGGCGCGGGCTTCTGCGGCGCCTCCTCGCGGGGCGCTGCGGGTCGCTGCGCCGCGGAGGTCACGTAGTCCACGGGCACGTCCAGCCGATCTGCCGCAAGTCGCACGAGGCTGTCGCGGACCTTGCTGCGCTCCGGCGCCGTCGCGATCAGCTCTCTCACCGAGCCCAGTGCTCGGTCGGCTCCCTCGGGGCTCTCCAGATCGGCATCGTCCAGCACTCTCCCTACCTCGAACTCAAGCACAGACACCGATTGGGTGAGCCGGTCCCGCATCTTCTCCGGGCCCTCGTCCTGAACCAGGTCGGCGGGATCGCGGCCCTCGGGCAGGCGGACCACACGCAGCTGCACATTGCGCTCGCGCGCGATGCGGGACGCCCGCAGCATGGCCTCCTGGCCTGAGCGGTCCGCGTCGAGCGCCATCGACACGCGGCCGTCGGCGCCCACGCCGCGCGCCAGCTCGGCGACCTGGTCCTGGGTCACGGCCGTGCCCATGATGCCGACGGTCTCCTCCACGCCGGCCGCGTGCAGCGCCAGCACGTCGGTGTAGCCCTCCACCACCACGGCGTGGCCGGCCTTGGCGATCGCCGCCCTCGCCCGGTCGATGCCGAACAGCTGGCGGCCCTTCTTGTAGATCTCGTTCTCGGCTGTGTTGATGTACTTCGCGCCCTGCTCGTCGCGCATGGCGCGCGCGCCGAAGCCCAGCACCCGGCCCCGGTTGTCGGCCAGCGGGAACATGATCCGCTCGCGGAAGCGGTCGAGCAGGTTGCCGTTGCGCGCGCGGCTCGCGAGCCCGCACGCCACCAGCTCCGCCTCCGAGAAGCCGCCCTGGCGCGCGCCGGTGAGCACCCGGTCCCACGCCTTCGGCGCGTAGCCGACCCGGAACGCGCGCAGCACCTCCTCCCCCAGCCCTCGTCCGGCCAGGTACTCGCGGGCGCGCTTGGCCTCGGG
Source organism: uncultured Thermoleophilaceae bacterium (assembly GCA_963808105.1). Classification (GTDB taxonomy): domain Bacteria; phylum Actinomycetota; class Thermoleophilia; order Solirubrobacterales; family Thermoleophilaceae; genus JAAYBF01. The sequence continues at coordinate 197,135 of CAWEEH010000003.1, read as the reverse complement.
CGCCTCCCAGAGGAACGTGTCGTAGAAGCCCGTCGTGCGCTCCAGCAGCGCCAGCAGCCGATCGCGGCGCTTGCGACGCTCCTCCTCCTGGGGATCCTCGCGCTCGCGTTTGAGCTCCACGCCGAAGCGGTCCGCGAGCGCCTCCACGGCCTCCGGGAAGTCCAGGCCCTCGGTCTCCATCACGAACCCGATCGCGTCGCCGCCCTTCTGGCAGCCGAAGCAGTGGAACAGCTTCTCCTCCGCGTTCACCGAGAACGACGGCGTGCGCTCCTCGTGGAAGGGGCACAGCCCCGTCCAGCGCGTGCCGACCCGGCGCAGGTCGGTCTCCTTCGACACCAGCGCGACCATGTCGATGGCGTCGCGCAGGCCCTCGATCGACTCCTGCGTGTATCGGGCCATGGCCTGAGGTTAGGCCCCTAGAAGCCCTGCGGCACCGAGAGGTCGGAGAACACGCGGATGGCGTAGCGGTCGGTCATGCCAGCCAGATAGTCGGTCACACGCTCCTGTTCCGACGCCCCCGGAGTGAGAGGAGCGGGCGGATTCTCCGCATAGTGGTCGAAGAGCGAGTGCAGCATGCGCTCGATCCGGGCGCTCTCTCGCTGAGCATCGGGGCCGAGGTACACGCGGTCGAACATGAACTCGCGCAGCCTCAGCATCGCCCCGCCCACGTCCTCGCCCTGAACGATGTCCCCCGCCGCCTCCGAGCGCTCCAGCAGGTCGCGCACCAGCGTCTCGATCCTCGCCGACCCCGTGTCGCCCAGCGCCGCCACCTCATCGGAGGGCAGGTCATCGAAGCCGATCACGCCCGCCCTGATCGCGTCGTCGATGTCGTGGTTGATGTAGGCGATCCGGTCCACCACGCGCACGATCTTGCCCTCCTGCGTTGTGGGCGTGCCGTCGCCGGTGTGGTTGAGGATCCCGTCGCGCACGGGTGCGGTGAGGTTGAGCCCCTCCCCCTCGCGCTCGAGGCGCTCCACCACTCGTAGCGAGTGGTGGTTGTGGCGGAAGCGCACGCCATAGCGCTCCTGCAGGCAATCGTCGAGCACCTTCTCCCCGATGTGCCCGAAGGGCGCATGCCCGAGGTCGTGCCCGAGCCCGATCGCCTCCGTCAGGTCCTCGTTGAGGGCCAGCGCACGGGCGACGTTGCGGGCGATCCCGCAGGCCTCGAGCGTGTGGGTCAGCCGCGTGCGGTAGTGGTCCCCGGCCGGCGAGATGAACACCTGCGTCTTGTGCTTGAGGCGGCGGAAGGCCTTGGTGTGCACGATCCGGTCGCGGTCGTGCTGGAAGGGGGTGCGGTGGAGAGAGTCCTCCTCTGGGCGCTCGCGCTCAGCCGGGTAGGAGCGCGCGGCGAGCGGGGACAGCCATGCCTCCTCCTGCGCGGCGATCCGCTCGGCGAACGAGGTCACTCAGACAGCGGCGCGAAGCCCTGGACGCGGGCGTAGAGCTTGTACAGCCGCAGGCTGCCCGCGTAGTCGGTGGCGGTGCAGGTCTTCTGGATCACCCTGTAAGCATGATCGTCGCTGAGCGGAGAGGCGTTGGAGCGCGCGCCCTGGGCGGTGAGCTGGTCGCGCAGCTCGCGCACGGTCGCCTCCTTCTCCGGCGCGGGTGCCGCGGTTCCAGTCGCTGCAGTCGGCGAACTGCACCACCGACCCGGCGGTCTGCTTTCCGACCGACTGCGCCTTCGCGGGCACCGGTTTGGCCGGCTTCTCGTCCTCACCGCCGCAGCCCGCGAGCAGAATCGCCCCGACCAGCAGCGGCGCCAGCCGCGGGAGCACTACTCGCCCGACAGGGCGGCCATCTTGCGTGCCAGGCGCACGCCCTGCGGTGAGGCATTGAACTTGCGCGCGGCTGCGGTGAACTCAGCCGCCCGAGCGCTTGCCGCCGCGCTGCCCGGCTTGGCCGGGGGGAACCACCAGTCACATGCCAGCGGGCTCGTGTCGGTGTCGGGGCCGTTGCCGCAGTCCACCAGGTATCCGGTCTTCGCCGGATCGCCCAGGCCCGAGCTCGAGTTGCGATTCGTGCCGTTCGAGCAGTTGGGCAGCCCGTTCGGGAATGTGGCCGGAACCCGTCCGGCGGCGCCCGGGCCGGTGATGCTGCCGGCCTTGCCGTCGGGGCCCGTGTTGCGGTACCAGCAGTTCCACCGGTTGGAGGTGAAGCCGTCCCACCAGAAGTCGTTGCCGTTGGGCATCCGCGCCTGGGTCAACGGGCTGTGGGGGGCGCCGAACTGGTTGACCTCCTTGGGGAACCTGAAGCCCTTCGGTACCTGGCCCATCCGGTTGTTGTAGAAGCGGTTGTTGCAGGAGGTCGACAGGCCGCCCTGCGGGGCGTTCGCGCACGAGATGCCCGGGAAGATGTCGCCCTCGGCGCCACCGCCGCTCACGAGAGCGTCGGGCACCGCGATCAGCATCGCGCCGTCGCGCCAGTTGTCGAAGATCCAGTTGTCGTGGACCTTCGCGTCGTTCATGCCCGCGTAGAGGATCCCCGTGCCGATCGGCACCGCGACGAGCGGCTTCACCGGTGAGTTCTTGCGGTAGATGTTGAAGTTGTTCGCGTAGATGTAGTTGTGGTCGATCTCCGAGCTGTCGGCCGGGAACCCGGGATGGCCCGCGGAGGACAGCGTGTCGCTGGCGATGCCCGTGGCGTTGCCGTAGATGTGGTTGTCGGTGATCCGTACGCCGTTGCCCATCGAGCCCGAGTAGCCGAGGTGCGAGCCGCGGAGGTCGCACTTGCGGATCACTGTGTTGGCACGTGGCGCGTCCTTGTAGAACGAGGTGGCCTGCGCGCCGGTCTCGGGCGCCGCGCCCGGGTACACGGCGGCGTCGCCGGAGCCGAAGCCGTCGCAGTTCTGGAGCAGGTGGTGATCCGTCGTGAAGCTCAGGTGCCCGTAGTCGGCGTTCCAATAGAACTTCGTCTTGTCGAGCAGGATGCCGTCGGTCTCCTCGGTGTAGAAGCCGAACTCCAGCGCGCCGCGCATCGTCATGTTGCGGCCCACGAAGCCGTCGCCGCGATCCACCCGCAGCGCGACGTGCTTCGCATGCCCGCCCGGCTTGGCCGAGGGGCCCTTGCCCGTGTAGTTCTTGCCCGCGTCGATGATCACGTCGGTGGGCTTGGGGCCCGAGCCCTCGATCTGAAGATTGCACCTGATGCAGGCGCCGAGCTCTGACTTCGGGATGCCCTGACGGTTCATGAGCGGCGACGCCGGCGGCGTGCCGAACACGGCCCGCCCCTGCACGTGGACCAGGTTCTGGTCGTTCGGGCAGCTCGCCTGGTACTTGTAGCTCGGGGTGGGCGAGCCGCTCGCGTCCTTCTGCAACATCGAGGGGTTGCACTTCGCGTCGTTCAGCGGCTTGGCGCGCGACTTGGGCTCGGTGTAGGTGCCGGGCATGATCACGATCCGGTGGTTGTTCTTCGACCGGTTCACGGCCGCCTGGATCGTCTTGTAGCGGCACTTCTTGGCCAGCTTCGCGTTGATCCGCCGCATCTTCCTCGACTGCTTGAGCGTGTATTTGATTGTGGGCTGGCTCGGCCGCAGCTTGAAGCCGACCTTGCGCGCCTTGCGGATCGAGTTGTAGGCCGCCTTGAGCGACTTCTTGCCGCGCCTTCCCTGGCAGACGACGCGCACGCGTCCGTGGGTCCTGCCCTTCACCGCGGAGGTGAGGGAGCGCGCCTTCGGGACGGCGCCGCCCGCGGCCGGCATCACCGAGAAGTCGGGGCGCGGGTCGGGCCAGTAGGAGGGGCGCTCGAGGTGCGCGCTCGCCGTCGTGGCGATCGCGGCGAAGAGCGTGAGGGTCAGAAGCGCGGTCCGTCGCATCGCGGGCAGTCTAGGGGGTCTCGGACGACCTGTGTGCAGATTGTGCCGCGGCGACCCGCGCGATCGGTACGCGATAGGGGGAGCAGCTCACATAGTCGAGGCCGGCGATCTGGAAGAAGGCGATCGACTCCGGGTCGCCCCCGTGCTCTCCGCAGATGCCCAGCTTCAGATCCGGTTTCGCTTCCCGGCCGACCCAGGCGGCAAGCCGCACCAGCCACCCGACCCCCGGCCGGTCGATCGTCTCGAACGGGCTGCGCTCGACGATGTCCAGATCCAGGTAGCGCGCGAGCATGCCGCCCACGTCGTCGCGCGAGAAGCCGAGCGCGGTCTGGGTCAGGTCGTTGGTGCCGAACGAGAAGAAGTCCGCCTGCTCGGCGATCAGATCCGCGACGAAGCACGCCCGCGGCAGTTCGATCATCGTGCCTATCGACAGGTCGAGATCGGTGCCGTCCTCCTCCTCCGCGACCCGCTCCAGTAGCTCGCGCATCAGCTTGAGCTCCTGCTCGTAGGTCACGAGCGGCACCATCACTTCGAGCAGCGGAGACGCGCCGGTTCGCTCGCTCACCGCGAGAGCCGAGCGCACGATCGCCCGCATCTGCATCTCGTAGACCTCCGGGTGGAGGACCCCCAGCCGGACGCCGCGCGTGCCGAGCATCGGGTTGGTCTCGGCCAGCGCGTGGACCCGCTCCAGGGTGTGCTCGAGCTCCTCGAGCTCGTCGCTCTCCTCGATCCGGGCGCGCTCGACCTCCTGCGCCAGCTCCTCGGCGTTGGGGATGAACTCGTGCAGCGGCGGATCGAGCAGCCTGATCGTGACCGGCAGCCCCTCCATCGCGTCGAAGAGGCCGGTGAAGTGCTCCTGCTGGAGTTCGAGCAGCACGTCGAGTGCCTTGGCTCGCTCCTCGTCGGTCTCCGCCATGATCATCTCCTGCATCCGCTGCTGGTTCTCGGTGCCCAGGAAGATGTGCTCGCTGCGGCACAGGCCGATCCCGGAGGCGCCGAACTCCCGCGCGCGAGTGGCGTCGGCGGCGGTGTCCGCGTTGGCCCGCACGCCCAGGGTGCGCACCTCGTCGGCCCAGCCGAGGACCGTCTCGAACGCGTCGCTCATCTTCGGCTCCTCGAGCGACACCTCGTCCGCGGTCACGGCGCCCGTGCTGCCGTCGATCACGATCGTGTCGCCCTCCCCCAGCTCGGTGTCGCCCACGCGCATCCGCTTCGCCTTGAGATCAACCTTGAGGTCACCCGCGCCGGCCACGCACGGCTTGCCCATGCCACGGGCCACCAGGGCGGCGTGGCTGGCCTTGCCGCCCATGCTGGTGAGGATCCCCTTTGCCGCGTGGAAGCCAGCCACGTCCTCGGCCTCGGTGAACGGCCGCACGAGGATCACGTCCTTCCCCTCCTCGGCCGCCGCTACCGCGTCGGCGGCGCTGAACACGATCTCGCCCTTGGCGGCGCCCGGGGACGCCGCCACGCCCCTCACCAGCACCTCGTAGTCGGCGTCACGGGCGAAGGTCGGGTGCAGCAGGGTCTCCAGCCCGGCGGCGTCGATGGTCATCAGCGCCTCCGGGCGCGACAGCAGCTCCTCGGCGACGGCGTCGACGGCGAACCGCACCGCCGCCTGCGCGGGCCGCTTGGCCGCGCGCGTCTGGAGCATGAAGAGGTGGCCCTCCTCAACGGTGAACTCCGTGTCCTGCATGTCGCCGTAGTGGCCCTCCAGCTTGCGCAGGATCTCCAGCAGCTCCTCGTGAGCCTCGGGGAATCGCTCCCGCAGCTCGGCGATGTCGAGCGGCGTGCGCACGCCGGACACCACGTCCTCTCCCTGCGCGTTCACCAGGAAATCGCCGCTGGGGTCGGGCTCCCCGGTCACCTCGTCGCGGCTGAAGGCCACCCCGGAGCACGAGGTGTCGCCCTTGTTGCCGAACACCATCTGCTGCACGTTCACGGCGGTGCCCCAATCGTCGGGGATCCGGTTGATGCGCCGGTAGTGCACCGCCCGCTCCCCTGTCCAGGAGTCGAATACCGCCCGGATCGCCTCCTTCAGCTGGCGGACCGGGTCCTGGGGGAAGTCGTCGGCATAGAGGCCCTTGAACGCCTCGACCAGGTCCCGCAGAGCGGCGGTATCGAGCTCGGTGTCGAGCTCCACCCCGGCCTCTCGCTTGCGCGCCTCGATCGCTTCCTCGAACTGCTCGCCGGGAATGCCGCGCACGACGTTGCCGAACATCTGCACGAAGCGCCGGTAGGAGTCCCAGGCGAAGCGCTCGTTCCCCGTCGACGCGGCCAATCCCTCCACCGCCTCGTCGCCCAGCCCCAGGTTGAGCACCGTGTCGAGCATGCCCGGCATCGACTCGCGCGCCCCGGAGCGCACGGACACGAGGAGGGGATCTTCCGGATCGCCGAGCCCCTTGCCGGCCTGCTCCTCCAGGCGCTTGATCGCATCGTCGACCTGGTCGGCCAGGCCGGGCGGCTCCGTGCGGTCCGCCTCCATGTAGGCCACGCATGCCTCGGTGGTGATCGTGAAGCCCGCCGGCACGCGCTCGGCGCCGAGGATGCGGGTCATCTCGGCGACGTTGGCGCCCTTGCCGCCCAGCAGGTCGCGCATCTCGCGCGACCCCTCCGCGAAGTCGTAGACGAGCTTGGTTTCTGCCGCCACGGCCACCGCGCGAGTGTATTCCCGTCTACGATCGGATCATGCAAGAACAGCCAAACACAGCGGATGCGTTTCGCCCCCAGGCAGTCGCGGACGTCTCCACGGCCACGCTGCTCGGCCAGGTCATGTTCCTCGTGGCGATCGCGATCGGCTTCTGCGTCGCCGGCACGGCGATCGGCCAGGATCTCTCCAACGGCACGGCGTTCGCCTGCAGCATCGGCGGCTTCGGCATGCTGATGGTGGCCTCGTTCGCCGGAGAGCGCTTCCGGGTGGGCTCGTTCGCCATCGGCTGGCTGCTCGCCACCGCCCTGCTCATCGGCCTCGGGCTTGGCCCGACGATCGCCTACTTCTCCGAGGCCGACCCGTCCGCGGTCACTACGGCCGCCGCGGGCACCGCCCTCACCGTCGCCGGGGCGGGCTCGCTCGGGTTCTTCATGTCGAAGGACCTCGCGCCATGGATGCGCCCGCTCTCGCTGGTCGTGTTCGCCCTGGTGATCGTGAGCTTCGGGATCGTGATCTTCGGCTCGAGCGTGAGCCCGATCATCTCCGCCGGCATCGCCCTGGTCAGCGCGGCCCTGATCGTGGTCGACTTCAACTACCTGCGAAAGCACGGCACCGAGCGCGACACCGTCTGGATCGCAACCGGGATCTTCGTCTCGATCGTGAACATCTTCATCTCCCTGCTGAATATCTTCGGTGGCCGCTGAAGTCGTTCTCGCCCGTCACGGCGAGACCGACTGGAGCAGGAACAAGCGCCACACCGGGCGCACCGACATCGAGCTCACCGAGAACGGCCGCGCCGAGGCGCGTGCGCTGGGCGAGCGGCTCGCCGGCCGGGAGTTCGAGCGGGTACTCGTCTCACCTCTGGGCCGAGCGGTCGAGACCTGCGAGCTGGCGGGTTTCGGGGATGTCGCCGAGCGCCGCGACGAGCTGATGGAGCTCGACTACGGCGAGATGGAGGGCCTCACGACCGCCAAGATCCGGGAGACCACCCCGGGCTGGACGGTCTGGACCCACGGCTCGCCCGGCGGAGAGACCGTGGAGGACGCCGGGCGGCGCCTCGACCCGGTCGTTCAAGAGCTCGTGCACGCTCCGGGCGACATCGCGGTCTTCGCCCACGGCCACATCCTGCGCATCCTCGCGGCGCGCTGGCTCGAACAGCCCGCCGAGTTCGGAGCGCGGCTGGCGCTCGCAACCGGACGGCTGTCCACGCTCGGGTGGGAGCGCGAGACGCGCTGCGTGCAGTCCTGGAACGGCTGAGCGCTCAGCGCAGGTAGATCGCCGAGCTCAGCGCCAGGCGCGCGATGGTGTTGCGGCAATAGGTGGTCTCTGCGCCGAGCGGCGCGTCGCACACCTGCCTGCGCACCTCCGAGAGGTCCTCCCCCACCACCTCGGCCCGCACCCAGCGGGCACCGGCGGGCAGCGTGAAGCGATGGCTGAAGCGAGCACGGGTGATCCTCACCGGGTCGAACGGCAGGATCCCGCCGCCGGTCACGATCCGCAGCTTCGCGCCGGGCGCCCCGTGGACTCGCACGCGCAGGCGGGCGCGCCGCCCCCGCTTCGCCCGCACCGTGCCGCCGGCGGTCGTCTCGTAGCGCCCGTTGCGGTTGCGATCGCCTTCGAGGAACAACCGCGGGCCGCCATGGGCGGGCGGCTGGTGGGAGACGAACGTCCGGCCCCTGCGCAGGCCCTCCAGCACGCCGGCGACCGTCTTGCGCCGGACCGCCACCCACGTCGTCGGCTGGCCCGCGCCCTGGATCGCCGTCGTGGCCAGGTAGTGGTTGTCGCTGCCGCCGGTGGCGCCCACCTTCCTGCCGCGGTCGAGCCATCCCTCCCAGTACCGGATGGCGCCGTCGTTGTCGGAGGCGGACGGCAGCGGCGGCTGGTAGAGCGGCGAGATGTTCCACGCCTCCACGGTGTCGGGCACCACGTCGTAGGCGTACTCCCAGTCGAGCTGGTCGCCGGTGGCACCCTCGGACGGGTGATTCACCTGGAACACGCCGCCGTCGCCCCGCAGCTCGCCCGCAAGGCGCTGCACGGCCGCTGCGGACTTGTCGCCGCTGTCGTAGACGTGGGTGGCGCCGAGCATCTGCGCGTGCCCGTTCAGCGAGTTCTCGTAGGCGGGGATGCCGAGCAGGCCGTCGCCGAACCCCGGGTCGGACTGTGAGCGCACGTCGTTGTGGTCGGTGATCGCCATGAAGTCGAGGCCGCGGACGCGCGCCAGCGCGAACTGGCTCGCCACCGAGTGCCCGAGCGTGTAGGCCTCCTCGGGGCCGGTGTTGTCGTCGAGCAGACCGCCGTAGGAGTCGTGGGAGTACGTGGTGTGGACGTGCAGATCGCCCGCGACCCACTGCAGGCGCGCGGCCCCCGCCGGCGCCGCGGCAAGCAGCAGCATCGCCGCAGCGATCACGATGATCCTGGCCCCCGCCATCCCGGCGGGAGGATGCCAGACCTCTTAGGCCACGCGCCGCAGTCGCACGTGCGCGTGGTACTCCAGCGTCTCGGCGATCGCCCGGTCGGCCTGGGCCAGCGCGCGGTCGTCCGCCTGCGGCGTCTCGGCCAGCGACCGCGCCAGCGCGCCCACCAGGAAGGCGTGGCCGTCCGCGCCGAGCGGGAACGACCCGGCCTCGCAGCTGGCGCACACCACGCCGCCCGCGGCGGGCGAGAAGCCACTCAGCTCCTCCGCCTCCCCACACGACGCGCACGAGGACAGCTCCGGCGCGAAGCCCGCGGCCAGCAGCAGCTTGATCCGGAAGGCGAGCGACTGGGCCCGGGTGGCCGCCGCCGGGTCCGCGTCGAGTAGGGCGAGCTGGTTGCAGAGCAGGTTGTAGGCGGGCCGGTTGGGCTCGGCGGAGTCGAACAGGCGCAGCACGGCGTCGCAGGCGGAGGCCGCGCGCTCCAGCGGCTGACGGCTCTCGCGCAGCGCCGGATGGGCGTGCACGGTGTCGACCGCCGTGACGGTGCACAGGTCGCCCCTGCCCTCGTGCAGAACGAGCTTCACCCGCGCGAGCGGCTCGAGGCGCCCGCCGAGCCGCGAACGCATGCGCCGCGCGCCCTTGGCGATCGCGCCGACTCGCCCGCGGTCGGCGCTGTAGAGGTGCAGCACACGGTCGGCCTCGCCGTACCGGATCGAGCGCAGCACCACCGCCTCTGTCTTGAACGTGCCTGGCACTACCTAGACTTTGAAGCCGATGGCGGACACGAACGGAGTCACCCTCTACACGACGGAGCCGTGCGGCTTCTGCCGCCAGGCGAAGGCGCTCCTGCAGGCCCGCGGTGTCGACTACTCCGAGGTGAACCTGGTCAAGGACCCGGCCGGGCGCGCCGACCTGGTCGCCCTCACCGGCCAGATGACCTTTCCGCAGATCCTCGTCGGCAAGCGCGCGATCGGCGGCTTCCGGGAGCTGCTGGAGGCCGACCGCGACGGCCGGCTCGAAGCCCTCCTCGCCGCCTAGGTGCGCCGCTTCCGCGGCCGCGGCTGGCACTTCGGGCAGAAGTAGGTCCCGCGTCCCGCCGCACGCATCTTGCGGATCGGCGTCCCGCAGCGATGGCAGGGCTCGCCCTCGCGGAGGTGCACCTGGAACCGGTCCTGGAAGCTGCCGTAGGCGCCGTCCGCGTTGCGGAAGTCATCGATGGTGGCGCCGCGGGCATCGATGCCCGATTCGAGCGCGCGCACGACGGCGTCTCGTAGGGCCGCCAGCTGCGGGCGCTTCAGCGTGCCGACCGGGCGCAGCGGGTGCACGCGGGCGTCCCACAGGGCCTCGTCCGCGTAGATGTTGCCCACGCCCGCGATCCGCTCCTGGTTGAGCAGGAACGCCTTCACCGGGGCCCGGCGTCCCGCCGCCAGCGCGCGCATGGCCTCCGCCGTGAAGTCCGGACTGAGCGGCTCCACGCCCAGCCGGGCGTCGAAGTAGTCCTCGAGCGCGGGCGTGCCCAGCAGCACGATGCCCGTGCCGAACCGTCGCTGGTCCACGAACAGCACCCGCCGCCCGTCGTCGAGCGCCATCCGCGCGCGCAGGTGACGGCGATCGGGATCGTCGTCCGCCTCGTCCACGAGCAGCAGGTTGCCGGTCATGCGCAGGTGCATCACCAGATGCACGTCGTCCTCGAGCCCCACCACGAAGTACTTGCCCCGCCGCCCCACCGCCTCGATCCTGCGGCCGCGGACGGCGTCGTCGACCTCTTCCGGCGCCGCGGGGTCACACCAGCGCGCGTCGAGCACCGCCAGCGACTCCAGCACTCGACCCTCCATGTGGGGCGCCAGCTGGCGCCGGATCGTCTCGACCTCGGGCAGCTCAGGCATCAGCGGCGCTTGCTGACCTTGCCCGTCAGCCGCAGGGTGCTGCGCAACGGGCGGTAGACCGTGCGGTCGACGTAGGCAAAGTCGCCCGCGGGGGCCAACAGCTCGATCACGTACTCGGCCCGCCCCTTGTAGACGTGCAGGCTGCGTGTGCGCAGGTGCCCGTTGGAGATCCGCTGGTCACCGAGGAGCTCCACGCCGCGGGCGCCATCCACGCGCAGGGTGCGGGCGGAGCGCAGCTTGTAGCTCTGTCCGCGCTTGCGGCTGGCGGCCACCAACCGCCGCCGAGCCGCGGCCAGCTCACGGCGGTTGCGCGGCAGCTGCTCGGCCCGCCGGTAGGCGAACCCGGAGAGGATCGCGTCGCCGGCCGAGCCGCGGAACACGCCCGGAGGCGCGCTCGGGTCGAGCCGCACGTTGACGGGCACCCGGAAGCGCATGCCCACCTTCGGGTACGCAACGGCCTTCTGTTGCTCGTCCGCCTCGAACTCGACGTCGGATGGCTCCAGGCGGTCCTTGCCGCACCCGGCCAGCAGGGCGGCGGCCACCGCGACGACGGCCAGGATCGGGGGGCGACGCACCGGGCGGGTTCTAGCAGGAGGCGGCGTTAACCAGATGCGCGTGGGTGTGCCCGGAAGTACACGTCCTTGAGCCGCTCACTCGAGAGGTGCGTGTAGAGCTGGGTGGTGGCCACGTCGGCGTGGCCGAGCATCTCCTGCACCGAGCGCAGGTCACAGCCGCCCGCCAGCAGGTGGGTGGCGAAGGTGTGGCGCAGGGTGTGCGGGCTCATCCGGTCGGCCAGGCCGGCGCTCGTGGCGTGGCGGCGAACGATCTTGTAGAGGCCCTGCCGCGTGAGGGCGCCACCGCGGAAGTTCACGAACAGATGCGTCTCCACCCGCGCGCCCACCAGCGCCGGCCGGCCTCGCTCCATGTAGCGGCGCACGGCCTCCGAGGCCGTGTGGCCCACGGGCACCATGCGCTCCTTGGACCCCTTGCCGCGCGCGCGCAGCACGCCCTCCTCGATGTCGATGTCCGAGACCTCCAGCCCGATCGCCTCCGAGGCGCGCAGGCCGCAGGCGTACATCAGCTCGAGCAGGGCCCGATCGCGCAGGGCGACCGGCTCGGTGCCGCGCGGCTGCTCCAGCAGCTTCGTCACCTCTCCGCGCGTGAGCACCTGCGGCAGCTTGCGCCCGCGGCGCGGCGCCGTGACCGTGGCCGTCGGGTCGGCGTCGAGCAGGCCCTCACGGCGCAGGTGGCGATAGAAGGAGCGCAGGCATGCCGCCTTCCGGTGGATCGTCGCGGGCGAGGCAGCCCGCCCGCCCGATCCGCCGAGCGCCGCCAGGAACGCCTCGATCTGTGCGCCATCGGCGCCAACGGCGGTGATCCCGCGCTCGTCGAGGAAGCGCCCGTACTGCAGCAGGTCGGAGCGGTAGGCCTCGAGCGTGTTGCGCGACAGGCCGCGCTCGAACTCGAGATACGCGAGGAAGTCGAGCAGCATGTGCTCGAAGGGGCGCTCCGCGGCCGTTGGTGCGACGGTTGCCATGCCACGGCTTTCGCCCGCCCGCGCGCCGCTCCTTGACCTGCAAGGTCGCGCTCAGCCGAGGTAGGACTTGAACCAGAGGAGCCCGATGAGGGTCTTGGCGTCCTTGCACTCGGCGATCGTGTCGTCGAGCTGCTCGATCGGCATCCGCACGATCTCGATCCGCTCCTCCTCCTCGGCCTCCGCGCTGTCGTCGTACAGGTCCTGCGCCAGGAACAGGTGGTTCACCTCGGAGAGCAGGCCGGGCGAGTTGTAGAAGCTCACGATCCGGCGCCAGTCGCGCGCGCCCTTGCCGATCTCCTCGGCCAGCTCGCGCTTCGCCACCTCCTCCAGCGCCTCGCCTTCGCGGTCGATCTTGCCCGCCGGGAGCTCCAGCAGCGCCTGCTCGTCCACCGGCTCGCGCGGCTGGCGCACGAGCCAGATCGCGTCGCCGTCGAAGGGCAGCACCGTGACCGCGCCCGGATGGGTGACGATCTCGCGGGTGGCCTCCTCGCCGTCCTCGTAGCGGAACGTATCCACGCGCACGCCCCCGATGTGGCCCTGCCAGATCTCCTCGGAGGCGATGCGCTCAAACACGCGCGCTCTTCTCGACGATCGCGAAGGTCACCTCGAGCATCTTGTCGAGCGCGTCGGCGGTGACCGACTCGTCGGGCTGGTGGTTGCGCTCCGTCCCGTTCGCCACGTTCAGCACCGGCAGGCCGGCCGCGATCAGCGCGTTGGCATCGCTGCCACCGCCGGTGGTCACGTACTCGGGCTCGATTCCGGCCGACTCCAGCGCCGCGGCCGCTGCCGCCACCGGCAGGGCCGTGCGCGGCAACCGGTAGCCGCGGAACAGCTGCTCCACCAGCGTCTCCACGTCGCACTCGGCGTCCGCGGCGGCCTCGGCGCACGCGTCCGCCATCTCGCCGATCACCCGGCCCGCGGTCTCGTCGTCGAGGCTGCGGGCCTCGAGCTCCACCTCGCAGCGCTCGGCCACCACGTTGGCCGCGGTCCCGCCGTGGATCGTGCCGGCGTTCGCGGTGGTCTGCTCGTCGAGGCGCCCGAGGCGCATCGAGCTGATCGCCCTGGCCGCCGCCGCGATGGCGTTGTGCCCGTCCTCGGGCCGGATGCCCGCGTGGGCGGCCGCGCCGTGGAAGCGCGCGTTGAGGCGGAAGTACGTCGGCGCAGCGACGATCAGCTCGCCGATCGGGCTCGCGTGATCGAACACGAACCCGAACTCGCTGCGAAGCGACCGGCGATCGAACTCCTTGGCGCCGCGAAGCGCGAGCTCCTCCGCGGTGGTGAACAGCAACTCGACCCCCACGGGCGAGCCGTTGCCGGCCAGCCGCCGCGCCACCGCCAGCAGCACGGCCACCGCGGCCTTGTTGTCCGCGCCGAGGATGCCCTCGTTGCGATTGCGAAAGACGCCGCCCTCGCGCGACACCTCGACCGGCGCGGCCAGGGGGACGGTGTCGAGGTGCGCGCACAGCAGGATCGTGCGCCGCTCCTCGGGGCCGGGGATCCGCGCCAGCAGGTTGCCCGAGTCCGATCCGGTCGCCTCCCCAGTGGCGTCCTCCTCGACCTCGAGCCCGCACGCGCGCAGCTCGGCAGTGACCGCGTCGGCCATCGCGCGCTCGTGCAGCGACTCGCTCTCTATCTCACACAGGCGGGCGAACTCGTCGCCCAGCGCGACCGTCACGCCCGGGCTTGGGCGTCCCGCGCCTCCACCGACGGCTCGCCCTCGGGCGCGCGGGCGCGCACCCGCTCGAGCGCCGCGCCGACGAACTCGCGGAACAGCGGCTGGGGGCGCAGCGGGCGGGACTTGAACTCAGGGTGGAACTGGGACGCCACGAAGAACGGGTGGTCGGGCAGCTCGACGATCTCCACGAGCCGATCGTCCGGGGAGGTACCGGAGAACACCAGGCCGTCGCCCTCCAGGCGCTTGCGGAGGTGGTTGTTCACCTCGTAGCGGTGGCGATGGCGCTCGTAGATCACGGCCTCCCCGTAGATCTCCCGCGCGCGGGTGTCGTCGTGAAGCTTCACGGGGTCGGCGCCCAGGCGCATGGTGCCGCCCATGTCACGCACCTCCTTCTGCTCCGGCAGGAGGTCGACCACCGGGAACGGCGTCTCGGGATCGAACTCGGTCGAGTTGGCGCCGTCCATGCCGGACACGTGGCGGGCGAAGTCGGCGACCGCAATCTGCATGCCGAGGCAGATGCCCAGGTAGGGCACGTTGTTCTCACGGGCGTACTTCGCCGCGAGGATCTTGCCCTCGATCCCACGGACGCCGAAGCCGCCGGGGATGAGGATGCCGTCGCACTCGGCGAGCTGCTCGAGCGCCTCGTCGTCGGTGAGGCGCTCCGAGTCGATCCAGCGCACTTCGACCTTGCCGCCGTGGTGCGCTCCTCCGTGCCCGAGCGCCTCGATCACCGACAGGTAGGCGTCCTCGAGCTGGGTGTACTTGCCGACGAGCCCGATCCGCACGACGTCGGTCAGAGAGTCGTAGCGCTTCACGAGCGCCTCCCAGCCGGAGAGGTCGGGCGGCTCGTTCTGGATGCCGAAATGGTCGAGGATCTGATCGTCGACCCCCTCGGCGCGGAAGTAGAGCGGCACCTTGTAGATCGAGTCGACATCGCGCGCGGAGACCACGGAGTCGACGGGCAGGTTCACGAACAGCGCGATCTTCTCGCGGATATCGCGCTCCAGCGCCTCCTCGGAGCGGCACATGACCATGTCGGGCTGGATGCCGATCCGCCGCAGCTCCTGCACAGAGTGCTGGGTGGGCTTGGTCTTCAGCTCGCCGGCGTGGCCCAGGAACGGGACCAGGGTGAGGTGCAGGAACATGCACCGGTCGCGCCCCTCGTCGACCTGGAACTGGCGCAGCGCCTCGAGGAACGGCAGCGACTCGATGTCGCCCACCGTGCCGCCGATCTCGGTGATCACGATGTCCACGTCGTCGGCCTCCGCCACGCGCCGGATGCGGGTCTTGATCTCGTCGGTGATGTGCGGGATCACCTGGACCGTGCCGCCCAGGTAGTCGCCGCGGCGCTCGCGCCGGATGACCGAGTCGTAGATGGCGCCGGTGGTCACGTTCGACGCGCGCGAGGCGTTCACGTCGGTGAAGCGCTCGTAGTGGCCGAGGTCGAGGTCGGTCTCAGCGCCGTCCTCGGTGACGAACACCTCTCCGTGCTGGAAGGGGCTCATCGTGCCCGGATCGACGTTGATGTACGGGTCGAACTTCTGGATCGACACCGACAGTCCCCGCGAGACCAGCAGCTGGCCTATCGAAGCGGCGGCGATTCCCTTGCCGAGGGAAGAGACGACCCCGCCCGTGACGAAGATGAATCTGGAGGTAGAGCGGCTGCGAGGTTCGGGCATGTGTCTCTGGAAGGCCAGTGTACTCACGGCTCCGGCGGATCAGCGCCGGACGATCCTGAACGCCGCGGTGCGGGTCTTCGAGCGGTTCTTCGCCCGGTCGACGGCCTTGATGAGCGCCCGGTATCGGCCGAGCCTGAGCGCCCTGCCCTTCAGCCTTCCGCTGAAGCGCTTGCTGTTCGCGCCCTTCCTGCCGGGGGCCTTGAACTTCCCGGCGGTGCGGTAGCGCCGGCAGCGCTTGCGCTTGGAGAGCTTGGTACAGCGCTGGATGGTGATCGTCACGGTCGCCGCCTCGTCGAGGCGGTAGCGGAAGCGGGTGCCGACCCTTGCGCTCGCCCTGCGCCGCTTGCGCGCGGCCCGGAACCGCGATGGGTCGGCGCGGAAGCGGGTGATCACAGCGGCGCGCACGTCGCGGGCCGCGGGCTTGACCGGAGCCGGGGGCTTCGGCGGCGCGGGCCGCCACTCGAACGCGCCCATGTCGCGCACCGGCTGGCCGTCGCCGTTCCCATCGAACAGCCAGGAGTTGCCGTCCAGGTCCAGGCCGACGGCCGTAACAGGCCTGCCGGAGTCGATCAGCGCGGAGTCCGCCCGAAGGTGGAAGTCGCCTGCCGCCGGGTTCACGTAGCGCGGGTCCTCGGCGAGGTTCGAGCCCGGGTTGAGCTGCCCGGACGGCGGGAACAGCGACCCGGTGCCGGTGCTCACAGAGCCCGCGGCGGGCTCGAAGGCCGAGTAGCTCGCGGTGATGCTCGCCCCGCCCGCCGAGTTCTCGCCGTTGCGGCTGAACGTCCGATCCACCCCTCGGATGATCGAGCTCTCGACGTTCACGAACGTCGGAGACGGGAAGTTCAGGTCCGCGGCGGCGACGCCCGTGGAGTCCTCCGCGCCATTGCCCACGATGGTCACGCCCTGGACGCCGAGGTTCACCCCGCCGGTCGGCTGGGAGATCGCCGACACGCCCGTGGCCGACGAGGAGCCGGTGAGCCGCACGAGGCTCGAGCGCAGGAAGATCACGGGATTGCCCTGCCCGCCGGTCTCGAGCCCGACGCTCGAGGCGGTGAGCCGCAGGCGCTCGAACGTCTTGTCGGTCTGAGCGATCAGGGCCGTGGGCGCCGTGATGGCCGTCCTCACCACGCTGCCTCCCCCCGTCTCGGTCGCCTGGACGCCCGCCGCCTGGGGCCCGGAGATCGTGATCGTGCTGTCCTGGATGTTCCCCGCGGGGAGGTAGATGCCCTTTACGCCGTTCTCTGACTGGGGCGCTGCCGAGGTGACCGTGAGCCGCCTGGCTGTGCCGCGGAGCTGAAGCGCCAGCGCCCCCTCCGCCGCATTGGCCGGGAGCCGGACCGACAGGTCGGAGATCACCGACGCGGGCGTGGCGTACAGCAGAAGCGCGCGGGTCGCCCCCGGGCTCGGTGCCGTGATGACCGTCTTGCCCTGGCCGGCTCCGAACACGTCGACTGGCCGAGAGATGGAAGGGTTGTAGACGAAGCCTTCAGTTGTCGGCGCGGTGTAGGTCGCGGCGCCCAGGAAGACCCGGTCGGGGTTGGGCGCGTTCACGGCGAAGTCCAGCGCCTGCTGGAAGGTGGCGACGTTCGTGCCGCCACACGTGGTGTTCGGCGCGACGCAGTAGTCGGTGGCGGACGCGCTCGAGGTGATCAGGGCCAGCGCGGCGCCGGCCAGTGAGAGGGATATGCGAATGCGTCCGTACATCGCATACCGATGGTCCCGCTCTCGCTACCCCATTTCAGTGTCAGATGAGTCTCAAGTGAGTCTCACGCCGCCGCGAGGAGCTCCTCCGCGTGGCGGCGGGCGCCCGCGTCGCCGGAGTCGGCGCCCAGCATCCGGCACAGCTCCTCCACCACGCCGCCCTCCTCCAGGCGCTCCACCTCGGCGCGCGCGATGTCACCTCCGCTGAGCTTCTCGATCCTGAAGTGGCGCTCCGCCAGCGCCGCGATCTGCGGCAGGTGGGTGATGCAGAGCACCTGGCGCTCGGAGCCGAGCGCGCGCAGGCGCTCTCCGACCGCGCGCGCCGTCTGGCCGCCCACGCCGGAGTCCACCTCGTCGAACACCAGCGTCGAGGACCCGCCGGCGCCGGCCACCGTCATGAGAGCGAGCATCACGCGCGAGACCTCGCCGCCCGACGCGCTCTCGCGCACGGGCGCCGCGGCCACACCCGCGTTGGGCGCAAGCATGAACTCGACCCGCTCCGCGCCGGACGGCCCGATCTCCTCACGCGGCTCGAGCTCCACCGAGAACGAGGCGCCCTCCATGGCCAGGGAACCGAGCTCCCCCAGCACGCGCTTCGCCAGCTTCGGGGCGGCCTTCGCGCGGGCGGAGGTGAGCTTCTTGGCGATCGCCGCCCGCTCCCCCACGGCCGCGTCCAGAGCGACCTGCGCCTGCTCGAGGGCGACCTCGCCGTTCTCGAGGCGGTCGCGATCGGCCCGGCAGCGCTCCGCATGCTCCAGCACCGCCGCCACCGTGCCTCCGTGCTTGCGCTTGAGCCGCTCGTAGTCATCTAGGCGTTCGTCCACGACGTGCAGGCGCTCGGGGTCGGCGTCGAGCCCATCGAGGTAGCGCCGCAGCTCCGCGCCGAGATCCTCGGCCTCGATCCGCAGGCCGCGCATCCTCTCCGCCAGGGCATCCAGCTCCGGATCGGCCCCCGCCACGCCGTCCGCGAGGCGCTCCGCCTCGGCGAGCAGGGCGGACGCCCCGGGGCCCTCGTCCGGCGCGATCGCCTGACCACCCGCCGCGGCCGCCGCGCGTAGGCCGTCGACCTGTCGCAGCCGCCCGCGCTCGGCCTCCAGCGTGGCCTCCTCCTCCGCGCTCGGCTCGAGCTCCTCGATCTCCTGGATCTCGAACATGAGCAGGTCGAGGTCGCGATCGCGCGTGCCGGCGCGGCCGCGCAGCTCCTCCAGCTCACGTTCGGCATCGCGCACGCGGGCGTGGGCGGCGGCTGCCCGCTCGCGCAGCTCATCGGCCGCGGCGAAGGCGTCGAGGAGGTCCAGCTGGGCGCCCGCGACGGTGAGCTTGCGGTGCTCGTGCTGGCCGAAGAAGGTCAGGAGCCTGCCGCCGAGGTCGCGCAGGTCGGCCGCGGTGGACGAGCGGTGGTTCACATACGCGCGCGTGCGGCCCTCGGCCGACACGCGACGGGCGAGCACGAGCTCCTCGTCGCCATCCTCGAAGACGCCCTCCACGTAGGCCTCCTCGGCCCCGGGCCGCACAATTCCCGAGCGCGGCTTGCCGCCCAGCAGCAGGTCGAGGGCGTGCGCGAGCACCGTCTTCCCCGCACCGGTCTCGCCGGTGATCGCGTTCAGGCTCTCGCCGGGCCGCAATTCGGCGCGGTCGATGAGCAGCAGGTTCTCAATGCGCAGCTCGAGGAGCACCCACTCTGTCTACCAGCGGTGCAAGACGGAGAGAGCGGCCTGTGACGGTCTAGTGGCTGAGACGCCCGAACTTGTCACGCAGGCGGTTGTAGAAGCTCGTGCCCGACACCTGGGCGAGCAGCGCCTGGGCGTCGGCGAAGCGGACCTCGATCCGCTCCTCGGGCTCCAGCGCGCACACCGTGCGGCCGTCGGTGGTCGCGTCCACGGGCTCGCTGGTGGAGCGGTTCACCACCTCCAGCACGTCGCCCGGAGCCACCACGAGCGCCCTGGCGGTGAGCGTGTGCGGCGCGATGAACGACACCACGTAGCCCTCCACGCCCCAGGCCATCACCGGCCCGCCGTTGGCGAGGTTGTAGCCCGTGGAGCCGGCCGCCGTGGACACGACCAACCCGTCGCAGCGGACCTCGCCCATCCCCTCGCCGGATACCGAGTAGCCCAGCTCGGCCACACGCATGTCCTGGCGGCGGTGGAAGGAGAGGTCGTTGATAGCGACCAGGTCGCGCTTGGAGGTCGTCGCCTTCAGGGCTGGCAGCGCGAGCACCTCGAAGTCACCGCGCAGGGCGCGCTCGAAGCCCGCATCCAGGCCGTCGCGCTCGACGGTGGCGAGGAAGCCGATCTCGCCGAAGTTCACGGCGAACACGGGCACGTCGCGGCCCGCGTAGCGCCGGAGGGCCGAGAGGATCGTGCCGTCGCCGCCGAGGGAGACCACGAGGTCGCCTGGTTCCTCCGGGTCCGCGCCCAGGACGGCTCCGCTCAGCTCAGTGAAGCCGTGCTTCTCGACCTCCTCCGGCGGGACCCGGACCTCCACCCCCGCGTCGGCGGCCATCTCCGCGAGGCGGCGCACGGCGTCCGCCGTGGCCTCGGGGTTGCGTCGGGTGAACACCATCAGGGAGGTCGGCGCGCTCACGGCTCGACCCTTCGCGCAGCCGCGTCCAGATCCTCCACCGCGCCCGCTCTACCGGCTTCTGCGATCCAGCAGAAGCTCTCCTCGTTGCCCGCCGGCCCGGGCAGACCTGAGGAGGCATACCCGCACACGGACAGGCCCAGCTCGTCGCGCGCGAACCCGCCCACCGCGATCAGCGCGTCCCGTCGGTCGCCTGGGTCGCGCACCACGCCCCCCCTGCCGATTCGCTCCCGGCCCACCTCGAACTGCGGCTTGACCATCGCGAGGCAGTCGAACCGCTCCGCGGCCTGGGAGAGCACGGGGGCCAGCACCTTGGTCAGGGAGATGAAGGACACGTCGACCACCACCAGGCCGGGCTCGAAGGGCAGCCCATCCACCTCGCGGGCGTTCTGTCGCTCCAACACGGTCACCCGCGGATCCTGGCGCAGATTCCAGTGAAGCTCCCCGTACGCCACGTCGAGCGCGATCACCGCCTCGGTGCCACGCTGAAGCAGGCAATCGGTGAAGCCGCCCGTCGAGGCGCCCACATCGAGGCACCGACGGCCCGCGGGGTCGATGCCGAAGGCGTCCAGCGCGTTGGCGAGCTTGATGCCGCCGCGCGAGACGAACGCGGGCCTCTCGTCGACCGCCAGCTCCAGGTTTTCGGCCACGAGCTGCCCGGGCTTCGCGGCGCGAGCGCCACCCGGGCCGATCCTCACCTCGCCGGCCAGGACGGCGGCTGCCGCCTTGGTGCGGGATTCGAAAAGGCCCCGCTCGGTGAGCAGGGAGTCGAGGCGCTGTCGTGCCATCCGTGCAGTGTGACGACGCTCACATTGACCCGTCGACCTGACTGTACGGTCAGTTCATGTCCATTTCGCGGCTCATCTCGGCAGACACACGCGCAGGAATGCTCGTGACCATCGGAACGGCTCTTCTGCTCGTTCCGGTCGCCATCGGGCTCAGCGCTGCGGCGATCGCCGCCGGCGTCGCGATTGGCGTGCTCACCGTGGGCCTCGGCCTCGCCGGAACCGCCTACACAGGGCGCGGGACCATCCCCGTCACCGCCCATGCGGCCTACGACCAGGGCCTGGCAGCCGGACTCCTGCTGAGCGGCGCCATCTTCCTGGCGGCCGCCGAGCCAGTGGCGGCGCTTCTGTTCGCCGGCCTCGGCTTCGTGCAGGTGTTCATCGGCGGAGTAACGCGCTACACCGCGACTCCCGCCGCCTAAGACTTCCCCTAAGTGACGCAGCACCCATAGCAGCACACATAACGCATCACTCCTCCCTCGGAAAGGCCCGCGAAAGCGGGTCTTTCCATTGGGGGGTAGATTCGGCGGCGTGAGCAGACGCGCCCTCGTCACGGGCGCCGCGGGCGGTATCGGCGCGGCGATCACCGAGCGCCTGCGGGCGGACGGTCTCGAGGTGGTCACGCTCGACCGCGACCCCGGCTGCGACGTCACCCTCGACCTCGCCGGCGACCCCATGCCCGACTTCGGCCGGGTCGACGTGTGCATATCCAACGCGGCCATCACCGACACGATCGCGCCCGCGCACCGGATGACAGACGAGCAATGGCAGCGGGACATCGACGTCAACCTGACCGGTGCCTACCGGGTGGTGCGCACGTGCCTCTCGGGCATGCGGGAGCGCAACCACGGCCGGATCGTCGTGATCTCGAGCGGCGCCGCCACCGATGGCCTGCCAGGGCAGGTCGCCTACTCCGCGTCGAAGGCGGGCCTGATCGGGATGGTGAAGACCCTGGCCGCCGAGAACGTCACCCGGGGAATCACCGCCAACGCGGTGCTCCCGGGTCTGGTGGCCACCGAGAAGGTGCTGGCGATGCCCACCGGGGTGCTCGAACGGGCCCGCGCCATGGTGCCCTCGGGGCGACTGGCCGAGCCGTCCGAGGTGGCCGACCTCGTGGCCTTCCTCGGCTCGGAGGGGGCCCGCTCCGTGACCGGCCAGACGATCGGGATCGACGGCGGCTCCGGCCTGAACACCCAGACGCTGGGGTCCGAGCGGGCCTAGCCGCATGGAGGCAGACCGGGCATCGCCCGAGGTGCTGATTCACAATGTCAGATGCCTGTCGGCTATGGATCGGAACAGACGTACCCGGTGAGACATACGTCTCGGTGGGCCACTGAATCGAGTGGGGCATTAACGGGGTTGGGACCCCGATAAGGCCCCAGTGGAGCACTCAGGGGTCCCAGCCCCCTTAATGCTCTACCGATCGTTAAGACGTGCTCAGGCCAGCGCGCCGCGCGGCTCGAGCACCGCCGCGGCCACCTTCTCGGCCACGGCCTCGGGCGTTAGCCCGACCTCCTCGCGCAGCAGCGCGGGCTTGCCGTGGGTCACGTAGCGGTCGGGCAGGCCGATGCGCAGCACACGCGCCTCGCCGAACAGGTCGCCGTCGGCCAGGTGCTCGACCACGGCTGAGCCGAAGCCACCGGCCAGCACGTTCTCCTCCACGGTGACGAGCACGTCGTGCTCCTCCACCAGCGAGGCGATCAGCTCGGCGTCCAGTGGCTTGGCGAAGCGGGCGTCGGCCACGGTGGGCTCGATGCCGTGCTCCGCCGCGAGCAGCTCGGCGGCTCCGAGCGCCACGGGCACGCCGTAGCCGTAGCCCAGGAACGCGACGCGCTCACCCTCACGCAGCAGCTCTCCACGGCCGACCTCGATCGCCTGCGGCGCGGCCGGCAGGTCGACGCCCTCACCGGCCCCGCGCGGGTAGCGCAGACCCACGGGCCCGAAGTGTTCCAGCGCCGTGCGCAGCATGTGCACGAGCTGCGCCTCGTCGCGTGGCGCCATCAGCGTCATGTTGGGCAGGCAGCGCTGGTAGGAGATGTCGAAGACGCCGTGGTGGGTCGGCCCGTCGTCGCCGACGAGGCCCGCGCGGTCCATCGCGAACACCACGTCCAGGTTCTGTAGGCACACGTCGTGCACGATCTGGTCGAAGCCGCGCTGTAGGAAGGTCGAGTAGATGGCGGCCACGGGCTTCGCGCCCTGCAGCGCCAGGCCGGCCGCGAACAGCACCGCGTGCTGCTCGGCGATGCCCACGTCGTAGTAGCGGTCGGGCATCGCCTTCTGAAGGATGTCCAGGCCGGTGCCCGTGTTCATGGCCGCGGTGATGCCGATCACGCGCTCGTCGCGCTCGCACTCGGCGACCAGCGCGTCGCCGAAAACCTTCGTGTACTGCGCTGGAGCGGGGTTCGCGTCCTTGGAGGGCTTGGGCTTGGCGGCCGCCTCGCCGTTCACGATCGACGCGGGCTTGGCCGCGTGCCACTTCTCCATCCCCTCGAGCCCGCCGTCCTCCGCGGGCGCGAAGCCCTTGCCCTTCACCGTGCGGCAGTGCACCACCACCGGCCGGTTCGCCTCGAGCGCCTCGCCGATGGCCTCGCGCAGCGCGCCGACGTCGTGGCCATCGATCACTCCGATGTAGGCCAGGTTGAGCTCCTCGAAGAACAGGCCGGGCGCCCAGTAGGCCTTCAGCGACTCCTTCACGATCGGCCCCAGGCGCTCGATTCGCTCGCCGATGCCCACGGGCAGCTTCGTGAGCGTGGTCTCCACGTCCTCGCGCGCCTTGTGCAGGCGCGGGTTCATGCGGATGCGGTTGAAGTAGCGGGAGAGAGCGCCCACGTTCGGGGCGATCGACATGCCGTTGTCGTTCAGCACGATCACGATCGGCAGGTCCATCCCGCCGGCGTTGTGCAGCGCCTCGAATGCCACGCCGCCCGTGAGGGCACCGTCGCCGATCACCGCAACGACCTTGCCGTCCTCGCCGTGGCCCTGGCGCATCGCCTCCTTCAGGCCCACTGCGTAGGAGACCGAGGTGGAGGCGTGGCCGGCGCCCATGATGTCGTGCTCGGACTCGAACACCGAGCAGAAGGGCGCGAGGCCGTTGTACTTGCGGATCGTGCCCAGCTGGTCGCGGCGGCCGGTGAGCACCTTGTGGGGGTAGGCCTGGTGGCCGACGTCCCAGAGCACCTTGTCCTTCGGCGACTCGATCAGGGAGTGAATGGCGACCGCGATCTCGCACGCGCCGAGGTTCGCGCCGAAGTGGCCGCCGATCTCGCCGATCGTGTCGATGATCTCCTCGCGGACCTCCTGGGCGACCTTTCCGAGCTGCTCGTCGTCGAGCCCCTTGAGGTCTTCCGGTCCGTCGATCTTGTCGAGCAGTCTGGTCATGTCTGTCGCGTGAGGATGTAGTCGGCTATTCGTGCCAGCGTGGTGGTCGGACCAGTCGCCTCGTCAAGTGCGGCGCGGGCCTCCGCGTGCGACTCGCGGGCCAACTCGCGGGCCCGATCCAGGCCAAAGACGCTCACGTACGTTCGCTTTCCATGCCGTTCGTCCGAGCCGCTCGGCTTGCCGAGCTCCGCGTCGTCCCCGGTCACGTCGAGGATGTCGTCGACGATCTGGAACAACACGCCGAGTTCGGATGCAAAGCGACCGAGCGGAAGTGTGGCAGGTCCGCTCGCCGCGCTCAGGTGGCAGACGCAGATCACCGAGGCGCCGATCAGCCGGCCCGTCTTCAACTCGTGCAGCCGTCGCAGGCGCGCGGCGTCCAGATCGCCGTCGGCTGTCACGTCGAGGAACTGGCCGCCGACCATGCCCCCCACGCCCGCAGCGCCGGTGAGCTCGCGCACGGCGGCGAGCACGCTGGCCGGCTCTCCCTCCTGCTCGGTCGTCGCCAGGTGCAGCGCCTCCGCGAACAGGCCGTCGCCCGCCAGAATCGCGACGTCCTCGCCGTAGGCCACGTGGCAGGTGGGCTTGCCGCGGCGCAGCGCGTCGTCGTCCATCGCCGGCAGGTCGTCGTGGATGAGCGAGTAGGTGTGGATCATCTCGATCGCCGCGGCGAATGGCAGCACCTCCGCCGGATCGCGCCCGAGCGCCTCCGCGGTGGCCAGCGCCAGCACTGGCCGGATGCGCTTGCCGCCCGCGAGCAGCGAGTAGCGCATCGCCTCCTCCAGGCGCTCCACCCCCGGCTCGGCGCTGAAACGCACCCCTTCGAGGTAGGCGTCCATGCGCTGCTGCAGCTCGACCGGGTAGAGCGCGGTGTCCTCTGCGCTGGTCACAAGGCCACAGGCTATCCCGCGGCCGGTGTCTCCTCTGTGACGACGAGAGCACGGTGGTGCGGGTAGCTCGAGCGCAGGCCGCGCGCGCGTCCGATCGCCGCCAGCGGGCCGAACAGGGCTGCCTGGACGAACGCAGGCGGCGTGGTGAAGGTGATGGTGTCACGGTAGTCCCGGGCGATCACCGCCAGCTGCAGGATGTGGGGCCGGCCGTCGGAGTTCGTTTTGCCCTCGTGTGCCAGGCCGAACACGGTGATCAGCATCTCCTCGAAACGGGACGTGGTCGCGCCCCGGACCTCGACCTCCACGTGGGCGGTCTCGTCGCCGGCGTTCCACCAGTCGTGCGGCGTGCCGGGCGGCACCTCGGCGGCGTCGCCCGGGCCGGCGATCCGCTCCTCCCGGCCCACGCGCATCCCGACCTTCCCGGCGACGACCTCGAAGCGCTCGAACAGGGTGTCGTGCAGGTGCTCCCCGGCCACCGCGCCGCCTGGTTCCACATAGAGGTCCGCGACCATGTGCTCGGGGTCGCCGCCGTCCTCGTTGCCCACCCGGACGACCGCGCGCTCGCCGGTCACGGGGTTGGTGAAGACCTGTCCCGCCTTGGACATTTGCGCCAGCCTACAAAAGCTGTTCCTGACCCTCCGCGGGCGCGTCGCGCTCGGCGTCGCGCCCCGCGCGGTCGAGCTCGGCGCCCACGCGGGCGGCCAGGTCCGCGCAGCGCTCCACCAGCTCGGCGGCCTGCACGGCGTCCATCTCTCCCGCGCGCAGTTGCGCCGCCGACTCCTCCAGCTCGCGAATGGCCTTGTCGAGCTCGTCGCTCACTTGGCTGCCACCTCTTCCCTGTGGACTGCTCCAAGTATCCCGTTCACGAAGCCTGGTGCGTCGGTGCCGCACAGCTCCTTGGCGGCCTCGATCGCCTCGTCGATCGCCACCTCGGCGGGCACGTCCTCGCGACTCAGCAGCTCGTACATCGCCACCCGCAGGATTCCGCGCTCGAGCGGCGCGATCCGATCGAGGGTCCAGCCCTCGGCGTGGCGCTCGATCAGGGCGTCCAGCTGCTCGCGCTGCGCCTCCACCCCGTGGACGAGCTCGCGCGTGAAGTCCGAGGCCCCGGAATCGAGCAGCTCTGGGGCGCTGCGTGCCGTCGCGTCTGCCTGGTAGAGGGCGACCACCGCCGCCCGGCGCTGGTCGGTACGTCGCATTACGCGCGCGAGACGTACTCGCCCGATCGGGTGTCCACGCGCACGCGGTCGCCCACGTTCACGAACAGCGGCACGCGCACGTTCACGCCCGACTCCAGCGTGGCCGGCTTGTCCCCGCCACCGGAGGCCGTGTCGCCGCGCAGGCCGGGCTCGGTCTCGGCGACGGCCATCTCCACCGCGCTCGGCACCTGCAGCTCCGCGGGCTTCTCGTCCACGTAGAGGACCTCGACCTCCTCGTTGTCGGTGATCCACTTGAGCTGCTCGGCCACCGTGTCCTCGGGGATCGTGAGCTGCTCGTAGTTGCCGAGGTCCATGAAATGGGCGTCGGTGCCGTCGGAGTAGAGGTACTGCATCTTGCGCGTCTCGGTGCGAATGGGCCGGAACTTCTCGCCCGCGCGGAAGGTCTTCTCCATCGACGCGCCGTCGCTCAGCCGCTTGAGCTTGGAGCGCACGAAAGCGCCGCCCTTGCCGGGCTTGACGTGTTGGAACTCGACGATCTTGAAGACGATGCCGTCGACCTCGATGTGGGTCCCGTTCTTGAATTGGTTGGTGCTTATCACTGCGAGGAGGGTACCCGGCCCTCCGCCTCCAGCTTCTCCATATGGGCCCGCAGGGTGAGCGCCGCCGCGCCGCGCAGATGCGCCGGCGCGTCGGACCACGCGTGGTCCAGCAGCTCGTCCTCGGTGCGCGCTCCCGCCTCGAGCGCCTCGAGCAGCAACCGCTCCCGCTCCAGCCGGTGGGAGATGTACTCGTCCAGCTTCGCCCGGGGGTCCCACACATACGGGCCGTGGCCGGGGCACAGCACCTCCAGCTCCAGTTCGCGCAGCGCGCGGAGCGAGTCGAGGTAGGCGGCCAGGGAGCCCTCGCCCGGGGCGATGAAGACGCTGCCCTGCCCGAGCACCGTGTCACCGGTGAAGCAGGTCGTGCCCATCACCAGGGAGACGCTGTCGGCAGAGTGCCCGGGAGTCCCCAGCGCGCGGAAGGGGCCCACCGACTCGCCATCGACGGGCATGACCACCTCGACCCCCGCCCGCCGGCCCAGCTCTCCAGCGCCCTCACTGTGATCGGCATGGGAGTGGGTGAGCGCGATGCCGGCGATATCGCCACCGGCCGCCTCGAGGATCGCCTCGAGATGCCCCTCGTCCGCCGGACCCGGGTCCACGACCCAGCCTTCGGCGACGTAGGTGTTGGTGCCGTCGAGCGTGAGCGGCGACGGATTCGGCGCTCGCACGCGCAGGATGCCTGGCGGATCCTTGTCCGGGGTTTCGGCGATGCGCCATCCTTGCAGGCGGATTGGCCCGCGAGGACGACAGCCGGAGCGTGATGGCGTTGCGGGCTGGCGGGCCGAGTGCGGCCTTCCTGGCGTCGATCGGCCTGACGCTGGTGGTGGTCGTCGCCGACCTCACCACCGACGGCGCGGCGGGGATCGGCTTCCTCGGGTTGGCGCCACTGCTCACCGCCGGGCTGAGCGGGTCCGTGCGCGAGACGGGGTGGATGACGGCCATCGTCCTGGTGGCCGCTGTCGTGCTCGGGGCCCCGGACGGGATCTTCGGAGAGCGGGTACATGTCGGGCTCCTGGCCGGCGAGCTGTTCGCCGGCCTACTCGCGATCTACATCGCGGGATTCCGAAAGCGCGCCGAGATGGCGCAGTACCGCGCGGAGGTCCAGTACGCCGTCGCCTCCACCCTTCAGCAGCACTCGGAGCTCGTGGACGCCGCGCCCCAGCTGCTGCGCGAGATCGGGGAGCCGCTCGGTTTCGTGGTTGGCGGTCTCTGGGAGGTCCGCCACGACCGCACGCTGCGGTGCGTGAGGACCTGGCGGATGGAGGGCGTGGACGCCGGGAAGTTCGAGGATGTCACGCGAGATCTCGAGCTAAGGGAGGGCATGGGCGTGCCCGGGCTCGTGCTGGCCGCGGGCGAGGCGTCCTGGTTCGAGGAGGTCTCATTCGACCGGGAGCTGCCCCGGGCCGAGCCCGCGGGCGAGATCGGACTGCGCTCCGCAGTCGCCTTCCCCCTGCGCACCTCCGGCGGCATCGTCGGGGTAATCGAGCTGTTCTCCCAGGAAGCGCGGCAGGAGGAGGGGGACGTGCTCGGCCTGCTGGTCGCGGTCGGTGGCCAGATCGCGGAGTTCCTCGAGGCGTCGCGCTCGGCCAACGCCCTGCGTGATTCCGAGGCGCGCAAGGCGGCAATGCTCGAGGCCACGCTCGACATGGTCGTGACGATCGACTACCGCGGGCACGTGGTGGAGTTCAACCCCGCCGCGATGGAGACGCTGGGCTACTCCAGCGAGGAGGCGGTCGGTCACGAGATGGCTGACCTGATCGTGCCACCCGACCTGCGCGAGGCCCACCGCAAGGCCCTGAAGCGCTGCGTGGACACCGGTGAGGGCTCGCTGCTCGGGAAGCGCGTGGAGCTGCGCGCAATGAAGCGCGACGGCTCGGAGTTCCCGATCGAGCTCACCATCACCCGCATCGGCGAGGCCGACCCGCCGATGTTCACGGGCTTCATGCGGGACATCACCGCCCGCAAGGCATACGAGGAGGAGCGCGAGCGGCTGCTCGAGCTCGAGCGCATCGCGCGGCTCGACGCCGACCAGTCGCGCGAGCAGTTGGCCGCCATCCTCAGCGGCGTGGCCGACGCCGTCACGGCGCAGGCGCCGGACGGCACGCTGCTGTTCGCGAACGACTCGGCGGTCGAGACGCTCGGCTTCGACACCGTGGAGGAGTTGCTTGCGGCGCCTGTGGCCGAGCTCGCACGACGGTTCGAGCCACTGGACGAGGCGGGCGACCCGTTCCCGACCGAGCGCCTGCCCGGCCGGATCGCGCTCCAGGAGGGCCGCAGCGCTGAGGACGTGATCCGCTTCCGCGACCCGGGGGACGGTGGCGAGAGGTGGAGCCGGGTGAAGTCGACCCCGGTTCGCGGCGAGAACGGCAAGGTGGCGATGGCCATCAACGTGATCGAGGACGTGACCGAGCTCAAGCGCACGGAGCAGGCGCAGCGGCTGCTCGCCGAGGCGGGGCGTCTGCTCGCCTCCTCGCTGGACACCGAGGCCATCCTCCAGCGAATCGCGTCGCTTGCCACCTCGCCATGGCTGGCCGACTGGTGCAGCGTGCACGTGGTCGACGCCGAGGGCGCACAGCCGATGGTCGCCTGGGCCGCGACCGATCCCGACCGCGGCCAGGCGCTCCTCGCGATCACAGAGCGCTACCCGCCCGACTCCCAGGCGCCGGTCGGCGTTCCCAACGTGATCCGCACCGGCGTGTCCGAGCTCTATCCCGAGGTACTTCCCGAGCACCTCGATCGCGGCGCGCGCGACGAGACCCACCGCAAGCTGATCGAGGAGGCGGGCACCCACTCGGTGGTCCTCGCGCCGATCGCCAGTCGCGGAGTGACCCTGGGCGCCATCACGCTCGCGCGCTTCGGCGGCGGCCGGCGCTACGACGACGAGGACGTGGTGCTGCTGGAGGAACTCGGGCGCCGGATCGGCGGTTGGCTCGACACCGCGCTGATCTACGCCGAGCGCAGCTACATCGCCAAGACGCTTCAGGAGAGCCTCCTGCCCGCCAAGCTGCCGGAGATCCCGGGCCTGCTCACGGCCGCGCGCTTTCGCGCAAGCGGCGCCGGAAATGAGGTCGGCGGCGACTTCTACGACCTGTTCCAGGCGGCCGAGGGCAACTGGTCGGTGGTGGTCGGCGACGTTTGCGGGAAGGGCCCGGACGCCGCCGCGGTGACCGCCCTCGCCCGCTACACACTGCGCGCTGCGGCCATGAGCGAGCCCGTGCCCAGTGAGGGCCTGAGGACGCTCAACGACGCGCTGCTCCAGCAGCGCAACGATCTCCGCTTCGCCACGGTCGCCTACGCGTCCCTCGCCCCGGAGAACGGCGGCATGCGTGTGAACGTGGCAAGCGCCGGGCATCCCCTGCCGCTACTGCTGCGAAAGGACGGGAAGGTGGAGCCGGTGGGCATCGAGGGAACACTGGTCGGGGTGGTGCCCGATCCCGACCTCGCCGACGCCGCCGCTCACCTCGACGAGGGCGACTCCCTCGTCTTCTACACCGACGGCGTGACCGAGGCTCGTGATGCCTCCGGGATGATGGGCGAGGACCGGCTCCAGACGATTCTGTCCTCCTGCGCGGGGATGGATGCGGACTCCATCGCGGCCGCAATCGAGAACGCGGCGGTGGAGATGCAGGAGGGCGAAACCCGCGACGACATCGCGGTCGTGGTGCTCCAGGCCGCCGAAAATAGTGGGAAAGCAGCCAAAAATGGGTAATAGACCCTTCGAATGGAGACGGCTACCGTCATGAGTCCGCTTCAACGCGCGTCCGGTGGCCGCGACGGCTTTCGCCTGACCATCGGCGGCGGCGCGCAGGCCGCCGGCAAGGCTCGCCGCGAGATCTCACGGCTGCGCGCCGACCTCGATCCGCCGCTGCTCGAGAGCGTGCGCCTCCTCGTCACGGAGCTGGTCACGAACTCCGTGCGCCACGCCGACGCGGGCACGGTCGAGTTGGCGGTGATGGTGGGCGCCGAGCGTGTGCGCGTCGAGATCGCGAATCCGGGCGCCCCGTTCGAACCCGTGCTGCGCGAGGACGATCCATCCTCCAAGGACGGCTGGGGACTGTTCCTGGTCGATCGCATCAGCGACTCCTGGGGAGTCGTCGAGGAGGATGCGGGCACACAGCGCGTCTGGTTCGAGCTGCAGCGCAGCGCCTGAGCGCCTGGACATCCCGTCGAGGCCCCCGAGCCCAATCTTGGCCAGCGGTCGGAGGTAACCCGCACCCCTCCAGGGGAATATCCGGTCATGAACCGACCGCAGCCGTTCAGCCGCTACGTGCTCGTGCCGCGCACCGCTTCCGTTGGGGGACCTCAGGTCAAGCGCTACAGCCTGGCGCGAGTGGGTGACACGCGCCGATCGGCGCTGGGCGAGGACCGCCACGAGCGGCTGGAGCGCGCGGCGAGCTCTAGGCCAGCCTGAGCTGAGCGTCCTCGGGCGGGGGCCCCGGATCCTGGCCCAGCAGCGCCCTGAACCGGCGTGCGGCGGTGGGCGCGTCGTCGTCGCGGTTGTTGTTGAAGAACACGTGCACCTCGCCGGCCTCCTCGGCCAACCGGTGGGCGCGGGTCGCGATCTCCTCGAGCTCCTCGTCGCCGTAGATCCACCCGAACCGCTCGGCCACGGACTTGCCGTGGAGATAGCCGTCGGTGTTGCGGCCGTGGATGCGCACGTACGCGAGGTCGTCGCGGGTGACCGCGTCGACCGCGGGCATGATCGGCGTGGCGTCGCCCGGGGGCGCGTCGACGCACACGAATGACACGCCCTGCTCGTCGAACCAGCCGAGCGTCTCGGGCGCGCGCTCCTCGTCCACCCAGCGCCGGTTGCGCAACTCGATCGCCAGCCGGTGCGGTCTCACCAGCTCGATCAGCGGCTCGAGCTCGGCGAGCTCGTTCCTCTTCGGCGAGAACGCGGGCGTGAGCTGCAGCAGCAGGGCGCCCATCTTGCCCGCCTTGACCAGCGGCTCGATGGCCGCAAGCGCCTCCTTGGCGACCGCCTCCTCGAGCTCGGGGGTCAGCTCCACCCTTCCCCTCGGCGTGGCCCGGGCCATCTCGCGCAGATCCGGCGGGAGGGAGTCGATCCCCGCGGAATGGCGCGACAGCAGCCGGTGCAGCTTCACGTCCATCACGAAGTTCTCCGGCGTGACCTCACACCAGCGCCGCACCGTGGGGAGCTCCGGCACCGCGTAGAAGCTCGAGTTCAGCTCGACCGCCTCGAATCGCTGCGAATACCACGGCAGGCGCTCGCCCGCGGGCATCTTCGGCGGATACCAGTCCTTGATGAAACCGGGGTCGGCCCAGCTGGAGGTGCCTACGAGGATTCGGCCGGGCACGGCGGCTAGCTCCCCTGCTCGAAGCGGGCGCGCGCCTCGTCGATGTCGAAGTGCCATTCGATCCTCGTGATCAGCCCGTCCGCGAGCGTGAAGATGAGGCCCACCTGGGGCCCGGCGACGGCGGCGCCGCTGGACTCCCCGCGCATCTGGGGCCGGCTGACCAACAGGGCGCGATCGCCGCGCCCCTCGAGCTCCTCGACCTCTGTGGTCGACGACTCACCGAATCCGGCGAAGTAGTTCTCGAACATGAGCCGCATGCCGGTCAGCCCATGGCGGGTGCCGCCCTCGATCGCATCCACCGGGTTGACCCACTCGATTTCCGGGTGCAGGTGGGGTCCCAGCCCCGCCATCGCCTCGTCAGCCGACGCGCTGGAGTCCACTATCTCGATGGCTCGGCGCGCGGTCTCGGCGGGCGTGAGCATGGGTTCAACACTACGCTGGAGACGTGACCCTTCCCGCCGAGGCCTGGAAGCTCGACCGGATCTCGCCGCGTGCCTACCAGCACCCAGCGGATCGGGCCGCCAGCGCCGCGCTCTCGCGGGTGCCCTATCTCGACGAGGTGGTGCGGCGGCTGGTGTCGCTCGGCTACGAGCGGGCGATGCGCGCCGCGTCGCTGGGGTCGTCGGTGCGGCTCGGCCAGGAGCAGCTGCCGGGCGTGTGGGTGCTGCACCGCGAGGTGTTCAACTGCCTCGACATCGACGAGGTGCCCGACCTCTACCTCACCCAATACCCCGTGGCGAACGCGTTCACGTTCGGGAGCGGTAAGCCCGTGGTTGTCATGAACTCGGAGCTGATCCGCCTGCTCGACGACGAGGGCCGTCGCGTGGTGCTTGCGCACGAGGCCGCGCACGTGCACTCCGACCACGTGCTCTACCGCACCGCGCTGGTGATCCTGATCCGTCTCGGCGGCAGCGTGCGGCTGCCGATCCTGGCCGGCCTGCCGCTGATGGCGATCACGATGGCGCTGCTGGAGTGGGCGCGCGCGGCCGAGCTGTCGTGCGATCGCGCGGCCGCGCTGGTCACGCGCGACCCGCAGGCGGTGTCGCGCGCGTTGATGACGATCACCGCGGGCGAGGCGGCCGACGACCTCAACCTCGACGCGTTCATCGCCCAGGGCATGGACTACGACGAGAAGGGCTCGGGGCTGGAGCGGCTCACCAAGATGATGCAGGACCTCCAGATGACCCATCCGATGCCGGTGCGCCGCGTGCGGCTGCTGCTCGACTGGGTGCAGGCGGGCGAGTACGACGCCATGGTGCGCGGCGAGTACCTGCGCCGCGGCGACGAGCCGGGCGCGCGCGAGGAGGCCGCCACGGCGGCCGACCACTACGGCGAGAAGATCGGCGACGCGATCAAGTCCGCCGGCTCATCCGTTTCGGAGATGGGCAAGCAGCTCGGGGAGTGGCTGGACCGCAACCAGCCGAGTTCGTAGCGAGCTGTGGTGAATCTCCCACCCATGCGGTGGAAGACCTAACGCAGCTCCCGCTCGGGCAGGGCCCGTGACCGTATGGGCGGGCTCGTGCCGGTGGTGAGACCTCTCCAGAGCTGCTCGCCTTCGGCTCGACTCGTCGGCTTCGCTCCTCGAGGCACGCTCTTTCGAGGTCTCACCAGCCGTCACGGCCCGCAGGAGCGTTTGTGTGGCGCGTGACTGCGACAGTGGCGTTTGGCACCGCGTGGCGCGATCATTGGCTCGTGCGGCCGAGCGACGGACCACTTTGGAGGAGGGCTCTGCACCGGTGGCTGCGGTGGGCACCCCTCGTCGTCGGGATCAACCTGTTTGCGCTTGACGGTTGGTGGGGGCTGCTCGCGGGGGTGGTCGCGTTCATTGCCCTGCTTTACGCGGGAATGGCTGTGGCAGAAAGGCTCGGGATCGCGGATCCGCCTGAGCGCTCCGGGCTGGAGCTCATCCTCATCGTCGTCTGCGTCGGGGCAGGCATGTTCCTGCTCTCGACCCTCGATTCCGATCCGTTCGCGCTTCGGCTGACGATCGATCTCTCGAGCCTTGGGCTCGCGTGCTGGATGACGGAGTGGCTCGAGCCGAAGATCGCGAAGTTCGCAGCGACCTAGGCCGGCTCGGGCATCTCACCGCCCGCGTTGAAGCCCCTCAGGCGGGCCACGGTCGGATGCATCAGCGTGGGTATGTCGACCCTCCGGTACCGCACACCGTACATGCGGCTCAGCGATGGCCGCGCCCGAAGCTGTTCGCAGCCGGCATCGCCGCCGCCAGGTCTCCGACGTCCTCCCCCGCCTCGCTGCTCCAGGTGCGGCTAGGCTCGATGTGGCGCACCTCCGCCTTCGGCAGGTCGCCGCGCTCCAGGCGGCGCACGTCGTGCACCAGCACGTTCACGATTCCCTCGCGGCGCTCGAGCCTGCCGTCGGCGATCACCAGGGCCTCGCCGCGCACGGCCAGGCGGCAGCGCTCGTGGACGGGCGGGGGCACGATCAGGTTGAGCGTGCCGTGCTCGTCCTCGAGCAGCATGAACGTGACGCCCTTGGCGGTGGCCGGGCGCTGGCGGGCGATCACCAGCCCGGCGATCGTGACCGCCGAGCCGTCCCGGATCTCGGCGAGCTGGGCGCTGGTGACGGCGTGCCCCGGCAGGTCGGGGCGCATCAGCTCCATCGGGTGCTCGCGCAGGGTGACGCCGGTCGAGCCGTAGTCGGCCAGCAGCCGGTCCCAGACCCCGAGCTCGCGCAGCTCCGGCGCGTCGTGGAGATCCAGCGGCAGGGCGAGCTGGGTGCCGACCTTCTCCCCCACCCCGACCGGAACCCCCGGAGCGGCCACGCCGAGCAGCCACAGAGCCTGGCGCCGCCGCGCCTCCTCGGGCCCGTCGACCAGCGAGTCGCACGCCCCGGCCCACGCCAGCTTGCCGAGCGTGTCGACCGAGCATCCCGAGCGCGAGGCGAGGTCCTCGATCGAGCGCCAGCGACGGCGAGAGCGCTCTTCCACGAGCGACCGGACCTCCCCCTCATTGACGCCGTTCACATGTCCCAGCCCCATCCGGACCTTGAGATCAGCGACGTGGCACTCGACGGCGCTCTCCACCACGCAAGGCGGCAGCACCTCAATGCCCCTCCGCTGCGCTTCGTGCACGAGAGCATCCGACGGGTAGAACCCCATCGGCTGCTCATTCATCAGGGCGCACAGGAACTCCGGCCCGTAGTGCACCCGCAGCCAGGTGGACTGGTAGGCCAGCAGTCCGAAGGCCGCCGAGTGGGACTTGGGGAAGCCGAAGCCCGCGAAGCCCACGATCTGGTCGTAGACGCGCTGAGCGGTCGCCGCGTCCACCCCGCGCTCCACCGCCCCCTCCACGAACTGGCGCTCGTATGCGCGCATCGCCGCCTCCGAGCGCTTGCGGCTCATCGCGCGGCGCAGCCCCTCGGCGTCGCCGGCGGTGAAGCCCGCGAAGGCCATCGCCACCTCGATCACCTGGTCCTGGAAGACGATCACCCCCAGGGTGTCCGCCAATACGGGCTCGAGCGACGGGTGCTCGTAGGGCACCTGGAAGGACGGGTCCTCGCGCAGCGCCTTCTTGTGTGCGATGTAGGGGTGCACGGCGCCGCCCTGGATCGGCCCCGGGCGCACCAGCGCCACCTGCACGGTGAGGTCGTCCAGGTTCTCGGGAAGGGTGCGCGGCAGCATCGACATCTGGGCGCGGCTCTCGATCTGGAACACGCCCGTGGTCTCCGCCGCCTGGATCGCCTCGTAGGTCGGAGCGTCGTCGAAGTCGATCCGCGACAGGTCGATCCGCTCGTTGCGCGTGCGCTCGATCTCCACCACGCAGCGCTCGACCGCGGACAGCATCCCCAGCCCCAGGAGGTCGAGCTTGAGGAAGCCGGCGTCGGCGCAGGAGTCCTTGTCCCACTGCACCATCTGGCGACCCTCCATCGCCGCCGGCTGGATCGGGCACAGGTCGATGAGCGGCTTGGTGGAGATGACCATCCCGCCCGGGTGCTGGGACTGGTGGCGGGGCAGGCCGGCGGCCATGCGGCAGAGCTGGACGAGCGCGCGCCAGCGCGGCGAGCGCTCGGGCACGTCGCCGGCCACGTCGTTGCCCGGCTTCCATGGGTCGACCGTGCGCGCCAGCCGCTCGATGTCCCCCGGCGGAAGCCCCAGCGCCTTGGCGAAGTCGCGCACCGCCGAGCGCACCTGGTAGGTGGCGAACGCCGCGACCAGCGCCGAGCGCTCGTGGCCGTAGCGCTCGTGCACGCGCGGGATCAGCACCTCGCGGATGTCGCGCGGGAAGTCGAGGTCGATGTCCGGCAGGGCCGTGAGGTCCTCGTTGAGGAAGCGACCGAGGTGCAGCTCGTTGGCCAGCGGGTCGATGTGCGAGAGGCCGGTGAGGTAACAGACGATCGACGCCACGCTGGAGCCCCGGCCGCGGCCCGGCGGCAGGATGGCGCGCACCTCGTCGGCGCCGCGCACCTCCGCGGCCACCTCGCGCGCCAGCTCGAGCATGTCGCGGTGCAGCAGGAAGAAGCCCGACAGGTCGAGGTGGCGGATCACACGCAGCTCCTCGTCGAGACGGGCGCGCGCC
Organism: uncultured Thermoleophilaceae bacterium; assembly: GCA_963808105.1. Lineage (GTDB taxonomy): Bacteria > Actinomycetota > Thermoleophilia > Solirubrobacterales > Thermoleophilaceae > JAAYBF01. Next base: position 160,540 of record CAWEEH010000003.1, on the reverse strand, counting down.
CGCTCGCGCGCGGCGCCGCGGGGGTAGCGTTCGCTCAGGCGGTGCCCGCACGCCTCGGCCAGCTTGCGATCGGCCTCGGGGTCCTCCGAGCCGGGATAGGTGTAGCCGAGGTCGCTGGTGATGTCGAAGGCCAGCCGCTCGGCCAGCCGCCCCGATTCCTCCACCGCCTCCGGGTGCTCGGCGAAGCGTGCGGCCATCGCCTCCGGCGGGGCGAGGGCGTGCGAGGAGTTGCCGCGGCGCTGGGGCTCGCACTCGTCCAGGGTGCGGCCCATCCGCACGGCCACCAGCGCGTCCTGGAGCCGGGTGCGCCCGCGGCTGTGGGAGTGCACGTTGCCGGTGGCCACCGTCGGTGCCCCGATCCGCTCGGCCAACTCGGCCAGGAGGCGGTTGCGGCGGCGGTCGTTGCGGGCGAAGGGGCGCTGGAGCTCAATCCGCAGGTCGGTCCTGAAGATGGCCTGCAGGCGCCGCGCGGCCCTCGCCGCGTCCGCATGGTGACCTCCCTCAATAGCCCGTGCCACAGCACCGTTTCGGGCGCAACCGGAGAGGCAAACCAAGCCGCGAGCGTTCTCGGAAAGCGCCTCGTAGGTGGTGACCGGCGGCAGCGGATCCGCGCCCTCGCGCGGCCGCGTTCCCGCGTGCGCCGCGGTGAGCAGCCGGCAGAGGTTCGTGTAGCCCGCCTTCGTCTTGCACAGCAGCGTGAGGTGCGAGCCGTCCTCCATCGACACCTCCGCGCCGGTGATCGCCCTGACCCCCAGCGGCTTCAGCGCCTGCGCGGCCTCCATCGAGCCGTGCAGCCCGTCGTGATCGGTGATCGCAAGCGCAGCGTGTCCCTGCTCCGCCGCCTCACCGGCGATCTCCTGCGGATGCGAGGCCCCGTCGAGGAACGAGTAGGCGGTGTGGCAGTGCAGCTCGACGTAGGACACGAACGTATGTTCGCATCTTCACGGGACGGTTGTCCTTTGACACCCACCCCCACCGGTGCCATGTTGGACGCATGAGGGGGCTGGCCCGAGCCGTCGCGCTCAGCCTGTTGGCTGCGCTTCTCCTCGCCCCATCGGCCCTGGCTCAGCAGCCGCCCGCGCGCAAGTCCGACAACGTGAAGTGGCTCAAGTCGATCGCCGAGCCGCAGGTGGTCTCCGCGCGCTTCAAGGGCACCAAGATGTTCGTCTCCACGCTGAAGGGCCTCGCGGTGTACGAGGTGGCGAACCCCGCCAACCCGCAGCGGATCGGCTTCCTCCCGCTCCCCCACTTCGAGAACGAGGACGTGGACATGAGCGTGGGAGGCAACTTCGTGCTCATCTCCAACGACCCCTCCGAGGGCAAGGGCGTGCTCTACGTGGTGGACGTGAGCAATCCCGCCAGCCCGTCGATCAAGGGCGTGATGGAAACCGGCATCGCCGACCTGGGCATCGACCCCGGCTTCGGGCCGCCGTCGTACGGCACGGGCCACACGGCCAGCTGCGTCCAGGACTGCAGGTACGCCTACCTCGCGGGCACCCGCCTGGGGATCGACATCGTGGACCTGACCAACCCGGCCGCGCCCAAGTACGCCACCCCGCGCAACCGGCCGGTGCCCGAGGCGAGCGGCGGGCTGGCCACGCATGACGTGCAGTTCGACCGCGCCGGGCGCGCGCTGATCACGGGCGCCGGCGGTACCGCGATCTTCAACGTGACCGCACCGCTCGCTCCGCTGCTGGTCGCCCGCACCGACACTAAGGGCCAGAGCGACTACGCCCAGGACTTCGGAGCGGACGGCTCCACGCTGAACGACCTGATCCACCACAACTCCCATCGCCTGCCGAACTCCTCGCTGGCGGCGCCACCCGCGGGCAGGCCGCTGGGCGCCGACTCCGACACGCTGGTGGTGACCGAGGAGGACTACCAGCGGCCGACGTGCGCCGGCGCAGGCTCGCTCCAGACATGGCGGGTCGGGGCCGACAACGTGATCCGCAACCTCGACTCGTGGGAGGTGGAGATCGATCCCACGCGCACCGCGCTCTGCTCGGCTCACTACTTCGACGAGGCCGGCGGCCTGCTTGCACAGGGCTGGTACGAGCAGGGCACGCGCTTCCTTGACGTGACCAAGCCGGAGAAGATCCGCCAGGTCGGGTTCTGGATTCCCCAGAAGAACGTGACCTGGGGAGCCGTCTACCCGATCACCGACCCGAGCCGCTCGGTTGTGTACTCGCTCGACTTCGCACGGGGGATCGACGTGATCCGAGTCGATCGCGGTAAGACCAGCACCACCGTCACGCCCCCGCTCGACGAGTCCTGCGAGCGGCCCGACGTCGGCGGGGCACGCCCGCCGAGCGGGAAGGGCCCGGCACGAGCCAAGTGCCCGACGGGCAAGGCGAAGAAGAAGCTGGCGCGCCTCAGCGTGCGCGTGAGCGACGGCCGCCGGCGTGCGCGGCCGGGCGCGACGCTGCGCTACCGCATCCGCGTGCGCAACCGCAGCAACACCACCGCGCGCAACGTGAGGCTGAAGGTGCGGCTGCCGAGGGCTCTGAGGCATCTCCGCGGCGGTAGGCGCAAGCGCGGGTCGCGCACCGTGACCTACAAGCTCCGGCCGATTCTCAAGGGCAAGGTCCGCCAGGTGCGCCTACGGGCGCGCGTGAGGCCCGGCACCCGTGCCGTGAAGGTGGTCGTGATCGCCCGGGCGACCGCCACCCATGCCTCCTCGCCGAGCGCGGCGAAGGGCAGCAACCGCACGTTCGTGGGCAGGGCACGCGCCACCCGCTCGCCGTCACCGCTCGCGGCGCGCACCTCGGCGATGAGCGCCGTGCGCGCCCCGGACGTGGCTCGCGTCGCGCAGCAGGCGTTCGAGACGGTCTACGGCCTGTGCCGACGCATCCTCGCCAAGCGGTGATGCGGAGCACCGCCCTCATCGCCGCGTTCGCGGTGGTGGCCCTGGCGACAGCACCCGCCCAGGCGGCCGCGCCGGCCTCACAGCGCGCCACGCTCGGAGACGGGACGGCGATCCTGCAGGTGCGCGACGGCGCCGCCCAGGCCAGCCTCCGAAGCACGCTGGCCGCCCGTGGGCTGAAGGCGCAATCGCTGAAGGTCCTGCCGATGGTCGTGGCGAGGGGCTCCGCGGCCGCCCTGCGCTCCGCAGCCCGGTCGCCGGACGTGGTGGCCGCCCACCCCGACCGGCGCCTCACCTTCGAGCTGTGGCAGGGCACGCCCGTGGTCTTCGGGGGGCGCCAGGCCGAGCTGGCCGCGCTTGGCTACGACGGCCGCGGGGTGAACATCGCGATCGTCGACTCCGGCGTCGAAGGGCTGCACCGGGACCTCGCCGACCACATGGTGGCCAACCACAAGGTGCTGGAGGCCGGCGGCGTGGCGACGGTCCAGGGCTGCCCGCCGGTGCCGGAGAACTGCGACTGGGACGACAACGGCCACGGCAGCCACGTGGCCGGGATCGCGGCGGGCGACGGCACGGAGTCCGCGGGCTTCTACAAGGGGATCGCCCCCGGCGCCGGGGTGGTCGGCTACTCGGTGGGCTTCGGGCCGAGCATCCTCTTCCCGGTGGTCGCCTACGACCACATCCTCGCCAACCCCCAGCTGGGCGTGAGGGTCGTGAACTCCTCGTTCGGGGTGACCGGCGGCGGGCGCTTCGACTCGAGCGATCCGATCAACCAGGCCACCAAGCGGCTGCACGCGGCCGGGATCACGGTCGTGTTCTCCAATGGCAACTCCGGGACGAACGCAGCCGGCACCCCACCCGGAGCATCCGACTGCTCCGAGACCGGCGCGAGCGACGCATGCAAGACCAACCCCTACTCGGTGGCGCCGTGGGTGCTCAGCGCCGCCGGCGGGCGCAAGGACGTGGACGGCCCGCGCTCGGCGCAGCAGCTGTCGTTCTACTCCGCGCGCGGCGACCCCGACCCGCAGGAGGCGCTCAGCGGCGAGACGATCGACTACAGCCCGACGCTCACCGCCCCGGGCACAAACGTGCGCTCGGTGCTCGACCCGACGGCCACACCCAACGCCGCCCTCACCATCTCGAACGATCCCTCGGCGGCGAGCCCGCCGCCGGGCAAGGAGTCGCTCGAGGCCTTCTACACGCCGCTCACCGGCACGAGCATGGCCGCGCCCGCGCTCACGGGCGCGGTGGCCGTGATCCAATCGGCGGCAAGGGCACGTCTGGGACGCTTCCTCACCCCGGCCGAGGTCGAGGGGATCGTGACCCGCAACGCCGACGCGATGACCCCGGTCGACGCTCTCTACGACTTCCCCTGCGGAACGCCGGGCACGGACTGCGGCACCGCCCCGGCCGGGCTCGGGCTCACCGGCCAGCCGCTGGAGAAATGGCAGAACGGCGCGGGCTACCTCGACATCCCCGGTGCGGTGGGCGCGGTCCAGGCCATGCCCCGGCCTGCGGGACCCGCCAATCCGGCAGGCGCCGGGAATCGCTCGTGCGCCGACCGGGTCGCTCCACGCACCGGCCTCCGCTACGCGGGGCTGAGGCTGCGTGGCCGGCGCCGGCTCACCGTGTCCGGCCAGGCATCCGACAGCGGCTGTGCGGGCCTGCGCTCGGTACGGGTGGCGGTGGCCCGCCGCGCCGGCAGGCGATGCCGCTTCGCCAACCCGTCCGGCCGCCTGGGCCGGGTGCGTACCTGCGGCTCCCCGCGCCGCTACCTCGCGACCGCGGGCGGGTCGAGCTGGTCGCTCGCGCTGGCACGCCGGCTCAAGCCGGGCCGCTACTGGATCTGGGCGCGCGCCATCGACACCAAGGGCAACCCGAGCCGGCCAGGCCGCGCGCTTGCACTGCGCATTCGAGAACGGCGCGGCTAAGCGGAAACTGAGACCGGCACCGGCTCGGCCTCCAGCATCAGCTGGAAGTCGTGCTGGCTGGTGGAGTAGGCGAGGGCGTCTTCGCGCGTGACCCTGCCGGCGCGCACATGGGCGAGCAGGCACTGGTCGAAGGTGCGCATGCCGTAGTAGTCGCCCTCCTTGACCGCCTTGTCCACCTCGGTCTGAGAGGCGCCGTTGGCGATCAGGTCGCGGACGCGGGAGGAGTTCACGAGCACCTCGGAGTTCAGCGCCTGGCCGCCTCCGGTCGATGGCACGAGGCGCTGGGAGGCGATGCCCACCAGCGTGGCGGCCAGCATCTGGCGCGCGAGCAGGGCCTGGCGATCGCCGAAGAGGTCGATGAAGCGCTGGACCGTCTCCGAAGCGTTGAGCGTGTGCATCGTGCAGATCACCAGGTGCCCGGTCTCGGCGGCTCGCAGGGCGGTCATGGCGGTCTCCTCGTCGCGCACCTCGCCGATCAGGATCACGTCGGGGTCCTGACGCATGGCCGCGCGCAGGGCCACGTGGTAGGTGGGGGCGTCGAGGCCGATCTCGCGCTGGGTCACGATCGACTTGGAGTCGGGGTGCAGATACTCGATCGGGTCCTCGATCGTGAGGATGTGCAGCGGGCGGGTCTGGTTCACGCGGTCGACGAGGGCGGCGCCGGTTGTGCTCTTGCCCGAGCCGGTGGGCCCGGTGATCACGACCAGCCCTCGGAGCTCGTCGGCCCAGCTGAGCACGGTGGGCGGCAAGCCGAGCGTGTCGGTGGCGGGCGCGGCGGGGATCGCACGGAAGACAAAGGAGGCGGAGCCGCGCTGAGTGAACGCGGCCACGCGGAAGCGGCCGTGAGCGGTGAAGTAGGACAGGTCGGCCGAGCCGCTCTCGGCGAAGATCTTCTGCTTCGCGGAGCTGAGCAGCACGCGCTCGCGCACCGCGTCGGCGTCGGCGGGGGTGACCGCATCGAAGCCCTCGAGCTCGCGCAGGCGGCCGTTGATCCGCACCCGCGGGATCGCGGGCACCTTCACATGCAGGTCGGAGGCGCCCAGCGCCAGGGCCGTTTCCAGGGCCGTATCAAGATCGAATGCCATATTCGCTCCATCGGCAGACCCGGGCCGGTCCTTAACTCCGCTGGGAAAACCATTTCCGCGACACCAGGTCGCGGAAAACCACCACGTTGCGCCCGTCGTCGAGCACGAGCTCGAAATAGCGCCTGCGAAGCGGCTTTGGAGTCCACCAGCGGTCCTCCACCACCCATTGCTCGCGCACGGAGTCGACCGGGCGGCCATCGACGGCCGCGGGAACCCCGTCCTTCCGCGCGCGCACGCGTGTGGGACTCGGGGTCCCGATCCGCCGCGGGCGGGTCACGGGTTCCATGGCGTGAGCGACGAGCGGCGTTCCGGCAGCCGCGAGTCGGGATCCACGTCGAGCACGCGCAGCGCGGCCTCGTCGCCGGCTGCCTGGCGCGCCTGGCGCACCGCCTCCCCCAGACGCTCTCTCCGCACCCCGCCCTCATCCCCGAGCAGGGCCGTCTGGTCGTTCGCGGGGGGTCCGAAGGCCTCGACCTCCAGAGCGAGCGAATCGGCCGGAGCCGGGAGAAGACTAAGTCTCGACTTGAGGGTTAGATTGAGCCTACGAGGGTCCGCGCTGGCCATCCGCAGCGTGACCGACTCGCGCCAGGTCCCCCCGGCCACGAATCGCGCCGAAACGGCCACGCCCCGGAGGCTGCGCCCGCGCCGCTCGCGCCGTGCCAGCACGCGGTCGATCAGCAGCTCGAGCGCTCGCTCCAGCTGCTGACCGGATACGGCCTCGGGCAGGTCGATCCGCTCGAGCACGGGCTCGGGCGGACGGCGGGGCTCCAGCGGGGTGTCCCGCCCCCCGGCCAGGTCGAGCGCCAGCAGCCCTGGATGGCCGAACCGCTCGGCCACCGCCCGGGAGGGCATCGCCGCCAGCTCACCGAGGGTCCGCACCCCCAATCGGTCGAGCGCCCCGGCGAGCCCCGCCAGCTCGGGGCGGAAGCGCAGCAGCGCCACGGGCTGGGGCGCCAGGAACGCCGGCGCATCGGGCTCCTCCACCACCGGCGGCGGCCGCCGCGCCCGCGCCTGGCAGCCCGCGCAATACGACGCGAACCTGGATGGCCCGGCGGCCAGGCGCGCTGCAAGGCCGCGCCCGCCGGAAGCGCCCCGGAGGACTCGGCGGGTGGCGGCGAGAACTCCCTCCAGATCGCCGCCGTGAATCCCTTGCAGACCAGAAGCCTCGAAGAAGGCCGTGCCCGCCCGCTCGGACTCGGGTGCGGCGCCGATCGACTCGATCTCGTCGAGCACGCTGCCCCACAGGATGCGTGTGCCCTCGGGGTCCGGCGGCACCAGTCGCAGCCCGGGACAGCGAGACAGCGCCTCCCCCATCCTCATGCCCGCCGTGACGCCCGTCGCCTCGGCCGGCGCCGAGGCCTCCCCCACCATCTGGACACCCCCCGCCTCGGGCGCCAGCGCGACGGGTTCGGAGATCAGCGCTCGTCTCTCCCCAAGGGCCGCCAGGAGCGGAAAACGGGGAATGAGGACGCATATGACCATGAGGCGAACACATGTTCGCATATGGGATCCAGTCCGCAAGGCCCCATACCTCAAGCCAGCGGACGAATGGCCGATAGGGATTGAAGTGAAGCGTCCCGCCCGCAATCTGGTACTGGCAGTGCTCGTGGTCACCCTCGCGGTGTTCACCGCGATGACCCTTCCCTCGGCCGCCGCCGAGGATCTGCTCGTGCGCCTGCCCGACGGCACGTACGAGGTCGTGACCGAGGTGCCCGAGGGCGCCGAGCTGATCGGGCCCGCGCCGGAGAACGGCGAGCTGCCGCCCGAGCTGCTGCCCCCGGCCGCGACCGCCGAGGACGACCCAAAGCTGATGGAGCCCGCACCCGCCGAGCCGGCCCCCGCGACCCCCGCCGCTCCGGCGCCCGCGCCCACCCCGCCGGCCGCCCCCGCCGGTGCCCCCGCCCCCGCGCCCGTGACCCCCGCCGAGAAGGCGCCGCCGGTCACGCTCGAGGAGGAGCAGCAGAAGACCTCCAAGTCGAAGCGCAAGATTCGCCGCGCCCCCAGCAAGGCCAAGCCTCGATCCAAGGATGAGGGTCAGGATCACGACAAGGTGCCGGCCACCCGCCTACGCAACGCCGACGGATCACCCACGCGCTCGAACCCCGGCTTCGTCGACGCCCTCCCCGGCCCATCCTTCGCCACCGGCGTCCCCAACTTCGTGATCCGCAAGTTCCGCGTGCCGATCTTCCTGCTCCCGATCTATCAGGCCGCGGGGATCCAGTACGGCATCCGCTGGGAGGTGCTGGCGGCGATCAACGAGATCGAGACCGACTACGGCCGCAACCTGAACGTGTCGTCCGCCGGCGCACTCGGCTGGATGCAGTTCATGCCGTCCACCTGGCGCGCCTACGGCACCGACGCCAACAAGGACGGCAAGAAGGACCCCTACAACCCCGTCGATGCGATCTTCGCCGCCGGCCGCTACCTCAAGGCCGCCGGATACGAGAAGGACGTCCGCCGCGCGATCTTCGCCTACAACCATGCCGACTGGTACGTCGACTCGGTGATGCTCCGCGCACGGCTGATCGCCGGTGTCCCCGCCGACCTCGTCGGATCACTCACCGGCCTCACCGAGGGCCGCTTCCCCGTCGCCGCGCGCGCCCGCTACGCCGACGACCTTCAGGAGAAGGCGGCCGGCAAGCGCGTGAAGGCCGGCGAGAACGCCGCGAACGTCGTGGAGGACAAGGACGGCCGCCGCTCGGTGGAGATCTTCGCCAAGGAGAAGTCGCCCGTCGTGGCCACCAACGACGGCGTGGTGAAGAAGATCGGCCGCAGCGACAAGCTCGGCCGCTACCTGATCCTCCAGGACGTCTACGGCAACCGCTACATGTACGCGGGACTGGGCGAGGTCTCCGAGTACTACCCGGTGCCGAAGGCGGACCCCTCCGAGGCGAAGACGAGCCTGAAGGTCCTTCACGCCAGCGATCGCAAGGATCCCAAGCCTGAGGACGCCGCCTCGAGCGGCCGCCAGCCCGAGAGCCACGACGTGGCCGCCGACGAGCCTGCTGCGGTGAAGGAGCGCCTGTTCGCCAACCCCAGCATCCCGGGCGCGCGTGAGAACGGCGGCTTCGAGCAGATCATGGAGGCCCAGAGCGGCGACAGCCTGGAGACCTACGACGGCCGCTTCGCCCGCCCCATCCGCCTCGACCCCCGGCGCTTCAAGCTGCGCCCGCTGCGCAAGGGCGCGCGCGTGATCGGCGGCACCGTGCTCGGCCGGCTCGGCCTCACCGAGCCCGGCAAGGGCGCGCACCTCGACTTCTCGATCCGCCCGGCGGGCAAGGGCGCGCCGCGGATCGACCCCAAGCCGATCCTCGACGGCTGGAAGCTGCTCGAGGCCACCGCCATCTACCGCGCCTCGGGCCGCAACGCGCTGCGCGGCGGAAATGCCTCCATCGGGCAGATCCTGCTGATGCCGAAGCCACAGCTCGAGCGCCGCGTGCTGGGCGACGAGCGCATCAACGTCTACGAGGGCGGCCGCGACGACATCCGCTCTGGCCAGATCGACCGGCGCGTGCTGGCCTCGCTGGCCTACCTGGCCGAGTCGGGCCTGCGGCCGACGGTCACCAGCCTCAGGAGCGGCCACGGCTACTTCACCTCGTCGGGCAACGTGTCGCACCACTCCTCCGGCAACGCGACCGACGTCGCCGAGATCAACGGCGTCTCCATCCTCGGCCACCAGGAGCCGGGCGGCGTGACCGACCAGGCCGTACGCAAGCTGATGCAGCTCCAGGGCACCATGCGCCCGAGCCAGATCATCTCTCTGCTCGACCTGGGCGCGAACACCGTCGCGATGGCCGACCACAACGACCACATCCACATCGGCTTCCGTCCCCGCTTCGGCGACAACCGCAAGCTCTCCAAGCAGGCCCAGGCGGTGCTCAAGCCCGGCCAGTGGCCGAAGCTGCTCAAGCGCCTCGGCGAGATCGAGAACCCCGTGGTGCCCACCACCCCTTCGAAGTACGCGCTGCCGGTGAAGAAGCTGAAGCGCACCAGCTCGCTGGACTGAGAACGCTTCTCACGAACGGCTAGGCTGCCGTCATGGCACCCGACTGGGAATGCGTGGTCGTCGGCGGCGGCGTGGCGGGTCTGAGCGCGGCGCTCGTGCTCGGCCGGGCACGGCGGCGGACGCTGGTGCTCGACCGCGGCGGCCAGAGCAACCGCGCCGCGGCGCACGTCGGCGGGCTGCTCGGCCAGGAGGGCACCTCCCCGGAGGATCTCTACGCACGCGCCCACGAACAGCTCGCGCTCTACGACACGATCGTGATCCGCGATGCCGAGGCGATCGACGCCCGGGTTGAGGGCGACGGCTTCGTCGCGGTGCTCGACGGCGGCGAGGAGGTCCGGACCCGCACGATGGTGCTGGCGACCGGGATGGACTACGAGGTGCCGGACGTCCCGGGCTTCGCCGACCACTGGGGCGCGGCGGTGTTCCACTGCCCGTTCTGCCACGGCTGGGAGGTGCGTGACCGCAGGCTTGTGGTGTACGACGACGGGACGATGGAGGAGAAGGCGGTGCTCCTGCGCGGGTGGAGCGATGACGTGACCGTGGTCGACGCCGGCGAGGTGGCCGGGCTGCGGGTGGAGGACGGAGCGGTCAGGGCGGTGGTCCGCCGCGACGGCTCCGAGGTCGAGTGCGACGCCGTCATGGTGCCCGCGCCGCTGCGGCCCCGCGGTCGCCTGCCCGAGCAGCTCGGCCTCGCACTCAACGACCACGGGCTCGTCGAGGTCGACGCTCACGGAAACACCAGCGTGCCCGGCATCCTTGCCGCCGGCGACCTCGCCGTGGCGCCTCAGCAGGTGGCGATCGCGCTTGGCAGCGGCCACGTCGCCGGAGTCGTCGCGGTGCGCGAGCTGCTGGTCTAGACCGTCACCAGCTCCTTCGGGTAGCTCGTGAACACATCCGCGCCCTCGTCGGTCACCGCCACCAGGTCCTCGATCCGCACGCCGACCTCGCCCGGCACGTAGACGCCGGGCTCCACGCTCACCACGTTGCCGGCGGCCAGGGTGTCCTCGCTCGTCTTGCCCAGCCGGGGCGCCTCGTGGACCTCGAGGCCCACGCCGTGCCCCAGGCCGTGGCCGAAGCGCTCGCCGTGGCCCGCCTCGCTGATCACGTCGCGCGCCACGGCGTCAACGGCACGGCCCTCGGCGCCCGCGTGCACCGCGGCGAGCGAGTCGGCCTGAGCGCCGCGCACGAGCTCGTAGACGGCCTTGGCGTCATCGGAGAGAGGTCCGGTGGCGATCGTGCGCGTGCAGTCAGAGCAGTACCCGTCGAGCTTGGCGCCCCAGTCGATCACCACGAGAACGTCCGCGGGAATCTCCACGTCCCGCGGCTCCGCGTGGGGCAGCGCGCCGTGGGCTCCGGAGGCCACGATCGGGGGAAACGAGGGTCCCTCTCCCCCGCCGGCCCGGATCGACGTCTCGATGTCCAGTGCCACCTCGCGCTCGCTGCGCCCGGCAAGGCCGCGGCCGAGCACGTCCTCGAGCACCGAGGTCGCCAGCTCCGCGGCCGCGGCGATCCGCCGCAGCTCGTCCGGCTCCTTGACCTCTCGCAGCTTTTCCACAAGCCCGCCGGCGTCCACGAGCTCGACCCCATCCGCCACTTTCTCACCCAGCTTGCGGTGGGACCGCACGCTCATGTGGGCGTCGTCGAACCCCACGCGCCCTTCCAGCAGTTCGGCCACCTCGCCGAGCATGTCCTGGCCCGCCTTGATCCGCTCGAAGTCCGGCACCTGCTCCTTGGCCTGCTCGACGTAGCGGAAGTCGGTGAGAAAGACGCGGCGCTCGGGTGTGACTACGCAGGCGCCGCTGGTACCGGTGAAGCCGCTGAGATAGCGCACGTTCACCAGGTTGGTGACCAGCAGCGCATCCAGCTCGCGCTCGGCGATGGCGGCCGTGAGCCGCTCCAGGCGACTCACAGCGCGGCCTTGAGCAGCTCCAGCGCCTCGCGATACCCCTCGAGCCCCTTGCCCTGGACCGAACCGACGCACAGGTCGCGGATCACCGACATGCGCCGCCACTCCTCGCGCTCGTCGACGGCGCTCAGGTGCACCTCAACCGCGGGAATGCCGGCCAGCTCCAGAGCGTCGCGGATCGCCCACGAGTAGTGGGTCCAGGCGCCCGGGTTGAGGATCAGGCCGTCCGCCCGCTCGGCGGCGATGTGCAGGCTCTCGCAGTAGTTGCCCTCGTGGTTGGTCTGCCAGAAGGTCACGTCGAGGTCGAGCTCGCGCGCGAAGTTCTTCACGCGCACCTCGAGCTCGGTGAACGAGATCCCGCCGTAGAGCTCGGGATCGCGGCGCCCGAGCTGGTCGAAGTTCACTCCGTGAAGGACGTCGACGCGGCTCCTCATCCGGCGTTCAGCTCCTCGACCGCGGCACGCAGATCGCCCGGCGTGACCTCGTGGCCTGGGGTCACCTTGCCCGGCGCCTCGAGCAGCACGAACGGCACGCGCCCGCCCTCACGCTTCTTGTCGCGCTCCACCATCGCGAGCACATCGTCAACGGTGGCGCCCACGAACGACACGGGCAGCCCGCGCGCCGACAGCAGCTCGCGCACCTCGCTTCGCAGCGCCTCCTTGCCTGACAGCCTCAGCGCCGCCAGCAGCCCGATCGCCACCGCCTCGCCGTGGCGGTAGCGGCTGTACCCGGTGGCCGCCTCGATCGCGTGGCCCACGGTGTGCCCCAGGTTCAGCACCTGGCGCCGGTCTGCGTCGCGTTCGTCCTCTGCCACCACGGCGAGCTTCGCACGCAGGCAGCCCATCACGATCGCCTCGTCCACCTCGTCGCCGGCCCGCACGCGCGACCACAGCGGCCCGCCGGCGATCAGAGCCGTCTTCACCACCTCCGCGTAGCCGGCCGCGAGTTCCGCCGCGGGCAGCGTGTCCAGCGCAGCCACGTCGCACAGCACCGCCGAGGGCTGGTGGTAGGCGCCCACGTAGTTCTTGCCCTCGGGGAGGTCCACGCCGGTCTTCCCGCCGTAGGCGGAGTCGACCTGGGCTACGAGGGTCGTCGGTGCCTGAACCACGCGCACACCGCGCTGGTAGACGGCCGCGCAGAAGCCTCCCAGGTCGCCCACCACGCCACCGCCGACGGGCACGACCACGTCGCCGCGCTCCGCCCCCGCCTGCGCCAGGCGCCGCAGCACCAGCTCGGCGGTGTCGAGCACCTTGGTCTCCTCCCCCGCAGGGATGGCGATGGTGTGCTCGGCCTCGACCGTGTGCAGCAGCTGCCACGTTCTCGTCGGTCACCGCAAAGCGCCGGCCCCCGTCTGGATGGAAGAAGCCCGAGGCGAGCACGCCGCGGCCTACGAACACGGGATAGTCGCCCGACGCGGAGCGCGCCCACACGAGCCTCGCATCCACCCCCCCGTCGCGGAGGGCCAGCAGCGCCGGCAGAGCGCGCCGCGGTGTATCGCGACGCGCGGGCGGAATCACGGCATCGGCCACCGAGTCGTAGACGGCCGCACGGTCGGCGTGGAGCTGATCGAAGCGCCCGCGGTCGCGCGCCAGCGGCCGGCCCTTGCCGGTGGCGCGCCGCCACGCCTCCTCGGCCTCCACCTCGAGGTGCACGACCGTGTGATCGCGCAGCGCCTCCCGCACGCGGTCCGAGGCGGTGGCGCCGCCGCCCAGGGCCACCACGCCTCCATCGGCCCGTTCGAGCAGCGAGAGCACGGCCGCTTCCTCGCGCGCGCGGAAGGCGGGCTCGCCCTCGCGGTCGAAGAAGACCTCGATCGGCTCGCCGAGCTCGGCCTCCAGCTCGCGGTCGGAGTCCAGCGGCTCCAGCCCCATCTCCGCCGCCACCGATCGCGCGGAGCTCGACTTGCCGGCCCCCATGAAGCCGATGAAGACCAGGGCCGGGTTGGTGGGCGGCTTTACCGCCTCCATCCAATCCGCTCCCTATATGCGGTCAGCGCGCCCAGGGCATCGTCGATGTGGTCGCCGCCGAACTTCTCGCGGTACCCGCCTGCCAGCACCAGGGCCACCATTGCCTCCGCCACCACCGCGGCGGCGGGCACGGTGCACGAGTCGGTTCGCTCGCGCAGCGCGGCCGCGGGCTCCTTGGTCTCCAGGTCAACGCTACGCAGCGGCTTGGTGAGCGTGGGCAGCGGCTTCATCGCGCCGCGGACCACCACCGGGTCGCCGGTGCTCATGCCGCCCTCGATGCCGCCGGCGCGGTTGGTCTCGCGGAAGAAGCCCTGCTCCTCGGAGTAGAAGATCTCGTCGTGGGCCTCCGAGCCCACCCGGCCGGCGAGGTCGAAGCCGTCGCCGATCCCCACGCCCTTCATCGCCTGGATCGACATGATCGCCATGGCCAGGCGGCCGTCCAGGCGGTCGTCCCAGGAGAGATGCGACCCGATCCCCGGCACCGCGCCGTAGGCGACGACCTCGTACACGCCGCCGAGGGACTCGTTGGCCTTCCGGGCGGCGTCGATCTCGGCGACCATCGCCGCCGACGCATCGTCGTCCAGGCAGCGCACGGGCGAGTCGTCCACCCCCTCGAAGTCGTCCAGGCCCGGCGTCGGGCCCTCCGGGGCCGTGACCGAGCCGATGCGGGTGACGTGCGAGCGGATCTCCACGCCGAACGCGCGCAGGTACACCTTGGCCAGGGCGCCCACGGCCACGCGTGAGGTGGTCTCGCGCGCGCTGGCGCGCTCGAGCACGTTGCGCACGTCGGTGAAGCCGAACTTCTGCACGCCCGCGAGGTCGGCGTGCCCGGGCCGCGGCAGGTGGACCTCCTCCACCTCAGCCTCCACGGGCCAGGGGTTCATCCGCTCCTCCCAGTTCGCGTAATCGCGGTTCGCCATGCGAAGGGCGATCGGCCCGCCCATGGTCCGGCCATGGCGCACTCCGGAGGTCACCTCGGCGCGGTCCTTCTCGATCTTCATGCGGCCACCGCGCCCATGCCCGAGCTGGCGCCGCGCGAGGTCGGCGTCGATGTCCTGCGGGGTCAGCTCGAGGCCGGCCGGGAGGCCCTCGATGACCGCCGTGAGGCCCGGACCGTGCGACTCACCCGCGGTTGTAAAGCGAAACGGCATGCCGCCCAAACCCTACTTGCGGGCGGGTGCGACTCAGATCGTCACTGCGGGTTCTGGTCGTCGTCGTCGCACTCGGGGTCGCCTGGGGCATGTCGGA
The DNA here is from genome assembly GCA_963808105.1 of uncultured Thermoleophilaceae bacterium. Taxonomy (GTDB): domain Bacteria; phylum Actinomycetota; class Thermoleophilia; order Solirubrobacterales; family Thermoleophilaceae; genus JAAYBF01. The sequence goes on along the minus strand of CAWEEH010000003.1, from coordinate 145,534 downwards.
TGTCCACGCAGTAGGCGCCCTCCTGCTGCGGCGCGGCGCGCACGTGCAGGTACCAGGGCTCGGTCACGCCACCCGAGGTCACGACGACGATGCTGCCGGGCGTCGTGGGCCCCTGGGTCGCGGCGATCGTCCCGTTGGGCCGGACCAGCTCCACGATCGGCGCAACCGCCGTGTTGGGATCGATGCGGATGCTGAGCTGGCCGCCGTCGGGGGCCACGCGGAACCAGTCGGAGTCGCCGGAGCACAGCTTCTCGGTCCCCTGCTCCGCGGTGAGCTGGGGATTGGCGACGTCCTTGGAGTCGTTCGGCTCGTGGGTGAAGTCCTTGCACACCGATCCAGCCGTCAGCGTCGTAGGTGTGAGGCTCGGGATGCCCGCGCTGTCGAGCACCTCCCCCGCGCCACCGCCTGTGTAGGTGAGCTGGCTGTTGGTGTCGCGGTTGGGCGTCAAGCCCTCCACGAAGCCTGCGTCGACGTCGGGGCTGTCGGCCTCCGGATCGAGCATGGAGTCGATGGTGAACGTGCTCAGCGAGAGAGCGGAGAAGACGGCCGGCTGCACGACGGGCTCCGACCACGTGCCGCGCACGCAGTCGACCCTGCCGTTCTGCACGTCGGTGCCGCAGCGGCCCGAGGCAGCCTCGCCCAAACGGGCGCTCACGAGCACCGGCGCGACGTTGTCCGTGGTCGCGCCGAAGGGGTCGGGAAGCGCCGTGTTGCCGAAGGCGTCGGTCACCCGGGTGGGAGCGGTGACGGTGATCACGGGCTTGGCGCCGCCGTCTGGCGCGCCTGCCTCGGTCACCGTCGCGGTGAGGTCGGTCGGGCTGTCCGCGGTGATCGCCGCGATGGTCATGTCCGGCGAGGTGAGGGCGATGGCCGGCAGGCCGGGCGCGTAGGTCACGGGCTCGGAGAACTTCATGCTCACGTGGTCGACGATGCCGTTGGGTGTGCCGGTGTCCGCCGTCTCGGCCTCGACCAGTGCCGGGCTGGCGCCGTCCGCCGCGGTGCCGCTCGCCGCGGGAGCGGGATCGGTGGTGTCGCCGGGGCCCTCAGCCACATCGGCGAGGTCGCCCGGGCTGTAGGACACGGAAGGCGTGCGGTCGGTGTCGTAGGCGGAGCCCTCGGCGATCCGGAGCTTCACGCTGTCGGGGTCGAAAGCGATGCTCGCGGGAGCCGCGCCGTCCACCTGGAAGTCGGTCACATCCGGCGTGCCGGTGATCTCCTCGCTGTACACCAGCTCGACCGCGTCGAGCTTGCCGGTCTCGTTCCCGGTGTCGGCGTTCAGGTCCGCCGTGCGCGCGTCCACGAACTGGGGCGCCACGGCGTCGCGGGTGAGGCTCGGCCACGAGCGATTGGCGTGCTCCACGCCGTTCGTGTCGTAGAGCCTCACTCCACCCTGGCCGTTGTAGCCCACCGCCGGGGCGGATCCCGTGTCGGCGTCGTCCTTGGGGTCGAGGTTCAGCGTGAGCGTGGCGCCGGCCGCCGCGCTCGCGCTCAGCACGGTGTAGCCGCTCGCGGTGAACGAGGTCTGACCCGCGCCGTCGCCGGGATAGTTGAGCGACTCCGAGAACGTCACGCGCACCTGATCGATGCGGGCGTCCGAGTCGCTGTCGGCGGTGAACGCGTCGAGCGCCACAGGGGGCGCGCCGTCGGCGGCCGTCAGGCCGGCCGCGGGCGCGGCGTTGCCGGACGGGTCGCGCACCGCGCCACCCGTTGCCGGGGAGTAGGAGGTATTGGGCTTCAGGCCGCCGTTGAGCGCCCCCTCGGGCACGGTGACCTCCACCGAGGTTCCCGAGCCCGCCAGCGCGGTGGCTGCGGCGAGGCCGGTCACGGAGAACCCGCATCCGCTCGAGCACGCTCGCTGCGGGGAGCTGATCAATTCGGTGAATGTGAAGCGCACGCGGTCGAGCTTGCCGTCGGCGTCGTTGTCGAGGGTACGACTGGCCGCCAGGCGCGGGGCGATCGCGTCCGCGGCGCCGGCGAAGACGTGCGAGGCGGCCTCATTGCCGTTGGCGTCGATGACTCGGGTCCCGGCTCCGCGCGTGTATCCGACGGGCGGGCGTGCGCCGCTGTCGGGGACATCGCCCTCAGTGAGCGCCAGGTCGAGCTGAGCGCCGCTCGTGCCCGACGCGGAGGCGATGGAGTAGCCGGTCACGCCGAACGGGTAGGTGCCGTCGGAGTCGGGACCGTGTGCCACGGGCTCCGACCAGGTGAGGCTGAGCGTGTCGAGCCTGCCGCCGATGCCGCCGCGGTCGAGCGTGCGCGCGGCGACGATCACGGGCGCGGCGCCGTCGGTGGCCTGCACCGAGGTGCGGGGCGCGACATTGCCGGCCAGGTCGCGGACGACCTTGCGAGCGTTGCCGAAGGACACGTCGGGTCGAGCCGCGGACCGCAGCGGGCCCTCGGCGAGCGAGGCCGTGAAGTCGTCGCGCCCGCGCCTGGCGACAGCGGTCACGGTGGCGCCGGCCACGGCGATTGCCGCGGGGTCGGCCTTGACGGCCTCTGAGAATCGCGCGACCACGCCGTCGACGAACCCGTTCTGGTTCGCGTCCTCGGTCCGAGCGGACTGGAGTCTGGCCGCCGCCTTGTCGCGTGTGTCGTTGTAAGTGGTGCTGGCGGCCACGCCGCGGCGGCGGGCAGTGGCGCGCACGCCCCGGGACTTCTTCGCCGGCTTCTTGTAGAAGACGGCGGGGACGGCGCCGGTGTCGAAGCCCGCCTTCTCCTTGAGGCTGAGCGCCACGTAGCGCCCCTTGGCTGCGCGCACGGAGGCGATCGAGTAGCGGTCCACGGCGAACTGGCCGGCACCGGACGATCCCGGGCTGCGAACCGGGCGCGACCAGGTGACCGTGATGGAGTCGATGTGGCCGTTGGCGTCTCGGTCGCCGGTCACCGCGCAGGTGATCCGCGGCCTCCGGCGATCCTTGCGGCCGAGGTCGATGCGGGAGCGGCGGAGCTTGCGCTTGCGCGCGTCGGTGAGCTGGCCGCCGCGGAAGGTGATGCGCGGCCTGGCGCCCACGTCGCACGAGCGCCCCTCGGCGACCCGCACGCGCACGCGCCTGCCACGTGGCTTGGCCATGGCCGTGGTCTTGTAGCCACGGATCGAAAACGGAACGCGGCCCTTGCGGGCCTTGCCGAGCACCTTGGCGGTGAAGCTCACGTCGAAGCCGTCGACGGCGCCGTCCGCGTCGGAGTCGACGGCGTTCGCCGACTTGATCTTCGTGGCGGCCGAGGCCTGAGACGCCCCGGCCCCGAATGCGATCAGGACCGCAAGAAGGGCGAGTACGGCGCGGCTGTCCGGGGCGAGGGCCATTGAGTTAACAATCGGCCGCCGAGGCGCCTGGCCTTAGCGGCTCAGGCGTGTGTTGGACGCTCAGTCCCGCAGCCCGAAGCGGGCGCAGGTGTCCGACCGGTACGGCAGGCAGGGGTTGTAGGGGTGCCGGCGGACCGGGGCTCCACCGGGCGTGGTGGGGCTGGAGTTCCGTGCGCCGTCCACCGGAAGGGGAGTGACCTCCTGGCAGGCGTCGAACAGCGGGTGCGGCGGGTAGTTGTAAGGGGGCTTGACCTCGTCGACGTTGGAGACGCCGTCGTTGTCCTGGTCGTCGTTGCCGTCCCAGACGCCATCGCCGTCGGAGTCGGGGTCGAGGTAGTTCACCTGAAGGAAGGAGCGGGGCAGCACCGGCTTGTACTCGTAGCCGCAGTCGTCGCCGACCGGGTAGTGCTTCTGCCACATCAGCGCACGGATCTCGTCGACGTTGCGCAGCCCGTCGCCATCGCCGTCGCGCTCGTCGTCGGTGAGCCGGCCGTCGCCGTCGAAGTCGAGCGAGCTCCGGAACTCGGCGTGCCCGGGGGTCACCGTGAGGGTGGCCTGCTGGCCGTCGGAGTAGTTCATCGTGGCGGAGCCTCCGCCGAAGGTGGGCCGGGTGCCATAGGGGCCGCCGAACACGGGCGTGTAGGGGTCGTTCGTGTAGACCTGAAGCAGGGAGGGCGCCGGGTTCGAGCGAGCCTTGGCCCAGAGGTCGTGCTCCTCCCTGAGGGAGAGCGCGTCGCCGTCGTAGTCGTCGCCGGGGTCGCTCGCGTCGAGCGGATTGGCCCAGGCGCGCTTACCGGGGTAGGGCACGGCGCGCTGGTTGAGGTCCAGGGCCGACTCCACCTCGAAGTAGTCCGCCACGCCGTCGAGATCGGTATCGCGCAGGCACGGGTCGGTGCCAAGCGACTTCTCGCGGGCGTTGGAGAGCAGGTCGTTGTCGAAGTCGGTGCCCTTGCCGCAGTCCAGGGTGCCGGACTCGGTGGCGGAGACGATCACGGGCGACAGCCGGCGCGGGGTGCGCTTGCCGTAGCGCTTGACCGAGATGACCCGCAGGGTGAAGCGGGTGGCCACGCGCTTGGTGCCGCTCTTCTTGAGCAGGCGCTCCACCGAGCCGGGGACCTTCACCACGAGCTTGGTGCGCGAGGCGCGCTTGGGCTTGGCGAACGCATTGCGCTTGCCCGGGCTGCGGAACACGATGGTGTTCTTACGCCGGCTCGAGCTGAAGTTCTTGCCCCGGATGGTGATCGTGCGGCCCACGGCCACGCGCATCGGGGAGACGCGCTTCACCGTCGGGGTCTTGGCCTTCTTCTTCTTGGCAGCCGCGGCCTGCGCCGGCATGGCGGCGACGGCGAGGCAGAGCAGGGCGAAGAGTGGGATCAGGCGTCGCATCGTGTAACCCCTATCGGCGGTGAAGCCCATCACTTGAGTCATGCGGTTCACTGGTGGACCCCCGTCAGGATCTCGGCCAGCACCGGCGGGGCGAAGCGCCGCTTCGGGGTGTAGCCGACGGACGTCTTGGCGATCAGCTTCTTGCGCTTGCGCGCGGCACGGGCGGCCTTGGCGACGCTCGCCAGGGACCGCTGGCCGATCTGGTCGATCTGGATCGTGTAGCGCTCGCCGTCGCCGTTGGTGAAGGCCTGGCGCTCGCCGGGCTCCATCGACAGTGTCGCGCAGGTGTTCTTGGCGGGCGAGCAGCTGCCCTCGCCCTCCAGCATCGTGACGGTCGAGTCCACAAGGAAGACCGCCTTCTCGCCCGAGGCGTCGACACCGAGGAAGACCAGCAGCGGGGAATTCTCGCTCGGCAGCATGCGCAGTCGCGGCATGTTGCGGAAGTGGCGCACGCCATTGGGACCGTCCAGGGTCGCGTCAAGCGTGTACGTGAACTTCTGCGCCGGCGTGTCCGGATCGGTCGGCGTGACCGGAGCGGGGCCGCCGGGCGTGGTGGGCGCGGTCGGCGTGCTGCCGCCGCCCGTGCCGCCATCGGCGCTGCCTCCTCCGCCGCCGGACTTGGCGTCGTCGGTCGTGGCCGCGGCCGCGGTGGCGGTGCCGTCGCTGATCGGCACGCCCTCCTCGATCTTCTCGAGCGGCTTGAAGGGGTCCTTCGGATCGAAGGACGCAAGGTCGGACGGCGCATCGAGCACGGCCAGGCTCACCAGCGGCTTGTCGCCGGCCTGGAGCGCCTGCTCGGGCGTGGGTAGCCCCTCCGCGCCGGGCGCACCGGTCACGGGCGCCACCGCGACGGGCGCCGCGGGAGCATCGCTTGCGGGCTTGAGCATGAACGCGGGCACGCCGATCAGCGCGGCCACGAGCAGGATCGCCACCGGCAGCAGCCGGCGATCGCGCAGATCCTGGATCACTCCCAGCGCCATGGCCTTCATCGGTCTGAGCCTCCGCTTTGCGCCACCGGCGAACTCGCCGGAGCGGCCGGGTTGGTCGCCGGGGCCGAGGCCGGGGTTGCGCCATCGGTGGCCGGGCCCTGCGGGGTCGCACCCGCGGTGGCGCCCTGGCTCTTGGGCGACAGGTACACGGTGGAGGTCACCTCGGCGGTGATCACCGGGAACTGGTCGGACTTGAAGGAGAGACGGTCGATGGTCATCAGCCGGCCCTGCACGCGGATGTCCTTGTTTGCCACCCGCACGAAGCGCTTCATGCGATGGAAGAAGTCGGCGAGGTCGAAGAAGCTGCCGGAGAACGCGAACTCGAGCGGCACGCTGTCCAGGCCGGGCTTCGCGGAGCGTCGAACCAGTGGGGTCTGCACCCGCGGCCGCGTTCGCGGAGTCGGAGGTATTGGCGGCCTCGTTGGCCTGCTCGGTGGCGTTACCCGCCCCCGTGGAGGCCTTCTCGCCGCCGGCAGCGGCGTCGCCACCCTGGCCGCCACCGCTGGGGGGCGTGGGCGGTGCGGGAGCTGCGTTACGGTCACCCGCGCGTACGCGGCTGAAACGGATGCCAGTGCCCTTGGAGGCCTCCTCCAGCTGCACCAGCAGGCTGGGCATGTCGAGCGTTGCGGGGATGGCCTTTCCCAGGCGCACCACGGTCTCGTAGTCCTTGGCGTAGGAGTTCTTGGAGCCCTCGAGCTGCCCGACCTGCTCGTTCGCGGCATCGCGCTTGCTCTCGGCCGCGGTCAGCTGCTCGCCGAGCTTGGCTGCCTCGTCGCGCTTGGGGCCAAGCACGAGGAACCAGTAGCCGACGACCAGCATCAGCGGCACGAGGAGCATCGCAATCTTCCTGTCGCGATCCGTGAGGGTCATGCCCCACCTCCGAGACGAGCCGGCGTCTTGCGCGGCTTGGACTTGGCGTCATCCGCGGACGGAGTGTCGGCGGGAGCGAAGGTCACGGTCACGCTGAACTGGAACTTGCGGGGCGGGCAGCCGGTGTTGCCCGCGGCGGCGGAGTCGGAGCTGGCGCCGCTGGAGGCGGCAGGGTCGTCAGAGGCGGCCGACTCCTTGAGCTCCACGTCGCTCGCGCCGTTCATCTTGCCCAGGCGCACCATCAGGGTCGCCACGTGCTTCTGGCTCAGTGCACAACCGGTCACCTCGGCCTTGGGTCCGGCGGCGGGCGTTCCGGTCGTTCCGGCGACGGGAGCGGGCGCAGGACTCGCGGCGGCGGAGCCGCCAGCCGCAGGCGATCCATCGGTCGACGCGTTCACATCGAGCAGCGAGGTGCCGCTGGGCAGCACCAGCGCGAGCTCGCGCATGAAGCGCTCCCAGTCGAAGCGGGCGCTCGCAAGCTCGCGGACGGACTCCTCGCGCTGCTGCTTGACGGTGGCGAACGAGCCGAAGGCGCCCAGCGCACTTGCACGCTGCTCGGCCTGCTGAGCCTCGGCCTGGGTCTTCTCGATCTTGCCGGCGCGGTCGTTCACCTGGTTCTGGCTGAACACGAAGGTCAGGACGGCGAGCAGCAGCGCGCCGAGCACACCCAGCACCACGTATGAGCTGCCGCTAAGGCCCTCGGCGGGCTTGACTGCGCGCTCGTTCTGCGGAAGAAGATTGACGGGCTTCATGCCGCCGCTCCCATGGCCAGGCCGGCGGCCACCGTGTAACGGAAGGCGTCGTCGCCCGAAGGCACCGCGTGGGTGCCGAGCGAGCCGAGCGGCTCGGCCACCGACACCGGCATACCGATGCGGTTGCCCAGCTCTTCAGCGAGGCTGTCGTCGTGGGCGCCGGGCCCGGACAACACGATCTCGTGAACCGGCCGCGCGTCGGGCTGCGCGAGGTGGTAGTCGATGCAGAGGCGGATCTCCTCGGCCAGGGCACCGGCGGGAGCGCCGGTCCCGGCCTGCCACACCGTCGAGAGCGCGCGGGTGAAGAAGCAGATGGAGCCGGCCGCGATGGCAAGGTTGGTGGTACCGCCCAGGTGACAGAGCACACGCGCGCTGCGCAGCTCGTCGGGGTTCTCCTCACCGGGCTCGGCGAGGGTGCGGACCAGCGCGAAGGCGTCGAGGTCGACGCTCTCGGGCTTCAGCCCGGCGTCCTTCACGGCGGCCACGATGCGCGACACCATCGACTCGCGCGCGGCCACGACCATGATGCGCTGGCGCACCGTGCCGTCGGTGGTCTGGGTGGCGCCGATCGGCTGGTAGTCGAGCACGGCCTCGTCAAGCGGCATCGCGATGGCCTCGGAGGCCTGGAAGCGCACGGCGGCGTCGCGCTCCTTGTCGTCCTCGATCAGCGGCATCTCCAGGTGACGGACCACGATCTGGGAGTTCGAGATGCCGAGCCGGACGCGCTTGGGAAGGTCGTGGGTCTTGAACAGGTCCTTGATCGCCGCGGTGAGCGCGGCGTCGTCGCGGACCTCGCCGTCCACGGTCACGCCGGGCGGCAGCTCGTGGCTCACGAGTCGGCCGACGGAGTTCCCGTCCACCTGAACGGCCGCGAGAAAGCGGCCGTCGATGTCCAGCCCGACGGGCGCGTTCGAGTGCTTCTGCTTGGAGCGGGACAGGGAAGGCATCCCTCCCTCTATCGGCCGTCGCTCGCGGGCCTTTAGCTAGGAAAGGACCTGATCCTCATATAGCTCGATCAACTCGGGCCCGACAAGCAGGGCGACTATGCCCCCCAGCGCCAGGAAGGGCCCGAACGGGACCCCCTTCTTGCGCGCGTCCCGGCCCTCACGGGCGATGATCACCACGCCCACCACGGTGCCGGACAGGAATGCGATGAAGAGCGCCGGGATCACGCTGAGGCCCAGATACAGCCCCATCACACCCGCGAGCTTCACGTCCCCCATGCCCATCCCGCGGGGATAGGCAAGAGCGAGCGCCAGCATGGCCACGAACGCCCCCGCCCCCGCGATCAGGAGCTCCGGGAAGTCGTCGGTCATCACGATCGCGCCGGCCACCACGCCGTACACGGCCGCGGGGAGCAGGATCTTGTTGGGGATGATCCTGTGCTCGAGGTCGATCCCCGCAACCGCGATCAGCACGGCCACCAGCGGCAGCTGGAGCACGAGATCGTCGTCCACCCCACGCGCGGCGGCCACGCCGGCGAAGGACAGGGCCGTGAGCAGCTCGACCGCGGGATAACGGATCGAGATCCCGGTGCCGCAGTGCCGGCAGCGCCCGCGCAGCGCCAGCCAGGAGATCACCGGGATGTTGTCCCAGGGAGCGATGTCGCGCCCGCACTCGGGACAGCGCGAGCCGGGAGAGACGATCGACTCCCCCAGCGGCACGCGGTGGATCACCACGTTGAGGAAGCTGCCGATCAGCGCCCCAAGGGCGCCTATGAGCACGACGCCGACGGCCATCACGTCAGCCTTTCATCCGGAGCGGATGTGGCGGACTACTCGGTTTGCCGTTGAATACGCCAGGCCGACTGGACCGGGTCCAGGAAGTAGGGAGGCTGGCGGAGCTGCAGGCGGTTGTCGTAGTTGTAGTCCTTCATGTAGCCCGTCGACACGCTCGTGCCGCCCGTGCCGACCGGTCCGCGGAACTTCTGCGCGATCACGCCGTTCACGGTGAGGGTGCCCAGGGGGTTGCCGCAGTAGTAGTGGTCCACGGTGAAGGAGTGCTGGAGCGCGAGGATGGCCGCGTCGATCTGGATCGACCCGGGACCGCCATTGTTGTCGCAGCCCGAGTCCACCGGGTGGTAGACGCGTACGAACTGGTTCGCGATCAGACCCAGCACGTAGTCGCCGGACTTCGTCACGTTCTCGTTGATCACGATGTCCCTCCGAGCCGCGATCGTGAGATCCTGTGAGTAGCTGCCGCGAACCCACACGTCTCCACAACCCTCGGGTGCCCCTGTGCCGTATGGGTCGAGTGGCCGGTAGCCGACGCCGCAGATGCCGTCGTCCACGAAGATCACGCCGTTGGCCGGCAGCGCCATGGTCGAGCTGCTGAGGCCGCGCGCGACGTTGGTCACCTGCATGCTGGTGCCGTTGAGCACGATCGTGGTCTTGCCCACGAACTTGTAGGCGGGGTCGGCCGCCTGCTCGAGCTTGGTGTTCGAGGGAGGCAGCGTGAGCTTTAGCGCGGTCGGGTTGAAGGTGCCGGTGAAGTTCGGGTTAGCCCCGCTGCAGGCGGGGCGCCAGCCGGGCGTGCCGTCGGTCTGCCCCGAGACCTCGATCTTGTCCGCACTGGTGCGCCCGAACACCGGGCTGCCGCACACGTACAGGTCGTCGTTGGTGTGCAGGGGGCCGTTGATCTCGTCGCCCGGCGCGAACTGGATCCGGTTGCACTTCTGCGGCCAGTCGTACCACTCGCTGCCGTACTGGATCTCACCATCGAAGAGCAGGTCGTCGCGACCGTCATTCCAATAGGTGTCGCAGTTCTCCGAAGCCCACTGCACGAGGTTCTTGTGCGGTCCGGTATTGCCCTTCGGCGTCCGGTTGGGCAGCCCGACTGACTCGCGCTCGTACCACGCGGGGTCGCTGGTCTCGAAGTCCGTGAAGTACAGGTAGTCAAGGAAGCTGCGGCGCTTGAAGGTGGCCGTGAGCTGGCGCGACGCAAAGCGCGACGCAACGCCGGTGTTGGCGTTGAGAGCAACCCGGCCCGTGGAGCGGACCCGAAAGGTGCCCGACGCGTTGTCGATCATCGAGCCGGCGGCGTTGGACTCGGTGCAGGCGGGCTGGCCGTTGGCGGGCAGCAGCTCCAACGCGTAGTCGGTCCCCGTTGTGCCGGGGACGTTTCGGCGGCGCGTGATCGCGCCCTTCTGGTTCACTGCGTTCGGCGTCTCGACGTTCGTGCACTTCGCCCAGTACGCGTTGTCCTGGTTGAGGTGGAAGAGGTAGTCGGCGATGCCGGCCTCGGCAGCCGCGACCGCCTGCTTGGTCTTCGAGTTGAAGTTGTTGCCACCCATGTCGCTGGTGGCAACGGCGATGGCACCCGCGCTCGCGCCCATGATGCCGACCATCGCCGCCATCACGGCGGGCATCGTGAAGCCTGCCTGCTGGCGCAGGCGGGCGAAGATCGCGGCGAAGAAGCGTCGAGTTCTTATAGACATGACGGGCTGTTGTTGGGGTCGGTCGGGTCTGCCGTTCGCACGAACACGTCGGTCTCCGTTCGGGTATCCAGCTGGGTTCTCGTCCGCGGACTGCGGGTGGGTCGCGAGTCGAAGGCGACGGCGATCCGCACCACCCGTGGCAGCTGCGCAGCGGTGAGCGGCGCGGCGAGACGGTCGTTCGGCCTCGCTGGGTCCACACCGATGAAGCGGTAGTAGTCGAACAGTGGCCGGATCTCGGTGAGGTTGCTGTCCCCATCCCGGTCGTCGATGTCCTCCGCGAGCTCGATGTCAGCGATGAGCGTGCGGGTGCGGACGGGCGTCTGACCGAAGGTCGCGTCGCGCGTGCCGGTCGGCGTGGGCGCACTCGAGGGCGAGAGCACGACGTTGTACTCGTCCTCGACGATCGAGCCGTTCTGGCCCGAAGCACCGGCCACATAGCGGATCTTGCGCGCCTCGGGGTCGAACGCCGCTGTGGTCGTGTTGCGCAGATCGGTGTAGAACCACATCTCATTCGCCTCCGCCTTCGCCACCGCCGGGAGGCTCGAGTTCAGGCACACCTGCGAGCGCAGCCGCTGGGTGATGGACTCGATCGCGGTACGCCCGCGCTGGAGCGCGTCCACACGGTCCTGCACGCCGGCCGACGCGCGGCCGGAGGCGTCCAGCAGGTTGCCCAAGGCCAGCAGGACGACCATGCCGATCACGGCGGTGACAAGGACCTCCATGAGCGTCATGCCGCTCTCTGAGCGCAGGCGGCTCACCAGCAACTTCCGTTCGGGTCGGAGTTGAGGTTGGACACCGCGGTAGCGGTCTCACCGTTGAGGACGTTCAGCGTGAAGTTGTTGAGACTGCGCCTCTTGCCACCGTGGGTGACGCAGATGTCGTAGACGCCGTATGGCACTCCGGGGTCGGGATTGGTGACGTTGGTGGCGCCACTCACGGGACTCACGTACCCCTGGCTGTCCGCGTAGAGGTTCAAGGTGCCCGAGCATCCGGGGGACCGCGGCGTGAGCGTGATCTTCGAGTTCGCAGCCACCGCCGCGCTGGCGCCGCTGTTGCTGTTCGCCGTCGTGTACCGGAAGATGCGGAGCCCTGGCTCGTTCACGTTCACGGTCTGCGTCCCACCGGGAGTCACGGTCACCGTGCGGAGTGCCGGTGCGGTGGTGCCAGGCGGAAGGCCCTTGTTCGCGTCGCAGTCGCCCGTATGGATCGAGTAGGCGCTGGTGAACGGAAAGAACGTGTTCAGACCCTGGGCGGCGCCGAAAGACCCGAGTCGGGTGGAGCCGTTGCCAAACACGCGCGTCCCCGGCGATGCGAGCTGGGAGTGCCCGACCGTCAGGTCGGTGGCCTGGGCGTTGACATCCGTGCCCGAGTTCCGGCGGGACTTGACGTTCACGACAACGGTGCCGGCCTGGTCGTAGTCCAGCGGCTGCACCTGGCTGGTGCCGCCCTCCAGGCCATAGGTCTTCGTGATCGTCGCGTTGCCCTGGTAGTCGACGTACCCGGCCTTGTTGATCGTGGCCGTGTAGGTGCCCTGGGGCAGGAACGGGAAGAAGATGCAGCCGGCGGAGTCGGTCGATCCGGTCCGGTTCGCCGGTCCGCTGAGCGTGACCGTCACGCCAGGCACGCCGACGGCGCTGCGATTGAGGATCTCGAAGCCGAGGTTGCCCTCGTCGCCAAATGATCCGCTCGGCGGCGCGTACAGGCTCGTCGACGTCACGGGAGCAGCGCCCATCATCCTGGGCCAGGTGACGCTCGAGTTGATGCGGATGTAGTCCGCCCGTCCACTGGCGAGCCCGCAGCGGCGCGAGCCGCTCATGTCGTTCACCCACGTCGCGGAAGACGCGACTGTGTACGTGATGCCCGCGACCTTGCGCGTGGTAGGGGGAACGCCGTTGATGTCCGACAGCTCGGAGGCGCGAAGCGCGCGCATGCGCTCCTGGTCCTGCTGGGCGAGGTCCGCCGCAAGCGCGCGGGCACGGGTGTTGCCAGAGGCTGCGTTTGCGGCATCGAAGGTCTTGAAGACGCCGACGGCGAGCATCGCGACGAGCAGCGCGCTGGCCAATACCTCCAGCACGCCGAAGCCTGCTTCCTCGCGGCCGATCCGCTGGAAGAGTGTGTTTACGCGAGACATGGGCTTCCTCTCTATCGGCAGGTTCGGCCCGATGTTGAGGCGCCAAATCGTCCAGATGGACGAGGTTGCGGCTACCAGTCGGACGCCGCGCAGGCCCCGCTTGGCGCTGTACCACCCGAGCAGCGGGTGGTGCGGCCGCTGTCCCGCGTGAGGGTGAAGTACGTCCCCGACTTCGACTGGGTGGTCACGGTGAAGGTCTCGGCGCCGGGGGTGCCCACGATCTCCACAACGGCCTGAACGCCGCCGGGGTCGTTCAGAGTGGGCTCGATCCCGCGAAGGTCGCCGATCGTCATGCCGGTGAAGCTGCCCGGCCTCGCCGTGAGAGTGCGCAAGAGCCGCCGAGGCGGCGCTGCGCGACATCGACTTGGCCGCGGAGTCCTGGGCCTTCCTCTCCTGGCCGAGAAACGCAGGGATCGCGATGGCCGCGAGGACCCCGACGATCAACGTCACGACCAGGACCTCGACCAGGCTGAAGCCATCTTCCGGTCGCAACATGGCTCACGGATCGGCCACACGGCCGGATCACTTTAGCCCCGCAACGCAAACGGGCGGGCCCGAAGGCCCGCCCGTTGGCAGTTCGCTTGTGCGTTGCTACGACTTACCAGTCGCTTGCGGCACAGGACGCCGGCGCAGCAGCGCCAGAGCACCGGTAGGTCCTGCCCGACACCCTCGTCAGGGTGAAGAACTTGCCCGACTTCGACTTCGTCACGGTGAACGCGTGTAGCCGGTGGTGCCGTTGGCCGTGCACGGCCAGACGCTGCCGGCATCGTTCAGCGAGGCTCGATGGCCTTCAACGCGTCATGCGTCCATGCCGGTGTAGTCACCACCCTTGTCGGTGGCGAACGCCGCAGCTGCAGAAGCGGCGTTACGCGTCATCGACTTGGCTCGCTGAGTCCTGCGCCTTCTGGCGCTGACCCAGGAAAGCCGGGATGGCGATCGCGGCAAGAATGCCGATGATCAGGACAACGACGAGGAGCTCGATCAGGGTAAAGCCCTTCTCCTCGGACTGAATACGCTCACGGATGTTCCGCAGCATGTTTGTCTCCTCCTTTGAAGGTGACTGGGTGTGATTGGTCTGGGCGCCAGTCGCTTAGGTGGAGCCGGTCCGGGGAGTTCCCCTGGGGTGGCAGCTCGGCCGGCTCGTCCGCTGGATCTAGTCCAACTTCGGAGCCCCGGAACTTTGCGTCCCCGCCTCACGACGGGTTTGCCTTTGTCACCGTGGCTCTGGCTTGATCTCCCAATCGACCCCCAGGCGGGGGACCTTTAGGAATCCCTTCGACGCTGCACTAGGCCATTCGTCCAGGCGGCGCCGTTCAGGCCGGAAGTAACCTCGCCCCATGGAGTTGCGCCGCGCTCTGCTGCTGTTCGCGATCGTGCTCGGCCTCGCGGCCGTCGCGACCTCGGTGTCTCGCCCGCGCGACCGCGACGAGCCTGAGCCGGCGCCGCCCTCGACCACGGCGGTCGCGTCGCCCCAACCCGAACCCTCGACATCGCGTGAGATCACCTTCGCACCCGCGCTCAAGCCGCCCACCAAACAGCTCGAGGCGGGGCAGCCCGCCACCGTCCTCGTGGAGGTCGACGAGCCCGGCCAGGTGGAGATCAAGGGCCTTGGGCTGACCGCCACGGCGGAGCCGCTCACCCCGGCCCGGCTCGACGTGCTGGCGAGCGACGAGGAGAGCCACACGATCACCCTGCGCCCCGCGCGCACCGGCGAGCCCCGCACCGTCGGGACGCTCACGATCGGCCCCGCCCGCACAGGTCGCTAACTTTCCCGTTGCACCCGGCGCTGTGGCCCCCTGCGGCGCCGGGTGCACCTACTGCTCGAGGAATCGCCGGGCCAGGTGCCCGAAGAAGTCGGAGCGTGTGATCACCCCGATCACCTTCCCCTCCTCGACCACGGGGACGATGAGCACGCGGTGGTGCAGAAAGGTCTCGGCCACCTGCACATCGGAGTGATCGCTGCCGACGTCTACGTGGTCGGCCATGAGGTGGTCGCCGACCGGCTCGGCGGCGCAGCCCGCCCGCTTCTCGAGCGCATCTTCGAGCTCCCTGCCCACGAAGCCCGCGTAGCCGAGCTGGCCGACGTAGCCCGGGAACAGCGCCTCCATGAACTCGCGCTCGCCGAACACCCCCTTGAGGCGACCCGCGGCGTCCACGACCGGCAGGGCCGGCAGGTCGGTTTCCAGCAGCGCCGAGACCGCACTGCGGATGTCCTGGTCGACCCGCAGAAGTGGCGTTTCCCGGATGGCGCCATCACTGAAGCGACGAGGGCTCACAGATACCTCAACCCAATGTAGACCGTGGCGAGCGCCATCGAAACCAAGGTTGCCGGCACGCCGACCTTGAGAAACTCCATGAACCCGATCGGGCGGCCCGCGCGCGCCGCCATGCCGGCGGCCGCGACGTTCGCGGCGGCCGCGATGATCGTCGCGTTCCCCCCGAAGCACGCGCCTATGGCGAGCACCCACCAGTACGCGTCGTCCCCGCTGTCGCCTCGCAGCTCCTCGACGACGGGGATCATCGTCGTGGTGAACGGGATGTTGTCCACCACCGCGGAGCCGATCGCCGAGACCCAGGTGATCCCCAGCAGCTCCGCGGTGCGGTTGCCGGCCGTGACGTCGGCGATACCGTCCGCGACCTCCCCGATCGCGCCGCTCTCCTCCAGAGCGCCGACCATCACGAACAGCCCGATGAAGAAGAACAGGGTGGGCCACTCGATCCCGGCGAGCGCCTTCTCGATCGACTGCCGGGTGACCAGGAGCATCGCCGTCGCGCCGGCGAGGGCTACCGTCGCCGGCTCGATGTGCAGGGCCTTGTGGAAGAAGAACACGACGATGGTGAGAAGCAGGATCGGAACGGTGCGATTGAGCTCGTCGCGGTCCTCGATCGACTTCTCGGCGTCGAGTCCCATCACGCGTTCGCGGGCGTCCGGCTCGACCTGAAGCCGGCCGCGATACACCAGGTAGAGCAACGCGGTGGTGACCACGAAGGCGATCGCCGCGATCGGCGCCAGGTTGCTGATGAACTCTCCGAACGAGAGCCCCGTGGCCCCGGCGATGATGATGTTCGGGGGATCGCCGATCAGGGTGGCGGTACCACCGATGTTCGACGCCACGATCTCGATGATCACCAGCGGGATCGGGTCGATGTCCAGCGCATCGGCCAACAGGAAGGTGATCGGCACCATCAGCAGGACGGTCGTGAGGTTGTCGAGGAACGCCGACAGCACCGCCGTCGTGACCGCGAGCGAGGCGACCACCGCGAGGGGCCGGCCCTTCGAGAGCTGTCCCGCTCGAATGGCCAGGTACGTATAGACCCCCGTGGTCTCGGTCAGCTTGACCATGATCATCATTCCGGCCAGCAGGCCGATCGTGTTGAAGTCGACCGCCTCGATCGCCTGCTCCTGGTCGACGGTCTGGGTGAGGATCATCAGCACCGCGCCCAGCAGCGCGACCTTGGTGCGGTCCACTCGCTCAGTGGCGATCACCACGAGCGCCGCGGCGAAGATCGCGATCGGGACTGCCATCAGGGGGTACGCATGCCGCCGATGATCACGCTTTGATCCTGTCAGTTATGCCGTTCCCGCTCGCAGCCGCCCCCGCCCAGGATGCGCTCATCGCGCTGTTCGTGGTGCTGCTCGCTGCCAAGGCCGGCGAGGAGCTGTGCCGGCGTACGGGCCAGCCCGCGATCCTCGGAGAGATCGTGGCCGGGGTGCTCATAGGGCCCTCCGCCGCGGGCCTGGTGGAGCCGAGTGAGGTGCTGGAGGTCTTCTCCGAGGTCGGCGTCGTAATCCTGCTGTTCGTCGTGGGCCTGGAGTCGCGCCTGGCCGACATGCGAGCGGTCGGCGGCCGGGCGGTGAGTGTCGGCCTGCTGGGCGTGGCGCTCCCCTTCGTGGGTGGCTTCCTGATGGGGGAAGCGATCGGCGACGGGCTCGAGACCAGCCTGTTTCTCGGCGCCGCGCTCATGGCCACCAGCGCCGGCATCACCTCCGCCGTCCTGATCGACCTCGGGATCGGCGACCGACCCGCGGCGCGAACCATCCTCGGCGCCGCCGTAGTTGACGACGTGCTCGCGCTGATACTGCTCTCGGTGGTGGTCGGCATAGCGGGCGAGGGCGGCGTGAGCGTGACCGGGGTCGCGGTGCTGCTGCTCGGCGCGGTGCTCTTCATCGGCGTCGTGTCGGTGGGCGGCAGCCGGCTGCTGGGGCGGTTTCCGGGGGCTCTTCAGAGCCCCCGCTTCTCCGACACCGGCCTCCTGCCGGCGGTCCTGCTCTGCCTCGGGCTCGCCGCCCTGGCGGCGGAGATCGGCCTTGCGGCGATCATCGGCGCGTTCCTGGCCGGAATGGTGGTGGCCGAGACCCGAGGCCACTCGGACGTGGAGGAGCAGATCAAGCCGCTCTATGCGTTCTTCGGCCCCTTCTTCTTCGCCTTCATCGGCCTCCAGGTGGACCTTGGCGCGCTCGCCGACCCGGAGACACTGTTCCTGCTGGCTGCGGTCACGGCAGTCGCGGTTGCCACCAAGCTCGGAGGCTCGTGGCTGGGCACGCGCGGGATGCCGGCGGGCGATCGGGCGCTCGTGTCCTTCGGCATGGTGCCGCGAGGCGAGGTGGGCATCATCGTCGCCGGCATCGGAGCGTCGGCCGGGGTGATCGACGACGAGCTGTTTGCCGTGATAGTCGGCATGGCGGTGCTCACCACGGTTCTCGTCCCGCCGGTTCTGCGCCGCGTGGCCTGAGAACGGTTTCGTGCAGACTGCGCCCCCAATGACCGGCGTGGGCCTCATCGGGTGTGGCTGGGTGGCGTGCGAGAAGCACCTGCCAGCACTCGCACGGGTGGAGGGAATGGACGTGGTTGCGCTACACGACACCGACCCCGCCGCGATCGCCCACGCCGCGCTGCAGGCGCCGGAGGCGCGCGGCCATGACCGGCTCGATGCGCTCCTTGCGGATCCCGGGGTCGAGGTGGTCGCCGTCCTGACGCCTCCCACCGAGCATGCCGAGCATGCGGTCGCCGCCTTCGCGGCCGGCAAGCGGGTCCTGTGCGAGAAGCCACTCGCGCTCACCACGGAGGACGCGCGCGCCATCTGCGACGCGGGATCGGGGCTGCTCGGTGCCACGGGCCTCATGAGCCGCGCCCTGAGGGTCGTCCAGCGTGCCCGGCGCGCGATCGCGGACGGGGCCATCGGCGAGGTGGTCGCGCTTCGGTCTGTGTACGCCGACAGCGTGGTGGACGAGGGCCTGGGCGACCGGGCGTGGCGCAGGCGCAGCGCCACCGGCGGCGGCGCCCTCCAGGAGAAGCTGGTGCACCACGTGGACCTGTGGCGCTATCTGACCGGCCTCGAGGTGGAGGGCGCGTCCTCCGAGCGGGTCGACTCGGAGCGCGAGCAGGACGAGGCGGTGATGGTCACCGCGCGGATGACCGGCGGCGTCCTGGCCTCGGCGGTGGGTCTGGACCGCTCCGCCGAGATGAACGAGCTCCAGGTGTTCGGATCCCACGGTCACATCGCTCTCGACCTGTACCGCGTGGACGGCTACCGCCTGGAGGGCCGCAACCAGGTTTCCGGCGAGCCCGCCGTGCGAGCACGCCGCGCGGCGGCGGCCGCCGCGAAGTTGCCCTCCATCGCCGCCCAGCTGCGCAGCGGCGGGGAGTTCTCGAACTCCTACGTGCGCCAGTGGGAAGCCTTTCGCGACGGCGCGCCGCTGGCCACGCTCGAGGACGGGCTGCGGGCGACCGACGTGCTGGAGATGGCGAGGTGAGCCCGGTCATGTCCGCGATCCTCGTGACCGACGTGATGGAGCGGGTCGAGGCGGTGATCGACGCCTTCCGGCGCCAGACCATCGCCGACCGGCTCGAACTGGTGCTGGGCGTTGCGCCGGACACCGCGGTTCCCGGCGACCTGGGGTCGGGGTTCGGCGCGCTTGTGGTGGTGCGCGTATCCGACCCCTTCGACATCTCGGAGGCCCGTGCCGAGTGTGTGCGTGCGGTGACGGCTCCGGTGGTGGCCATCGGAGAGACTCATTGCATGCCCGAGCCGACCTGCTGCGAGTCCCTTCTGACCGGCTTCGAGGACCCCGACGTTGCGCTCGTGGGCTCGCGGGTGCTGTGCGCCAACCCGGGCACCGCGATGGCTCAGGCGGCCCACCTCATGGACTACGGGCCGTGGGCCCAGGGCGACCGCGGCGAGCGCACCCATCTCGCCGCGCACAACGTGGCGTTCCGGCGCGACTTCCTGCTCGAGCTGGGCGACGACCTGGGACACGACCTCGATGTGAACACCGGCCTCAACGACCGCTTCCTCGCGCAGGGCAGGAAGCTGCTGTTCGAGCCGGCGGCCCGCTGGCAGCACCTCAACGTGTCCAAGCGGGCGCCCTGGCTGAAGGAGCGGCTGCTCAACGGACGCGCGTACGCCGGGCAGATTTCGCGGCGCTGGCCGCGGCACCGGCGACTGGCATACGGCCTCGCGTGGCCGCTGATCGCGGTGGTGCGATTCGTGCGCCTGACGCCGATCTCACGAGCGGCGGGCGTCTCCCCTCGCGCGTTTCCGGCCTTCGCCCTAGCGCTGGTCGTGGCCTCGGCCGGGGAGGGCTGGGGCTTTGTGACCGGGCCCGGCGGGGCGCCGCGCTATCGCCGCAGGATCGAGATCGAGAAGGGCCTGCACATCCGTCCCGGTGAAGCCTCGGCCGCGCACGCGCAGGTACGGGCGCTGCATGAGCCTGCCTAGCGCCACCGTCGTCGTGCCGACCCGCGGTCGGCCGGAGCAGCTCGCCCGCTGCGAGGCCGCCCTGGGCGCGCTGGACTACCCGCGCGACCGGCTGGAGGTGCTCGTGATCGAGGACTCCGACGGCGCCGGGCCGTCAGCGGCACGTAACCGAGGGCTCGCGGAGGCGCAGGGCGAGGTGGTCGCCTTTACCGACGACGACTGCGAGCCGGCGCCGGACTGGCTGCGCGTCCTTGTCGAGGCCTGGCAGGCCGAGCCGGGCCGCGCCTATGGCGGCACGGTGTTCAACGCCCTTCAGGACGACCTGCCGGCCGACATCGCGCAGCGCGTGATCGACGCGGGCTACGCGCACCTGAACCGCCCGGGCGATGCGCGCTTCCTGGCTTCCAACAACCTCCTCTTCCCCGCCGAGCCGCTGCGCGACCTCGGCGGCTTCGACGAGTCCCTGCGCACTGCCGAGGACCGCGACATCTGCGACCGCTGGCGCCTGAGCGGTCGCCGCCTCGATCACGTGCCGGCCGCGATCGTCCGCCACCGCCACCTCGGCGGCCTGAGCGAGTTCTGGCGGCAGCACGTGGCCTACGGGCGCGGCTCGCGCCGCTTCCACGTCCGCCACCGCCGGCGCACCGGGTCCCGTCCGCCGATCGAGCCGGCCTTCTACGCGCGCGTGCTGCGCAGGCCCGGGCAGCCGCGCCCGGCGTCGGATGCGTTGGTGCTGGTGTGGCTGGCGGCGACGGCGTACGGGTACGCGGCGGAGATGGTGCGCCCGCGGGGCGCCGGCCCTACTTGATCTGGTCGTAGACCTTGAACATCGGCAGGTACATCGCCACCACGATGAAGCCAACGATCCCGCCCACGATGACGATCATTACGGGCTCGAGGATCGAGGTGAGGGCCTTCACGGCGGCCGCCACCTGGTCCTCGTAGAAGTCGGCGATCTTGCTCATCATCGTCTCGAGGGCGCCGGTTTCCTCGCCCACCCCGATCATCTGCGTGACCATCACCGGGAACGCCTGAGGCGTCTTCTGCATCGGCGCGGTGATGGTGCCGCCCTTCTTCACGGAGTCGCGCACGTCGTTCATGGCCTTCTCGATCACCTTGTTGCCGGACGTACGACCGGTGATGTCGATGGCCTCGAGCATCGGCACGCCGGCCGCGATGAGGCCGGAGAAGGTGCGCGAGAAGCGCGCGAGCGCGATCTTCTGAACGATGCCGCCGATCTTCATCGGAATCTTGAGCTTGAACGTGTCCCACTGCATGCGCCCGCGTTCGGTGCGCTTCCAGCGCTTGAAGGTGAAGACCACCGCGAGCGTCACCGCGAGACCGATGTACCACTGGCCGGTCACGAAGTGCGACAGCGCCACTGTGAACTTGGTGATCACCGGCAACTCGCCTCCGAAGTCCTTGAACACGCCCTCGAACAC
The DNA here is from genome assembly GCA_963808105.1 of uncultured Thermoleophilaceae bacterium. Classification (GTDB taxonomy): domain Bacteria; phylum Actinomycetota; class Thermoleophilia; order Solirubrobacterales; family Thermoleophilaceae; genus JAAYBF01. The sequence goes on along the minus strand of CAWEEH010000003.1, from coordinate 124,525 downwards.
GGGCACGAGGAAGGTGATGAGTGCCATCAGCACGATCAGCGCGAAGCCGCCGATCACTGACGGATAGACCATCGCGGCGCGCACCTGGCGCTTGAGCGAGTCATCGGACTCGAGCTGGTCGGCCACGCGGATGAGGGTGGACTCCAGGATGCCGCCGGTCTCGCCCGCGGCGACCATCGCCACATAGAGGTCATTGAAGACATCGGGATGACGCTGCAGCGCGTCCGAGAACGCGAGGCCGGCCTCCACGTCCTTACGGACCTCGATCCACGTGTCCTTGAGCTTGTCGTTGTCGGTCTGCTCCTCGATCACGTAGAGCGTGCGCAGCAGCGACATGCCCGACGAGATCATCGTCGAGAGCTGGCGGGTCGCGATCGTGAGGTCGGCGGACTTGACCTTGCGGAAGTTGGCGAGGATGTCGGTGGCGCTCTTGGGAACGAGCTCCTCGATGTCGAGGACGATCAGGCCCTTGGACCGCAGCTGCGATGCCACGGCCTGCTTGTCGTTGCCCTCCATCTCGCCCCGCGTGGGGACGCCGGCGAGGTCGAGCGCCTTGAAGCCGAAGTTGGCCATCGGTCCCTATGCCACCCGCACCGTGCCCATGAGGCGGCGCAGCTCCTCGGGCGTGGACGAGCGCTGCTCAGCCAGCTCGCGGGTGATCTTGCCTTGGCGGACGAGGTCGGCCATAGCGGCGTCCATCGTCTGCATGCCATGGGTGCTGCCGGTCTGGAGCACCGAGTGAATCTGATGCGTCTTGCCCTCGCGGATCAGGTTGCGCACGGCGGGGGTGGGAATGAGCACCTCACACGCCGCCACGCGGCCAAGTCCGTCTGCCGTGGGCAGCAGCTGCTGGGTGACGATCCCCTCGAGGGCGACCGACAGCTGCGTGCGGACCTGGTGCTGCTGCTCGGGCGGGAAGACGTCGACGATGCGGTCCACCGTCTGAGCGGTGTCCTGGGTGTGCAGGGTGGCGAACACGAGGTGGCCGGTCTCCGCCGCGGTGAGCGCCGTGGAGATCGTCTCGAGGTCGCGCATCTCACCCACGAGGATCACGTCGGGGTCCTGGCGCAGCGCGGCCTTCAGGCCGAGCCCGAAGCTCTGCGCGTCGGCCCCCAGCTCGCGCTGGTTGACGATGCAGTTCTGGTGACGGTGGAGGAACTCGATCGGGTCCTCGATGGTCATGATGTGCTCGCGGCGCTCCTTGTTGATCACGTCGAGCATCGCGGCGAGAGTGGTGGACTTACCCGAGCCGGTCGGCCCTGTGACGAGCACGAACCCACGCGGCTTCTTGGTGAGCTCGCGGAGCACGGCGGGGACGCCGAGGCTGTCGAGCGCGGGCATCTCGCTCGGGATCAGACGGAAGGCGGCGGCGATCGAGTCGCGCTGGAAGAACGCGTTCACGCGGAAGCGCGCCTTGCCGGGAATGGAGTAGGCGAAGTCGATCTGCCAGTCGGTCTCGAGCCGCTGGCGCTGGTCGTTGGTGAGGATCGAGTAGACGACCTCACGGACCCCCTGCGCGCTCATGTTCGGGTAGTCCAGCGCGTTCAGCGCGCCGCGCTGACGGATCATCGGAGGCGAACCCGCGGTGAGATGCAGGTCCGAGGCCTGGTTGTCGATGACGTGGAGAAGTACTTCTGCGAAATCGAATTCCATGTTGTCCTCTATCGGCAGAAAACTCGGTTACGTGACCCTTGCGACTTCGGCGACAGAAGTGACCCCCTGCTTGATGCGCTCGAAGCCGTCCTCGCGCAGCGGGCGCATGCCCTGCTCGCGCGCGAGGGTGGCGATCGCGTCCGCGGATGCGCGCTCGATCGTTAGCGCACGGATCTCGTCCGTGACCGACATCACCTCGTACAGCCCACAGCGGCCCTTGTATCCCGTGCCGCCGCAGCGCGAGCAGCCGACGGGCTGGTAGGCCTCCACGTCGAAGGCGGACCGGAAGCCGGCCGACTCCAGCGTCTTCACGTTCAGGATCGCGGCCTGCTTGCAGTGGGTGCAGAGCATTCGCACCAGGCGCTGCGCCACCACGCACTCCAGCGCGGAGGCGGTGAGGAAGGGCTCGATGCCCATCTCGGTGAGGCGCGTCAGCGCCGACGGTGCGTCGTTGGTGTGCAGCGTGGAAAGGACCAGGTGGCCGGTCAACGCCGATTCGATGGCGATGCGCGCCGTCTCGCCGTCGCGGATCTCGCCGACCATGATCACGTCGGGATCCGCGCGCAGCATCGATCGCAGCCCTGAGGCGAACGTGAGCCCGGCGCGCTGGTTGACCTGCAGCTGGTTCACGCCCTCGAGCTGGTACTCGACCGGGTCCTCGATCGTGATGATGTTCTTGTCGATCGAGTTGATCGAGCTGAGCGCCGCATAGAGCGTCGTCGACTTGCCCGAGCCGGTGGGACCGGTCACGAGCGCTGCGCCGTGAGCGCGGTGGAAGGCCTTCTCGAAGCGGTCCCTGCCCTCGCCGAGCAGGCCGAGCGAGTCGAGGTCCATCGCCACCGAGTTCTTGTCCAGCAGACGCATCACGATGCCCTCTCCGAGCACCGACGGCATGGAGACCACGCGGACGTCGATGGCGTTGCCCTCCACGGTGAGGCCCACGCGGCCGTCCTGCGGGACCCGCTTCTCGGCGATGTCCAGATCGCCCATGATCTTTATGCGCGAGACCACGCCCGGAACCATCCGGCGCGGGATCGTGGTGGACTCACTCAGCACGCCGTCGATGCGAAAGCGCACCCTCATGTCGCGGCCGTCGGGCTCCATGTGGATGTCCGAGGCCCCCTCCTCCACCGCCTGGGCGATGAGGGAGTTCACGAGCTTGATCACCGGCGCGTCCTCGGCGGACTCGCGGATCGCGGCGACCGCGACGATGCTCGTGGGGTCGTCCTCGTCCTCCTGGATCGCCTCTGCCACCGCGTCGTCGAGGCGCGACATACGGGCGATCAGCGCGTCGATGTCCTCCGGGCTGGCCACCGCGGGCCGCAGCTCGTGGCCCGTGAGCAGCTTCAGGTCGTCCAGCGCCAGCACGTTGGCGGGGTCGGCCATCGCGACGATCAGCGTCTCGTCCTCGTCGAAGCCGATCGGCACCGCGGAGAAGCGGCGCGCGGCCTCGGGCGTGATCAGGTTCGTGGCGCCCAGGTCGGGGCTGTAGACCGTGAGGTCGGCGTGGTCGAGCCCGAACCGCTCGGCCAGCGCACGGGCGAGCTGGTCCGCTGTGATCGCGTCGGCCTCCAGCAGCACCTGGCCAGCGGGCTTGCCGGCCTTGCGGGATTCCTCGACGGCCGCCTCCACACGCTCGCGGTCGACGAAGCCGAGCTCCACGATCACGTCGGCGATGAAGCGCGAGGGACCACCACGCCGGCTCGGCGGGGTCAGTCCGTTACCTGCTTGTGGTTCGGCCCGGGCGGTGGCCTCTCCCGAATCTCTTACCGGGCGGAGGTGCCCTGGGCCCCGAGGGCCCTCGCTCACTTGGAGTCGACCACCTGCTGGGTGAGGCTGCCCTTGTCCACGAAACCCTCAATGACCTGCGCCTCACCGCTGCGTCCCACGATCACCACCGCGGGTGCCTGCGAGATGCCTAGTGCACCCACTACGGCGCGGTAACGCGCGAGGCGGGCGATGCTGTCGGTGAAGACTGAGACTCCCTTGCGGCCGCGCTGCGCGCTCACCGCGCCGGCCACTGCGGCGTCGTCGGCCGAGCCGGGCTGGCGGAAGAAGAGGATCACAACGCGCTTCTTGTCGAGCGCGCGCTTGACGGAGGGGGGCACGCCTACGACCTTTGCGACGGCCGGCTTCGCGGCCTTCGGCTTCGCGGCCTTCGCCTTCGCGGGGGTGTCCACGGCCTTCTTGACGTCGGGCTTCGCGGGGGCCGCGGCGTCCTCGGTCTTCTTGGCCTTTGCGGGCGCGGGATCCTTGGAGGCGGCATTCGCCTTCTTGGCCCGGGCAGCCAGCTCGGCGGCGTTGGATTCGGGCGCGGCGGCCTCCTGGCGCGACGCGCTCGTGGCCAGGAAGGCCGCGACGGCGAGAACGGCGCCGGCCACGGCGATCAGCACTGGGCGGGAAAGGGGCATGTGCGATTAATCGGCAGCCCGCCGAAAATCCTGAATCCGGCAGGGTCAGCCGCGCGCGGCCGCGGAGCGCATTACGTCGAGCGGGGCCTCGCGGCGGGTCCACAGCGCCAGTGAGCGCGCGCCCTGGCGCACGAGCACCTCGAGTCCGCTCACGAACCGGGCTCCACCGGCCGATGCCCACTCCGCGACAGGCGTTGTGCCACGTGTGTAGACCATGTCGACGACCACCTCTCCCGGGTCGATGCCTCCCAGGCCGAGATCGTCGACCGAGCCGCCGCTCAGCCCGACCACCGTGCAGTTGACGATCACGTCCGCGGTCACCGGCTGCTCCACGGCGCGCGCGCCCAGGTCGGCGGCGAGCTGATTCGCGCGCTCCGCGGTCCGGTTCCAGACCGAGACCTCCGCCGCCCCGGCGTCGAGCAGCGCCCACACGGCGGCGCGGGCGGCGCCGCCGGCGCCGAGCACCAGCGCGCTGCGGCCGGTGACCGGGTTGCTCAGGGCATCGAGCAGGCCGCCGGCGTCGGTGTTGTGCCCTTCGATTCCGTCGGTGAGCTTCAGGGTGTTCACCGCCCCGATCCCCACCGCCGCCTCGGACAGGGAATCGGCCACCGCGTGCGCCGCCAGCTTGTGCGGCACGGTCACGTTCAGCCCGAGAAATCCCGCGGCGCTCAGCTCGGGGACCGTGGCTTCGAACAGGTCGGGAGGGAGCGGGACCGGCACGTACAGCCAATCGAGCCCGAGCTCGGCCAGCGCGGCGTTCTGCATCGCCGGCGAGCGGCTGTGACTCACCGGCCAACCCGCCACGCCGAGCAGGGGGCGGCCCATCAGCAGTTGGTCGGCGACTTCCCGCCGCGCCGCTCGCGCTCACGGTTGTAGCGGTCCACGTCGCGCTGGAACTCGGCGTCGGTCTTCGAGAAGTCGTGCTCGCCGCACGTGCCCGGCTTCACGACGTAGAAGAGGTAGCCCGTGCTGCGCGGGTTGGCGGCGGCTCTGATCGCCGCGAGGCCCGGGCTCCCGATCGGGCCGGGCGGCAGGCCGCGGCGGCTGCGGGTGTTGTAGGGCGAGTCGGACGAGAGCTGCGACTGCGTGAGCGGCTTGGTCCAGTTGTTCGTGGCGAAGCGGACGGTGGCGTCGATCCCGAGCGGGATGCCCTCGCGCAGCCGGTTGTAGATCACCGAGGCGATCACCGCGCGCTCGCGCGGCAGCTGCGCCTCGCGATCGACCATGGAGGCGATCGTGAGCACGTCGTAGGCGGTGAGGTTCTTGCGCTTCGCCGCGCGCAGGTCGACCTTGGCGAACTCGCGCTTGAAGGTCTGCAGCTGGCGTTCCACGAGCCTGCGCACGGGGCGATTGGGCTTGAACTCATAGCTCGCCGGGAACAGGAAGCCCTCGAGGTCTCGCGCGCCCTTTGCCCCATAGGTGCGCGGGTTCAGCTCGCTGGAGCGGCGGCTCGCGACCAGGTAGTCGCCCTTGAAGCCGGCGGGCAGCGCCCGCTTCACCTCGCGGCGGGACCGGCCCTCGGGCACCGTCACCTTCACCACGTCGCCGGGCACACCCTCCTCGAGCAGGTCGAGCGCTGCGATGTGGCTCATGTCCTTCTTCAGCTGGAACCTTCCCGCCTTGAGGTCACCGCCCCGGCCGGCGATGCGAGCGCGCGCCTCGAAGAAGAACGCACTGCTCACCACGCGCTCCTTCTCCAGGATCGTCGCGATGTCGTGCACGCCCGAGCCGCGCGGGATCGACACGCGCACCGTGCCCTCGCCATCACCCTTCAGGGGCTGGAACAGCGACAGCAGGAACCATCCGAGTGCAGCCACCAGGATGCCGAGGACGGCGAGTGGGATCACGCGCCTGCGGCCGCGACCGGGCGCCTTCTCGCCCTTCTTGGCCTCGCGCCGCCGGTGCAGGATCTCGCGCGCCTTCGCGGCGCGGTGGGCGGCGGCCTCGGCGCGCGGCTGGCGCGGAGCCGCGGGCTGTGGCTGCGGCCGCGCTGCGGGCTCTGGTTCTGGCTCCGGCGCGGGCGCGGGCGCCGCCTCGGGTTGCGGGGTTGGCGGCGGAGGTGGTGGCGGCTGGGGGCGCTTGGGAGGCGGCTTCTTGGGGCGCTCCGGCGGCGGCTTGCCCTGCTTGGCGGCGCGCTTGGCCTCGCGTTCGAGCCGCGCGGCCTCGCGCTCCTCCGGGGTGCGGTCGGGGCTCACGCCTGTTGGGCGGCCAGGTAGCTCTCGAGGAGGTGCGCCGCTGCGCGCGAGTCCGCCTCGGCACGGCCGCCATGGGCCTCCGCCATCTTGGTGGTGAGGCGCTCGTCATACATCTCGACGGGCACGTCGAGCCGGGCCTCCAGCCGCCCGGCGAACTCACGCGCGGAGGCCGCCTGGGCGCCCTCACGGCCGGCGAGCGTGATCGGCAGCCCGACCACCACCTTCTCGGCCTCGAGCTCCTCCGCCAGCGCGGCGATGCGGGCCAGGCCCTTGCGGGTATCCGGGCGCTTCACCACCTCCAGCGGAGTGGCGAGCGTTCCGGAGGGATCGGACACCGCGCAGCCGCAGCGGGCCTCCCCGTGGTCGAGCGCAAGCACACGCATCCGAGGCAGTCTAGGTAGCCGGGCCGCTAGGAGCGGATGGCCTCTTCAATGGCCGCACGCACAGCCGCCAGCGCGGCCTCGGCCTTGTCCGGATCGCCGCCGCCGGCCTGGGCCACGGTGTCGCGCCCCCCTCCCCCGCCGCCGGCCACCTCGGCCGCCGCGCGCACCAGCTCGCCGGCCTTCACGCCCCGCTCCACGAGCTCGGGCGCAACGTTCACCACCAGCGCCAACTTCCCCTCCGCGTCGGTGGCCAGGACGACCGCCGATTCGCCGAGCTTCTGCCGCACGCGGTCGGACAGGGCGAGCAGCGCCTTCGTGTCCGGCGCCTGCGCGGCCTCCGCGACCACCTTCGCGCCCTCCACGTCTGACGCAGCCCCGACGAGCCGCTCCGCCTCCGCTCCGTCGTCGGCCGCCACGGACGGGTTCTTCTTCAGCTCCTTCACCTGGCTACCCAGCCGCTCGGCCGCCCGCACCAGGTCCTCCTCGGGCGCCTTCATCAGCTTCGACAGCTCGCGCAGACGCGCGGTCCGCTGCTCGAACAGCTCCGTGGCCGCCGCCCCAGTGACAGCCTCGATGCGGCGCACGTTCGACGCGCTGGACGCCTCCGTCGTCACGTGGAACAGGCCCACCTCGCCCGTGCTGCGGACATGGGTGCCGCCGCACAGCTCGCGGGAGATGTCGCCGATCTCGACCATCCGCACCCAGTCGCCGTACTTCTCGCCGAACAGCGCCATGGCACCCAGCGCCTTGGCCTCGTCGAGGCTCGTCTCGATCGCGCGCACCGGCAGGTTGTCGGCGACCCATCCGTTCACGCGCGACTCCACGCCGGCCAGCTCCTCGTCGGACAGGCGCTGCCCATGTGAGAAGTCGAAGCGCAGCTTGTCCGGGCCCACGTAGGAGCCGGCCTGGCGCACGTGATCGCCGAGCCGCTCGCGCAGCGCGGCGTGCAGGAGATGGGTGGCCGTGTGGTTGCGCATCGTGGCGATCCGCTCCGTGCGTTCGACCTCGGCGTGGACCCGGTCGCCGGCGCCGATCTCGCCCTCGAGCGGCTCGAGCGCCAGCGCCTGGTCGGCGCCGATGCGAAAGACGCCGGTCACGCGCGCCCTGCCGGTGTCGGTGACCACCGTGCCCCGGTCCGACACCTGGCCACCGCCCTCGGGGTAGAACGGGCTGTCCTCGAGCTTGGCGAGCAACGCGCCGTTCTCGGACTCCAGCGCGCCGACGACCGTGTCCGCCGCCGTGGCCTCGTAGCCGACGAAGCGGGTCTCGAACCCGGCGTCGCGCGCGAAGCCCGCGGCGCGGTCGGCGACGCCGGTGTCGCCGTGATCCTTCGCGGCCGCGCGGGCAGTGGCACGGGCGGCCTCCATCAGCTCGGCGAAGCGCTCCTCATCGACCGTCAGGCCCTGCTCGGCCAGCATCTCCTGGGTCAGCTCGAATGGGACGCCGTAGGTGTCATGCAGCTGAAATGCATCCACCGCCGGCACCTCGGTCACGCCCTGATCCTTCGCCCTCTCGATCAGGTCGCCGAGCAGCTTTTCGCCCTGCGCCAGCGTGCGCCCGAAGCCCTCCTCCTCGGAGGCCGCCCAGCGCGCGATCGTCTCGCGCTCGGCCACCAGCTCCGGGTAGACGTCGCCCCAGCCTTCGATCACGACCTCGCACAGCGCGGGCACGAAGCCCTCCTCGAGCCCGAGCACGCGGCCCTGATGGATCGCGCGGCGCAGGATCCGGCGCAGGATGTAGCCGCGGTCCTCGTTCGAGGGCACCACGCCATCACCCATTAGGAACGACGCCGCGCGACCGTGGTCGGCCAGCACCCGCAGCGCCCGCGTGGTCGCGTCGTCCTGCCCGTACTTGCGCCCCGAGCGCTCCTCGCCGAAGGCGATCAGAGGCGCGAATGCATCGGTCTCGTAGACCGACGGGACGCCCTGGAGGATCGCCGCCATGCGATCGAGGCCCATGCCGGTGTCGATGTTCTTCTGCGGCAGCTCGGTGACGGACCCGTCGTCGTGCAGCGCGTTCTGCATGAACACGAGGTTCCAGAACTCGAGCATGCGCTCGGTGTCGTCCCCCGGCCGGTCAGTGTCCGCGCCGAAGTCGGGGCCCCGGTCGAGGTAGAGCTCCGAGCACGGCCCGCAGGGGCCGGTCGGGCCGGACTGCCAGAAGTTGTCCTCCCGCCCGAGCAGGATGATCCGCTCGTCGGGCACGCCGATCCCCCTCCAGATCTCGATCGCCTCGTCGTCGGGGCCGATCCCCAGGTCGTCATCGCCCCCGAAGACGGAGATCCAGATGCGCTCGGGGTCGAGGCCAAACCCCTGCGTCGACAGCTCCCAAGCGAACTCTGCCGCGCCCTGTTTGAAGTAGTCGCCGACCGAGAAGTTGCCGAGCATCTCGAAGAAGGTGAGGTGGCGAGCGGTCACGCCGACGTTCTCGATGTCGGTCGTGCGGAAGCTCTTCTGGCACGAGGTGAGCCGCTTCGCCGGCGGCTCCTCGAGACCCATGAAATAGGGCTTGAACGGCTGCATGCCCGCGGTGGTGAGCAGCACGGTGGGGTCGTAGCTCGCCGGCACCAGCGATGCCGAGGGCATGCGCCGGTGATCGCGCTCCTCGAAGAAGGTCAGGAACTGCTCCCGGATGTCGGCGGCCTTCATCGCGGGGAGTCTAGGCGGACACCGCGTTAGCCGGAACCTCCCGGTACAAGCGTCCAATCCTGCTGCAATCGCCGGACTTTGCGAAGGAAATGCTCCTCTCGCCATGGAGCTTGTGCACAAGAAAGCTGTGCACTTCCCCGCGCGTGGGAGAGAAGCCGGGCCATTGGGCCGACCATCGACTGACATGCTGCTGGCGGAGGAACTAGTAGGGGAGGCGCGAAAGCGCCGCTCCATGAGGATGTCGCGGCGCGAGCGTGTCGTCAGCGCCGCCTCGGCGGCCGGCTTTGTAAGCGTCGCCATTGCCGTCGCAGCCTTCGTTCCGGACGAGCGCGCGCTCGACCTGCCCCTGGTGGTCGGTCTGACCGCCGCGTATGCGGTCGTCTCCCGAGTCCGCTTCGAGTTCGGCGACTACTGGGTCTCGCCCGAGCAGCTCGTGTTCGTCCCGATGATCCTTCTGGTGCCCCTGCCGTGGGTGCCCACGCTGGTCGCCCTCGCCGTGATCCTCTCGATGGCACCCGATGTGTTCGAGGGCAGCTGGCACCGCGATCGCGTGGTTGGCTGCCTCGGCGACAACTGGTTCTCGGTCGGCCCGGTCTTGGTGCTCGCCCTGCTCGCGCCGGGTGAGGCGTCGCTCGAGTGGGGCGCCGTCTACGCGCTCGCGCTCGTCGTTCAGGTCCTGAGCGATCTCGCATGGGTGCTCGTTCGCAACGCCCTGCTCGACCACATTCCCTTCACCACCGTGCTGCGAGATTGGGCCGGCGTCGCTCGGGTTGAGGCCGTCCTCTCTCCGGTCGCGCTGATGTACGCGGTGGCCGCGGTCAACGAAGCCTGGGCCGTCGCCGCGGTGTTCCCACTTGTCTGGCTCCTGCAGGTCTTCGCACGCGATCGCCAGGAGCGCTACGCCAGCGCCCTCGAGCTCCAGCGGGCCTACCGGGGCACGGTCACGCTCCTGTCCGACGTGGTCGAGTTCGAGGACCCGTACACCGCCGCGCACTCGCGCTCGATCGTCGAACTGGCCGAGGCCACAGCCGAGCGCATGGGCGTGCCGCGCGAGAGCCGCCAGCGGCTCGAGTTTGCCGCGCTCCTCCACGACGTCGGCAAGATCGCCATCCCCAAGGAGATCCTCAACAAGCCCGCGAGCTTGGACGAGGAGGAGTTCAACGTGATGAAGACCCACACGATCGAGGGTCAGTTCATGCTCGACCGCGTGGGTGGCCTGCTCGGGGAGATCGGCGAGATCGTGCGGTCATGCCACGAGCGCTGGGACGGTCGCGGCTATCCCGACGGCCTGGCCGGCGAGGAGATTCCGCTCACCGCCCGCATCGTCTTCGCCTGCGACGCGTACAACGCGATGACCACCGACCGGGTCTATCGACGGGCGCTCTCCACGGCGGAGGCGCTGGAGGAGCTACGGTCGAATTCGGGGACCCAGTTCGACCCCACCGTCGTTCGCGCCCTCGTCGAGATCATCGAGGATGGCGAGCCAGCGACCGCTGGTACCGACGAGATCCGGGCCATCCTCGCCCGTCAGCCCGTCGCCGGGCGGGTCGGCGCCACCGCCTGAGTCCGGTTCCGCCCTGCGCGGAGCCCAGTCCCCGCGGAGCAGCGCGGCCGCGACCAGCCACGTAATCAGACCGCCGGCTCCGGCGAGCGCGATCGTCGTCCTCACTCCCAGAAGCTCGATTAGACCGGCGGCGACTGCGAACGCGGTTCCGAACGCCCACGCGGTGAGCGCATCCTTGACGCCGAACACGCGACCTGCGAGATCATCGGGCACGATGGCCTGGATGATGAGCCGTTCGTAGACGAGGAGCAGTCCGTTTCCGAACCCGGCGATCGCGAACGCCAGTCCGGCCACAACGATGGTTGGGGCAAGCCCGGACGCGAGAAAGCCGGCGCCCGTGATCGCCAGGCCCGCGAGGTACCGCCGCTTCAATGCGGGCAGCGAACCGCCGGTGGAGCCCGCGAGCGACCCGCCCAGGAAGCCGAGCCCGAACAGCGCGACCACCGCCGAGAAGCCGGCGCTGCTCGCCCCGAGCTCACCCTTTACGAACAGGAGCTCGCCCACGTTGAAGATCCCGGCGAAGAAGAGCGCCACCGCAGACGCGATGAGCACCGTGCGGAGGCCGACGAAACCGGCCGTCGCAACCAGCCCCGCTCGCGCCTCACGCAGCAACGAGCGTGCAAGACGCCCGTCTGACTCCGGCGCACTCGTCAGAGCGCCGAAGGGCAGCCGCGAGAGCACCACCGCGGACGCCGCAAACGTAACGGCGTTCACAAACAGAATCGTCTCGCTTCCGCCGAGGACCAGAATGCCGGCGGCGAGCGCGGGACCGATCATGAAGCCCAGGTCCGCGATCGCTCCGTAGACCGCCGTGGCGGCCGGGAGCCGCTCCCGCGATACGAGACTCGGCAAGCTCGCGAGCGCGGCGGGCGTGAAGAGTCCCGTGCCCACGCCGGCCACGACCGCGAGCGCGACGGTCGCGGCGAAGCCATCGACCAGGGCGATGCCGAGGAAGGCAGCGGCTCGCACGACATCGGCGACCACCACGCAGGACCGGCGTGAGAAGCGGTCGGCGATCGCGCCGAACACTGGCCCGAGCACCATCGCCGGAAGCAGGTCCGCCGCCAATACCAGGCTGATCGCGACCGGGGACTCGAACCGGTCGAACGCCACCAGCAGCAGCGCGATGTAGCCGGCGCCCGTCCCGATGGCGGACTGCGCCAGGGTCCCGAAGAACACCGCCGCCCTCGGTTCCGATCGGAGCATTTGAAAAGCTGGGCGGATCATGCGCAAGAGAAACGGGGCCACGACCCTAAGGTCGCGGCCCCGTTATTGAGACTTCTTTGGAAACTAGCGGCGGGCCGGCATTCAGTACCTCCCTGACGCATGCCACTGGGGTTTCTGCACAGCATCGGCACAACAAGCTGTGCGTTATCTGCGTCGAGCATGGCACACCTACGGGCTTTGCGCCAGTTCTCGTGCATGAACCCGTGCATAGTGGAGGAGATTCGCTCTGGGAGGGGTAGGGCCTTCTTCCTCGGATTACCCATCTTCAGACCGCCGAGGGCAACTGATCGCCGGCGCTCAGCGGGCTGGCCGCGGAGCGCGTGGCCCCAGCCAGTTCGTCGGCGCTCACGTTCAGCGGGTGATGGCACGCTGCGAGGTGGCCCTCGGGGTACTCGGTCAGCGGCGGCTCCACCTCCCGGCAGACCTCGGTGGCGTGCGGGCAGCGGGGGTGGAACACGCAGCCCGAAGGTGGGTCGATCGGGTTCGGCGGCTCGCCGGAAACCACCACCCGGTCGCGCTGGCGGTTCTCACGCGGATCGGGGATCGGCACGGCGGCGAGCAGCGCGTGCGTGTACGGATGGATCGGCTTGGTGTAGAGCTCCTCCGACGGCGAGACCTCCATCAGCTTGCCGAGATACATGACCGCGATTCGATCGGAGACATGCCGCACGACGCTCAGGTCGTGGGCGACGAACAGGTAGGACAGCTGGAACTCGTCCTGAATGTCTTCGAGGAGGTTCACGATCTGCGCCTGCACCGACACGTCGAGCGCGGAGACCGGCTCGTCGAGTACCACCAGCTTCGGCTCGAGCGCGAGCGCCCGGGCGATCCCGATGCGCTGGCGCTGACCGCCCGAGAACTCGTGCGGGTAGCGGTTCACGTGCTCCTTCTGGAGTCCCACCCGCTCGAGCAGCTGCTCGACCCGGCTCGGCACGTCGGCCTTGGCCGCGCCGTGCAGACGCAGCGGCCCCCCCAGTATCTGCGACACCCGCTTGCGAGGGTTGAGCGAGGCAAACGGATCCTGGAAGACCATCTGGATCTCCCGGCGAATCGGCCTCATCTCCTTCGCCGACGCGTGAGTGATGTCGCGATCGCGGAAGGAGACCTTCCCGCCCGTAGGTTCGAGCAGACGCATGATCGAGCGCGCAAGCGTCGTCTTCCCACAGCCCGACTCACCCACCAGCCCGAGCGTTTCTCCCTCGTCGAGCGCGAAGGACACGTCGTCCACGGCATGCACGCGCGCGACCTCCCGGTCGAGCACCACGCCGTCCTTCACCACGAAATGCTGCTCCAGGTGTTCCACCGCGATCAGGCTCATCCGGCCTCCGGAGCGGCCAGGCCGATCTGGCCGGCGACGACGCGCCGGGCGCGCTTGTCCGAGGGCTCGAGGAAGCAGCGGTCCTCATGGCCGGGGGATGCACCGCCCCTGTGCTCCAGCGCCGGCGTCTCAGTGCAGCTGTCGAACGCGTGCGGACAGCGCGGCCGGAAGTGGCAGCCCTCGGGCGGTCGGTCCAGCGCCGGCGGCAGGCCCGCGATCGCGGGCAGCCGATCCGGCCGTGGGCGGTCCACACGCGTGATCGACCCGAGCAGCCCCCAGGTGTAGGGGTGCTGGGGGTCATAGAACAACTCGTCGATTGTGCCCTCCTCCACGATCCGCCCCCCATACATCACGGCGATCCGGTCGGCGATGTCGGCCACCACGCCGAGGTCGTGGGTCACGAGGATCACTCCGGTCTCCGCCTCCTCACGCATCGTCTTCACCTGCTCTAGGACCTGCGCCTGCACGGTCACGTCGAGCGCCGTGGTGGGTTCGTCGGCGATCAGCACCCGCGGGTCACAGCTGAACGCCATCGCGATCATCGCTCGCTGCCTCATTCCTCCTGAGAACTCGTGCGGGTAGGCCCGCGCCCGCTCGGCGGCGCGGGGGATGCCCACCTGGTCGAGCAGCTCCACCGCGCGCGACTGCGCCCACCCCTCCGTCACGTTCTGGTGCTCACGGATCTGCTCGACGATCTGGTCGCCCACCCGCTGCACGGGGTTCATGGACGTCATCGGGTCCTGGAAGATCATCGCTATCTCGCTCCCGCGCACCCGGCGCAACTGATCATCGCTCGCCCCCACGAGCTCCAGATCCTGGCCCCAATCTGCGCTCAGTGTGGCGGTGCCACCGAAGCTGGCGTTCGGCGAGCGGGTCAGGCCCATCAGCGTCATAACGCTCACGGACTTGCCGGAGCCCGACTCGCCCACGATCGCCAGCACCTCACCCCGGCGCAGGGTGAACGACACGCCGTCGACGGCGTGCACGACTCCCTCCTCCGTGCGGAACGAGACCTCGAGGTCGCGCACTTCGAGCAGTTGGTCCTGCACCCCGCTCACGCCTCCAGCCGCACGCGAGGGTCGAGATATGCGTAGAGGATGTCCACGACGGTGTTCAGCAGGACGATGAAAAACGCGCCCAACATGGTCACCGCCAGCACCGGCGGCACGTCGAGCTGACTGATCGAGTCGGCAGCGAACTGACCGATGCCCTGCAGGCCGAACACGGTCTCGGTGAGGATCGCGCCGCCCCCGACAACGAGCCCAAAGTCGAGGCCCCAGAGCGTCACGATCGGGACCAGCGAGTTGCGCAGCACGTGCCTGATGAGGACGCGCCGCTCCGACAGGCCCTTCGCGCGCGCCGTGCGCACATAGTCCTCGCTCATCGTGTCGATCACGTTCGATCGCAGGATGCGCGAATAGATTCCGATGAACAGCAGTGCCAGGGCGGTCCAGGGCATGATCAGGTGGTACGCCCAGTCCACCGGGTCCTCGGTCAACTCCACGTAGCCGCCGTTGGGGAAGATGCCCGCCTTGAACCCGAGGTAGTAGCTCATCAGCGCCCCGATCCAGAACACGGGCATGGAGATGCCGATCAGCGCGAGCACGTTCAGAAAGCGGTCGGCGAAGCGACCCGCCTTCATGGCGCTGTAGAGCCCTAACGCGACCGCGAAGGCCATCCAGATGATCGCCGCGCCGATGGCCAGTGAGAACGTGCGCGGCGCCCCCTTGACGATCTCGTCGATGACGTCAAGTTGAGTGGTGTACGAGACCAAGTCGCCGGTGAAGACCTTCTTCATCGTCGTGACGTACTGGACGTAGAGCGGTTCGTCGAAGCCCCATTCCTCGCGGATGGCCTCGATCTGGGTCTCCGTTGGCGTCTTCCCCGCCATTCGCACGGCCGGATCGCCGTTCGGGATGACGTTGAAGATCAGGAAGGTCAGCACCGAGACCGCGAACATCACGAAGACCATCTGGACGATGCGGCGAACCACGAAGCGGGCCATCGTCAGTGCTCGACGCGCACCTTCGCGCGCGGGTCGAAAGCGTCACGTACGCCGTCGCCGAACACGTTCAGCGACAGCACCGTCATTACGAGCATCAGGCCGGGGACGATCGCCTGGTGCGGCGCCGTGACGATCTTGTCGACGCCCTGGTCGATCATGTTGCCCCAGCTCGGCTCCGGTGGCTGGACGCCGGCCCCCAGGAACGACAGCGCCGCCTCCAGCAGGATCGCGTTGGCCACCATAATCGGGAAGAACACGACGATCGTGGAGGCCAGGTTCGGCAGGATCTCCGAGAACATCGTGCGCAGCGGCCCCATGCCCTGCGCCCGGGCAGCCTCCACGAACTCCTTCTCCCGCAGCGACAGCACCTGGCCGCGGATCGGTCGCGCCATGTAAGGGATGTAGACGAAGCCGATGATCAGGGTTGGGATCAACTTCGATTCCCCGGAGACCTCCAGCGGACCCAGCTTCAGGCCCCCGAGCGCCAGGGCCGTACCCAACGCGACGCCGAGCAGGATCACCGGGAACGCCCAGATGATGTCCAGCGCGGGTCGGACGAACGCGTCGACGACCCCTCGGAAGAACCCCGCAAGGATGCCGAGCACGATCGACAGGAGGGTGGTGATCAACGCTGCGCTGATCCCGATCAGGAGCGAGTTGCGGCCGCCGTAGAGCAGCCGCACCATCACGTCGCGGCCATTGGTGTCGGCGCCGAGGAAGTACTCCTTCGTCCATTGCGGCCCTATCGGGACTCCCTCCGTGGAGACCACATCGGTCTCCTTGCCGTCGACCGTGATCGTGCCAGACAGGTTGTTCGAGAGCGCGTCTCGGCCCGCGATCTCCTCCCAGACGGGGGCCGCGAGTGCCAGGCCCACGAGCAGCAGGAACAGCACCCCGAACCCGAGCGCCACCCTGTTTCGCTTGAGCCGCCGGACGGCCAGGCGCCAGGGGCCGATGCCGGCGACGTGCTCGCGCTTGGCCTCCTCCTCGAAAGCCGCCGGTCCCTCGAACTGAAACTCGGTCGCGTCCCGGCTTGCCATCATCGGTCCCGGGACGCGACCGTTGTGTCCCCTACTTCAAGCAGAAGCTCGAGTAGTCGTTCTGGTAGAGCGGATGGAACAGCCCGCAGTTCTCGAAGTCCATTCGCTCCGACATGAACGTGGAGACCTTCTCGTGCCCGTACGGCGCCACGTACGCGTTCTCGACCGCGAGCTTGTCCGCCGCGGCGGCGGCCTCCTGCACCTTCGGGTCCGTGCCCGGGCCCGAGTTGACCGTCGCGATGAGCTTGTCCAGCTCCGGGTCGCTCACGTCACCGTGGTTCTGGCTGTTGGTCGGCTGGATCGTGTTGCTGTCCAACAGGAACAGGAAGTTCGCGGGGTGCGGGAAGTCCTGGAACCAGTTGTCGAACCCGGTCGCCGCCTTGGTCTTGGCGTTGCCCATCGACGCGAAGTAAACACCCGCGTCGATCACCTTGAGCTTGGCCTTCAGACCGATCTTGTTGAGGAGATCGGCGTAGTACTGGCCGATCTCGGGCCGGTTCTCGTCGTTGTTCGTGTAGACCGTGACCGCGGTCCCCTCCTCGCCGGCCTGCTTGACCAGGTCCTTCGCCTTGTCGATATCGCCCGGCCCGTTCGGGTCGCCCCATGGGCAGGGGTCGACCGGCTCGTGACCCGGCATTCCCGGCGGAAGGAAATTGCAGCCGGGCTCGAGCCGCCCGCCGAACAGCCGCGCCAGTGCCTTCGAGTCGATCGCGAAGTTGACCGCCTCGCGCACTTCCTTCTTGTCGAACGGCTTGATCTTCTGGTCCATGAAGAAGTAGTACGTGTTGATCGGCGTCTGGTCCTTGTAGCGGTCCTTGTACTTCGCGCGGACGTCGGGGAGCAGGTCGGCCGGCGGCGGGTCCTGCATGAAATCGAGCTTGCCGTTGATCACATCCTGGGTCTGGGTTTCGGCCGACTTGACGATCTTGGTGGTGATCGTCTGGATCTTGCCCTTTGGAATGTCCGGGATGTCGAAGCCCTTGACCTGCTCCATCACGAACTCGCGATTGGGAACCGACTTGGTGATCGCGTAGGGCCCGACGCCTGGCGGCGGGTCCTTCGACAGGTTCTTGAACGGCGTGTCGCCCGGCACGATGCCGGCGAAGTTCATCCCCAACACGTTGAGGAAGGTGCCGTCAGGGGCCTTGAGCGTGACGGTGACCTCGCCGGTCTGGTCATCGGTCTCGATGCCGGAGATGTCCCCCTCCGGCTTGCCGGCCTTCACGTACTCCTCGGCGCCCTCGATCGCCTCATAGAAGGGCGCGCCGCCCGACTCGAGGTTGAGCACCCGCTTGATCGTGTGCTCCCAGTCGGAGGCCTTGACCGCCTTGCCGTTCGAGTACTTCAGCCCCTTGCGGATCGTGAAGGTGTACGTCTTGCCGCCGTTAGAGGCCTTCGGCAGCTCCTCGGCGATTCCGGGGATCAGCTCAGTGCCCTTGACGCCCTCGGCCCGCCTGTAGGTGGCTGGCGGCGTGTACACGAGCCACTGCGGCTCCCAGCCGTTCACCGTGTACGAGAGGGCCGGGTCGAGGAAATCGGGCTGTGAGGTCTGCGAGATCGTGATCGAGCCGCCTTCCTTGCCCTCGCCTCCACCGGCTGAATCGTCGTCGTCAGAGCCGCACGCAACGACTCCCATCGCGAGCAGTGCCGCGAGCAACGCGACGGTAGCTACCTTGCCGATCCCTCTCAATTCAGATCCCTCCGGTTCATTTGGTGCGTCTCCCTAGCCGAATCTACCCTTCTTGGCCCGTCACCAACCTCCTGCCATCACCTGACGCAGAGGCTTGAGAGGTCCAAACCGTGCACTGGGTGGAAGCGCAGGCAGTTTTTCGCGTCCAGGCGCTCCGACAGGAGGACACCCGTCGTTCGCACGCCATACGGGGCCAGCAGCGCGCTGGACACGACGTCGCGATCGAGCTCCGCCCATCTCCCGGCCTCCTCGGCCGGTGGGCCCGCGAGCTCGAGCAGCCCGACGCGGCTGGCGAGCAGGGCGTCGTCCGCCATCTCGAGATAGCGCGCCGGGTGCGGCATCGCGGGCAGGCGGGTGGCGAAGCGCAGCTGCGCGCGCCGCCGCTCGCGGGGCGTACGTGCTCGCCGCGCGTGCAGGCCGATCTTGTCCAGCGTCTCCACGCCGTAGCGTGCGAGCGCTGCCGCTCGGGGACCGTCGCCGCCGTCCACGAGCACGGGAGTGCCGGAGTCCGGTGACTTCTCCACCAGCTCGCTGGCCTCGACGAGATCGGCGTTGCCCTCGCGCTCGCCGTAGGGACAGGGGTCCGGCGCCTCGAACCCGGGGACGGCCGGGGGGATGACGTTGCAGGTCGGCGTAAGGAAGCCCCCCTCCAGGCGGGTGAGCGTGCGCTCGTCGAGGGCGAAGGAGATCGCGCGGCGTACGTCCTCGTCCCGGAACGGGCTCCTCCCAAGGTTGAGCCGGGCGAAGCGCAGAGCCAGCGTGGAGTGCTCGGAGTACCGGTTCTTGTACTTCGAGCGAATCTCGGCGAGCCGGGTGGCCGGCGGCTCGCCCTCCACCGCGTCGAGCGTGCCCGCGATGGTGCCGGCCGTTCTCGCGGCGGCGTTGGGCATCACCCGGGCCGAGATCACGTCGACGTTTCCGCGCGGCACCCCGGGGAGCTCGAAGTCGCGGCGCCGCGTGAGCACGTACGCGCTGGCGCGGTCGCGGCGCCCCACCGCGTAGGGCCCCACGCCCGGCACCGAGGCCAGCTCCCGCGTCGGGGTGCCGCGCGGCACCGGAGCCGCCCAGGTGTTCACCAGCTTGTAGGGCAGGAGCGGGTCTGGGCGCTCGAGCACGATGCGGATCGTTCGGGTCCGCTCGTCGGAAGAGATGTCGGCCACTCCGCGCCAGCTGCCGGCGTACCCGGGGATTGAGCGCCCTCGAGCGGCGAATCCCGCGCTCGAAGTCGGCTGCGCGAACCGTTCTCCCGTTCGAGTAGAGCAGCCCCTCGCGCAGGGTGAGCACCCAGGTCAGCCCACCGACCGTGGGCTCGGGCACCTTCTCGGCCAGGCCCGCGACTATCCGCGTGCCGCCCCCGCCGCTCCTGCGGGCGTAGGTGAGCAGCGGGGTGTGCGCCAGCCACAGGGCCTGCGTCGCCTCGGGCGACGAGGCGAGGGCCGGATCCATCGAATCCGGCGCGACCGCCAGGCCGATCGTGACCGAGCCGCCCTCGCGGCCGCTGCCACCGCCGTCCTCGTCGCCGGAGTTGCAACCCGCGACCGCCAGCAGGGCCAGCAGCGACGCCGCTCGCCTCACGCGAGTTCGTCTCGCATCGTGGCCAGAGCCTTGCGGATCAGCCGCGACACGTGCATCTGGGACAGCCCCACCCGCTCGGCGATCTGGGTCTGGGGCAGGCCCTCCTCGAAGCGCATCCGCAGGATCTCGCGCTCACGCGCGGGCAGCTGCTCGAGCGCGGGCGCCAGCGACGCCCTGTCCTCGGAGCGCTCGTATCCCTCGTCCTCCGAACCGATCGAGTCGAGCGGGTCGGAGTCCTCCTCCCCACCGGGCAGGCCCGACAGCGACAGGGTGCTGTAGGCCGACCCGACCTCGAGCGCCTCCAGCACCTCCTCGGGGGTGGCGTCGAGCGCGGCCGCGATCTCGGCGACGCTCGGGGAGCGGCCCAGTCGCGAGGTGAGCCCGTCGATCGCGCCCGACATCTTCGCGTTCAGCTCCTGGAGGGCGCGCGGCACGCGGATCGCCCAGCCGCGGTCGCGGAAGTGGCGCTTGATCTCGCCCACCACGTTGGGGGTCGCGTAGGTGGCGAGCGAGACCTCGCGGCCGAGCTCGAACCGATCGATCGCCTTCAGCAGCCCGATCGCGCCGACCTGCTCGATGTCGTCGAGCGGCTCGCCGCGATTCGCGTAGCGGCGGGCGAGGGAACGGACGAGCGGGAGGTGGCGCTGCACCAGGTTCTCCCGGGCAGAGACGTCACCGTCCTCGTGGTAGCGGCGCAGCAGCTCGCGGTCCTCCTCCCGCTCGCGCGCCCGCTGGGAGTCCGTCCGCACGCCTACCAGCCCCTGTCCGCCAGCTTCTCGAGGCGCACCGTGATCTGACCGTCCGCCGACTCCTCGACCCCATATGAATCGACCACCGTGCCGAGCACACGCCGAAGCGTGAGCTCGCCCGGGGTGTCCTCGCGCTGGAGCGCCTCGGCGAGGCCGCGTTCGTGCAGCGGCCCGATGCGGGTGCGGATGCCCGAGGCGCCGAGCTCGAACGAGAGCCGAACGCGCCCGTCGCCGCCGGCCTCGGCCAGCAGCCGCTCGATTCCCAGCTGAAGATCGTCCATCTCGTCGAAGCCGAGGTCCGCGCGCTCCGCGATGCCGCCGACGATGAGGCGCACCACCGGGCCGAAGGCGCCGTCGAGCGGCGCGACTATCTGAACCTGCTCAGACACCGGTCACGGTGCCCCATCCGACCACGAGGTCGCCATCCATCAGGCACGCCGTCTGCCCCGGCGCGGGCGCGGCCACCTCGCGTTCGAGGGCGATCCGCAGGCGCTCACCGCCGTTCGAAACCGTGCACGGCACCCGCCCGGCGCCGTAACGCAGCCGCACCGCGCGCGCCCGGCCCGGACCGCGATGAAGCACCGCTGGCTCCGCCGCCACCGAGCGCGTGGCCAGCTCGGGCCGCGGCCCCACCACCACGCGGTTTCGCTGTGCGTCCTTCGCGAGCACGTACAGCGGCTCGGGCGCGGCCACGCCGATGCCCCGGCGCTGGCCGACCGTGAAGCGGTGGTGGCCGCCGTGCCGCCCGAGCACCCGGCCCGCGCTGTCCACGATCTCGCCCTCACCGGCCTCGGCGGAGCCGTGACGGCGCATGAAGTCGGGCCCGTTGCTGCCCGCCAGGAAGCACAGGTCCTGGCTCTCGCGCTTGTCGGCCACCGCCAGGCCGGCCGAGCGGGCCAGCTCGCGCACCCGCGGCTTCTCCATCTCCCCGAGCGGGAAGCTCAGCCGGGCGAGCTCGTCGCCGCCGAGCCGCGCCAGCACATAGCTCTGATCCTTGGCGGGATCGGCGCCCGCGCGCACCAGCGGCCCCTCGCCGTCGTCGCCGATGCGGGCGTAGTGGCCGGTGGCCAGGCGGCCCGCGCCGATCCGGGCGGCCAGCTCGAGCATGGCGTCGAAGCGAACCAGGCCGTTGCAGCGGACGCATGGGTTCGGCGTCGACCCGCCCGCGTACCCGGCCAGGTAGTCCTCCACGACGCCCTCACGGAACCGGTCGCGCAGGTCGAGCGTGATGTGCGGGATGCCCATGCCGTGCGCCAGGGCGCGGGCGCCCGTTACCGCCTGCGGCGAGCAGCAGCTCTGCTCACCGTCGGTGCCGGGGTCCGACCACAGCTCCAGCGTCACGGCGAACACGTCCTCGCCGGCGTCCAGCGCGAGCTGCGCCGCGGCGGCGCTGTCGACCCCTCCGCTCATCGCCACGAGCGTGCGGGAAGGTCCCACGGGCAGCGTGGCCACGCCGTCGCGGGCCGCCAGGCCCAGAGCCCGGTGGAGGGCGTCGGCGGCCAGGCTCGCCGCGTGCATCGAGGCCGGCGCCAGGCCCCCGACCTCGGCGGCGATGGCCTCCGGTGTGACGAGCCATGCGTCTCTCAGCGGCGCTCCCTCGACAAGCTCGACCGCGGCGCTTCCGGTGCCCCGAGCGGCGGCGCAGCCCTTCGCATCGAAGCCCGCCTCGGCAACCTCGTCGCCCTCGACCCGGACCGAGATCCGGATCAGGTCGCCGCAGACGGCGCCGCCGGCCGCGCCGGTGTGCGGCGCACGTGCGAGCACGCCGAGACCACGCGGCTCGGATAGATGATCGTGAAGGGTGCGAGCCCCCATCGGTTGGAGGATAGGAGCCGTCCAGCGAGGAGGCGGCGAAGCCGCCGTTCACGGCGACAGGATGGAGCCCTGACCATCAAGGGGCGGGCATGGATGCCCGCCGAGCTAATCAGGCTCCAGCTTGCCGCTGTCGGCACCCGGGTTGGGCCTGCTTCTGCAAGCTTGGGTGTCCTCCGGAGATCGCCTGACGGCAAAACGCCTGGCTAACCCCGAGCCGGACTCCCATCCCGTTGATGTTGGCTCAACGTGGTGGCGCCGCTGGCGTACAAGCTCGAGCCTGAACCCAAACTACCAGGGCTTCAGGCCAAGCTCACGAAGCTGTGCCGGATCCACCGGCGCCGGCGCGCCGGTGAGCGGGTCCATGCCGCTGGCGGTCTTCGGGAAGGCGATCACATCGCGGATGGTCTCCTGGCCCGCGAGCAGCGCGACGATGCGATCGATGCCGAACGCAACGCCCCCGTGGGGAGGCGCGCCGTAGGTGAGCGCGTCGAGCAGGAAGCCGAACCGCTCGCGTGCGTCCTCCTCACTCAGACCAAGGGCCTCGAACACCTTCGCCTGCATCGCGGGATCCGAGTTGCGGATCGACCCACCGCCGATCTCCGCGCCGTTCCACACCATGTCGTAGGCGCGGCTGCGCCACGTGCCGGGGTCGGCGTCCAGGTCACCGCTCGGCGCCGTGAACGGGTGGTGCATCGGATCCCAGCGCTTGCCCTCCTCGTCCCACTCGAACATCGGGAAGTCGACGACCCAGAGGAAGTCGTCGCGATCCTCGGGCTCCCCCACCTCCAGGCGCAGGTCGCCCAGTACGCGGGCGGCCGTGGCGGCTTCGTCGGCCACGGCCAGGATCGCGTCGCCCTCCTTGGCGCCGGTCGCCTCGATCAGCCCTGAAATCTCCTCCTCGCTGAGGAACTTGGCGACGGGTGAGCGCCAGCCATCGGGCTCGAGCACCCCCCACACCAGCCCCTTCGCGCCGAAGCTCTGGGCGCGCTCGGTGAGAGCGTCGAAGCGCTTGCGCGGAAACTCGCCCGGCGCCGCGAAGCCGCGCACGACGCCGCCGGAACCGAGCGCTCCTGAGAACACCTTGAATTCAGAGTTCGCGAACACCTCGCTCAGATCCGCGATCTCGAACGGGATCCGCCGGTCGGGCCGGTCTGAGCCGAAGCGCAGCAGCGCCTCGTCGTAGCCCATCCGCTCAACCGGGTCGGGCACCTCCACGTCGCCCACCGCCAACACCTCGCGGATGAGCGGGTCGAGCACGCCGATCACGTCCTCCTCGTCCACGAACGACAGCTCCATGTCGAGTTGGGTGAACTCCGGCAGGCGATCCGCGCGCGAGGACTCGTCACGGAAGCAGCGAGCGATTTGGTAGTAGCGCTCGAAGCCGGCGACCATCGTGAGCTGCTTGAAGATCTGAGGCGACTGCGGAAGCGCATACACCGACCCCGGCGCCACCCGGCTGGGCACGAGGAAGTCGCGCGCGCCCTCGGGAGTCGAGCGAGTGAGCACGGGCGTCTCGATCTCCAGGAAGCCGCGGTCCTCGAGGTGGCGGCGGATGGTCGACACCACCCGGTGACGCAGCTTGATCGCGGACGCCATGCCCTCGCGGCGCAGGTCGAGGTAGCGGTACTGCAGGCGCAGCTCCTCGTTCACCGGGGCGTCGTCGTCGATCTCGAACGGCGGCGTCTTGGCCGCGGCGAGCAGCTCGACCTCGGCCACGTTCAGCTCGACGTCGCCGGTCGGGAGGTCGGGATTGACCGCGCCCTCCTCGCGCGCGACGAGCGTGCCGCTGGCGGTGATCACGTGCTCCGACCGCAGCGCCTCGGCGGCCGCGTGCGCCTCGGCGTTCTCCTCTGGTCGGAAGACGAGCTGCAGCAGCCCCTCGCGGTCACGCAGGTCGATGAAGATGAGGCCGCCGTGATCGCGCCGGCGGTGGACCCAGCCGGCGACGCGGATCTCGTTGCCGATGTCCTCCTTGCGCGGCTTGCCGCACCAGGCGGAGCGATAGCGGTTGGAGAAGGTGTCGGTCATTTGATCGTCGAGCGCTCGAAGCTGCCCATCTGGTCCAGCAAGCTGGCCACCTCTTCCGCGTCGGCTGCGGCCTGCTGCTTCCCGGTGTCCATGTCCTTGACCTCCAGCTGATCGCCGACGATGACGACGGCGTGGGCCTCCAACCTGTCCGCGTGCTTCAGCTGCCCCTTCATCGATCGGCCCGCCTGTTCCATCTCCGCTCCGTACCCCGCGGCGCGGAGTGCGCGCGTGATGGCGAAGGCCTGGCGCCTGAGCTCGGGTTTGGCCACCGCGACGTAGACATCCGGGCCGGTGTGCCACTCGGCGTCGTCCCCGCTCGCCAAGAGAATCCGCTCCACCCCCGCGGCCCAGCCGACGCCCGGCGTCGGCGGCCCGCCGAGCTGCTCGACCAGCCCGTCGTAGCGCCCACCACCCCCGACACCGCTCTGCGCACCGAGTGCCGGCGAGTCGAACTCGAACACCGTGCGTGTGTAGTAGTCGAGACCGCGCACGAGGGTTGGATCGAGGGCGTAGTCCTGCCCCGACTCGTCGAGCAGGGCGCGCACTTCGGCAAAGTGCTCGGCGTCCTCGGGCGCCAGGCGATCGGTGAGCAACGGCGCGTCGGCCATCACGGCCCGGGTGCCCGGGTCCGAGGAGTCGAACGCACGCAGCGGATTGGACTCGATCCGCCCCCGGACCTCCTCGGACAGCTCGTCTTGCCGGGCGCGTAGGTGCGCACGCAGCTCGTCGCCGTACTCGGCACGGGTCGCGGCGTTTCCCAGCGAGGAGAGCTTCAGGTTCGCCTCGACCTTCGTCTCGGTCAGCAGGTCGGCCAGCAGCAGGATTAGTTCGGCATCCAGGGAGGGATCGTCGGAGCCGAGCGCCTCGGCGCCGATCTGGTTGAACTGGCGGAAGCGACCGGCTTGGGGTGCCTCGTGGCGAAAGAAAGGCCCCCAGTACCAGAGCTTCACCGGCTGCGGGAGCTTGTGCATCCCGTGCTCGACGTACGCACGACAGGCGCCCGCGGTGCCCTCCGGCCGGAGCGTCAACGAGCGCCCAGCCTTGTCCTCGAAGGTGAACATCTCCTTCTGGACGATGTCCGTCGACTCCCCCACCCCGCGCGCGAACACCTCGGTGTCCTCGAACACTGGAGACTCGAAGTACTTGTAGCCCGCGCCGGAGAGTCGAGCCCAGGCTTGGTGACGCAAGGAGAGCCGCGACTCGCCCTCCAGCACGTCGAAAGTCCCCCGCGGGGCTTGGAGCTTCTCGGCCACCGCCGCTACCTGGCCAGCTCGGCGAGGAAGGGGTTCGTCGCCTTCTCCGCGCCGAGCGTGGTGAGCCCCATGTGGCCGGGATGCACGCGGGTCTCGTCCGGGAGCGTGTCGACCAGGAGGCGGATCGATTCCAGCAGCGTCGGCCAGTCGCCGCCGGGCAGGTCGGTGCGGCCCACCGAGCCCTGGAAGAGCACGTCGCCGCTGAACACGACCTCCTCGTCGGGGATGGAGTAGACGACGTGGCCAGGGCTATGCCCTGGGGTGAACAGGACGTCGATCTCGAACCCGGCGAGCTGGAGCTTCTCGCCGCCGGACACGGTGTGCTCGGCGTCCCAGCTCTCGAACGGGCCGAAGTCCGGCCACGGCACGAACGCGTTGATGTCGGCCAGCACGGGCTTTTCCATCTCCGGCACCCACACCTCCGCGCCCGTGGCCTTCGCGACCGGTGCGACCGCGCCCACGTGGTCGAAGTGCGTGTGGGTGAGCAGGATTCCCTCGAGCTTCACGCCCAGCTCGTCGATGGCTCCGAGCAGCACCTCCGCCTCGTCGCCGGGGTCGACGAGGAGGGCCGAGTCGGAGCCGTCGCGGCGGAACAGGAAGCAGTTCTCCTGCACCATCCCCACGGTGAACATGCGGACGTCCATGCGGCTTGAAGCCTACTTCTGCCGGCGCTGGCGGAAGTTGTAGATCGTCCGGTCGGTGAGGTACCCGAGCGGGATGTAGAGGAAGAACATGAGCACCGCGAGGTAGGCGCTGCGAGCGGGGTCGTTCTCGAACAGGAAGAACAGGAGCACGCCGAAGACCGCCGCCGCGATCGCGGCCCGGTTGATCGAGCCGCCCCAGGTGGGCTCGCGGTTCATCCGCTCCTGCCGGCGGTCGCGGGAGATCTGCTTGGCGTCCTTCTTCACGCGCGTGTTGCCCCCACGGCGCTCGACGGTGCCGGCCGGGGTGCCGCGGTGCTTGCGCTTGCGCTTGTTCTTCGTCTGGGCCATCAGCTTCAGCTGATTGAGCGTAACGCGTTCTCGAGCAGCTGCCGCTCGGGAGAGAACGCGCGCAGCGCCAGGTCCTCGGGGAAGCGCTGGAACGCCGCCTCGGGCGCCAGGCCCACCAGCTCCACCTCGGCGATCTCGGCGTGCTCACGCACGACCTCCACCACGGAACGGAGCGGAGTGATGCGGTAGTCGTGCACGTTGGTCGAGACCTGGAAGCAGTCGCGCTCCTCCAGGTACAGACCGATGGCGCGCACCCCCGGCAGGCCGCCGTTGGACTCGCGGACGGCGGCGGCGGCCCTCTTCGCCAGCTCCAGATCGCCGCCCTTGAGGTCGAGGTTGAACGCCACCAGCGGCGGCCGGGCCGCGGCAAGGATCGCGCCGGCGGTGGGATGGGCCCGCTTGGGTCCGAAGTCCGGCACGACTTCACCCGATTCGATCCGCTCGGCCAGCTTGCGCCAGCCGCCCTGGCGCAACCACCCGCGCTCGGCGTGCTCGGGCTTGGTGGCCAGCTCCCCGTAGAGGATGACCGGAACGTCGAGCTCCGCGCCTATCCGGCCCGCGGCAGCGAGCACCTCCGCGCACGCGGCGCCGTGCTGAGAGTCATCGAGGTACACGACCGGCATCACGTCCAGGGCGCCGACGAATGGATGGAGGCCGGTGTGGGTGCTGAGGTCGATGTGCTCGATGGCCGCGGCCGCGCCTGAGACCAGGCCGTCGGAGATTTCGCCCGGCGCCCCCGCGAGGGTGTAGACCGCGCGGTTGTGGTCGGGGTCGGAGTGGATGTCGAGGAAGAGCGCCGGCGCGAAGCCCATCTCGACCTTCACGAGCACGTCCTCGTCCTGCCCCTCACTCACGTTCGGAACGGCGATCAGGGGTTGTGGCTGGTCATTCATCCAGGAAGCAGCTTTCCCAGCTCGTCCAGCAGCGACTCGTCCTCGTCCTGGGGAGGCTCATTCTTCGGCGGCTTGGGCGGCGGCTTCGCCGTCGCGGGCGGCTCGACGATGACCGGCGGAGCCTTCGGCGGGCGGGGCCGGCTCTTGGGGCCCGCCGCGCGCCGGATCAGCGCGCACGTCGCGCGGTGCCGTCGCGGTGATGTGCGAAATGCATAGTGGCCACGTGCCGTCCGGGCGATGCGGCGCTTGCTCGCGCACAGGGAATAGGCCTCGGCGAACTGCTCGCCGGGCGGGTTCACCCCACCGAACCAGGCGCGACGGCGCTGCCCGATCAGCCGCTTGTAGAGGCGCCGTTCGCCGCGGCTCATCAGCCGAAAGTCGAACAGGTGGCCGAGCTCGTGGTAGATCGTGCCGCGGAGGTCGGAAACGGTGCGCTTGATGTAGATGGTGCGCAGCCGGCGCGTATAGACGCAGCCGGCGAGGCGCCGGCGGCCGGGACAGCCGGTGAGCACGATCCGCACCCGGCCGCTCACGGTGGGGATCTTGGCCCGGTCGATCCAGCGCTGGTAGGGGCCCTTCAGGCGCTTGCCGCCTTTCGAGACCGCGGTGAGCGTGCGCGCCTGGGCCGCATCGGGCTCGGGAACGCCCGCCGCGACCACGCACGCGGCGAGCAATGCAACGCAGCTGAGTCTCGGCGCGGCCCCCATCGACCGCGGAGTTTGACGGATCCGGGGTCGGCCTCTTCGGTAGGGCCTAGCCGTCGAGCTCGGCGACGAGCTGTTCCACCCGCTGAGCGATGTCGTCGCGGATCGCTCGGACCTCCTCGACTGGGCGGCCTTTCGGGTCGGTGAGGTTCCAGTCGATGTAGCGCTTGCCGGGAATGAAGGGGCACTCATCGCCGCACCCCATGGTCACGATCACATCAGCCTGATGGGCCAGTTCGTCGGTGAGCTTCTGCGGCGACCGGCCGGCGAGGTCGATCCCTAGCTCGTTCATCACCTCGACGACCTCGGGATGCACCCGGTCGCCCGGGGTGGTGCCCGCGGAGAGCGCGTGGTGACGGCCGGCCGTGGCGCGCTCGAACAGCGCTGCGCTCATCTGCGAGCGCCCGGCGTTGTGTAGGCACACGAAGAGCGCCGTGGCCATCAGGTCGCCTCCCGCACCGTGGCGTCGCCGGGGTGCTCGCCGCGGACGAGCTGGTAGCCGACCGCTCCCGCGGCAGCACCGGCCACGGGCCCGACGATGTAAATCCAGAAGTCCTGAAACTGGCCGGAGACCAGGGCGGGCCCAAACGATCGCGCCGGGTTCATCGACGCCCCGGTCAGCGGGCCGCCGAACATCGCATCCAGGGCGACGGTCCCGCCGATGGCGATCGCCGCCGGGGCGCCAACGGCGCGGGTGTCCGTGGCCACACTGATGATCACCAGCATCAGAAACGCGCTCATCACCACTTCCAGCAGCAGCGCGCGACCGACAGCGATGCTCGGCGAGGTCGCACCAAGATCTGCCGGCTGGTCAGGCCACACCGCCCACAACAGCAGGGCGGCGACCACAGCGCCGGCCAGCTGCGCTGCGATGTAGGCCCCGGCATCCCGGCCTGGCAGATGGCGGGTCAGCCAGAAGCTGATGCTGACCGCGGGGTTGAAATGCGCCCCCGAGATATGGCCGAGCGCGGCGATCATGACCAGGATCACGAGGCCGAACACCAAGCCGACGCCAACGACCCCGAGCGCTCCGTCGCTCTCGACGTCGGTGATGATCGCTCCGCAGCCGGCGAAGACCAGCGCGAACGTCCCGATCGCCTCGGCCCCGGCGCGGCGTGCCAGCCCGGGCCCGTTGGTCACAGGGTGTCGAGGGGGACGCCGACGATCTTCAACCGGCGGGTCAGGCCGCCGAGAGCGAACTCGCGGATCTCATCGGCGGACGCTCCGATGGCGTCGAAGTCGGTGGACGCTCCCGTGTCCGGCGGCGCCAGGGTTTCGGCCACGGACGGCAGAAGCTCGCGCAGGGTCTCGCGGACCGTGTCAGCCGTCTCCGGGTGGTCGCGCACCGTCTCGCGCAGGAACCAGACCCCGTATCCGATGTGCCGGGTCTCGTCGTGGTGGATCTTCGAGTACCCCTCCACGAACCCCGGGAGCAGCCCCTCCCGCTTCAGGTACTCGGTCACGAAGTTGAAGGTCGTGAGCCCCAGGGTGGACTCCAGGATCAGGTGGTAGAGGGTCACGAAGCGCACCTTCAGCGCCAGATCCCCTGGGGCGGCCACCAGCCGCTCGTGCGCTTCCACCAGTACCCCGTCGAAGATGTGACGAAAGGCAGGCGAGAGGCCTTCCCTCGCGCGCGCCACGTGGGCGGCGATCGCCGCGGGGTCGGCCACGACCTCGTCCTGGAAACGGGCATAGAACTGCATGTGGCGGGCCTCGTCGACCTGCTGAGTGGACAGGAACGTCGCTTCCTCTTCGCTGCCGTGGGCGGCCACCAGCCCTGAGAACTTCGTGGTGATGCGCTCCTCGGCAACCATCAGCGACGCGAGCACGAAGTGGATCAGAGCCCGATCGTCCTCGGCCATCCCCTCCCACTGCTCCCGGTCGGTGGCCAGGTTGATCGTGAACGGTGACCACTGCGAGTCCTCCCAGTGGCGGTAGAGCGTCTGTGGATCGTTGAGCTGGATCTCGTCGGTCACCGATCGTGCCCTGGCTTGCGAGCGCGAATAATTGCCGAGGCGGCGTGCTCGTGGACGCGATGGGTCTCGTTGATCTCGATGTCGACCAGACCGGCGTCGGACAGCGCCTGCTCGAACTCTCCGGCGGTCAGGGCGCCGGCGATGCAACCAGTCCAGGCGGCCATGTCGGCCTTGGTGGCCTCGTCCATGTCGTCGTCGGCGATCACGTCGGACACGGCGAAACGCCCACCGGGCTTCAGTACCCGGGCCACCTCCTGGGCGACCTTGGTCTTGTCCGCTGCGAGGTTGATGACGCAGTTCGAGATCACCACGTCGACGGTTTCCGCCTCGAGCGGCATGTCCTCGATGTAGCCCTTCACGAACTCGACGTTCTCGACCCCGGCCTCGGCGGCGTTGGCGCGTGCCAGGTCGAGCATCTCGTCGGTCATGTCGAGGCCGATGGCCTTGCCGTTCGGGGCCACCCGCTTGGCTGAGATCAGGACGTCCGCGCCGGCGCCCGATCCGAGGTCGAGCACCGTCTCGCCGTCGTGCAAATCCGCAACAGCCGTTGGGACCCCACAGCCGAGCGAGGCAGATACGGCGGCATCGGGTGCGCCAGCGGCCTCGTCGGGGCTGTACAGGCTGTCGCCGAAGACCTGGTTGCCGGTCGCGTCGTTCAGCTCGACCGGCGCCGGGCCGCAACACGAACCCTCAGCGGTGGCCGTTCCACAGCTCGCCTGCTCCCCGGCCGTCACGGCCTGGGCCGCCGCGGCGTAGCGCTCGCGCACCTTCTCTCGCACGTCGTCGTCCTCGGTTACTTCTGCCATGCGTCAAGCACCTCCAGGGTGGAGTCCTCGGGAATGAAGTAGTACGACCACAGGCCGCGACGCTCGACATCGATCACGCCCGCGTCACGGAGCACCTTCAGGTGCCGGGAAACCGCGGGCTGGGACATGTCGAACAACGGCGTGATCTCACAGGCGCACACAGCCTCCGGGGCGGCCTTGCGCAAAACGTCGACGATCCGGACGCGGGTCGGGTCCCCCACCGCCTTGCCGACCGCCGCCAGATCAGCGACGCGCTGGTCAGAGAGATCGGACTCGACGAACGGAACGCAACAGCCGCCGGCCTGTCGGGTGCGCGGCGAAAGCGTTGGAAGAGCGGTCGCCATGCCACGAAGATAGCATAACTATTTTGTTATCTATTGACGGCAAGGATCAGGAGACGAGTGCATGCCGACGGGGGGTCGCGTAGGCTGAAAGTGGATCGCGGCTCGGTAGCTCAGCGGTTAGAGCGCTCGACTCATAATCGAGAGGTCGGTGGTTCGATTCCACCCCGAGCTACTCAACCTCCGGAGAATCCCCCGTTACGAGCCCGAAAAGGCTCTACCCTTGATGCGTCGTCCGTTTGTCGAACTGAGGGCCGTTTCGCGCCCTCCGACAGCGGACCGAGAGGAATCAATTCTCATGAACGGCCCCCGCAGCGATCGCGACGAGACTGCGCGCGGGAGAGACGAGATGGCGCTGCGGCGCGATCAGTCCTCGACGCTGCGCGATCAGGTCGCCGATGGTCGCGATCGCGAAGCGGCGCGCCTTGACGCCCGCGATGAGGCGGCCGACCGCCACGCGCAAGGAGTCGAGGAGCTGCGCGGCCGCGGTCGTTCCACACGCCAGCGAGGAGCGGAGGATCGCGCCCACGCCCACCGCGATCGCGAGTGGGCAGGCGGGGACCGGCTCCGGGCCGCTCACGACCGCGACGTCGCCGGCACGGATGAGCTGACGGGCGCCAAGCGCCGTGGGGCAGGGCTCGAGGCGCTCGATAACGAGATGCAGCGGGCGCGACGAGAGAGCGACGGTCTCGTGGCTGCCTACATCGACGTGGATGGCCTCAAGATCGTGAACGATGAGCGCGGCCATGCGGCAGGCGACGCGCTCCTGCGCGAGGTCGCCGATGGGTTCCGGCGCCACATGCGTCCGTACGACCTATTCGTGCGCCTCGGCGGCGACGAGTTCCTGTGTGCCCTGCCCGGCGTCAGCGAGGCCGAAGCTCGCAGACGCTTCGAAGGACTCGCCGGGGAGCTGGAGGAGTACGACGGCAGCTCGGTCACCGTTGGCTACAGCGAGCTCCGCGACGGCGACTCCGCCAACGATCTGGTCAGACGCGCCGACGCCGCCATGCTCGCCCGGCGCAGGGCGTAGGCCCGCCTACTGGACGTTCTCGTCCAGGATCGCCTCGATCTCGTCGAGCGCTACCTGTTCCTCGTCGCTGATCCGCTTGCCGCCGATGCCGATGAAGCCGCCCTCCTTGTGGGCCTCGGCTGCAGCCGTAGCGACAGCCAGGACGAATCGCTTGTAGGCGCTCTCCTCGTCCACGCTGGCCTTCGCGTTCAGGATGCCCAGCGCCTCGCGCAGACGGTCACTCGTGGCGGAGGCGAGGTTGCCCGCCTCCTGCACCCCCTGGGGGTCCACGGCGGGCGGAGACGAAACGATCGCGTCGAGAAGGTCGCTCGTGCCCTGAGACTGGCGCGCCGCCGTGTAGACCTTGCCGATCGCGATGGTCTCGCGGATCTTGCCGCCGCGGCCGGCGGTCACCACGCGCATACCCGCCAGCACCGGCGCTTCCACGACCGTGGACCACTCCTCGGCGTTGAAGTCAGCCTTCGCCGTCACTCCTGATCACCATACTTCATAAAGTAAAGTAGGTCCGGATGGAGACCTTCTGGCGACTGCTCGGCTTCCTGCGCCCCTACCGGCGCGGGGTCGGCGCGTCGCTGATCCTCGCCGCCGCCGCGATGGGCATGGGCGTGCTGATCCCGTTCCTCATCGGCCGCACGGTGGACGACATCGACAAGGGCGGGGACTCGCTCGAGACCCTCGCCATCGCGCTCGTCGCGGCCGGCACGCTGCGCCTGGCGTTCTCCGTGGTGCGCCGATTGGTCGCCGGCCGCGTTTCGCTGGGAGTCGAGTTCAACCTGCGCAACCTGATGTACGGCCACCTCCAGTCGCTGGAGCTCGCGTTCTTCGACTCGCAGCAGACCGGGCAGCTGATGTCGCGCTCCACGGTGGACCTGTCGGCCGTGCGCTTCTTCCTCGGCTACGGGCTGATTTTCATGGTGCAGTCGGCGCTCACGATCGTGATCGCCGCCGCGGTGATGCTCGCGGTGAACCCGGCGCTCGCCGCCGTCGCGCTCGCCCCCATGCCGTTCGTGATCTGGGTGGCCTTCCGCTACGGGCGCTTCAACCGCCCCGCGGCGCAGGAGGTGCAGCAGCGGATCGCGGAGCTCACCGCCGAGGCCGAGGAGAACGTGTCCGGCGTGCGCGTGGTGAAGGCCTTCGCGCAGGAGGAGCGCCAGCTGCGGCGCTTCGACCATGCCGTGAGGCGCGTGTTCGACCAGTCGATGGTCTCCACCAGGCTGCGCGCCTTCTACAACCCGTTCATCAGCTTCCTCCCCCAGCTCGGGCTGGCGGCGGTGCTGCTCGTGGGCGGACGCCAGGCGATCAACGGCACGATCACCATCGGCGAGTTCGTCGCGTTCTACGGATACGTGCTGATGCTGGCGGGTCCGATGCGGATGCTGGGCGTGTCGCTCGGGATGGCGCAGCGCGCCGTGGCGTCGGGCGCACGCGTGTTCGAGATCCTCGATCGCAAGCCGGCGATGACCTCGCCCGAGGACGCACAGCCGCTGCCGCAGGGCGGCGGCCGGGTGGAGCTGCGCAACGTGACCTTCGCCTACGACGGGGCCGAACCGGTGCTCCGGTCCGTCGACCTCGACGTCGAGGCGGGACAAACCGTGGCGGTGCTCGGCGCGACCGGCTCCGGCAAGACAACGCTCGTAAATCTGATCCCGCGCCTGTACGACGTGACGGAAGGGCGAGTGCTCGTCGACGGTGCCGACGTCCGCGACGTGGACATCACATCCCTGCGAAGCGAGATCGCCCTGGTCTCCGACGACGCGTTCCTGTTCTCGGCCACCCTGCGCGAGAACATCGCCTACGCGAAGGCCGAGGCGAGCGACGAGGAGGTCCGCGACGCGGCCCGGCGGGCCGGCCTGGACGAATTCGTCGACAAGCTCGAGGACGGCTACGAGACGCTGGTCGGTGAGCGCGGCCTCACGTTGAGCGGGGGCCAGCGCCAGCGGGTGGCGATCGCGCGGGCGCTGCTCGCCAAGCCGCGCATCCTGATCCTCGACGACGCCACCTCCAGCGTGGATGCCACGACCGAGAGCCGCATCAAGGACGCACTCCGCGAGGTGATGGACGGGCGCACCACGTTCGTGATCGCCCACCGCCTGTCGACGATCGCGCTTGCCGACGAGATCGTGGTGCTCGACGACGGCCGCGTGACGGCCCACGGCACCCACGAGCAGCTGCTCGACGACTCCGACCTCTACCGCGAGATCGCCGAGCGCGGCCTCCCCGACCAGGTGTTCCTGAACCGCAAGCCCGTGGAGCAGGAGGTCGCGGGACTGTGAGGGCGCTGTGGGAGATCCTCCGCGGCGAGCGCGGACGCACGAAGAAGCTCGGCAAGCTGCTCGCGCTGCTGCGCCCCTATCGCGGCCGCGTGATCCTGATGTTCGCCGCGCTCACCGTGGCCACGGCCGCGTCGCTCGCTCCCCCCTACCTCGCCGGCCGCGCCATCGATGACGGGATCAAGGCAGGCGACGCCGACTTCCTCACGCTGATCCTGGTGCTGTTCATCGGCGCGGCGGCCATCAACTGGGCAGCCACGTACCTCCAGACCTACCTCGTCAGCTGGGTCGGCCAGCGCGCGCTCGCCGACCTGCGCTCGCGCATCTTCAGCCACCTGCAGTCGCTCTCGATCGGCTTCTACTCGCGCAACAAGGCGGGCGTGCTGATCTCGCGGCTCACCAACGACGTCCAGGCGCTCGACCAGCTGGTCACCGACGGCATCGTCACGCTGTTCTCGGCCTCGCTCACGCTGATCCTCACCGCGGTGATCCTGATGTTCATGGACATGGAGCTCGCGCTCGTGACCTTCGCCGTCTTCCCTGTCCTGCTGATCGGCAGCATCGCGTTCCGCATCGCTTCGGCCGGCGCCTACAGGCTCACGCGCGAGAAGATCGCGTTCGTCACCGCGTACCTGCAGGAGACCCTGTCGGGCATCCGCATCGTGCGCGCGTTCGGCCAGGAGCCCCGCCACAAGGAGCGGTTCGCCGACCTGAACGAGGAGAACCGCGCGGCGAACATGCGAACGGTGAACCTCAACGCGGCGTACTTCCCCTCGGTCGAGCTGCTCTCGGCCGTGGCCACCGCGGCGATCCTGCTCTACGGCGGCAACCAGGTGCTTGACGGCGCGGTCACGATCGGCGTCCTGGCCGCGTTCGTGTTCTACCTCCAGAGCTTCTTCGACCCGATCCAGCAGCTCTCCCAGCTCTACACCACCTACCAGGCGGGCATGGCCGCGCTGGACAAGATCTTCGACCTGCTCGACGAGAGGCCGGAGCTGCACGACGCCGACGATGCGATCGAGCTCCCGCGCGTGCGGGGGGAGATCCGCTTCGAGGGTGTGGACTTCTCCTATGGCACGGAAGCCAAGGCGCTCGAGGACGTGAACCTGGAGGTCCCGCCCGGTCAGACGCTGGCCCTGGTGGGCGCCACGGGCGCCGGCAAGTCGACGGTGGCCAAGCTCGTCGCCCGCTTCTACGACCCCACAGCGGGCCGGATCCTCATCGACGGCCACGACCTGCGCTCGGTCACCGAGCGGTCGCTGCGGTCACAGCTCGGGATCGTGCCGCAGGAGGGCTTCCTGTTCTCGGGCACGATCCGAGACAACATCGCCTTCGGCCGGCCGGACACGACCGAGCTCGACGTGGAGGACGCTGCACGCGCCGTCGGCGCACACGACTTCATCCTGCGGCTGCCCGACGGGTACGACACCGAGGTGGGCGAGCGCGGCGGACACCTCTCAGCGGGGCAGCGCCAGCTGGTGGCCTTCGCCCGAGCGGCGGTGGCCGACCCGCGGGTTCTGATCCTCGACGAGGCCACGTCCAACGTGGACGTGCACACAGAGGCGCGCATCGAGCGCGGCCTGCGGCGCCTGCTGGCGGGCCGGACGGCGATCGTGATCGCCCATCGCCTGTCCACCATCCGCGACGCCGGGCGCATCGTGGTGCTGGAGGGTGGCCGCGTGGCCGAGCAGGGCACGCACGACGAGCTGCTCGATGCCGATGGGGCCTACGCGCGGCTGTATCGGGACTGGGCGGAGCAGGCTGCCGCGTAATCAGGCCTCAGGCGTCAGGCTAGTAACCCCCATGGCCGTCTGAACCCGCTTCGTTGTCCTCCTTGTCGCCTCCACCGCCGGCCACAGTGATCTCGCCCTTCATGCCGCGCTCCTTGTGGTCCCCGAGCGGGCAGTACCACGAGTAGCGCCCAGGCTTTCCGAAATCCGCCTTGAGCGTGGCGCTCTTGCCCGGATCGATCGCGTCCGTCTCGACCTCGCCCTCGGAGCCCTCGACCTCGAGCGCATGGGCGACCTTCCCGTCGTTGGAGACCTCGAACTCGACCACGGTCTTGTCGATGGCGGGGTTGGCGGGAGAGAGGGCGTAGTCGGTCGCAGAGACCTTGACCCGACCGTCGGAGACCTTGACCGAACCGTCGTCGTCGTCACCGCAGCCCGCAAGGAAGGCCATCGCTCCGATCACCGAAAAGACGATCAAACGACGATGCATCGTCCTCTCAGCGTAGCTACTGGGGGACAGGGACTCGAACCCCGATTACCTGGACCAGAACCAGGCGTCTTGCCATTAGACGATCCCCCAAGGGTGCGACAAAGATAGCTACAGCGAGGCGAGGTCCGCCGACTCGTCGGCAAGGGCCGCCGCGTCCTTCTGCGCGCCCGATGCGATCCACTCCCGCGCCGGCTCCAGGTCGTCCGACCGCCCGACCGTGAGCGCGGCGGTCACCTTCCCGCCATCGACGTAGAACGCCGTGAAGTCGCCATCGTCGAGCGACCCCCGGATCACCGGCTCGCCCGACCCCGGGCCGACGTACTCCATCGACGCCCAGTCCGCGAGGTCGGAGAAGAAGTAGGGCACGGTGTCGTGCGCAACGTCGCGGTCGAGCATGTTCAAGGCCGCGGTCTTGCCCTGGTTGAAGGCCACGTCCCAGTGCTCGACGCGCAGGTGGCGCCCGTGGACGACGCTGTCGTACTCGCAGATGTCGCCGGCGGCGAACACCCCCGGCACCGAGCTCTCCAGCCGCGACGAGCACTTCACCCCGTCCGCCTCGCCCAGCTCCAGCCCGGCGGCGCGGGCGAGCATCAGGTCCGGCATCACGCCGGCTCCGATCACCACCAGGTCGCAATCCAGTTCGAGGCCACCGGCTGTCACCACCTTCGACACCCGGTCGGTGCCCTCGAAGCGCTCGAGCTCGTCGCCGCCGTGAACCTCCACCCCATGCTCCTCCAGCACGCCCTGGAAGAAGCCGCCCACCTTCGAGCCGAAGTGCCGCTCGAGCGTGATGTCCTCCTGCATGACCAGCGCGCACTTCCGTCCCTGCGATGCCAGTGAGGCCGCCACCTCGCAGGCGATGTAGCTGCCGCCGATGAGCACCACCCGCTCGGCGTCGGCCGCCTCCTCGCGGATGCCGTCCGAGTTGGCGAACGCGCGCAGGTAGTGGATGCCATTCAGGTCGCAGCCATCGACCCGCAGGCGACGGACGTTTGAGCCGGTGGCGAGAAGCGCCGTCTTGTAGCGCACCTCCTCCTTGTTGGAGAGCGTCGCGAGCTTCTCCCCCGTGTCCAGCTTCATCACGCTGGTGCCGGTGAGGAGCTCGATGTCCTGCTCGCCCCACCACTCGTCCGGGCGGAACAGCACGTCGTCCTTCGACTCCTCTCCGCGCAGGTAGCCCTTCGAGAGCGGCGGGCGGTTGTACGGCGCGTCGGGCTCGCGACCGACCAGCAGCACCGACCCCTCGGCACCCTCCTCGCGCAGCCAGCGGGCGCAGTTGGCGGCGGCCATGCCGCCTCCGATCAGCAGGTGGTCGACGTCGCGCGCAGCCAAGGGTCAGGCCGTGACGCGGCCCGAGAACACCTCGGTCACGGTGTCCTCGATGCCGATGTCGAGCACCAGCAGCACCTCGTCGCCGGCCTGCACGACCGACTCCCCGGTGGGCACAAAGCCGCCGCCGTCACGCAGGATCGAGATCACGAGCGAGCCGTCGGGCAGTCCCAGGTCCTTGACGTGCGCGCCCTCCGCGGGCGAGCCCTCCGCCACGTCCATCTCGATGATCTCGAGGCGCTCCTCCTTGAGGTCCAGCAGGTGCACCAGGCCGTACTTGGGCACCTCGTGCTCGATCAGGCGCAGGATCAGGTCGGTGGCCGAAATCGCGGGCTTCACGCCCAGCAGCTCGAAGTGCTGCAGGTTGCGCGGGTTGTTGCAGCGGGCCACCACGCGCTCCACGCCGTACTTCTCGCGCGCCATCTGACAGATCAGGATGTTGTCCTCGTCATCGCCGGTCACGGCGATCACGAGATCCGCGCGCTCGATGCCGGCGCGCTCCAGAACCCACAGCTCGGTGCCGTCGCCGTACTGGATGTTGTGCTCGAGCTCCTCCTCCACCACCTCGTAGCGGCGGCGGTGGGCCTCCACCACCGTGACCTCGTTCTCCTTCTGCGTGAGCTCGCGCGCCAGGTTCCAGCCGACCTTGCCGGCGCCGATGATGAGGATGTACATCTAGCCCGAGACTCCCTCGAAGCGGATCTGCCCGCGGACGGCGGCCTCGAGCAGCTCGATCGCGGTCTGGGTGGGACAGACGGTCTGCAGGCCCTGCTCGGAGTACCACTTGGCGCGACCGGGGTCGAGCACCCGCACGACCACGCGGTCGATCTCGAACCGGCGCTTGGCGATCTGGGCGATCACGAGGTTGGTGTTGTCCCCGTCGGTCGACGCCACGAAGGCGTCGGCGCGATCGATCCCGGCGGCCATCAGCGCGTCGATCTCCAGAGCGGTGCCGACGGTGAACGAACCACCGAGGTCCTCCCAGTTCTCGTCCTGACCGCGGTTGAGAAGAGCGATGGCCTCGGGATTCTCGTCGAGCACCGACACCTCGTTGCCCTCGGCGAGCATCGACTTCGCGATGGACGACCCAACTCGGCCGCAGCCCACGATCAGCACGAACATGGAAGCCACAATAGCGGCGTTCTCAGGTTTCGCTTTCGGCTTTCGGTGCGGTGAGAATCACCCTGCACGGTGCTTTTTCGATGACGTAGCGGGTGGTGTCGCCCGCGAAGCGGTCGCTGGTGCGCCGCCGCCCGCCGAGTATCGCTCCGCCACGGGTTCGGCTCGGCGCCTCGGCCGCGAGCACGATCGCCTCGACTCCGCGGCGCCGTGCCTCGGTGACGATCGCCGCGCCGACGCTGCGGCCGCGCACCATCGCGGTCGCCACCTCGACGCCTGCGTACTCCTCACCGACCTCCTTGGCGCGCGCCAGCGCACGGCGCGCAGTCTCGACGCTGTCCCCGGGCACTCGGGCGTCTATCGGTAGCGACATGGGCACCTCGAAGACGTAGAGCGCCTCGAGCACAGCGCCGCCTTCGTCCTCCTCGGCTGCCTCCGACGCCAGCCGCCCGGCGGTACCAACGATGTCGTCGTCCAGCGATTCGCCGAAGACCGGCACGAGAATGCTGCCGTACTCCACCTCCTTCGCCTCGCGCAGCGCCTCCGCCGGGATCGTGAAGCGCTTGGTGAGGGATTTGTCTTGGCCCCGCCTGTAGATCACGTAGAGCGCGATCCCAAACGCCATCCAGACCCCTCCGGCGAGACGCGCTCCCTCGTGCAGCACGATCACCGTGACCCACGCACTGGCGCCCATCAGTGCGCCCAGGGCCGAGAGCACGGGTATCGAGCCGCCACCAACCGGGATGCTGCCCGGCACCCTGAAGGCGCTCGGCCGATCCGGCTCGCGGAAGCGCAGCACGATCACCGACAG
Source organism: uncultured Thermoleophilaceae bacterium (assembly GCA_963808105.1). Taxonomy (GTDB): domain Bacteria; phylum Actinomycetota; class Thermoleophilia; order Solirubrobacterales; family Thermoleophilaceae; genus JAAYBF01. Next base: position 84,480 of record CAWEEH010000003.1, on the reverse strand, counting down.
GTGGGCGAGGGTGAAGGCGAGCATCGCTCCGAAGGCGAAGATCCCGGCGAGGAACTCGATGTCGGGCAGCGTCAGGAAGAACGCGATCACGGCGGCCAGCCCGATGGCGACGTAGGGCGTGGACCAGCGGTCGTCGAGTCGTGAGATCACGCTGGGGATCTGGCGGTTGGTGCCGAGCGAATAGGCGAGCCGCCCGATGCCCAGCATCTGTCCGTTCATCGCCTGGATCAGGACGAGGGTGGCCACACCCCCGACCAAGTAACGGAACGCCTCCGCCAGCCACGGCGGGTCGAAGGCGTTTACGACCCCGAGCACCGGCGCGTCGATGAACGCGCCCGCAAGCGCCGTCTCCCCGTCGGAGCCGACGGGGAGCGCCATCAGCGCGATCATGGACATGCCCGCGAACAGGCCGATCACGGCGAGCGACGACACCGATACGACCCGCCGCAGCCCGCGGCGGCCGACGCGGACGTCGCCGGCGAGCCCGGACGCCGCCTCGATGCCCGTGCAGGCCACCGTGGCGATCACGGCCGCGAACAGCAGGTCGTCCACCTCCGGGGTCTTGCCGATGTCGACGGTGTCGGTGAGGAGATAAAGGTCGAAGAACTGGGCGGCGCCGGTGACGATCACGGCGATGAACACGGCGATGCTCACCAGCGACAGGCCCAGGACGAACCGATACCGCTGGGCCGACAGCCCCCGGTAGTTCGCCCACGCGACGTACGCGATCGCCCCGCAGGCGATCACGACCTCCGCGCCACGGTGCCCGGCGACTCCCCAGAAGGCCGCCAGGTAATGGGAGATGGCGAACGCCCCGATCGCCATCACGATCAGGTAGTCGAGCAGGATCGCCCAGCCCGCGATGAAGCTCCACAGCTCGTTGAACGCATAGCGCGCGAACGTCGCCGCGCCGCCGCGCTCGGGGTGGAGGGAGTTGCCCTCCACATAGGTCAGCATGGTGACCACGAAGAACAGCCCGGCGCCGACGAACACGACCGGGGTCAAGCCCAGGGCCTCGCCGGCAACGATGCCCAGCGCGAAGTAGATCGACGAGCCGACCGCGCTCAGCAGGATCGCGAACAGCGCGGGCTCGCCGAGGCCGCGCGCGATCCTCGCCTCGGCCTCGGACCCCCGGCGAAGCCGATCGAAGTCGGGCCTCATCGGCCGGATGACCCCAGCATCCCCGCCAGCTTCAGCCGGGCCACGCCAAGGATCACGAACAGCACGCCGAGTATCACTCCGAGCGTGAACGCGCCGCCGCCGCGCGCGAGCGTGCTGGCCACCATCGCGAGGCCCAGCAGCACCAGCGCGCCCGCCATCACCTTTGAGGACTCCGAGTAGAAGCGGCTCAGCATCGTCGGCTCGATCCTAGGCCTGCCTGGGGGAATCGATGATCACCCGGCAGGGGCGCTCGGCGAGAACGGTCTCGAGCGTCCGGCCGAAGACTGACGTCCCGGTTCGCTTGGGAGGAATCGGCATCACTATCGCCGCCGCGTGGATCTCACGCGCCTCGCTCACGATCCGCCGGCCGGCCTCGCCGGCGCGGACCTTCTCCCAGTGCCCCGTCACCCGGCGGCCGCCGCGCACGCGCGCCGAGTCGATCGCCGACTGCGCCCTGGCCTCAGCCTCGGGCATCTCCGCGTCGATCGGCGAGTTGGCCGGCACGGTGATGGTGACCAACACGTGGATTCCCCGTCTGCGCCGAGCCGCCAGCTTGGCCGCAGTGGAAACAGCCTCCGGCGCGTACTGCCTGTCCTCGAACGCCACCAGCACCGACTCGTACTCCACCTCGTGCTCGACGATCGGCTTGGGCACCACCACCTTCGTGGTCTGGGTGAGGCTGAGCCCCTGGTTGCGTCGGTAGAGCACGTAGCTCGTGACCCCGAGGATCAGCCAGACGGTGCCCGCGAGGAACGTGGTGAACTCGAGCACGTTCACCACCACGAACGCGATCCCCGTGCCCAGCCCGCCGAACAGGGAGTAGATCGGGAGGCTGTGGCCACGGATCTTGATCGACCCCGGGCCCACCCAGGGCCGCTCCACATCCGGGTGTGTCACGCGCAGCTTGAGAACGGCGAGGTGGGCGACCGTGAACGACAGCATCGCCCCGAACGCATATACCGTGCCGAGGAACTCCGCCTGGCCGGGCAGGATCGTCACGCAGGCGACCCCGCCGAAGACGAGGATCGCGATGTAGGGCGTCTTGTACCTCGGATGGAGGCGGCGCAGGCCCTCGGGGAGCTGGCGGTGCTGGCCCATCGAGTAGGTGAGCCGCGACACGCCGAGGAGCCCAGCGTTCGTGGCGATGAACAGAATCGTCGCCGCCAGGATGCCCACGTAGACCTCAGCGGGCCCTTGCAGGGAACCGAGGTCCATGTTCTCCACCACGCCAAGGATCGGATCGTCGGCGAAGCCCCCCTCCTCCTTCGACTGAGCCAGCAGGGTCTCGCCGTTCTCGACCGGCATCGCCGACAGGGCCACCGAGGGAAGGAACGAGTAGATCGCGATGACAGCGATCACGACTCCGCCCATCCCGCGGGGGATCGTTTCGCCGTAGTCCTTGGCCTCCTCGGCCATGTTGGAGATCGTCTCGATGCCGGTGTAGGCCACCATCCCCACCGGGATCGCGACGAGGAAATCCCCGAGGGTCGGGGAAGTGCCGAAGTCCACGTTGTTCACGAGCGTCTCCGGCGAGAGCACCAGGAACACCCCGACGACCACGAGCACGACCTGGGTGAAGAAGTCCGCCAGCGCGAGGAAGATGTTCAGGCCCGCCGACTCCTTGACGCCCACCACGTTGAGCGCGGCCAGGATCCCAACGACCGCGATCCCCGCCACGATGTCCGCCGGCGACTCGCCCAGCGGCTCCCAGAACACCGAGAGGTAGTGGGGGACGAAGAACGCCGATATGGCGACGGTGATGATGTAGTTGAGCATCTGGCCCCAGGCCGCGAAGAAGGACCAGAACTCGTTGAAGGCGCGGCGCGCGAACGACGACGAGCCACCGGCCTCCGGGTACATCGTGGTGGCCTCGGTGTAGGTGGCTGCGGTACAGACGAAGATCAGCCCGGCGATCAGGAACACCACCGGCGTCATCCCGAGGGCGAACACCGCCACGAGGCCGAGCGCGTAGTAGATCGAGCTGCCGACGTTGCCGTACGCCGTGCTGAACAGCGCGCCCGTACCGAGGACGCGCTCGAGCCCTGCTCCTTTGGGGCGGCGCTCGGCCATTAGGGCGCCAACCTACTGAGGGAAGACCTCAGACATCAGACGTCAGACCTCAGGAACGCCTCCTTGGAGGGCCCTGATGTCTGAGGTCTGTGGTCTGAGGTCTGTTCTCGTCGCTAGACCAGGAACGGAATGATCAAGATGGCGACGATGTTCGCGACCTTGATCATCGGGTTGATCGCCGGCCCGGCGGTGTCCTTGTAGGGATCGCCCACCGTGTCGCCGGTGACCGACGCGGCGTGGGCCTCCGAGCCCTTGCCGCCGTAGGCACCGTCCTCGATCAGCTTCTTCGCGTTGTCCCACGCGCCGCCACCGGCGGTCATGGAGACGGCGGTGAAGAAGCCGACGATGATCACGCCGATCAGGAGCCCGCCGAGCGCCTGGTAGGACAGGACGCCGACGATCACGGTGATCACGATCGGGATGAGCGCCGGAGCGATCATCTCCTTCTGTGCCGCGGCGGTCACGATCGACACGCACTGGGCGTAGTCGGGCTTCTCGGTCTTGTCCATGATGCCCGGCTTCTCCTTGAACTGGCGCCGGACCTCGTCCACCACGAGCCCGCCGGCGCGCCCGACCGACTCGATCGAGAACGCGACGAAGAGGAACACCATCATTCCGCCGATCAGCAGGCCGACGAGCACCTCGGGTTGAGAGATGTCGAAGCCCTGGAGGGTGACCCCCTCCTTGGCCGCCTCCTCACGCAACTCCTCGACGAAGGCCGCGAACAGCACCAGCGCAGCAAGCACCGCCGACCCGATCGCGTACCCCTTCGTGACGGCCTTGGTGGTGTTGCCGACCGCGTCCAGCGGGTCGGTCACGTCACGCACGTCCTGGGGCATGTCGGCCATCTCGGCGATGCCGCCGGCGTTGTCGGTGATCGGGCCGAAGGCGTCGAGCGCCACGATCAGACCCGTGAGCGACAGCTGCGCCATCACGGCCACGCCGATCCCGTAGATGCCGGCCAGCTCGTTCGCGGCGAGGATGCCGAGCGCGAGCAGGATGGCGGGCGCCGCCGTGGACTGGAAGCCCTGCGCGAGGCCCTGGATGATGTTGGTGGCGTGACCCGTCTGAGACGCCCGCGCCGTGCTCTTGACGGGCGAGAAGCGGGTCGACGTGTAGTAGTCGGTGATCACGAACAGGCCCGCCGTGATGCCGATGCCGATCAGGGTGCAGAGCCAGAAGTCGAACCCGCTGGCCACGTCGCCGCCGCCGGTGATCAGCTCCGAGGCGCCCTGCTGGAAGGTCACGTCGTCCATCAGCCACAGCGTGATCGGCAGGAACGCCAGAGCGGCGAGCACGCCGGACACGATCAGGCCCTGGTAGAGCGCGCGCTCCACGTTGCCCACGGCGCTGCGGACGGCGAACGTGCCGATGATCGAGGCGATGAGTGAGACGCCGCCGATCACCAGCGGGTAGACCGCCACCTCGCCGATCTGGTCGAAGGTGAGGACGCCGAGCAGCATCACGGCGACCGCGGTCACGGCGTAGGTCTCGAACAGGTCGGCCGCCATGCCGGCGCAGTCGCCCACGTTGTCGCCCACGTTGTCGGCGATCACCGCCGGGTTGCGCGGGTCGTCCTCGGGGATGCCGGCCTCGATCTTGCCCACGATGTCGGCGCCCACGTCGGCGGCCTTGGTGAAGATGCCGCCTCCCAGACGGGCGAAGACCGAGATCAGCGAACCGCCGAAGCCGAGGCCCACGAGCGCGTCGACGGCCTCCTTCTCCTCGACGCCCGAGAGCAGCAGCACGCCGTAGTAGCCGGCCACGCCGAGCAGCGCGAGGCCCGCAACGAGCAGGCCGGTGATCGCGCCGCCCTTGAAGGCGACCTCCAGAGCGGCGCCGACGCCGCCGCGGGCGGATTCCGCCACGCGGGCGTTGGCGCGCACCGACACGTTCATGCCGATGAAGCCCGCCGCGCCCGAGAAGGCGCCGCCGATGGCGAAGCCGATCGCGGTCTCGATGTTCAGCGCGATCGCCAGCACGATGGCCAGGACCACGGCCACGATGCCGATGATCTGGTACTGGCGGGTGAGGTAGGCGCTCGCGCCCTCCTGCACGGCCGTGGAGATGTCCTGCATCTCCTGGTTACCGGGCGACTTGGCGAGCAGCCAGCGCGTGGTCGCGAAGCCATAAACCACGGCTGCGCCGGCGCAGCCAAGCGCGACGATGATGCCGTAGTCGGTCAGAAAGTCAGTCAAGGAGAGTTCCTTCGTTGGGGGGTCGTCAGATACAGCGGGCGGCCCGCCGAACAGCGGCGCGGCAGTCTACAGGTCAGCCGTGCACGATGGCGCTACCAAGCGCCGTGGCGCACTGATCCTCAGGCTGGGCCCGGATCCGCGGCACCGCCGCGAACAGCAGCGCCCTCAGCTTGTCCAGGTTCTCCCTGAACACCGCAAACGCCGCATCCGCCGACACGGGTGGGACATCGGGCATCCCCTCCAGGCCCACGTCGTAGTCGGTTACGAGGGAAACGTTGGCGTAACAGAGCTCCTGCTCGCGGGCCAGCCATGCCTCGGGGAACTGGGTCATGTTCACCACGTCCCATCCGGCCGAGGAGAACCAGCGCGATTCCGCACGGGTGGAGAAGCGCGGGCCCTGGATGACGACGACCGTCCCGGACTCCACCACCGGGATGTCGAGCTCCCGCGCGCACTCGGCAAGCGTGGCCCGAAGGTCCTCGCAGTACGGGTCCGCGGCCGACACGTGGGTGGTCTGCGGGCCGTCGTAGAAGGTGTCCTCGCGACCACTGGTGCGGTCCACGAACTGGTCGCAGAGCACGAAGGTGCCGGGCTTCAGCTCAGGCTTCAGCGCACCACAGGCAGACGGACCGATGATCCGCCTGACGCCCACCTCCTTCATGGCCCACACGTTCGCCCGGTAGTTGATCCGGTGCGGCGGGAGGGCGTGGTCATCCCCGTGCCGAGGCATGAAGGCCACCCGATGGCCCTCGATCTCACCGATCCTGATGCGCGCCGACGGCGGCCCGTAGGGCGTGTCGACCGCAACCTCCTCGGCGCCGTCGTCGAGGAACTCGTAGAACCCCGACCCCCCGAAGATCCCGACGGCCTCGGTCACGCGCCCGGGGGCGTCCAGAGCTTCGACGGCGGTGGCTTCTCCTCAGCAGCCGGTGCCTCCTCCGCCGGCGGAGCGCCCGGAGCGCCTGAGGCACCGGACTCCTGGGCGAAGGCCATCTGAAGCTGCGCCATTGCCTGCTTGATGGGTGGCATCTGCTCCTCGGGGCAGAACGGGATCAGAGCACGGGCGGAATCGATCGCCACCTGCGCCTGCGCCACATCCTTCTCCCCCTCTCCCGCCAGGCCGAGCCTCCGGCCGGCCAGGTTCACCAGGGTGGCGACTGTCTGGAGCACCACGTCCTCGACGCGGATGTTGCGCATCTGCTCCTCGAAGGCCGCCTGAAGCTCCTCCTCGGTCATCTCGGGCTGCTGCTCGTCGTTCATCTAGCTCCTCACCTCGCTTGCAGCGTACGAACGTTGCGCCTCCGCCACCTCGGCGGCGAAGACCTCCTCGCGCGACGCACCTCCCGCCAGCGCCTTGCGCTGGCGCTGAGCGCCGTTCTCGACCGGCAGAGCCGGATCGATGCCCAGCGCGGCTCGCGCCGGGGCGGTCCATGCCAGCAACCGGTCGGGCAGTGCCGCGGCCGGGAACTCCTCCAGGCGCTCGACGTCGATCATCTTGCCGTCGAGCCCGAACCGGATCGCGCGCCAGAAGTTCTCCTCGATCAGGCGGCGGGGCGGGTCCTCGAAGGCCACGCCGTCGTCGTAGTCCATGGCGGCCTGGGCCACGCACGCCGTGATCAGCCCCGCCAGCGCGGTGGAATCCTCGGCGCTGGTCTGCGCGTCACAGATGCGGAACTCCACGGTCCCGAAGCCGTGGTGGGGCCGCACGCTCCACCAGAGCTGCGTGTGCTCGACGATCGAGCCGGTGCGAGAGAGCAGGTCCACGTAGTCCGCGTACACGGCCCATTTGCCGAGCGGATCCGGGATCCCGCAGCGCGGGAAGCTCTTGGTGAAGATCTGGGTGCGGGCCGTATGCAACCCGGAGTTGCGCCCGTCCAGGAACGGCGAGTTCGCCGAGATCGCGAGCAGCTCGGGGAGGATCGGGCGCAGGCGGTCGCACACGGCGACCGCGCGGTCGGCGCCTCTGATCCCGACGTGCACGTGCAGGCTGAAGGTGTTGTTGCGCCACGCCACGTATTGAAGGCCTTCCTCCACCCGCCGGTAGTGGTCGGTGTCGATGATCCGCTGCTCCTGCCACGGGCTCCACGGATGCGTGCCCGTCGCGGCGAGCAGCGCGTCGTTGTCGGCTGCGAGCCGGAACAGCCGCGCGCGGGCGTCTCGCTGGCTCGCCGTGGCGGCATCGAAGGTCTCGCCCTTGCCCGACCGGATCTCGATCTCGGACTCGATCAGGTCGCCCGCCACCGCCACCGCCAGCACCTCGTCCTCCTGGGCGGCCGTGTTCAGCTCGCCGAAGCGGTGGGCCAGCGACTGGGTCTCGGGGTCGAGGATCTGAAACTCCTCCTCGAGCCCGACCGTGAAGTCCTCGGAGGCCTCGAAGACCTCTCTTGCGCGCGTCATGTCGAGCATGGTCAGGTCAGGTAAAAGTAGAGCGCGTACAAGAGGTCGACTGCCGGGCTGGAGGTGTGGACCGTGACCTCCGGCGGTACCTGGAGCAGCGCCTCCGAGTAGTTGAAGATGATCTTCACGCCGGCGCTCACCAGCTCGTCGGCAACCGACTGGGCGGCCTCCGTCGGCACGGCGATCACGCCGACGACGATCTCGTCCTCCTCGCACCACGTCGCCCAGCTCGGCGAACGACCTCACCATCAGCTGGTCGTTCAGCCGCGTCCCGATCTTGTCGGGGTCCGTGTCGAACAGCGCCACCACGCGAAATCCGTGGTCGGCGAAGATGTCCGAGCCGGCGATCGCCTGCCCGAGGTGGCCGGCGCCGAACAGGGCGATGTTGTGCTGGCCGCTGGTGTGCAGGATCTTGCGGATCTGCGAGACGAGCGAGTCGACGTTGTAGCCCACACCGCGCTTGCCGAACTTCCCGAACCCCGACAGGTCCCGGCGGATCTGCGTGGAGTTCACGTGCGTGTAGTCCGCCAGCTCCTGGGAGGAGATCGTCTCCTTGCCCATCTTCTTGGCTTGGGTGAGCACCTGGAGGTAGCGGGAGAGCCTGGCCGCAACCCCTAGGGAAAGCCGCTCCGGGGCCTCCACGTCGAGCGCAGTCCGAGGCACCGCTGGCTCGCGCAAGCTCACGAGGGTCACTCTAACGAGAGGGTTGAGAGCCGCCTGCGCAGAGCGGCGGCGTCCACACCCAGCTCGAAGGCCTCCTCGCCATCGATATCGATCACGGGGATGCGTTCGCCGTAGGCGCGATAGAGCACGGGATCCAGGGAGACGTCGACCTGCTCGAGCTCGAACTCCACCTCGCCGGCCACCTCTTCGATCGCCGTCTTCGCCTCGTCGCAGAGACAGCAGCCCGGCTTGCCGTAGAGCGTGAGCTTCACGACCGCGCCGCCGCGTCGAGCGCCAGGTAGTCCGGATAGGCGAGCGGCTCGGTGAAGCGCGCGGCCGCGGCGATCATCGCCGCGTTGTCGGTGCAGAGCTCCGGCGGGGGCACGTGAAGCTCCACACCCAGGTCCGCGCACAACTCCGCCGCCGCCTCCCGCAGCTGCGAGTTGGCCGCCACACCGCCGCCGAGCGCGACCCGCGCCACCTTCTCTCGCCCGATCGCCTGGCCGAAGCGGGCGATGAGCGCGGCTACGATCGCTCGCTGATAGGAGGCGGCGAGGTCGGCGGCGCGCTCCTCGGCGCCGTCGCCGAGGTCGCGGATCGCGTAGAGCAGCGCGGTCTTGAGGCCCGAGAAGCTGAAGTCCAGCCCGTCGCCGGGGAGCGAACGCGGGAAGTCGAACGCGCCGGCATCCCCATCGCGTGCAAGCCGGTCCACCTCCGGTCCGCCGGGGTAGGGAAGCCCGAGCATCCGTGCGCCCTTGTCGAAGGCCTCGCCGGCGGCGTCGTCGAGCGTCTCGCCGAGGATCGCGTAGCGGCTCGGGTCATCCACCCGCGCGAGGAAGGTGTGCCCCCCGCTCGCGACCAGGCAGATGTAGGGCGGCTCGATCGGGCCCGGCTGAAGCGTTGAGGCCACCACGTGGCCGTGCAGGTGGTCGACCGGGGTGAGCGGCAGCCTCCGCGCGGCGGCCAGGCCTTTTGCGCTCGACACGCCAACGAGCAGCGCGCCGATCAGCCCCGGGCTGCGGGTCACCGCCACCGACTCGATCTCGCCGAGCGTCACTTCCGCCCACTCGAGCGCGTCGGCGGTCACCGCGTCGACCAGCTCCAGGTGCCGCCGCGACGCGATCTCCGGCACCACCCCGCCGTAGCGCGCGTGCAGGAGCCCCTGGGACGAGATCGCGTTGGACCGGATCTCGCCCGCGGCGGTGACGACGGCTGCGCAGGTGTCGTCGCAGCTGGTTTCGAGCGCCAGGATCAAGCGCGGGCGGCGGCGGGCTCAGGCACGGTGCGCCACATGATCACCGCGTCCTCGCGGTTGTCGTGGTAGTAGCCCCGACGGCGGCCGGCGGCCCGGAATCCGAACCGCTCGTACAGCGCGATCGCCGAGCGGTTCGAGGTCCGCACCTCCAGCGTGTACTGCTCACCCGGGCCGTCCGCCTCCGAGAACAGCTGCTCCATGAGCGCGGTGGCAATGCCCTGGCGCAGCAGCCGATCGTCCACGGCCACGTTCATCACGTGCCACACCGTGTCGTAGCGCGAGCACACGAGGTATCCGACCACGCGGCCGTCGCGCAGGGCCGCCAGGCAGATGCCAGACGGCTTTGACAGCTCGAGCACGAACATCGCCAGCGACCAGGGCGTGCTGAAGGCGCGCCGCTCGATGGCGATCACCTGAGGGAGGTCGGCGTAGGTGAGGCGGCGGATCTCGAGCGGTTCGTTCATGGGTCTGGGGTCCGTGGCTTGGCGTCTGGCTCTCTCAGGTACATCGGGAGGACCGCCTCCGGGGCCGCGGGTGGAGCGTCGAGCGCGAGCCGGCAGATCGAGAGCCCGCGAACCACGTGGGCTGGTGAGCCGGCCGCTGCCACGTGCACGCCCGCCGCCTCGAGGACGTCCCGGAATCGTACCGACCCATCACCCGCCGCCAGCGGCTGCAAGCCGCTTGCCACCACGCGCGCCGCCAGCTCCGCCGGGTCTGCCACTTCCTCCGCCCCACCGGGGTACAGGGCGGCGAACACCTCTCCCCGGCGGGCATCGATCACCGCCAGCCGTCGTTCGGCCTCGATCCCCGCGGCCAGGGCCTTCAGGGAGGACACCGGCCGAACCTCCAACCCGGCGCCGATCGCCAGCGCCCGCGCCGTGGCGATCCCGATCCTCAGCCCCGTGAACGGCCCCGGGCCCACGCCCACCGCCACCGCGTCGAGATCCGGGTAGTCGAGGCCGGCCTCCGCCATCGCCCGGTCCACTGCCGGCATCAGCTCGGCGGCGTGCGCCGGCGGCTCGGTAAGCCGAGCCGGGTCGGGCGGGTGCTCGAAGGCTTCGCCATCCGCGCGGAGGACGCATACCGCGCTGGCGGCGGTGGCGGTGTCGATGCCCAGAACGTTCATGCGATCTCGATCGTGCGGCGGTCGCCGCCCGCGTGCTCGATCGCCACCCTGGCCACCACCCGCTCGAAGCCCTCCTCCCAGGGCCACTCGACGAAGGCGATCCGCTCGGGTGTGAGGTAGTCGTCGATCAGCGTCCAGTCGGGCTGCGGAAGGCGGTACAGGTCGAGGTGCGCGACCTCGACCTCTCCAGACAGCACGTGGCCGATGGTGAACGTCGGGCTCGTCACCGGCCCCTCCACTCCCAGCGCGCGGCAGGCGCCGCGAACGAACGTGGTCTTGCCCGTCCCCAGCTCGCCGCTCACGAGCACCACATCGCCCGGTCGCAGCCGGGCCGCCAGCTCGGCGCCCGCCGCCTCGGTCTCCGCCGCGTTCTCGCTTGCGATCGCCATCTCACGACCAATCTTGCCTTCCTGCGATCTGTTGGAGGCTTTAGGTCGTCATCGCCACCAGAATCCTCCAACCGATGCCGCGAGCCACCGCCGGCGGCTCGCGTGATCACCCGAACAGGCCGAGCTGGTCGGCCGGGGGCGGCTCCTCGGGCTCGGCCGCGACCGGCTCTGGCTGCGGCACCGCCTCCGCCAGCAGCGCCGGCAGGCGGGCGAAGTCCTCGCGCAGCTGCTCCTTGACCTTCGGGGTGCGCAATCCGGCCGCGGGGTGGAATATCGGGTAGATCTGCACCATCCGGCCGCCGAGCTGGTGCTCCTGCGGCCGGCCGCGCACCGACGTGATCCCGCGCTGGGAGCGCGTCAGCAGCTTCGTGGCGAAGTTCCCGAGGGTGCAGATCACCCGCGGCTCGATCAGCTCCACCTGGCGCTCCAGGTAGGGGCGGCACGCGAGGATCTCGTCCGGCTGGGGATCGCGGTTGCCCGGCGGACGGCTCTTCAGCACGTTGCACACGAAGCTCTCATCGCGGCTGAGGCCGACCTCGCGCAGCAGCTCGTCGAGGAGCTGGCCGGCACGGCCCACGAAGGGAATGCCCTGCTGATCCTCGTGCATGCCCGGGGCCTCGCCCACGAACATCAGGTCGGCATCGGCGTTCCCGTTGCCGAATACGGCCTGGGTGCGGGTCTCGTGCAGCGGGCAGCGAGTGCACGCCCGGACCTCCTTGTAGAGGGCGACCAGATCCTCTCTGCGTTCAGCTGCCGGGCGCGACATGCTTCGCCCAGCCTACGACGGGTATACAATTGACGCAGCGTTGGCCGCTACCCGCCGTCGGGAGTGGACCGGACCAGATGGATCACAACTACGTAGACCCACATCGCGTGCCCGCGAGCGTCTCCATCGCTGGGGCCGGTCGCCTGGGCACCTCCCTCGCCGCGGCGCTCAGCGCCGCCGGCGTGGACGTTCACGGCCCCGTCGGGCGCGGCGAGGACGTGCCGCGCGCCGAGGCTGTCCTGCTCTGCGTGCCCGACTCCGAGATCGCCTCCGCGGCCGCCACCGCCACTGGCGCGGCGCCGCTGATCGGCCACACCAGCGGCGCAACCCCGATCGGTCCCCTCGGCCCGGGCGGCTTCGGGCTGCATCCGCTTCAGACGTTTGCCGGCGGCGAGGGACCCGAGCGGTTCCGCGGCGCCGGATGTGCCGTGGCGGGCGCCGGGGCCGACGAGCTCGCTGTCGCGGCAAGCATGGCCCGCGCACTGGGCATGCGGCCGTTCGAGATCGAGGACTCCGGCCGCGCGGCCTACCACGCCGCCGCCTCGATCGCCTCGAACTTCCTCGTGACGCTGGAGGCCGCCGCCGAGAGCGTGGCCGCCGGCGCCGGGCTGGACGCCGAGGAGGCGCGTGCCCTGCTCGCGCCGCTGGTGAGCACCACGGTCGCCAACTGGGCCGAGCACGGTCCTGAGCGCGCCCTGACCGGGCCCATCGCCCGCGGCGACGACGCCACCGTCGAGCGCCAGCGCCACGCCGTGGCCGGCACGGCGCCCGAGCTGCTCCCCCTCTTCGACGAGCTCACCGAACGCACCCGTGCCCTCGCGGCGGTGACCGCATGAGGACCGTGCGCACAGTCGCTGCCCTGCGCGAGGCGCTGGCGCCCGAGCGCCGCGCCGGCCGCTCGATCGGCCTCGTGCCCACGATGGGCGCGTTCCACGAGGGCCACCTCTCGCTCATGCGCCGCGCGCGCGAGGCCACCGACGTGGTGGTGGTCTCCCTGTTCGTGAACCCCACCCAGTTCGGCCCGAGCGAGGACCTCGGCGCCTACCCACGCGACGAGGCCGCCGACGCCGGCCAGGCGGAGGCCGAGGGGGTGGACGTGCTCTTCGCGCCACCCGTGCAGGAGATCTACCCGGACGGGTTCTCCACGTTCGTGAAGGTGGACGGCATCACCGAGGTGCTGGATGGCGAGCACCGGGGCCGCGGCCACTTCGACGGCGTGACAACGGTGGTGGCCAAGCTCTTCAACATGGCGCAGCCCGACGTGGCGTTCTTCGGCCAGAAGGACGCCCAGCAGGCGCTGGTGATCCGCCGGATGGTGCGCGACCTGGACGTGCCGGTGCGGATCGAGGTGTGTCCCACCGTTCGCGAGCCCGACGGGCTGGCGCTCAGCTCGCGGAACGCCTATCTCGATGCCGCCGAGCGTGAGCGCGCCACCGCCCTGAGCCGCGCGCTCGAGGCCGCGGACGACACCGTCCGCGCCGGTGAGCGCGACGCCTCCGCCGTGCTGGCGGCCGCCCGTGCCGAGCTGAGCGAGGCCGGCGTGGAGCCCGAGTACCTCGAGCTGCGCTCAGCCAACGACCTTTCCCCCGTCGAGTCCGTGAACGGCTCGACTCTTCTCGCGGTGGCGGCCAGGGTCGGCCGCGCCCGCCTGATCGACAACAAAGTCCTGGGAGGGACCTCATGAGACGAACGATGCTCAAGTCGAAGATCCACCGGGCCACGCTCACCGGCTCGGACCTCAACTACGTCGGCTCGATCACCGTCGACGCCGACCTGCTCGACGCCGCCGACATCCGCGAGCACGAGATGGTGCACGTGCTCGATATCGACAACGGCGCCCGCTTCGAGACCTACACGATCGCCGGGGCGCGCGGCTCCGGGGAGATGCAGGTCAACGGGGCCGCAGCGCGGCTGGTGCACACCGGCGACAAGGTGATCGTCGTCTCCTACGCGGAGTACGACGAGGCCGAGCTCGACTCCTACGAGCCCCGCGTCGTGCATGTGAATTCATCGAACGAGATCGTCACGGTCGACGACGCGGTCGCGGAGCTGCTGTCATGAGCGCGCGCCCGACGATTGCAGCCGCGCCACCCGCCAAGGGCAAGCCGGTAACCCTCTCCTCTCTGGGCGAGAAGAAGGCCCTGGGCGAGCCGATCGCGATGGTCACGGCCTACGACTACCCCTCTGCCCAGGTGGCGGAGGAGGCGGGCGTGGACGTGGTTCTGGTGGGCGACTCGGCCGCCATGACCGTGCTGGGCTACCCGTCGACCGTGCCCGTGTCGGTCGACGAGATGCTGATGCTGGCCGCGGCAGTGCGTCGCGGGCTGAAGACGCCCCTGCTTGTGGGCGACCTCCCCTTCGGCTCGTACGAGGTGTCCGACGAGCAGGCGGTGGCCACCGCCCAGCGCTTCATCAAGGAGGCCGGCTGCGACGCGGTGAAGCTCGAGCGCGGCGGCAGCTCGGTGCAGCGTGCCCGGGCCATCGTGGCCGCCGGCATCCCGGTGATGGGCCACGTGGGCCTCACGCCCCAGACCGCGACGGCACTCGGCGGCTACCGCTCCCAGGGCCGCACGGCCGACCGCGCGCTCGAGGTGACGCAGGACGCGCTTGCGCTCGAGGAGGCCGGCTGCTTCTCGATCGTGTTCGAGGCGATCCCGTCGGACGTGACCGACCTGATCATGCCCCGGCTTCAGATCCCCGTGATCGGGATCGGCGCGGGCCCCGCCACCGACGGTCAGGTGCTCGTGTTCCACGACCTGCTCGGCATCTACGACGGGCACGCGGCGCGGTTCGTGAAGCGCTACTCGAACGTGCGGGAACAGATGATCGCCGGTGTCCGCGCGTTCGCCGAGGACGTGCGCACCCGGCAGTACCCCGAGCCGGAGCACGGCTACACGATGGCTCCGGACGAGCGAGAGCGCCTGAAGGAACTGATGGGCGGAGCGCGATAGCCTGCGGGCAAGTCAACCTCCGGGAGGTCCCATGAAGCGCTTCATCCGCCGGCCGTCACCCGCCATGATCGTGGCCTCCACGGCCCTATTCGTGTCTCTTGGAGGCGTGTCCTACGGCGTCGCGACGGGCTACATCGACAGCCGCGAGATCAAGAACAACACCATTCGCGGCAAGGACGTTCGCAACGGGGCTCTCACCGGCAAGGAGCTCAAGCGGGACTCGGTGGGCGGCCTCACGGTGAACGAGAGCCGCCTGGGCGTCGTCCCGTCTGCGGAATCGCTCAGCCATACGGCGGTCGTCACCGCCGGCGGCACGTTCCGCCGTGGCCGCGGCGTTTCGAGCGTCGCGCGGGTCGGGGAGGGGCGCTACCAGGTGATCTTCAACCGCGATGTGCGCGGCTGCGTGTACAACGCCACGGTGGGGGATCCGAGCGCGGCCGCACCCGGACATGGGACCGCAGTGGTGGGGAGTGCCGCGGCGATCGTCACAGCCGTGGCCGTTCGCACGTTCAACGCGGCGGGCAACCTGGGCGACCGCTCGTTCCACCTGATCGTCAGCTGCTGAGCTAGTACTCGATCTCGCGCAGCACCTGCGCCGGCGAGCCGGCGGCGATGGTGTGCGGCGGCAGGTCGCGCGTGACCACGCTGTTGGCCCCGATCACGCACCGCTCACCGATCGTGACCCCGCTGGTGACGACCACGTTGGCGCCGCACCAGACGTTGTTCCCGATCCGCGTCGGGCCCTTCGAGGTGAAGCCCTGCCACGTGACGGGCTGGTCGGGGTCGTCGAAGCGGTGCGCGGCGTCGGTCACGAAGCAGCCGTTGGCGAACATGCAGTGGTCGCCGATCTCGACCAGCTCCATCGCGGCGACCATCACCGCGATGTTGAGGAAGCAGCCCTCGCCGATGCGGATCCGCGCCGGATCCGGCGCGGTGAGCCAGACGTTGGGCTCGAACAGGGTGCCCTCCCCCACCTCCAGCCGGCCCGCGCGCAGCGCCTCCAGCACGTTGCCCTGGATCGGCCAGCGCGCGAATGCGCCTCGGCGCGCCATCTCGCGGTGGATCGCCAGGCGATTCCACGGAAGCGAGTTGCGCTCGTACCAGCGCCACTTCTGAAGCCAGAGGGCCATGGGGCCAGTCTCACATGAAGTGAGACCAAGTCGAGACTTGACTCCGCCACAGACCACGGGAGAGGATCGCGGGCCAGTACCCAAACTCAACCTAGGAGGCCTGTAATGGGGAAGGTTCTCAAGCGGCTGCCATCGCCTTCGATGGCCGTTGCATTCGTCGCGCTGCTCGCCGCGCTCGGCGGCACCGCCGTCGCGCTGCCGGGCGGTAACTCGGTCAAGAAGGACGACATCGCCGCCGGGGCGGTGAATTCCTCAGATCTCAGGAATAACTCGGTCACCTCAACCGACATCCGAAACAGCACGATTCGGGGCCGGGATGTGAGGAACAGCACCATTACCGGCGCCGACGTCGCCGCAAATACGGTCACCGGCTCGGACGTCAACGAGGGCACGCTGGGCACGGTGCCGAGCGCGACCTCGGCGAACAGCGCGAGCAGCGCGAGCAACGCCGGCAACGCCGACAACCTCGGTGGTGCCGCACCGAACGACTACCGTCGTTACACGGGAACGATTCCCTCGGGCAAGACGGTGAGCGGGGCGTGGGGGCTCCAACAGGACAACCTGGCTGACAACGAGAGCATCTTCGTAACGGTCTCGTTCCCTGTCCCGGCGCCGACGGCGCCGGGAGCGGCGGCGATCAACTTCGCGCCATCCGCCTCGGCGAGCGACGATGACGCGACCTGCACCGGCACCGCCACCGCGCCAACAGCGCCTGCCGGCAAGGTCTGCATCTACCCGGGGTCGTCCAACAGCGGCGTGGACGGCCTGGAGGGATTCATCGCGGGCAGTGGGATCAGGCACGGGTTCTCGATCCGCGGGACCACAGACGGGACCGCCCCAGTCGATGCTGACTCGAGAGGAACCTGGGCGTACACCGCGCCATAGCCCTCAGCTGACGATCCACGGTGGTATAGCGAGAACGGGGCCCTGCGGGGCCCCGTTCTCGTTGGGGCTCCCGCAACCTTGGCCCGGTCGCCCTGTTGAAAGGTGAACGCCGGCGGCCGCAGGGGAATCGATCGCCGCCGGCCTGAACCCGATCCAGGAGGTTGTTACTCCATGAAGCGCATCCTGCGCCGGCGTCCTTCGCCCGCGCTCATCATCTCGTGCGTGGCTCTGTTCGCGGCGCTCGGGGGCACCGCCTACGCCCTGACCATCACGGGGGCGAACGTCAGGAACAACTCGCTCACGGGCGCCGACATCCGCGACGTGAAGGCCGGCGACATCCGCAACTACACGCTCCACGGCCGCGACGTGAAGCGCGATTCGCTCGGCCGCGTGCCGATCAAGGAGGAGCGCCTCGATGCGTCGAAGATCGGGACGGTGAAGAACGCCGAGGCGGTCGGCGGCGCCACCGCGAAGCGCTTCGACGCGTTCACGCTCGACACGGGCGGCTCCAGGGAGCTTCTGCGCCAGGGCCAGCTCGTGCTCACTGCGCGGTGCACGACCAGCGGGCCGAACCAGCTCGCCGAGATCGTGGTTCAAACGCTCGCGAACGGCGCCGCGGCGGACGGCGCGGTGGGTAATCCCTCGCTGAACGTGGGCGAGACCGCTCGCTTCGTGGGCGCCCAGGCCGCACCGGGCACTCCGGCGTTCGACCAGGAGGCCTCGGCCGCGGCGATCTCGCCGGACGGCACCGAGCTCCTCGGGCAGGAGCTCTACGCCGGCACCAGCGTGCTCGGCCAGGCCAACAAGTGCCGCTTCGGCGGCATCGTTTACGTCGGCTAGCTCCGCGTAGGCATTTGGAAGCTCAGGCGGCCGCCGCGACCTTGCGTCGCGGCGGCCGTCGATCGTCGACCTCGTCGCCGACGTGGACGAACGCGAGAGTGCCGCGATCCTGTTTGATATCGCTAACCCGGCGTGTGGTCACGCCCTCACGGGGTGCCAACCGCGCGTCCCTGCTTCCTACCACAGGAGAACCACGCTTATGTCTCGTTTCATCTCTCGGCGTCCGAGCCCGGCCTTGGCCGTCGCGTTCGTAGCGCTACTCGCTGCACTGTCGGGCACTGCCGTCGCGCTTCCGGGCAAGAACAGCGTGAAGAAGGACGACATCGCCAGTGGCGCTGTCAACTCATCAGACATCAGGAACAACGCAGTCACGAGCACCGACGTACGCAACAGCACCCTTCGTGGCAGGGACGTCCGCAACAACAGCCTCACCGGCGCGGATATCACCGGCATCCAGGGCGGGGACGTGACCAACGAGAGCCTGACCGGAAACGACATCAACGAGTCCACGCTCGGGAAGGTCCCAAGCGCTGGAACCGCCGACACGCTTCAGGGTGCCGGCCCGGGGACGTTCCAGCCGTCGAGCAAGCAGCTGCGGTTCGGGCCCTTCAATCTCGCCGTCGGCGCCGACGATCGCACCATCGGTTCGTTCGGCCCGTTCACACTGCGGGCGGAATGCAACGCGGGTCCGGACGGTCAGATGACGCTCACCACGTCCGAGAACAACGCGTACGCAGACTCGGACGAAACCTCTGACGCCGACTTCGACGTCGGTGACAATTTCAACGCATCGGGCGGAAACGACGAGGACGATGAGATCAACGCCGCCTCGGTGAGCGGGACCGCCATCACCGGCCAGCTCTACACGGTGGAGAGCGCCACGGCACTCGGCGGCGGCTGCACATTCTGGGGTGAGGTGACCACGACCAACGGTTGATCACCAGCCGCAGGCCGACCGCCCCGTAGCTCAGGCGGCCGCCGCGACCTTCGGGCGCGGCGGCCGTCGCTTCTCTGAGCTCTGCCTGGGTTGACAGACATCGGCCCGCCGAGGAGCATCGCTCCGGACTCGCAACCAACTCAGGAGGCTCGTAATGGCGGAACGATTCCGGCGACTCCCGTCGCCCTCGATGGCCGTGGCGTTCATCGCGCTGCTGGCAGCGCTCGGAGGCACCGCCGTCGCACTGCCGGGCAAGAACGGCGTCAAGTCGGACGACATCGCCAAGGGAGCGGTGAACTCGTCCGACGTGAAGAACAGTTCGCTGACCACCTCGGACATCAAGAACAGCACGCTCCGCGGGAGCGATATCCGGCGAACACCGTTACCGGGTCCGACGTGAACGAGGGCTCGCTGGGCAAAGTGCCGAGCGCCGCGAACGCTGACACCGCCGGCTCGGCCGGAAACGCCAACACCCTCGGCAACCGTGGCCCGGCCAGCTTCGAATCTGCCAAGCAGTGGATCCTGATTGCCGCAGACGGAACCACCAAGCTCGCGGGCTCGCCCGATACCACCATCGAGGCCGGAAGCGCTGCTTCGAATACCTACGTGGACTTCGGTCGCAGCGTTGCGGATCGCGCAATCCTGCTGACAAGCAACAAGCCCTTGTCGAGCTGCGGGCAACAACGATGCGACGGCGACGCCCTGCGGGGGGAGCGCCGCTCCAGGCGGATCCAACTGCGCCGTCGGCGACGACGTGAACCACGTACTCGTGCGTAAGCAGACGAATCCACAGGCGTACTACCTGGTCGTCTTCTAGCAACCGAAGCTCAGGCGGCCGCCGCGACCTTCGGGCGTGGCGGCCGCCGCCGTTTGGAGGCCGCCGGCTTCACGATGTCGGCCAGGAAGCTGCCCGTGTAGGACCCCTCCTTCGCCGCCACCTGCTCCGGCGTGCCGTGCGCCACGACCTTGCCGCCCTCCTCCCCGCCCTCGGGGCCGAGGTCGATGATGCGGTCGGCGGTCTTGATCACGTCGAGGTTGTGCTCGATCACCACGACGGTGTTGCCCGACTCGACCAGGCGGTCGAGCATCTCCAGCAGCCGCCGGACGTCGGCGAAGTGCAGGCCGGTGGTGGGCTCGTCGAGGATGTAGAGGGTCTTGCCGGTGGCGACCTTGCTCAGCTCCGAGGCCAGCTTCACCCGCTGCGCCTCCCCGCCTGACAGCGTGGTGGCCGGCTGGCCGAGCTTCACGTAGTCGAGCCCCACGTCGTGAAGCGCCTGGAGCTTGCGCTTGATCTTCGGGATGTGCTGGAAGAAGTCCAGCGCCTCCTCCACGGTCATCGCGAGCACGTCGGCGATCGTCCGGCCCTTGAAGCGCACCTCGAGCGTCTCGCGGTTGTAGCGCTTGCCGTGGCACTGCTCGCACGGCACGTAGACGTCCGGCAGGAAGTGCATCTCGATCTTGATCTGACCGTCGCCGCGGCACACCTCGCAGCGCCCGCCCTTCACGTTGAAGGAGAAGCGGCCCGGCTTGTATCCCCGCGCCCGGGACTCCTGGGTGCGTGAGAAGAGGTCGCGGATCTGGTCGAACAGCCCGATGTAGGTGGCCGGGTTGGACCGCGGCGTGCGCCCGATCGGCGACTGGTCGATGTTGATGATCTTGTCGATCTGGTCGAGTCCGGTGACTCGCTTGTGCGCGCCCGGGCGCTGCTTGGCGCGGTGGAGCTTGTTGGCCACCGCCTTGTGCAGCACCTCGTTCACCAGCGTCGATTTGCCCGACCCCGAGACGCCGGTGACCGCTGTGAAGGTCCCGAGCGGGATCTTGGCGTCGACCTTCTTGAGGTTGTGCTGGGAGGCGCCCTCGATGCCGAGGTAGCCGGACGGCCGCCGGCGCTTCTTGGGCACCGGGATCTCCTCGGCGCCCGACAGGTAGCGCCCGGTGAGCGACTCCTTCACGGCCATCACGTCCTCGACCGGGCCCTCGGCCACCAGCCGGCCGCCGTGCTCGCCCGCGCCCGGGCCGAGGTCGATGATGTGGTCGGCCGCGCGCATGGTGCCCTCGTCGTGCTCAACGACGATGACCGTGTTCCCGAGGTCGCGCAGGCGCTCCAGGGTCGAGATCAGCCGCGCGTTGTCGCGCTGGTGCAGGCCGATCGACGGCTCGTCGAGGATGTAGAGCACGCCCACCAGGCTCGACCCGATCTGAGTCGCAAGCCGGATCCGCTGCGCCTCGCCGCCGGAGAGCGTGGACGCCGACCGCTCGAGCGAGAGGTAGCCCACACCGACGTTGTCCAGGAACCGCAGCCGCTCGTCGATCTCGCGCAGGATCAGCTTTGCGATCTGGGCCTCGGTGTCGGTGAGCTCCAGCTCGTCGAACCACTCGATGGCGCGCCGTGCCGACTTCGAGGTGAGCTCGTGGACGCTGATGTCGCCGACCTTCACCGCCAGGCTCTCGGGCCGCAGGCGCGCGCCCTTGCAGTCCGGACAGGGCCGGACCGACATGTACTCCTCGATCTTCTCGCGCGAATAGTCGGAGTCGGTCTCGCGGTAGCGGCGCTCGAGGTTGTTCACGATGCCCTCGAAGCGCGTCATGTAGGAGCGCTTGCGCCCGTAGCGATTGCGATACGAGACGTAGATGCGGTCGCCGTTGGTGCCGTAGAGGAACGTGTCGCGGACCTCCTCGTCGAGGTCCTCCCAGGGCGTCTCGAGATCGACCTCCCATTTCTCGGCGATCGCCTGGGTCATCTGCTCGTAGTAGTTCGAGGCGCTGGTGGACCAGGGCAGGATGGCCCCCTCCCCCAGCGACAGCGAAGCATCCGGCACGATCAGCTCCGGGTCGATCTCCATCTGAGATCCGAGGCCCGTGCAGCGCTGGCACGCACCGTGGGGCGAGTTGAAGGAGAACATCCGGGGCTCCAGCTCGGGCATCGACGTGCCGCAGTGCAGGCATGCGAAGCGCTCGGAGTAGGTGGTGACGTCTCCGCTCTCGACCAGCTCGACATCGATGATCCCCTCCGCCAGCGACACCGCGGTCTCGATCGAGTCCGCCAGGCGCTTGCGCAGGTCCGGCCGCATCACCAGGCGGTCGACCACGACCGAGATGTCGTGCTTGTACTTCTTGTCGAGGTCGATGTCCTCCTCGAGCCGGCGCAGGTCGCCGTCCACCTTCACGCGCGTGAAGCCCTCGGTGCGCAGCTCCTCGAACAGCTTTCCGTACTCGCCCTTGCGCCCGCGCACGACCGGCGCGAGCACCATGAACTTCTCGCCCTCGTCCAGGGTCATGACCTGGTCGACGATCTGCTCGGCCGACTGCGCGGCGATCGGGCGGCCGCAGTTGTAGCAGTGGGGATGCCCGACCCGGGCCCACAGCAGACGCAGGTAGTCGTAGATCTCGGTGACGGTGCCGACGGTGGAGCGCGGGTTGCGCGAGGTGGTCTTCTGGTCGATCGAGATTGCCGGCGACAGGCCCTCGATCGAGTCCACGTCGGGCTTGTCCATCTGCCCCAGGAACTGGCGCGCGTAGGCCGACAGCGACTCGACGTAGCGGCGCTGGCCCTCCGCGTAGATGGTGTCGAAGGCCAGGCTGGACTTGCCCGAGCCCGAGAGCCCGGTGATCACGATGAGGGCGTTTCGCGGCAGCCTGAGGTGGAGGTCCTTCAGGTTGTGCTCGCGTGCCCCGGACACCACGAGCTCGGTCGACGGCTTCACATAAACGAGTCTAGAGGCCGTTTCGGATCGAACAGGCGTTCGTCTAGCGGTGGGACAGGCGCTTGTACGTCATCCGGTGCGGGCGGTCGGCCTCCTCGCCGAGCTGCTCGTGGCGCCAGGCCGTGTAGGCCTCGAAATTGCCCTCGAACCACGTCACCTTCGAGTCCCCCTCGAACGCCAGCACGTGGGTGGCCACGCGATCCAGGAACCAGCGATCGTGGGAGACGATCATCGCGCAGCCCGGGAAGGCGAGCAGGGCGTCCTCCAATGCGCGCAGCGTGTCCACGTCCAGGTCGTTGGAGGGCTCGTCGAGCAGCAGCAGGTTGCCGGCGTCGCGCAGCAGCTTCGCCAGGTGCAGGCGGTTGCGCTCTCCGCCCGACAGCCCGGCGACCGGCTTCTGCTGGTCGGAACCCTTGAAGTTGAAGCTCGACACGTACGCGCGCGAGTTCATCTTGCGCCCGCCCACATCGATCTGGTCGTCGCCGCCGGAGATCTCCTCCCACACGGTGTTCGAGCCGTCGAGCGCGTCCCGCGATTGGTCGACGTACGACAGCTCGACCGTCTCCCCCACCCGTCAGCGTGCCGGAGTCCGGCTGCTCCGAGCCCGTGATCATCCGCAGCAGGGTGGTCTTGCCGGCGCCGTTGCCGCCGATCACGCCCACGATCCCGGCCCGGGGCAGGCTGAACGAGAGGTCCTCGAAGAGGAGCCGGTCGCCGTAGCCCTTGCTCACCCCGTCGGCCTCCACGACGACCTCCCCGAGCCTGGGCCCGGCGGGTATGTGGATCTCCACGCTGTCGAGCTTCACGTGGCCCTCCTCGGCGAGCAGGGCGTCGTAGCGCGCCAGCCGGCCCTGTTCTTCGTGAGCCGGGACGAGGCGTTCATGCGCACCCACTCCAGCTCGCGCGCCAGCGTGCGCTGCCGAGCCGATTCCTGCTTCTCCTCCTGCGCAAGGCGACGCCTGCTTCTGCTCGAGCCACGAGGAGTAGTTGCCCTTGAACGGAATCCCCTCGCCGCGGTCCAGCTCGAGGATCCAGCCGGCCACGTTGTCGAGGAAGTAGCGGTCGTGGGTGACCGCGACCACCGTGCCCGGGTAGTCGTGCAGGTGCCGCTCCAGCCAGGCGACCGACTCGGCGTCGAGGTGGTTGGTGGGCTCGTCGAGCAGGAGCAGGTCGGGCTGGGAGAGCAGCAGCCGGCACAGCGCCACGCGTCGGCGCTCGCCGCCTGAGAGCTTGGAGACGTCGGCGTCGCCGGGCGGCAGGCGCAGCGCGTCCATGGCGGTGTCGAGCTGGTGTCGAGGCTCCAGGCGTCCGCGGCGTCGATGCGCTCCTGCAGTGCGGCGAACTCGTCGGCGGTCTCGTCGGAATAGTTGGCGGACAGCTCGTTGAAGCGATCGAGCATGTCCCTCACCGGCCGCACGCCGTCCTCCACGTTGGCGCGCACGTCCTTGGACTCGTCGAGCTGCGGCTCCTGCTCGAGCAGGCCGACGGTGGCGCCCTCGGCCAGCTGAGCTTCGCCGCGGAACTCGGTGTCCACGCCGGCCATGATCCGCAGCAGCGTCGACTTGCCGGCGCCGTTGGGCCCGAGCACGCCGATCTTCGCGCCGGGCAGGAACGCGAGCGTGATGTCCTTCAACACCTCGCGGTCGGGCTCGTGCACCCGCGTGAGGCGGTGCATCGTGAAGACGAACTCAGGCATGGGACGCCCGCGCGGAGCGGACGGGGAGGCTCAGCCGCCTACGCGGGCGTAGACCTCGTCCAGGATCGTGTCCTGGTCGTCGAGCTCGAAGTTCTCCTCGAGGTAGCGGGCGGTCTCGTCCCGCGGGGTGCCGTTCAGTGCCATGTTGAGCGCGATCAGGCGCGCGCCCTCGGAGCCCTCGCTCCCGCCCGAAGGGGCCGGTGCCGGCGGCTCCGCGGCGACCGCGGGTGTCTCCTCTTCCTCATCCGCCTCCTCCACGGGCTCGCTCTCGGGCTCCTCGGCAGTCTCGAGCTCATCGTCGAGCGCGGGCTGCTCGCTGGTGTCCTCGTCCGATTCCTCGGCGGCGGGCTCGGCCTCTTCCTCCTCGGCGACCGCCTCTTCCTCGACCGCGGGAGCCTCTGCGACCGGCTCCGGCTCGTCGGAGGCGTCGGGAGCGGCCTCGCGCACGTCGGCGAGGCCGGAGCGGATGCCCTGGAGCTCGGCCTCGAGCGAACCGGCATTGGTGCGCACGCTGTCGGTGAGCGAGGCGATCGTGGAACGAAGCTCGTCGACGAGGCCGTCGAGGTCGTTCTGGACGGTGTCCGCGCGGCTGCGCATGGCCGTGGTGGCCTCTTCGACCTTCGAGACGTGCGCTGACGCCTGGGACTCGGCCTGCTCGCGCGTCTGGCGCGCGGCCTGGGCGGCCTCGTTGCGGGTGCGGTCCGCTTCGGCCGCGGCGTCGGTGCGGTCCTTCTCGGCCGCACGCCTGGCGTCGCCGGTGACCTGCTCGGCCTCCGCACGGGCGCTCGACTCGATCGACGCCGCGCTGTTCTCGGCCGCCTCGACGATCGTGCGCACCTGCTCGGCCGCGGCGCCTGCCACGGACGAGCCGGCTGAGGGTGCCGAAGCCTGGGCGCTCTTGAGCTCCTCGACCTGCTCCGCGAGAGCGCGCAGGTGGGCATCTACCTCGTCCGGGTCGTACCCCTTCCGCGACTGCGAAAAGTCCTGACGCTCAATCGACTGCCGGTCCAGCTCCAACGCGTGTCCCCTTTTTACGATTGCCTCGAAGTTTCGAGCAGGCAGCCTAGCTCACATCGCTGACGTGAGCGAAGGTGCCTGCGCTCAGGCGCCTGCCTCGATCTCGTCCAGCTCCCGGCGCAGCGCCTTGATCTCGTCGCGCAGCTTGGCGGCGTACTCGAAGCGCAGGTCCTCAGCCGCGGCGAGCATCTCCTCCTCGAGCTCGACCATGGTCCGCCCGATCTCCTCGGCGGACATCCCCTCCTCCGCGATCCGGCGCGAGTTGCGCCCCTTCGGGACCTTGGATTCCATCGCCAGGAAGTGCGCCGATGTCGGACACGCCCTTCTTGATGGTCTCGGGCGTGATTCCGTGCTCCTCGTTGTAGGCCACCTGGATGGCCCGGCGGCGGTCGGTCTCCGACAGCGCGGTGCGCATCGCGGCCGTCTCCTTGTCGGCGTACATGATCACCTTGCCGCGGATGTTCCGCGCGGCGCGCCCGATCGTCTGGATCAGCGAGGTCTCGCCCCGGAGGAAGCCCTCCTTGTCCGCGTCGAGGATGGCCACCAGCGACACCTCCGGCAGATCCAGGCCCTCGCGCAGGAGGTTCACGCCCACGAGCACGTCGTACTCGCCGAGGCGCAGCTCGCGGATGATCTGGATCCGCTCCAGGGTGTCGATCTCCGAGTGCAGGTAGCGCACCCGCACGCCGTACTCCATGAGGTAGTCGGTGAGGTCCTCGGACATCTTCTTGGTGAGGGTGGTGACCAGGGTCCGCTCCCCCGCTTCGGTGCGGGCGCGGATCTCGTTCATCAGATCGTCGATCTGGTTCTTGGTCTCGCGCACGTCGACCTCGGGGTCGATGATTCCCGTGGGCCGCACGATCTGCTCCACGATCCGCTCGGAGTGCGTGCGCTCGTAGTCGCCGGGCGTTGCCGAGACGAAGATCATCTGCGGCACGATCTGGAGGAACTCGTCGAAGGTCTGCGGGCGGTTGTCCAGCGCGCTCGGCAGCCGGAAGCCGTGCTCCACGAGCGTCTTCTTGCGCGAGCGATCGCCCTCGTACATGCCGCCGATCTGGGGCACCGTCTGGTGCGACTCGTCGATGAAGCAGACGAAGTCGTCGGGGAAGAAGTCCACGAGGCAGTACGGGCGCTCACCCGGCTGGCGGCCGTCGAGGATGCGCGAGTAGTTCTCGATCCCGTTGCAGAAGCCCAGCTCGCGCAGCATCTCCATGTCGAACTGCGTGCGCTGGCGCAGCCGGTGGGACTCCAGCGGCTTGCCCTCGGCCTCGAGCTCCTTGGTGCGCATCTCGAGCTCGTCGCGGATCTCCCCGACGGCGCGCTCGATCGTGACCCTGTCGGTGGCGTAGTGGGTGGCCGGCCAGATCGCCGACGTGGCTCGAGCTCCTTCAGCACCTCGCCCGTGAGCGGGTCGAACTCCTGCAGCGCCTCGACCTCGTCCCCGAACAGCACCGCTCGGTAGGCGGTCTCGGCGTACGCGGGGAAGACCTCCAGCGTGTCGCCGCGGACCCGGAAGGTGCCGCGGCCGAGAGCCTGGTCGTTGCGCGAGTACTGGATGTCGACGAGCTTCGCGAGGGTCGCGTCGCGGTCGAGCATCTCGCCCTTGCTTGAGCAGCAGCATCATCTGGTCGTACTTCTCCGGGCGAGCCGAGGCCGAAGATGCAGGAGACGCTGGCCACCACGATCGTGTCGCGGCGGCCGAACAGCGCCGCGGTGGCGGCGTGGCGCAGGCGCTCGATCTCCTCGTTGATCGAGCTGTCCTTCTCGATGTAGAGGTCCTGCGCGGGCACGTAGGCCTCGGGCTGGTAGTAGTCGTAGTAGGAGACGAAGTACTCGACCGCGTTGTCCGGGAAGAACTCGCGGAACTCGTTGCAGAGCTGCGCGGCGAGAGTCTTGTTGTGGGCGATCACCAGCGTGGGGCGCTGGAGCTGCTCGATCGTGAACGCCATCGTCGCGGTCTTGCCCGAGCCGGTCACGCCGAGCAGGGTCTGAAACCGGTCACCCGCCTCGATCCCAGTCGCCAGGCCGTCGCGCGCCTTGGGCTGGTCGGCGATCGGTTCGTAGGCGGCGTTGAGCTTGAAGGGCGGCACTCGCCCTAGACGTTAGAGGCCGAGCTCGTCGCCATAGTTCTTGCGGTACTCCGCCTTGCGCTCGAGCACGTTGTCCACGTACGCGCGAGTCTCGGCGAAGGGGATCTCCTCGGTCTCGAAGTCGTCATCGTCGCCGCCCGCCTCCGCGATCCAGTTGTTCACGTTGGTCTCGCCCGCGTTGTACGCGGCCACCGCGAGCGCCGTGTCCCCGTCGTACTGGCGCAACAGGTAGCGCAGGTAGTAGGCGCCGTAGGAGATGTTGATCTGGGGCGTGGCGAGGTCCTTCTGCGTGAAGCGGATCCCCCCGCTGTCGCGCGCGATGAACGCGGCGGTCTCCGGCGTGATCTGCATCAGGCCGCGTGCCCCCGCGTGGGAGGTCTGGTCGCGGAAGCGCGACTCCTCGTAGATCACCGCGGCGATCAGGTCCGCGTCGATGCCCTTGTCAGCGGCCTGCTGGCGGATGATGTCCTCGTGGCGCAGCGGCAGGGTGAGCTCGCGGACCTCGTCGCCGAGGGGGCCCAGTCCCGCCACGGTGGCGGCCACGCCCGCGCCCAGCACGGCCGCGGCGATCAGCGCAGCAATGCGCCTCCGGCGTACCGCCGGCCGGGCGCGCCGTCGCCGAGCCGTTGCTGCCTGGGCCATAGCTAAGCCTTCCGGATCCGCCTGAGTATCTCCTCCAACTCTGCCTTCAACTCCGTAGTCGTGCCGTCGTTTCGGACCGTGAAGTCCGCACGCTGCGACTTCTCGTCCTGGGAGAGCTGCCTGCCGGTGCGCTCCTCGAGGGCCTCGTGGCCGCGTGCGCCGGCCCGCTCCGCCCGGACGTCCTCGTCAGCGATGACGGCGATGGTGTGGTCGAACGCCTTCTCCATGCCCGGATTCGAACAGCAGCGGCACCTCCACCACGGCGGCTGGGACGTCCCCGGCCTCCGTCGCGGAAGGCGGCCACCCGCTCGCCTACGAGCGGCCACAGCAGCCCCTCCAGCCACTCGCGGCCGCCGTCCTCTCCGAATGCGGCCGCGGCCAGCGCGGCGCGATCGACGGAGCCATCGTTCACGACCTGGGGAAAGCGCTCTGCCACCTGGTCGCGCACCCTCTCAGACCCATACAACTCGTGGACCACGGCGTCCGTGGACAGCGTGGCGGCGCCGAGCTCGTCCAGGCAGGCGAGCGCTGTGGACTTTCCGGCCCCCAGACCGCCGGTCAGGCCGATGAAGGGAACCCGCGCGGCGGGCTCGCCCATCTACGACTCTTCGGGCTCGGGCTCTGGAGCGGCTTCCGCCTCTTCGGCGGCGTCCGGCTCGGGCTCTTCGGCGGGAGGCTCCTCGGCCGCGGGCTCCTCGGCGGGCGCTTCCTCGGCAGGTGGTTCGACCGGATCGGCCGCCGGCTCCTCGGCCGGGGGCTCCTCGGCGGCAGGCTCCTCCGCGGGGGCCTCCGCCGGGGGGCTTCCTCGGCGGGCGCCTCCTCCGGCTCCTGGGCGGCGGCCACGGCCGCGCGCAGGTCGGCCGCGCCGGCTATGTCGGGCCCGGCGAAGACGTCGTCGGAGAGGCCGAGATCCCGCACGGGGCCGAGATCCGGCGCGGGCGTGCCGTCCTCGTTCGGCGGCGGCTCGTTGCCGGCCACGCGCTTCACGCTCAGCGAGAGCCTGCGGCGCTCGGAGTCGATCTCGAGGATCTTGACCTTCACGTCGTCGCCCGGCTCGACCACCTCACGCGGGTTCTCCACGTGGTGGTGGGCCAGCTCGGAGATGTGCACCAGGCCCTCGACGCCGTCGAGGATCTCCACGAACGCGCCGAAGGTCACGACCTTGGTGACCTTGCCCTCGAGCTCGTCACCGAGCTTGTAGGTGTCGACGACCCGCTGCCACGGGTCCTCCTGGGTCTGCTTGAGCCCCAGGGAGATGCGCTGGCGGTCGCGGTCGATGTCGAGCACCTTGACCGGGACCGTGTCGCCGATCGAGAGGATCTCGGAGGGGTGGTTCACGTGGCTCCAGGAGAGCTCGGAGATGTGGATCAGGCCGTCGATGCCGTCGAGATCCACGAACGCGCCGAAGTCGACGATGTTCGAGATCGCGCCCTCCACGACCTGACCGGGCTGCAGGCGGTCGAGGATCTGCTGGCGAACCTCCTTGCGCTCCTCCTCGAGCACGGCGCGGCGGCTGAGCACCACGTTGTTCCGCGAGCGGTTGAGCTCGATCACCTTGCACTCGATCTTCTGGTGCAGGAACTCGTCGAGGTTCTGCACGCGGCGGATGTCCACGAGCGACGCCGGCAGGAAGCCGCGCACGCCCAAATCGATGATCAGGCCGCCCTTCACGACCTCGATCACGGTGCCCTCGACGGGCTCGCCGGACTCGGCGGCAGCCTCGATGCGGCGCCAGGCCTTCTCGAAGCGGGCGCGCTTCTTGGACAGCAGCAGGCGGCCGTCCTGATCCTCCTTGGTGAGGACGAGGGCGTCGACCTCCTCGCCCAACTCGACCTCGTCGGCCGGATCGACCGACTTCCGGATCGACAGCTCGTTCGAGAGGATGACCCCCTCGCTCTTGTAGCCGATGTCCACCAGGACCTCGTCCTGGTCGATGCGGACGACCTTGCCCGACACGACGTCGCCCTCCTCGAAGGGGA
This sequence comes from uncultured Thermoleophilaceae bacterium, assembly GCA_963808105.1. GTDB lineage: Bacteria > Actinomycetota > Thermoleophilia > Solirubrobacterales > Thermoleophilaceae > JAAYBF01. Next base: position 54,584 of record CAWEEH010000003.1, on the reverse strand, counting down.
CGAGAGTGGCGTCGTAGTTAGGGACGATCTGCCCGTCTACTTCGAGCAGGAGGCCATCGGAGCCCTCGACTGCCCGGGGCGGTGTAAGCGTTTCAGTTTCAGGCACGAGCGACCGCGTAGCGTAGCGGGCTGCGCTTGCTCGGTACCCTGCGCCTTCCGATGCCAGAGCGAAAGACCAAGCGCGGCGACGACCGCACCCCCCTGAGCGGGGACTACGACGTGCTCATCTGCGGGGCGAGCTTCGCGGGCCTCGCGGTGGCCCGCGAGTTGGCCGGCTCGGACGCCCGAGTGATGATGATCGACCGTTACGAGGTCGGCGAGCGCCAGACCTCGGCGTGCGGCATCCCCAGCTCCTGGCTGGAAGCGCTCGGCCTGGAGGGCTCGCACCGGCAGACCTTCGGGGAGCTGGTGGTGACCACTCCATACGGCACCTCGCGCTGGCCGCTCCCGTGGACGTTCGCCACCTTCGACTACCGCGAGCTGTGCGAGCTGCTGTTCGAGCAGTCGGACTGCGAGTTCGAGACCGCAAAGGTGGACGGGCGGACCGGGAACGTCGTCCATACCGACCGGGGGGATCTCTCGGCGCCCCTGATCGTCGATGCCATGGGCTGGCGAAGGATGCTCGCCTCGGACGGCGGGTTTCAGCCCCCGGACGCGCCCCTCTCACGCGGGTTGGAGGTGCATCCCAACGGCTCCGGCGAGGACCTCGCGATCTGGATCGACCGGGAGATCGTGCCCGCCGGGTACGGCTGGAGCTTCCCCGCGGACCAGGAGCTGCGCATCGGCGTCGGCTCCTTCGATCCGCGCTTCCACGTGAAGGACAACACGGTGAAGCTGGCGGAGGACCTCGGCTCGGAGGCCGTCCGCTACCAGGGCAACTGGATCCCGCACAAGATCCGCCCCGCCACCGAGGGCGACATCTTCTTCGCGGGTGACTCGGCCGGCCACTGCCTGCCGCTCACGGCGGAGGGAATCCGCACCGCGCTCTACTTCGGGATCGCGTGCGGGCGCGAGCTGCGCAAGGTCGTGGACGGCCGGCAGACGCGCGAGCAGGCCCTGGGCACATACGGCGCCTTCAGCGACAGCCACGCCTGGAAGTTCCGCTGGATGCTGCGCGCGCAGAAGCTGGTGCCGCGCATCTGGCCTCCGCTGCTGAACCTCGTGATCCGTGTGATGACCCGCCGCCCGCTGGTGAACTGGGCCTTCGGCCACTACCTGCGGATCGCCCCGCCGGAGTTCGCGGGCGAGGCGCCGCGGAGCGCGTCGCGGCGAGCGTGAGGCCGCGGCAGCAGGAGGGCGGCGAAGCCGCCGTCGGCGCGATGGCGCCTGGTCAAGCGGCAGATGCCGCGGCTAGAACCCGCGCCGCTCGCGGTCGCCGCGGGTAGCGAAGCCGCCGCCTGAGCGCGCTCGCTGCCACGCACCGGCGAGCCAGAGAAGCCCCAGCCCGAGGGCGATAGCCGATCCCACCACCGCGTCGCCGAGGTCGACCGCGCCCAGGGCGGCGAAGATGAAGTACACGACCGAGAGGGCCCCGCAGAGGGCCAGCACGCCCGCGGCGAAGCTACGGATCCGATCCGAGCGGTCCTCGGCGCGTCGTCCCTCGCCCCTGCGGCGTTCGAGCCTGGGGCCCTGAGCTTCCATGCGCCGATCGTACGCCGGATCTTGCGTCCCCGCCAGGCTTTCGCCGGAGCTATTCGCGGACGATCAGGAAGACGCCCGCCGCGAGCAGCGCGATGCCCACCACGCGGGAGGGCGTGAGCGCCTTCTCGGGTAGGCCGAGCACGCCGGCGCGGTCGATCAGCACCGAGGCGCCGAGCTGGCCCGTGATCGTGGCGGCGGTCACCCCGCCGGCACCGAGTTCGCGCACCGAGAGCAGCACGGTGGTGACGTAGATCGCTCCGAGGATGCCGCCCGTGAGGTAGTACCACTTGAGGTCGGCCGCCTTGCCGACGTCGCCGAAGCCGCCGGCCACCAGCGCGATCGCCACCAGCACAGCCAGGCCGATGGCGAACGAGATGGACGCCGCCGCGAACGTGCCCACGGACTTGCCGAGCGTTGAGTTGATCGGCGCCTGGAGGGCCACAAGCCCGCCCGCGACGATGGTGGCCGTGACCGGCAGCCACTTATCCACGCCTACTTCGCCTCCAGCCAGTTGGAGCCCGAGGCAACGTCGACCTCGAGCGGGGGATCCATCTCGAACGCGCCCGCCATCTCGGCCGCCACGATCTCGGAAGCCCGGTCCACCTCACCAGCCGGACCCTCGAACAGCAATTCGTCGTGGATCTGGAGCACCAAGCGTGTCTCCAGCCCCTCATCCCGCAGCTTGCCCCGCGCGTTCACCATCGCCACCTTGATGATGTCCGCCGCGGTGCCCTGGATGACCATGTTCACCGCCAGGCGCTCGCCCAGCATCCGTGTCTGACGCTGGCGGGCGCGCAGCTCGGGCACCCGGCGGATGCGGCCGAACAGCGTGGATGCGAAGCCCTCGTCGGTGGCCTTGGCGATCGTGGCGTCGATGAACTCCTTCACCGCCGGGAAGCGCTCGAAGTAGGCGTCGATGAACTCCTGCGCCTCCTCCTGCTCGATGCCGAGCCGGTCGGCGAGGCCGTAGGCCGAGAGCCCGTAGACGATCCCGTAGTTGACCATCTTGGCCTTCGAGCGCGTCCCGGGATCCGCCTTCCCGCCGAGGATCTGCTCGGCGGTCGCGGTGTGCACGTCCTCCCCGCGCCGGAAGATCTCCTTGAGCACGTCCTCGCCCGCGATGTGCGCGAGCAGGCGCAGCTCGACCTGCGAGTAGTCGGCGGAGATCAGACGGTTGCCCTCCTCGGCCACGAAGCAGGCGCGGATCTCGCGGCCGCGCTCGGTGCGGATCGGGATGTTCTGGAGGTTGGGGTTGTTCGAGGACAGCCGCCCGGTCGCGGCGGTCACCTGGCTGAAGGTGGTGCGCAGCCGGCCGTCGTCGCCCACCAGCTCGGGAAACGCGTCCAGGTAGGTGCTCTTGAGCTTGGTCAGCTCACGCCACTCCTCGACCTTGCCGACGATCTCGTGCTCGTGGCGGATCGCCTGGAGCACGCGGGCGTCGGTGGAGAAGCCGGTCTTGCCGCGGCGCTTGCGCGACAGCCCCAGCTCCTCGAACAGGATCTGGCCGAGCTGCTGGGGCGAGCCGATCGTGAACTCCTGCCCGGCGAGCGTCCAGATCTCGCGCTCGAGCTGGGTGGCCTCGTCGCCGATCCGCTGTGGCGATCTCGCGCACCTGCGGCGACGTCGAGCTTCACCCCCTCGCGCTCCATCTCCACAAGCACGTCCACCAGCGGCAGCTCGACCTCCTCGAACAGGCTGACGAGCTCGAGCTCCTCGAGCAGCGCGCGCTGGCGCTCGGCCAGCTCGCGCGTGAGCACCGCGGCCTCGGCGACGTCGTTGCCGTCCTTGACCTCGGCCCCGAGGCCCAGGTCGGACACCAGCTCGTCGAGCGGGTAGCTGCGCCGGGCGGGATCGATCAGGTAGGCGGCGACCACGGTGTCGTGCTCCAGCGGCGGCGCGATCGAGGGATCCTCGGAGACCGCGAGCGACTTGTAGTCGTGGGCGGTGACCGGCCGGTCGCCCCAGCCCTCCAGCACCTCCGCGAGCGAGGAAGCCTCGCCCGTGAGCACCACCTCGCCGCCCGCGTAGCCCGCGAAACGCAGGGGCTCCTCCTCTTCGATGCCGGGAAGCTGGCCCTCCTCGGGCTGCGGGCGCGCCGCGGCGAGCACGGCGTGGTCGCCGTCGAGGCCGCCCAGCGCGGCCGGGGCGACCGCCTTCGCGCGCGCCTTCAGCGTGGCCGACGGCTCGATCCGCGGCGCCGCCGCGTCGCCCTCGCCGAACACCTCCTCCAGCCGCCGCAGCGGGTCGCGCAGCTCGTACTCGCGGAAGGTCTCGCGCAGCCGCGACCGGTCCGGCTCCTTGGCCAGCGACTCGTCGAAGTCGACCTCCACGGGCACGTCGCGCATCGAGGTGGCCAGCTGCTTGGAGATCCGGGCATCCTCGGCGTGGTTGGTCAGGTTCTCCTTGCGCTTCGCGCCCGAGATCTCGCCCACGCTGGCCAGGACGGTCTCGAGGTCCCCGAAGCGCTGGAGCAGGTCGGCCGCCGTCTTGTCTCCGATTCCGGGGACGCCGGGGATGTTGTCCGAGGTGTCGCCCTTCAGGCCGTAGAAGTCGGGGATCGACTCCGGCGGAATGCCGTAGCGGTCCACGACGGCGTCGCGGTCGTAGATCTTCGTGTCGGTGATCCCACGCCCGGTGGCCATGACCTTGACTCCGTTCCCGATCAGCTGAAACGCGTCGCGATCGCCGGTCACGATCGTGACCTCGATGCCCTGCTCGCTGGCGCGCTCGGCCAGAGTGGCGATCACGTCGTCGGCCTCGTAGCCGTCAGCGCGCACGTTGGTGTACCCGAAGGCGTCCACCAGCGGCTCCATCGCGGGCCACTGCTCGCGCAGCAGGTCGGGGCGCGACGCGCGGCCAGCCTTGTAGTCGGGCGCCACCTCCTTGCGACCGGAGTCACCGGCGTCCCAGGCCACGATCGTCGGCTTCTGACCGTGCTCGGTGAGCAGCTTCACCAGCATCGACGCGAAGCCGAAGATGGCGTTGGTGGGCACCCCGCGCGAGGTGGCGATGGTCTCGGGCAGGGCGAAGAAGGCTCTGTAGACGAGGCTGTTGCCGTCGATCAGGTAGAGCTCTTTGGGGGCATCGGCCACCACGTGGGCAATCCTACGAGGGCGACGGCCGGAGGCCGGTGGTGCAGGCGCTTTATCCTTCGCCGCCCCGTCATGCCCACCCCCAGCGCACAGTTCTCGCTGACCCTTCGGGTCGAGCTCCCCCATGAGTCGGGGACCCTCGGAAAGGTGACCTCCGCAATCACCCGTGCGGGTGGCGCGATCGTGGCGGTTGACATGGTGGAGGCGGGTGGCGGCGGCACCCTGCGCGAGATCACCATCGACTGCGAGACCCAGGAGCACCGCGGCCAGGTGGTGAAGGCCGTGCAGGGCGTGCGCGAGGCCAAGCTGATCGAGACCACCGACCGCACGTTCGAGCTGCACCGCCGCGGGAAGATCTACACGGGCCTCGGCGCTCCGGTGAAGACCCGCGACGACCTCTCCATGGCCTACACGCCGGGCGTCGCCCGCGTGTGCACCGCCATCGCCGAGAACCGCCAGAAGGCGTTCAAGTACACGATCAAGGCGAACACGGTGGCCGTGGTGACCGACGGCACCGCCGTGCTCGGCCTGGGCGACATCGGGCCCGAGGCCGCGATGCCGGTGATGGAGGGCAAGGCGATGCTCTTCAAGGAGTTCGCCGACGTGGACGCCTTCCCGATCGCGCTGGACACCAAGGACCCGGACAAGATCGTGGAGACGGTGCAGCTCATCGCCCCCACATTCGGCGGCATCAACCTCGAGGACATCTCCTCCCCGCGCTGCTTCGAGATCGAGCAGCGCCTGATCGAGCTGCTCGACATCCCCGTCTTCCACGACGACCAGCACGGCACGGCGATCGTGGTGCTCGCCGCGCTGATCAACGCCTGCCGGCTCACCGACCGGCGGATCGAGGACCTGTCCGTCGCGATGGTGGGCGCCGGCGCCGCGGGCGTGGCGGTGGCGAAGATCCTGATGAGCGCCGGAATCACGCGGATCGTGGCCTGCGACCGCTTCGGCGCCATCCACTCCGGCCGCGACGACTACGAGGCCGGCTCGATGAACGCGCCCAAGACCTGGCTGGCGGAGAACACGAACTCCGAGCACCGCTCCGGCACGCCGGCCGAGTCGCTCGAGGCCACCGACCTGTTCATCGGGCTGTCGGGCCCGGGGATCATCACCGCCAAGGACCTCCAGACCATGAACGACGACCCGTTCGTCTTCGCCATGGCCAACCCCAACCCCGAGGTGCGCCCCGAGGAGGCCGAGCCCTACGTGAGCGTGATGGCCACCGGGCGATCGGACTTCCCCAACCAGATCAACAACGTGCTGGCCTTCCCGGGGATATTCCGGGGGGCGCTGGACGTACGCGCCCGGACGATCACCGAGGAGATGAAGCTGGCCGCGGCCCGCGGGATCGCGGCGACGGTGGCCGACGACGAGCTGGCCGAGGACTACATCATCCCCAGCGTCTTCAACCGGGACGTGAGCCGCGAGGTCGCGCGAGCCGTGGCCGAGGAGGCGGAGCGAGCAGGCGCCGTGCAGGCGCTCACCGAGACGGCCGAGCTGTCCCTCCCGGCCCAGTGAAGGTCACCCTCACCGGAGCCACCGGCACGCTCGGGCGCGCGGTCGTCGACCAGCTGCTCGCGCGCGGCGACGAGGTGACGGTGCTCTCCCGCGATCCAGGGAAGGCGTCGGGAGCGTTCAGAGACAGCGTGCGCGCGCTCGAGTGGAAGGAGCCCAAGTCCGAGCCGCCTCCCACCGAGTCGGTGACAGGCCAGGACGGGGTGATCCACCTGCTGGGCGAGCCCGTGGCGCAGCGCTGGAGCGATAAGGCCAAGCAGGAGATCCGCGACTCGCGCGTGCTGGCCACGCGCAACCTGGTTGCGGCGCTGAAGGACGCCGATCCGCGGCCCGGCGTGCTGGTCTCCCAATCGGCCAGCGGCTTCTACGGGCCTCAGCACGACGCCCGGGTGACCGAGGAGGCTCCCGCCGGCGACGACTTCCTGGCTCAGGTCTGCGTGGAATGGGAGGCCGAGGCGCAGAAGGCCGAGGAGCTGGGGCTGCGGGTGGCACCCACCCGCACCGGCGTGGTGCTCTCGGAGTCCGGCGGCGCGCTGGAGAAGATGCTGCCGCCGTTCAAGGCCGGCATCGGCGGCCCGGTGGCGGGCGGCGCCCAGTACGTGCCGTGGATCCACACCGACGACGTGGTCGGGGCGATGGTCTTTGCGCTGGACACCGCCGGCGCGTCGGGCCCGATCAACCTGAGCGCCCCCGAGCCCGTAACCAACAAGGAGCTGTCGAAGACCCTGGGCCGCGTGCTCAGGCGGCCGGCCGTGGCGCCGGTGCCGGCCCTCGCGCTCAGGCTGCTCTACGGCGAGATGGCCCAGATCGTGACCACGGGCGTGCGCATGGTGCCGGTACGACTTCAGGAATTGGGGTATACGTTTCGAGAGCCCGATCTAGAGCAGGCGCTGCGCTCTGCAACAGGCAAGTAACCGTTTCGAACCGCTTCCAGGCCTCACCAAGCTGCCGCGCTGGCTGCTCGGGAAGCTGTCGAGGGGCCAGCGGCGCGGACTGGCGGTGGCAGCGATCGCCTTCGCGGCCGTGCTCGCGCTGTTGCTGGCCGATCTGATCGCCACCGGCAACCGCCAGGCCGCCGAGCGCCGCCGCGACGAGGCGGCGTTCGCCCAGCGCAAGGTGGAGCGCCTGACCGAGGACCAGCGACCCCGCCGCGCCCGGCTCGCGGAGGGCGCGGCCGCCACCCCCGCGCTGGAGCGCGCCATCACCGCCGACGTGCGCGCCCGCGTGAGCAGCGGCCTGCTGGAGGGCCCGGTGCGGGCGACCAGCTGCACGCGGATCGGCGGCACCGGCGGCACGGCGTTCAACTGCTTCACCCTGAGCCGGCGGACGCCGTTGACGCGCACAATCGCGAACGGCTACCGCTTCAGCGCGAGGGTCGATGCCGGCGCGGGCACGTTGGTCTGGTGCAAGCTCAACCCGCGCCCGCTGCATCCCGACACCGCGGCGTACGTGACGGTGCCGGTGTCGAAGGACTGCCTGCCCTAGCCGCTGCCGCGGCGGCGCGCCCGCGCCCGCGAAATTCCGCCGATCCCGCGCTCGAACACGAGCAGCAGGAGCAGCACCAGCACCAGGAAGAACACCGCGACGATCACGATGATCCGGACGAGGTCCCACACCAGGTCGGACTCGGAGGTGATCGCGACCACGCCCAAGATCGCCACGTAGACGCCGCTGAGGAGGATCACCAGGAAGCCGAAGTCCAGCATGGTCTCCTCGCGTGGGTCGTCGCGACCGTCGAACACCCGCGCGGCCACGAACAGGCACGCGTAAACCACAGCCGCGAGGATCAGCGGGGTGAAGTAGCCGCTGGACAGCCCCTCAGGCGGGGTCGTGAACTGGGCGAGGTTCACTTGGACTTGTCCTCCTCGTCGAGGTCGGCGCGCATCTGCGCCACCGTACGCCCGTCACCTCGGCCGAACGCGCCCTGGAGCTTCCAGCGTGAGTCTGACTTGGCCGGGATCAGGAGCCAGACGAAGGGTGCCACCAGACTGAGCAGCAGCCCGGTGACCAGGCCGGGCTTCTCGCCATAGCCCTTGCGATCGGACAGCCACTGGGCCACGATCGCCGAGATCAGCCAGATGTAGATAAGGCCCAGGGCTTTCGCTCCGATCAGCGCGATGAGCGTCATAGGCCGAGGTATGCCTTCTGGACTTCAGGATTGCCCTGGAGCTTCGATGCCTCGTCGGTCAGCACGACCTTGCCGGTCTCGAGCACGTAGCCACGGCTGCTCACCTCGAGCGCGAAGTTGGCGTTCTGCTCCACCAGCAAAATCGTGGTGCCCTGCTTGTTGATCTCGGTGATGGTCTCGTAGATGCGCTCGACCAGCACCGGCGCGATGCCCATCGACGGCTCGTCGAGAAGCAGCAGCTTCGGGTCGGCCATCAGCGCCCGGCCGATCGCCAGCATCTGCTGCTCCCCGCCCGACATCGTGCCCGCATTCTGCTTCTCCCGCTCCTCGAGCCGCGGGAACAGGGTCGAACACGCGCCGCAGGTCCTCCTCGACCTTCGAGTCCCTGCGCAGGTAGGCGCCCAGCTCGAGGTTCTCCCGCACGGTCATGCGCGAGAAGCACTTGCGGCCCTCGGGGGACTGGGAGATGCCCATGCTCACGATCTCCTGGGCCGGCGTCTCGCCAATCTCGTTGCCGTCGAACTTGATCGAGCCCTCGCGCGGAGGGGTCAGCCCGGACACGGAGCGCAGGGTCGTGGACTTGCCGGCGCCGTTGGAGCCGATCATCGTGACGATCTCCCCCTCCTCCACGGTGAGCGAGACGCCCTTCAGCGCCTCGATGTTGCCGTAGAAGGTGTGGATCTCGTCGATCTCGAGGAGGGCGCTCATCCGGTGGCCGCCTTCTTGCCGAGATAGGCCTCCACCACGCGCTCGTTGTCCCTGATCTCCTTGGGCAGGCCCTCGGCGATCTTCTCGCCGTGGTCGAGAACGGTGATGTGCTCGGAGACGCCCATCACGACCTTCATGTCGTGCTCGATCAGCAGGATCGTGAGGCCCTTCTCGTCGCGCAGCTGCTGCATGAACTCCACGAGCCGCGCCGACTCGTTGGGGTTCATGCCGGCCGTGGGCTCGTCGAGCAGGAGCAGCGAGGGCTCGCTGGCCAGCGCCCGCGCGATCTCGACCCGCCGCTGGTCTCCGTAGCTGAGGTTGATCGAGATCTGGTCGAACTCGTCCTTCTTCAGGCCGACGTAGCCGAGCATCTCGCGGGCCTTCTCCCGTACCTCCTCCTCCTCCTGGCGCACCGCGCGCGTGCGAAGGATCGAGCCGAACAGACCGGCCTTCATCCGCGTGTGCTGGCCAACCATCACGTTCTCGACCGCGCTCATGGTGGAGAAGAGCCGGATGTTCTGGAACGTGCGGGCGACGCCCCTCGCCATGATCCGGTCCGGCCTCATGCCGGTGATGTCCGAGCTGTCGAACTGGATCCGCCCGATGCTCGGCTTGTAGAGGCCGGTGAGCATGTTGAAGAAGGTGGTCTTGCCCGCGCCGTTGGGACCGATGATCGACACGATCGACTTCGGCTTGATGCTGAAGGTGACATCGTCCACCGCCACGAGGCCACCAAAGATCTTGGAGATGTCATTCGCGGCGAGCAGGGGCGCGGCGCCGTTCGACTCACTCATGCGCGGGCCTCGTAGAAATCCTCGCCCGTGCCGACGCCCTCGGTCAGCTCGATCTTGCGTCTGCGTTCGGGCAGGAGCCCCTCGGGTCTCAGCACCATCATGAACACGAGGATGAAGCCGAAGACGCCGAACGACACCTGCGAGAAGCTGAAGTCGAGGCCGACGTCCTTGACGAAGTCACCGACGAATCCCTGATCGAGCACGTCGGGAATCAGGCGCGAGTTCACGAACGACAGCGCCACCGCGCCGATCACCACGCCCCAGATGCTTCCCAGTCCGCCGAGGATGACCATCGCCAGGATGAAGATCGAGAAGCCGAACTGGAACAGGTTGGCGTTGATGCTGTTGAAGAACGTGCCGAGGAAGGCGCCCGAGATGCCGCCGAACGCGGCGCCGACGGAGTAGGCCATCAGCTTCGTGCGCACCAGCGGCACCCCCATGCTCGCCGCCGCCACCTCGTCTTCCCGCAGGGCGATCCAGGCGCGGCCCAGGCGGGAGTCGCGCAGCCTGAAGTTCACGAACAGCGTGACCAGCACAAGCCCGAGCACGAGCCAGAAGTACGGTCTGAGATTGGTGGCGCTGTCGAACTCCCCGACCAGGGGGAAGTTGATCTGGTCGATCGGCGAGATCGACTGGCGGCCGTTGGAGAAGGCGTACCCGGAGATCTCCAGCTCATCGCCGTTCTTGGCCGTGCTCCCGATGATCTCGCCGAACGCGAGCGTCACGATCGCGATGTAGTCGCCACGCAGGCGCAGCGTCGGCAGGCCGATGATCGCGCCCGCAATCGCACAGACGACGATCGCCGCGATCACGATCAGGAGGAAGTTGAAATGCAGTCCGGGGAGATTCGAGACGAAGTCGCTCACACCGACGTGGACGCCCTTCTCCCCGCCGAGGCCGGTGAAGTGATCGGAGGCGAGCCAGCCGGCGGTGAGCGACCCGAACGCGTAGAAGGCCACGTAGCCGAGGTCGAGCAGACCGGCGAAGCCCACGACGATGTTCAGCCCCAGGGCCATCACCACATAGGCGAGCGCGATGATCATGTCGTCGACGAGGCCGTCGAGCGGCGGCCGGAAGATCGGGAAGAGGGCGATCGCCACGAAGAGGATGACGGCGGGAAGCCACTCCGCCCACGGCTTCTTGCGCAGCTCCCGGATGGCGGTCATCCGGCCTCCCTCGTTTCCTCGCCGATGAGGCCCTGCGGGCGGAAGACGAGGATCAGGACCAGGTAGGCGAACACGACCGCGTTCGACCACTCGTTGCCGATCCGGTTGTCGGCGATCTGTTGGATCACCCCGATGATCAGCCCGCCGAGCACTGCGCCGCGGAGGTTGCCGATGCCGCCCATCACCGCGGCGGTGAACGCGATCAGCCCCGCCGTGAAGCCCTGGAAGAACCACACCTGCGTCTGGTAGAGCGCGTAGATGAGCCCGGCCGCACCGGCAAGAAGGCCGCCGAGCAGGAAGGTGAGCGAGATCGTGGTGTCCACGTTGATGCCCATCAGCCGGGCGGCCTCGGGATCCTGCGCGGTGGCGCGCATGGCCTTGCCCAGGCGGCTGCGGTTGACGAACGTGGTGAGCGCGATGACGAGCGGGACGGTGACCGCGACCGCCAGGACGTCCGCGCGCGAGATCACGACGCCACCGATGTCGAAGACCGACTTCTGGGCGCTGATCAGGTCGGGAATGCCCTTCTGCGAGCCGCCCAGCCACAGAATGCCGACGTTCTGGAGGATGAACGACATGCCGACCGCGGTGATCAGGGGCGCGAGCTTGGGCGCGTTGCGTAACGGTCTGTAGGCGACCCGTTCGATCATCACGTTCAGGCTGCCGGTGGCGATCATCGCGATGATCAGGATCACGAACAGCCCGATCACCAGGCCGAAGGTGCCGGTGGCGAGGGTGAGACCGAGCGTGCCGTACAGGCCGAAGGACACGAACGAGCCGATCATGAACACGTCGCCGTGCGCGAAGTTGATCAGCTCGATGATTCCGTAGACCAGCGTGTATCCGAGCGCCACCAGTGCCCAGATCGAGCCATTGGAGATGCCGGCGACGATGTTGTTCCCGATGCGAGAGAGACCGTCGCCCGCCAGGACGTCGCTGATCGCGTAGAAGAGGGGAAAGGCGGCCAGCAGCGCGATCAGGCCGTACTTCGAGATGAAGTCCCAGACAGCCTGCCCAGTTTGGGGGCGTGGCTTCGCTGCGATCGACGCTGATTCCAAGGTCGTCCTTGTCTGGAAGAGAGCCGGAGCCGGGGGCGGGCGCGAACGCCCGCCCCCGGTCCTAACCGGTTACTGGGTGATCAGCCGCCCTGGGCCTTGATCACCTTGGTGAACGACGGGGTTCCATCCTTGCCGATGGTGTAGAGCCCGTAGTCCGTGAGCGTCGTGTCGCCGTTCTCGTCGATGTCGTACGTGCCGAGAACGCTGTTGCGACCCTTCGTGTTTCCGACCAGCTGCTCGGCCACGGCCTTGCGGTCGTTGGCCTTGTCGCCGGCTGCCTCCAGCGTGGCAAGCGCCAGAGCCATCGTCTCGTAGCCATAGATGGCGTACGGGTCGGGGTTGGCCTTGCCGTACTCCGCCTCGAAGTCCGTGAAGAACTTCTCAGCATCGGCATTGCCGCGCTTCTTGAACTCCTCGAGACCGAGCGTCGCGACCGTGATCTTGGTGCGCGCGCCCACGTCGGCGGGGATACCACCCTTCTTCGGGTTGGTGAACGCCTCCTCAGCCACGCCGTCCGGGCCGTAGAGCTTGGCGTCCGGAGCCGCCGCCGCCACGTCCTTGAACACCTGGACGTAGTTCTCGCCGGTCACGCCGGACCCGACGAAGCAGTCCGCCTTGACCTTCGCCGCGAGGGAGCGGTAGTTCGGCGCGGTCTTCTCCGTGCCGTCGTTGCCCTCGACCGTGAGGCCGATCTCCTTCGCGGACAGCTCGATGTTCCGAGCCAGGCCAGCGCCATACGTGGTCTTGTCGTTGAAGATGTGGATGGTCTTGCAACCATCCTCCTTCATCGTCGTGGCCAGCGCGGCGCCCTGGATGTCGTCAGCCGGAACCACTCGGGCGTACGTCTTCGTGCCCGCGGGGTAGTACTTGTCCGGCTCACCGGGCTCCGAGCCCGGCTTGTCCGTGGTCAGACCGACGTACGTGTTCGACGGGCTGATCTGCGGAATTCCAGCCTTGTTGAGAATTGGCAGCGACACCTTCGTGCCGCCAGAGTTGAACTCGCCGAGGTAGAAGATCGTCGACTTGTCCTGAACGGCCTTGCGGGCGTTCTGGGCAGTCTGAGCCTCGTCGGCGGTACCGGGGTTCTGAGCGGTCGAGTCGTCGAGCGATACGTACTTGAGCTTGAACTTGCCGACCTTGTTGCCGGCCTCCTTCAGCGCAAGCTGCTCACCGTCAATGACGGCCTCAGACTGCTCCTTCGAGGTTCCCTGGAGCGGGAGACTCGAATAGATCGTGAGGGTCTCTCCTTCAGCGGCGCTTCCACCGCTGTCTCCGCCACCATCGTCGTCGTCATCGCCGCAGGCAGTGATGCCAAAGGCGAGGGCGCCGAAGAGGAGGCAGAGGACTGCCATCCACCGTACTCGCAAAACGTTCCCTCCTAAAGAGAATGGGTGATTGCGGCGCATCCTAGTTACATCGAGGCACCCCGCGCAATAAACATGCGGGCTGCTGGTCGTGGACTTGCGGGCCAAGGTCCACCAGGGCCAGCCCGGATCGCCGTACGACCCCCTCCCGGCGCGGCGCCCGGAGCGCGGCCGCGGTCACCGCGGCGCGGTCGGGACCGGCCGCGTCGATCGCCTCCAGCACGGCGCTCATCGCCTCATATCCGTACAGGGCCTGTGGTTCGCGCGTGCTCAGCGAGCGCAGCAGCCGCCTACCGGCCGCGGGCTGAAGGCGGCCCGGCACGAGACCCGTGACGGCCTCGGCCTTGGTCGGCACGCGGCCGCGCGGGCGGCTGCTCGCCAGGCCCGGCCCGGCGATCACGGGCACCGATGGAAGGCTGATGGCGAGCTCTCGCAGCAGGGCACGCGCGGGGCGACCCTCCTGCGCGGCGAAGAGGATCGCCCCCGGCCGTTTGGCGATCAGCTCGTCGACGAGGCTCCTCGGGGCGTCCTGATCCCGGCGGAGCGACTCGACCAAGAGCGCCGGTTCCTTGTCCGAGCGCAGCCGGAACGCCAGCACCCCCGCCAGCTCGCGCTCGGCGAAGCCCTCCGTATGGATCACGGCAACGCTGCGGTCGGCCGCGGGCGGCACGCGCTCGAGCATGGCGTCCGCGACCCGTAGATCGGTGGGCACCATCCGCTCGAAGGTGCGCTTCCCCTCCGGGTAGTAGCGCTCGGGCCCGGCGCGCGGGCGCCCGGGCGGCTCGGTCGTGAGGCTGGTCAGGCCGTCCGTCGGGGAGACCTGCAGGAGGCCGGCCCGGTTCGTGACCGGCAGCGATACCGCCGATGCGCCCGGGTCGACCTCACCCAGGTAGGCGATCGCCGTCGGGTCGTCGACGGCCCGCTCGGCGCCCGCCTCCACCGTCCCGGGATCCCAGTATTCGTCGACCGGGCGGGTGGACGACAGCGTCGCCAGCCGCACGCGCTTGCCGCCGGCGCGCCCGCCCGCGTCGCTCAGGGCGCGGCGCGCTCCGGCGATGGCCGCGTCGCCCGCGCGGGCCGAAACGCCATGCATCGGTGCACCCGCGTACACCGTCAGCGTGTCTCCGGCGATGCGAGTGGTGTTCTCGTCTTCCCCTCCGCAGCCCGCGAGGGCCACGGCGGCGAGGGCAGCTGCCGCTAGGAGCGCCCCTACCGACGTCAGCGCTCGCCCGGGGTGGCCGGAGCTCCCTTGAGAATCTTGTCCACGTACGGCAGCGCGATTCGCACGCCGGCAGCCGTGAACGTGAGGAGCGCCGTAAAGAGGAACGCGTCAAACGCCTTGATCCCGAATGACCACGCCACGATCCAGAACACGAGGCCGACCGTGAGCGCTACGAGAACGATCATCGCGCGCCCTCGACGGCCTTCCGAAGCTTGGTGACCGCGTTGAAGGCGCCGCGCATGGCCTTCTCGGCGCCGCTGTTCTCGGGGGGCATGAGGCCCAGGCCGCGAGCGAAGGCCGCGCCGTCGTAGGCCGCCGTGTTGCGGGTGATCCTGCCCTCGTCGTCGATCTCCACGCAGTCGGTGCCGCGCAGCTCGATCCGCTTGCCGTTGGGCACGAGGCCCTGGAACGGAGCGCCGGTGAACGTGCCCGTGGCGCGCCACTGCGCCGCGGCGACCTCGTGGTCGGCGGTGATGCGGGTGACGGTGAACTCGAAGTCCGGGAAGGCCGCGAACAGCTCGCTGAAGACGGCCCGAACGGCCTCGGGCCCGCGGAACACGCCCAGCGGGATGATGTCCTCGACCCCGTCGGGGTGCCAGCACGCGGCCATCGCAGCGGGGTCGCGGGCGGTGACGGCGTCGAAGTAGGTCCGGGCCGCCTCCTCGACGGCCTTCACCCGCGCGGAGCGGCGCGGCTTGGCGGGCTTCTTCGCCGCGGCGGGCTTCTTCTCGGCGGTCGTCTCAGCCATGCGGGGAATCTAGCGAAGCGCGGCGTCGAGCTCCGAGACGAGGTCGGCAACCGCGGACGGCCCGCCCTCCGCGGCCGCGCGCACCACACGGCTGCCGACGATCACGCCATCGGCGAGGTCCGCCACGGCCGAGGCGTGCTCGGCCGTGGAGATCCCGAAGCCCACCGCCACGGGGACCGCGGCCGCGCCGCGCACACGCTCGACGGTGTCGGTGAGGTCCGGCGGCAGCGCGGCTCGCTCGCCCGTGGTGCCGGTGAGCGAGACGGTGTAAACGAAGCCGCGGGCGTCCCGGCCGATGGCCTCCACGCGCTCGGGGGTGCTGGTGGGCGCGACCAGGGGGACCAGGGCGATCTCCTGCGCGTCGCAGGCCGCGCGGAGCTCGTCGCTCTCGTCGTGAGGCAGGTCCGGCACGATGATCCCGGCCGCGCCGGCGGCCGCGGCCCGCCTGGCGTATTCCTCCAGGCCGACCGAGAAGATCACGTTCGCGTAGACCATCAGCACCACGGGCAGGCGGTCGGCGACCGCCTCACACTGGCGCAGCACGTCGGACGGGGTCACGCCCTTTTCCAGCGCCTCGGTGGCCGCCGTGTGGATCACGGGGCCGTCGGCCAGCGGATCGGAGAAGGGCACGCCCAGCTCGATCAGGTCGGCCCCCGCCTCGGCGGCGGCCTCGCAGGCCGCGAGCGATGTCTCGGGGTCGGGGTGGCCGCCCATCAGGTAGGGCATCAGCGCCGCCCGGCGCCCGTGGCCGGCGAACGCCGCGGCGATCCGGTCCCTCACAGGGCCAAGACTTCCGCCAGGTCCTTGTCGCCGCGGCCCGAGAGCACCATCACGTCGATGCCGTCCGCGGGGTTCTCGAGCAGCCACGCCAGCGCGTGCGCGGGCTCAAGCGCGGGGATGATCCCCTCCATCCGCGCCAGCCCGCGGAAGGCCTCGACGCGCGGCGTCATCGTCCACGGCCTCGTAGCGCACACGCCCCTCGTCGCGCAGCCACGCGTGCTCGGGGCCCGCGCCGGGATAGTCGAGCCCGGCCGATATCGAGTGGGCCTCCAGCACCTGACCGTCAGCGTCCTGGAGCACGGCCGACATGGCGCCGTGCAACACGCCGCGGGCGCCGGTGGTGAGCGGGGCGGAATGGCGGCCGCTGTCGAGCCCGTCCCCCGCCGCCTCCACGCCGATCAGCTCGACGTCCTTGTCGTGGACGAACGGCACGAACGCGCCAATCGCATTCGACCCTCCTCCCACGCAGGCCACCACGCGGTCGGGCAGGCGGCCCTCGGCTGCCTGCGCCTGCTCGCGGATCTCCTCGCCGATCACGCGCTGTAAGTCGCGCACCAGCGCCGGGTACGGCGAGGGGCCGACCGCGGAGCCGATGATGTAGTGGGTCGTGGCGACGTTGGCCACCCAGTCGCGGATGGCGGCGCTCACCGCCTCCTTCAGCGTCCGCGCTCCCGCCTCCACGGGCGCGACCTCTGCCCCGAGCAGGCCCATCCGCTCCACGTTGGGGCGCTGGCGGCGCATGTCCTCGGTGCCCATGTAGACCACGCACTCCAGGCCGAGCAGCGAGCACGCCGTGGCTGCCGCCACGCCGTGCTGGCCGGCCCCGGTCTCGGCGATCACCCGGCGCTTGCCCATGCGCTTGGCGAGCAGGGCCTGCCCGATGGCGTTGTTGATCTTGTGCGCGCCCGTGTGCAGAAGGTCCTCGCGCTTGAGGTAGACCTTGCCGCCCACGCGCTCGGAGACGGTCTGCGCCAGGTAGAGCGGCGTGGGCCTGCCGACGTAGTCGCGCAGCAGCGTGTGCAGCTCTTCCTTGAAGGCCGCGTCCCCCCGGGCGTCGATCCACGCGGCCTCGAGCTCGTCGAGCGCGGGGATCAGCGTCTCGGGCACGAAGCGCCCGCCGTATGGGCCGAAGTCGCGCTCCTTCACGCCGTCGAGAGCTCGCGGTCGGCTTCGGCGACGGCCTCGAACAGGCCCGCCACCTTCTCCGGGTCCTTGCGTCCCGGCGCGGCCTCGGTACCGCTCGCGCTGTCGATGGCGAACGGCCGCACCGTGCGCACGGCATCGGCGGCGTTCTCCGGGGTGATCCCGCCCGAGAGCACCATGGGAACGTTGCCGAGGTGGGCCTTGGCGAGGTCCCAGCTGAACGTCTCCCCCGTACCGCCGAGCATGCCCGCGACGTTGGCGTCGAGCATGTGGAAGTCGGTGTGGAAGGCCCCGAGGTCGCGAACGGACGCCGCGTCCTTCACCCGGACCGCCTTCATCACCTTGGCGCCGGTGCGGCGAGCGGCCTCGCGGCAGTAGGCCGGCCCCTCGTCGCCGTGGAACTGGAGCAAGGAGAGGCCGAAGCGATCGGCGGCCAGCGCCACCTCGTCGAGGGTCGCGTTCACGAACACGCCCGTCACCTCGCAGCGACGGTGCAGCATGGCGCCGATCTCCTCCGCGGCGGCGTCGGAACAGACCCGCGGGCTGCCCTCCCAGAGGATCAGCCCAACGGCCCAGGCGCCGAGGTCAGCGGCCTGGCCGGCGTCGCCGGCGTCCGTGATTCCACAAATCTTGACCCGTGTCACGGGTCATACGCTAGGGCAGGCTGGGGGTGCTGCTCTGCTCGAGCGTGGCCGGCCGCTTGCCGAGCTTCACCTTCGCCGACTTCTTGTCGTCGCCGCGGTAGTACTCGACCGTGACCTCGTCCCCCGGCTTCTTGCCGGCGATGGCGTCGGCCACGTCGTCGGGGCCCTTCACGGACTTGCCGTTGACCTCCACGAGCAGGTCTCCCCCGGCCACGACGCCCTCTCCCGTCGGGGTGCGCCCGCCGCGCAGGCCGGCGTCGTCGGCCGGACCTCCCTTCGAGACGTTCTGGATCAGCGCTCCCTCCTTCACCGGGAGGTTGAGGTCGTCGGCCACCTGCGCGGTGACGGGCGCCATCGTGACCCCGAGGTAGGCGCGCTGCACCTCGGCGCCCTTCTTGAGCTGCGGCAGAACCTCCTTGGCGGTGTTGATCGGAACCGCGAAGCCGATGCCCACCGAGCCGCTCGAGCCGCCGGTGGCGATCTGAGAGTTGATGCCGATCACGCGGCCCTGCCCGTCGAGCAGCGGACCACCCGAGTTGCCCGGGTTGATCGATGCGTCGGTCTGGATCACGTTGCGGATCGGGAAGCCGTTCGGCGCGTCGATCTGGCGCTGGAGCGCCGAGACGATTCCGGTCGTCACCGTCCGCGAGAAGCCGAACGGGTTGCCGATCGCGATCGACGAGTCGCCGACCTTCACCTTGCTCGAGTCACCCAGCGGCAGTGGCACCAGCTCGGCGTCGTCGGGATCCACCTTGAGCACCGCGAGGTCGTTGGAGGGGTCGCGTCCCTTCACCTCGGCCTTCACGAAGTCCTCCTCCTCGCCGAACCGGACCTCCACGTCGCTGGCGCCCTCGACCACGTGGGCGTTGGTGATGATCGTGCCGTCCTTGTCGACCACGAAGCCCGACCCGGTGGCGGCTCCGCCGTCCTCCTCGGGGAGCCCGAACGGGGACTGCCCACCGGAGCTGACGCCACGAGCGCGGATGAAGACCACGCCGCGGCCCTCATCCTTGTAGATGTCCGAGACGCTGCGGGTCCCGCTGTCGCCGGTGTCGTTGGCCGGCTGAGTCGCCACGCCCGTTTGGGGCACGACCTCGCGGGTGGTGTCGCCGGTGTCGATCACATCGGTGGCGATCAGCACGGCGCCCAGCACGAGGACCACAAGTCCGCCGAGCAGGCCGGAGAGGAAGTTGGAGCGCGACGAGGAGTTCGGGTTCATGGCCAAGGTTCTATGCGCCGAGCGTAAGAGACTTCTAAACCGCCGGCCCACGGGGCGGCAGGGCGAGGAAGCCGCGCAGGCGGGTGCGTGGCCCTCGCGCCGCGGTCAGCTCGCGCCGCAGAGCGCGCCGGGCCGCCCTGCCGGGAGGACGGGCTCCCCGCGGTGAATAGCGGCCGTCGCGCAGCCTTGCCACGTATCCGGCCGCTCCCGGCCCGGCCATCCGGGCCAGCCTGCGCTCCAGCTCCAGCAGCGTCGTGCCGGCGGGAACGGGCCAGCCCAGCCGGGGCAGCGCCCGCTCGAGCTCGCGCAGGCCTGCGTCGGGGTCGTGGTCACCCGGGCGGCGGCGTCGCCACGCGACCACTGCAAGTGCCGTCAGAGCGATCGCTGCGAGGACCGCGATCAGCGGTGGGCCGCCACCGCCGCCATCCTCGCGCCCTCCGGCCGCCCCTCCGCCTGTGGCGGGATCGGACTCCGGGTCATCGCCGCCCCGCGTGTTCGCGGCGCCGGGCTGCGGGCGGTCGCCGAGCAGGCTGCTGGAGCTCTGTCCGGCACGGTCGGCCGGCGCGGCGGCGGGGGTGGGGTCGAACGTGACCCAGCCGATGTCGGTGAAGAAGACCTCCACCCAGGAATGGGCGTCCAGGTCTCGCACCCGGTACTCGCCGGTGTCCTTGTTGAACGACCCGGGCGAGAACCCCGACACCACCCGCGCGGGGATGCCGGACATCCTCAGCATCAGCGCCATCGCGCCCGAGAACTGCTGGCAGTACCCGATCTTGTCCTCCATCACGAACGCCTCGAGCGGGTATTCGCTCGTCGGTGGACGCTCGCTGTACTCGAACCCCTGGCCGAGGTAGCGATCCACCGCCCTCACGGCGTCGTAGGTCGTGGGCGCACTGTCGGTGAGCCGCCGGGCCACGCGATAGGTGCCCGCGTACGCCGAGGACCTGAGCGAGCGATCCGCCGCCACGTCGGACACGTTGCCACCCCTGAGCGGCACAGTCACGCTGGCGGCGGCCGGCGAGTCGTCCCGGTCGAGGTCACGGGTGAGCGCGGTCTCCCCCGCCAGCGGCAAGGCGATCCGCGTGTACTGGAGCAGGTCGAGGTCGGCGGGCGGCAGCGCGGCGCGCATCTCCCGCGCACGGGGATCCGGCACGTAGGCGCGCACCCGGTAGCTGTCGCCCCGCTCCATCGGCTCATCGAGCCGGCGGATGGTGCCGTCCGCCGAGCCGCTCACGGCCCCGCCCGCGCCCGTGACGAGGTAGGGAGTGCCGGCGCCGATCACGAAGTCGGTGCGCAGGGAACGCACGGTCACGCGGAATTGCTCGTCCCAGCGAGGGCTCGGGTTGACGGGCAGCTCGGCTCCGGGCCCGGTGCGCTCGTTCGCCGAGGTGCGCACCCAGCGGAGCCCGTCGAAGCCGTCCAGCGTCTCGGCCTTCCAGTACAGCGGCTTGTCGGAGCGAATGTGCAGCAGCGTGGCGCCCTCGCGCGACCAGTCCAGGGGCCCGTAGCTGTGGTTCCAGTCGAAGGTCACGTCCTTGCCGCCGAACCAGTTCCACGACTGGTAGTCGATGACCGCCGTCTGGGCATCGAGACGGGCGGCCGCGGGCAGCGCCAGCACGCCGACGGCGAGCACCGTGAGCGCGGCCACGCGAGCCTCCTTGGCTTTCATCCGCGGCAGCCACAGCCACGCCGCCACCGCCAGGAACAGCACGAGGCCGCGCACCAGCGGGGCACCCGGGTCATGCTCGGTCACAGCCGTGCCGTAGAGCGCCAGCAGGACGATCAGGCCGAGCGCGCGCAGGAAGCCGCGGGCCCGGCGCGCGGGCCAGAAGGCAAGTGCCGCCGCCATCACGAGGACGGCCGGGGCGGCGAACAGGATCACGAGCCGCACCCAATGCTCCTCGCCCGAATAGGGCCACTCGACGGTGCGGATGCCGGACAGCCCGCGGTCCAGCTCGGGGCCGAGCTCGTCCCACGCGCCGGGGGGCAGCAGCCGCACCGGCAGGCCCGCGGCTGCCAGGGCGAGCGCCGCGGCCAGGAGGAACAGGCACAGGGCCGCCAGATGGGTGTACGCACGCCGCAGGCGCAGCGCCGGGAGCGCGGACAGCGCCGCCGCGAGGGCCGTGGCGATGAGCACCACCAGGGCCATCCGGAACACCGGCGGGTCGGCGACCATCGCCGCCCAATGCCCGCAGACGAAGGCGGCCAGCCCGGCGAACACCGCTACGCGCAGCCCCGCCTCCGCGGCCCCGCGAGACAGCGCCCAGGTGGGGCGTGACAGGCGTGCTGCCGCCGCGGCGCTCATGCCGCGCTCCGCTGGTGCGCGCGGCCCAGCCGGCGCCCCGCGCAGCCGGCGACCGTGAAGGCCATGGGGGTGCCCGGAGGCGCCGAGTCGAGTGGGGTGACCAGCCAGCCCCCTCCGGCCGCCGCGCGCACCAGATCGCGTGGAGCATCCCCGCGGGCACTCACCCAGATCACGGCGCCCGCGCGCCGGGCGCGCGCGAGCGGCGGCCGGGTGCCCGCCTGGGTGACCAGCGCCAGCCGGGCGTGCAGCGCGGGCCACGCGGACATGTCGTGGGCCAGGGTCGCCGGGCGCCGGTCGCCGGGAAGCAGCAGCGCACAGCCCTCGCGCCGAGCCAGCTCCACACACAGCGAGGCCGCTGCCCTGACCGCCTTGTCCAGCGCCTCCTCCGACGGCGGGACGGTGGCATCGAGGATCACCAGCGGGGCCGAGTCCGAGTCCGCCGTGAGCCGGCGCTCGAGCATCTCCCCGCTGCGCGCGACCGCCGGCCAGTGGATGCGGCTGGCAGGAGTGCCCTCGCGGTAGGGCCGCAGGCCGTCGAGGTCGAGCTCGGCGGCGGAGCCGTCCATCCGCCCGCGCAGCGCCGCGCGCCCCCCGCCGGAGTCGGGACCCACACCGGAGCCGCCCGCGCCCGATCCCGGCGCTGCCAGCACGGGCTCGATCCTCGGCAGCACCAGCAACTCCGCGGGCTCCCCCCCGCTCTCGACCTCGCGCACGGCGAGCCGGAGCGGGTCGGAGATGGTGAGCGTGCCCGGCTCGATCACGCGCTTGCCGCGGCGAGCGAACCGCACCTCGATCCGCACCTTCCCGGCCGTTCGGCCGGTGAGCGGTATCGGGGCCTCGAGCAGTGGCTCTCGCAGCTCACCTCCCGGCGGCGGAAGCAAGCCTTGGCGCAGCTCGAGACGTAGCGGGTAGGGCTGCTCCTCCTCGACCGTCGTCGGACCGGGCTCCCGGGCGATGCCGGCGCCGCGCGCGGCGAGCGTGACCCACACGGCCGCGGCGACAGCCAGCCCAATCAGAGCAACGGCGGGAACCCACAACGACGCCGAGTCGAACAGCAGCGCGGCCAGCGCCATCGCGGCGCCGAGTGTGGCCGCTCCGGCGGCTCGGGACATCGCCTACAAGGCCGGGACGCGCTCCAGCGCGTCCCGGACCACGGCGGCCCGGTCGTCGCCCGCGGCCTCTGGGGCCAGCAGCAGGCGGTGGGTGAGCACCGCCGGGGCCAGCGCCTGCACGTCGTCGGGCAGCGCGTGGTCGCGGCCGTCCAGCGCGGCCAGCGCCTTCGCGGCGCGGAACAGCATCAGGCCCGCACGCGGGCTGGCGCCGAGCTCAACCCGCGGGTCGGCTCGCGTGGCGTCCAGCACGGAGACGATATAGCGGCGCAGCGCATCGCTGCCGTGCACGGCGGCGACCGCCTCCTGGGCGGCCAGCACCTCTCCCACGCCGGCGACCGATTCGAGGTCGAGCACGCGGTCGTGCCCCCCGTGGTCGGCCAGCATGTCCTTCTCGTCCTCCACTGACGGGTAGCCCAGCGACACCCGCACCATGAAGCGATCGAGCTGCGCCTCGGGCAGCGGGTAGGTGCCCTCGTACTCGATCGGGTTCTGGGTGGCGAGCACGATGAACGGGCGCGCGAGGTCGTGGGTGTGCTTGTCCACGGTCACGTGGCGCTCCTGCATGCACTCGAGCAGGCCGGACTGGGTCTTCGGCGAGGCGCGGTTGATCTCGTCGACGAGCACCACATTCGCGAACACCGGGCCGGGCCGGAACTCGAACTTGCCCTCGCGCTGGTTGAAGACGTTGGTGCCGACCACGTCGGCCGGCAGCAGGTCGGCGGTGCATTGAACGCGGGCGTACTCGGCGTCGGTCGAGCGCGCGAGGGCCCGCGCGAGGGCGGTCTTGCCGACCCCCGGGTTGTCCTCGATCAGCACGTGGCCCTCGGCGAGCAGCGCCACGAGCACCTGCTGGACCGTGGCCTCCGGGGCCTTCACCGCCTTGGCGACGTTGTCGCGCAGGCGACCGGCGAGCTCAGCGACGGCCGGAGGATCGAGGTTCGGCGCGGTCGCCATGGGCCACGATGGTAGAAGACGAGAGAGCCCGGCTCTAGGCCTTGTCCTCCGCTCCCACCAGCCGGCGCACCGCCTCCTCGGGGTCGGGCGCCTTCATCACGGTCTCCCCCACGAGCACCGCGTCGACGCCCACCCGCTCCAGCTCCTCGATCTGCTCGCGGTGCACGATGCCCGATTCCGACACCACGGTCTTGCCCGCGGGCACGTCGGCCAGCAGGTCGAACGTGCGAGTGATGTCCACCGTGAAGTCGTCGAGGTCGCGGTTGTTGATCCCGATCACATCCGCGTCCACGTCGAGCGCCGCCTCCAGCTCGTCGGCGCGGGAGATCTCCACGATCGCATCTAGGTCCAGCTCGCGGGCCTCCGCGTACAGCTCGGCCAGCTCACCCGGGCGCAGCGAGCCGACCACCAGCAGCACCGCGTCCGCGCCGGCGGCGTTGGCCTCGTGGAGCATGTAGGGGTCGACGGTGAAGTCCTTGCGCAGGAGCGGCAGGTCGGTGGCACCCCGGGCCTCGCGCAGATCGTCGAGCGAGCCGCCGAAGTGGGCCTCCTCGGTGAGGATCGACAGCGCGGCGGCCCCACCGCGCTCGTAGGCCTGCACGATCTCCGCGCAGGACGATGCCGCCCGGATCTCGCCAGCGGAGGGTGAGCGGCGCTTGTGCTCGGCGATCAGCGACGTGCCCGGCGCGGCCAGTGCCTCGGCGAACGGGCGGTCCGTGTGCGGGTCGCCGGTGCGCTCCAGCTCGGCGAGCGGCACGGCGCGCTTACGGCGCTCGAGCGCCTCCCGCGTCGCGTCCACCAGCCCCTCCAGCCGTGGGTTCACGCCGCCAGCTCCACGGTCCGGGCGGTCCAGCGCTCGAGCACGTCGGCCGCCGCGCCCGAGTCGATCGCCTGCTCGGCGCTGCGCGCTCCCGCCTCGATCGACTCGGCCTTGCCGCCCACGTAGATCGCGGCGGCCGCGTTCAGCACGGTGAGATCGCGCTCCGCGCCCTTCTCGCCGCCGAGCACCTGGCGCGCGATGCCGGCGTTCTTCTCGGGCGTCCCGGCGGCCACCGCGTCCTGGGGCGCGGACGCGAGGCCCACCGCCTCCGGCGTAAGGGTGAACGCCTCGATGTGGCCGTCCTTCAACTCCACCGCATGGGTCGGGCCGGACACGCTGAGCTCGTCCAGCCCGTCGTCGCTGGAAACCACAAGCGCGTGGTCGCATCCCAGCTCGCCCAGAGCGGCGGCCATGATGTCCAGGAAACGCCGGTCCGACACGCCGATCAGCTGCCGCTTCGCCCCCGCCGGATTGGTCAGCGGGCCGAGGAAGTTGAAGATCGTGCGCACCGCCAGCTCCTTGCGCACGGGCACGACGTGCTTCATCGCGGGGTGATGGGCGGGGGCGAACATGAAGCCGAAGCCAAGCTCATCGATGCAGCTTGCCACCGCCTCGGGCGACAGGTCGATCCGGGCGCCGAGCGCCTCGAGCACGTCCGCCGACCCCGACTGCCCCGTGGCCGAGCGATTGCCGTGCTTCGCCATCCGGCAGCCCGCACCGGCGGCGACGAACGCCGCGGTGGTCGACACGTTGAAGGTCGGCCGGCCGCCGCCGGTGCCCGCGGTGTCCACCAGATCGTGGTGCCCGGTCTTGACGGCCACCGCCAGCGCACGCATCGCGCGCGCCATCCCGGCGATCTCCTCCACCGTCTCGCCCTTGCTGCGGAACGCGATCAGCATGCCCGCGGTCTGGGTGTCGGAGGCCCGGCCCTCCATCACCTCGCGCAGGCACGCGGTGGTCTCGTCGGCGGTGAGGGCCTCGCCGCGGCAGAGGCGGTCGATCGCTTCGGTCAGGAGAGGGTTGGGGGTCATCGGAGGAAGTTCCGCAGTATCGCCATACCGTCGCCGGTGAGCACCGACTCGGGATGAAACTGGACGCCCTCGGCGGGCAGCTCGCGGTGGCGGATGGCCATCACCGTGTCGCCGTGATGGGCCGAGGCCTCGAGTGCGTCCGGCAGATCGGGATCAACGATCAGCGAGTGGTAGCGCCCCGCGGTGAGCGGCGACGGGAGTCCTTCGAAGATCGTGCCGCCGTCGTGCTCCACCTCCGCGGTCTTGCCGTGGACCGGATCCCCGCGCACGACCTTCCCCCCGAACGCGGTCGCCAGCGCCTGGTGTCCCAGGCACACGCCGAGCACCGGCGTGCCGGCCTCCGCGAACCGGCGGATGGCCTCTGTGGACACCCCGGCCTCGGCGGGCGTGCATGGCCCAGGCGAGACGATCAGCCGCTCGGCCCCGCGGCCAAGCAGTTCGTCGACGCTCTCGGAGTCGTTTCGCACCACCTCGGGCTCCGCCCCCAGCTCGCCCAGGTACTGCACGAGGTTGAACGTGAACGAGTCGTAGTTGTCGACCACAAGGACCTTCACGCCCAATCCTCCTGCGCGCATGCCAGCTCAATGGCGCTGAACACCGCACCGGCCTTGTGCTCGGTCTCGCGCACCTCGTAACCGGCCTCGGAGTCGGCCACGATGCCGCCCCCGGCCTGCACGTGGACGCGGCCCTCCTTCACGACCGCCGAGCGGATGTAGATGCAGGTGTCGAGGTCGCCGGTATAGGAGAGGTAGCCGACCGAGCCGCCATACGGGCCGCGCTTGACGGGCTCCAGCTCGTCGATGATCTGCATCGCCCGGATCTTCGGGGCGCCGCTCAGGGTGCCCGCGGGCAGGGAGGCCCGGAGGGCGTCCATGGCGGACACCCCGTCGCGCAGCGTGCCCGACACCGACGAGACGATGTGCAGCACGTGCGAGTAGGTCTCGACGACCATCAGCTCGTCGACCGTGACGCTGCCGTACTCGCACACGCGGCCGAGGTCGTTGCGGGCGAGGTCGACCAGCATCACGTGCTCCGCGCGCTCCTTCTCGTCGGCCAGCAGCTCCTCAGCGCGCTCGAGGTCACCCACGGCGGTGTCGGCCCGCGGGCGGGTGCCGGCGATCGGCCGCTGCTCGGCGCGCCGGCCGTCGACCTTGACCAGCGACTCCGGCGACGCGCCCGCGATCTCGAAGTCCTCGAAGTCGAGGAAGTACATGTAGGGGCTGGGGTTGATGGCGCGCAGGCCGCGGTAAATGGAGAACGCCTCCACCGGCGACTCGGCGCTCCAGCGCTGGCTAGGCACCACCTGGTAGGCGTCGCCGGCGCGGATGTACTCCTTGCAGCGCTCCACGGCTTTGGTGTAGCCCTCAGCGCCGATATTGCTGGTGAAGGGGGGCGGCTCGCGGCGTTGAGCGTGTGCCCTTGGCACCGGCTGCGCCAGGCGTTCGCGGACCTCATCGATCGCCTTCGCCGCCTTCGCGTACGCCTTGTCGACGTCCTCCTCCACGAAAACGTTCGCCAGGATCGTTATCTCGTGGCGGAGGTGGTCGAAGGCCACGAGCACGTCGCTCACCATGAGCGCCATGTCGGGCGTTCCGAGCTCGTCGGGATTGCCGTCTCCCACTGTGGGCTCCACGGAGCGGACGAGGTCGTACCCGAACATCCCCACCGCCCCGCCGGCGAACGGGGGCAGGCCCTCGACCGGGGCGAGCTTGTAGCGGCCCAGCTCGCGCTCGACCAGCTCGTAGGGGTCTCCGTCGTCGCCCTGGCTCCAGCGGATCACCGCCCGGGGCCGGCAGCCCAGGAACGACCAGCGCCCGAAGCGCTGTCCCTGCTCGGCGGACTCGAGCAGGAACGACGGACCGTCGCCGCGCAGCTTCAGGTAGGCCGAGACGGGCGTCTCGGTGTCCGCCACGTAGGTGTGGCGCAGCGGCACGAGCGTGTGCTCGCGCGCGAGCGCACGCACCTCCTCCAGCGACGGGATCACTCTGCTCGCCGGTTCAGCTCGTCGAAGGCGTCGCGCAGGGTCAGGCCGCGTGAAGCCATCAGCACCGAGAGGTGGTACAGCACGTCGGCGGCCTCCTCGGCCAGGCGCTCGTCGGACTCGTTCTGCGCCGCTCGTGCGACCTCGTCGGCCTCCTCGCGTACTTTCGCGCCGATGGTTTCGGGGCTGGTGAGGAGGGTCGCCGTGTAGCTGCTGGCTGGGTCGGCTTGTCTGCGGTTCTCGATCGTCCGCTCGAGCGCGGCCAGCGCCTCACCGGGTTGTATCTCCATGTCGCCGCGGTGGAAGCACGTGCGCTCGCCGGTGTGGCAGGCGGGCCCGGAGGGCTCGACCAGCGCCACCAGCGCGTCCTCGTCGCAGTCGTAGCGCAGCGCCCTCACGCGCATCGTGTTGCCGGAGGTCTGGCCCTTGCGCCACAGCTCCTGGCGCGAGCGGCTCCAGAAGTGGATCTCACCCGTCTCGCGCGTGCGCGCCAGCGCCTCCTCGTTCATGTAGGCAAGCGTGAGCACCTCGCCGGTGCCGGCGTCCTGCATCACGCACGGCACGAGGCCGTCGTCGTCGAACCGAATCTCGTCCACGTCAAGGAGTCTCGCAAGGGGGGCGAACTTGGGCCGCGCGGGCCCTCCAAAGAGCATGGTCATTCAGAAACGTCACAGGACGTGACGAAAGTGAATGAGGAGAGGCCGGATTGGTGGATCTCAGCCATCGTCGGCCATCAATATGGGGTCATCTCGCTGGCCCAGCTCGCGCTGGCGGGGCTGAACGACTGGGCCGTGCGCGAGCGCGCGCGGCGCGGTCGGCTGCACCGCGTTCACCGGGGCGTGTACTCGGTCGCGCCACCGCGGCTCCTTTCGCAAGCGGGGTGGGCGTACGCCGCCGTGCTGGCCGCTGGGCCCGGGGCGCTGCTGTCGCACGGCTCTGCGGCATGGTGGTGGGACCTGACGACACGGCGCGGGCGGAGGTGGCATGTGAGCCGGCCCGGTACCGCGACCCGCACGCGTCAGGGCTTCGTCATTCATGGCCGGGCCGACTTCGCACCGGGCGACCGGGCCGTGTGCGAGCGGCTGGCTGTGACGACCGTCGAGCGGACACTGTTCGACCAGGCGGCGACGAGCGCGTACCACGAGCTGGCGAACCAGTTCGACATCGCCGTCGAGCGCAATCTGTACGACCACCGCGCGATGGAGGCGCTGATCGAGCCCGGGGCGCCCGGCATGCCCTTGCTGCGGCAGATCTTCCGCAGCTGGCAACCGCCCGCGTTCACCCGCTCGGGTGGTGAGAAGGTTCTCCGGCGGCTGATCCTGGCGAGCGACCTGGCGCGCCCGCGGGTGAACATGGAGTTCCACGGCTACGAGCGCGACTTCGTGTGGCCCGACCACGGACTGGTCGTGGAGTACGACGGCTGGGACGGTCACAAGACCCGGACGCAGCAGGAGCTCGACCGCGTCCGCGACGCCAGCATGGCCGTCGTCCGAATTCCTGTGTTGAGGATCACCGGGCTGAAGCTGCACCTCGACCCCGACTGGGTCCTGGAGACGATCGGCGACGCGCTGGGCTGACTACTCGATGCCCAGCCGGTCCAGCAGCGCGTCGTCGCCGCGCCAGCCCTTGCGCACCCGCACCCGCAGGTCGAGGTGCACGGGGCGGCCGAGCAGCGCCTCGAGGCCGGGCCGCGCCGCGGTTCCGACCGCCCGCACCATCCGCCCGCCAGAGCCGATCAGGATTCCCTTCTGGGATTCGCTCTCGGCCCAGATCGACGCGACGACCACGAGCAGGCCGTCCTCTTTCTCGTTCACCTCCGTGACCTCGACCTCCACCGCGTGCGGCAGCTCCTCGCGCGTGCGGCGCAGCACCTGCTCGCGCACGAGCTCGGCGAGTTGCACCTTCTCGGGCTGGTCGGAGCTCTCGCCGACGGGGTAGAGGAACGGGCCCTCGGGAATGAGCTCCACGAGGTGTTCGACGAGGGCTTCCACCCCCGTCCCCTTCTTCGCGCTGATCGGGAAGATCTCACCGGGCACCCCCAGCTCACCGGCCGCCGCCAGGCCGGCGACGATGCGGGCGGGGTCGAGCTTGTCGACCTTGTTCACGGCGGTCACCGCCGGAAGACCAGAGTCCGCAACCGCGCGGGCGATGAACTTGTCGCCCGGGCCCACGGCCGAGTCGGCGGCCAGGACGAACAGCACGACGTCTGCATCCGAGAGCGTCTGCTCCACGCGGCGCTGCATCCGGGCGGTCATCGGGTCCCGCGGGCGCTGCATGCCGGGGAGGTCGACGAGCACGAGCTGCCAGTCGTCGCCGCTGGCGATGCCGCGGATCTCCCGCCGGGTGGTCTGGGGCTTGTCGGAGACGATCGCCACCTTGTCCCCCACCACGCGGTTCACGAGCGTCGACTTGCCGGCGTTCGGGCGCCCGGCGAGGGCCACGAAGCCGGACTTCACCGCAGCCCCGCCATCACGCGATCCTGCAGCGCGAGCATCTCGCCGTCGTCGGTCTCGTGGTCGTAGCCGCAGAGGTGGAGCACGCCGTGGACGACGGCCTCCTCCAGGTCAGCTGTTTCCGAGGGGCAGATCACCACGTCCCCCAACTCGCGGGGGCCCGCCGTGGACCCGACCCCGTCCACCGGGAACGAGAGAACGTCGGTCGCCCCTTGCTTGCCTCGGTGCTCCTGGTTCAACGAGGCGATCTCGGAGGCCGAGACGAAGGCGATTGAGAGGTGTCCGTCGGAGACCCCTACCGCCGTCAGCGCCGCGCGAGCCGGGACCTCGAGGGCCGCGTCCCCGCCGATGACCTCGATCTCCGTCAGGCCTTCTTGCGCCCGGCGGCACGGAGCCCCGGTGCCTGCTTGTCGGCGTACTCGCTGTAGGCGTTCACGATCCGCTGCACGAGCTTGTGGCGCACCACATCCTCGCCGCCGAACCGTACGAACTCCATGCCCTCGATGCCGGACAGGATGTCCTCCACCACCACGAGGCCTGAGTGCTGATCCTTGGGAAGGTCGACCTGGGTCACGTCACCCGTGACAACCATCTTCGAGCCGAAGCCCAGGCGAGTCATCACCATCTTCATCTGCTCCGGCGTGGTGTTCTGCGCCTCGTCGACGATGATGAACGAGTCATTGAGCGTGCGGCCCCGCATGAACGCCAGGGGCGCGACCTCGATCACGCCGCGCTCCAGGTGCTGGTTCACCTTCTCCGGCTCGAGCATGTCGTAGAGCGCGTCGAATAGGGGGCGCAGATAGGGGTCGACCTTCGCCATCAGGTCCCCCGGGAGGAAGCCGAGCCGCTCGCCGGCCTCGACGGCGGGCCGGGTGAGCACGATCCGGTTGACCTCGCGGCGCTGCAGCGCCGCGACGGCCATCGCCACGGCCAGGAACGACTTGCCGGTGCCGGCGGGCCCGATGCCCACGGTGATGGTGTGGTCGCGAATGGCGTCCACGTAGTTCTTCTGGTTCACGGTCTTCGGCGCGACCTTCAGCCCGCGGTGGCGCCAGACCACGTCCTCGAGGATCCGGCTGGGGCTCTCGTGGCGCTCGAGCGCGCCGCCGATCGCCTCGATCGTCCCCGGCGCCACGTCGTGTCCCTGGCGCACCAGGTCGGTGAGCTCCCGCACCACGGTCTCGCCCATCGCGACGTCCTCCTCGGAGCCGTCGAGGGTGAGCACGTTGCCGCGCAGGAAGACGGCGCAGTCGAGGTGATCCTCGAGCGTGCGCATGATCACGTCACCCGGGCCCGCCAGCTCGGTGGCGACGTCGTTGGAGAGCTCGATCTGCTCGCGTGCCACTAGGAGGTGAGCTTCTCCTTCACGGCCCCGCTCACCCGCTTGCCGTCAGCGCGGCCCTTGACCTTGGGCATGACCAGCGCCATCACCTGGCCCATCTCCTTCGGCGAGGTGGCGCCGGACTCGGCGAGCGCGTCGGCGACGATCGCCTCGAGCTCTTCGTCGGAGATCTGCTCGGGGAGGTAGCCGCCGATCAGCTCCGCCTCGGTCTCCTCCACGCTCGCGAGGTCCTCGCGGCCCGCGTCGCGATAGGCGGTGGCGGACTCGAGGCGGCGCTTGCGCTCGCGCTGGAGCACCTCGACCTCGTCGCCGGCGCCGTCCTTCTCCGCCTTCTGCAGCTCGGACACGATCAGGCGCAGCGCGCCCGCGCGCTCCCGATCCCCGGCCTTCATGGCCGTGGTCACGTCCGACTGCACCTGTTCGAGGACTGCCATAGGGTCAAGTGTAGGCGCCATGCCCTCGGTCAAAGTCGCCACATTCGACTGCTACGGGACCCTCATCGACTGGGAGGGCGGAGCCGCCGCGTTCCTGTATGACCTCGCGCGGCGCAACGGCGACTTCGAGCCGGAGCCCGGGATGGAGCTGCGCGCGCGCTGGGAGGAAATCCAGTTCGAGATCATCCAGAAGGAGTACCGGACCTACCACGAGGTGCTGCGCGAGGCCACGCGGGCCTGGGTCTCAGAGCGTGGATACCGGTGGAACGAGAAGGAGATCGAGGGCATCGAGCACTCGATGCAGAGCTGGCAGCCGTTCCCGGACACGATCCCGGCGCTACAGCGCGCCCAGCAGGCCGGGCTGCGCCTGGTGATCAACTCCAACACCGACCGCCACATCATGGAGCACACTCTGCGCCAGCTCCAGCCGCTCGAGTTCGACGCCGTCGTCGTCGCCGAGGACGTGCGCGCGTACAAGCCCGATACCCAGAACTTCCTTCACTCCCTGCGGTCGTGCGAAGCCAGGCCCGAGGAGATCCTGCACGTGGCGTTCGGCTTCAAGTACGACATCGCGCCCGCCCAGGAGGTGGGCATGCAGACCGCCTGGATCAACCGCAAGGGCGAACCGCGCGAAGGCGACGTGGAGCCCGACCACGAGTGGAATGATCTGTGGGGCCTGGCGGAGTACGCCGAAGCGCGGGCCTAGGGCCTTCATAGACTCACGCGATGGAGGACGGCACCCTCATCTTGGTGGCGGGAGGGCTGCTTGCCCTCGGCATCGCCGCTTCGCTGCTCGCGGGCCGCCTGCGCGTGCCCGGCCTGCTGCTCGTTCTCGGTATCGGGATGCTGCTCGGCTCCGACGTGCTCTCGCTGCTCGACTTCGGCGGGAGCATCGAGGACGTCGAACTGGCGCGCACGATCGGCATCGTCGCCGTTTCGCTGATCCTGTTCGAGGGCGGGCTTGCCGCCGGATGGTCGGAGGTCCGGCCGGTGATCGGCGTGAGCCTGTCGCTGGCCACGGTGGGCACGCTCATCACCGCGGTCGTGGTGGGCCTGGCGGCCTCGTGGCTGCTCGACCTGAGCATGCTCGAGGGGCTACTGCTCGGATCGATCGTGTCCGCCACCGACAGCGCCGCGATCTTCTCGGTGCTGCGTGGATCGAGCATCGACCGCCGCCTCGCACGCACGCTCGAGGGGGAATCCGGCTTCAACGACCCGGTGGCGATCGTGCTCGTGCTCGGCTTCATCGAGTACATCCAGCAGCCCGACTACGGCGTGGCGGACATGCTCCTCCTGTCGGTAGGCGAGCTCGGGATCGGCGCGGCGGCCGGGCTGGTTGTCGGCTACCTCGCGGTGCAGGCGTTCCAGCGTGCCGCGTTCTCCACCCCCGGCCTCTATCCCGTGGCCTCGATCGCCACAGCCGCGCTCGCCTACGGCGTGGCCGACGTCGCACACGGGTCGGGCTTCATGTCCGTGTACGTGACCGCCCTCATGCTCGGAAGCGCCACGATCCCCAGCAAGCGGACGGTGCTCGACTTCCACGACGGCCTGGCGTGGGTGAGCCAGATCGCGCTGTTCCTCACTCTGGGGCTCCTTGTGAACCCGGGCGAGTTCAGCGACATCGCCGGCGAAGGGCTGCTCATCTCGGCCGTGCTGATCTTCCTCGCACGTCCCCTGGCCGCGGTGATCGCGATGACCCCGTTCGGATTCCGGCTGCGGGAGTCGGGCCTGGTCGGGTGGGCGGGGCTGCGCGGCGCGGTTCCGATCGTGCTGGCCACCTTCCCGGTGATCGAGGGCATCCAGGAGGGCAGCGAGTTCTTCAACATCGTCTTCTTCGTGGTGCTCACGTCGACGCTGGTCCAGGGCGTGACGTTCGAGCCGCTGGCTCGGCGACTCGGCGTGACCACCGACGAGCCGGCCCTGCCGCCGCCGCTGCTCGAGGTCGGCTCGATCCGGCGCCTGGGCGCCGAGGTGCTCGAGTTCCCGGTGGCCGAGACCGACCAGATCGTGGGACTGAACGTGAACCAGCTCGAGCTACCGCGGGAGGCGCTCGTGAGCGTGCTCGAGCGCGAGGGCGAGGCGCTGCTGCCGCGCGGGTCCAGCGAGGTGGAGGCTGGAGACCGGCTGCACATCCTGGTACGCGTAACGGTGCGCGACAGCGTCGAGTCGCTGTTCGAGCGCTGGCGGTCCGGGCCCATCGGGGAGCCCGAGGAGGCGCCGGCCGCGCTGCCGCCGTCGGGCCGCGCGCCGATCTTCGTGGTCAAGCCCTGGAAGGACGAGATGGGCGACATCGCCAATCCGCAGGAGATCGAGGGCGTGGAGGTGCTGCGCCGGCTACGCACGCGGCGCGAGCAGCCCGGTGCGCTGGTGATGATGGCCGACGGCCGTTTCGCCGTCACGGGCGACGGTGTGGTGGCGGCAGGCGGCACGCGCCAGCTGTTCCGCTACTGCCGCGAGCGCATCCACCGGGCCGACTCGGGGTCCGCCACCGCGTGGTGGCAGGAGGTGGCGGGCGCGGTCAGCCAGACGACGATGCGCTGAGCAGCAACGCGGTCCAGCCGCGATCGGCCAGCCGACGCCGCTCCTCCAGCGGCGCGAACGCCGCCGCCACCTCATCCGCCTCCTCGTCCAGCAGGCCGGAGACGATCAGGGCCGGCGGAGGCATCTCCATCAGCTCCGCCACCCGCAGCAGCAGCGGGCGCATGAGGTTCGCCATAACCACGTCGGCGGCCGGCGCCGGCTGCTCGCGCAGGTTGGCCCGCTCCACGAGGTCGAGCGCCACGCCGTTGTCGCGCGCGTTGGCGGTGGTGGCCTCGACGGCCAGGCGATCGGAGTCGAGCGCGGTGACCGGACCGAACCCCAGCCGCGCCGCCGCGATCGACAGCACGCCCGATCCGCAGCCCAGATCGCACAACGAGCCCTCGGGCGCGAGCTCGAGCAGCAACTCGAGGCACAGCCGGGTGGTCGGATGGGCCCCGGTACCGAAGGCGCGGCCTGGGTCGATCACCAGGTCGATCACGCCGGGACGAACCGCCTCCTGCTCCCACGGCGGGCGCACCCAGATCCGGTCACCGACCAGAACCGGAGAGTGGAAGCGCTTCCAGCGCTCCTCCCAGTCCTCGGGCACCTCGGTGCCGCTCACCACCACCCGCACGCCGCCCACCTCGGCGTCGCCCTCCGCCAGCTCGGGCAGCTCGCCGGGCGCTCCGTAGACCGCGTACTCCACGAAGCCATCCCCGTCCACCTGCTCGACGCCCGAGGGAGCGAGCTCCAGCAGCGCCGCCAGCACCGACTCCGAGTCCGCCGCCGGCGCGCGCACGGCCAGGCGGATCACCTCAGCGCCCGGCGCACCTTCGACAGGATCGACTCGCCGGCGCCGTCCCGCAGGTTCTCCTCGGTGACGCTGTCGCGCAGCTCCTCCAGCAGCTCCTGCTGGCGCGCGCTGAGGTTGCGCGGGATCACGACGTTGAGCACGACGCGCTGGTCGCCGCGGCGGCCGCGCCCGATCTGCGGCATCCCCTTGCCGCGCAGGTTGAGCACGGTGCCGGGCTGCGTGCCGGCCTCCACGTCGATCTCCTCGTCGCCGTCGAGCGTGGGAACAATGACCCGGGTGCCGAGCGCGGCCGCCGGGGCGGGCACGTCGACCACCGACACGAGATCGGCGCCGTCGCGGAGGAAGCGTGCGTCCTCGGCCACCCGCAC
Organism: uncultured Thermoleophilaceae bacterium; assembly: GCA_963808105.1. Taxonomy (GTDB): domain Bacteria; phylum Actinomycetota; class Thermoleophilia; order Solirubrobacterales; family Thermoleophilaceae; genus JAAYBF01. The sequence continues at coordinate 19,222 of CAWEEH010000003.1, read as the reverse complement.
CAGCACGTAGAGGTCACCGGGCGGCCCACCGCGGTCGCCCGCGTGCCCGCGGCCGCTGAGGCGGATGCGCTGCTCGTCCGCGATGCCGGCGGGTATGTCGACCTCGAGCGTGCGCAGGGCGGCCTTCACGCCGCGGCCCTCGCACGACGTACAGGGAGAGACCGAAACCTTGCCCTCGCCGCCGCACACGTCGCACGCCTGGGCGCGCACCATCTGGCCGAATGCCGTGCGGGTCACGGCCTGAAGCTGACCCGAGCCGCCGCAGCGCTCGCAGGTCTCGATCGGGGTGCCGGGCTCGGCGCGGTTGCCGTGGCAGCGCTCGCACGTCTCGACGGCGTCGAACGACACCTCGACGTTCGCGCCGCTGGCCGCCTGCTCGAGCGTGATCTCCACCTCCACGCCCACGTCGCCCCCCTGCACCGCACGCGGCCCGCGGGCCCCACCGAAGGGGTCGCCGCCGAAGAACGCCTCGAAGATGTCGGCGAACGAGCCGAAGCCGTGCGCCTGCGGCGCGTATCCGCGCGAGTCCAGGCCATCCCAGCCGTGGCGGTCGTACACGACCTTGCGCTCGGGATCGGACAGCACCTCGTACGCCTCGGCGGCCTCCTTGAACTTCTCCTCCGCCGCCGGATCGTGGGCGTTCACGTCCGGGTGCAGCTCGTGTGCGAGCGCACGGAAGGCCTTCTTCACCTCCCGCTCGTCAGCGCCTCGGGCGACGCCGAGGATCTCGTAGGCGTCGCGCCTCACTCGTCGTAGACCTCTGCCACAAATCGCGACAGCTCAGTCGCCGCCTGGCGCACGGCGATGATCGCCTGCGGGTAGTTCATGCTCACGGGGCCGAGCACGCTCACGGCGCCCAGGTTGCGCCTGGCCAGTCCGTAGTTGGCGGCCACCATGCTCACCGAGCGCAGCTCCGGCGCCGGGTTCTCCCGGCCGATGCGCAGGTAGACGTTCGACTCCGACAGCGAGGCCCTCATCACCGCGAGCAGAGCCACCCGCCGCTCGAGCGCCTCCATCAGGTCCGAGAGCTGGGGCAGCTCCTGGAAGCGGTGCTCCGAGAGCAGCCGCGCCGCGCCCTCCACGAACAGGGTGTCCCCCGCGCTGTCCTCGAGCTCGGTGAAGGCCGGCGCCAGGGTCTCGAGGAACGCGCGCTCGCGGGTGTCCAGGGACGGGTCGGTGAGCTTCGCGTTCAGCATCCGCGACCCGATATCCATGCCGCCCATCGCCTCGTTGAGGTAGGCGGCCGCCCAGTCGACCAGGCCGGGATCGAGCTGCGCGTCGTAGGAGATCACACGCTTGGTCACGCCGCCCGTGGAGGTGATCACAACCACCATCGCCACCTGCGGCTGAAGCAGGAGCACCTCGACGCGGTGGATGGTGGCCGTCTCGATCGGCGGCGCCGACACCAGCGCAAGAAGGTTCGTGACCTGCGAGAGCTGCTCGGTGGTTGCGCGCATGGCCTCGTCCACCTCGCGCCGCATGTCCGACAGCTCGAGCGGCCTGCGGGCGGCCGGAAGGTCGCCGTTCTCGAGCAACTCGTCCACGTAGACGCGGTAGCCGGAGTCGGTGGGCACGCGGCCGGCGGACGTGTGCGGATGCTCGAGCAGACCGGCGTCCTCGAGCCGCGCGAGCTCCGAGCGCACGGTGGACGGGCCCCAGGGCATGTCGTCCTGCTCGGCCAGCCACTTGGACCCGACTGGGGAGTCGAGCAGCTGGTGGCCCTCCACCACCTTGCGGAGGATGAATCCCTGTCGAGACGTGATCTGCACCTAGGAGAGGTTAGGCGCGACGGATCGTAAGCGGCGGAACCAGGCGGAGAACCTCAAAGGGGGGCAAACATGCCCCCCTTTGCAACCCCCCTAACGGCGCGCTTCGCGCCGCCTAGATCTCTACCTCGGCCTCGGCGTTCTTGATTATCTGGTTTCCCGACTGCTCCGCGATGGTGTCGATCAGGGCGCGGCCGTCGCCCGCCTCCTTCACCGTGCCGGTCACCACGATCTCCTGCTCGGGCATCCCCATTCCGCGGAACTGCACGGTCAGGCGCTTCAGCGCGCGGGGGTCGCCGCCCGCGGCCGCGCAGTTCGCGCGCGCCACCTGCGCCATGCCGTAGAGGCCGTGCAGGATGTTGCCGGGCAGCCCGAATTGCTTGGCCAGCTCCGGGTCGATGTGGATCGGGTTGAAGTCCCCCGATGCGCCGGCATAGCGGTGGGGCAGGTACTTGTCGGGCGTAACGCGCAGCTCCGGAACCGAGTCGCCCTGATTCATCAGACCCCTCTCACGATGTTCGTCCACGTGGCGCGCACGACCTCGGCGCCGTCCTGGTTGCTGGAGACGGACTCGAACACATAGAAGCCCTTGCCGTCCTTCTCGTAGATCTCCTTCACCTCGGCCGTGGTGGAGATGGTGTCCCCGGAGACGACCGGCTCGCCCCAGACGAACTCCTGCCCGCCGTGGACCATCATCGGGAAGTTGATGCCCACCTCGGGGTCGAGGATCGCCGGGCCCATCGCGCCGGCCGAGTAGACGACCGCGAACATCGGCGGCGCCGGCACGTCGCGAAACCCGGCCTCCGTGGCCGCGCCGCGGTCGAAGTAGACGGGGTTGTCCTCTCCGACCGCGTGCGCGAACTCGCGGATCTTCTCTTTCCCCACCTCGTACTCGGAGGCGGGGTAGGTCTTGCCCTGTGCGCTCGTATCAACCGGCACGGCGCGGCAATATACCTACGACTTGATGAACGGCTGCGCCGCGTCGAGCACCTCGTCCATCGTGAGCGCTTCGTCGAACGCCTTGTCGGCGGGTGGCTGTCCGCGCAGGGAGCGGATCGCCGCCGCGTGGCGGGCCTCCACCTGCACGATGCTGCCGGCTGCCGCCAGGACGTCCTTCGACTCGATCTCGGTCGCGGCGCCGTTGTAGGCGCTCACCCCGAGGTCCTCGAACGTCTGCGCGGTCTTCAGGAACGCCGCCTCGTCGGCGAACGACTTCCCGAAATCCACTCCAGGGGCCTTCACGGCCATGCCGCCGAGGTCCTTGATCGTGGACTTGAGGGCAGCGACGTGCGCGGCCTCATTCTCGCTGAGCGTGGTGGCGATGTCCTTCGCCTCGCCGGCCAGCCCGGGGACCTCCTTGAGGGCCTGGTCGTAGAACGCGGCCTCCAGGTATTCGAGCGTGAGCGCGAAGTTCAGGATGTCGACGTCGCCGCCACCTTCCTGAGCGAGCGCCTGACGCACGAACGGGCCGACCGTGGCCAGGCCGTAGACGGTCCCGGCCGCGACGGCCGAGCGCGCCATGAACGCGTGACGGGTCATTCCATGTACTTCGACGGCGGCCAGTTCGGGCGCCGCCAGCTGTGCCTTGTTGGGCATGTCTGTCGTCTCCTTTTCCGTGATCGCCGGGTTAGGACGCGATGAACGGTTGAACGGCCTTGAGCACCTCGGCCTCGGTGGCGGGCTTTGCGAACGCGCCATCCGGGACGACGGACTTGCCGACCAGCAGGTTCAGGGCAGCCGCGTGGCGACCCTCGACCGTGTGGATCGACAGGGCCGCGGCAAGGATCTCCTTGTCGGTGATGTTCCCCGCCTGGCCCAGGTACGCCGCCGCACCGAGGTTCTCGACCACCGCCGCGGTCTCCAGGATCTTGTCCGGGCCTCCCGCGAGCACATCGTCGAAGTTCGTCATGGGCTTGGCCGCCACCTTGCCGCCGAGCATCTCCGCGGTCGACTTCAGAGCGGCCACGTGAGCCTCCTCGTTCTCGAGGATCAGCTTCGCGGTCTCGACGATCTTCTTGTCGGTGATCTCGCCCGAATCGATGACCTTCTTGTAGAAGTCCGCCTCGAGGTACTCCAGCGTGAGCGCGTAGTTCACGATCTTCGCGTCGGACTTGCCGGTCGTGGCCGTCTTCTGTGAGGTTTCGGCCGCCTTGTCCTCGTCGTCGTCATCGCCGCACGCGGCGAGAAAGATTCCGAGAGCGCCGGCTGCGCCGGCGCCTCCAACCATCTTCAGGAAGGCGCCACGCGACGACTCGTCGCGGCGCAGCTCCTCCAGTGCCTTGGGGTCCTCCACGATTCCTCCTTGACTGGGGTCAGGGAGGTACTGCGGGACGACCGGGCTACTAGATCAGTGTTATTACGCCACGTTGCGAAGGCCCTGGGCCTCCGCGAGGGATGCGAGCTTGCGCAGCGCGTGCTCTTCGACCTGGCGCGTGCGCTCACGAGTGAGGTTGAACATCTTCCCGACCTCGTCAAGCGTGCGCGGCTGCTCACCGAAGAGCCCGTGGCGCAGCTCCACCACGCGGCGCTCGCGATAGGACAGGTTCTCCAGCGCGGCGGCGAGGCCGCTGCGAACCATCTGCTCAGCGGCGACATCGAAGGGGGATTCGGCGTTCTCGTCCGGGATGAGATGGCCCAGCTCGGCGGCGTCGTCCTCGGCGCCGCCGCCAACGGGCTTGTCGAGCGAGACGGGGGAGCGGGAGGCGCGGAGCAGGAAGTCGGCCTCGTCGAGGTCCAGGTCGATGTCCGCGGCCTTCACGATCTCCTCGACCGTGGGCTCGCCCTCGCCTACCGACTGCAGCCGGCGCTGCGCGCCATCGAGCTTCTGCAGCACCTGGTTGATGTGGATCGGGATGCGGATGGTGCGCGACTTGTCGGCGATCGCCCGCGAGATTGCCTGGCGGATCCACCAGGTGGCGTACGTGGAGAACTTGAAGCCCTTGCGGTAGTCGAACTTCTCGACGGCGCGAACCAGGCCGATCGAGCCCTCCTGGATCAGGTCCATGAAGGGCAGGCCCTGGTTGCGGTAGCGCTTGGCGATCGAGACGACGAGGCGGAGGTTGGCGTTCACCATCCGGTCCTTGGCGTCGAGGTCGCCGCGCTCGATGCGCTTCGCCAGCTCGAGTTCCTCGGGCGCGGTCAGCAGCCGCGTCTTGGCGATGCCGTCGAGGAAAAGCTGGAGCGAGTCGAGGGTGGGATCCGGGGCGGTAGCGGTGGCCACGGCGGAGAAGCTACGGCCGCGCTCTAAGCCGTTTCTAAAGGCGATTGAAGTCTTTTGTTAAGGGTCTGGGCGCTAGGCGATCTTCACCGGGCGCACCACCTTGACGGGCATGGCTCCGGCGCGGGTGAACGTGATCGTCAGGGTCGCCTTGATCCGCTTGCGCTTGAGGCGCTTCGCCGCCTTCTTCGTCAGCTTCAGCTTGAGCGTGCCGCCCTTGGTGGTCGTGCATGTGCCCTTGCCCGAGCCGAGCTTGCCCTTGAGCTTGAGCTTTCGCCCCACCTTCTTCGTGACCGTGAGTGAGGCCGCGACCTTGGAGTCGAGGCTGCACGTGATCTTGAACCGCTTGCCCTTGGCGAGCGCGGAGCGTTTGAGCTTGGCGTTGCGCTTGACGGCGATCGTCCCGCCCAGCTTCGCGACTGCACCGCCACCGCCTCCGCCACCGCCGCCTCCGCCACCGCCGCCTCCACCGCCGCCGGTCGCGGGCGGACAGCCGTTGAGGGAGCCCTTGCCGTGGGCTCCCGGGCACGTGTCCTCGGAGCCGTAGATGCCGTCCCCGTCGGGATCGGGCTGGACGGCCGCCAGGCACCCGTTTGGCAGCGTGCCCGCGGTGTTGTCGCACGCGTCGGAGCTGTTGGGGACGCCATCGCCGTCGGTGTCTTGCCCGGCGAGTGTGGTGAAGGTCTCGGTGGCGCTGACGTTCGGACCCGTCGCCGGATCGAACGTCCAGATGATCTTCAGCGGCAGGTTGTACTCGCCGGGGTTGTCCCACGCCCACGGCGCGTAGCCGCCGTTGGGGCCGCGCCAGAAGCTGCCCTCCGGGGTAAGCACCTGGACGAGCTCCTCTGATCCGTTGACCGTGCCGTCGTAGTTAGAGCCGGGCGTGTTGCAGTTGACGATCTCTTGGTTGTTGTCCTGGCGCTGGATCGAGTAGCAGAGCTCGCCCGCCTGGTTCGCGGTGTAGAGGTTCGCGAAGAACTCGGTCCGGTTCTGGTGGGTCGGCCCCCAAGGGGCCGGCGGGTTCTCGACCCAGAACGGGACCGCCGCCGGGTCACGGTCGAAGAAAACCCGCGGGGTGCCGCCCCCGCCGCTCTGGAAGACGAATGCGCCGATCTCGCTGGTCCCGGGGTTGTCGTAAACGCCAGTGGCGTCCGTGTACCAGGTGAAACGCTCCCCGCCGCCGGTGAGCGTACTCGTCGACTTGACCGGCACGAAGATCTGGAACAGCGTGCCGCTGGCCAGCGGCCGGTAGCCGACGCGGACAGCGTTCCCGTGCGGCGAGTTGCCGATGGACGAGTCGCAGTACTTGCCGCTGTACCCGAAGTGGGTCCACGTGCCGCCGGTGATCTCACCGAATGTGTTCGCGTTGTTCGGCTGGCCGAAGCAGCGAACGGGCCGCGTGGTGTCGATCTGGGTGTTGGCCGGCAGATCGAGGTCGGTCGCCACCGCCGAGCTGCCGCTCCCGCACGGGTTGCCCGGGATCGAGACGAGGAACGTCGCCCAGTACGACTCGCCCACGCTGGGGGCGCCGCTGCCCGGCGCTCCGCCGTAGCCCCCCACCGCGCTGACCATCACCTCGCTCCTGGACTCGCCGATGATGTCGCAGTTGCTGCCCTCCTGCTGGATCAGGGAGCCGTAGAACCAGTCCGAGCCGGCTCCACCCACCGCATCCTCGGGATCGACCGCGAAAGCTGTGCCCGGGAGAACAACCAAGGCGGCGGCCGCTGCCACTGCGGCCATCAGGCGAGTCAACTCCAAACCACTACCCAGCGTACTCCTGTACGCAAGGGCTCAGTCGTCGCCGAGCGTGAGCACGGACAGGAAGGCCTCCTGGGGCACCTCGATGCGACCGACCTGCTTCATCCGCTTCTTACCCTCCTTCTGGCGCTCCAGCAGCTTCTTCTTGCGCGTGATGTCGCCGCCGTAGCACTTGGCGATCACGTCCTTGCGCACGGCCTTGACCGACTCGCGGGCGATCACGTTCGTGCCGATCGCCGCCTGGATCGCTACCTCGAACTGCTGGCGCGGAATCTGCTTGCGTAGCCGCTCGGCGAGGTTGCGCCCCGCGGCGTAGGCCTTGTCCTTGTGCACGATCATCGACAGGGCGTCGACCTGGTCGCCCGCGAGCAGGATGTCGAGCTTCACGAGATCGGAGGCCTGCATCCCCGCGAACTCGTAGTCGAGCGACGCGTAGCCCTTCGTGCGCGACTTGAGCTGGTCGAAGAAGTCCAACACGATCTCGCCGAGCGGCAGGTCGTAATGCAGCTGCACGCGCGCCTCCGACAGGAAGCTCATCCCCGAGTGGTTGCCGCGGCGCTCCTGGCACAGCTCCATCACCGCGCCGACCGCCTCCTTCGGGGCCAGGATGGTCGCCTTGATGTAGGGCTCGCGGATCTCCTCGATCCGCGCCCGGTCCTCCGGCATGTCCGCGGGCGAATGGACGATGAGCTCCTGGCCGTCGGTGAGGGTGAGCTCGTACTCCACGTTCGGCGTGGTGGCCAGCAGCTCGAGGTCGTACTCGCGCTCGAGGCGCTCGCGCACGATGTCCATGTGCAGCAGGCCCAGGAAGCCGCATCGGAAGCCGAACCCGAGCGCCTTGCTCGTCTCGGGCTCGTAGTCCAGCGCGGCATCGTTGAGCGCAAGCTTCTCGAGCGCGTCGCGGAGGTCGGTGAAGCGGTCCGTGTCCACCGGGAAGAGGCCGCAGAACACCATCGGCTTCACCTCGCGGTAGCCCGGCAGCGGCTCCACGGCGCCGCTGCCCTGGGTGGTGAGCGTGTCGCCCACGCGCAGCAGCGAGACGTCCTTGATGCCCGTGATCAGATAGCCCACCTCGCCCGCCTTGAGCGACTGGACGGGGCTCATGCCCGGGCTGAAAAAGCCGATCTCGTCGATCTCGGCCTCCGTGCCGGTCTGCATCGCGACGATGGCGTCGTCCTTGGTGAGCTCGCCGTCGACCACGCGCACGTAGGCCACGACCCCGCGGTACTGGTCGAACTCGGAGTCGAAGATGAGCGCGCGCGGGGGTGCCTCGGTGTCCCCGTCGGGCGGCTTCACGCGCTGGACGATCGCCTCAAGGATCTCGTCGACCCCCTCCCCCGTCTTGGCCGACATCCGGATCACCTCGTCGGCGGGCTCGCCGAGCAGCTCCGCGATCTCGCCGGCCACGCGCCCGGGCTCGGCGCCCGGCAGGTCGATCTTGTTCAGCGCCGGGATCAGCTCCAGGCCGGCGTCCACGGCCAGGTAGGTGTTGGCGACGGTCTGGGCCTCCACCCCCTGTGCCGCGTCAACCACCAGGAGCGCGCCGTCGCACGCGGCAAGCGACCGCGACACCTCGTAGGTGAAGTCCACGTGGCCGGGGGTGTCGATCAGGTGGAGGCGGTAGGTCTCGCCGTCTCGCGCCTTGTACTCCACCCGCACGGCCTGGGCCTTGATCGTGATGCCCCGCTCGCGCTCGAGGTCCATCGAGTCGAGCAGCTGGGGGCGGTGGTCGCGGGAGGCCACGGCCCCGGTGGTCTCGAGGATGCGGTCGGCCAGCGTCGACTTCCCATGGTCGATGTGGGCGATGATCGAGAAGTTGCGGATGTTCTGGGCGGGCCTCGGCACGGCCCCGGAGCTTAGGCGCGGCTAGGTACGACGGCCACGCAGCAGCACGTCGACCTGCTCCTGTTTGCGCATGATGATGTGCTCGAGGCGGTGCTCCACGGCCTCGGACGCCGCCTCGCGGCCGGTGGGCTCGATCGCGTCCTGGAGTGCCTGCAACGCCTCGGACTCGGATTCGACCAGCCAGTCCACCGCCTCTCCGACGTCAGCGTGGAATCGCGGGGGCGCAACCTCGTGGACGGGGTCTCCGCCCAGAGCGGTGACCTTTTCGGCCAGGCGGCGAGCATCGTCCAGGTCCGCGGTCGCGAACGCTGGCGAGCTCGGCGGCGAGGCCCTGGTACTCGAAGCCGGTGATCGTGCCGGCGGTCAGCGTGTATTGGACGGCGGACCGGAGCTGGAGGCGCAGGGCGGCATTGAGCGCCTCGATCTGCTCACCGGTATCCATGGTTTCTTCGGCCACGGGAGCGGGGTTACCCGCGGGCCGGGTTTTCATCCGCGCGCCGGGGGGTAGCGGAACCCCATGGCAGGGGGTGCCGTCCGTGTGTCGCTCGACTCCCACCGCGCGATCGAGGCGGGGGTGGGCCTCGTGCTGCTCCTCCTCCCTTTCCTATTGCGCTTCGGGCTGGAGGACGTCGCCGAGTTCTCCGGCGAGGCGATCGTGGTGTGCGCGGTGCTCGGCGTGGTGGCGGCCACGCTCGGCTTCTCGGGAACCCGTGTCGGCACCGACCCCTCTGGGTCCAGCCACGCCACCTTCGACCGCGCGCTGCTCGCAGCGATGGCTATCGCGGCGCTGGTGTTCGCCGCGCGGGCCGAGTTCGCGGCTGCCGTGCTGCTCGGCGTGGCGGCGCTCGCCTACCTGTGGCTCGCGATGACGACTCGCTATACGGGCCCGGGTTAGCGTGCGTGGCCGGATCTGTCCGGTCAATGTCATTGCAGACAGGCGTGGGAAGGGTCATTATCGGCGCATGGCTGCCCCTCGCCGCGTCGTTCTCGTGGCCTTCCCCGACGCCCAGTCGCTCGATTTCGTCGGCCCGCTCGAGGTGTTCGGGATCGCCGAGCGACTGTCGCCGGGCCGCTACTCCACCGAGATCGTGGCCCCCGGCGGGCGCCGCTTCACCACCAACGGCGGCCTGAGCGTCAATCCCGACGGGTCCACGGCCGCGTGCACCGGCCCCATCGACACGCTCGTGGTGGCCGGCGGGATGGGCGTGCGGGAGGCGGTGCGCGACCGCTCGCTGGTCCGCTGGCTGGGCGAGGCCGCCGGGCGCTCGCGCCGGGTGACCTCGGTCTGCACGGGCGCCTTCCTGCTCGCGGAGGCGGGCCTGCTGGACGGCAGGCGGGTGGCGACCCACTGGGCCTCGGTGGACCGGCTCGCCGAGCGGTATCCCGGGCTCGAGGTCGATCCGGAGAGCATCTTCGTGCGTGACGGCAGTGTGTGGACCTCCGCCGGCGTGACCGCCGGGATGGACCTGGCGCTGGCCCTGGTGGAGGACGACTTCGGGCCCGAGGCGGCGCTCGAGGTGGCGCGCTGGCTGGTGGTCTACGCGAAGCGCCCGGGCGGGCAGTCGCAGTTCAGCTCGGCTCTTTCCGCCCAGGTCGCGGAGCGCAAGCCACTGCGCGAGGTGCAGGAGTGGGTGCGGGCGAACCCCGCCGGCGACTGCTCCGTGGAGGCCCTGGCCGGCCGGGCGCACATGAGCCCGCGCAACTTCTCGCGCGCCTTCGGCGCCGAGGTCGGGATGACGCCGGCCGCTTGGGTCGAGGCGTCGCGCGTGGACCTGGCCAAGGGCCTGCTCGAGACCACCTTCGCACCGACAGAGGCCGTCGCCGCGGAGTGCGGCTTCGGAACCGTCGAGACCCTGCGGCGCGCGTTTGCCCGCCGCATCGGGGTCAGCCCCGGCCAATACCGCGAGCGGTTCAGGGCCGCCGCTTGACCAAGGAGATACGGATGGAAATCGCAATCCCCCTCTACGACCGCTTCACCGCCCTCGACGCCGTCGGGCCCTACCAGGTGCTCTCGGCCCTGCCCGAGGCGCGCGTGCGTTTCATCGCCGCCGAGGCCGGGCCGGTTCGGGCGGACAACCGAATGCTCACCCTGGTGGCCGAGGCTTCGCTGGACGACATGCCGACCCCTGACATCTTCGTGCTGCCCGGGGGGATCGGCACGCGGGCGCTGCTGGAGGACGAGCACCTCGTCAACTGGGTCCGTACGGCGCACGAGACCTCGCGCTACACGACGTCGGTCTGCACCGGCTCGCTGTTGCTCGCCGCGGCCGGGATCCTCGACGGCGTCGATGCGACGACCCACTGGATGGTGCGCGATTTCCTCGGCGAGCTGGGCGCCAACGTCGTAACCGACCGGGTGGTGGAGCGCGGCAAGGTGTTCACCGCCGCGGGCGTTTCGTCCGGGATCGACATGGCGCTCGTGCTGGCCGACCGGATAGCCGGGCCGGAGGTGTCCCAGGCGATCCAGCTGGCGATCGAGTACGACCCCGAGCCCCCGTATGACTCCGGCTCGCCCGAGAAGGCGCCCAAGGAGATCGTGGAGCTCGTGGGCGCGGTGATGGAGCAGATGGAGTCGGAAGCCGCCGTCTAGAAGGGGAGCAGCGCGCGGATCTGGCGCGCCTCCTTCACCCCGAGCACCCATACCGCAGCCGCATAGACCGCCACGCCCGCGCAGATCGCCACGCCCACCGCGGCGACCTGCGCGGCCAGCGATCGGCCGAGGGCGTCGTCAAGCCCATACCAAGCCCCGTAGGCGGCGAGTGCCAGGAGCGCCGCGGCCACCAGCATCCGCGCGGCCGCCGCCAGCGTGGCCGTCCCCTCGATACCGCCTAGGCGCCCCCTGAGCAGCCAGCCCTGCCCGATCGTCATCACCAGCGTGCCGGCGACCGTGCCGATGACGATGCCGGCGATGCCGAACGGCTTGTAGAGCGCCAGCGCCACCAGCGCGTTCACCACGAGGTTCACCCCGGCCAGCGCCGTGGTGGCCCACGGGCTCTGGAGGCTGAAGAACGTACGCGAGAACAGCAGGCTCATGCCCTGGAACGGGAGCGAGATCGACCACCACACCAGCGCCTCTGTCACCAGATCGGTGGCCTCCACGCCGAACTCGCCGCGCTGGTAGACCAGCCGCGTGATCGGCTCCGCAAGCACCGCCATCAATACGGCACTGGGGATGAGCAAGAGGAGGATCTGCCTCAACCCGTTGGCCATCGTGCGGCGCATGTCGTCGGTGGCACCGCGGGTGGCGAAGCGGGCCAGCGTGGGAAACAGGATCGTGGCGATCGAGATAGAGAACAGCCCCTGGGGGAGCTGGTAGATCCGGAATGCCTTGTCGATGGCGGCCGGGGCCTCCTCCTGCACCAACGTGCCGAACAGGGAGTTGATCAGCAGGCTGAGGTTGATCATGCCCAGCGCGATCGTGACCGGCAGCATCAGCTTCAGCACCCTGCGCACACGCTCGTCGCGCCAGTCGATACGGAAGGTCAGGCTCCCGCCCCTCCCCCTCAGCCATGGCAGGGGAAGCAGGAACTGCACCACCGTTCCCACGAGCACCCCGATGGCGTAGGCGTAGATCTGGTCGTCCTCCGGGAAGGCGGGCGTGAGCCCGACCAGCGCGCCGATGATCACCAGGTTCCATGCCACCGGCGCCAGCGCCGGGACGCTGAAGTGGTCGAACGAGTTCAGCATCCCCACGGTGAGCCCCGAGAGGCCGAGCAGCAGCACGATCGGGAACATGAGCTGCGCGAGGGTGACCGTGAGGTCCTTGAGCGCCGGATCGTCGTCGAACCCGGGCGCGAGCAGGGACATCAGCGGCTCGGCCAGCAGGATGAACGCGGCGGTGAGGAACCCCAGGACGAGCGCGATCAGGAAGAACAGGCTCGACGCGACGCGGAACGCCTCGCGCCGCTCGCCCTTCTCGAGCAGCTCCGTGAACACCGGCACGAACGCGCCCTGGAGCGCCGAGTCGGCGAACAGCGCCCGCACCAGGTTGGGCACCTGGAAGGCGATGGTGAACGCCGACATCGCACCCGAGACGCCGTAGTAGCTGGCCGCCACGACCTCGCGCACGAGGCCGAGCACGCGCGACAGCCCCGTGGCGAACGAGAAGAACGCGGTGCTGCGAGCGAGGCGACCCCCGCCCCGGCGCGGGGTTTCCTCGGTGGGCTCGGGGGGCACGGCCGCGCTACACTAGGCGACCGCCGCTCCACCCCGGAGCGGCGTCTTTATGGCCAACATCGCATCACAAGAAAAGCGGATCCACCGGTCTGAGCGCGAGCGCGACGAGAACCGGCACTACACCTCATCGGTGAAGACGTCCCTGCGCAGCCTCGAGGCGGCCGTCGAGGCCAAGGACGCCGATGCCGCAGAGGCCTCGTACAAGGCGGCCTGCTCGCGGATCGACAAGGCCGTTCGCAGCGGTGCCTTTCACCGCAACACCGGCGCCCGCAAGAAGGCCCGCGCAGCACGGCTGCGCGCCAGCATTTAGCGGTTAGTCTCGCGGCCGTGGAAACACGGCTCCTCATAGGCGGAGAGCAGGTCGCAGGCGACGGCGCGACGCTTGCCGTTGAGAACCCGGCCACCGAGGAGACCGTGGCCGAGATCGGATCCGCCTCCCCGGGGCAGGTGGACGCCGCGACCGCCGCCGCGCGCGAGGCGATCCCGGCCTGGGCCGGCATGCCGGCCGCGGAGCGCGGCGAGATGCTGCACGAGGTGGCCACTCGGCTGCGCGACCGAACGGACGAGCTCGCGCGCGTGATGACCCTCGAGGGCGGCAAGCCGCTGATCGAGAACTCCGACGAGGTCGGCTGGACCGCCGCCTGCTTCGACTTCTACGCCGAGCTCGGGCGCTCGGCCGCCGGGCGTGTGATCCCGCCGGTCGAGTCCTCCCAGCTGGCGCTGGTGATGAAGGAGCCGGTCGGAGTGGTGGGCGCGATCGTGCCCTGGAACTACCCGCTGCTCCTGCTCGCGTGGAAGCTGGCGCCGGCGCTGGCCGCGGGCAACCCCGTGGTGTGCAAGCCCTCGGAGCTCACTCCTCTCTCCACGCTGATGCTGGCCGAGTGCCTCTCGCACCTCCCCGCCGGCGCCGTTGCGCTGCTCGCGGGGGCGGGCGACGTGGGAGCGGCGATCGTCGCCGACGAACGGGTCGACTGCGTGGCCTTCACCGGCTCCGTGGAGACCGGGAAGAAGATCGCGGTGGCCTGCGCCGAGCGAGTGGCGCGGATCAACCTCGAGATGGGCGGCAAGGACCCGTTCATCGTGTGCGCGGACGTGGCGGGCGACGTGCGCGTGGCCGCGCGCGGCGGTGCCTGGGCCGCGTTCCTCAACGCCGGGCAGGTGTGCACCTCGGCCGAGCGCTTCTACGTGCAGCGCGAGGTGTACGACGAGTTCCTGTCGGAGTTCGTGGACCACACCAACTCGCTGCGCGTGGGCGATCCGCTCGACCCTTCGACCGACGTCGGCCCGATGGCCTCGGCCAATCAGCGCGCGAAGGCGGCCGCGCAGGTGGAGGCCGCGGTGGCGGCCGGGGCCGAGGTGGTGGCCGGCGGCGACTCGGCGGGCCACTCGACCGGCCACTTCTACTCCCCCGCCGTGGTGACCGGCGCGCCGCCCGAGACCGACCTGCTGCGCGAGGAGACCTTCGGACCGGTGGCGCCGATCGTGCCGGTCGGCTCGCTGGACGAAGCCATCGCTCTGGCCAACGGAACCCGCTTTGGCCTCGGCGCCAACGTGTACACGCGCGACCTCGAGACCGCGGTGCGCTGCATGCGGGAGATCAAGGCCGGGACGGTGTGGATCAACGACCCGCTGACCGATAACGACGCAGGCCCCTTCGGCGGCTTTAAGCAGTCGGGGCTGGGCCGCGAGCTGGGCGTCGAGGGCCTGGAGGCCTTCCAGGAGACCAAGCACGTGCACATCGAGACCAAGATCGGTCCGAAGGAGTGGTGGTATCCGTACGGCGGTGGGGCCGCGCGGCCGCCGGACGGCGCCGGCGCCTAGGTGGACTTTCGCGCCGCTGCGTGAGCTTTTCCACCCATACGGTGGAAAAGCTCACACTGCTTAGGCCGCAGCGCGCGTGAGTGCGAGCGTGAACGCGACCCGCTCCCCCAGCGGGGCGCCGCCGCGGGTCTCCACCTCGAAGTCCGCGAACAGGCCCAGTGCGCGCTCGAGGGTCTCGCGGTCGGCCTTGCGGGCGAGCGCCACGGCCTTCTTCAGCTTCCAGGGCGGGCCCTTGATGTGCTCGCCGAGGTCCTTCTCGGCGACGCCGGAGTCCAGCAGCGCCACGACGCCGTGCACCTCGCGCAGGCGCCCGACGATCGGGTACGCCAGACGGCCCGGCTCCTCGCCAGAGGCGATCAGCTCCTCGGCCAGCGCGATGCTGCCCTGACGGTCGCCCGCGACGACGGCGTCGGCCAGGTCGTAGACCTTGGGGACCGTCTCCCCCGCGGCAACCTCCTCCACGTCCTCCACCGTCGCCCGCGTCTCAGGGTGAACGTAGATCGCGAGCTTCTCGATCTCGCGGGCAAGCAGCTTGTCGCTGCCGCCCACGATCCCGGTGAGCGCCTTTGCCGCGCTCGGGTCGATCTTCAGGCCCCCCTTCTTGGCGTGCTCGACCACCCACGGCGCCATCTCCCACGGCTTCGGCGCCTTGTAGTGGTGTAGCTCGCCTCCGGCCTTCTCGACCGGACCGGTGAGCGCCTTCAGGGGCTTGCCGCGCACGAGCAGCACGAGCACGACGTCGGGCGGCATGGCGCTCACGGCCTCGATCAGCGGCTCGAGCGCAGGCGCCTTCCAGACGCTCACGTCGTCGACGAGCAGGTAGCGCATCCCCTCCCCGAAGGTGAGTGTGGCGAGCGACGCGGCGACGTCCTCGGGCGAGCTGGTCTTCGGGTCGAACAGCTCCAGGCCGCCCGGGCCGAGCTCCTTCTCCGCCCGCAGGCGCAGGCGGGTGCGCCACGAGTCGATCTTCGCGTCGTCCTCGCCGGAGATCAGGTAGATCGGCTTGAGATCGGCCACGGCTCACCACGCTAGCGGTCGGTCGCGACGGTGAGTTCGCCGTGCCGGGGAGTGAGCCGGATGGTGCCCTGGCGGTCGGTGCGGAAGGTCCTGACGCCGGCGGCCCGCAGGGTGGCGAGCGTCGCCGGAGCCGGGTGGCCGTAGGTGTTCGCGCCCACCTCGATCGCCGCCATCCGCGGGCGCACGCGACGCAGGACATCGGGCAGCCCCGGGTCGGCGCTGCCGTGGTGGGGCAGCTTCATCGCGTCGACCCGGGGAAGCGCCAGCGGAAGCAGGGACGGGCTCTCGGCGTCGGCCGACAGCAGCAGGTCGAAGCCCTGCGCGGTGACCAGCGCGATCAGGGCGCGCGGGTTCGGGTCCTCCGGGGCGGGGCCCGGCGGGCGCGGACGCGGGGAGAGCAGGCGGATGGAGATGCCCCCGGCCCTGAGCGTCGCCGGAGCCAGGCCAGCGGTACGGCGGGCCCCTCGAGCGCGCGCCTGCCGGACGGCCGCCCGGAACGCGGGATCGGACGTGCCATCGCCGCCGTCGACGATCGCGTCGACCGGGAAGCGGCGAATCACCTCGGCGGCCCCGCCGTGGTGGTCGCGCGACGCGTGGGTGAGCACCAGAAGGGAGAGGCGCCTCACGCCGGCTCTGCGCAGGTCTCGGGCCACTCGGCCCTCGGGCGGGCCCGTGTCAAACAGCACGGCGCTGCCGTCGGGGTGCTGGATGAGGGTGGCGTCGCCCTGCCCGATGTCGAGGAAGGAGATGGTGAGCTCGCCCGGTGGGCGCGGCGCGCCGAGCACGACCGCGATCGCCACCGCGGCCACGGCCCCGGCCAGCGCGGTCGCGGCCCTGCGCATGCGCCGCGGGCGCCGCCGCCACCAGGCGCGCCAGGGCTCCGGGTCGACCCGTGCGAGCAGCCTGCGCGCGGCGAGGACCGCCAGGGCCAGCGCCACGTACGCCAGCAGCACTCCCACGCGCGAGCCCAGCGGTAGGGCGACCGCGGCGCCCGGGGCCTCCGCGAATGCCTGCGAGATGGCCGCGAGGGCACGGGCAAGCGGCTCGAGCAGCATGCACGCGGCGGTATCGGCGACCACGACCGGCCCGCCGAGCGCAGCGGCCTGGCCGAGCGCCGCGCGAACCATGCCCAGCCACATGATCGGCGCCACCAGCGGCAGCGCGGCCAGGTTCGCGGCGAGGCCCGCGGCCGGCACGGCGCCGAAGTGGTGGGCCAGCAGCGGGGCGGTTGCGAGCGTTGCCGCGGCGGTGACCGCTATTCCCTCGGCGAGCAGCCGTGGGAGTCCCATGAGGCGAACGCGGATCGGCGGGCCGAGCAGCAGGATGCCCGCGACCGCGGCGAAGGAGAGCTGCCAGCCCGGGTCGCCGGTCGCGCGCGGGTTGAGCACCAGTGTCACGCACGCCGCCAGCGCGAGCGCGTACCAGCGCGACGCGGGCCTCGAAGCCAGAAGCGCGACGAGTCCCGCGGCTCCCATCACCCCCGCGCGCTGGAGCGAGGGCCCCGCCCCCGCGAGCGGGACATACAGCCCGATCAGCGCGATCGTGCCCGCGATGCGGGCGCCCCAGGGCAGGCCGGCGGCCGCGAGCAGCGGTAGGGCGAGCGCCGCAAGGAGCATCACGTTCTGGCCGGAGACCGCGAGCAGATGGCCGAGCCCCGCGTCGCGGAAGTCGGCCAGCATCGCCGGATCGATCCGCTCGTCCTGGCCGAGAACCATTCCGCGCACGAGCGCGGCCGCTGGAGGTGACAGCCCGCTCGCCAGGCCCCGCTCCGCACGCCGGCGGGCCGCGTCGATCAGCCCGGCGACGCCGCCGCGACGCCGACCGGTGGCGCGCACGGTAGAGACGTTCAGCTCAGCCGCGATGCCGCGGCGGCGGTGATAGGCGCCGACGTCGAACCCCGATCGGCTGCGGGAGGGCGGTCGGCGCACAATGCCCGCGACGACGAGCTCGGCTCCCGGCCCGGCGTGTGCCGGTAGCCGTGCGTGGGGCGGGAAGCGGGCGGCGAGCCTCGCCCCGCGCGCCCGACCGGAAGACACGAAACGGATCTCGGCGGTGGTGCCGAACGGTCCCGCGCGTGGTGGTGAGAGCAGGTGCGCCCGGCCCGCGACGCGTTGACCGGGCGCCAGCCGCTCACCCGGCGCGTCGATGGCGGCGAGCCTGGCGCCGCCGAGCGTCATGCCGGCAAGAAGGCAGCCGAGGCACACCGCGGCGACACGCGGAGCGCCGGTGGCCGCGAGTGCAGCCGCCCCGGCGGCGCCAGCCGACGCGGCGAGCTCCACCGGAGCCTCGGACAGCGCCAGGCCCGCGGCGAGCGCCGCCAGCGCGGCGTGGCGCCACCACCGCTCGGCGGCGCTCACGGCCGCAGCGCCTCCTTTAATGCCTCGAAGCGCTTCTCCCCTATCCCCTCGACCTCGCGCAGCTGATCGATCGAGCGAAAACCGCCGTGCTCGTCGCGGAACTCGATGATCCGCTCGGCGAGCGTGGGCCCGATGCCGTCGAGCTCGTCGAGCTGTTCGGCCGTAGCCGCGGCGAGGCTGAGCTTCGCTCCCGGCGCGGCGGCCACGCCGGCGCCACCCGCCGCGGGTGCCGGCGCGCCGGCGGGACCGCGCCGCGGCACCATGACCTGCTGCCCGTCCTCCACCGGCGCCGCCAGGTTGACCGCGGCCACCTCCGCTGCGCGCGTGGGGCCGCCCGCACGGGCAAGCGCCACGGCCACCCGCGACCCCTCGGGTATCCGGTACAGCCCGGGGCGCCTGACCGCGCCCGCCACGTGCACGTACAGGCCGGCCTCCTCGTGCTTGCGCGCCGGGTCCCCGCCTCCCTCCTCGACGCGCACCGGCGGCGGTGCGCCCCCGGCGTCGCCGCCCAGGCCGCGAATCACCGCGAAGGCGACGGCGGCCGCCACGGCCGCCCAGGCGATCGCGGTCCACTTCGAGCGCTCGGGCACGCGTCCGAAGCTAGGTATCCAGGTGTGACGGCCGACCGCGCTGAGTGAATCCTCCGGCGCGACCGCGTGACGATCTGTTTACGGAACCCCGTCGGCGATCACGCGCTCGGCCAGCAGGCCGAACGCCTCGATCGCCAGAGCGAGATCGGCCTCGCTGGTGTCCTCACCCGGGGCGTGGCTCACGCCCTCCCGGGAGGAGCTGAAGATCATGGCCGTCGGAACGATTCGCGCCAGCTCCGAAGCGTCGTGCAGGGCGCCCGAGGGCAGGCGACGGTCCGACCCGCAGGCCGCCTGACACGCCTCGGCGGCCGCCTCCACCAGCCCGTCGTGAAACGGCACCGGCTCGATCGAGAAGATCGGCTCAGCGGCGACCGTGCAGCCCTCGTCGGCGGCGGCCGCCGACCACAGCTGACGCGCGCCCGCGAACATGTCCGCCATGACCGAGGGGTCGAGCGCGCGCTGATCGACCAGCAGCTCCGCCCGCCCCGGGACGGCGGTCACGATCCCCGGTGACAGATCGAGCCGCCCCGCAGTGCAGACCCCGCCGTGGCGCACGGCAATCTCCTGTAGGCCGGTGATCGTGCGCGCGGCCGCGACTGCGGCGTCGGCGCGCCGGTCCATCGGCGTGGAGCCGGCATGCCCGGCGCGACCCTCGAACACAACGCGGTGGCGCTC